>CAWGMA010000004.1:0-740569 GCA_963823555.1 Candidatus Eiseniibacteriota bacterium | reverse complement strand
CAGATCACCGATAGTAGGCCGCCTTCACCCTCCCCCACGTTCCTTCCTCGACAGGTGAGAGGCAATCCGGAGGTTCCGGTCCCACCCGGGTGCCGGTTGACTCCGTGACGATACAGATATCGGGACTGCCGTCACAAAGCGGAGGGGTAAACGTGGCATTGACCGTGAGCGCACCTGAATAGCTGTCCCCGTTCCGGGTGGCGACGATGGTCGTCTCGTAATTGACCGTGCATCCCGGGCTGAGTTCTTGGACCCAGTGCAGGTGATGTCCACGCTGGTGTCGTCGACCGTCCCGCTGCAGCTCAGTGTGATACCGCCCTGCTCATCCTGGATCGGATCCCCGGTGCAGAGGGTATCGAGCCCCGAGTCGGTGAAGAGGATGGTCGGGTCGGAGCAGAGGTGCACCGAATCGGTGGTGGCCCAGACTCCAGCCCATGCCGCTGGAACTACCGGCCCGCCCGCACTGCGCAACGCTGCGCTCAGAGTCGGAAGCGGGGGCAGGTCGGCCGCGGCGCTCCCCGGCAGGCTGATGGAGAGCATCGAGAGGATGACCCCCAGAACAGCGACGGGAAGGATGATGTGCTTCGTCGACGCGCATGCACTCGAGGCGATCATTGCATACCTCCCAATCTCATTCCTGTGGAAGCCTGGACGCTAGTATTCCGCAGTCTGGCTGGTCCCGATGCTGCGGGAACCGACAGGGGACGATGATGCAATGACCAACAGCTGCGATCCGGGACCAGCGCACGCGGCCGGACAGTAGCCGAGGTGCTGCGCCCGGCGCAAGCCTGCAGCTGGCGCGGGCACATCCGAGCCAGTATGCTGATGAGGACCAATCGGAAGACATGGCCCCCTCTGCCCCGGTCCCGGAAACCGCGCCAGAGCACCCCCCGGAGGAGACGCCATGGCTCTTTCCAGAGATCGAACCCCCATCCTCATCGCCGCGGGTCTCATGATCCTCGCATGGGCCCAGGCTCCGGCCGGCGCCTACGAGCTCTTCTGGGGCAATCCCCGACCGCAGGGAAACGCCATCCGCTCCCTGGCCGCGATCGATGCCACGACTGTCATCGCGGTCGGCGTCGAGGGGGCGGTGCTGCGCACCACCGACGCGGGCGAGCACTGGACTTCCCTCAGCGACTGGGACGCGTTCCCCAACGATCTCTTCGGCGCCGTGGCGATGCCGGATGGCTCGCTCCTCGCGGTGGGCAGCTCTCCAGGGATCTTCAAGAGCTCGAACCAGGGGGCGAGACCGCGAGCGGAAGCTACGACGCGATCGACTTCCGCGACCCGATTCACGGCGTCGCCAACAGCTTGTACGAACAGGTGCTCGAGACGAGCGATGGCGGCGTGAGCTGGAACCCGGTCCCGCTCCCCGTGGATTCCTACTTCTACGATGTGGCGGCCACGGCGACCGGCTTCCTTCTCTGCGGGGACGGAAGCGAGATCTTCGTGGAGGAGATGATGCCGCCGATCACGACCGTGGCCAGCGGGCGCTGCACCTCGGCGCCCGTCCCGGTCGCGAGCGCCATCGGCACGAAGCCGAGGCTCGCGACCAGCGCCGTCATGAGCACCGGGCGCAGGCGCGTCAGCGCACCCTCGCACGATCGCCTCGTCGAGCGGCCTGCCCTCCTCGCGCAGCCGGCTGATGAACGAGATCATCACGACGCCGTTCAGCACCGCGACGCCGGACAGCGCGATGAAGCCGACGCCCGCCGAGATCGAGAGCGGGATGTCCGCGCAACCAGAGCGAGAGCGATGCCGCCGGTCAGCGCGAGCGGCACGCCGCTGAAGACGAGCAGCGCGTCCTTGACGCTGCCGAATGCGCTGAACAGGAGGAGGAAGATCAGGAGCAGCGCGAGCGGAACGACGATCTGCAGGCGCTTGCTCGCCGAGATGAGCTGCTCGAACTGCCCGCCCCACGCGGTCCAGTAGCCGGCCGGGAGCTCGACCTCCGTCGCGATCGTCTGCTCGGCCTCCGCGACGAAGGAGCCGAGGTCGCGGCCGCGCACGTTGGCGGTGACGACGACGCGGCGCTTGCCGTTCTCGCGGCTGATCTGGTTCGGGCCCGGCGCGACCGCGATGTCGCCACCTCGCCGAGCGGGACGAAGGCCGGTACGGCTCCCGCGGCCTCCACGCTCGCGCCGCCGGATCATCCGAGCCGCTCGTCCGCGCGGCAGCCGCGACCGGCAGTCGCTTGATGCGCCTCGAGGTCGGTGCGCAGGCGCTCCGGCAGGCGCACGACGATGTCGAAGCGCCGGTCGCCCTCGAAGACCTGGCCGGCGACTCGTCCCGCCGAGGGCGATCTCGACGACCTCCTGCACGTCGGCGACGCTGAGACCGTAGCGCGCGAGCGCTGTCGCGATCGATCGCCGATGCGTCATGATCGGCAGCCCGGTCGTCTGCTCGACCTTGACGTCGGATGCGCCGGGAATCGTCTCCAGCGATCTCTCGATCGCCTTCCCCGGTCTCGTGCAGCGCCTCCATGTCGTCGCCGAAGACCTTGACCGCGACGTCGCTGCGCACGCCGGCGATCAGCTCGTTGAAGCGCATCTCGATCGGCTGGGTGAACTCGTAGTTGTTGCCCGGGACGTTCCCGCACCGCCGCCTCGAGCTCGGCCACGAGCTCGTCCTTCGGCTTGCGCGGATCGGGCCACTCCGCCCGCGGCTTCATGATCACGAAGCCGTCGGCGACGCTCGGCGGCATCGGGATCGGTCGCGATCTCCGCGGTGCCGATCTTCGCGAAGACGGTCTTCACCTCCGGGAACTCCTTGAGCCGTCGCTCGAGCGCGTGCTGCATCGCGATGGCCTGGGTGAGGCTCGTGCCCGGGGATGCGCAGCGCGTGGAGCGCGACGTCGCCCTCGTCGAGGCTCGGGATGAACTCCCGTCCCATGCGCGAGCGCACCGAGCGGCGCTGAGCACCACCAGGGCGACGGCCGCCAGCGCCACGGGCGACGCGGTTGCGGAGCGCGAAGACGAGGAGCGGGCGGTAGAGCGCTTCGCGCCGCGCATGAGGATGCTCTCGCGTCTCGGCGATCTCTCCGGACAGGAACAAGGCCGACCGCCGCCGGCACGAAGGTCACCGAGAGCAGCATGGCGCCGAGCAGCGCGATGATCACCGTGAACGCCATCGGGTGGAACATCTTGCCCTCGACGCCGGTGAGCGCGAGGATCGGCAGGTAGACGACCATGATGATCAGGATCGCCGAAGAAGCTCGGCCGCGACCACCTCGCGCGTCGCGTCGGCGACGACCGCGAAGCGCTCGGCGCCGGTTCAGCACGCGGCCCGAGGCGCGCGCTGCTCCTCTCGCCAGTCGCCGGACGCAGTTCTCGACGATGATGACGGCGCCGTCCACGATCAGGCCGAAGTCGAGCGCGCCGAGGCTCATCAGGTTCGCGCTGACCCCTTGCTCGACCATGCCGGTGATCGTGAACAGCATCGACAAGCGGGATCGACGAGCGCCGTGACGAACGCCGCGCGGATGTTCCCGAGCAGCAGGAACAGGACGGCGATCACGAGCAGCGCGCCTTCGACGAGATTATGGCGCACGGTCTCGATCGTGGCGTTCACGAGGTCGGTGCGGTCGTAGACCGTCCTGCGCCTGGACGCCCGCCGGCAGCGTGCGGTTGATCTCCTGCATCTTCGCGTGCACCCGCTCCGAGACGACGCGGCTGTTCTCGCCGATCAGCATGAACACGGTGCCGAGCACGACCTCCCGGCCGTTGTCGGTCGCCGCGCCGGTGCGGAGCTCCTGGCCGAGCAGCACCTCGGCGACGTCGCCGACGCGGATCGGGACGCCGTCGCGGTTGGCGACGACGATGTTGCCGGATGTCGTCGAGGGTCTCGACCTGGCCCGGGGAGCGGATCGAGGTACTGCTCGCCGTTGCGCTCGATGTAGCCGGCGCCGACGTTGGCGTTGTTGGCGGCGAGCGCCGTCATCAGATCGCGCAAGGTGAGGCCGTAGGCGAGGAGGCTCCGGGATGCGGCGTGACGTGATACTCCTTCACGTATCCGCCGATGGTGTTGACCTCGATGACGCCGGGCGTGTTCCGCAGCTGCGGCTTGATGACCCAGTCCTGGACCGTGCGCAGCTCGGTCGGGATCGAGTTCGTTCGCCCGGCCGCGTCCACCGTGTACATGTAGATCTCGCCGAGGCCGGTCGCGATCGGCCCCATCGACGGCTCGATTCCCGGCGGGAGCTTGCTCTTGACCTCCTGCACGCGCTCGTTGACCAGCTGGCGCGCGAAGTAGATGTCGGTGCCGTCCTTGAAGACGACGGTGACCTGCGAGAGTCCGTAGCGGGAGAGCGAGCGGGTGTACTCGAGTCCCGGCAGGCCCGCCATCGCGGTCTCGACCGGAAAGGTGATGCGCTGCTCGGCCTCGAGCGGCGAGTAGCCCGGCGCTTCGGTGTTGACTCACCTGGACGTTCGTGATGTCCGGCACGGCGTCGATCGGGAGCAGATGGAAGCTGTAGACCCCGAGCGCGGCGACGGCCAGGACGAAGACCAGGATCAGCCAGCGCTGGTGAACCGAAAAGGTCAAGATACGTTCTAGCACGAAGACCTCCTAGACGGCATCGTCCTGGCTCTCGCCCGAGCGGATGCGCAGGACCGCGTCGAGACTGCCCACGATGATGATGCCGTCACCCTGGCGCCCGGTATGGGCGGCCTGCCGGATCGCGTCCGTGACGCTCTCGACCTGATCGTCCGAACTGACGATCGTCAGCACGAGCTTCCGGTGATAGTCGATGTCATCCTCGGTCACCTTGAAGGAACCGCCGGCGCCGCGCCCGCGACCCTGTCCCCGCGCGTCCGTGATCGTGAGCCCCGGGAAATGGGGCAGGGCGTGCAGCGCGCGAACGACATTGCTCAGCATGTGCGGCTGGATGATTGCCCTGATCTCTTTCATATCTCTCTCCTCATCCGGCACGCGCTCTGCCCACGGCTAGTGATCATGCGTCGCTCCCGACTTGCCGACGTCGGCCTTGATGATGAAACTGTTGGCGGCGGCGTAGCGCTCTCCCACCTCGAGTCCGGCCACCACCTCGACCCAGTCACCGTGCCTGCGCCCCAGCTCAACGGGTCGCACTTCGAAGATGTCCCCCACATTGACGAAGACGACCTCCCAGTCACGGAAGGTCTGCAGAGCACTGGTCCTGATCGCGCAGGGCACCTCGACGTCATCGACCAGGATCTCGGCGGACACGAAAAGACCCGGCCGCCAGTCGCCGTTCGAGTTCTCGACCAGCACCCGGGCGAGCATGGTCTGGGTGCTCTCGGAGCCCAGGGGCGAGATGTAGATGACCCGGCCCCGCGCCCGATCCCCGCCGGCCGTCTCGACCGTCACCTCCTGGCCGACCTTCAGCTCATGAAAGTCCTCGTGGTAGATGTTCAGGTCGACCCACACGGTCCGGAGGTCGGCCACGATGTAGATCGTCTTCCCCTCCTGGACGTACTCGCCCTCGGTGGCGTTGCGCTGGATGACCGTGCCTGCGATCGAGCTCTTGATCTCGTATGGCTGGAGACTCTCGTTGCTCTCGACGATCGCCAGCACCTCGTCGCGGGCGACCCGGTCGCCGAGACGCTTGCGAACCTCCTTGATCACGCCCGGGAAGCGCGGGATCACGTGCTTGACATGATCCTCGTTGGGGACGATCCGTCCCGACGCCTCGACCGTCCGCTTGATCTTCGCCGGTCCGGCGGTCTCGACCACGATGCCCGAGTTCTTGACGGCCTCGGGTGAGAGCTCGGTTCTGCCCTCGTAGGAGGCGTATTCCCACCGATGCGTCTGACCCTGGAACTCGGCGACCACCTTCACGTCGAAGGAGTGCGGCTCCTCCACCACCTTGTCACCGACCAGGTAGTCCATCTCTTTGGCGAAGCGAAACTCGTCGACGCGCTCGCCGAGGCGGTGCAGCTCGATCCGAAGCGCGACACCCGCCGGATCGACGGGCTTCCCGTCCTGGTAGAAGTAGACCCGGTACTGGGGCGGCACGCCGCGCTCGAAGATCGTCACCTCCGCCTGGAAGCCGCCGTCCGCAAGCAGGCGCCCGCCATTGGGTCCCCTTTCGAACTCCTCGCCCGCGCCCGCCGCCTCGCCTCCGCCGTGCCCGTGGGCATCATGGCCCGGGTCCACTTCCTTCCCGCACGAGAGCGGGACCACGGCGGCGGCAAGCAAGGCGGCATGCAACAAGACCGCAGCGCCGCGCCCGATCCGATATCTCCTTGTCGTCTTCATGTTCGTTCTCTTCCCCAGGAGGTTATGGTCTCAGCGGCTGACCGGTGAGACGCTCGATCTCGACCGCGGCCAGGTGGTATTCCATTGCGGCGACAATCTGCTGGCGGCGCAGATCCAGCACCGTGCGGCGCGCGTCAGCCAGATCGAGGTAGGAGAAACGGCCCTCGCGGTATCCCTGGTCGGCGATGCGGAGGGCCTCCTCGGCCTCGGGAAGGATCTCCTGGCGCGTGGTCGTCACTTCCCGCTGGGCGTTGGCCAGCACCTGATGGAACCCGAGGAGGGCTGCTCGCCGGCGGTGTTCAGCTGCACCGCGCGCAGCTTCGCTTCGCGCTTGCCACGCCTCCGACTCGGCCCGGCCGCCCTGGTTACGATCGAAGAAGGGGAGCGGCACCGCCACCCCGGCCACCAGTGAATGCTCATCCGGTCCCTCGAGCCACCGCACACCGGCGCCGACCGTCGGATCGGGGACGCGCTGCGCGTGGGCCAGCCGGACCTCCGCCTCGCGAAGCTGCTTCTCGGCTGCCCAGCGTACGGCCTCGGGGCTGTCGGCGGCCCGGACCAGCAGCGTGTCGATGGGCGGGACCGGCCCCAGCGCAAAGAGGTCCGCATCGGCCCGATCGAACGTCGCCACCGTGTCGCCCCAGGTCGCCGCCAGCGAGGTTCGAGCGGCCACGAGCTCGCGCTCGGCGCGCTCCTGCTCGAGGCGGCCGCGGGCCAGGGCCACAGCCGCCTTCCTCTCCTCGAGCGATGACGTCCTCCCGGCCTCGACGCGCTGGCGCACGATCTCGAGCTCCGCCTCCTCGAGCGCGGTCGTCTCGCGGGCGAGCGCCAGCCGTTCCTGGACGCCGACCACCGCGATGAACCGCTCTGTCACCGCGGCGATGACATCGATGCGCTTGAGCTCGTAGTCCTGCGCCACGAGGTCGCGCTCAGCGCTCGCCGCCTCCCTGCGGCGAGCGCGCTTACCACCGAGCTCGATGACGCTGCTCAGGGCGAGCGTCGATTGCATCTCACCGGCTCCGCTGAAGGCGCCCGACCCGGCGAAATCCTCGAGCTCAAGCGCCGCCTCGGGGTTAGGTCTCAGGCCCGCCTGCATCACCCGGGCTTCGCTGGCACGAATCTCGGCCCTGAAGACCTCCATCTCAGGACTTCTCTCGAGGGCGAGCGCGGCCGCTTCCTCCAGCGTCAGCACGCCACCCGGATCCTGCGCTGCGGCCACCCGGATCGAGAAGATCACGAGGGTGGCCAGCCCAATGGGCACGCTGAGCCGTCGTTTCATGAGTAACTCCTATGCCTCTCCAGATCGCCAGCCACGGCTGCGAGCAGGTCAGCTCACGCGGCGGGCGAATCGGCTTCCGCGACCGGGCCCGTCCGGAGTGGCAACGACCGCTCCGTATGGGATCCGTCTGTTCGCAGTGGTTACAGGTCGTAATGGTTACAGGCCAAGGAAACGAGGTGGCCTTGGACTCCGACCGGACTCGACTCCCGGAGCGCAGTCGGTCAGATCAGCAGGCAGCAGAGGGTCTCGTGGATCGGCGGTCCATCGCGGCCCAGCGGAGGGATGGCGTGAGGAAGACCCGTCCCCGCAAGGCCCATCGGCGATACCAGCTCGAGCCGAAGCGACAGGAGTGCGAGGCGGAGGGAAGCGGAGAAACGGAATGGGGTGGTGGCCGTGCGCGCCGAGGTGGCTCCAGATCCCCGCGCGGGGCTGAGCGCATGATCCTCGTGCTCGGGTGTCCCCTCTGGATGCTCGTGCCCATGGAACGGGGAATCGGGCGCCGCTGGGCTGGTGACCGGCGCGGAGAGGGATCCGTCCGCCGAGTGGACTCCGGGGCCCAGCAGCAATGGAGGCTGCCCCACCCAGGCACAGAGAATGAGGAGGACAACCAGCCCTCGGCAAGATCTGAACATCGAGCGATTCTTAGCCGACCCCTGTGGGCGAGTCAAGACGGGAATGAGAACGGGAGAGCTGCCACCGTCTTCACGAAAATCACATGACGAAATCGGAGTTGCTCGCTTCAGCTGCGCTTCTTCCCGCAAGACTCTGACGTCGCATTCATCTCACCCGCCGAGCGGGCTCCCCCCCGGCGCGCCGCCACGGACCGCCGGTCAACGCACGAGCACCGCCTGGCTGGCGCTGGTGAGCCGGCTAGGGCGACCCAGGGCTGGCCTGGCCGGCGGCCTCTTGGGGAGTTCACGTGGTGGTAAGATCGATGGGTCCTCACCCCAACGCCTGGAGTCCGGAGAACTCCCGATGGCGACGTCTGAGTGCGCCCTTCATCTTGGGTTGGGTCTCCTTCTGATTGCCTCCGCCTCCGCACGTGCTGCGACGATCCTGCTGATCAGCCGATTGCCCAGGCGAGGACCAGCGCCATGATGGCCGACGACACGGCATCTGCCGCCCTGATCACCGCACTGGGTCAGCTAGCAAGACACTCTCACGAAGGGGATCTCCCATGCGAAGCGTCTCCGCCCAGCGACCAGTCAACGCCTCTCGGCTCCTGGTCCTTGCCGTCCTGCTCTGTGGGCTGCTCATATCCCAATCGAGTTCCGCCTATACCGTGCTCTGGGAAAGGCCGAGAGCGGTTGGCTCGATGGGCTATGTATTCCTCGGAGCCTTCATCAACTCATTCCCGAGTGACTTCGAGGGGAACTTCCCGGCTCGGAATCTCGGTGCCGATCTCGATGCCGATGGCATGACTGAGTTTGCATGTACCATCAATTGGGACGGTACGATCTACGTCTACATTGTCGACGCCCTGACCGGAACGATCGAGTTCACGCACAGCTGGCAGGGGCCAGACAATGTTCAGATCATCGCCTATTTCGACGGGGATCCCAGCACCCCATTCAGCGAAGTCTTCATCGAAACTCCGTCGAAGACTCTTGTCATCAGCGGTGGGGGCGTGAGCGGCGTCCCCGCAGAAGATGTCACAGTCGGGACCGCCGTGAACAATACCGCGCGGCCAAATCCGTCACACATGAACACCGCCATTCCATTCACCCTTGAGGCAGACGCGCCAGTGACCGTCGCCATCTATGATGTTCAGGGACGCAGGGTCCGGCTGCTCCTCGAAGCACCCATGCCGGCTGGGAGTCACACCGTAGGCTGGGATGGAAGGGATGGGCAAGGAACACGGGTGGCGGCAGGGACCTACTTTGCGCGCATTGATGCGGCAGGAAGCAGCTCAAGCGAGAAGATCGTTCGCTTGCCGTAGCATTGATGCACCGCCCAAGTGATCGATGGATGCGGTCTGGGGCATGTGGGTCTTCCGGGGAAGGCGGCGCCCTCGGGTCTTTCCGTCCCGCCGGGCCGGGCGAGCCCTCCTTCCCCGAGGGGGTTCGCGACACATCTTGATCGGCTTGCCGCTTCGAGCGGGAGGCGCGCGCGGGCGCGGCGCTCAACGAGTCCGTCTCGTTCGCCGCAGTCGTTGCCTCATCTCACCAGAAGTAGCCGGCTCGACGCGACGAAGCCGGGCAGCGACATGCGCACGAAGTACACGCCCGAGGAGACGGCATGCCCACCTCGAGTCTGCCCGTTCCAGACCACGTCGTGATCGCCCGCAGGGCGGACTTCGTCGACCAGAGTCGCGGTCAGGCGACCCGTCACGTCGAAGACCGAGACGGTCACCGGACCGCGATGGGGGATGCGGAACGTGATGCGGTTGCCCTGGGCGGCCAGGTAGGGGCCGCCATCATGCCCGCTTCCATCAGGGCCCCCCACGGCGGTGGAAGAGGTGGGGGTCAGCAGAAGAGCGTGTGTGATCCCGTCGACGCCGAGAGCGCTCACGGCGATCTGCCCCGCGTCGTTGATCGCACCGGCGCCCACAAAAGTTGCGACCCACGGATCCGGCATGAGGTCGTCGAGCTGAACCATCTCATCATTTCGATACACGAACGGGACCAGTTCCCTTTGTGCGTTGATCGACATCCCGACGACGACCCCGGACGCGTTGATGCCGGACGCCCAGCTCGTCGCCTCCGGCTCGATCGGTGTTCCATCGGCCAGCGTCCCCAGCTGGAGATGAACTTGCCCGTCGCGCCAGATGGCGCCCCGTGTGGTGAAGTCCGGCGGCGTTTCCGGAATCCTGATGGAGCCGGCGATGTCTCCGTTGTCGTGGATGTAATGGGCGATGTTGTTCAAATCCGGGCGCCCGGGATACATCGGAGGCAGTCGAGTCACCATCCCCTCTTCCCAGATGACGGCGAATTGAGTCAGGCCATTGGTGTCCGTCGTCGAGCTACCGACGATCTGCCCGCGGTTGTTGATCCAGGTCGCCTCCCCCTGCCCGCCGCCAAGTAGCGGGAGCGGGGTCATCACGCCGTCCTCCCAGATGAAGGGTCGTGACTCCGCATCACCGGCGAGCTTGGACCACCCGACGATCTGACTCACGTCGTTGATCGAAAGCGCGGCTGAGCGGCTGCCGCCGAGCGTGCCGAGTCGCCGTACGCTGCCATTGGCCCGGCGCAGAAGGGCCTCCCCGTTCTCGTGCACGGTTCCCGATTTGCCGACCGCTTCCCCGAGGTCGTTGATGCCCAATAGGTCGCTCCGCGTCGTGGGGCCGGGGGTGCCGATGTAGCCGATCGTGCTTCCGTCGAAGAAGAAGCCCTCGTCGTGCCCATCCGGGAAACGGGACCAACCTGCAACCTGCCCCAGCGCGTTGACGGACCACGGCTGATTGGAGATGCCCAGCGCGCCGAGGTCCGTGACCTCGTACTCCTGGCTCCCGGCGATCTGAGGACTGATGACGGCGAGGATTGCGGCCGTAGTGAGGAATGACCGCCGCAGGCGAGTACTCATGTGTCGTCCTCCTTGGGGGGGACGCTGGGGACATATCACGGGACCGGCTCCGGCGGGTCAGAGGGGGTCTTATCCGCCTGAGCGAAGGGAGCGGGTCTCTCGCCAGATCCACTATAGGGCGCGCTGGGCCGTGCGGCAACCCGCTTGCCGGCGGTCCCTCGACCGTCCGGCGCTCTCGATCGCATGGCGGCGGCCCCGCGAATTGGAGCCGCCGCTTCGCTTCTCTTCCCTGACGAGCCCGGTGGCGGCACGAAGTCCGCACCGCCGGGCGACCACACGGGACTTCAGAAGTCCCGCCGTCTCCTGCCCTCCCGGCCAGCCCTACCTGGTCGCATCACGATAGATCGACTTGACCTGGCCCCAGGTCGACTCGCTGGTGGGGGTGGCGATATCGTAGTCGAGGGTCAGATCATCGATGATCGCCCGCGGCTTCGAGTATTCGGCGCCATAGGTCGCATAGAGCTTGAGCTGGTCGAAGATGGCGCCGGACACGGACAGGACCGTGACGGCGGCGTTGTCGCGACCGCCGAGATCGCTGATGACGAAGCCGTCGCTGGCCACGACCTGCCCGCCGGACAGGGCGTCGAGATGGAACTCGATGCCGCCCCACGGACCGTTCTCGTAGTAACCCAGGTCGAGGGAGGCCGCGACGGCGGGTAGATCCAGATCCATGGTGACCGTCGCCAGCGGGCCGAGCGACAGGTTCTCACCCGGGACATACGCGGTGCCGAACGTCAACGAGTTGACCGGGCTCCCGTAGGAGGGAAAGTCGATGTAGAAGAGACCGGCGTTCTCGACGATGAATTCATCTTCAGGCGCCGGACCGAAGATCTCTCCATCGGGGAAGACACCTGACACGTTGTTGAGGTCGGAGTAGGTCACGCCCATGTGGGTCAACGGATCCCCCTGGGGACCTTCGGTGAGATCCTCATAGTCGATGACGACGTCCGCCAGAGCGGCGGATCCGACCGTGAGCGTGGCCACGATCAGGGCAAGCGCGAAGTGAATGGCGAATCTCATTTCAGTGGATCCTCCAGGAGTGACGGCGTTGTTTCGCATGGATGCTGGAGCAGCCGCGCCGCCTTGCGCCGCCCCTGGCCTGGCATGGCTGTTGGCGTCGTCGCCGCGAATTTCACGACGATCGACCGCTTTGCTGTGAAGAGCGCCTGTCATCATCGGCTCTCCTCTGGCAAGTCATGACGAATCACCACGGATGCCGGCATGGGCGGATACGCGAGGCGCACCCGGTAGAGCTCGAACTCCTGAGCGTTCCAACCCAGACGTCCGAAGGTCCAGCGCAGCAGCTCCACGTAGCGGGGCACATCCGGCGTGCGGGCCACTCGCGCACCGAGGCCGCGATACTCGATGGTCTCGGACACCGGAAGCAGATCCTCGTCGTCGAGAGTGACGGGCGAGTTGAGCTCCCCGAATACGGCGAGCTCACGTTCGACTCCAGGGAACAGATCGCGGTGCACGAAGTGGTCCATCAAGAAGACCTCGCTCGGGGTGCGCACCACGGCTCCGAAGTGAGCCCGCCGATTCTGCGGGGTGGCGTGCGCCGGCGCCAGCTCGCGAATCAGCTCTCCCGTGAAGACGGTCTGCTGGCCGGCGGAGCCGACCGGTGTCGGCAACAGCTCGTCGTGGAGCAATCCCTGATCCATGGGGCGTCGCCTGAGCCTGGGCAACGGCTGCGAACAGAACTCCGGAAGGATCGGCACGCCGCCCATGTCCCGCGCGGACTCCTCGTCGATCGGGGTTCGTTGGAGCGGCCGCACCGCCTTCGAGTCGTCGAGGACGACCGATTGGCTGACCAGCCAGTGCACGTTCGGCCGCACTCGGCGCAAACCGATGAGCCCGCGGATCTGCGCGATGTCGATCCACCCCGGCTTCGATTGCGAGCCGCTGAGGATGCTGATCGAGAGCTGGGTCTTGGCCTGGGCACCCCAGATGAAGCTGTTGCCCTGAAAGGCCTTCTCCCGCCACTTCGTGTCCGCCGGCTCCCGGGCACCGGTGCCGTGAGATTCCAGGAGCATCTCGAGGTTCTTGCGATCACCGGCGTGGGCGGCGACGATCCTGTCGAACGAGTCGACGCCGTCCCTGAGCCCTGCGATCATGCCCGGGGCCACTCCGCGAGTCTTCAATGCCGAGATCAGCGTATCGAAGCTGGCACGGGATGGCATGAAGCCGGCCGCGCGGAACGGATCGGGGGAATAGGCAACGCTTCTGAGCTGCCAGGCGAGCTTGCGGTGCACTCCCAGCCGCTCGCTGATGGTGGTGATGCCGGCCTCACCCTCTTCGCAGAGCGATTCCAGGACCTGCGCGATGAGATCCTGGATTCCCGGGACGCAGCTCGCGATATCCTCTTCCAGGGAGACCGTTCCAACCGTTTCACTATCCATATTCATCATCGCGCTGTGGGCTCCCGGCGCCTCCAACCGAACCGAAGGATCGATCGAACGGTAGCAGGCAAGCTCCGAGATGTCACGGAAATTATCTCCCAAACCGTTTCGGAAACACATTCGGATGGGTAACATGTTGCTATTACTAGTATTACTACGGTCTCTTGCCGCCAGCGAACCGGCCGCGATACAATGCCCCATGCTCGCGAGCCCCGAACCCACCTGCCGATGACGGCCCCCGACCTCATCGATCGCCTGGCAGCGCACAAGATCCTCGGAGGAGCGCCTCGTGAGGAGCTGGCGTGGTTGGCCGCGCACGGCTCCCTGCGGCGGTTGAGCTCGGATGAGATCCTGACGGCGAAGGGTGCGACCGTTGATGGCCTCTTCGTCGTGCTATCGGGTTGCATCACCATGTCGGTCGACCGTGGGGCCGGGCCGAGCCGGATCATGGAGTGGCGCGCCGGCCAGGTGACGGGACTCCTCCCCTATTCCCGCATGGTCAGCCCACCGGGCGCTACGGTCGCCCAGGGACCCACCGAGATCCTGGCGGTTCATCGTGACCAACTGATCGAGATGATCCGCGAGTGCCAGACGATCACGTCGATCCTCGTCCACACGATGATCGATCGCGCGCGGGCGTTCACCTCGGCCGACCTGCATGTCGAGAAGATGGTGTCCCTCGGCAAGCTCTCCGCCGGTCTGGCCCACGAGCTCAACAACCCGGCATCTGCGATCGAGCGCAGCACGGCACTGCTCCAGGAACGGCTCCAGGAAACCGAGCAGGCAACGCGTGCGCTCGCCGTCTCCCGGCTCACCGACGCGCAGCTTCTCGAGATCGAGGAGCTACGCGAATCCTGCCTGGCAACACCCGAGCGGGGCGTGCGCTCGCCCATCGAGCAGGCCGAGCGCGAGGAGGCCATCGCCGACTGGCTCGTGCGACACGACCTCGATCCTGCCACCGCCGATGCCCTGGCCGATACTCCCGTGACGCTCGCGGCGCTCGACCGTATCGCCGGAGTCGTCAGTGGAGCGGCGCTCAACAATGTGCTGAGATGGGCCGCGGCCGGATGCTCGGTCCGCAGCCTCACCTCGGAGATCCAGGAGGCCGCCACCAGCATCGCGGGGCTGGTCCTCGCCATCAAGGGCTTCACCCACATGGACCAGGCGATGGTCGCGGAGCCGGTGAACCTGGTGCCGGGCATCGACAACACGGTCCGTGTGCTCCGCTCGAAGGCGCGGAAGAAATCGGCCGCCGTGGTGGTGGAGGCCGAGCCCGATCTCCCGCTCGTCCTCGGCTTCGTCGGGGAGCTCAACCAGATCTGGGCCAACCTGATCGACAACGCCCTGGACGCCATTCCCGACGCCGGTCGCGTCGAGGTGCTGGCGAGTCGCGAGCATCATCACGTGGTGGTGCGCATCGTCGACAACGGAAGCGGAATCCCCGAAGCCATCCGCGAGCGCATCTTCGATCCCTTCTTCACCACCAAGCCGATGGGCCAAGGCACCGGCCTCGGGCTCGACATCGTCCGGCGGCTCGTCCAGCACAACGACGGCGAGATCACGGTCCAGTCGCGACCGGGACGGACGGAATTCCGGGTCGCTCTGCCGGCCCTCACGGATGACACGGGAGCCACTTCGTGAACAAACCCGTCCTGCTCATCGTCGACGACGATCCGCAAGTGCTCGCCGCGGTGCGCCGCGACCTGCGGTCCCACTACCGGGAGGGCTACGCGCTCCTGAGTGCCGGATCCGGGCCGGAGGCGCTCGCGACCGTCCGCGAGCTGAAAAGCCGCGGCGACTCGCTGGCCATGGTGATCAGCGATCAGCGCATGCCCGGCATGCTGGGGAGCCAGTTGCTGGCCCAGACGCGAGATGTCTATCCCCTGGCGAAACGCATCCTGCTCACGGCCTATTCCGACATCGACGCGGCGATCAAGGCCATCAACGAGGCGCACGTCGATCACTATCTGGCGAAACCGTGGGATCCGCCCGAGGTGCATCTCTATCCGGTGATCGACGATCTCCTCGACGCGTGGCAGGCCGAGTATCTGCCCGAGGACAAGGGACTCCGGCTCATCGGGCACCAGTGGGCGCCGCGATCGCACGCGATCAAGGAGTTCCTGGCGAGCAACCTGATTCCCTATCGCTGGCTCGATGTCGCGCGGGACCCGGACGCGCGCGCGCTCCTGGACGCCGCCGGAGTGGGAGCCGAAGAGCTGCCGGCTCTCTTCTTCGAGGACGGCTCGGTCCTCCGCGACCCGGAGCCGCGGCAAGTGGCCGAGCGTCTCGGCCGCTCGCTCTCGGCGGCCTACGAGGTCTACGATCTCGTGATCGTGGGAGCGGGACCCGCCGGCCTCGCCGCCGCCGTGTACGGGGCCTCCGAGGGACTGCAGACCCTGCTGCTCGATCGCCACGCCCCGGGCGGACAGGCGGGCACGAGTTCGCGGATCGAGAACTACCTGGGATTCCCCGCCGGTGTGAGCGGCACCGAGCTCACGCGCCGCGCGCTGGCTCAGGCTCAGCGGCTGGGCGCCGAGTTCCTGGCCCCGCTCGAGGTCACCGCCGTCTCGATCGACGGCGGCTACAAGCGTCTCACACTGGCCGACGGCGGCGAGCTCATCACCAAGGCGCTACTCGCGGCCACGGGGATGGTCTACCGGGAGCTTCCCGCGCCCGGGGTCGCCGAGCACACGGGCGCTGGCGTCTACTACGGCGCCGCCGCGACCGAAGCGCCGACCTGCGCCGGCCGGCGGGTGCTCGTCGTGGGCGGCGGCAACTCGGCGGGACAGGGCGCGATGCACCTGGCGCGCTATGCGAAGGAAGTCGAGATCGTCGTACGTCGCGAATCCCTGCGCGACACCATGTCGCACTACCTCATCGATCAGATCGGAAAGACGCCCAACATCCGGCTGCGGACCCGCACCCAGATCGACTGCGTCGAGGGCGACGGACATGTCGAGCGAGTCGGGCTCAGGTCGCTCGACGATGAGACCTGTCAGGTCGAGGACGCCGACGCGCTCTTCGTGTTCATCGGCACGCGCCCACACAGCGACTGGCTGCCGCCCGAGGTGCTGCGCGACTCGAGCGGCTTCGTTCTCACCGGCCGGGACGTGATGGCGGCCGACGGCTTCGCTCGCCTCTGGAAGGAGCGTCGCGAACCGCTCTTGCTCGAGACCAGCGTGGCCGGGATCTTCGCCGCCGGAGATCTCCGCAGCGGCGCCATGAACCGCGTGGCCTCGGCCGTGGGCGAGGGCTCGATGGTGGCCCGACTCGCACAGGCCTACCTGGATCTGACCTGAGACCGCCGCGGACGCGGCAACGGGGACCTGAACCACGCGCCACCGGATCGGGTCTGCGCCTTGAATGGCAAGGAGGAGGGCCCCGGCGGAGAAACCGCCGGGGCCTTTCGACGCCCGCATCAAGGAAGCGCCCTCTACCGTTTCAACTCGAGCTGCAGGCGACTACGGGCCGTGGAATGTCCCCTTGATGGCACCCCAGGTAGTGGGTTGCATCGTCGGCGAACCTTCCGGCATCCCACGCGGTTGGGTCACCAGCTGCGCCACCAGATCGGCGACTTCGCCATCGGTAAGCTCGCCCGTATAGAGCCGAATCAACGCGACGCGGACGTCAGCTCGCTCCCAGTAACGCGATCTACAATACTCAACTGAGATCCTCACAGCGGTTCATGCCCCGCCCGGACGCAGGGAAGGGCCTGGACCGCTCCCCTGCTCCGCGGGTGGCGCGGGAGAGTTGCTATCCATCCTCGATGTCGATAGATTCCTAGCTGATGATCAGTCGCAAATCGGAGCGCACAGTGACAGTCGAAACCCCCGAGATCCAGCGCCGGCTCGAGCAATTCAACGCGACCGCCCGAGAGGCGGGCATCACGCCTCGCTGGGTCCCCGCCGGGCGAGCGCGCGCTTCGACGCCAACCTCGTCCACCACCACCTTTACATCTGCGTCCGCTACGGCTTGGCACGAGACTTCGAGAGTGTCCGCGGCAACGCGAGCAACCTGTAATCGCCGGAAGGAGGGCAGGAATGGGTACACGAGGTCGTGAGATCATCGGCATGGATGTCGAGCAGCTCCTCAAGCTGCTCAACCAGGCCTACGCGAGCGAGTGGCTCGCCTACTACCAGTACTGGCTCGGCGCGAAGCTCATCAAGGGACCGATGAAGGACGCCGTGGCGGCCGAGCTCAACCTGCACGCGACCGAGGAGCTGAACCACGCGGTCCTGCTGGCGAACCGCATCATCCAGCTCGGCGGCACGCCGGTGCTCACCCCGGAGGGCTGGAGCGCAGCTGAGCCCGTGCAAGTACGACGCGCCCGAAGATCCCTACGTGGCCGTGCTGCTCGACCAGAACATCGCCGGCGAGCAGTGCGCGATCACGACGTACAAGGGCCTGATGGACGCGACCAAGGACAAGGACATGGTGACCTACAACATGGCGCTCACCATCCTCGAGCAGGAGGTCGAGCACGAGGAGGATCTGCAGAGCCTCCGGGAAGACCTCGACCTGATGGTCCAGCGCGGCAGCAAGTAGGCCCCGGGTCGCAAGTAGACCTCGCGCGACTCCCCGGGCCGGGGAGCGCGACCGGCGTTCGTCCTTTCCGGACGTCAGGCCGGCTCCGCGCCCACCGGCTCGGGGACCGCGTTCAGGGCCTGCTCGAAGTCGGCCTTCAGATCCTCGAGGGCCTCGCACCCCACCGACACCCGGATCAGCTCGTCGAGGATGCCGGCCAGTTCCCGCTCGCGCGCCGGCACGCCGGCATGCGTCATCGAGGCCGGATGCTCGATCAGGGTCTCGACGCCTCCGAGGGAGACGGCCAGCGTGGCCAGGTGCACGGAGTTGATCACCTGCTTGGCCGGCTCGAATCCACCCTTCACCCCGAAGCACAGCATCGCCCCGGGACCGGCCATCTGCTTCTTCACGAGGTCGTGCTGCGGATGGTCCGCGAAGCCTGGGTAGGACACCCAGGCCACCTTCGGGTGTGCTCGCAACCACTCGGCGAGTCCGCGGGCGTTCTCCTGCGCGCGCTCGACGCGAAGCGCCAGCGTCCTGATCCCACGCAAGACCAGCCAGGCCTGGTGGGGATCCATCGTCCCGCCCAGGCCACGCAGCATCGCGGCCAGCTCGGCGTGCAGGTACTCCTCGCGCGACACGATGATCCCCGCCACGACATCGCTGTGGCCATTCAGGTACTTGGTCATGCTGTGGAGGACGACGTCGGCTCCGTAGCGGAACGGCTGCTGGAGCAGCGGTGAGGAAAAGGTGTTGTCCACGACCAGGAGAGCGCCCGCAGCTCGGGCGATCTTCCCACACGCCTCCAGATCGGTGATGTGCAGCACCGGGTTGGCCGGGGTCTCGATGTAGAGCATGCGGGTCTCGGGCCGGACGGCCGAGCTCACGGCCTCGGTGTCCTCCGTCTGCACCCACGTCGATCGGATGTCGAACTTCGCTAGCTGCTTCTCGAGGAGCAATCGCGTCGGCCCGTAGACCGAGGTCGTGCCGACGACATGATCTCCCGGCTTCAGGAGCGCCAGGAAGACGGTCGAGACCGCCGCCATGCCGGTGGCGGTGGCCAGCGCGTCGTATCCGCCCTCGAGCTCGGCGACACAGCGCTCGAGCGCGCGCGTGGTCGGATTGCCCAGGCGCGTGTAGATGTATCCGGGGTCGCGGCCGGCGAATCGGGCCGCGCCCTCGCCCGCGTCACGGAACGAGAAGGTGGACGTCTGGTAGATGGGAACCGAAACCGCGCCGTAGGTCGGATCGGGCTCGGGGCCGGCGTGGATGGCGAGAGTCTCAGGCCGCAGGCTCTTTGGGTGCTTCATCTCGATCTCCTCCTGAGGATGGTCATGGATGGGCCTTCGCCACGCTGAAAGCGGAGCCCACCGTAGCCTGTTCCCCCGGTTCGGTCCGAGACGTTGCCTGCAACCGGGCCTGCGGCCCCTGCGCGCCGCATCGCCAGCCGGTTCCAAGCTCATGAACAAGCCCCGGGCCGAGAGACCAGCGACATCGGCGTTGGTAGGTTCGAGGATACGCTTCCGTCTTCGCCTCCGCAAACACCTCGAAGCCGAATCCGCCAGCCGCGGCGACAGACAGAGAACACAGCCCCGCCGAGATCTTCTGCCCGGCGGGGGCCGTTCATCCATTCGCGCGACTCGGCGGATCCTGCTGGGACTTCGGCTCCCCGTGTGAAGGCCCCGGCGAATCAGCTCCGCCGGGGCCTTTGCTGTATCACCGATGTCCGAGCGACTCACCGCTCGCTCGGTGTCATCACTTGGTCAGCGTCATCGAGCGCGTCGCCGCGAAGGACCCGGCCTCGAGCCGGTAGAAGTACCGCCCGCTCGGGAGCCCGCGGCCGTCGAAGGTCACACGGTGCTCGCCGGCCGGCAGGATCCCGTCGACGAGGCGGGCGACGGCGCGGCCCATCGTGTCGTAGACGACCAGGCGCACCGCAACCGCTTCTGGCAGATCGAAGCGGATGTCGGTCGAAGGATTGAACGGGTTCGGGGTGCTGCCGAGGAGAGCATAGGAGGTCGGGATCACGACCGTGGTGGCGACATCGGGATCGTCATCAGGATCTGCGGGTCCCTGCTTGGTCGGGTTTCCAGTGCTCTGGATCCTGATCTGGCCGCCGCCGACCTCCGTTCCCGCGTAACCATCGTCCTCCTCCCCGATCCTGTTGTCATAGACGATGGTCTCCTCCGCGTCCTTCTCCCAGATCTTGATGCGGAAGAGATCGACGTCACCACCTCCAGGCACGTCCGCATCGGTCGCTGTCAGCATGAACCCATAGTCACCAGCGTTGTTGATGGTTCCTGACCCCTTGTACTTGGCATGCGGTCCGGCGATCACGAGCCAGTCGTAGCCCGTGGAATGGAAGTTCAGATCGCCAGCCTGAAAGTGGAATTCGCGTATTCCCGTCCGGTTGCGACTGCCCTCGTCTGTACCTCGAGACAAACCCGAAGTTGCCTCGCCCCTCGAGATCGGGATCAGCTGGATAGCTCCCGGCGGCGACTCGATCCAGCCGCCGCCCGTGACGAAGCCAGCGCTCGGATCGTAAATGACGACGTAGGACGTTGCCGTGGCACTGCCCACGCCACTGTCCTTGTCGGTAACCGCCACCGTCACCGTATAGACGCCCGCGGTAGCGTAGGAGTGATCCGGACCGGTGCAGGTTGCTGCCAATGACTGTACCGGCGCTCGGGCCTGACCCGTCGCCGTAGTCGAATGTGCAGGTGAACGGTTCGTCAGCAGCTCCAATGCGATGCGATCCGTCCTAGAACCGCCGCCAGTCCGTGAACTTCCCGTTGATCGCGAGGCGTGTGATCACCCCTGTTGCCACGTTCACCGTCTGCAGCTCCTTCCAGTCCCGCGAGAACATTGCCCTGCAAGATCAAGTGGGTCACGCCCTGACCCGCTTCAACGCATCAAGCGATCTACCGCCGCCAGTCGAACCATCCCGGCCACCCGCCACTGCTCGCGACTTGCATCGTGGTCAGATCGATGATGCCTTCGGAGAAACAGATCTTCTGATCATCCGGCGACCAGGTCGGACAGGAACCCTGGACCAGAAACACCGGGGGCCCATCCGGTAGCTGCATGGTGTAGACGGCCAGGTCGCGACCGTTGGCCGATCCGACGCTGAAAGCCAAGACATCCCGCGTCCGCGCCCAGTCGAGGAACTGGGGGCCCCCGCTGAACTGACTTCCCCATTCGGCGCCAAGCACCGTGGTCGCCTCTCCGCTGGAGACATCGAGGACGCGGATGGCACCACCCTCCGTGAACGCCATGCGGTCTGCGTCAGGACTCCAGGCTGGGTACCCCAGCCTCCCCGTGGTGGATGTGTAGACCAGCGACGCAGGTCCACCAGTTGCTGGAATGGTCTCGATCGTGTTGAGATGAATATCAGTGAATGCGAGCCGATCACCGAGCGGTGACCAGGCCGGATGGAAGAGACTACTGCTTCGATCCAGCAGAACTCGGGCATTGCTGCCCATGGGAATGCCGTCGACAACGGTGACGTCGACGAGCCACATGCTGTGGGCATTTGGGAATGCGATGCTGCTACCATCTGGTGACCACGTCGGACCACACCCGAGCATGACCCGGCGCTCCGATCTGAAGATCGTGGTCGCGTTCGAGCCATCGGCATCCATGACCTTCAGGTGGTCATAACCGTTCGCGGCTCGGACGATGAAGGCGATGGCCGGATCGGCCGGCGTCGGCGGGGGTTGCGGGGGCTTCTTGTCCAGCGACGACTGAGCCTCGGGCCCGGTCGCCAGACCCGGCCCCGAGCCGTCCTGGCACCCTGCCGCAAAAGCGAGACAAAGCAAAAAAAGCCACGGCCTCAAGGCCGGGTGGGGTTGCGCCAGGAGCTTCACGGTGCGGCCCTCCTTTCCTGGCAGGAGAAACATGCGCTCGGTAGTCCGCCTCGGCCTCGCCGGAGGACTCGAGATCTACCAATGGGATCAACGAGGGTGGCGCGCGGTCCGAACAGGAATTCTGAGTGGCGGCGGCTAGGGCGGCGGCTGGAACGCGCGCACAAACGCCTACGGCTCCGGGGCGGATGCACCCGGAGCCGTAGAACGTCAGACCTTGCTCGGTCTACTCCCCTATGCTGCGCTCGCTCAGTTCACGAAGAGCGACTTCACCGTGCCCCAGGTCGATGGATCGACCGCCGTGGCGCCCACGATCTGGATCGAGACGTCGTCGAGGTAGGTCTCATCCGGCTGCGGCGGGCCACCGGAGTAGCCCCAGATCCGGAGCCCCGTGAGCAGGTTGCCGGGGGGCCGGAGGAACGACGTGATGTCGTGCTGCGCCCACGTGGCCGGCACGAACCAGATGGTCTCGTCGAACGTGTTGTCCGAGTAGAAGAAATCGTAGGCCTGGATCTGGGCCTCGGGCTGGCGCGCCCAGAACGACACGGACAGGACATTGGCGGTATCGATCGCCGGGAAATCCTGCCGCACCCAGTTGTTGCCGACACCCAGGGCGGAATATGTCCCGGAGTGAGCGTCCGCGTTGGTCACGGACCACCCACCAACCGTGGTCCAGGGCGGCAAGCTCCCGGTCTCGAAGCCCGCATTCGCGAGCAGCTCGACCAGCGACGAGGTAGGCACCGTGGTCCACGGACTCGAGCCGATCTCGCTCGAGTCCATCACGTAGAACCCTGACTGAACGGTCCCGGCCGATGCACTGGCGGCAAAGAGCAGGAGCGCCGCGCTGCAGAACGCCAGAAGATTGAACATTCGACTTCGGTTCATGGGGAATCCCTCCGTGGTGTTTTGGTGATCATGAGAGGAGCGCGAACCTCCATTATACTGCTCGCGAGCCCGGAGCGGCATGAGAGATTTGCCGGGGCAGGGCTGGGGGCTCTCGCCGAAAGCCGATGCAGCGCGCCGTGGCGGCTGGCCCTTCGACCAGCAGCGAGGCGGACAGGCGAGCAGAATGGGCGCAGCGTTTCCCCGGGTGACGTGAGAGCATCACGGCCGACCTGTACCCTCAGCGACACGGCTTCAGGGCTCTCGGGAGGACAGCCATCCAGTGGCCATCGACTCGTACCGTTTCCTCGACTTCGCATCGCGGAAGATCATGAAGGCCTGGGCCGAGCGCCAGGAGGGCGAACGCCAGGAGGGCGGCGTGATCCCCTTCACGCCGCTCGCCAAGCCGCTCAGCGAGTGCACCGTGGCGCTCCTCACGACCGCGGCTGTGGCCCGCCGCGACGACCGGCCCTTCGACCAGGAGGGCGAACGGCGGAACCCCT
Source organism: Candidatus Eiseniibacteriota bacterium (assembly GCA_963823555.1). Lineage (GTDB taxonomy): Bacteria > Eisenbacteria > RBG-16-71-46 > CAVPCR01 > CAVPCR01 > CAVPCR01. The sequence continues at coordinate 717,360 of CAWGMA010000004.1, read as the reverse complement.
GGTGGGGCGATCCGACCTTCCGCACGATTCCCCTCGGCACGGCGGAGGCGGACATCAAGATCTACCACCTGCACATCGATCCGAGGTTCGGTGAGGCCGACCTCGACGTGGTCCTGCCGATGCGACGCCTCACCGAGCTCGCGGATGAGGGCTTCGTCGGCCGCCCGGCGCCCACTCATTACTCGATGATGGGCTACATCCTCGATGCGCGGGAGCTGGTCGAGAAGACGGCGCCGGCCATGGCCGAGCGCATGCGCACGGAGGGAGTCGACGCCGCGGCGCTCTTTCCCGCCTGACCGTTCTGCTGCCGGTCCGTGGGACTGGCCCAGCGAGTCCTCGAGGCGAGCGGCATCTCGACGGTGACGCTATCGTGGATTCCCGAGCTCACGCGGGCGGTCGGCGTGCCCCGGCTCGCGGGCATCTCTTACCCGGCGAGCCGGCCTCTTGGGAGGCCGCACGACACGGACGGCCAGCGCGCGGTGCTCCGCGCCACGCTCGAGCTGCTCGCGAGCGCATCCGGGCCCGACACCTACATCGAGCTGCCGTTCGAATGGCCGGAGACCGTCGCCCAGGCGAGGAACACATCGCAGCACGCACCCCCCCCCATCTCCGAGCTCTTGCGGAAGAGGCCGTGGCTCCTGCCCAGGCTCTACAGCGGCCGGATCCCATGGGGCGAGATCTGATGCCTTCTATTGACTGACGTCTCCCGCCTTCGGTCGCCCCCCTACCTGACGATGACCAGTCGGTTCGTAGCGTTCTCCCCGGCGGCTTCGAGGCGATAGAAGTAAACGCCGCTCGCCACATCGAGCCCCGCGTCATCACGGCCATCCCACGGGAGCCGATGCTCCGCGGCCGACTGCTGGCCTGCGAATAGCGTCCGCACGAGTCGCCCGCTGACATCGAAGATGCGGAGCCTAACGGACCCTCCCGTGTCCAGCCGATAGTGGATCGCCGTCGCAGAGGAGGCCGGGTTGGGCTCGCTACCGAGGATGGCGAAGGGCACCTTGCTTGTCTCCGCAACGTCAACGCCCGCGCTGCACCCGAACCAACCAAGGATACGGGACAAGAGCAGTTCACGCTGAGAGGCCTCGCTCACGCCCTCGACTCCGACGCACAGGTAGACGAGCCGCGCACTCCCATTCGTCCAGCGAATGCCGCCGAACCAGTTGGGCACGCCCTGATAGGTGCAGACCCCGCTGGCGTCGAACCCCGGGGTGATCGTGTCCATGGTCGTCTGGCCGTATGGACCGCCAGGATCGAGAGAGAACGCAAGACCGTCGCCGATCAGATCGCCCGGCACTCCATCGAGGTAGTAGATGCTCGCGCAAGTGTTCTGGTAGATGGCGTGAAGCGTAGTCACGAACCAGACGATGGTCTCGGGCGAGAAATTGGGACTCAACGGATCGGCGAGGTCATAGGCGATCTCCTGCCCGGTCAGGAGCAGCCTGCCTCCGCTGTCGAGCCATCCGGAGATGGCGCTTCGATCCGACTCGGTCAATGTCGGTACATGGTCGCCGGTCAGCCACACGATGACATCGGCCGCGGCCTCGAGATCCTCCCTGTCGAGGTCGCCCCATTCCCTCTCCCACAGTCGCCACGAGACACCAGCCCCATCAAGATACGCGCTGCACCTCTCCTCGCGAGCGGCTCCGCCATCATCATCAACAACGAGCACGTCCACCCCGTTGATCTTGTGGAAATCGAGTGACACCGAGACCGGGGGATCGGTCCGCGCCGTGCAGGTCAGCGTGATGGTCGCCGGACCGGGATGTCCCTGGGAGTCGAGATCAACGGCGATCGGGACGCTGGCACCGTTCGGGAGGGGCAGGCTGCTCGGCCCCGAGAAGGTGCCCTCCGGCGTGGTGTAGGAGCAGGCCCAGCCAGAGGGAATGTTGTCGATCGTGACATCAAAGATCTCGTCGCCGAAGCCCCATTGCTGGAGTGTCGCCGCATAGTGCACAACTTCATCGCTGGCGCCGATCCTGGTGTGTAGAGAGGCGTACTCGATGGCCGGCACGCACGGCGCATTGCCCTTGCCGGCCTGTATCACCTCGAACGTGTCGACATCCTGTACCCACGCGCAGATAGCAAGCTCCGTGGGCTCGTAATTGGGGTCCATCGGGAAGTCTTCCGCGTCGAATACGAAATGCTGCACCCCAGGCGTGCATAGATCGATGGGCTGACCAGACTCGGTGGCATCGTTGTTGTTGATCCGCCGGAACGTCCAGTAATGATCCGTCTGGCCGTTGGGACCCGGCAGTTCAATGTGCCTCTCGGTGAGAGCTACGTACAGCCGATGGTTGCCAAAGGTAGGGGTCTCGACTGTCACATTCATCATGGCGAGGATGCCCTCGGCGGTGACCTGGACGACAATATCAATCGACAGCGGACTCGACACAGCCATCCGGCTGTCGATGAATCCAGCTAGATAAGGATAAGTGTTCGGAGGCATCACAATCCCATGCTCCTCGCCATCGAGAAAGAGCATGGGTACACCGTTGATGCCGTAGCGATAGACTCGCCGGTTGATGGGTGCAGGGTTGTGCAGGTAGAGAGGGTCGGATGGATTCGGCCACCATGTGTGCCAGACCACAGGTACCAGGACCTGGTCGTAGTCCACCATGATGTCGTGGACGAACGGGGCGACCGCGGCGCAGGGGCCGCATCCGTTGTTGGTGAATTCCTCGAATAGCACCTTGCGCTGAGCCGTGTGACCTGGCGCCACCAGGAAGGTGAGCAGAAAGCAATACACCATCAGAGCCGTCAGTGATCGACTTGCGAACATCATGGACCCGCCTTTCGGCTTCTCGCTGACACCCGCGAGCGCCGGCCGCTCTGCCGAGAGTGTCGGCCTGAGCGATCGGCGTTCGATGACCAAGAGTGGACCACGACCCTCACAGAAGTCTCAAACCACCGCTCGTCTTCATGTTAGCGAAGGGCAGGAGCGGCGAGTGGGGCAAACATCCCGAGGAATCTACAATTCTCATGGAAGATGTTCTGCCTTCGCCGCCATGCCACGACGCGAAACGGGCCGCCTTCTCTCGCCGCAAGCGGCCCCTCGCCGGAAGCGGCTTCATCAAGCCGCTCGCACTGAAAGAGCCGGCCTCGAGCCGCTACTCGAGGCCGCGCACCAACCGGCGGATACACCTACCGCCGCCAGCTCAGGAACCTCAGGCTTGCGATGCCACTGATGACCTCCGTCTCACCCGTGGCGAACGTATAGACCACGATGTCCGTGTTCCGGCGATAGACCATCTTCGAGTTGTCCGGGGAACAATCCACGTCCTTCCCGTTGGCGATGAACGTCGGGGTCTGTCCGGGAACACTGATGTCCAGGGTGTAGATCTCCTCCAGGGTTGCATACAGGATCAGGTACACTCCCTGGCGCGCCCAGCTCACGCTGAAGATCACACCTGGCGCGTTATCGAGGACCGTCGTCTCAGCCCCGGTCCCACGGTCGACGATCATGATCTCGGTGTTCCAGCAGACAACCAGCTTGGTCCCGTCGTGATTCCATGCCAGCGCGCCGCCGTAATCGTCGCCCCCCGGAACGAATGCTCGCGAGTAGATGAGGACCGGCTCTCCACCGGCGGCAGGCACAGCGATGATGTCGAAGGTCTCGACGCCGCTGAAGTCGAAAGTGGCGACCGCGATCTCGCCACCTGTCGGCGACCACTGCGGATCCCACAACGGCCTGGTCGGAGCCAGTAGCTGGTGGTTGTTGGAGCCATCCTTGTTGATCACATTCAGCCCGTTGCAAATGTAAGCGATGGCTGAACCATCTGGCGACCATGTTGGCCCATCGTACAACCCGACCTGCCAGGGAGGCGAGGTCGGGAAGATGACCGTCGCGTTGTCGCCGTCGGCGTCCATCACGAACAGTTTCGGGTTCCTGGGGCCAACTTGTACCCCAGCGATCTCTGGATTCCCTGCCGGCGGGGGCGGGGGCGGCGGCTTCTTCTCCAGGGTCGGCTCTGCATCAGGCGACATCACCAGACCCGGTCCGGAGCCGTCCTGGCAGCCGGCGGCGAACACGACACACAAGAGAACAGGCACAACCCACGGCCCCGAGGCCAAGCAACCCCCCCATGAACCTCATTCTGCGGCCTTCCTTCCCAGAACCTCCGCAGGCGGCTGCCAGCGGCAGGTTGTCTTCAAGCAATCTCATAACGAGGCTCGAACGCGATCCGAACATCTTCTGGGTGTCGGGAGGTCCCGGCGAATCACTCCACCGGGGCCTCCTCTTTCCCGGGCTAATGCTCAACCGACCGCGTCACTTGGTCAGCGTCATCGAGCGCGTCGCCGTGAACGATCCCGCATCCAGCCGGTAGAAGTATCGCCCGCTCGGGAGACCGCTGCCATCGAAGGTCACGCGGTGCTCACCAGCCGGCATTGCACCGTCAATCAGACGGGCGACGGCGCGGCCCATCGTGTCATAGAGGACGAGACGCACGGCAGCCGCTTCCGGCAAGTCGAAGCGGATGTTGGTCGTGGGGTTGAACGGGTTGGGAACGCTCGCCAGCAGTGCGTACGCGGCCGGGATCACGACGGCCGTGGCGACATCAGGATCATCGCCCGGATCAGGTCGCTGCTTGGCGGCGCCGCCACTGTGGATCTTGATCTGGCCTCCACCCAGCGCCGTGCCCGCATAGCTGTCGTCACCTTCCCCGATCTTGTTGTCGTAGACCACGGTCTCATCTGCGTTCTTCTCCCAGATCTTGATGCGGAAGAGATCGGTATCACCACCACCATGGACCTCGGCATCGGTGGCCGTGAGCATGAAGGCGTAGTCGCCGGCACCGTTGATCTCTCCTGACCCCTTGTACTTGGCATGAGGACCGGCAATGACCAGCCAGTCGTAGCTGGTAGAATGAAAGTTCAGATCCCCAGCGTGAAACTGGAATTCGGTGTCCCCGTCCGGTTGTGACTGGCCGCGCTTGTACTTGGAGACAAACCCGAAGTTGGCGCGTCCACCAAGGTCCGGATGGGCAGGATATGCCCCAGGCGGCGAGTCGATCCAGCCACCACCAGTGACGCAACCAGCGCTGGGATCGTAGATGACCAAATAGGTCGTCGCCGTGGCACTGCCAACGCCATCATCCTTATCCGCGACAGTCGCGGCCACGGTATACACGCCGGCGCAGGTATAGGAATGGTCTGGACCAGTACACGTTGTGCCATCGACCGTGCCCGCCACAGGGCCGGACCCGTCGCCGTAGTCGAACGTGCAGGCGAACGGCTCGTCAGCAGCGCCGGCAGGATCAGTGAACGTTGCACTGCCACGGATCGGCTGCTCGCTCAAACCGATAGGGTCGAGGGGGACCTCGACGGAGGACATGATCGGTGCAATGTTCGCGACTGTCAGCTCAAACGTCGCCACGGCCCTTCCACCCTTGCCGTCATTGCCGGTGATCGTGATCGTCTGCCCTACTGCCGGTCCATCGGCTGCGAGAAGGTTCCAGCTCCAGGTGCCGTCACCGTTGTTGACAACGGTACCGACAGAAGCATCCAAAACCACAACATCGCCATCTGGATCAGAAACGGCACCGGAGTTGCATGCGAGTGCGCCCTCACTGACATTGAGGACACCCTCATCGACGGTCACCGCCGGGGGCTGGTTGCTAACCCGCAGAGCCAGGGAGTAACCATCAGCTGCAGCAACCGCCCCGAAGCTGGCATTCGGTAGCGGTACGGTGCACTCGCCGTAGGTGTTTTGCCCCCATGCCACGATTGTCCCATCCGACTTGAGGCCCAGACAATGGTACGAGCCTCCAGCCAGGGAGGCGAAGCCGGAGTTCGGCGACGGGACGCTATGTTGTCCATATGTGTTGTCCCCCCAGACAACGATGGTCCCATCGCCTTTGAGACCTAGGCTATGATACCAACCCGCTGCGATAGCCACGAACCCAGCGTTCGGTGAGGGAATGACGCACTGATTGTAGTTGTTCTGCCCCCAAGCCACGATCGATCCGTCGGACTTGAGGCCGAGACCGTGACCGTGACCAGCCGCGACGGCAATGAACCCTGCATTGGGTTCGGGAACTGTGCACTGACCGTAGCTGTTGTTCCCCCAGGCCTCGATCGTCGCATCGAACTTCAGACCAAGGCTGAAGTTGTCACCTGCAGCGATTTTCGCGAAGCTAGAATTCGGCTCCGGGAGTGTGCATTGGCCATACGAGTTAGAACCCCAGGCGGCAAGGGCTCCGTCAGACTTCAGGCCGAGACTATGGTACGAACCGGCCGCGATCGCGACGAAGTCAGCATTTGGCGAGGGAACGGCGCACTGGCCATAGCCGTTGTACCCCCAGGCAGCAATCGTCCCATCAGACTTTAGTCCCAGCGTATGTGCCTGACTTGCTGTCTCTCCTCCCGCGGCAATGGCAAGGAAGTCGGTGTTCGGCACGCCCGATATCGGAGCGTTGCATTGGCCATAGTTGTCCTCCCCCCATGCCAGAAGCCCTCCATCCGATGCAATTGCCAGGCTATGATGAGCACCCCCAGCAATTGCCGAGAAGCCGGAGTTCGGGGCAGGCACGGTGCACTGACCGTAGGTGTCCTGCCCCCAGGCCACGATCGATCCGTCAGACTTCAGGCCGAGACTATGGTACGAACCGGCCGCGATCGCGACGAAGTCAGCATTTGGCGAGGGAACGGTGCACTGACCGTAGGTGTCCTGCCCCCAGGCCACGATCGATCCGTCGGACTTGAGGCCGAGACTGTGATACATGCCGGCTGCGATCGCCACAAAATCTGTGTTGGGTGAGGGAGGATAGGTCGATCCCCAAGTTGCGATCGTGCCATCCGACTTGAGACCCAGGCTGTGGTAGTAGCCACCAGCAACGGCTACAAAGCCGGTATTGGGCGTCGGGACGTTGCACTGGCCATTGCTGCCGTATCCCCAGGCCACGACCGAGCTGTCCGATCTCAGAGCAAGAGCATGGTAGAAGCCAGCCGCAATTGCCACGTAGTCAGTATTCGGCGCGGGGATCACACACAGATTGTAGTAGCAGCTTCCCATGTAAACAATGGCACCGTTGGATTTCAGACCCAGGCTATATTGATCATTGGCCGCGATCGCGACGAAATCCGCGTTCGGCTCTGGGACATTGCACTGGCCATAAGTGATCCGCCCGAAGGCGACGATCCTGCCGTTGGAAGTGAGACCCAAGCTGTGACTGGAACCTGCGGAAATCGCCACGAGGTCGCCAATGACGTCCTCCTCGCCAATGACCTTTGCCCCCCATCCCACCACGGACCCACCACCCTGCCCACTTGCGATATCTGCCTGCAGGGCAAGCGCCCCTATGCAGACAAGACCCAAGAACAAAGCGGCCCGCTTCATGATGTTCTCTCCCTTCTTGCAGTCGATATCGCAAATCGACTGCCGCAGTATGCGACCTCTTTCGGGCCCCTTCCTTTAGCGGTTCCCACGCCGAAGGAGGAGGCTCGCCGATTCGGCTGGCCTCGCTAGCTAGAACCGCCGCCAGTCGGGGAACTTCCCGTCGATCCCGAGGCGTGTGATCACCCCTGTCGCCACGTTCACCTTCTGGAGCTCGTTCCAGTCTCGCGAGAAGACGATCTCGCTATCATCAGGAGACCAGGAGGGCGTGACCGCCTCATCGCGCCGGACCCCGCCAACGACGAAGGTCGGCGTGCCGCTTGGCAATGACATGATGTAGACGGCTCCATAGCCATTCCGCCCCGATGGGCCAGCATGGAACACCAACACGTCCTGGGTGCGCGCCCAGTCGAGGTAAGTCGGCGCCTCCCCCCACCTGCTGGCCCCAGGAGGCATCGAGAACCGTCGTCGCCTGCCCGGATGCGATGTCGAGAACGCGAATGGCTCCACCTTCGGTGAAGGCGATCTGCGTGGCATCGCTGCGCCAGGTCACTTGATCAAGCGCCGCCCCGGACGCCGACGTGTAAAGGATCACCGGGTCGCCTCCCTCCGCGGGAACGACCTCGATCCTCCTGAACTCGAGGGGCGTGCCTCCTACCCCATTCCGCGTGTAGGCGATCTGCTCGCCGTTGGACGACCAAGGTGGAACAACCGGTGACCATGCAGGCCGGATGAGGCCAGTCAGGCCATCGTTCGGACCTTCAACGAGCATCCTGGCATCCGTGGCGACTGGGACTCCAGCGACGACACGAACGTCGACGCGCCAGATACCCCCTACACCATCCAGTTTGCCGTCGAGGACAATGGCATCCCCGCCGGGTGACCATGAAGGCCCTTGACTACCTGCGGCCAGGATCGCCTTAGCATTCGTTCCGTCGGCGTTCATGACCGTGAGGCCATCCACGCCGTTGAAGACGATGGCCGGATCGGCCGGCGTCGGCGGGGGTTGCGGGGGCTTCTTGTCCAGGGTCGACTGAGCCTCGGGCCCGGTCGCCAGACCCGGCCCCGAGCCGTCCTGGCACCCTGCCGCGAAGACAACGAATAGAAACAAAAAGAGCCACGGCCCGAAGGCCGGGCGGGATCGAGCCAGGAGATACATGGTACGGCCCCCCTTCCCTGGCTTGGAGCAACTGCGCCCGGGAGCCACCGTCGGCCTCGCCGGACGACTCGAGATCTACCAATGAATCAACGAGGGTGGCGCGCGATCCGAACAGGAATCTTGAGTGGCGGGGGCTGGGGTGGCGGCTAGGGCGGCGGCTGGAACGCGCGCAAAAACGCCTACGGCTCCGGGGCCTGTGCACCCGGAGTCGCAGAGCACGTAGGAACGGCCACAATCCATGCAGGGATGATGAGGCGTTCCGTGCGCCTCGCCCCTTCCGCATCGAGAGTCACGTAATAGGCTCCCGCCGGGAGATGCTGCCGCTCTGACGCCAGCCACCGAACGCGATGGAGACCAGGCAAGAAGACGCCGTCAACGACGTTGTCGAGCAATCGTACCGACCGAGCCGATTATCACTGCCCGGGACGCGAACCTGGTCAGGGTGTCATCTTCTTGTAGCCGCTGTTCTCAATGGCGACCGTGAGATTCTCGCTCTGGACGTCCAGGGTGGTGGTCGCCGCATAGATGGTGCCGTCGCCGAGGGTGCCCATGGTGGTCTTCATGGTCACCACTTCTTCCGCTTCCTTCAAGTACGAATGGACCGCGATGCCGAGCACGGAGTTCTCCGTCGCATCGAGGCTGATGGTCATCGAGTCACCCGGCTTCAGGTAATCGCTGATCTTCATCTGGACCTGCCCGGACTGGTCGGGGGGAGTGAACGCGAGCTTGCCTGCCTCCTTGGCTGCCTGGATCCGGGCGGGATCCGGCGGGACATACTCCTGCATGAGAGCAACCGCCTGCTTCATCGCGTCCCCGATGTCTTCCTTCTTGTTCTCCACGGCCTTGCCGCGAACGCCGCGCGGCGACTTGCCGCCTGACTCTTGCTTGGCCTCGACCGGGACTTTCTCGAGCTTGCCGTCGGCGCCGTAGTAACAGCGCTTCTGCGTGCGGGACTTCTCCTCGCCCTTCATCGAGACGGCGGTGGCTTCGATCCACTCGTAGTTCCGCTGCTTGGCGAGACCCGCTTGGAGCGACGTCTTCAATGCCGCGATGCGGTCGGCAGACGAAGGCGGCGCGGCCGGTGTGGCGGCCGGCGTGGCGGCCGGCGTCGACTCCTGGGCGGCTGCAGGAACCGCGGTCGCAACCGAGAACAGCACGATCACCGCCAGGCTCGACCAAAGCGTTCTCGCCATCAAGGAATTCGTCTGGATCTTTGCAGCAGTCTGGTTCTTCATTGAAGCGCCTTTGTTCCGCACTCCACTTCGAGGCAGATCCGACCCCCGCGCTTCTGTCTGCGCCGGGCGGCAAGACCGGTAGGCGAGCAGCAACCTTTGCAGCAGTCAACAGCAGTCTATAGAGTCCCTTGCAGACAAGCAAGGGACGCGAGTCCTGCAGGGGGGGGACTGACACATATCCGAGTCCGCACTGAGTTCCCGCACCGACGGTCGAGTAGGCCGCCATTTGCGCTTCCCGTCCGAATTGCCGTATGCTACCGAGGTTTGAAAGCTCGAAATCCGCGCGCGATCCCGGCGCGAAGGAGTCCACCGTCATGAAGTCAGCGACTTCGCGATCGCGATCATGGAACCGTTCCTGGCAAGACCTGCTGGCGATCGGTTTCGTGCTCCTGTTCTTGCTCGTTGAAGGCGGGGTCCTGGCTCAGGAGGCCCCGGCGCCGGCCGATGCGGCGGAAGCGGCGCAGGTTCCTCCGGAACAGCTCGAGTCGCTGGTGGCGCCGATCGCGCTCTACCCCGACGTCTCCTGGCGCAGACGCTCGTCGCGTCCACCTACCCGCTCGAGATCATCCAGCTCCAGCAATGGCTGGCGAAGAACCCGGACCTGAAGGACAAGGCGCTGGCCGATGCGGTCGCGAAGCAGCCCTGGGACCCGAGCATCCAGTCGATGGCCGCGGTCCCCGAAGTCGTGAAGCGGCTCGCGGACGACATCCAGTGGACGACGGAGCTCGGGAACGCCTTCCTCGCGCAGCAGGCCGACGTCATGGACGCCGTGCAGCGGATGCGGAAGAAGGCCAAGGACAACGGCGCCCTGGAGTCCAACGAGCAGCAGAAGGTCGAGACGCCGGTCGTCGAGCAGGACACGGTCATCGTCGTGCAGTCCACGAACCCCGAAGTGATCTACGTGCCGACCTACAGCCCGGTGGTCGTCTACGGCCCGCCCGTCTACCCGTATCCGCCGATCTACTACCCGCCTCCACCCCCTCCGGGCGCCGCCTTCGTCGCCTTCAGCGTCGGTGTCATGTGGGGCGCGGCCGCTGGGGCGGCCCTGCTGCGGTTGCGGTTGGGGAGGGAACGACATCTACATCAACGTGAACAACAACTTCAACCAGATCAACATTACGGCGGCCAGGGTGGGGCGGCAACTGGCAGCACAATCCCCGAGCATCGCGGGGCGAGCCCCCTACGGGGACAAGCGACCGCGACCAAGTACGGCGGTTCGACGCGTGGTGCCGCGCCCGCAATCGGCAAGCGCCGCCAGCAGCCCGCAGGCAACCGGGCGGACGCCGCTCAGACCAGCCCGCAGGCAACCGGGGCGCAGCGCCGCTCAGCAGCCCGCAGGCAACCGGGGCGCGAGCGCCGCTCGACGGCCCGCGGCTCGAAGCGCAGGCGCCGCCGGGCCGACCACCGCGAACCGCGGTGGAAGCGCCGCAGCGGCCGCAGCAACCGCCGCGAGCGGCGGCGGGGACCAGATCGGCAGCCGTGACATCCCGAAGAGCAGCGGATCGAGGCCGAGCAACGGCTTCAGCGGCGGTTCCAGGCGGTTACAGCGGAAGCAGCGCCCGGGCCTGCAGCTCGCGCGGCTGCCTCCAGCATGGGGTCGCGGGGCGGCGGTGGTGGTCGGGCGGCGGAGGTCGGAGGTGAGCGCAATGATGTCCCAGCAGACGATCGGCCGTTCTCCTGGCTCCGCGACCGTGTCGCGGTCATCGGGCTGTGCCTGGGGGTCGCGTGGGCGTCCCCCTGTCGCCGGTTGCGTGTGCCTCGGAACCCGCGGAAACGCCCGCGGTCGCCTCCGCGGTCCAGCAGAAGACGTTCAAGACGCCCGAGGAGGCGGCAGAGGCTCTGATCATCGCTGCCGAGCGCTTCGACGTTCCGGCTTTGAAGGAGATCCTCGGGCCGGAGGGCGTGGACCTCGTGGTCACCGCGGACGCGGTGCTGGACAAGAACCAGTGCACCGCCTTCGCCGCGGAGGCCCGCAAGCAGACCCGGGTCGACCGGGATCCAGAGAACCCGCGGGCCGCCATCCTGTCCGTGGGGACGGATGACTGGCCGCTACCGATCCCGATCGTCGAGGAGGACGGCCGCTGGCGGTTCGATTCCGAGGCGGGACATGAGGAGATCCTCCTTCGCCGCATCGGCAGGAACGAGCTGGACGCCATCGAGGTGTGCCGCGGGTACGTCGAGGCCCAGCACGAGTATGCCTCGCAGAAGCGCGACGGCGCGCTCGTGAACCAGTACGCGCAGCGCATCATGAGCACCCCCGGGAAGCAGGATGGATTGGCGTGGCGGGCCGCGGATGGCACGTGGCAGGGGCCGGTAGGCGAAGGCATCGCACGGTTCATCGCCGAGGGCTACAGCGACCGGCTACGAGCCCTTCCATGGCTACTACTTCAAGGTCCTCACGGGCCAGGGCCCGGCCGCTCCGCTGGGTGAGATGGACTTCGTGGTGCAGGGACGTGATGATCGGCGGCTTCGCCCTCGTCGCGGCGCCAGCCGACTACGAGGTCACCGGTGTCATGACCTTCATCGTCGGGCCAAGCGGCATCGTCTACGAGAAGGACCTCGGGCCGAAGACGGTGGACGAGTTCCGCGCGATGGACCGCTACAACCCGGACTCGACGTGGAACCCGGTCGCTGAGCCGTGACCTGCCCCGATCACGAAGGTATACCTACTGGCTCTCCTGGTTGCCGAAGAGCAAAGCAATGGGGTCCGAGCCGAAACTCGGACCCCATTGCAGCATGACGGCGGGCCAGACCTATCGATAGATCGACTTGATCGAGCCCCACGACGTCTGGTCGACCGCGAGCGGCTGCTCGACGATCGTGACCCGTGCGTAGACGACGCTTCCGTCATCCTTGGCCACGATCATCGAGGTGGGCGCATCGCCGAGTGCAACTGCGCCCGCGGCGATCATGCCGGCTGAGTACGAGCGCTATCTCAGGACCACGAGCCGACACGAGGTCGAGGTGCCTCCGGCCACCAGCCGCGCGAAGTAGACGCCGCTGCCGACCAGCGGGCCCGGTCGCCACTGGAGATCATGTTCGCCCGCGTTCCTTGCCTCATCGATGAGGACCGCAATCTCGCGACCGGTGGCGTCATAGATGGCCAGACGCACGCGAGTGGCCGTGGATAGCTCGAAGCTCAGCATCGTTGCCGCATTGAAGGGGTTGGGATCGGCCTCGCGCAGCGCGACGGCCGCCGGTGCCGGCACCTCGGAGGGCACGGCGGTGGTCGTCCAGGCGTCGAACAGATCCTGAAGGATGTCGATCGGGTTCTGAGTCGCGGTCGTCGAACTGACGTTGAGGTCGAGGAAGAAGCTCCCCGGGACATCACCTGGACGCGCGACCCGGATGAACGCCGAGATCGCAGGCTTGTTGTTCGCCAGGCAGCGCGTGTCCGCTCCGGGCACGTTGGCGGCCTGGAGCGCCGCCATGAGCCGGAACGCCAGAGCACCCGGTGTGTTCTGGAAGGCCGTTTCCATGTCGGCGATGATCTCGGGACCGAGGAGAATGTTGCCGGCGATGGCGTAGCCGGGACCGGTCAGGTGCCCCTTCCAGTTCGTGCAGTTGGTTCCGGTGTAACCGGCACTCCGCCCACCCGCGGGGAGATCGGCGATCGCGTACTGCCGGATGGTGGGATTGCCCTGGGCATCGTTGGCCACCAGCCAGTCGATGATCTCCTCGGGCGACCAGCCCTGGTTCATGAGGTTGCGGGCGTTCTGCTGGTTCTGGGAGTTCCAGTAGGCCTGGGTATGGATCACGCCGACGCCTGGATGCACATCGCTCAGAATGATGGAGCCCGAGATGCATGAGGCTCCGGCGCTTCCCACCTCTCCGGTCTGGAGGTCGACGGCAGCGATGGAGAAGGTGGCGCGGGCTACGGGGACCTGGAACAGCAGACAAGCGGTCGAGACGAGGACGCAAAGGGCGGAAGCCTTCATGACGCCTCCAGATGCAAGAGCCCGGAGCCGGCGGAATGTGATTCCGGTTTGAGTCTAGCACGCATCGCGACGCCGGCGAATGCGCCCCCCGGGGCAGCGTGACGTCATGCAGCGTGACGTCATGCGCGCTGATCCTGTTCTCGTTCACGGGGCCGTGCAGCTCGTGGAGCATATCCAAGCCATCGGGATCCAGGTTCCTGTCCCATCCCTTCCGGCTCCCGGATCTCGTGGGATTCCCCCCCCGCCGGTGAAGGCATGGCCCGGCCCTCCATGCCGGCCCGGTGCCGCGAGCGGCGTGCTTGACAATCAGCCACCGCCCCCGCATACTTTGCTCGCAGGCCGAACAAAGCTGGAATGGCTGGCACGGTGGCCGCTTACGACCCGCCAGCCGGTCTGGCCCGACTGGATCCCGGCCTTCACGCCGGAGCCCGATCCAAGGAACGACGATGAGATACTCGCCTCCGGTGACTGCCACGCTGGCCCTCTTCGCCATCCTGGCTGCGGGCTGCGAGCGCGACACCTCGGGACTCAAGCCCTACCCGCTGAGCACCGACCCCATCGTCTTCCAGGACGGCTTCACCGGCGCGGTCGAGTTCCAGGCCTTCCTCGGCTCCAACCTCGACGCCGTCTTCATCGACACGAACGAGGCCTACGAGGGCACCGCGTCGCTCCGGGTCGAGATCCCCCGCGCCGGCGATCCGGACGGCGGCTACGCCGGCGGCGCCTTCACCGCCGACGTCGTGCGGGACCTCTCGGGCTACGACGCCCTGACCTTCTGGGCCAAGTCGAGCAAGCCCACGACGCTCGACATCGCCGGGCTCGGCAACGACAACACCGGCACCTCGAAGTACGAGGCCAGCTGGAGCCGCATCCCGCTCACCACGACCTGGACGAAGTACGTGATCCCGATCCCGCTCCCGGCGCGACTCGCGTCCGAGCGCGGGCTCTTCTTCTTCGCCGAAGGACCCGAGGGCAACGAAGGCCACCAGGTCTGGTTCGACGAGATCATGTTCGAGAAGGTCGGCACGATCACCAACCCGCGGCCGAGCATGGAATCGCGGGAGGTGAGCGCTTTCGTCGGGGCCACCGTGCCCATCGACGGCACCGAGACCATCTTCGACGTCGACGGAACCGACGAGACCATCGCTCACATGCCCGGCTACTTCACCTACATCTCTTCCGACGAGAGCGTGGCCCTCACGACCGAGGGCGAGATCCGGGTGGTCGGAGGCGGCAGCGCCGTCATCACCGCCAAGCTCGGCACGGTCGAGGCGACCGGGGAGGTGAACGTGATGGCCATCGCCCCGCCCGACACGCCGGCGCCGGCGCCGACGCTTCCCGCCGCGGATGTCATCTCGCTCTTCAGCAACGTCTACAGCGATGTCCCCGTCGACACCTGGTCGGCGGGCTGGGACCTGGCCGACGTCACCGACCTCGAGATCGCCGGGGACGACGTCAAGGTCTACACGAACCTCATCTACGCGGGCATCGAGTTCGCGACCGAGACCATCGACGCCACGGCGATGACGCACTTCCATCTCGACGTCTGGGTGCCCGAGGGCAACGTCTTCCGGGTCAAGCTCGTCGACTTCGGCGCGGACGGCGATCTTCGGCGGCGGCGATGACAGCGAGCACGAGCTCACGTTCAACGCCGCCACCACGCCCCCGCTCGTCACGGCGACATGGGTCAGCCTCGACATCCCGCTGGCGAGTTCACTGGCCTCACGAGCCGGGCGCATCTCGCCCAGCTCATCATCTCGGGCGACACGAGCACCGCGTACATCGACAACGTGTACTTCCACAGGTAGGTTCGCAGCCATCGAGCGCCAGCGAGCCACGCACCAGGAGGGCCGAGCGAGCCGATCCGACCCGCGCGCGCCCCCTCGCCGACTCGGTGCTGCGGCTGATCTGGCACGAGCGCCAGATCTCGCGCGCCGAGATCGCCCGGCGCGCCGATCTCTCGCGCTCCACGGTCTCGGAGATCGTCGGCAGCCTCCTCGCCGACCGGGCTGGTCGCCGAGGTCGGCGCCGGCCCGCTCGCGCGGCGGCCGCCGGCCGATCGTGCTCGAGTTCCAGGACGACGCCTGCGCATCCTCGGCGTCGAGATGGGCGCGGCCCACGTCGCGGTGGCGCTCACCGATCTGCGCGGCCGCGTGCTCGCCTGGCGAGCACCGCGATCACCCGGTGCGCACCGATCCCGAGGGCACGCGAGCCCTCATCGCCGAGCTCTGCGACGCCTGCCTGCGCGACGCCGGAAGCGGCCAGCAGCGCCTGGTCGGCATCGGCGTCGCCGTCCCCAGCCCGGTCGATCCCTCGCATCCCGACCGGCTCTCGGAGGTCGTGCTTCCCGAGTGGCGGGGCGAGAGCGGGCTCGAGGCGCTGCGCGCGCGCTTCGGCGTGCCGCTCCTCGTCGACAACGACGCCAACCTCGGCGCGCTGGCCGAGCACTGGTGGGGCGCCGGGCGCGGCGTCGACGACTTCGCCTACATCAAGGTCGCCACCGGCGATCGGCTCGGGTCACGTCATCGGCGGCGAGATCTACCGCGGCGCCACCGGCGTCGCCGGCGAGATCGGACACCTGGCCATCGATCCGCACGGCGAGCCCTGCATCTGCGGGCTGCGCGGCTGCCTCGCCACCCTGGTCGGCGCGCCGGCGCTGGTGGAGCGCGCGCGCGTCGCTGCTCCGCCGATCACCCCGAAAGCAGCGCTCGCCGGCAACGGGCTCACCATCGACCTCCATCGAGGACGCGGCGCTCGCCGGCGATCCGCTGGCGCTGCAGGTGGTGCGGGAAGCCGCGGAGCACCTGGGCATCGCCGTCGCCGGTCTGCTCAACCTCATGAACCCGTCGCTCGTGATCCTCGGCGGCGGGCTCGCGCGGCTCGGCGAGCTGCTGCTCGAGCCGCTGCGCGAGACGGTTCGCGGCCGCACGCTCGTCAGCTCGGTCGCCGCCGCCGAGATCCGGACCAGCGAGCTCGGCACCGCAGGCCGTGGCGGTCGGCGCCGCGACCCTGGTGCTCAAGGCCGCGCTCGCCGACTCGCGCCTCTTCCCGGTCGGCGGCGCGGCGCACGGAGAACGCATGAGACGCAGGCACCAGATCGTTCCGTTCGACTGGCTCTGCTGGCGGCGCTTGCGCTCGTGCTCGCCGGCTGCAGGACGGCTGCGACGAGGACTCGGCGGAGTGGCAGCTCGTCTGGGAGGACGAGTTCGAGGGACCGGCCGGGCAGTCGCCCGATGCCGCCACGCTGGCGCTTCGACATCGGCACCGACTGGGGCAACGCGCAGCTCGAGTACGACACCGACCGCCCGAGAACGTCTCGCTCGACGGCGCAGGCCACCTCGCCATCACCGCGCGCGAGGAGACCTACCAGGGGCGGAGCTACACCTCGGGGCGCATCAACACCCGCGAGCATCTTCGAGCAGACGCACGGGCGCTTCGAGGCGCGGATCCGCTGCCGGTCGGCCAGGGCATCTGGCCCGCGTTCTGGCTGCTCGGCGCCAACTTCGACGACGGTCGGCTGGCCCGCGTGCGGCGAGATCGACATCATGGAGTACCGCGGTCAGGAGCCGCGAGATCCTCCACGGCAGCCTCCACGGGCCCGGGCTACTCGGGCGGCAGCGCGGTGACGGGCCGCTACACGCTCTCCGGCGACGCGGGCTTCGACGACGACTTCCACGTCTTCGCGGTCGAGTGGGAAGCGGAGCCGCATCACCTGGTTCGTCGACGACGATCCCCTACCTGCGTCGTCACTCCGCGCGAGCCTGCCGACCGGCGGGCGCTGGGTCTTCGACCATCCGTTCTTCATCATCCTGAACGTCGCGGTGGGCGGCCACTTCGTCGGCCCGCCGAACGCGAGCACGGACTTCCCGCAGACCATGCTCGTCGACTGGGTGCGCGTCTACAGGTTCGAGATGATGAGCGTCCGGCACGCGCCGGCGACGCTCGCCATGGCTCTGTCGATCGTCGCTGTCGCGGGACGCGGCCTGCGTCCGGGAACGGCCGCGGGCTCCCGAAGGCGTGCTCGTGGTCTCGCAGGAGCAGCAGGCCTCCTGGATCCGCAACTTCAACCCGCTCACGACCGCCACCGCCGCCCGCTGGCCCACGCTCGCCGGCATCTACGAGCCGCTCTTCGTCTTCAACAGCGTGCAGCGCGAGTACGTGCCGTGGCTCGCGGTCGGCGCACGAGTGGCGCGACGGGAACCGCGTGCTGCGCGTGACGACCCGGGACAGCGTGCTCTGGTCGGACGGCGAGCCCTTCACGGCGCGCGACGTCGCGTTCACCTTCGACGCTCCTGCAGCGCATCCGGCGCTCGACCGCCGCGGCGTCTGGGGCTTCCTCGATGGCGTGGTCGCCGATCGACGAGCGCACGGTCGACTTCCGCTTCCAGCGCGTCTTCATCCCCGGGTTCGACGAGGTGGCGGCGCAGCAGATCGTGCCCGAGCACGTCTGGAGCGAGGTGGCGGATCCGGTGACGTTCCCCAACGAGAACCCGGTGGCCACCGGCCCCTTCACCGAGGTGCGCGTCTTCCGCAACCAGGTCTACGAGCTCGGTCGCAACCCGCGCTACTGGCAGGAGGGCCGGCCGCGCATCGACGGCGCTCCGCTTCCCCGCCTATCCGGCCAACGACCGCGCCAACCTGGCCCTGGTCTTCGACGAGGTGGACTGGGCCGGGAACTTCGTCCCCGCCATCGACCGCGTCTTCGTCGGACGCAATCCGGAGCACCACCGCTACTGGTTCCCGCTCACCGGGAGCACCATCTTCCTCTACGCCAACACCACCCGCGCCCCGTTCGACGACGTGCGGGTGCGCAAGGCGCTGAGCATGGCGATCGACCGCGAGCTCCTGGTCGACGTGGCGCTCTACCGCTACTCGCGCCCGGCCGACGCCACGGGCCTGAGCGACGCCTACGCCGCCTGGCACGATCCCGAGATCGCCGCCGACGGACGACTGGGTGCGCTACGACCTGGCCCGCGCCGAGGCGCTCCTCGACGAGGCGGGCTATCGCGCGCGGCGAGGACGGCGTGCGGCGCCTGCCCGACGGCGAGCCCTGGCGCTACGAGATCCTCACCGTCTCGGGATGGTCGGACTGGGTGCGCGCCTCCCAGGTGATCGCCCGCGGTCTGCGGCGAGCTCGGCATCGACGGCCTCGGTGCGCACCTACGACTTCAGCGCCTGGTTCCAGCGCGTGCAGGAGGGGAACTTCGACCTGAGCCTCGGGTGGTCGTTCGAGGGGCCGACGCCCTACCTCTTCTACCGCTGGCTCATGTCCTCGGCGACGGTGAAGCCCGATCGGCGAGAGCGTCGATGGGCAACTGGCACCGCTACGGCAGCCCGCGGCCGACGCGGCGCTCGCGGCCTTCGAGCGCGAGCCCGATCCGGCGACGCCAGCGACCGGCTCGCCGACGAGCTGCAGCGGATCTTCGTCGCCGAGGCGCCGGCGATCCCGCTCTACCCGAACCCGTCCTGGGCCGAGTACAACACGAGCCGCTTCGACGGGCTTCCCGTCGGCGGAGCATCCGTACGCCGATCCGTCGCCGAACAAGTTCGACCGCGGCGAGTGCCTGCTCGTCCTGACCACCCTCACGCCGCGCTAGGAGGACGTCGAGTGCGCTACATCCTGCGACGACTCGGCTTCTACCTCCTCGCGGCGTGGGTGGCGCTGACGCTCAACTTCTTCCTGCCCCGCCTCATGCCCGGCGATCCGGCCACCGCGCTCTTCGCGCGCTTCCGCGGCCGGCTCGAGCCCGGAGGCGATGGAGGCGCTGCGCGAGACCTTCGGCCTCACCGACGCGCCGCTCCTCGGCCAGTACTTCACCTATCTCGCGCACGTGCTGCGGGGCGACCTCGGCATCTCGGTCGCCTACTTCCCGTCGCCCGGTCGCCGAGGTGATCGGCACCGGGCTCGTCTGGACCATCTTCCTGGCCGGCACGGCGGTGGTGGTCAGCTTCGCCATCGGCACGCTCCTCGGCGTCGCCGCCGCCTGGTGGCGGCGCGGCTGGCTCGACACCGTGGCTGCCCTCGACGCTTCGTCTTCCTCGGCGCGTTTCCCTACTTCTGGCTCGCCATGGTGGCGCTCTACGTGCTCGGCTTCACGCTCGGCTGGTTTCCCGCTGGGCCACGCCTACGGCGACGACCTGACGCCGGGCTTCTCGGCTCGCCTTCCTCGCCGACGTCGTGCGCCACGCGGTGCTGCCCGTCGGCACGGTCGTGCTGGCGACGCTGGGCGGCTGGCTGCTCTCGATGCGGAACACCATGATCGCGATGCTCGGCTCGGACTACGTCAACCTGGCGCGGGCCAAGGGGCTCGCCCCCGTCGCGCGTCGTGCTGCGCTACGCCGCCCGCAACGCGCTCCTGCCGAGCGTCACCGGCTTCGGCATGGCGCTCGGGCTTCGTTCTCGGCGGCTCGCTCCTCACCGAGATCGTCTTCTCCTATCCCGGCCAGGGCTACCTGCTCGTGCAGGCGGTGCGCAACCAGGACTATCCCGCTCATGCAGGGGATCTTCCTCGTCATCACGCTGGCGGTGCTCGGCGCGAACTGGCTCGTCGACCTCGTCTACCTGTGGCTCGATCCGCGCACCCGGGAGCCCGCGTCATGAGCGACGCCGGCGATCGCCGGGCGACCGGCATCGCGGCCTGGTGGGAGGCGATCCGTCGCGACCGCAAGGCGACGATCGGCGCCGCGCATCCTCGCGGTCTTCCTGCTCGTCGCGCTCGTCGGTCCCTGGCTCGTCGGGCGATCCCGACGCGCTCGTCGGCATCCCGCTCCAGCCGCCCTCGGCGCGAGCACTGGCTCGGCACCACCGGCCAGGGGCAGGACGTGCTCGCGCAGCTCGTGGTCGGCACGCGGATCTCGCTCGCGATCGGCTTCGGCGTGGGCCTCGTCGTCGTCCTCGTCGGCGCGCTCGTGGGCGTCACCGCCGGCTACTTCGGCGGCCGCGTGGACGGCCTGCTCTCGCTCCTCTTCAACGTGTTCCTCGTCATCCCGGGCCTGCCGCTCGCCATCGTCATCGCCGCCTACCTGCCCTCCGGGCCCGCTCACGCTCGGGCTCGTGCTCGTCGTCACCGGCTGGGCCTGGAACGCGCGCGTGCTGCGCGCGCAGACGCTGGCGCTGCGCCGAGCGCGACTTCGTCGCCGGCGGCGATCGTGGCCGGCGAGTCGAGCTTCCGCATCATCACCCGCGAGATCCTGCCCAACATGACGTCGCTGCTCGTGGCCCAGGTCATCGGCAGCACCGTCTACGCGATCGGCGCCCAGGTGGGGCTCGAGTTCCTGGGGCTGGGCGACGTCTCGGCCGTCACCTGGGGCACGAACCTCTACTGGGCGCAGAACGACTCGGCGCTCCTGACCGGCGCCTGGTGGACGTTCGCGCCCACCGGGCTCTGCGTCGCGCTCGTCGGCTTCGGCCTCACCATGCTCAACTCGGGCTTCGACGAGATCACCAATCCGCGGCTGCAGCTCGAGCGCGCCTGGCGCGCGCTACCTGGCCGCGCGCGGCCAGGAGCCGACGCGCTCGACACCGGTGGTGGCGCGATCATGACTGAGCCGCTGCTCTCCGATCCGCGACCTCTGCGTCGACTACGTCACCGACCGCGGGACCGGTGCGCGCCATCGATCACGTGTCGCTCGACGTCGGGCGCGGCGAGATCCTGGGGATCGCCGGGCGAGTCGGGCAGCGGCAAGTCGACGCTGGCCCAGGCGCTCCTGCGCATCCTGCCGCCGCCGGCGGTCATCACGGGCGGCAGCGTGCTGCTTCGAGGGGCGCGACATCCTCGCGCTCGACGAGCCGGAGCTGCGCGAGCTGCGCTGGAAGCGGATCTCGATGGTGTTCCAGAGCGCGATGGACGCGCTCAACCCGGTGATCACGGTCGGCGAGCAGATCGTCGACACGCTGCTCGCGCACGGTGCCGTCCCGCCGGCGCGGGCGCGCGACGCGCGCCGGCGAGCTGCTCGAGATGGTCGGGCATCCCCGCCGATCGGCTCGACAGCTACGCGCACCAGCTCTCGGGCGGCATGCGGCAGCGCGTGGGCATCGCGCTCGCGCTCGCGCTCGAGCCGGCGCTCGTCATCCTCGACGAGCCGACGACGGCGCTCGACGTCATCGTGGAGCGGGAGATCCTCGAGCAGATCCGGGCGCTGCAGCGGCGGCTCGGCTTCGCCGTGCTCTTCATCACGCACGACCTCGCGCGCATGCTGCAGTTCTCGGATCGGGTGGCGGTCTTCTACGCGGCACGGCTGGTCGAGGTCGGGCCGGCGGCGGAGCTGCGCCGCGACGCCGCGGCATCCCTACACGCAGGGGCTCCTGCGCGCCTTCCCCTCGGTCCGCGGCGACACGACGGAGCTCGGCGAGCATCCCGGGCGCGCCGCCGAGCCTCGAGCACCCGCCGTCGGGCTGCCGCTTCCACCCGCGCTGCGACCGCGCCATCGGATCTCTGCCGCGAGCGGACCCGCCCGAGCTGCATCGAGCTCGGCCCCGGGCCACGCCGCCGCCTGTCACCTGCGCGGCGAGTCAGCACGGCGCGCGGGCGCGCCTCAGATCGCCAAGGTGCAGGTAGGTCCGGATCTCCCACTCGCGCCCGTTCGCGCCCGGGGCGGTCGGGTCGCACTGCGGAGTGCCGCCCGGGCCGGGGACCGTCGCCGGGCAGTAGCGCGGCGAGTACTCGTCGAGCGAGCGCCAGGTGCCGCGCACGCCGATGCGGGTCTGCGGATACCCGAACCAGCGCGGCGTGCCCAGCGTGTACGAGATGTCGCCCATCAGCTGCACCGGGAAGGTGAGGTTGAAGTCGCGGTGGTAGTCGTAGGGTCCCCAGTCGTTGAACTTGGCGAAGGCTCGCGAGGGCGATGCGGCCCCGAGGCGACGCGAGCGCTCGCCGCCGTAGCGGTGGATGAGCCGCGGATCGTCTGCCGTTCGGCTCGCCGGTGCCGGCGAAGGCAGTTGCCGACGAGGCGGCGTATCGCGGCCGCATGCGTGACACGACGCGCGCCTGCACCTCCCAGAGATCGCGGGGCGGCGGGGCCCCGGGGAACGCGAAGGTCGTCGGCCGTTCGCCGAGAATGCCGATCGCTGCGTCCTGGGTGGTCGGCAGATGCCGGAAGACGAAGCCCAGGCTGCCGGCGAGATCGCGCGTCCTCGCGGACGTCGTTGTCCCACGCCCACATCCAGGTCGCCGGCGTCGGGTCGTAGGTCGACCAGGAGCTCGCCGCCGACGGTCTCCCGGTTGGCGCGCACGGCGAACGGATCGTCGAGGACGTTGCGCGGCCGGCCGGGAGCGGGCACGTCGCCGGGGATCGGGCCGACGATCGGCTTCTGCCAGAGGAAGTTCGGCCCGATCTGGAAGTTGCCCACGTTGCACGGCGAGCCCGGTGATGACGTTGCGCCTGGTTGCCCGAGCCGGTGTCCTTGAGGCTCCAGCCGGTGAAGGTGATGGTCGCGGTCGGGCCCGCCGTCGGCCACGAGGCCCATGTAGGCGCCCTGCGCGTACCAGTGCCAGCGTCCCGCCTCGCATCGTGACCTTGGCCTTGGCGCCGAAGGTGTCGCGCGTGCGCACGACTCGTCCTGGAGGACGCGGTAGCTGCCTCGCCGATCTCCTCGGCGATCTGGAAGCGCTCGCCGACCTTGGTGGAGCCCGCCCAGATGCCGCCGACCTCGATAGCCGAACGGCCCGCGTCCGGGTCGCCAGGTGGAGCGTGGCCCTGCGCGTGGGCGGCAGCGGGATCGCGACCGAGCTGGTGACCGTGGACTGCGCGGCGAAGTCCTCCTGGTAGATGCGCGGTGGCGTCGAACGGGCCGACCGCGGCGGCTGGTACTTCGAGCATGACCGCCGGGTTGGCGCCCCACCAGAGCTGCGGGCCGAAGGCGAGCTTCAGCCCCGTCGAGCGCCTTCCGGCCCGCGATCTCGACGCCGACCGGCGCCTCGCCGTTGTAGATGTCGATGTTCTCGCCGTAGTAGGCCTCGCGGTAGAGGCCGAAGAAGTCGCCCTCGTAGCCCCAGTGGGTGTGGCCGGTGCGGTAGAAGCCGTCCAGCTTGAACCAGCGATCGTCCCAGGACACGCTGGCGCGGTAGACCTTCACGCGCTCGATGCCCTTCGAGCTCGAACGAGCTCCCCGTCCGTCTGACACGGTGCGCGGGCGGCCGCGGTTCTCGTAGAAGATCTCGTCGATCGGATTCAGCGGGACGTTGCCGAGCACGTTGAGCGAGAGCGTTGCCGATCACGTTCTCGGCCGGGTTGCGCCTCGAAGTCGGCGTAGAACGACTCCAGGTGGTCGAAGCCGCGGAAGGCGGGCAGC
Source organism: Candidatus Eiseniibacteriota bacterium (assembly GCA_963823555.1). Lineage (GTDB taxonomy): Bacteria > Eisenbacteria > RBG-16-71-46 > CAVPCR01 > CAVPCR01 > CAVPCR01. Next base: position 693,398 of record CAWGMA010000004.1, on the reverse strand, counting down.
GCCGTCCGCGGCGTCTCGGCTCGGGCGGTGCGTGATGTCGCTCGCCGCCGGTGCTGTAGGTCTCGAACTCCAGCCGCAGCGCCGCTCAGCGCGGACGCGGCTCGAGCACGTCGGCGACGCAGGCTCGCGCTGGTCGCCGCGCGCCTCGAGCGCGGCGCGCCACGGGGTCGATGGCGGCGAAGTGGGCGCGGATCGCCGCGAGATCGGTGCCGGGGGCGTAGGGATCGAGGCGGAAGGCGCGCTGGAGCGCGTAGTAGGCGGCGCGCGGGTAGAGCTCGTAGAGCCCGCGGCGTCGGGCGGGCCCTTGGCGCAGATGCCCCACCACTCCTCGTTCATGTTGTTCTCGCCCTCGACGAAGTCCTCGGCGTAGCCGCCGTTGGGCCAGGAGGCGTTGCGTGTCGTGGATGTCGAGGCGGCTCGTCCTGGCCGAACTTCCACCAGCCGTCGCTCCACTGGAAGATGAAGCCGCCGATGGCGTTGCCGACCCGGCCCTTGCCGCTCGACTGCTCGTAGATCTCCTGCCACTGGCCGATGCAGGTAGCGGGCCTGCGTCACCTGGTCCTCGCGCATCTCCTTCGCGTTCCAGGCGTCGGCGCCGAACTCGGTGAACATGACCGGGATGCCGAGCTTCGTCCTTCGACCACCTCGAAGAGGTCGCGCGCCGAGATGCCGCGGTAGACGTTGGTGCCGAAGATGTCGAGGTCCTTGCACTCCTCGGCGATGAGGTCGATGTACTGGAGGTCGCCGTTGGCGATGGCCACCGGGCGGTGCGGGTCGCGCGCCTTGATGGCGCGCGATGATCTCGCCGAAGAGCGAGTAGAGATGGCGGGCCCGGGCCGCGTCGCGCTCGCCCTCGGGCAGCGCCTCGATCTCGAAGGAGGTCCAGGAGAGCCCGTAGTTGTTCTCGTTGCCCGAGCAGCCACATCAGCACGCCGGGGGCGCCCTGGAACTCCTCGACCATGGTCGACGATCTCCGCCGTCGACGGCGGCGCGGAGGCGGGGATCGGAGTAGTCGACCGACGGGATCCAGACGCCGTCGAGGGTGTAGCCGTAGCGCGCCACGGGATGGTTGAGCACGGTGTAGATGCCGTAGCGCTCGTAGATGTACTGGACCCAGCGCGGCGGGATGCCCGACGTACTGCCGGATCGCGTTGACCCCCATCGCCTTGAGGAGCGGCATCTCCCGGGCGAGCGCCGCCTCGATGACGTCGTCCGGCTGCTCCCAGAGGTCGTAGGCGTAGTTCTGCGCCGATCGGGATGTAGTCCCAGTTCATGCCGAGGACCATGAAGTCGCGGCCGTCCACCTGGAGCCTGGAGCCCGACGGCGTCCGTGACGACGCGGACGCTCGGGTCTGGGCGCCGCGACCGCGGCTCCTGGGCCGAGGCGGCGCCCGCGCTCATGATGATCAGCGACGGCCGCCGCCACCGACGATCCGGGAGGCAGGATCCGGTCGACCGCGTCCAGTCCGTGATCGAGCTCACGGCTAGCCTCCTCGAGTGGATTGCTGCAGCGGGATTGCTGCTCGTCGGTGACCGCGTTCGCGGCCACGACGTCGCGATACCAGAACGCGCTGTCCTTGGGGATGCGCTCCTGCGTGGCGAAGTCGACCCAGTAGAGGCCGAAGCGCTTGGTGTAGCCGTGCGCCCACTCGAAGTTGTCGAGCAGCGACCAGGCGAAGTAGCCGGCGAGCGGGCACGCCGGCGGCGATGCGCGCGGTGCGCCGCGGCGAGGTGGCCGCGCAGGAAGTCGACGCGGCGCGCGTCGGCGATGCGGCCCGTCGGCGTCGGGCGCGTCGCCGTAGGCGGCGCCGTTCTCGGTGATGTAGATCTTCGGCGGCCGGTACTCGCTGATCGAGGCGGACGAGCAGATCGTGGAGACCCTGCGGGATAGACCTCCCAGCCCATGTCGGTGAGCTCCTCGTCGGGCACCATGCGGAACGGCGACCGGCTCGCCGTCCGTCGCCGGCCCGCACGACGACCCGGCTGTAGTAGTTGACGCCCGAGGAAGTCGAGCGGCGTGCGCGATGGTCTCGAGGTCCCCGGCGTGAACGAAGGGGAGATCGAGGCCGGCCAGATGGCCCCGCCGGACGCGATCCGCGATCACGTCCGCGGGATAGCGCCCGCGGAAGAGCGGATCGAGATACCAGCGGTTGAAGGATCCGTCGAACCGGCGGGCGGCATCCGCGATCGGCCGCGGTCGTGCGAGGCCGGCATGGCGGGCGTCAGGTTGAGGACGATGCCGACCTCGGCTCCCTGGCGCGTTCTGCCGCAGGACTTCGACCGCCCGGCCGTGGGAGAGCGAGCAGATGGTGGGCGACGCGCAGGGCCTCGGCGGGATCGCGGTGAGCCCGGGGCGTGCTGCCCTTCCTCGTAGCCGAGCGTGGCGACGCACCAGGGTTCGTTGTGCGTGACCCAGTGCGCGACGCGGTCGCCGAGCCGCGCGCGTCACCAGATCGGTGTACTCGGCGAAAGCGTCGACCGTGTCGCGCGCGGCCCAGCCGCCCTCGTCCTGGAGCGCCTGCGGCAGATCCCAGTGGTAGAGGGTGACGAAGGGCCGGATGCCGGCTTCGAGCAGCGCGTCGACGAGCGCGTCGTAGAAGTCGAGGCCCGTCGGCGTTGACGGCACCGCGCCCGCGGGGCAGGATCCGGGGCCAGGCGATGGAGAAGCGATAGGCGCCCACGCCGAGCCAGCGCATGAGCTCGATGTCCTCCGCGCCAGCGGTGGTAGTGATCGCAGGCGACGCTCGGCGTCCGAGCCGTCGGCGATCGCTGCCGGGAGTCGCCGCGAAGCGATCCCAGATCGACTCGCCGCGCCCGCCCTCCCGCTCGGCCCCCTCGATCTGCTGCGCCGAGGTGGCGACACCCCACAGGAATCCGTCCGGGAAGGACGAACGCGACCCATCGCCGCTCAGCTCCGTGCCGCGTGCGCGTCCTCGGGATAGAGGTGACAGCGCACGAGCCGGTCATCGGCCGATCGCGGCGCCGGATCCACCGCGTCGGCAGCGGTCGAGCACCTCCGGGCAGCGGGCGACGAAGGGACAGCCGCGTGTCGAGTCGAGCTCCCCGGTCGCGGCCGCGGCGGCGGCCGGCACGGCGGCGGAATCACCCGCTTCACCGGCGTCAGCGATCGCGGCGAGGAGCGCGCGCGTGTAGGGATGCGCCGGGGCCGCGACGACCGCCGCGCTCGGGCCGTCCTCGACGACCCGCCCGCGGATAGAGCACGAGCACCCGGTCGGCGAGATAGCGGGCCGACGCGAGATCGTGCGTGATGAGCAGGATGGCGAGCCTGCGTTCTCGCTTGAGCTCGGCGAGGAGGTTCAGGACTCCCATCCGGATCGAGACGTCGAGCATCGAGGTCGGCTCGTCGGCCACGAGCAGGTCCGGATCGACGGCGAGCGCGCGGGCGATCGCCACGCGCTGCCGCTGGCCACCGGAGAGCTCGTAGGGGTGGCGATCGATGAACTCCGCCGCCGGCTCGAGCCCGACGGTGCGGAGAAGCTCGAGGGCCCTGCGCCCGCGCCGCCGCTGGCGTCGACGCGATCGATGGCGCAGGAGCGGCCGCAGCAGATGATGGCCGACCGTGTGAACGGGATTGAGAGAGCCGAAGGGATCCTGGAAGACCATCTGCACCCGCCGCCGGTAGCGCGAGCGAGGCCCGGCGCGGTTCGCGGGCCAGCACGTCCTCCCCATCGAGCCGGATCTCCCCGCCATCGGGCCGTCTCGAGCCGGAGGACCAGCCGGGCCACCGTGCTCTTGCCGCTTCCAGACTCCCCCACCAGCGCCACCGCCTCCCCCCGGTCCACTCGTGAACGACACGTCCCGGGCCGCAACAGTCGTTCTCACTGGGGATCAAGAACCCGTGCGAGGTGAAGGCCTTGCGGATCTCGCGCACCTCGAGGAGCGGGGCTGTGGCTTGGCCGTCGGCTCGCACCTGGTCTCCCTGGCACCCTGAGCGGGGCCTCAGGGCTGGATCTTTGTTCGCGCCCCGAACAAAAGAGCTTTGTTCGCCTGGCGAACATAGTGTATGATGGAGCCCTGGATGTCAAGGTCAAGTCGGGCAGGCATCCTCGCGGCCCCAGGGACGGCCCATGATCCACGGATGGCCGCGACGGGAACGGCCCGACCAAGATGGATTCAACTCGGAAAGGCGTCGTGAGCCATGACCAAGCGCAACCGTTTCTCAGTTGGCGTCGCAGCCATGTTGTCTCTCCTCGTGATGGGAATGGCGGGTACGGCATCCGCCCAGCTCCTCAACCCCGGCTTCGAGATGCCGGACGCGTCCGGCGGTGACGTACCCGGTACGGCCGACTGGAGTTCATTCAACAACGTCTTCACCACCGCGGCTCTCTTCCACAGCGGATCGCAGTCCCTCAAGACCTTCGGGCCCTTCGCCCCGGGCGGCGGCTCCGGCGCCGTGCAGGCGCTCCCGGCCGTGCCCGGTCAGACCTGGGTCGGCGAGATCTATCGCGCTCAACTCGAGCCTCGATCCCATCGACAACGTCGACTTCGGCGTCTACAAGATCGAGTTCCTCGATGTGAACTTCCAGCTTGCCGCCGGCGGCATCTTCGGCGTCGACGTCTTCGAGTCGAATCAGATCAGCGGCGCCACGCCGCTGGACGTCTGGACGCTCCTCGGCGTCGGCACGGCTCCCGCGCCGGCGAACACCGCCTATGCCCAGGCCGTCATCGTCAAGGTCGACGTCGACGGCGCTCAGGGCGGATCGATCTTCTGGGACGACGCCCGGCTGTTCATCGATGACCCGGTGCCCGTCGAGCCGAGCTCCTGGGGTCAGATCAAGAGCCTGTTCTAGTCGATCGCCCCTAGCCGGTTTCGAATCCATCCAGGGTGCCCCCGATCCTCCGGGGGCTACCCTGGGGCCCGGCGCGAGCAGCAGCGCCGGCGTCGGGATGTCGCGACCGGAGGCATGAAAGGAGAGCGCGCCATGTCCTTCACAAGGACCCTGGTCTGGGGCTGCGTCATGGTCGCAGGGACTCTATTCCTCGTGGGAGTGGGCGGAGAGGCATCCGCCCAGCTCTTGAATCCCGGTTTCGAGGCGCCGGATGCCTCGGGCGGCGATGTGCCCGGCACCGCCGACTGGGACACCTTCAACAACGTCTTCACGACGGCCACCCTGTTCCGCTCCGGAGCGCAGTGCTTGAAGACCTTCGGCCCCTTCGTTCCCGCGGGCGGCTCGGGCGGCACCCAAGCACTGCCTGCCGAACCCGGCGAGACCTGGAACGGCGAGGTCTGGGCCATGAACTCGAGCACCGACCCGATCGATGATGTCGACTTCGGCGTCTACAAGATCGAGTTCCGGGACGCGAGCGGCCAGCTGGCTGCCGGCGGCCTGTTCGGCGTCGACATCTTCGAGTCGAACCTGATCGATGCCACCACGCCGCAGGATGAGTGGACGCTGCTCGGTTGCGGCACGGCTCCGGCGCCGCCCAACACGGCCACGGTCCACGCCGTCATCGTCAAGGTCGACATCGACGGCGCCCAGAGCGGATCGATCTTCTGGGACGACGCCTCGTTGCAGGAACTCGTGATCGGCGTGTCCGACGCTCCGGCGCCGGCGCCCCAGTCGCTCGTCCTGCACCCGAACGTGCCGAATCCCTTCAATCCGGCCACGCTCATTCGCTTCGACCTCACGGAGCAGAGCGCGGTGGATCTCAGCATCTACGACGTTGGCGGCCGCCTCGTCATCACGTTGCTCGAGGGCCAGCTCGATGCCGGTCCCCATCAGGCGACCTGGAACGGCAAGATGGCCAACGGCTCTCCGGCTGCTGCCGGCGTCTACCACTACGTGCTCGAGACGCCGCTCGGCCGGTCATCGCGCAGCATGACGTTGATCAAGTGACGACGCCGGCCGGCGGCTCCCTGGCCGCCGGAGGCCGGCGCGAGAATCGCGGACACGAGAAGCTGCGCCTCAGTCGGCCTGAGGCGCAGCTCGTATCGGGCGCGATGTCGCGGCGCGGTGGGACCCTCGTGCCCTCGCGATGATGATCCGCGACGACTCGCCGGAACTCGAGCAGCTATGGCGACGACCGTAGTCAGCGGCATCTCCGAACCAACCGGCGAGTTCACGACGGTGGATGGCGAGGAGTCCTATCGGATCTCCTCCTATCACCTGATGCCCTCCTTCCTGATGAGCATCCCCAGCGATACCGATCTGTGGATGTTCATCTCCTCCGGCGGCGGCCTGACCGCAGGCCGGATCGATGCCGGATGGGTGCCTCTTCCCCTACGAGACGGTCGACAAGCTCCACCACGCTCACCACCACACCGGGCCGATCACCCTGTTCCGGGTCCGCCGCGACCAGCGCACGACCACCCTCTGGCAACCCTTCGCCGACACCTGCGGGGGCGATTTCAGCGTCGAGCGGAATCTCTACAAGAACACGCTCGGCAATCGACTCGTCTTCGAGGAGGTCAACCACGACCTCCGGCTCGCCTTCCGCTACCGCTGGTCGGCATGTGACGCCTTCGGGCTCGTGCGGACGGCGATGATCGAGAATCTCGACTCGCGACCGGCTCGAGTCTCCCTCCTCGACGGCCTCCGCAATGTGATGCCCCACGGCGTGCCGCTCGCCCTGCAGCAGGGATCGAGCAGTCTCGTCGACGCCTACAAGCGGGTGGACTGCGACCTGGAGACCGGACTCGGGATCTTCTCCCTCACGTCGCGCATCGTGGATCGAGCCGAGGCCTCGGAGGAGCTCCGGGCGAACGCGGTCTGGTGTGCCGGGCTCGACGACGCCGCCATCCTCGTCTCGGCCGACGCGGTCGAGGCCTTTCGCCGCGGCGAGCGCCTCCGCTCCGAGAACCTCCTGACCGGGAGGCGGGGCAACTACCTGGCCACCGCTGCGCTCGATCTCGAGCCTGGCGCCGGAGCCCGGTGGCACCTCGTCGCCGATGCGGGTCTCGGACCACATCGAGCTGGCGGCGCTTCGCGCCCGGCTCCTCACCCAACACCGCCTCGACGAGGCGATCGAGAACAGTCTCGACCAGGCCTCCGACAACCTGTGCCGGATCGTCGCCAGCGCCGACGGGCTCGAGTTCACGGCCCATCGCGAGGCGAGTGCCCATCACTTCGCCAACGTTCTCTTCAACAACATGCGAGGCGGGGTGTTCGCCGACAACGACCGGATCCCGACGGCGGATTTCCTCCGGTTCCTGCGCCGGCGCCAGCGGTCGGTGGCGGACCGCCATCAGGCTCTCGTCGCTTCGCTCCCCGCGGAGATCGCGCTGGCCGATCTCCTCCGCGCGGCCGACAGCACGGGGGACTCGGATCTCGAACGACTGAGCCGGGAGTACCTGCCGCTCTACTTCGGACGGCGCCATGGCGACCCCAGCCGTCCCTGGAACCGGTTCGAGATCCGGGTCAAGAACGAGGACGGCACGCGCGCGCTCCTACTACGAGGGCAACTGGCGTGACATCTTCCAGAACTGGGAAGCCCTGAGCCTCAGTTTCCCGATGTTCCTCCCGAGCTTCGTCACCAAGTTCGTCAACATGTCGACGATCGATGGCTTCAATCCCTATCGGGTCACCTCCGACGGGATGGACTGGGAGACCGTCGATCCGGACGACCCGTGGAGCAACATCGGATACTGGGGCGACCATCAGATCATCTACCTGCTCAAGCTGATCGAGGCGCTGGTGCGGGTCTCCCCCGGCGCGCTCGAAGGCCTCCTCACGCGCGAGATCTTCTCCTTTGCCGATGTTCCCTACCGATTGAAGCCGTACCGGGAGATCCTCGCCGATCCGCACCACACCATCGTCTTCGACACGGAGCTGGCGGCGCGGATCGAGGAGCGTGTCCGCGCCATCGGCGCCGATGGCAAGCTCCTTCCCGATCGGGACGGCACGATCTACCGCGTCAACCTCGTCGAGAAGCTCCTCCTCCCGGCGCTCTCGAAGCTGTCGAACCTCGTTCCCGACGGCGGCATCTGGATGAACACCCAGCGACCCGAGTGGAACGACGCCAACAATGCGCTGGTCGGGCATGGACTCTCGGTGGTGACCCTGTGCTACCTGCGGCGCTATCTCCGCTTCGTGGCCGAGCTTCTCGCGGATCTCGACGGCGACACGGTCGCGATCTCGACCGAGGTCGCGGCGTGGTTGCGGCGACTCGGCGTGATCATGGCGGAGAGCCGCCCGCTCCTCGGTTCAGCGGCGCTCGAAGACCGCGATCGGAAGCAGGTGCTGGACGCCCTGGGCGAGGCGTTCTCCGCCTATCGGGAGACGGTGTACCGGAGCGGTTTCTCGGGCAAGGAGGAGCTGGAAACGGCGGAGATCGAGGAGCTCCTCGCGCATGCTCTCGCCTTCATCGACCATGCGATCCGCGCCAATCGGCGCGCCGACGGGCTCTACCACGCCTACAACCTGCTGGTGATGGCCCCCGATGGGTCGGCGGCCGGCATCCGCCCGCTCTACGAGATGCTCGAAGGTCAGGTGGCGGCGTTGAGCTCCGGCGTCGTGGACCCGGAGGAGGCGGCACGTCTTCTCTCGATCCTCTTCAAGAGCAAGCTCTACCGGAAGGACCAGCGGAGCTTCCTCCTCTATCCGGCCCGGGAGTTGCCGGAGTTCCTCGATCGCGAACGTGGTTCCGCCGGAGCGCGTCCTGGCGGTGCCGCTCCTCCGCGACCTGATCGCGGCGGGAGAGCGCTCGATCCTGGCGCGGGATGCCGCTCGGCATCTACCGCTTCAACAGCGATTTCCGCAATGCGCTCGATGTCGCCGCAGCCCTGGATCGGCTCGCCGAGGAGGAGCGCTGGGCGCTGGCGGTGACGCGGGATCGCCAGGCCGTCCTCGATGTCTTCGAGGCGGTCTTCGATCACCGGTCCTTCACCGGCCGCTCGGGCACCATGTACGGCTACGAAGGCCTGGGCTGCATCTACTGGCACATGGTGGCGAAGCTCCTGCTCGCGGTGCAGGAGGTAGCCCTGCGGGCCGATCCACGAGGAGGAGTCGAGCGCGACGTCAGGAGGCGCTGGTCGGCTTCTACTATCGCATCCGCTCCGGCCTCGGCTTCGAGAAGACGCGTCGGCGAATACGGCGCCTTCCCCACCGACCCCTACTCCCATACCCCCGCGCACGCCGGGGCGCAGCAACCGGGCATGACGGGACAGGTCAAGGAGGAGATCCTGACCCGATTCGGGGAGCTGGGCGTGCGCGCAGCGGATGGCGTGGTGAGCTTTCAGCCGGTGCTGCTCCGGGCAAGCGAGTTCCGGCGGGAGGGCGGGCGCGCCCGGTTCCATGACCTCGAGGGGCATCCGATCTCGATCGAGGTGCCGGCGGATGGGCTCGCCTTCACCTTCTGCCAGGTACCCATCATCTACAGGCGGAGCCGTAACGTCGCGGCGATCCGCATCACCGGCAGCGATGGGGAGATCCGCGAAGTCGCCGGCGACGAGCTCGATCCAGAGACCAGCCAGGCGCTCCTCGCGAGGTGTGGGGGCATCGCGCAGATCGAGGTCACCGTGCCCGACGACGCGCTGTGTCGCTTCTGAGGGCGGCCGGGTGCCAGGTTCTTACTTCAAGAGGACGAGCTGTCTCGTCTCCTCGACCGTGCCGACGCGAAGCTGACAAGCGTAGACCCCGGATGCGGCCCGGGCCCCCGAGTCATCCCGGCCATCCCAGATCACTTCGTGCCGCCCCGCCGGGACCGTTCCGCGCCAGAGCGCGCGCACGAGCCTCCCCCTGACATCGTAGATCACGAGCTCCGCGTGCGCGGAGTGCGCCACGCTGTAGCTGATCGTTGTCGAGGGATTGAACGGATTCGGTCGCGCCGGGTGGAGAGCGACCGCGGCGGCAGGCGCCGGCTCCACATCGGCAAGACCGCTGGGACTGCCCGCCGGGGTGAAGGTGAATTCGTCGATCACGACTTCCTGATCGGTGCTCGGCGGGGCCTCGAACTGCCAGAGGTTCATGTGCACCCGCGGCTGCTCCGGTCGCGGGATGTGCGGACCGCGATACGTCCAGGCGTGGATCAGGCTCGTGGGCGATTCGTCTCCGGGACCGCCGCGCCAGCTCCGGTACTCGACCCGATCGGGGAGCCAGTTGAACGCGTGGCTCGTGAGCTCGTCGGCGCTGAATGTGACGCTGAAGCGGTTGATGTTCCCCGGGTAGTCGAAGGGCTGGGCGACGAACTGCGCCCCATCGATCCCCGGCTGCCCCCACCGGCTGAACTCCACGTCGATCTCGTTGTGGGGGTTCCACCACAGATAGGCCGGGTCGTAGCACGCCCCGTATTGCCACAGGAAGAGGCCGAGGACGACATTGGGATGGAGCTCATCGAGCCGCCCGCGGGTCGTGAAGATGTAGTCGCCGTAGCCCAGCGCTTCCTCGAGAGCCACCTCCGTGCTGTACCAGGAGCTGGCGATGCGCCGGATCGTCAAGTGCAACCTGCCTTCCACGTCCACCCAGACCGAGCTCGGCGCGTCGCTGAAGAGGTTCGGGCCCGGGCCGTAGTAGCCGGGCCCCTTCACGCGCCAGATGCGACCGCTGAAGTCGACGGTCCGCCCGCCGGGAAAGTCGAACCACTGCTTCTCATCGAGCGTGGGAGGACCCAGATTGTCGAAGGTGGCCTCGTCGTAGTAGACATCCGGCACTGGATCGGTGGGGCTCTGCAGGACGCCGAGAAGGAAGTGCGCGGCGGCGGTGCCCGCGGGCGCCGGCCCGCTCTCCACCGTGAAGAGCTGGATCTCGTCGAGGGGGGTCGAGGCGCTGGCCACCGCGTGGGACTCGTAGTCGATCAGGGCGCCGCTCGAGCTTCTCCACTCGATGTTGAGGATCGCCACCGACTGCCCGGTGAGCGGGCGGGTCGGCGTGTGCCAGGCCTTGACCGAAGCGGTCCACCGCTCGCCGGGAGCCGAATCCAGGCGCTGCCAGAACCCCGAGACATCCCAGCCGCCCTGATTGGGGCCGGACACCCGGGCCGCGACCGCGCCGTGCGTGGCATCGGCGGACGAGCCCACGGATCCGAACTGGTTCCACCCGCCGAAGCGCATGCCGCCGGTGCCGGGGATCTCGAAGCTCGGGTTGGCGAGCATGCACTGCGCGGAGGCGGCGCCGCCCCAGGCCATGAGCGCCAGGAGGAAGCAGAGGGAGAGGGTTCGGTTGCCGTTCGACATTGGAAATTCCGTGCAGGGGGCTGGCTCATGAGGTCCGGCGGGGCCTTTTGCTTGCGCCGGTTGCTTTGATGCCATTCTATCACACTCACACGCACGGGGACATATGACGCATTCACTCCCTCGGCACTACCGGCCTGCCGATCGCACAGCCGGCAGGTGGGCGCTCCAGACGTCTGACGCCGCGAACGGTATCACCCTCGCACTTCCCCACCGTGGATGCTCGCCGAAGTTGATTCCCTCCCGGCAAGCTACGGGAACGTGTATAGTCCTGCTCACGAGACCACACACTGGGGGCAGGTCATCAGTCCGCGAATTGTCCCATCCCCAAGATGGAATCGCCAATGGGCCGAGGAAGCACTCGATCCCATCTTGACTCGGCGCAGACACGAGATCGAGAGCCTCGCGCCGACGGCACGCACGCCCTCTACCACGATGGCGCTCGATCGGAGCGAACATGGATCCACTGACCGCCGGCGGGGCCATCCGCAGAATCGCCATGCTCGGCAATCACCTGCCGCGCCAGTGCGGGATCGCGACCTTCACGACGCGATCTGAGCGAGGCGATCGAGCACCGAGTTCCCGGCGCTCGAGTGCTTCGTGCTGGCGATGAACGACGCCGGCAGGCATCACGCGTACCCCGCGCGGGTTCGCTTCGAGATCGAGGAGAACGACATCGCGTCGTACCGGCGCGCGGCCGACTTCCTGAACGTGAACATGGTCGACTCGTGTCCGTGCAGCACGAGTACGGGATCTTCGGCGGCAAGGCCGGCAGCCACGTGCTCGCGCTGCTGCGCGAGCTGCGCATGCCGATCGTGACGACGCTCCACACGATCCTCGCCGCACCCGATCCTCTAGCAGCGCCACGCCATGGACGAGCTGATCGCGACTCTCGGAACGCCTCGTCGTCATGAGCGCGCACGGCGCCGAGCTGCTCCGCGAGGTGCACGGCGTGCCGGACCACAAGATCGACCTCATCCCGCACGGCATCCCGACGTGCCCGCTCGCCGGCGACAGCAAGAACCGGCTCGGCGTCGAGGGCAAATCGGTGATCCTCACGTTCGGGCTGCTCTCGCCGGACAAGGGGATCGAGCACGTCATCGACGCGCTGCCGGCGATCCTCGAGCGCTACCCCGACACGGTCTACATCGTGCTCGGCGCCACGCATCCGCACGTCAAGGAGCGGCACGGCGAAACCTACCGGATCATGCTCGAGAACCGCGCGCGGAAGCTCGGCGTGGATTCCAGCATGATCTTCCACAACCGCTTCGTGAGCCAGGACGAGCTCACGAGTTCCTCTCCGCGGCGGACATCTACATCACGCCGTACCTCAAGCCGGAGCAGATCACGTCGGGAACGCTGGCCTACGCGCTCGGCTCCGGGAAGGCCGTGATCTCCACCCCCTACCTCTACGCGCGTGAGCTCCTCGCCGACGGGCGCGGGATCCTCGTCCCCTGGGGGGACGCCGCGGCGATCGCCCGCGAGGTCATCGGGCTGCTCGGCGATGACGCCAGGAGGCTCGCCTTGCAGGAGCGCGGCGCCGCCCACGGTCGCGACATGCGCTGGCCGGCGGTCGCGCGCCGCTACGCGGAGAGTTTCGAGCGGGCGCGCATCGAGCACGCCAAGCGGCGGCGGACCTCGTTCCAGGCGCGGACGCTCGCCAAGCGCCCCGCCGAGCTGCCCGAGATCAACCTCGAGCACCTCCGCCTCATGACCGACGATACCGGCATGCTCCAGCACGCGATGTTCAGCGTCCCACGCTACGACGACGGCTACTGTCTCGACGACAACGCGCGGGCGCTGCTCCTGACGGCGCTCCTCGAGGACGCGGGCACCGAGGACGCCCGGACCGTGCGCGCGCTCGCCTCGCGCTACCTGGCCTTCGTGAGCCATGCGTTCGACGAGAACACCGGACGATTCAGAAACTTCATGTCCTACTCCCGGCAGTGGATCGAGGCGTGCGGCTCGGAGGACAGCCACGGGCGCGCGCTCTGGGCGCTCGGGACCGTCGTCGGCCGCGCCAGCGATCCGGGGACGCGAAGTCTCGGGGGCGACCTCTTCCACGCCGCCCTGCCCGCCGTGTCCGGCTTCACCAGTCCGCGGGCGTGGGCGTTCGCGCTCCTCGGCATCGACGAGTACCTGCGAGCGTTCCAGGGGGACAGCAACGTGCAGTCGATGGGCAAGGAGCTCGCGGAGCGGCTCCTCGACCTGTACCGGCGCACGAGCGCCCCCGACTGGCCGTGGTTCGAAGAACGCGTCACCTACTGCAACGCGCGACTGTCACAGGCCCTCGTCGTTTCCGGGTCCTGGATGGAGCACGAGGAGATGACCGGCGCGGGACTGCGGTCCCTCGAATGGCTGGTCTCGATCCAGCGCTCCGCAGACGGGTACTTCGCCCCGATCGGCTCCAACGGCTTCTACGAGCGAGGAGCGCCGCGGGCGTCGTTCGACCAGCAGCCCGTCGAGGCCTGCGCGATGGTCTCGGCGTGTCTCGAGGCGCACCGACGTGACCGGAGGAGGTCCATGGGCCGAGAACGCTCGCCGCGCTTTCGACTGGTTCCTGGGCCAGAACCAGTTGCAGCATGCGCTCTACGACGCCTCGACGGGCGGCTGTCGTGACGGGCTCCACGCCGATCGCATCAACGAGAACCAGGGCGCGGAGTCGACCCTCTCCTTCCTGCTCGCTCTCGTGGACATGCGTTCGATCGAGCGTGCCGACGTCATCCGCAAGGCGGTTTCCATGGAGGTCGTGCGATGATGCCAGGGCACAAGTACGAGACGTTCTTCCTCCGGCACGAGAAGAACCCGATCCTGACCGCAGCCGACTGGCCCTATCCGGCCCACACCGTGTTCAACGCGGGCGCCACTCAGCTCGACGACGGCACGACGCTGCTTGCTGTGCCGGGTGGAGGACCGCTCGGGCCTCTCGCACCTGTGTGCGGCGCGATCGGCCAACGGCATCGACGGATGGGTCATCGACGCCGAGCCGACGCTGCGCCCCGACCCCGAGAACTATCCGGAGGAGCTGTGGGGGATCGAGGACCCGCGGATCACGTTCGTCGACGAACTCGGCAAGTACGCCATCGCCTACACCGCCTTCAGCAAGGGCGGGCCGGGTGTGGCGCTCGCGCTGACCGACGGACTTCCGGCACTTCGAGCGCTTTGGCCTCGTCATGCAGCCCGACGACAAGGACGCCGCGCTGCTGCCGCGGCGCATCGACGGCAACTTCGCGCTCATGCACCGCCCGACGACGGACTCCGGGGCGCACATCTGGATCTCCTACTCGCCGGATCTCCGCAACTGGGGAAGGCACAAGCTGGTCCTGCAGGCCCGCCGGGGTGGCTGGTGGGACGCCAACAAGGTCGGGCTGTCGCCGCCGCTCATCGAGACGCCACGAGGCTGGCTGATGCTCTACCACGGCGTTCGACAGACGGCGGCTGGATCTCTATACCGCCTCGGTGTTGCCCTCTTCGATCTGGAGAAGCCGGATCACTGCATCTCGCGCGGCGATTCGTGGATCTTCGGACCCGAGGCGTCCTACGAGCGCCACGGCGACGTGAGCAACGTCGCGTTCCCCTGCGGCTACACGCTCGGCGCCGACGGCGACACGATCAACCTCTACTACGGCGCTGCGGACACGAGCATCGCGCTCGCCTTCGGGAGCATCTCCCAGTTGCTCCGCTGGCTCGATGAGAACGGGAGCGCGACCGGCAGCTCAGGCTAGCATCCCCACTGGAGCCTGCGCGTCTCCTACGACACCGAGGGGGCGATAGCTGCCTTGATCGTCATGGAGAGAGGTGCGGTCTCCTCCGGTAGATCGCCGTTGTCGACGCGCAGGTGCCGGCGATGCGCGGGACGGATCGTGGCCACGAGTTCCTTCCGGCTCTTGGTGCGCAGGGGCTTGCCGATGTAGATCTTGCCCATGCGCGCCAGATCCCGCTCGGAGATGGCGCCGGAGAACATCAACAGGGGCCAGGTGAAATTGGGGCCGTTCAAGCGACGGAGCCGGTAGAGCCACATCACGATCGCGCCGACCCGCCAGGCGATCGGCCCCCACCAGCTGTAGTTGCCCGGTCGCAGGTTCATCTTCCAGCACTTCATCATCAGCTGCCACTGGAGCGGGGTCAGCTTCTGGTTCTCGTCGACGCCGCGCTTCTGCTCCATCCGCGTATCCTGGAGCGGGGTGAAGATCGAGGGGATGAGGAACGCGAAGAGCCGCCGCCGCTCGATCTCGTACACCAGGTCGAGGGTGGCGCTCACGTCGTCATCGGTCTCCCCGGGATTCCCGACCATCAGGGTCATCGCCGGGAACCAGTTGTTGGCGTTCATGACCCGCAAGCCCTCGAGCACCACGCTCGGCCAGTCATCGATCGAGAAGGGGACGGCCTTGCTCGGCATGATCTTCCTGGCCATCCGCACCGAGCCGGTCTCGAGGCCGATCAACGGCGAGAGGATCTTCTTCTTCGGGTGTGTGCTGAGGAGCGGCAGATGGATCGGGCTCTTGGGCAACAGGAGCTCCGATAGCTTCTGGATCAAGAGGGGATCCACCACGGCGGGCGCGATCGTGCAGTGGCTCAGGAGGTGCTGTTCGACCCCGGGCGTGTTGACGACGTCGGCGTAGAGATCGAGCAGGGCCTCACGGTTGGGAAAGAAGAACGGCGTCCCGGTGTCGACCTGGCCCCAGATGAACATGTCCTCGGTGGCCAGCGAGATCTGCTTGTTGCCGTCCCGAACATTGGCCCGGACGGCGTCCATGATCTTGTCCTTGGGGAGATCGATCTGCGGGTTCAGGTCGGGCGCGCAGAAGTTGCAGCGGCGCCCGCAGCCCGTGGTCAGCTCCACCACGCCGAAGGTGGTCCGGGAGTCCGGGAAGAGGATGGCGTCGCGGTCGACGGGGTGCTCGACCTCGATGCGCTGGGGCAAGTCCTCGCCGCGGATGGCGCGCGCGAAGAGCGCGAGCGTATCGGCCGATTCGCTCCGGCCCTCGACCACGCAATCCACTCCCAGCTCGTCATAGGTCTCGGTCTGGATGATCTGCCAGGCGCCCGAGCCGCCCACGATCACCTTGAAGTTCTTGCGATGAGGATTCGCCTTGATGGTGGCGAACATCTCGCGCGCGTAGTGGGAGTTGATGGGCAAGCGCGAAGAGCCGAAGATCGAGGTGTAGACACCCGCGGCGAAGGTCACGCCGAGCGGGTTGTGGGTGCTGACGGCGACGACCCGGGTTCGAGGGCCGATGAACCTGGGCAAGTCCTCGGGGAAGCAGACGACGATGTCATCGCGATCATGGACGCGGAGCAGCGACTTCTCGATCAGCCGGGCGCCGGCGGGCATGTAGCGCGCCGACCCGTCGCTCTCCCGTTCCACCTCCCGCCACTGCGGGTACTTGCTGTCGAGGACACGCTCCATCCAGATCGGCAAGGACGCCATCGCCATCTGCATGAAGTAGCCCGCATGGTCGACGATCTCGGTCAAGGGCGCCGTGATCACGATGAGCTTGCCGCCGTCGGCCGGCGTTCCGGGCCGAGCGAATTCGATCATTCCGGGACCCCCTGGGTGAGGGTGGATTGAATCGGGCCGGCGCCTCAGGGAGATGGAAGACGCCACCATCGGTGTCGCGGAGATTACAAGAGCCGGGGCGGAGATGCCACTCTGCAGCTCACCGCGCAGCGCCTCCGCCTGACCCCACTACCGGACGGGGACCATGCGAGGCTCCGGCGCGCTGGAACCGACGGGTAGGATCGGGAGGCCGATCCATACAGGGAGAAGAAGCCGAACAGCATGCGAGGGAGACGGGCAAGGCCACCGGGGCACAGTCGACCTCGTTGCCTGAGCACGTGGATGGGCCCATGGATGGATGGGATCAGGAGGACCCGGGGGCAGCCGGTCCCGGCGAGCCCGCGTGCCCCCGGCATGGCGATCGGCGACCCGCCGCGGTAGAATCGGCAGGTAACGTTCGCGATCGAGTGTCATCGGACTCCACCCGCCCGAGGTAGCCATGGCGCGATCTCCGAGCCTGGACCTCATCCGCCGCCTTCTCGGCACCACGCTCGCTCTCCCGCTTCTCGTCACCGCCGCCGGCGCCGGAGTGATCGACCCCGCTCTGGAACACGAGCTGGCAGCTCTCCCTGCTACCGACCAGGTCTCGGTGCTCATCTTCCTCGTCGACCAGGTGCCGATCCGCGTCCTCGACCAGGAGCTCCGCACCGAGCACGCCACCCGGGCCATCCGCCATGAGCGGGTGATCACGGCGCTCAAGGACATGGCCGCGGACACGCAGGGCCCCCTCCTCGCCCGCCTCGCGTCGCTTCGCGCCCAGGGCGCGGTGACCGCCTGCAAGCCGTACTGGATCGCCAACCTGGTGGCGGCACGGATGAGCGTCGCCGCCGTGCGCCAGGTAGCGACAAGATCCGATGTCCGCATCATCACCACCAGCTTGAGCGTGTCGCCCACGGAGCCCTACAGCAAGACGCCAGGATCGGAGGCGGCCTTCATCGGCAGCACTCCCGGGGTTCGCGCCATCAACGCGCACCGGGTCTGGTACGAGCTGGGGATCACCGGGGCGGGGCGGCTCGTGTGTGGCCTCGACACCGGCGTCATGGGATCCCACCCTGCTCTCGCCTCGCGCTGGCGCGGCGCGGAGCCCGGGATGCCATGGCAATGGGCCTGGAAGGATGTCCTGGGCGGCAACACGCAGTTTCCGGTCGACCTGAACAGCCACGGCACGCATACGATGGGGACGGCGGTTGGTCTGGCAGACGCCGGCCTGGATACGATCGGTGTCGCCTGGGGCGCCCAGTGGATCGCCTGCAACGCGATCGACCAGCCTGTGAGCCACGAGTTCGACAGCGATGTGATCGCCGCCTTTCAATGGGTCTCCGACCCGGACGAGAATCCCCAGACGATCGATGATGTTCCGGACGTCGTGATGAACGCGTGGCGCGTGAACGAGCTCCTCGGCTATCCGGACTGCGATGCCCGGTGGTGGGCGATCATCGACGCCTGCGAGGCGGCGGGCTGCGCGGTGGTCTTCTCGGCCGGAGGCGACGGGCCCGGAGCACGCACGATCGGCTCCCCCGCCGATCGCATCACGACTCCGACCAACGCCTTCGCGATCGGGGCCGCGAGCGCCCAGGAAGGCGAGGTGTTCCCTTACCCGATCGCCATCTTCTCGAGCCGGGGACCCTCGGGATGTGATGGCGTGACCAAGAAGCCCGAAGTCGTGGCACCGGGCGTCAACGTGCTCTCATCGACGAACAACGGCTCCTACGCCTACTGGAGCGGGACGGCCATGGCGGTGCCGCACGTCGCCGGCATCTTCGCTCTCATGCGCGAGGCCGATCCGGATCTCGATGTCACGACCGCGAAGCAGATCCTCCTGGAGACGGCGCGTGACGAGGGCACACCCGGCGATGACAACGACCACGGCTGGGGATTCATCGATGCCTACGCCGCCGTGAGCCGAGTGCTCGCCGCGCAGGGGATCCGCAACGAAGCGCCGCGCCTGGGCCTCGCGCTCGCCGTGCAGCCGAATCCGTTCCATCCAGCCGGGGTCGTGGACTACTCGGTGCCGGGGCGCGGCCGGGTGGTGCTATGGGTGCTCGATGTTCAGGGCCGCCGCGTGAGGACGCTGGTGGACGGCATGGTCGAGGGCGGGAACCACCGCTTGCGTTTCGACGGCCGTGACGACCGGGGCGCGGAGATCCCGAGCGGCACCTATTTCTTCCATCTCGAGGCGGGTCATCTCGAGACGACGGAGAAGGTCCATCTCGTCCGCTGAGGCAGTGGCCGACGGCCGGCCAGCGATCCTGCGACGTCATGAGCGATGTTGTGGGACCCCTCTCCGGTGGATGCGACGGACTGCGGCACCCGGAAAGCAAGGGCGTTGACGAACTGACCCACCTCGCGCCCCTGATCGACTCCGCGCTCGATGGCCGCCCGGTCAACCAGTGGCTTTTCCATCCAGATCACCAGCGATCTGGACGCTGATCGACAGTGGGGCCGCATCAAGGCAGCCTTCGAGTAGAACCTGAAAGCAGCAACAACGTTCTCCGCGTCAAACGAGGGCCGCCCGTCACGGGCGGCCCTCGTCTCTCGCATTCACAGGCTACTTCAGGATCACCAGACGCCGCGTCGCCGTATCTTGCCCCGCATCGATACGCACGAGGTAGACGCCGGCCGGGACGCGCTGCTGAAGCGCATTGCGACCTTCCCAGTGGAGCACGCTGCGCCCTGACCGAAACGGCTGCTCGTGCGCCAGTGTCGCGGCCAGGCGTCCCTGCACGTCGAAGACGCGCGCCGTGACCGCCCGCGCCTCGGGAAGATCGAGCTCGAAGGCGAAAGCGCCGGCGCTCGGGTTCGGCAGCGGCGCGGAGAGCGAGAAAGACGGACTCGGCGGCGCCTGCCCGGCGATGGCGACGACAGCGCCGTCACCGCTCACCCGATTCACATAGATATCGGCCGAGCCGCTGCGGTAGTCGGTCCAGGCGATAATGGCGCCACCCGTCGAGTCGGGAGCGGCGACGATCTCGCTCTGCGTACCCGCCGCGAGGCACGACGGCACGCCATCGGCCTGCCACTGGGCGACCCCGTTCACGTCCACCTTCTGGGTGAAGACATCCCCGAAGTTGTCGGCGCGGAAGTCCGGCCAGGCGGCAACCGCCGACCCCGAGCCGGCACTGACGAGCGCCGGACGGCCGCCGCGCTGCACGATGCTCACCGGTACGCCATCGGGGGCCCAGAGCCGCGCGCCGCCGGGATCGAGACGCTGCATGGCAACAACCGGGTTGAAGAAGTCCCACGCATCCCGCCACGCGACGAGCGTACCGCCGGCACCGTCGGAGACAACGGCTGGTCTGGTCTGACCGCCGCCGCTGCTGCAGACCAGCACGCCGTCCTGGGTCCAGCTCACCGCGTTGTTCGCGACCTTCTGGGCGTAGATGGTGTAGCTGCGATCCGCACCGCGACCGTCCTCCCAGACGATGACAGCGCTTGTTGATCCGACAAAGAGCATCTGCGGATCGCGCTGTTCG
This sequence comes from Candidatus Eiseniibacteriota bacterium, assembly GCA_963823555.1. GTDB lineage: Bacteria > Eisenbacteria > RBG-16-71-46 > CAVPCR01 > CAVPCR01 > CAVPCR01. The sequence continues at coordinate 673,237 of CAWGMA010000004.1, read as the reverse complement.
ACTTGACCGGTGGCGACGGCGACGCCGTTCGTGATCCATTGCGGCACGCCACCGGCGTTCAGGCGCTGGCTATAGATGTCGCCGTCTCCGGACCGCTCGTCCCGCCAGGCGAGGATAGCCCCGCGCGGATTGCTGACCAGCCCGGTGCCATCGGTCACCATGGCGACATCCTCCTGGATCCCGTTGAGGACGCAGACTCCGACTCCATTCGCCTGCCAGCGCAGGACACCTGCCGAGCTGATCGCCTGGGCGTAGATGTCCGTGTTCAAACCGGCGCGGCCGTCCGTCCAGGCGATGATGGCGCCGGGGGGCTCCACGAGCGGCTGCCGGCCATCGGAGATGATGGCGAGCCCGGTCTGCGCGCCCGATGCCGTGCACACCGCGATCCCATCGGCCGCCCACAACCGCACTCCGTTGCCGTCGAGGCGCTGTGCGAAGACATCGTCCTGGCCATTGACGTCCTGGATCCAGGTGATGATCACACCGCCCACGGCATCGCCGACAGCCACCGGTTTCTGCTGCCGCCCGGGCTTGGTTGCGACCTGGATCCCACCCGCCAACCAAATCGGATCGCCGGCACCGTTCAGTCGCTGGGCGAAGATGCGGGAGGGCGTGGTCCGCTCATCCTCCCAGATCACGAAGGCGCCACCGCCGTAGCGAACGAGGAAGGGATCAGTCTGATCCCCGGTTTCGTTGCAGACGGGAACGCCGTCGCGCTGCCACTGGGCGATGGTGGGATGCGCGCTCAAGAGGATGAAGGTGAGGCTCAGACTGAAGGCAGGGACAGCAATGCCCAGCAAGGGCTGGGAAGGATTACGCGCCAGCATGACACCCCCGGGACTTGAATGAGTGGGTGTAGCTCGCGGGGACGAGGCGGGGCCCGCGGGATTTCGGACCGCCTTCCGAGCACCGGGAATGATCACCGGTGCCGCGGTGATCATAGCGCAACCGTTCAACCCAATTCGATTGCCGTTGTGGTTATCTTGTGGTGCATTCATCACCGTCATGTGATGAGCCAGTGCGGTCTCGAGGTGACACGGTCGCAGGAGCGAGTCCAGGGCGATGCCATGCGCCACGCAGCGACACGAACCGGCATGCCGACTCCTGAGGGCGGCACAGCAGCTCCCAGCCGGATGATGTCCTGCCGGCGCCTGGTCGTGCTTGGTCTCCCGGAGGTTCTTGGACTCTCCGGATGCGAGACCCTGCCCGGTATCAGGCACTGGGGCGAGGATGCTACCCTGACGCCAGGATGGGCGTGCGTAGGCCGCGCGGCGCAGAACGCCGCCCTGGCGCCGGAGACCTGGATCCCTGCCGCTGGGGCACTCGCCTTCCAGATCGGTGATGCGGACCAGGAGGTCGTCGAGTGGGCAGCGGAGAACACGCCGATCTTCGGCTCCCAGAGGAACGCCGACCGCATGAGCGACCACCTGAAGAGCGCCGCGGCGGCGCTCTGGATCGCCTCCGCCGTGGCGACCCCGAGCGGAGATGAACCCGGCGAGTGGGTGCTGAACAAGGCGCGCGGCTTCGGTGTCCAGATAGCCTCCGGCTTCCTGCAACGGGAGGCGGTGGCCGGCCTCAAGCGCGCTACCAACCGCACGCGCCCGAACGGCGGCGGAGAGAGCTTTCCCTCCGCGCATGCTGCGTCGACCACGCACTACAATGCGCTGACCAGGAAGAACATCGAGGCCTTGGCGTGGCCGGCGCCAGCCTCGGCAGCGACGCGAATCGGGCTCGGTACGCTCTCGGTCGCCACCGCCTGGGCGCGCGTCGAGGCCAACCAGCACTATCCCTCCGATGTCCTCGCCGGCATGGCCATCGGCCACTTCTTCGGCGTCTTCTTCACCGATGCCTTCCTGGGCCTCGACGAACCACAGAACGTCGTGGTCCGCCTGCAACCGGCGCGGGAGGGCGTGGTGGTGGCGGTGCGGGTTGTTCACTGACGAAATCGACTGGCTCGATATGGAGGAGCAGAAATGGGTGACAAGGTTCTCATCTACGGCGGTTCGGGCGGGATCGGGGCGGCCACGGCACGGGCACTCCACGGGCGCGGCTATGATCTCCATCTCGTCGGGCGGAGCACCGACAAGCTGGCAGCGGTTGCGGACGAGTTCGGCGCCACGTACACCGGTGGCGATGTCTGCGATACCGCTCTCTTCCCGCGGGTGGCGGAGGAGGTGGGGCGACCGCTGCATGGTCTCGTGTATGCCGTGGGCACGATCACGCTGCGGAGCTTCCAGCGGCTTACCGAAGCCGATTTCATCCACGACTTCCGTGTCAATGCGGTCGGAGCAGCTCTGGCGACCCAGGCGGCTCTGCCAGCTCTCAAGGCCTGCAATGGTACTGCCTCCGTCGTGCTCCTCTCCAGCGTTGCGGCACTCCAGGGCTTCACGATGCACGCCACCATGGGCATGGCAAAGGGCGCTGTGAACGGCCTGACTCTGTCACTCGCCGCGGAGCTTGCTCCCAAGGTGCGCGTCAACGCCATCGCCCCTTCCCTCACCCGCACTCCGCTCGCTGCGGGCATCCTCTCCAGTGAGCAGATCGCCACCGCCATCGCGGGGCTGCACGCGTTGCCGCGGCTCGGCGCGCCGCAGGATATCGCCGCGTTGGCGGCCTTCCTGATCTCCCCGGAGGCCGACTGGATCACGGGTCAGATCATGAGCGTTGATGGCGGCCGCTCGACCGTTCGGAACAAGAGCTGACTGCCTGCGGGTCGTTTGCCTTTTCGACAGCCTGCTGCGAACGCCACCTGGCCGTCTTCGGCATTCACCTTCGCGGCCTCTGCGGCTTTCTTTTCTGCGGCTCTCTCGCTGCGGCTCTCTCAGTGCGGCTCTCTCAATGCGGCTCTCTCAGTGCGGCTTTCTCAATGCGGCTCTCTCAGTGCGGCTTTCTCAATGCGGCTCTCTCAATGCGCCGTCCGCTCCTGGGGGAAGCGCGCAATCGCACCCACCGTCAACGCGGTTGCCGGTTGTGTGAACGGCGTTGTCGGTGTGTGGCGGGTGGTAGGAGGGGGATGAACGCAGTGATCATCAGTTAGGGGAGCGCTGCGACTGGCACGCATCGTGATCTCAGGAGCGGTGGACATGGCACTCGCCGGAGAGATCCCAATGACCGCTCCGATAGGCAATGCGACATGCGCACTCGATCGCCCGCCCGATGGCGCGTCAATCGGCGCCCGCGGCCGGCCGGTCACCACGACCCGCGGCCAGCCGGTCACCGCCGCCGCGCTCGCCGCCGTCACCCGCGCCGCCTTCGAGCTCGATCGCGACACCCGCGCGCTCGCCGGGGCACACCTCGCTCTCGATCGCGAGCTCGCCCGCGGCCTGGTCCGGGTCTGGGACCAGGAGCTGTTTCGACCTCTCGGCTACGCGCGCGCCATCGACTACGCCTACGATCAGCTCGGTCTCAAGGAGGGCAAGGCACGGCAGCTGTTGAAGCTCGGGCGCGCCCTGGGTGCGGTGCCCGAGCTCGAGCGCGCATGGGCCCAGGGCCACCTCCACGCCTCCAAGGTCGGGCCTCTCATGCGGGTCCTCGGTGCGGAGTCCGCGCCCGCCGAGCGCCGGGTGTGGATCGAGCGGGCTGCCGGGTGCTCGGTCACCGAGCTCGGGGCCGCGGTGCGGGCCGAGCTCGAGCGGCGGCGGGTGGAGGCCCCGCAGGTCACGACCCCTGCCCCTGCCGGCGCAACCGCCGACAACACCGTTACCGCACCGAGCGACGCGGCGCCACATGTCGTCGCGGCGTCGTCGAGCCTCGAGGCCCAGCTCCGCCCGGGCTTGAATCTCCTCGACCCCGATGCTCCCGCGGAGGGCGACTGGATGTCGGTGCCCGTCCCCGCGCGCACGAGCGAGCTGTGGGCCGTCGCCGTCGAGTCCGCGCGCAGGGCCGCCGGCCGCGAGGCTCCCCTCCACCAGTGCGCCGAGTGGATCGCCGCCGACTACCTCGCCCGCGTCGGCGACGAGGACCCCGCCGACACCCAGCGCCATGAAGCGGAGTTCCGCCGCCAGCGGGGCGTCGCTGCGCTCAGCCGGCTCATGAACCAGAAGCCCCGCCGCCAGAGCCTCCTCGACATCATCGTCGCCAGCGGTCTCGATTACTCCTTCCTCCCCGCGCCGGGGGACGGGGCGCCGCAGCCGTGCGCGTCCCCACCGTCAGAGAGCACGGAGACCGACACCCGCGCCGCCGCGGGAGCCCATGCGCCCCCCGCACCGGTTCTCGGCCCCGAGGAGCGAGTCGGCAGCACCGGCGACCCCTTCGAGCTCGCCGCCGTTCTCGCCCGGCTCATCACCCGCAAGCGCCGGCTCCGCCTCGAGCTCGGCCGCCACCTCGACCGCCTCGAGCACACCCGCGCCTGGGAACACCTCGGCGCCCGCTCCTACGACCAGTACTGCGCGGACCGCCTCGGCTTCACCCGCCGCCACGCCGAGAGCCTGAGTGCCTTCTCTCGGGCCCTGCGCCGCTTCCGACTGCTGCGCCGCGCCTATCTCGACGGCTCCCTCGGCTACACCGCCACCCGCTCCCTCCTCCGCGTCGTCCACCCCTCCACCGAGCCGCTCTGGGTCGCCTGGGCCCGCGCGCTCTCCGCCCGCGACATCGAGCGCACCGTCGAGCACGCCGCCCTCTACATGCTCCCCGGCGCCGACCCCGCGATCTTGCGCACCTACGCCCAGTGCGTCGCCGACACCTCCGCCGCGAACGCGTTTGCAGCGGAGCCGCGAGATCGCCGCAGCCGCGCTCGCGCTCCTGCCATCACGAACGCGTTGGCAGCGGCGGACATGCTCACCGCCGCCGCGCCGCCCCTCGGCTGGCCCCTGCCACCCCTCTCCCGCCGCCAGCCGCCTCGCATCCGCGGCCTCGACTACGCTCTCCCCCTCCTCCCAGACCGCCCCGTCGCCCGCATCCGCTTCTGGGCTCCCCACGACGTCCTCTCCCTCCTCCGCCGCGCCCTCCGCCGCTGCCGACAGATCCTCGCGCCCCACGCTCACACCGATTCCCCACCCGACTCGGCCTTCCTCGAGGTCCTCCTCGTCCACTTCATCCTCGAGCACGACTCCCCCGCCGCGCGCCGACACCACCGGCTCCACCCCATCGTCCGCCGCGACCGCCACCGCTGCGCCGTGCCCGGCTGCACCTCCCGGCAACACCTCGAGGTCCACCACCTCTGGTTCCGCTCCCGCGGCGGCCCTCACGCCCGGTGGAACCTCGTCACCCTCTGCCGCGCCCACCACGCCCTCCTCCACCAGGGCACCATCGAGATCGGCGGCTGGGCCCCCTGGGCCCTCTCCTTCCGCCTCGGCATCCACCCCCTCACCGGCCACGCCCTCGTCTCCTACACCAACGGCCGCCGCGCCTCGGAGCATCAAGTCCGCGCCGCTATCGACCGCTGGCACACCTGGTGTCGTACCCACCGACACCTCGCTACCAAGCAGTTGGCGGCATGAAGGGAGGGAAGAACAAGGGTCACACGATCGGCGAGCGCCCGGAGACGAACCGGAGACGAACGCTCTCACTGCTCCCTCGTCGCCGGCGAAAGCGCGGGCAACAGCGCGGCGCACGAGCGCGGGGTCGCGGCGCTCACCGGAGACCGTGAAGTTCGCGTCGCCTCTAGCCATTTGCTACATTACCTTGCACCGATGAATGCACGCCGTAAGGCCACGGCAGGGAGGATCAGCCAGTATGAGCGAATCGGCCATCATTCGGAGCTGGATCTGGGGCTTTCTCGCCTGCGCACTCGCGGCGACCATGGCGCCAGCGGCGAAGGCCGGCAACAACGACCCGGACTTTGGCGCCCACTGGCACGACGGGAAGGCCGAGCTCGACGGCTACCGCCTGGTGGTCGAGCGATATGGAGAGACCCGCCCCGGCCGTGCCGTGCTGATCTACGTCACGGAACCATTCAGCTCCGCCAAGCATGTCAAGGTGGATGATCCATCCAGGGACCCCGCCGATACCTTCGAAGCAATGAAGCTCAACCTGGCCCGCGACTTCCAGACCGGAATCTACGACTACCGCACGATCATCTCTCTCTTCACCCGGAGCCAGGACTTTCGACCGGTCAAGATCGCCTTCAGTAGCTCCGAATGGTGCGGCCAGGTGTACGAGGAGCTCCACTTCCGCGACTCGGGCCTCTCGGAGCAGTTCTTCAGCTACTTCGAGGATGAGTCCTCGGCCCTTTCCCTCGAAATCCCCCGGGACGGCGTCACCGAGGACAATCTCTTCATCATCCTCCGCGGGCTGCGCGGCCCCTTCATGAAGGCCGGTGAGAAACGCTCGTTCCCCTTCCTGGCGAGTTCCTTCCACCGCCGCCTGACGCATCAGAAGATCGCCTGGAGCTCCGCCACCATCGAGCGGCTCAAGCGACCGGAACAAGTCCGCGTGCCCGCGGGCGAGTTCCAGACCGATGTCTATGTGGTCCGTCCCGCCGACGGTCGCGAGGGACGCTTCCACATCGAGCAGGCCTATCCCCACCGCGTGATCCGCTGGTCATGGCAACCCGCCCGCCCGAGCAGCTCGCGCTCGGGGCTCGAGGGAGCGGACACGGGCGAGCTCACCGGCTCAGCCCGGCTCGAGTACTGGAAACTCAACCAGCCTGGAGACGAGAAGTACCTCGAGGAACTGGGACTCACGCCCGTGGTCAGGTGATCATCACACGCACACTGGGCGGACCGGCTTCTAGTGAAGCAAGAGGACTCGACTCGCACGCATCTCCGAGCCGGCCTCGAGCCGATAGAAGTAGATCCCGGCGGGAACGGGATGCCCCGCGCTGTCGCGCCCGTCCCAGCGCGCAGCATGATCCCCGGCGCCGATCACGCCATCGATCAGGGTGCGCACGGCCCTGCCGCGAACGTCATAGACCCGGAGCAGCGCTCGCCCGGCTCTCGGCAGCCCGAACGTGACGGCCGTGGGCGGCCTCACGGGGCTTGCATGCGAGATGACGAGCCGGGGCTGGGCTCTGCCGCCATCCGGCCCCCCGATCGCGGTTGAAGCCTCGGGGGCGATGCGCCAGATCGTGCCGAGCAGATCCGAGACATAGAGCGCGCCGTCAGGACCGAACTCGAAATCGGCCAGGAAGCCGTCGAACCCGACGCCGACCACCGTCGTGTCGGCTGTCATGTCGGCCCGGATCAGTTCCCCGCTGTGCTGGTTCACGGTGTAGAGATCGGTGCCCCAGGGGCCACCCTTGCCGATCGCGATCGGCAGGATGCGATCACCGAGGCCCTCGAGGAACGGGTCGGCGACCACGCTGCCGTCAGCAGCATGGATCATCACGCGGCCATCGAAGGTGCTCGTGTAGATGCGGTCCGCGGCATCCACCTCGAGCGCCGCCACCCTGCCGTTGACGGGAAACAGCTCCGCTGGAGCCTGTCCAGGCTCCGCCGCCAGCACACGCCCGGTCGTACCGTTCTCATCGCCGAACAGGAGACGGCCCGAGCTGTCGAACTCCATGTCGGAGATGTTGGTCCACTCGTTCGATGGTCCGAACACGCCCACCACCGTCTGGGCCGGATCCGGAAGGATGGCCCAGATCTCCGGCAGCCCGCCGCTCCGCCCGCCAACGAGGACCGCCCCTGGATCGGCGACGAATCCCGCGGCGTCATGGAGCACGGCGTCCGGATCGAGGATGGGATCGGCGCCATACTCCTCCACCGGAGCGCCGCCCGCCGCGATGCGCCAGATCCTGACCGGCGAGCCGGCCTCGACGCCCGTATAGAGCACGCCGGCTTGCCGGTCGAAGGACATCCAGGCGGGCCACGCCGCCGCGGCATAGGGCTCGACCGAGAACCCGGGCACGACTGGATCGGCGCCCCCCGCATGCGAGCAGACGACGGCAGCCCCGATCACGAGGCCCATGAGGATCGCCGGCGGCTTCATCGAGTTCTATCTTACCCCTCGCCACCCGCCATCACCGGCGGGCCCTTGATCTTGTCGCTCTCCCCGAGCCCGGAGACCACCTCGATCTGGATGCCGTCGGAAAGCCCGACCTCGACATCGCGGCGCTCGAACTGCTGCGGCGCGACCTCGACCTCCACGAAGGGCTTGTCTCCCTCGAACTGGAGCAGGCTCTCGTTGATCGCCAGCACATCATCGCGGCGATCGAGCACGATGTCGGCGTTGGCGCTGTAATTGGCCCGCACGAAGACGCCCGACTGTTGCCTGAGCGCAGCGCGGATCTGGAACTGGATGGCGCCCTCTTCCTCGACGCCCTTGGGCGCGATGTGCTCGAGTGTGGCCTCGAGCCGGCGATCCTCGATGGCACCGATCGTGAGGAGCAAGGTCATCCCCGGCTCGAGCTTGCCGACCTCGGACTCATCGACCCGCCCTTCGAAGATCATGTCGTCCATGTCAGCGACCGTGGCGATGGTCGTACCGGCATTGAAGGTGTTGGTCTCGATCACCGAATGCCCGACCTCGACCGGCACCTCGAGCACCATGCCGGGGATCGTCGAGCGCACGAGCGTGTTGGATGTGCTGCCGCCGCCGCGCGACACGCCCTTCTCGATGAGGTCGAGGTTGTCACGGGCCGCATCGAGCTCGGCCTGCGCGCTCTCGTAGGCCAGCTCGAACTGCTGGAAGGACGCCTGCGAGAGGAGTTCCCCGGCTTGAAGCGCCTGGTTGCGCTCGTAGTCCTTGCGCGCGCTCTCCATCGTGATCTCGGCGCGGGCCAGCCGGTTGCGCGCATTGTTGAGGCTCACCATGTCGGGCACCAGCCGGATCCTGGCGATGAGATCCCCCGTCTTGACGATCTGTCCCTCCTCGACGGCGATCTGCTCGACGATGCCGGACACCCGCGGCTTGATCTCCACCTCCTGCCGCGGCACGACCGATCCAGTGGCCACCGCCTTCTTGATGATGGTCGCGATCCGCGGCGACTCGGTCTGGTAGACGACATCCGGCCGGTGGGACTTGGCCCACAGGAAGTAGACCGTGCCGCCGAACAGCGCGAGCAGAAAGACGATCAGGAGTAGCGAGAACACTTTCTTCATGTGGATCCCCAAAGCTCGGTTCGATGCGACAACATCACTCACTCGCTGCGCAGGGCGACGATCGGGCTCACCTGCAAGGCGCGCTGCGCCGGCACCAGCCCGGCCAGGATCCCGGCGGCGATGAGAATCGCGAGCGCCTCCAGCGCCTCCTTCACCCCCACGTCGGGGTTGGCAAACATCCGCGTCCCGTCCCCTGGAGGCAGGAGCTGACCCACGATCTCCATCACGGCGATGCCGGCCACCATCCCCAGATAGCCCGCGATCGCGGTCAGGATCACCGCCTCGAGCACGATCTCGGTGACCACGGCGACCGGCCGGGCGCCCACGGCACGCCGGATGCCGATCTCCTTCGTGCGTTCCTTGACGATGATCAGCATGATGTTCGAGACACCGATCGCTCCGGCGGCCAGCGTGCCGATCCCGACGATCCACACCAGGATGCGAATGCCGGAGAACAGGCCCCGGATCTTCTGGTACTCCTCCTCCAGATTGAAGTGGCCGAATGCCCGCACATCGTCCGGCGCCACCTTGTGGCGCGACTTGAGAAGCGCGATCACCTTCTCCTCGGCTCGAGATGCGGGCACGTCCGGATCCGAGATGATGGCGAGCCAGCCCACCCGATCCCCGTAGTTGAATGCTCGCTGGAAGGTCGTGAAGGGTACGAAGATGGTCTGCGCATCGCGGTCGGCATCATCCCCTGACTGCACGGAGCGGAACACTCCGACCACCTGGAAGTAGACGCCGTTGATGACGATCGAATCCCCGACCGGATCCTCGCCCTGCTCGAAGAGCACCTCGCGGACGCGCGTGCCGATGACGGCCACCTTGCGCCGCTCCTCCAGATCGAGCGGATTGAGGAAGCGGCCGGCATCCAGCCGGAACGACTGGACCTGGCGGATCTCGGGATAGTCGCCCATGACGCTGAAGGCCCCCGCCTTCTGCCTACGGGTGACGTTGTTTCCCCCCATGTAGCCGCCCAGCTGGTTGCGCGGCGCCACCACGGCCACCTCGGGCACCCTGTCCCGAATCGCTTGCACATCGGCGTTGGCGAGCTCGATCGAGCGTCCGGCGGGCATGCCGGCCCACGGCTTCTGGGTGCGCTGGGTCCAGACGAAGAGGCTGTTGGTCGCCACACCCTCGAAGCCACGCATGACGCCGTTCTTCAACCCCGCTCCCGTCCCCAGCATCACCATGAGGAGGAAGATGCCCCAGAAGACCCCGAAGGCGGTGAGCCCGGTGCGCAAGCGGTTCCGCAACAACACCACCTTGATCTCCTGCCAGTGATCGAGGTCGAACAGAAAGCGCATCTCTCGCCCTTCCTACTCGTCACGCAACGCTTCGACCGGGCGCACCGCCGCCGCCCGCCGCGCCGGGAAGAAGCCGGCGATCGCCCCGGCCGCGACCAGCAGCACCGTCGCCGAGAGAGCGATGCCGAGATCGACCTCGGGATTGCGGAAGAAGTCCGACCCGGTGATCTGGCGGGCCATGAGCTCGAGCACGAGGACCCCGGCCACCAGGCCGAGGTATCCGGCCACCGCCGTCACCAGCACCGCTTCCTTGAGCACGAGACTCATCACAGACCACGGCGTCGCTCCCAGCGCCTTGCGGATCCCGATCTCCTTGGTGCGCTCCTTGACCGCGATCATCATGATGTTCGAGATGCCGACCACCCCGGCCAGCAGCGTGCCCACGCCGATCACCCAGATGAACATGCGGATCCCACCCATCAGGTTGACGAAGCGCTGGAAGGCCTCGACCGCATTGACGATGAAGATGGCGCGCTGATCATCGGGGTCGAAGTCGTGGCGCTCGGCGATGCGATTGCGGAGCTCGGTGGCGATCGCCTGGCTCTCCGGGAGCGTCGCCTCCCCCACCGTCATCATGATCATGGCCACGCGATTGGCCCCGTTGAAGGCGCGCTGGGCCGTGGTGATGGGAAGATAGATCGTCTCCATCTCGCCCTCGCTCCCCTCGTCCACGAACACGCCCACGACGCGGAACGGAATGCTGTTGACCTTGATGTACTCACCGAGCGCTGGCCGGCCCTTGAACAGCTGGGTCTTGACCCGATCACCGATGACCGCCACCTTGCGGAATTCCTTCAGGTCGAGCGGATTGAGGAAGCGGCCCTCGGTGATGATGGTCTTCTCGAGATACTGGTGATCGGGATGAACGCAGCGCACATTGAAGCTCGAGGTCTCGTTGCGGTAGGCCACGGTCAGGTTGCCACGGATGAAGAACCGGGACGTGATGTGCTCCACGCCCCGCACCTGCTCCTTGATGGTCTCATGGTCCAGGTTGGTGAACTGCACCATGCGCCCCGGCCGGAGTCCGCGGAAGGGCATGCTCGTCTGACCGCTGCGCATCCAGATCGAGTTGGTGGCGTCATCGCGGAATCCGTACTCGACGCCGTGCGAGAGCCCCTGGCCGGAGCCCAGGAGCACGACGAGCATCAAGATGCCCCAGGCCACGCTGAAGGCCGTGAGGAAGGTCCTGAGCTTGTTCTTGCGGACCGTGTCGAGGATCTCCTGCCAGGTATCGAGGTCGAGCGGGTCCGCCCGGCTGAACAGGCTCATGGGGTCATGCTCCCCGTCCGGGCGGGGGCTGGATCGCCGGTGGCGAATCCACCGCGGACAAGACCAGATCCTCCCGGCCGTCGCTCCATCGCCCGTCGTTCTCGATCGTGCCATCGCGGAGCCGGATCACTCGATCCGTGAGCCGAGCGATGTCGCGCTCGTGCGTCACGATCAGCATCGTGACCCCTGACTCGTTGATCTTCCGGAGCACCCCCATCAGCTCGAGCGAGGTCTGGGAGTCGAGGGCACCGGTCGGCTCATCCGCAAGGATCACCTTGGGCTTGCCGATCAGAGCGCGGGCGATGGCCACGCGCTGCTGCTGGCCTCCCGACAGCTCACGCGGCAGGTGGCCGGCCCAGTCGGCGAGTCCCACCCGGTCGAGGTACTCGGCGGCCTGTCGGTTGCGTTCGCGGCGCGGCACGCCCTGATAGTAGAGCGGGAGGGCCACATTCTCCGCCGCGGTCTTGAAGGCGATCAGATTGAAGGACTGGAAGATGAAGCCGATGAGCCGGCCGCGAAGCTCGGCCCCGCGCGACTCGGAGAGATCCTTGACCAGACGGCCGTCGAGGCGGTACTCGCCTTGATCATAGCTATCGAGGAGCCCGAGCACGTTCAGGAGGGTCGATTTGCCCGATCCGGAAGCACCCATGATCGACACCAGCTCGCCGGGGCCGATATCCAGATCGATGCCCTTGAGCACGTGGAGCCGATTGGCCCCCATCGAATAGCTCTTGTGGAGGCCACGAACCCGGATCATGAACGTCTCCCCGGCCGCGGCCGCTGGGTGGTGGAAGGGTCCGTCCCCGGCGCGAAGGAGACTCCGCGCCCGGTATACAGAAGGAGTCTACGCCCCACTCGTACCTTGGGTTGCGTCAACGACATCTCGATTCACACAATGGAATGATGATTGGTGCAACCCCGACGTGCGGCACCTCACTTGTCAATGCTCGCGGACCGGGGGCGGGCGCTCTGGAGGTCCAAGCTCCGATCCCGGCTGCGCTTGTCGACTATCCCTCCGGTTCACGGCCATGCTATCATCAATGACTGAAATCGGGTGCCGTCCGCCCGAGGTCTCCGCTCGACGCCAACGCTCGAGCTCGCCCCTTTCCCACTTGCTCCTCGATCCGAGCGCCAAGAAAAGACAGCGATGAACAAGCACCAGGCTGCTCTCCTGCTCACGGTTCTGGCCTTCGCCATCCCCTCGCTCGCTCTCGCCAAGCCACCCGAGGAGGTCGTGATCGACGACGGCACCGCCTTTCCGCAAGCGGCGGTGACGACCGTGAACATGCTGCTCTGCGGCGACTCGATCACGGAAGGCTATCCGGCCCCGCCCGGCTTCCGCGACGATCTCCGGGCGATTCTCGCCGGGGACCCGCAGAACACGTTCAACTTCGTCGGCTCCTCGGGATCGGCTCCCTTGCAGGGGCACTTCCAGGGTGGCCGGAGGATCGACGAGTTCTATCCGCCCGCCTTCGGCGGCACCGGCACCTTCGACACGACACCCGATCTCGGCCCTCCCGCGACGCCGAACCTGGTCGCGGTCCACCTCGGCACCAACGATCTCAACAGCCAGAGCGGACCCTACGGGCAGTATTCCGACAATCACGGCGTCACCCTCAACAACACGCAATCGGCGGAGATCGCCGAGTTCCTGCGCTATCTCCTGCGTTGGCAGGACGGTACGCAGAGCAACCAGCTCCATCACTTCGTCCTCTCGCTCGTCATTCCCATGCGGAACCGGACCGCGGACGTCGAGGCCTTCAACAGCGCCCTCATCGCCATGTCCGAGGATTTCGCCGAGGGCACGGTGACCGGCACGCCCGTCCGCGTTGCGCTCGCCGACCACTATTCGCGTTTCATCGCCAACCCCGCTCTGTTCACGTTCGGGCCCGGCGACTGGATGTCGGACTCGCTGCACCCCAACTCGACCGGCTATGCCGAGATGGCGCAGGTCTACGGAACGGCCATCAGCCAGGCCGCCGGAGACACCTCGCCCCCGCTCTACGTCGACGACCTGTCGATCGCCAGCGCCGGCCAGACGACCATCACCCTCACCTTCACCGCCAGCGGGGATGACGGCATCACCGGCCGCGCGGCGCGCTACGACCTCCGCATGTCGCAGCAACCAATCAACGCCGCGAACTTCGGCCTCGCGATGCAGGTCGAGAACGAGCCGGCGCCGGCCCCCTTCGGCGCGGGCGAGACCATGCAGGTGGCCGGACTCCTCCCCGGCACCACGTACTACTTCGCGGTCAAGGTCGTCGATGACGGCGGCAATCGCGCGGCGATCTCGAATGTCGCGAGCGCCACGACCGACGGCTCGCCCACGGTCACCGTCACACTTCGCCAGGGTGTGAACGGCTACTCGGGCGCCGAAGACAATTCGATGATCGACCTCCGCAACCTGGACAACAAGGGCAACAGCGGGACCTTCGAGGTCGGGCTCCACGGCGGCACCGTCGATCTGGTGACCGATCTATGCCGTAGCTTGATCCGGTTCGACCTGTCGAGCATCCCCGCGGGCGCGAACATCACGGACGCCCGGCTCGAGCTCTACAACCACGCGACCGACTCCGCGAGCCCGTCCGAGGTCGCCGCCTATCGCTTGACCAAGCGCTGGGGCGAAGGGACGCGCTCGAGCCCGTCCCAGGAGGTCGGAGCCTCGTGCTGGCGAGCTGCGCGCCTGTACGAGCTCGACTGGTCGGCGCCGGGAGCCGATGCGGCCAGCAACTCCGCCCAGAACAACGATCCCAGCTTCGACCGCTACGCCACTCCCGAGGCGGTGACGACCCTCACCGGCGCCAATCGCTGGTACACCTGGGATCTCACGCGGGCTGTCACCAACTGGCATGGCGGCCAGTGGCAGAACGACGGGATCCTCCTGCGCACGGTGTACGAGACCGGCAACACGCGGCGAGGCTTCTACGCGACGGAGGCCTCCAACTCCTCCTTGCGCCCGACCCTCGTCATCACCTACTCGACGGGTGGGGGTGGGGGGAACCTGCCGCCCATCGCCGTCGCCGGCGGACCCTATGCGGCGGGTGTCGGCGAGGCGATCGCGTTCAACGGCACCGCCTCGTCCGACCCCGAGGGCCAGCCTCTCACCTATGCCTGGAACTTCGGTGATGGGGCGACGGCGACCGGGGCGACCCCCAGCCACGCCTACTCGAGCGCCGGCACCTACACCGTCTCCCTCGTCGTGAACGACGGCGCCCAGAACTCGGCACCGGCCACCACCACGGCCACCGTCACGAGCACCAACGCGCCGCCCATCGCCGTCGCCGGCGGACCCTACAGCGGCACCGCCGGCCAGCCGATCGCCTTCGACGGCAGGGGCTCTTCCGATCCCGAGGGCCAGCCTCTCACCTATGCCTGGAACTTCGGTGATGGGGCGACGGCGACCGGGGCGACCCCCAGCCACGCCTACTCGAGCGCCGGCACCTACACCGTCTCCCTCGTCGTGAACGACGGCGCCCAGAACTCGGCACCGGCCACCACCACGGCCACCGTCACGAGCACCAACGCGCCGCCCATCGCCGTCGCCGGCGGACCCTACAGCGGCACCGCCGGCCAGCCGATCGCCTTCGACGGCAGGGGCTCTTCCGATCCCGAGGGCCAGCCTCTCACCTATGCCTGGAACTTCGGTGATGGGGCGACGGCGACCGGGGCGACCCCCAGCCACGCCTACTCGAGCGCCGGCACCTACACCGTCTCCCTCGTCGTGAACGACGGCGCCCAGAACTCGGCACCGGCCACCACCACGGCCGACGTGCAACCGGCCGGGGGCGGCGGCGCGACCATCGTCCTCAAGAACGGCCTCAATGGCTACACCGGGACCGACGACGCCTACATGATCGGAAGCTCCAACCGCGTCGACGCCAACACCGGCGGCCGCTACGAGGTCCGGATCGGCAAGCGCAACAACACTCCGGCCCAGCCGGGTGTGTTCCGCTTCGACCTGTCGAGCATCCCCGCCGGGAGCACGATCCAGAGCGCGACGCTCCGCCTGTACAACTTCAATAGCAGCACGTCCGCCACGACCGTGTTCGGCGCCTATCGCCTGGTCAAGCTCTGGAACGAGGGGACGCAATCGGGCCCCCGGAACGAGAACGGAGCCGTCTGCTGGTCGAGCGCCCAGCTGGGCATCCTGCCCTGGTCGGGGGCGGGGGCATCCGCCGCGAGCGACGCCGCCACCAACAACGATCCCAGCTTCGATCGCAAGGCCACGCCCGAGGCGGTGACGACGATCGCCGGCGCCAGTCGCTGGTACGAGTGGAACGTGACTTCCGCGGTGCAGCAATGGGTCGCCGGCAGCTGGAACAACAACGGCATCCTGATCCAGCCGGTCGATCTCGCCACGCAGTCCGAGCGGGGCTTCTACTCCTCCGAGGCGAGCAATCCCGACCTGCGCCCCGAGCTCGTGGTGACGATCGGCGACGGCGGCCCGGTGAACCTGCCGCCGATCGCCGACGCCGGCGGCCCCTACACAGGCACGCCCGGTCAGCCGGTCGCCTTCAACGGCTCGGGCTCTTCCGATCCCGAGGGACAACCGTTGACCTACAGCTGGACCTTCGGCGACGGCGCGACCGCGACCGGGGCCACTCCCACGCACGCCTACGCCGCCGCCGGGAGCTACACCGTCACGCTCGTCGTCAACGACGGTGGTCTCAACTCCCAGCCAGCCACCACCACGGCCTCGATCGGCGCCGGCAACCAGCCGCCGATCGCCGACGCCGGCGGCCCCTACACGGGCACGCCCGGCCAGCCGGTCGCCTTCAACGGCTCGGGCTCTTCCGATCCCGAGGGACAACCGTTGACCTACAGCTGGACCTTCGGCGACGGCGCGACCGCGACCGGGGCCACTCCCACGCACGCCTACGCCGCCGCCGGGAGCTACACCGTCACGCTCGTCGTCAACGACGGTGGTCTCAACTCCCAGCCAGCCACCACCACGGCCTCCATCATCCAGGCCGGGGGCACCATCGTGCTCCGCGAGGGGCTCGACGGCTACAGCGGCACCGATGACAACTACCTCCTCGAGGGATCCAACGTGAACTCGAACGCGGGGGGGCGCTACGAGGTGGGGATCGGCAAGCGGGGTTCGACGCCGCCCAAGCCGGGGCTCGTGCGCTTCGATCTAGCAAGCATCCCGGCGGGAACCGCGGTGGTCTCGGCACGACTCAAGCTCTACAACTTCTCGACGGTCACCTCGTCGGCCATGGATTTCGCGGTCTATCGCCTGGTCAAGGACTGGGCGGAGGGGACGCAATCGGGCCCGCGTACCGAGGTCGGCGCTTCGTGCTGGAACTACGCGCGGTATTCCAGCGAGCCCTGGTCCGGTCCCGGAGCCTCGGCGGCCAGCGATGGTGCGGTGAACAACGATCCCAACTTCGACCGCACCGCGACCCCGCTCGCCGTGACCACGATCCACTCGAGCGGCGCCTGGGTCGAGTGGGATGTCACGACCGCCGTGCAGCAGTGGGTCGCGGGCAACTGGAACAACAACGGCCTCTGGATCGGCCCGGTCCAGACGGCGCTCGATTCCGAGCGCCGGTTCTACGCCTCCGAGCACTCGAACTCGGCTCTCCGCCCGACGCTCGAGATCACGCTCGCCACCCCGATTGCGCCGGCAGGAGGCGAGCTGGCGCTTCTGCGCGCGGAGTCACCACTGGCCGCGCCCGAGGTCACACAGCTCATGGGCTCGTTCCCCAATCCGTTCCGGGCCTCGACAAGCGTTCGTTACGAGCTCGCCACGCCTGGCCAGGTACGGCTCCGCATCTACGACGTCCAGGGGCGCCTGGTCCGCCGATTGGTCGAGGAGGAGCAGGGGATCGGCGCCTACGAGATCGCCTGGGACGGCCAGAGCGAAACGGGCGGGAGGGCGGCAGCCGGGACCTATTTCATGCGGCTCGAAGCTCCGGGCATCGTCGACACCAAGCGCACGCTGCTCCTGCGCTGAGTCGATCGAAGGAGGCGGTCCAGAGGGCGACCACTCATCGAGTGGTCGCCCTTTGCGTTGCATCCCGTGCGCTGAGAGAGCGTGCTTTCACGGCTTGATCCCCAGCTCCGGGCTTGCGAGAATCGCCGCGCCCACGGGGGATATGCCTGTCCCCTCGTGGCACCCGCAAGGAGGATAGGCTCTCGTGACCCACGACCCGTCGCCAGGAACCGCGCTCGCTCGCGCCATCCATTCCGAGCTCCCCGGCGAGCTACCATCGCGAATCACCATCGAAGGCGTCAAGCCCGAGATCGACGCTGGCCGCTTCCCGGTGAAACGCGTCGTCGGGGAGGAGGTCGAGGTCACCGCCGACATCCATGCCGATGGTCACGATGTCCTTTGTGCCATCGTCCGCTATCGGCACGCCGGAGCCAGGGACTGGCGCGAGTCGACGATGGAGCCGCTGGTCAACGACCGCTGGCGGGGGGGCTTCAAGGTCGCGGAGCTCGGTCGCTACCAGTACACGATCACGGCCTGGGTCGATCCCTTCCTCACCTGGCGGCGCCAGCTCGAGAAGAAGCACGAAGCCGGCCAGGATGTCGCGCTCGAGCTCCTGGCCGGCACCGAGCTGATCGCCGCGGCGAGCGCTCGGGCGGGCACCAGCGATGCGGCGCGGATTCGGGAATGGGCGGAGCGGGTGAAATCCGGAAGCCAGAGGCCCGACGGCGCCGAGCTCGCCCTCGCGCCCGAGCTCATGCACCTCTTGAGCGCCTTTCCCGACCGCCGTCATGCCGCCAGCTACGAGCGCGTGCTCGAAGTGGTCGTCGATCCCGAGCGGGCCCGGGTGGGCGCCTGGTACGAGATGTTCCCGCGCTCGACGCCGCTCGGAATCGATCGCCATGGCACGTTCGCCGATGTCACGGCCCAGCTGCCGCTCGTGGCCGAGATGGGATTCGACATTCTCTATCTGCCACCGATTCATCCCATCGGGCGCACGCTGCGGAAGGGCCGCAATAACACCCCGGTGGCAGGGCCGGACGATGTCGGCAGTCCCTGGGCGATCGGCGGTCCCGAGGGCGGACACAAGGCCGTGCACCCGGCGCTCGGGACGCTGGCCAACTTCCGCGAGCTGGTGACCGCAGCCCGCGACCGGGGCATCGAGATCGCCCTCGACTTCGCCCTCCAGTGCTCGCCGGATCATCCCTACGTCAAGGAACACCCGGAGTGGTTCCGGCATCGTCCAGATGGCTCGATCCAGTACGCGGAGAATCCTCCCAAGAAGTACGAGGACATCTACCCCCTCGACTTCGAGTGCGAGAGGTGGCGCGAGCTCTGGGTCGAGCTCGCCAGCATCGTCTTCTTCTGGATCGAGCAGGGCGTGCGCGTGTTCCGCGTCGACAACCCGCATACCAAGCCCTATGCCTTCTGGGAATGGCTGATCTCGACGGTGAAAGAACGACATCCCGAGATCATCTTTCTCTCGGAGGCTTTCACTCGCCCCAAGGTGATGTATCGCCTCGCCAAGCTCGGGTTCAGCCAGTCCTACACCTACTACGCCTGGCGCAACACATCCTGGGAGATCCGCGAGTACCTGACGGAACTCACGCGCAGCGAGGTGAGCGAGTACTTCCGGCCGAATCTCTGGCCCAACACCCCCGACATCCTGACCGAGTACCTCCAGGCCGGGGGTCAGGCCGCCTTCCTCGCTCGCGTCGTCCTCGCCGCCACCCTGGGTGCCAGCTACGGCATCTATGGCCCCGCCTATGAGCTTCTCGAGAACACGCCGCTCGAGCCGGGGCGCGAGGAGTACCTCAACTCGGAGAAGTACGAGATCCGCCGCTGGGACCTCGATCACCCCGAGAGCCTCCGGCACTTGATCGGCCGGATCAATCACATCCGCCGCGAGAACGTCGCCCTGCACAGCAATCGCAATCTGCGATTCCATCCTATCGACAATGATCAGCTGATCGCCTACAGCAAGAGCAGCGACGATCTATCCAGCGTCATCCTCACGGTCGTCAACCTTGATCCCCATCACACGCACTCCGGCTGGCTCGAGCTCCCGATCGAGGATCTCGCCATCACGGAACGTCACCCCTATCAGGTCCACGATCTGCTCAGCGAGGCCCGCTACTTGTGGCATGGACCGCGCAACTATGTGGAGATCAATCCACATGTGATGCCGGCGCAGATCTTCAAGCTGCGAAGGCGCTTGCGTACTGAACGCGATTTCGATTACTATATGTAGCAACAACGCAGGCTCGGCACAATGGCCACGGACGGTATAGCACTCAAAATCGGAGATTATGACAGAACGACGCCAAGACAGGTTCCACATGCTCGTGGACGATCCGCTCTGGTACCGCAACGCGATCATCTATCAGGTGCACATTCGCGCCTTTGCCGACAGCAATGGGGACGGCATCGGAGATTTCCCCGGCCTCGCCAGCCGACTGGACTATCTCCGCGACCTGGGCGTCACCACGGTCTGGGTGCTCCCCTTCTATCCATCACCACTGCGCGACGACGGCTACGACATCGCCGACTACACGGCGGTTCACCCCGATTACGGCACCCTGGCCGATTTTCGCCATTTCATTCGTGAGGCGCACCGCCGCGGACTCAAGGTGATCACCGAACTGGTGCTCAACCACACCTCCGAACAGCATCCCTGGTTCCAGCGAGCGCGACGCGCCCCTGCCGGCAGCAAGTGGCGTGACTTCTATGTCTGGAGCGACAGCCCGGAGAAGTACAAGGAAGCCCGCATCATATTCAAGGACTTCGAGGCCTCCAACTGGACCTGGGATCCCGTGGCCAGGGCCTACTACTGGCATCGCTTCTATCACCACCAGCCCGACCTCAACTACGAGAATCCCGAGGTCTGGCGCGCGATGCTCAAGGCCCTGGACTTCTGGCTCGGCCTGGGCGTCGATGGACTGCGCCTGGATGCGGTGCCCTACCTGTTCGAGAAGGAAGGAACCAACTGCGAGAACCTGCCGCAGACGCATGAAGCGCTCAAGGCGCTGCGCCGCCACGTCGACGAGCGCTATCCGAATCGCATGCTCCTGGCCGAGGCCAACCAGTGGCCGGAAGACGCCGCCGCCTACTTCGGCGACGGCGATGAATGTCACATGGCCTTCCACTTCCCGGTGATGCCGCGCATCTTCATGGCCGTCCGCATGGAGGACCGGTATCCGCTCGTGGACATCCTGACCCAGACCCCCCGGATTCCCGATAACTGCCAGTGGGCCGTCTTCCTCCGCAACCACGATGAGCTGACGCTGGAGATGGTGACCGACGAGGAACGCGACTACATGTACCGGGTCTATGCCAGTGACCCGCGGGCCCGCATCAATCTCGGTATCCGCCGCCGCCTCGCGCCGCTCCTGGGCAACGATCGCCGGCGGATCGAGCTGATGAACGCGCTCCTCTTCTCGCTCACTGGAACGCCCGTGATCTACTACGGCGACGAGATCGGGATGGGCGACAACATCTACCTCGGCGATCGCAACGGCGTGCGGACCCCCATGCAGTGGAGCGGCGACCGCAACGCCGGGTTCTCGCGCGCCAACGCGCAGCGCCTCTACCTACCGGTCATCATCGATCCGGACTTCCACTACGAGGCGGTCAACGCCGAGACCCAGCTCAACAACCAGCACTCCCTCCTGTGGTGGACACGGCGACTCATCGGCCTGCGCCGGCGTCACAGCGCCTTCGGTCAGGGGGAGATCGAGTTCCTCTTTCCCGAGAACCGCAAGGTCCTCACCTTCGTGCGCAGCCACGGCGAGGAGAAGATCCTCGTCGTCGCCAATCTGAGCCGCTACGTGCAACATGTCGAGCTCGATCTCACGGCCTTCCAGGGGCTCCGGCCGGTCGAGATGTTCGGGCGGAGCGATTTTCCGGTCATCCGCGAATCGCCCTACCTGCTCACGCTCGGGCCGCACGGCTTCTACTGGTTCACGCTCGAGCCGGCCATCGAGGCGATCGAGCTGACGACACCGGCGTGGACCGCGCCGACGGTGCGCACGGAAGCGGATTGGCCCGACCTGCTCTTGACGACCGGGCCGCGCCGCGAGATCGAGGAGGTCCTGGCGCCTTACCTGAGCCGGCAACGCTGGTTCGGAGGCAAGGCGCGCCGCATCAAGAGCACGGCGATCACCGAGATCGTCCCCCTCGGCGCCGGAGACGGTTGCTGTGCCCTCGCCTTCGTGCAGGTCGACTACGTGGAGCATGAGCCCGAGACCTACCTCCTCCCCCTCTCCCTCATGGCTCCGCCGCCGGCGGAATCGGAGGAACAGCCCGACATCGTGGTGCGAATCCACTCCAAGCGCGGCGAACGTCTGCTCGTGGGCGCCCTCGGCGAGAAGCGCTTCGCCGATCTCCTGCTGGCTGCGATCGGCCAGCGACGCCGGTTCAAGGGGAGTCATGGCGAGATCACCGCCGTGCCCGAGAAGGGGTGGCGCCAGCTCAAGGCGTCGGCCCCGGCGCTCGAGCCGGCGCTCCTCCGCGCCGAGCAGAGCAACAGCTCGATCCTCTACGGCGACCGCTTGCTCTTGAAGATGTTCCGTCGCCTCGATGAAGGAACCAACCCCGACCTCGAGATCACTCGCTTCCTGCGCCAGCGGGCGCGGTTCGCTCACGTGCCCGCGGTATGGGGAAACATCGAATACCGCCGCCCGAGCCGGCCACCCATCACGCTGGCCATCCTGAGTGAATTCGTGACGAACGAGGGAGATGCCTGGCGCTATACCCTCGACAGCCTCGGGCGCTACTTCGAGCGCGCCGCGACCCGACTCCATGACGCAGCGGAGCTACCGCTACCCGACCGGCCGCTCACCGCGGGCGCCGTCGACGAGCTCCCGGCGGCGGTGCCCGAACACATCGGCAGCTATCTCGAGATGGCGCGACTTCTCGGCCAGCGCACGGCCGAGATGCATGCGGCCCTGGCCTCGGACCAGGAGGATCCCGCCTTCGCTCCGGAACCCTTCAATCCCTTCTACCAGCGCTCGCTCTACCAGTCGATGCGAAACCAGGCGACCGCGAGCCTCGAACTGCTCAAGAAGCGTCTCGATCGGTTACCGGATTCCCTTCATGCCGATGCTCGGAAGACCATCAGCAAGGAGAGGGATATCATGGGCCGCTTCGGGGCGGTGCTCTCCGGAACGATCACCGCACTGCGCACGCGGGTTCACGGCGACTATCACCTCGGCCAGGTGCTGTTCACGGGGCGCGATTTCATCATCATCGACTTCGAAGGCGAACCGGCGCACACGCTCACCGCGCGCCGAATCAAACGCTCTCCACTCAGGGACGTGGCAGGGATGCTGCGCTCGTTCCACTACGCCAGCTTCTCCGCCCTGTTCGACCATCTCGAACACGGCTCGATCGCCCAGGAGGACCACGCGGTGGCGGAGGTCTGGGCTCGCTCCTGGACCGCATGGGTCTCCGCCACCTTCCTCTCGGCTTACCTCACGGCCGCGAAACACGGCGGCTTCCTGCCCCAGGAGGACCGCGAGCTGCGTGCGCTTCTCGATGCCTATCTCCTCGAGAAGGCGACCTACGAGCTGTCCTACGAACTCAACAACCGACCCGAGTGGGTCCGCATCCCCATCCGGGGTATCCTCGACCTCCTGGAGGCGGAATGACGTCCCGTCCGCGGCCGCGGCGCCCCGCCTATCCTCTCTCCCTTCAATTGAAAGGAGGCCCGCGATGACCATGTCTCGCGATATCCGTTCGGCCAGGCCCAGACCCCCCGGAGCCCAGACGGTCGAAGCCAACCCCAAGTGGATCGGCGATCAGGATCACTATCTGATGAACGAGGGCACCCACACCGGTCTCTATGACAGACTGGGATCGCACGTCATCTCCCTCGACGGCGTTCTCGGCACCCAGTTCGCCGTGTGGGCCCCCAATGCGGAGCAGGTCTTCGTGAGCGGGGAATTCAACGGCTGGAGCAAGAAGCAACATCCATTGCGGCCGAGTTCATCTGGGATCTGGCAGGGGTTCATCCCGGGAGTGGAACGCGGGAGCGTTTACAAGTACCACATCCAGTCACGGCACAACGGCTACCGCGTGGACAAGGCCGATCCCTTCGCTGTCAAGCACGAGGTGCCACCCCGCACCGCCTCGGTGGTCTGGGACCTGGACTACACCTGGGGCGACGCCGAGTGGATGGCCGGACGCGCGCCGAAGAACTCGCTCGCGGGCCCGATCGCCATCTACGAGGTCCACCTCGGATCCTGGCGCCGCGTCACGGAGGAGGGAAACCGTCCCCTCACCTACCGGGAGCTGGCGCCGGCTCTCGCCGATCATGTCGAGCGCATGGGCTATCACCCACGTCGAGATCCTGCCGGTCATGGAGCATCCCTTCTACGGTTCATGGGGCTACCAGGTCACCGGCTTCTTCGCGCCCACGAGTCGTTACGGCTCGCCTCAGGACTTCATGTACCTGATCGACTACCTCCACCAGCGCGGCATCGGGGTCATCCTCGACTGGGTTCCCTCGCACTTCCCGAGCGACGAGCACGGCCTTTGCTACTTCGACGGCACTCACCTCTTCGAGCACCAGGATCCGCGCCAGGGATTCCACCCCGACTGGAACAGCTACATCTTCAACTACGGACGGAACGAGGTCCGGAGCTTCCTGACCTCAGCAGCGCCTTCCTGTGGCTCGACAAGTACCACGCCGACGGGCTGCGCGTGGATGCCGTGGCCTCGATGCTCTATCTCGACTACTCGCGCCGCGAAGGCGAGTGGATCCCGAATCGTTACGGGGGGCGGGAGAACCTCGAGGCCATCTCCTTCCTGCGCAGCTTGAACGAGGCGATCTACGCCCGCTTTCCTGATGTGCAGACGATCGCCGAGGAATCGACCTCCTGGCCGATGGTCTCTCGCCCGCTCTATGTCGGCGGGCTCGGATTCGGGCTCAAGTGGGACATGGGCTGGATGCACGACACGCTTGAAGTACATGGCCCTGGATCCGATTCACCGCCGCTTCCATCACAACGACCTGACCTTCCGCATGCTGTATGCCTTTCACGAGAACTTCGTGCTCCCCCTCTCCCACGACGAGGTCGTTCACGGCAAGGGCTCGCTGCTGCAGCGCATGGCGGGGGACCATTGGCAGAAGTTCGCCAACCTGCGCCTGCTTCTCGGCTACATGTACGCCCAGCCGGGAAGAAGCTCCTGTTCATGGGGGGGGATTTCGGCCAGTGGAACGAGTGGTACCACGAGACGAGCCTGGACTGGCATCTCCTGGCGGAGCCGCTACACCAGGGCATCGCGCGCTGGGTGGCCGATCTCAACCGCATCTACAAGAGCGAGCCGGCCCTGCATGAGTTCGATACGAACCCGGCCGGGTTCGAGTGGGTGGATGCCAACGACTCCGAGAACAGCGTTCTCTCGTTCCTGCGCCGCGGCCGGAACCCCGCCGACGTGATCCTCGTGGCCATGAATCTGACGCCGATTCCCCGTCACAACTATCGCGTGGGCGTGCCGCGGAGCGGCGCCTGGCGCGAGATCCTGAACGGAGACGCGTCGATCTACGGCGGCAGCGGGCAGGGCAACCTCGGCGGCCTCGAGGCGACTCCGATCCCGGCGCATGGTCGCCGCTGGTCGGTGAACGTGGTGCTGCCGCCGCTGGCGGCGGTCTTCTTCAAGAGCGCGACCCATGACGCCTGATCTCGGCGCCATCCCGCTCTCCGGGGGGCGCTGTCGCTTCCGGGTCTGGGCCCCGGCCGCCGAACAGGTCGAGGTGCGCATCGTCGAACCGGTCGAGCGCGTTCATGCCCTCAACAGGACCGCGCGCGGCTATCACGAGGGCGTCCTCGATGGTGTCAGCCCTGGACATCTCTACCTCTACCGGCTCCACCGCTCGGACGGGGAACGCGAGCGACCCGATCCCGCCTCGCGCTCCCAGCCGCGGGGCGTGCACGGCCCCTCGGCGGTCGTCGACGTCGCGGCTCACGCCTGGCACGATCGCTCCTGGCGCGGCCTCCCCCGCCAGAAGCTCGTCTTCTACGAGCTCCACGTCGGCACGTTCACCGCCGAGGGCACCTTCGACGCCGCGATCGCGCACCTCGACGCGCTCAGCGACCTCGGCGTGACCGCGATCGAGATCATGCCGGTCGCCCAGTTCCCCGGCGAGCGCAACTGGGGCTACGACGGCGTCTATCCCTATGCGGTGCAGGCGAGCTATGGCGGTCCGTCCGGGCTCATGAACTTCGTCGACGCCTGCCACGAGCGTGGTCTCGCCGTGGCGCTCGATGTGGTCTACAACCATCTCGGACCCGAGGGCAACTACCTCGGCGACTTCGCGCCCTACTTCTCCGGCCGCTACCGCACACCCTGGGGGATGGCCGTCAACTTCGACGGTCCGGACAGCGACGAGGTCCGGCGACTTCTTCATCCAGAACGCCGTGTCCTGGATCGTCGACTTCCACATCGACATCCTGCGCGTGGATGCCGTGCACGGCATCTTCGATTTCTCGGGATCCCCCTTCCTGGGAGAGCTCGTGGCCGCCGTCAAGCAGAGCTCGACGGCCCTGGAGCGCGAGGTCCAGGTGGTCGCCGAGAGCAGCCTCAACGATGTGCGCGTTCTCCGTCCGACCGAAGCCGGCGGACTCGGTTTCGACGCCCAGTGGAACGATGACCTCCACCACGCGCTCCATTGCGTCCTCACGGGAGAGAAGGACGGCTACTACGCGGACTTCAGCCACTTCGACGACCTCGTCAAGGCGTACCGCGAGGGGTTCGTCCTCTCCGGGCAGTACTCGGGCTTTCGCCGCCGCCGTCACGGCACCTCGTCGCTCGCCGTTCCCGCCGATCGCTTCGTCGTCTTCTCGCAGAACCATGATCAGGTGGGGAATCGCCGGCAAGGCGACCGGCGGAGCCAGCTTGTCTCCTTCGAAGCGCTCAAGGTCGCGGCCGGTGCCGTCATCCTATCCCCCTTCATTCCGCTCCTGTTCATGGGCGAGGAGTACGGGGAGACCGCACCCTTTCCCTACTTCGTGAGCCATTCCGATCCCGATCTGGTGGCGGCGGTGCGTCACGGAAGGCAGGAGGAGTTCGCCGGCTTCGCCTGGGAAGGGGAGATCCCTGATCCGCAGGCCGAGGAGACATTCCTGAGCGCGCGCCTCGACCATGGGCTGCGCCATGAAGGCCGCCATCAGGCGCTGTATCGCTTCCATGCCGAGTGCTTGCGCCTGCGCCGGGAGATCCCGGCCCTCGCCCGCTTGAAGAAGGAAGAGATGGTGGTCCACGGGGATCAAGCGACGCGGGTGCTGCGTCTGGACCGGGGGCTCCATCCGGCGCGGGCGATCACTCTCATCAACTTCGGCCGGCAACCAGTCCCGATCACGGTCGCCTCCGAGCCGGGTCCCTGGCGCTTGCGGCTCGACTCCGCGGCCGAGCGCTGGGCCGGCCCCGGGAGCTCGATCCCCGAAACGGTCCAACCGAGCGCCCAGATCCACCTGAGCCCGGAGTCCGTGGTCCTCTTCACGCGCTGAAGGAGCGAAACAAGGATGGAGCGTTACGTCTGCCTGCATGGACACTTCTACCAGCCGCCGCGCGAGAACCCGTGGCTGGAGGCCATCGAGCTCCAGGATTCGGCCTACCCGTACCACGACTGGAACGAGCGAATCACCGCCGAGTGCTACACTCCCAACGGCGCGTCACGCATCCTGGGCGAGAGCGGACGGATCGAGCAGATCGTCAACAACTATTCGCGAATCAGTTTCAATTTCGGGCCGACGCTCCTGAGCTGGCTCGCGGAGAGAGCGCCACAGACCTATGCGGCGGTCCTCGACGCGGATCGTGAGAGCCAGGGGCGATTCTCCGGACATGGCTGCGCCACCGCCCAGGTCTACAACCACATGATCTTGCCCCTGGCCACCGAGCGCGATCGGCACACCCAGGTGATATGGGGGATCGCCGATTTCGAGCACCGGTTCGGCCGACGGCCGGAGGGAATGTGGCTCCCGGAGACTGCGGTCGATGAGGCGAGCCTCGAAGCGCTCGCCGAGCAAGGGATCGCCTTCACCATTCTCGCCCCGGGGCAGGCGCGGCGCGTGCGCCGCATCGGTGGCCGCGGCTGGCATGATGTCAGCGGCGCCCGGATCGATCCCAGCCGGGCCTATCGCGTGAACCTGCCCAGCGGCCGCTCGATCGCCGTCTTCTTCTACGATGGCCCGGTCTCCCATGGCGTCGCCTTCGAGGGCCTTCTCTCCGACGGACGGCGCTTCGCCGAGCGACTCCTCGACACGCTGTCCGACGAGCGCGACTGGCCGCAGCTCGGACACATCGCCACCGATGGCGAGAGCTACGGACATCACCATCACCACGGGGATATGGCCCTGGCGTATGCGCTTCACACCATCGAGGAAGCACCCGCGGTGACGCTCACCATCTACGGCGAGTTCCTGGAACGTCATCCCCCAACGCACGAAGTCGAACTCTTCACGCCGACGGCCTGGAGCTGCGTGCACGGTGTCGGTCGCTGGTATCGCGACTGCAGCTGCAACACGGGCCACGCCGGATGGAATCAAGAATGGCGCACTCCGCTCCGCGACGCGCTCGACTGGCTGCGCGACGCCCTGGCTCCCCGCTTCGAGGAGAAAGCAGGGCGCCTGCTCGAGGATCCCTGGGCGGCGCGGGACGACTACATCCGGGTTGTTCTCGATCGCTCGCTCGAGAGCCAGGCGGCGTTCTTCACGCGCCACGCCCGTCAGGATCTCGCACCGGAGGACCGGGTCGCCGCCCTCGAGCTCCTCGAGCTCCAGCGGCATGCCATGCTCATGTACACGAGCTGCGGCTGGTTCTTCGACGAGCTCTCGGGCATCGAGACCGTGCAGGTCATCCAGTACGCCGGACGCGCCCTCCAGCTCGCCGAGCGGGTGCTGGGGGCTGATGACCTCGAGGCGGGATTCCTCGAGCGCCTGAGCGCGGCCAAGAGCAACCTCCCCGAACATGGAGACGGCCAGCGCATCTACGAGAAGTTCGTCCGTCCCGCCATGGTCGACCTGAAGAGCGTGGCTGCCCACTATGCCATCAGCTCGCTCTTCGAGAGCTATGCCGACAAGGACCGGATCTACTGCTATGCCGTGGATCGCGAGGACGCCATGCGCGCCCATGCCGGGCGGCGCCGGCTCCTGGTCGGCCGGGCGCGCATCACCTCCGAGATCACCGGAGAGACGGCCAACCTGAGCTACGGTGTCCTGCACTTCGGCGATCACAACATCCAGGCCGGCGTGCGCGAGTACCGCGGGACCGAGGCCTATGACTCGCTGGTGCAGGAAGCCAGCGAGGCGTTCGTGACCGGTGACCTGCCGGCCACGGTGCGCGTGCTCGACCACCACTTCGCGGGTGTCACCTCCTCCCTGCGTTCGCTCTTCCGCGATGAGCAGCGCAAGGTGATCGGGCTCATCCTGGAGACAACGCTCGCCGACGCGGAGAGCACGATGCGCCAAATCTACGAGCACCATGCCCCGATCCTCCGCTTCCTGGCCGAGCTCGGAACCCCGGCTCCCAGAGCACTGCACAATGCGGCCGAGTTCGCGCTCAACAGCTCGATCGGCCGCGCCCTGGCCGAGGAAGAGCCCGACCTCGATCACATTCGCTCGCTCCTGAGCGCGGCCGAGCTCGAGCGAGTCGCCCTCGATACCGCGGGACTCGGCTATGCCATGACCCGTACCCTGGAGCGCCTGATGGAGTCCTTTGCCAGGACTCCTGAGAAGCTCGCCCTCTTGCAGCGGATCCAGGGCCTGGTCCGCATCGCGGTGAGCACCAACCTCGACTCCAACCTGTGGCGGGTCCAGAACCAGTTCCATGAACTGATGCGTGAGATCGATCCCCGGATGCGGGACCGTCAGACGCCAGGGGCGACGACCTGGATGCGCTACTTCACCTCGCTCGGCGAGCTACTCGGTATCCACGTCGGGGAGTGAGCATGACGAGCACCGACCGCCGCCGAGCGCTCGCCACGCGCCGCCCGGGAATCGCGGCTCCGATCGCCACCTATCGGTTACAGCTCAACGCCGCATTCGGCTTCGCCGAGGCCGAAGCCCTGGTGCCCTATCTGCATGCCCTGGGCATCACCCACATCTATGCCTCGCCCATCTTCAAGGCCCGTCGCGGCAGCAGCCATGGCTATGACGTGGTCGATCCGAACCAGATCAACCCGGAGATCGGAGGCGCGGCCGGCTTCACCTCTCTGGTCGACCGTCTCCGCCGGTACGGGATGGGGATTCTGCTCGATGTCGTGCCCAACCACATGGCGGCGAGCACGGAGAACCCATGGTGGTCCGATGTGCTCGAGGCGGGGATGTTCTCGCCGCACGCCGCCACCTTCGACATCAACTGGAATCCGCCGCGTCCCGATCTCAAGGGCCGGGTGCTGGTCCCCATTCTCGGCTCGCGTTACGGCCAGGTTCTCTATGACGGGCAGCTGCGGCTGGAGCTCGACGCAGCGGGCTTCTGCATTCGCTACTACGAGCATCGACTGCCGGTGGGGGTGGAGACCTATCCGCTCATCCTCGGCCCCGACGCCGCCGGGCTCGGGCGTGAGCTCGACCGGCAGGTGGCCGGGGCCTGGTACCGGCACCTCGAGCGGGTGGTCCGATTCGCCGACTCCGCACCGCGGCTCACGGCCGCCAGCCATCACCGCCGGCGCCTGGCGATCAAGGCCGAGCTTCACGCGCTCGCCGCGAGCGTGCCCCGCGTCCAGCGGTTTCTCGCCGCTCGCGTGCGGGCGATGAACGGCCGGCGCGGCGACCCGCAGAGCTTCGAAGCCCTGGACCGTTTGCTCGGGATCCAGCACTATCGCCTCGCCTACTGGCGGCTGGGCGTCGACGACGGCAACTATCGCCGCTTCTTCAACATCACCGACCTCGTAAGCCTACGTATCGAGGATCCGCAAGTCTTCGCGCTTCGTCATGGCTTTCTACTCAAACTCATGCGCTCCGGGTTCATCGCCGGCTTACGCGTGGATCACATCGACGGGCTGGCTGACCCCTTCGATTACCTCGAGCGGATACGCGCGGAGATCGGGCCGCACGCCTATGTCATCGTCGAGAAGATCCTCGGGGCGGATGAGGACCTGCCTCCGGAGTGGCCGGTTCAGGGGACCACCGGGTACGATTTCCTCAATCTCGTGAATGAGCTCCTGGTGGACGGCGCCGGCTGCGGCGCTCTCACCGGGGTCTACGCTCGCTTCACCGGAGACGAGCGCCCGTTCGCCGAGCACATTCTCGAGAGCAAGCGACACGTCGTGGCGATGCACTTCGGAGCGGAGCTTTCGGCGCTGATCCTCGCTCTGATGCGACTCGCCACCCGGGATGCCCGTGCCCGCCTCCTGCCGGCGGACGAGCTCGAACAGGCCTTGTCCGCCGTGATGATCTGCTTCTCCGTCTATCGCACGTATGTTCGCGACCTCATGGCGCCGGCCCGCGAGCGGCGGGAGATCGAGCGCGCCATCGCCCTGGCCCGGCGCCTCAATCCCGGCATCAACGATGTCGCCTTCGATTTCGTACGCCGGGTGCTCTTGCTCTCCGGGGCCGCCGAGCTCCCGGCAACCGATCAGGCGGACCGGCTCGCATTCGTCATGCGCTGGCAGCAGTTCACCGGGCCGATCATGGCGAAGGGGGTCGAGGACACGGCCTTCTACACCTACAACCGCCTCCTGGCGCTGAACGATGTGGGCGGTGAGCCGGGAAGCGATGGGCTGGGCACGCAGGAGTTCCACCAGCGGATGGCGCGACGTGCGCGCCGGCTACCGCTCACGATGAACACGACGACCACCCACGACACGAAACGCGGGGAGGATGTGCGCGCGCGCCTGCAGGTCTTGAGCGAGATGCCGCAGATCTGGGAGCGCCGGCTCAAACGGTGGCATCGCCAGAACGCTCGGAAGCGGCCGGCGGTTCGCGGCCGGCTGGTTCCCGACCGCAACGTGGAGGCACACATCTACCAGACGCTCCTTGGCGCCTGGCCGCTCGCCCCGCGCGACGTACCGGCCTTTCGCCGCCGCGTGAAGGAGTATCTCGTCAAGGCAGCGCGCGAGGCCAAGGTGAACTCGAGCTGGGTGGCGCCGGATGCCGAATACGAAGCGGCCCTCCTCGCCTTCACCGATCGCATCCTGGCGCCGGGCACCGGCAACCGATTCCTAGCCGACTTCAAGCGCTTTCTGGAACCGGTGGCGCGGGCCGGCGCCGTCAACGGGCTGGCCCAGGTCATCCTGCGCATCGCCGCTCCCGGCGTTTCCGATCTCTACCAGGGCGCCGAGCGCTGGGATCTGCGGCTCGTGGACCCCGACAACCGGGGTCCGGTCGATTTCGCTCTGAACGCCCGGCTTCTGGCCGGCCTCGGCCGCGGCTTTGGCGCGCGCCGATTCACCGAGATGCGCGCCCGGTGGAAGGATGGCGCCATCAAGCTCCACGTCTTGTGGAAGGCGCTGTCCTTGCGGCGGGATGAACCCGCGCTGTTCCTGTCGGGCCGCTACCTTCCCCTGCGTACCACCGGGAAACAGCGTGACCACATCTGTGCCTTCGCGCGCGTGCGCGGGAAGAAGTGGGCCCTGGCCATCGTGCCCCGGCTGCCCGTGGCACTCGGCGCCGGACGCCGCATGCCGCTCGGCCCGCGGACCTGGGGCGCGACCGCGGTCGCGCTCCCGGGAGGAGCTCCATTCCACTGGATCGACGCGCTCACCGGCCATGAACTCGCTACCGAACGCGCGCCGGGCGGAACGCGCCGCCTCAAGGTGGCGCAGATTCTCACCGATCTTCCTGTAGCTCTCCTCACCGGCCGCGGCTCGACTCGCTCATCGAGCCGGGCCGTCCATGCCTCTAGGCGATAAGGGAGAATCTCCGATGGTCATCATCGTCACCTGCCGGATTCCCGGCGACAAGGCTCTGGCCAATCGACTGGCTCGCGCCGCCGCGGAGGAACTGGACCGCTATTTCCAGAGCATCGTCGCCGTCGAGTGGATCCTGGAGCCGGAAGGCGCCGAGATCCGGGCTCGCGGCCGGATTCACTCGCGGAGCGGGTACTACCGCGGGGAGGCTCGTGGCTTCAACATGCAGGAAGCGATCCAGCAGGTCCTGCACAAGCTCGAGACACAGCGCCGGCGGAAGAAGGAGAAGCGGGTGAGCAGGCGCCGGCGGCCGGTGAACGAGATCTAGTTTGCCTAATTGAGGCGGGTCACCCGCAACGTGCCCCCCGAAGCGGAGTGCTTGAGGAAGTAGACGCCGGCCGGCACGGCCGCGCCTCTGGAATCGCGTCCGTTCCATTCCACGCGCGCCCCGTCGGGGAGGAGATCGCGAACCAACCGGCCCTGGGCATCGTAGATCGCAAGCGCGGATGGAACGTCGGCTGCGGGTAGATCGATACGGAGCGAGCTCGTGAATGGATTCGGAGCCGCCGTGGGCCAGGCGCGGGTGGGCGGAGCACCGGCACTAGCGGCGCCAGCCACGGCCTGCGCGGTCGTCACGTAACAGTCCGTATCGCCGGCACGATCGTCGTGCCAGCCGATGGCGAGTCCACCCCCCGGGGTCCGGGCCACGACGGGAAGCGACTCCGTGTGGACGGCCCCGCCACTCAGGGCGCAGGGCGTGGAGAAGGTGGTTCCGCCATCGGTGGAGTAGGCATATTCCAGGTTGGAGAGGAACGTCGCGTCGTTGATCGCCTCCCACACCGCATGCACGACGCCGTCCGGTGTGACCGCGAAGTCCGGGTGGCCTTGGAGGTAATCCCCGGGCTGGTTCAGGGCGGTGCGATGCAGGAATGTCTGCCCGCCATCCGTCGAGCGCGCGTGGTAGACGCTGGGCAACGGCGCATTGTCGTGGCGATCCACCCATACAATGTGGAGATCTCCCGCCGGGCCGATGTCGAGCCGGGGACCGGAAGTCGGGCATCCCGGCTCGAACCAGTGACCCTCGTTCACCTGAACCGGATCGGCGAAGGTCTGCCCGCCGTCGCTGGACCGGCTGACGTAGAGGT
Source organism: Candidatus Eiseniibacteriota bacterium (assembly GCA_963823555.1). Classification (GTDB taxonomy): domain Bacteria; phylum Eisenbacteria; class RBG-16-71-46; order CAVPCR01; family CAVPCR01; genus CAVPCR01. Next base: position 639,752 of record CAWGMA010000004.1, on the reverse strand, counting down.
CGCGCACATAGTCGAGATTGGCCATGAACGCGACGTAGACCTCTTCCTCCCCGATGATCGCCAGGTCGATGATGCAGCACTCGCAGGAGCTGTAGACGGGGCCGGTGTTCACGCGCGTGCTGGCCTCGAAGGGCTGTCCCGGCAGCGCCCGCGCCAGCCGCACGCTCGGACTACCCTCGATCAGATGTTCGATCCATCCGACATAGGCGATGCCGCCCGGCGTCAAGCGCAGCGCCGGGAAGGACTCGTCACCCCGGTCCCAGTCGTTCGCACGCACCTCGGGAGCGAACGTGGCCCCACCATCGATCGAGCGCACGACATAGACATCGACGTCCCCCGCCTCCTCGCCCGCCCAGCCGATGGCGATGGTGCCCATGGCATCGACATCGATCACCGGCGTACCGGTGATCGGCAGGGTTGCCTGGGAGACGCGGCGACCGGCGCCGAACGTGAGACCACCATCGGTGGACTGGGCGTAATAGACCTCCGCCGGTCCGCTCCGGGCATCGGCCCATGCCGCGTGCAGGATGTCGCCAGGACCGTGGACCAGGGCCAGGTCGGTCTGGCCCCCATCCCCCACGGAGTTCACCTGCACGCCACCGGCGGGAAAGTCCGTACAATCGAGGGCGCTGGCGGCGGGGGTGAAAGCCCCCATCCCGAGGGCGAACCATGCGGCCGTGACCAGCGGGAGGAACCGGGACCGATGCACGCTAGCCTCCTTGCATACCGGGGGGTGCGGACGGGACGTCACCATGGTACCACAGGGACTCCGGAGACCTATCCCGGCACCTCCGGCAACTTCCGCTCAACTGCCTGTCTCGTTGAGAGATAGGCTACCGACCCGGGCCCCTGAAGCCGGCTCCTCCAGATCTGGCCGATTGACCTGCCGCCGGGAGGCTGCCGATACTCCCAGCGGAACGGACCGGCCGCCAGAACCGGCGGTCGCTCCCCCGCGCCGGCCCCTCGGGACCGGCGGTGGTCACCTCGAGATCCGGAGTTTCAATGATGCATGACGTCGGCGTGCGCCGGCGCATCCTCATGGTTGCACCCACGCCGTTCTTTGCCGACCGCGGCTGTCATGTGCGGATTCTCGGCGAAGCACAGGCGCTGATCGATCTTGGCCACGAAATCAAGGTCTGCACCTATCCGCTTGGGCGCGACATCCCGGGCATCCCCACCGAGCGCACGGTTCCCATCCCCTGGTACAAGAAGCTCTCGGCAGGACCCTCGGTGCACAAGTTCTACATCGATCTCCTGCTCCTCGAGAGGGTCCTGGCTGTTGCTCGCCGGTTCCGGCCCGATATCATCCATGCCCATCTGCACGAGGGCATCGTGCTGGGAAAGATCGCGAGCATGCTCCTCCGCATCCCGCTGGTGGCCGATCTCCAAGGGAGCCTGACCGCCGAGCTCCTGGACCACCGATTCATCCCCCAGAGCGGATGGTTCGTTCGCGGGGTGCAGCGCATCGAGGGATCGATCAACGCCATGCCGAGACACCTGATCGTGAGCTCGACGCGCACCGCCAGGAGCACCGAGCAGACCTTCGCCGTCTCCGCGGACCGGATCTCGACCATCATCGACGGCGTCGACCTGGAGGTTTTCTCACCGCGCCCGCGCGACCCTGCGTTGCGCGACCGCCTCGGGATCCGGCCCGACGACCAGGTCATCACCTTCATCGGCGTCCTCACCGAATACCAGGGCATCGACCTCCTGCTCGAGGCCATCCCCGCCGTGGTGGCTCGATTCCCGCGTGTCCGGTTCCTGATCATGGGTTATCCGGAGGAGGGTTACCGCGAGAAGGCAAGGGCCCTGGGGGTCGATGCCGCGACCTGCTTCACGGGGCGGATTCCCTACGCCGAAGCGCCGGAGTACCTCTCCCTGGCCGATCTCGCGGTATCGCCCAAGGTCTCGACCACTGAAGCCAACCTCAAGTTATTCACCTACATGGCCATGGGGCTGCCTTCCGTGGTCTTCGACAATGAAGTGAATCGCGAAATCCTCGGCGAGCTTGGAATCTATGCTTCACCATCAGGCGATGCCGGGGCATACTCCGCGGCACTCATCCGCGCCCTCGCCGATCCGGCGACCACGGCCGAGCTGGGCCAACGCTCGCGCCAGAAGGCGGTCGAGGAGTACTCCTGGCTCAACGTGGGCCGGCAGCTCGAGTCGATCTACACCCGGACCATTGACAACAGCGGCGGGCGGCCCCACGGCACACCCTCATCTCGCTCGGCCGCGACCAGCGGCTGACAGGACCGGTCCAGTCAAGTGGAGCGCACCAGCATGGAGCGATCAATCCGACCCTCTCGCGTGCTCGTCACCGGAGCCGCCGGATTCATGGGGTCCCACCTCGCCGACTATCTTCTCGAGCGCGGCCACACGGTGACCGGCCTCGATGACCTGAGCGGAGGCTTCATCGAGAACGTGAACCCCGATGTCCGCTTCATCCAGGGGAGCGTCACTGATGCGGATCTGGTGAAGAGGATCTTCGCCGCCGAGCGTTTCGATTTCGTCTATCATCTCGCCGCCTATGCGGCCGAAGGGCTCAGCCATTTCATCAAGAAATTCAACTACGAGAACAACCTCATCGGCAGCGTCAACCTGATCAATGCCTCCGTGAATCACGAGGTGCGCTGTTTCGTCTTCACTTCTTCGATCGCGGTCTACGGCGCCAATCAGGTGCCGATGACCGAGAACATGACGCCGATGCCCGAGGATCCCTACGGCATCGCCAAGTACGCGGTCGAGCAGGAGCTGAAGGTCAGCCACGAGATGTTCGGACTCGACTACGTGATCTTCCGGCCGCACAATGTCTACGGCGAGCGCCAGAACATCGGCGACCGCTATCGCAATGTCGTCGGGATCTTCATGAATCAGATCATGCAAGGACAACCGCTCACCGTGTTCGGCGACGGGGAACAGACGCGCGCGTTCAGCTACATCGGTGATATCATCCCGGCGATGGCCGACTCGCCCTTCACTCCCGACGCGTTGAACCAGGTCTTCAACGTCGGGGCGGACGATCCCTACACCGTGAACCGGCTGGCCGAGATCGTGGGTGGGGCCATGGGGCAGGCGCCGGAGATGAACTACCTCCCGGCTCGAAACGAAGTCAAGCACGCCTTCTCGAACCACGATAAGCTGCGTCAGGCCTTCGGGGACGGTCCCCACACCTCGCTCGAGGAGGGGATCGCACGCATGGCCGCCTGGGCCCGCGAGGCGGGGCCACGGCGCAGCAAGCCTTTCCAGGGGATCGAGATCGCGAAGAACATGCCGCCCAGCTGGCGCGCCGCGCTGGCCGGGGACAGCTAGGAAGAAAAGTTGCCTTTCAGTCGACTCGGCCTGGCGCCGAAAATCGTGCGCGGCGTACGCGCCGCGGGTTACACCGATCCCACCCCCATCCAGCTCAAGGCGATCCCACCGGTTCTGGAAGGAAGGGACCTGATCGGTTGCGCCCAGACCGGAACCGGGAAGACCGCCGCCTTTGTCCTCCCCATTCTCCATCGCCTCCTCGCCGCCCCCCCCCCCGCCCGGCCCGCAGCGCCCGGTGCGCACGCTGATCCTGACACCCACGCGCGAGCTGGCAGCCCAGGTCGAAACCGCGGTGCGCGACTACGCGCGGTTCACCGATCTCGCCTGCGCCGTCGTCTACGGCGGCGTGGCGATCGGCCCCCAGGAGCGACAGCTGCGCGCGGGAATCGATATTCTCGTGGCCACTCCGGGGCGCCTCCTCGACCACATGGAGCGCGGTAACGTCTTCTTCACCAAGCTCGATGTCCTCGTCCTCGACGAGGCGGATCGCATGGTGGACATGGGCTTCGCTCCCGATCTCAACCGCATCCTGCGCAAGCTGCCCGCGGGCCGTCAGACCCTGATGTTCTCGGCGACCATGCCTCCCGAACTGAACGCGATCGCCAAGAAGGCGCTCACCGAACCGGTGCGCATCGATATTGCCGCGAGAGTGAAGACGGCGGTCGGCATCCGCGAGGCGGTCTACCCGATCCCGCAGCATCTGAAGACCGATATCTTGATCGAGCTCCTCGAAGGCGAGGAGATGGACTCGGTGCTCGTCTTCACCCGCACCAAGGGACGTGCCGATCGCCTCGCCCGCGATCTGGAGCGGCGCGGTCATCCAGTGGCGACCTTGCATTCCAATCGCACCCAGGGGCAGCGCGAGAGAGCGCTGGCCGGCTTCCGCTCCGGCTTCTACCAGGTGATGGTGGCCACGGACATCGCCTCCCGCGGACTCGACGTCGAGGGCATCTCGCACGTCATCAACTATGACGTCCCGACCCACGCCGAGGACTACGTGCACCGCGCCGGACGCACGGCTCGCGCCGCCGCCCTGGGGGATGCCTTCACCTTCATGAGCCGGGAGGAGGAGCCCTACGTCGAGGCCATCGAGCGGTTCACCGGGAAGGCGATCCCCCGCGTGATCCTTCCCAACTTCGACTACCTCAGGCCGTCCTCGGCCCGGGGGGGCGGCAAGCGTGAGACCGGGGACCGGTCGGAGCGCGGGCGAGGCAGCGACCGCCGCCGGGCGGCCGCCACCGGCCGGGGGCGGGTCCGCCCAGCCGCTTCGCGCCCGGATGCCGCCCCCGCCGAGCGCCCCGAGAAGAAGGCCCCCGAGCAGCCGACCTTCGGGCGCAGCGCGCGCAAGTCCGCCCCCACCCGCCGCAGCCGCTAGCCGCCACCCCTTCCTGGCCCCTCTCTCCCCGGGAGGCGTTCTTTTCTGCGACCATGGAGCCCTCTCCAGGCGTCTCCTTGAGTGAACGCCAAGACCGGAGAGCTCCGCATCGCAACGAGCAGAGGTGATGCAAGGCGCGACCGACAGCGAGCGCTGGGAAGCCCTGATCCGACTTCTCACGCCCTTCCACGACCAGGCTCGGGCCACGGCGCGGCGGTTCTGCCGCTCGCCGGCGGATGGGGACGACCTGTTTCAGGAAGCCGTGCTGCGCGCCCACGCCAAGCTTCCCCTGCTTCGCGACGAGACGAGCTTCCGATCCTGGTTCTATGCCGTCCTCATCTCCGTGCACCGGGGGAGAAGCCGCCGCCCGTTCTGGCGGCGATTCCTCTCCCTCACCGCCCTCCTCGCCTCCGGAGTCGATCCACGGGGCGCGGATGGCCGTCACGGCGAAGAGGAGCGAGAGCGGGCGGAGCGAGCGTCCCGGGCGCTCGCCACCCTGCCCGCCGTGCAACGCGAGGCGGTCGTCCTCCATGACATCGAGGGCTTCTCGATGTCGGAGATCGCGGCCATGCAGAAGGTCACGGTATCCGCGGTGAAGTCGCGAGTCGCGCGCGGTCACGCCCGTCTCCGCGCGCACTACCGCCGGCTGGGAGTCGACACGCGGAGCGGCAGGGCGGCCATGGTCGCCGCTCAGCCGTCCTGGGAGACGAGCCCATCGACGGTGCGGAGGGAGTCATCATGAACCGGGTTCACGATCGCATGGACCGGATGCGCTCGGAACAGCACGACATCCCGCGCGAAGAGCAACGGCTCGCGGGCGATCTCGATGCCCTGCGCTGCGTCACCGCTCGAGACCTAGAGGACATCCAGACCACGGTGCGGCGCGCTCGCGCCCGTGCCCATTCCCGGGAGGGTTTCGTCATGAGCACACTCGAGAAGTTCACGCATCGGCCGCTGTGGGCGACCGCCGCGGTGGCGGTTGCGATCGCCATCGCACTCCTCTTCATCCCGGTCTCCTACGAGCGCACGGTCGGCCAGGAAGTGTCGATCACGCTCGCCGGATCCGGGGACGGGCCCGCCAGAGCGCGCTCGGTGGCGGATGCGGTCCGCGCGGCGACCGGATCCCCCCAGATCCGTCTCGAGATCGGGTCCACGACGGCGGTCACGGCTCGCGTGCCGGGCTGCTCGCACGCCGAGGCCACCGTCATGGGCCGCGCCCTGGTGAAGGAGCTCGGGCAGAAGGGGATCCAGGCCAGCTTCACCGTCGAGCCGTGGGTGGAAGAGGTGACGAGCAACGTCTACGCCCAGGTCGCCAACCACTGGCGCGAGATCCGCGTGGAGACCCAGGGGCGCAGCGAAGACGAGATCGAACGCGATGTCACCGCTCAGCTCGAGCAGATGGGCTTCTCGAATCCCGAGGTGACGTTCGATCGCACGGGGGAAGGCAGCCAGCTCGGAATCCGCGCTGGCGGTCAAGACGGCCGGATCGAAGCGCGCATCGAGCGCCGGATCGAGGGCGGAGGCGACGAGCCGGCGGTCGATGTGCCCCTCCTCGACTGCTCCGATCTCGCCGGGCTCCCGGATGCGGAGATCAAGGCTGCGGTCGAGGACCGGCTGCGCGAGCGCGGGATCGAGGCCGAGGTCAGCGTCGAGAACGGCCGGATCGAGATTCAGGCCCGCAGGGAAGTGCATCCATAGGAAGGGCGCCCCCGAAGGGGAAAGCGCCTGCGTCGCCGAAGGCTCGCCCCCTGGTGCTCGATCGCACCGGGGGGCGTCTCGTGTACCGGGCGCAGGTCGACATTCCCGGAGGGCCGGCGATGGCGTAGACTCGCGCGCTCGATCCCGGCCCGGACCTCACCGGGCCCAGGGACCTCGCTCCCCAGGAAGGAAAACCGCATGAGTCGGATCTCGCGCGAGGACTGGGCGCTGTTCATCCTCCGTCTGGTGGGACTACCGCTCGCCCTGAGTCACGGTTGGGGCAAGGTGCTGGCCCTGGCCTCGGGCGAGGGGGGTCGCTTCCTGGCCGGCGTGGAAGCCCTCGGCTTCCCCGCTCCGCTCCTCTTCGCCTGGGCCGCCGCCCTGGCGGAGTTTGCCGGTGGACTCGCACTCGCCCTCGGCATCTGGGTGCGTCCGTGGGCCGCATTCGCCGCCTTCACGATGGCGGTCGCCGCCTTCAAGCGCCATCACGCGCTCGATCACTGGCTCGTCGCCCTGGGACTCAAGGATGTCCCGGCCGCCACCGTCGAGTCCTGGGGCAACCCCGAAATGGCGCTTCTCTACCTCATCCCGCTGGTGGCGATCCTGCTCCTCGGCGCCGGCCGCATCTCCTTGGGCCAGTTGCTCGGCCGGGGCCGCAAGTCGGGCGCCTAGGCCCAGACCCTATCTGAGCACGAGCAGCTTGATCCCCGGGGCGGATCCGGAGCCGAGGCGCGCGAAGTAGACCCCGGCGGCCGCCGATGGCGGCGGCTGCCACACCGCGGACGGCCCGGCGATCGGGCCGAGCCGATCGACGATCCGCCCCGTCGAGTCGAAGATCTCGAGCACCGCCGGGCTGCGCGTGCCGGTGATCCGGAACTCGGCTCGACCAACGATGGGATTGGGCGCCACCGAGAGCCGCCCATCGGTTTCCGGCGGCGTGGTGGCGACTCCGGCCGTGCTTCCGCTGTCGCCATAGATGCCCGTGTTGCGCGCGTTCACGTTGCGAAGCGGCCAGTCGGCCCGCTCCGGGCGCGCTTCACCGGTCGTGTCCCACGCATAGACCCAGCCGTCCCAGGTCGCGGCGACCAGTTCGAAGAGGCCGTCGCCGTCGATGTCGCCCGCCGCCACGCCGGAGATCGAAGGCGAGATCATCATCTGCGGATAGCCGGCAATGAGCTGCCCCGTGCGATCGATCGCCCGCAGGTCGCCAGCACCGGTGGCCAGACAGACATCCTGGAATCCGTCATTGTCGACATCGACGACGGTCGGGAAACCCTCGGGCCAGCCGGACACGGGGTAGGGCCAGCCGGCAAGGGGAAGCCCCGTGGTCAGGTTGATCGCGTGGACGCGGTAGGCCCCTCCCAGGTGATTGTCGAAGGCGATGAGCTCGGGCCGGCGGTCGCCGGTGAGATCGCCCAGACAGAAGTAGAAGAGCTGGCTCGAGGTCGCGATCGCGAGGGGGAACCCGGCGACCGGAGCGCCATCGTGATGATGGGCATGGACTCGCGAGCCGGCGCCGTCCCAGTGCCCGATGAGGATCTCGAGATCCCCGTCCCCGTCGAGATCCGCCGGCACCGGCGGCCCGAACGGCAGATTGCCGCCGGCAAAGGTGTGCAAGGTGATGGGATACCCAGGGAGCTCGGTCCCGGTCGCGGTGAAGGCGTGCAGGAAGAGCGATGGGCTCAGGAACGAGATCGCGAACATCTCCTCGGCGCCGTTCCCATCGAGGTCACCGAAGTAGAGGGAGAGGATGTTCTCCGCCGGATTGAGATCGGTGGTGAAGAGCCGAGTCCCGAGATGATCGAAGGCGGAGATCCGGTAGTGAACGAAGTTGTTACCGAGCGTGTGGGGCCCCCAGGCCTCGAGCAACCCGTCGCCGTCGGTGTCGCCGAGAACGAAGGGCACATCGAGCGCGTTGGATGACCCGCCGATCGCCTCCTGCGGGAAGCCCGGCAGGTTCGTGGCGTCGAACTCCTTGCCGTTGAAGCTCCACATGCGCGCGCTCCCCGCATACCAGTCGCGCTCCGACCACAGGATCTCGGTGTCGCCGTCATTCTCGAGGTCGGCGACCGAGGGGCCGGGCTTCTGGTCGTTGGTGCCGTAGCCCATGTAGAGCTGCTCGGTCGTGGGCCAGCCGGGAAGGAAGGTGCCGTCGCCACGGAGCCCGAAGGTGTGACCACCGGTGAGGAAGATCTCCTGGGCGCCGTCGCCGTCCGCATCGTAGAGGGTTGGCGTGTAAGGAAAACCGGCCCCGGGAGAGTGGAGATTGACCGGCCAGCCGACGCAGGGATGGGGATCGCTCGGGCCCGCCGCCGCCGGCGCGTCCGCGGGCGAAACGATGTCTCCGGAATCGGGCGCATCGAGCCACCGCGTGCTCCTGGCCCCGGGAGACGGATCGAGGGCCAGAGCCACGGTGGCGGTCGAGAGCAGAACGGAACCCAGCAAGACGACGCGAAGGACAGAGGTGGGCATGGCAACTCCTTCGCCGGAAGGGGGATCGGTCCCATAACGATCCTCCCTTTGGCCGCGGACGTCAAGCGCGGGCCCTGCGCATTGCGGGTCCGCTGCTGGCAATCGACATCGGAGCTGGTAGACTTCATCAGGGGGGTGATAGCCATGACCACACTGGGAGACCACGCCACTCGCGTGGAGATCACCGGGGTCGAAAAGGCAAGTCTCCGCTGGGCCATCCTGGCCGCCTGGCAGGAGGAACTGAACAAGCGGAACGTGGATGTCACGACCGCTGCACAGATGCTGAGGGAAGCAGAGGAGAGGATCGCGGACGGTACCGCATCGCCTGATATCGACTGCGATCTCACCGGGGTAGAGAGCATCCTGATCGCCAGGGACGCCGACTCACCGGCTCGCGGGGTCGATTTCTGGCTGCGCCTGCTCGGCGCCGCCATGGCCCAGGAGCCGCCGCTCGGGGAGCTCCTCCGCTACCCGCCGGTCAAGTTCTACTACCAGAATTGCGGGATCCGGCCCCGTCGATCACCGTCCGCGCACCGCTCGCGTCACGCATAGCGCGCGATCCCGCTTGCCCAGCTCAATCAGGAGCGGCAGCCCCGCCGGCGAGGCTGCCGCTCACTCGCTTCTCATGGCCCCGGCCGGCTCCGCCGGCCTGCTGTTCGTTAGCGATAGATGGACTTGATGCCGCCCCAGGTCGCGGGCTCGACCGGAACCGCCAGATCGCGGAAGAAGATGTTGGACCACTCCGCGCGGAGGTTGGTCTGCTCGTTCGGGGTCATGAAGGGCTGGACATGGGCGCCGACGCGCGCATCGTCCAGGATCCCCCAGGTCCCGTAGGGCTCAGCCGGGTTGCCCTCATCGAAGGGCAGGACCCCGCTCGAGTAGGTCATGCCGCCGTACCCCACCGTGTACTCGATGGTGCCCGGATTGGCCATGGTGAGGTCGTTGGGCAGGTACTTCATCTCGAGGTGGATCACCGTGCCCTTGGTATAGGTGATGCCGTGGGCCGCCGTGAACGAGTAGAACGGCAGGCGGCCGCCGAAGCAGGCGATCTCACCCGCGAGCTCCTCGGTCTTGATATTCAGCCGCCCGTCCACATCCTGCGACCACCAGGGGGCGATCTGGATACCGGATTCGCCCTTTCCGGTGCCGGTCAGCTCGAGGTCGGCCCCGAACTCGAATGCGTCGACATTGTTGAAGACGGCCGGATCGATGCCATCCGTCGAGAACCGCCAGTTGTGCAGGTTGGCGAAGCCAGCGGCACAGCCCAGATTGGCGTCGTCGATCACGATCGACGTCGGGTAGTTGTTGACGGTGGTGAGTATCGAGCTCGGACAATCGTTGAAGATCCGCTCCCGGATCACCGCGCTGTTGATCGGCGGCGTAGCCGAGGCCTCGGCCACGATCGCAACCGATGCCACCAAGGCCAGGACCACCATCCAGTAACGCGTGTTCATTGCTGCTATCCTCCTTTGCGGCCTGCGTGCGAGATAACTCAGGAAAGAGCTGCTCGAGCAAGTTGTGTGAACCTACCTGATAACCACGCACCTCCTTCCCGATTCAAAACCGTTCGCTTCCAGCCGGTAGTAGTAGACGCCATTGGGAAGCCCGTCGGCGCCCAGGTGAACCTCATGGCTCCCGGCCGGCTGCACGCCCTCGACCAGGGTGCGCACCGGCCGGCCCTGCACATCGTAGAGAACAAGGGATACGCGGCCCGGAGCGGCCAGGGTGTAGGGGATGGTCGTCATACCTCCGAACGGGTTCGGGCTGTTCTGCTCGAGGGCGAGCGTCACGGGCGGCACGGGGCTCGGGTCCTCGATGCCGGCGACCGCAGTGAACCCGGCCAGCTCGAGCCCACGCTGCACGTCTGGGTTCTGCCATGAAGCGGTTCCACACGGACCCGGTCCGGTAGTTCTCGATCATGACGATGATGGGGCCCTCGTCGATCCCGATGTAGTCGGTGCCCACCAGTACACCTGGGTCAGATTGAACGCATCCTTGAACCCGTAGGTCGACCAGAGCTGCGGCCGGTAGGTGTCGTAGAAGTGCTGCAGGGTCGGGATCACGATCTCCGGCGCGAAGGGCGATGAGCCCGCCGGCCGCCGTCGGGGTGATCGTGCCGTCGTCGTTCTGCGGCGGCGGCGCGCCGCGAGCCGGGTAGCCGCGCGGGCCGTCGCGAGGCGGTGATCCCCCAGACGTTCGCGCCGTAGCCGGTCCAGCCGAACGGATTGGCGATGCAGTAGGCCTGCTGCGGCCAGGGTCGCCCGCCGCGAGTTCTCGAAGTAAGTGATGCCCCGGCCCGCGCATGTAGGCGTCCTGGATGTTCCGGAAGTCGATCCAGCAGTGCGAGTACTGGTGACCGAAGAGCGGCGGGAAGATCACGTAGTCTGTCCGTACTGCGTCGACCAGTTGTAGCCGCTGGTCCAGGTGTTCCAGGTGGTCGCCGGCACCGGGGAACGTGGGCGATCCGAGGGCGAGGATGTAGAGGATCATCGCCTCGTTGTAGCCGATCCAGTTGCCGAATCCGGAGAATCCGGTTCCGGGCTTCCAGCCCATGCGGATCGCCGGGCCGCCATTGCGCATGAACTCCCAGTCGGCACGGTAGTAGATCGAATCGGCGAGCGCGCGCACCTGTACGTCGAGCGGATCCGGCTCGAGAAGTACTGCTTGGCATCGAGGATCCCGGCGAACAGGAGCGCGGTGTCGATGGTCGAGAGCTCGCAGTCCCAGGTCCGGGTCGCCGATGTTCATGTCCAGGAAGTGGTAGTAGAGACCCTTGTAGCCGATGAACCCGGTGGCTCCGCTCCCCTGCGGGCCGTTCCAGAGGGTCTCGAGCGTGGTCAGGACCCGGTCCCGCCCGTCCTCCCGCGTCACCCAGCCGTGATCGATCCCGATGCAGATGGCGGAGAGACCGAATCCGACCGAGGCGATGCTGGCACGGCGACCAGGAGGTGCTCCGGTCCTTGATGAGGCCGTTCGCCGGGTTGGCCTCGTTCCAGAAGAAGTCGAATGCGGTGTGCTGGAGGGTGTCGAGCAGCGTCCTCGCGTGATCCCCTCGGCAACCACGGCGCTGGAGGTGGCCAGCGAGCAGGGCCGCGGCGATCCCCACCACGCCATCCTCCCCGCAGGGGCCGTCCCGCCTGACGCCGTCCTGTTCGCTGGTGTACTTCTCATCATTCCCCTCAGGCTGCGACAGGCCCCGACACCTAGAATTGATACCGAAAGTCACCCGATGCGTCTCTTCCAGTCGTCTCGTGAGTCGGCCCAGGCATAGTCGAACTGAAAGCGGTTATCGCCGACGCCGCCGTGCACGCCGGCGCCGAGGGTCAGCCCGATCTCCGAATCCTCCTGGAACAGATTCTGGTATCCGGCCCGGAAGGCCAGGCGTCTGGCGCCAGGTCCACTCCCACCCAGGCTCATGCTCTCGGTGTTGTCGTTGGGATGGAGCGCATCGGCCAGGAACATGACCTCGTTCTCGCTCGTTGACCCGGTGCGGGTAGGCTCACACCGACCCGGAAGAGAATCGGCACCGGGAAACTCGTCGGTGAACTGCTCGGCCGGGAAGCGCGCTGTTGTCGCCGTAGACGATCCGGCGTCGTTGTCGTACTGGATGGCGAGGTCCCGGCCGTCGTAGCGCGCGCTGGTGCCGATGTTCGACATGCTGGCTCCGATCCGGACACCGCGACCGGGCCAGCGTGTAGACCGTACCGAGGTTGAAGGTGAACATGTCCGCCGAGCTGTGCCAGATCGTCTCGTTGATGTAGTTGATCTGACCGCCCGCGGTGAAGCGGTCGGTGATCTGGCGGCCATAACCGAGTCCGAGCGCGACGTTCGGAGACGGTGTAGCGCTCGCCGGTGCCGAGCGGCTGCGCCACCGTGCGCACGTCGATCTCGCCCGAGTTGAGCGCGGTCACGCTGCGCGAACAGGGTGCCCCAGCCGCGACAGGGCAGCGATCCGGCGACGTAGTCGTAGTTGATATCGGCGAACCAGGCGCTGTGGGTGAACTGCGAAGGCCCAGTCGGTCAGGCTGCCGAGAGCCGCCGGGTTGTAGTAGACGGACTCGATCCCATCGTCGAGCGCCACCGCCGGCGTTGCCCATGGCCGCGCGTGCGCGCGCTGGGCTCGATGCCCAGGAACTGGCCGAGCGTGGTTCCCGTCTTGGTCTGGGCGCCGGCCGGGGCGGCCGCCAGCACGCAGCAGGATCGCCAGCTCACAGCTGCCGCTGTCAGAAGAGCTCGTTTCATCGCGCCACCTCCCACGCTCACTTGATGATCGCGAACTTGCCGATGTAGGTGCCGAGCGTCGCCGCCGTCGACGTGGAAGATGTAGAGTCCGGGCGCCACGTCCAGGTTGTCCTTGGTGCGCAGATCCCAGGCCACGAAGCCGTCGTTCGAACCGTCGTGCCGAAGGGTCTGCACCAGCTCGCCGCGCACGGTGTAGATGCGGATCGTCGCACCGCGCCGGCAGGCCCCGGAACTCGATCCGCCGCTCGCCGCGCCCCGAGACGGCGAAGCGCTCCGGCTCGAAGCTCGCGGAGCCCACGTACGGATTGGGGACCACGTAGGGCTCCGTGGCGAACTCGGCTCCGCGCCCGATCCGGATCGACGCGCTCGCCGCTGGTGGTGAACAGGAGCACGTCCTCGCGCGCCGTAGGGCCAGGTCGAGCTGCATCTCGAACACATCGCCCTCGGCCGGCGGCGTGAGGACCTCGCCCGCCGGTGCCGGTGGTGTCGAGCTCGGCGCGCCAGGTGATCTGCGGCGCCCGGATCGCCCGGCAGATAGGTCACGACGTCGATCAACTCGTCGGCACGGCTCAGCGGTCCCGTCGCCGTCGCGGTCGCGGAAACGGAAGTCGAGCTGGCGATCACCGCCGTCCGCCGTGCGGCGAAGACCTTGAACTTGGCCGGCGTCGGCGGGGAGCGGGAAGATGGCGAGTCGACGTGTCCACCACCGCGTCGTGGAACTCGATACGGTGATGTCTCGGGGAAGCCGAGCCGCCGCCGATTGATCGGAGAGCACGTTCTGGTAGAAGATGCGCATCTCGGCGTTGGTCGGGCTGCCCGCCGCTGAACCCGGTTCGCGGCCGAATCGACCAGGACCGTGCTCTGCGTGCTCGATGATGGGCAGGAGCCCCGAGCCGACCGGCCCCGATACCCTGCGCCCTCGAGATCGCGTCCGCTCTGTGAAGAGCGGTCTCCCCGGCTGTCGAGTCGCGAAGCGCATAGCTCGTCGCACGGATGCTGTCGGGCGCGGGCGTCGCGAAGGTGAGCTGCGAAGAGGTGACCGTCGGGGACGAGCCCCGAGTTCACGACCTCGATCGCCGACCTGGCCCCGGCCGCGGCCGGCCACATGCGCTGCGGTATCGGCATCGGCCGGGACGAATCCCAGGACCCGCGGATCGGGCCGCACCTCGACCACGTTCCGCGGCAGGACGAGCCCGCCGCGCGGCGTGCGCGAGACGCGTGATCGCGTTCTCCGACGGGTAGAAGTCGAAGCGCTCGAGCTCCGATCCGAAGTCGTAGGCGGAGACCGCGTAGTAGTAGAGCTGGCCGTTGGTGACCGTGGTGTCGGTCCAGGTGTGGGTGATCCCGGTCTCGTCGCCGAGATAGTAGGCGACCCCCTCGACGGTCTGATCCGAGAACCCGCTCTTGCCGTCGACGAGATCGAACTGGGCGATCGGGCCGACCGTTGCCGAGCGGCCCCGAGCCGGTGCCGGTCGTGATCACCTGCGGATCGCGGAACTCGGGATCGGTCGAGCGATAGATGCGATAGCCCTCGAAGTCGTACTCGCCGGTCACCGGATCGGCGCCGCGCTCGGCCACATCGTCCCAGGACAGGCGCACCTAGCCGTCGCCGGCCTCGGCGGACGCGGTCGGGAGCTGCGGCGGCACGGCGAAGCGGTAGTTGGCGTTGTAGATCTGCTGCACGGTCTCGCACCGTGCGCCGGAGCTCGGTGAGATCGGCGCCGTAGGCCAGGGCCAGGCTGAAGCGCTCGGTCTTCCCCGCCTGCAAGCGTGAACGGCCCCGAGGCGAACAGGAACCCGATGTTGTAGTTCGCGGCGAGGGCGGGATCGAAGCGCGCGGCCGAGTCGGGGCTCGTGAACTTCTCGTAGAGCCGCTGGGGCCAGTTGTTCTGGTCGGTGTAGAAGAGAATGTTGTCGACCTCGGGATTGGGATTGCCCTGGCCGGCGCGGATGCGATTCATGCTTGAAGCCGGTGAGGCCGATCTGATCCGACTCGTTCAGGTCGGTGCGGTCGAAGTTGGGCTCCCCGGCGGTCGGCATGCCGTCCCCCTCGCCGGTGTCCCCGGTCTCCGCCAGCCCGTCGGCGCCGACGTCGTGCAGCTCGGGGGTCCAGTCCATGTCCTCGTCGCCGGTCCACCACACGCCGGAGCGATAGGCGGGCCGATCGGCGAGCGGCCCGTAGGCCACCTCGAAGCGCGCCTGGTTGTAGTTGGCGGCGACGTAGGCCTCGATCTCGCCCGGGCTCGCCAGGCGCTGGCCGGGGCCGGCGTCGCGCCTCTCGTCGGTGATCCCGTCCTCGTCGTTGTCGATGCCGTCGAGCGGATTGCCGGGCGTCTCCAGGTAGGCGTAGCCGAGGTAGCCGGTGCGCCCGCAGGGCCCCGAGAGATCGCGTCCATGGCCGAACTTGTCCCAGGTGTAGACCAGGTTCAGGATCTGCTCGTTGAAGCTGCGATCGAAGAAGGCGTTGTCGTCGTCCGATTCGAAGATGTTGTCGCAGGACAGCGCCGATCCACCGACGCCCGAGTCCATGTAGAGCCCGAAGATGATGTTGTCGTTGTAGTCGGTTGTGCCCTCGTTGGTGATGTCGTAGTGCCAGAAGATGACGTTGCGCGCCTGGGGGTTCGCCCACTGGAAGCCACGGACCTCGATCCGGAGACCGAGCCCGTGGCGGGTCGAGTCCCGGTTGTCCGGCCAGAAGTCCCACGCGTCGTAGAAATCGTCGTCCATGACCGTGTAGGACTCCTGATCGGCGACGACGTTCTTGCCGAAGTAGCCGTTCCAGCTCCCGGCCCAGCCCGGATCATCAGGGTCATCGAGACGATCCGGCCAGCGGTCGGGCCAGGTGCGCGGATCGTTGGAGAGCGCCGGCGAGCGACCGGGGTTGAGGCCCGGATCGGGCTCGAAGTATCCCGGGCGCGGCTCGAAGCGCATCACGCGGAGCGGCGGAAAGGGGCTCTCCGCCTGCCGCTCCCGGAATCCGGTCTCCATGATGTAGGACTCGATGCCGTTGCGCTGCATGATCTTCGCGAGCACGAACGGCGTGATGCCGTCCGAGTAGTTCATGCCGCTACCCTTGGGCACCTCGACCGAGTGGAAGACGCGAGAGATCGACATTGCCTGGATCTGCCGGGTAATCGCCCACCATGCCGTAGTTCCAGAACACGGTGCGCAGGTTGTTGGCATCGTGGAAGCCAGAGCGCTCGGCATCGCTGCGCCCCCGCTGATCCGGTGGCACCGGCGTTGGAATATCCCCGGCGGCTCCATAGGCGAGGAGCACGGCACCGGCGGCGGCGGCCAAGATCCCGAACCACCCCTTCCCTCGCGCGCCGGATCGCCTGTCTCCCCGATCGCCAGGACGCTGCGCCACGTTCATCACTACATCCCCTCCGATCCGAGGCGAATGCCGAACTCGATCCGGCGCGGCTCGTAGTACCGCGTCGGGTTGAAGAGGGTGTTCTGGTCCGCCTCCGGGAACCGTGAGTAGTAAGGGCTCCCGGTCGAGCTGAAGACGTCGCCGTTGAAGTACCGCGTGTCGAACAGGTTGAAGACGCGACCGAAGAGACTGAAGTTGGACATGACCCCCGGCAGGTACTTCTCCCCGCGCAGGTCGACGACCACGCCGGCGGGCTTGCGCCCGGAGTTGGTCTCGAGCCCGCCGCCAAACCCGCTCTCGATGACCGGCGTGTACGGCTGGCCGCTCCCGATGCGGAGCACTCCGCTCACCGCGTAATCACGCGGCCTCCCCCACCAACCCGTCAGGTTGAGGGTGTGTCGCTGATCCCAGTTGAAGGGCACGAGCCGCGGCCGCGGATCCTCCCCCGCCTCGGCCCGGGTCGAAGTCTCCCGGGGATCGCTCGAGTTCCCGGTCGCCTGCTGCCACGTGTAATCGAAGGTCATGCGGACGGGTCCGAGCCGCCGGTGGTCGAGGGCGACCGTGATACCCACCACGCTGCCGAAATCGATGTTCGTGAGCCGAGCGTACTCGGCGTTGTTGTAGGTGGTCACGAACTCGACTCCGAGCAGGTCGCGGATGTCCTTGTAGAAGGTGGTGATGTCGACGCCGAAGTCGTCGGTGACCGCCTGCTTGTAACCGATCTCGTACTGGACCGTCTTCTCCGGCCTGATATCCGGATTGCCCAGGGTTCCATAGTCGATGCCTCCGGCCTGCAGGCTCCGGAGCACCGAGTAGTCGGCATTGTTGAAGATGTCGCTCAGTGGCGGGTACTGGTAGAAGTGCCCGTAGGAGAAATGCACGGCGGCGCGCTCGTGGATCGGATAGGCCACCCCGAGCCGCGGGGCGGCCGAGGTCTTGGTCGTGGTCGGCACGGGCGGCGGCGCGGGCGCGCCCTGGATGGCGTTGGCGGGATTGGCGAGATCTCCCGGCACGTAGGTCCGGGCATCGAAGACATCGAGACGCAGGCCCGCACGCAAGGTGAGATCGGGCCATTCGATCTGGTCCTGGAGGAAGCCCGAGGCGATCACGGGGCGGTACTCGTTGATTCCGGGATAGTCGGGCGGCTCGTCGATGTGGCGGACGAGCGTGTACTCGCCATTCACCAGGGTGTAGGTCAGGTAGCCGTCGGTGCCGAAGGAGATGCGCGGCATCTGCAGCTCCCCCCCCAGCTTGATCAGGTGCTCGGGATGCACCTGGCTCGCGTAGTTGCCCTTGGCGAGCCAGGTGTTCGTCCGCTGCAGGAAGCGGTTGGAATCGACCCCCTGGACGATGGCGTCGAAGAAGATGTCCTCGCTCACCGGAGGGCCGGCCGCGTCATAGCGCGGATCGTAGACGTCCTCGTAGGCCCGATCCGTGTACTTGAAGTAGTTCTGTCGCAGGCTGACATCGACCGCCGAGGCCACGCCGAGCGTGCGCCGCCAGTCGAACCCATGGGTGATGGAGAAGGTATGCTGTTCGGTGAGGCCGTCCGGGTTCAGCACGTAGGCGTAGTTGTCGCGCCGGCCGTCGATATCGTTGAAGATGGCCTGGTAGCTCAGCTTCATGTTGTCGCGGAACGTGGTCGATATCTTGCCGAGCCCGGAGAACTCGCGCGAGTACTGGAGCGGCACCTCCTCGAGGTCGCCGGTGGGATAGAAGATCTTGTTCTCGAGATCATTCTTGTCGGTCGGACGGAAGAGTCTCACGCCGTAGACATAGTCGTCGAAAGAATAGCGCCGGAGATTGAGCAGGAACACGGTCTTCGGCAGTGGGATCGGTCCGCTCACCGAACCCTGCAGGTTCACCGTGTTGGCATCGGCATGCATGGTGGTGAGCCGGCCCTCCTCGTCGAAGAGGTATCCGCCGCCGAAGACCTCGGTGTTCCAGCGCCAGTCCGTCGTTCCGTCCTTCAAGACCGCATTGACGACCCCGCTCATCGCCTGGCCGTACTCGGCGTCGAACGTGCCGCTGATGACCTGCACTTCCTGCAATAGAGAGCGATCGATCCGCAGCGTCGACCGGTTGTCATAGGGGTTGTTGACGCTGACTCCATCCACCTGGTACTGCACCTCGCCGATGCGGCCGCCGCGGAAGTGCCCGTCCACGACCCCGGCTTGCAGGTTCACCACGTCCTCGAGCTCCTGCACCGGCAGCGCCTCGATCTGCTCGCTGCGGAGCGTCGCGCGGCTGTCGGTGACGTCGATGTCGATCGGCAGCTCCTTGGCCTCGACGATGATCTCCTCGACCGGGATCGCGGTCCCGGCAAGCTCGACATCGAGGCGGGTCGAGTTGTCCGCGGAGATGATGATGTTCTGATAGACGATGCTCTCGAGCACCCCCTCGTAGTTGATGCCGCTGACCTTGACCTCATAGGTGCCGGGCGCGATGTTGATCACGTTGAAGACGCCATCGTTGTTGGTGAGGGCACCCATGGTGGTGCCGACGATGGCCACGCCGGCCGAGATGATGGGCCGGTCCTCTTGGTCATAGACGCGGCCGGTGAGCTTCCCGGTCGTGCCCGCGAGGAGCGGGGCCGTGACGAGAGCCAGCAGCGCCGCGATCGGACCCCCTCGAGCGAGAAGGGCACGCAGCCATCGCATCCGCCGGTGGTTGGCATGCACCACGGATCCATCCTCCCCGGCCCCAACGAGCCGGACCGGACCCGGGCCCCCCGGCCCCGATCCGACCCGGCTCGCCGAGCCGTCCTCCCAGCGCCTAGTTGAGAACCACCATTCTCCCGTGGAGCGTGCTCGTGAGCCCTCCCGTGTCCGCATCGCGGACCAGGAGGCGATAGAGGTAGAGCCCGCTCGTCTTTCCGGATCCGTTGAAGGTCGTCTCCCCGCGCCCCGGCGCCTGCCGCCCGAGCTCCCGGCGCTCGACCAGCCGGCCCTGGACATCGAAGACCTCGAGCGTCACCTGACTCTCGCGAGCCAGGTTGTACTCGATCCTGAGATCGGGTGATGGGTTGGGGTAGCTCCGGACGAGCATGGTCTCCGCCGGTGGCGAGGCTCCCGGATCGTCCACACCCGTGATGATCGGATTCAGGAACACCCAAACCGGACAGCACTGGCCTTCGTACTCGCGGAACCACCAGGTGCGCGTGCCGTAGCTGTCGGTGATCGGAATGAAGGAGTCGCCGTCGAGCAGGTTGACTCCCAGCCAGGCGGTGGCGTCATAGAGCCCGGCGGGGTAGCTCAAGGCGGTCAGATCGACGGACATCTCGGCCCAGTATCCGACATCCGGTGTCGTCCCCAGCGTGTCGACGGTGGTCCCTGGCTTGAGGTCGATCGCCACCGCCGCCCTGCCCGCCGCGACCAGGGTTCCGAGGTAGTCCTGCGCGATCGCGTCCCCGGTCTCTCCCACCTGGAACGAGAGGCGCTGACCGAGGAGATTCTGGTCGGGCCCGCGCGTGAACCGTTCGTTCAAGGTGACGATGAATCCATCCCAGCGGTCGATGAGCGGATGGTACTGGACCACACGGTCGTTGACATCGAAGCCGAAGTACATGGTGTCGTTCTGGAAGAAGACCTTGACCGTGGCATCCCCCGGATCGGCGATGAACGCCTGCCCGCCGTTCACCTCCGGCTGGAACTGCCCGGAGCGATAGGGTCCGACAGCCGGATAGGTCTGTCTGAGGGCGTCATCGCCCCACTTGATACGGAAGCTGTAGACATCCGGGTCGTTCCAGATCGGCTCGGTCAGAGAGCCGTCGATCGTGGGCACGGTGCCGGCAACCTCCTCGAGCACGAGCTCCGGCCCGATCTCCGGCACCGGCCCCGAGCTCACCGTGACATCCGGCCGCGAGTAGACCCGGACCTCGTTGTACCAGCCCGTGTTGCCCCATGGTGACTGCCACCAGACGCGGTTCGACGCGAAGGTCTGGGCATTGATCGGCCAGAACCAGTCACAGTCATAGATCGAGATGTTCCACTCGATGATGTCTCCGGCGGGCCGCGTCACGTCGTAACCCATGGACGACAAGTCGAACTTCATCTCGACCGTGTAGCTCGTGTCCCGGACCGCATCGGAATTCGAGAGCCCGCGCACCCGGGTCACGGCGTTCCAGTTCTGCGATCTGCTCGGGCGTGCGCGGGGTCCCCGGCGGCCATTCGGCCCAGCGGCCGATGAAGGCCGGCGACTGACCCGCCGGCTGCGGATCGGTGCCCTCGGCATACCACCAGGCATAGAAGTACTCGGCCGGCGGCTTGGGGGAATCCGGGGCCAGGTGGTCCTTGAGCGCCATCAGGAAGCCGTCGAAACGGTTGAAGTCCCTGGATCCGCCGATCGAGGCATCGCGCACCACGGCGCCCAGGTAGAGCGAGTCGGCGACGGTCAAGAGCTTGAGCGTGGCCAGCGTGGGATCGTTCGGGATGTTGCCGCCCTCGTATTTCCAGCCGCTGCCGGGGACGCCGTTATCGACGCCGAAGCGGATGACCACGGACTCGGCCTGAGCCCATGCCGGCTCGTTCAAGAAGCCGTCGAGTGTGATGGAAGGCGCCACACGGGCCCACATGACATCCTCGCGGTCGGCCTGCGCGAAAGCGCTTGCCGCGAAGACGAGCATCGTCCCTGTGATGCCGATGAGTATCGCTCCCGCCTTCATGATGGTGGCCTCCTGCGCCCAGCCGCGCTGGGACGCTGGTTTGAAGCGCGCCCGGCGCTCTGTTCCGGCATCGTCTCCGGATCGAGCGTCAAGGCGGCGGTCGACGTGGACTCTCCTGTCTGCATGGCGCTTGCGCGGGCATCGGGGCCGATGGTCGAAGCATTGCGGCGACTCCCCGAAGACTGCCGTACCACGAGCGTTGCCGGCAGCACCTCGTTCCGGCGCAGGTTGCCCAGATCCGACCCCACGGACGAGATCAGGAGTCGAACCGCCCGCGCTCCCAGTTCGTGCGCATCGATGTGTACGGTCGTCAGCGCCGGACTGATGTACTGCGCCATGGCGATGTCATCGAACCCGACCAGGGCCATGTCCTCTGGCACGCGGATGCCCCGCCCGCCAAGGGCGCTCAAGAACCCGATGGCCATGTAGTCATTGGCGGCAAACACCGCCGTGGGTCTGGGCCTGGCCGCAAGAATCGGCTCTGCAGCGCGATAGCCCGAATACTCGGTGAAGTCCCCGGCGAATTCGAGCGCCGGCAACGGCTGGATTCCGCAGCCCGCGAGCGCCTGCCGGAAGCCCCGTAGCCGCTCCTCGGCGTCCGCGTTCCGGGGCGGCCCCTTGATCATGGCCACGACCCGGTGCCCGAGCTCGAGCAGATGACCGACGGCGGCCTGCGCCCCCTGGTAGTTGGCGATCGAGACCACGCTGCAGTTGCCGGCGGGACAAGAGGCATTGAGGAGAACGACTGGCACCTTGTGCGCGATGCGATCGAGAGTATGAGTCGATTCTCCGCTCGGGGCCATCACGATCAACCCGTCGACCCGCCCGCGCAGCGACCGGGCCGCGGCGTCGATGGCCTGGCTTTCGGCGTGCGAGCTCGAGATCAGGACCTGAAATCGGTCCAGGCGAGCCTGGTCGTCGATGCCGCGAATGACCTCGGAGAAGAAGTCACCGTAGAGGTCGGGGAGCAGAACCCCGAGGACATGAGTGCGGCTCTGGCGGAGGCTGCGAGCAGCGAGGTTGGGCCAGTAATCGAGGCGCAGGGCTGCGTCGCGCACGCGGCGGGAAGTCTCCCTGCTGACAAGCGGACTTCCGTTGAGTGCGCGCGAGACGGTGGCGATCGAGACGCCAGCCTCCCTGGCTACATCGTGTATGTTGGCCAAATGACCAACCCCTGGCGCCGGGGCGGGTTAGGAGACGGAAGTTTCCTTGGACATGTAAAGGATTACATGGATCCGCCGCCTTGTCAAGGGAGGAGGGCGAATCGGCCCGGGGCCACCGGTGGCGGCGTCCGCTCGGGCCGCGGTTGAACGCCACTCCCTCTTGGCGCAGACTGCGGCGGCGCGCGGAGGAAAGACCAGGAATGCCCATGAGCTCTCCCCACCATTCAGCGGACGCCTCGACGCCGCCGGCCCATGTGCTGGCCAATGGCGACGGAAGCTATCGCGTGCTCATCACGGACGCGGGAACCGGCTTCTCGGCGGCGGGTCCAAACGCCCTCACCCACTGGCGCGGGGACCGTACGGCGGATGGCGATGGTTTCTTCATCTATCTGCGCGATCGGGACTCGGGAGCGTTCTGGTCCGTGGGGCGAATGCCGGTACCGGGAGCGGTGACCCACTACGAAGCCCGGCGCAGGCCCGGCCGATTCGAGATCGCACGCCGCGACCACGGGATGGAGATCGGCCTCGAGATCGGCGTCCCCCCCAATCCACCATCGAGCTCCGCCGCTTGACCCTCCACAACCGTTCGGGTCGGCCGCGCCGGATCGAGATCACATCCTTCGCCGAGGTGGTGCTCCATGCGGCCGCCGCCTACAGGGCGCATCCGGCGTTCTCGAAGCTCTTCCTGCAGACCGAATTCGTGCCCGAGGCGCAGGCCGTGCTCGTCCAGCGCCGGGCGCGGGCCGCTGGAGAACGCCATCCGTGGCTGATCCATGCCCTCGCCGGCAGCGGCCACGTGGAGTTCGAGACCGACCGCTCGCGCTTCATCGGTCGCGGGTCGAGCCTGGAATCCCCGGCTGCCATGAGATCGCGCGCTCCGCTCGCTGGGAGCACCGGTGACGTGATCGATCCGATCGTGAGCCTGCGCACCACGGTCGATCTCCGTCCCGGAGCGCGCACCCAGTTGACCTTTCTGCTCGGCACCGGGAGCGGACGCACGGCAACGCTGGCCCTCGGCCACCGCTATCTGCGTGCCGCGGACGTCGATGCTGCATTCGTCGACGCCGAGGGGCACGAGCGCGACCTGCAGAGCCGATTCGGCATCACAGAGGTCGAGGCGAGCTACCTGCAGGCCCTGGCCGGAGCCATGCTCTACGGGCACCCTGGCCTGCGAGCGGATCCGGCGGTCCAGGCCAGGGCGCGGGGTGACCTCTCGACGCTGGCCCATCACGGTCTCCCGATCGCGGGCACGATCGCTCTCCTTCATGCGGAGGAAGCGGACGGCATGGCGCTTCTCCCCGCCGTGCTGGCTGCCCGCGGCTACTGGCGCGCCCTGGGTCTCGAGATCGATCTCGTGATTCTCACCGGCCCCGATTCGCCGCCGATTCCCCGGTCCAAACCATCAGACGATCGCCTCCATGTGCTGCGCGTGACCGATCTGACTCCCCCGGAGCTCGACCTCATCGCGGCCGCGGCGCGACTCGTGTTGCGCCGCGCCTTCCCGGATCTCGGTCCACCGCTGGAACGGAATACCGGGGCCGGTGCCCCGCACCCCGAGTCCGCCGCCATGGAGCCCCCGCGCGCCGGAGCGGGCCCGGTCTCCAACACGCCTGCTCCACCCGGCGATGCCCCGGATCCCGCGGAATCGCTCCGCTTCGAGAACGACCATGGCGGTTTCAACGCCGACGGCACGGAGTACGTGATCCGACTCACTCCCGATCGCGATCGCCTCCAGCTTCCACCGCGGCCCTGGATCAACGTCATCGCCAACGACAGCTTCGGCTTCCTCGCGAGCGAGACCGGGGCCGGAACCACATGGAGCCGGAACAGCCGCGAGCACCGCCTCACCCCGTGGTGCAACGACCCGCTGCTCGACCCGCACGAGGAGGCCTTCTACGTGCGCGACGAGGCGACGGGCGAGTTCTGGTCGCCTCTCCCCGGACCTTCGCCCCATGGAGCAGCCAGCGGACAGGTCACCCCCTACGAGATGCGGCACGGCTTCGGCTACTCGACGTGCAGGCTCCTCGCTGCCGGGCTCCAACAGGAGGCGACCCAGTTCGTGCCGCTCGCCGACCCGGTGAAGATCACCATGCTCCGGCTCCGGAACATGAGCGACGAGCTCAGATCGCTCTCTCTCTTCGCCTACTACCGGCTCGTCCTCGGCACGACGCCGGAAGAGACGGGCCGCTTCATCACGGTGACCGCCGACGCCAAGCCTCCGGTTCTCCTCGCCACCAATCCGCTCGCCGCGGAATTCGGCGATGGCGTGGCATTTGCTGCGGTGGCGGCCCCGGCCGCGTCGGCGCATTGGTTCAGCGGCGATCGCGTGTCCTTCCTCGGGCGCCACGGTCATCTGTCCAGTCCAGCTGCGCTCCGCGCTCCGGCGCCGCTCGACGGGCACACCGGCGCTGGCCTGGATCCTTGCTTCGCCGAGCAGGTCACGCTCGAGCTGCCGCCGGGCACCGAGATCACGCTGAGCTTCCTCTGCGGCGAGGCACCGAGTCCGGACGGTGCGCGTGCGCTCGTTGCGCGCTACTCCGGTCCTGACGCCGCCCTCGCGGCGCTCGCCACGGTCAGGAGCTTCTGGAAACGCCGCCTCGGCGCGATCCAGGTCACCACACCATCTCCCGCGCTCGATCTCATGGTGAACGGCTGGCTCCCCTACCAGACCCTGAGCTGCCGGCTCTGGGGCCGCTCGGCGCTCTATCAGTCGGGAGGTGCCTTCGGCTTTCGCGATCAGCTGCAGGACGCAGCAGCCCTCATCCCCTTCTTCCCGGCGCTCACGCGTGCCCAGATCCTCCTCCACGCCGCTCACCAGTTCGCCGACGGGGATGTCCTCCACTGGTGGCATCCGCCGCTGTCGAAGGGCATCCGCACGCGGTTCTCGGACGATCTGCTCTGGCTGCCCTACCTGACCGCGTACTACGTCGCCACGACGGGCGACGCGGCGATCCTCGACGAGAACGTGCGCTTCCTCACCGCGCGCGAGCTCGCTCCCGGCGAGGACGAGGCCTTCCTGGTGCCGACGCCGGCCGGCGAATCGGCCGACCTCTACAAGCACTGCTGCCGCGCTCTCGACCGCGGCCTCACCCGCGGCGCTCACGGGCTGCCGCTGTTCGGCACCGGCGACTGGAACGACGGCATGAACCGCGTGGGCCGCGAGGGGAGGGGAGAGAGCGTGTGGCTCGGCTTCTTCCAGGTCGCTCTCCTCGGTGACTTCATTCCCATCTGCGCCGAACGTGGCGACGAGGAGCGTGCCCGCCGCTACCGCGCCTACCGCGACGAGCTGGTCCTTGCCCTCAACGACTGGGCTGGGACGGCGAGTGGTACCGTCGCGGCTACTACGACGACGGGACACCGCTCGGCTCGCACGAGAGCGACGAATGCCGGATCGATGCCCTGGCGCAGGCCTGGGCGGTGATCTCCGGGGCGGCGCCCCCGGAGCGCGCGGCGCAGGCAATGGACGCGGTGGAGCAACACCTGATCTCGGAGCGCGACGAGCTCGTCCGGCTCCTCACGCCGCCCTTCGCCGACGACCCGCACGATCCAGGCTACATCAAGGGATACGTGCCGGGAGTGCGCGAGAACGGCGGCCAGTACACGCACGCGGCGCTCTGGGTGGTGCGCGCCCTGGCCGAGCTCGGCCGCAACGAGCGCGCAGCCCAGCTCCTCGATCTCCTGAACCCGATCCACCAGGCACGCCAGGAGCGCGTCGCGACCTACCAGATCGAGCCCTACGTCATCGCCGCCGACATCTACGGCGCGCCGCCGCACATCGGGGCGCGGGGGCTGGACCTGGTACACCGGGTCCGCCGGCTGGATGATCCGCGTCGCGCTCGAATCGCTCCTCGGTTTCCGCATCGAAGGAGGCCGCACGCTCGTCCTCTCACCACGCGTTCCTGCCAGCTGGGATCGCTTCACGATCCACTACCGCTTGCCGGAGGAGGACACCCACTACGAGATCACGGCGCAGAATCCCGCGCGCCGAGGGCACGGATCTCGTCGCCGCGACTTCTGACGGCGCGGCGGTGCCGATCACGGACGGCACGGCACGGATCCCGCTGGCTCGTGACGGCGGCGTGCATCGCGTCGAGCTCACCCTCGGCGCGAAGGCGAGTGCGGCGCGATGATCGCATCCCCCACCACGCGCTTTCCCCGGGGATTCCTCTGGGGCGCGGCGACCTCCGCCTACCAGATCGAGGGCTCGCCGCTCGCCGACGGCGCCGGCCCGAGCATCTGGCACCGCTTCGCGCACACGCCGGGGCGCATGGCCGGGGGCGAGACCGGCGACGTCGCGTGCGATCACTACCGCCGCTATCGCGAGGATGTCGCCCTCATGCGCGACCTCGGCCTCGAGACCTATCGCTTCAGCCTGGCCTGGAGCCGCATCCTGCCCGACCGGGCGCGGGCCGGCGAACCCGGCGGGTCTCGACTTCTATTCGCGGCTCGTCGATCTGCTGCTCGAGAGCGGCATCCAGCCCCTGCGCCACCCTCTACCACTGGGACCTGCCGGCCGCGCTCGACGACGCTGGCGGCTGGCTCCACCGGGATATCGCCTCCTGGTTCGCCGACTACGCGCGGGCTGTGGTCCAGACGCCTCGGCGACCGCGTGAAGCTGTGGGCCACGATCAACGAGCCCTGGGTCGTCGTCGATGCCGGGTACGTCCACGGCGTCCACGCTCCCGGACACAAGAGTCTCGGCGAAGCTCCGATCGCAACCCACAACGTCCTGCGGGCCCACGGCGCTGCGGTCCAGGCGTTTCGCGCCGAGGCGCACGGCGAGATCGGGCTCGTCGTCAACCTCGAGCCCAAGGTTCCAGCCAGCGACTCGCCGGCCGATCTCGCCGCCACCCGGCGCGCCGATGCCTACATGAACCGGCAGTATCTCGATCCGGTCTTCCTCGGATCCTATCCCGAGGAGATGGCGGAGATCTTCGGCTGAGGCGTGGCCGCGCTTCGCCGCGGAGGACTTCGCGCTGATCCGGGAGCCCATCGACTTCCTGGGTGTCAACTACTACACGCGCGGGGTCACGGCGCACGATGAGATGGCGCTCCCGGTCCGCGCCCGCCAGGTACGCCAGCCCGGGAGCCTCTACACCGAGATGGGCTGGGAGGTCTGGCCCGAAGCCCTCACCGGGGTCCTCCTCTGGATCAGGGAGCGCTACGGGGCGGTCCCGCTCTACATCACCGAGAACGGCGCCGCCTTTCCCGATCCGCCCGACGGCCAGGGCCCGCATCGACGATCCGCTTCGCGTCGCCTACCTGCGCGAGCACCTCGCGGCCGCTCGGGCCGCGATCGGCCAGGGCGTCGATCTCCGCGGCTACTTCGCGTGGTCGCTCCTCGACAACTGTCGAGTGGGCCGCCGGCACGACCAAGCGCTTCGGCATCGTGCACGTCGATTTCACGACGCTCGAGCGCACGCCCAAGTCGAGCGCACGCTTCTACCAGGAGGTCATTCGCACCCGGGGCGAAGCGCTCGGGTCGTGACGCCGATCACTCGGCGGCGGCCGCCGTCGCGTCGGGTGCGCCCGCCATCCCGGGCCCGTCCATCACCGTCCGCGCGGTGACGTCGATGAACTCGTAGAGATGGCGGGAATCGAGCGGCGTGTAGCAGGCATCGGGCAGGATCGGAAAGCGAGTTCCGAAGACGTGGTTGAAGACGATCCGGAAGGTGTTGACCGAGGTCCGGTCCGGGGGCAGGTCGGCACCGGTATCGGCGCCCGGCAGGTGGATCGCACCGAGGATCCCGAACTTGATCCTCACCTCGGCATCGGTGATGTTGCGCCAGGAAAACGGGTGCTCGACGTGTTTCCCCGCCTCGGTCTCGACGTAGCGGATGGGGTGTGGCCCCTCGTCCGCCTGCAGGATGATGATCGGCGGCGTCGCCGACTCCCGGATGAGCGTGTCCACCAGATCGAGAATGGCCGAGCTGGCGAAGCGGACCTGGTTCGCATAGTTGGCCTCGTCGGACCGCTCGTCCCGGACCGCGCGCGGCAGGAAGGACCCGTCGGCATCGATCACGTAGGGCGTGTGGGGCAGGAGGACATGGGCGAAGACGAACCGGGGACCGCGCTCCGCCGGCATGGCGGCGAGGTGCTCGAACACATAGCCGATGCTCTGGTACTGCGTCATGCGGTCGTCGACGCGGGTGACGAGGTCGACGAGCGAGTACAGAACCGTGCTCTCGTAGAGGATGGAGGCGAACTCGGAGAGCTTCTGAAAGCGGAAGTTCTTCTCGG
Source organism: Candidatus Eiseniibacteriota bacterium (assembly GCA_963823555.1). Taxonomy (GTDB): domain Bacteria; phylum Eisenbacteria; class RBG-16-71-46; order CAVPCR01; family CAVPCR01; genus CAVPCR01. The sequence goes on along the minus strand of CAWGMA010000004.1, from coordinate 611,214 downwards.
CGTATCGATTGCCCGCCGTCGGCGAGTACCACGAGCCGACGTGGTAGTAATGGTAGCCCTGCCCGCGCAGGAAGCGCGCCACGCGATAATCGCCCCGCATCATCTGGTGGAGCGGGCCGTAATCGGTGGCCGGCGTGATGCCGGCCTCTTCGAGGAAGGTCAGGTACTCCATGTTCATGGATGATGCCAACGAGTGGGAGGTCTTCGGGTAGTTGGGGCGGGCATGCTCGATGACATGGAACCCGCGCTCGCGGAGCGCCGCGAAGAAGGGCGCCGTATCGAGCCCGCAGAACTCCTTGATGCTCCCCTCGCTCCCGAAGCGATCGAAGACGAGATAGTAGACGTCCGGCGGATTGGGCCCGGCCCCGATCGACGCGAGGGGGACCCCGGGATCGAGATCCGGCAAGCGCGAGTAGTCGCGCTTGCCGATCGTCTGCACGGCATGGAGCAGGATCGGGACCAGGGCCACCACCAGGAGACTCAAGCTCAGCACGTTCAGGAGCTTGGTCACGGCGCCGAGGTCTCTCCTGGTACGAGCCGTCAGCCACACCACCGCCACGAAGAACAAGGTCGTCGTGACCGCCAGCGCGACCGCGGGCCCCGGAAGTCGCACGGCCTCGACCACACGTAGCATGTGCCCGTAGAGAAGGAAGATGAGGACTGCGGCCGAGAGCACGATCCCCGTGCGGTCGCTGTTCCCTCGGAGAAGCCGGGCCGCGACCTGGACGAGGAGCGTGACCCCGGCCGCGACCACCAGCGGCAAGACGACCTGATCCGCCGGGGTCTCGTGGATGTTGCTCGAGTAGAGCGAGAGCACGGGGAACAGGGCGAACGAGAGCGGGTGGATCACCCAGCTCCGGCGGCGCGAACGCGACTCGGATGCCATGCGGGTCCCCCTCAAGGAGTCGGAGCCAATTCCAGGGGCACGGCTACTTGCGCGTCATCAGGTAGAGGGTGCGCTCGGTGAGCGGAATCGCTTCCTTGCGATCGAGGGTCCACCACCGGGCAAAGGCCTCCTCGAACCCCGCTTGCGAGTAATTCGGGAACACGTCCTCGCGGGTGGCCAGCAACCGGCGCACCTGTGAGTCCTCCTTGGGCACGAACTCGATCACGAGCTTCCGCCCGAGCCGGGCCATGTACTCGGCCACCATGTCGAGGGGGACATTGTTGGAGATCGCCAGGTGATGGATCAGGGCCAGGCCCATCACGAGATCGGCCGGGCCGCGGGCGGTCAGGGAGACGCGCTCGTCCCCGGCCCAGCCGATGCCGGCGCTCGGGTTGGTGAGATCCTGGACGAGAGGCAGGAGGTGGGTCTCCCGATCGGCGACCACCCGGCGGTAGCTCTTCTCGACCGCGGCCGGATCGATGTCGAAGGCCACGGTCGGGATGCCTTGCTCGGATGCGAGCCGGCTGAAGAGGCCCAGGTTGGCCCCCAGGTCCCACACCGTGCCGGGTCGAGCCTCGCCGATGAACGACCGCACCAGCTCCTTCTTGTGCTCGAGCGCTTCGTCGGTGTAGTTCGTGGCGGAGTAGTAATCCCCCCACTCGGTACCCACGGGCTTCCAGTCGAGCTTCCGGACGGTCGATTCGAGGCTATTCAGGAGTCCGGTCAGGGCCATGCGGCTCAGGCGGCGGCCCTTGACACCGGCCGTGTCGCCGGCGTGTCGAGCTTGACTGCGCGCATGCAGATGGATGTGCATCATGAGGCCGGCGCGCCACCGCGTGCGCATGGGCAAGAGCGCCGAGGCGAGATCCATGCTGATGCCATCGATGTAGATGCGCATGAGCTGGCCCAGGCGGACATCGGTCAAGCTCGTGAGCGCCAGCGGGGCCAGGAAATGCTGGCAGAACTGGCGGTAGGCCACCCAGGGCGCCCCCTCCTCGTAGGTCTCGAAGGAGAGAGTGTCGATGAGGATGGGCCGCCCGGCTGCGAACTGGATGTTGTAGGCGCTCGCGTCCTTGAGGCTCATCCCGTGCTCGAGGGCCAGACGCTGGATACGAAGCGTCAGGAGCGCGGCGTCCTTGAGCTGGCTGAAGCACCACTCGTAGGGATACGAGATGAACCCGATGCGCTCGGGACGGATGATCTTGTAGGCCTCGGCGGACTGGGCGAACCCGGGATCCGCCTCCTCATGCTCGACGAGAAGCTTGTCGCTGACAAGAGCGGCATAGAGACCGCCCGACATCAGGCGGTCATATTCCTGCGCATACCTGTGATTGACCTGGCGATGGAGGACCCCGTCGCGCGTGAAGAGAAATCCGCTGGGATCGCGAAACGACCCCGCGTTCTTCTCATCAGCTTTCATCGGTGCTGTTGTTGTTCTTTTCCAACCCGAAGAGCCGCCTGAAGAAGCGGGCAGCCTGGGCTCTGAACACCCCGATAGCGGCCGCAGCGCCCAGCACCGAACCGATGATGATCTGTAGCAGCATGCTGCCCGTGTTGGGGTCGATGTACGCGTACGCGTTCCGCGCGACGAGCAGTACCAGGACCGGAACAGCTAACAGCACCGCACGATGGCGTGCTAGAGACTTCATTGGGTCATTTACCCCCGTCGACTGCACATTGCGATACACATGAAGGGCACAAAATGATGGTACGGCAACGGGTTCTGCCGCGTCAAGGGGCGGTCAAGATGCTGGAAACGGCCTCCCGCTGATGACGAAACCTACGGTTTCCGCACGAACACGTGCGTCCAGTGCGTCCCCGCGAGACCGACACCGTGGTGCGTGTAGTTCGCGTTCTCGATGTTGGCCCGGTGCCCGTCGCTCCCGAGCCAGGCCTCGAGCACGGTCGCCGGCGTCGGGTAGCCGTAGGCGATGTTCTCCCCCGCCGCCGCATAGGCGATGCCGGCGGCACGCAGGCGATCGAACGGGGAGTCGCCGTCGGGGTTCACGTGGCTGAAGAACCCGCGGGCAACCATGTCCTCGCTGTGCGCCTGGGCGACGCCGGCGACCTCGGCATCCCACTCGAGCAGGGCGAGGCCGAGCGCCGTGCGGTGCGCGTTCACGAGCGTCACGAACTCGGCGACCGCCGGGTTGACCGCTGGCGGCGTGTCAGGCGGCGCGAAGGGCGCGGTCGGGTCCCCGGAGTCGCTGCAGGCGACGAGAACCAGACCCAGGGCGAGGGTAAGGGGGAGAAGACGGAGGCGCATGGGACATGCAGCTTGCAGATCTCATGCCGGCTCGCGAGCGGCGTCGATACGCGGCGCCGGGGCCATCGGCTCATGCTTCGTGCGAGCCGGCCGGGCGTTTCGCACGATGCTCCCCGGACGCAGCGAGGCCCTCCCCGGTCCGCAACGGAGAGGGCCTCGCTCTTGGCAGGTCGCTCAGGTGCCGCCCTGAGCGGTGTTACCGCAGCCGCGTCAGCTTGCCCGCGACCTCGAACTCCTCACCGGAGAGGCGATAGAAGTAGATGCCAGCGGGAACATCGTTCCCCCGTCCATCCCGTCCATCCCAGCTCACGGTTCCCGGACCGGCGGCCAGAGGGCCATCGATCAACGTCCGCAGGAGCCGCCCATCCGCACCGTAGAGCCGGAGCGTCACCGCGCTCTCGTGGGGAATGGTGTAGTTGATCGCCGTGGCGCCGCGGAACGGGTTCGGCCGCACGGAGACCCGCGTCAGGCCCGGAGCCGCCAGCGGATCCTCGACACTCGCCGTGCCATTCGGGCCCGTGGTGGTGAACCTGATCGCGCGCCCGGCTTCGAGGCCGAAGGCCGCCGCGTTCACGTCGCCGTTGGCCAGGTACTGGATGCCGACCGTCTCGGTCTCGTTCTCGATCCCGACCGTGCACCCCGAGGCATCGCTCACCAGCATGTACTGGATGTCGATCTGCCCATCGCCCGACTGGGTCGGATGCATGTCCGGATTGTAGAGAATGAACTGGAAGGTCTCCGGCAATCCTTGCCCGGTGTCGTGGTAGTGCTCGACACCGCTGAACTCGACGATGTAGCGACCACCCGCGGCATCGTCCCACGCATAGACCTTGCCGCCACCGGCAGCCACCGGGTTCAGGTCGGTCCAGAAGCCGGCGATCATCTTCGGCGGTCCCTCGGGTCCGGGGATCGCGCCGTTCGAGACCGCGTTCTCCGAGGTCACGCCCAGCGCCAGGAAGCCGTTCGAGGAGATCGAGATCCGGTTGTCGACGTTGCCGTACAGCTTGAAGTTGAACGACATCGTCCGCTGCACGGTCTGATCGTCGGCCAGCGTGACCAGGGTCCCCGGCCGCACCGAGATTGGGATCGATCTCCACCCAGTTGTAGACCGGGCGCGGGACGACTCCTGGATCATCGGCATCCTCGTAGGCGAAGTAACCGTAGCTGTCTGCCCCGATCGGGTCATCGGGCGAGCCGATGCCGAGGGTCAGGGTCAGCTGCTTCACGTAGCCCCCGTTCGCCAGGAGATCGAGATTGAACGGGAGCTCGTAACCCCAGGGTGCTCCCGCGGCAATGCTCACCGCGAAGGGATCCCCGCTGTTGTTGCCGGAACCCAGGCCCGGGATATCGGGCCAGCTGCCCGTGTCGTCGGTGACCGTGACGTAGTTGTCGCTCGTCGAGAGCGCCCCGAGGACCGTCGTCGCATCGATCGGGTTCAGGTTCATGAGCGTGAGCGAGACATCCGCGTTCTCGCCGGGGTCGAGCCGACCGTCCCCGTTGCCCCCCACCGTGTCATCGACCTGGATGCCGGTCACGACCAGCTCGGGCTGATTGAGCAGGAAGGCGATCTTCGCCGCCTGGTAGACCTCCTTCGAGGTGTCGTTCTGCACGAAGACCACGCACTCGAGATTCGGTTCGAGCCAGGGGCCGAGGGTGAAGGTCTGCGTGCGCGAGACCGGCACGCCAGGCGAGAACGTGATGACTTCACCCGTGACATCGGGGAAGAAGTCACGCATGCCATGATTGAGCTTCTGCGGCAAGCGATAGGTCGAACCGGCCGGCGGGTTGACATCGCTCTCGGTGATGACGAAGTGGAGCGTCCCCGTCACCGCGGCGCCGCTCGTGTTCGTGACCTCGGCGGTGATGGTGTGGGCGACCGGATCGCCGGAGAGCTCGATGCGGAGCGGGCTCGGAATGGCCGCCCGGTCGAGGATCATCTGCTCCCAGGGGCCGGCGTAGGTGCCGTCGATGATGCCGTCGAAGTAAGTGTGCGGCGTGTAGTTGACGCCGTAGTAGGTGATCCGGGCGCGGTTCTCATCGATGTTGGCGACGTAGAAGGGATCGCCCGACCCGGGCCACCAGCCGTGAATGGCGATGGTGGCGAGCATCTCGGGATGACGCGACATGATCTGGTCCAGCACACGGCTGGCTGCAGGGCAGGACGGTCAAGATGTGTTCGTGAATTCTTCGATGAGCACCATCCTGGGTTCGGCGGTGACCAGGCTCGCAAGCCCGATCAGAGCGAGCAGCGTACCGGCGAGAGCAAGCGTCCTCATTGGCTGACCTCCTGGCTGGATATGGACAGCGGCCAGGGACTTGCCTGACCGGGTCCATTCTACACATATTCTCATCTGCTTATCAAGAAAAGAGTTAGATCGAGGCCACGGCGGGAGCGGATTCATGGCTCGGGGGTGGCGAGGACGGTCGCCGGGAGCTTGCGGACCAGGATCTCGCCTGTGGGGCCCGGCTCGACGCGGGCGCCGTTGACGGTGGCGGACCGGATGGCCGCAAGCGGGGTCGAGACGGCGATTCCGCCCGGCGGGATGCGAGTCCCGGCCTCGATCGCGACCTCGACGCCGTCGCCAGCGCGCCGCATGGTGAAGGAGAGCGGCCCGTAGTGCGTGCTCAGGTTCAGCACGGAGATCCGGGGGTCCGAGACGAGCCACTCGATCGGCACGCCGGCGCCGACGACCAGGGTCGAGTCGGCCTCCCGCTCGTAGGCGAACATGTCGAGCACCGAGCGGACGTAGTCCGAGCCCACCCAGGTGTGCGGGCATGTCGCCGAGGAAGCGCGGGCGCGCGGTCGTCGCGCCAGACCGACCTCGGCCCACTGGCGCCAGCCGGCCGGCTGCTGGTGGGCCAGGAAGAAGTCGAGCAGCTCCTGGGCGCGCTCGCGCCAGCCGAGGCGCACGAAGGCGCCGATGTTGCGCATCTCGTAGGGCGTGAACGCCTCCCACGGCGCGCCGTCGCGGCGCGCCGTGAAGAACTCCCAGTAGCGCTCGAAGGTGCGCTCGAGCGCGCCGCGCGGCAGGATCGCGGCCGGCGCCGGTCGGCGCGAGGGCGATGGTGGTCGAGGTGGCGTCGAAGTCGCCGAGATCGGCGCAGCCGGGCACGTAGTCGATGCCGTGCACGCGGCATGCGCCGCCGCGACCGAGGCGGCGAGGTCGGCGGCGAACTCGTCGCGCGATCGCGGCCAGCGCGCGCCGCGTCGTCCGCGTCGGCCCAGCTCGCCGGCCAGGAAGGCCGCGTCCTTGAAGCCGCGCAGGGCGAAGAAATCGTCCCAGTAGGAGTGCATCGGCTTGGCCGAGTAGCCCTCGTGGCTGATCGACGGCGGCAGGAGCCCGTAGAAGTGCGCGCTTCTCGGGCGCTGCGTACTCGCGGCGTCCGGCGCTCGTGGCGGCAGCGAGTCGAGGTAGGCCGCCGCCGCGCGCGACCCGCGGCCACATCTCGCTCGACCAGCGCCGCGATCGCCGCGTGTAGCGGTAGTACTCGGCGACCAGGAAGATGAACTCGCCGCTGGAGTCGTGCTCGGGCACCGGATCGGCGCCGCGCCCGTCGACCACGCAGGGGATCTTGCCGTTCGCGTACTGGTGCGGCGCGAACCACTCGATGAACTCGCGCACCGCATCCGCGTGGCCGAGGCGCAGCAGCGCCGACGAGGTGAGCGCGCCGTCGCGGATCCACGAGCGCGCGTAGGAGCGCGCGCCGGGCTGGATCGCGGGGCCGGCGCGGTTGACGAGGATGTAGCGCGAGCTGGCGCACGGAGGGTTCGATCGATCCACTCGGCCGGTTCGCGGCGCGGCGAAGCTCGATCGCGGCCGCTCCAGCGTCGATCGCCAGGCGCCCCGCGGCGAGCGACACCGAGTCCGCCCGGTCGGCGCCGAGCTCGCCCGGGGCGGCCGGCATCCGCGGCCGGCCGGGCGGCGGCGGGCGAGCCGCGTAGAGCGGAATGACGATGTCCACCTCGGCCTTGCCCGCTGCCGGTCGCACCGACGGACCGATCGCCAGGGGAAGGCCAGGACGCCGGACGCGGCGCCGAAGGGATCCTCGACCGCGGTCGTCCGCCGGCAGCCGCTCCTGGCGCCAGGTAGTCGGCCACCGACGTCGCCCTGGTCGAACGTCGCGGCCCCGAAGTCCGACGGGCGGGGTGCGGCAGGAGAACGCCGGCCGGCCGTTCGACGAACACGGTCGCTCCGTCGAGCGCGCGATGATCACGGATCGGCGCTGTGCCGCCGGGCATGTTCAGGAACTGCGCGGGCGGATTCACCTGGAACGGGCGCAGGGCGAGGTACAGGGTCGCCTGGCGCCGCGCCGGCGCCGTGGTTGAGGACGCGGTAGCGGGACGACGATCGACGACGCGCCCGGATCGCCCGTCGCGAACGCGGTGATCGTCGAGGCGCGAGCGCCGCGCGACGTCCAGCGTCACGGTGGGGATCGGCAGGCCGCCGTCGCACCAGGGACTGCTCGGCTCCACGTCGGCCCAGGTCAGGAGCGTTCCGCCCACCACGAGGAACGGCTCGATCGAGAAGCCGCTCGCTCCCGCGTCTCGATCGCCCCGTCCTCGCTGAGGAGGACCTCCTCGCGGGTCGTGGTCGGCGCCGACCACCGTCCAGTACGACCTGCTCGCCCGAGATCCCGCGCGGGTAGCAGCCCGCGCGGCGCGTCGGCGGCGATGGCCTGGAAGAAGTCCTCGCGCGTGGCCGACCAGGCCAGCGGCTCGATCGTGATCTCGGCGAGCGCCGCGCCGCGCGTCGCCTCCGGCCCGCCCGTCAGCCGCACCCGCAGGTGGCGCGACTCGGTCTCCGGGAGGTAGAGGTAGTCGCGCCCGCCGTTGCCGCCCGTGACCGTGCGCGCGACGCGCCACGTCGCGCCCGTCGTCCGACACCTCGACCACGTAGTCCGCGGCGCCGCCACCGGCGCCCAGTCGAGGACGAGCCCGCCGTACTCGCGCGCCCCGCCGAGGTCGAGCGCGAGCCAGGGCGCGCGATCGCCGGCCGCCGGGCGCCACGCGGTCGTCGGATCGCCGTCGAGGGCCAGCGCCGCGCCCGTGCCCGCGCCGCGCCGAGGACGCGCGCGCCACGGGCGCCGGCGGCGGCGCGTCCGGCGGCGGCAGCGGCGTCGAGCGTCAAGGTCGTCGATCCACACCGTGCCCGCGCCCCCGCTGCCCGCGGTGATCGCGAACTCGATCGCGGCGACGTGCGCGGATCTCGCCGCCGCCCGCGCGGCCCCCAGGCGAACGCGATCTGTCGCTTCTTGATCGTGAACGGCTCGCCACTCGCGCGGGAACTCGACGTCGCGGCGGACCGACCACCAGACGTTCTCGCCGCTCGCGTCGATCAGCTTGAACTCGAGGTGGTTGGGCGGCGCCTCGCCCCGGATGCGGAAGCGAGAAGGCGTAGTTCGTCCGGCAGAGTCGAGGTCGACCTCGCGTGCGGGCGATGGCGTAGCCGCCGCCGGTGAAGCCGAAGTCGAGGCGCAGGGCGCGGCCGTGACGCCCGTCGTCGGACGCAGATCGCGAGCTCGACGCCGTCGGCCGGGATGGGCCGTCCAGCGCCGCGACGTCCTCGAAGTCGTCGATCGACGAGCGCGCTCGTCGCCGCCGCGCGCCGGAGCGCCGCGCGCCAGCGCAGCACGGCGCCAGCGCGAGCGCCAGCAGGTCCACGCGAGACGCCTCATCCCTTCACGCTCCCGGCCATGATGCCGCGGACGTAGGTCCGCTGGAAGACGAGGAACACCGACGAGGGCCGGCAGGATCGGTCAGCACCGAGCCGGCCATCATCAGCTCGGTGTCCTGCACGTGCTCGCCCGACCAGGTTGGCCAGGGCCACCGGCAGCGTGTACATGCGCGCTGTCGCTGAGGATGATCAGCGGCCACATGAAGTCGTTCCAGGCGCTCAGGAAGGTGAAGGTCGCCAGCGTGACCAGGATCGGGCGGATGACCGGCAGGACCACGATGCCGGAAGATGCGGAACTCGCCGGCGCCGTCGATGCGCGCGGCGTCGAGCAGCTCGTCGGGCACGCTCGAGCGCGTACTGGCGGATCAGGAAGATGCCGAAGATGCTGGCCAGGTACGGGATCATGCACCCCGACGTAGGTGTTGACCAGGCCCAGCTCGCGCAGCAGCAGGAAGAGCGGCAGCATGCCCACCTGCGCCGGGACGACCAGAGCGCCAGCGCGAGTCCGCTGAAGAGCCGGTCGCGACCGCGGAAGCGGCAGCTTGGCGAAGGCGTAGCCGGCCAGCGAGTTGACCAGCACCGAGAGCACCGTCGCCAGCACCGTGATCAGCGCGCTGTTGAGGAAGTGGCGCGCCAGGTCGAGCCGGGTGAAGAGCGCGACGTAGTGCTCGAGGGTCGGACGTGCCGGGCAGGAAGCGGCGGCGGGAGCGTAGTTGGCCTCGCCCGGCGGCATGAACGAGGCCGACACCATCCAGACCAGCGGCGTCAGCGTGACGCACGCGCGCCGAGCGACGAGCGCCAGCGTGCAGCAGCGACCGTGCCCGAGCGCGTCGCCTCATGCGCCGCTCCCGGCTGCAGGCGCAGCTGGACGCAGCGTGCCGACGAGCGTGATCACGCAGCAGCACGAACGCGATGGTCGAGGCCATGCCCATCCGCCACCAGCGGAAGCCCTCCTCGTACATGAGCAGCACGACGCTGCGCGTGCGCGCCGCAGCGGCCCGCCCTGGGTCATCACGTAGGGCTCGGCGAAGAGCTGGAAGTAGCCGATCATGGTGGTGACGCCGACGAACAGGAAGGTCGGGCGCGAGGCCCGGCAGGGTGATGTGGCGGAAGCGGCGCCAGGCGCCGGCGCCGTCGATGGCGGCGGCCTCGTACAGCTCCTCGGGGATGCTCTGCAGGCCGGCGACGAAGATGAGCATGTTGTAGCCGAAGTTCTTCCACACCGCGAGCAGGATGATCGCCGGCATGGCCCAGTGCGGGATCGCCCAGCCAGTCGATCGGGCCGATGCCCGACCAGCCCGAGCAGCGTAGTTCAGCAGGCCGTAGCGCGGGTGGTAGAGGTAGCGCCAGACGATGGCCACCGCGACCAGCGTGGTCACCACCGGGGCGAAGTAGATGGTGCGGAAGAGGCTCGCGCAGCCGCACGCAGCGCGCGTTGAGCAGCAGCGCCGCGCCCAGCGAGACGAGCACCGACAGCGGGCCGCCGACGAGCACGAAGTAGAGCGTGTTGCCGCAGCGCCTGCCAGAACAGTCGGGCTCGTGCAGCAGCTGCGGCGTAGTTGTCGCAGCCCGACGAAGCGCGCGGTGCCCGGGTGCGCCGATGGCGTAGATGTCGAAGTCGGTCAGGCTGAGCAGCAGGCCGGCGAGCACCGGCAGCGAAGAAGAAGACGCGCGATCAGAGCCGAGCGCCGGGGCGAGGAAGAGCCAGGCCGGCGCGTGCCTGCTGGCGCTCGAGCAGCGCGCTCATGGCGTCCTCCTCCCGGCTCGCGGCGGCTCGGGCCGCCGCGCTCGAGCAGCCAGCGCCGCTTCTCGAGGATGCGGTCCACGTCGCGGTCGAGCTGCGCCAGCGCCGCGTCGGGCGGACGCGCGCCGCGGATCGCCTGCTCGGCGCGCTCCTGCACGCGGGTGGCGATCTGCTCCCACTCGGGGATCTTGGGCGTCGGCGACCACGCGCTGCGAGCTGCTCGCCGAAGGCGCGCAGCGTGGGGATCGCGCGGCCAGCGCCGGGTCCTCCCAGGCCTCGCGATGCGCGCCGGCAGATCGCCGGTCAGCTGGAAGAAGCGGACCTGCTGCTCGGGCCGCGACAGGAACTCGATCGAGCCGCCAGGCCGCCTCCTTGTGCTGCGCGAGCCGCGGAAGACGACCAGGCTCGAGCCGCCGGCCAGCGACACGCCCGGACGTCGCGCCGTCGGGCCCGGGCAGCGGCGCGGTGGCCCAGGCGTCCTGCAGCTCGGGCGGCAGGCGGCGCCGGAACTCGCCCAGGTTCCAGGGGCCGGTGATGTACATGGCGAAGGTAGCCGCGCGCGAACTCCTGGTAGAGGTTCGCGATCTCGTTGTTGCTCACCGGCGGGCGCCAGGCCGTCGCGGAACAGATCCAGGTAGAAGGCGAAGGCGCGGCGGAACTCGGGCGCGCGAGAAGGCGCCGCGGGTGTCGTCGTCGGCCAGCAGCGGCGAGCCCGCCTGCAGGCCGAGGATCACCGGCTGGGTCCACTCGTTGATGGGCAGGAAGATGGCGTAGCGGTCCGGCCCCGACCGCCGCGCTTCGACCGCCGCCATGGCCGCGCGCCAGCCGTCCCAGGTGCGCGGGCATCGAGTCGTAGCCGGCCGCGCGCCAGGAGGTCGCTGCGGTAGAAGAGCACGCGCGTGTCGACGTACCAGGGCACGCCGTAGAGCACGCCGTCGATGACGTTGGTGTCCCAGATGCCGGGGAAGTAGCGCCGTCGGAATCGACCGCGGCCGAGGCGGCGACCCAGCGGCTCGAGCGGCGCGAGCGCCCGAGGGCGGCGAACTCGGCGATCCAGGTGTTGCCCGAGCTGGGCGAGGTCCGGCGTGGAGCCGCCCGACGATAGGCGGTCAGCAGCTTCTCGTGGGCGGCGGACCAGGGGATCTGCTGCACCTCGACGCGGATGTCCGGGGTTCTCGCGCTCGAAGTCGCGCACCAGCTCCTGGACGACCTCGCCCTCGCGGCCCATGGCCCAGAAGCGCAGACGGTGACCCGATCGCCGCGTCGCACCCGCGGCCGCAGCCGGCGAGGCAGGAGCACGAGCGCGCCACGAGCGCGCAGCGATCGCGGCGACTGGCCGCAGCGCGCTCACGGCTCGGCTCCCGGCGCGCGTCGAGCCAGCCGCCGGTGAACCCGGCCGCGCGCAGCCCGCGCACCACGTGCGGGTTGCGCGCGCATGGTCCGCCAGACCAGCTCCGCTGCGGTGGTTCTCGATCATGGCCAGGATCGGACCCTGGTCGATGCCGAGGTAGTCGGTGTCGAACCAGCCGACGCCCGGGATCGACGCGGCCGTGCTGGACGCGGCACGTCGAGCGTGAAGGTCGGGTTCAGCGCATCGAGGAAGCCGTAGGTGGAGAAGAGGTGCTCGCCGTAGGTCTCGCGCATGGCGATGCAGGGTCGGGATGACGATCTCCGGCGCGAAGGCGATCGACGCCGCCGGCCGCCGACGGGGCAGATCGTGCCGTCGTCGTTGACGCCGGTGAACGACGCGCCGCGCGCCCAGTAGGTGTGGAACTGCGCGCTCGCGGCCGTCGATCTCGAACGTGCCGGTGCACCGGGCCGTCGCAGGCGGTCAGTCCCCACAGGTCGCGGTCCGTAGCCCGCGCCAGCCGCCGGGATTCGCGATGGCGTAGGCGTGCTGGGCGAGCACGGCGCGGCGCGAGTTCTCGAAGTAGTCGATGCCCGCGCTCGCGCATGTACGTCGTCGCGGATGCCGCGGAAGTCGATCCAGACGTGCGTGTACTGGTGGCCGAAGAGCGGCGCGAAGCCGAGGTGCTCCTGGCCGTGGAACTCGCCCCAGCGGTAGCCCGCGGTCCAGGCCGACCAGGCCTCCGGCGGCGACCGGGTGGGTGGGCGAGCCGAGCGCCAGGAGGTAGAGGATCATCGCCTCGTTGTAGCCGCGCCAGTCGTAGGGCAGGTGGCCGCTCTCCGGGTGTCCAGCCGTGGCCGATGGTGGGCGGCCGGACCGACGCCCACTGCCAGTCGACGCGCGCGTAGAGCGAGTCGGCCAGCGCGCGGATCGCTGTCCTCCGTCGCGCGTCGGCGCCGTCGAAGTAGGACTGGCAGAAGAGCGCGCCGGCCAGGAGCAGGGCCGTGTCCATGGTGGAGAGCTCGACCGTCGCCGAAGCGATGCCCGGTCTCGGGATCGAGGAAGTGGTAGAAGAAGCCGTGGTAGCCGATCGTGCCCGCAGGCGAGTCTCCCTGGGGCGCCTCCCAGAAGAAGCGCAGCGTCGTGAGAGCGCGTCGGCCGCCGCGGCGCGCGAGATGTAGCCGCGCTCGACGCCGATCGGATAGGCGGTGAGCGCGAAGCCGGTCGCCGCCACGCTGGCGAAGGACTCCGTGGGCGCGCGATCGGGAGCCAGCCCGGTGCGTGGATCGCTGAGCTCCCAGAAGAAGCGGAAGGTGCGCTCGGAGAGCGTATCGAGGAAGGCGTCCGATCGAGAGGAGAGCGCGGTCGAGGACTCGATGGGCGTGGCTTCCTCGCCGCCCCGACCACAGCCACCGAGAAGCGACGTCGCGATCAGCATCGTCACGATCGCCCCCGTCACGATCACAACCGCCCGCCCCCGCATGGCATAGTCCTCGCGCCGCCTTCCTGTGCGCGCCCGGCCGGCGCGCTCGCGTCCCGCAACGCTAGCACTTCACCCGGCCCTTTTCGAGCAGGACGGTCGCCGCAAGGCGCCAGATAATAATTCTTGACCTGGGAGTCACATTTCTCGTTCACTTGATGCCGTGAACTACGGCATCTCACGCGCCGCCCAGTACGCGGTGCGCACGCTCGTGCATCTGGCGCAACAGAGCGCCGCCGAGGCCTCTCCGGTCAAGGACATCGCCGAGGCGGAAGGGATTCCGCCGCATTTCCTCGCCAAGCTCGTCGGCAAGCTGGCGCGGGCGAACCTCGTCGACGCGTTCAAGGGGCCTGGGGGCGGGATCCGGCTCGCCCGGGCGCCGCACAAGATCCGCCTGACCCAGGTCATCGCCGCCGTCGACGGCCCCGACTTCCTCGGTGACTGCTTCCTCGGCCTCCGCGAATGCCACGATGACCACCCCTGCCCGATGCACGACAACTGGAAGGCGCTCCGGGTTCGCCTCCACGCGGACTTCGACCGCATCACGATCGCGCAGCTGGCGTCGGCCGCCCGCGAAGTGACCACCGAAGACCCGAAGCAGCCATAAAGGGCATCTCAAGATATGCGTGGCGAACCCAGAACCCGCGCGCGTCCAGCGCGTTCCCGGAAGCGCACCGGACAGAGTCCGATCCGCATCTTCGGCGCTCGCCAGCACAACCTCCGCGGCTTCGATCTCACGCTCCCCGAGGGGGAGCTCGTCGTCGTCACCGGCGTTTCCGGCTCGGGCAAGTCCTCGCTCGCCTTCGACACGCTCTATGCCGAAGGGCAACGGCGCTACGTCGAGAGCTTCTCCACCTACGCCCGCCAGTTCCTCGACCGCATGGACCGCCCGGCCGTGGATCGCATCGAGGGCATTCCGCCGGCGGTCGCGATCGATCAGTCGAACCCGGTCAAGAACTCACGCTCGACCGTCGCCACCATGACCGAGGTCGCCGATTACGCGAAGCTCCTGTGGGCGCGGATCGGCGCCCTCCATTGCCGCAAGTGCGGCGAGCCCGTGCATCGCGATCAACCGGCCGCCATCGCCGCCGATCTGGACGAGCTTCCGGGCGGCACGCGTCTCGTCATCGCGTTCCCGCTCGATGCGCGCGGCACGGTGGGCGCGGCCGAGCTCCGCGAGATCCTCCGCCGGAACGGCTTCACCCGCCTCTTCGCCGCCGGCGACACGGTGGACCTCGACGAGGCGCCGGAAACGCTCTTCACCTCCGGCCACACCGAGGTCGTGGTCGACCGCGTGCTCGCCGGTCAGACCGGACGGGCCCGCCTCGTCGATTCGATCGAGCTCGCGCTCCGCTTCGGGGCGGGGGTCATGGTCGCGCACGACCTCGTGCGTGATGAAACCCACGCCTACTCGGTGCGGCTCCACTGCGCGCGATGTGATATCGCCTATCGCGATCCAGTCCCCAATCTCTTTTCGTTCAACTCGCCGGTCGGCGCCTGCGAGACCTGTCACGGCTTCGGCCGCACGATCGAGATCGACTACGACCTCGTCGTTCCCGATCCGGCCCGCACCCTCAAGAACGACGCCATCAAGCCCTGGACTTCGCCCTCCTATCGCGAGTGCCAGCGAGATCTGCTCGAGTTCTGCGCGGCGCGGAAGATCCCCACCGATGTCCCCTGGGCCAAGCTCCCTCCAGCCGCGCGCGAGCTCATCCTCCACGGCGCGGGGAGCGACTTCTACGGCGTCGACGGTTTCTTCGACTGGCTGAAGGGCCGCTCCTACAAGATGCACATCCGGGTCATGCTGTCCCGGTATCGCGACTACGTGCCATGCCAGGGCTGCGGCGGCACGCGGCTCAAGCCGGAGGCGCTCCAGTTCCGTGTCGGCGGGCTCTCGATCGCCGACTTCTACGCCCAGCCGATCGCCGCCGCGCACCGGCATATCGTCGAGCTCGAGCTCGGCCCGTTCGAGCACGAGGCGGCGCTCGCCATCCGCCGCGAGATGGAGAGCCGCCTCGGCTATCTCGCCGAGGTCGGGCTTGGCTATCTCACGCTCGACCGCCAGTCGCGCACGCTCTCCGGCGGCGAGGTGCAGCGCGTCAACTTGACGACCGCGCTCGGCGCGCATCTCGTCAACACGCTCTATGTCCTCGATGAACCCTCGATCGGGCTCCATCCCCGCGACACGGCGCGCCTCATCGGCATCCTGAAGGGATTGCGCGAGCTGGGGAACACGCTCGTCGTCGTCGAGCACGATCCCGATCTCATCCGCGCCGCCGATCGCCTGGTGGATCTCGGCCCGGGAGCCGGCGAGCGGGGCGGCAGCCTCCTTTACTCGGGGCCCCCGGCCACGATCGGCAAGGCCGCACGGCGGGGGTCGGTGACCGCCGAGTTCCTCACCGGAAAGCGGCACCTCGCGCCGCGCCGCCGCCGGCGCCCGGTCGATCTGCGCGCCGAGCGCACCCTCAGGATCGAGGGCGCCCGCGCCCACAATCTCAAGGATGTGACGGCGGCGATCCCGCTCGAGCGCCTGGTCTGCATCACCGGCGTCTCGGGCTCGGGGAAATCGACGCTCGTCGTCGACTGCCTCTATCGCGGGCTGCGCAGGCTGCGCGGGGATCGCGCCGAGCGTCCGGGGGAGATGCGGGGGATCCGGGGTGCGGCCGCGGTGGCCGAGGTCATCCTCGTCGACCAGTCCCCGATCGGGCGCTCGCCGCGCGCCAACGCCGCCACCTATGTGAAGGCCTACGACGGCATCCGCCGTCGCTTCGCCGCCACCCCCACCGCCAGGGCGCGCGGCCATGACGCGGCCACCTTCTCCTTCAATGTCGAGGGCGGACGCTGCGAGCACTGCGCCGGGGATGGATTCGAGAAGATCGAGATGCAGTTTCTCTCGGATGTCTTCCTGCCGTGCCCGGCCTGCGGCGGCAAGCGCTTCCAGCCCGAGGTGCTCGAGATCCGTCTCGACGATCGCACCATCCTCGACGTTCTCGACCTCACGGTCGATGAGGCCCTTGTCGCCTTCGCCGATGACGAGGCGATCGCGGGTCCGCTCCGGCCGCTGGCCGAGGTCGGGCTCGGCTACCTGCGTCTCGGCCAGCCGCTCTCGACCCTCTCGGGAGGCGAGGCCCAGCGCTTGAAGCTCGCCGCGCACTTGAAGTCGGCGCTCCTGCAAGGAAGCCTCTTCCTGTTCGATGAGCCGACCACCGGCCTTCATCTCGCCGATGTCGATATCCTCCTCGGCGCGCTGCAGCGGCTCGTCGACCTCGGGCACTCGGTGGTCGTGATCGAGCATCATCTCGAGGTGATCGCGGCCGCCGACTGGGTGATCGATCTCGGCCCCGAGGGCGGTGATCTGGGCGGCGAGATCGTCGCCGCCGGCGCGCCCGAGCGGATCGCCGAGACCACGCGCTCGCACACCGGGAGGCATCTGGCGCCGCTCCTCGCGCGGGCGGCGGCGATCCAGGAGGAACCGGGCGTGTACCGGCTCGGCAAGCGGCACGTTCCGTCTGCGCCTCCTGTGGCGGGCGCCGCTCCGGAAGCCGGCGTGGAACCGCCGCGGAACGGCCGGCGGCGCCGGGGTCCCGAGTTCGTGGAGGTCCGGGGAGCGCGCCAGAACAATCTCAAGAACATCGATGTCGACATCCCGCGCGATCGCCTGGTGGTGATCACCGGGCCCAGCGGCTCGGGAAAGTCGACGCTCGCCTACGACATCCTCTTCGCCGAGGGCCAGCGCCGCTACATGGAGAGCCTCTCGGCCTACGCCCGCCAGTTCGTGACCCAGATGCCACGCGCCGATGTCGAGGCCACGCGCGGCCTGCCGCCGACCGTGGCCATCGAGCAGCGCGTGTCGCGCGGCGGGCGGAAGTCGACGGTGGCGACGGCGACCGAGATCTATCCTTTCATGCGGCTTCTATTCGCGCGCACAGGAACGCCGCACTGCCCCGACTGCCGGATCGAGATCGTGCCCCAGACGCGGCGGCAGATCCGCGACGAGGTGAAGCGGCGCTTTCCAAAGCAGCGGGTCGCGCTGCTTGCGCCCGTGGTGCGCGATCGCAAGGGGTTCCACAAGGACGTGCTGGCCCGCCTCCGGAAGCAGGGCTACGAGGCGGCGCGGATCGACGGCCAGGTCGTGCCGCTCTCCCCCCTCCCCAAGCTCGATCGCTATCGCGAGCACCGCATCGAGGCGGTGGTGAAGTCGGTTGCCGTTTCTGATGGTGAGGCGCTGCTCGCCGCCATCGAGGAGAGCCTCGATCTCGGGCGCGGCGCGGTGCGCATCGTGCCCGCGCGCGGCGAGGAAGTGACGCTCTCCGAGCGGCTCGCCTGTCCCGATTGCGGGCTCGGGCTCGACGAGCTCGATCCGCGCGCCTTCTCCTTCAACTCGCCGCTCGGCGCCTGTCCCCGCTGCAACGGACTCGGCGTACTCGGGCATCCCGAAGCGGAAGAGGAGGACGAGGAATCGACGGAGGAATCCGGGAACGGCGACATGGCGTGTCCTGACTGCAGCGGCGCGCGTCTCCGGCGCGAGTCCCTCGCCGTCACCTTCCGCAAGCACTCGATCGCCGAGCTCTCGGCGCTCACGGTCGCCGACGCGCTCCGCTTCTTCTCGACCCTCAAGCTCGGCGCGAGGGAGACCCCGATCGCCGGCCCGCTCGCCGCGGAGATCGCCTCCCGGCTCCGCTTCCTCGCCGAGGTCGGTCTCCCCTACCTGAGCCTCGACCGCAGCGCCGACACGCTCTCCGGCGGCGAGGCGCAGCGGATCCGGCTTGCCGCCCAGCTCGGCTCGAACCTTCGCGGCGTTCTCTACATCCTCGACGAGCCCACGATCGGCCTCCATCCGCGCGACCACGGGAAGCTGCTCGCGACCCTCACCGGGCTTCGCGATCGCGGCAACTCGGTGATCGTGGTCGAGCACGACGAGGATACGATCCGGGCCGCCGATCAGGTGATCGATCTCGGTCCCGCGGCGGGGGCCGCGGGCGGGCGCGTCGTGGCCCAGGGCTCGCCGGCCCAGGTGGCACGCGTTCGTTCCTCGCCGACCGGGGCCTTCCTCCGCCGCCAGAAGGCCCCGGAGCCGGCCCCGCGCCGCATCCCGAGCGGCAGCTTCGTCCGCGTCCTCGGCGCCGCCGAGCACAACCTCAAGGAGATCGACGTCGAGTTCCCGCTGGGGACCCTCACCTGCGTCACCGGGGTCTCGGGTTCGGGAAAATCCACGCTCGTCCGCGACATCCTGTACCACGCGCTGAGGCAGGAGCTGGGCCTCAAGGAGGGGCGCGCGCCCGCACGTCATCGCGGCCTCGAGCTCCGGGGCGAGGTGCGGCGCGTCGCCGAGGTGGATCAGTCCCCGATCGGCAAGACGCCGCGCTCGGTACCCGCCACCTACGTCGGCGTGCTGGCGGAGATCCGCGGCCTCCTCGCCCAGACGCCGGCGGCGCGGGCGCGCGGCTACGCGCCGAACCGCTTCAGCTTCAACGTGGCCGGCGGCCGCTGCGAGACCTGCGCCGGGCAGGGGCGGGTCAAGGTGGAGATGAACTTCCTCCCCAATGTCTACGTCGACTGCGACTCCTGCGGCGGCCGGCGATTCAACGCAGAGACGCTCGAGATCGTGTGGGATGGACGCTCGATCGCCGACATCCTCGCGCTCACCATCTCGGAAGCCGAGGATGCGTTCGCCGCCATCCCCTCGATCCACCGCCGGCTCCAGGTGCTCGAGGAGATCGGACTCGGCTACCTCACGCTCGGCCAGCCGTCGAACACGCTCTCCGGCGGCGAGGCGCAGCGGATCAAGCTCGCGGCCGAGCTCGGCCGGGGCACGGGCGGCGGCACGGTCTATCTCCTCGACGAACCGACGACCGGGCTCCACCTCGGCGACACCGAGAAGCTCATTGCCTGCCTCCACCGCCTCGTCGATCGCGACGACACCGTCATCGTCATCGAGCACAACCTCGAGTTCATCGCGGCGGCGGATCACGTGATCGACCTCGGTCCGGAGGGTGGAGTCGCAGGCGGGCGCGTCGTCGCCACCGGGCATCCCCTCGATCTCGCCCGCGCCCGGCGGCGCTCGCACACCGGCACGGCACTGGCCCGGCACTTCGGCGTCGCCTAGAGCGGCATCGCCCGAGCCACGGCGGCGGCTTGCCTGCCCGCCCTCCGATCGCCTACAATCCAAGACCCTCATCTCGCGCCGTTCCAAGGAGCGAACCGTGGATTTCGATTTCACCGCCGAACAGAAGCTGTTCCAGAAGACCCTCCGCCAGTTCGCCGAGGAGGAGATCAAGCCCCACGTGCGCGAGTGGGACGAGGGTCAGCACTTCCCGCGCGAGGTGTACAAGAAGCTCGGCGACCTCGGCATCATGGGCATCATCTTCCCCGAGGAGTACGGCGGAGCAGGCCTGAGTTACATCGATTACGTCCTCGCGGTCGAGGAACTGAGCCGGGTGGACGGCTCGGTGGGGATCACCGTCGCCGCCCACAACTCCCTCTGCACGAACGCGATCTTCGACGCCGGCAGCGAGGAACAGAAGCGGCGCTACCTGCCGAAGCTCACGAGCGGCGAGTGGATCGGGGCCTGGAGCCTGACCGAGCCCACCGCCGGCTCCGACGCCGGCGGCACCAAGACCGTGGCCAAGAAGGACGGCGACCAGTACATCCTCAACGGCTCGAAGACCTTCGCCTCGCAGGGCACGCAGGCCGATGTCTCCGTGGTCTACGCCACGGTCGATCCCAAGCTCGGGAAGAAGGGCATCACCGCCTTCATCATCGAGAAGGGCACCCCCGGCTTCACTCCCGGCAAGAAGGAGGACAAGCTCGGGCTCCGCGCCTCGGACACCGCCGAGCTCGTGATGCAGGATTGCGCCGTACCCGCCGCCAATCGTCTCGGCGCCGAGGGCGAGGGCTTCCACGATGCGATGATGATCCTCGACGGCGGCCGCATCTCGATCGCCGCGCTCGCGCTCGGCATGGCCGAGGGCGCCTTCCGCGCCGCCCTCCAGTACTCGAAGGAGCGCGAGCAGTTCGACCAGCCGATCTCCCAGTTCCAGGCGGTGCAGAACATGCTCGCCGACATGGCCAAGGAGATCGATGCCGCCCGTCTCCTCACCTATCACGCGGCGTGGATGAAGGACCGCGGGATGGCCGTGACGCGGCATTCGGCCATGGCCAAGCTCTTCGCCTCGGAGGTCGGCGTGCGCGCCACCAACGACGCGCTCCAGATCTTCGGCGGCTATGGCTACACCAAGGACTTCCCGGCCGAGAAGTTCTTCCGCGACGCCAAGCTGTGCACGATCGGCGAGGGCACCTCCGAGATCCAGCGCCTGGTGATCGCGCGCACCCTCATGAAGGAGTCGATGGCGGCGCAGTAGCAGCCAGCGGCCCTTCGCTCACCTCGCAGACCCGCCAATCCAGCCTGATTGGACCATCCAATCACTCAGGACCGATCCGCTGTTTGGCCAGAATCGGCGCCCAAAAAGCCCTTGACCCGGCCTCAGCCCGGGTCGACAATCAGAGCGTCAAGAGAGATGGGCCAATTGGATATTGGACCATCCAATCGACTCGTCCCCCAGCCTGGCAAGACGATGCGGATCGAGCTCGAACGCGACCACTCGGTGCCGGTCTACCGGCAGATCGCCCAGAAGCTCCGGAGCATGATCGAGTCCGGGACGCTTCCGGCAGGAACGCGCTTGCCGCCTTCCCGCACGCTAGCCCGCGACCTCAAGGTGAACCGCGCCACGGTCACCGCCGCCTATGACGCCCTCGGCACGCTCGGGTACGTGGAGGCACGGGTCGGCCGCGGAACCTTCGTCGGCGCCGAGGCCGCGCGCGGCCGGAGCTCGGGCCTCCCGCCCGCCACCGCGGTGGCCGACCCAGCCCAGCCTGACCCCCTCCCTCGCGAGGGCACGGCCGCCGATATCTCCGGCGTCCCCTGGTCCGCGCCCTACTCCCGCGGCATGGAGCAGCTCATGGGGTTCCCGACGCGGGAACCCCTCACCGTCGACCATCCGGAGGCGGTCGACTTCGCCGCCCTCTTCCCCGACGAGAGCTTCTTCCCGGTCGCCACCTTCCGGCGCCTGATGGCGGACGTGCTCGCGCGCCGCGGGCGCGAGCTCCTTCAATACTCGGCCCCCGAGGGCGACCCCGAGCTCCGCACGTTCCTGGCTGGCGAGCTCAACCGCGCCGGCATGCAGGTCACCGCCGATCACATCGTGATCGTCAACGGCGCCCAGCAGGGGCTCGACCTCCTCCTGCGCGCGTTCGTGGATCCCGGCGATCCGGTGGTCGTCGAATCGCCCACCTACTGGAGTCTGCTGCCCGCGCTCGGCTTCTATCGCGCCGACGTGATCGAGGTTCCGATGACCCCGCAGGGACTCGACCTCGACGTTCTCTCCGCCGTCGTCGCCGAGCGCCGGCCGAAGCTCATCTACACGATGCCCAACTTCCAGAACCCGACCGGGCTCACGATGAACCTCGAGACCCGCCAGGGGCTCGCCGACATCGCGCGCCGGCACTCGATCCCGGTCGTCGAGGACGACTACGAGAAGGACCTGCGGCTTCTCGGCAACGGGCTCCCGGGCCTGAAGGCGATCGCTCCCGAGGCGCTCATCATGCATCTCGGGACCTTCTCCAAGGGTCTCTTCCCGGGGCTCCGCCTGGGCTGGATCGCCGCGCCCCCGGCGGTGCTCGAGCGGCTCCTCCTCGCCAAGCGCTATGCCGATCTCCACACGAGCTCGCTGGCGCAGGCGGTGATCGCCGCCTTCTGCCGCGGCGGCCACTACGAGAAGCATCTCAAGAAGCTGCATCGCATCTACCGCCAGCGCCGGACCTCGCTCCTCGCGGCACTCGAGCGCCACTTCCCGGCCGATGCGACGTGGACGCGCCCCGATGGCGGCTATGCGCTCTGGGTGACGCTGCCGCCGGCGATGCGCGTCACCGATCTCCTCGCCGAATCGCGCCGGCAAGGGGTCGTCTTCACTCCCGGCCCTTACTTCTTCCACCGCGCCGAAGGCGAGAACTGCTTCCGGCTGTCCATCGCCCGCACCGATCGCCCCGAGATCGAGCGTGGGATCGAGGTTCTCGGGCGGCTCATCAAACGGCAATTGCGCGCCGGGCCTGGTCCCGACGGCCAGGCCCGGCGCGCGGCTGCACGCTCGCTGCCGCACCTGTAACAGGAGGGTGCTCCAATGAACGCCAATGAAGGACTCAGACTCAAGACCGGCCTCGCCGAGATGCTGAAGGGCGGGGTCATCATGGACGTGACCGATGCCGAGCAGGCCAAGATCGCCGAGGAGGCGGGCGCCTGTGCCGTGATGGCGCTCGAACGCGTGCCTGCGGACATCCGCAAGGAAGGCGGGGTGGCACGCATGGCGCCGATCCACAAGATCCGGGAGATCATGCGCACGGTGTCGATCCCCGTCATGGCCAAGGTGCGGATCGGACACTTCGCCGAGGCCCAGATCCTCGAGGCGCTCGGCGTCGACTACATCGACGAGAGCGAGGTCCTGACCCCGGCCGACGAGGAGCATCACATCGACAAGTTCGCCTTCAAGGTGCCCTTCGTCTGCGGCTGCCGCGATCTGGGCGAAGCGCTGCGCCGGATCGGCGAGGGCGCGGCCATGATCCGCACCAAGGGCGAGGCGGGCTCGGGGAACATCGTCGAGGCGGTGCGTCATCTGCGCGCCGTCCGGCGAGCCATTCACGCTCTCACCGTGCTCGGCGAGGAGGAACTGATGCACGAGGCCAAGGGCCTCGGCGCTCCCTTCGAGCTCGTGCGCTGGGTGGCGCGCGAGGGCCGGCTCCCGGTGCCGAACTTCGCCGCCGGCGGGGTCGCCACTCCGGCCGATGCCGCGCTCTGCATGCAGCTCGGCGCCGAGTCGGTGTTCGTCGGCTCCGGCATCTTCAAGTCGGAGGATCCCGCGGTGCGCGCCCGCGCCATCGTGCAGGCGGTGACGCACTACGGAGATCCCCAGGTGTTGCTGCAGGTCTCCGAGGGACTCGGCGATGCCATGCACGGCCTCGACATCGCGCAGCTCGACGAGAAGGAGCTACTCCAGACGCGCGGCTGGTAGGGCGAGGGCCAGAGAAGAAGGAACGGAAGGAAGGTCGTCCCCGATGGCTTCACCGACGATCGGCATCCTCGCCCTCCAGGGCGACTACGCGGCGCACGCCGCCATGCTCGAGCAGCTCGGCGCGGGCGTGCGCCTCGTGCGCGGCGCCGCGGATCTCGAGGATCTTGCGGGACTCGTCATCCCAGGCGGCGAATCGACAACCATCCTCCGGCTCCTCGAACGCAACGGTCTCCGTGATGCGCTCGTCGATTACGTGGCCACCCGTCCCACCTTCGGCACCTGCGCCGGCGTGATCCTGCTCGCCCGCGAGGTGACGAACCCCGAGCAGGCGAGCCTCGGGATCCTCGATGTGAAGGTGGCGCGGAACGCCTTCGGCCGGCAGGTCGATAGCTTCATCGGCGTGGTCGCGTCCGAGCCGCTGGGCGGGACGATCGAGGGCGTGTTCATCCGCGCCCCGCGCATCCTCGACTGCGGCGCGGGGGTCGAGGTGCTGGGACGTCTCGCCGGAGGCAGCGAGCACGGCCTCCCCCTGGAACCCGTGCTCGTCAGGCAGGGACATCTCCTGGGGGCGACCTTCCACCCCGAGCTGACGGCGGACCCGCGCGTCCACCGCTTCTTCGTCGAGGAGGTCGTGGGCGGCCCGGGCCCGTCTTGACGCTGGACCACCATGTGATAGTCTTTTCGATCCCCCCGCGCAGCCGTTCGGTTGCGCGCAGCCATCCCCTCAAGGACATTTGGAGGTTCGACCGTTATGAAACTGCTCACAGGTGTTTGCGCCCTCCTCTTCGGGCTGGCTCTCATCGGCTGTGGCGGCCAGCAGGGCGAGCAGGCGGCAACCCACGGCGACACGCAATCGGCGGCCACGGAGTCCGCTCCCGCGGCCGATACCGAGACGCCCGCCGCGGAAGCGTCCGCCCCGGTCACCCTCACCGGAACCGTCGGCTGCGGCCACTGCAACTTCGGCAAGACCTCGAGCTGCAGCGCCGCCATCCAGACCGCGGCCGGTGATGTCTACGTCATCGATGGCGTCGAGCACGACTCCGAGCTGTGGAAGCTGCGCGAGGAGAACGCCAAGGCGTGCGAGGTGACCGGCACCGTCGCCAAGGGCGACGATGGCCTCATGCACCTCAACCTGGGCTCCTACAAGATTCTGTAGAGGGCCGAGGGCCGTCCCGGCTCATGGTGGATCAGGCGCCGCTCACCCGCGGGTGAGCGGCGCAGCCTTTTCGGGCCCGGATGAGGTAGGATCAAGGTGGACCATCAAGCCCAAAGCGCACTTCGAGGTGCCAGCGATGACCATGGAATTCCAGATCCCGAGCTTCGTCTTCGGGCTCATCATCGGGCTCGCGCTCATGCTCCTCATCGGGCAGTCCTACCACTTCTTCTTCGGAGGCAAGCGGGCCCGGGAGCTGGCGCGCGAGGTCGATCGGTTGCGCAAGGCCATCGAGCAGAAGGATCGCTACATTCGCAAGTCCCTGGATGCGCTCAAGGAGGAAGGGTTCACCCTTCCCGCGCCCGTCCCGGACGGCGAATCGAGGAGTAAGAACAAGTGATGAACGACCGCATCATGCGCACGGCCAAGCATGCCGCGATGGGTGGCATCGCCGGCTACATCGCCGAGCGCGGCATCGAGCACATGACGGGCATCGACTTCGTGAACGGCGTGCTCGAGATCGCAGGCGCCGGTCTCGGCGCCGCCCACGCCAACCGGGATCTGGTGGCGATGGCCTACGAGGGCGCCCGGCTGGTCACGGGGAAGGAACCGAGCCAGCTCACGAACGAGGAATGGGAAGCCGTTCGCGCGCGCTACCCGAAGGCGGTCGGCTATCTCGAGCGGGCCCTCGCCGTGAACTAGAAGGAGTGTAGCGCCGCCATGGCCACCCTCACTACACTGATCGCGGCCGCCCTGGTTCGCCTCGGCCTCCAGGTATCGAAGGAGCGCGGCTGGTACCCGAGCTCCTACTACGTGAAGAGCGCTCTCGACGCGCTCCGCGCCGACGACATGGACCGCGCCATCGACGAGATCCGTCGTGGCTGGCGCGAGGCTCCGGGCGAGGAGGCGTTGGTGGCGCGCGAGGTGATCCTCATGCGCCTCGATGCCGAATCGGAGCGCATCGCCGGCAAGGAGGCAACGGCACAGAAGCTCCGCGACGCCGCGACCGGCGAGATCACCCTGCTCGAGCTCCGCCTGCAGCGGCTCCGCTTCGCCTATGACGCGCGTCGGGCGTGGATTGCGGGCGCGGTGGCCGCCATCATCGTGGTCCTCACCATCCTCGCCATCGTGCGTTTCGACCTCCATCCCGCCATCGCCGGCATCGGCCTCGCGCTCGTCGCCGCCGTGGCCGCGATCGTCGTCGCCAGCGATCGCAAGCAGCAGCGCGCCGCCTTCGAGACGACCCGCACCAGAGCGGAAGCCGACGTTGCCGAGGAGATCCGCATCCTGCGCGCCGAGATCGAGATGCGGGAGAGCGAGATGGCCCGCGCCCAGGCTGAGCGCGAGCGCCTGGCATCGTTCAAGAACCGCCTGCCCGCCGCCGGCTAGTCCCTCTCCTGCTGCATCGAACGACTCCCCCGACCGCTTCCTTGACCGCTCGCAAAGCGCTGAGCTAATGTCCCCGCTGTTCTCTCTCGTCCAGGGGAGGCCCCATGAAGCTCAGATGCGTGATCGGCCTGGTGTTGCTCCTCATCGTCCACCCGCGCCCGGTCGTAGCCCAGGACACGAACTACTGGTCGATCCAGTACGGAACGATCGGCCAGCTCATCGGCGGCGTCATGATCGCCGGCGCGCGCGACCTCTCCGCCACCTATTACAACCCAGGCGGCCTCGCCCTCACCGACGATCCCGCCTTTCTGCTCTCGGTCAATGCGCTCCAGGAAGAGAATCTGAAGATCCAGTCGCGCGGGGTCCCGGCTGCCTCCCTCGATCTGCAGGCCGGCCGCTGGTTCACGGCGCCCTCGCTGGTCGCCGGCAACGTACCCGGGTCCAGCCCGGACCGGCGGCTGGCCTGGTCCTACCTGCCGCGCCAGAACGCGGACTTCCTGGTCAACGAGCGCACGGTCGTCAATCGTGATGCCTCGATCCTGGCCAGCGAGGTGGCCGTCAACGAGAAGTCCTCGGATACCTGGTTTGGAGGCACCTGGTCGCGCCGCACTCCCCAGGGGATCGGCTACGGCTTCACCGGCTATTTCGCCTATCGCAGCCATCGCTATCGCAGCGAGTGGAATGTCCAGGCGGATTCGGCCGGAACGGGCTCCACGGCTCTGACGGTCAACAACACCAAGTTCTCGCACTACCGACTCCTGGCCAAGCTCGGGATCGCCGCCGATCGGGGGCCGTTCCAGTTCGGACTCACCCTCACCACCCCGAGCCTCGGCCTGTTCGGAAGCGGGAACATCGGGTTCACCCGATCGCTGACCGGGATCGATCTCAACGGTGACCAGTCCCCCGACAACTTCCTGGTCACCGGCTTCCAGGATGACCTGGACGCGGACTACCGCTCATCCTGGGGAATCGGGATCGGAGGATCGTGGTTCTTGAACAAGACTCGGTTTCATGCGAGCGGTGAATGGTTCAACAGCGTCGATGGGAAGATCCTCGAGAGCTCGCCGATCGATCCCGGTGCCAACTATGAAGACATCGTGCTCAATATGAATCAGGATCTGAGGAGCGTCTTCGATTTCGGCTTCGGGGTCGAGCATGAGCTCAACGCCAACACATCGCTCTATGGCGCGTTTGCGGTGGATCGTTCCGCCTACTCCGAAGAAACGGATCCCCGCATGGCCCTGTCGAGCTGGGATCTCTACCATCTGACCTTCGGGGGCGAGGCCAAGGCGTTCGGCAACCGCTTCTCGGGCGGGATCGCCTACGCCTGGGGAAGTGATGAGCAGAGGAACTTCTTCCCCCCCGTCGTGCCTGGGCAACCACCGCTCGTCGAGATCGAAGGCATCGACTTCAGATACTCGCGGCTGACGTTCATGGTCGGGGTCGCGCTCGGGACCGGCGACAGCGAGCCCAAGAGTCAGAAGTGAACGAACACTCCCGCTGACACGTCACCCTGCCAGATGACGGAGCCGCCGGAGACGCTCACCGCACACCTGCCCCCGCTGGCCCCGCCCGTGCAAAAGAGGCTGCCGCTCGTGAACTCCACCGGCGCCAGGAGCCGCGCCTGACCGCGGATCCCGTAGCGCTCGCTGAGATAGGCCTTCATGCCGCCGGCCAGGGAGAAGGCGAAGAAGGTCTCCGTCGCGTAGCGGTCACCGACCGGGTCCGCGGTTGCCACTCCCAGGTAGATCCCGGCGAAGGGAACCGCGCGCGCCGAGAGCGGGAATCCGTAGATCGCGCCGAGCAGGAAGTAGTGCATGTCGAGGTCGAAGAGGTACTCCGGCGACCCGACGGGGGACTCGCGGAGATTCGTCGGCGCCCGCTGGCGGGAGTAGGCGAACTCGCCATGGAGCGTGGGCCGGGCGGGATTCGCGTAGCCGATCGTGATCCCGAAGTTGGCCGCCGGTTCGATCTCGAGCTTTCCGACATCGGCATCGAACCCGCCGCCGAACTGGTAGCCGGAGGAGAGCGTGACCTCGGCGCCACCCGCGGACCCGAGCCAGGACGGTGAACTCGACTCCGCGGCCGATGCCGCGGGGAGTGACCCCAGGGAGAGAGCAAAGAGAAGGAGCGTTACCCCATGGTGAGCCTCTCGCCACGGGAAACGCTCCGCTCGCCCTTGTGCCGGGTTCAGGATGATTTGCCTCGCCGGCCGTGATCGGTCGTCCGGATCGGTCTAGAAACGATAGAGAGCCGCCGCGCTCATCTCGAACTGGTGGGAGTACTCGGCGTTGCCGACGACATAGCATCCCCAGTAAGGATCGCACCACCAGCCGTCAGAATCGGTCTTGATGTAGGTCGGGGTCCAGCGTCCCATGAAGCGAGCGCCCAGCGGGCCCTTCGAGTACCACTTCACGCCGCCCGCCCAGGTGGTGGAGAACCGCGTCGAGTTGTCGACTTCCACCCCATCAAAGTCACCCGTGATGTAGTGGGTCGCCCCCAGCCCGAAGAGGAAGAAGGGGCGAATCTGAGCCCCGGGATAACCGAAGTTGTACGCGAAGTAGCCGTGGTAGTTGTTGAGGGTCAGATCGACCCCGTCCATCTCGGTGCGGGGTCCGGAGACGATCACCTTGCTGAATTGGGAGGACATCAAGAATCCGAACTCGAACAAGGGATTGGGCATCACCCCGACGCCGACGTTGTAAGAAAAACCGCTCTCTGGATCGATCTCATCGTAGGCGATGTCATTGATCACGATCGTGTCGAACTCGACCCCCTCGCTCAAGGTGTATCCGATGCCAGCTGAGATCTCGACGGCGGGCTGAGCCAGGGCGGCCGTGGCTGAGAGAGCAAGAAGTGCTGAGGCAAGAACCAATGAACGCATGACTCCTCCATCAAAGACTGACACCCAGGATGGCCTGTCCCGCTCCCTGGCGGCGGTTCGCCGCCGGGAGAAGCCTAGAAGCGATAGAGCGCCGCCGCGCTCATCTCGAACTGGTGCGAATACTCGGCATTGCCGACGACATAGCAACCCCAGTAGTCGCACCACCAGCCGTATTCATCGGTCTTGATGTAGGTCGGGGTCCAGCGTCCCATGAAGCGAGCGCCCAGCGGGCCCTTCGAGTACCACTTCACGCCGCCCGCCCAGGTGGTGGAGAACCGCGTCGAGTTGTCGACTGCGGTGCCATCGTATTCGCCGGTGATGTAGTGGGTGGCACCCAGACCGAAGAGGAAGAAGGGGCGAATCTGAGCCCCGGGATAACCGAAGTTGTACGCGAAATAGCCGTGGTAGTTGTTGAGGGTCAGATCCACCGACTCCTTGGAACCGCGAGGTCCGGAGACCTTCAGATTGCTGAGCTCGGAAGCCATCAGAAACCCGATCTCGAGCATGTGATTGGGCTGGATCCCGAACCCGACGTTGTAGGAAAAACCGCTCTCCGGATCGACCTTGTTGTAGATCAGGCCATCCGGACCCTCGATATCGTTCACATCGACGCCTTCGCTCAGGGTGTAACCGATACCGGCCGAGATCTCGAAGCCGGTCTGTGCGAAGGCGGCAGAGGCGGAGATCAAGGCGAATGTGGTGACGAGCACGAACTGGCGCATGACTCCTCCATGAAACCCTGTGCTACAAAGCGCCGGAGCGCAAACGAGCAAGCGGCCGGGAGCTTAGCACGCCGGGCCGGGGCATCAAGGTCTTTGCTCGGGCCGGAGGGAGCCTGCCGCCGCTCGATCCGCGAGAAAGAGCAGATCGCCCGGCTCCGGGTCGATGAGCTGCGCCGGCCAGCGACCGGGGTCACGAGCCCCGGCGAGGACGGCCGCGAGCGCCGCCGCCTTGGCCGCGCCGGTCACGAGAAAGACCGCTTGAGCGGCCGCATTCAGCACGGGCACGGTAAGCGTGAGCCGGTGCTCCCCAAACGACTCGCTGAACGTGGCGATCGCCAGCCGACGGCGCTCGGCGAGCGCCGCCGCTCCGGGGAAGAGCGAGGCCGTGTGACCATCGGCGCCCAGGCCGAGCAGCACGAGGTCGAATCGCGGCCACTCGTCAGGCGCAAGCCCAAGGACCCGACGCAGCGCCCCTTCATAGGACGCTGCTGCCCGCTCCGGATCGGCCTCCTCCCCCGCCATCCGGTGGACGTTATCCGGCGGGATCGACACTCGATCGAGGAGAGCTTCCCTCACCATACGGTAGTTCGAATCCGGATGATCGGGCGGAACACAGCGCTCATCGCTGAAGAAGAGCTGACATCGAGCCCAGGGTACTCGATCGCGGTACGGGGACATCGCGAGCAGCTGGTAGAGCCCCCTGGGCGTCGAGCCGCCGGCGAGGACCACGGTGAAGCGCCCGCTCGCAGCCGCCCGGTCGCGGGCGAGCCCGGCCAGAAGATCGGCTGCTCGCGCGCTCACGGCGGCCGGATCCGCACCGATCTCGAGCCGCCCCGAACCGCCGGGGAAACTCCGCCCTTCCGATCTCAATCCGCCTTCTTCTCCATGTGACCGCCGAACTGGAAACGCATGGCCGAGAGCACCCTGTTGGCGAACTCCGCCCGGTCCCGGGAGCTGAAGCGCTCGAAGAGGGCGGCGGTCAGGACAGGGGCCGGCACGCCCTCGTCGACGGCGGCGGCGATCGTCCACCGCCCCTCCCCGGAATCGGAGACACGCCCGGAGAAGTCTCCGAGATCGGGACTATCGAGGAATGCCTTGGCAGTGAGATCCAGGAGCCACGAGGCGATCACGCTCCCCCGCCGCCAGAGCTCGGCAATGTCGGCGATGTTGAAATCATAGCGGTAGGCTTCCGGATCGCGGAGCGGCGCGGTCTCGGCATCCACCGCGTGCTCCCCCTTGCCGATGTTGGCATGATGCAGGATGTTCAGTCCTTCGGCATATGCCGCCATCACGCCATACTCGATCCCGTTGTGCACCATCTTGACGAAATGACCGGCGCCATGCCCGCCGCAGTGGAGATAGCCGTGCTCGGCAGAACCTCCCAACCGCTCGCGGCCCGGAGTCCGCGGAGCCGATTCGACGGGCGGAGCCAGAGCCTTGCAGATCGGGTCGAGATGGCGCACCGCCACCGCCTCACCCCCGATCATCAGGCAGTAGCCGCGCTCGAGGCCCCAGACGCCCCCCGAGGTGCCAACATCGACATAGTGGACGCCAGCGCCAGCGAGTTCCTTCGCCCGGCTGATGTCATCGCGATAGTGGGAGTTTCCGCCATCGATGAGGATGTCCCCGCGCTCGAGATGGGGGACGATCTCGGTGATCATCGAGTCCACGGCGGCAGCGGGGATCATCATCCAAACGACACGGGGGTGTTCGAGCTTCGCGACCAGATCGGCGACCGACTTCGAGCCCCGCGCTCCCTCCTTGACCATTCCCGCGACCGTGTCGGCGGAACGGGCATAGACGACGCACCGGTGGCCGTCCCGCATCAAGCGGCGCACCATGTTCGCCCCCATGCGCCCGAGCCCGATCATTCCAACCTGCATGACTGTGTCTCCTTTGCCGGCATCGCCTGGCGGGTGATTTCCGGCAAGCCTACGGCCCGGACGGTGCTTGTCAAGCTCCGCCGGTCGCCGCGAGCGCCCGCGCCAGCCCTTGACCGACGCCTCCTCCTGTCGGCACACTGCGCTCGCCGCCGCGCCATCCAGGCAGGAGGCTGACGAAACGAGGGCAACCGTGAATCAACGCGCCCGTCATCCGCGGGATCGAGTCCGGACCGGACTCGATCGCTTGATCGAGAGCGGAGTCGAACTCCCCGGGAAGGCGCGCATCGCCTTGCTCGCCAATGGCACCACGGTCAGTGCCGGGTGGGTGCCCAGCGCCGAGGCCGTGGCGCGAGTCCCCGGTGTTCATCTCGATCGTCTTCTCTCCCCCCAGCACGGGTTCGCCGCGGAGAAGCAGGACAACATGGTCGAGTCGGGTCACGGATCCCACTCGGTCCTCGGGATCCCGATCTGGAGCCTCTACGCCGAGCGGCGGGAGCCGACGCCCGAGATGCTCGACGGCATCGATATCCTGGCCATCGACCTCCAGGATGTGGGAACCCGCGTCTATACCTTTCTGGTCACCGCCCTCATGGCCCTCGGCGCAGCGCTCGGGCGCGGCATTCCGGTCGTCATCCTGGATCGCCCCAATCCGATCGGCGGCGCGATGGAAGGACCGATCCTCGAGCCGGCCTACGCCTCGTTCGTCGGCATCGTCGATGTCCCGCTGCGCCACGGGCTCACGGCCGCCGAGTACTGCCTCTATGGCGCATGGCGTCTGGGGGCGATCGACGAAGCCGCGGCGCGGCGCGTGACGTCGACGGCCCGCGCCATGCCCCACGCGGCCGGCGCCATCTCGATCGCCGAGCCGCTGACCGTGGTGCCGATGTCCGGGTGGCGGCGCACGAGCTACTTCGACGAGGCCGCGCTGCCCTGGACCATGCCCTCGCCCAACATGCCCGACGTCACGACCGCCGTCGTCTATCCGGGGCAGGTCCTCCTCGAGGGCACGAATCTATCCGAGGGTCGCGGCACCACGCGCCCGTTCGAGATCTTCGGCGCGCCTTACCTCGATCTCCGCGCCTTGAAGGCAGTTCTGACCGATGAGGATCTGGCCGGGGTGGTGCTCCGCGAGGTCGCCTTCGAACCGACCTTCCAGAAGCACGCGGGCAGACTCTGCCGGGGCTTCCAGATCCATGTTCTCGAGCGAGTCCGGTTCGAGCCGGTTCGACTGACGACGGCGCTGATCGCCGCGGCGCGCCTGAGCGCCGATTTCGACTGGCGCCGCGAGCCCTACGAGTACGAGCACGAGCGGCTGGCGATCGACCTCCTCTACGGCACGGACCGGATCCGCCGCGCCATCGAAAGCGGCGCCCGGACCGCCGACATCGCGGCCTCGTGGGCGGCGGACGTGGATGCCTTCGGCGAGCGGGTCGCTCCGCTCCTCATCTACGATGATTGAGATCGACGTCCTCCTCCTGGCGGCCGGCCTCGGCACCCGGATGCGACCGCTCACCGCGGAGATTCCAAAGGCTCTCTTGCCGATCTACGGCACCCCGATCCTCGATCTCCATCTCCGGAATCTGTTCGCTGGGGACGGGGCGGCCCAGGTGCGCCGCGTCGTCATCAATACGCATCACCTGGCGGAGCAGATCGCAGCGCACATCGATCGCCACCCGGAGCGAGAGCGCATCGTCATCTCACACGAGCCCGAGATCCTGGGCACTGGTGGCGCCATCGCCAAGGCGGCTCTCCATCTCGAGAGTGATCCCGTCGTCATCGTCAACTCGGATGCGCTCATGGCGCTGCCGATCGCGGAGGTCGTCGGCACCCACCGGCATGGAGGCTTCCTCGCCACGCTCGTGCTGACCGAGTCCGCGGTGAATCCCAATGTGGCCGTCGAGGGGAACCGCGTGAGCGCGATCCTGGCGCAGCCGGAGCCGGGCCGGGCCCTCACCTTTACCGGTTTGCACGCGGTGTCTCCGGCGCTCGTCACGCGCCTGCCCCGGGGCCGATTTCACGGCATCACGGATACCTACAAGGAGCTCATTCGCGAGGGCGCGCTCGGGGCTTGGGTGTGGTCGCCGCGAGGAGACCTCCCCTTTCTCGACATCGGAACGCCCGCCGCCTACCTCGAAGCCCATCGCATCCTCCGCGACCGCCGCCCCCCGGCCACCGGCGGGCACGAAGTGGAGGAGTTCGGCTGGTGCGATCCGTCGTGCACGATCGGCGCCGGCGCTCGCATCCGGCGGAGCATCGTCATGGCGGGCACGAGGATCGGGCCCGGAGTCACGGTCCTGGACTCGATCGTTGGACCGGAGATGACGGTCACGGCCGATCTCCACCACGTGCTCCTGACGAGGGCGGGCTCCGCTCCCATCCCCGGCCGGATCGGTCCAGGCGGGTCTCCCGATGCATGAGCCATCGCCGGAGAGGCTCCTCGATTTCGCGGTCCGCACCCTCCCCGCACCCATGCGCGCGGCCGGGAAGATCGAGATCACACCGCTCGCCGGCGACGGCTCGAATCGCCGGATCTACCGGGTCCAGAGCGGCGGACACAGCGCCATCCTCGCCGCCAATCCCCTCCCCACCGATCGCTCCCATCCCGACGAGAACGAGGGATTCCTCGCCGTGCAGGACTTCCTCGCGCGGCGCGGCGTCCGTGTGCCCGCGCTCCTCGGCGCGGATCCGGATGCGGGCCTCGTCCTCCTCGAGGATCTCGGGGACACGCGGCTCTACGACCTGGCCAGGCCCGGAACATGGCGAGAGCAAGCCGCCACGCACCGGCTCCGCGATCTCTACCGCCAGGCGATCGACGCCCTCGCTCTCATGCACGCGAGCGGCGACCCGCGCTTCGATCCGGAGGCGACCCCCAATCCGGTCTATGACTCGGCGTTCATCGGCGAATGGGAGGCTGCCTACTTCCACCGCGAGCTGGTCACCAGCCACCTCGGGCGGAGGCACGACTTCGACGACATCGCGGCGGAATGCGAACAGCTGGCGCGGGAGGCGCTCGCAGCGCCCGGCAACCACCACTTCATGCACCGCGACTACCAGTCACGGAACTTGATGGTCCACGGGGAAGAGATCGTGGTCATCGACTTCCAGGGCGCCCGCCTCGGACCTCCGGAGTACGATCTGGCGGCCGTGCTCTACGATCCGTACGTTGCCATGCCGGAGAACGTCCGCGAGGAGATGATCGCCCGCTATCTCGAAAACATCGCGGGGCACGACGATCGGAAATGGCGCCGGTGCTTCCTCGCCAATGCAGCCGATCGCCTCATGCAGGCTCTCGGCGCCTACGGGAAGCTCGGCGGGCGATTGGGGCGGCCCGGATTCCTCGAGTACATCCCGCAGGCGCTCGCCCATCTCGATCAGGTGCTCGGGATGCACGGCGACTGCCCGCGGCTCAGCGCTCTGGTCGACGAGTTGCGCGCGACGGGGACGGCCTAGGCGAGAGCGCGGGCCAGAGCGATCCGCACGGTCTCGAGCCCGGTCGCGACGTCGCTCGCGAGATGCACGCGCAGCGCCCGGCGGCGGCGATCGGCGAGCACGGCGAAATCCCCGCGCGCCTGCGCCGCCTTGACCGTGCCGAAGGATGTCTTGCGACCCGGGACCGGGAGGTCCGCGGCATCGTCGGCCGTGATCTGGAGGAAGACGCCGCTCGGCGGGCCGCCCTTGTAGGCCTGGCCGGTCGAGTGGAGGAAGCGCGGCCCGAAGCCGACACAGGTGGCCACGCGCTTCGCATCGCGCACCAGCGTGCGCATCGCGGTGAGCTCCGTCTCATGCGCCACGCTCATCTCGAGATAGGCGAGGAACGCGGCGTAGTCCCCGGCTCCGAGTCGATCGAAGTGGGCACGCAGGAACCCGGCGAGGGAACGGTCGGGGGCGACGCGCTCGATCTCCCCGGCGTTCCGTGGATCGGCAAAGAGCGCGATCCCACCCTCGACCAGGAACGGTTCCTCGGCGGGAAGCGATCCCGTCTGCTCCGCCTCCGCGGTGAGAGCACGCGTGGCGACCTTGCTCGCCTCGACATCGGGCTGGTCGAAGGGATTGATCCGGAGCACCGCGCCCGCGGCCGCTGTCGCCATCTCCCAGCGGAAGAACTCGCGGCCGATGTCGAGGTTGTTCTCGATCGTGATCTCGATCACGGCCTGACCGGCGGCGGCCAGGGCCTGAACGGCGGCGTCGGTGGCCCGATCGGCGGTCGACGCATGCCGGAGATACACGAACACCCGATCCTCGCCGTAAGCCGGGGGCGCGGCCAGAGGCTCGCGATCCACGGGAATCAGCCCCTTCCCTTCCTTGCCCGTGGACTCGGCGAGAAGCTGCTCGAGCCAGGCGCCGAGGCTCAGAATGCCGGGCGAAGCGATGAAGGTGACCTTGTCGCGCCCGTTCGCTGCGAGCACGCCGAGCGTGATGCCGAGGGCCACGCCGGGATTCCGTTCCACCGGCACCTGGGGTCCACACTCGAGGACCATGGTCTGCGTCCGCTCGAGGAAGCGCTGGAGGTCGATACCCATGATCGCCGCGGGCACCATCCCGAACGGGGAGAGCACCGAGTAACGCCCCCCGATCGAGGGCACGCCGTGGAGCACGTGGCGGAAGTCGAGCGCGCGCGCCTCGGCCTCGAGCTTGGATCCGGGATCGGTGATGGCGATGAAATGCCGCCCGGCCTCGTCCTCACCCAGCTGCTCCACGGCGCGCGCATGGAAGTACTCGAGAAACAGGGTGGGCTCGAGCGTCGTCCCCGACTTGCTGGCGACGATGTAGAGCGCGTGCTCGGGGTCGGCGCGCGACTCGAAGGCGCGCACCTGAGCGGGATCGGTCGAGTCGAGGACATGGAGGCGAGGATGATCCGCTTCCCCGCCGAGAGTCTCGGCCAGCACATCGGGCCCCAGGCTCGAGCCCCCCATGCCGAGAAGGAGCGCGTCCTGGAATCCTTCCCGCCGGACCTCGGCGCCGAGCTCGGCGAGCCGGCCGACCGCCGCCAGCTCGTGATCGACGATGTCGAGCCAGCCGAGCCAGCGGCCCTCGTCGCGTCCCGTCCACAGGGCGGCATCGCGCGCCCAGACCCGGCGCCCGATGTCGTTCACCTCCCCGGCGTCGAGCGCCGCCGCCACCTGCGGGGCCAGCTCGCCGGGGAGATGCCGGACCGAGTGCATCCCTACATGTCCCGCCAGGACTGGAGGATCTTCATGTAGTTGGCGCGCTCGAAGGCCGACGGATCGGGCACGCTCGCCAGGTTCATGCTCCGCCGCATCTGCTTGAGGGAGTGGTACTCGTGCTCCTCCATCCAGGTAACCATCTCCTTCTGGATCGTCGCCAGGTAGCCTGGGCCGCGCTGCAGGAGGGCCGAGACCATCTGCACCGCATCGGCTCCCGCCATCACCGACTTCACCGCATCGATCGCTGTGTGCACCCCCCCGGTCACGGCATAGGAGGTATCGACCTGACTCGAGAGGATGGCGAGCCAGTTCAAGCGCAGCGGCAGCTCGCTCGAGTTCGAGAGATGGAGCGAGCGCAGCACCTCGAGCTGGTCCACGTCGATGTCCGGCTGGTAGAAGCGGTTGAAGAGCACGAGTCCGTCGGCGCCGGCGTCGATGAGGCGCCGCGCCGTGTGCGAGAGCGACGTGTAGAAGGGCGACAGCTTCAGCGCCACCGGCACCGCCACCGCCCCCTTCACCGCACGCACCACCTCCACGGCGCGATCCTCGATCATCTGGCCCGACTGCTTGGGGTCGGCGGCGAGCGAGTAGAGGTTGAGCTCGATGGCGTCCGCTCCCGCCTCCGCCATCAGGCGAGCGTGATCGAGCCAGCCCCCGAGCGTGTTGCCATTGAGGGAAGCGATCACCGGCACCGAGACCGCCGCCTTCACTCGCCGGAGATGATCCAGGTACTCCTCCGGGCCCAGTTGGAACCAGTCCGGATCCGGGAGAAAGGATTGCGCCTCGGCAAAGGTGCCGCTGTGACCTTCGGTGCTCTTGAACGTGGACACCTGCTCGAGCACGATCTGCTCCTCGAAGAGCGAGTGCATGACGATGGCGGCGGCGCCAGCGTCCTCGAGACGCTTCACGGTGTCGAGGTCGTCAACGAGAGGCGAGGCTCCCGGCATGAACGGATTCGCGAGCGCGAAGCCGAGGTAATGGGTCGAGAGGTCCATACTTGCTCCTAGCTCTCCGCGTCGGCCGGAGGTTCGCCCTCCGGGATGGCGCCGGTCTGGGGCACGATCACCTTGGCCAGCTGCTCGTAGACGGCGAATCGCTGCTCGGTCGCCTTCTGGGCCCACCTGAGCAGCAGCTTGTAGCGCTCCGGATCCAGCTTCTCGGTCATCCGGAAGCGGGTCTCGTTCTGCATGTACTGCTTGACCGGGATCTTGGGCGCTCCCGAGTCGAGCTTGAGCGGCGGCTCGCCGGCCTTGACCCGCCGCGGATCGAAGCGATAGAGCGGCCACACGCCGGCATCCACGGCGAGCCCCTGCTGCTGGCACCCGTAGGCCATGTCGTAGCCGTGTGCAATGCAGTGCGAGTAGGCGATGATGAGCGAAGGTCCCGGATAGGACTCGGCCTCCTGGAAAGCGCGTACGGTCTGCACGTCCTTGGCGCCGAAGGCGACCCGGGCCACATAGACGTGGCCGTATCCCATCGCCATCATGCCGAGATCCTTCTTCGGGATCTGCTTGCCGGCCATGGCGAACTTGGCGGCGGCGCCGAGCGGCGTGGCCTTCGACTGCTGGCCGCCGGTGTTCGAGTAGACCTCGGTGTCGAGGACGAGCACATTGATGTCGTGATGCATCGAGAGCACGTGATCCAGACCGCCGAAACCGATGTCATAGGCCCAGCCGTCACCGCCCATGATCCACACGCTCTTCTTGACCAGGTAGTCGGCCAGCTCCTCGAGTCGCCGCGCCTCGGCAGAGCGCAGGCCCTTCAGGCGCTCCTTGAGGAGCGCCACCCGCTCACGCTGCTCCTTGAGCCCCTTCTCGCTCGACTGGTCGGCCTCGAGGAGCCCGCGGACGAGCTCGGCACCCAGCTCGGAGGCCAGGTTCACGAGCAGGTGCCGCGCGTGCTCGGCATGATGGTCGACGCCAAGCCGCAAGCCGAGACCGAACTCGGCGTTGTCCTCGAACAGCGAGTTCGACCACGCCGGGCCCCTGCCCTCGCGATTGGTCGTGTAAGGAGTCGTCGGCAAGTTGCCGCCGTAGATCGATGAACATCCGGTGGCGTTGCCGATGAGAGCGCGGTCGCCGAACAGCTGGGTCAGGAGCTTGACATACGGGGTCTCGCCGCAGCCGGAGCAGGCTCCCGAGTACTCGAAGAGCGGCTCGAGGAACTGCGAGCCCTTGAGATCGAGCTTGAGCGCAGTGCGGTCGAACTCCGGGATATCGAGGAAGTAGGCGTAGTTCGCGCGCTCCTTCTCGCGCAGCGGCGGCTGCGGGTGCATGTCGATCGCCTTGTGCTTCGGATTCGACTTGTCCTTGGCCGGGCAGATCATCACGCACAAGGTGCAGCCCGTGCAGTCCTCGGGCGCCACCTGGATGGTGTAACGATGCCCCTTGATCTCGGGAGACTTGAAATCGATCGATTTGAAGGTGGCGGGCGCCCCGCCCAGCACCGCCGGCTCGTAGATCTTGGCCCGGATCGCCGCATGCGGGCAGACCAGCGCGCACTTGTTGCACTGGATGCAGATCGCCGGATCCCATACCGGGATCTCGAGAGCGATGTTGCGCTTCTCCCACCTGGCGGTGCCGGTGGGCCAGGTGCCGTCGATGGGGAACGCGCTCACCGGCAGCAGGTCGCCGTGGTTGGCCACCATGACCGCCGTCACGCGCTTCACGAAATCGGGGGCCTCGTCGGCCACCACCGGCGGCCGCATCCGGGTCGCCGTCACGCGCTCCGGCACCTCGACCTCATGGAGATGCGCGAGCGTCTCGTCGACGGCGGCGAAGTTCCGCCGGACGATCTCCGCCCCCTTCTTGCCGTAGGTCTTCTCGATCGCCTCCTTGATCTTGGCGATGGCCTCCTCGCGCGGGAGCACGCCCGAGATGGCGAAGAAGCAGGTCTGCATGATCGAGTTGATGCGGCCGCCCATGCCGGTGTCCTTCGCCACCTCGTAGGCATCGATCACGTAGAGCTTGATCTTCTTCTCGATCATCTCCTCCTGCACCTCCCGCGGCAGCTCATCCCACACTTTCTCCGGCGGGAAGGGGGAATTGAGCAGGAACACCGCACCGGGCTTCGCGTACTCGAGCATGGCGAACGTCTCGAGGAACACCCACTGGTGGCAGGCAACGAAGCCCGCGCTCTTGACGAGATAGGTGGAGTGGATCGGTTCCGGACCGAAGCGGAGATGGGAAATGGTGATGGCTCCGGACTTCTTCGAATCGTAGACGAAGTAGCCCTGTGCGTAGTTCCGCGTCTCCTCGCCGATGATCTTGATCGAGTTCTTGTTGGCCCCGACCGTGCCGTCGGCGCCGAGACCGAAGAACACCGCCTGCACGCGCCCCTCGAAGGTGAGCTCGAAATCGCGGTCCCAGTCGAGCGAGGTGTGCGTGACGTCGTCGACGATGCCGATCGTGAAGTGGTTCTTCGGCTTCTCCGCCTTCAGGTGGTCGAGGACCGCCTTGACCATCGCCGGGTTGAACTCCTTGGAGGAGAGTCCGTAGCGTCCCCCCACGATCACCGGGTCGGAGGCCAGCGGCGAGATCCCGGCGGTCCGGGCCTCGCGGAGGGCGGCGATGACATCGAGATAGAGCGGCTCCCCGATGGCGCCCGGCTCCTTGGTGCGGTCGAGAACGGCGATCGACTGGACCGTGGGCGGGATCACGGCCATGAAGTCCGGGACCGAGAACGGGCGATAGAGCCGGACCTTGATCGCGCCGACCTTCTCGCCCCGCGACGCCATCGCCTCGACCGTCTCGTGGGCGGTCTCGGCGCCCGATCCCATGAGCACCACGATGCGCTCGGCCTCGGGATGTCCCACGTAGTCGAAGAGCCGGTAACGGCGCCCGGTCCGATCCGCGAACCGCTCCATCGCCTCCTTGACCACGAGGGGGCAAGCATCGTAGTAACCGTTCCCCGCTTCCCGGGCCTGAAAGAAGGCATCCGGGTTCTGCGCCGTGCCCCGGAGCACTGGACGGTCCGGCGTGAGCGCGCGCATGCGGTGCGCCTTGACGAGCTCCTCGTCGATCAAGGCCCGCAGGTCGTCATCGCTCAGCTCCTCGATCTTCGAGACCTCATGGGAGGTGCGGAAGCCATCGAAGAAGTTGAGGAACGGCACCCGTGCGCGGAGGGTGGCGGCATGACCGATCGCCGCCATGTCATGAGCCTCCTGCACCGAGCCGCCGGCGAGCATGGCGAAGCCGATCTGCCGGCAGGCCATGACATCGGAGTGGTCGCCGAAGATGGAGAGCGCGTGCGTGGCCACGGTGCGGGCGGCGACATGCATGCAGAACGCGGTGAGCTCCCCGGCGATCTTGTACATGTTGGGGATCATGAGCAGCAGCCCCTGAGACGAGGTGAAGGTCGTCGACAGAGCGCCGGCCTGCAGCGCTCCGTGGACGGCGCCCGCAGCGCCTCCTTCCGACTGCATCTCGATGACTTCTGGCACCACTCCCCAGATGTTGGTCTTGCCCTGCACCGACCATTCATCCGACAGCTCGCCCATGGGCGAGGATGGAGTGATGGGATAGATGGCGATGGTCTCGCTCAGCCGATGGGCCACCGAGGCCACGGCCTCGTTCCCATCGACGGTGACCATCGAACGCTTCGCCAATGTGATCATGGAGTCTTTCCTCACATCGGAAGGACCGGCCAAGGTGGTAGCGCCGCTCATGGCAAGATGCTCCTTAAACAGACGCTGCTCGGGCGGCAGGCGGTCGGGCAGCCGGATTGGGCATGGCCCCAGGCCGAGCGAGCAAGAAGCGATCCCCAGTCGGGTAATCCGCGAAGACGAATGGGAAAGCTCCGGGACTTCGGGTGTGCGGGTGTCCTACCCGGGAAACCCGCGGCGGCCGTTCCTGGCCGCGACTGGGATATCGAGCCGCTTTCGGACAAATGCAATTGCCTGGGGATAGAAAAAACCGCCGGACGGTAGACTAGCACCGGGACCAGGCGAAAGCAAAGCCCAGGAGAACCGCAGGGCCAAGGCGTCCGGCCCGGCGCCGCCGGTTTGTTCTATAATGATGGGACAGGCCGCGCCTTCAAGGACCTCAACGCCACGGAGGTCGTGATGCTCGGTTTGCTTCTGGCTCTTCCTCTCCTCGTGACCGCGATCCAGCCGCCGGACTGCCTGGTGGCGATCGACACCGATATCCGCGAGACCCAGGGTGAAGCCTGGCTCGACGAAGTGGAAGTCCTCGATGTGGGGACCGACTACCTGATCGCCAAGGTCGCCGGGGACCGCCTCGACATCCTCCCCCCCACACCATCCTCGATCGCGGCGAGATCGGCGCCGCCCGCTACCTCAAGGTCGAGCTCGTTTCCCCTGCAGGCCGGTCCACGGCGGAACGTCTCGGCCGCATCCTCTTCGCGCGGGATCTCGCGCTCATCGTCAGGCAGGAAGGCGACATCGCTCCAGACTTCCGGCTCGATGGCATCCGGGGAGTGGTCGAGCTGCGTACGATGCAGCTGGGAGCCGCCCTGGAGGCCGTGTCGCCCCTCCCGAGCCCGGCCCACCCCGATCTGGTCGCCGATATCGTCGCGGCGGTCAGCGATGCCAGCTATCAGGGAGTCATCCAGGACCTGGAGGACTTCACCACGCGCAATGCCCGTCACACGAACTTCATGAATGCCTGCCTCTACGCTCACGATGTCTTCGAGTCCTACGGCATTCCGGCCGAGATCGAGGAATATGTCGCCGACCCGTGGTCGGGAGCGGACTTCACTTGCTGGAACGTGGTTGCAGAGAAGCCGGGAGCCGTCTATCCGGATTCCGTCTTCATCATCTGCGGCCATCTCGACTCGACGGCCGGCAGCCCCTCGACCCCCGAGGCGGTCGCGCCGGGAGCCGACGACAACGCCAGCGGCTCGGCCACCGTGCTCGAGGCGGCGCGGGTGATGGCGGCCTACGATTTCAAGTACACGGTGCGCTTCATCTGCTTCGGCGCCGAAGAACAGGGCCTGTGCGGTAGCCGGGTCTACGCGGCCGCCGCGGCCGCCAACGGGGATCTCATTCGCGGCGTGGTCAATCTGGACATGTTGCTGTTCGGCCCCATCGGCCATGACTCGATCAAGATCGTCTACAACAGCAACTCATTTCCCATCGCCCAGGCCTTCGGCACGGCGGCGGCAAGCTACGTACCCGACCTGAACGTGAGCCTCGTCTATTCCCCGAGCTCGTCGGGGAGCGACCACTACTCCTTCTGGCAGGTGGGCTATCGCGCCATCGAGGGCATCGAGATCTATCTGTCCGGCAATCCCCATTACCACCGGACGAGCGATCTCCTGATCAACTACCAGTCTTACTTCCCCTTCGGCACGAACTGCGCCCGCGCCGGCATCGCGACCCTGGCGAGTCTCGCCGATCCGTTGCCGACGGCGGATCTCCTCGAGGCGGCCGACGCACCCGCCCTCGAGGCGCTGACCATCACGAACATCAGCCCCAATCCAGCTCGGGATCATGCGCGCGTCACGCTGGAGGCTCTCGAGGAAGCGCCGGTCCGCCTGACCTTGTTCGACGTCTCGGGCCGCGCGGTGAGCCGGAGAGAGATCATGGTCGATGCGACAGGCTCGATGGGGGTCCGGCTCGGCTTTGCCGACCTCCCCAGCGGGATCTACCTGCTTCGCGCCGAAGGCCAGAGGACCGCCGCGACCCGGAAGGTCGTGATCAGCCGCTAGCGCTGCCGCCGCAACATCGCCGACCGCGCGGGGGCGCGGTCAACGGCGGGCCAGGACAAGCAGATGCGCCGGCGTCAGCCACGGCGACAGGCAGCGCATGCCGCGCGCGGCGATGACGACGGGCAACAACCGGTAGTGCGTGCCCAGCACCGCACGGAGACCGAGCGCTGCCACCAGCCCGGCCTCGTGGAAGTAGGGGACGAGCCTCTCCTGTCTGAACCCGGCGGCGCGAACGAAGCGCGCCATCTCCCGCGGTGAGTACTCGTACTGGAAGAATCGCTCCGCCGCCCGTGGCGAACGGTGGGCCATGCGGCGAACGAGCGGGGTCCGCATCACCCGCCGCCAGGCGGAATCCCAGGGTCGTTGCAGGAAGCGGGCGAGCAGATTCCCGCACGGCACCTGGAGGATGAGCCGACCGCCTGGCCGCAGCACGCGGTAGGCCTCGGCCAGGGCGGCGGCGGGTCCCTCCTCGAAGTGCTCGACGACGCCGATCGAGAGGTAGATATCGAAGGTGCCGTCGGCATAGGGCAGCTTCTTGACATCGGCCACTTCGACCGCGAGCGAGGGGTCGAAGCCGAGGAGTGTGCGCACCGTCGCCTGCGAGAAATCGACACCGGTGACGTCATGGCCCTGGCGATGCAGGTAGATCACGAACCGGGCGAGACCGCAGCCGGCCTCCAGCACTCGATCCCCGAGGGAGAGGTTCTCGAGAATATAAGGGAGGATCGGATCGTGCTCGACCGAGGCCACGCCGCGCTCGATGCGCTCGCGGAGGGGCAGCCCCGCGTACTGGCGCTGCCACCACTCATCCCAAACGCTCACATCCTGCCCGGTGGCGTTGGCGCGGGCGGCCTCGGAGACGCTCTGAATCAGGAATCGTTTGATCGCCATGGGCCCTCAGCCTCGAGTCCGAACGACCAGGCCTGGGAATGGCAACAGCGATAGGGCGGAACGAGGAGGGTCGACCTCCGGAGGGGTTCACGTTTGCGGCTCTGGGGCCGCGAGCCGATCACAATCGGAACAGGAAGCGACATCTCAAGGTCGCTCTCCCTCCACATCCCCCTTGGTAGCGGGTTGGTGGGGGCACTGCACCACCTGCTCCATTGGCCGCTCGATCCAGGTCCTTCCACTCGGAGTCGCACATTCCGCGCCAGGAGTGACTTCCCCGGAAAGGATGATGGCTGAAGCGAGGTGTCTGCCGGTTCTTGGACTCCAATGTCCTGGCGGTGGCCGGGTATACCGAACCCGGCCCCGGACGTCAAGAGGGCGACCCGAATCCACTCCCGGCTCCCCGGCCGATGGCCCAACCTGTTGCCAGCTGGTAGACTGCGGCGCGATGAACCGGTGGCCCCTGCCAGCCACGGCCGCCAGCGTGGCCCTTGCGCTCGTTGCCTCGGGGCTCGTCCTCGCCCTGTATGCGCTCACGATGCCCATCGTGCTCCCGGCGAGCGGCGACGCCATGGCGCA
This sequence comes from Candidatus Eiseniibacteriota bacterium, assembly GCA_963823555.1. Classification (GTDB taxonomy): domain Bacteria; phylum Eisenbacteria; class RBG-16-71-46; order CAVPCR01; family CAVPCR01; genus CAVPCR01. The sequence goes on along the minus strand of CAWGMA010000004.1, from coordinate 566,422 downwards.
GATTGCGGCCACGCTCACTCAGCCACTCGAGCTGAACCCGCATCACCTCCTCGTCACACCAGCCGATCGGCTGGCGCTCGCGATCTCCGCCCGCGTGGGCTATCGGGGGCCCGCCTTCATTCCCATCCAGGCGTTGAACTCGCTCCTGGGTGCCGCGGCATGCGGACTCTTCCTGCTCTGGCTCGTCCGGCTCGGCGTCCCGCTCCCCGTCGCCTTCGCCTACGCGCTGGCGCTCGCCGCCACGTTTGCGCACTGGCTCCACAGCCGCGAGGCCGAGACCGGCATCCTCGCCAACTTCTTCCTGCTCCTGACCCTGAATCTGGCCGCGCGTTCGCGCTCCCGCCGGCGGATCGTCCTCCCCGCAATCCCGGCCGCCCTCTCGATCCTGTGCGCGCTCAACTGCGCCGCGCTGATGCCGGCGCTCGCTCTCTTCAACACGCTGGGAACGGAATCCCGAGCCCGTGGCCGGACCATCCTCGGCTTTCTGGTTGCCAGCGCGCTCGTGACCATGGTCGCTCTCGTCCTCGTGCCGTGGATCGCCGTGGGATCGAGCCCCCAGGCCGTGATCGAGAAATTGACGACCCACGCCTCCACCGATCGGCTTCCCGAACAGGGGGAGCTCACCTTCGCCAACGTGCTCCGCGCGGGGTCTGGACTCATCAACGCCTTCACCGGGGACACGGCGGTCACGACCGCGCTGAAAGCCAGGTTGTCTGGGGAGGCACCCGTGCCGGTGCCCGATCTCGATTGGATGCGTTTCGCGCTGGGCGCGCTCCTGGCTCTCGTCGTCACGCTCCCCCTCCTCGCCCGGCCGCCAGGCGAGAAGGAGCGCCTGGTGTGGCTCGCCGCCTGGGTGGCGCTCGTCCCCGTTGCCTTGTTCAACTTCCTGTGGCTGGGTAGTGATCCCCAGTTCTGGCTGCCACTCTTGCCCTTCCTCGGCACGTGGAGCGCTGTTCATGCCGTGCGCAGCACCCGGGGTTGGCGTTCAGGCCATCCGGCGGCACCGGGAACCGCGCTGGCGGTGGTCGCGGCCGCCCTGGCGCTTGCGATCGCCAATGCTCCGACCCCGGTGCCGACGCTTCTCGATCGGAACGGCAGCCAGTCCTGGCAACGCGCGCGTCTGTTCGCGGAACGAGTGGACCCCGCCGACGTGCTACTCAACGTGGGCGGCTGGGGACCGTACCTCCAGGCGCTCGGGGAGGCGCGCGCGGTGAGCCTGATCTATGGCTTGCCGCTGGGGAAGGAGGCCTATCACGAGGCGCTCCTCGACACCATCGACCGGACGCTCGAGACCGGGGGGCGCGTCTTCGCGCTCAACGTCTTCACGGCGGCCGATGCCGCGGCGACCAGCGGATGGGAAGAGATCGCAGCCATCTCGGGACGCAGTCGCGAGGAGTGGCTTGAGGAACTGACGACGAGATACGATGTTCAGCCGATGGAGACTCGAGTCTACGGCGACCTGTGGCGGATCCGAGCGCGGGGAGCACAGAGCCACGGGCCCTAGACGTGTGGTAACCTGTTGGCCGGCCGCGGAATGACAGCCCCTCCGGCCGGGCTGGACGCGCCGCCCGGTTCTTCCGCCTCAAGATGGCGCTTCCTCCGGCCGATCATGACGAACCGAGGGCGTTACCGCTTTCCAGCAACTCCACCATGATCGATCCGGTCTCCCAACTCCTCCTCAAGGCATCATCAGAGCGAGACGGTGGCCCTGGAGAGGGACGGAAGACCGTGGCCCTCATGTATCACGGAGTGGTGGCCCACGACGGGCAACCCAACACGCGCTACGACGTGCGCGCGCGGGCCTTCGCGCACCAGCTCGACCTCCTCATCGCTACCGGCTGGAAGACGACGCGCATCGCCGATTGGATCCCGGGCCAGGCCCGGGGGACCAAGCGCGTGATCATCACGTTCGATGATGGATACCGGAACAATTACGAGGGTGCGGTGCGTCCGCTCCTCGATCGCCGCATGACCGGAACGTGGTACGTGGTGGCGGACTTCATCGGCCAGCTTGCCCCATGGGTCAACGGTGGCCGGAGAGAGCGCGAACTGCTGACCCGGGACGAACTCGCCGAGATGATCCAGGCCGGCTTCGAGATCGGCTCCCACGGGCGCCGCCATCGAGATCTCACGCAGATTGTGGGCGACGATCTACACGATGAGATCGCCGGCTCGAAGAGGGAGCTCGAAGATCGCCTGGCGACGGCGATCCGCACTTTCGCCTACCCCTACGGACGATGGAACGCGCCCGCTCGCCACCAGGTGATCGCGGCGGGTTATGAAGGCGCCTGCGCCACCCGCGCCGGGTTCGTCGAGGCCGGTGACGACCGTTACACGATCCGTCGGGTCGCGGTTACCTGGGACGACTCGCTGTCGACCTTCGCCCGCAAGCTGGCGCTTGCCGAGAACGCCGTGGGCTGGCGGCATGTCGCCAGATATGGCATCCGCCACCTCAAGTCGCGACTGGGCGCCAGGCAACCATGAAGCGGATCACCGTGGCCATATGCGCATACAACGCCCGGGACCGGCTTGCCGAGCTTGTGCCGGTTCTCGCCGCGCAGACACTCGATGGCCCCTGGGAGATCCTCGTAGTCGACAACAACTCGACGGATGGAACCGACGAGCTCATCCGCGAAATGAGCCGGAACGGTCCCGTCCCGATCAAGGTCGTGCGGGAGACAGCACAGGGCATTCCCTACGCGCGCAATCGCGCCATCGACGAGGCCGCGGATAGTGCATATCTCGCGTTCATCGACACCGATGAAGCGCCTCTCCCGGGATGGCTGGAAGCCGCTGTCGACGCCCTCGATCGCGAGGGCGCCGAGTGTGCGGGCGGCCCCATTCGCGTTCGCTTTCCCGGTCCGCGGCCGGCCTGGCTCCGGGACGAGCTCCTCAAGTACCTCGGGTCCGTCGATCATGGTGGTGAGCCCTTCTGGATCCGCGACTACCGAACCCCGGTATGGAGCGGCAACATCGCGTACCGGCTATCGCTATTCCGCTCCGGCCTCCGCTTCGACCCGCGGTACAACCGGGCGGGAAGAGGTGTGGGAGGTGGGTCGGATGCCGTCATGTTCCGCCTCCTCGTCGATCAGCGGGCCCGCATGCGGTACCGGCCCGACATGGTGATCGAGCACTGGGTTGGTTGCGAGAAGATGAACCGCCGGTATTTCCTGCACCTGAATCTGCTGGCGGGGATCAAGTTCGGGCGCTTCGAGCAGGAGAAGTTCGATCGGGCCCTGTTCGGAGTGCCGCTGTTCCTGGTCAAGCAAGCAGCGCTGGAAGTTGCTTCGACGCTGGGGAAGACGGCGACCCGGAGGCCAGACGCCATGCTCGCGGCGGTGAGCACCGCGCGCACGATCGGCGCCCTGGGCGGCTCCTTCCAGCGCTGGCGCCGCGGGGAGTGAAGGGGGCCGGACTTCGCGAGCGGACGGGCGAGCGTCCGGACCTCATTCCACCGGGGCGGGCCAGATGAAACGCCGGCGGCAACCCTTCATCTCGCTCCTCACGATCCCAGCTCGGGCCTGTAGGCATCGCGCGAACGCGGCCTCACGGGACCGAACTCCGGCTTCACCGGCGGCGAGACCTCGTGCAATCGCAGCACCTCCTGGATGCCGCGATCGAGCTGGCTGTCGATCCCGCGTGCTACTTCCTGCGGCAGGTTGTCGATCTCGATGTCCGGCACGACGCCGCGGTTCTCGAGACCCCAGCCCAGGTGCGGATCCCACCACGCGTATTCGGGCTGGGTGAGCATCCCGCCGTCGACGAGCGGCTTGTCGCCCCGGATGCCCACGACCCCACCCCAGGAGCGGGTGCCGATCACGGGCGCCAGCTTCTCGAGCTGCACCGCCATCGGGAAGATGTCGCCGTCCGAACCGGCGAACTCGTTGGTGAGGACGACGAACGGCCCGTTGAGCGTGCGGTAGGGATAGGAGTAGACCCCGCCAGCCCGCGAGCGGTCGAAGCTCACGATCTTCCGCCTGAGCCGCTCGAGAATGAGCTGTGAGACGAAGCCGCCGCCGTTCCAGCGCGCATCGACGATCATGCCCTCCTTGTCGAGCTGCGGATAGAACCAGGTGTCGAACTGCGTGAGGCCGGCCGTGTCCATGTCGGGCAGGTGGATGTAGCCGATCTTGCCGCCGGTCTTCTCCGCGACGTACTCGCGATTCCGCCGTACCCAGTCCGCATAGCGCAGGTCGCGTTCGTTCTTGAGCGGCGTGACGACGACATCGCGCGCCCCATCACGGCTCGGGCGCGAGTTGACGGTGAGGATCACCGGCTTCTCATCGAAACCGGCGAGGCTCGCCAGGAACGGCTCGCCGGGAGTGAACGGCCGGCGATTCACGGCGAGGACGTAATCGCCTTCCTTCACCTCCACTCCCGGCTCGAGGAGCGGTGAGCGCACCTGGTCGGCGGGATCACCGTGGTAGATGCGCGCGACCTTGAAGAACTCCCCCTCGCGGGCGACGTCGGCGCCGAGGAGTCCGGTGGCCACCGCCGGCACCTGGACCCCGCTGTCCCCACCCCAGACGTAGGTGTGCGACGTCGAGAGCTCGCCGATCATCTCGGCCATGAGGTCGCGCAGATCGCTCCGACTGCCGAGGCGGGGCAGGAGCGTGGCGTATTGATCGCGCATCGCGCGCCAGTCGACCCCACCCATGCTCTGGTCCCAGTAGAAATCACGCTCGAGACGCCACGACTCGTAGAAGATCTGCGCCCATTCCTCGCGCGGATCGAGCTCGATCACCACATTCCCGAGGTCGAGCTTCCCCTGCTCGAGATCCTCGACCTCCGGTGTCACCTCGGCATCGACGACATAGATCTCGCCCTTCTTCTTCATCACCGCGAGCTTGTTGGCGCGGGCGGCCAGGGTGTAGCTCATCACCCCCTCCATGAAGGCAATCTCCTCCTTGGCCTTGAGATCGTAGAAGAAGAGATCCTTGTTGGGCTTTTCCTCGTCGGATTGCTCGCTCATGCCTTCGACCGGGACCGAGAGGTAGAAGATCTTGTCGGCCGTGGCCGCAAGTCCGGCATACTGGCCGGCATCGATCGGGATCTCGACCGTGCGCCCGGCAAGTCCATCGAAGTCGATCTCGACCGCTTCGACCTCGCGCTCGGCCCCCTCCTCCTCTCGTTCGTGCTTCTTCTTCTCCTCTTCCTTGCGCTCCTTCTTCTCGGACTCGCTCTCCGGGAGGCCGGCCAGGGGCGCGAATGGGTCCTTGGCGTCCTTGCGGAGGAGAAGGAGATAGGGCTTCATGGTGCCGAGCTCGACGTTGGAGAAGTCGCGGGATCCGAGGCCCAGGACCGGATCCACGATGCGCTCCGAGAGGAAGTAGAGATAGCGGCCCTCGGGATCCCAGGTCGGCCACCAGTCGCTGGTCGAGGGTCCGGTGACGGCATGGGTCTCGGTCCGACGCACGTCATGGATGTAGATCGAGGAGAACTCGGTGCGCCCGGCCTTGGCGTAGGCCAGCCAGCGGCCATCGGGGCTCCAGGCGTACTGGAGGATCTCCATCTGCTCGCTCTGGTCCACGCGTCTGGGCTCGCCGCCGGCGGCGGGGACAATCCACAGCGTCTGCGTGTTGTCGCTGTAGGCAATCCACTTGCCGTCTGGAGAAAAGAGCGGCGCGTAGTGCCAGCCCGTGTCCTCGCGGTCGGGCGTGACGCCACGGGCCTCCCCCCGCCCCCAGGCATCGATGGAGTAGATCCGCTCCTCGCGGGTCGTGTCGCTCACGTAGAGCAGATGCTCACCCGTGGCATCGAAGCGAGCGACTTTCTCCCGGGCGCCGCTGCCGCGGGAAATCCCCAGCGTCACACCTCCCACTCCATCCTTCTTGACCGGGATCACGAACAGCTCGCCACGGGCGACCAGGGCGACACGATCACCATCGGGAGCCAGATCGAACCACTCGACATAGCGCTCGGCACCGGGATAGCGGACGCGCGTCAAGGTGCGTTCGCTGGGCACATCGATCTCCAGCTTGCGCTCCTCATTGGTCGCCGGATCGAAGAGATGGATATCGCCGCCGAGCATGAAGACGATGCGACCATCCGGCCCCATGGCCGGGTAGCGAGCGTCCCACGGCCCGAGATCGGTGTGCTGCCGGCGGTCGGAGCCGTCGGGACGCATCGACCAGATGTTGGCCGTGCCTCCCTGGTCGGTGAGGAAGTAGATGCGCCCCGCATGCCACATCGGAAAGCCGTCGGGCCCGGGAAAGGTCGTCACCTTCTTGAAGTCGTCCCGTTCCGGATGGCCCACCCAGATGTCGGTGGCTGAACCGCCGCGGTAGCGCTTCCATGAGGCCGCCTCGGAATAGGTGCTGCGGGTGAAGGCCCACATGCCGCTCGAGCGGTCGATGTCGATGAGCCCCGCGTAGCCGAGCGGCATCTTCTCCGGGTCGCCTCCGGCGCGCGGCACCGAGAAGAGCTCGGTGCTTCCCTGCGGATGGTCCCGACTGGAACGGAAGAGCACATGCGCCCCATCGGGGGTCCAGCCCACGACATCGTCGGATCCCGGATGCCAGGTGAGGCGACGCGGCTCGCCACCGCCGATGGCGACCAAGTAGACATCACGGTTGCCGTCGTACTCGCCGGTGAACGCGATCTCGAGGCCGTCCGGCGAGAAGCGGGGGAAGTACTCACTGCCCTCGTAGGTGGTCAAGCGGCGGCTGGCACCGCCCCGATCGGACGTCAACCAGAGATCGGACTCGGCGACGAACACGATCATGTTGCCCAGGATGTCGGGGTAGCGCAGGTAACCGGGGGCGGCTGCCGCCGGATGGGCCAGCGCGAGAGCAAAGGCGAGCACGGCGGAGGATGCGAAGAGTCGCATGCGGTGGATCCTTCTGGGAAATCAGCGGGGACAGCACAAGATGGGCGGGAAGCTTACTCTCCCCGCTCACCCGCTGCAATCGGGGGGGGCCTCGCGAGGCGCCCCCGAGGGGTTCCGGGCACCCCCGGCAGAGGCGAATTCGATGTCCAGATCTCGGTGGAGCTCCGGTGCGCGACCCCGCTACGATGACGTCATGAGTCCACTACCCCCGCGTTCTGAGATGGAGCGAGCCGTCGTCGCTCGCGACGCCGCCTACGACGGCACGTTCTTCCTCGCCGTCCGGACGACCGGCATCTTCTGCCGCCCATCCTGCCCGGCGCGGAAGCCGCGAGCGGAGAACATGGCCTTCTTCATCACCGCACGGGAGGCCCTGGGGGCAGGCTTCCGACCGTGCCTGCGCTGCCGCCCGCTGGATACCGATGGGGAGCCGCCCGACTGGGTCGATGAGCTGCTCGAACTCGTCACCGGGTCGCCCGAGACCAGGCTCCGGGACGCCGACATGAAGCGCCGCGGGATCGATCCCGCCCGTGCCCGCCGCTACTTCCAGCGGCACTTCGGCCTCACCTTCCAGGCCTACTGCCGGAGACGCCGGATCGGAGCGGCGCTGGCGGAGCTACGCGCCGGGGTCGCGCTGGACGAAGTCGCGCTCGGAAGCGGTTTCGAATCCCATAGCGGCTTCCGGGACGCCTACAAGAAGGTCCACGGCCGGCCGCCCGGAGCGAGCCGCGATGCGAGCTGCATCTGGACGGCGACGATCGAGAGTCCGCTCGGTCCCCTGATCGCGGGCGCCACGCCGCGCGGGATCTGCCTCCTCGAGTTCAGCGAGCCGCGCCGGCTCGAGACCCAGCTCGCCGCGCTCAAGCAGGTCTTCCGCTGCGCGATCGTCCCCGGCACGAACCCGCATCTCGAGTTGCTGCGCGAGGAGCTGGGCGATTACTTCGCCGGCAGGCGGACCACTTTCACGGTGCCGACCGAGAGCCCGGGAACGGACTTTCAGCAGCGGGTCTGGAGCCGGTTGCGCGCGATCCCCTATGGGGAGGTCCGCTCCTACGTCGAGCTGGCGCGAGATCTGGGACAACCCGGCGCGGCGCGAGCGGTCGGGCGGGCCAACGGCCAGAACCGTCTCGCCATCCTGATTCCCTGCCATCGCGTCGTGAACAAGAACGGCGAGCTGGGCGGCTACGGCGGTGGCGTGTGGCGCAAGAGGCGGCTCCTGGACCTCGAGCAACGGACGATCCAGGCTAAGCCCTCGTCGCGAGCAACAATAGCCGGTCATCCTCAGGCGCGTACGGCTGAGCCGAAAGATCGCCGAACCCGCGCAGCGCGCTGAACCCGGCGCCGGTGAGGAGTGCGCTCAGCTCCGCGTACTCGTAAACGCGATACGAGCAGTATCGCCGCTCGATGCGCCCACCCTGGACGAAGGTGGAGGTCGCTTCCACGCGGCAGGTCCTTGCATCGAAGGTGTGCTCGAGCATGACGAGCACACTCCCGGTCCGGTATGTGGTGCGGGGTTCGAAGGGCGGCGGGAAGGCCTCGACCACATGCCGGGTGTCGAGGACGAAGCGCCCCCCCGGCACGAGCACTCGCTCGACAGCGCAGAGGAACGCGAAGTTGTCGTCATCGGTGAGGTAACCGAAGCTGTTGCCGAAGCAGATCACACCGTCGAATGCCCGTTCCCACGGCAAGTCGCGCATGTCGCGCATCTCGAAATCGACCGTCGTGAGCGCCTGCTCCGCCGCCGCCCGCCGAGCCGCGGCGATCTGTTCCGCCCCCAGGTCGACGCCGACTCCGCCCAGACCGTCACGAGCGAGCTCGAGCAGCAATCGGCCGTCTCCGCAAGGGACATCCAGGATCCTGGCGCCGGGCCTCGGCTCGAGCACACGGCGGATGAAATCGGCCTCGGCGCGACTCGTGGCCGGCGGGTTGGCGGCGCGCCAGGAGTCGAGAGCCGCTCCGGTGAAGTAACCGGACCAGGCACGGGCCGGGTCTTGCAGATGGTCGTCACGGGATTCGAGCAAGGGTCCCTCCTCGGAACACCCATCATGGTGAACCGCCTACGCACCTCCGGCAAGTGGCCATCTCCAGGGACGATCGCCCCCCAGCATCGCGCTCGATGACACGAGGGGTGTGCTAGGCTTCGCGGCGGGCGGGTTCGCGCTTTCCGCCGGGCGGCGCGCTCCACAGGCAGTCGGTCGGCGGCAACGATCCCAGCGGGCCGGCAAGCCGGATACTCAGGGTGAATCGCGGATGGCCATCAAAGTCCTCGTCGTCGAAGACGAGCCCGGGCTCAGGCGGGCGCTCTCCGATCTCCTGTCGGGTGCCGGTCACACGGTGGAGGCCGTCGGTGACGGGGAGACGGCGGTGACCCGCGGACTTGCCGGGGCGTTCGACCTCGTGCTCCTCGATCGCATGCTGCCCCGACTCGACGGTGACGAGGTGTGCCGCCGGCTCAAGGGGCGCCGCCCGCAGCTCACCGTGATCATGCTCACCGCGCGCGGCTCCGAGGACGACAAGGTCGAAGGCCTGGGGAGCGGCGCCGATGACTATGTGACCAAGCCCTTCGGTGCCCGCGAGCTGATGGCTCGCATCGAAGCGGCCGAGCGGCGGATCGGCGCCACCCGGCCCGTGGTCGACCGCCTTCTGGTCGATGATTGCGAGCTCGACCTCGGGCGCCACGAAGCCCAGCGCGCCGGCATGCTCATGGCCTTGACCGACAAGGAAGTGCGGATCCTGCGTCTGCTCTACTCCCAGCGCACGCGTGCCGTGACCAGGGCCGAGATGCTCGAGAAGATCTGGGACGTACCCGGGGACCTCAACACGCGGACCGTGGACATGACGATCGCCAACCTGCGGCAGAAGATCGAACGCAATCCGGCCGAGCCGCGGATCATCCTCACCGTGAAGGGCGTGGGGTACGCCTGGGGCAAGCCATGACCGGGGGCAGCCACCGCCACCTGAGCCGGACGCTCCTCGCCGCCATCCTGACCGCGCTCGCCGTAGCCGTGCCGTCCGCCATCTGGTATGTCGCAGGGTCACGCGCGGCCGGGCGCGAGGCATCCGAGCTGGAGAGAGCGGCCAGAGAGAGCGCACGCTACGAGGCGCTGCGCCTCGCCGAGCGCCTTGCCGGCCGGCTCGAAGCCATCCGTTACGCCGAGTCGAGACGCCCGGCGTATCAGTACGAACATGTCTACCACGATCCGACGAGCTCCTGCGCCTGCGCCTCGGTCACGCCCTCGCCGCTGGCCCACGGTCCTCACGATCCGCTCATCCTGGCTCACTTCCAGATCGAGAGGAACGAGGCGGGGACCCGCCTCACGATGCCGACCGTGCATGGCCCCGGCGGCGGCGTCCTGCTGCCCCCGGGAACCGACCGCCGCTGGGAAGCGGAACAGATCGCGATCGCCAACCAACTCTCCGGCGAGACGATGCGGCTCACGGCAGCCCTCGACGCCCCGGTGGATGGAGAGAGTGCGCCGCCCGACCCCAGCGAGATGGAGTGGCGAACCGTCGGGCTCGGCGGCGAGCTCGAACTCGTGGCGATGCGCCGGGTCCCCGCGGCGCGCGGTGATCTCATCCAGGGCATCTTGATCGAGCCGACGGCCCTCCGCGATCTCGTCCGCGGGTCGAGATATCCCGCCCACATCACCGCGGAGGATCTCCCCTCTGCGGAGTCCGAACGCTCCGCGGTCGTGCCGATCGAGTGTGTGACGTGGCGCGTTACGGTCGACGCCGAGGAGGAGATCGCCGCCGCCCGCAACCGCGGACAGGCGGCGATGGCCGCCTTCCGCAAGAGCTTCCTCTTCGGCACCGGCACCGCCGTGGTCGCCGGCCTCTGTGTGATCGGGCTCGTCTGGCAAACCGAACGGCTCGCCCGCCAGCGCTCGCGTTTCGCTGCGGCGGCGGCCCATGAGCTGCGTACTCCGCTCTCGGGACTCCGACTGCAGGCCGAGATGCTGGCCGAGGGCCTGGGTGATCCCGGGCAGGCGCGCTCCTATGCCCGCAGCCTTGCCGCGGAAGCGGAGCGCCTCGGCCGCGTCGTCGGCAACGTGCTGGACTATGCCCGCCTGGAGCGGAGCGCCCTCACCGTGCACCCGAAGCCGGGTGACCTGACCGCCGCGGTGGAGGAGTGCCTGGCGCGGCTCTCCCCCACCCTGGAGGAGGCGGGAGCCCGAGTGGAGCTGAGGGCGAACAAGGATCTACCCCCCGTGGCCTTCGACCGTGATGCGTTGTTCCACATTCTCCAGAATCTACTGGATAACGCAGAAAAGTACTCAAGGGACAGCGGCGATCGCAGAATCCACGTCGAAGTGGGGCCCGCGGGGTCGCGTGCGGTTGCTCTCACCGTGGCCGACCACGGGCCCGGAGTCCCGCCGGCGACACGACGTCATCTCTTCCAGCCGTTTCGCGGCGAGATCGACCCCAATGCGCCCGCGGGTCTCGGACTCGGCCTGGCTCTGGTCGCGAGCCTGGCGCGCGCGCACGGGGGCGATGTGCGTCTGGCCGACACACCGGGCGGTGGCGCCAGCTTCACCGTCACTCTCCCGTCTTAGAACGCCAGGAGGCAGCTCTTGCTCACACCGGACGTCATCGAGCGATGGTTCCGCGTCCCTCCGGATCGACGCGTCAGGCTCTCCGACTACGATCCGGGCTGGGCCCAGACCAAGGAGCTCGAGGAGCTGGGCAAGGACGAGGTGAAGGCGCGTGCGGAGGAGATCCTCAAGGAGAGCCTCGCCTCCCTCGAATCCGCCCAGGAGAAGCTGTGGGCGAGCGACACCTACTCCCTGCTCTTGATCTTCCAGGCCATGGATGCCGCCGGCAAGGACAGCACGATCAAGCACGTGATGTCGGGGGTGAACCCGCAGGGATGCCAGGTCTACAGCTTCAAGCAGCCGTCACCCGAGGAACTGGACCATAACTTCCTCTGGCGCTGTATGAAGGCCCTCCCGGAACGCGGCCGTATCGGGATCTTCAATCGCTCCCACTACGAGGAGGTTCTGGTGGTCCGCGTGCACCCCGAGCTGCTGCTCCGGCAGAAGCTGCCGCACGCGGAGCCAAGCCAGGCTTTCTGGCAAGCGCGCTACGAAGACATCAACGGCTTCGAGCGCCATCTCACCCGGAACGGCACCGTGATCCTCAAGTTCTTCCTCCATGTCTCCAAGGAGGAACAGAAGCAGCGCTTTCTCAAGCGCCTCGACAATCCCAAGAAGCACTGGAAGTTCTCGCCGGCGGATATCGCCGAACGAGCTCACTGGGATGAGTACGTGGAGGCCTATGAAGAGGCCTTGACCGCGACGAGCACCGAGTGGGCCCCCTGGTACATTGTCCCCGCCGATCACAAGTGGGTCACCCGCGCCGTGGTGGCTGACATCCTGGCGAGGACGATCGAGGGACTCGACCTCCGGTATCCGGAGGTCAGCGCCGAAGGAATGCGCGCGCTCGATATGGCGCGGCAGCAGTTGGAGTCTGAATGAAGGAGGATGTCGTGAACGAGATGAATCCCGATCCCGAAACCAAGGACCCCGGTCGCCGTGAGTTCCTGATTGCAGCCGGCGGGGTCACCCTGGCCGCTCTGGCCGGCTTTCCCCACATCGCCGCAGCCGCGCCCCCGCAGGAGTTACCCAAGCTGCCCTACGCCGAGAACGGGCTCGAGCCGGTGATCTCGGCCCACACCATGAGCTTTCACTATGGCAAGCACCACAAGGCCTACGTCGACAACCTGAACAAGTTGACCGCCGGCACCGAGTTCGAGGAGATGTCACTCGCTGGGATCGTGAAGGCGACGACCGGCAAGGCCGAGCAGGTGGCGATCTTCAATAACGCCGCTCAGGCCTGGAACCATGCCTTCTACTGGCGAAGCTTGAAGCCGAATGGCGGCGGCGATCCGCCCGCTGCGCTCAAGCAGAAGATCGAGGCATCCTTCGGCGACATGGCGGCATGCAAGAAGGCGCTGGCCGGTGCGGCCACCGGGCAGTTCGGCAGCGGATGGGCCTGGCTCGTCGCCGCCGGCGACGAGATCAAGGTGGTGAAGACAGGGAACGCCGACACCCCGGTGACCCAGGGTCTCAAGCCGCTCTTGACGATCGACGTCTGGGAGCACGCCTACTATCTCGACTACCAGAACCGGCGCGGGGAATATGTCAACGCCGTGATCGAGAAGCTCCTCAACTGGGACTTCGCCGCCGAGAACCTGGCCTGATCACGCGCAGATCAGGCCCGGGGAACCGAGCGCGACTTGAAGAGCGGGGCCATGAGGACGGCAATCATGGTCCAGACGAAGACCGCGACCCCGAGGATCATGCCGCGCGAGATGAACATGAGCTGCGTTCCGCTCGTGATCGTCTGCGCCCGCAGCGCATCGGGAATCGAACCCTGATAGAGGGTGAAGAACCACTTCCCCGCCGCCACCGAGAGCGCCATGCTGCCGATCAGAGCGAGGAGCAAGCCGAGAACGACCTTTTGCATCGCTTCCTTCCGGTTCCTTGTCTTCCGCACCCAGGGACTGAGATGACCGGCACGCCCGGGATGGGCACGTAAAGCTGGTCGGCTGGTCACACAGGGACGCCAGGTTAGCCGCCCGAATCATCACCTGCAAGTCGGAAGGCAAAGAACCGGCACGACACGATAGAAAGTCTGCATCAGCAGGGCGACTCGCCGCATCCCAAGAGCAGTGGAATTCGAGACCCCAGCTCCAGCCCCCCTGTGACACGCATATCGCCTTTTCCAGAGGAGTTGATCGAGTATGGCTGAGAAGAAGATCATTGCCGTGGTCGGCGCCACCGGCGCCCAGGGCGGCGGCCTGGCCCGCGCCATCCTCAACGATCCCAACGGCGGCTTCGCGGTGCGCGCCATCACGCGGAACGCCCAGTCCGACAAGGCCAAGGCCCTGGCCCAGATGGGCGCCGAGGTGGTGACCGCCGACCTCGACGACGAGGCCAGCCTGGAGCGCGCGTTCAAGGGCGCCCACGGTGCCTTCTGCGTCACCAACTTCTGGGAGCACTTCTCGCCCGAGAGGGAGTTCGCCCAGGCCGCGAACATGGCCCGCGCCGCCAGGAAGTCCGGCGTCAAGCACGCGGTCTGGTCCACCTTCGAGGATCCCCGCCAGTGGGTACCGCTCACCGACACGCGCATGCCCACGCTCATGGGGAAATACAAGGTGCCGCATTTCGAAGCCAAGGCGGAGGCGAATCGAGTCTTCACCCAAGTCGGCCTGCCGACCACCTTTCTCCTGACTTCCTTCTACTGGGACAACCTGATCCACTTCGGCATGGGTCCCAAGAAGGGTCCCGACGGCAACCTGGCCATCACGTTCCCCATGGATGACAAGAAGCTGCCCGGCATCGCCACCGAGGACATCGGCGCCGCCGCCTATGGCATCTTCAAGGCTGGCCTCGAGTATGTCGGCAAGACGGTGGGAATCGCCGGCGAGCACCTGACCGGGAGCCAGATGGCCACGGCACTGAGCAAGGCGCTGGGTCAGGAAGTGCGCTACAACGCCGTTTCTCCGGACACCTACCGCGGTTTCGGCTTCCCGGGAGCCGATGACCTGGGCAACATGTTCCAGTTCAAGCGCGACTTCCAGGAGCAGTTCGTCGGCGCGCGCGACCTGAGCCTCACGCGCAAGCTGAACCCGAGCCTCAAGACGTTCGAGCAGTGGCTGGCTCAGAACAAGAGCCGGATCTCGATCGGATAGCGCTCGGCTCCCGGATAACCCCAATCGCCAACGCGATCCCCGAGTCGATCAAGGGATCGTCCTCAAGGCCATCAGCAGCGGCGGATCGCCCTCGGGTGATCCGCCGCAGGCATTTCCCGGCCGGATCGAGCCATCCGTGACACCGCATCGGAGATGGTATATTCCGGGCGGTTGGCACCGGCCGGACAGCCAAGGATGGCCCTATGACCCGATCCCACGTCGCTCTCTCCCGCCTGCTCCTGCGCTCGCTCGAGATCTGGGACCAGCGCTGGTTCCTGCTCACCGCCGGGGATTTCTCCCGCGGCGACTTCAACACCATGACGGTGTCCTGGGGCAGCTTCGGCACCATCTGGAATCTACCCTTCGCCCAGGTCGTCGTCCGTCCCACTCGCTACACGCACGGCTTCATGGAGCGGTTTGACTCCTTCACCTTGAGCTCCTTTCCCGAGCGGTACCGCGAGGCCGTACGCCTTCTCGGCACCAAGTCGGGCCGCGATGGCGACAAGATCGCCGAATCCGGACTGACGCCGACCGCGTCGCTCCAGGTGGCCGCCCCCTGCTTCGCCGAAGCCGATCTCGTCGTCGAGTGCCGCAAGATCTACTGGGGAGATCTGGATCCGGGGCACTTTCTCGACCCGGCGATCGAAGAGCACTATCCCGCCCGGGATTATCACCGCTTCTACTTCGGCGAGATCCTCGCCGCCTCGGCCGGCGCCGACCATGTGGCCGGGGCGTCGAGATGAGATCCGTGCGCCGCGACGGGCCACCAGCGAGGGCCGGGTCCCTCGGGCGCCGGACCTGGCGCTCGATCGTGCGCGGGCCGCTCCCCCCGCGCACCGATCAGGAATGCGCCAAGACCGTCTTCGAGACCTGTCGTGCCCGGCGACGCCTGCGAGTCGGTGAAACACCTCGAGGACCAAGTGCGCTTTGGCGCCATGGTGCGAGCGATGCACTACTGGAGCGCCAACACCCTGATCGTGATCGGCATGGCCACCTACATTCCACTGGTCGGGGATCTCCTGCGCGAGGTGGTCACGGCCTATCCCGAGCAGAGCGAAGCATCCTACTCGCTCGGACTCCTGCTCGCCGAGATGGGCCGGTCCGAGGAGGCGGAACGCTTCCTCGCCGCCGCGGCGAGCGGCATGACGGGGAATGCCCGCGTGCACTACAATCATGGACTCCTGCTCGCGGGTCTCGGCCGCGACGATGAAGCCGAGCGCTCGCTCGGACGCGCGCTCGAGATCAAGGCTCGAGCCGGCGGTCGCTAGCCCTGTCGCCCGCGGCGGACGATCGGCCGGCGAACAAGGCGGCGACCCAGGAAGGAGGACGGCTCCCAGCCGAACGCGATGCGGAAATTCCTCTGGGACACTCTGATCGGTGGAATCTTCGTGGTGGTGCCAGTGAGCTTCATCCTGCTTCAGCTGAAGAAGGTGCTGGGGGCTTTCAGGAGCGCCCTGGCCCCCATCGCTCAGCACTTGCCCTTCGAGGCGGCGTTGCCCGGCCTCTGGGCGCTCATTCTCGTCGCCCTGGCCTGCCTCCTCGCCGGACTCATCGTCCGCACCGGGCCAGGAAAGCGGATCACTCGCGGCGCCGATCGCAAGATCGCCAGTATCCTTCCCATCTGGGGGGTGATCCGCGGGATCGGGAACGTGCTCACGCGCGAGGGGGAGAGTCAGGTCAAACCGGCGATGATCAGGACGGGCGACGGGTACTTCCTCGGCTTCCTGGTCGAGGAGATCAGCGGAGGGCTCTGCTCGGTCTTCATGCCCGAGCCTCCGAACCCGACCGCCGGCCCGCTCATGATCGTCGAGCGCGAGAGTGTGCAGCTTCTCGACGTGGCCCCCATGCGCATCGCGCGCTGCATCGCGAACTGGGGCCTCGGAGCTGGGGAGCTCATGAAGCACGCGCGGACGCGACCCTAGGCCCACGCCATGCGATCCAGACGGGCCCGGGGCGTGAACACCGCCCCGGATCCCAGCTCCGAGCGCTACCGGAGGATCTACGCCGCGGTGCGCCGCATCCCTCGCGGCCGGGTCGCGACCTACGGCGACATCGCGCGGGTGGCCGGTCTCCCCGGCCAGGCGCGTCTCGTCGGCTACGCGCTCCATGCCTTGCCCGCGCATTCCTCCGTGCCGTGGCATCGGGTCCTGAACGCGCGCGGCACGATCAGCCTCGGCCGTCAGGAACCGGGCGGAGGGCTCGCGCAGCGATTTCTGCTCGAACGCGAAGGGGTGGTGTTCGACGCGAACGGCCGGGTCTCGCTCGAGGCCTTCAGGTGGCAGCCCCGGACCAGGGCCGGCGCCGGGCCGCCGACCGGGAGCCGGACCCAACATGGCTGAAGCACCGGCAACCATCCGGCCCGAGGAGCAGGCAGACCGCGAGACCGTCCGTCGCGTGAACGAACTGGCCTTCGGGTGCTCGTGCGCTACCTTCCCGCGCTCGCCGCGGTCTGGCAGCGCCTCGGCAGCACCCGCCCCGGCAAGCCCGCCCCCTGGGCAGCATGACCGCGCTGGAGTAGACTCCCTCCTCCCCCGCTGGCGCTTCCACGGGCTCGAGTACGATCTGTGGTTAGGGCTCGCCACCAGCACGTCGATGGGCTACGGCACCTGCTCCGCGATGCCGATGCCCTATTCCCATGACCTGGCCCGGTTCTTCGCCGCGCTCGTCGAAGGGGTGGTGGGGTGACCTCGTCGCCGCAGCAGTCATCAAGTCACAGGAAAGGACGATGAACTTCGACGTCTTGCCCGCCGATAGGCCCGAGCTGGCTCCGATGACCGCTGCCGATACGGCCCCGGTCGGCGCCATCATCTACCGCGCCATCGGCAACGCTTTCCGCATGCATGGACTACCGGAACCGATCACCGACGAGAAGGAGGGCGAGCGACTGGCTCGCCTCTATCTCGAGCTCGATCGCGGCGAGGCCGCCGTGGCCCGGCGCGGCGACAAGATCGTGGGCGCGGGCTTCCTCCACCTGCGCGACGAGGTGGCATCGCTCGGCCCGGTCGTCGTCGATCCTCCCGACCAGGCGGCGGGAATTGGCACTCGCCTCTTCGAGGCCCTCAGCGACCGCGCCGCACGCTGCTCATCCACCCGCCTCTTCGTCGATGCCTTCAACA
This sequence comes from Candidatus Eiseniibacteriota bacterium, assembly GCA_963823555.1. Lineage (GTDB taxonomy): Bacteria > Eisenbacteria > RBG-16-71-46 > CAVPCR01 > CAVPCR01 > CAVPCR01. Next base: position 548,787 of record CAWGMA010000004.1, on the reverse strand, counting down.
TGCGAGCCTTCACCATTCCCCTCAAGCGAGGCTACGTCCCGCGCGACTACGGACTGCGCCTCGTCGCCCTCGGCGCACTCAAAGGCCCTGGGATGCTCGAGGCGATCGCCCCGGCGCCGGTGCGCGAGATCGGGCCGGCGGACGTGACAAGCGTGGCTCGCTTCGATGCCGCATACTTCGGTGGGTCGCGCGAGCGCGACTTTCGCTCCCTGGTCGCCGGCGGCGGCATCGGCCTCGCAGCCCTCGACGGCGACACCGTGCGCGGGTACCTCTTCGGCCGCATCGAGGGCCAGCTGGCGATGATCGGCCCCGGCGGCGCCGAGTCGGCCGATCTGCTCGGCAAGCTGCTCGCCCGGCTTGGCGAGCGCCTGGGACAGGAGGCCAACATCTTCCTCGTCCACTTGCTGGCATCCCAGGCCGATGTCGTGGCGCAGGCCATGGCCATGGGTTTCCGGGCCACGAATCTCTCGCTCTACATGGTGCGGGGCGCCTACACTCCGGTGATGCGCCCTGCCGCGATCAGTCTCCCATCCGACGTGGTGTAACGTCGATGTGAACCCGGCCGCAGACCAAGCACCGACCAAGGGACAACGTTCATGCGCATCGAATCCTTGCTCTCCGCGCGTCTGGTCCTCGCCCCGCGAATCGCCGGGGGCCGCATCTACTTCCTGAGCGATCTCAGCGGCCGGCTGAGCCTCTACGTGATGGATGCCCGTTCCGGGGGCAGCTTCCCGGAGCCGCTCCTACCGCCATCGATCGCACTCCAGAACCCGCACCTGATGACAGGCCACCCCTTCCACGTTTTCCCCCGGCTCGAGAAGATCATCGTCATGATCGATCGGGACGGGGATGAGAACTATCAGCCGATGGTGATCCCGATCGGCGGGGGCTTCCCGGAGCCGGCCTTCGGCGCTCAGCTGGCCAACGACCGCGTCAGCATGACGCGCGTGGATCCGAGGCGTGGCATCCTCTATCTGTCGGCGGAATCGCGCCGCGAGGCGGTGAACCGCGCCTTCCGCGGCCATCTGCCGACCGGAAAGCTGGATCGCCTCGGCGAGAGTCGCTGGGGTTCGGTACCGATCGCGCACAACGCCGATCATACGCGCGTCCTCCTCGGCGATGGCTACACCGCCGGGGACGTCACGCTCTACGAGTGGCGAGCGGAGCTCGGCGAGGGCAGGCGCGATCTCCTGTACGGCACTCCACTCGAGAAGCGCAAGCCGGGGCACGACTACCCGCTCTCCGGGATTGCCGCGGCGGAGTACATCGGCGACCGCGGACTGCTCCTGGCTTCCGCCATCCACTCCGACCGCTACGGCATCGATTACCTGGATCTTGCCGATCCGGAAGTCGTGCAACCGGTCTCGGTGTCCGGCATCGTGCATACCGGGGAGGGCGAGCTGACGGGAATCGAACATCTCGACGCCGATCGCTTCGCCGTCACCTACAACATCGACGGCTGCTCCTGGATGTACGAGGGTCGGTTCGACGTGGCCGATCGCAGCATGACGCTCGACCGCGTGATCTGCGGGATGGCCCCCCTGACCCATGGCGTGATCGAGTCGGCCAGCTACGACGCGGACACCGACACGCACACCCTGTCCTTCTCGACGGCCACGACCCCGACCCAGATCCACACGCTCGAGAGGCGGGAGTCGCATGTCCACGTGCAGCACACGCGCGAGCGCGTGCTCGGGATCCCTGCCGCCTGGCTGGCGCGCGGCGAGGACGCCTCCTACCGCTCGTTCGATGGACTTCGCATCTCGGCCCGTCTCTACCTGCCCGCGCCCGACCTCGGCTACAAGGGATCTCGACCTGTCGTCTACTACGTCCACGGCGGCCCGCAGGGGCAGGAGCGACCTGACTTCGCCTGGTTCTCGATGCCGCTCATCCAGTTCCTCTCCCTGCACGGATTCGCGGTCTTCGTTCCCAACGCCCGCGGCTCGACCGGTTACGGGCTTTCGTACATGAAAGAGGTCGATCACGACTGGGGGGGCCAGGACCGCCTCGATCACGTGCATGCCATGACCGAGGTCCTGCCCCGCGATCCGCGCCTCGATGTGAAGCGCGCCGCGGTGATCGGACGCTCGTACGGCGGCTACATGACCTTGACCCTGGCCGCCCGCCACCCGGAGCTGTGGGCCGCCGCGGTCGATATGTTCGGTCCGTACGATCTGTTGACCTTCATGAGCCGCATACCCGAGACCTGGAAGCCCTACTTCGCCATCGCGGTCGGCGATCCCGCCGTGGACAGGGATTTTCTCGTCGAGCGCTCTCCGGCGACCTACATCGAGCGGATCACCTGTCCGCTCCTCGTCATCCAGGGCCAGAACGACCCGCGAGTCGTGGAGCGCGAGTCGCGAGATGTGGTGGAACGGCTACGCGCGCTGGGGAAGACGGTCGACTATCTCGTCTTCGAGGATGAGGGTCACGATGTCCTCAAGTACAAGAACAAGGTGACCTGCTACACGAAGATCACCGAGTTCTTCGCCCACCACCTGAAGCCGTAGGCCGCCATCGGGGGAGTCGCAGCACCGCTGCAGGATGCAAGGGGACGCGCCGGCACGGCCCGCGACTTGCAATGCCTCGGAATGATCGCTCCACCTGATTGCCGGGCCACAAGTTAGCCGGTCGCGCCGGGAACTTTCGCCCGGCCGCCGGGGGAAAGTCCCCACGGCGCCGCGATCCCGCTCCGAGATCAACCCCATGCTCCGCATCGTCCCCCTGCTCATCGCGGCCGCCGTCTTCACCGCGGGCGTGGTCGCGGCCGCGATCCCCGAACCAAGCGCAGGATCCGCCGCCGCCTCGATCACCGTGTCGGCCACCGTCCTCGATGCCGGACCGAGCGCCGCCGCGCTCGACGTCATGTCGTCCCTCCTCGCCCAGAGCGGGAATTTCGCGCCGGACTGGACGCGAGAGGGACTGGCCCGGGTCACGCGGCTCGACCCCGGGATCCCCGACGATCCCCGGGCGCCCGATGCCGTGATGCTCGTGGAATTCGTCGCGAACTAGCGGCCCCGGGGGGGCGCCGACACCGGGACCAGGAGGACGTCCACCGCGGGAGCGCGGGCATCGGGATCGGCCGGTACGTTGAAGCGGATGGCCGGTCCATCGATGCGCAGCCCGAGGAGCTCGAGCGTGTCGGGAGCCAGGCCGAGGGTGTAGTCGCCGGGAAGCAGACCGAGCGCGTAGAACTCGCCATCGTGGAACGTCACCGCCTCATGGCGGCGGCCGGTCCCGAGGTGCGTGAGGATGACCCGCACGCCGCCGACGCCGGCCACCCCGGCCGATCCCTCGCGGCTGACGCGGCCCGACGCCTCGGCGCCCATGACCACCGGGAGATTCACCTCGCGGAAGCCGTTGGGCTCGATCGCCACCTGCGCGAAAGCCACGGTCGGCACCAGGAATGGACTCGGCAACGACTCGGGATCGATCGTGACCTCGGCGTCCTCGAAGGGTCCGAGATCCCACACCGTGTAGCGGCCGGCCTCATCGGTGGTCGCGGCATGAGAACCCACCGTGACGCGGACTCCGGGCAGGGGTTCCTCCCCGAGGTCCATCCCGCCGCTGGCGTTCTCGTCGAGGAAGACGAGTCCGCTCACGCCGCCGCGACCGATCGTGCGATAGCTGGAGACCTCGACGCGCTCCGCCGCTTCGTTCCAGAGGAGGGCGCCTTCGGCGAACGCCCCGGTGGTCACGGCACCGCTCAAGCCCCGGGTCACCTGGGCGCTGGTATGGAGGCCCGGCCGGAGCGCGGAGATGGTGCAGCTCACCTGCGTGCCGGCGAAATGGGACCAGCCGGCGACGAGCTCCACACGGGAGAACGGGGTCACGTTCTTCCCGAGCACGAGCCCGGCTCGCTCGAGCGCACCTCGGCCCAGCTCCCACTCGAGCTGCCCGCGCACATAGAGCCCGCGCGCGATCGGCAGCCGGCGCCAGCGGAGCGCGGTCGAGGCCGTCACCCCGATCAGGTGGGCGCTGGCCACTGCGCTTCCGGCACGGAGTCTCTCTTCCCGTCCCTCGAGATTCAGGCGCACGTTCTCGACCTGCCCGGAGAGACCGAGCGCAAGACGATCCTGCACGTCAACGGCGAGGCGATCACGCTGCGCGCCGAGCGTCAAGTAGAGCGAACGCCGACGCGGATCCGGACGGTAGAAGGCCGTGACGAGCGTGCGCGCGCGCTGTCCGGTCGTGGTCAGAATGGGATCCGCGACCCGCGTGGCGAACACTTCATGCCGTCCGGAAGCCCGGAGATCGGGCGTGGGCTCGTAGCCGACGCCGACCGCGCCATAGGCGCCGCCCACGGCATCGGCATGGAGGAGCCAGGCATCCTGGATGACGCCGCTCGCCGTCAGGTAGGGATGGACGAGCGGTGTGCCACCCGTGTCGCGCAGGTAGAGATCGGTCCCCCCCCTCAGGGTCCAGTCTTCATGGACGCCGATCCGGGCGTCGACGTTGGCGAGACCACGGCATTCAGGACCGTCGCAGGCGCCCAGACTCGCCTCGGCCTCGATCGCCCCGGCCGGGAGGCGCTCGGCGGCGATCGGAATCGCGCGCGTGAGCTCGCGCACCTCCCCGTTGGGCCCATAGGCGCGGATGTCCACCGGGTTCGTTCCGTAGTCAACGGGGGCCGTGATCTCGTAGTAGCCGGCGACATCGGTGAGGGTGAAATCAACGAGTTCCCCGTTGCGATGGAGCTCGATCTCCCAGCCTGGACCGAGGTAGCCGCGCACGACGGCCTCGCCGAAGGTCGCAGGCCGCGAGTAGGGCGCAGTCGAAGCCGCGATGCCGCGGAAGAGCCGGGCGTGCGGCCCGGTCGAGGCCACCCAGCCGAGGCGGAGCTGGCGGGGGATCCATCCCTCCGGCCAGGCGCGAACCCAGGAGGCGGCAATCGGGTGCTCGGCTCTCCCGCCGGCGGTGCCCCGGTGGCGAAGATCGAAGGCGCCGCCGGCGAGACCGGTGCCGAAGCGAAGCTCGTAGCTCGAGGCCTGGGGCAGGGCGAAGTCGGGAATGAAGAGACCCCAGTCGAGGGCGGCGCCGGAAACGGCCTCCGGGCCCGGTCCGAGCAGGCGGTCCGGCTGAGGATCGTCGCTCCCGCCCCGGCGCGCGGCGCGGGCCCGCTCGCGAGCGAGGCGACGGCCCAGGGGTAGATCATCGACCGGATCCAGAATGACGGCCAGCTCCGCCCAGTCCACGACCACCTTCAGATCGAGCAGGTGCTCGATGAGGGGCGTTCCCAGGTAGAGCTCTCCTCCGGCCCAGGCCATCGGAGCCGATCCTTGCGTGAAGACGTCATTTCCTGAACGGGCCGACTGCCGGGTGAAGTCGACCTCGATGGGGATGCCCTTCGGCTCCCGGACCGCCGTGAGATGGCCGGTCGAGTCGACGCTGGCGCGCACCTCGATCATCTCGAAGAGCGGCCGGGCCGGGACGAGCACCATGCCGCCTGCGGTGCGCGCGAGCAGGGTCTGCCGGGCGAGCCGCCCGGCATGGAGCTCGATGACGATGTCGTCATCGCCGGCGCGCGTCGGGCATGGGACGAGGAGCACGAGCACGAGAGCCGCGAGACCGGCAGCGCGAACGGCAGCCTCGATGCGGGCCGCCGGCGCCGTCGTGCTACGAGCGTTCCCTGCCATCCCGATGCCTCCTCGCAACGAGGACGGCCCTCTCTAGCTTCCGGTGTAGGAGGTGACCAGGGTGATGTTCCCGGTGTAGATGCCCGGCGCCTGCAAGGCCGACGGCGACACCGTGCCCCCCAGCCAGACGAACAGGTACCCGGTGGGACCCTGGTTGCGCAGCTGGGCCGCCGCCGGGACCCGCGGATCGAAGAGGGTCGCGAAGCGGGGCACGTTGAACGGGTAGTGACCTGCCGAGCTCGGCCCGAAGCTGATGGGCATGGTGTTGGGACCGGAGGCGAGGAGCGTGGGCAGGAGGAAGTTGAGCGAGACATCGGCGCCCGGGCTGCCGGTGATGCGGAAGCGCCCGGCGTTGTTGTCACGGATGGCGATCGTCACCGGCACCCCGCGGATCACATCGCCGAAATCGAGATCCCGCTCGCGGGCGATGTCGAGATTGCCCCCGACGACGACGGCGCTCGCGGTGATCGATGACTGCGCGAGAGCTGAAGTCGGGAGCAAGGCCTGGAAGAGAGCGAGCCCGGCGAGCAGCATGACGCCCCGGGCGGCCCGTCCTCTCCACTGCGCTTCTGTCGCCATGCTCTTCATCGTTCAAGCGTTCCTCGAGCGCCCTCTGCGCTGGGAATCAGGGCACGTCCACGGCCACGGTGGTCTCGACCGGCGGCGCCGGCAGGACATGGGCTTCGGGAATGTCGTCGCGCGCCGTGGACACCCGGAGCCCGACGACATAGCGGCCGGGCGCCAGCGCCCCCACCGGAAACTCGAGGCGGCGGTAGAGATCCTCGTAGACGGCGACGGCGTTCTTCCACTTGCCGACGATGGCGCCGGCCGGATCCGTCAGCGTGAACTCCAGCGTGCCGAGGAAGGCGCCCTCTCCCGCGCGCGAGAGGCGGGTGTCGGTCGTCAAGGTGTCACCACCCAGCTGTGCGGTGAAGCCGTCGAGCTGGACGCCGGTAGTCACCTTGCCCTTGCGATACGTCAGCGAGGTGATGGTGCGCATCTCGAGGGTGAGGCCGACCTGCACCGCCTCGTTGCCGGCCGCCGCGACGGGCGGCTGCCCCCCGCGCGCGGTGACGATGACGCGGCTCCAGTACTCGCCGTCGGCGAGCCCGGCCGGGGGCTGGGCGAGGAAACGGATCGCCTGCCTGGCCCCGGGAGCCACGACCGTGCGCGCCGGGAGGGCGCGGACCCAGCCGGCGGCCGATGGAGCATCAGCCGGCGGGTCGGGGATGAGTTCGATCTTCACCCCGCCCTCGCCATCCGACACCGGGTAGCCGTACTCGAGATCGACGGTGACCTCCTCCGGCACATCACCCGGGTTGTGCACGTAGAGCACGCCGGAGCGCGTGCGGTGATCGATGAAGAGGGCATGCGGCGCGACGACGACCGCTCCCGCCGTGCCGGCCCAGAGGGCCAGGACCGCCAGAAGCAGGGATGCGAGCCGCTTGGTGGGCATTCCCTTCGTTTCATTCCTCGGATCCATCCGTCTATCCTTCCTTCCGATTCCCATCCGGCCCTTCCGCATCGCCGGTCCGGTGGACCGCGATCACAGAACTGTCAATTCGCCGTGAAGGCGACGGTGAGCGTCACCGTGCCTTGATATGCTCCGGCACGCTGCCCGAGCGGCGGACTCACGGTGCCGCCCAGGAACACGTAGGCATGACCACCGCGACCCAGCCGGCCGAGATACGGCACCTGCGGATCGAAGCCCCGCGCCTGGTCGGGCCGGTGCTCGGTCGTGAACCCGCCGTCCTCCCGGCCGAACCGGATCGGCAACGCCGCCCCGCGCGGACCGGCGAGTGCCGCCGGCAGGTTGAAGGTCAGGAGCACCTCCTGATCCTCTCGACCGAAGAGCTTCCACGATCCGGCGCGGCGCCCATCGAGCCGGCTCACGCTCAGCTCGATCCCCGCCACCACGTCTCCGAAGTCAAGGGGCTGGCGACCCTGCGGCGGCGGCGCGGCGGAGCCGGGTGCATCCGCCTCCGGCTCCGCGCGTCCGACCATCGCTGGCAGCACGAGCGCCGAGACGATCACGAGGATCGCCGGCGACCATGATCCGCTCCCCTTCCTCACCGTCCCTCCGTGGCAACAGGGGTCCGCAGTCGAGCTAGTTGCCGGTGTAGGCCGCCTGCAGGGTGATGGTCCCGGTGTAGAGACCCGCCGCCTGTCCCGCGACCGGGTTCACCGTGCCGCCGATCCAGACGTAGAGCTCCGCCGGAGCATTTCCGATGTTCGCCAGCGCGGTCCCGGCCGGATCGAAGGGCACGGCCCCGGCGGCGTTGTTGGTCACGTTGTGGCCGGCATCGTTGGCGGCGTACGTGATCGACATCGTGGCCGGACCGGTCAGGTTGTTCGGCAGCGCCGTGAAGTCGAGATTCACCTCGGCGCCGGCGTTGCCCGCGACGAGCCAGCGGCCGGACGTGGTGCCGCTGATCGCAACGGACTTCGCGACGCCGGGAATCACGTTGCCGAATTCGAGGTCCGCCTGATTGGTGACGGTGATCGGGCCGAGGACGGTGGCCCGCGCCGTGATGTCGGCGCTCGCGGTGCTCTGGGCCAGGGCGGATGGCGCCCAAGCCATGACGGCGAGCGCGAGCAGAACGGGAACGAACTTCCGCATGGTCTCTCTACCTCATTCGATGGACTGGAATGAACCCGCGGGGACAGGGCCGATGCCTGGGACGCCGGCCATGCCGCCCACAAACGCACTAGGGAATCAATCGGCAGGACGAGGCGGGAAGTTGCGCGGCCCGAAGGATGGTGGATCAGGGCCGCTGGATGAAGTTGGCAAGGAACGGACGAATGTCTCACCCCGGGACAGGGGCGGCAGCTCGGCCGGATCCGGCCTCAGCCCGGCAGGAGCTCGGAGTAGACCTCGCGGATCCGCTCGATGACGGCCGGCCACGCGAAGGACTGGGCCCGGGCGCGGATGACGCCCGAATCCCAGGGCCGGTCGATGGCCGCGCCCAGGGCCGCCGCGAGGGCTCGAGGATCGCCTGGGGGCACGAGGATCCCGTAGCGCTCGTCGGGCGCCACCTCGGGAATGCCACCGATCGACGAGCCGACGACCGGCTTCCCGGCGGCAAAGCCCTCGAGCACGGTGAGCGGCATGCCCTCATTGAGGCTGGGGAGGACGAGCGCATCGGCCGCGCTCACCCAGAGCGGAAGCTCGCCATAGGGACGGAGACCGGCGAAACGGACATCGCTCTCGATCCCGAGCGCGCGCGCCTCGGCCGCAATCCGCGGTCGCTCGGGACCATCCCCGGTCATGGCGAGGAAGGCCCGCCCCGGGTGGCGCCGAGCGAGCTCGCTCATGGCCGCGATGAGGATCGCGTGCCCCTTCACGGGATCGAACAGGTTCATCGAGAGAAAGATGAAGCGATCGGCGGGGAGCCCGAGCTCCCGGCGGGCGCGAGCGCGATCTCCCGGAGCGAACCGCACGAGATCGACTCCGCTCGGCACCGTACGGATGCGGGACCCAGGGACGCCGATGGCCGGCGCGCGCTCGGCGAGGGATCGGCTCACGGCGATCAAGCGGTCGGCCCTGAGGCCGGCGCGCACGAAGCGGCGCAGAACCCGATGCGAGGAGTCCGCCTCGACGTTGACCTCGGTGCCGTAGACCGTGACCACGCTCGGCCGCTGAAACAGACGTCCGAGGAGAACGGCGACGAGACCCATGGGAAAAGCGCGATGACCGTGCACGATGTGGGCCCCGCGCGCCGGGCCGCGGAGCGCCTGGGCGCCGGCAGCGAGGAGCTGCAAGGGCTCGGTGATCGGCCACAGGATCGGCACATGGAGGATGCGGGGGCGCAGGATGCGCACGCGACTTGCCGCCAGATCCTCTGCAGCCTCGCCGGACGGTGGCTTCTGCGGCACGCCCGTGGCGCGGTAGCGACCGAGCGGGGGAAAGAGGCGCCGCGGTGAGAGCACCGTCACCTCGATCTCACGCGCGAGTCCCTCTGCCTGCTGAGCCAGGCTCACGCGCACACCACCCTGCGCACTCGCAAGCGGTGTGTAGTCCTCGGCGAGAAACAGGACGTGCATGGAATTCCCCGGCCGGCGCCCGAGCTAGCGGCGGCTACACGTCATCCCAGGTGGCCAGCTCCTGCCGCGCCCGCTCGAAGTCGTCCATCTTGGCGACATCCATCCAGAAGGCATCGATCGGTTGGTAGAGGACCTTCCCACCACCCCGGATGGCGCGCCCGATGAGCTCGGGGACGTCCACTCTCTCACCAGCCGGCGGCAGGTGGCGGAGGGCCGGCGGGGACATGGCGTAGATGCCGCCCAGCACGAGCCGGGTCTCGGTCGGCTTCTCGACCACCTCGGCGATGGTCTCGCCGTTGCTCCTGATCACTCCATAGGGGATCGTGATCTCGTGACGCACCGCAGCCGCCGTGAGCTCGGCACCGCTCTCAGCATGGCGGGCGATGAAGGCGCCGAAGTCGAACCGCGTGAGGATGTCACCGTTCACCATGAGGAACGGTTGCGTGAGCTCGTCACGGACGAGGCCAAGCGCTCCGGCGGTGCCCAGCGGCTCCTTTTCCTCCACATAGCGCAGGACCAGACCGAAGCGATGTCCATCCCCGAAGTAGGATTTGATGAGATCCCCCTTGTATCCCGTGGAGATGAAGACCTGGCGGAACCCCCCGCGGGCCAGCTGGGTGAGCAGGATCTCGAGAATCGGCCGATCGCCGATCGGGAGCAGGGGCTTGGGGATGGCGTAGGTCAGCGGGCGGAGTCGCGTCCCCAGCCCGCCGGCCATGATCACCGCGTGCATGGTCACCCTATCGGCATGCCGGCCGCCGATCTGTCCCTCGGCGAGCCTCGCCTTCGTTCCTTCCTCGGCCACGGGTCTTCGCCGCCGCGCTAGACAGCGTACTCGCTCGGGCGATAGAGCGCGGCGTGCTCGCCGATCCAGTCCATGGTGGCGCGGAGCCCATCCTCCAGGTTCACCACCGGCTCCCACCCACTCAGCTCCTTGGCTCGCCGGTTGTCGGCGAGGAGCCGGTCCACCTCGCTCCGCTCCGGGCGGAGACGGGTGGCATCGAAGACCAGTTCGACCGGACGGCCGACGAGCGCCACGATGCGCTCGGCGAGCTCGCGCACCGAGACTTCACGTCCGCTCCCCAGGTTCACCACCTGTCCTATGGCGGCATCACATGCCGCCAGCGCCATGAAGCCGCGCACCGTGTCCTTGACGAAGACCAGATCACGGGTCGGGTGGGTCGCCCCGAGGAAGATCCGGTCCTGCGTGATGGCCTGGATCATGATCGAGGGGATCACCGCCCGCGCCGATTGCCGCGGCCCATAGGTGTTGAACGGGCGCACGGTCACGACCGGCAGACCATAGGAGCGATGGAAGCTCTCCGCCACCTGATCCGCCGCGATCTTGGACGCGGAATAGGGCGACTGGCCGACCAGCGGATGCTTCTCGTCGATCGGCACGTACTGCGCCGTGCCGTAGACCTCGCTGGTGGAGGTGTGAACGATGCGCTCCGTGCCGAGATCACGGGCGGCGGCCAGCACATTGAGCGTGCCGATGACGTTGGTCTCCACCACCTCGCGCGGGTTGCGATACGAGTAGGGAATGGCGATCAGGGCACCGAGGTGGAAGACGGTGCTCACCTCCCGCATGGCGTTGGCCACCGCGTTGGCATCGCGCAGATCGCCGGACACGACCTCGATCCGCTCCAGCACCTGGGGCGCGAAATCATCGAGGAACCCGCGCGAGCCGCGCGAGTTGTAGCGCACGAAGGCACGAACCCGCGCCTTGGCGCGGACCAGTTCCTCGACCAGATGGCTGCCGATGAAACCACCGGCGCCGGTTACCAAGACCGGACGATCTGTCCATTCCATCATGCTCACCCCCTGGGTGCGTCGCTCACCGGCGAGGCGGGACCGGGCCGACTCGCCACCGAGCGCCGCCGCCAGTAGTCTAGGAGATCGGCGAGTGTCGTGGCGAGCGGGATTGTGGGCCGCCAGCCCGTCGCATCGGCGAGCTTCGCGTGGCTTCCCCGCTGGAAGGGAACGTCGGCCGGCGCGAGGCGATCCGGGTCGACAGCCACCTCGACCGGGACGCGAGCCTTGCGGCGCAGCATGTCGAGAACATCCTCGATTCGCGTCGCCGTTCCGGAGCAGACGTTGTAGCACTCTCCTGCCGCCCCGTGCTCGAGCGCCGTGACATAGCCGCGGACGATATCGCGAACGTCGGTGAAGTCGCGATAGGCCGCCAGATTGCCGACACGGATGCAAGGATCCCCGGTTCCGGCCTCCGCCGCGGCGATCTGGCGCGCAAAGGTGGAAGCGGCGAAGTGCGGGTGCTCGCCGGGACCGGTGTGGTTGAAGGCACGGGTCACGATGACCGGAAACCCCTCTCCCCTGCCATAGGCCAGCGCGATCATCTCCTGCGCCGCCTTGCTCGCCGCGTAGGGCGTTTGCGGTTTGAGCGGGGTGTCCTCGGTGATCGGGTCCGCCACTGCCGCGCCATACACCGCGCTCGAACCAGCGATATGAACCCGGGGCGTGATCTCGGCCGCCAGCAGCGCCTCGAAGAGAAGACGGGTCCCCTGGACGTTGACATCGAGAAAGCGCTGGTCGGTGGGGCCGGCGGGGCGACCAAACGTGATCGCGGCGAGATGATAGACGCGGTCCGGGCGCGCCGAGCCGATGACGCGGCGCAAGAAATCGAAATCGGTCACATCCCCGTCGTGGTAGGCAGCGAAGAGCGGTTCGAGCGCCGGATCGAGCGGACCCTGGCCCAGGCCGACGAGCACCGGACGCCCCCCCGGGCCCTCCATGGCGGCAAGGGCCGAGGCCAGATGTCCGCCGGCGAATCCGCTTGCTCCGGTGATCAGGATCGTTGCCATCGCTCCGTTCTCTTGTCCCTCGCGCCTCGAGGCGGCGCCCGCCCATCCTATCACGCGCCGCCCGCTCTGCTTCTGCTACCATGCCCCGGCTTGCTGTGTTTTCTGTGGCGGCCCCGCAGCACGCGGGCCCGATCCGTGAGCGGACGATGATCGTCCGGAGGATGAGCCCTGGTCCGAGATCGCGATTCCGGTCAGCCTGATTCGCTTCGCCTCCTCGTCTGCACGCCCACGTTCTCCGCTCCGGCGCTCACCCGGGGCGGCATGCAGGTGGCGGTGCGGGCGCAGGTCGAGCGCCTGGCCGCACATCACCAGGTTTCGGTGGTCGCTCCCTATCGTCTGTACCCGCCGCTCCAGCACTATGCGGAGAAGCGCGCCGAGGTGCCCAGAGCCCCGGCCGAGGAACACGAGCGGATCGGCGAGCACGAACTCCGCATCTTTCGCCCCCGGCAACTCCACCTCCCTGGACTGTGGCCGCTGCTGGACCCGCTCCTCATGGTACGAGCCATCCTGGCCACCGCCCACCGGAGCGGCCGGCCCGACCTCCTGCACGGTCATTGGCTCTACCCGCACGGCGGGGCAACGGTGGCGGCGGCGCGTGCGCTGCGCCGCCCGGCGATCATCACCGCCCACGGCAGCGACGTTGCCCGCCTCGACCGGCCCGACGGCATCCGCTACCGCGCCCAGACGCTGGCTGCCGTCCGCTCCGCCGCCCGCGTGCTCTGTGTGAGCCGTGACATTCGAGACCGACTCATGGCCGCCGGGGCGCCGCCACAGCGGCTCGAGGTGATCGCCAACGGCGTCGATACCGCACGCTTCACCCCGCGCGATCGGGCCGCGTGCCGAGCCGAGAGCGCGAGCCTCCTCGGGAAGCCGGTCGTCGCCGAACCGACCCCGCTCGTCGTGTTCGCCGGCGACTTCCTGCCGGTGAAGCAGGTCGATCGCCTCATTCGCGCCCTGGCGCAGCTTTCTGCGGAACCCGCGATGCCCGTCGTGACGCTGGTCCTTGCCGGGGCCGGTCCGGAAGAGGAGCGGCTCCGCGCGCTGGTTCGCGACCTCGGCCTCATCCCTCGGGTCCTCTTCGCCGGGCAACGCCCGCATGCTGAGATGCCCCTCTGGCTCGCCGCCGCCGATCTCCTTGTTCTGCCGAGTTCGAGCGAGGGGTTGCCGCTCGTGATTCCCGAGGCCATGGCAGCCGGCACACCCGTCGTGGCCAGCCGAGTGGGTGGGGTCCCCGAGTGCGTGGTGGATGGAGTGACCGGGATCCTGGTCCCGCCCCAGGGGGACGCGGAGCTCGCCCAGGGACTCAGGATCGCGCTGGGGCGCACCTGGGATCGAGCCGCGCTCGCCGCGGCCGCGCGGGCGTTCGGCTGGGATGCCAGGGTCGAACGCATCGAGGCCGTCTACAACGAGGTCCTCGCCGAGACCCGGGACTGAGGTCCGGGATAGCGCGCCCGCGCATCCGGGCGGTGGCGACTACGGGGCGGCCAGTCCGAGCGGGAGCTGGCCCATGGCATCCTCGAGCCGATCCTCGATCGCCGACGTGATGCCGAGACCCGGCGCCGGCGAGGGATGCAGCACTCCCGCCTTCAGCTTGAGGATGCCCGCCGCGGGGTCGTTCTGGAGATCGATGTGCCCGTCGAGATCGGCAGCGGTCACGCCGGGACGGGCCAGGGCGACGGCGAGGCCGGCGGCGATACCCAGTTCGGATTCATCCATGCATCCCACCATCACCGCGGTCCCCGAGGAGAAGCCGACGGCGATCGCCTGCATCGCCGACATGATCCCGCCGCACTTCATGAGCTTGACGTTGACGAGGTCGGCAAGCCGACCGCGCGCCACCTTGAAAGCGTCAAAGAGGTTGAGGGACGACTCATCAGCCATCACCGGGACCGGGCTCTTGCGTTGCACCCGGCGCAGCTCGCGCAAGGCGTCGCGCGGCGTCGGCTGTTCGATCATCTCCAGGTTGGCCGCCTTGGTGTGCTCGATGAGAACGAGGGTCTGATCGGCATCATAGGCCTGGTTGGCATCGAAGCGGAGGCGGATCCGGGGGCCCACGGCCTCGCGGGTGCGCATGAGACGCTCCACATCCTCGTCGAGATCGCGCCCGCCCTTGATCTTGAGCGCGCGGAACCCCTGTTTCACGCGCTCGCGCGACTCGCTCACGGTGTCCTTCAGATCCGAGATGCCGATCGTGATCGAGGTCAGGATGCTGCTCCGGTAACCGCCCAGGAGCTGATACACGGGGAGCCCGGCCCGCTTGCCCAGCAGATCCCACATCGCCATCTCGATCGCGGCCCGCGCCCCCGGCGCGGCCGGAGCCAGGCGCTCGAGGCGGACGGCGGAGCGGGCGACCCGCGTCGGATCGGCCCCGATCACATGGGGATGGATGATCCGCTCGATGGCCTCGGCGGCGGTCTCGAGGGATTCGCCGGTCACGGCCTCATCGGGGGCCGCGATACCCCACCCCGAACGCCCGCGTTCATCTTGCAGCCGCACCAGGATGTTCTCGGCCGCGAACACCGTCTCATAGGCGATCGTGTACGGCTGGATGAGCGGCATGCGCAGGCGGGCCACATCGAGGCGACGGATCGGCATCGGCTCCTCACGAGCTCCGGGGTTCACTCATTGCGGCGGCTCCTCAGCTCACCGAGCCGGAGGACCTTCAGGTCCTCGAGGAACGCCACCAGGTGATCGATCATGATCGCCCACAGCTTCTCCCCCTTGTCACGGGTGGCCCGGGTGGGATCTCCCAGCACACCCGAGTCCGAGAAGCGCGCCGTGCGCGCGTACCATTCGACCGAGTTGCGCTCGGTGAAATCCAGGTACTTGGACGAGAGGCGGGGCACCGATCGCCGCATGCGGTCGGTGCGCACGAGATGGGGACGAGTCGCCATCGAGGTCGAGGTCTCGTACTCCCCGGCGTGCACGTCGTTCGGCGTCTCGATGAGTGCGGCGACTTCGGCATCAGAGGTCTCTCCGGAATCGACGCAGGTGAAGATGCGCGCATCGCGATTGATGATCTGCGCGGCGTAGCGCAGGGCCGGTACGTTGCCGCCATGACCATTGACGATGACCAGCTTCGAGATGCCATGCCGCGCCGCCGACATTCCGACCTCGACCACGAGCCGGGACAGGACATCGGGACTGATGGCCAGCGTGCCCGGGAAATCCATGTGGTGATAGGCCACGCCGTAGGCGATCGTGGGCAGGACCAGCGGCCGAGGCGCGCTCACGCGCCGCGCCGCCGCGATCGACAGGTACTCGGCGTCGTAAGTGTCGATGTCCAGACTGAGATGGGGCCCGTGCTGCTCGGTGGATCCGACGGGCAAGAGAGCGATCTCGGCCGCCCGGAAGCGGTCGCGCGCCTCCTCCCAGGTCATGTGAGCCACCAGGATGTCGGCCAGGGAATCGACCTCTGGTGTCCCACCGCGTTGGCGCCCCACGACCTTGCCGGCGGCGGCCATCCTGCCCGCCGGGGCGGCGCGCCCGGCATGGCGCGCGGGAGCACGCACCCCCGGGGACTTGCCGCGCGTGATCTGGCGCGTCCCGGGCCGGGCCGGCGCTCCGCCGCTCGCCTCCGGCCCGAGATCGGCGACGCGAGACACGGCCTGCCACTTCCTTCCCACTCGCTGGACGACACCCTCGGCGTGCGGAGCCAGGAGCGACACCAGGGGGTGACGGAGGTCCCCGGGTATCGCCGTGACCGGCGAGCGCGTCGAGTCGACGCGCAGCTTGAGCACCTCGGGGTGCGCCCTGGCACGCGAGCGCCCGATCATCGATCCGGGGAGATCGCCCCGCTTCTTCAGGAGCCAGGCCACGTGCTCCATGACCGGCGCCTCCTGGCTCAGTCCGCGGCTCCCCAGCACCTCGAGAATGCGCGCCACGGCCTGGTCGTCATAGCCGAGGACGCGTGGATTGATGCCGAGCGCTCTGGTCATGGCAACGATGCGCCGGCACTTCTCGCAGATCCCGCAGGGCAGCACGCGATCCCCCTCGACATGCGTGGCATGACAGGAGACCTGGAGCGCCAGGAGCTCGGGGTAGCGTTCGGCAAGCACCTTCTCGACGAGCAGCTCGGAGCAGTTGCGAAGCACCGAGGTCTGCTCGATGGCCAGTCCCTTGTCGCGGTAGAAACGGCTGAGCATCTGATCGAAGAAGACGCTCTGATCGAAGAGGCCGTGATAGTGCGGCACACCCTGCCGGCGCGAGAACTGAGTCGTGTCGAACTCGTCACCGATGATCAGGCGGCCGATGCGCCGGGCCAAGAGCACCGGGAGCGCGGCGAACACGAAGACCGCGACCGTCCACAGCCTGATCGGGTACTGGTCGGAGCGAATGCGGGCGAAATCGGGACGCACGAACGGGAGCTGACGCAGCATGAAGTTGAACATGCGATCGGCACTGGTCCAGACTCGCGCCGTCTCCGGCACGCGCGCCTGGAACCAGCGATAGGCATTGAGCGCCGTGAACCAATGCCGCCCCGATTCATTGATGAAGATGGGATGGGCCTCCACGCCCAGCTCACGCAGGAGGCCGTAGCTGAGAAGGCTCTCCTTGCCTCCCGAGGAGAGCACGGCATGCCGCCTCGCCTCTCCAGCGGGCTGCGCCACCGGACGCGCCATATCGGCGACGATCCGCGCCTGGAGGTAGTCCCGCCGGGGGATGAAGGGCTCTGCCGCGACACCCGGATCGAGAAAGGGATTCTCGGCCGCGATCTTGTGCACGTAGATCTCGCCCGCCGTGTTGCGCGCGGCGGCGGTCAGGAACTCGATGTCGGTGGCATCGAGCAGGCCCTCGAAGACGATCTCGCGGGCGAAGAGCCCGTAATTGAGCGCGACCTGGGCGCAGGCCAGAGCGGCGAGGTTCTCCGAAGCCGGGTCCCCGGGCTGGAACACGTCCTCCTCGTAGGCAAACCCCATCTCGCCGCGGCCATCATGCCCGTCCTTCCCGATCGCAATGAGCTGGGCGGTGGCACGCCGCCGCTCCACACGAGGGCGGGTGACGACGAGACGGTCGAGAACCACCAGCCGGTCGAAGAAGCTCTCTCCGGCGGCCGTCCTCTTCGCCGTCTCCCTCGCTCGCCGTCTCTCCCGTCTTCGTCGCCGCCTTCTTCGCCGTCTTCTTCGAGCGCGCCTTCTTGGCCGTGGCTCCTGTCTCCGTCGAGCGCGCCGCCTTGGCGGTGCGTCTCGCCTTGTTCCGTGCCGCCGCCCTGGTCGCGCGTTTCGCCTCAGCCATCCTTACCCCCGTTGACGACACCCGCCGGCGTTTCGCGAGCCACGGCGGCGAGTTGTGGGAAGCGTCCGAGGATCTCCTCGACCAGGCGCCCCGGTCCATCGCGGAGGACATCGACGACCGGACGTCCGAGCTCTCGCTCGAGTCGATCCGCGGTCTCGGTCACGGCCTCGGGAGTCAATCCCTCGTGGTTCAGGGTGACCGCGAGCACCGGGCGGCCGGAGATCTCTTCGAGGAGCCGGATGTGGCGCTCGATCGGCCCGATCGGGAATCCCGGAAATCCATCGTGGTCGACGCGGGCGGGCGCGTGCTGCAGCACGATCCCCTGCGGGCGACCGGCGGCCAGCAATTCGAAACCCCCAGGGTAAGCCGGGTTCAGCAGGCTCCCCTGCCCCTCGAGGAGGATGACATCGGGACGCTCCGCCTCCCAGGCGGCGAGGATGGCATGCTCGATCTCGCCGGCCACGAAATCATTGACCGTGGAGTCGAGGATCAGGCCGTAACGGACGCCCTGGAGCCAGGCCGTCTGCCCGGTCCCGATCATGACCGCGTTGAGCCCGCGCGCCCTGAGCCCACGCTCGAGGAGCATCGCGGTCGTGCGCTTGCCGACGGCCGAGTCGGTCCCGAGCATGGCGAGGACGACCGCTTGGACCTCGGCGATCCGACCCGTGAAGAAGTG
Organism: Candidatus Eiseniibacteriota bacterium; assembly: GCA_963823555.1. GTDB lineage: Bacteria > Eisenbacteria > RBG-16-71-46 > CAVPCR01 > CAVPCR01 > CAVPCR01. The sequence continues at coordinate 530,374 of CAWGMA010000004.1, read as the reverse complement.
AAGATCGCGCGTCGTCTTCGGCTTGCGGATATCCCGCAGATGGACCCCGCGACGAGCAGCGAGGTCGGCGATCTCGGGGTCCTCCGTCAGATAATCGTGGAGCCCCGAGTCGACGCTGAGATCGCGGCGGATGGCGGCGAGGACGATCTCGCGCGCCTCTCGCGGGAGCCGCCCGCCATCCGGCGCCAGCCCGATCACGAAGTGGGTGAGGGCAGCGCCCCGCGCCCGTGCCGCCTGCTCGGCGTCCTCGATGGTGGCCACGATCGGGATACCGGCCGGGGTTCCATCGAGCACGTCGCCGGCATCGCGTCCGGCAAGACGCGAGTCGATGACCGCGGCGACCTCGTAGCGGCGCGTATGACGCACGAGACCGTGCGCCGTCTTGCCGTTGGGCGACCCGAAGGCACCTTCGCAGTAGACGACCGCGGTGCCGTCGAGGGGAGCCTGCCTGCTCGCTTCCGCGCTGTCGCGCTCGGATTCGTCCATGGCTAGCCCCGGCGACCGGTCAAGACCACCACGTAACGATCCGGGGGTAGCGGGCTCTGGGCGTGCCCCTTGAGCAGGACGGCGAGGGCCGAGGTCGAGGCCGGCAGCACGTCGAGCCCCTCGCGCTCACGCAAGAGCCGGGCGTGGGCGAGCATGGCCTTGTCCGAAGCGTCGCCGGCCCAGCCACTCGAGACGCGAATGGCATCAAGGGCAAGCTGACCGTCGAAGGCATGCCAGTTGACCAGCGGCTCGTTGATGCCGGTCTCCTTGGCATCGGCCGGATCGAGATCGACGCATTGCGGCAAGTTGTTGACGAACGAGCGCACGATGGGGTTCTTGCGATAGGTGGACGCCCCGATCATGCGCGGCACGCGCGAGATCTTCCCGCGCCTCTCCAGGCGCACGAAACCATGATGAATGCCGGCGAGCGTGGTCCCATTCGAGACCGGCACGGCCACGGCGGCCGGGGCGTCGCGCAGCTCATCGAAGATCTCGTAGGCAATGCCGGCATAGGCCTCGAGCTGCAGGTCGCCGTTCTCCGAGCCTGGATTGGCGTCATACCATTCGTGGAGCGCCGCCCGCTCCCGGCTCATCATCACGGCATCCTCGTAGGTGCCGGGGACGCGAATGACATGCGTGCCCGTCGCCTCCATCTCGGTGGCTCGGCGCGTCGAGAAGCTCTCCGGAACGAAGGCGATCGAGCGCATCTTCGCGGTGCGCGCCGCGTAACCGATGGCGGCACCGAAGTTGCCGCAGGTAGCGACGGTGATCACTTCGTAGCCGCGTCGCAGCGCGTCGCGCACCATCGTGAAGGCGACACGGTCCTTCTGCGTGCCGGTCGGATTGCCGCCCTCGAACTTGAGATAGATCTGCCGGAGGCCGGTCTCGCGTTCCAGATTGCGGGCACGCTGCAGCGTCGTGTCGCCGACCTCGGCATCGACGAAATCGTCGAAGGCCTCGAGTGCACGGGCCAGGGCGGCCTGATCGGGACGCGGAGCGAGTGGGCTCAGCTGTTCGGGTGTCGTCACTCGTCCTCCGCTCGGCGCCGGCGTCAAGCCGGGGCGGAGCCGGGCCTATCGCGTCTGCCGCCGCCGGGCCGGCCCGGGCGGGCCGCGCCGCCGGGCGGCGGGGTTATCCATTGTGCCGATCCAGGACGCCGGGTCAAGAACAAGCGGCGGCGCCCTGGCGAAAACTCAGGTGCGGAGCTTCCGACCGACGCGCTCCTCGATGCGCTCGATCCGGTCCGGCAGGCGTGGGCCGGCCCCCTTCCGGTGGTCGACGCGGATGGCGAGCGAGATCCGCTCACAGTCCTCGCTGGCGCGCTCGAAGCATCGCCGGACCACCTGAAAGACCTCGTCCCAGGTGCCCTCGAGCACCGTGCCCATCGGACCGAACCGGTAGTCGACACCGCTCGAGTCGATGATGTCGAGGCAGCGCGCCACCTCTGCGCCAATGCTCGGCCCCTTGTCGAGCGGACTCAGGCTGAACTCGAGCATGATCATGATCGGGCCTCCTTGATTCCCCGGCCAGTGACTCATCCGGCGGTCGGCTTGACCGTGTTCTCAAGCCTAACGTACCATGCAGCGCTCGGTGTGTTTCCCGGCAGCCGCCGCGACTCCCGAGACGGATGTCCCCCCCTACCCCCCGGCCGGGGCCCGAGCACACAGGACGAGGAAGCTCCCGTGACCCAGGATTCCCGCCTCCGCCCCAGCGTTCAGCCGAGCTCCACCGGGGCCGCCGCGGTGCCGAAAGCGAGCGGCGATCCCGAGCTGGCGGCCGCCCTCGGCCGCGCCGCGGCCGGCGCCCGTCTCACGCCACGCGATGGCGAGATCCTCTTCACCCGAGCGCCGATCGGCGATCTTCGCCACCACGCCGCGGCCCGGCGCGCCGCACGCGCGCCCGCCCGGCGCGTCACCTACCTCGTCGATCGCAACATCAACTACTCGAACATCTGCATCACGGACTGCCAGTTCTGTGCCTTCTACCGGCCCCCCGGGCATCCCGAGGCCTACGTCAACTCGCACCAGATACTGGAGGAGAAGATCCAGGAACTGGTGGCGGCCGGGGGCACTCGCATCCTCATGCAGGGGGGGCACCACCCGGATCTCCGCCTCACCTGGTACGAAGATCTGCTGCGGTGGATTCGCGCCACCTTCCCGACCATCGAGATCAACGCCTTCTCGCCGTCAGAGATCGAGCACTTCGCCACCATCGAGGGCCTGAGCATCGAGACCACGCTCGAGCGCCTCATGGCCGCCGGGCTCGCCGGCCTCCCGGGCGGGGGGGCCGAGATCCTCGATGACGAGGTCCGCTCCCGAGTGAGCCCGAAGAAGCAGAAGACAGCGGAGTGGCTGGCCGTGATGCGGTGCGCCCAGCGTCTGGGACTCACCACGACGGCATCGATGGTCATCGGCCTGGGCGAGACCGTGAACCACCGCATGAATCACCTCGAGCGCCTGCGGTCCCTGCAGGATGAATCCCTGGCGGATCATGGCAACGGCTTCACCGCCTTCATCGTCTGGACGGCGCAGTTCGAGAACACGAGCCTCGGAGCGTCACGCCTGCGCTCCACCTTGGGAGCCGGGCGTGAGGAATACCTGCGCCAGGTGGCGCTGGCCCGGCTCTATCTCGACAACTTCGATCACATCCAGGCCTCGTGGCCGACCATGGGACCCGAGGTTGCGGCCCAGGCCCTCCATCACGGCGCCGACGACTTCGGATCGACGATGCTCGAGGAAAACGTGGTGTCCGCGGCCGGCACCATCCGCACGCGGATGGACGCCGCGGAGATCCGTCGCTTGATCCGGGCGCAGGGATACGAGCCCGCGCAGCGGGACAGCCGTTATCAGATCGTGCGCCGATTCCCGGAGCCCGAACCCGCAGCCTAGCGGCCGGCCCGACCCGACGCGACCCGGCGGCGGTCAGCCCTCGCTCTCCGGGAACCCGCCGTCGGGGATGCGAAGGCGCTCGACGGGCTCCCCACTCACGAGGTGTCGCTCGATGATCTCGTCGACGTCCTCGAGCGTGACTCCGCCGTACCAGACCTGGTCTGGATAGACGACGATCGTCGGCCCCAGCTCGCAGGCATCGAGACAGCCACACTGGTTCGCCCGCACTCGCGCCTTGAGGCCGCGCCGGCGCACTTCGGCCTTGAAATGCTCGCGAATGGGAACGGCGCCGCGGGCCGCGCACGATCCGCGGGCATGACCGGCGGGGCGTTCATTGGTGCAGATGAAGACATGACGTTCGAATCGCGCCACGGAAGGTCCTCCTCGAATCCAGGCGTCCTGCCTTGGTGGGGGCAAAGCCGCAGATGATAGCGCGGGGCGCAAACCCGGGGGCGCCGGGATCGGGCTAGATGCCCCAGGAGCCGGCCCGAAGCGGCGCGACCGGGCCGGCGCTACCCGGGGGAGGCGGGACGAGCCCCGGGCTTGACATCGCGCGACCGCGAGCCGATATCCCAGACGATACGGTTCTCCCAACCCTCGCCGCCATGTCCACCTCGACTCCGCACCATACACCGGATCCAGGCGCTCCTCGACGCGCGCTGGCTCAGATTCGGAGCCGGCTCGCGCCGCGCTGGCTCAACGCCCCTCCCTTGCTCATGGCCGAGTCGCCGGAGGGCGGGCCCCCCGAGCTCTGCTTCATCGAACCGGCTCTGGCCGACCGTGCGATTCTTCTCGTCTTCTGGGACTACACCTGCCCGCTATCCTTGCGGACGATACCCTTTCTCTCGACCTGGCACCGGCGGTACACGCGCTTCGGGCTCACCATCATCGGGGTCCACACACCCGAGTTCAGCTTCGGTGCGGAGCGCGCCCACGTCGCTGCTGCCGTCGCCGAGTTCGGAATCCGCTATCCCGTCGTTCTCGACAACGACCTCGCGATCTGGAAAGCGCTCGACAACCGGTTCTGGCCACGCTCGATCCTCCTCGACCGCGAAGGTCAGGTCGTTCTCGACCATCCCGGGCCGGTCGGGTATGCGCAGATCGCCACCCATCTCGTCACCACTCTGGCCAAGGGCCGCGCTGATATCGGTCCCTGGATCCGCCTGCCGGCTCCATCCCCGCCCGCAGCGAAACCGACGACCCTGCCATCGACTCCTGATCTCCATGGCGGATTTCTGCGCAGCAGCGTTGGAAACCGTGAGGGGCTCGAGCGGAGTGGCGCTACCGTCGACTACGCGGAAGCGAAGCTTCGCATCGCCGACCGCCTGTACCTGAGCGGCCCATGGCGGGCCACCGGCGAGAGCCTGATCGCGATGCCGCAGCCGGAACGGCCGGCCGCCCTCCAGGTGCGAGCCACGGCGGCCGAGGTGAGCGCGGTGCTCCGCGGTCCCGCGGCCGGGACCGCGGTCAGGGTTGTGGTCGACGGCCGACCGGTACCCGCGGAGCGCTCCGGGCGCGACCTCGAACCCGCAGATGGCTCAGGCCGCCCGGCGAGCCTGGTCCGCGCCAGTGCCCCCCGACTCTATCGCCTGGTTCGCGACCCCGGCCACGGCACCCTGGAGCTCGCGCTCGAGGTCGAGCATGGGGAGCTCGAGGTGTTCGCGCTGCGCTTCAGGGGAGGTACCGGGCCCGTTCACCCGCCCGCGGAGCCGGCAGGCGGACCGGCCACGGCCTGAGGCGGATCCGCGCCCCGCTCCCCAAGGGCCGGTGCCACCGGCGGGGCAAAGGAAGTCCATTGCGCTTGCCGGGGGAGCCGGCTTGTGCTGCCATCAGATGGCCGGCCGGCGCCCCGCCGAGAAAATCCCGGGGGGCCGGGGAGGGCGGCACCGGGCATACTTTGGGGGCTTGCACCACCCGGCCCCCGGGGGTAGCTTACGCGCCCACCGCGGCCCCGGAGGACCGCGAGAGCGGAGGTAATGGAACCATGGCAGTCTGCGCTTTCTGCGAAGAGACGATCGTCGGCAAGCCAATCGTCCGCGGCGGTCAGAAGTTCTGCAGCCCGGAGTGCGTTGAAGCCTACGCGTCCTACGAGGAAGAAGAAGAGGACGACGAGATGGAGGATGACGACGAGTTCGAGGATGAGGATGAAGACGGCGATGAGGACGACGACGACTTCGACGACGATGACGAGGACTTCGAGGATGACTACGACGACTATGAAGACGAGGACGAGGAAGAAGTCTTCTAGCGGCCGGGACCAATGACGCCGGCATCATCTGCTTGCCCGGCGCCGCGGCCGGGAAGGCACGCCCAGTCCTCTTCCCCTAGTCGGCGATCAGCGAACGTCCTGCTCGCACCCGCCACGCGAGAACTCGAGCCGATTCCGACCTGATCAAATCGACAACCCGGACCCGAACAGGATCAGGAGTCCAGCCGGAGGAGAGCACTACTCTTCAAGCTCGACGTTCCAGTACTTCTCGGAGATAAACCGTTCCCAGCTCACGCGACGCCGGCCCAGGTTGAGGCTGAGGTATGGGCTCCACGTCGGCTCCTGGGGCGCCCGGACCAGGCTGAGCCCTGACTCCGGGAGCGTGCGATCCGCCTTGCGCTTGTTGCACTTGAGGCAGGCCACGACGCAATTGGCCCAGGTGCTGCGCCCGCCGCGCGACCGCGGCACGATGTGGTCGATCGATAGCTCGTCGCGTCCGGGCTGGTGGCCGCAGTACTGGCACATGAACTGATCACGGCGGAAGAGATTGCGCCGGGAGAAGATGACGCGCTGGCGCGGGACCCGATCGTAGACCAGGAGCAAGACGATCTCGGGCATCCGCATCTGGAAACGCACGGCACGGATGGCCGGCTGCCCTGCTTCCACCTTGAGGGAGGCCCAACTCCCCCAGTCATGGAGCTCGAACGTGTCCGGCGCCACGGCGCGCGCGACCCCCAGGTAGAGCATGCACAAGGCACGGCGCACGCTCACCGTATCGATCGCAAGCCAGTGACGGTTCAGGACCAGAGCACGTTCGTCTAGCATCGCCATCTACTTTAGCATCCCCGATCCGATTTGGCCTCCCCGGCTCTCCCTCCCCCCTTCACCCGAACCGACCGCGTGGGCCACCAGCCGATCGAGGATCTGCTCCCCGCGCCATCCCGGTGATTGCAGGTCGAGCCGATGAACGGGCAGGCCCGGCCTCTCGCTCCCGAGCCGGGCCGCACCCCGCGCTCGCCGTGCTGCGTTCGAGGCATCATCGATGCCCCCACCCCATCCGACAACCTCGGTACCGTGCACCATCCGCGGGAGATTGAGGAGGACCGCGTGCATGCGATCGAGGATCGCCCGCGCGGAGGGCTTGGCTTCAGCGCGCCCCGGGCGGTCGACCATCAGGGCCAGATCCGGCCGGAGCCGCGACACCGCCGTGTTGCCCTCGATCACGACACCCCTTCTCCCTACCCGGGCCAGGCCCGCCCGCAGAGCCGCATCGAGGAACTCCCACCGAGTCTGCACCCAGATCACGGGATCCGCACCGGCTCGTGCCAGGCGTGTGGTGTCCTTCCGGGGAACATGGGGCTCCACTCGATCGCCGCCCGAGCATGGATGCTCGACCAGGATGCGATAGGGCATGCGGAGGGAGGAGCAAACCCCACAGGAACGCTGGATGGGACAGCCGTGGATCCCGGAGTCGACCACGGTCACCTTGAGGGCGGCCATCGGAGCCAGGCGGCGGATGAGCCATTCGGCCAGGGTCGTCTTCCCCACCCCCGACGCCAAGCCGGAGACGGTGATGAGCGGGTGAGGAGCGCTGGATGAGGACGATGGTGAGAGGCTCATCGGGCAAGAGGATAGGGGCTGGAAATACTGGGGTCAATGTCACGTGCGAGAGAAGATCGAGAACGGGCCGAAGGCGCCGATCCCAGGCCGTGCTGGCCCCCGGGGAGGGTGCTCGGCTATCTTCTCGTGCGTGACAGCACTTCATCGAGCCAGAATCGAAGACGTGGAGCGCCTTGGCGATTGGGCCCATCGGGTGGTGCTCTGCGTGGGGGGTGAGACACCCTTCCGCTTCGCACCGGGCCAGTATGTTTCTCTGCACACGAGCGATGGCGGGGAGTCCCGCGTGCACCACTACTCGATCGCGTCACCACCACGACCGGACGGTTGCTTCGAGCTTTGCATCGCCGGCACGGGAACCAGTTCGGCGCCGGCTCGGCCGCCTTTCCAGCCTGGGGACCGCGTGGAGTTCTCCGGCCCCCACGGCTCCTTCCGCCTCCGCGAACCGGTGGATCGGGACTGCCTCTTCGTCGCCACCGGGAGCGGGGTGAGCCCGCTCCGGCCCATGATCCACCGCGCACTCGCCAGCGGAGAGAGACACGTCACGCTCCTCTTCGGCGCCCGCACGGAGGAGGATCTACTGTTCGGGGAGGAGTTCTCGGCCTTGGCGGCGAGGGAGTCGCGATTCGCCTACGAGCCCACCCTCAGCAGGCCGCGAGCCGAGTGGTCGGGACGAACCGGATACGTCCAGACGCACCTCGGTTCCGTGCTCGGCATGCGTCGAGACCTCGATGTGTATGTTTGCGGTCGCCGGGAGATGATCGAGGCGGTGATGGCGGGGCTCATCGGGCGCGGGATCGCCGCCGATCACATCCACCGCGAACGAAACGGCTAGGTCAGGCTGAAGGCTGAGAGGACCAGGCGCGGTCAGGGCGTCCGCTGTCCGGCCAGGGAACCCATGACATCCTGGATGAGGTGCTTGGCCTGCTCGATGCGTCCGGTGATCTGTCGCATGTCGGGGCTGGGACGATCGGCATCCGAAGCCTGCCGGCAGTAGACCGCGTGCGCGCCGGCGGCGATCAAGGCCTCGGTGAGGAGGTCGAGCCCGAGCGCCAGCCGTCCGCGGTCCGGGCCGAGCATGAGTCCGAGCTCTTCGAGCCGCGCTGCGTGCTCGGCATAGACCGGGGGCCGGTCCTGGTCGCTGTTCATCGCCACCTCCCTGGAAATTGGTTTCAGAAGCGGGCAACCTACGGATGATGGCAGGAAAGCCCATATCACCCCCCGCCAGGAAGCCAGAGCCGCCTGGCTCTCGAGCCCCCCGCCCACGCTCATTGGGATGACACCTTCCCGGTGAGGGTTTCAGGCCCCGCCAGGCGGCAGGCCAGCCGAGCCCGTGTTTCCCGGCCTTCCTGGACCGTGTTATACTCGCCCACTCCCCCGCTCGATTTAATTACCTTTCAATGATTTAGCAGGACGGACGGTGACGGACACGAACCACCGGATCAACACAGCATCCCACGCCCCCGAGCACGAGGAGCTTCTCGGCATCTATCGCACGATGCTGGTCTCGCGGACCATCGACGACGAGGAGATCCGGCTCAAGCGCAAGAACCAGATCTTCTTCCAGATCTCGGGGGCCGGCCACGAGGCCGTCCTGATCGCGGCGGGCAAGGCGCTGCGTCCCAGCCATGACTGGTTCTACCCGTACTACCGGGACCGCGCCCTGATGCTCGAGCTGGGCATGACACCGACGGAGATGTTCCTCTGCGGCGTCGGTTCGATCGAGGACCCGAACTCGGGCGCCCGGCAGATGCCGAGCCACTGGGGACACCAGCGCCTCAACGTGGTGTCGCAGTCGAGCCCCACCGGCAGCCAGTGCCTCCAGGCCGTCGGCTGCGCCGAGGCCGCCCGCTACATGAGCGTGATCCAGGACATCGCCGGCCGCGAGGAGCTCTACCGGGAAGATGAGGTCGCCTACGTCTCGATCGGCGATGGGGCCACGTCGGAGGGGGAATTCTGGGAGGCCCTCTCGACCGCGAGCGTCGAGCGCCTTCCCGTCTTCTTCCTGGTCGAGGACAACGGCTATGCCATCTCGGTACCGGTCGAGGTGCAGACCCCCGGCGGCTCGATCTCGGCCATCGTCCGCCATTATCCCGGCCTCTTCCATCTCGAGGTGGATGGCAACGACATCCACGCCTCGCTTGATGCCTGCCGGAAGGCCGTCGAGCATTGCCGCGCCCGGCGCGGCCCGGCGCTCGTCCATGCCCGGGTCACGCGCCCGTACTCGCACTCCATGTCGGATGATCACTCGTTCTACCGGTCGCAGGATGAGCTCAAGATCGAGGCGGAGCAGGACTGCATCCGCATCCTCGAACGCCACCTCCTCGAGCGGGAGATCATCACCCCCAACGATGTCGAGCGCGTCCGGCAGGAGGTCCAGGCCGAAGTGAGGGCCGCCGCCGACGCCGCCATCAAGGCGCCGCGTCCGCCCGCCGGCTCGTCCACGCTCTACGTCTACTCGCCGGACGTCGATCCGACCTCGGATGAGTTCGCCACCGAACCCGAGCCCTCGACCGAGATGATCTCGGTCGTCGAGGCGGTGAACCGCTGTCTCCGCGACGAGATGGCGCGCGACCCGCGCATCCTGGTCTTCGGCGAGGACTGCGCCGATGCCACTCGTGACGAGATCCTGGAATCGGCTCCCGGCAAGGGCGGCGTATTCAAGGTGACGCACAAGCTCCAGCGTCAGTTCGGCAGCGAGCGGGTGTTCAACACCCCGCTCGCCGAGGCCAACATCGTCGGGCGCGCCATCGGCATGGCAACGCGGGGGCTCAAGCCGGTGCCCGAGATCCAGTTCTTCGACTACATCTGGCCGGCCATGATGCAGATCCGGAATGAGCTGGCGATGATGCGGTGGCGCTCGAACAACGCCTTCAAGTGCCCGCTCGTGATCCGGGTGCCGATCGGAGGCTATCTGGGCGGCGGCGCCGTCTATCACAGCCAGTCGGGGGAGGTGCTCTTCACCCACTCCCCCGGCTTGCGGGTGGTCATGCCATCGAACGCGCTCGATGCCAACGGACTCTTGCGCACGGCGATCCGCTGCGACGATCCGGTGCTCTTCCTCGAGCACAAGCATCTCTATCGCCAGCCCTATGCCAAGGGCCCCTATCCCGGCCCCGACTACATGGTGCCTTTCGGCAAGGCCCGCAAGGCCCGTGAAGGGCGCGATCTCACCCTCATCACCTACGGCGCGCTGGTCAGGCGTTCGATGATCGCCGCCGAACGGGCGGCGAGCGAGCAGGGCATCGAGACCGAGATCCTCGATCTGCGTTCCCTCGCCCCCTGGGACCAGGAAGCGGTCGGGGAGTCGGTCAAGAAGACCGGCAAGGCCCTCGTCGTCTACGAGGACAACATCTCATTCGGCTATGGGGCCGAGGTGGCGGCATGGATCGCCGATCAGGCGTTCGAGTGGCTGGACGCGCCGGTGCGGCGCGTGGCCAGCCTCGACACGCCCGTCGCCTACGCCCCCAACATCGAGGACGAGATCCTGCCGCAGACCGAGGACGTCCTGGCGGCGATTCGCGACATCGCGGAGTACTAGATCAGGCGCGTAACAGGAAGAGTGGGCGAGCCGATGCACGAGTGGAGCATCCTCCTCGCCGGGGCCATCAGCGAAGCCCGCCGCGGTCTCGATGAAGGCGGCATCCCGATCGGCTCCGTGCTCTATCGCGGTGGCGAGATCATCGGGCGCGGACACAACCGGCGCGTGCAGGCGCACGATCCGATGGCCCACGCCGAGATCGATTGCCTGCGCAATGCCGGCCGCCAGAAGACCTATCGCGACACGATCCTGGTCTCGACCCTCATGCCCTGCTATCTGTGCGCGGGTGCCGTCGTCCAGTTCGGCATCCCGAAGGTGATCGCCGGTGAGGCCAAGAGCTTCCCCGGTGCCCGCTCGTTCATGGAGAGCCACGGCGTCGAGGTGATCGACCTCGACGATCCGGCCTGCAAGGCATTGATGGATGTCTTCATGCGCGATCACCCGGAGCTGTGGCAGGAGGATATCGGCCAATAGCTCCGTCGGACCGCGTCAGGCCGGACCGAGATCCGTGAGCACGGTCTCGAGCTCGCTCTTCGTGTGCAGATCCCCCTTGGCCCCGGCAAGCCGGATGCCCTCCTCCCAGGTCGCGCGCGCGTCGGCCTCTCGGTCGAGGCGGACGAGGAGCATCCCATGGTGATAGTAGGCGGGCAGGTAATCGGGATGGCGGCGGCGAAGCTCGGCGAACTGCGTATCCGCCTCGGCGAGCTGCTCGCGCTTGGCAAGCTCCATCGCGAGTCCATAGCGGGGAAACGGCTCGTCGGGATGAGCCTCGACATAGGCGAGCATGCCGGCAAGTCGATCGGGCGGGCTGTTCAAGGGGGTGCGCTCCTCCTCGGGTCGTTCTCGACCGGTGGATCCTAGCAGCGGTCGGGGCCGGCCTTCAATCGGCCAGCATCGACCGCCCACGGTAGCCGGCCCCCGTCACTGCCTGGCCGCGATTCGGCACCCGAGCCCTCAACTCGACGGCGCCATCCGGTGCGCGCGCCAGTCCGGCCAGTTGCCGTCACCGCCCACCTCTGTGACGGCTCCGGTCTTCGGATCCACCTTGCTGAGCCGCCCGTGGCCACCGGAGAAGAGGATCTCCGAGTCGTCCGGGGACCACGTGGGGAAGTTGCCCCTGGCAACGAGCCTTGGCGTCCCTCCTGGAACTTCCAGCACGTAGATTTCGCCGCGGCCGATCACATCGAAGGTCAGGCAATCCCAGGTGTGGCCCCAGTCGAGGAAGCGAATGAGCCCCGAATAGCCTGGCTGTTGCATCTGCCGCGAGAAAGCGGCGCCGAGCAAGGTGCTGAGACGCCCCGTCGTCGTGTTGACGGCGCGGATGGCGTAGGCAGCTGCGGCGGGCTCCCACTCCACGAACGCGATCAGAGTCCCGTCACGGCTCCACGCCGGATAGTGAGGCAGGAGACCTGGCGGCGACACATACACGACGACCGCGTCTCCGCCGGAAGCTGGCACCACCTCGAGAGCCCTCGACTCGAGATCGACGAAGGCGATCTCGGTTCCAAGCGGCGACCACGCGACCTCGGTGATCGAGTTGTTCCGCTCCAGCAGGATCTCGAAGTTGGCGCCCGTCGGCACGCCGTCCACGACCTCGACGTCGATGCGCGCGAGATTCCACCCGCACGAAGCGGGGGTGCCATCGTGGTGAAACGCGATGCTTCTCCCATCGGGCGACCAGGATGGGAGCATCTGGATATCATCGGGCGCGGAGAAGACCGTGGCCCGGTTGGAACCGTCCGCATCCATGACCTTGAGAGAGCTGACGTGCCGCCCCTCATAGGTGACGAAGGCGATGGCCGGATCGGGTGCATCGATCGTCCGCGACTGGGTTCCGTCCTCGAACGCTCCGAGCCCGGGGCCGAACACGGCGTCGGCCCCCGGGTCCTGTAGACAATTTGCGACAAGCAAGGTGCTGGCAATTGCGACGAGCCCTGCCCATGCCACCTGCTGGACAGGTCCATGTCCATCCATGGCCTTATCCTCCTCTTCAGTAGGCGGCGGCGCGGACCCTCTTGGCATGCTGCCCATCGCGCCCGTGAATCGCGACACGGATGAGATGTGTGGGGCGGCTTTCCGCCGCTTCGGCGCCGTTCCGACGGCCCACGGCCGGGGTGCTCCTCGGCGCACACGAGAAGGCTAGCCGATCAACCCTCACAGAAGTCTCAAAGACCCATCGGCCCGAGCAGTGGACTCGCTTGCCACTCGGCAACTTAGAAGAAATTCGCGGAAATTTCGCGCCTCCGCAAAAGGGTGAACACCATCGCCGGGATCCAACAACCACCAATCTGCAATATGGATATTAGATCCAAGCAGGCGAAAGAGATGAACGGCGATCCGCGCCTGCTCAGCTGCCTCTACTACTATTCGATGCCCATCCTGCTGGTGCTCCTGGGCGGACCCTGGCGAACGGCTTGACCTGGCGAAACACCCAGCACTGGTTGCCGTACTCGGCGGGTAGCAGCCAGAGTCGGAACCCGCCCGGTGGACAGTGTCTACATGACTCCCGGCACCGAGATCGCGGTCATGGAGCAAGGCTCGCTATCCAGGCGTGGAGATCGACGGCTGATCGGCATCACCCCGCCGGCACCCAGTCCACCTCCATCTCCCCGCCGCAGCCGGTGAATCGCACGCTCACGTAGCCGGGGGCCGCTCCGCTCGTGACCTGGAAGCGGACCTCGCCGGCCACCGGGAACGGCGACTCGCACGCCGTGTCGATCGCGATCGGCACCGCCGTCGAGACGGCCAGCGTGACGGTGATGCCCTCCTGCATCCAGATCAGGGTGCCGGCGAGATCGATCTGACCCGAGGGCAGTGGAACGCCGAGGCCGAAGACCACGCTCGAGCCATCTTCAGGCGTGAAAACGGCGGTCCAGCGCTCGGTCGCCGCGCTGGCTGGCTTGCCGGTCATGCTGAACGCGAGCTGGATGTCCTCGCTCAGTGTAAGGCGCGTCGGCGTGCCGCCGACCGTCCGCGTCCCGTTGATCGTGAGGGTCCGAGTCGAGGGAGGATCAACGGTACTGATCGCGTGCGACACGGCATGGAGCGTACTGAACCCGAAGGAGGCCCCGGGATCCGTGACATCGATCGTGCCCCAGCTCGTTCCCGATCCCCCGGTGAACACGAAGGTGCATCCGGTTTCGTCGAAGGCAAAGTGCGCCGAGTCAGGAACTCCATCGCCGTCCGAGTCCGGGAATGGCAGGGGAGTCACCGTCAGGCACCCCGGCGGGCCGCTGGGAAGCCGGAGAATGGTGCTGAGATTGCCGAGTTCAGTGACGAGGGCAGGACCTAGCTGGGACATGACATCGACATCACCGTCCGGCCCAGTGATGTCGTCACCATCGTCGCCGCCGCCGCAGGCGAGAATGAGTAGAAGGCCGGCCGCCAAGCCGACCGTCCCAGCCATCGCCGAGCAATGCGAGTTCATCGCCGACTCCTTGACTTGCGAGTGGCGACGCGGCGCGACTCGACCGACGCGGGCCACACCGCGGCGCCGGGTTGAGTGGAGCGTCGAGCCTTGGGTAGCTGGGTGAGCATCTCCCCCTGGGGACTGGCCCCCGGGACGCCCATGAGCGGATTCATCATACACCGAGCGTGCAGAGCTGCGAGCATGGTTGAGAGGTTGGGGCCGGAGTGGCGGCTTGCGGCCGGGCAGCGCCGCCCGGCGAACCCAACCCGGCACCGATCTGCTACCTTCGCCCGCCATGAACCCGGTGGTGGCCGAAGTCCTGGTCTCGGTGGGAACGACGTTCGCCGTGATGGCGCTCGGGCTCGTGTTCCAGCGCCTGTGGCGGCGCGATATCGAGACCATGACCGATCTCTCGATGAAGCTGTTCGTCCCCTGCCTCGCCTTCTCGGCGATCACCGGCATGGAGACGAACGCCCACGACATGGTCACGGTGGCCGGTGGCGGCGCGCTGGTCATGCTGGCGACCCTCGCCCTCGCCTTCCTCGTCTTCCGGCTTCTCAAGGTGGACCGCCGCGGGCTGTACCTGCCGATCGTGTTCATGAACTCGGCGAATCTCCCCTTTCCCATCCTCGAAGCCAACTACGGACGCGTCGGTCTCGGCTACGGAGTCCTCTACTACCTGGCGACGGTGACCCTGCTCTACACGGTCGGGATCGCCATCGTCTCGCGCTCCCCCGACCCGCGCCGGCTCCTGACCACCCCCGTCACCATCGCCACCTTCGCGGCGATCCTCCTCAAGGCGACGCGGGTCCCGGTCCCCGGCTTCATCCTCGAGGCCACCGACATGCTGGGGCAGGCCGCCATCCCGGTCATCCTCTTCATCTACGGCTACAGCCTGGGCGAGATGCGCCTCCGCGACGTGCGGCTCGCCGTTCTCGGCGCCGTGATGCGGCTCGGAGTCGGCTTCGCGCTCGGGCTCGCGGTCGTCCGCCTCCTCGGCATCACCGGCATCGCCCGCGATGTCGTCATCCTCGTCTCGACCATGCCCTCGGCGGTCGTCAACGTGGTCCTCGCCCGCCAGTACCGGGCCGACTCCGATCTCGTGGCCTCGGTCGTGTTCCTGACGTCGCTGGCGGCGATCGGGATCCTGCCTGTCCTCCTCATCCTGCTACGCACATGAAACCGAAGCACGAACCCAAGCCGATACCAGAACCCCCCTATGGCCTCCGCGCCACCGATCCCCGCGGCGCGGGCCCCTACGCGCGCCACATTGCCGAGCTTCGCTCCTGCCGGAAGTGTCCGAGCGTCATCGGCCCGCCGGTCGTGGGGCCCGCCCCCGGTGCCAGGATCATGCTCATCGGCCAGGCGCCGGGACCGCGTGAGCGCTACGCCGGATACCCCTTCGCCTGGACCGCGGGCAAGGTCATGTTCGGCTGGTTCGCGCGGCTCGGCGTCGATGAGGCCACCTTCCGCTCGCGCGTGCACATGGCTGCGGTCGCCCGCTGCTTCCCCGGCCGCACACCGGCCGGCGGCGACCGCGTGCCCGACGGGGCGGAGATCCGGAACTGCTTCCCGTTCGTCGAGCGCGAGGTTTCGCTCCTCGAGCCGGGCCTGATCCTCGCCGTGGGGCGGCTCGCCATCGATCGCTTTCTCGAATGCGCCACGCTCGACGAGGTGATCGGACGCCGCTTCGACGGCCGGATCGGTGCGCATCCGGTCACGGTGATTCCGCTCCCCCACCCGTCCGGCCGCTCCACCTGGATCCACCGCCCGGGAAGCCGCGCGCGGCTCGAAGCAGCGCTCACGCTTGCCGGCGAGCATCCGGCATGGCAAGCCACGTTCGGCGACATCGCCCGATGAGGACCGCCCCATGAGCCAGCCGCACTCACCTCGCGATCACTCCTTCATCCCTTACCGGATGCCCCGCCTCGCACCAGACGATATGCTGCGCCGAGCCGTAACTTTCCATACCGAGATGAACAGCCGGCGGAGCGTCCGTCACTTCGCACCCGATCCGGTGCCGCGTCGACTCATCGAGCTCGCGATCCAGACGGCGGCGACCGCACCCTCCGGCGCTCACCGCCAGCCCTGGCGTTTCGTCGCCGTGGACGACCCTGCTCTCAAGCGCCGGATCCGCCAGGCCGCCGAGGCCGAGGAGAGACGCTCCTACGAGGAGCGCATGACGGACGAATGGCGGGAGGCCCTGGCTCCGCTCGGCACCACCTGGGAAAAGCCGTACCTCGAGATCGCACCGTGGCTCGTCGTCGTGTTCGAGGAGGTCCACGGGGTGGCGCCTGACGGGCGCACGGTCCGCAACTACTACGTCAAGGAGAGCGTCGGCATCGCTTGCGGCCTGTTCATCGCCGCGCTCCATCACATGGGACTGGCCACGCTCACTCACACGCCGAGCCCGATGGGCTTCCTCGCCAGGATCCTGGGTCGCCCGGAGAACGAGCGCCCTTACATTCTCTTCCCCATCGGCTACGCGGCACCGGCGGCGCGAGTGCCCGACCTGCGACGAAAGCCGCTGGGCGACGTCGCGGTGTGGAACCCGGAGCCGGCGGCGGACACCAGCGGGCCGGATACAGCGTGAGCCGAAGCGCGAACGCTCCGCCGCTCCTGCGCCGCGGTCTAACCTACATGATCCTGGCCGCGTTCTTCTTCGCGCTCATGGCGGCGCTCGTCAAGCTCGCCTGCCGGCGGCTGCCGCCGATGGAGGTCGTGTTCGCGCGGAGCGTTCTCTCCGCGCTCTTATCTCTCGGTCTCGCCCTGCGCGCCGGGGCCCCCCTCCTTGGACAGAAACGCGCGCTTCTCATCGCCCGCGGCGTGGTCGGCTCGACCGCGCTCGCCCTCTACTTCTACGCGATCGCCCACCTGCCGCTGGCCGGTGCGGTCACCGTGCAATACACCAATCCGATCTGGCTTGCGCTCTTCGCCCCGCTCGTACTCAGGGAATCCACCGGGGGAAGGGTGTGGACGGCGGTCGTCATCGCCTTTGCCGGGGCGCTCCTCATCGTCAAGCCGGAGGGCGGACTCAGTCTGTGGCCGGGCGCAGCCGCGCTGGGCAGCGCCATCGGTGCGGCCGCGGCCTATGCGCTGGTGCGCGTGCTGTCGAGAACAGAGCATCCGCTCACCATTGTCCTCTACTTTCCCTTCATCTCGGCGCTGGTCTCCCTGCCCTTCGTGCTCACCGATTTCGTCGCGCCGCGAGGGTGGGAGTGGCTCGCTCTCGCGGGAGTGGCGGTGACGACCACGATCGCCCAGGTGTTCCTGACCTGGAGCCTCAAGCTCGAGCCGGCGGCGCGGGCGACCGGCGTCTCCTACTGGGGAATTCTCTTCGGGGCCGTCTTCGGCTGGATCTGGTTCCACGAGCGCCCCGATGCGCTCGCCTTCGGGGGCGGGACCCTCATCATCGCGGCCACGGCTCTGCTTGCGCGTTCACAAGCGACGCCGACCCAAGCGGATTAGGCGGAGCCCAGGAATCTACAATCATCATTGCAATGTGAACATTGCGTGAACGCATTTCGTCCTGTCGGCCCCGGTGCTATGCTGGTGAGTGTTGGCAGGGACTCCGTCCCGGCAGTTCCGATCAACACAACTGGACCCCGCAACGCAAAGGAGATGCCATGCTCGTCCCCAGGATGGCTACGATGCATCAGCGTTTCATCTCTTCCCTCGCGCTGTTCCTTCTCGTGCTGTTCTCGGCTGCCAACGCGCAGGCGATCGTCTACTACGATGTCGACTTCGGGACGCCACCGCACACAGTGGGGCTCCCGCCCGTCACCGGGGGCGGCCCGATTCCGCGCGCCACGGTGTCGAGCATTCCGTTCGGGACGCCGACCGTCGTGACCGCCCTCGGCGCCCTCAACGACCAGCCGCTCCAGCTGAGCTCCACCGACGGCCAGGGCGATCAGATCACGCTCTCCCTCAATGGTCTGCCGCCGGCCGACCGTTACTGCTTCTCGAGCCAGGTGCTGGTCTCCAACGCCCAGGCCACGGCCGATCTCGGCATTCTCTTCGACACACCTGGCGTACGCACCATCCGCTTCCTGGCCAACGGAACGGTCTCGGTCTTCGTTCCCACGGGCGGCACGGTCGTCATCGGCGGTTACACCCTGGGCCGGGTCGTCGACCTCCGGGTGCTGATCGACCTGCCCGGCGACACCTGGGAGGTCTTCCTCGATAACGTGCTCGCTCACTCGGGCAGTTTCGGCGGCGCCACGGCACTCAATTCGGTGCGCATCTCGACGCCCGTCACCCCGACCCCACCCGGGATCCTGGCGGGCGTCGATAACGTGGTCCTCGGCGACTGCGGCGGCCCGGAGGCCGGGCCGTGCAACCAGCTCCAGTTCGAAGACCTCGCGCTCGGCGCCACATACCCCAGCGGGAGCATGTTCACGACCGGTGGCGTCGCGGTGACCGTGCGCGACTTCTTCGTGACCCTCGGGCCCTGCAGCGGGCAGACCACGGCCAACATGGCTCGGGTCGGCAATTCGGGGCTCGCCTGCGGCGCCGGCAAGGAGATCGAGGTCAACAACGTGAACCTCGACTTCGACTTCGGCGGACCGGTCAGCGATGTCGTGATTCCCTATGGCGAGTACGGGGGCAACGTGAACCTCACCATCAACGGGGATTGCCGCTCGGTCGCGAACTTCGCGGACCTGAACGGCGCCATCGTGGGTGGGGTCAGTGTCCAGGTGTTCGACGGCGGTCAGCCGGGCCAGGGCTGCGGCGCTGTCTTCCTCGGCGGCACCGTCAACCAGCTCGTGATCGGCGGACAGGAGCTGTTCATCGATGAGCTCAGCTACTGCAACCAGTGCCCGCAGCCGCTGCGCTCGAGCTTCGATGATCTCGCGCTCGGCGCCACGTACCCGGTGGGCGCGACCTTCACCAGCGACAACGCCAACTACGAGGTCAAGACCTTCTACTTCCCAGGCGCCACCTGCGCCACCCCGTTCAACGGCGGCCGGGCCGAGGTGCAGAACGTGGGCCGCGCCTGCGGCACCGGCCGCGAGCTGAACCTCAACAACGTGAACCTCCGGATCGACTTCGGCGCGCCGCTCGAGTGGCTCACGCTCGACTTCGGCGACTACGGAGGCAACGTGAACCTCACCATCAACGGCGACTGCCGCAACGCCGCCGACCTCGATGACCTGAACGGCGCGGTGGTCGGTGGCGCGCAGGTATGGGTGGTGAGCTACGGGGCTCCCGGGCAGAGCTGCGGCGCGCTCTATGCCTCCGGCGGCTCGATCGGCGAGTTCCAGGTCGGCGGGCAGGAGTTCTGGATCGACAACGTCCGCGCTTGCCCGGAGGGTGGCGCAGCGGTGGCGGACCCGGCAACAAGCGCTCCGGTGCGTGCCCAGCTCGAGCAGAATGTCCCCAATCCGCTCAACCCGACGACAACCATCGCCTTCACGCTCGAGTCGGCGAGCAACGCGCTCCTGGCTGTCTATGACGTCCAGGGTCGCCTGGTGCGAACCCTTCTCGACTCCAGTCTCCCATCCGGACGGCACGAGGTTTCCTGGAACGGACTCGATGAACGCGGCCAGCGCGTGCCGAGCGGACTCTACCTCTACCGTCTGGAGGCAGGATCGTTCAGCGCCACAAGGCGCATGATCGTGCTCAAGTAGATCCCAGATAGAAGACTCAATCGCCTCGACGCGGGAGCCCGAGCCGGTACGGAGAGATCCTCCTCCGGTTCGGGCTTCATCTCTTTCCCTCAACGAGAGAGCTCGATCGGGCCTCGAGGAGCGGCCACCCCGTGGGCAGTTGTGGCAAGTAAGGATCACGGTGTCAAGCCGTCGCCCGAGAGCCCGATGTCTGGCCGAAGTCGCCACATACGAAGGCCCCGATCCGTCAATAGACCGAGGCCCTGTTCAACAAGTCCGCCCGTTTTCGCCCACCCCGTCCACCGGGTCGGCGGATGCGACCATGTACTAACCGTTCTCTGCGCAGAGCGGGGTGAGGTTCAACTACTCTCCGGGATGGAAGTCGTTGTGGGATTGCGGATTGGAGAGTCTACGGGTGCGCAAGCCTCCGTATGGGACCCTGAACGCGTTCGACTTGGGCGCGACACCATGCGGTACCTCACGGTCTCCCGAGAGCTCCCGGCGCATCCACATCCGCGCCACGCGCCACTCGCGCTGCACGGTACGCCGCGAGATGTCCAGCACCTCGGCCACCTCCTCCGCCGTCAGCCCGGCGAAGAACCGCAGCTCGACGATCCGCGCCATGCGCACATCCATCTCGGCAAGCTGCGACAGAGCAGCGTCCAGATCGACCACATCGATCTCGCCCTCCGACACGACGTCCAGACGCTCATCGAGCGTCACGCGTTGCCAGCCACCGCCACGCTTGGCGGCGGCGAGCTCGCGCGCATGATCGACAAGGATCTGTCGCATCGCGCGCGCAGCAATGCCGAAGAAGTGCGCCCGGTTCTGCCACTCGACGCGCGTGCCATCGACGAGGCGCAGGTACGCCTCGTTCACCAGGGCTGTGGGCTGGAGGGTGTGGTTCGGCCGCTCGTGGCGCATGAGATCGGCCGCCACACGTCGTAGCTCGCCATGCACCAGCTCGAAGATGCGCGACGCGGCTCGGGGATCGCGGCAGGTGTCGGATCCGAGCTCGAGCAACAGTATCGTGAGATCGTGGGGGGGGGGCCGACTGGCTCAAAACGCTCTCCTACCGATAGAAGGACCCATCCATACAGCACAGAACCGTAGGCGGAGCCCCACAACCCCCGGTCAACAGAGGTCTTGCGGACCGAGTACGAGGCCAACGGGACCCGGCATTTTGGCTGGCACAGCTTGACCCAAAAATCCGCATGCTAGATCGGACGGCAAGGTAGGCAGTTCAAGAACTTAGCCACAGTCGAGGAACAACCCTTGTCGATCGGAGGAGGAATCATGTGGAAGCCAAGCTTGATCACCACGGTCGCTGCGTTGCACATGGGACTCGGAACCATCGCGAGCGGCCCGGCTGCTCAGGAGATCCGCGGCCACGCGTACGCCGACTGCCTCGCCGAGCACGATTGCGCCACATTAGGCACGTCGGCCGCCATCCCCGACAACGATCCCGCCGGGCTGACGATCGGTCCACTTTCGTTCTCAGGCAACACGCGGACGATCCGCGACCTAATGGTAGCGCTTTCGGTCTCCCACCCCTATTCTGGCGATCTGGTGTTGGCGCTGCACTATGATGCCGACCGTGACGGCACCTATGACACAAGCTCGGTGCTCGAGATTTACCTTGCCCGCATGAATCCATGCGAGGGCACGGAGCTCTGGGCGTATCCGATCGAGCTGCGTGGCACCTACTTCTTCAAGGACGAGGGGTGGCAAGCCGTCGGCGAGGTGGCCTCACTCGAGGTCTTCGAAGGCCGCGACGCCGACGGTGCCTTCTATCGCACCATCGTCGACAGCGGTGCGGGACATACGGGGATCGTCTCGGACTGGGCGATCTACAGTGAGACGACCGAGCCCGCAGGATCGAAGCGGCTGATGAGCAACGGCAGCTCACGACACTGGTAGTAGGATCGAGGAGTGCAACGCGTTTCGCATGCGGTATCCTTCCGGGGTCCAGAGCAGACGCTGTAGTGAAACAAGCGAGGCTCTCGGCAGCGATTCAGAGAGCCGGGCGGCGCGGCGCGGGTTTCCGGCACCCCACTCACCCCTGTCCCCGTAGTGTCCGAGAATACGATCGCGCTGCCAGGACTTCAGTTACGGCACATCTGATAGCCGCAGCGGATGCTTGATGCGATCCGCTTAAGATGCACGCAACCGGCCTGGCGCATGACCGAGAAGCGCCGTCCTACCCTTCCCCAATTCCCCGTCCTACACTCGAGATCTGGCCAAAAGGCCCGGTGAATTCTCCTATGCGCTCATGGGCAGCGAAAAGCTCTTCGTCCCCGCCGGCGTGGAGGAAGGAACCGCCGAAGACAATACAGGGAGCGCCTGCGCCTTTACGGCAATGGGGACTGCGAGCGGACCCGCGCCGTCTTCCAAGACGTCTTGAGAATGAGCAGAATGAACCCCCGGCACGCCAGCGCCTCCCAAGCCCTTGAGCGCGTGAACGCCCTCCTCAAGAGCACCCCGAAACCCTGACCGGCTTCTTCGTTTTTCACCGGCAAGTTTGATATAGTTACCTCATTCCATCCGCCAACAGAGGACCGTGCCCTGATGAAGAGACGTACTGCAAGTTTGCGATGAGTTCTTATCCGCCGGGCGTCCCGGTCAAGCCCCCCTTCAGCCGGCGCTTGCTGTACAAGGTCCTGCGTCTCTTCTACCAGGCGATACGGCCGACTTTCGTCTTCCAAGGCAAAACCTGCGGCTACTTTTGGTCCGATTACAATCTGACGGCCAGGTCGGAACGGTGCGTGGAAATTCCCATCGCGCGCGAAGCCCTGCGCGCCGCGGGGCCGCGGGTGCTGGAGGTTGGCAACGTCCTGTCGCATTATTTCCCCGTCCGCCACGACATCCTGGACAAATACGAAAGCGGCCCCGGCGTGATCAATGCCGACATCGCGGATTTCCATCCCCACCACCCCTACGACACGGTCCTCAGCGTTTCAACGTTCGAGCACATCGGCTGGGACGAAGCCCCCCGGGATCCCGAACGCGTGCTCCAAGCGTTCGACAACCTGCAGACCCGCGTCCTCAAGCCCGGCGGAAAGGCGGTCTTGACCTTCCCGCTCGGCCACAACGCCTTCTTGGACGGGCTGCTGGCGCAGGGCCGGCTGCCGTTCACCACCGTTACGTTCATGAAGCGCCTCTCCAAATTCAACCATTGGGTCGAAACCGGCTGGGACGGCGTCAAGGATGTTCCCTATGGACAACCGTATCCTTTAGGCAACGCCCTCGTGGTGGGGCTCCTCGACAACCAGCGCTGACCACCCCTTCCCTCACCCCAGCTCGCGCTTCCCGAAGACCGGGAGCCCGAACCCAAACCGCTCTGCGCCAAGGTCGCCGGCTTCTCCCTTCACGCCGCCCACGCCGTCGCCGCCGGCGATCGGCTTGCCCTCGAGCGCCTCTGCCGCTACCGCCTGCGCGCTCCCTTCGCCCAGGGCCGCCTCGCACGCCGCAGCGACGGTCGCATCGTCTACCACCTGCGCCGACCCTGGCCCCACGCCCAGGGTGCGACCTCGCTCGTACCGCCAGCGATCAGCCGCACCGTGACCCCGAAGCCGAGCTCACTCCGACCGCGCCGCTTGCGGCGCCCCCACCCGCCACCACCATGCCCCGCCGTCGACGCTCGCTCCCCTGGCCCAGCTGCTCTGCCGCGTGTTCCACATCGACGCCCTGCGCTGTCCCCGCTGCACCTCCGCCATGGCCGTCCTCGCCCTCATCTCCGACCCCAAGGTGCTGACCTCGATCCTCCGCCATCTCCGCCTGCCCACCGCACCACCAGCGCTGGCGCGAGCCGACGCAACCGAGCTCCCGCTTGAGATGTGGGATGAGGCAGCGCCGCTCGACCACGATCGCGTGGACGATGTTGGTGAGGCACCCCCCGCCTCGCGGTCTCCATCGGCCCGGCCGCCACCGTCGTGACACCTCACCCGCGCTGGTGACGGGGCTATGGGCAAGCCATGCCACCACCACCGGCCCGCCCCAAAACGGCAGCGAACCCCGCGACGCTCCGCGCATCCCGCCGGAGTGATGGGACAACTCCGTGCGGTCGCAGTACGCCGCGCCCACCGACGCCCGATGCCATCGCCCCGCCGTGCCATCGCGGCGCCATGGGCCCCTCCGCTCCCCCCCGACACGCTCCTGCCCTTCCCCAATCCCCCGTCCTACACTTGAGGTCAGGCCAAAAGCCCGATGAAATATCTTATGCGCTCTTCCTGGTGGGATCCGGATGGCAGCAACTACGACGAGTACGTGTGGGACCGATTTGTGCTGGGCTACGATGCGGACGTCGACTCGGTCGAATGGCGCGGAGCGTACGACCCCGCGTATGGTGGAAACAGCCCGGTGGTGAACTTCACTGTGGCGATCTACGCATCCAGCGTGGGCGGGAGCGAACCCGATGTCGCGCATCCGCCCCTGGTGGAGTACGAAAACAGCGGCAATGCCGGCGAGATGTATGCGGGCGTCTTCGGAGGCACGACGATGGATGGCAGTGGGGGTTCCCGGGCTGGAGCATCGCCCGCGGCACGGGCGGCGACGGCTACCACTTCCGCTGCCAACACCTGACCGAGGGCTTCAAGGACGGGCCGCCCACCGACTGCCGGTTCACGGCGCCCTCCGGGGACGCGGCCTTCGCGCTGTTCACCGCGGCCGTCACCAGCGTGGACGGCCCGCCAATTCCGGCTGATTTCGCGCTGAGGGGCGCTTCCCCGAACCCGTCGCGCGGCGACCGAGTGGAGGTGTCGTTCAACCTGCCGAACGCCGCGCCGGCCGAGCTCTCGCTTTTCGACGTGGCCGGGCGGCATGTGGCATCCAAGGAAGTTGGCGCGCTAGGTGCTGGGTCGCACGTCGTGGACCTCGCCGGGCGGGGCCCGATCAACCCCGGCATCTACTTCGCACGGCTCGCGCAGGGGGAAAGATCGCAGACGGTCAAGGTGATCGTCACGCGCTGATGGGATGGCGCTGACAAGCTTGCCTGCTCCGAACAGCTGTCGGCTCGCCGCGCAGCGTACGCCGGCGGAACAAGCCCCATTCAGTTCATGGGATGCGGCGAGTCCTTTCGACCTGGGCTGTCCTCCACCCGGGGTCCTTCCGTTCCCAGCACGCTCGCAATCACACCCTACCTTCCGCCGTTCCGCCCGGCTCCGACCAGGTCGGTCTCGCCTGGAACAGACGCCGCCGAAGCTCGAAGTACGCCTCGCGCTCCGGCGTGAGTCGTTCGAATCCCCATTCCTCGGCGAACACCAAGAACGAGTAGAGCAGGCGCATCTGGCCGAACCGGGGGATCTGGCGCCGGAGTGCATCGTCGACCGAGGAGGTGGCGGCATAGCCCTCGAGGACGTTGTTGTACGCCAGCTCTCGGCGGTCCGGGCGTGCGCCAAAGTAGTGGAGAAAGGTCGCAATCTCGTAGGCGTACCAGTGATCACAGCACGCATCGAAGTCGAAGAGGGTGATGGTCTGGCCTTCGATGCGCAGGTTCATGACCGTGAAGTCGCCGTGGACGAGCCCGTAGTGCGTCTCGTCCTTCGGCTGTTCGGACAGCCAGGCCCGGAGGTCATCATGGAGCGCCCAGGCCGCCGTTTCCCCTCTCGGGACGTGGTCGGCAAAACCGTCCCAGCGGTCCTGGTCCCCGGTGAAGCGCGCGAACTCGGGCGACCGGTCGAAGGACCGCAGGCCCGCGTGCACTCGGCCGATGAGTCTTCCGGCGCTCTTGAAAAAGGCGGTCTGATCGGGCACGGCCGCATCCGTGAACACGACCCCTGGGGCCGCCTCGAATACACATCCGATGTGGGGAAGGCCATCCATCTCGCCGACGTGCATCAGCCGGCCGTCGCGCGCCGGGACCGGCTGCGAGCAGGGGACTCCGCACGCACCGAGGTGGCGCACCACCTCCAGTTCGGAGAGGATCTGCTGCTCGGATCGATGAGTGACGGGGGTGATCCGCAGGTACCAGGGACCGGAGGACCCGCGGATCCGATAGACCAGGTTTGTGAAATGCCGCTCAAATTCCGGGGATGAGTCCGTCCAGTGCGCCGCCAAGGAGGCAGCCATCCTCCTGCCCGCCGGGGCTTCGATATGCTCTCTGGCCATGGACCACTCTCCCCCCGCCACACGCCTGGGGGAGTGGCTCCGCACCCATGGGCTCAACGAGAAGACTTGCCGCTTCGACGTCTACCCGCGAGGCCCCCTTGGCTGCGGATGAACTGCAGACACTCCCGGTCTCTTTCGCCACTGCCGCTAGCGGTGTCACCATGGTCAGGATGCTCGCCCTGACCTGGACACCGAGGTCACGGGGTTCGCTTCGGTTGCTTCTCCTGCTTCTTCTTTTCCGCTTGGTCGTGCTTACTTGTCTTCTGTTTCTTGCCTTTGTCCTTGTCCTTCTTGCCCTTGTCTCCCATCCTACCTCTCCTTTGCTTGTCTCCCTCATGATCGAGCATCGCTCCACGTCGCTTGCGATGAGTGCCACCGCCCATGCCCTTGCGGTCCCAGTCCCTTTCAGGACCCTCCACGCGGTGCTCGTGTGTTCGGTGCGCTACCTCCCCGTTGTTCTGCGGCCGCCGTGCGGCCCGCTCGCGCGTATGCCACTATCTAAGCCTCCCCGGGACGGCCGGTCAAGCCCCGGGTGCGAGGCCGGCCGGCCGGGCCAACAATCATCCGCGTCCTCCCCGGCCCGGCACCTTGAGGCCCTCCAGGCTGCCAGCGCGCGTGTCGTCCGGTAGGGGGCCAGCCTCGGGCCGCAACCCATCCGGAGTCCAGCACGAAGAGGGACCGCGGCAGGTTCCCGATCGACGTCACGACAACGCAGCGGCGAGGTCGCTCTGGAGTGCGGCGGCGATCGCCTCGAGGAGGGCCGCGGTCTCGCTCTCGTCATCGGTCCGGGTCACCATCGGTGAGGGGGACGAAGAGCCCATCGGGGAGGAGGCAGCTCGACTTCGGTCCGCTCCCCACACCCACCACCGCCGAGATCGAGGCCCTGACCCTCAAGATCGCCCGCCGCCTCAGATCGCGCTGTATGTCTTCTGGCACAACCTGCACCGACCGAGCCAGGCGTTGGGCGGGCGGACGCCGTGGGAAGCGAGAATCGAATGAAATCGCGTGCCATCTCGTGCGCCGCGCCAGTGGCGATCATCTCAGGCGCACAGCGACGGGCGCGCTGGCAGGAGGAATCGCGGGTCCGAACCGCATCCTGAAGTCGGTGGACCGCTTCAGCGGGGTCGATCAGGCCCCCAGACGTGCAAAGGACCCGCGATACGGAGTTTTCGGAACGGACAGTCCATTCCGTGGCGGCCAGGGAGATGGCATGGAGCAGGGCCGAACGGACGTGCGCGTCCAGCCCCGGGGTTCGGGCGGCTCTATCGCATTCGCACTATCCTGCCTGCAGCCCTCCCGGTCGGAGTCGTCATGCGGTAGGCGTAGATGCCGCTGGCGACTGGACGGCCAAACATGTTGCGTCCGTCCCAGTGCAATTCGCGGTGTCCCGCGCCTTCCATAGCTTCCAGGATCGCCACCTCGCGGCCAGTCAGATCGTAAATCGCGACCTCAATCCGGCCGTCTGATGGCAAGTCCACCGCGAACGTGATGCTGGTCGTGAACGGGTTGGGGCAGCTCCAAACACAGAGAGTCGTCGGTGCGCTGACGCCTTCGTCAACTCCGGTCGTGGTCGTGTACTTCCAGACCCGGCCCATCCCGTTCCGCGAGTCATACCCGACCGACCAACCCGTGTTGGCGCTGGCGAAATCGATATCCTCGGATACATAGTAAGGTTGACCAAAGACATGCCCTTCCCAGTCGATGCCGGCGTTCGCGCTGTGGAAAACACCTAGCATGTGTGTCGAGCCCCACACTTCGTCGGTTCCTGCGACCCAGTCGAAGGTGAGTAGCCGAGCCGGCGTCGGGCTCTGGATCGCCTGCCAGGTCAGGCCGGCATCCGTGCTGCGATCGAGCGCGTCCAGGTCCCCCCCCGCAAGCCCAATCCCCCTTTCGCTCAGCACGAGCCCCGCCACCTGCTGGACATTCGTCGCCACCGTGCTCCAGTCGGTACCGCCATTCGCTGTGCGCAAGATCGCTGCCGCATTGGTACCAAAGACGCCGATTTGGCTGCCAACCCAGCTGAATGAGCGGCTGAGCCCAAACCCAGGCCCTGAGGGGGGTGCAGTCGGCGATGGCAACCAGTGCACGCCACCGTCCGTGGTCTCAATGATGACCCAGTTCTGCCCGACGGGATCCCCGACCGCCCAGCCATGCTGGGCGTCGAAGAAGTGGATACCGTTGATGTACGTGTCGACATAATGAACCTGATCCCAAGACGCCCCGCCGTTCGTCGTGCGCCAGAAGAGTCCAGGGTATCCGGCAACGACGCAGGTCTCGGCGTCGATGGCAAAGAGCGCCGAGTGGGAACCGGAGGGAGTGGGGTAAGATTCCCAATGCTCCCCCCCGTCAGTCGTCCTCACAACCTGGGCATTACCGCCTGCCGCCCACACGATGTCACCGCTGACCGCATGAACGACGTAGAGTTCGCCGTTGCTGTTCGACACTTGCTCCGTCCACGTGCCAGCGCTCGCGAGCCCGGCCGACGCGGCTAGGATCAAGAACGCGCACACCTTGCAAGCTCGCATGGTCTACCTCCTTGATAGAGGATCGCGCTGGCGATCAGGGGCAGCTCGTGATCTCGCCAGCGCCGGTCCACCACAACGATGTGCAGCTGTCAGAAAGGCTCGCACAGGTTCCGTAGTTCAGATCCGAGAAGCCATTTACATGGTAGCGATACTTGTAAGAGGGATTGTATGTGCAGTCGCAAATACTGCTGTCGGGACCCGCATAGACTAGCGTCCATCCCGATTCGTCGCAGCGCTGTCGGAAGAACTGGAAACACTCGAAGCTCTTGTGGTGGACTGCGACCTGGATCCCCCAGCCTTGAGGCGCACATCGGGTAGTGCATTGGCCAGGTACGGGATCACAGGGGTCCATTTGTGCATGCGACGCATGAGGCACAAGCAAGAGAGCACCCATGAGGATGAAGAGGAACTTGGAGCTGGGTGCCGGATACTGAGGGAGTGCAGAAGCTGGTTGAACTTTCATAGCCGCCTCCTGGTCGCACTGAGCATTTGCAACCTCATCGTCGGGCGGCTTGGCGCCGGGACCCGCGTGGGGTCGCCGGGCGGTGAGGTCTAGCCTTGGTCCCTGGCTCGCGTTTGAGCGGGGGACCAACGGCAATCGTGCGCCTCCCCGGATTTCAGCACAAGCGCATTTTTCCTTGGGGCGCGCTCCGGTTGAAGGTGAAGTTGAGACCCGAAGTCCCCTCTTTCTTCGCGCTCCCCTCGATTTTCCGTGGGGCCTGAGTTCGGGGTAGGCGGTTGAGAAGCGGATGCTCTCGGCGTACCCATGGAGCCCTTCTCTGACAAAGGAGGGCGGTCATGGAAGACCAGGAGCGACTTGAGGATCTCAGACGGGTCTGGGCTCTGCAAGGGTTCGGAGTGGTCGCGGTGGACACCGACACGGTCGCCGATCGGCGGGGAAGAGGCGTACGGGTGAAGGTGGTTCGGCTGCGCGACGAGCGCCGGGGCCACCGCTGCCCGCAGTGCGGCCGCTGGCATGCCGTGGGGGCGTTCCAGGAGATGGCGGAACTGCAGTGGCGGGACCGCTCCCTGGGGGACTTGGCGACTTAGCATGGCCACCTCTTCTTCTTGCGCCGTGTCAGACTAAACTAGATCGTAACTAGTTCAGGTCACCGGCGGGCGGCGTGAGATGCGCACCGCCGATCGATTGTTCGGACACAACGAGGATCGTTCAGCGCCACAAGGCGCATGATCGTGCTCAAGTAGTCCATCAGGCGGGGCGGGCGCTGGATTGGCTTGGACATGGAGCCCGAGCCGGTAGGGAGAGATCCGCGCCGGCTCGGGCCCTCGGCCTTCATCCTCAGCGATAGAGATCGATACGCGCCACCGCGATATCGGCCGAAAATTCCCGCTTCGCAGCGACGATCCCCAGCCGCTCGAGCTTGGACGGCGCGAGCGGCTTCATGAGACCCTGCGGCTCGAACGCGGCGAACGGCACCGAGACCTCGCGCCAGCCCGCCTCCCCGCTCGGGATCGGGGCCCGGTAGTGATGCCAGGGGAGCCAGGTGTCGCCCGTGCGCAGGTGAAGGTAGTAGCCCTCTCCGGATGCGCGCACGACGAGACGAATGCCGGTGTAGGCGCTCGCGTCGAGCGCCTTGCCGCCGCTCTCGAGCGGCACCGCAACCTGGATGAATCCCCCGCCATGGGCGAGCGAGACCTCACCCCGGAGATGGAGGCAGCTCCGTCCATCGAGCGTGTCGCGCCGGGCCTCGCCCTGCGACCGCCCCCCCATCACCCGGTCGGTGAAGTCACGCCATTCCGTTCCGAGCGCCGAACGCTCGTCCTCGCGAGAGAAATCATCAATGAGCAAGGGTGTCCCTCCCTTCGCGCCGACCAGGAGCACGGCGGCGAGGACGAGGCGACCGATACCGATCACGGCGTGCGATCCGGCGGTGGGGAACTGATCGTGAAGGCGTCGGAGAACACCGCCGCCCGGGTGGCGTCGCCGGCCCGGACGAGTTCCACTTCCACCCGCTCTCCAACGGCGAGGACCTCGCGAGCAACGAGGATGGCGACCGTGCCCGAGGGATCGAAAGCCGTGCCGGCGATGCGGCGCTTGAGCTCGGACCCATCCGCGCGGCGCAGCACGAGATCGAAATGGGCATCGCCCGGCGGCGGCACGGCGAGCTTGATGAACAGGACGAGCGGCGTGCCCGGCGCGAGGGACACCGCTGGAGGAGGAGCAATCCCACTCTTGTTGCCGAGCAGGCGGAGCGGCGTGGCGATCTTCAGGTACGTGGCTCCCGCACGCTCGGCACGCCAGCGAGGGATCATGATCCCACCGATGATCACGGCGAGCACGAGCCCGGAGACGACCGGCCACCAGACCCGACCGCGGAGCGAGCGCCGGCGCGGCCGGTCACGCTTGACCGCCACGCCGCGGCGGAGGCGCAGGAAGGTGGCGAGCGGTATCGGCCGCTGGAAGTCCGGGGGTGGCTCCTGACGGGGGCGTGCTGCCCGCTCGGCTGCGTCGTGGCAGAGCGGGCACCGCGCGATATGCTGCTCGATGCGGGAGGCCAGGTCTTCACCGATGCTCTCCCGAGCCGCGACGAAGCCGGCGAGGAGCCCAGGCGGTATGTGGCGGCCCACCGCACCGGGGACCGGATCCATCGAGTCCATGGCGGCGAGCTCGGCCTGGATCTCTGCCTGCAACTCGCGACAGAGCGGGCAGGTTTCCAGGTGTTCGAGCGCGTGATCCCGCTCGGCCGGCGCGAGCAGGCCGCGCTCGAGGCCGATCAACGCTGCTTGCTTGACATGAACATCCAACCTGCTTCCTCCCGTCATCCGTACCCGGGACTCTACCATCGGCGACCGCGCACCGTGACGCCGCGGAAGCTGGGATTCCCGGCACTGGCTCCTAGATCATCGTGATGTGGAGCTCGGGCGGGTGGCCTCTCAGGCGTACCTGCGTCACGTCCCGGTCCCGTCCGCTCCCCGGCACCGTGATCCGTCCTTCTCGCAACGCGCGGTCGATGCGATCGGTGTCGAGCGACAGGGCGGCGAGCTCGAGGCCGTCGCGGGTCCGGACCCGGGCGGGGACGGTCTCATCCGGAGCGAGATCGAGGAGCGCCATCCAGGCCGCCGTGAGGTCGAGCTCTCCCAGGTGAATCACCTGGCTCAGGACGGCACCCAGACCACGCTCGGCGAGTGCGAGCACGTGGCCGATGGTGGCGATGCCGCCGGCCGCCTGGAGCGGGTTGTGGGTCAGGACACAAAGCCGATCGAGGGTGGCGAGATCGGGTCCGGCCACCGTGCTCTCGCGCTCGATCGCCGTGATCACGAACTCGGAGCAGAAGGGTTCGAGCTCCGCGATCACGCGGCCGATCTCGAGGCCGCTCCTCCGCGTCCAGGCCTCGGTCATGAGCTCGCCCCGATCGGCGTCGAGGGCAAAGACCAGCCGCTCCCGCGGCACCAGGCGCGCCAGATCGGCCAGGAACGGGCGATTGAGATCGCCAGGGGCGAGCAGCGCACTGCCCAGAATGGCCTTCACCGCGCCGCGATCGAGGCGCTGGATCACGTCCTCGACCGAGCGGATCCCGCCGCCCGCATAGCATTCGTGCCGGCGGCAGATCTCGCCGACGAGCCCCCCCTGGCCGCCCCTACCAAGCGCCGCATCGAGATCGATGACGTTAAGGATCCCGTGCCGCGCATAGACCTCGGCCCGCGCCAGCGGATCCACTGCGGCCAGACCTGTGATCTCGCCAGCGACCATCACCGCCAATCGGCCGCCAAGGAGATCGATCGAGGGATGGAGAGGAGGCGCCGCGCGCACGGTCGTACCTCAGCCGCGAAGGCGACCGCCGGGATCCAGAACGAACTCCCGGACTCGCGCGCCGATCTCGGCGAAGACCTCATGCTCGCTCCGGCCGCTGCGCTTGGTCACCTTGAAGGAGTGATCCCCCTCATCGATCACGACAAGACGGGCGCGGGAACCGAGTGTTATGAGGGTCGGGGCCAGGAGATCGAGGCGACACAGGGCGTCGCGAGATCCCTGGACGAACAGGAGCGGGCAGCGGATATCCGTGAGATGCGCCACCCTCAGCTTCGCGGGCTGTCCTGGTGGATGGAGCGGATAGCCGAGGAGAACGAGGCCATCGAGGGCCTCGCCGGCGCTCACGACGTGGGTGGCGATGCGCCCGCCCATCGATTTGCCACCGGCAATCATCCTCCCTGGGCGCAGCTCCGGGTGCTGGCGCAACCAGGCCAGAACGGCGCGATAGGTCGCCTCGAGCTTCTTCTGCGGATCCGGCGCGCGGCGGCCCGCCTCCCGATACGGGAAGTTGAAGCGCAGGACGAGCATCTGCGGCGCGAGCGCTTCCTCGAGAGCGACCAGGAGGGGCGTCCGAAGATCGCTTCCCGCCCCCGGGGC
Organism: Candidatus Eiseniibacteriota bacterium; assembly: GCA_963823555.1. GTDB lineage: Bacteria > Eisenbacteria > RBG-16-71-46 > CAVPCR01 > CAVPCR01 > CAVPCR01. The sequence continues at coordinate 497,616 of CAWGMA010000004.1, read as the reverse complement.
CAGGACCAGGGCCGGCGTCTCTCCCGGGCGGAACCCCGTGGGGTAGGCTCCGGCCACCGTGATCTCGGACTGCCCCGCGATGCCTAGCTTCTCTGTAAAGATATTGGTGGACATCAGCTTACGCAGTCTCAACGACGGGCAGGGTGCCCGCTGCGTAGTGCCCCATCGACATATGAGCTATTCATATGTATGGTTCTCCCATGTCGACCCCGGCTCTCCTTCCCATCGCGCCCTTACCCGAGCACCTCCGTGAGAAGCGCCGCGTGACCTACCACCGCATGCACTGCCGGTCGGTGCTCACGAAGAATCCGAACCCCGCCTTCCCTTTCACCTGGGGCATCAATCCCTACCGCGGCTGTGAGATCGGGTGCACCTACTGCTTCGCTCGCTACACCCACGCCTTCATGGATTACGAGGACCCGCTCGACTTCGAGCGCGAGGTCCATGTCAAGGTGAACGCGCCCCGCGTGCTCGCCACCACCGTCGATCGCGAGGACCTGCGCGGGCGCCCGGTGGCCCTGGGCACGGCCACCGATCCCTACCAGCCGGCCGAGCGCCGCTTTGGCATCACCCGCCAGCTGCTCGAGACGCTCGCACCCTGCTCCACGCTCGAGCTCTCGATCACCACCAAGTCCGATCTCGTCCGGCGCGACCTCGATCTGCTCGCCGCCATCGCCCGCACGCGCCCGCTCAGCGTCAACGTGAGCCTGATCAGCATGGATGCCGCTCTCCTGCGCACGATCGAGCCCGGGGCGCCGACGCCTGAGCGGCGCCTCGCCGCCCTGGCCGCCCTGCGTGCCGCCGGGATCCGCGCCGGGCTCTTCATCATGCCGATCCTGCCGCACCTGACTGATGCCGAAGCCGATCTCGCCCGCCTCTTCGCGGCCGCGCGCGATGCTGGAGCGAGCTACGCCGACGCGAGCCTCCTCCACCTGCGAACGGCACCCCGACGCCGCTTCTTCCCGTTTCTCGCCGCTCACTTCCCGGAGCATCTGGCCTGGTACCGCAAGGCCTACGCTCACTCGGCCTTCCTGCGCGGGCCGGCCCGCGAGGAGATCGTGGCGCGCGTCCGGAAGCTGCGCGCGCGCTACGGCTTCACGCAGGGTGAATGCACGCGCGCGCCCGGCCGCGCCGCCAGCGATCAGCTCGCCTTCTCCTGGGCGAGCATCGCTGCTAGCGGGTCCCGGCGGGCCGGGCCGGCTTCGTGCCGGCGATGAGTTCCTGGAAACGCGGGAGCGAACGGATCGATTCGAAGTCGGGATCCCCGGCCGCCTGTGCTGCGAGCTTGGGATCGCGGGTGATGGCCTCGCCGAGCCGGCCGAGGGCTTCCTCCCCACGTCCTGCCCGCGCCAGATAGCACGCCGTGTGATAGTAGCCCTCGCCGCTTGCCGGAGCGAAGGCGATCGCCTCCTCCCCGCGCGCGATGGCAGCGCCGTACTTCTCTTCTGCGACCAGGTTGTAGCCCTCGAGAATGAGGGCATTGGGAAGCCACAGCGTGTAGAGGCGGCGAAGCTCGGCGATCGGCGTCTCGTGATCATCGACGCGAAGATCGCAGTAGCGATCGTTGAGGCCGCGGTAGCCGCCCTTGTCGCGCACGATGAGGAGAGCCGCCGATTGCTGCCCGCGCGAGTCCCCCCGGCCGCCTGTCCTGCCTCGAGGGCGGCGAGGAGCCGGCTGCCGAGATGCCCCTGCGTATCCAGGAAGGCACGCTCCATGGCCAGGACCACGTCTTCCCCGGTGAGGATGTTGCCCTGCGCGGCGTACTCGGGACCCGAGCGGTGTCCGGCCCAGACCTGGCACTCCGGACCGGTGGCCGCGGCCGAACGTCCCTTGGCGTCGACGATCCCGACCTGACGCTGATCACGCTCGGCGTCCCCGGCGAGGAGGGAATCGATGACCGCTCCCGGCGCCAACCCACGTGCCAGGAGCTCCAGTCCGCGCGGCCCGAAGGTCGTGTTGGCCGCGGCCTGGGTGGCGACGGCTCCCACTCCGGCGCGCGCCCAGGGCACGACGGCACCGACGGCGAAGAACCGGCTCTCCACGGCGATGCCGAGATCGCCGGTGGCCGGATCACGGGCGACGATGGAGAAGGTGGCCACCGGCTGCGCCATCTCGGCGACCGGCGCCGGGGCGTTGACGACGAGCACAGCGAGCACGGCACCCATGAAGAGCGCGGCCGTCGCGAGACGATGCGTCATCACCTGCACCTCCCCTCTGATTCAGCTCATCGCTATCGGTTCGATAGCACTTCGTGCGCCAGATGCATGACTCGATCGACCGTGAACCCGAACTCGGTGGCAAGCACCCCGGCCGGCGCCGATGCTCCGTAGTGATCGATGCCGTGGATCCGACCCTGCGGTCCGACCCAGCGTTCCCAGCCCATCGGGCTCCCGGCTTCGACCGCGACGCGGGCGGTGACCGCGGGCGGCAGCACCGACTCCCGGTACTCGATGGATTCGGCTGCAAAGCGCTCCCAGGAGGGGAAGCTCACGACACGCACGCCCACCCCCTCGGACTCGAGCCTGACCGCGGCCTCGACGAGGAGGTGCACTTCCGACCCGGATCCGATGAGAATCAGATCGGGCGTGCGCCCCCCTCGGACTCGCGGAGCACGTAGGCGCCGCGGTCCGTGGCGCCGCCGGCGGCTCGCCTGCTGCGATCGAGCACCGGCAGGTTCTGCCGCGAGAGGATGAGGGCCACAGGACCGCTCCGGTGCGTGAGCGCGATTCGCCAGGCTTCGCTCGTCTCGATCGCGTCTGCCGGCCGGATCACGGTCAGGTTCGGCATCGCCCTGAGGCTCGCCACCTGCTCGATCGGTTGATGCGTCGGGCCGTCCTCGCCGACAAAGATGGAGTCGTGGGTGAACAGGTAGATCACCGGCAACTGCATGAGAGCCGCGAGTCGGATCGAGGGGCGCATGTAGTCCGAGAACACGAGGAAGGTCGAACCGAAGACATGGAAGCCGCCGTGAGCGGCCATGCCGTTGAGAATGCCGCCCATGGCGTGCTCGCGCACGCCGAAGTGGATGTTGCGGCCGGCCAGGTTCTGCCTCGCCATCGATCCCCCGTCGTCGATGAGCGTCCGGTTCGAGCTGGCGAGGTCAGCGGACCCCCCGATGAGGTTGGGAACACGCCTGGCCGCCGCCTGCAGCACCTGGTGCGAGGCGACGCGGGTGGCCACCGCCTTGTCTTCCGCAGCGAAGGTCGGAAAATCCATGGACCAGTCGACTGGCAACTCCTGTCCCTGCCAGCGCGCGAACTCGGCGGCGACATCGCCATGGGCCTGGGCGAACGCAGCCAGCCGGTCCCGCCACTCGTTATGCGCCATACTCCATTCTTCACGGAGCTCCGCAAACAATTGCTTTACCTGATCGGGAATGACGAACTGCGCATCCTCCGGCCAGCCTTCCGGCGGCCAGCAGAGGTTGAGCCGGGTGATCCGCACCTCCTCCTCGCCGAGCGGCGCGCCGTGGGCCTCCGCCGTGTCCTGCTTGTTGGGACTCCCGTGGGCAATACGAGACCTGGCGATGATGAGCGACGGCCGGTTGATCTCGGCCCTCGCCGCCTCGACCGCCTGGGCGACGGCGAGGAGATCATAGGCATCGATCTTCTGCACGTGCCATCCGTAGGCATCGAAGCGCTTACCGACATCCTCGGTAAAGGTGAGGTCCGTTGAACCGTCGATGGTGATCCGGTTGTCGTCGTAGAAGTAGATGAGGCGTCCGAGTCCGAGGTGGCCGGCGAGGGAGGCTGCTTCCGACTGGATGCCCTCCATGAGATCGCCGTCGGAGCAGATCCCGTACGTGAAGTGATCGATGACCGTGTGCCCATCGATGTTGAAGCGCGCGGCCAGCATCCGTTCGGCCAGCGCCATCCCCACCCCGCACGCGAACCCCTGCCCCAGCGGTCCCGTCGTCACTTCCACCCCCGGCGGGTGACCCCGCTCCGGATGGCCGGGAGTATGGCTGCCGAACTGGCGGAAGCGCTGGATCTCCTCCAAGCTCAGGTCGTAGCCGCAGAGGTGGAGGAGAGCGTAGAGCAGCATCGAGCCATGGCCGGCCGAGAGCACGAATCGATCGCGATCGGGCCATTCAGGATGCGAGGGATCGTGTTTCAGAAATCGAGTAAAGAGCACATAGGCATAATCGGCCGCTCCCATCGGCATCCCGGGATGGCCGGAGTGGGCCCGCTGCACGGCGTCGACGGCCAGCATCTTGATGGTGGTAATGACGAGCTGGTCGAGTTTCTCTTCATCGGGGTCACGGGTGATCGCGGGATGTGTCGCCATCTTCTCTCCGATCGGGGTCGCGGTTTCCCGTCGGGTTGCGGGTTGAACCGGGTCGGCCAGGGCCTCCCGGTTGAGGGCTGGCGATCGTAGCATCCTGGCGGCGGCGGACTCAAGGACGGGCTGGGTCCTGCCAGCCCGCCCCTGGCCCATGCATCCGCTTGCCACCGGCAACGCTTTGGCGCAGTGTCCCCCGGAGAGGAGGAGCCCATGCTGCGCTGTTTCGACATCCGCGACGGCCGAGTACAGGCCTGCGAAAGCGGCGGGACCATCGCCGTCTATGTTGCCCCTGATGAGGCCGAGCGCCACCGGATCAGCGATGAGCTGGGAGCCGACCCCCACACGGTGGCCTCGGCTCTCGATCCCGACGAGATCGGCCGCGTCGAGTTCGAACCCGATCATGTCGCGATCATCACCAAGCGCCCGAAGAACTATTCGGCCGCCGACAACTTCCTGTTCAAGGTCCTCTCGCTCGGCATGTTCTGGTTCAAGGATCGCCTGGTCATCATCACCAGCGATGACGTGGAGCTCTTCGAGGGAAAACCGTTTGCCCGGGTGGCCTCGCTCGAGGACATGGTGCTCAAGCTGATCTATCGCTCGATTCACCACTTTCTCGGCCATCTCAAGGTCATCAACATGTGCAGCGAGTCCATCGAGAAGGAAGTGAACACGGCGATGGAGAATCGCCATCTCCTCAATCTCTTCACTCTGGAGAAGAGTCTCGTCTACTACCTGAACGCGATCAGCTCGAACGGCCGGGTGATCGATCGCCTGCGAACCAACGCCGGCCGCCTGGGACTGAGCCAGGAGAGCCTCGAACTGCTCGAGGACATGGCCATCGAGAACAACCAATGCCACGAGCAGGCGCAGATCTATTCGCAGGTGCTCTCGGGACTCATGGATGCGCGGGTCTCGGTCGTATCCAACAATCTCAACGTGCTCATCAAGCGCCTCAACATCATCATGATCGCGCTCATGCTGCCCACGGTCTGGATCGGCTTCTTCTCGATGAACGTGCCGATCCCGATGCAGAGCCGACCCGCGACCTTCTGGTTCGTCGTGCTCCTGGCCGCCACCAGCGCGTTCACGGTCATCACGATCCTGCAGCGCCGGCAGCACTAGCCGCGGCCCGCGACACCCGATCCGCACCGCGGTCCTTCTCCCCGACCGCCGCGGATCGGGCGTTGCACGGTGCCCCCCCGGGGCCTAGGCTGGAGGGAGGAACACCCACCGGCGGCACCAGCTCAAGCGGGAGCGAAAGCGAGGTCCGATGTCGAGGAGCCCCGACCCGTCCCCCCCCAGGTCCGGACAGCCCCCCCACCGCAACCGGGAATCCTCTCCCCTTGCGACCCTCCTCGCGGAACACGCCGTCCCGGGTGAGCTCTACGAACCCCTCTCCGATCAACCGGGCTGGGTGCGCTGCTTCGCTTGCGGCCACCTCTGCCGCATCCCTCCCGGCCGCGATGGCATCTGCCGCGTGCGGGCCAACCGGGACGGCACGCTCTACGTTCCCGGAGGCTACGTCGCCTCGATCCAGGTCGACCCGATCGAGAAGAAGCCCTTCTATCACGCGCTTCCCGCCAGTGCCGCCCTCTCCTTCGGCATGCTCGGCTGCGACTACCACTGCAGCTACTGCCAGAACTGGATCACCTCGCAGGCTCTTCGCGACAAGAGCGCGGTCGCACCCCTGGAACGCATCTCGGCGGACGCGCTGGTCGAGCTGGCCGTGCGGCACGGCACCCCGATCATCACCTCGACCTACAATGAACCGCTCATCACCAGCGAATGGGCGGTCCAGGTCTTCCGGCGCGGCAAGGCTCGGGGCTTGATCGGCGCCTATGTCTCGAACGGCAACGCCACGCCCCGCGTCCTCGACTACTTGCGCCCATGGGTGGATCTCTATAAGGTCGACCTGAAGGGGTTCGATGACCGGCGCTATCGTGAGCTCGGTGGCCTCCTGTCGACGGTGCTCGAGACCATCGTCGGGCTCAAGGAACGCCAGTTCTGGGTCGAGGTGGTCACGCTGGTGGTTCCTGGCTTCAATGATTCGGAGGCCGAGCTTGCAGGCATTGCCCGCTTTCTCGCTGGAGTCGATCGCGACATCCCCTGGCATGTCACCGCCTTCTATCAGAACTACCGGATGATGGATCGCCCGGACACGGCGATTCGGTCGCTGCTCAGGGCGGCGGAGATCGGCCGAGCCGCCGGCCTACGCTACGTCTACGCCGGCAACCGCCCGGGGCGAGTGGGCGATCTCGAGAACACATCCTGCCCGAACTGCAGCGCGCTCCTCATCGAGCGCCACGGCTACTTCGTGCGCGAGAACCGGATCCGCGAGGGGCGCTGCCCGGACTGCCAGACGGTGATCCCGGGCGTGTGGTCGACCCCAGGACGCCGCGAATGAGCGGAGCCCAGCTCGCGCTCTTCAACCTCCCCACCGGTCGTCGCGCCGCGCCAGGGGAGCCGCCGGTGGCGGTTAGCGACACGGAATCTGCGGCGCCCCGTGATGTCGTCGCCACCGGGCCACTGCGCAACCACCCGCGAGGCCCACTCGTGCTGAGCCAGGTGCGCTATGTACGCCGTTTCTTCCCCGAGCTCGATGGGCTCGTCCTCACCATAGGGCTCACACGCAGCGCCGCCGGATTCGCTGAGATCGAGGGCCAGAAGCTCTGGCTCAACCCACGACGCCTGGCCCTGCACACGATTGCCCACGAGCTCGTGCATCTCCTGCAGGGGCGCGGGCTCGTTCCTGGTGGCGAGCGGAGCTGCGATCTGTTCGCCCTCGCCCGCGACGTGAGCCTGGTGGATGCGTTCCCGTTCTATCTCAAGCTGCCGGCCCGCCTCGCCGACCCGAGCGGGCTCGGGCTCCGCCCGGGCGTGGCGGCGAGTCTCCACCAGCTCGCCGCCGCAGCCATCGCGCGCCGTTCCGCCGGGGAACGCCGGTACATCGCCTGGTTCGAGCACCAGGCTGAGAGCATCCGACCCGCGTCGCGGAGGTTCACATGGCCGACCGGCCTCTGGAACAGACTGCTCCTCAAGTGATCGATCTCAGCCCCGTGCTTTCGCTCTCCACTCCGGTGTGGCCCGGCGACTCGCCCCTCCGCGTCTCCTGGACCCAGAACACCGAGCGCGGGGAATCGACGAACCTCTCGGCGATCACCCTGACGCCTCATCTCGGCGCCCATGTCGACGCGCCGCTCCACCTCCTGGCCGGCGGGGCCGATATCGCGTCGCTCGATCTGTCGATCTTCATCGGGCCCGCCACGGTGGTCGATCTCGAGGGCGTTCCGGCGGTGGATGGAGCGGCACTGGCCGCTTGCGACCTCGAGGGCGTCGAGCGGCTGCTCCTGCGCACGCGGCGCGGTCCGGCACCCGACGAGTTCTCTCCGAGCTATGCGCACCTGACCCTCGAGGCCGCCGCCATGCTCGTGCGGGCGGGCGTGCGTATCGTGGGCCTCGATGCGCCGTCCGTGGATCGAGCCGGGGCCATCGATCTCCCGGTGCACCGCTGCCTTCTCTCCGGCGGCGTGGCGATCCTCGAAGGACTCGATTTCGGCCCGGTCCGCGCCGGGCGCTACGAGCTGATTGCGCTGCCGCTGCGCCTGTCCGGAGTGGAGGCTTCTCCGGTGCGGGCTGTCCTGCGGCCACTGGGTTGATGCCCGCGATGCACCTGCGGCGGGCGATCGCTTGCCCCGGCGCGGCAGGCCCTGCTAGTGTCGAATGCCGTCGCGAAAGAGAGTGTGCTGAATCGCCGGTGCCCACGCTACCGGCCCATGAGCGCGAATCAACCTACCCGGAGGCGATACGATGAAGCGGCGCGAGTTCTTGGTGCGGGTGGCGATCGGCGGGGCGACGATGCCCCTCATCTTCCGTCAGCTCGGCTGCAGCGATGACGGAGGCACGGGGCCGGATACGACAGCGGAGACGTTCTCCTCGCTTCCGGACGGGACCGGTCACAGCCATACCATCATCATTCCGGATGCGGACATCGCCGGCGGTGGGGACCATACCTACACCGCGAGCAACGTGGGACACACCCACGAGGTCCAGCTCTCAGCAGATGAGATCGACCGCCTGAGCCTGGGCTGTTCGGTGACCAAGGAGTCGAGCGAAAATGCCGGGCACCGGCATGTCTGGCTCATTCACCTGCCCGACCTGGCCTCGGACATCACGGCCCAGTCCGACTTCGACTTGACGGGCCACCGCCACTCGATGACGGTGCCAGCGGCCGACATGAACGACCCGACTGGAGTTCGCAACTACACGACGACCTCGGCGAGCGGGCACACCCACACCGTCGTCGTCACTCCGGACCAGCTCATCGACTTGAGGGAATGCGACTCGGTCATCGTCGAGTCCCTGGAGTCCGACGGGCACACCCACATCTTCCAGCTGGTACGCCTGATCCCGCCGCGGCGTGCCCAATGAAACAGGGGGAGGAGCTCCTCTCGAGAGCACCTCCCCCGTTTGTTGCGAGCACGCTCGCCCGTGAAGTTCGCTATGCGTCCTCTAGCCCCGCTTGGCGGGGCTCCCCCCGCCACCACGGGTAGCTCCCGGCTACCAGTAGAGCGTTGCGAGGATCGACGACACACCCGTGCCGACGGACGAATCACCCTTGTAGGTCTGGTCCCCCAGCACGTAATCGCCGTCCTGCTGCCACTCGAGGCCGATGTTACCGCCAATCGAGAGGGCATCGACGACGAAGGCCTCGACGCCGAAGTACCCGCGAACCGCGTACGAGGTGTCATAGTTCGAGCCGTAGTCCCGCAGGTTCAGCTGGGCGCCGAAGTACGGTGCAAACATGTTGTTCGAGATCGAGCCCAGGTAGCGATTGACGCCGGTCTGGAACTGCCAGCTCGTATCAGACTCGGTCTGCAACGGCTGTTCGGTGATCTCGACACCCGGCTCCGAGTTCACGAAGCCGGCACCGATGTTGAACTTGGTCATGTCGGCGATGTTCCACCCGAAGAGGATGAGGGGCGATTCGGGATTCGCCTCGAAGGTAAGGGACATCGGCCCCTTGCCCGTCATCGCCGGAGCTGCCATCGCCGCACCCACCAGGGCCAGGCTGAAGGCGACCGTGAGGAAGAGTCCTTTCGTCATTTTGAACTCCATGGCTAGTCGGGGTACCACCCGACCCCGGCCCGCCAAGGTGCGGGACGGTACTCCTTGTCTCGTGCCCGGCTCGCGTACGACCGCACGTGGGACCGGACGGGATCGAGGGGAGGAACCTCTGCGGCGGGTACTCGCGCGCTGCGCGTTCCTTGCGCCCTCGCTGAGACAGATCGGCCGGTTGGCGGAGCGGCTTGAGCCAGTAAAGAAGAAAAGTGGGGCATTCCGCCAACAGCGCCCCACCGCCCAGCCTCTCCTGCCGGGACCCGGGATTGGGCTCAAGCTGTTATCCAGTATCAAGTTATCCCAGTGGCCAGGGCAGGGAAGCCGGATCGCCGGCGGGACGCCGTTGTTCTTGGGCGTCCCGGGCTCCGGGAGCTAACGCCCGGCCCGGGAGCGGGCGGGGCGCCCGGACCGGGTGGCTGGCCGCCCCGCGATGAGGGCCGCCTGCCGTAGCCAGTGGTCCGCGAGGACGAGGAGCACCATCGCTTCCACCATGGGCACCGCACGGGGGAGAACACAGGGATCATGTCGACCCCGGCCGCGGAGCGTTCGGGCCCTGCCCCCCCGATCGACGGTCTCCTGAGCCAGCGCGATCGTCGCCGTCGGTTTGAAGGCGACCCGGATCAGGATGTCCTCCCCGTTCGAGATCCCGCCCTGCACGCCGCCGGAACGGTTGGTCCGGGTTCGCACCCGGCCTGATCTCGCATAGAAGGGATCGTTGTGGGCGGATCCGGTGAGCAAGGTGCCGGCGAATCCTGAGCCGATCTCGAACCCCTTGGCCGCGGGGAGAGACATCACCGCCTTGGCGAGATCCGCCTCGAGCTTGTCGAACACCGGCTCACCGAGACCGGGCGGCACACCGCGCGCAACGCACTCGACCACTCCCCCGACCGAATCCCCGCGCTTCCGTGTGCGCTCGATCAGGCGGATCATCCTGGCGGCAACCGCCGGGTCCGGGCAGCGTACGATCGAGGCCTCGACCTTGGCGCGGGTCACCCGGCGCGAGTCGATATCGTCCGCCACGACGCGCTGCACCTGTCTCACCCAGCCCACGACTTCGACTCCAGACCGCGCCGCGAGGAGCTTGCGGGCAATCGCTCCCGCCGCAACTCGCCCGATGGTCTCCCGTGCACTCGCGCGGCCGCCGCCGGCGACGGCGCGGATGCCGTACTTGGCCTCGTAGGTGTAGTCGGCGTGGGAAGGCCGGTAAACGCGGCCGAGCTCGGTGTAATCCTGGGGACGCGCGTCCCGATTGCCCACGACGAGAGCGATCGGCGTGCCGAGCGTGACCTCAGCGTCGACCCCGGAGAGGATATGGACTCGGTCCTCCTCGGCGCGCGCCGTCGTGATGTGGCTCTGGCCGGGCCGTCGACGATCGAGGTCGGCCTGGATCTCCTCCCGCGTGATCGGCAACTGCGGCGGACAACCGTCGACGACCACCCCGACGGCGCCGCCGTGCGATTCACCGAAGGTGGTGGCGCGAAAGAGAGTGCCGGTGCTGCTAGCCAAAAGGAAAGACCTCCGCGTCGGTACAGTGCTCTCGGCCGGGCTTCCGCTGCGAGGCCCGAAGCGGATGCGCCCCTGCGGGCTCGACCCGCGCATCCTAGCATCGAACCGCGCCGTCCCGGGTGCCGGCATGCTACAATAGAGTTGGTCTGTTTCGTCCTACCAGCCGGGATCGGGCCGCAGCGATCCCCCAAACGCGGAGGCCCGCTCCATGCCCGATCGCGCCCGCCTTGCGCTCGCCCTTGTGTCTCTCGCCCTTGGCCTCTTCATCGTGGCTGGTGTGGCCCAGGCCGATTCCGGATCGGGCTCCCCGCTCGCGGCCGAGGCGCGGGCCAGAGCCTCCGATCCCCACCTGATCCTGCTCGCCGCCGCCCGTTTCGACACCCGCGTTGGCCCCGACGTTCCGGCCGGCCTGCGCACCCGTACAGCACCCGCCCCATTCCCCGACCACGAGTACTACATCGTGCAGGGCAGAGGCCCGATCGGCCCGGCGTTCCGCTCGGCGATCGAACGCGCGAACGGAGACATCCTCGACTACATCCCGAACCACGCGTTGCTCGTCCGCCTCGCCCCGGATGCGGTGGCCGCGCTCGCCGTTGAACCTGAGGTGCAGTGGATCGGGCTCTACGAGCCCGCCTACCGCCTCTCGCCCGCGATCGGGGAGCGCGTCTTCGCCGATCCTGCCCGCCGCGCCGATCCGCTGTCCTGGATCACCGCCGATATCTTCGCCGGGGAAGACCCCCTCGGCATCGCGGCTCAAGTCGAGGCCGTGGGCGGCGAGATCGTGGGGCTCGCCGATGGCGCCCACGTCCATCGCCTCCGCGTCCGGATCGCGCGCGAACGGATCCCGGACCTGGCGCACATCCGAGGCATCCAGTGGCTCGAGGAGTTCGGGGAGTTCGCGCTCCGCAACAACATCACGCGCTGGGTCGTGCAGTCGAACCTCTCCGGGATCACCCCGCTCTGGGACCACGGCTTGACCGGGGAAGGGCAGATCGTGGGGCACATCGACGGCCGCTTGAACCGCAACAGCTGCTACTTCATCGATCCGATCGACAACACCCCGGGTCCGCTCCATCGCAAGCTCGTCGCCTATCGCTCGAGCACGGGATACGGCACCGATCTTCACGGCACCCATACCGCCTGCACGATCGCCGGGGACCAGGAACCGATCAACGGCACCCTCTCGAACAATGGCATCGCCTACAGGGCGCGCATCTCGCACGCCAACTCCAGCGATGTCACCGGCTGGGGCGGCGGCCCGTCCAACTTCATCGAGTACCTGACCTATGCCGCCGAGGACGGCGCCCGCGTCCACACCAACTCCTGGGGAGACGATGGGACGACGGCCTACACGGCATGGTGCCGGGACATCGATCTGTTCAGCCGGCTCTTCGAGGACAACCTGGTCGCCTTCGCGGTGACCAACCTGTCGCTGCTCAAGACACCCGAGAACGCCAAGAACTGCCTCGCGGTCGGCGCCACGCGCCAGGCTCCGAATCAGATGAACCACGGCTCGGGCGGTGCCGGACCGACGGCGGACGGCAGGCGGAAGCCGGAGGTCTATGCCCCGGGGGTCGGCATCGTCTCGTCCTCGAGCGGCACCTGCGCCACCACATCGCTCACCGGAACCAGCATGGCCTGCCCCGCCGTGATGGGCACGGCAGCACTCGTACGCCAGTACTTCGAGACCGGGGTCTACCCGAGCGGGATTCCAACCGCCGGCGACGCGTTCATTCCCACCGCCGCGCTGACCAAGGCCGCACTCGTCAACTCGACGGTCGACATGACCGGGGTCACCGGCTACCCGAGCGATCGCGAGGGCTGGGGCCGGATCCTGCTCGACAACACACTCTACTTCGACGGCGATAGCCGCGGGCTCCAGGTCGTCGACGTGCGACACGCCTACGGGCTCGCCACGGATGAGATGGCCACCCACGAGATCGAGGTCATCGGCACCGACCCGCTCAAGATCACGCTCGTCTTCACCGACGAGCCGGCCGCGCTCGGCGCCGGATACACGCCGGTGAACGACCTGGATCTCGAGGTGATCGCCGGCCTGGACGCCGGGGCCCCCATCTACAGGGGCAACGTCTTCAGCGGGGGTGAATCGGCGACCGGAGGCGACTTCGACCCCCTCAACAACGTGGAGGTGGTGTTCCTGTCGGCGCCGGCCCCGGGCACCTACACGATCAACGTGCATGCCCGGCAGGTCGTGTCCGAGCGGCAGGGCTACGCCATCGTCGTGTCGGGCAGCCTGCCCGTTGCCACCGCTGGCGTGACCGCGCCGGAAGCGGCCGTGCCGCAGCAGCTGCTGCAGCTGTTCCCCGTCCGTCCGAATCCGTTCAACCCGTCGGCGGCGATCGATTTCGTGCTGCCGGGACGGGGCCTCGTCACGCTGGCCATCTTCGATGCGAGCGGGCGCCAGGTGCGGCAGCTCGCACCCGGGATGCTCGGCGCCGGCCGCCATCACTTCACCTGGGACGGCCTCGATGCCGCTGGACGCCCGGCCTCCTCCGGCATCTACTTCTTCCGGCTGGCGCAGCCGGGACACGGGACCGCCGTCGAGAAGGCGGTGCTCGTGCGCTAGGCGGCGGCGACCTCGACCACGACCGGGGCGTGGTCGCTCGGCAGCTTGCCCTTGCGCGCATTGCGGTCGACATGCGCCGCTGCGGCGCGCCGAGCGAGCGCCGGTGTCAATAGCAGGTGATCGATCCTGAGCCCGCGGTTCTTCGGGAAGGCGAGCTGCCGGTAGTCCCACCAGGAGTACATCGGCTCCCGGGGATTCAGCTGGCGCACAATGTCGACCAGTCCGCAGTCGATGATCCGCCGGAAGGCCGCCCGCTCCTCCGCAGAGAACAGCACATGGCCCTGCCACGAGGCCGGGTCGTGGACATCGATCTCGGCTGGGGCCACATTGAAGTCGCCACACACGGCACCGGGCGCATCGGGAGTGAGGCGCCCAGCAAGGTAGGCCACGAGCCGCTCGCACCAGGCGAGCTTGTAGGCGAACTTCTCGGAACCGACCGCCTCGCCGTTCGGCACGTACACCGACATGACCCGGATGCCACCAGCCGTCGTCGCCGCGACGAAACGTGCCTGCGATTCATCGCCACCGTCGCCGAACCCGCGCTCGATATCCGCAAGCGGCGAGCGGGAGAGTATGGCCACGCCATTGTAGGTGCGCTGCGCGTGGACCGCAGCCTCATAACCGAGTGCGCGGAAGTCCTCGCGCGGGAAATCCCGCTCCTCGGTCTTCAGCTCCTGCAGGCAGAGCACATCGGGCTCGTTGGCACGGATCCAGTCGAGGACCCGCTCGCGGCGGGCCCGGATCGAGTTCACGTTCCAGGTAGCGAGCTTCATCGCAGGACCCCGGCGATGGTCATATAGACGACGAGGCCGAAGACATCGTTGGAGGCGGTGATGAAAGGACCGGTGGCGAGGCTCGGATCGAGCCCCAATCGGTGCAGGACCAGAGGCACCGTCGATCCGATGAAGGAGGCCGAGAGAATGACGGTGACCAGGGCGGCGGTCACCACCATTCCGATGTCGGTTCCCTGCCAGGGCGACGCGACGAGCGCGATGGCCAGCCCCAGCACGACCGCATTCACGAGCCCCACGCGCAGTTCCTGCAGGATCCGGCGGCCCGAATCGCGCAAGCTGATCTCGCCGCTCGCCAGACCGCTGATCACGATCGCGGATGACTGGATCCCGATGTTGCCGCCCATCGCGGTCACCACGGGCACGAAGAAGGCAAGCGGCAGGTTGCGAGCGAGCGACCCCTCGAAGCGAGAGAGCAGCGCCGCCGATCCCACCCCCCCCGTGAGCCCGAGAAGAAGCCACGGCAAGCGCGCGCGAGAGATGCGGAAGGGCGATGTCTCCCGGTACTCCTCCTCTCCGACACCGGCCAGGCGGCGCATGTCCTCGGAGGCCTCGTCGACCACGACATCGATGACATCGTCGACGGTGATCCGACCGACGAGCTTGTCCTCCTCGTCGACGACTGGAAGGGCGATGAGATCGTAGCGCTTGAAGAGCTTGGCCACTTCCTCCTGATCCACTCCGGCCTTCACCACGATGGCGTCGGGATCCATGATGGTGTCGACGCGCACATTGCCGGCAGCGGCCAGGAGCCGATCGAGGGAGAGCACGCCACGCAGGCGCCCGGCCTCGTCGATGACGTAGAGATCGTAGATGCGCTCGATGGTCCCGGCGTGCCGCCGCACATCGCGAATGGCCTCGTCGACCGTGCTCCCTTGCGGGACCGCCACGAGCTCGAGCTGCATGAGCCCGCCGGCCGTGTCCTCCTCGTGCTGGAGGAGCTCCCGGACTTCGGCCGAATCCTCGGCGGGTATCGTCTCGAGAACCGACTCGGCGACATTGGGCGGAAGATCGGACACGACATCAGCCGCGTCATCGGAATCCATGACGTCGATGAGCGCGGACAGACGCTCGCGATCGAGGCCGGCGGCGAGCCGCTCCCGGGAGAAGTCGTCGAGCTCGAGCAGGACATCGGACGCGCGTTCGTCGTCGAGGAGACCGAAGACATAGCGTCCCAGATCCTCCGGCAGGTGCCGCACAATATCGGCGACATCGGCGGGGTGGGCGCCGAGGAGCACGGTGAGGACCTTCGAGACGTCCTCGTGCTCGGCGAGATAGCGAATATCATCGAGCACCGACTCGAGATCTTCGCGCTCCATGCGCAGTCTCCTTGCGTGGGGCGGGAGTCTTGGCTCGCCGGCCGGAGAGGGCTCGACCCGACCGGATCGACGCGATGCATTGTCGCCTTCCTGGCCGGATGGAGCAAGCAGGGAAGCGTGAGCCCGAGCGGCCGTCCCCGCCGTCTTTGCCCGCCCTCCCTCTGTGTTACGCTCGCTCCTCATCGCTCCAGGAGGCATGAGCCATGACCGAACCCATGCGCACCGGAAACCGGGCCCCAGGTTTCATCCATGTCGACACCGATGGTATCCCCTGGCGCTCCTTTCCCGATGTGTCGGGAGTCGATTACAAGGTCTTGCGCCGGCACCCCGAGGGAGGCGGTCTCACCCTGCTTCTTCGCTTCGCTCCAGGCGCCGACTACGCAGCACACCGCCATCCGGGAGGCGAGGAGTACTTCGTCCTCTCCGGCACGCTCGAGGACGGCGACCACACCTACGAGAGCGGCGACTACGTGTATTATCCACCGGGATCGGCCCATCGTCCGGCGAGCCGTGATGGCTGCGTGGTGCTCGTCTTGTTGCCGGCGGCGATCGAGCGGATCTGATCCCGAATGGGAGGCGCCATGACCTCACCGAACGGGAGCGCGATCGTGCACCGGCTCGCCATCGGCGATGCGGAGATCGCCGTCGAGGAACGGCGCGGACCCGGGGTTCCACTCCTTCTGGTGCACGGCTTCCCGTTCGACCGCCGGATGTGGCGGGGCCAGCAGTCTGGACTCGCTCCGCGCCGGCTCCTTCTCCCCGATCTCCGCGGGCACGGAGAGAGCGAGCCCGGGCCGCCTCCCTACTCGATGGTGCGCCTGGCCGAGGACCTCAGGCAGATCATGGACCACTTCGCTCTCGACCAGGTCGTGCTCGCCGGCCTGTCGATGGGTGGCTACGTGGCCCTGGCCTTCGCTCTGCGCTACCCCGAGAGGCTCCGCGCCCTCATGCTCCTCGACACCCAGGCCGGAGCCGACACTCCTGAGGTGCGGGGGGCGCGCGCCGACCAGTCTGCCCGCGTGCGCCGCGATGGCGTGGCGGCGATCGCCGATCAGCTGCTCGATCGCCTCGTCGGCGGCCGCCAGGTGGACCCGGCCACGATCGAGCTCACCCGGGAAATGATCCTCGGCACATCGACCGATGGTGTCGTCGGCGCGCTCGAAGGCATGGCCGCGCGTCCCGATGTCAGGCCGATGCTGGCCGCCATCTCCTGCCCCACGCTCATCCTCGTCGGCAGCGATGACAACGTGACGCCGCCAAAGCTGGCTCGGGAAATGGCCGCGGCCATCCCCAACGCGGATCTGGTCGAGATTCCGGGGGCTGGCCACCTGGCGCCGCTCGAGCAACCGGAGACCGTGAACGCCGCCATCGAACGCTTCCTGGGCGCGCATCGCCTCTGAGCGGGCCGGCCTCGAGAGGCCATCATGAAACTCGAAGAACCGACCGCGAGACCCCCCACCGGAAGCACCATGGAGCTCTTCGGACGGAGGATCGTGACGTTCCTCGTGGTGTTCATCGCTAGCGCCACCCTCTTCCAGTGCGCGCCGAAGGCTCAGCCCGCCGATCCTGCTCCTCTGAGCGGTGTGCGGCCGTATGCGCTGAACCCGCGCTACCTCACCGACGTTCACGGCAATCCCGTCTTCGCCATCGGCAGCTATCGCTTCATGACTCCCGAGCAAGGCGACTGGCGGCGTGTCCTCGACTACGCCACGGATCACGGACTCAACACCGTGCGCGCGCTCGCCATCGCCGATGGCTGGATCCAGAACCATGGCTCACCGGCGACCCCCATGCCCTACGCGCGCACGGGCGGCGGCAGGATCGCAGCCGATGGTGGCGGGCGCTTCGACCTGACCCGGTTCGATCCGCGCTTCTGGGACAACTTCGCAGCGTTCCTGAGCGCAGCCGATTCCCGCGGTCTCATCGTCGTCAGCGAGCTGTTCGGCGTGTCGGGCCCCTTCGGCGGCGGCGACCGCAAGTGCACACCGGATCCGCCTCACCATGGGTGCTTCATCAACAACTTCTGGCACCGCGGCAACAGCGTCAACGGACCAGCCGCCGGCGGCAACGACTGGCGGACACAGTCGGCGGCGCGCCGGGACTTCTTCGATCCACGGGGATCCATGCGGGCGGTCCAGGAGGCGATCCTCTCCCGCTATCTGGACATCACGTCCCGACACCAGAACGTCATCTACCAACCGGTCAACGAGATGTTCGAGTACCGCGGCCTGGACAACAGCCGAGCACGCCAGTGGATGAACTGGGTCCGCGACACGATCCGTGAGCGGGTTCCGGGCGCCGTCGTCCTGTTGAACACCACCATCTACCCTCAGTACGGCATCGATGTCCCGGGCTACCAGGGCATCACCATCCACGCTCCATACGAGGGTAACGGCCCGGTGCCAGGACGCTACGATCTGACCCGGATGAACGAGGATCTCACGACGCTGGCGCCGCGGAGGAGCTTCGTGGGATATGACTGCGATGTCGGCCAGGTATACGAGGCCGCCGACTACCAGGACTACCAGCGGCGGGCCGCGTGGACCGCGTTCACCTCGGGCGCTGGCATGTACATCATCCTGGAGAACGTCTTCGAGCCGCCGTGGACGGATACGCCGCTTCTGGAACCCGGCCGTGACCTGGAGTTCCTGGCGCGCTTCCTGACCGCCCGCACCATCGAGCCATGGACGATGGCCCCCGGGCACGGCCTCGCGGTGGGCCCGGCTGGGGCGACAACCACCGTGCTCGCGAGGCCCGGCGAGGTCCTCATCGCCTATCTGCGGGAAGGCGGCGAGATCGGGCTCGATCCGCGCCACCTTCCCTTGCCGCGGACGGCTGAATGGTACGACCCGCGGACCGGAACATTCTCCCCGGCCGAGGAGACCCGCAGGCAGTACTCCGCATTCACCGCCCCGCAAGGAGGAGACTGGGTGCTCCTCATCCGCGCAACCGAACGGAATCCATGAGCGGGAATGCCAGGCAACGGCTCGATGATCTCCAGCTCGGCCCACCCCTCACCCGGGCTGGCACCCGACGCTCACCAGGCGTAGGATGGGCGGCCATGGAACGCATGCCGAGTGCCACCGGGACCGCATCGGCCTCCCCGCTCGGCCATCCCGGATACCCGGCCTCACCCCGCGGCACTGATCGCGACGTGCGTCGCGTGCTCTGGATCATTCTCTGGCTCAATCTCGCCGTCGCCCTCGCCAAGCTCGTCTACGGCATGATCAGCGGTTCGGTGGCGATCCGGGCCGACGGCATCCACTCCCTGTTCGATTCCGGATCCAACGTGGTCGGCCTGGTGGCACTCTGGGTGGCCAGCCACCCGGCCGATGCCGAGCATCCGTACGGCCACCGCAAGGTCGAGAGCATCGCCGCACTCATCATCGGGATCTCGGTCACCGCCGGTCTGATCGAGGTGGCACGCAACATGATCGATGCGGTACGTGGTCTCTCGGAGCCACGAATCGATGCCCTGGGATTCGTGGTCGCGGGGGGTACCCTGGTCGTCAACCTGGCGGTCACCGCCTACGAGGCCCGGGTCGGGAAGCGGCTGGGAAGCGAGATCCTGATCGCCGACTCGCGTCACACGCTCGGCGATGTCTTCGCCACACTGGGCGTGCTGGCGGGATTCATCGGGGTCAAGATGGGATATCCCAGCGCGGACCTCGCCGCAGCCGGGGTCGTCTGTGTCCTCATCGGACATACGGCCTGGCAGATCTTCCGCCGCTCCTTCCACTCCCTTCTCGACGCGGCCGAGCTCGATCCGCAGGAAGTGATCAAGGTCGCGCTCTCCCTGCCCGGGGTCGTCGACTGCCATGCGGTGCGGAGCCGGGTAGCCGGCGGCCACGTGCTCGTCGACCTGCACATCCACGTCGATTCCGAGATGACCGTGGCCACGGCGCACGAGCTCACCCACGATGTCGAGACCGCGCTGCGCGCCCGGTTCCCGACGGTGACCGACGTCGTCATCCACACCGAACCCTCCGGAGCCAGCGAGCCCTGATCGAAGACGGGTTTCCCGCGACTGGCACGAGTCCTGCAAGCAACGCGGGGGCAAAGGACGCCCCACCGACCTCAACGTTGCTCGTAAGAGACAAGGCGACCCCGAGTCACCCGCGACAAGGAGGCGCCATGCATCGGCTCGCCGCCCGGCCCGCTTTCTCCACCCTCTGGCCCCCCTGTCTCGCCGTCCTCATCTCGACACTGCTGCTCGCCACCGACATCGGGATCGCCCATTCCTGGGGCACCGTGGTCTACGAACACTCGGTCCTCGTGCGCCAGCGTGAGGAATGCCCGCCCTTCGGACCCCACCCCTTTGGTGGTTGCGACCAGTGCCTCCCCTTCGCCTACGTGCCGGCCAACATGCTGCTCCGCGTCTTCTGCGGCGATCCGAATCAGGACTGGTGCCCGCTGCGCTGGGAGGGCTGCGACGAATGCAACGGATCGTGCGCGATCATCTACCGGGAGGGGGAGCGCCGCTGGGTGAACGTGCTGTGGAGCCTGGATCGCGTTCACATCGCGATCGAGACCTGCCGGCAATGGAACTGGCAGACTTACGGGCAAGGGTCCCAGGGTCCGGTGCCGGGGGCCTACGCCTTCGGTGACGAGTTCGAGTGGATTCCGCTCCACGCGCGCGACTACATCGAGCTGCTCCGCGATCCTCTCTACTACGCGCGGCTCGCCGCCTACACGGGGGAACCGGCGCGAGACCTGGAATCCGCCTGGCGTTACCGCATCGGGTTGTTCGCGGTCCTCGCGACCGCGGCGCCGACACCGGAAGACCGCGCGTTCTACGAGCGTGCCGCCAACCTCTGCGCGTGGTATCACGTGGTCCGTTTCGCACCACCCGGGGAGGCCGAATCCACCCTCATCGCCGCCGGATTCCCGCTCAGCATCGAAACCCAGGAGTGGGTCGATCTCGAGACCATCCAGGACGTGACCTGCTCCCAGCCGCTGTTTGCCGATTGCTGGGATCAGGTCGGACCGACGACCTGGGGCGCGATCAAGAACCTGTATCGGTAGCGCTGGCGCGGCGGACCCGGAGGGAGGGGCAGTAATGCCTCTTGCGACCCCGCCTCGGGCCGCCTAGGCTCTGCGGGCGATGACCCGCGACGATATCCAGCAGAAACTGACCGCCATGGTCGAGTGCGCCGGCTGAGCGTCCAAGCTCGGGCTGGAGGATCTAGCCCGTATCCTCACCCGGATGCCGACGCCCCCACCCAATCCGGATGTGCTGGTGGGCACCGAGACCTGGGACGATGCCGGGGTGTTCCGCGTGTCGGACGAGCTGGCGCTTGTCCAGACCATCGACTTCTTCACCCCCATCGTCGATGATCCGCGCGATTTCGGCGCCGTGGCCGCGGCCAATGCCCTGAGCGACTGCTATGCCATGGGTGGAGAACCGGCCACGGCCCTCGCCGTCGTCTGCTTCCCCAACACCAGGCTGCCGCTCGAGGTGCTGGTCGAGACCATGCTGGGCGCACAGGAAGTGCTCATGGCAGCAGGGGTGGCTCTCCTCGGCGGGCACACGGTCAAGGACAACGAGTTCAAGTTCGGTTTCGCCGTCACCGGCCGCATCCATCCGGAGCGCATCGTGCGCAACCGGGGAGCCCGTCCCGGCGACGTGCTCCTGCTCACCAAGCCGCTCGGGACCGGCATCCTCTCCACCGCGATCAAGCGCGAGCGCCTCGACGCGGAAACCACTGGGGTGCTCATTCGCACCATGCGCACCCTCAATCGGGACGCCGGGGCGGCCATGGTCGAGGCCGGAGCGCATGCGGCCACCGACATCACCGGCTTCGGGCTCCTCGGCCACGCAGTGAGCATGGCCCGGGCATCGGACGTCTCCTTCCGGCTGCGCTGGGAGGCGATCCCCACCTTGCCGCGAGCCCTGGAGCTCTTCCGGGAGGGCGTGTTCCCTGGCGGCCTCAAGGACAACGCCGCGGCGCTGGCCCCTCATGTGCAGCTGGGAGATGCTCCGGACCAGCGTCTGCTCTTCGACCCTCAGACCTCAGGTGGACTCCTGGTGAGCCTCCCCCCCGCCGGCGAAGGCACATTCCAGGCCGCACTCGCCGCACGCGGTGCGCCCCGGGCATCCCGCATCGGCGAGGTCGTGCCGCGCGGAGCAACCTGGATCGAAGTCCAATGAACGGGACGGCATGATGGACGAGGCCGGCGGACGCGCGGAGATCGAGACCGGCGATCTGCCGACGGCGGAGTTCCTGGCCGCCGGCGAAGAGGCACTGGCCTGGATCGCCGGGTTCCTCGACCATCCCGAACGCTTCCCGGTGCTGGCGCAGGTCCAACCCGGTGAACTCTCCGCCCACCTCCCTGCCCACGCGCCCCGGCGCGGCGAACCGCTCGCCAGGATCCTCGCCGACTTCGAGCAACTCGTCGTGCCCGCCGTGACGCACTGGAACCACCCCGGATTCATGGCCTATTTCGGTATCACGGGATCGGTGCCTGGAATCATCGGCGAGCTCCTCGCCGCCGCACTCAACGTGAACGCCATGCTATGGCGCACATCACCTGCGGGTACGGAGCTCGAGGAAGTGACGCTGGCCTGGCTCCGTGAACTCATCGGGCTGCCGCCCGATTTCGCCGGGGCCATCCAGGACACAGCGTCGGCATCGAGCCTGACCGCGCTCACCGCCGCGCGCGAGGCGGTGCCCGACCTCGCAGTACGCACGCGCGGCCTTCTCGGGCGCCCCGATCAGGCGCCGCTCGTGCTCTACACCTCGAGCGAGGCTCATTCCTCGATCGACAAGGCCGCCATCGTCCTTGGCATCGGTCTGGACCAGGTATCGAAGGTCGCCGTCGACGGCGATTACCGGATGGACGTCGCCGATCTCGATCGCCGGATCGCCACCGACCGCGCCCAGGGCCGGCGCCCGTTCGCAGTCGTGGCCACTGTGGGCACCACCTCGACCACCTCCATCGACCCGGTGCCGGCGATCGCCGACATCTGCGCCCGTGAGAAACTCTGGCTTCATGTCGATGCCGCCTACGGCGGGACGGCGGCGATCGTCCCCGAGATGCGCCATATCCTCGCCGGATGCGAGCGCGCCGATTCGCTGATCGTGAACCCACACAAGTGGCTCTTCACACCCATCGATTGCTCGGCGCTCTACTGCCGGCATCCGGCGATCCTGACCGGGGCCACGAGCCTCGTCCCTGAGTACCTGCGCACGAGCGAGTCAGGCGTCACCAACCTCATGGACTGGGGCATCTCTCTCGGCCGGCGTTTCCGCGCCCTCAAGCTGTGGATGGTCATGCGAGCCTTCGGTCAGGACGGGCTGACGGCGCGCATTCGCGAACACCTGCGTCTAGCCCAGGTGGCGGCTGCGATCATCGATGCCGCACTGGATCTGGAACGGCTGGCCCCCACTCCGCTGTCGACGGTCTGCTTCCGTGCCCGGCCCGAAGATCTCCGCGGTCGTGAGGACGATCCTCGCGTGCGCGAACACCTCAACGCGCTCAACACCGCCACGCTCGATGCGGTGAACGCAAGCGGGGAAGTCATGCTCTCGCATACGGCGCTCCGCGGCCGCACGACGCTCCGGATGGCGATCGGCAACATACGGACCACGGAACGCCACGTGCGCCGTGCGCTCGAGCTGGTGAGCGTGCATGCCGCCCGCATCGACGGGGAGCGGCGGACCGCAGGCGGGTTCTGAGCCAGACCCCGGCCGGCGCAGCGGGGGCAGAGCGCTACCGGATCACCACGAGCGTCGTCGTCCGGGACTCGCCCGCAGCGGTCAGGCGGAGGAAATAGATACCCGAGGGCACGCGCCGCCCATCTCCGTCGCGTCCGTTCCACCACACCGCCTGCGAACGCGCAGCCACCGGGTCCACGACAAGCTGCCGGCGGATCCGGCCGTGGACATCGACGATATCGATCGTGCCGCTCTCTCCGGCCGGGAGATCGAAGCGGATCAGCGACTCGTCGCGGACCGGGTTGGGCCGCACCCAGTGCAACTCAAGCTGCGGCGCTGGGACGCCATCCCCTGGCATCGACCCGGGTTCCACGGCCTGCGGCGAGTTGGGCGCCCCGGGCGTCGGATGCACGGTCGCCCAGGTCGGGTCGCCATCCGCCACTCGCCCATGGCTCTCATCGGCGGCCTGCGAGCCGAACCGGACGGCATCGATGGCATCGAAGCGACCGCCACCGGCTGTCTTGAATAGACCGATCCACTCGCCGTCCGCATCGAGCTGAAACGGCGCGTGGTGGGCTCCCTGATCGTCGTCGCCATCCGCCCAGACCAGCACCCGCTCGCCGGGTTCCACCCGGAGCGCGGGGAGCGCGAAGACATCGCGTTCGGCGGGGTTGTCGGTCAACCGATAGTCGCCCAGGTCCACCGCCGCCGGGCCGCGATTCCAGAGCTCGATCCAGTCCTCGAACTCTCCCCATTCATCTCCGATCGTCGTCGTGTTCCGAGCCATGAGCTCGTTGAGAATGATGGGGCCGTCGCGGAGGACCTCGAGCTCGATGGCATCCTCCCCCCCGCGCGCGGGAAAGCGCGTCAGGTACCCGGATCGATCGCGAGCCGCAATGTAGAAGCGGACGCGAGCCCCGGCCGGGGCTCCTGGAACTTCAGCGCCCCAGATCCCGTCTCCCGCCGCACCATCACCACTGATCCCGTCGTCACGCATGGGCCAGGATGAAAACCCCTGGCCCACGTCGAGATGGAACTCGACCCGATCCAGGCCTCCGGGATCGAAAGCCCCCGCCCGGAAGGTCATGGGAGCCGCCGGAGCGAGAAGTCCCCACTGCGGTGCCACGCCCCAGATCGCCGGCGGGGCCGATTCGTAGTCGATCTGCAGGCGCGCGCTCGCCGCCCGATCCGCCATGAACGGTTTGAGCCCATGATGCACATGCCCGCCCAGTCGCTCATCATAGGCGCGATCAAAGGCCTCGTAGTCGATGAGCTCGGGAAAGTCGCGGGTACGATACGTGTCATCGAGAGCCGCCGGTCGAATCAGCGTGCGCAACTCCTCGGCCCGGTCGGCGAAGACCTGGGGATCCAGGGGGCCGGCGAGAAGCTTCTCCACGTAGAAGGTGAACAGGTTCCGGTAGTGATCCTCCTCGAGCATCCGCCAGACGAGCGGCCGCTGACTATCGAAGCGACCGAGTCGGTAGATGTTGACTTCCGTGTAGTCGATGCTGCTGATCGTGTTGAGACCGAAGGTCATGTCGAGGTCGCGCGGGATGAAGCGGAACCTTCCGAGCAAGGGGTCGTGATACAGGAAGTAATTGTTGGCGCCAACCCAGTAGCCGTCCCAGCTGCCGCTCAGGGCGTCGAAGGCCATGGTGGCCAGGAAGGCCTCGACGTCGAACACGCGCTCGAGTTCGCGGACGAAGTGCTCGTCCGGGGTGCGATTGATGACCGCGATGAGCTCCGCGAGGTCCGTGAATGAATCGGAGCGGCGGTCGGACGTGAGCTCGTAGACCGGCTTGTCGGCGTCGCCGAGTGTCTCGTAGTCCTCCGCCTGCCGGTAGACGAGATCGGCACTGGCATTGCGGTTGACATACTGGCATTTGTAGAGGTTTCCGGAGGGGGATCCAAAACGACGCTCGAGGAACGCTTCGTCCACTTCCTCGACATGGAGGTAGAGACCCCGGTATTCGCCGTTCAGATAGAAGCGGACGTGACTCACTCTCGAGGCTGGAACACCGATCGCCGCCAGTGCATCGAACGCCATCTTCTCGCGCGCGATGCATGGGTCATTGTGTTCGCCGACCAGGTTGAGCTTCGAGATTCCGTCGATCTCGGCTCCCGGCTCGAAGGCATGGAGGGCGATCTTGAAGCCCTTCTTGTGGGCATACCGGCTGTAGTTGCCTCGCAGGCGGAGACCGGCTCCCGGGAAGCGCTCATCGAGATCGCCATGCCGCACCCGCACCCGTGCCGGCAGGTACTCGTTGCTCTCGGCGTTGTCCGGATCCAGGAGGCGAGCCAGATCGGCGGGGTCCATGACCGCCTCCACGATCCCCACCACCCGGTCATCGAAGAGATCACCGCTCCGGGCCCAGGCCGGGCTCCCGCCCAGGAGCAAGCCCTCAACCAGGACGATGGCGGTCAAGATGACCCGTGCCCCCCACCCGGGATGCCGTGCGATCAACAGGTGTTTCTGGAGTTGCACAGTCATGGAGAACCGAGGGGTGACGCAAGGTGAGGATCAGGCGGAATTCGAGCCAACGGCAGAAAAGAAAACGGGCCGAGTGAGTCGGTTCGCTTTCCCCTCCGGAGCCTTGGGCCTCACCCTGGCCGCCCGCCGGTGTCACCACCGACGGACCTCCTCTCATGGGATTACGTTGCCCTTCAGAGTCTAACGAGGGTTCGTAGCCCGGCTACTGGTTACCGGGCACCCCGGGAACGGCTCCTTGTAGAACCGCACTCGACGGGGCTTCCTCGCCCTCGGCGCCAACCGGTCCGCGATTGAATCCGGTGAGCTAGCCTCTCTTGAGCTTTCGCTTCCCTTCAGAGTGTTCACCAGGTTGGGCCGTCGACCCTGTCTCCAGTGATCGACTGCTCCCCTGAGGTTTCTCCCCTCTCAGCGCTCGAGGTATCGGGAGTCCACGGTCCGGGTTTGCCTCGCCCGAACGTTCCGCCTTCAGGGTTTCTCACCCTCCTGACGGCTTACTCCTCCCGACCCGTCCGGGCTTGTTTCATCCCGGTGGCGCTCGCAGGTTTTTCGCCCTTCGAAGCCTTCCCTGCCGGAGATCGCCTTCGCCTCGTCGGCGATTGCTCTACCCGCCTGCCGTTGGCCGAAGCTCGGCTCCCGGGTCTTGATCCCCCCGGAGGGTGGCAGCCTGCTCACAGTGGTTAGACCATGAGCCAGCACACTGGCTTCCCTGGGTTTCCTCCCCTTCAGGGGTTGATGGCCTCGGGCGCCGCGACCCTTGCGGATCATCCTCCCCCGGGCTTCAGGTGGGTTCGCCGAAGCGGTCCTACCCTGCCCCTCGGAGTCTTCGTGGCACCGAGGTTGGCGATCTCTCGCGAGACCGCCGCCCCTCCTGGGGTTTTGCGCCTCCTCCCGAGGGAGGGTCGGCGCGCGAACTCGGGTCTCACTCGACCCGTGCGTAAAATACCGCCGGACTCGCGTCAGGTCAACGAAAAAGCGCATGTACATGCGGTGAAACCATCCGTCGCGAAGCCAGCGGTGGATAAACAGTGGATGGAATCTCTCTTGCATGCGCAATCCGGGCTCAACCCGGCACAGAAGCTGTGGATAACGCCCGGAAACGCGGTGCGTAGCGAGGTCGACCCGGCGGCCGAGAGGAATCTACCATTCGCCTGTTAAGTTCGGCGCTTGGCGCCGGGTCCGCATCGAGATCAGAGGAGGTTGGCCGCCAGCTCCGCCAGCCCCGAACGCTCACCACGCCGCAAGACCACGTGGGCCGCGATTCCCTGATCCCGGAACTTGTGCACGACATAGTTGAAGCCGTTCGAGGACTCATCGACGTAGGGATTGTCGATCTGGAAGACATCACCGGTCAGGACGATCTTGGTGTCCTCCCCGACGCGCGTGATGATCGTCTTGACCTCGAGTGGCGTCAGATTCTGCGCCTCGTCCACAATAATATACTGGTTGGGTATGCTCCGCCCGCGAATGTAGGTGATCGGCTCCACGCTGACCACGGTACCGAGCAAACGATCGAGCTCATGCCCCACGTCACGCACACCGACGCGCTCGAGGAGCAGCGTCATGTTGTCCTGGATCGGCTGCATCCACGGCGCCAGCTTGGCCTCGAGGCCGCCGGGAAGATAGCCCACGTCCTTGCCGACCGGGAACAGCGGCCGACTGATGAGAAGCCGCCGATAACGGGACTCGGTCTCCACCTTGGCCAGACCCGCTGCCAGGGCGAGCAACGTCTTGCCCGTTCCTGCCTTCCCCATCACGGTGACCAGTTGGATGCGGTCATCGAGGAGCGCATCGAGCGCGTAGTGCTGTTCCTTGTTCCGGGGAGAGATACCCCACACCGGTTCACCGGGCACGCGGAGCGTCTCCAGTCCTTCGGCGGCAGGATTGACGCGCGCCAGTACCGATCGCGGCCCATCTCCGGCACGCAAGATGACATAGGTGTTGGGATAGAAGGTCCCGGCCGGCAACGGCGATGTACCGGCCTCCTTGAATCGAGCGATGAATTCGGGTCCCACCGTGACCTCGGTGTCACCGCGGTCGAGCTCCGTGATCTGCACTCGCCCCGCTTCGAAGTCTTCGGCCATGAGACCCATGGCGTCGGCCTTGATTCGCAGGTTGGTATCCTTGGTGACGAGGACGAGCGGCATCATCGGCTCCCGTCGCTTGAGATGGAGTCCGAGCGCGAGGATCAGATTGTCGACCGTACCGTCGAGCCCGATACCGGGAACGTCGTCCTCGCCGCCGCTCACCACGACGCGCAAGGTCCCGCCATTGGGCAAGGGGACGCCCTCAGCCAGGTGCCCCTGGTGACGGAGGCTGTCAAGGAAGTGGGATATCTGGCGCGCGTTCCGCCCTCGCTCGCTCATTTCCTTCTTGAAATGGTCGATCTCCTCGACGACCTGAATCGGAATGATGACGCTGTTATCATCGAAGCTCAGCGCCGCACCGGGATCGTGCAGGAGCACGTTGGTATCGAGGATGTAGTTCTTCTTCACGGCTCACTCAATCCATGTTGATTCGGTCGATGACCGCTCGCAATCGCCCGTAGCCATGGCGGTTGAACATGCAGATGATTCGTGGCAGGTCGTTGAGCTCGGGCTCGTTGCGCTGCTCCTCGGGCAGAGCCTTGGCCACCTGGAAGCCGCCCTCGGCCAGGATATCGGCAAAGCCGCGGTTCAAGTCCGCGATCAGCTCCTTCGAGGGGAAACTCTGCACGCGAATCACGAGCCGCGGCCCGACGAAGCGGCTGGAGTGGTAGTTGCGGTAGAAGCGGCTGATGCGATCGCAAGCATCATCAACCGAGTCGACGAGCTCGAAGAGATCGAGATCGGCAGGCGAGATCTTGCCGCTGCCACAGAGATGGTCGTGAAGGAAAGCCCGCCATGCCGGCCAGTAGGTCCCGCCCGGGACATCGAGACAGAAGACCGGCATGAGCTTCGACTTTCCCGTCTGCACCAGCGTCAGCACTTCGAACGCCTCGTCCATGGTACCGAACCCGCCAGGGAAGAGCACGAGGGCGTCCGTCTCCTTGACGAAGATGAGCTTGCGGGTGAAGAAGTACTTGAAGTTGACGACCTTGGCATCACCAGCGATCCAATCGTTCACTGATTGCTCGAAGGGGAGGCGGATACCGAGTCCAAACGTGTTCTCGCGTCCAGCACCCGCATTGCCGGCCTCCATGATGCCCGGTCCCGCACCGGTGATGGTCATGAAGCCACGCTGGACGATCTTCTCGGCGAACTCGAGCGCCATTTGGTAGGCGGGCGTATCCGGCCCGGACCGCGCGGAACCAAAGATGGTCACCTTGCGCGCATCGCGATACGGGGCAAAGACACGGAGCGCATGCCTCAGCTCCTTGAGCGCCGTGTTGAGGATCTTCAAGTCGCCGCGATCCGGGTTGTCGCCAATCAGCTTGAGACCGGTGATCAGGATCTCCTGAATGAGATCGGCATTCGGGGACCCGCCCTGGTCTGCGATGAGCTCGGCCACTCTGGAATCGGTCTGCTCACCAAGGGTGTACGGCATGCTCACTCCAATGGGGATCCTGGCCCGGTTCGCGCGGCCGCCTCAACCCGGGGCATTCTACCAGTATCGTGTCGGTTGAAGTGACGGCGCCACCTCACCGGGCATCCGATTCGGGAGCCATGACACCGTCGGCCACGCCCGCGACATCCGGCGGCGCCTCGCTACGACTCCTGAGAGCGGCGGCAGCAGCGGCCTCGATCTCGGCGTTGACCTCGGTTTCGGCCCGAGCCAGGAGATCGGCGCCCCCCGCACCGAGGGCATCGAGAAGGTAGGTCTCGAACAGCCCGACCGGATCCCGCCGTCCCCAGTAGGCGAAGTGCTCGGGAGGAAGGATGCGCCGCCCCTCGGCCTCGTCGTGGGTCGCATGCCCACCCATGCGACCCGTTTCGGCGACCAGGAACGCAGGACCTTCCCCGGCGCGGCAGGCGCGAGCGAGGAGAGTCGTCGCGGCATACACATCGAGAACGTTGTTGCCAGCCGCGCTCAGAAACGGTCCGCCATAGGCGCTCGCGGTCTGCGTCAACGCGACCCGGGAGTGCATGTGATAGGGCGTGCCGAGTGCCACCTGGTTATTCTGCATGATGACGATGAGCGGCACACGCAGCGCCGCGGCGAACGAGGCACCCTCGTGAAACTCCCCGGTCCGCACCGAGCCGTCCCCGACCCACGTCAGGGCGATTCGCTCTCCCCCCTGCTGTTTCATGGCCAGGGCGGCCCCGGCGGCGACGGGAACCAGCGAGGCGACCATGCTGGTGGGCGCCATGACCCCATGCCTCATGTCGCCGAGATGGAGATCCCGCCCGCGCAGATGCGTGTCTCCCGTGCCGAGGTAGGCGCGGAACATCGTGGACAGCGGAATGCCCATCTCATGACAAGCACCCGCATTGCGGATCATCGGACCGACCACATCGCCTGGGCGCAGGGCGTGAACGGCACCGATGGTCACGGCCTCCTCGCCGGTGCCCAGCCAGGCCTTGGGCGTGATCCCCTGCATGACCCAGCGCTTCAGCATGACGTCGTGCAGGCGATTGCGGACGAGACCGCGATAGAGCCCCAGCAGATCATCGTGCCCGAGTGCGGCGATGACGGCCTCGCGCTCGGGATCGGCCGCGAGCTGACGGCGATACTCGGCCATCACCTCGGGGTCTGCTTGCCAGCTCACATATTCGGGTGGGTCGAAGGCGGGAGAACGGCGCATCCGGCGGATCGTCGCACCCGAGCTCCGACCCTGTCAAATCCATCGCGGGGGCCGCCTGTTGATCGCCGGTCGCGGACCCATCAAGCCCGGGCCTCCCCTGGCCGATCCTTGAGGAGGAACCGAGTCCACCGGCCCGCAGCGGGACGCCCCGATCATGAGCCTTGCCCATCGTCACCTATCACGCAACGAAATCGTCCTGTCCCTGGCGGTGATGGCCGTGGTCGGGTGGATGTTCCTTTCGCTCTGCTCCCTTGGTGTCGAACACCTGCGAATCAAGCGCACGCTCCGCTTCCTCCGGCGGATCGAGGGCGCGGTCGCCGAGTTCCAGCGCGATACCGGCCGCTATCCCGTCCACTTCGCGGATTACGATCCGACTGTCCACCCCGACCTGCAGAACTTGACGCACATCCCGCCGCTCAAGAGCGGGCTCATGAGCACGACATGGAAAGGACCGTATCTCGAGGAACTCGCCGCTCACAACGCATGGGGAGGCCTCATCCATCTCCACCATTCGACCCGCCAGTTCGATCTCGATGGCGACGGCCGCGCCGACACCCGTGGCTCCAACTCGTACGTCGTGCTGTCGGCCATCCCCAGGCGGGCGGCCACCCGGCTGGACATCCTGGTTGACGGCCGGGCGGATCCCGGTGCCGGCCGGCTCACCTGCTCGGGCGCTGCCGGCGGCCGCCAGAGCATCTGCTTCCTCGTCGCCGATTAGCCCCCCCGGGCCGGCCCCCACGGTCGACAAGACTGCCTGTTGCGGGATCGCTCTCATTTGCTATCTTCCCGGCATGAACCACCATCCATTCCATAATCAGACCCGTCCGCTGCTCGTTCCGTGTTTCCTGCTCGCCCTTGGCGTCGTGCTTGCGCTGGGCCCGGTCGCCTGCCAGAAGTCCGGTGACGAGGGTCGCCGTGTCGAATCGGCACCTGCCGGATCCGAGGCCGGCGGCACCCCCGGCAGTGCCGCCCTCCCCGAGGGCCATCCCCCGATCGGCGGCGGCGAGCCGGTCGACCCGAGCACGGTGCCGATGAAGGAGACCGGCTCCGGTAGCCTCGCCGAGCTCGAGCGGGGTCGCGCCGCGACGCAGGTAGCCGAGGCCGCGGCCGCCTATGACCAGGGTTTCCGCCTGACCTTCACCTCGGATCAGAGCAAGCGCGACTACGTTCAGGCCCGGGAGCTGTTCAACAAGGCCATCGCCCTCGATCCGAACTACGCCGAAGCCTATCGCGGGCTGGCGTATGCCGAGTTCAACGTCGGCTTCAACAAGGATGCCGCTCTCGCAAACTACAAGAAGGCCATCGAGCTCAAGCCCGACTATGGGGAAGCTCACTACGCTCTGGCCTTCATGTACGCCATGGAAAACCCCGAGATGGGTGCTGATCACTTCAAGAAGGCGATGGAGCTGGGGGTCGATGACGAGCGCAACCTCGGTACGCAATTCTACTCGCAGGTGAAGATCGACACTCACTAGGCCCTGGGCGCTCGGGCACAGCCCCGAGCGGCCTTGAACGACGAACGGGGTCTCCGCATGGCGGAAGACCCCGTTTCTCTTACCCCCCGGCCCTGAGCCTCTCGCCTTGCGATCAGTCGCGAGTTTGAATCGCCTGGATGATCTCCGGACGCAGACCGGGCCACTTCTTCAAGTAGGCCAGCCGCTCTTCCTTCATGCGATTCACGATCTGCCGGTATTCGTCCGCGCGTCCCTGCCGCTCATAGAGCTTGCGGGGCTGGAGGATGTCGGCGTCCTCGCTTGCGATCCCGGGCACCGACTTCGGCACGTCGTAGCCGAAGTCCGGATCGCGCTCCCACTGGATGGTGCCTTCGGCGATCGCTTTCACGATGGCGCTCGAGTGCGGGATCTTGACCTTCCTGGAGCGATCGTCGGCGTCCGGCCCTCCGACCCGTCCCGTGTTCATGAGATAGACCTCGAGCGGATGCTTCTGCAGGAGGTCGAACATGCGATTCCCCTGCTGGGCGTGGAGAAGGGGAAAGAAGGGATTGGTACCGGGCACCCGAAGCGACTTGCCCGCCTCCTCGGCGCCGCCCGCCGAGGTCCCCTTGGTTTCCCCGAGCATGAAGTAGGCAGCGGCATGCTCGCGATCGAGCCGGGCCACAGCGGGGATCACGTTCTCGTTGCGGTTCAGGATGAGAAGGATGTCGGCGCTTCCGATCCGCTGGCCACCGGCGGCGCCCTCCACCTTGGCCATCGGGAATACCGAACGACCGTTCTGCGTGTAGCTGGTATCGAAGAAATCGACCTTCCCCTGCGCATCCTGCGACACATTCTCGAGGTAGGCTTCGGGCTGGGTCACGGCTCCATAGATGGTGGGCTCGAACTCGGGGTCCAGGCCGAAGGTCTTGGCGAAGCATCCGTTCTCGGTGGCCACGACCGAACCGTCGGCCATGAGGGCCACGAAATCATCCTGGACCGGGGATGATCCGTTCTGGCGCGTGAAGGTGGTGGTGGTCTTGCCGGTGCCGGAGAGACCGACGATGAGCGCCACTCGCTCCCGGCCGCCGGCGGGGATGATCTTGCAACCGGCATGCAGGGCCAGCCCGCCCCGATCGTAGATGAGCTTGTTCCACATGCGGAGCCCACCCTTCTTCGACTCCCCGAAGTAGTCGGAGTTGAAGATGCGGGTCCTCATGTGGCCGAGATCGACCGCGATCAGGCGATCGGAGGGATACCCTGGTGCGGCGAGATTGGGGGTATAGATCACGGTCAGCTGGGGGACGAAGCTCTCACGCTCGGCGGGCGCGATCGGGTAGTAGAGGATCTGCTGCATCGCCGCGACGTTGGCGTTGGCTTTCTCGATGATGAGACGGGCCGGAGTGCGGAACTCGGGCTGATTGCCGATGTAGCCGTCGATGACGAGCATCTCCTGGTGGCGGATGTACTCGTCCTGGATGTGGGCCATGCGCTCGCCCTCGCCACGGCTGACGGTCTGATCGGAGTGCTCCTCCGGGCGATCGGTCACGACATAAGTGGACGCCTTGGAGCGGGCGACCACCCTGGTCTGCACATTCAGGTTGTTGAAGAGAGTCCAGCGCGCGTTGGGCATCTCGACTGCGAACTCGCGCAGCTCATCCGGAGATGGATTCCAGTGGGTGCGCATGGGGGCGACCGGCAAGGACTTGACGCTCGGCATGCAGGTGGCTCCTCCGCCGCGGCGATCGCTCGGGCAGCAACGACCGCCGGATAAGATCAGGGATCGAATGGCTATCGCGCGGCAACAAATTGCAGGCGGGCGGGAAGGCCTAGTCGGCCAGACAGGCTACTCGCTCTGGTGGACCCGCACCTGGCGTGACAGTCTAAAGGGCGGGGCCGCGACATGCAAAGGGCTTCCGGACCCTGGGGCCGGGGCACCCAGGGAAAGGGCACGGCCGGGGAGGCGGAGGCGCCGCTGCGCGCCCGGCGAACGCCGCCTGGTATGATCGATCCATGATTCCGCTACCGCGCTGCCCGCGGCGGCTCGCCGCCGTTGCGATCCTCGGCCTTCTCGCGCTGGCGTGCCACTCCCTGCCCGCAGCCGGCGGGATCCGCTTCGATTTCGAGCCGCGCGTCTTCGCGCCGCTCGATCACTATGCCAAGGACCACACCGTCCTCTTCGCAGACGGCCGCTATCACCTCGTCTACACCACCGGCACCGATTCCCTGGGCCGCTGGATGCAGCCAGGAAACGAGGTGCATTTCGGGCATGCCACATCCTTGGACCTTCGTCATTGGCAGATTGAAGCGCCGATTCTCGCCGGGCCCCGCGCACCCTGGGAGGAACGGAATCGCTGGGCCCCACAACTGCTTCGACTCGAGACGGGCGGCTACCGCCTGTACTACAACGGCGTCAATGCCCGGATCGCACAGGCAGTGGGTATCGCCGAGGCGGCGAGCCTCGATGCCGGCGCCACGCACTTCGCGCCTCTGGCCGAGAACCCGGTCTTTCGCCCCGACACGACGTGGGCGCGATGGGATGAGCAGCAATGGAGCAATGGTCGAGATCCCTTGGTCCTCGAGCACGAAGACACGTGGTGGATGCTCTTGACCGCCACCCACAAGGACGGTCGCGGCGCGGTCGGACTCGCGCGCTCGAGCGACGGCATCCACTGGAGTGATGAGGGCCCGCTGCTCCTCGGCGCGGTCGACGAGTCCATCGAATCGCCCCAGATGGTCCATCTGGGGGAGCGCTGGTTTCTCCTCTTCACGTCCGATCGGCGGGGCGGGACCTGGGTGATCGAGGGACCGGATCTCCATGGACCTTGGGACTTCTCCCGGCGCCGGCGCTGGCTCGAGAGCGTGGCGCCGGAGGTCTGGTCCGATGGCCATGATGGGTGGATATCCACTCACCAGAGCTACCGCCTGTTGCGGGTCCCCGAGCTCAACGGCCGGCGTCTCTACCTGATCGGTTTCGACCGCCTGACCATGGATGATGCCGGTCTGGCCATCGTCAACGAGAGCGGTCTCGGCGCCGACTGGCCGATCGTCGAGGGCAGCGCCTTCAGCGCTCAGCCCACGCTCGGCGACAACGCCGCGGCCCGGGGGCTACCCGGTGCCGGGCCGGTGGGTTCGGGTTATCTGGGCTCCGCCGAGCGCTTCACCTGGCCTCCGGAGCGGCCGGGGGAGAGCCTCGGTTATGTCGCCACGGGACGCATCCGTTCCCGCCCATTCGTCCTCACCGGCACCACGATGAGCCTTCTCGTCGGTGGCACGGCCGGCATCGAGTCGACCTACGTCGCGCTCATCCGCCGCGCCGACGGTGAGATCCTGTTCCGAGAGACCGGACGCGACAGCGAGCAGATGGATGAGCGCGAGTGGGCGATCGGCGATCTGCGCGGCACCGAGGTCGAAATCGAGATCGCAGACTGGGATCCGCATGGACGGATCAACGTCGACGAGATCGTGGAGCACGACTCGCCGCCGGCGGCTGGAGCCGCGCCCCGACTCCTCGATGGTTCGCCCAACCCATTTCGCGAATCGATCTCCATCCGTCTGGCGCTGGCGCCGAACTCCGCTCCGAGCACGGTCGAAATCACCATTCACGATGTTCACGGGCGCCGCTTGCGCACGCTGCACGCCCGACCCTCGGGCCGCGCCACGGTGGCCACTGCGATCTGGGACGGACGGAACGAAGCAGGTGACGCCGTCGCGGGCGGCGTCTACTTCGCGCGGCTCATGAGCGGCGGACGGCAAGGTGTGATTCGCGTGGTGCGCATCCCCTGACCTCGAACGCGAGCGGGTCCCCTCCCGTCAGGGTGAGCCGGGTTCGCGGCGGGCGATGAGTGGAGGCGCCGGCGGTACCGCCGTGGGGTCCGGCGCCTCGGCGGGCGGGTCATAGCGGGCACCGTCCAGGAGAACCACCAGCGGCGAACCCTGAGCCCGCCACTCCCCCTTCCCCACGTTCGACGGCTCCTCGCCCTCGAAGACCAGGAACCCGTACTTCCGGTAATGCGGCAGCTTGCGCCCGAGCCCCGCGAGAGCCTCCGGAGTATCGGTCGCGACCACCACCCACGCTTCCTCGGGATCCACTTCGCTCGTCACGGCGATGACGATCGTGCGTCCGGACCGGGGCCAGACCTGCCCGCCGAGCCGCAGGGAATCGCCGCTGAAGGGGTCGAGGGATCGGGTCTGACGCGCGAGCGCGGCTGCGAGGCGCGGCCGCAAGAGGTTGGATTCCCCGAGCAACCAGACCGCCCGCCCGGAGAGATCGCCGGCCTGGACCTCGCTGTCCTTCTGGATCTCCACCGTCCCCGGCGCCGCGCCGCTGAAGCTGGTCGCAAACTGCTCGTAGGCCTGGCGCAAGGGCTCGGGCGCTGCGGTCGGCAGCACGATCAGCGTCCGCTCGGCACCGAACGCCTGGCCGAGCGACGGCGGGATCTCGCTGCGATCCAGCCGGCGAAAGACATCGAAACTCGGGTCGAGGGCAATCCCCAGCGGCTCCCGCGCCATTTCGAGCGAGAGGGTGGTCACCGTATCGGTGAGCGACACGGTGGTGAGCTCGGGCTGGCGATCGCCGGCCAGGAGAACGGCGACGGGGACATCGAGGCGATAGGGCGGCGCGCTCTGTCGCACTTCGAGATCGAGCCGGAATCCGTCGGGCATGGGCGTCACCCGCGGCTCGCCGAGCGCGAGCTCCGGGGCCCCCACGCGCGTGACCCACTGGGCGAAGAAGTTGGAGAGATCGAGGCCGGAGACCCCTTCGAAGACCTGGCGAACATCACCCCAGCTCGCATGCTTGAAGCGCTGGGTCTCGGCCAGACGTTTGAGACCGGCCCTGAATGTCTCGTCGCCGATCCTCAGTCGGAGCATGTGGAAAGTCATCATCGCCTTACCGTAGCCGACGGCCTGCGTGACGGGATTGTTGCGTGACCGGAAGCTCGACAGAGCCAGGTCCTTCCCCCCGCGCACGAAATCACGATAGCCCTGGAGCGTGGCGCGCCGGTACTCGGCACCCAGACCGTCCTCTTCCTTGTAGAGATGATCGGCGAGATAGGACGTCAAGCCTTCACACCAGTTCCCCTTGTCCCAATCGACATAGACGCCGTTGCCGAACCAGTTGTGGACGATTTCATGACCGTAGGAGGTCGAGATGATGAAGGGAAGGCGGATCACGCGATCGCCGAGCAAGGTGAAGGAGGGCATCCCGAATCCGGTTTGCCAGAAGTTCTCGACGAGGGCGAACTTGCCGAAGGGATAGGGACCCAGGAGCTCGTTGTAGAGGTCGAGGTAATCGGCCGTCGCCTTGAGGTAGCGCCCGGCCAGCTCGGGGTCGTCCTCATAGAGAAAGGTCTGCATGAGGATTCCCCCATGAACCTCCTCGTTCACGACATAGCGTCCGGCGATCAGGTAGATTTCTTCTTGCGGATCCCGGCAGCTCCAGATCTCCTGTGAACCGCCCGCCGCCGGCGCTGCGCCTCGCTCCATCATGCCCTGGCTCATGGCGCGGTAGTCTGGAGGCAGGTCGACGGTGAGGCGGAAGTCGAAGAGCGATCCCGGAATCTCCGGCACCCACACGCTCGAACCGGCAAGAAAAACTCCTAGCGAATCGACGAGTCCGTTCGAGTCCTCGAAGCTGCGGGCGTATTCCTGTTCCGAAGCTCCAGGGTGATCGTCGATCACTCCGCTATAGCTCACCTCGAGGACGAGCACCTCCCCCTTCAGCCGCTCCGGCAGCTCGACCCGCACGAAACGAATGGGCGCGCCTCCCCAATCGGGCGCCGCAACCTCCGGATCCGGGTCGACGATGGTGAGCGATCTGTCGTCGAGGCGGACCGAGCTGACCTCGAGTGAGCGAGCCAGGAAGAAGCCCGCCGGCAACGTATCCCCGGCGGCGGGAGCCGTCGCGGTGATGCGATCGACGGCGTCAATACGATGTGTGGCGAGATCAAACGCTACGACCACATCGTGGTGCGTGATGCCGGCCGAAGCCGGAACCGCGGCCCCACCGAGAACCGCGACTGCGAGAGCGATGAGCCCGGCGCAGGGATGACGATCGCGGCCGGCACGTTGCGTTCGCTTGCCCATGATCATGATTCCCTTCCTATCTCCCTTGCCCGCGATGGCTAGCGGGCAATGGCCGTGACGAGCGGCATGCGGCTCAGGTAGGTCTGGGCCACTCGCTGCACATCGCTCGCCTTGACCGCCGAAAGTGATGTCGAAGGCTCGGCATCCTCACCGGCGTTCGATCCAGAGAGCGCATTCAGGCACAGACCCATCGCCTGGTTGATCCGAGTCACGCGGCGCATTCGCAGCCGCCCGAGGTGGCTCTTGACCTCCTTGGTCACCTCGTCATCCGTCACATCGCTCGCCGCAAACTCCCGTAATTGCTGCGTCAGTCCTGCCTCCGCCGGCTCCAGGTTCTCGGGGCGGGTGCCCATGCCGGCGGTCACCCACGCCCGGTCCCCCCGCTGTCCGTAGGCGGCGCCGATCGCATAGGCAAGACCCTGCCGTTCGCGTAGCTCGAAGGCGATGCGGCCGGAAAGAACCAGAGCCGACACCTCCAATGCCGCGGCGTCCGCAGGAGCCACCGGGAACACGCTTCCCAGCCGGATCCACGACTGCTCGGATCCCACGGGAACCTCCACGCGCGCCGGCTCGGTGGTGGGAGTGGGGAACATATCCTCCCAGCGCGCGCAGGGGCCGTGCCCGCCGGCCGGCAACCGCATGAACTCGGCGCGCGCCGCCGCGAGCAAGGAGTCCGGATCGAGCCCGGTCACGATGGCGATGACCAGGTTCTCGGGTGCGAAGTAGCTGGCATGGAAGCGGCGCAGATCTTCGACGGTGATCTGCGCCAGATCGGCGGCGGTCCCCAGCGGCGGCCGCGCCGCACGCAGCTCGGAGTCCGGGTAGAACTCGCGCCGGAGGAGCAGCTGAGATTGCTCGCTGGCGCTCGTCTCCCGTCGCTGGGCGAGGGCAATCGCCTCCGCGCGGACCTCGGCCAGGCCTTCGTCATCG
The DNA here is from genome assembly GCA_963823555.1 of Candidatus Eiseniibacteriota bacterium. Taxonomy (GTDB): domain Bacteria; phylum Eisenbacteria; class RBG-16-71-46; order CAVPCR01; family CAVPCR01; genus CAVPCR01. The sequence continues at coordinate 458,692 of CAWGMA010000004.1, read as the reverse complement.
ATGCGTGGGGCACGGATCATCTCGGCGAGAACCGAGAACGCATTGCGGTAGAACCGGTCGGCGGTCTCCAGACGGATGAAGGAGTACTCCTGCCTCGTCTGGTAGTCGTCGTAGGGAATACCTGGATTGTCGGTGACCTTGATCTGGAGCCCGGCCTGGTCGATCTCACGCCCGAGCTCCTCACGCGACCAGGATCCGGCCCCGAGGAGCAGCGAGCGGTGCAGGAGATCCGCGATACCCGACTGTTGCGGCGGCTCGCAGTAGGTGCGGCCGCGAGCGGCCAGATGCATGGCGAGGACATCGGAATCCGGGTTGGCGGCAAGGACCAGCGTGATGCCGTTGGCGAGCGTCTCCGTGATGGGAGCTCGGGCCGCGGTCACGCGCGGCGGCAGGGACCGGGTGGGGTCCTCATCGGCTCGGCTCGGCGACGTGCCGCCGGCGAGCGGATCAGTGACGGCTGCGGACGATTCCGCACCGGGCGGCGGCAACACGGCCAGCTGCCGCGGGTCGCGATCTTCCGTGACCGTTGGCAGCCCGGGCCCGACCGCCGCGAGCACCGCTCCCTGATCGGTCATCAGCATCGTCGCACACCCTGCCACCGCATCCGGGCTGACGGCTGCCAGCACGGCCTCCGCTTCTCCGACATAGCGGAATGGTGCATGTAGCACGAACTCGGCGCGGGTGAAGGCCATGTAGTGAATTTGCTCGGAGGCCAGCGCCTCGCTGACCGCGCGGCGGGTGCGGACGAAGGCCAGCTCCTCCTCCGGCACCGAGTCGCGGGCGATCTCGGCCACCGCCCCCAGGGCGCGCCCGGCCACATCCTCGATGCTGGTGGTCGAATCGAACGCGGCCTCGATCTCGAGGTAGCTCTTTCCAGGTTCGAGGCTCACGCTGGTTCCGATGTCATGGATAGCGAGCTCCGGCGGACGGCGCATTGCTGCGCGCAATCGTCCCGCTTCCCCGGCGAGAAGATCTTCGAGCACGAGAAGCGCGGCGAAGGCACTGTCCTCCGGCGCCGGCCCCGGAAGTCGGATCCTCAGGGCGGTGCGATCGGAGGCCAACCCGTGGAGGAGCACGCCGCTGGGTGCCGATCTCTGCACCAGGGGCGGCGCCGTTCCGCCCGGGATCGAGCCGAAATGTCGACCGATCGCCGCCAGCAGTTGCTCGGGGATGAAGTCCCCGAGGACCAGCAGCGTCATGTTCGCAGGAACATAGAGCTCTTGGTAGTAGGCATGGACGGCGTCACGATCGAGGGATGCAATCGACTCCTCGGTGCCGAGAATGGGCAGGGCATCGGCCGTGCCCTGGCCCAGGAGGCGGGTCAGCTCCTCGCCGGCGTAGCGGGACCGATTCGATCGACTCCGGGCCAGCTCTTCGAGGATGATGCCCCGCTCCTTCTCGAACTTGTCGGGCGGGAGCACCGAATGGAAGAGCATGTCGGACTGGATCTCGAGCGCGCCATCGAGATCCTCCGCGCCCACGACCATCAGGTAAACGACGTGATCGCGGCGCGTCGTGGCGTTCGAGTAGGCACCGATGAGATCGGTATCCCGATAGAGTTCCTCCTGGGTGCGCTGGGTGGTGCCGTTGAACAGAAGATGCTCGAGAAAGTGGGCGGCACCGTTCATCCCCTCCGTCTCCCGGGCGGCACCGGCCCCGACGAACGCCGCTGCGGCCACGAGCCCGGAGGCATGGCTCTCGCCGTAGAGGATGCGCAGGCCATTGGGGAGCCGGCTTTCGCTGAGGGTGAGCGCTCCCGCGGAGACCGGGATCAGGTGGAGAACAGCGATCGAGAGCGCCACGGCGGCGCCGCGGTACCCGCGAACGGCCTGGCGGCATGCGGTAGACTTCCGGCGTGGCCTTGGGTTTGAGGTCATGATCGGGGAGTATGGCGCTTCGGGCGCTACTCCGCCACGTTCCAGACTGCCCGGCCGTTTGACCGATCCTGCCGCGTCCGCTAGGCTTCTCTGTTCGCGAAGCCAGCGCCTCGACGCCCACGAGCCGCCACGAACCCCGGGCGGTAGGCGACAGGGCCTGGCGCGTCAGGTTTCTCCCGGGGCGCGGCTGGAGCCGCAACCCCCCCAAAAAACGGCCACCAACAGGAGAGCGCATGAGCGCAGCTGCCAACAATAAGATCCTCGAGTGTCTGCACCAGATCTTCCAGGGCGAGATGGCCGGGATCAGCCGCTATCTCCATTATTCATTCATGGTCATGGGTCACAACCGAATCCCGATCCAGCAGTGGTTCCGCAGCCAGGCCCAGGAGAGCATGAGCCACGCCATCATGATCGGCGAGAAGATCACTGCGCTCGGCGGCCATCCCCCGATGGTCCTGGCGCAAGTCGAAGAGACCAACATGCACTCGGTGGACCAGATCCTCAAGGAGAGCCTCATCCACGAAGAGAAGACCCTCGAGCTCTACAAGAAACTCGCCAAGCTGGCCGGTGATGACATCGCGCTCGAGGAGATGGCACGCGGCTTCGTCCGCCTCGAGACCGATCACGTCGAAGAAGTAAGGAAGATGCTACGAGGGAACTGACGCGCGAGGGGACCGGGAACGGCGAATCTCCGTCCTTCCGTGGTGGATGGCCGTGCGGCGCTCAGTCCTGTCCGTAGGACTTGAGCTTCCGGTAGAGCGTCTTCCGGTCCAGCCCGAGAACGGTGGCAGCCCGGGTGCGGCTGCCGCCCTCCGTCTTCAGCACCTCCAGAATGTAGAGGCGTTCGAGCTCGGCGAGCGTGAGCTGTGATCCAGCCGCTCGCCCGAGCAGTGACCGCTCGCGATCATGCCCGAGCAATCGAGGAGGCAATACCTCGAGGCCGACCTCCGTGCCATTGGCCAGCGCCAGCGCGTGGCGCATCACGTTGTCGAGCTCGCGGACGTTCCCGGGCCAGGGGTAATCGAGAAGAATGCGTCGCACTTCAGCATCGAGCCGCGGCGGGGACGTCCCTTGCTCGTTTGCCGCCTTGGCGAGCAGATCCTCGGCCAGGAGCAGGATGTCCTCCCGTCGATCCCTGAGGGGCGGGATCTCGATGTGCAGCACGCTCAGACGGTAGAAGAGATCCTCGCGCAGGCGACCCTCGGCCATTTCCTCTTCGGGGTTGCGGTTGGTCGCTGATATCACGCGGACATCGACCCGCATCGCCCGGGATTGCCCCAGCGGGCGCACCTCTCCATCCTGCAACACGCGCAAGAGCTTGGCCTGCAGAGCCGGCGCCATCTCCGCCACCTCATCGAGGAACAGCGTGCCACCGCTGGCCTCGGCAAAGAGCCCCCGGCGTTCAGCCGACGCCCCGGTGAAGGCACCGCGGGTGTGACCAAAGAGCTCGCTCTCGAGCAGGGTCTCCGGAATCGCCGCGCAGTTGATGGGGACGAAGGGCGCCTCGGCGCGCGAGCTCGCCGCATGCAGGTTCCGCGCCACCACTTCCTTCCCCACCCCGCTCTCCCCGGTGATGAGCACATTGGCGTTGGCCTGAGCCACACGACCCACGAGGTCCCTGAGCCTGGCCATGGCTGGACTCCGCCCGACCAGCCGCAAGGCGGCGCTACCCTCCTCACCCAGTTTGCGGCGCAGCTCGCGCACTTCGTGTTCGAGCTCCCGGTGCTCGAGTGCGCGCCGCACAGCCAGGGACAGCGCGGCCAGGGGGAACGGTTTGGTGATGTAGTCGAAGGCTCCGAGTTTCATCGCCTGGACCGCCGAATCGAGAGTTCCGAAGGCGGTGATGATGATGATCGGCAGCCCGGGCCGGAGGCGGAGGAAATCGGGCAGCAGATCAGTGATGGTGGTCTCGCCGAGACGGAGGTCGGTCACCACGAGATCGCAAGGTAAGCGCCCGACGTGATCCAGAGCCTCCTCCGCGCTGAGCACATAGGACGTAAACAGCTTCTCTCGGGCCAGGTGCTCACTCAGGAGGCGGCACATCTCCTCATCGTCGTCGACGATCAGCACATTCCAGTGGGCCACGCCTAGCTGCCTCCTTGCGGCTGGCTCGCTGCCCCGGCCCCCGCCGGATCCTCGCCCTCGGTCGGGGCGTCGCCGCCGCCTTCATCCTGCTCGGTGACCGGAATGCGGACGGTGAAGGTCGACCCCCGCCCCGGCTCGCTTTCCACCACGGTCACGCCGCCATGTTCGCGCACAATGCTGTGGGAGATGAACAGACCGAGTCCGGTGGTCCCGCGCGTGGAGAAGAACGGCTCGAAGATCTGCTTCTTGATTTCCTCGGGAATGCCGCTGCCGTTGTCGGACACCTCGAACTCGAGCGCGGGGATGCCGCGGAGCTCGGCAGGCCGTGAAGCGATCCGTAGTTCGCCCCCTTCCGCCATCGCCTGCAAGCCATTGACCGCCATGTTGAGGAGAACCTGCATGAAGCCATCGCGCTGACCGCGGATGGCCAGATCCCCGGCGTTCGGCTCCACCGTGAGCCGGATCCCCTGGCGGCGGCATTCGAGATCGACGAGAGCAGCCGCCTCGCGCACCAGCTCGTCACCAACAATCCGCTCCGGAGCATGCGGCGAGGTGCGAGATACGGACAGAAACCGTTCGATCGTTCGTGTGATGCGATCGATCTGGGCGATGATGATCTCGACCTCCCGCCGCGCTTCAGGCCGATCGGACACTTCGCTGAGCAGGAACTCGGCACGCCCCCGCAAGACGCCCAATGGCGTGCCGACCTCGTGCGCCAGATTCGAGGTGAGCTGGCCGAGGGTTGCCATGCGATCGAAGCGGCGCAGGCCGCGCTCCACCATGATACGCTTCCCCGCTTCCTCGATGAGCGCCTCGCGTGAACGTTCCAGGTTCTCCGCCATACGATCGAACTCATGGGCCAGGCGTCCGAGCTCGTCCCCCTGGCCGTTCGGCTGCAACGCGGTTTCGCGGGTCACGTGCGCGGCGACAGGAGCAGCGGCCACCGGACCCGGTTCCGGGGTTGGCTCCCCCACGGGCGTGCTCGCCGCCGGAGCGGCGCCCGGCTCGACGGCGTCCGCACTCGCCGAAGACTCCTCACCCGCGGTGACGGCCCCAGGGAACTCGCCCCGCCGCAGAGCGGTGACCTTGCGAATCAGGCCGTCGATCGGTCGCGACACGGCACGGTTGACAATGAAGAAGACGAGGCCGGCGGTAATGACGCTCCCCGCGAGGAGGGTGACGAGGAGAACCAGCCGCTCTCGCGCCAGATCATCCTCCAGGTATCCGGTGAGGTGATAAACGGCCAGGACCGCATGCGGATTGCCCTCCTGATCGAGGAGAGGCACCGAATAGGCGTAGACCCGCTCTCCGAGCATATCGATGAAGGCGTGCGCAGGTTCCGTCTCGGCGAGCACCTGATGAACGTCGGGCTCCTCTGGTGCGCTCGTCACGGGCAACGCCGTGGATCCGATGATGAGGGAGCCATCGGGGTGGAAAATGGCGGCGCCGAGAATGCGTTGGTGCCCGAGGCCGTCAAGCAGCTCTCGAACCTGAGTGGAGTCGCGGCGCACGAGAGCGAACTCGATGGCGGGCTGGAGCGTGGCCACCGTGATCCAGGTCTCGTGCTTCATCGTGTTGATCAGATCGCGTCTTTCATCGCGCATCGCCAGCACCCCGAACAGGGTGGTAACGAGCACGGAGGCTGCGATCAGGGCGAAGCTCAGGCGATAACCTAGGCGCATGGCAGGTGAGGCTCTTGTGACTGGTGAGCCGGTCCCACTCTGGGACTTCTGGCAACCAGCCCGGCCGTCAGGGAGTGAACATCTCCAGAGGTCCGGCTTCGAGGCGAAGCTCCGAGAGCGAGTCTAGCAGCCCCTATCGCCAGGAGCGCTCCGCCCGGACTCTGGCCGGCGAAGTACCCGCGCCTGCGAGCACGAACCACAACAAAAAACGACGGGGGCACCAGCACGCCCCGGGGGATGGGCAACTGCACCGAAGCAGCTGCGCCGAGGCATGTGGCGCCCCCGCACGACGATCGGCAGCTCGCGGAGGAGGTGGGCCCCGGGACGCGCTCCCCGGGGCCGGTGAACCTAGGCTTTGTCCCGGCGACCGTTCGCCGGTAGTCGAAAATGGTGAGCCCCGCTGCGCGCGCCGCGCCATCCCCGGCCCTCAAGGGGTTCGCGGCAGCGTCGCCCCTTTGCGTGCGCTGCACCGGGGCCCGTTCGCCTGAGGTGCTATTCAATGAACGTGCCAATGTTGATGACATCCTTTAACATATTGTTGATTAATAGCTTAGCATTGGAGCTGGGTGGCCGGCACCCCCCAGTTTTCAGGGGCATTATGCCTCATCCCGGGACAATTCGCCCCGGAGGTGCCCGCGCCGCCCGTTCCCACCATGGCGCGCAGGCCCATGCTATCGTCGGCTGCGTCTCCAGATGAACGCCAACCACATCTCCCCGGTCAGGCGAGGAAAACAACCCATGGGCTCAAGACAGGGTCCGGAGCGCATCGAACGGGACTCGATGGGGAACGTTCGCGTCCCCGCCAAGGCTTACTACGGCGCACAGACCCAGCGCGCCATCGAGAACTTCCCCATCTCGGACCTTCGTTTCCCGCGCTCATTCATCGCTGCGCTGGGACTCATCAAGTGGGCTGCGGCTCGAGCCAACGCCGATCTCGAACTTTTGGATCGGCGGCGGGGTGACGCCATCATCTCCGCTGCCGGCGAAGTGGCCGGCGGGCAGCATGACGATCAGTTCGTGCTCGACATCTTCCAGACCGGCTCCGGCACGTCGACCAACATGAACGCCAACGAAGTCATCGCGAACCGGGCGATCGAGATGCTTGGCGGCGCCATCGGCTCGCGGGAAGTCCATCCCAACGACCACGTCAATCTCTGCCAGTCCTCCAATGACGTGATCCCCACGGCGATCCATCTCGCTGCGCTGACACAACTCCGCGACGATCTGTTGCCGGCCCTTGAAACCCTCCAGACCACGCTGACACGCAAAAGCCGCGAATTCGCTGCCATTGTGACGAGTGGCCGTACCCACCTTCAGGATGCCACTCCGGTCACGCTGGGGCAGGTCTTCCGCGGCTACTCGACGCAGATCGAGCAAGCCAGCGCCCGACTCCGTCGCAGCGCCGAATCCCTCACCGAGTTGCCGCTCGGCGGGACGGCGGTCGGCACCGGCCTGAACGCCCACCCGGAGTTCGCTCCGCGCGCCATCCGGATCCTCGCCGATCGCACCGGCCTACCACTCCGCGAAGCGACCGACCACTTCGCCGCCCAATCCGCTCGCGATGCCGCCGTCGAGGTGTCGGGCGCCCTGCGCGGCACCGCCGTGGCACTGACCAAGATCGCGAACGACTTGCGCTGGCTCGGCTCGGGGCCCCGACTCGGGCTGGGCGAGCTGATCTTGCCGGCCGTGCAGCCTGGTTCATCGATCATGCCCGGCAAGGTGAACCCCGTCATCGCCGAGTCGCTGATCATGGTCTGCGCTCAGGTGATGGGGAACGACCTTGTCGTCTCGCTGGCCGGCGCTGGCGGAAACTTCGAACTCAACGCGATGCTACCCGTCATGGCGCTGAACCTCCTGGGATCGATCGGCATCCTGGCCGCCGCCACGCGCAACTTCGAGGCTCGTCTGGTGCGCGATCTGCGCGCCGACGAGGAGTCCATCGCCCATCGGATCGAGAGATCACTGGCGCTTGCCACGGCCCTTGCTCCGATCATCGGCTACGATGCCGCAGCCGATATCGCCAAGGAAGCGGCGGCGAGCGGGCGCAGCGTGCGCGAGGTGGCCCTCGAGATGAGGGTTCTGCCTCCGGAAGAGCTCGACCGCGTGCTGGACTCGCGACGGATGACGAAGGGCGGATTCCTGACCCGGACGACGGAGCCCGGATGACCTAGCCGTGACCGGCGCGGCCCTGCCCGCTCGATCTAGGAATCCGGCCGGCGGCCGTAAACATGAGCGAGGGCCTCGAGCCAGGCCCAGCGTTCCGGCCTCACGTCATCCCATGCAAAGCGCCACTCCCAGTTGCCGTTGGGCACGGCCGGCGTGTTCATGCGCGCCGCACTGCCCAAGTCGAGCACGTCCTGCATCGGGATCACGGCCAGGTCGGCAACCGACTGATACGCCAGGCGAATGATGTGATCCACCACCCGATCACCATCGACCGGACACCCGAGATACCGAGCGAGCTTCTCGCGTCCATCGGTCTCCAGGGACGCATACCAGCCACGGGTCGTGTCGTTGTCGTGCGTGCCGCTGTAGGCGACCGTGTTGGGCACGTAGTTGTGTGGAAGGAAAGGATGGCCGGGATCCCCCTCGAAGGCGAATTGCAGCACGCGCATTCCAGGGTAGCCAGTGGCATCACGGAGGATGCGGACCTGCTCGGTGATCAGACCGAGATCCTCGGCCACGATGGCAAGCCGGCCGAGTTCGCTCTCGACGCCGCGGAACAGCTCGAGCCCGGGACCCGGCACCCAGGCCCCGCGCTCGGCGGTCTCTTCTCCGGCGGGCACCTGCCACGTGGCTTCGAAGCCACGGAAGTGATCGATGCGGGCCATATCGACGAGTTCGAAGGTGCGGCGAAAGCGCTCGATCCACCATCGATATCCGGTGGCGGCGAGAGTATCCCAGCGATAGACCGGATTGCCCCACAGCTGCCCGGTGGCGGAGAAGTAGTCGGGCGGGACCCCGGCGACCACGAGCGGGCGCCCCCTGGCATCGAGCTCGAAGAGACTCTGATGGGCCCATACGTCGGCCGAATCGTCGGCGACGAAGATGGGAATGTCGCCGAAGAGGCGAACGCCGGCATCTTGCGCATGGATCCTCAGCGCGGCCCACTGCTGTGCGAAGCGAGACTGGAGGAAGGTGTGGTAGGCCACCTCCTCGGCGAGCTGGGCTCCGGCGCCAGCCAGTGCGGCGGGTTCGCGACGCACGAGCTCCCGCGGCCATTCGTGCCATCCCCCGGGGTGGTGGGCTCGCAATGCCATGAACAGCACGTAGTCTGGAAGCCAGCTCGCGTTCGCCGCGGTGAAGGCCTCGAGCTCGGCCCGTCCGTCCCGATCCTGGAAGCGATGAAAGGCGCTGCGGAAGAGCCTTTCCTTCCAGGCAACCACGGCGCTGAAATCGACATGCCCTGCGGGGAAGGATGGAGCCGACTTGAGCTCGCCCGGCGCGATCAGACCCTCATCGGCCAGGAGCGCGGGAGAGAGCAAGAACGCGTTGCCGGCAAAGGCAGAGCGCGCCGAATAGGGGGAGTTCCCGTACCCGGGCGGCCCGAGCGGCAACATCTGCCAGACACGATGTCCAGAGTCGGCCAGGAGATCGATGAAACGATGGGCATCCGGGCCCAGATCCCCGATGCCGAACGGCCCGGGGAGAGAGGTCGGATGCAGCAGAATACCCGCGGCGCGCTGACGCGGCGCATCCGGGGCGCTGCGCGCCCGGGCGCCGACGCGCGTTTCCGCCAGAGAACGTAGATCCCTCGCCATGATCCTCCAACCATGAAGGGCCGGAACCGGGCTCCCGGTTACGGGCAGGACTCGAGCCGTGGAGTCTATGCGGTCGCCGGAGTTTCGTCGAGCCGAGCACGGTCACGTAGCGCCCTGGGCGCCTTTCCCCGCGGTCTCCTCGTGTTCACGGCCCAGGAGACCGCGCAGCGCCCCTTCGAGACCGGCCTCGCGGAAGCGAAAGCCGGTGGCCAGGAGACGGGCCGGCGCCGCGCGCTGACTCGAGAGGAGCGTCTCATCAGCGAGCTCGCCGAAGGCGAGGCGAAGCGCAAAGGCCGGCACCGACATCAACGCCGGACGACCCAGAACTCGGGCCAGGATACGCGTGAACTCGGCGTTGGTCACCGGTTCGGGCGATACCACATTCACCGGACCGGAGACCGATGCGCTCGCCAAGGCGTGCAAGACGGCACCGACCGCATCGTCGATCCCCACCCAGCTCATGAACTGCCGGCCGGAACCCAGGACACCGCCGGCCCCGAGCCGGAACAGCGGCAACATCCTGGCTAGAGCACCACCCGCCGGGCTCAAGATCACCCCGAAGCGCAGGTGCACGGTCCGCACCCCGGCGCGCACGGCGGGCTCGGCAGCGGCCTCCCACTCCCGGCACAGATCGGCGAGGAAGCCCCTACCGCCGAGGCTGTTCTCGTCGAGGAGCTCCTCACCGCGGTTCCCGTAGTAGCCGATGGCCGAGGCGCACACGAGGACCCGTGGCGGCTGCTCGAGGCCGGCGATGGTCTCCGCAAGCCGTCGCGTGCCGTCGACGCGGCTCTGCCGGATCCTGGTCTTCCGTGCCGCCGACCAGCGACCCGCCCCGATGTTCTCGCCGGCCAGATGCACCACGGCATCGATGCCTTCGAGGAGCGACGGATCGCTGATGCCATGCACCGTATCCCAGCTCAGTCCTGAAGCGCTGGGGAGATGGCCGCCTGTCCGGGGCCGGCGCACGATCCGCGTGACGCGATGTCCACCCGCGGTCAGGAAGGGCACCAGGCTCGATCCCAGGAGACCGCGGGATCCGGTAATGGCGATATGCATCGGGGCCACCTCCTTGAATCGCGCATGAATCTCCAGATCCCCGCGCGTCATGGCGTGCCGGTAGCGAAACAACCGCTTGATTTCGGACTGAGCCAAGCCACCTCCGGCCCAGCGGCCCAGGGCACCCAGGGGCAACGCATATTCGACTCGATCCTCGAGCACGCAACCGCCGAGTTCTTGCGGCTCGAAGCGGTGGACATGCACCCAGCGGGCGAACGGCCCAACGACCTGAACATCCCGGAACTCCCGCCCCGGGATGTGCCGCCCGTGGACCGCAACCCAGCGGCGCCGAAAGGGGCCCACTCGCATGACAACGCGGGCCCCCTCCTCGATGCCGCCGCTTCGCTCCACCACCTCGACCCGCTGCCATGGCGGAGCAAGTCGCTCGAAGGCCCCGTCACGGATATGCCAGTCGTAGACATCGCCGGCGTCGGCGGCGATGTGCGAGCGATGCACATGGAGCTCCGTCTTCATGGCCGCCTCGGCGTACCCCAACCCACCTACTGCGAGCGCCGGGGTGCAGTCGTTTCCACGCGTGAGAGACGCTGGGCCCAGGCGTGGAGCCGATCCAGGTCCTCGATCACCTCGACCCCGCGCGGGACCTCCTCCGGGGCGCCAGCCCCACCCACCAGGAGAAGGCTCCGCCGGGGGAGCAACCGTCTGAGTTCCGCAATCGCCGCCGCCGTCGCCTTCCCGGCGGTGGCGACAGACACGCTCAACCCGAGGGCCCTCGCGCCCATCTCGCGCACGACGTTGGCAGCCTCCTCCGGTGGAATCTGCGGCCCGAGGTAGAGGACGCGACATCCACCGATGACCATGACCAGAGAGCTCATCTGCAGGCCGAGCGAATGCGACTCGCCAGGAAGCGTCGTGAGCACGACCAGCGGCCCCCGTGCGATGTCCTCGAACGGTACGCGTAGAGCCCGCAGGAGATCGGCCACACGCTCACTCAGGAAGTGCTCGTGCCGGATCTCCAGCTCGCCGCGAGCCCAGCACTCCCCCACCGCATGAACCAGGGGAGCGATCCGGCGGTGGAGGAAATCGAAGGGACCAAGGCGCGCCCACTCGTGTTCGAGATGCCGGGTCAGGCGCGGGGCATCGAAAGCCGAGACGGCGGCCAGCGATTCGGCAAGCGATGCCCGATCCTCGCCGGAGAGCGCCTGGCGATCCCCGGCGGTCGCGGCGAGCCGGGCCGCCTCGCGCCCACCTCCGCCCGCCGCGCGGCCCACCACGGGCGTGGCCAGCAAAGCGTCAAGCTCCTCATCGCTCGCCCGCACCACCTCCCCGGCCCGGTGACCGCGAGCCAGCGCTGCGGATATGCGCTGCAACCGCCCCACGATTGAAAGGGGGTAGACCCGATGACCTGAAGTCTTGCGCTCGGGTTCGGGAAATCCGTAGCGCTGCTCCCAGGTGCGGAGGGTCTCGACCGGGATGCCCGTGGCGCGAGACAGAGACCCGATGGTGAGCCGTCCACCCGTGTCCGTATCGCGCGTTGCATCTGGCATCGGTAAAGCCCTCCTCGCCGGGCGCAGTCTACTCCGTCTTCTGCTCCGAAAAAAAGATCGGGCGCCGAGCCCGGAGGGGACGAGAGCCGCCTTCGTCCACTTCCTGAGCCCGACGCCGTGACCTGAGGGGCGCCCATTCAACCCCTCTGGGACCTACTGAGCGACCTACTGAGCCGAGCCGTGCGTTTCACCGGCATGCGGAATGAGAACGTGGTCGATGACATGAATGACACCGTTCGACGCCATGACGTCCGCCTTCACGACCTTCGCTCCGTCGACGGTCACCCCGTCCTTGGCGGCGATGGTCAGACTCTGCCCCTGCAGGGTCTTGGCCTCGGTCAACTTCACGACTTGCGCCGACGTCACCTCACCGGCGACCACGTGGTACTTGAGGATCTCTGCCAGCCTGGCCTTGTCCTTGAGCAGAGCGTCCACGGTCCCGTCAGGGAGCTTGGCGAAAGCTTCATCGGTCGGCGCAAACACCGTGAAGGGTCCTTCACCCTTCAGCGCATCGGTGAGATCAGCGGCCGAGATGGCGGTGAGCAGCGTCCCGAAACTGCCGGCAGCGCTGGCCGTAGCGATGATGTTGGCGCTCTGGGTCGCCGCGACCTGCGTCGTTGCCACCGCCTTGGTGGCGCTGTGCGACGCTCCATCGTTGCAATGATCAGCGTAGGTGAACGAGCTGGAAGAGGCGATGATCAGCGCGCTGGCAAAGGTGATACGAAGGGAACGGTCCATGTGAGTTGCTCCTCTTTCATTCGGTTTGACGAACGGGCCCATCTGTGAAGGCCGGTGAATTCAAGCGAATCGCGAGACTTCGATGATGAGGACCCAGGTAGGTCTGCCCCGGCGCCCCCCATTGGACCAGGGCAGACCACCTTTCCTGGGTACCCCCAGACTTTCAGGCTCCTTGGATGCGGACAGGCGCCCACCGCCGCTGGATGGCCTGCCATCCGAGAGCCTGATAGATGGCAGCGGCTCCCACGAGTGCGTAGATCAGGGACCCCAAGACGTTCTTGGCGCCGAAGGCGCCGGCGCCCGAGATGAGCGCGACAAGATCCGTGTTGGTGAGAGCGATGAGTCCCCAGTTCAAACCGCCGATCACGAGGAGCACGGCGGCGAGCACGTCCAGTTTCTTCATGGCTTCATCTCCTTGGCTGTCTTCGTGCGGCAGTTCGACCCTTGGTTCACCCCTTTGGAGGGGGCTGAAATGCGTTGGATTCGAATAGATTGTGAATATATTGTAACCTCGATGTCATTATGATATCATCCTGGTATTAAGCGACGGATGGCCCGTCGCCTCAGCAAGGAGGACTCTCGTGAGTCAGGAACGTGTCGTTCGGGCCCGCTCGGGATGGCTGATGCTCGGGCTCGACATTCTTCTCTATGTCGTGGCCATCTGGCTCATCGTGAAAGCTGGCCGCAACGATGAAGCTGCGCAGCTCATTCCAGCCTTCATCGTGCTGGCCGCAGCGATCTTCACCAGCATCGGGTTCTTCATCGTCAACCCCAACCAGGCGGCCGTGCTGCTTCTCTTCGGCCGTTACCAAGGATCGGTCAAGAGCAACGGGTTCTTCTGGGCCAATCCTTTCATGAGAAAGCTCAAGATCTCGCTGCGCGTGCGCAACCACGAGAGCGCGAAGCTGAAGGTGAACGACAAGGCCGGGAATCCGATCGAGATCGCCGCGGTCATCGTCTGGCGGGTCGTGGACACCTTCGAAGCCGAGTTCGAGGTCGACGATTACCTCGAGTATGTCAAGGTGCAGAGTGAATCCGCGCTCCGCCACCTCGCCAGCGCCTACACCTACGATGGCGAGGAGCACGACATCACGCTGCGCGGCAGCACCGATGAGGTGAGCCACCGGCTGCAGGCCGAACTCCAGGAGCGCCTCGGGCGCGCCGGCGTGGAGATCATCGAGGCTCGCCTCAGTCACCTGGCCTACTCGCCGGAGATCGCCGGGGCCATGCTGCAGCGCCAGCAGGCGAGCGCGGTGGTCGCGGCACGCACCAAGATCGTCGAAGGAGCGGTGGGCATGGTCGAGCTCGCCCTCGCCGAGCTGTCGAAGACCAAGCTGGTGCAGCTCGACGAGGAGCGGAAGGCAGCCATGGTCTCCAACCTGCTCGTCGTCCTGTGCAGCGACCATCACACCGTTCCCGTGGTCAACACCGGGACGCTGTACCCGTAGGAGCGGGCCATGCCACGGACGGGAGCCGGCGGGGAGAAGCCCCGCAAGGCCTTTCCCCTGCGGCTGGACGGTAAGCTCTACGAGGAGCTCCGGCGCTGGGCGGATGCCGAGCTTCGCAGCGTGAACGGGCAGATCGAGTTCATCCTGCGGCGAGCCGTCGAAGAGCGGCGGGGCCGGGCGCGGAAGAACCCGGCTCCGGATCCCGGCTCGCCCGCTCCGGACGAACCGGCCGAGTGACGGGACCGGCCGGTTCGTCCCCGCGTCAGCCGATCAGGCGTTCCAGCGCGGAGAGCGGACCCTCGAGATGCTGCTGGTCGGTGAGCACAGGCGCCCACCGATCACCGACGGCGGCCAGTCTCGCTTCCATGTTGCGTATCGTGAACGGGCGAGGCGAGAGCTCGTTGTTGACCTCGTCCCAGGCCAGAGGAGCGGACACCGGGGCTCCCGGCAAGGCGCGCACGACATACGGACCGGCCGCGGTCTGTCCCCTCTGGTTCCGCAGGTAGTCGATGAACACCTTCCCACCCCGATCGCTGACCTTCATCTCGAGCGTCGCTTCTTCCGGGAGCTGGGCCACGACGACATGGCCGAGGAGCTCGGCGAAGCTCCGCACTTGCTCGTACGTGTAGATCGGGGCCAGTGGCACATAGACGTGCAGCCCGCTCGATCCCGTCGCCTTCGGATAGCCGCGGAGCCCGATCGCGATCAGCACTTCACGCAACCGGGAAGCAACGCTCACCACGCGCGCGAAGGGAGCATCCTTGGGGTCGAGATCCACGATCATGAAGTCCGGATGGTCGAGCGTCCCCATGCGCGAGCCCCATGGGTGCAGCGTGAAGGCGGTCAGATTGGCCAGCCAGAGTATCGTTTCCTCGTTGTCGGCAATGATGAACCTTGTGACCCGCTTGCCCTCCTCGCCCGCTATCGGTTCGGTGCGCACATAGGGCGGCAGGACATCCGGCGCGTCCTTCTGGAAGAACGATGGGGCATGGATGCCATCGGGCCAACGCTGCAACGACAGCGGACGGTCGGCCAGATGCTCGAGGAGGAGCGGTGCCACCAGCCGGAAGTAGGCGAAGACATCGCGTTTGGTGATTCCATCCTCGGGAAAGAGCACCTTGTCGGGATTGGCGAGGCGCACTGCGCCCGGCGGCGGCGAGAGATCGACGATCGCACCGCGCCGGACCGCCCCGGCGGTTGCCGGTTGCGGCTCGGCCCCACCCGTCGGCTGGCGACAGTCTCCCGGGGCCAGGTCGGGAACCATGCCGAGAAACACCGGTGCCCTGAGCCCGCCATCGCGAGTCCACTCGGCGAACTTGACGCGGGCGACGAGTTCCGGTCGGACCCATCGCGCATCGGCGATGGCCGGGGCCTCGGCAAAGGGAGACTCGGCGCACTCGCGTGCAATGAGCTCGGCATGGATCGCGGCCAGGCGCGCCGCGTCGAATCCCGATCCCACTCGTGTGACATAGTGCAACGCTCCCGCGGCATCGTAGAGTCCGATGAGCAGGGCGCCGAAGTGCGTGCGTGAGCCCTGCGGCGCCGTGAACCCCCCGACCACGAACTCGCGATCCTCGACTCGCTTGACCTTGATCCACGAACTGGATCGGCGGCCGACGTAGGACGATCCGAGCCGCTTCGAGACGATGCCCTCGACTCCGGACCGAGACGCCAAGGCGAAGAAGTCCGCTCCGTGCCCGATGATGTGATCCGAGTAGATGAGCTCCGGGGGAGCGCCCTCGAGGAGCGCAGCAAGCACTTGCTTGCGCTCCTCGACGGGCATTCGCCTGAGATCGACGCCATCGAGGTAGAGGATATCGAAGCAGAAGGCGACCACGGGCGCTTCGCGCCGCAGTCGCTCCACATCGCGCGGAGAGGCCTGCATCCGCGGCTGCAAGCGCTGGAAGCTCGCCCGGCCCTCGGCATCGAGGGTGACGATCTCACCGTCGAGAATGAACTCGGTGGCGACCAGCTTCCCGAGCGCCGTGGCTATTTCCGGGTAGAGGAGAGTCTGATCGCGCCCACTCCGGCTCGAGAGCTCGACCGGCGACGCATGATCTTCGACCGCCGTGGATTCGCGGCGGCGGTAGGCGATGACCCGCACGCCATCATGCTTGAGCTCGTGGAGCCACCGGTCTCCCGCCGGTGGGGTGTCCGCCAGAGTGGCCAGCATGGGCGCCACCGAGTCGGGCATCGGCACGCGCTCCACGCGGGGCTCGGACACGAGCAGGCGGCGGGTTTCGGGGTTCCACACCGCGGGCGAATCGACCGCAATCTCCTCGAGTGAGAGCCCGGTCTTGGCCGAGAAATCGGCCTCCGCGGCGATGTCGCTTCCGCGACGAGCGAACGCATCGCCCTTCTTGAGGAGAAGCCACTCCTTCGCTTCCTGCCCGGGTTGCGGCTCTCCCTCTGGGGAGCGGCCGCCTCTGAGGCGCACGAGTGCGAAGCGCCCATCGAGCTTTCGCCCGTGCAGAGCGAAGTCGAGCTTGCCTGTCGCGAGATCGGCCTCGGGGTCGGAGCTCGGACCCAGATGCTCCCAGGTCCCGTGGTCCCACAGCATGACCGTCCCGGCCCCGTAGTTGCCCTCGGGAATCACGCCCTCGAAGTCGGCATACGGGAGCGGGTGATCCTCGGTTCGAGCCGCGAACCGCTTCTCCTCGGGATCGAGCGATGGCCCCTTCGGCACGGCCCAGGACTTGAGGACACCGCCCATCTCGAGTCGGAAGTCGTAGTGCAGCTGCCGCGCCTGGTGCTTCTGGACGCAGAAGATGGGGGCCTCCGCCGGGGCCTCGGCCGTGGGGTCGGCATCGGTCAGAGGCTCGGGCGTGCGGGCAAAGTCGCGCTTGGCCTTGTAGACAGCCAGGGGGTCGGCCTCACGCCCGCGCCGTGAGGAGGGAGCGCCCGATCCGCCACCGGCAGGGGGCTTCGCGCCATCACCGGCATCAGAGCCGCCGGATGCCTTGCTTTCCGCGCTCATCAACCCTCCCGAACAGCCGAGGTAACTCCCCCTCGCGCCTCGCGATGCCCCGGACCCCGCCAACGCCTACCATGGGCGTTTGAGTTTCCTGATATAATGGCCTATCGACCGTGGATCCTGCCTCGCTATCCAGCGTCAGGCAATGGGATCAGCTGGTCCTGCGCTGGCAGGGCGACCTCCCTCCGCCCGGAACCGCCGAATGCCACACTCTTCGACTCGCCTTCCTGGAGGACTCAAGCCCATGCGGAAGATGCCTTACCGAGCGTCCCTCGCGGTCGCCCTGCTCGCCGCCGGCCTGGTGGTCGGAGCGGCCCAGGCGACCCCCGGCGTCGCGATCGATCCCGAGCTCGAGGTCGTTCGCCGTCTCGCCAGCGCCGAGGAGCTCATCCCTGTCCTCATCGTCATGGATGATCAGGCCGACGTCGAGACCTTGCTACCCATCGCCCAGCGACTCGGGCGCGCCGAGCGCCGTGCCTTCGCCGTGGGTGAACTCAAGCACCTGGCAGACGCGAGTCAGGGACGCCTCCGGGGGTTCCTGCGCGCCGCCGAGGCCCAGGACCAGGCGGCCCGAGTAGAGCCCCTCTGGCTCTCGAACGGCATCCTCGCCCACATGACCCCGGCCACCATCGATGGCCTTCTCGCCTTCGATGAGATCCATACGGTCTACTGGGACCCCGAGATCCCTGCCGAGGAGCTCCAGGATCTGACCGAGCCGGCCGAACCCGTATCCACCTCGGACCAGGAAGCGCAGATCTGGTGGCAGCTCGACTACGTGCGCGCTCCCGAGACCTGGGCCCTGGGCTATCAGGGCGAGGGAGTGACGGTCTGCGTCGTCGATTCGGGCATCGATCGGAATCACACCGATCTCACCACGCACATCTGGAACAACACGGACGAGATCCCGGCGAACGGTATCGATGACGATCAGAACGGCTTCATCGACGATACCTGGGGCTGGAACTTCCAGAACAACAACAACAATCCCTCCCCGGGCATCAGCCACGGCACCGGCTGCGCCGGCATCGTCGCCGGGGACGGCGCGGCAGGAACCAACACCGGGGTCGCGCCGCGCGCGCTCCTCATGTCCTGCCGCTTCGGCACCTTCGGCCAGATGGTCCAGAGCTTCGAGTACGCGATCGACAACGGCGCCGATGTCATCTCCTGCAGCAACTCGGAGAAGTGGCGCTTCAGCCCGAAACCGAACTACGAGTGGTGGCGCACCAACACCGACAACGAGCTTCTCACCGGCATCCATCACGCCAACTCGATCGGCAACGAGGGCGACAATCAGAATACCGACCCCATTCCCTTCAACATCGCCGCCCCGGGTTGCTGTCCCTCTCCCTGGCGGCATCCGGATCAGGTGCAAGCCGGTGTGAGCGCCATCACCGCCTGCGGCGCTGTCGACCAGAACAACGTGATCGCCGCTTACTCATCGGTCGGTCCGTTCGCCTGGGAGGATATCAACGCCCACTGGCCCATCTACCCCTACACGATGCTGCCGGAGTACCAGGACTACCCGTGGTGGGGCGGCCAGCCCGGGCTCCTGAAGCCGGACGTCATCGCCCCCGGCCCCAACACGCGCACGACCGCCCTGGGCTCGGGCTACATGTCGTTCAGCGGAACCTCGGCGGCCACGCCGCATGTGGCCGGCGGCATGGCCCTCGTCGTTCAGGCCAATCCGAACCTGACCCCCGAGCAGATGGAGATGATCCTGCAAACGACGGCAGGCGACCTCGGCCCGGCGGGCAAGGACAATGTCTACGGCGCCGGCAAGCTCGATTGCTACGAGGCGGTGCAGGCCGCCCTCGGCATGAGCAGCGTCGGGACCGTCACCGGCACCGTGTTCGACATGACGACCGAGACCACGATCGAGGGAGTGCTGATCGAGGTGGTCGGCGGCACCGAGACGACAACGACCAACCCGGGAGGCCAGTACTCGCTCTCCCTGCCGGTCGAGACCTACACGCTCCGCTTCACGCACCCCGACTACCTCGAGGAGCAGGCCCAGGTCACCATTGCCGCGGCGACCGTCACCATCCTCGACGTGGCGATGACGCCGGCCACGGCGGCGGTGGGCGATCAAGCAACTGGACCGGTCCCGGTCCGCGTGGAGTTGGCCCAGAACCAGCCGAATCCCTTCAACCCATCGACCTCGATCGGTTTTGCGCTGCCTACCGATCAAGAGGTCTCGCTCGCCGTCTTCGATGTGAGCGGTCGTCTGGTGCGGCCGCTCGTCAACGGGACGCTGCCCGCGGGCCAGCACGATGTGGTCTGGGATGGCCGGGACGCCAACGGCTCGCAGGCTCCCTCGGGCATCTATCTGTACCGCCTCAACGCCAACGGGGAGACGATCACCCGGCGCATGGCCATGCTCAAGTAGCCGGCCCCGGCTGGTGAAGGAGCCACAACCTGATCGTCCTCTTGCTCTTCGTTCTCGTCGGCCTCTGCCTGGGCCTCCTGGGAGCCGGTGGCGGCATCTTGACGCTTCCATTGCTCGTCCATTTCGCGGGCATGGATGCGCACGAGGCCGTACCCCTCTCCCTGGCCATCGTCGGCACAGCCAGCCTCTTCGGAGCTGTGTTGAGCGCGAGGCAAGGCAGGGTGGCCACCCGGGCGGCGCTCTCGATCGGCGCCGGCGGCATCCCGGGGGCGCACCTGGGAGCCGCCCTCTCCCCCCGCGTGCCGAACGAGGTCCTGCTCTTGTTCTTTGCCGCCGTCATGGCGGTGGCCGGGGTCGCCATGTGGCGACGGAGCCAACGGGCGAACGCACCGAGGGCGACTCCGCAGCCCGGAGGCGAGCGTGTTCACCCTCCGAGTCACTCGCTGCTGCGCCTGCTCCCGATCGGGCTCGGCATCGGCGTGCTCACCGGATTCCTCGGCGTGGGGGGTGGGTTCCTCATCGTTCCCGCGCTCACTCTGGCCGGCGGTCTCGACATGAAGCGGGCGACCGGGACCTCGCTGGCTGTGATCGTCATCAACTCCGCGGCGGGCCTGTGGGGTCACTCGCGCGGGGAACCGGTGCTGTGGACCCAGGCGGCAGTCTACGTCGCGATGGCGATTCTCGGCATGGCCGGGGGACTGCGGCTCGCGCGGCACTTGCCGGCTCGCCGCCTCGAGCAGGCGTTCGCCGTCTTCGTTCTCGGCATGGCGGTCGTGATCGGAGCGATGAACTTGCTTCGGCTGTTGCACGGGGAAGCCTCGGCGCAACTGAACTAGCGTCGGCAACGGGTAGGACCAGAGCCCATCCCAATGGGTTCAGACTGGAGCTTCGATGAAATATCATTCGCGCGAGCTGCATCTCGACACACGGGCGATTCATGCGGGGGACGATCTGAATCCGCTCCCTTCCGTCGTGCCTCCGATCGTCCAGAGCTCGACGTTCGAGCTCGGAACAGCCGCGCGAGGGGCGGAGATCACGGCCGCCATCGCGCCAGCCGAGCTCTATACACGGTGGGGAAACCCGACGACCAAGCAGGCCGAGGCCGTGCTCGCGAGCCTGGAAGGCGGCGAGGCCGCCCTCTGCATGAGCTCCGGCATGGGGGCGATCACAACGACCATGCTGAGCCTTCTCAAGTCCGGCGACCATGTGGTCGCCGGACACTCGCTCTACGCGGGGACCACGGAGTTCTTCCGCGAGCTCCTGCCGCGCTTCGGCGTCGAAACGACCTTCGTCGACCAGACCCATGCCGCGGCGGTGAAGGCGGCGATCCGTCCAGGTCGCACGCGCTTTCTCTACATCGAGACCGTCACCAATCCGACGCTGAAGGTGGCCGATCTGGACAGTCTGGCCGCGATCGCCCGCGATGCCGGGATCCTCTCTCTCATCGACAACACCTTCGCCACCCCGATGAACGTGCGCCCCATCGAGCACGGCTTCGACGTTGTCTTGCACAGCGTGACCAAGTACCTGAACGGGCACGCCGACGTGATCGGCGGCGCCGTCGTCGCCTCGCGCGCGCTCATCGAGGCAATCTGGTATCAGCAGAAGATCCTCGGTCCCGTGCCCTCGCCGTTCGATGCCTGGCTCCTCCTGCGCGGCCTGCGCACCTTCCCGGCGCGCATGGAGCGTCACAATCGCAACGGCCTCGCCGTCGCCCGTTACCTCGCGGGGCATTCCAAGGTCGAGCGCGTCCACTATCCCGGGCTCGAGGATCACCCGCAGCACGCGCTCGCGCGACGCCTCATGACGGGGTTCGGGGGCATGGTCTCGTTCGAACTGCGGGGCGGCCTGGAAGCGGGACGGCGCTTCGTCGAGGCGGTCGAGATGGTGAAACTGGCAGTGAGCCTCGGGGGTGTCGAGAGCCTGGTGACGCATGCCGCCTCGACCACGCACGCCCCGATCCCGCGTGAGGTGCGCCTCGCCGGCGGTATCACCGACGGGCTGGTCCGGCTGTCCGTGGGCATCGAGAACGAAACCGATCTGATCGCCGATCTCGGTCAGGCCCTCGAAGCCGCATGAGCCAGCGCTGGCTCCCGGACGCTCTCTCTAGTCGCTCGACGGGGCCGGCAGGGGCGCCTCGGGCTCGACGGCAGTCCGGAACTCGGCGCCCGGACTCTGTAGCCGGAGGTCCGGCGCCGCCGGGACCCAGTTGAGGAGGCGAAGGCGGCCCGAGCCTCCGGAGTCGACCTCGAGCACCGACACCGAGGCGGTGTCGATCCACAGCCTGAATATCCTCTCGAGAGCGATCCCCATGTAGGAAGCGATGACGCCGCGGATGATGTCGCCGTGCGACACAGCCAGGATCGGCTCGCCCGGATGCGCCAGGGCCAGGTGGTGGATGGCGCGCACGGCCCGCGCCACGAGCGAACGCAGGGTGAGCTCGCCCTCGATGGGCACCTCGGTGGGATCTGCTAGATAGCGCTTGAAGCGTGCGTCCTCCCGCGCCAGCTGCTCCACGGATTTCCCGATCCAGCCATCGAACGCGGGCTCGTTGAGGCCGGGTTCGGTGGCGTACTCGCGACCGAGAACGGCGGCGATGATCTCCGCGGTTTCCCGCGCGCGCTCCATCTCGCTCGAGACGAGCGCAGCGAAGGGACCCTGATTCGACAGCCAGCCGGCCAGCGCTCGCACATCCTCCCGTCCGGCGACACTCAGGGGCTCGGGCTCGTGGCCCATCACGCGTCTCGACTCGTTCGCCGCTGTCTTGCCATGTCGCACGAGATAGAGGCGGGTCATTGCCTATTCACTCATTCGCGTTGTGACACGATGTCGCATCCTGTCCTGACCCGAGGGTCGCCATGCCGCGGCCGGCCCAACCCGGGCCGCGGGGCAGAATACCCGATCACGGGCCGAGGCGCGGCAGGGCGTTGGCCACCTGGAAGCGAATGTCGCAGGACGGCGGCAATTCGTGATCGGGATCCTGATAGCAGCGCAGCGCGACCGTGAACGGCGGACGCGCTGCGCGCAGACTGAGATCCAGATACCGGGTCCCTCCCCGGTCGACCAGCCGAAGCTCACCCTGGAACGTGAAGCGCCCGCCCGCGACCGCGGGCCCCAGTCCCAGGATGTGAGTCCGCACCTCGCCGGAGCGGATCCGGGTTGCCGCTCCGCTGAGGCCGACCCGGCACCCCGAGAGGTGGACCGGTAGCGTAAACCTGAGGCTCGCCGACTCGCCCGGAAGGATCGGATCCGGACGCTGCTCCCCGGTCAGGGCGAACTCCACCCTGCTGGCCTCGTTGCGTCCCGCCGGCAACGGCACGGCCGGCCCCCGGATCTTCATGCTCACGCCGCGAGCCATCGGCCCGCCCGGGCTTGCGGCCGGAGCCAGATAGAACCCAGCCGTTGCCTGCGGCAAGCGGGTGGCGACACCGTACCCCGCTCCCACGGGACCGAGACGAACAGCGGGGAGCGGCAAGCGCTGGAGCTGGTTCAGTCCGGCGTGCACGGCGAGGCCCATGACCAGCGTCAGGTGCGGGTGCCCCCCGTTCCGGAGGTCATGGTTGACCGCGGCCTGCAGGGCCTCGAGATCGAGCCCGGGACCTCCGAAACGCTTGACCACTCCGGGATCGAGAGCCCGCTCGATACCGAAGGTCAGCTCATCGGGAGGAACTGTGGTGGTCAAGCGCTCGAGCCGACTCCGGCCCGGTACCGGCGTATTGACTGCGGAGAGAATGCGTTCCTCGGCTCCCCGCTCGCCGCCACCTCCCGTTCCCGGTTCGTGCACCGCGCGGGATCCTCCCCCACCCGGGCTTTCCGGGTCGGAAACCAGGTGCTCTCCGGCAAGGGCGGGCTCCGACGCGAGGGGGATGAGAACGATCAGAGCGAACACGAGCCAGGGGGCTCTGCACCTTCCGGCGGCTGGGGGGGATGGGACCACCATCAACGGGCTGCGGAGCATGATGCCGAACTCCGTCTGGCCGCAGGGGCGATATGCCGCTAAGGTGTCGGGCGCTGTGGGTCCGGGGGGCGGGGTCCTCTGCCAGTATAGCGGGCGCGCCCGCCGCCGGACCCGCGAGCGTGGAGCAGACCTCCGATCCGGAATCGGGCCGGGTCAGAAGGAGGAAGCGGATCCTGGCGGCCGTTTGCCAGCCGCCACCAACCGAAACCATGCGTCATGCCGCCGCCACACACCTCGCCACCACGGGCCGCGCCGTGGTCTTCCTCGTCGCCTTGGCCGCCGTGGTCTCGGCACCGGACCTGCCGGCGCTCGTTCCCTTCTCCCGGCCCTGGGGCGCCGCCCTGGCTCTCGTCACGCTGGCTCTCCTGGCCGCCACCGTTGTCCTTGGTCTGGGTCGCCTTCTTGGCGATCGCAATAAACAGCGCCTAATCGCAGATATCTACTCGAGACGGCCGATCACGGTCTCGGCCGCTGCGCTGGTCTGGATCTTCGCCGCCGTGCACCCGGTACCGGTCGATCACCTGAACCAGACCGAGTTCTACCGTGTGGCCGCGAGCCTGCTCGCCCCCCTCGCGGGAGCGATCCTCACCGTGTTCGCGGCCGCGCACCTCGCTCCCGCCCGCGAAGGCCCGGCGCGCCGCCTGGCAGCGCCTCTGGCTCTCGTCCTCGCTGCCGCCCTGACCGCGGGCGGAGCTCTCGCGATGGCAGCATTCGCCTTCGGATGGGCTCCCCACATCCCGGATGAGGTCGCCTATCTCTTCGATGCCCGGGTCTTCGCGGCGGGGCGCCGGTTCGCTGAGCCGCCGCCGCTGGCCGCGGCCTTCCCCGCTCCGGAGTGGATCGAGATCGAGACCAGCCGGACCTACGGGGTCTTCCCGCCAGGATGGCCGTTCCTCCTGGCCCTCGGGGTGCGCCTCGGGTTCCCGGGCATCGTGAACGCGATCGCAGCCGCACTCATCGTTCTCTATACGGCTCGGCTGGCCCGGCTTGGCCGAGCCGGAGAGCCCGCCGGTCTCCCGGAGATGAGTGGCAGGCTCATCTCGCCGCTCCTTCCCGCCTGGCTGGCCGCCACGAGTCCCTTCCTCCTGGTCCTGGCCGGGAGCCTGATGGCGCATGTCGCCGCGCTCCTCTGGACGGTGATCGCTCTCGTGAGCTTTGCCTCGCTCTCCGGCATGGCCTCGGCCCCCCTCTCGGGTGGGCCCCGAGGCCGTGGCTCCTCCCTGAGCCTGGCCCTGGCCTTGATCCTGGCCGCCACCCTTCTCGTTCTCACCCGCCCCATCGAGGCGGCGGCATTCGCTCTGGCCTGCCTGTCAGCAGTCCTCGCCGCACGGCGCGGCGGGCGGGCGGTCCTGATCCTCGGCGCCGGACTGGCCGCGGGCGCCCTCCTCCTCCTCGCCGATCAGGCGCGCATCACTGGCTCTCCGCTGGTCCCGCCGGTAAACCGCTACTTCGATACCCACTTCCTCCCGGGCGCCAACCAGCTCGGGTTCGGTCCCGACCGCGGTCTCACCTGGGATTCATCCCTCCCCGGGCACACCCCGATCGAAGCCCTGTGGAATCTGTGTCTGAATCTCGAGCAGCTGAACCGCCACCTCGGTGGATGGCCCGCGGGCTCGCTGATGCTCCCGCTCCTGTTCCTGTTTGCCGTGAAGAAGACCCGCCTCGAGGAGCTCCTGCTCCTTCATGCGGCGTTCGTGCTCGGGCTCTACGCTCTCTACTGGTACCACGGGGTCGTCCTCGGCCCGCGCTTCCTGGCGGGATTGATCCCGGGGTTCATGATCTTCACGTGGCGCGGGGCCGAGGCGCTGGCCACATGGCTCGAAAGATCGTGGCCGGATCAGAACATGGCGAGAAGGGTTCGCACCGCCATCGCCTTCTCCATGGGTTGCGCCCTCGTTCTCTACCTGCCGCTCAAGGTCGCCATCGAGTACCGCGGCCTGCGCGGCGTGGATCCCGATATCGTGCGCCAGGTTGCCGCGGCTCCGACACCCGCTCTGGCCTTCATTCAAGGGCCGCGCTGGCCGGACTACTCGAGCGCCTATTTCTTCAACGCACCGGACTTCCATGGCCCACGGGTGGTGGCCCTGAGCCGCGGCCCGGCCGCTGACAGCGCCCTGGCTCGGATGTACCCGGAATACACGCCGTGCATCGTACAGCCCCGCCCGGCAGTGGGTGCCCCTAGGCGGAACAAGGCCGATGAGCTAGAATAGAGGGGTCATTCCAGGTCCCCCTCGAGCCCGCATCGATTTCGATCCTGCCTCCGGGCGCCCACCCCGGCGCAGGTGAGGATGGCAACATACCCAGGCGTCCAGAGGTCGCCGCCACGGGCGTGCTGGGTGATTTGGCTCCATCGCCGATCGGCAGCCGATTCCGAGGACTCTAGATGCCTTGCTCCCGGTTATCACCGCGATCAGCCCCGTCCCCGAAGCCCGGTCACGCCTGCGGCTCGGGGCCCCGACTCGGCCCCATGGCTGTGTGGCTGGCGATCCTGGCCACCACGGCGCTGCAACCGGCTGCGGCATCCGCCTACGAGAAGCGGATCAACTGCGGCGAGCTGAATACTGTGTTCGTGAGCTCGCGCGGGGACACGTTCACCCCGGACATCGCCTACACGGCACAGAACGGAGCGGGCTTCATCGGCGGTTTCGACCAGTCAACCTGGCAACCGATCGGCGGCACACCCGATCCCCAGATCTTCATGAAGACGCGTGAGAACTGGAACGAGTACCGTTTCGATGTTCCGAACGGGACCTACATCGTCCGCCTCGACTTCGCCGACCTACCGACGCATGGGCCGGGGATCAACATCTTCGATCTGGCCATCGAAGGGCAGATCGTCCTCGATGACTTCGATCTCCATGCCAGGGCCGGCGGGCACTATGCCGTCACCTACCCGTTTGCGGTGACGGTGAACGACGGCCAGCTCAACGTCACGGCGACTCCGGTCCTCGGCTTGATCCAGCTCAACGCGATCGAGGTCTGGGATGCCACCCCGGATGCCGAAGCGCCGGCGACACCGGCCGGCGTCATCGTCCGCTCGAGCTACGCCGGCGTGCTCATCGACTGGCAGGACAACATGGAAGAGGATCTCGCCGGCTATCACGTGGAGCGGGCTGAGAGCGTGAGCGGCCCCTGGCAGCGTCTGACCCCGAACCTGGCCCGCCGCTCGCGACACGAGGACCTGACCGCCCTGCCAACCCATCCGCCGTACCACTACCGGGTGATCGCCGCCGATGTCTGGGGCAACTCGAGCGCTGCCAGCACCCCGCTCACGGGGGAGGTCCTGCTCGACTCGGCGACCAGCCTTCCCACCTACCGGATCACGATCGATCCGGGCATCTGGAAGCTCCTGAACCAGAACGTCAACTTCGACAACTACTACCCGGCCAGCTTCACTTACAACGGGCAGGTCTGGAACAACGTCGGGGTCCGGTATCGGGGCAACACCTCGCGCTCGGTGGCGAAGAAGTCCTGGAAGATCAAGTTCAATGAGTTCATTGCCGGCCAGGAGTTCCTGGATGGGCAGACCGAGCTCAATCTCGACTCGACCCACGGCGAGCGCACGCTCCTCAGGGAGAAGCTCGGATCCGACTTCTGCGAGCTCGTGGGCATCCCCGTATACAATGCGAAGCACGCCCAGCTCCGGGTCAACGGCGAGTTCTTCGGAGTCTACACCGCGGTCGAGAACGTCGACGGGCGCTGGCTCAGGGAGAATGGCTTCGACACCGGCGGCAGCCTCTACGAGGTGGAAGGAGGCCCCGGCGACGAGTGTGCCGACCTGAAGCCGCTCGCAGCGGACAGCCTCTACCAGATCTACTATCCCAAGAAGACCAACGAGTCCACGGGCTACGGCCATCTGATCCAGTTCATCGAGCTCATCAACAACACGCCGGCGAGCGAGATCTACAACGTGCTCGCCCCGGTCTTCGACATCGAGTCGTTCATCGAGTATTACGCCGCGATGATCGCTCTCTCCAACGACAGCTTCTTCTGTCGCAACTACTATCTCTATCACGACGAATTCGTCACCGGCCGCTGGACCTATCTCCCCGACGATCTGGACACGACCTTCGGCCACCTGGGGATCTACGAGTCGAATGTCAACTTCAACAACCCTCTGGACGAGGGGGGACTGAGCAACGAACTCATCAGACGGCTGATCAACTCACCGCATGTCCGCCGGCGCGTCTACGAGCGTCTGCTCGAGATGATGGAGGAGGACATGGCGCCGGCCCGGATGGACCCCGTCATCGATGCGGCCCACGTCCGCATGGCGGGAGACGCTCGCCTCGACTGGAGGAAGTGGGGCTGGGAGGATCCGACCTGGACCGACGGCGGGGCGGCCGAGATCAAGGGCTACATTCCTCTCCGCCAGGACTATGTCGCGCTGCGTGCACCCACGCCGCAATACATGCCGCCGCAGACCTTCTTCCTGAACGAGATCATGGCGGACAACGACTCGGTGCTCGCCGACGAGATGGGCGAATACGAAGACTGGATCGAGTTCGTGAACCTCGGCGCCTCGCCGGTGAGTCTCGCCGGCCACTACCTGACGGACGACATCGCGCTGCCGACCAAGTGGGCGGTCCCCGACACCACCGTGCCGCCCGGCGGGCACATCCTCTTCTGGTGCGACAGGGACACGCTCCAGGGCCCCACGCACACGAACTTCGCTCTCGAGAAGACGGGCGAGTGGGTCGGCCTCTTCGGTCCGGACCAGGACGGCAATCACCCGATCGACTCGAAGAGCTTCGGCGGGCAGGTCAAGGACGTGTCCTACGGCCGCTACCCCGACGGCGGCTACAACTGGACGCTGATGGGAACGCCGACCCCCTGGGATGCGAACCTGCCGCAGGGGAACCTGCCGCCCGCGATCTCGCAGGTCGAGACCATACCCGCGACCCCCGGGCTCAACGAACCCGTGCTCGTCACGGCTCGGATCCTGGATGACACCGGGGTGGCGGCGGCGAGCTGCTTCTACGGCACGGGCTCGACGTTTACCGAGGTCGTGATGGCCGATGACGGGACGGGCGGCGATCCCATCGCCGGGGACAACATCTACACCGCCCAGCTCCCCGCTCAGCCGGCGCCGATCATCGTCTCGTACTACATCTGGGCCGAGGACGTGGATGGGCGGACCTACACCGATCCGCGCGACGCCCCGCTCGAGACCCATGCCTACACGGTGGCCTACATTCCACCCGAGGTCGTGGTGAACGAGTTCCTCGCCGACAACGTCGCCACCAACACCGACGAATTCGGCGAGTACGATGACTGGGTGGAGATCTACAACAACGGGACCCTGCCGATCCCGCTCCTCGGGTTCTGTCTGACGGACAACTTCGCCATCCCGAACAAGTACGTGTTCCCGGACACCACGCTCGCCCCCGGCGACTTCCTCCTCGTCTGGTGCGACAACGATGCGTGGCAGGGACCGTTCCACGCCAACTTCCGGCTGTCGGCGACCGGGGAACGGGTGGGCCTGTTCGCGGACGCGACGGCCTCCTTCGCCGTGATCGACACCGTGACCTTCGGGCCGCAGCTACCCGACATCTCCTTCGGCCGGCTGCCGGATGGCGAATCGCGACCTTTCCTCCCGCTCCATCCGCCGACCCCGGGGACGCCGAACGCAGCCACGGGGGTCGAGCCCACGAACGCACCGGCCCCGGCGGTGCTCGTGCTCGGACCCGGACGCCCGAATCCCACCGCCGGACGCACCACGATCCCCTTCGGCCTCCCGGCGCGCGGGCATGTCCGGCTCGTGGTCTACAACGCGGCCGGGCGCGCCGTGGCCGAGCTCGTCGACACGGAGATGTCGCCCGGATTCTATGAGGTGAGCTGGGATGGTTCCGCCCGCCTGGGTGGCGGCGGTCCGGCAACCGGCAGCCGGAGTGCAGTGCCCTCCGGCATCTACTTCTACCGCCTCGACTTTGCCGGCGAGGTGCGCACCGGCAAGATCGCTCTCCTGCGTTAGCGGGTGGGCTGCCCGGGCGCCGGCCTATCCCCCGAGCGGGCGGCGCTCGAAGACCGCGCGGCGTGTCGGATCCCCGTTACCGGGACGCGCTTCCGCGGGACCAGGGTCGCCTTCGGTGGAGTGGGTGTCGTCCGCCCGGCTGTCCTGGCTCCGGCCATTGCTGGCCCGGCTGAAGCTCGTGCGACCATTCCCGGAGCGGTTGTCCGCGCTCCGGCCATCCCCCGTCCGGCCGTAACGCAGATCGCGCCGCGGCTCCCCTCCCCTCTGATCGCGGCGCGGCTCGGAGTCGCGCCCGCGCCCTTCCCCGCCTCGCCTTCCTGAGGAGGAACCACCCTGGGCGGACGGACGGCGCCCCTCGGCTCTCCCGCCGGCGATGACCTGCGACCCGCGCGGGCGACCTCGTTCCCGGTCGCCGCGGCCGCTCCCGGCCACGCCCGCAGGACTCCCGCCACGATCGCCGAGACCCCGCTGGATCCCGGAAACGACGAGGGCGATGCCGAAGAAGAGGAGCAGCGCCCCGGAGAGACCGCGCAGCGAGCCGAGCACGGTGCGGTAGACCTCGAACACCCAGGCCTCGGTGGAGAGGGTCGTCGGCCCGAAGGCGGCGGCGACGGCGCCCGGCGCCGTCACCGCATCGGGACGGGCCGGACCCTCGAAGTGGCGCTCCAGCGTCCACATGGACACGCCGGAGGAGATGCCGACGACGAGCAGGGCGAAGCTCAGGTAGCGCCGCCAGGCTGCGGCCACCGGCTCGGCAACGATCCGGCCGAGGATGCCGGCAATCGGACCGCGGAACAGGACAATCACGAGGGCGGTGGTCAAGATCGCCACCGTCAGGCTCACGAGCATGAGCAGGAGGAACACTGGGGCCTCCTTGGCCAAGGGACTTGGATGGTGGTTCCCACGGCGCCGCCGCTGCGGCGCCGAGACGGGCGAATACAGGCGCCCGTGCTGATCGAGTGCTGCCCGCGCGCGCGAGCGCTCGAGGCGACGGCGCGCGTCTGAGGGGTCGCCCGCGAACGGGGCACAGGCAGGCCGGCGGGCGACCAGCCGGACGGGGCTATCCGGCCACTTCCGGTTCCGATGTACCAGCAAAAACCCGCGGTAGCAAGTCGAAACTGAGGCACCGGCGATGACGCTGGATGCAGATCAGAAGCGGCTGACCAGTCGCAGTTCCGCCCCATCGAACGCCGGTTCGTAGCGACACACCCCGCCGACACAGACAAAGCCGGCATTCCGCGATCCGACGAAGAGCGTGAGCTCGTGCTGATCGAAGAGGGTGTAGGAGATCTCGCCGCCGACGAAGGTCGTCTCTTCCTCGCCCTGGAGCTCGAGCTGGACATCCGACTTGTTCGAGATCTCGAGGAGCAATGATGCGGTCAGATTCGGACTGCGGCTGCCCTCGATGACGATGAACTCGGTATCGAAGCTCCCCAGCCGATCCGAGCTCGAGTGCTGGTGCTCGTACTGCAGATGGAGACCATGCCGCTCTCCGATCGGCATGCGCAGATCGGCGAGCGGCGTCCACAGCGTCAGGAGCGGGTCGGGCGTCTCGATCGAGTCGAAGCTGCGCTGGTAGGAGAGTCCACCGACGAGGAGCTTGTCGCCGCCGAGCTCCTGCTGGATCTCGAAGTAGACGTCGTCGAAGTGATTCCCTTGCTGCTCCTCCGGTTCATGGTTGCGCGTGTAGCCCCAGTTGAAGAGGAACGAGCTCTGGCCGCGCTCGGTGATGGCTTCCGTGTTGTAGGTCACCTCGGCCTGGAAACCCACCTCGTCGCGGGTGTCGAGCTGGTGGGGGTGCCGGTTGAGGAGATTGTACTGATGCTCGCGCAGCCCGGCGGGCGGCAGGATGTAAGCGATCCCTGCATCGTTCTCGAAGACCAGCCGCTCGTAGTCCTTGTATTCCCCGAGGAGCCCGAGGCGACCGATGGCCGTGGCCGCCACGCCGTAGAACCCGTGGCCGTGGACGTTGGGGGCGGTCGCCCCGGCCCGCGTCGCGGGCCCGTCGACGCGAGCAAACTCCGCGTAGAGATCGACCTCGGCCACGGTATTGGCGAGACGGGCGGCCTTCATCCGCTGCGGCTCGTACTGGTCGGTGCCCTGGCTGGGCACATCCGTCGTGACGAAGCTCACGCCCGGACGGAACCCGAGCGGGATCCCGTATTCGAAATCGACTCCGCTGAGCGCCTCGGTGCGCCCCCGATCGGCATCCTCGGCATTGCCCTCGACCGAGCTTCCGATGAGGGCACTCACCTCGCCGTCGGGGAGGCTCAAGACGCCCTTTCCGCCGAGGAGGTTGGTATCGACGCGGAGTTGCCGGTTCTCGTAGGAGCGAAGCGCCAGTCCGCGCCCGAAGAGCGCATAGAAGCTGCCGCCCCGCAGGCTACCGCGGGTGGTCACGTACTCGCCGAAGCCGAAGTCGATCCCGGCGCTGTTGGGTCCTCCGGGATAGATCACCGGGTCGGGCGGGGCAAAGGCGACGAAACGCACGCCGGCGTTGAAGTCGCCCCGCGTGTAATCGAGATTGAGCCAGTTCTCGAAGATCGAGGCCGCCCCTTCGCTCCCGCCCCCGATCTGCGACTCCCCGTAGGAGTACTCGGTCTGGTAGATGGCGCTGAATCCGCCGGGGAGGCGGAACTGCGCCTCGACGGGCGAGGCGAGGATCGCGGCGAGCGCCAACGCGCTCGCCGCGATCCAGCAGGACCATGCGGGGCGGTCAGGAGACAAACGGTCCGCCACGGAGAGCGCTGGTTTCATTCGCCGCCAGCGGACTCCTGCCCGCCTCCGGACTCGACCTCTCCCGTCATCCCCGCCTCATCATCCGCGGGCGTCTTCCCGGATAGCACCTCGGCCACCACGCGGGCCAGTTCCTTCTCGTCGCCCTCGCGGTAGCCGGAGTGCGTGTAGAGGCGCTGCCCATCCTTCGAGACCACGACAACGTAGGGCACGTTGACTCCCTGGAGCTGACGCAGCGTGCGCTGGTTGGGGTCGAGCAGCACGCGGAACCCGTAATCGTGGGTCTTCACGTACGACTTGACCTTGGCCAGACTTCGCGTCTCATCGATCGAGACCGCCACCACCTCGAGTCCCTGATCCGCGTACTTGACGCGGAGCGAATCGACGTATGGCAGCTCACGCAGGCACGGCTTGCACCATGTGGCCCAGAAGTCGATGACCACCGGCCCCTTGGCCCGGAGTTCAGCGAGCGAGACGTCCTTGCCATCGAGGTCCTTGAGCACGAAGTTGGGGACGTCGGCCTTGTCGGCGGCCACCGCGGGCCCCGGCGTCAAGACGGCGAGCGCCAGCAGCTGAACCAGCACGACAACGACCGGCAGATACCAGGCACGTGCCGTGAGCGGATGCACCGAGCGGATGAATCGGTTCTTCACCACGGGTTCCATCTCCTGATTCTCTTGCTCACGAGTCCCGAAGGCTAGCGAACGAGGTTGAGCTTCACCTGCTGGCTCGGCCCACCATCGACCGTGAGCTCGGCCAGATACATGCCGGAGGCCATCTCGCGTCCCGAGCCATCCCGTCCGTCCCAGGCCCGGGCATGGCGCCCGGCGGCGAAATCACCGGCCGCGAGCACACGAACCGTGCGCCCCGTGGCATCCAGGATGCGCAAGCGGAGGGTCGCCGGGCGGTCGAGCGCGAAGGCAATCTCGGTGTGCGGGTTGAAGGGATTCGGGCGCGCCGGCTCGAGACGGAAGGCGCCGGGCACCGAGCCCGCGGCCTGATCCTCGATCCCGATCGGGCTCCCGGCCATCCAGGTCAGGGCCTGCGTCATCACCGCCTCGCGGTTGGCCGCATTCGCGATGGCCTCGAACCCGAACCCCAGGTTGACGGCACGGTAGCCACTACCGAGGACCCGCGTCGCCGCCGTGCCGCCCCCGGTCTGATAGGTCCAGATCGTTCCGGCGCCGGTGAGGGGCCGGATGACGTCGGGGTCGGTCTGGTTGTTGGCCCCGCTCCCACCCTGGATCGCGAGGTTGAGGCCGTTGGAGACCGGATCGCCGGCCACGCCGACGAGGTTCAAGCTCGCCGAGTTGTCGTTCACGTAGCGGCTCTTGAGCGTGGTCTCGTACCAGGTGACGTTGGCCGCCGAGTAGTTGGGACTTGCCGGGTCGCACAGATCGTAGGCGATGTCCTGGCCGGAGAGGACGAGCCCGCGGTTGCCGGCGAGGTAGCCCGTGATGGCGGTGCGATCGCTGGCATCGAGCGTCGGCGTGGCGTTGCCGGTGAACCACACGACCGAGGAGAAGTTCTGCAAGTCGGCGGCGGTCAAGCTCTGGGCCGAGCGCCGCCAGGTGCCATGGGGAACCCCGGTGGGGACGGCCGCCTGGTAGTAGGTCTCGAGCGTCTGCGTGCCGTCGTCATCGACGAGCAGCACGATCACGCCATCGGTCACGCAGCCCACGGTGAGATCGCGGGCCACCGCCGGATTGGCGACCGAGCGCACGCGGAAGGTCACATAACCGCTGCCTTCCGGACCATCGGGCGTGATGTAGCAGGAGATCGAGTCCATCGCGGCCGGGGCCAGGCCGAAACCGCTGGGCCCGCCGCACGAGGGGAAGGGACAGGGCGGCGTCCCGGCGTAGAGAGAGTCGACGAATGGCGCCTGGCAGATGCCATCCTCGCCGCCGACGCAGATCGAACTCTGCCAGCCGGCCGGCAGGTTCTGCACGATGCGGAGGATGTCGTACTGGTCGGCCTCGGTTCCGGTGTTGGTGACCTCGCAGTGGAGCTTCACGTAATCGAGACCCGTCTCGCCGACCAGAACCGCCTTCGAGGTCGTGAAGGTGAAGTCGATGGTGGCCCAGGCACTGCCGGCAATGGCGGTGCCGAGGACGAGCCCCAGGCACAGGATGGCCCGGGCTGAAGCAGTGGGATGCAACAGGTTGAAGCGCATCGGTCGTACTCCTCCGCGGAATCGGAATGCGCCGGAGCCATCGGATCGGCTGCGGCAATTGAGTCCTCCGCGACGGCTGGCGCCGCGGGGCGAAACTCGAGAGCAAGACGGCAGCGGCGAGCGAATCATGGCACGAGCGTGCTCCCGCTCTGGATGACCCGCCGCTGGCCGCCGTTCTCCTGGGCGAAGGCGGCGACGGCGAGCTGACTCGGGTCGACATTGCCAGCGAGCGGCCAGACATATTCGAAAGTTCGGCGCTCTCCCTCCGTCAGCGTGCCGAGCGGCTCGCCGCCGATGGTGCCGGATGCCGGCGTCGGGAACAGGTGGCGCATCACGTTCCTGTACTCGGACTGCCCGTTCGGGCCCGGCGGCTCGAGAATCACCTCGCGCTCCACGATCCAGGTGTAGAGCAGGAGATTGGACGGCGGCAAAGATGTGGATGTTGCCACCACCCACACGTCCACCGTGGCCCGGAGCTCGCTGGCACCCAGCGCGGAGCGCACGCCGATCGCGAGCGTAGGTTCGACCTGGAGCCGGGCCTCGATCGCGGTCCGGATCGGCTCGACCCAGGGCGGCCCCATCGGCACTGCGACCCCGTCAACGGTGATGGTGGGCGCGGTGGAAACCTGGTTCAGGAAGATGCGCGCGTTGGCTGCGGCGGGGTTGAACTGAAAGAAGGGGTCCCCCTGACCCGGGAAGTTGACGTGCGGATTGACCGAGAAGGCGCGCCCATTCGCGTAGTCGAGCAGCACCTCCTGGAGCGCGGCATCCGCCGCCGGACAGGGGATGCAGGCATAGTTGGAGAAGTCCTCGCAGACGACGACCTTGGGCACGACGAGGTCGAACTCGGCCGCCGCCACCTCGCCCGCCACGACCGTGATGCGATGCTCCTCGGGTGTGCTCCGGAAACCGGCAAGCACGAGCGTGACCGCATGCTCGCCGGGCGCCAGACCACTCACGGTATCCGGCGCAGCGAGCCCGGTCGGTGCCCCGTCGACGAGGATCGATGCCGGGTAGGGCGCGGTCACCGCGATCCCGCCCGAAACCGGGATCTGCGTGAGCTCGAAGTGCACGGCCTCGAGCGAATCGGCGATCACGGTGATCACCTGGTCATCGGGCGGGAAGAACCCGGCGAGGAACACCCCGATCCGATGCTCGCCCTCATCCACTTCCCGCAGGGTGTCGGGAGTGACGCGGCCGGTCCCCACCCCATCGAGCGAGATGAGGGCCCCCGGAACCGACGAGGAGACGGCGATCGATCCCTTGGGCACCGTTCCGCCGCCGTCCGGGCGAAAAGTGGGGTCCTCCTGACCGCAGGAGAGGAAAACGAGGATTGCCAGCAAGCCCGCCGCAGCGAGACCCGAACGTCCACGCTCTCCTCTGGCCCGAAGGCCGGTACTCCCGCTCAAGATCATCGCCGCCTCACTTCACGAGCACCATGCTCCGCGTCGCTTCGACCTCCGGAGTCTCGAGACGATAGAAGTAGGTCCCGCTGGCCAGCGGCCGGCCGGCATCATCGCGACCATCCCAGATGGCTTCGTGCGACCCGGCCACCTGGCTGCCGCTCACCAGCTCACGCACCTCGCGTCCCGCCACATCGTAGATCACGAGGCGCGCTTCACCCTCGCGGGCGAGCGCATACGGGATCGCCGTGGTCGGGTTGAACGGATTGGGGTAGTTCTGGGCGAGGGTCGGGCGGATCGGCGCCGACTCCTCGACCTGGATCCCGGTGGCCACGCCGAACCAGTCGATGATGCGCTGGACGAGCGTGATCTGGACGGACGGATCCGTGATGCCCTCGAAGCCGTGCCCCATGGTGACGACCTTGGCGTTGCCGTCGTCCCAGCGCACGACTCCCTTGTAGGTGGCGTTGTACTGGATCGCAGCGACCGCGCCGGTCCCGTAGGGGTTGATCCCGTCGGGATAGGGCTGGCTCTGCGCGCTCAGGGTGTAGTTGATCCCGTTCCCGATCGGGTCCCCGTTGATCCCGGAAAGCAGGAGGCCGGCCGCATCGGTACCGTAGTTGGCGTGCAGGTTGTTCCGGTACCAGGTCGGGTCGTAGTTGCCGCTGCTCGACGTGTTGAGCTCCCAGCCGATGTCCTGGCCGGTCACGAACAGCTTGCCGCCACCCGCCAGGAACTGGGTGAGGGCCGGGCGATCCTGGCTGTCGAGGGTCGGATAGGAGAGGCCGCAGGTCCAGAACACGGCGGGGGCCGTCGAGAGCTGGGTCCCATCCAGCTTGCCCCAGGCATCCTCCCACAGTCCCCAGCCGATGCCGGCGGCGTCGAGACTCAGGGTCAGCATGGATTCGTCGTGGGTCCCCCCGTCATCGTCGACCACGATCACCGTGGGTCCGGAGATCTTGGAGAAACGCTGCCGGCGCACCATGGTCGGATCGTTCTGCGAGGTCATGACGAGCTCGAGCATGCCGCCACCCGGAGCCCCCTGTGAATCGATGTTGACCGTCATGGTCTCCGTGGCATCCGCAGTGATCGGGAGCGAGCTGGGTCCGCTGAAGGTTCCCTGTGACGTCGTGTACTCCCAGCTCCATTCCAGCGGAATGCGGGTGGTGAGCAGATCGATCGTGATGTCATAGACATCGTCCTGCGTGCCCAGATTGGTGAAATCACGGGTCAAGACGGCGACCGAGTTCGGATCATCGACCACGCCCGGAGTCCCGCCCGAGAGGCGGAGATAGTAATCCGGCCTGGGCCACGTGGTACCGGCGTTCAGGACCTCTCGCGTGTTGTAGTTCTGGATCCAGGCCACGACCTGCAAGTTGTCGGGAGTCTCGCTGGCATCGAAGGGCAGGCTCCGGTTGAAGACCTGGATGCCGGTCGCGCTGAGATCGATGGGTTCGCCCGAGTTGTTCGTGGTGTGGCGAAAGACATCATAGTGGTCCTGTTCGCCGTTGGGGCTCGGCAGATGGATGTGGTGCTCACCGAGGATGCAGAAGAGCCGGTAATCACCAGCCGGGGGAACCTGCTCGACATCGACGGTGATCGTGACGTCGAAGTTCGACCCGTTGATGCCGCCGGTGACGGAGATGGCGAGCGGGCTCTCGAGGGCGAGCCGGTCCTCGACCCAGGTCTGCATGCTGCCGTAGGAGCCGGGGATCGGCCCGTTCCGGCCGTCCACGGTCACATCAGGCGCAGTGGTGATCCCGTAGTACCCCATCCGGGTCTGCACGGGAGCCTGGTTGTGGTTGTAGAACGGATCGGTGGAGGACGGCCACCACACGTGCCACTTGACGGCCACCACCTGGGCCACCGAGTAATCCTCGAGGAACTGATGGATGGTCGGATTGGAGGTGTAGCACGGCGGGCAACCCCAGTTGGTCGACTCCTCGAAGAGGACGATTCGACGGGCAGCCTGGGCCGGGATGACGGAAAGGGCGAGCGCGGAGGCCAGAAGAACCAGGATGAGGGGCGTCCGCAGAGAGCATCGCGCCATGGTTGACCTCCCAGCTCCCGCCAGGATGGCGCGAGCAATCCCGTAACCCATTATATCGAAATCGCTTAACTATCCACGGGGGACCCGGCTATCATGGACATTTTAGCACAACACGATGACGATCGAAGGCCTGGACAGGGCCATGCCGGCCGGGTGGGACCTCGCACCGCCGGCACCGGCGCGACGGGGGCTGGTGCTATGGTTGGGTTGGCGGTCGACCAGGAGAACGAGAGGGGGGTCCATCTGATGAGAGGTCGCGGCTTGTCCCAGCGGTCCGGGGGCGCCCCATGAGCGCGCGGGGAGAAACCGTGCTCCTCGTCGATGATGACGCCGGTGTGCGTCGCTCGGTGGGCGGCTTCTTGCGCGACGAAGGCTATACGGTCGACGAGCTGGAGGACGGCGCGGATCTCCTGGCCCGCCTCGACAGCCGCCAGCCCGATCTCGTCGTCCTGGATATCGTGATGCCGGGGCTCGATGGCCTGGCCGCGCTCGAGCGCCTGCGGGAGCGCTATCCGGACCAGCCGGTGGTCATGCTCTCCGGCGAGGCGACGATCGAGCGCGCCGTGAGCGCGGTCCGCCTTGGCGCGTACGATTTCCTCGAGAAGCCCATCGCGCCGGAGAAGCTCCTCGTCACCATCGAGCGGGCGCTCGCCTTCCACGCGCTGGGCCGGGAGAACGCTGGGCTCCGCGCCGAGCGTGGTGACCGCGTGGCGGACTTCGAGATGGTCGGCCAGAGCGCTGCGGCCGGGACGGTGCGCGAGGCGATCCGGCGCGTGGCCCCGACGCAGGCCAAGGTGCTCATCCTCGGCGAGAACGGCACCGGCAAGGAGCTCGTGGCGCGCGCTATCCATGATGCTTCATCGCGGGCTCGCGGTCCTTTCATCAAGGTGAACTGCGCCGCCATTCCGCGCGACCTGGTCGAATCAGAGCTCTTCGGGCACGAGCGCGGCTCCTTCACCGGAGCCACCGCCACGCGCAAGGGCAAGTTCGAGCTGGCCGATCAGGGCACGCTGTTCCTCGACGAGGTGGGCGACATGTCGGCGGAAGCCCAGGCCAAGCTGCTGCGTGCGCTCGAGACCGGCGAGGCGGAACGCGTCGGCGGCAGTCGCGCCATCCGCTTCGATGTGCGCGTGATCGCCGCCACCAACAAGGACCTGAAAGCGGAGATCGCAGCCGGCCGCTTCCGCGAGGACCTCTACTACCGACTGAGCGTCGTGCCCATCGTCGTGCCGGCCCTGCGCGAGCGCGGGGACGACATCCCCCTCCTGGCCGAGCACTTCCTCGGCCGCGCCGCCGCCGACAACCGCCGCCCGCCGATCCGACTCTCGGCGGAGGCCGCCCGCCGCCTCCGGGCTCATGACTGGCCGGGGAATATCCGCGAGCTGCGAAACCTGATGGAGCGGATCTCCATCATGAGCGATGCCGAGGAGCTGACCGGCGCGGTCCTCTCTTCGTACCTGGAAGAGGTTCCACCCAGCGCCGAGGAGATCGAGAACCCGTCCAACCTGCGCGGGCAGCTGGACGCTGCGGAACGAGAGGTGCTCAGGGCCGAGCTGGAGCGGGCGGCCTGGAACGTCTCCGCCGCCGCCAAGAATCTGGGCATCGATCGCGCAAGCCTGCACCGGAAGATGAAGCGCCATGGGATCAGCCGTGGCGGGGGCACTGGAAGCTGAGAGACTGTCGAGAATCTGGACGTCTGGGGCCGAGCGACCGCGCCGGACCAGTGGGCGGGAACCGGAATACTGATGCGGTGATGCAACAGCTGGCACGCTCCGGCCACGGCGGCACCCTTGATCCCGCCGGAGCGGACCGCGAACCTGACCAACATGTGTCGGGACAAGCATTTCCACCGACACGAGGAAGCGATTCCGCCACTTGAGGGTGGTACGTCCCATGCAATGGCCATCATTGCGGTCGGGCAGCCCCCGATCGCTGCCCCGAGCGAGACCTCCCGGGCCGGCGGCGCGAAGCCGAGCGGTTCGGACTGAATTCGAGGAGGCGCGGTGATGAACCGCGGAGGGTCGTGATCATGGGTCGGATGTTCGGCTGCGGCCAGAGGCCCGCGACCTCGCCGCTGGCCATCCACCGCTGGCGGCGCGGAGGAAAGAGGGCACAGGGGCTCATGCCCCGGACCCTCGTCCTGGTCCTGGCCTGCGGCCTCTCCGGATTCGCCGGCACGACCGCGGTGGGAGTCGCCCACGCCCAGACGGACAGCACCGTGAAGGCAGTGGCGCCCGAGAACATGCCGGACGACGCAGAGCACGAGATCGGTGTTCGCCTGGAGCGCATCGCCGCCGCCGGCGATGATCTGGCCGTGGACCTCACGCTCGTCAACCTCATCGACGCCCCGACCGAGGAGATCCTCGAGCGCGGAGTGCCGGTGACGCTGATCCTCGACATCGAGGTCTGGCGCGAGCGATCGGCCTGGTTCGATCGGCGGGAGGCCTCACGGCACCTGGCCTACAAGCTCCAGCTCGATGCCTGGGACGAGGTCTACGTGGTACGGGACAAGGAAGGTCGGCAGGAGATCTTTCTCGATCTTGCCGAGGCGCGCGGCGCTCTCGAGTCCCGACGCGATCTGCACATTGCTCCACTCTCCGTCCTGCGCGATGACGACAACTACTATCTGGTCGTCACCGCCGCCCTCAAGCCTCTCACCATGGAGGACGTGGAAGAACTCGAGGACTGGCTATCGGGCGAGACCGAGACCGACGGTGGGGATGGTTTCGGGCTCCTGGGACTGCCCAAGGCGTTCTTCGGCCTGGTCATGGGGGTCACCGGCTTCCAGGACCGAAACGACGTGTTGCGCACGCCGAGCTTCAACCGCGCCGAGGTAGCCGTGGAGGGATCGAGCGCCCCAGGGCGCGATCAAGGGCAAGTCGCGAGCGAGTCGTCGAGCGCCAGGTTCATGAAGGGCTGGTAGCGGATCGGGCCGGTGAACCCGCGCACGAAGGCGCATTCCATGTCCCCCCAGTAGTTGTAGCGAGCAGCGACCGGGGAGGACGTCAGGTTCTTCACCGTGGCGAGCCGGTTGCGATGGATTCGATTGCCTGCTCCCGGACGATCGCCCAGGACGAGATGACCCGAGCCCCGGACCAGAGCGCCGATCACATTGCCCGAGATCTCGCTCCCCACGACCACTGCTCGGGCGCCGTCGAGCTCGAGGCCGGTCTGATTGCCGGTGACCTGGCAGTCGGCAAGGTGAACCTCTACCCCGGAGCGGGCATTGAGCGCGCTGGCCTTGTTGCTGCGGAGAAAACTGTTCGCGATCTCGATCCGGGACTCGCCGCGGGCGCTCAGGCCATAGTCATCGCAGTCCTCGATGCGGCAGCCATCGATCTTCAGATCCGCAGCATCGACTCGGATCCCGACAGCGGCCCGCCGCACGGTCAGATCAACGAGTTCCGCCCCGTGCACGCCCGAATGCACGCGCACTCCCTCGCCTCCAGGCCGCGTGAGCACGGTGCGGCCTTCCCCCGCACCCCGGATGCGAACGCCGGTGTTGATCTCGATCGTCTCGTTGAATGAACCGGCGCCAAGGAGAATGGTGTCCCCGGCGGCGGCGCGCGACACGGCCGCCGCGGCCGAGCTACCGCCCTCGACGCGGAGAACACGGGCTGCCGCGGGAGCGGACCGACCAACCGCACCCAGGAGGAGCAACCCCAGGCAGACGAGAGCCGCAGCTCCCTTGCAGGAGGCTGCGGCTCGAAGCTGCGAAACTCCGGCTGACGCTGGGGGCTGAGACGCCGGCATGGTCGCTAGGCGGGCCCGGGAAGCGGCGGAGCCTCGGGCCCGGTCATCGCCCGGGTGCTCTCGGAACCACCCGGCGATTCCGGCAGCGGATCGCCGGCCGGCTTCGGCTCCCAGACCAGCTTGCCCCGCTGCGGCGGCCCTCCGCTCGGCGGCGGCTCGGGGCCCGGGGGCGGCGGAGGTGGCGGCGCGCCTCCCGCCGCTGGCGGCGTCTCGGCACGGGCGCCACGCCTCGTTTGCAGGAGACTGATCCACGTCATGGTCAGCGCTCCGAGGCCGAGGATCGCTGCGAAACTCAGAAGCGCCCAGCTCACGATGCGGAAGGCCAGCGCCACCGGGCCGAGAATGTCGAAGATGCCGAGCAGCTTGCCGAGCAACCCGAGGAGCCCGATGGCCGCCAGACCGGCGAGGAGGTGCATGAGCTCGCTACCCTGGTCGAAGCGCAAGCCAGCAACCAAGCGTCGGCCAAAGGCGAGCGCACCGACCAGGTAGCCGAAGAACATGGCCAGCGGCACGCCGATGACGAGCACGATCGCCACTGGAATCCCGATCACGGTGATCGTCGTCAGGAACACGGCCGGCAGCCACAGCACGAGCACGAGGACGCCGACCAGGAGCGAGCGCCAGAAGTCGTTCTGGACGACGTCGGCCAAGGTCGACAAACGCCCGCCGATGAGCACCATGGCCAGCCAACCGATGAACAGAAGGACGAGCAACGTGAGCAGGCTCTTGATGGCTTGCATCCATCCGCCGGGGCCATTGTGCTGGCGACCGAACCCGGGAATGAAGATCGGCCCGATGTTACCGACCTGTACCTCGTCTCCGTCGACGAGCCCACCGGGTTCGACCTCGAGATCACCACCGATGCTCACGGCATCCCCGGTCACGTGTCCGCCAGGTTTGACGAGGACATCACCGCCGACAGAGACCGCATCGCCGGCAACGTAACCCTTGACGATGAGATCGCCACCGATGACGACGGCCTCATCCACCGACTCGCCCGGCTCGACCACCACGTCCTGCCCCATCCGCACCACTTGACCACCGTGAGTGTCCCACTCTTCCTCCCCATCCGTGCGATGCTTGATGATGCGTTCCCGCTTGAGTTGCTCTTCGACTTCGCGGAGCGCGTC
The DNA here is from genome assembly GCA_963823555.1 of Candidatus Eiseniibacteriota bacterium. Taxonomy (GTDB): domain Bacteria; phylum Eisenbacteria; class RBG-16-71-46; order CAVPCR01; family CAVPCR01; genus CAVPCR01. The sequence continues at coordinate 416,003 of CAWGMA010000004.1, read as the reverse complement.
CTCGGCCCGCAGCACCTCTTCGGCCCTGCGTCGCTCCGCCTCGACTTCCTCGCGCATCCTCTCGACATCTGCCTGGGTACGCTCCAGCGCCTCCTTGGTCTCGTCGAGCGGGGGCACAGGAGTGCTCGGGGTCGCGGGCGTCTCCGGCGTCCTCTCCTGGGGTGGCCTGGGCTTGGGTGGTGGCGCATCGGGATCCGGCCCGATCTCGATGCCGGGCTCGCCCGAAGGAGCCTGTGACGATGGCCGAGCCGCCTCCACTGTGGTCGCCCACGGGATGAGAGCAAGGACCATGAATGTCACGATCGCGGCAACTTGGAGTCGGGTGATGCACATTCGTTTCATGATGACCCTCGACGGCTGACAATCACCTCGGGCATCAGGACATGCCGCCACGCGTCCGCTCACGCGCCACCGATCGATCTCGGCGCACGATGAAACCGGCAAGGCCAAGCAAGAGAGCAGCGAGGACGGAGACCACCATGAGTTCGGAGCCCCGCACACTGGCCAGCTGACGTACACCATCGAAGACAGGCCCGACGTCATCGGCCAGGACACGGACGACCCGAAACACGGCGACGAGTTCAATGACCCGGGCTCCCACTCCCTCGGCCAACCAGCCGCCGCCCTCACCCAGGGCACCCAGCGCCAGGGTGAGGCTGGTGCCGATCGTGCTGACCATCCACTCCCCGAAGAAGACCGTGACGGCGATGGAGAGAGCAGCCAGGGCCAGCGAGGCCAGCATGAAGGAAGGAGCCGGTGGCGAGGCCGGACGCACCGCCAGGCGACTGCGAGCGGCAATGGTGCGGGCAGCCTCCGAGCGCACATCGGGCGCGATGGGAACCCGAGGGCGAGCGCGCCTGGCAGCGGCCAGAGCCAGGACCTGAGCCACCCGGCTCTCAGGCGACACCGCGGCAGCCGCCGGCAAACTGGACGCGGAGGTGTTGACTCGAGCCAGAACGGCGTCGTCAAAGGCTCGCGCGGCCTCACGGCTCAGAGCGGGATCAGGCAGGGCCCGGAGCGACCGGCTGAGACCCAGGCTGGCTGTCACCTCGGCGCTGCAAATGGCGCATCCGGCCATGTGCTCGCGGTAGGCCTTTGCCTCGGAGGCGCTCAGGAGGCCTTCAGTGTAGGCGAATGCCTTCTCTTTCCACAACTTACAGCTCATCTTCGACGCTCGGTTCCACCCTTATGAAGCCTGGGGGCTATCAACATCGTTTCTACCATCACCATACGCCGGGGCCGGGACCCGGGTTGCAGGTGCCGCGACGCCGGACCCCAATCACCCGGTTCCCCTGCCTGGAAACGGGACGCCGCGGGGCTCCGGAGCGTCATGGCGTTTCCTCCCGGACCCCGGCCAGGCGCCGCTTGAGCAGGTGATGGGCGCGGTGGAGCCGCGCCTTCACCGTACCGAGGGGGATGCCGAGGGTCTCGGCGATCTCCTCATAGGCCAGGTCTTGCTTGTAGCGCAGCAGCACCACGACGCGATAGCGGGGAGGGAGCGCGGCGATGATCGCATCGAGTCGTTGCTCGGCCTCGTGGCGACTGACGATCTCGTCGGCGATCGGGCGCTCATCGGGATACTCGCGCGGGCGCTCACCACGTTCTGTGTCGAACGGCATATCCATGGAGACGATCGGCACGCGCCGCCGCCTGAAGTGATCGATGCACAGATTCGCCGTGATCTTGGCGATCCAGGCTCCGAACGACTTGGTGACATCGAAGTTCGCAAGGGACTGAAACGCCCGGACGAATGCCTCCTGGGCGATATCGGCGGCGTCATCGGAGTTCTGCACCATCCGCAGAGCCAGCCCCATGACACGGGCGCGATAGCGAGTCAGAAGCTCGCTGTATGCCGCTTCATCGCCGGCCAGGGCGCGCGCGATGAAACGGGCATCATCCTGAGAGGAGGGTGATTGAGATGCGCTCATGGACTGGGAGCCGACCGCCGGCCATGAAAGGCCGATAGCATGCGCTGCACGAGGTGGAGAGAACCCGATACCAGGGGGAGGCGTCAAGCGTTGGCCGCCGGCTACCGTGCCTCCCAAGGCCCTCAGCTCGGATGGCTCCTCTCGCGGCGGGATCCGCGGTGAGGCCGCGGGGCGGCTGCCGGACCCGCCGACCCGCGGCCGGCCCGCCCGCGGGCCGGCGGGCCGGCGCCCGAGCCAGGGGGCAGTCGAGCCCGGTGAGAGCCGCGAGGAGCGTTCCGGGCGGCCCCCCAAACGGGCCAACCGCCGAGGCCCGGCACGACCCGAGGCCGGGCCCCCAGACCGGGCCCAGCACCCCGCCCTCAAATCCTTGCTGCCAACCGCCGACTGCCACTGTTGGCTCCCAGGCGCAGGATTTTCAGGTTTGCGGCCGGCGCCATCCGGCGCTACCATATACCAGTTGAGAGCCGGCTGGCCGGCACGAACAATCCACATTCCCGCTGAAGAATCGAGCTGAGAGAAAATGAAACGACGTTCGTTGCAATCAGTGGCGGCGGAACTGCACAAGGCCAGCCGCGATGCCCTCGACACCAATCAGCGTCTACTTCGCCTCGTCGACGAAGTGACCAGCGAGATGACGTTCCGCACTTCGCTGGCCGGACTCCTCGAGCAGTACCGATTGGATATCGAGGCCGGAAGCCCGCGCTACGGCCTGAGAGAAGTCCTCGATCATGTCGAGTCGTACTTCATTCAGGCCGCCATGCAGCAGGCCAAGGGAAACATCGCCGTCGCGGCCGACACGCTGAAGGTGCCGGAGGCCACGCTGCGCTACAAGCTCTCGAAACACTCCCTCCGTTAACTTCGCCTTCATCCGGTTCTCCCCCCGGAGCGAGCGGTCGGTGCCCAGGCCCGGCCGCTCGCAGTTTTTCCCCCGCATCCTCCCTCCGCCCGGGGTTCCGCGAGCTGCCTCCAATCGAGTCGTGCCGCCTCATATCAAGAACGTTTCCCTAAGGGACATCTCCACACCGGTCGAAACATGAGTTGGGTCAGGTGACCGGCTGCCGGTGACCCGACCCGCTGCACCGTCGAGGCTTCCGCGGGGGATCCATCCACAGCCCTCCCTCCTTGCGCCCTTGGGAATGCCTGACCGGTGCGGCCACGCGAGGCGGAGGCATGGGCCGGCCCTGGGCCTCACCAGGCTTGCCGCTTGACCAGAACCGAACATTGAACCCTGAGGATCGGGGCCAGGCGAGCCCCCCCAGCCTGTGGGCCGGGGCGCGGGTGAGGAGCGGCCCTGGGAGGGAACCATGCTGATTTCCGGACTGACCGAGAAGGAGACGAGAGCCAACCCGGGCCGCAAGGAGTCGAACCAGGATCTCTACCGTCTCCTGGGACCGCTCCATGTCATGCTGACGCTTCCCGGCCAGAATGAGCCGCGTGAGGTGCGGGCGATGGAGGCGATCGAGAAGGTCGCGCGATCGCACGAGCCGCTATGGATCACCGGGGAGATCGGCACGGGAGCGGCCTGGCTGGCACAGGTCATTCACGACGCGGCGACCGAGAGCGGTTCCTTTCAGCGCGAGGACTGCGCGCCGGGCCGATCGCCGAAGCTCATCCAGGGCCGCGGCACCCTGTTCTTCTGCTCTCCCGAGCGCCTCTTGCCGGAGCATCAGGAGGAGATCCTCGCCTACCTGCAGCGCACCGATCTGCGTCATCTCGAAGGGCTGCGGACGGTGACTCCCTTCCCCCGCGTCATGGCCTGGTCCCAGAGTGGCGTCACCGCCCTGGTCCGCGGCGGTCTCGTCTTGCCGGCACTCGGGCAAGCCCTGGGGAGGATGCAGGTGGCGATCCCGCCGCTGCGTGCGCAGCGCGAGTCCCTCGACGCGTTCGCCCAGGCCATCCTCGAGGAAATCGCGTCGCACGAAGGCCTCACGGTCAGGCGATTGACTCCCGATGCGCTCTCGGCGCTACGCGCCTACCACTGGCCCGGGAACCTGACCGAGCTCCACTCGCTTCTGGAGCGAGCCTGTCTTCTCTCCCCGCCGGACCAGGTCGAGATCGACTCGGACAACCTGCCACTGGCTCTCCAGCCGCCGCTGCGCGAGACGCCGTCGGCCGGGCACCGGCCACGGACCATGTCGGAGATCGAAGACGAAGCGATCCGGGCCGCCATCGACGGCAACAACGGAAATCTGGTGCGGGCGGCGCGCGAGCTCCGGATTGGCCGCGCGACCCTGTATCGCAAGCTCAAGAAGTACGGGATCCCGACCCGCTCGGAGCGCCGCCAGCTGATGCGCTAGCAGGGCTCCAGCGAGGCGAGATCATCGCCCCTGCCGGGGGACTCGAGCGCCGGCAACCGAGCGCGCGCCACCGGCACGAGAGGGCGGCGGGAACCAAGGAACAGGTGTCTCGCCGCCCTCTGCTCTATCCCATCGTGACGGACCTCGACATGCCGTCTGCCAGGGAGTGGCGCTCACCTTGACACCGCCCGGCCAGCGCGCTAGCGTGCCGTCGCGGCAAGCAACCTCGCCGCCCGTGCCCCACCTGCTCGCCAGCGCGAGCCGACCGTTTCCCAACAAGCAGCCGACGAGCATTGCCGGTCCCCGGCAGTCCGCCGCATGATCGGATGACTTATGAGCGCGATCGAAAAAGTACACGCCCGGCAAATCCTCGACTCCCGCGGCAACCCTACGATCGAAGTCGAGGTCAGCCTCGTCACCGGGATCGTGGGCCGGGCCGCCGTCCCTTCCGGGGCGTCGACCGGAGCCCACGAAGCTCTCGAGCTCCGCGACGGCAAATCGAACGCCTATCTCGGCAAGGGGGTGCTCCGGGCCGTCGAGAACGTCAACAAGCTCATCGCACCCGAGGTTACCAGTGAGGACGCCACCCAGCAGAGCCTGATCGATCAGATCCTGGTCGATCTCGATGGCACGGCGAACAAGGAGAAGCTCGGAGCCAACGCGATCCTCGGCGTGTCGATGGCCGTGGCCCATGCTGCCGCCAACGACTGCGGTCTCCCGCTCTACCAGTACTTCGGCGGGGTCAGCGCGCGCATACTCCCGGTGCCGATGATGAATGTTCTCAACGGCGGTGCCCATGCCGACAACAACCTCGACTTCCAGGAGTTCATGATCCTGCCGGTGGGCGCCTCGACCTTCGCCCGGGCTCTGCAGATGGGTTCCGAGATCTTCCATCACTTGAAGAAGGTGCTCGGTGAACGCGGTCTGTCGACGGCGGTAGGAGACGAAGGCGGATTCGCCCCCAATCTCAAGTCGAACAGCGAAGCACTCGAGCTCCTCATGGAAGCCATCGAGAAGGCAGGATACCTGCCCGGCGAAGACGTGCTGCTCGCGCTCGACGTGGCCGCGAGCGAGTTCGGCAGTGATGGCGAGTACTCGCTGGCAGGCGAGAAGAAGATGAAGCTTGATGCAGACGCCATGGTGGCGATCTACGAGAAGCTCGCGAGCCGGTTCCCGATCGCCTCGATCGAGGATGGACTCGGCGAGGACGACTGGGAGGGCTGGAAGAAGCTCACGCAGAAGCTCGGCAAGAAGATCCAGCTTGTCGGCGACGACATCTTCGTCACCTCCACGGGCAGGCTCGCGCACGGCATCCGGCAAGGCGTGGCCAACTCGATCCTCATCAAGCTCAACCAGATCGGCAGCGTGACCGAGACCTTCAACGCCATCGAGATGGCCAAGCGGGCCGGGTACACCGCGGTCATCTCGCACCGCTCCGGCGAGACCGAGGACACGACGATCGCCGATCTCGCAGTAGCCGCCAACACGGGATTCATCAAGACCGGGTCGGTGAGCCGCACGGACCGCATCGCGAAGTACAACCAGCTCTTGCGAATCGAGGAGGGGCTCGGCGAAGCAGCACGCTACGCCGGCTTCTCTGCGTTCACCAACCTGCCGCCGGACTCGCTCAAGCGGAATCTCGCCGCTCGAGCTCAGGCTCCGGGCAAGGCCGCCGCGCGAGCGGGATCTGGCAGCGGCAAGACCAAGGCCTAGAACCGCGTCTTTCGACTTGAAGGCCGGCGGGCGGCCCGACCGGCAGAGAGGGGCAACGCGATGGGACAGCCGATCAACCAGGGCTCCTTCCCGGGTGAGAACAACTACTGGCACCCGGAGGACCGCCGGCGGGCCCCCATCCCCATCCGCAAGTGGCTCCTCCTGCTCGTGCTCGGTGTCCTCGCCTGGGAACTCGTCTTCTCGCCGCGCGGCTTCTTCTCGGTCTGGCGCCTCGAGCACAAGAAGACGCAGCTCGAGGCCGAGCTCGCCGCTCTCGAGGCCGAACACGAGCAATCGAAGACCCAACGCCAACGGCTCGAATCCGGCGAGGCCGTCGAGGAAGTGGCGCGCGAGGTCCACGGGTACTCGCGCGAGGGCGAGGAGATCTACATCTACAGCGAGCTACAGCCGGCCAGCAAGAAGAAGTAGCCGCGACGTCATCGACTCCGAGGTAGCCCGCACCTCATGGTCAGCGGAACCCCAATCCGCTGGACAAGCCCTGCCCGCGGGCGTAGCGTGGAATCGAAGTCCACGCCCTGCCCGGGACTTCATGCTCTCGATCGGGACGGGTGCCGCCGTCCTGAAAAGGCCATCCCGGCCGCGGTGCGCGCCCGCTCGCCTCTCGCGACTGCAGGGAGCAGTCGGAACGGGGGGACGCATGATTGCCGTTACGTGCCCCGCCGGGCGGATCGCAGGCCTCCTGGTGCCGCGCCTGTGCCGCCGCGGCCACCCTGTGCGCGTGCTCTGCCGCTCCCCCTTCCGTGCCGACCACCTGATCGATCTCGGCGTCCAGGTCATCAAGGGCAGCCTCTTCGAATCCGATCGTCTCGCCCTCTTCCTGCGCGAAGCACTGGCGAGCTTCATTGCCACACCGCTCCTGGAGAACCCCGCCGATGAGGTGAAGCTGGGCCGGACCGTGGCCGAAGCTCACCTCGGATCGACCATCGACCATGTGGTCTACCTCTCCGTGCTCGGAGTGGCCGGCGGCGCGAAGGAGACATCGGGCAGGGCGGAGCATGGGCCGGCGGCGCGCCGTGCGGTGGTCTCCGCCAAGGCCGAGTTCGAGCAACAGCTGGCGGACACCGGGATCGATTACAGCTTCCTGCGCACGGCGTTCCTCATGGAGAACCTGTCCCTCCTGTGGGGGGAGATCGAGGGCGGCACGCTCGCTCTTCCCGCCCCCGTGGACGCACCCTTCCCCCTGGTCGCCGCCTCCGATGTGGCCAGCGCCGCGCTCATGGCGCTGGCGCGGGGACCGACCGGGGCCGAGTCGATGAACCTGGTCGCCCCCGAAGTGCTCACTCCAGGGGAAATGGCCCTCGTGCTGGCCGAGGCGCTGGGGCACGAAGTGGAAGCGGTCGAGGTCAGCGAGCGGGAGTACGCACAGCGTCTCGAAAGGGCGGGGGTTCCATCCAACCGCGCCGTGCATATCGCGGATCTGGCCGGGCACATGGTCCGCTACGGGGACACGGCCAGGATCGAGGCTGAGCACGCGGAGCCCGGAACAGCAGGAGTGACGAACGTATCGTTCGCCTCCTTTGCTCATGAGCTGACCGGAATCCGCTCCACGCCTCCGCCGGCGCGCGCGTACCTCACCTTCTAGGGAGGGGGCGCTCGTCCCCTACTCGAGCATCCCGTTCATCGACGCCGCCGGAAGCGGTGCGTCGGGCACGTAGGGCAACCCGCGGAGCACGTTCCGCTGTGTCAGAACGAGGAGGCTCCGCCGCGGTAGGACGAAGTCGGCCAGCTCCTGGCCGAGTGGAGGCACGGTCCCGGCCACGGCGGCCAGATCGATGGCGATCTCCGCCGGCGGGCGCCGGTCCATGGGGACGTCGCGAACGATCCGCCCTCCGGCCGCGCTTCGCCAGCCACCGTTCCACGGGAACACGGCCAGCTCCGTCCAGGCCCCGGTCACGTCGGTCACGCGCGGTCCCCAGTGGGTCCAGGGAAAGCTGAGCGCGAACGTGCGTAGCGCCGGATCGGATGGGCTGAATCCCTGGTGACGCTTGGGATCGACTTCGCGTGGGTCGCCGAGAACAAGCCAGCCCTCGGCCGGAATGCCGTAGACGATCGGGGTGTTGGTGAGGAGGCCCAGCGTGCGCGCGATCACCTCACCATCGCGCGAGACGAAGCCCCAGGGCCCGAGCGGCACTTCCAGCACCTCGCAGACCCGGATCAGGCGCAGGAGAATGCTCGCCACATGCGGCTGCGTGAAGCTCATGAGATTGTAGCGACCCCCGGCCAGGTCCAGATCGGAGGCCACGTCGAGCGTGACCCCCCCATATTGAATGTAGTGCCAGTGGCGAACATCATCGGCCGGGGGAAAGGCGCGATAGCGCTCCAGCGCAGCGGATGCCTTGCCCTGGATGCCCCGGAGCTCGGGCGTCTTCTCGGCCACCTTGGTGAGCATGGCGAGCGCGCGTTCCGCGGTTTCCGCGCGGCGTGTCATGAGCGCCGACCAGGCCAGCGGGAAGGCGAGCGACGGCCGCTCGGCAAGCGTCATGCTGGTCGCGAGCGTCACGACATCATGATGGCGCCCCTCGTCCGAGTAGGCGATGACGAGGGACTCGCGCACTTCCGGGTTTTCCGGATCGAGGCGGTAGGCCTCCTCGAGGAGCGGCACGGCGAGATCGCTGGCGCCCTGATCGATGAGCGCCCATCCGGCCTGGAGCCACATGCCGGCGCTCAGGGGCTGGCCGAGGACCGCGTTCAGCGCGCGGGCGATCTCCTCCTCCCCCACCTCGTTGGCGGCGCGGGTGGCCACCTCGTAGGCCTCCCGCAGGTAGCGCTGCTCGTGCCAGGCCCAGCCGGCGGCACGCAGCGCATCGCGGGGATGCCCCGCGGCGAGACTGCGGGCGGCGGAATCGATCGCCTCGCGGGCGGTCTCGGTGGCTTGCTGGATCGGAACCCAAGGGGATGGCTGAGGACGAGCCATGGTTCTTGCCCTGCCTCGCAAGTGGGTGCCCTAGGTGGGCCGGCGAAAGCGGCGGGCAGGTGCGGCGGGGAGAACTCTGCCCCAGGTCCCGGGTCGCCGGCGGCGGTTCGGGGCCGGGCGAGCCCGGACCCCTTCGACTTATCGGCCGGCCGGGACCTTGGATGAGCCACAGGCGAAAGGAGGGGACCGTCCGGCTTCGCCCCGCATGGAGATAGGTCGGCCCGTGCAGGCGATTGCACCGGAGAGCGCAATCGGTTATACAATCCGCACTTGGAGGGGTGCCGGAGAGGTCGAACGGGGCGGTCTCGAAAACCGTTGTCCGCGTAAGCGGACCGTGGGTTCGAATCCCACCCCCTCCGCCAGCACTAACTTACTGCCAGGGAAGACGATCAAGGTGAGCTCGGGGCCCGGTCCCGCAACACACCTTGACACCAGCTGGGCCCCCCGGTAGGGTCCGTTTCCCTACTTGATGCGGGGTGGAGCAGTCTGGTAGCTCGTTGGGCTCATAACCCAAAGGTCGCAGGTTCAAATCCTGCCCCCGCTACCAACAGAAGAGATCCCGGCCTGAACGGATTGGGCACAGCCCCGTCAGGCCGGGATCTTTCTTTTCGCCAAGGGTCGGATTGGCTACGGGAACTCGCTTCCGCGGAAACAGGTGACGCGGGAGTCAGGTGTTTCCGCGGAAACATATCGCCGCCGGGTGCCAGCCGGCAGGGGCGGAGCCATGGATCCTGGCCCTCTCCGGAGCGTCCAATCTCACCCGATGAGGACGAACCTGGTCGAACAAGGCTCCCCCGTGCTCCAGGGACGCCCGCGGCGGGTGATCATCGCGCGAGGCCGGCTCGGCTACTTGACGATCATCAGCTTCCGGGCCTCGACCTGGCGACCCGATTCCAGACGGTACCAGTAGATCCCGGCGCCTACCGGACGGCCGCTCGAGTCCCGCCCGTCCCAGCGCACATCGTGCGTGCCCGCCTGTCGATGGGCATCGACCAGGGTGGCGATCCATCTTCCCTGCACGTCGACCAGGCTCATCCGGACGTCGGCCTCGCGAGGGAGCGTGTAGGAGAGCGTGGTCGAGCCCCGAAACGGGTTGGGATGGTTCGGGGCGAGCTCGATGGGCTCCGGCGGCGGCGGTGCCGCTCCGGCGATCCCGGTGCTCGTCGTGTACTTGTACACCGTCGAGCCCGCGGCGTAGCCGATCGAGGGTCCGAGAAAGCGGAAGCGGTTGATGTGGACGCCGAACCCCGCCAGCTGCCAGGTCTCGCCGCCGTCGGTGCTCTCGTAGGTGGGGCCGGTCGGCCCACCGATCCAGCCCAGGTCGGGGGTCGAGAAACCGATGCCCTGCACGATGTAGGCGCTGTTGAAGAGGTGGTCTTCCCAGGTCTCGCCGCCGTCAGTGGTCTTGAGGAAATAGGTCGGTCCGTTGAAGCGCTCGATCGAGACGTAACCCACGCTCGCCGTGGGAAAGGAGATCTTCCAGCACCACTCGGCGGTGCGGTCGGTCGTGTGGCGCGTGGTCCAGGTGGCGCCGCCATCGGTGGTGCCCAGGATCACAGCCCGGCGGGCATCTCCGAGGCCGATCCCCCCCACCACGAAGCCGTGATTCTCGTCGAAGAAGAAGCAATCGATGAGGCTGTTGGCGAGCGGGACCAGGTCCTGGGATGTCCAGCTCGATCCGCCGTCCGTGGTTTTGATCACGCGCGCCGACGAGCCGTTATATTTCCCGCAAGCATAGACGACCGATCGATTGACGACCCAGATACCGCAGATCCCGGTGGGTTGGGGTTCCGGGATATCGAGCACCGGGGACCACGCCACCCCGCCATCGGTCGTGGCATAGAGAAGCGGCACGCCATCGAGGCTCCCCACCCAGCCGGTGAGCGTGTCCGCAAAGCCGACGCTCCGCAGATAGGACGGCTTGTCATCCTGCAGCTCCCAGCTGTCGCCGCCGTCGGTAGTCCGATTGATCATTCCCGCCCCGTTCACCACCCAGCCGACATCGGGGTTGACGAAGAAGATGTCCTCATGCCCCCCCACCGGCGGGGCATTGGGCAGCGTGGTCCACCCCGCACCGCCTGCCGCCGGCGGCGCAGGGAGTGCGCCGAGGAGGAGACCCGCGAGGAACGCAGCGGGCAGGATGAGGCGCCGCGGGAATGAGTACATCGGCCTTCGCTCCTGGCCCGACCTAGATCGCGTTCCGCATCCAGCGCCCGATTCCGGTCGGCTTGGGGAGGAGCTGCTCGAGCTGATCCTGATCCGTGACCCAGGTCGAGAGCCCGAACGTGCGCACGAAATCGACGTAGGCCCACAGCGCACGATAGCCGGAGACCGCCACCAGCACCTCGCCGTCCATGATCACGGAGCGGTAGTTCTGGTTGTGCGAGCCGATGGTCATGTAGAGGGCCGCGTGCTCGCGTTCCTCGTTCGTCAACCCCTGCCACCAGTTTTCGATGAGCGCCGTCGCCGGCTCCCGGATCGCCTCCCGGATCCCGCGGGCGTCGACCGGCATGCCCCGCTCCTCAACTTGCTGGACGTGGACCATGGTGTATTCGCGGAGGAAGTCCAGCCACTCCGGGCGGGGAGCGAGATTGGGGATCACTTCGCGCGTGGCCATGAACTGGACCTTGAGATGGAGCTTGGGCTTGCGCTCGAGCACATCCTCGGCCAGATGTCGCTCTGAATAGCCCATTGCGTCGAGCGTGTCCGCCATCGCGGCGAGGCCCGCGATCACCTCGTCGTCGAATGGGAAGGCCTGGCGCAGGAAGGCGTTCCGGGCCAGGTTCTCGCTCAGCATACGCATGCTACGAGCGTGATCGCCGGACGCCACGTCGTGATCGTAGATGCCTGTGTGCAGCGAGCCGCCGGCGGCCCTGAGCTCGTCGCCGAACTCGCGGTTGATCAGAAGGAATCGTGTATACAGCTCGGTCGTGCGCGACATCTGCGGCAGACCGTCGCTCGGCGCGTTGGTGAGGGACGGACAGACGACCGCGACCTGGCAGCCACGAAGCGCGGCGCCGCAGAGCATCGAACCCCACAGCGTCGAGTTCCACAGCGAATCCGGGATCATGAGGAAGGATCCGGCCGGCATCAGGTTGTACTGCGCCGCCTTGGCCACGGTGGCGGCCTTGGGCCCGAAGCCCGTCACGTTGTGCACCTGGAGCGCGGTCGCCCGCCAGCCCTTCTCGCGCAAGGCGACGAGCTTGAGGTCGTAGTCATCGGGCAAGGCCTGCGCCCGGAACGGGGCCGGGATCTCCTCCGCCTTGAATCCCTGAGACCGAAGGAGATCCCGCGCCGCCTCCTTGAGGCCCAGGATCGCCGGGCCGCGCACGAGCATGGCCCGGTCGTCCCAGGTGGGGCCGGCGTAGTGTTCCCCCACTCCCTCGCCGGTGAAGATCGCCGCGCCGCGCCCCGGATCGAGCTCGCTGATGTCGTAGAAGGCGATCTTGCGGTGATCCCGCATGACGAGATCGGGCGCGAAGTTGATGTACTTGGCGAGGTCATCACTGCGGAAGGAGACGTCGGCGGGATTGGTGATGTTGACGTGGACCGAGACCCGATTGCGGAGCCAATCGTCGCCGTAGAGCTCCCGTCCCGCGCTGAGCGCGGCCGAGCTGTCGACGGCGGCACGGAGACTCTCCTGGGCGCTCTCGATCTCCGCTTCCCAGTCCTCGTATCCCTCGGGCAGATCGACCTCATGATGGAGCGGATCGGCCAGCAGCGCGAGCCACAGCTGGCCCTGGTTGGCCTCGTAGTACATCTGGTCGAGAAAGATGAAGTAACTCGCGAGCTGCTTGGTCTGGTCGAACTCGCGGACCCTCTCCGTCAGCGCGCGCAGGTAGACCTGCACGGTCTGCAAGAAGGCGACGCGATCCGGCTCCTTGATTGCATTGAGGCCGCGGTAGTCGTGAATCCAGAGGACGTGATAGTCGCGAGCGGCGAGCACCCCCTTGGCGAGCTCGATCTGGAAGAGCTCGTTCTTGAGATAGAGGATGTCGTTGGCGTCCGAGAAGGGCTCGTCGACCACCTTGGCCAGCAGGGCATCGAGCTCGCCCTGGCTGTCGTGATCCTCGGGCTGGAGCACGAGGTCGAGCGACATCCACACCAGGCGCGAGTCCTCCCAGCGCTTGTGGGTCAGTTCCCGGCAGTCATCGAGAATCCGCACCACCTGATGGAAGACCTGCGCCAGCGCGGGACGCTTGTTGGCAGCGATCTCCGGCGTCGTCTCGAGCCAGGCAGCGAAATCCCGCTCGGCGTCGGCCGCATAGCCGAGGAGCGAGTCCCGCTCCTTCCGCTGACCGAGGAGGCGGTTGTAGGGCACGAAGACTTGATCGAGGAGGATCGCCCGCGCTTCCGCGGCAACATGGGCCGCTGCATCACCGGCGCCGGCGAGCGCGAACGCTCGTTCGAGCTCCTGGTGGTAGACCGCGCGCTCGGCAGCCGCCGTGTGCCCCGCCGGGTAGAGGTCGCCCTGCTGATGGTAGTGGGCCTTGGCCGCGTCGATGCGCTCCTGGATCGCGGCGAGGCGCTTCTCATCGGTGCCCATTTCCAGATCGAGGAAGGGAGCGGTGTAGACCTGCACCCATCTCGCGGCATGGTCCAGATTCTCGAGGGCGTTCTGCACATCCGCTGCTAGCTCGATCTCATCGGAGGGGCTTCCCGACTTCTTTGGCAGCGTGACCTTCTTCGCCTTGGGGCGGGTCTTCCCCATGTTCTTCTCGAGCGGAATGCCGAACCCGAACATGAAGGAGTGGTCGCGCTCGGGATACCAGTCGATCCTGAGGTGATCGCCCAGACCGAAGAGCCCGCCGCGGCGGAAGGCGGGAGTCAGGGAGAAGACGAAGTCGACCTGATCGTTGCCGAACGAGTAGTCGAGCCCGAGATGGAACATGGCCGCCGGGCTCGAGAGGAAGAGACGCAGCCCGCCATCCGTGTCGTCATCCACCCAGGTTGCATAGCCCTCGCCAGTGATTCCGGCGACGTTGGTGGCGGGATTGATCAGATCCTTGTAGATGGCGCCATGGATCTCGCCGCCCAGCTCGCTCCCCGGGCCGCGCCGCTCCCAGTCGAGCATGGCACCCACGCTCGGCCGCCAGTGGCGCGGAAAGCCCATGGACTTGGTATCAGGCTCCTCCGGTGGCACCCAGCCCTCGTCCGCAAGCACGATGCCCTGAGCTGCAAAGGCCATCAGCAACAGGATGCACACGGCCCCCGCCGAGCGCCGACCCAGCGACGTTCCGTTCACGACCCCCTCCTAACCTCCGCCGAGTCCCCGCATCGTCCCGCCGATCCAGTCGATCACGAGGAAGTTGAACCGCCCGATGAGGAGCGAGATGCGGCCCATGACCGTGTAGCCGAAGGCGGCGCCGAATCCGAGCATGAGAAACCAGATTCCGAGCCGGCTCACCTTCCCCACACCCCCGTTGTGTTCCACCGAGAAGAAGAAGTAGACGAGAACGGAGAGCACGCCGACGAACACCACGATGTTGTTGAAGGCGGCGAGCCCTCCCGCGCCGCCCCCGGCGAGATCGAGCATGGTGGCCGCGCTCTGGGGCAGCACCTCGCCCTGGAGCTTCTGCACCATGTTGATCGCCGACGTAGTAGCCGACGTAGATGGCCAGCGACGATCGTGCGAACCAGGCGATCTTGCGGATGTAGCGCGTGTAGAGGTTGAGCCCCACCAGGCCGGCGAAGAGGAGATGGAAGTTCGAGGGCGTGAGTCCCTGCTGCATCAGGGGCTCGACCAGGTTCGGGCGCAGCGTCTGGTCGAGCGTGATGCCGATGTAGTAGCCGAGCGAGACCCCGGCGAAGAGAGCCTCCGCGAAGCGGAAGAATCGGATTGTCCCGGTAGAGGAAGCTCATCAGGCAGAGCGTGAGGAGCGCCGCCACCCAGGTTCCGATCAGTTGGTAGGCTGGCATCGACTTCCCCTCCCCTACACCCGGGTTCCGCCGGCGCTCGACCTGGCGCGGCGTCCCAGAAGTAAGCGATGTTGCCGATCACGATGAACACGATCACGATCACGTGGTCGATGGTCTGGGCGTCCATCCCCTTGCTCGCCGTCTGGAGCAACGGGTTGGCGTAGGCCTCACGCGTCTGTGGATAGTTGTCCTTGAGCAGCTTCTCGTACTCCGAGGCCCCCTTGAGTCCGCCGATCAGACCGATCATCTGACCGGCCTCGAGATAGGCGTAGTACTTGGGCGCCGAGACCGCCGTGCAGCCCACGGCCACCGGCAGACCGAACTGGGCGTTGATCAGGTTGGCCCACCACTCGCCGATGATCCCGGTTGCGACCGAAACGGCGAGCTTGGCCTCCTGCGCACCCGCGATCCGTTGCATCAGCGGGAGCTCCGCGAGCGGCCGGCCGTTGGTATCGGCGGGGAAGGCGTCGGAGAAGTTCTCGGCCAGGAGCTTCATCGAGGCCTGGCCGCCGTCCTTGTAGCCGAGATTGACGTAGTCGATCCCGTACTCGAGATCCGGGAAACTCGCCGAGGACCCGGTTGAGCGAGTTGTTGAGCGTGGTGAGACCGCCGAGCGGGTAGAGGGCGAGTGCGATCACCTTCACCCGGCGCAGGAAGCAGTGGCGGAGGATGCCGTCGGCCATCGGGATCGTTCTCCGGAGCCGTGGTCGGGCCGTAGTCGTAGGAGAGGATGACCACGTCGTCGGGCCCCAGGGTCTCGATCTTGTCGTAGACGCTCTTGACCGGAGGCGTGATCGCGCACCGGGAAGCCGATGGGACAGACGATCGGGACCAGCGTGCCGAGGGCGATCAGGAGGAAGATCCAGCGCCGATCGATCGTCTGCAAGTCGCGTAGACCATGCGTTTGCCATGGTCGCCCCCTACTCGCTCTTCTCGAGGCCCAGGTAGGAGCGCTCGATCCCGAGGATGACACGGAGCGAGAGCGAGGCCGCCCCCAGCGCCGCCCCGATGATGATGCCGCGCTGCGCCGCCCCGTTCGGCACCTGCATCAGCCATTCGGTGAAGCGGCCGAACGAGCGCCGCTCCCCGAGCGGAATCCGGCCCAGCATGACGACCACCGCCGCGATCAGGAGAATCGTCGCCTCGACGTTGCGCACGCGGAAGGCGCGGAAGGCGGCGGAGGCAATGTAGAAGGCGAGGAGGCTGAACATGGTCGCCTGGAGCGGCGTGAAGAGGTAGTTCGCCGCCCAGCCGAAGGGGGTCGGCGTGCCGTCCGGGTAGTTGCCGATCCCCGGGCAGGCCGAAGGCGCGGAAGGCGCCCAGGATCCCGGCGAAGCCGATGATCGACCATCCCGGCCAGCAGCACGGCGGCGTAGAGCCATCCCTTCTCCCGCCGCTCGATCTTTCGCGAGTTGCTCTGGATCGACGTTGACGACGCCGAGCAAGAGGGCGAACCCGGCGATGATCACCATGTCCTGCTCGAGCCAGTTGGCGGGCCCCTTGATCACGGTCGCCTCGTCCTTGAAGAAGAAGGCGACGATCGGGATCAGGCCGGCGATGAACGTCAAGACCAGCGGGAGCCTGCAGTCGCAAGAACATCGGTGTCCTCCGCCTATTGAAACGGAGAAGAAGCGCTGGAAAGAAGGCCACACGTGAAGGGTCTGGAGGATGGCACCGAGGATGATGGCGGCGCCGACCGCCGCCTTGGTCCAGTCCTGCCCCTTGATGCTGCCGAGCATGGCCGGCTCGCCGCGAGAGGTAGGCGCCGGCGGCGTAGAGCTCCTCGCCGATCAGCGTGTAGTCGCAGGCGCAGACGAAGAACGGGAGCTGCGCGACCTCGGCGGTGCCGGCGATCTGGATGGCGCCGCTCGCCTGTCCGGTCTCGGCCAGGAGCAGCGATTCGGCGTAGAAGGAGCCGATCAGGAAGTTCGCCGCCGGGCGTTCTCGCGCACCATGATGCCCGAGACCGCGGCGGTGTAGGCGAACTGGTCGTAGGTCACGTAGTGGACCATCGACTCGTTGTAGAGGTCGGGCCGCCCCTCCTGCATGTAGGCCTCCTTGACCGTCTCGCGGGCGGAGGCGAAGGTGAGCGGGTCCTTGTTGGGAACGTCGAGATCGGTGCCGTAGCGGGCCGTCATGCGGGCGACGTGGGTGAGAACCGCGAGGGAGGCGATCGTCTGGTTCTCGTCGATCGACATGATGCCGGGGACGTAGAGGACCTTCTTGCCCAGCTCGGTGGCGCGGCCGACCGCCTCGTCGATGGCGTTGAGGCCGGCGATGCGGCGGATGAAGAGGTGCTGGCCGCCATGGGCCTTGAGGATGAAGCCGAGTCACGACCACGCAGAAGAAGATGAACAGCAGAAGTGCGTTCAAACGTGACGCATCGAAGTACTCCAACCTCCCTCCCTTCCGCTCGGGCCGCGCTCGGCGGCGGCCACTGGCCGGAAACCGGTCGGCTCCGTGGCCGGCGTAGTATAGCGATCGAGCCGCGGATTGCGCCACCCGCATGAGAGAGAAAAAAGGGCCGGCGTCCAGGCGGACACCGGCCCTCATTCACGCCCCGACGGCGACCATCGGGACCTCGCGTCCGATCAGCGCACGAGGAGGAGCTTCGACTGCCCGACCTCGCGGGAGCCAATCGCCATCCGCACCCAGTAGACGCCGGCCGGCAACGGGCGACCGCCGGCGTCCTTGCCGTTCCAGCGCATCTCCCAGCTCCCCGCCCCCCAGGT
This sequence comes from Candidatus Eiseniibacteriota bacterium, assembly GCA_963823555.1. Lineage (GTDB taxonomy): Bacteria > Eisenbacteria > RBG-16-71-46 > CAVPCR01 > CAVPCR01 > CAVPCR01. The sequence goes on along the minus strand of CAWGMA010000004.1, from coordinate 398,479 downwards.
GCGCGCCGGCAGTGAGACCACGGCGCGGCCGGTGACGTCGTGAATCGTCAGATCCACCTCACCCGGTTCCGCCAGATCGAAGCCGATCTGGACCTCGCCCGAGCTCGGGTTGGGCACCACGGGACGCAGCCGTGTGGCCGCCGGCGGAGCGCCGGCGCCACCGTCGGCCACCGCCGCCGAGGCCGGCGAGATGCCGAGGCGGTACTGCCCGTTCTGTCCATCGTCGTTGACGACGACGACCCCGTACCAGTCGGTCGCCGGTGCGGTGAACGGCGTGTGCAGGCTCGCGGTCTCGAACACAGCGCTGTTGCGTCCGGTCCAGTAGGCACCGCCAAAGCTCTGGAACAGGAGGAGCTTGGTATCGCCGCCGCCGATCCGTTCGAAGAAGAAGTCGTAGTCGGTTCCCTGCAGGAGGAACACGTCCCAGACCTCGAGCACATCGCCGGGACCGGTGGTACGGATGAGAGGAGGATTCCCCACCCCGATCGCATCGACGCCGTCGTCCCACTCCGTGACCGCATCATCGGGCCCCGAGAAGCGATATGCGCTCGCATAGTAGGTGCCGAGCGGATTCTGCCCGGAGTTGAAGTCGCCGATCACGAAGTCGACGCCCGCGACCCGAGTCGACGTCCCGAGAGTGCCGCTGAGACAGACCGGCCAGTTCCCGCCCGACGGATTCTGATAGACGCCGAGATCCCAGTCGGAACCCACCGACCGCACACCGACCGCCGACCAGTAACCGGCCTGCTGATTGAAGCTGTAGAGACCGGCGATCTGCGGTGTCGGCACGCTGACCCCGCTCGCGAGGGCCACCGGCGCTTCACAGGCGCCGATACCGAGCTCGTAGGCGCCGGTCCCGCCGTCGTCGTTCGCCACGACCAAACCGTGCCAGTCGCTCACCGGCGGGGTGTAGGTGGACACCCCGAAGGACATCTCCAGTTCCCGCAGGCTGCGCGAGACCCAATAGGTGCTCCCCGAATTGCGGTACAGAAGCAGCTTCATGCTGGCACCGTAGCCGTTGAAGTAGACGGAGTAGGTCTTCCCCGCCTCGAGGAACACATCCCAGACCTCGATGAGATCCGAGGCGTCAGTCGTCCGCTGGGGCCAGGCCCCGTTCACGACGAGCTGATCCGCGCCGTTGTCCCACTCGGTGCGGGCATTGCCGGTCCCCGAGTAACGGTAGGAGTGCACGTAGTAGTTGCCGAGCGGGTTGTGGTTGAAGTCCCCGATCACGAAATCAGTGGTCCCGGCCACGTAGGTCGAGGAGGCGAGGGGACCGCTGAAGCAGAAATCGCCCGGGCCGCCGGTCCCGTTCTGGTAGACACCGATGTCGTAGTCAGCCGCCGGATCGTCCCCGCGAACCGCCGCCGCCGACCAGTAGATCGTCGGCTGGTTGAACCGGTGGTAGCTGGCCGGCGCGGTCGTCGGCGCGCTGACCCCGGAGGCGAGCTCGACCGGAGTGCCACACAGGAGCGCCTGGCGCACCGCGGCGTAGGCGTCGATGACGCCCCAACCGTACGTGTTGTCCTCGCCCGCCGTGCCGAGATCGCGCGCCGTGCTCATGACGATGTTCTTCATGGTCACGACGTCGATGTTCGGATTGGCTTGCCGCATCAGGGCCATCACGCCCGACACGTGCGGGCCGGCCATCGATGTGCCGTTCCAGCCGCTCTGCTGGTACCCGCCGTTGTTGGTGGATGAGTAGACCGTGACGCCAGGAGCCACCACCTCCGGCTTGATGCGCTGCTGCGTCGACCCCGCGCATCCCGAGGGTCCGCGGCTCGAGAAGCTCGCGATCGGATACGGGAACGGGAAGCTGGTGGCGTCGACGGCACCCACCGCATAGGCGTTGGTGAGGGTCGTGATGCGATCGGGCGGTGAACCGATGGTCTGGGCGGAGGGCCCCTCGTTGCCCGCCGAGAACACGACCGCGCAGCCGGCGGCCTCGAGGGCATCCATCACCGCCCACCAGCGGGGATCGCAGTCCGTGTAGCCGCCCGGGAAGTTCTCGTTGATCCGCCACGAGTTCTGCAACACATCGGGCACGTCGTTCGAGGTCTGCGGATTGCCGTCAGGATCGGCGAACCACTGGAAGGCATTGATGATGTCATTGTCGAACGCGCTGCCGACGCCCTGGTTGATGGCGTTGCAGGCGATCCACTGCGCGGCCCAGGCCACGCCGACCGTGTCCTGGGTGGTGGCGCCGAGCCCGACCATGGTGCCCATGGTGTGGGTGCCGTGGCCGTTGGTGTCGATGGGGGTCGTGGTGTTGGTCCCGATCAGGTCCCGCCAGGCCCACTGCCAGGGGATACCACCCTGATTGCCGCGCCAGCGCGAGGCAAGGGCGACGTGCGTGCCCATGACGCCCGTGTCCAGCCCGCCGACGAGGCGGCCGCTGCCGTTGATGCCGAGCTCGTACCACACCCGTGTCGCGTTGATGGCACGCAGACCCGGCGTGACACCGATGCCCTGAGGCCCGGCACCGGCCGGATCGTCGGCCTTGGGAGTGCCGCCCACCGGCTCGATGAGCGAGGCGGTGAAGTTGGCGTAGACGATGCCGACGTCGGGACGGGCGGCGATCTCGCGCACCGCAGCGACCGTCATCTCGGCCACGATCAGGTTGGCGATCCAGTAGGGCGTGTAGTCGGTGACCGCGGCCGTGCTCCTTCGAGCCTCGAGCTCGGCGCGGAGCGGGCCCTGCGTCGCCTCGGCCACGGCGCGGAGATCGGTGATCACGCGTTCGTGCCGCTCGGGGAGTGTGGCCTCTTCGGCCCTGAGCTCCGCATCGAGACTGGCGATCGGAACCTGATCGGCAAGGTAGATGAGAACCGAGACCTTGGCATCCGCAGGCAAGGTATCGAGATGATCATCGAACGCAGGATCGATGATGCCGGCGGTCGCCGCGGGAGCGGCGAGGATCAGAACCAGGGCGAGGAGAGACACGACGACACCGGCGCCAAGGCGCGCTACAACATGGGAGATGGCACGCATGGTGTGTTCCTCTCCTATTCGCCGCTGGCGTTGTCGGTTGGGGCGGCCGGAGCCGTCGGGGTCGGAGCGGCTGCGGTAGACGGGGATGCGACCGGGGCGTCTGGGGGAGCCGCGGAACGGACCGCGGCGAGCTTTGCCAGATCCTCGGGGCTCGGACCGACGGCGGTGCGGATCTCGATGGTCGACACGTCGCGTTCTTTCGTCCCTAGCACCAGGCCCGGGGCAGGCACTCCCTGCGCGGCGGCAGCGGGGGCTTGAGGCACCGACTGCGTCTTGAGGACTTCCTGCGCCGTCAGTCCGGCGGGAGCCGGGACGATGGTCGAATGCTCGACCTTTGTAGCGGGTTCGGGATCAGAGGGGGAATCCACCGCCGCGAGGGCGGCGAGGGAACCGACGAGACCGACAATGCCCAGCAAAACGACCGCATGGCGAATCGCCCTGAACATGAGACCTCCGGATGTGCTGCTGTTTGCGAACCGGGACTTCCTGGGAGGAGGGGAGCACCGCGGCGTGTCTCCGCCAAGCCGGGAAGAGGGACCGAGACTTGTCGATCTTAGCAGATTGGGAATCCGGGCCGCTTGACCTATACTGGCCGCCCCTTGTGAAGTCGTGCGCCCCGCTCGCCGGCGGGGCTCGAGCGGGGCCGCCAGGGAAGGATCCGCCCAGCCACAGCGTCTCAATGGACACAAGCCGCCAAACAGGAGGTTAGGCCCATGCCCGCCAAGATCGGGATCAACGGGTTCGGTCGCATCGGACGCCTCGTGCTCCGCGCCATGAGCGAGCGCTATCCCAAGGAGCTCCAGGTCGTTGCGGTCAACGATCTCTTCGATGCCGCGACCAATGCCCACCTGTTCAAGTACGACTCGACCTACGGCCCCTTCGCCGGAAAGGTGGGGACCAAGGACGGCCACATCGTCATCGACGGCAAGACGATCACGGTGACCGCGGAGCGCGATCCGGGTGCCATCAAGTGGAAGGAGATGGGAGTCGAGGTCGTCATCGAGTCCACGGGCCTGTTCACCGATGCCACCAAGTCCCGGGCCCACATCGATTCCGGCGGCGCCAGGAAGGTCATCATCTCCGCCCCGGGGAAGAACGAGGATCTGACGATGGTCCTCGGCGTCAATGATCAGATGTACGACTCGGCCAAGCACCATGTGGTGTCGAACGCCTCGTGCACCACCAATGGCCTGGCTCCGGTCGCCAAGGTCCTGAACGACCGCTTTGGCATCGAGAAGGGGCTCCTCACCACCGTCCATGCCTACACCAACTCGCAGAAGCTGCAAGACGTCGGCGCCAAGGATCTGCGCGACGCGCGCGCCGCGGCGCAGAACATCGTCCCGTCCTCGACCGGCGCCGCCAAGGCCGTCGGCCTCGTCATCCCGGAGCTGAAGGGCAAGTTCGGGGGGATGGCCTTCCGGATTCCCACGCCGACGGTGTCGGTCATCGACTTCACCGCCATCCTGAGGCGCGAGGCGACCGCGGACGAGATCCGGCAGGCGATGCTCGAGTATGCCAACGGCCCGATGAAGGGAATCCTCGAAGTCACCGATGAGCCCCTGGTCTCGACGGACCTCCGCGGCAGCACGGCATCGTCGACCTTCAGCGCCCCCGACACCCTCGTCCTCGGCAACATGGTCAAGCTGGTCGCCTGGTACGACAACGAATGGGGGTATGCGTGCCGCACGGCCGACCTGGCGGCGATGATGGCGAAGAAGCTCAAGTAGCGCCGGCTACCGGTTACCGGCCACCGGCGATGCGCTCCACCGGCGTTCCCGGGGCTCGGGCCCAATCAGGGTGGGGGCGGGCAGGCCAGGGGGCTTGCCCGCCCCTTTCCGTACCGGCCGCCCCGCGAGCGGTTCACCTGGACGAGCCCGGATGCGCTAATCTCGGGTGCGCTGAACGGGTCCGGGGCAGGGGCCGCTCTGGGCTCCCCTCCGGGAACCGGGCGGCATCGCTAAGTCGTTTCATCACAAGAGCATGGATATGTCAGCGGCGGCTCCGCCGCGCGGCGCACCGGGGGCGCCCGGCCAGGGCCTTCGCCGGTCGACGACCATTCGAGTCGCCTTCCTCGCTCGCCTTGAAGCTTCTCGCTCGGGGACGGGGGTGTGGAAGGGAGGATGACGTGAGAGAGAAAGCTTACAACTCATTCCAGGTTGCCCAGGCGCAGTTCGACAAGGTGGCGGAGACCATCGGTCTCGACGCCTCCTCGCGGGAACTCCTGCGTGTTCCCATGCGGGAGTATGCGTTCTCCATCCCGGTCCGCATGGACGACGGCAACGTGCACGTGTTCCGCGGCTTCCGCGTCCAGCACAACGACGCCCGCGGCCCCGGCAAGGGCGGCGTGCGCTTCCACCCGCAGGAGACCATCGACACCGTACGCGCCCTGGCCATGTGGATGACCTGGAAGTGTGCCGTTGTCGACATTCCGCTCGGCGGCAGCAAGGGCGGCGTGGTGTGCGATCCGCATCACCTGAGCGCCCATGAGCAGGAGTTCATCTGCCGGGGCTGGGTGCGGCAGATTTCGCGCGATATCGGCCCCGTCATCGACGTGCCGGCGCCAGATGTCATGACATCCGCCCAGCACATGCTGTGGATGCTCGATGAGTACGAGTGCGATCCATCGCGGGCGCTATCCCGGCGTCATCACCGGGAAACCGGTGGGGATGGGCGGCTCGCTGGGACGCGCCGAGGCGACCGGATTCGGAGTCGTCTTCACGATCCGCGAGGCGCTCAAGGAGCTCGGCATCGCCCCCGCCGCGACGCGGGCCAGCGTCCAGGGCTTCGGGAACGTGGCCCAGTATGCGATACGCCTCTACGAGCAGATCGGCGGCAAGGTGACCTGCGTCTCCTGCTGGGATCAGCAGGACCAGACGTCCTACTCGTTCACCCGCAAGGATGGCATCGACCTCGACCAGCTCCTCGGCATCACGCGACCGCTTCGGCGGCATCGACAAGACCAAGGCCGCCGCACTGGGCTACGAGGTGCTGCCGGGCGACGATTGGATCGCCCAGGATGTCGATATCCTGATCCCGGCTGCCCTCGAGAACCAGATCACGAGCGAGAACGTCGACCGCATCGGCCCCAAAGTGAAGCTCATCGCCGAGGGCGCCAACGGTCCCACCACCCCCGATGCCGACCGCGTGATCCAGGAGCGGGGCATCTTCCTGATCCCCGACTTCCTCGCCAATGCCGGAGGGGTTACCTGCAGCTACTTCGAGCAGGTGCAGAGCAACATGAACTACTTCTGGGAGAAGGACGAGGTCCTGGGTCGAGCTCGACGTCAAGATGACCTCGGCCTTCCTCGCCGTTCAGTGAAGTGGCCAGGAAGCAGAAGATCTTCATGCGCGACGCCGCCTACGTCATCGCCATCGGCCGTGTCGCCCAGGCCTGCAAGGACCGCGGCTGGATCTAGACGGTCCGGCCGCGATGGAGCGCGCCATGAACGGAACGGGATCGCCTCCCGATCCGCGCCGATCGAGCCCGCCGGAGCCCATGGCCCCGGCGGCAGCCCGGCACTTCCCCCAGTTCGACCGGGAGTTCTTCAGCTCGAGCGAGGACTTCACCGTGATCGGCTCGGGGTCGATCGGGGGCAAGGCGCAAGGGCTCGCCTTCATCAAGCGAATCCTGGCCGCACCCGGCGCCTGGCAGGATGTGCCCGGCTTCACGGTCTCGATCCCCCGCCTGACGGTCCTCGCCACCGACCTCTTCGATCTCTTCCTCGACGGCAACAAGCTCCGGGAACTCGCCTACTCCAACGAGTCGGACTCGCACATCGCTCACGCCTTCCAGCGAGCGAGCCTGCCGGTCGAGATCGCCGGCGATCTGCGAGCCATGGTCGAGAGCGTGCACCAACCGCTCGCCATCCGCTCCTCGAGTTTGCTCGAGGATGCGATGTTCCGCCCGTTCGCCGGCGTCTATGCCACCAAGATGATCCCCAACAACCAGATCGACGCGGACACCCGCTTCCGCAAGCTGGTCGAGGCGATCAAGTTCGTCTGGGCATCCACCTTCTTTCACGATGCCAAGGCCTACATCCGTTCCACCGCAAGCACGGTACGCGACGAGAAGATGGCCGTGATCATCCAGGAGGTGGTGGGCCGTCGCCATGAGGAGCGCTTCTATCCGGAGGTCGCCGGTGTCGCGCGCTCTTTCAATTTCTACCCGATCGGACATGCCAGGCCCCGGGACGGGGTGGTGAGCCTCGCCCTCGGGCTCGGGCGAACGATCGTCGACGACGGCATCGGCTGGAACTACTCGCCAGCCCACCCGCGCGCGAACCCGCCCTACGCCACGGTCCGCGAGCTCATGTGGCAGACCCAGCGCGAGTTCTGGGCCGTGAACATGGGCAAGCCGCCGGCCTACGATCCGACCACCGAGGTGGAGTACCTGGTCCACGCCTCCCTGGCCGACGCCGAAAGCGACGATACGCTACGCCACATCGCCTCGACCTATGATCTGCAGTCGGATCGACTCTCGATCGGCACCGGCCCCTCGGGGCCACGAGTGATCACCTTCGCTCCGCTCCTCGCGGTCGAGGTCTACCCGCTCAACGCGCTCGTGCGCCATCTCCTCGAAGAATGCGAGCGGGCGCTCGGCGCGGAGGTGGAGATCGAATTCGCGGTGACGCTTCCTGACTCCACATCCGAGCCGGCGCGATTCGGATTCCTGCAGGTACGCCCGCTCGTGGTCTCTGACGAGACCGTGACCGTGACGGAGGAGGAGATGAGCGGCGGCGATGTCCTCACCGCTTCGGAGTCGGCTCTGGGAAACGGCACCGTCGATAACATCTGCGATGTCGTCTACCTGCGCCCCGAGGCCTTCGCCATGACGCACACGCAGCGGATCGCCGCCGAGATCGAGGAGATCGATCGCGACTTGAGCGAGGAGAAGCGACCCTATCTCCTCATCGGCTTCGGCCGCTGGGGATCCACGGACCCCTGGCTCGGGGTGCCGGTCGCCTGGAGTCAGATCTCGGGAGCCAAGGTCATCATCGAATCCTCGCTGCCCGAGGCCAGCCCCGACCCGAGCCAGGGAACACACTTCTTCCACAATTTGACCAGTTTCCGTGTCTGCTACTTCACCGTGCGACACACCGGCGCCTTCGGCATCAACTGGGCATGGCTCGCCCGCCAGCCCGCGGTGAAGGAGACCGAGCTGGTGCGGCATGTTCGGCTCCCGGCACCGCTCCGAGTCCGTGTGGACGGCCGGACGAGCCGCGGTGTGATCCTCCTGCCCGGGTGAGGCCCGGCGATGCCGCCGGCACCCCCGGCAGAGCGAGCGAGGGACCATGACTTCCCAGGAAACCCCCATCGAGAGAGTCCTCAAGGCACTTCAGGAGAGGGCCAAGGAGCTCGACTGCCTGTATCGCATCGATGAGTTCCTGAAACACACCGAGACTCCCCTCCCCGAGGTCTTCTCCGGAGTGATCCAGGCCATCCCCCCTGGTTACCAGTTTTCGCAGATATGCCAGGTGCGAATCACCTACGGCGGGCAGACCCACGAGTCGCCGGATTTCCAGGTGACGCCCTGGGTGCAGTCGGCCCCCATCGCCGTTGACGGCGAACGCCATGGTTCCCTCGAGGTCTACTACCGGGAGATGCCCTTGAAGGCTGATGAAGGGCCCTTCCTCAAGGAGGAGCGCAAGCTCATCGACACCATTGCCGATCGGCTGGGTCACTTCCTCACCCACAAGAAGCTGCAGACCGCCTTCGAGAGCCTGGAAACCGCCCGCCACGAGCTATCACCCACCTCCCGCGGCCAATGGCGCATCATCCTCGACTTCCTGAAGCGCACCGATCAGACACTGCTGCTGCGCATCACGCGCAAGATGCTCAACCACCTGTGCTGGATCGGCATCCCTGAGGCCATCGACCTGCTGCATCAGGTCGTCTATGAACCCGAGGAGGACATCGACGTCGAGACCGGCGACGACAATCGCCCGAGCGAGTCATTTGGCAAGCTGCGACTCCTCGACATGACGGACGATACCTTCGCCATCGCGGCCAACCACTTGAGCGAGGACGACATCCTCTCCAGCATCCAGCAATGGATCCGCCAGGACCGCGCCCGCTTCTTCGCCAATGCCGTCGGCAACCCCGATTCCTCCCTCGACGAGGTCACCGAGGCCATCCGGCGCCTGCACCACATCCCGGCCGAGGAGATCGAGTTCCCTCCAGCGGTGCAGAAGGGCCTGCGCGTGTCCCTGATCTCCCACTTCTTCACCAATCACCTTCGTTACGTCAACATCGCCAAGCGACACATCGATATCAGCGACTACTACGACATCGTTCAGCACATGATCTTCCCGGCCAAGAGCCGGGGCAAGCTGGGTGGGAAGGCATCCGGGCTCGTCCTGGCCATGGCCATCTTGCGCAACCTGAAAGACCCGCCGCCCGAGCTGGGAGAGATCAAGACCCCGCGCAGCTGGTACCTCACCACCGACGGGGTCATCGATTTCATCCAGTACAACAACCTGGAAGACGTCTACAACCAGAAGTACGCCGATCTGGATCAGGTGCGGCACGAGTACCCGCACATCATCCAGATCTTCAAGAGCTCGATGTTCTCGCCCGAAGTGATCAAGGGCCTGGCGGTGATCCTCGACGATCTCGAGGGTCGTCCGCTCATCGTCCGGTCGTCGAGCCTGCTCGAGGACCGCTTCGATGCTGCCTTCTCCGGCAAGTACAAGAGCCTCTTCCTGGCCAACATCGGCACCAAGCAGGAGCGGCTGGCCGCTCTGATGGATGCCATCGCGGAGGTGTACGCCTCGGTCTTCGGCCCGGACCCCATCGAGTACCGCATGGAACGAGGCCTCCTCGATGTCTACGAGGAGATGGGGATCATGGTGCAGGAGGTGGTGGGGACGCGGCTCGGGCGCTACTTCCTGCCCACGTTCTCCGGGGTGGCGTTCAGCCACAACGAGTTCCGGTGGTCGGCCCGCATCCAGCGCGACGATGGGCTCCTGCGCCTGGTTCCGGGGCTGGGCACCCGTGCTGTCGACCGGCTGCGGGATGACTACCCGGTGCTGATGGCTCCCGGACAGCCGAACCTCCGCGTCAATGTCACCCTCGACGAGATCGTCCGATACTCACCGAGCAAGATCGACGTCATCGACATGGAGAACGGGACCTTCGAGACCGTGCCCCTGCACGAGTTCCTGGCCGAGGTCGGCTCCGATCTCCCGCAGCTCGCCAACATGATCTCGATCCTCGAGGAGGACCGGGTGCGCCGGCCGCTCGGGCGCGAGATGGATCTCGATCCCAAGCGCGTGGTCTTCACCTTCGAGGGGCTCGCCACCGCCACCCCGTTCGTACGCCAGATCCGGGCCATGCTCGAGATCCTCGAACGCGAGATGGGGACCCCGGTCGACATCGAGTTCGCCTCGGACGGGCAGGATCTCTATCTTCTCCAGTGCCGGCCGCAGAGCTCGGGCCGCATGGCCAAGGCGGCGGTGATCCCGCACGACACGCTACCCGAACAGGTCATCTTCACCGCCCGCCGCTTCATCTCGAACGGAAGCGCCAACAACATCACCCACGTCGTCTATGTCGACCCCGATCACTACAACGAGCTCGAAACCATCGAGGAGCTGCGCGCCGTAGGGCGGGCCGTGGGGCGGCTCAACAAGATCCTGCCCAAGCGCCAGTTCGTGCTGATCGGACCGGGGCGCTGGGGGAGCCGGGGCGACATCAAGATGGGGGTCAACGTCACCTACTCGGACATCAACAACACATCCGTCCTGATCGAGGTGGCGCGCAAGAAGGGCAACTACCTGCCTGATCTCTCCTTCGGCACCCACTTCTTCCAGGATCTCGTCGAGGCCGAGATCCGCTATCTACCGTTGTATCCCGATGATCCTGGCATCGTTTTCAACGAGGCCTTCCTCGGCCGCTCGCCGAACATCCTAGCCGAGTTGCTCCCGGAGTACGCGGCTCTCGCCGACACCATACGTGTGATCGACGTCTCGCGGGTCACGAAAGGGATGGTGATGCACGTCCTCATGAACGCGAACCTCGACGAGGCCATCGCCTTCCTGGCGCCGCGCGCCGAAGTCCCCGAGGAGACCGACGCCCGGGCGGAGGAGGAACGGACACGGGCCGATAATCACTGGAAGTGGCGGATGCAGTTCGCCGAGCGGCTCGCCGGGCGGCTGGATCCGGACCGCTTCGGGGTCAAGGCGCTGTACGTCTTTGGCAGCACCAAGAACGCCAGCGCCGGACCGGCGAGCGATATCGATCTCCTCGTCCACTTCGACGGGACGGAGGAGCAGAGACAGGACCTCCTCTCCTGGCTCGACGGCTGGAGCCTGTGCCTGTCCGAGTTCAACTTCCTGCGTACCGGCTGCCGCGTGGACGGGATTCTCGATGTCCATATCGTCACCGATGAGGACATCGCCGAGCACAACTCCTACGCCGCCAAGATCGGGGCCGTGACCGATCCGGCGCGGCTCCTGCCGCTGCGCCCCGCAGGTGCCCGCCCCGCGACCTAGAGCAGGTGACGCTCGGCCCCGGCCGGATCGTCGAGGTCGAACTCGACGAGGGCGAGCTCGGGGCCGTCGTGGGCCGCGGAGAGGCAAACGGTCCGGCCCAGGCGTGCCATCCAGGCCCCGCTCAGGCGCGCCGACTCGTGCACATGGCCGTGCAGCGTGAGGAGCGGCTGCCGCGACTCGATGAAGCGGCGGATCGCGATGCTCCCGATGTGCACATCCAGCGGGACGTGCTCCACCATCATGCCGTCGAGGGCGGCGCGGTCGAGCGGCGTCTGGTAGGGCGGCGAGTGAAAGAGACACACGGCTCGTGACAGATCCTCGGCGCCGGCGAGGGCCTCGAGGTCCTTCTGGATGGTGCCGTATCTGAGCTCGTGCGCCTCGGCGGGAGTCGTCCGCCATCCTTCTTCCGGCGACACGCTGCCAGGATCCACGTGCCGGGACACATCGTAGCGTTCCCAGTCCTTGAGCAGGAACGGAGTCGGCGGGATGCAGGCATAGCCGAGGACGAGGTGGCTCCCGAACTGGGTCCGGCGCTGGTGCGCGTACTCCCAGACCCCGGCGGCGGCGGCCGCCAGGACCCCCTCCTCCTCGCGGCGCGGATCATCGTTGCCGAGGATGACGAATACCCGCGGCGCGCCGGCGCCGAGCTCGGCGCGCAGGCTCCTGAACTCGGCGGCGAGAAAGCCGGAGACGAAGTCCTCGGGGTCGGCGCCCCCTCCGGCGAGGAAGACGCCTGACGGCAGGAGGTCCCCGCCGAGGAACACGCCCGCGGGCCGCCGGCCGCGGATGGCGGCAAACAGCTTCTCGTAGCGATCCCGCCGGCCATGCAGATCCGAAACGAAGTAGCAGCGGTCGGTCACGACCGGCTCTTGGGCTTCAAGATCACGCCCGCATTCTGCTTGCCGTCCATCTTGACCACGATCGCCTCGGCGAACTTGAGATGGCGAACGAAGTCCGTCTCACGAACCGCCGGCTGCTTGGACAGCCACTCCCAGTCGACAAACCCCTCTCCCTCGTCGGGATTGACGGTGAAGTAGCCCACGCGCGATGTGGTCAGGTTCTGGAAGAAGTGCGTTCCCTGCGACGGAGTCACCTTGAAATCGTGAAAGCCGGCCTCGACGATGACTCGCGCTGCGGCGATCTGGTCCCAGGTCACCGGAATCCCGAGGAAAGGATCGGCGGAACCCCAGCGGCCGACGCCGATCAGCGCGTAGTTCGTACCGCGCGCGGTCAACTCGGCGTTGAACCGAGCCACCTCCTGAGCCACCTCCTGCGAGCGCGCGCGCTCGAAGCGATGGATGTCGACCAGGACCAGGTCGCGCAGATCCTCGATCTTGCCATGCCCGAGGACGGTGGAGCTCCGGCAGATGAGTTCCGTGGCATCGACATCTCCGATCTCGACATCCGCCATCTCGCGGCTGAGGGCGAGGGGGCGCAGCTGGAGGAAGCCGAACTCCGGGCGCTCCCCCTGGCCTTTCGACAGATTCGCCGCGAACTCGATCTCGACCGGACCGCTGGTGCCGGCGCGGCCGATCTCGAGCATGAGATCGAGGATCTCGGCCAGGGGGAACAAGCCATGCTTGAGGATCGGCGCGAAGCTGACCAGGCGAACGCCGCTTCGTGACAGGCCGTCGTAGACAGCATGGTTCTCCGGCGAATAGGTCGAGCCGACCCAGACCAGCGCCCCGTCGGACTCGGCAGCCTCGAGCCCGAACTGGCGGAGCTCGAACGCTTCGTGCGAGGGGGCGCTGCCGGACGACTCGCGCAGGGCGAGCGCATAGAACTCACGCTGCGAGTTGCGGAGAATGTCCTTCACCGATGAGAACTGGACCAGGTGCTGCGGGTAACGCGGGCAGAAACGGATGCAGAGCCCACCGTCCACCACGGTCTCACCGAGCCCGAGCGCCACGGCGGCGACCCCGTCGTCCGTCGTCATCGGCGGGGTCGGATAGAAGTTGTGGGAACGCGCCACCCCGGCGAAATCGGGATAGAAGCGATCCTCGTGCGCCGCTCCCACGACCTTCTGCAATATGACGGCCATCTTCTCTTCCTCGAGCCGATAGGGAGTGGCCTGCAGATAGGACTTGGCTTGCTCGGAGAAGGTCGAGGCGTAGACGCGCTTGATCGCATCGATCAAGTGCCGCAGCCGGACCTGGAGGTCGGGATGGCTGTTGGGCAGCATGTAGGTGGCGTAGATCCCGGCGAACGGCTGGTACGGCGAGTCCTCGAGCAGGCTCGACGACCGCACGGCGAGCGGGTAGCGGGCGAGCTTGAGGAAAGCACGGAGATCGTCGCGATAGGCCGCAGGAAACTTGGCGGCGAGAAACCGAGCCAGCACCTCCTCGTGGTCGGGGCTGTCGATGGCGAAATCGCGGAGATCGTTCGCGGCGAGGAACTCGTCGAAGACATCGGTACCGAGAACGACGGACGGCGGCACCGAGATCTCCACGTCGGGAAAGCGCGCCGCAACGTTGTGGTCGTTGAGCAATCGGTTGACGAAAGCGAGTCCCCGCGCCTTCCCGCCGAGCGATCCGGCTCCGATGCGCAGAAACCTCGCGCTGCCATCGAAGGTATGGCGGTCGAAGTCGGCGACAATGCCGCGGTTCCGTTCCTCGCGATACTCCTGAATCGAGCGAATGAGGTCCCGCCGGAGGTCCTCGAGCGAGGCGAAGTCCGAGACCTTGCGCGGCCGGAGCTTGTCAGCAAGCGTGAACTCGGTGCGCGCCTTGAGCCAGTTCGAGAAGTGATTTCGTTCGCCGTGAAAGCCCAGGCTCTCCGCGGGCACCTTGCCCAGAAGTTCCTCGAGCGTCTTGAGATCGGTGGCGCGGCCGACTTCGGTGCCGTCTTGGAGCCGGAAGATGAAGTCTCCGAAGCTGAAGTTCTGCATCATGAACCGGCTGAGCCGATGCAAGTACGTCGGCGACCCCTTGAGCAGGAAGGAAGCGCCCACGGACTGCGCGACCCCCCGGTTGGCGGTGAAGCTCGACTGGATGAGGACAGGAATGTCCGGCTGTTGGCGGCGCACCTCGCGGGCGAATTCGGCGCCCGCGTCCGGGCATCGTTCGCCGTTGCGCGGGAACTCGACATCGGTGATGACGCCGAGAATGTCCTCGCGATAGCGATCGAAATAGGCCCAGGCCTCTTCGTAGGTCGAGCACAGGAGAATCTTCGGGCGGGCCTGGATGCGCATCAGCTTGTGCGAGAGGTTGATGCCCTCCGGCACCAGGCTATGAGAGTGCCGCATCAGTTCGGAGTAGATCGTCGGCAGGAAGGAGGAATACTGGCGAATGGAGTCCTCGATGACGATGATGGCTTGCACACCCATCTCGCCGGTGTCGTGGGCCACGTTGAGACGGTCCTCGACGTACTTGACGATGGCCAGAAGGATCCGCACGTCGCCCTGCCAGAGGAAGATGCGTTCAAGCGAGGACACATCGCGCCGGCTGATGACATCGGTCAGCTCGCGCGAATCATAGGCGAGCAAGACGACGGGGATGCCGAGCCCCTCCTCCCGCACCCGGGTTGCCAGGGTCGGAGCATCCATGTCTCCGACATGCATCGAGGTGATGATCAGGTTGAAGCGACGTTCGGCGCGAGCGATGGCCAGAGCTTCCGTTCCGGATGAGACGCGGGTGATCCCGGGCGTGTGACGCAGGTTCATATCGAGGAACTTGCTCAGGATGACCTCGCTCAGCTGGCCGTCCTCGGCCAGGATGAACGAGTCGTAGAGGCTCGAAACCAGGAGGACGTTCTCGATCCGGTTGCGCATGAGCTCTTGAAAGCCCGCAAACCGGGTGGAGCGGACGACGGTCGTCGATTCGGACTCGTTTTCGGTCATCGCACACTCAAGGGTCGACCCCGGGTGGTCGCGCTCCCTGCCCCAGCGTCCGCGGGGAGAGGGAAAGCGAACGGCGCGGGATGGGCGTTTGCCCTCCCGCGCCGCATTCTACCGGCTCGCGACCCCGCCGACGAGCATCTTGAAGGCGGGCCGAACCCCGCCCCAGCGCAACGGCTGGCGCGTCCTATACGACTCCCTGATCCATCATCGCGTCGGCGACCTTGATGAAGCCGGCGATGTTGGCACCGTTCACGTAGTTGCCCGGCGTGTTGAAACGCTCGGCCGTGTCCCAGCAGGCCTTGTGGATGCTCTTCATGATGTGCTGGAGCTTCTTGTCCACTTCCTCCCGCGTCCAGCTCATGCGCATCGAGTTCTGTGCCATCTCCAGACCAGAGGTGGCCACGCCGCCCGCATTGGCGGCCTTGCCCGGGCCATAGAGGATCTTGGCGTCGATGAACTGATTCACGCCCTCGATGGTCGTCGGCATGTTGGCCCCTTCGGAGATGACGTAGACGCCGTTCTTGAGCAGATTGGCGGCGTCCTTGGCGTTGACCTCGTTCTGGGTCGCGCTCGGGAAGGCGCAATGGGCCTTGTGGTTCCACAGCGGGTTGTGGTCGAGCTTGGCATCGAGCGGGGTGTAGACCGCGCCCTTGAACTTGTCAGCGTATTCCTTGATGCGCCCGCGGCGGATGTTCTTGAGCTCCATCAGGAAGGCGAGCTTGTCCTTGGTGATCCCCGCCTCGTCGTAGATGTAGCCGCTCGAATCGGAGAGCGTCACCGGCTTGGCGCCGAGCTCGAGCAGCTTCTCGACCGTGTACTGGGCCACGTTGCCGCTGCCGGAGACCAGACAGATCTTGCCCTCGAGCGTCTCCTTCCGCGTCGCCAGCATCTCGGCGGCGAAGTAGACGGCGCCGTAGCCGGTCGCCTCGGGCCGGATGAGCGAGCCGCCCCAGTTGAGGCCCTTACCGGTGAGAACCCCGGTGAACTCGTTCTTCAAGCGCTTGTACTGCCCGAAGAGGAATCCGATCTCACGTGCGCCGACTCCGATATCGCCGGCCGGCACGTCGGTGTCCGGGCCGATGTGGCGATGGAGTTCCGTCATGAAGCTCTGGCAGAACCGCATCACCTCGTTGTCGCTCTTGCCCTTCGGATCGAAATCGGAGCCACCCTTGCCACCCCCCATGGGCAGCGTGGTGAGCGAGTTCTTGAAGACCTGCTCGAAGGCCAGGAACTTCAAGATGCCGAGGTTGACCGAGGCGTGGAAGCGGAGGCCGCCCTTGTAGGGGCCGATCGCCGTGTTCATCTCGATGCGGAACCCGCGGTTCACCCTCACCTCGCCCTGGTCGTCCACCCAGGGCACCCGGAACATGAGCACCCGCTCGGGCTCGATGATCCGCTCGAGGATCTTCCCGCGGCGATACTCGGGATGGCGGTCGAGAACGAGCGCGAGCGATTCGGCGACCTCCTGAACGGCCTGATGGAACTCGGGTTCCGCCGGATTCTTGGCCTTGACCTCCGCCATCAGGGACGACACGTAGTTCGACATAGGGACTCCTTGCGGCCGCGCGCCGCGACTAGCGGCGGTATCCATCGTCGTCGACATCCTAGAAAGCACCTCCCCAACCCCCACCGTCAGGCCCCCCCTGCGGCAGCGCAAGCCCGGCGTAGGCCGGAGCGACCTGCGCGCAGCATCAGGGTCGATCGGTCGATCGGGTGATTACAGGGTTCCCGCCTGACGGAATCGGGCCACGCTTCCTGCGCCGAGATCAGGTGGACAGATCCGTTCGGCTGGGGATCCAGGTCTGCCGGCAATGGACCGACAGGCCGACCCCCTATCGCCATGATCCTCGGCAAGAGATAGGCCACTCGTCCGATCCCAACCGGGCAAGCCGGCGATCCGGCTTCTCCCCATGGCTCCGGGACTTCAGAGAGTCGGGCGCGCCTATCCTAGCGCCGCTCGACCCCGATTCGGACCATAATCGATCAGACACCGCCATGGCGTCATGGACAGGAAAGAAAAGGATGACATTCTGGCGGACTCATCCGGCGTGGATGGCCCGGCGGCCCATCGGCGGACGGCCTTGTCCTCCCGAGATTCCTCTCTCCGCCGCACCGCATCTCGACCGATACATATAAGTCATTCAAGGACAATAGGATATGGCTTCAGCAACGAACGGGATGAGGTATCCCGCGGCGATCCACCTGCGGTCCCGGGTGGAAAGGGAGCTTGGCGATTTGGCGACCTCCTTGCTACTCAGAGCCGGGGATCCCCCCGCAGGCGGTCTGCGGAACCGGGCCGGGCCGGATCGACCGGTCCGCCGAGGAGTAAGAGGAACCGCCGATCGCGCCGTGAACCATCCCAAGACCCGAACCCAATCCACCGAAACCATGGAAAAAGTCCCGCAGATCACCATCCGTGACGGCTGGTGCAAGGGATGCACCTATTGCGTCGCCTTCTGCCCGAAGCACGTCCTCACCATGGCGGGGCCGCTCCCCGTCGCCACCAACCCGGAAGAGTGCACCCGTTGCCTCCTCTGCGTGTACGTGTGCCCCGACTTCGCCATCAAGGTGGAATGACAAGAGCGCCGTTCGCTTGCAAACGACCAGAGGCACGATCATGAGAGGAGCGCACCCATGGCGCTGACCGAGGTGAACGCAGAGTCAAACCCGAAGGCCAAATCCGAACGCGCACAGGGCCGGGTTCGCGTGATGACCGGCAACGAGGCCTGCGCCGAGGCGGCGCTTGCCGCCGGCCTCCGCTTCTTCGCCGGCTATCCCATCACACCCTCTTCCGAGATCGCCGAGATGCTCTCCGGAGCCCTGCCCCGCGTCGGCGGCAGCTTCATCCAGATGGAGGACGAGATCGGCGCCATGGGCGCGGTCATCGGGGCGTCGCTCGCCGGCGCCAAGGCCATGACCGCCACCAGCGGTCCGGGCTTCTCGCTCAAGCAGGAGAACATCGGCTACGCCTGCATGGCCGAGGTCCCCTGCGTCATCGTCAACGTCCAGCGCGGCGGTCCCGAGCACCGGACTGCCGACCCTGCCCGGCACAGGGCGACGTGATGCAGGCGCGCTGGGGGACGCACGGCGACCATCCGATCATCGCGCTCTGCCCGCGGGGCGTGCGCGAGACCTTCGACCTGACGGTGCGCGCCTTCAACCTGACCGAGATCTACCGGACGCCGGTCATCCTGCTGCTCGACGAGATCGTCGGGCACGTGAACGAGAAGGTGGTCCTGCCCGAGCGCGTGACGGTTCTCGAGCGGGCCCAGCCCGAGGTGCCGCCGGAGAGCTACCTGCCCTACGCGCACACCGACGACCGACATGCCCGCCGATGGCCACCTTCGGCACGCGGCTACCGCTTCCACGTCACCGGGCTCGTCCACGACGAGACCGGCTTCCCGACCAACGATCCGGCGGAGATCGACGGCCTCCTGCGCCGGCTCGACCGCAAGATCGAGCGCTACGCGAGGAGATCATCGAGGTCGACGAGCAGCTCGTGCCCGGGCGCCAAGATCGGCGTCTTCGCCTACGGCTCGACGCGCGCGTTCGGCCCTGCAGGCGGTGCGCATGGCCCGCGAGGAGGGGATCCCGGTCGACTTCCTGCGCCCCGCTCACCCTCTGGCCCTTCCCTGAGGTCGCAGGTGCGCGCGGATGGGCGAGCGGGTCGACCACATCCTCGTGCCGGAGATGAACCTCGGGCAGATGGCCCACGAGGTGGAGTGGGCGGTGGGGCGCCAGGCCCGAGGTGCAATCGCCTGACCCGGGTCGACGGCGAGCCGATCCGCCCGCACAGGTGCTGGACCAGATCCGCGAGATCGCGGCTCGCTAGCGAGGTGAAGCTGCCATGCCGGAGATGATCGACTACGACCAGTACCTGCAGACTCGAGCAGTTCCCGCTCATCTGGTGCCCGGGCTGCGGTCACGGCATCGTGCTCAAGGCGATGCTGCGGCGCCATCGAGCGATCTGGGCTCGACCGAAGGACGAGGTGGCGATGGTATCGGGCATCGGCTGCTCGAGCCGCGCCCCGGGCTACGTCGACTTCAACACGCTGCACACCACCCACGGCCGGGCGATCGCCTTCGCCACCGGCGTCAAGATGGCGCAGCCCGGACCTGACGGTGATCGTGGTCACCGGCGACGGCGACGCCACGGCGATCGGCGGCAACCACTTCATCCACGCCGCCCGCCGCAACATCGACCTGACGGTCATCCTGTTCAACAACTGGATCTACGGCATGACCGGCGGCCAGGTGTCGCCGACGACACCGCTCGGCGAGCCGGCCACCACCGCGCCCTACGGCAACCTCGAGCCGTCGTTCGACATCTCGGGACTGGCGATCGCCGCCGGCGCCTCGTTCGTCGCCCGCGGCACGGTCACCAACCCGGTCAAGCTCTCGCCAGATGATCGAGAAGGGGATCCAGAAGAAGGGCTTCTCCCTGATCGAGGCCATCTCCCCCTGCCCGACTGCCTTTGGCCGGCAGAACAAGATGGGCCAGCCGATCGACCAGATGATGTGGATCAAGGACCGTTCGATCGACATCCAGCGGGCGAAGACCATGAAGTCCGAGGAGCTGGCCGGGAAGTTCATCACCGGGATCCTCGCCGATATCGAAAAGCCCGAGTACACGGAGCTCTACGAGCAGATCGTCGAGCGCTTGAAGAACGACGGCAAGGCGATGCCGGAACTCCCGGCACGGGATGTCGGCACCGCCATCGCCGGAGTGGGCAGCGAGTCGAGCCAGAGCCTGTACGGGGCCCTGGCCTGGGAACGATGATGGGATTTCGCTACGAGATTCGGCTGAGCGGTGAGGGTGGCCAGGGCCTGGTTCTCGCCGGCAAGATCCTGGCCGAAGCCGCCGCGATCTACGACGGGATCAACGCCACGCAGAGCCAGTCCTACGGGCCCGAGGCCCGTGGCGGCGCCAGCCGCTCGGAGGTCATCCTCTCAGATCAGGAGATCGATTTCCCCAAAGCCACCGCGATCGATCTCCTCCTCGCCCTGACCCAGGAAGCGTGCAACCGCTACGCGCGGGATCTGAAGCCCGGCGGGATCCTGCTCGTCGACTCGGCGGCCGTGACCAACCTGCCGCCCGCGCACGAACGGGTATGGAGCCTGCCGATCATCTCGAGCGCAAAGGAGAAGCTCGGGCGAGCCATCGTCGGCAACATCGTCGCGCTCGGCGTGATTGCGCGCGCGGCGCACCTGGTGAGCGAGGATGCTGTGCGGCAGGCGATCCGTGATCGCGTGCCCAAGGGCACCGAGGAGTTGAATCTAAAGGCGTTCGCGCTCGGCCTCGAGATGGGGGCCGAGATGGCGCGAACGGAGGATGCCCGGCCCGTCCGCTGATCCTTCCTACCTCCGCCGTCCCTTCTTTCCGCCAACCATCAGCCCTGCCGCTGGCGCCTCCTGCTAGGATCGTGCCGTCTTGACGCTTTGTGTCAACCGAGGAGGCCAGGCATGGCGGATGTCCACGATCAGCGCCCATGGGACGAGCTCGAGCACCTGTTGCACGAAGAGGGCGAAAGGTCCGCGGCCGCGTTCCTGGATTCGTTGCCGGTCCACGAAGCGGTGCGAGCCGTCCTGCGTCTCGACCGGGAGCAGCAGCAACGCCTGCTCACGACCATCGATCCCACCGATGCCGCCGATCTGGTCGAGCAGATGCCGGAGTCCGAGGCCGTCGAGATCCTCGAACGCGTCGGCCCCGAGCATGCAGCGGCCATCATCGAGGAGCTGCCAAGCGACGAGCGGGCCGACCTGCTCGGCGATCTCGGCGCAAGCGAGGCGCAGGCGATCCTCTCGGCCATGGATCCCGAGGAAGCGCGGGAAGCCAGCCTACTCGCCCGCTACCCCGATGACACCGCCGGCGGGCTCATGGTCACCGAGTACCTGAGCTACGCGGAGACAGCCACCGCTTCCCATGTCATCCACGATCTGCGGGAGCGGGCTGATGAATATCGCGATTATGACGTTCAGTACGCCTACGTGACGGCGGCGGACGGCCGCCTGGTCGGCGTGCTCAAGATGCGGGACCTGCTGCTCGCCCCGAAGGAGAGTCCGCTCCGGGCGCTGATGATCGACCAGCCGCTCACCGTCGCGGTCGATGCGACCCTCGACGAGGTGCGCGACTTCTTCGACAGCCATCCCTTCGTCGGCGTCCCGGTCGTCGATCCGCAAGGCCACCTGCTGGGAGTCGTGCAGCGGGCGGATCTCGAGGAAGCTCTCGCCGATCGCAGCGACAGCGACTACCGCAAATCCCAGGGTATCGTCGGCGGCGAGGAGCTGCGCAGCATGCCGGTTCACGTCCGCTCGGGCCGCCGGCTCTCCTGGCTGAGCGTCAATATCCTCCTCAACGTGCTGGCAGCGAGCGTGATCGCCATGCACCAGGACACGCTGTCCGCGGTCATCGCGCTCGCGGTCTTCCTCCCGATCATCTCCGATATGAGCGGTTGTTCGGGCAACCAGGCGGTCGCCGTGAGCATGCGCGAGCTCTCGCTGGGCCTCGTCGGTCCGCGGGAAGTGGCCCACGTCTGGTGGCGGGAGATCTCGGTGGGCGTGATCAACGGCATCGTCCTCGGCATCCTCCTGGGAATCGTGGCCCTGGCCTGGAAGGGCAACCCTCTCCTCGGGGTCCTGGTCGGCGTGTCCATGGCGGTCAACACCATGATCGCGGTCTCGATCGGCGGCACGGTCCCGCTCCTCTTGCGCCGGCTGGGCAAGGACCCCGCCCTGGCCTCGGGACCGATCCTGACCACGATCACCGACATGAGCGGCTTCTTCATTCTCTTGAGCCTGGCCAGTCTCTTCTTGCCGTACCTGCGTTGACAGCCCGACCTCCTTGAATCTCATCTTCTTGTCTTTTGCCGGGCGGCGGCATAGAGTCGAGTGTGTCTTGCCCTGGTCATTCGATGGAGCGCGCGAGGGCCGCCGATGTTCTGGGCATTGATCTCTCTCCTGAGCGCCGCGTGGAACCGGCTCACCGGGGGCACAATCGACTGGGATGAGCCCCTGCCGCCGCCGACGCCGAGGGAGCCCAGACGTCCTTTCCCCCGCCCACCGGAGCCGCCGCCCAGCGCAGTGCCCGCAGCTCCCGCCTCCCTCTCCGATCTCATCAGCGCCGGGGATCGCGAGGAACTGGCCAAGGTGTACGGCGAGGCAGAGAGCTACCAGCAGTTGGCGGCCGCGCCCATCATGGTCCGCCTCGCGAACTTGCTCGTGGCCGAGGCGCCCACCGCGCTGATCGCCGAGGCCTTCGCCGGCGAGGACTGGGGGCTCAAGACCCTGGCCACGATCGCGCTGGCGCGCCGAGCCGAACCGGCGGACCTCGATCTCCTCGGGGAACGATTCGATGGGGCGGCGAGCTGGACCGACATGATCTCGATCCGACCGATCGCGAAAGCCGGCGGCGTCCGGCTGGGGCGCATCCTCACCCGCGCCCGCACCGACGATCCGATGCTCATCGAGTTCATGCTCGGAGAGATCAACGAGAGCGCCGGCCCAGCGCTCGCCACCGCGGCGGAGCACGAGATCGAGGAGATCGTGACCGCGATCCCCCTGGCCCGGGCGCGCGAGCTCGTGACCGCGCTCGGCGTGCGGGAGCGAGACCCGGGCCTCGCCCGGCTCAAGACGGTCCTGGCGCGCCGGGTGGCCACGAGCCCGGCAGCGGACCTCCTCGCCGAGTTCGGACGGGTTCTCGATCTCGACCGCCTGCCCGCGGCGCACGGTGTCGAGGACACGGCCCGCTTGATCGCCGAGGTCCTCGAGCGCGGCGGACGACGCAGCGTTCTCGTCATCGGCCCGCATGGCTCGGGAAAGACGACCGCCCTGCTCCTGGCGGCGCGCCTCGTCGCGCGGGATCCCGATCCGCCGGTCGTGGTCGAGGTGGCGACCGGCGATCTCCTCCGCGGCACGTTCGCCATCGGTCAGTGGCAAACGCGGCTCCTGGCCTTCGTCGACGAGATCTCTCGACCGAAGCCCGTGCTGTGGCTCCTGCCCGATGCCAACAACCTGCTCGACGCGGGACGGGCCTGGGATCAGCCCGACGAGCACTTCGGAAGCCTGCTCGCACCGCGCATCGCCCGGGGGGACATCGCGATTCTCGCCGAGTCCACTCCCGAGGAGCTCGAGCGGGGGTTGCGCCGCGATCCGCGCATCCTCGACCTCTTCGAGCCGATTCGCCTCGAGGCCCCCGCCGCCGATGCCGAGCGAGCGATCGTCGAGTCCGTGCTCGCCGACCTGACCGCGGAGCTTGCGCAGGGGGTCGGCCGTGAGGTGCGGGTGGATACGGAATTCGTGCCCACGATCCTCTCCTCGGGCCGCATGTTCGCCCCGGGAATGTCCGCTCCCGGGCGCAGCTTATCGCTCCTCCGCGAAGTGGCGGCGCGCGCCGCGGCGGAAGTCGACAGCCTGCCGCCGGGCGCGGCGCTCGAGCTCGATCGTTCGGCGGTCATCGAGACGGTGGCGCGGCGAACCGGCATTCCCCCCGTCCTCGTCGACGACCGCGCGCATCTCGACCGCCGGGAGCTCCGGCAAGCTCTCCGGCGGCGCGTGCTCGGCCAGGATGAAGCCATCGAGGTCCTCGTCGACCGCATTGCGCTGTTCAAGGCCGGTCTCACCGATCCCGGACGACCGCTCGGCGTCTTTCTCTTCGCCGGCCCGACCGGGGTCGGCAAGACGGAGCTGGCGCGGGCCCTGGCCGCCGCGCTCTTCGGCAGCGACGAACGCCTCCTCCGCTTCGACATGAGCGAGTTCCAGTCGCCCCAGAGCCTGGAGCGACTGATCGGGAGCCAGGGACCGTGGGCGGACAAGGGCGCCGTGACCCTGGCCGCGCGGGTGCGGGCCGCACCCTTCGCGGTCGTCCTGCTCGACGAGTTCGAGAAGGCGCACCCTGACGTGTTCGATCTCTTCCTCCAGGTCTTCGATGCCGGCCACTTGACCGATGCGCGCGGTCAGGGCGCGGACTTCCATGGCACGCTCATCATCATGACCTCCAACCTCGGCTCCGGCGGCGCGCCGCGCGCCGGATTCGCGCCCGCCCCCATCGATGCCGGCACCAGGCGGGAAGTCGAGCGCTTCTTCCGCCCCGAGTTCCTGAACCGGATCGACCGCGTCATCACCTTCTCCCCGCTGGATCTCGGCGTCATGCAGCGCATCGCCGAGAAGGAGCTCGCCGCCCACCTCGAACGCCACGGGATCCTCCGGCGCGGCCTCATGGTCGAGGTCGACCCCGAGGTGCTCCGCTTCCTCATCGAGCAGGGATTCTCCCCGGAATACGGCGCCCGCCCGCTCAAGCGCGTCATCGAGCAGAAGGTGTTGACTCCTCTGGCCCGGGCCATCGTCGACCGCGGCGAGGAAGCGTCCGGAGCCCTGGCCTTCCTCAAGCTGGAACGCGGTGAAGTGCAGGTTCTGCTCTTCACCGAGCGTGATCTCGAGAGGCCCGTGGTCGAGGAAAGTGCGGTCGAGATCACGGACCGCCTGCTCGGAGCGCGCGAGCGCCTGACCGCCGATGAGCTCAGGGCGCGGGCGACGGAGATGGCGGCCGAGGTCGACCAGGCGGCGGCGATCTTCGAGCGGGAGCTGGCGGGAGAGAAGGCCGAGCTCTCGGTAGCGGCGCGCGCGCCCGGGCTGTGGGACCGACCGGGGACGGCGCGCCGGACCTTCGCGGCTCTCGAGCGAGTCGATCGCATCGAGACGATGCTCAGGCGGGCACAGAAGCGAGCCCACGACCTCTGCGCCTATCTGGAGGCCAGGCCTCTGGACGGCGAGCGCAGTCATGAGGCCGCGGAGCGTTACGCCGAGATCCGCCTCGAAGCCGATCTGGCGGGGATGGCGCTCGGGCTCCGCGCTCCGCACGAGGCGAGCGATGCCTTCATCAAGGTGACCGCGCTCGGGACCGGCGACGGGAACTCGGCCCATCGGCTCGCGCGCATGTTCATGGCCTGGGCCGAGCGCTGGCGCTTCACCGTCCATGTCCTCGATGAGGAGATGGATGGCGAGGAGATGCGATCGGCCATGCTCCTCATCGAGGGCACTTGCGTCTACGGGCTCCTGAACGGCGAGTCCGGCCTCCACGCCTTCGTCGAGAGGCGCGTCGGGGATCGGCCCGCCCACACCGATCTCGTCCGTGCCATCGTCCTCCCGACCCCCGAGATGATCGACTTCGATGTGGCACCGGGTGAGATCACCTGCCGCCGGCGTCCGCCGGAAGAGCGCCACGGACTCCTGGTGCCCGAGCCCGTGGCCCGGGTCGAGGTGGCCCACGGTCCGACGCTCACGCTCGCTGCCGGCACGAGCGCCCTCACGCCCGAACGCCTCGAACGCCATCTCATCGAGCTGGTCACGGTGCGCGCCGCCATCGCCGCCGGTCGCGCGGCCGAGATCGAGCCGGCCGCCGATCGCATGGTCCGCCGCTACATCCTCGGTCCCTCGCCGGAGGTCCGGGACATCGACTCCGGGCTCAGGAGCGGCCGCCTCGACCGCGTGCTCGAAGGCGTGCTCGACCCCTTCCTCCGTCACCGTCGGTTCCGATCCGAGGCCGGTTGAACAAGCGCTACCGCGCGAAGATCGGCAAGAGCAGGAAAGCCTTGGTCACGAGCGCATTGGCGAGATCGACGAAGAACGATCCGGCGAGCGTGATGAGCAGGAACGCCCGGGGGGCGGGACCGAAGCGGAGACTGACCTGATCCATCGTCGCGAGCGCGACCGGCATCGAGCTCAGGCCGAATCCGAGGAACCCCCCGCTGGCGACCGCCGCGTCGTAATCCCTCCCGAGAAGGCGGAAGAGCAATCCCACCGCCACGAGCGTGGTGATGGCGATCTGCGCCAACACATTGAACAGGAGCGGGCCGGCGGCAATGGCGAGAGTCCACAGCTTGAGACCCATCAAGCTGATGACCAGGAACAGCTGCAGCGCCCATTCGCCCCCGCGCTCGATGGGGCCGAAGTCGAGACGCCTGCCAAGAAGATCGGACACGTTCGAGATGAGCACGCCGCCCAGCATGGCCGTGAGGAAACCTGGCAGGACGAAATGGGCCCGCTGGGCCCATTCGTTGAGCCACTCGCCGATGGCAACCGCGACGGCGACGAGCAGCATGGTGCGCATGATCTGCTCGAGGGACGCGGCGGGCGCCGGCGCTTCCTTGGCCGCACCGGCCCAGGCGATATCGGAGGGAGCGGCCGATGACCGAAGGCGGTGCCGGCCGATCAGCCACCCGGTGATGGGGCCGGCCACGACGGCGCCGCTGACCACGGCCAGCGTGGCCGTACCCAAGGCGACCTCGGGGGCATAGCGGAGTCCCATCGCCTGCCCCTCCCGGGCCCAGGCCAGCGCCGTCCCTGGGCCCCCGACGAACGAGATGCTGCCGAGCAGGAGACCGTAGAAGGGATGCGCGCCTCGCGCCAGGGCGATGGCGATGCCCACGACATTCTGCAAGACGAGCAGGATCAACGTCACGCCGCAGATGATGAGGAGCGGCTTGCCACCGGTCTTGAGCGACGAGAGCTTGGCCGAGAGCCCGATGGTGGTGAAGAAGACGAGAAGCAGGATGTCGCGAAACTCACCCGCCACGGTCACCTCGATCCCGGTGGCGGCACGAAAGGCGGTGAGCGCAAGCGAAGCCAGGATACCGCCGACCACCGGCACCGGCACGTTGAGGCGGCGCAGGACCGCCACCCGCCCGGCGACGAACTGACCGAGCATGAGTGCGAGCAGACCAAGGATGATCGTGTGTAGCTCGCTGAGGACCATCGTCGGCATCGCCGGGCTACGCCGCCTCCCCACCCGTCGCCCGGGACGTGTTGACGAGGCGGATCATGTAGGCCACGGTCGCGAGTCCGGCCAGCAACAGGAGCACGAAGAGGAGGAAGTTACCCCACTGCGGCGCCGCCGGGATGGTCACCCCCGTGGTGAACGGCGCCAGATAGAGCTCCCGCACCTGGTGCCGGGTGATGGCCATGACCCCGATGGTGAGGACCATGGCACCGAGGGTGCCGGTGACGAGCCCCGGCTTCTCGACCGGGTTCGAGACCCGGGCCAGCATCATCAGGAGTCCGAGTCCGAGAAGGATGGAAGCCGTCAACGGCACCAGCGTCGGCGCTCCCGCACGCATCAATCCGAGCAACACCTCGCGCGGGAGGACGAAGACGAGCACGAAGCCATCGAGCACCTGGAGGAGCGTGGTCCACAGCGCCCACTTCCAGGCGTAGCGCGCGATCGCCGTGTTGAGCTCCACATCCCGACCCCGGCCCGCCTCACGCACGGCCCACCAGGCCATCACGAGCGCGCTGAACCCGAGCGCGGCCAGGACGAAGTGCAGGAGTCGCGCGACATACGTCGGATCGCCGAGCACCGACCACGGGGAAGCGGCCATGGCCGCCCACTTGCCGGGCTGGACATGGATCAGATGGACGGCCACGTGCACCATGGCGATGATGAGAAAGAGCACCGCGGCGATCAGGAGCCATCCCGTGCCACCGGTGCCGCGGGCGGGAGCACCCTTGAACTTGTACACGTAGACGGCGTAGTAGCCGACCATGAGCAGGGCCACCAGCAGGAGCCAGGCCTCCCCGATCAAGATGGTCGCCGCGTAGAAGTACTGCTGGTAGAGGAGCTGAACGAAGAGCAGCGGGGCGATCCCCGTGGTGATGGCGAAGGAGATACCGTAGCCATTGACCCCCATGAGCCGCCGCGCGAGCGTCATTCTCATCGGCGACTGACCGCCGAGTTGCGCTGAGGCGGCGAGCAGCGTGCCACCGAGCGCCAGATTCATGAAGAGGGCATGCAGGAAGAAGGTGAACACGAGCAGCACATGGAAGAGCCAGGTCGGTCCCGGGATCGGCGTCGGATCGAGCGCCGGGATCAGATTCGGGTTCAATGCGCACCTCCTCTCTCGGCCACTGCCGGCCCGGAACTCGCCGCGACGCTCGCGAGGTACTGGGCGAGCGCCTGCATCTCCTCCTCGGTGCCGACGAATGGCGGCATGAAGGGGTAGTCGAGCTGGCTCGTGTCGATGGGCTCGGTACGCGGCAAGGCGGCTATCGTCTCGCCCTGCTGCGCATGATGCCGAGCACACCCTCGATCATGTCCGGCATCCTCCGGCAGGAGCGCGCGGATCCCCTGGTAGCCGTCGATCGTGTGACAGCTAGCGCACTGGGCGCGGAAGACCTGCACGCCCGCGCACCGCCGGGTCGGCCGCCACCGCAGCCGCACCGAAGCCGGCGCGCGACAGAATCCCCGAGGTCGTTGAGGCTCGTGATCTCGTCGATGCGTATCCCGTTGGAGAACATGTAGTCGTGGATCAGAAACGGCTTGCGCGCGCCCTCCCGGAGCCGTTCGTAGCCACCGAAGAAAGCGAATGCGGCGATCATGACGAGAACAGCGGGCACCACACGCGCGGTCCGGGGGGCAAGAACGAAGAAGATGACACCGAACCCGAGCGTGGCGGTCAGCGCCCACAGCAGGAAGTGGCGAGTTGCGGCCAGGGTGGCCAGAGCTTGGGGGCGTCACCGAGGAACAGCGCGCGCACCGCCTCTGGAAGCGCGCCTTCCCACCAGCGGAAACCGGCGTACGCGACGAGCACGCCGGCGACGAGCCAGAAGCCGAGGTAACGGGCGAGCCGCGGCCGCGCCGTCGCCTCGGCGCGAGTGGCGACCAGACCCATGAACGCAGTGGCCATGAGAAGGGTGATCCCGGTGCGCAGAACGATCGCCGGCCAGTAGGTCGGGTTGAAGAACCCGTCCCAGAAGGCCCGCGTCTCGAGCCACTGGCCCGGGGTCAGCATGAAGGTGATGATGCCGTTGATGACGACCAGCGAGAGCATAGGCGGCGATGAAGTAGATCCAGATCAGTGCAGGTGGGCCGCTTCGTGATCTTGTCCCAGGTCGCGAAGTAGAGCAGCGCCGCGACGAGCTCGACGATGAAGAAGACCCACTCGATGGCCCAGCCCCAGACGTAATTGCGGATGAGCGCGGCGATGGCCGCGGGCGAGATGAGGCCGGCCACGACCCAGATCACCGACGCCGCTGATGGCACCGAACACGGTCGAGACCAGGATCAGGACGAGCGAAGAACGCCGGGCCAGATCGCGGAAGGCCGAGTCGCCGCGGCGCACGGCCAGGGTCTCGGTCACGGCGATCAGCAGACCGCCGCCGACGGCGAAATGCGAGACGATGACATGGGTGATGGCGACGACCGCCATGAGGACCGAGCCGCCCATCGCCACATCCCAGACTGGATAGTCCATGCAACCCTCCCCAGGAGCGTCGCCGGCTTGCGCCGACGACGGCAGACGACACTCGCCGGCCGCCGGGCGGCCGCAGCGGGGGCGGCTCTGCCTTGCGGCCGGATACGCTACGTCCGACCGGGAGGCAGGTCAAGGCGGGAGCAAGCGGGGATAGAGCGCGGGGGGCGGGGTGAGCGACGGTCAGGTCAGCGCACGTCGATCGCGAGCTCGGACTCGGTCATGTCGAAGATCGGGATCCTCGCCACCAGCTCCGGGGCACCGGCGGCACGCACCTTGTAGGGTGGTAGCGGACGGAACCGAAGGCGGACCGACACGTCGACCGGTCCGGCCTGAGTCTCGGGCACGGCCACCCGGTAGATCCGCGTACGGCTCTCGAAGGGCTGGAGCAAGGACTCCTGGATGCCGGTGGCCGTGAAGACGGTGACATCCTCACCCCCCTCGAGCACGCTCGTGAACAGGAAGAGATCGGGGTCGCCGTCGGGATCGAGCTCCGAGTTCGCATCCCTGAGATCGCCGTTGGCATCGAGGTGCCCCGAACGGGCGAGCGTGTCGCCGCCTGCGGTGGCGATCAGCTCGACCCACATCTGACGCGAGAAGCTCGTTCCCGAGGGGATGGCGTGACCGGTGCGGTCGTTGGTCACCGTGACCCCGACCAGGGCGGTATCCCCGGGAGCCACCGCCGCCGGGGCCCGGACCGCAAGGCTTGCCGCGCCACGCAGCAGCTGGCGCACGCGGTCCACGTTGCCCTCGTGATCGGGAAAGTCGGTGAGAGCCACATCCACGCCGGCGAACCAATGCCGGTGAAGGTTGGGCCGCTCGGGGCCCCCGAGTGCCGCCCGCCCGGCGTAGGTCGGCATGTGGCAGCCCTGGCAGTGCGAGTCACCGCGCGAGGCGTAGATCGAGTTCTCCCATTCGTCGAACGTGTTCTCCATGCCGATGCCGCGCACGGTGAGGTTGTGGCAGGCACGGCAGGCGGTGGAGCTGGAGAAGAGCTCGAGCTTCTGCTCGGTATCGTGCACTCCGGGCCCAGTGTCGATGGCCGGTAAAGGCCCGTACTTGACGTTGCCGGGGTTGAGCACGAGAGGCACGCCATCCTCGGTGGCGCTCGGGGCCGCCGCCACCATGGAGTGGCAGACATCGCAGGAAATGCCCGCCTGGACCACCTCGGGCATGGTCGACGGGTCGAAGCGGGTATCGGGAGTGGTGCCGGTGAGGGTGCCTATCGGGCTGTGGCAGCCGATGCAGAACTGGCCGAGGTCGCCGTTCGTCCGCTCGAGCTCTGCGAAGTTCAACGCAAAGAAGACCGGATCCTTGAACGCGTAGGCATGCATCGAGGACGACCACTCGGCATAGTGATTGGGATGGCAGCCGGCGCAGGTCGAAGGCGGGGAGAAATCCGTGAGCTGAAACGGCGGCCCCTCGGGCGGTGGAGGCGAGGTGCCGTCATCGCCGCAGCCAGCAACGACAACGAGCAGCAAGAGCGCCCAAGCGGTCGCCCGCACCGATATGACGGCGCATCTCATCGATGCGCTAGTGAGCGGCAAAGGCGACACCGGTGGGATCCACCTCCAGCTCGATCGTCTTCATGACGTGATTGGTTGCCAGCTCGATGACGACCAGGTTCCCGTTCCCGCTCGTCTCGCCGCCGTGGTGCGGGGGGTACTCGCCGTTCGTGTTCTCGTTCGACACGAAGGCGAAGCGCCCGTCGTGGCTCATCGCGACGCCGTGGGGCCGGGCGAACACGGGACCGTGATCGCCGGCCATGCTGTTGTCGATCGTCATGACCAGACTCCGCGTCCCGGTATCGATGACATCGACGGCGTTCTTGCCCCAGTTGGCCACGTAGACGCGGCTCCCGTCTGGCGTCAGCGCAGCCAGCCAAGGATTGCCGCCGATCTCGATCACATTCACCACCTGTTCGAGATCGGTGTCGATGACCTGCACCTGGCCCGAGTTCAAGCACGTCACGTAGGCGTACCGCTCGTCCGCGTCGAGCACGACCTGAAGGGGCTGCAGGAGCTGCGTATCCCGGCCATCGAGCGGGATGAACCTGAGCTCGGCATCCTGTGCCGTCTCGCCGAGGAGGATCTTGAAGACGCTCCCTGCCTGCTCGTGGGTCGTATACAAGGTCGAACCGTCAGCGTTGACGCACAGACCGTGAGGGCTGGCCCCGAGGGCGAGCGGGAACCGGAGCATGTATCTTTCCTCCAGCGTCGTCGCATCGAGCACATGCAGCGTCGGGTTGTCGGGCCGCCAGTTGGTGACGTAGAGCGTCTTGCCATCGGGCGAGGTGACCGGGTTCGCCGGCGACTCGCCGACCTCAGCGATACCGAGGAGCGAATCCGTCCGGGCGTCGAACTTGAGGATGCGTGCCGAATTGATGAGGCTCAGGTAGTAGTGCTCGCCCTGCGGGTCGGCGAAGACATTGTGCGGGTAGTCGGCATCCGGGAGCACACCGACATCGATGATCCGGCTCGTGACCAGCGCCTCCGCATCGAGCACGGTGACCTGATCGCTTCCCTGGTTGGTGACGAAGATCTTCTGGCGCGAATCGGCAAATGGAACAGCCCCCAGGTCGTTGCGGGCGCCGGCGGCGATCCAGTCGCGGATCAGATCGATCTCTTCTGCAGGGAGCGGGTCGCGACCGTAGGGCATCTGCGGCTCGGCGGCGCCGGTCAGGTGATCGACGAGATGGCTCTCCTCGGGCCGGAAGGCGACCACCACCTCACCATGCTCGCTCCCCCGGAACAGGTCCTCCCAGGAGGTGAGCTCGAGCCCCGCCGCAGGAGTGCCCGCCCCGTGGCAGCCGCTGAGGGCGCAGCTTCGATTGAAGATGCGCTGCACCGTGCTGGAGTAGGTGCCATCGCCGGGACCGCCGTCGCCCGGGTCGGTTGGCTTGTCGGTGCACCCGCCGGCCAGAACGGCTCCCGCCGTGACGAGGTAAAGGGAAATCCGCTGGAATGACCACTTCATGGACATGGGCCGGGCTCCTCGAGGCAAAGCTCAGAAGTACAACCACTTGCGCAGACGGTGATACCGGACCGCGACGCTGGAGCGGGGGGGTTCTGAGCGGTGGGGGCGATGCGCTCACGATCGGGCCTGAACCATCCTAACGGATCAAGAGATCGGGGAAAAGCATCGCCCGGAGGCGCGGCTCCGCCCCCACAAGCCGGTTGCCGGCACCGACCCGGAGGGTCGATGCCGGCATACCCGATCGGGCGACGGCCTGGAAGCGGGTCGGGCCAACTGCCCGTGCTAGCGATACCCACCACTGGACCGCGACGCCCCGGACCCCATGCCTTCACCTCGGGGTCGAGCCTCGTTGACCAGGAGCCGGCGGCCCATGAACTCGTGCTCGTTGAACTGCTCGATGGCCGTCTGGGCATCCTGAGCCGAGGCCATCTTGACAAAGCCAAAGCCGCGGGACCGTCCGGTCTCGCGATCGCTGATGACCTGGGCGCTCACGACCTCCCCCACCTGACCGAAGAGATCGATCAGGTCCTGTTCACTCGTGTTGTAAGGGAGGTTACCCACGTAGAGGTTCGTGTTCATCGTCTCTCGAATCTCCAACCAAGTTGCCGGTCGCAGACGGCGCTGACGCTCGACCTTGATCTGCTCCATGCTGCCGGACGCGGAACGCCCCCCAGCGCTTGGCTGCCATTCAGTCAAGTCGCCCGAACCCGTTCGTGGCGAGATGTGGGCCGGGAAGGGGATTCGGGCGGCTGGCATCTGAAAGTGGCCTAAGGTGGCGGTAGGGCCCGGAGCGGGACTTTCAACCGGTAGGCAATGTCCTTGATCCGTAGCCGGTAGTCTGGCAGCGGCTCCCCCCTGGCGGGAGATCCTCCAGCCAGGCGTTGGATCGCAGACTACCATCATCCATCGCCCGCAGGTCAAGCGGTTTCTTGGAGTTACAGGATCGGACCGGTCCCAACCACCCTCCTGCGCCATCCCCTCAGAAACCATAAGTGATGAATTTATAATTGTTTATGATCTAGCGCCGGATTCGCGGTTCCCGCTTGCGATCCCAGTTGAACATGAAAGCTCCGATTCCGTATCATATTTGGTGAAAGAGTCGATCTGCCGATAATAATACGGTGATCATGAAGCTTGACGATAAGGACATTCAGATCCTCGAGCTGGTCCAGCAGGATGCCCGGCTAGCGCAGGCCGAAATCGGGCGGCGCATCGGGCTATCAGCGGCAGCCGTCAACGAGCGGCTCAAGAAGCTCGAGCAGCGCGGCGTGATCGTGGGCTTCGCAGCGATCGTCGACGCCGAAAAGATCGGCTGCGACATCACCGCCTTCGTCGAGGTGTTCATCGAGGATCCGCGCTACGAGAACGAATTCGTCTCCCGGATGCAAGGGATCCCCGAGGTGCAAGAAGTCCACCACGTGACGGGGGAATTCTCCTGTCTGGTGAAGCTCAAGGTCTGGGATCGGCAGGCCCTGCAGCGCCTGCTGCTCGATGAGATCAACAGCCTCCCTGGAGTGCGACAGACGCGCACCGTGATCGCACTGTCGACGTCCAAGGAGGACTTCCGGATTCCGCTCGCGGCGCAACCGGCAGGGGGAGAGAACTCCGCCGGAGCATCGCGAGCGGCATCCGCTGGTGCCCGCGACAACGAGATGGTGGGGAACACCATCCGCGCGGAGCGAGAGGAGCACAAGTCATGAATCAGAACGCGGCGACGTTCACGCGGCCGTCGGCAACCGACAAGACGGCAGCCGCTCCCGGTATCTCAACCGGCGCGGCGTCGGAACTGGTCACGCCCCCCGGCATTCATCCGAGCGAGGTGCTCGGCACGCTCAAGCGGCACCTCCTCGTTGACGGCTTTCCGATCGTGGTCGACATCGATCGGAGCCGCGGCAGCTGGCTCCATGATGCCGCGACCGGGAAGAAGTACCTCGATCTCTTCATGTTCTTCGCCTCGGCTCCGATCGGCTTCAATCATCCCCGTCTCATCGAACCTCGCGTCATCGCCAAGCTCGCGCGCAGCGCCCTCATGAAGCCGTCGAACTCCGACTTCTACACGGTCGAGATGGCGGAGTTCGTCGACACTCTCGAGAAGACCGCCATGCCCGCCGAGCTCCCGCACCTGTTCCTGATCTCGGGCGGAGCGCTCGGCGTCGAGAACGCGCTCAAGGCCGCCTTCGACTGGAAGGTGCGCAAGAACTTCGCGGACGGTTACCGCAAGGAACGCGGCACCCGGGTCATGCACTTCGAGCAGGCCTTCCACGGGCGGACCGGCTACACGCTTTCCCTGACCAACACGGCGGACCCGAGGAAGACCAAGTACTTCCCGAAGTTCGACTGGCCGCGCATGGTGAACCCGAAGATCACCTTCCCGCTCGAGGGCAAGAACCTCGATGCGGTGATCGACGCGGAGAAGCTGGCGATCGCCCAGATGGAGCACGCGTTCGTCGAGCACCGGGACGACATCGCCGCCATCATCATCGAGCCCATCCAGGGCGAGGGCGGCGACAACCACTTCCGGCCCGAGTTCTTCGCCGAGCTGCGGCGCCTCGCCGACGAGAACGAGGCGATGCTCATCTTCGACGAGGTCCAGACCGGCGTCGGGCTCACCGGAAGGATGTGGGCCTACCAGCACCTCGGCGTCGTGCCGGACATCATCTGCTTCGGCAAGAAGATGCAGATCTGCGGCATGCATGGTCTCGCGCCGCATCGACGAGGTGAAGAACAACGTCTTCAGCGAGTCGAGCCGGATCAACTCGACCTGGGGCGGCAACCTCGTCGACATGGTCCGCGCCTCCGAATATCTGCGCATCATTCGCGACGAGAACCTGGTTGCCAACGCCGAGGTCAAGGGCAAGAAACTCATGGATGGGTTCTTCGCTCTGCAGGGCAAGTACCCCGACCTCATGATGAACACGCGAGGGCGGGGTCTCATGTGCGCCTTCGACCTCCTGGATGGGACCACGCGGGACCAGCTTCTCGAGGCGACCTTCGAGCGCGATCTGCTCATCATCCCCACCGGGCCCACCGGGGTGCGTTTCAGGCCGTCGCTGGCCATCACCGACGAGGAGATGGACGAAGGCCTCAATCGCCTGAGCGATGCCATGAAGCAGGTGCATCGGAAGCGGTGGACGCCGCAGGCGCCACCACCGACGAAGTAGCGCGCATTCGCTGCGCGAGAGAGTGCTCGCATGGGCGGGGCCTGCCTTCCGGCAGGCCCCGTTCGCTTGATGCTTCCCTGCCGCATGCCGCCTCAGGACGGGACCTCGGGCAACAAAGCACCTCTTGTCGATAGGATCCACGACTCAGTAGAATCCGCGCCCCCATGCACGAAGCACGCCACATACCGCCGCGCGCCGTCCTGGCCGGTGTCCAGCTTCCCGGGATGGATGACGGCGACTTCTCCGCCTCGCTCGACGAGCTCGCCCAGCTCGCCAAGACGCTCGGTCTCACCGTTGTGGGACGCGTCACGCAGAAGCGGACCGCGCTCGCCCCGGGGGCTGTCCTCGGCGCCGGCAAGCTCCACGAGCTAGCGGCGTTCACCGGGGGCGAGGGCGTGGTCCCGCGTGGACCATCCCAGCGGCGGAAGGGCGGCCGCAAGGTGGATGCGGCGGCCGAAGTCGAGGGCGAAGCGGTAGGTGACGATGACGAAGAGGCCGATGCGCCGGACGAGGTCGAGAGCGACGACGCGGACGAGAGCCCCACGGCGAGACCGGCCGGCGAGGCGCCCGCGACCATCGTCATCGTCGACCACGATCTGACGCCGACGCAGCTCCGGAACCTCGAACGAGCGACCGGCGCCGAGGTGCTAGACCGCACCTCGGTGATCCTCGCCATCTTCCAGCGCCACGCCCACACCCGCGAGGCGCGGCTCCAGGTCGAGATCGCGCGGCTTGCCTATCTCGCGCCGCGCCTCCGCGAGTCGGGCGGTGGAGCCGACCGCCAGGGCGGCGGCATCGGCGCCAAGGGCGCCGGAGAGTCGGCGGCCCAGCTCGAGCGGCGCAAGGTCCGCGATCGCATCGCCGAGCTCCGCGCGGAGCTCGGCGCGATCGAGCGCGAGGCCGGAACGCGGCGTCAGCGGCGCGCCGACCACGACACGGTGGCGCTGGTCGGTTACACCAACGCCGGCAAGTCCTCGCTCATGCGCGGCCTCACCGGCAACGAGGTCTATATCGCCGACAAGCTCTTCGCCACGCTCGACACCACCGTGCGCGCCCTCTCCCCGCCGACCCGACCCCGCATCCTCATCTCCGACACGGTGGGCTTTCTGAAGAAGCTCCCGCACGATCTCGTGGCCTCGTTCCGTTCGACCCTGGAGGAGGCGGCCGATGCCGATCTCAAGCTCCACGTCGTGGACGCGTCGA
The DNA here is from genome assembly GCA_963823555.1 of Candidatus Eiseniibacteriota bacterium. Classification (GTDB taxonomy): domain Bacteria; phylum Eisenbacteria; class RBG-16-71-46; order CAVPCR01; family CAVPCR01; genus CAVPCR01. Next base: position 361,578 of record CAWGMA010000004.1, on the reverse strand, counting down.
GCCCGGCCTTCCCGGCCCAGATCGCGGTGACGCGCGAGGTCCTGGGCGAGATCGGCGCCGCGGATGCCCCCGAGCTCCTCCTCCTCAACAAGATCGATCGCGTGGATGACGGGCGGCAGGCGGAGCTCGCCGCAGCCTATCCCGAGGCCATTCAGCTCTCGGCCAGGCGCCCGGCGGACCTGACCCGGCTCCGCGAGCTCATCATCCGCTTCTTCGAGCGGGACATGGTGGATGCGACGCTCCATGTGCCTTACACGCTGCAGCGCGTGGTTGCCGAGATCCACCGCTCCTGCCACGTGCTCGAGGAGACGTTCGGCCCCCATGGCACGGACATCCGCCTCCGCACGCGTCCCGCCGTGCTCGCCCGCCTCCGAGCCGCTCTCTAGCAAGAATCACAGGAACTCGAAAGACGCGTTCATGTTCATCCCCAAGTCCATCCTCTGCCTCCGCGACTACAACCGCCGCACCTTCGCCGGCGACCTCTTCGCTGGATTGACCGTCGGAGTGGTGGCCCTGCCGCTCGCCATGGCCTTCGCCATCGCCTCGGGACTGCCCCCCGAGCGCGGCCTGTTCACCGCGATCGTCGCCGGGTTCCTGATCTCGGCGCTCGGCGGCAGCCGGGTGCAGATCGGCGGTCCGACCGGCGCCTTCGTCGTCCTCGTCGGCACCATCAGCGCGCAGCACGGTTACAATGGGCTCGCCATCGCCACCCTCCTGGCCGGGGGGCTCCTGATCGCGATGGGCCTGGCGCGCTTCGGCGCGATGATCAAGTTCATCCCGTACCCGGTGGTCACCGGATTCACGGCCGGGATCGCGGTCGTCATCTTCACGACTCAGATCCCGGACTTCCTCGGCCTCAGTCTGCCCGAGGTACCAGGCGAGTTCTTCGCCCGCTGGGCCCTATACGCCACCCATCTCGATTCGATCAGCGTCGCCGCCTTCGCCGTCGGGGCCGGGACCATCCTCCTGATCGAGCTCCTCCGGCGCGTGAGCGCGCGCATCCCTCGCATGCTCATCGCCTTGATCGTGGCGGCCGTTGCCGCCTCGCTCCTCGACCTCCCGGTCGCGACGATCGGCACGCGCTTCGGCGATCTGCCGCGCGTGCTGCCCGCGCCCGCGGTTCCCCATCTCGACTGGGTAACGATCCGCCAGATGATCTCGCCGGCGTTCACCATCGCGCTCCTCGCCGGGATCGAGTCCCTGCTGTCGGCCACGGTCGCCGACGGCATGATCGGCTCGCGGCACAAGTCGAACATGGAACTCGTCGCCCAGGGTGTTGCCAACATCGGCGCGGTCGCCTTCGGCGGCCTTCCGGCCACCGGCGCCATCGCCCGCACCGCCACCAACGTGAAGAGTGGTGGGCGCACACCGGTCGCCGGCATGATTCACGCGGCAACGCTCCTCGTTGTGCTCCTCCTCTTCGCTCCACTCGCGCGCCACATCCCGCTGGCCGCACTCTCCGGGATCCTCATGATCGTCGCCTACAACATGAGCGAGATCGATCAGTTCCGCGCCCTCCTGCGCGCCCCGCGAAGCGATGTCGTGGTCCTGCTGTCGACCTTCGTACTGACGGTGGTGATCGACCTCACGATCGCGGTGCAAGTGGGGGTGGTCATGGCCTCGCTCCTCTTCATCCGGCGCATGAGCGAGGTCGCGAACATCGGGGTGGTGACGCGGGAGTTCCGGGACGCCGAGGACGCTCCGGACCTCTATGCCATCACCCGGCGCCAGATCCCTCCCGGCGTGGAAGTCTTCGAGATCAACGGCCCGTTCTTCTTCGGAGCAGCCGAGACCTTCCGCGACACGATGCGCACAATCAAGTCGCGCCCGGGCGTTCTCATCGTGCGCCTGCGCCAGGTCCCCGCGATCGACGCCACCGGGCTCCATCTCCTCGAGGAGCTCTACAACCAGTGCCGGCGGGACGGCACTCGGGTCGTGCTCTCCGGCGTGCACGCCCAACCGCTTCTGGCCCTTCAGCGCACCGAGCTGTGGAAGAAGATCGGCGAGGAGAACATGGTCAGCAACATCGACCAGGCGCTCGACCGGGCCCGCCAGCTGCTCGGGCTTCCGGCGGGAAGCCCGGCCCCGGACCGCGAACCGCAGCCCGGGGCGCCGTAGCATCGTCCGCGGCTGGCCGCTACTTGAGGAGCAGCACGCGCCGGGTCCTGGTGAACTCCGCGGTCGACAGGCGAACGAAGTAGGCTCCGCTCGCCAGATCGCCCGCATTCCAGCGGATCTCATGAACTCCAGGCGGCAGCGTCTCGTTGACGACCCGGGCCACGAGTCGTCCGGCGAGATCGAAGACCGCGAGCTCGACATCCGCGCGCTCGGGGAGGGCGAAGCGGAAGGTGGTCGCTGGGTTGAACGGGTTCGGGTAGTTGCGATCGAAGGCGTAGGCGCGCGGCAGCTCGGCGGATTCCTCCACGGATGCGGCAGTACCCACGTTGAACAGGCCCTGGGCCAGGGGGCCGCCGTTGTAGGCGCTGTCGACGGCGCGCAGCGTCCAGGCATAGGCACCGTCGGACAGCCCGGTCAGAACCCACTCCTGGACGGCGCTCACACTGCCTGGCTCCGGCAGACGGTGAGGACTGGCTACCGGCACTCCGTTCCGGTAGAGATCGAGATCATAGGTCAGCGCGGTGCTCGGCGTATGATCATCGCCGGCCGGATCCCAGGTCAGGCGAACCACGCCGCCTTCCCCGACGATGGCGGCCAGGTTCGAGGGTGCTGACGGCGCCGCGTTCATCCCGCCGGAATCGTTGCGGTACAGATGCATCTGCGCCTCGATGAGGCCGTTGCCGCCCGGCACGAAGTACTCCCCGGCGATGAAGTAGTCGAGGTCCTGTTCCCCGTCGATATCGAGCCAGGTGAAGGTGCCGCCACGCGTCCCGCTGGCCCGCGGCGCCGGGAGATCGTTGCCCGAGTCGACGAACACGCCGCCGTCGTTGACATAGATCTTGGCCCGGCCCTCGATCTGCGAGCCGCTGTTGTAGGTACCGGTCAGGAGGATGTCGATGTCGCCGTCCGAGTCGTAGTCGGCCCAGGTGGCCGCCGTCAGGTCGAACCAGCCCTCGCAAGGAACGCAGTCGATCACCTCGAAGGGCGTGAACACGTCGGCTTCATTGCGGTAGATGCGTAGCACTTCGTTGAAGGACCCGTCGGGCTCGCGGATGTTTCCCGCCACCAGAACGTCGAAATCCCCGTCGGCGTCGACGTCGCCCCACTGCGCCTCGCCGCGCTCGATGGTGACCGTACCCAGGATGTCCTCGCCGACGAAGGTGCCGCCACCATCGTTGCGGTAGCGACGGATGAACCCACCGCTGGTCAGCGGCGCCTGGTTGATGAGCAACAGATCGAGATCCTGATCGTCGTCGAAGTCCGCCCATGCGCTCTGGGCGTGGGCGGTGGCCGCGAAGACGGAATCGGTCTCGGTGAAGACCCAGCCTCCGGTCCCGTTGGGACCCTGGTTGAGCATCAGCGCGGTGCGGTATCTGAACGTGTTGAAGTCGAAAACGGATGGAAGCAGGAGGTCGAGGTCGCTGTCGTTGTCGACATCGGCCCAGGTGATGGAACGCAGGTCGAAGTAGGCCTGGAAGTTCTCCTCGTAGTACCCGGGGAGGATGGTGTCAGTGAGGACCAGGGTGCCGGCGTCATTGCGATAGATCACCGTCTCGCCGTCCGTGCCGACCACGAGGTCCTGATCGGCGTCGCCGTCCACGTCGCCCCAGGCCAGATCGGAAGCGCCCGAGCTGAGGTCCCCGAGAGGCACGTCGATGTAGGCGAACTCCCACTCATCGGGGCCCGCCAGACCGTCGTTGCGGAGGAGAACGAGGCGCTCCTCGACACTCGTGTTGTAGACCACGTAGTAACCGAGAACCGCAATGTCCAGATCGTTGTCGTTGTCGAAGTCGGCGGCCGAGGTCGTGGCCACCCAGAAGTCCTCGTCCTGCGGCGTCACGAACAGCGGATCGAAGGGGGTCACCTCGGTGAAGTCGCCGAACGTACCGCCAGGGCCGGGCTGGACGACGACGATTCTCCCGGCGGTGCCGGCGTCCCCGTCGTCGTCGGTCACGGTCAGGCGCACGATGTAGGTGCCCGCCTCCAGGTAGGTGTGGGTCGGGTGCTGCTCCGCCGATGTCGTGCTGTCACCGAAATCCCAGGCCCAGCTGATGATCGTGCCGTCGGGATCGATGCTGGTATCGGTGAAGGCGACCGTCAACCTTGTCGTGAGGAAGGTGAAGGACGCCGCCGGGGGCTGATTCAGCGGCGGGGGCGGCGGCCCGACGAAGTGCTCGATGGCCCCCCGATCGCCCACCGTCCAGGCGTCACCCTGCGGCGTGGCGGCGATCGCCGCGAAGGAACCGAAGCCCGCCGCACCGATATCGAGAAGAGCCCAGGTCTGACCGCCCGTGGCCGTGTAGTAGGCGGCGTCATTGGCGGTGCTCACCCACAGCTCGTTGGGACCGAGCAAGTAGATGTCGGTCAGCCGGTCGTTGCCGTTGGGGGTGGGCAGGATCTCCCACGTCATGCCCCCATCATCGCTGCGAGCCGCGTAGCCCCAGGAGCCGACCGCATAGCCGATGCTGACATCGAAGAAGTCCATGTCGCTGATCTGAAGCGGGGATCCGGGAAGGTCGCCCTGCGTCCAGGTGGCACCCCCGTCGGTCGTGCGGTAGTGGCGCCCTCCGACATTCGCCGCCCAGCCGCTCTCGCCCGCGAAGTCGACGGCGACGTAGACCCCCGCGAAGTCGGGAACGGGAGTCCACGAGTCGCCCCCATCCGTCGTGTGGAACAGCGCCGCGCCAGAGAAGCCGGTGCCTGTCACCCACCCGTCGAGGAGACCGGTGAAGTAGAGATCGGCACCATCGAGACCGGGAGGTGTTGCGGCCGCGGCGGTCCAGGTCGACCCACCATCGGCGCTCCGGTAGACGCGGGCATCCTCATCCAGGACGACGACGTCGGTCGGGCCCACGACCTGCACCGCGCGGAGGTTCAGCGCCGTCGGCGCCTCCTGGAGAAGCCATGGAGTCACGCCGCTGCTGGTCAGGAGGGTCCCGTTCTCGCCGACCGCGATCAGATCACCGCTCGGGAAACGGTCGATGTCATCGAGGGCCCGTCCAGTCCCGCTCGAGACCTGCGTCCAGGTGGCGCCGCCATCGGTCGTCTTGATCACGTAGCCGGCACCGAAGGCGAAATAGCCGGCCTGGGCATCCGCGAACACCGGGCGCGTGCTGCCGAGGAAGCTGGGCCGGGGTCCGGGAGAGGTGAAGGCCTGAGTCCAGCTCAGACCGGCATCGCCGGAACGGAACACATTGCCGAGGAGATCGGACCCGACGACGACCTGGGGATCCGCCACGGCGAAGCCCCCCGCGCCCTCCGTCATCACCTCACCGAGGTCGGTCCAGGTCTGGCCACCGTCAGCGGAGCGGAAGAAACGGTCGTCATGGTCGGGGAACACCCCGCTCCGGCCCCACGCCATGACGACATCGGCGGACAGCGCCAGAAGCCGGCTGCGACCCTCGGCGCTCACCCCGGCCGTCCATGACGCCCCGCCGTCGGTCGACCGCATGAAGGTGCCATCCACGATGCCGGCGGCGACGCTGGTCGAGAGATAGGCCACGGCGAGACCGTCCCCGGGCGCCACGAGGGCAAAGCTGGCACCGCCATCGGTCGTCCGATGGATGCCAAGGCTCGAGACACCGAGCCCATTCTGAGCATCCACGAAGTCGAAGGCGAACACGCCGTCGGGGGAGATCTCCCACGTGAGGCCGCCGTCACGGCTCACGTAGCGACCGAAGTTCCCGGTGGCCAGACCGAAGGTCGGTGTGTAGAACTCCATGAAGTAGGTCGAGCCCAGGAACGGGAGCTCGATCCACGTCGTGCCGCCATCGGTCGTGCGGTAGTTGGCATTGCCGAAGGTCCAGCCGTTCTGGCTGTCGAGGAAGAAGATCCCGTTCAGTGGATCGTTCAGACTGAAGGGCACATCGCGCTGCGTCCAGCTCGACCCGCCATCGGCCGACTCGAAGAGCGCTCCCCCCTCATCGAACGAATCGTCGTCGGTCGCGAGGAATACCCGTTGCGCTGTGGGCGCGGCGACGCCACGGACATCCAGGAAGGTGGGAACGGGACTCTGGGGGCTCCACTGCGCGGCGGCCGGAGACGCCGCGAGGAGTAGCAGGGCGGCCATGGCCAGCCAGGCGAGTCCTGCCAGCTCAGGGCATCGGTCCGGGGCTTGAGCTGTGCGCGTAGCGTACATGATCAGCATCCTTCCTCATCCTGCAGCTCGGACGGTGCATCGGCGACCAGCGCCCATGGCCACGACCGCTGAGGGGAACGGGGGAGTTGCATCTGACGGCATCGACGGCTACGCGGGCGGACCGGGGGCGCGCGGCTCGCTTCACCATAGATGGGACGGGGCAACCCTGGCTTTGATACACCGACCCGGGGGATCCTACCCATCAACGACAGCCGGATTGACGACCGCCGTTGGGCGGCGCTAGGCTTATCGGTGGCGCACAGGCTCCGTGCCGTGCAGATCGCCCGCGCGGGGCCCTGCGCGGGAGGTGTTGCCATGGACACGAAGTCCTTCTTCGTCCTCGGGCTACTGATTTCGGCCCTGCTCCTGATCGGGCCGCAGGCCGCGGTCTCCGGACCCAACCCGGACTTCACCCTTCCCTTGCACGCCGCCGAAGGGACCGGGAATCCCTGCTCCGGCTACCTACCTGTCGACTGTCTCGGCCATCGTCCGGCCGTGAATGTCGCGGCCGACTCGCCCGTCACCGTCTATCTCCTCCTCATGAACTACGACAATGTCCACGCGCTGGAAACGGCGTTCGCGTGGGATGCGGGATGGGTGTTCATGGGCGGGGCGTGGGACTGCCAGGTGAACCAGATCTTCGCCGTGCAACCGCACGATCCCGGCGGTCCAACCGCCGGGACCATCGCCACGGCGTTCAATTGCATCAACGGGCCGGCGCTGGCCGTGATCGGACGGATGTTCTTTCTGAGCGGAGCGAACGGGTGTCTGCGGCAAGTCGAATCGACCTACCCGGACGGCACCGCGGTTCTCGATTGCACGAACGCGCAGCTCGACTACATCGATGCCAATACGCCCGAGGGCCAGCAGAGACTGGGAAGGATCTGCGTCGGTTCCGGGGGGCGTGATGCCTGTGATCCCGCCCAGACGACGGCCACCGAGCCCGCGACCTGGGGCACGATCAAGGCAACCTACCGCTGACCTGGCGCCGGCGACTGGCCGGCGCCTCTCTCCCTCACCACCGTCTCCATCAACGCGAGCAACGCCTCGAGGTGCGGGTCGGGAGTGAACTCGCCATCCACGCGCTTCTTGCCGGCGCGGCCCAGGGCCAGGGCGAGATCGGGGTCCGCCAGTAGCCGCTGCATCTGCCGGGCCAGATCGTTCGTGTCGCCGGGAGCGAAGAGGAGCCCCGTGGCCCCATCCTCAACCAGTTCGGGAAGGCTCCCGAGGTTGCTCGCGATCACCGGCTTGGCGTGCTCCATGGCCTCGAGGATCACATTGGGGAAGTTGTCATAGCAGATCGAGGGCAGGACCACGGCCAGGCAATTCGCGTACAGCTCCTCCAACCGGGGCCCGTGGACGAACCCCAGGAACTCGATCCCAGGATGACCGGTCCCGGCGGCGATCCGGGCCAGATCCCTCGCCTCCGTTTCACCGGCCCCACCCACGACCTTGAGCCCGACCGTGTGCGGCATCCGCGCGAAGGACTGCACCAGCGTGTGGACTCCCTTGTACCGGTACCAGGTCCCGACGTAGAGCATGTAGGGAGCACCGGCGGATCCACCCGCCGGCGCGAAGCCTCCGCTCTCCCTCACCGGGGACGCCGTCGGGTCGCTGAATGTGGGCAGGTAATGGACCTGCTCCGGAGCGAACCCGAACGCGATCATCTTCTCGACCATGAAGCGGCTGGGGCAAACGAAGGCGGAGACCTTGTGGTTGATGCCGAGCAGGTCCTGGAATCCCATGGCCGCCACCCGCGCGGCGCTCACGGCCCTGGACCCCTGGACACAGGCATAGCGGATGGCATGGTGCCGCCCGCCACGACATTCCTCGCAAGTGTGATCGTCACGAAAGAACACGTAGGCCGGACACAGGAGCTGGAAATCGCTCATCCGGCAGAGGACCGGCACGTTCTCCCTGTGGGCGGCAAGCACGGCGGGAGCGTAGAGGAAGTGGATCCCCTGGAGCACGTAGACGACGTCGATCTTCTCGCGCGCGATCACCCTGCGTAACCGGCCGTAGGCATCCCGGTTGAAGAGGAGCCTCCCGAACAAGCTGAGCTTCTGGCGCGTGTCGAGCTTGCTGTCGGCGAAGTAGACATGATCGGCGCTGACTGGCGGCGCGGCGAAGTCCGCGGAAAACGGGCTGGGCAGATTGCGGTTGTAGCGGATGGAGAAGTGCACGACCTGGTGGCCACGGCTCTCCAGCGCCCGGGTGATCGAGAACAGGTAGCGCTCGGGTCCTCCGGAGACGAAGAAGCGGTGATTGACGATGAGGATCCGCATGACGCTTCGGTTTTCACCCGCCCTGGTTCCACCCTGGCTCTTGCTCGACTCTCTCGACATCCAACTCCGACATCGGGGAGAGTGTGGTTCCTCTTCCCCTGACTCTTCAAGCGCAAAAGTGCTAGTCTGAGCTGCATGTGCGGGATCTGCGGGTTCTTCCAGTCTGCGGACTCAGGGGCGCGGGAGGAAGCTCGCAGGGTGGTCGAGGCGATGACCGACACCCTGGCCCACCGCGGTCCCGATGATCAGGGCATCTGGCTGGATCCCGGTGCCGGCGTCGCGCTCGGTCATCGCCGGCTCTCGATCATCGATCTGTCCCGGGAAGGTCACCAGCCGATGAGCTCGGCCGCGGGACGATTCACCATCGTCTTCAACGGCGAGATCTACAACTTCCGGGAGCTGCGACGAGATCTCGAGGCCGAGGGCGCGACCTTTCGCGGCCACTCCGACACGGAGGTCCTGCTCGAGGCCTGCGAGCGGTGGGGAATCGAACCCGCGCTCAGGAAATGCGTCGGCATGTTCGCCTTCGCGATGTGGGATCACGCCGAACGCCGCCTGATCCTCGCCCGTGACCGGACCGGCGAGAAGCCCCTGTACTACGGGCGGCTCGGCGACTCCTTCGTCTTCGCCTCCGAGCTCAAGGCCCTGCACCGGTACCCGAGCTTCGATCCGGAGATCGATCGCGGAGCCCTGACCCTGCTCCTGCGTGACGGCTACATTCCGACTCCCTATTCCATCTTCAAGCACATCGCCAAGCTGGCTCCCGGCCACTGGATGGAGGTACGCGAAGGGGGAAGGCGAAGCGAGTCCCATAGCTACTGGAACGCGCGGGAAGCAGCGCTGGGAGCCCAGGAACGCACCTTCCGTGGGAGCGAGCAGGAAGCGGCCGATGAGCTCGAGCACCTGCTCGTGCAGTCTCTGCGGGGACAGATGATCGCCGACGTGCCCCTGGGCGCCTTCCTCTCCGGCGGCATCGATTCCTCCACCATCGTGGCCCTGATGCAATCGCTGTCGCCCCAGCCGGTCAAGACCTTCTCGATCGGTTTCAAGGAAGAACGCTTCAACGAGGCGAAGTACGCCAACCGCGTCGCCCAGCACCTGGGCACCGATCACACCGAGCTGTATGTCACGCCCGAGGAGGCGCTGGATGTCGTGCCCCTGCTACCCGCGCTCTATGACGAACCCCTGGCCGACTCCTCGCAGATTCCCACTTACCTCGTCTCCAAGCTGGCTCGGCGGCATGTCACGGTGAGCCTGTCCGGCGATGGCGGTGATGAGCTGTTCTGCGGCTACCCACACTACCTGTACGCGGCAGAGGTGTTTCGGCTGAGGCAGCGCCTGCCGCGGTGGTTCAAGAAGGGCATGGCGCCTCTTCTCAAGCAGGCGGGCCAGGGGGCGGATCGCTGGCGTGTCCGGACCGGAGGCACCAGGGCGGTGGGGTGGCTCAGCGACCTGCCGGTTCATCGCGTGCGTGTCCTCGGAGAACTGCTGGAGATCGAACGCGAGGAGCTGGCCCATCTGCATATCGTCAGCCCGAGGAGAAACGTGGCTGATCTGGTCCAGGGCGGTCACGAGCCGCCGAGCATCTTCACCGACCCCGCCCGGCAACCGGGACTGACGCAGCCCGTGCAAGGCATGATGTTTCGCGACTTCTCCTCGTATCTTCCCGACGACATCCTGGTCAAGGTGGATCGCGCAAGCATGGGGGTCAGCCTCGAAGCCCGCGTCCCGCTCCTCGACCACCGGGTCATCGAGTTCGCATGGAGCCTGCCCCTCGAGTACAAGCTCGGGGGCGGGAACGGCAAGCACATCCTGCGCGAAGTGCTCCACCGTCACGTGCCGCGAGAGCTGACCGAGCGACCCAAGATGGGGTTCGTGGTTCCGGTGGGCGAGTGGATCCGGGGACCCCTGCGCGACTGGGCCGAGGACTTGCTCGATCCGGCACACCTCCGATCCGAGGGTTATTTCGCGCCGCATGGCGTCGGCCAGACCTGGCAGGCCCACCTGCGCGGCGAGCGCAAGCTGGATGGCATCCTGTGGGGCATCCTCATGTTCCAGGCCTGGCGGCGCCAGTGGCTGCCAGCCTAGGGCCCGGAAGCGCAACAGGAGCGACGCCAACCGTTTATCAGACCCCTTGCCAGCCCGTCCGGGAGCGGGTATAGAATCTCGCCCGGTTCCTCATCGTCGCGCCAGGGCTCTCCCCCATTCCGTGCCCCAGGAAGGCGCCATGATCTGCGTCCACCCGCGACTTCTGCAGCCGGACCGTCCGGCCGCCATCGGTCTGCTTCTCCTCTCTGCCGCCATCGCCCTTCTTTCCGGGTCCGCCAGGGCGGATCTCCCGCTGGTTGCCGACGACGAGATTCCCGAACAACTCACCCGAGTCGACAGCGACGGGATCCACCTCTTCGCCCGGGTGTCCCTCGATGAACACTGGTTCGACGGATTCTCGCTCGGCGGCTCGGATGATCTGCCAGCGGCCGAGGCTGAACGCCTGCGAGCGCTCGTGTCCGAGCTGGAACCCCATCAGTGGCTCTTCGTGCAGGCCACGGCCGACACGACACACTGGCGCGCTCATCCCCGGAAGGACAATCACCGCCTCGATGTCGACGTGGCGATGGCGCGCAATCTGTGGGGGCTGGACCACCTGAAGAGGAAGCGGGTGACGACACTGCCGCCGCGACTCGCCGCCAGCGAGCGTGGGCTCCGCGTCTACGTGGCGAGCTATGACGAGCGTGTGATCCCCTTCGCTCCCACCGAGTCCCCGGTCACCGCGCCCCCGGCCCTGTCACCCTCGTACATCATCGAGGAGAAGGTCGAGCCCCCCCTGCTCGCCCTCGGCCTCGAGGTCGGATACGGCGTGCTCGACGCGGGGGGGTTCACACTGGCGACCCCGACCGTGGATCTCGTGATCGAGAAGGCGGAGGTGCGGCTCGATCTCGGCGTGGGCTGGCAGCCCGCCGGCGACAGTTCCCTCGGCGACCTGGCGGACGTCACCACCAAGGTGACCGTCTCCTGGTTCCCTCCCTGGATCCCCACGGCTGGCCATGTCGGTCCCTTCCTCGGGTGGGTGGCCGGATCGGAGTTCGTCCGGAACGTGACCGAGTACGTCGTTCTCGCTCATGGCCCGGCCATCGGGGCCACGGCCCGCGCCGATGTCTGGGTGCTCACCGGCGCCGTTCGCGCCGGGTATGCCCGGGTCAGCCTGGATGAACTCGACCAGAAGCAACGATGGACCAATGGATTCGTCTTCAACATTCAAATCGGCAAGGTCTTCTGAAGATGTCCCGCGAGCAGGATGGGAGCCACATGGCGCACACAACCAGAAACGCTGGATCGCTTGCTGCTGCCCCTCGGACCACCACGCATCGGACCGCTGGCGGAGCCGCGTCCGGCCACGCGCTCGCTGTGCTCCCGGTCCTGGCCTTGATCCTGGCCCTCTGCCTCGGCGGCTGCTCCGAGTACAGCCCTGCGCGTGATGTCGACTCGGCTCAGGATGCGGACAGCGCTTCGGTCTTCCTCTTCAGCGACCCGCCGGCCACAGCGCAGGTGCTCATGGTCGAGGACGGCGAGCTCGCGCCGCTCATCGCCGTCGAGACCCCACGAACGCTCAGGCTCCAGAGCGGCGACTACGTCGTCCACTTCTCTCGCTCGGGCCACCGCGATCGCCTGGAGGGAGTCCTCCTCGGTCCGGGCGACCTGCGCGAGATCTCGGTCACCCTGGATTCGATCCCGGAAGAGCCCGGCGGTGAACCGCCGTCGGTCGTCCTCGAGGTCACGCCGGAGGCGATCGCTCTCGGTGACCCGGTCACGATCACGGTCGAATCGGATGGCGACATCGGGATCATCCTCCCGATCGGCATCTTCACGACGAACGGAACCTACACCGATCGGCCGGCGCGCTCCGGGGCGTTCATCTACTCCTTCGCCGCGTTCCGCGGCGGTCTGTGGGCCACGGCCGCCGACACCGTGATCGTGGAAGCTCCGCCCGAGGACCCGGACCAGGCCCAGGTTCTGGTCTTCTCCAACCCGCGGAGCCGGGTCGAGATCTTCGATATCGCCCAGGATGGCGCGCTCATCCCGACCGGTCAGGTCCTGCGCACGCCGTTCGTCGTCGAGCGGCGCCCGGGCCCGGTGGCGTTCGCGTTCAGCGAGCCGGGGTACGCCGAGACCATGCGGGCGCTCCTGCTCGCCCCGGGCGAGGTGACCGAGCTCAATGTGGATCTGGCGCCGGTCGGCGCGTCTCCTCCCCCACCCACGATCGAGCTCAGCGTCGAGCCGCGCGAGGTCGAGCCGGGGGAAACCGTGACGTACACCATTCGCAGCACCAACGCGACCTACTCGATCCTCCTGGGCCAGGAGGTCGTCGCCTCCACCGCCGCCGAGTGGACCTCGCTCTCCATCCCCGCGCACACGCGTGTCACCTCGGCTGTCGCCATCGGCGAGGGCGGTGTCGCCTCCGACACGACGCTCGTCGTCGTGACAGCCGGGCCCGAGGAGCCCCAGTGCACGCCGATCCCGCTCTTTCCGCAGGGGGGCGTGACGACCCGCGAGCCGCGCGTCACGCTCAATTCACGGGGTCCGATTCACGTCTCGCCGCACATTGGCCCGCTGCGGATCCGGCTTCTCAACCAGTACTCGGGGAACGTGCCCGGGCAGGAGGATGAGGCGTTCGCGGTGGGACTCCGGAGCGGCGACCGGATCATCTGGGCTCTGCGGGAGGGGAACCCGTGCCCGGCGGTGCCGGATCCGGCGTACGAGGTGGACACGACGGTATGGGTCGAGTGCGGCGCCGTGGACGTGCCGGCCGGAGACTATGACGTGGTCATGTGGCACGTTTCGACCGGCGCGTTCCCGTGCTACGAGCCCCAGGGCGATCTCTCCGGGCCGAACTCGGTGAACGTGCAGGACGCGGAGGTCGTGGTCTGCCGCCGCTGATCACAGAGCACGCCGCCCGACTCAGTGCGCGCTGCGCAGCAGCGCCATGAAGACGAGGCCCGCGGCCACGAGACCGAGCTTGGCCCACAGGTCCCGCTTCTCGTGCAGGACCTCCGGCATCAGGTCGAAGAGTGCGACATAGAGGAAGGTCCCGGTGGCGATCGCCATCGGCGCGAGCGGCGGGCCGCCGGGAAGCGCGGCCATGCTCAGGACCCCGAGCAGCGTCCCGAATGGCGTCATCAGAGCCAGCACCGAGACCAGGAGCGCGATCCGCCTGAGCGGGCGTCCGGCCAGGAGCAATACGGTCGCCAGCGAGAAGGCCTCGACCGTCTTGTGGCCGAGGATGGAGAGGAAGATGGCGAGCTGGAGGTCGGGAACGCTCCCACCCACGGCGAGTCCGAAACCGCCGGCGAGGCTGTGGACCGCGAGCCCGATCAAGGTGGCGTAGCCGACGACGGCGTGCGTGGCCTCCCCGCCGAGGAGCACCATGCGCTCGATGGCGAAGAGCACGAACACGCTGAGCGGGATCAGGGCGAGGACCGCGAGCGGCGGTTCCTGATAGAGAAGCTCGGGCAGGAGATGCAGGAAGACCGCCCCCAGGAACACACCGGTCGCCGCCGCCACGAAGAGATGCAGCGCGCGATCCGACCAGCGCCTCACGAGCGGCAGCATGCCGCCGACGAGAATTGCGAGCACGATGACCGCATTCCAGATGATGAGAAGCTTGGTCCCGTGCATGGAGTCGACCTCGCCGCTAGTCGGAGCGGATCAGACGAAGCAACTCGGGTAGCGTCTCGATGCGGTGATCGGCATCGATGCGGAACCCGATCGTGCGGCATGGCGCCCGGCGGCCGGCCATGACGTCGGCCATGGTGTCACCAACGAACAGACAGGACGCCAGCGGCACGCCGAGCCGGGAGGCCCCGAGCCGGACGAGCGCGGGATCGGGCTTGCCTTGGGGCACCTCGTCTCCGGCGGCGAGGGCCTGGAAGTGTGGCCCCAGCTCCGTCGCGGCGAGAATGCAGAGCGCAAGCTCCCGCGGGGTGTTGGTGACAACGGCCAGGCGCAGGCCCTGCGCTCCGAGCATCCCGACCACCTCGTGGGCCCCTGGCATCGCCTGGACATGGTCGATGCACTCGGGGAAGAGGCGGTCGTACGTCGCGGCCAGCGAGGCGATCGACTCCCCGCCGAAATAGAGCCGCGAGTCCTCCTGGATCCCCTGCCCCCACCCGGTGCGCATTGCCGCCTCATCGATCGGCGGGCGACCGCGCTCGGCCAGGGCACGGTTCAGCACCTCGTGCCAGGCGCCGATCGAGTCGACGAGCACGCCGTCGAGATCGAAGAGCAGGGCGGCAGCACTCCCCCCATGGGTCTTCCCGGTCACGGTTCGAGCACCACCTTCCCGAACTGGCGCCCCTCCTCGAGCAAGCGCACCGCTTCGCGTCCATCCGCGAGCGGCATCACCCGGTCGATGACCGGCTTGAGCCGTCCGCTCCAGATGAGGCTCATCACGTCGCGAAAGTCCTGGTGGCTCCCCATCGTGGTGCCGATCCAGCGGATCTGCTTGGCGAACATGTACCGCGTGTCGAACTCCACGTTGTAGCCGCTCGTGTTGCCCACGGTGAGGAGCCGGCCCCCCGGCGCCAGAGCGCGTATCGAGTGGCGGAGTGTTGCCTGCCCCACGTTGTCGACCACGACGTCCACTCCACGCCGGTCGGTCAGGCGGTGGATGACTCGCGCCCACTCCGGCTCGGCCCGGTAATCGATCACCTGATCAGCTCCCAGCTCGCGCGCTCGCGCCATCTTCTCCGCGCTCGAGGTCAGCGCGAAGACGCGCGCCCCAGCCAGCTTGGCCAGCTGGATCGCCAGCGAGTTGACGCCGCCTCCGGCGCCGACGATGAGCACCGTCTCGCCGGCGCGGAGCTCACCGGCAACGATGAGCATGTGCCACGCGGTGAGGCCGACCAGCAGCGGGGCCGCCGCCTCGGGGAAGGCGATGCCCTCGGGGACGCGCATCAGATTGGCGACCGGAATCGCGATCAGCGAGGCCAGGGTTCCCGCGCGATGCTCGCCCAGGATCTGGTAGCCGGGGCTCAGGGAATCCTGGCCGCGCCGGGTCCACTCGTCCTCGACGGTCGAGATACCGGGATCGATGACCACGCGGTCGCCGATGGCCAGCCCTCGCGGATCCGTGTCCGGGCCGATCGCCACGATCAACCCCGCCCCGTCGGAACCGCCCACATGCGGCAGGGGGAGCTCGAGCCCCGGCCAGCCACGCCGCACCCAGATATCGAGGTGATTGAGGGCCGCCGCCCGGATCTCGACCAGAGCTTCCCCCGACCGCGGCGTGGGATCGGGGAGATCGCCGAACTCGAGCTCGTCGCGTTCGCCATGTCTGGAGAAGTAGAGCGCCTTCATGAGGGGTGGGAGGTTAGACCGCGAGCGCCCCGCCGGCAAGGCAGGGGTTTGGGGTGAGCTTGCCGCCCTCTTGACCCCGGGCCGGGCACCGTTCCTATACTCCGGCAGCGAGACGGATCGACGCGTTCAAGGAGAAGATCGATGCGGCAGCTGGGTTCTTTCATGATCCTCGTCGGTTGTGCCGGGCTTCTGGCCGGCTGCGCCGTCAACCCCGCGACCGGCAAGCGCGAGCTCTCGCTCGTGAGCCAGGATCAGGAAATCGCCATCGGCCGAGACGGCCACAAGGCGATCATCGCCGAGTACGGTCTCTATGATGACCCCGAGATCCAGGCCCACGTCCAGGAGATGGGCATGAGGCTCGCGAAATCGTCTCATCTGCCGAACCTGGAATGGCATTTCACGGTGCTCGACGACCCCGTGGTCAACGCCTTCGCCCTCCCCGGGGGGTACATCTATATAACGCGCGGCATTCTCGCCTACCTGAACTCCGATGCCCAGCTTGCGGGGGTGCTGGGCCACGAGATCGGGCACGTGACGGCCCGTCACACGGCGCAGCGCATCACGCAGCAGCAGCTTGCCGGTCTCGGCCTCGCCGTGGGCATGTTCTTCTCGAGCACGATGCGCCGCTACGGGGGCAACGCTGAGACCGCGCTCGGGCTCCTCTTCCTCAAGTTCGGCCGCGATGACGAGAATCAGGCCGACGAGCTCGGCGTTCAGTACGCCACCGCCACCGGCTTCGATCCGCACGAGATTCCGTCGACCTACTCGATGCTCAAACGAGTCGGCGATCAATCCGGCGAACGCTTGCCCGGGTTTCTCTCGACCCACCCCGATCCGGGAGATCGCGAGCAGCGGACGGCCCGGCTGGCGACCGAGGCGGCAACGGGAAAGAGCGGGCTCGTCATCGACCACGATTCCTACGTGCTCAGGCTCGCGGATCTGGTCTACGGACAGGATCCCCGCAACGGTTTCTTCGTCGGCGCCAGCTACTATCACCCGAATCTACACCTCCAGATCCATCTGCCGGAGGGATGGGAGTATCAGGATCAGCGTGCCTCGCTCATCGCCGCCGAGCCCAACAAGCAGGGCGTCATGGAGATCACTCTTGCCGATGCCGAGGGAGAATCACCCGAGGGCTACGTGAACTCGCTCCTCCGGAGCGGACGCCTGACCGGCGCCGAAGGCGATACCGAGACGATCGCGGGGCGCCGCGCCTGGTTCGGGCACGTGGCCGCGCCGCGCAACGATGGCTCGACGGCGGTGATCCTGGCCGCATGGATTCGCTGGAGTCCGGATCAGATGCTGCAGATCCTCGGCCAGAGCGCCCGCCGCGGTGATCAGGCGGAGCGGGACATCGAACGCTCGGCGCGTTCGATCCGCGAGCTCAAGGACCCCGGCAAGCTCAACGCCGAGCCGGACCGGGTTCAGGTGACGCGGCTCGACGCTCCGGCCTCCTTCGTCGAGGCGGTCACTCGCCTCGGCGATCAGGCCCTCGATCTCCAGGAGACCGCGATCCTGAACAACCGCTACACCGCCGACGATCTCGAGACCGGTGAGCTCCTGAAGACGGTGAAGCCGGGCCGGCGCGGCTAGACACCTCTCCGGGCGATGATGACGGTCGCCGGCGCGCTCTCGCTCCACGCGGAGCGGTCGTATCCGCCGTGGACATCGACGGCCGAGAACCCCGCCGCTCGCGTCATCTTCTCCAGCTCGTGGCGGCGGAGCGCCAGGTGCTGCTGCACGAAGGACGTCATCTCGTCGCCCAGGCGCACGTCGGTCGCAAAGTTGAGGTGCTCGCCGCCATCGGCCGGGGCATAGGTCCGGGACAGGACGAGCTTCTTCCCCTCCACGCGTGCGCTCCGCTCCGGAAGCACGAAACCGCCGGTGTCGAGACAGCGATCGATGTGAATCGTCTGCACGATCGCAACCCCGCCTGGAACGAGAACCTCGTACATGCCTGCGAGCGCCGCCGCCGCTTGCGCTCGGCTCCCGACATGCGGGAGCGTGTTGCCGACACAGGTCACGACCGAAAAGCGCTCCCCGCGCTCAGCGAGGGCCTGTGTTTCCCGGATGAGATCGCCCTGGATCCAGCGCACGGCCAGCCCGGCTGCGACGGTGGCCCGCTCCCCGACATCCACCATGGCCCCCACCGGCTCGACGGCGGTGGCCGCGTGGCCACCGGCTGCGGCATGGAGCGCGAGCTCGCCCGTGCCCGCACCGAGATCGAGCAGGCTCGCGGGCGGAATGGCATCGAGGAAAGCGTCAACGAGCCCGGAGAGCTGGTCCGACAGGGGAAAGATCTCCGCCATCGCCGGCGCCAGCGCCGTGTAGAAGTCGCTCCCGCTCCCCCTGGCCCCGGTGCGTTCATTCACCGCTCGCCGATCAGCCGCTCCATGCCGCCGGCCACCTCCTCCATTTCCGCGGGCGAGAGCATCTGCTTCGCCATGGGAAAGAGGACGGCGTTCTCCTTCTCGATGTGGCGGCGGAGGAGGTCGACGATCGCGAGGCCGGTCTCTCGCACCGGAGCGGTGTCGGGCTTGGCGCCGCCGGAAGGGGCTCCGGCGAGCGCGGCGCGCAGCTTGCCCAGGAGGTCCCACAAGAGGCGATGCTCGGCGCGCATCACCGCCGTGGGTCCGGCGTCCGCCGGCAGGTAGCGCTCGAGCACCGGGAAGAGCACCTGTTCTTCGCGCTCGTTGTGCCCCCGCACCTCGCGATCGAGGAACCCCACCGCCTGCTCCACCGCGATGCGCGCTCCCGGCGCCTCCACGTCGCGGGCGCCCGCCTCCAGCCGATCGAGCGCGGCAAGGGCTTCATCATGCTCGTGACCGAGGAGAGCGATCGGGTCCTTGAATGACATGCGCGCCTCCTGGTGCCGGGGATCACCCCCGCGGGTGGGATGTCGAGGGACACCTGCTGACGGGCGGGAAATCTGGACACAGGCTAAGCGTTGGTCGAGTTCAGGTCAAAGGGGAAGACGCCCTCTCCGGATCACCATCGGCGGCTCCAAGGACGCGCGGGACCGCACCCCAGCGCCCGGCAAAAGATCTGGCCCGCCGGCGGGCCAGATGTGCTAAGTTATTGTGTCTGCCCACGCCAGAGATCGAACCGGCGAGGAGCCCGCATTCCTCCACGGAGCAGCCTGGGCGCCGCCGTCATGGACCGGCCGGTTCGACACGCAAGACAACGCCTGAACACGATTCTGGGAGCCACCAACATGAGAGCAGCCTGGTCGACGTTACTCCTGACTCTGGTTCTTTGTACCGCCGGCACTGCCGCGCTGGCCGCCGAAGAAGCACCTCCCGTTGCGGCTCCCGGCGTGGGAGGCGGTACCAACACTCCCCTTGCGCAGCCCAATGACGCTCCCGACCTGACGCCTCTCACGCCAGTGATCGGGGTCGATCCGACGAGCCTCGACTTCGGCAGCTGCACGCTCGTCGGCCAGTGTGCCGACCTCACGATCGATGTCTTCAACGACGTCAACGACCCGACTTCGGTCCTCGAGATCACGAACTTCCAGGTCACCGGCGGGGGGTACACCCTGCAGGCCGGTCCGACGCTCCCGGTCACGCTCCCCGGTGACGGGCAGACCGTGGCCACCTTCACCGTCCGCTTCTGCCCGGCCAATACCCAGCAGTCCTCGGGCACGGCGACCGTGATCGCCGCCGGTGCGATCAACACGCCGCTCGAGGTGGCGCTCTCCGGGGCCGGCAACCTGGCCCCGGTGTGCGATGCCGGCGGCCCCTACACCGGTACCGCCGGCCAGGCCGTGAGCTTCGACGGCACCGGATCGAGCGATCCGGGCGGCACGATCACCTCCTACGAGTGGGATTTCGGCGACGGCTCGACCGGCAGCGGTGCGACCCCATCCCACACCTATGCCACGGCCGGCAACTACACCGCCACCCTCACACTCACCGACAACTGCGGCGAAACCTCGACCTGCGAGGCCGCGGTCGCGATCGGCGAGGAGCCGAACGAGCCTCCGGTGTGCGATGCCGGTGGTCCATACAACGGCACCGCCGGGCAGGCGGTCTCCTTCGACGGCACCGGATCGAGCGATCCTGATGGCACGATCGTCTCCTACGACTGGAACTTCGGTGATGGTACGACCGGGAGCGGCGCCACGCCGACTCACACCTATGCGACGCCCGGCAACTACGCCGTGTCGCTGACCGTCACCGACAACGACGGGGCCAGCTCGACCTGCATCACCAGCGCCAACATCACCGCGACGCCGAACGATCCTCCGGTATGCGACGCGGGTGGTCCGTACTCGGGCACGGCCGGCCAATCGGTCTCCTTCGACGGCACCGGCTCGAGCGATCCTGACGGCACCATCGTCTCCTACGACTGGAACTTCGGTGATGGCTCGGCCGGGAGCGGCGCCACGCCGACTCACACCTATGCGATGGAGGGCACCTACACCGTGTCCCTCACCGTCACCGACGACGACGGCGCCAGCTCGACCTGCGAGGCGACCGCCACGATCGAGCCGGGACCGAACCAGGATCCCATCTGCGATGCCGGCGGCCCGTACTCGGGCGGCGTCGGTGTGGCGGTGGCGTTCGATGGCACCGGCTCCAGCGATCCCGACGGCACCATCGTCTCCTACGCCTGGGACTTCGGTGACGGCTCGACCGGCAGCGGCGCCACGCCGACGCACACCTATACGGTGGAGGGCACCTACACCGTCTCTCTCACGGTCACGGATGACGACGGCGCCAGCTCGACTTGCACGACCACGGCCACCATCACCGAGGCGATCCCGAACGAGCCGCCGGTGTGCGACGCCGATGGCCCGTACGCCGGGAATCCCGGCGCCCCGATCACGTTCGACGGCACCGGCTCGAGCGATCCCGACGGCACCATCGTCTCCTACGCCTGGGACTTCGGTGATGGTACGACCGGCAGCGGCGCCACGCCGACGCACACCTACGCTTCTCCCGGCGTCTACACGGTGACGCTCACCGTGACCGATGACGACGCGGCCAGCTCGACCTGCGAGACCTCCGCCACGATCGGCGACGCTGCCGAACGAGCCTCCGCTGTGCGATGCGGGCGGCCCGTACTCGGGCGACCGCCGGCCAGCCCGATCTCCTTCGACGGCACCGGCTCGAGCGATCCGGACGGCACCATCGTCTCCTATGCCTGGGACTTCGGTGACGGTTCGACCGGGAGCGGCGCCACCCCGACGCACACCTATGCGGCGGCCGGCACCTTCACCGTGTCCCTGACCGTGACCGACGACGACGGCGCCAGCTCGACCTGCACGACGACCGCCACAATCTCCGGCACCGGCAACCACGCTCCGGACTGCTCGAACGCCGTTGCCTTCCGCCCCGAACTGTGGCCGCCGTCGGGTCAGTTCGTGCGCCAGCGCATCCTCGGCGTGACCGATCCCGACGGTGATCCGATCACGATCACCATCGACGGCGTCACCCAGGATGAGTTCATCCAGGGTGCCGGATCCGGCAATCGCTGCCCCGATGCCCGCCGTATCGGCAACGATGTCGAGGTCCGCAGCGAGCGCAGCGGCCAGGGCGACGGACGCGTGTACGAGATCTCGTTCACCGCGAGCGACGGCCGGGGAGGCGTGTGCTCGGGCACGGTGACCGTGTGCGTGCCTCACGACCAGTCGGGCCAGCCCTGCGTCGACTCGGGTCAGTTCGAGAACTCGTTCGGCCCGTGCGCGATCCCGAGAGGATCGGAGGGCGAATCGGCGGAGCTCGCGCTGGCCGCCACGGTATCCACGGAGATCGTGGTTCTCGATTACCAGTTGCCCGCCGCCGCCACCGTCCAGCTCGCCGTCTTCGACGTCACCGGACGGCGGGTCGCCGTTCTGGAGAACGCCCAGCAGTCCGAGGGCCAGCACCAGCTGACCTGGGATGTCGCGCGGCTCCCGAGCGGCGTCTACTACGTGCGGATGCAGGCCGATGCGTCGAGCCTCGTCGAACGCATCGTCCTGGTGAGATAGAAGCATCCCGCCAGGCGGACCCGGCGGCTGACGCCGGGGAAGAATGAAGGGGGGACCCTGCGGGTCCCCCCTTCCCTTTGCTGCCAGCCCGCTGGCTTCGTCGCTTCACAACCGGGACCCGCGCCAGCGCTTGCGACCGACAGGCGGTGTGGGGTAGCCTCGAAGCCCCATCCTGGCGCCTGAAAACCTCCCTGCCCCAACGCGCGTGGCTTCCACGCCGTCATCTCATCTCTGAAAGGAGTCTGATGATGAACGTCGGCGTGATCGGCTCGGGATCGATCGGTCCCGACCTGGCCTACGGGTTCGTCTCCGCGCTCGCCAAGGGCGAAGGCGGAACGGTCTACCTGCTCGACATCCAGCCAGGAGGCGCTCGACGCGGGCGTGAGCGCATCCAGGGCTACGTCGACAAGGGGCTCGCGCGCGGCAAGCTGAGCCCGAAGGTCGCCGCCGCCATCGAGGGCGGTCTCGTCCCGACGCTCGAGCTCGAGGACCTCGCCGACTGCGACTACGTGCTCGAGGCGGCCACCGAGGATCTCGCCGATCAAGCAGGCGATCCTCGCGAAGCTCGAGGAGGTCGTGCGCCCCGACTGCCTGATCGGCTTCGCCACCTCGGGCATCCCGCGCGCGCAGATCGCCGCCGAGGCCAGGCACCCGGAGCGCTGCTTCGTCAACCACCCGTTCTTCCCGGCCTGGCGCGCGCTGCCCGATCGAGGTCGTGCTCTCCGGACGACGAGGCGCTTCGAGCGCGCGCATGCTCGACACGCTGAAGACGCTGGGCAAGGTGCCCGTCGTCACCGCCGACGTGCCCTGCTTCGCCGCCGACGACATCTTCTGCAACTACTGCGCCGAGGCGGCGCGCATCGTCGCCGAGGGCATGGCCACGCCGGCCCAGGTCGACAAGATCGTCAACGACGCCATCGGCGGCGGCGGGCCGTTCAACGTGCATGGACCTGACGCGCGGCAACCTGCTCAACGTGCACTGCCTGGAGCTGATGCAGGAGGCGCCCGACCGGCAGCGACTGGTTCGCGCCGCCCGCCGATCTTCGCGAAGCAGGCGCAACACGCCCTGGCACGACCGCAAGAACCCCGGCGACCCGACGCCACGACGAGGCGCTGGCGCAAGAAGGTCCTCGACCGCATCCTGGCGGTGCTCCTCGGCCGCACCTACTTCGTCGTCGACAACGAGCATCTGCGACCCGGCGCGAGCTCAACTGGCTGACGCGCAACGGCCCTGGGCTTCCGCAAGGGCCTGCTCGATCTGGCCGAGGAGCTGGGCGCCGAGCGCGTGCACGAGATCTGCACGGCCTACGCCGCCGAGCACCCGGGCTTCGAGGTGCCGACGAGCATCGCGCGACGAAGAAGCTCGTCGACGTTCTACCGCAACGTCAAGGTCGAGCCGCGACGGCGACATCGCCGTCGTCACGCATCTAGCGGCCCGAGGTGAAGAACGCGCTCAACGACGCAGACGATGCGCGGAGCTCGAGCGACGCCTTCGACGAGCTCGAGCGCCGACGACGCGGTGCAGGGGCATCGTGCTCACCAGCTTCGACGGCGCGCTGGCCGGCGCCGACATCAACGGAGCTGGCGGCGCTGCAAGACGCCGGAGGAGGCGCGAGGCCAAGTGCCTGCCGCGGCCAGGCCGTGCTCGACGCGCATCGCCGCGCATGACGAAGCCGGTGGTCGCCGCCGTCGACGGCCCGGTGCTCGGCGGCGGCGCCGAGCTCTCGATGGCCTGCCACGCGCGCGTGGTCGGGCACGAACCTGATGCTCGGCCAGCCCGAGGTCAACCTGGGCATCATCCCCGGCTACGGCGGCACGCAGCGACTGCCGCGGCTGATCGGCCTCGAGCGCGGCGCTCGACCTGCTGCGCACCGGCCGGCCGGTCGGCGCCAAGGAGGCCTGCGCGCTGGGGCTGGGCCACCGGCGAGCCGGCCGACGACCCGGTCGGCCGCGGCCAAGGAGCTGATCCGCGCAGCACCTCGCCGGCAAGGTCGAAGCTCGCGCCGGTCGACCCCGAGCCGATGGCGGTGCCCGACCGAGCTGCCGGCGGTCGACATCGGCCACCACTCGCTGGCCATCGACGCGCATCCTGGTCGACGTCGATGCGCGACGGGCCTGGCCGAGCCGCTCGCCGAGGGTCTGCGAGGTCGAGGCCGAGGGCTTCGCCGCGCTGCAAGCAGACGGTCGACTACGACATCGGCATGAAGAACTTCATCCAGAACGGCCCGCGCGTGCCGGCGGCCTTCCTGCACGAGTAGAGCGGAGGACGAGCATGGGCAACGGACAACTCCATCGTCATCCTCGACGGCGGCCGCCGCACGCCGCGGGCGGACATCCTGATCAACAACCAGAAGCCGGGGCTCTTCTCGCGCTTCACCGCGACCCAGCTCGGCGGCATGGCCATCAAGGCCACGCTCGCCAGCACACCGCGATCGACCAGGGCCTGATCGGCCACGTGGTGATGGGCATGGCCCAGCACAGCCACCGCGACTCGATCTACGGCGCGCAGGGCATGCGCTGGCGCGGCGGGCTCGGCGACGACGTGCCGGCGCTGACCGTGGCGCGCATCTGCGGCAGCGGCGCCGAGGCCGTGGCCGTCGGCGCGGAGATGATCCTGGCCGGCGTGCGCCACGACGCGAGCGGCCCTTCATGGTCGTCGGCGGCGCCGAGAGCATGCAGTACCCGTTCTGCCTCTACAACTACCGCGGCCGCAAGGTCGGCGACGGCGGTGCAGAAGTACGGCCCGGTCGACGCCAAGGCGCTGCCGCCGGGCACCCACCTGCAGGACTCGCTGCTGATGAGCCTCTACGATCCCGGCGCCGGGATGGCGATGGCCAACACGGCCGAGGAGCTGGGCCGGCGCTACGAGATCACCCGCGAGCGAGGCCGACGAGTTCGGCTATCGCTCGCACATGAACGCCAAGCAGGCGCGCGACGCCGGGCTGGTTCGACGAGGAGATCGAGCCGGTCACGGTCCAGCTCGACGGCGCCGAGCCGAGCCGATCGCGGTCGAGCACGACACCCACATCATGGACGACGTCAGCCTGGCGAAGATGGCGCGCCTGCGGCCGGCCTTCGAGCCGGGCGGCATCATCACCGCCGGCAACGCCAGCGCCGTGGTCGACGGCGCGCGCGGCCATGGTGATCGGCAAGGAGGCGGACGCCGAGAAGCACGGCCTGCAAGCCGCTGGCCCGCCTCGCCGGCATGGGCGTGGCCGCCTGCGACCCGCAGATCATGGGCTGGGGCCCGGTGCCGGCCACGCGGAAGGCGCTGGCGCAGGCCGGCATCAAGGGCGAGCGACATCGACCACGTCGAGCTCAACGAGGCCTTCGCGCCGCAGGCGCTGGCCTGCATCCGCGACTTCGCCGAAGATGGGCATCGACCCCGAGAAGGTCAACCCGATGGGCAACGCCATCGCCCTCGGCCATCCGCTGGGCGCCACCGGCGCCATCCTCACCCTGACCTGCGCCTACGCGCTGCGCCGCAAGAAGCAGCGCTACGGCCTGGTCACCATGTGCATCGGCGGCGGCCAGGGCATCGCCCTGATCCTCGAATCGATCCCCAACGGCGCGGGCTCATGATCAGCGACCCGCGTCGCACCACCGGCAGGACCACGATGCCTATCACGGACTTCGCCTATCACCGGCCGCGCACCGTCGCCGAGGCCTCGATCATGGCGACCAAGCTCGGGGAATCGGCGGTCTTCCTCGCCGGCGGCACCGAGCTGCTCCCCGACTTCAAGCGCGGACGTGATAGCGCCCAGCATGTGATCGCGCTCCGCGACATTCCCGAACTGGCCGCGATCAGGAGCGAGGGCGGCGCGCTCCATGTCGGAGCCATGGCCCGGCTCGAGGACATCGCGCGCTCACCCGAAGTCCATCGCGCCTTCCCGCTCCTCGCCGAGGCGGCCGCCGTGATCGGCGGCCCGCAGATCCGCCACCAGGGGACGATCGGCGGCAACTTCTGCCGCGCGGTCCCCTGCGCCGATCTCCCTCCGGCCTGCCTCGTCGGTGAAGCCGAGCTCCTCCTCGCCCGCGACGGCAAGGAGTGGACGGTCAAGGCGGAGGCGTTCTTCACCGGCCCGCGGCAGACCGTGCTCCATCACGGGGACATGCTCGCCGCGGTCGTGATTCCCGCCCAGCCCGAGCACTCGGGTACTTCCTACCAGCGCTTCGCCCTCCGCTCGGGGTCGGCCCTGGCCGTGGCCTCGGTCGCGGCACGGCTCGTCATGGCAGGCGACGAGATCCGCGATGCGCGCATCGCGCTCGGGGCGGTCGCCCCCATTCCGCTCCTCGCCACTGAAGCGGCCGGAGAGCTCACCGGCCACCGCACCTCGACCGCCCTCTTCGCGACCGCCGCCCGCGCCGCCGCCGCCGAAGCGATGCCGATCTCGGATATCCGCGGCTCGGCGGAGTATCGACGCGAGCTCGTCGAGGTCCTGACACGACGCGCGCTCGCCGCCGCCCTCGCGCGCGCACGAAAGACGAACCGGGAGCCACGAGCATGACCGACGCCAGGGTGATCACGCTCCACGTCAACGGCCGGAGTCACGCGCTGGCCGTGAAACCCAGCACCACCTTGCTCAAGGCGCTCCGCGATGAGCTCCATCTCACCGGCACCAAGGAAGGCTGCGGCATGGGCGACTGCGGGGCTTGCACGGTCCTCGTCGACGGACGCCCGGTGAACGCCTGTCTCGTGCTCGCGGTCGAGACCGACGGCAGCGCGATCACCACCATCGAAGGCCTGGCGGCGGACGGCGACCTCCACGCCCTGCAGAAGTCCTTCGTCAAGCACGCCGCGCTCCAGTGCGGCTACTGCACACCGGGCATGATGATGGCCGCAAAGGCTCTCATCGATCGCATCCCCGAGCCGACAGAGGAGGACATCCGGGCGGCTCTCGGCGGGAATCTCTGCCGGTGCGGCACGTATCCCCGGATCATCGCCGCCATCCAGGACTGGCGGCGGTTCGCGGAAGTCGAGTTCGACACCCACCCCCTGTCCACCGCCGAGCGCGACCAGGAACGCGATCTTGCGGTCGTGAGCCACGCCGTGACTCGCTATGACGCGCCGGACAAGGTGAGCGGGCGGGCCAAGTACACGGCCGACATCCATCTCTCGGGCATGATCTATGGCCGCATTCTCACTAGCCCGATCGCGCACGGCCTCATCCGCCGCATCGATGTCGAGAAGGCGCGCTCACTCCCCGGCGTCCTCGCCGTCATCACCGGCGCCGATGTCCCCGACACACGCTACGGCGTGAGCCCCGCGCGCTACGACGAGCACGTGCTCGCCAAGGAGCGCGTGCGCTACGTGGGCGACGAGGTGGCCGCGGTGGCCGCGATCGACGAGGAAACGGCGGAGGCGGCCTTGAGCCTGATCGAGGTCGACTACGAGGAGTTGCCGGCGGTCTTCGACGCCGAGGAGGCGATGACGGAGGGGGCACCCGAGATCCATCCCGACGATCCGCGCTTCGCTCACAACATCAACACGCGGGTCGAATGGCACTTCGGGAACGTGGATGAGGGCTTCGCCGCCGCGGATCATATCCGCGAGGGGCGCTTCACCGGCAACCGCACCTACCAGAGCCCGATCGAACCGCACGCCGCACTCGCCCGCTGGGAGCACCATGGCCACAAGCTCACCCTGTGGTCCGCGACCCAGGTCCCGCACTACCTCAGGCACATGCTCGCCCGCGTCCTCGATATCCCGATGGGGCGGATCCGCGTCATCAAGCCGGCTGTAGGGGGCGGCTTCGGGGGAAAGGCGGAGACGACACCGCTCGATCTCTGTGCGGCGATCCTCGCCCGCCGGACCGGACGACCGGTCATGATGAAGTACACGCGCGAGGAGATGTTCCATCACTTCCGCGGGCGTCACAAGCAGCACATGGATCTCAAGATCGGCGTCAAGCGCGACGGTGCGATCACCGCCGTCCAGTCGCGGATCGTCCTCGATGGCGGCGCCTACACGTCCTTCGGCGTGATCACGGCATACTACGCCGGATCCATGATCCCGACTCTCTACCGGATGGAGAACTACAAGTACGACGGCTATCGCGTGTTCACCAACCGGCCGGCGAGCGGCGCCTTCCGCGGGCATGGCGTGCCGCAGCCGCGGTTCGCCTTCGAGTCGCTCCTCGACATGATCGCCGAGGATCTCGGCCTCGACCCGTTCGAGATCCGCCGGCGGAACGCGATGAAGCCCAACACGCGTACCTGTAACGCGCTCGACATCGGCTCCTGCGAGTTCGAGGCCACGCTGGCGCGGGCGGAGAAGGAGTCACGGTGGCGCGAGAAGAAGGGCAAGCTCGCGCGCGGCAGGGGGATCGGCGTCGGCTGCGGCGGCTTCGTATCGGGCGCCGGCTATCCGATCTATCGCTCCCAGTTCCCGCACTCGAACGCGGTGATCCGCGTCGACGAGAGCGGGAGCGCCGTTTCGCTCCACATCGCTGCCGCCGACATCGGTCAGGGTTCCGATACCGTGCTCACCCAGATCGCCGCCGAGGAACTGGGCATCCCCTACCACTGGGTGTGGCTCGTGGATTGCGATTCGGTCCTGAGTCCGCTCGATCTCGGCTCCTACTCGAGCCGGGTCACGCTCATGGGCGGGAACGCGGTCAAGATGGCGGCCGCCCACGTCAAGGCGCAGCTCCTCGCGGTCGCGGCGGCGGAGCTGGGGGAGTCTGCGAGCACCCTCGCGGCACGGAACGGCAAGATCTTCATCGCCGCGCGCCCGGAAGTGGCGATGGACTGGGACGAGGCGGCGCGACGCGCCTTCGGCAAGGGCGGGCCGGTCGTCGGCACCGGCTACTATTCGCCGCCCGCCGGGCTCGGCGGCGACTTCAAGGGCGGGACGGTCGGCACCTCGCCCGCCTACAGCTTCTCGACCGCCGTCTGCGAGGTCACGGTCGATCTCGAGACGGGCTACGTCACGGTCGATCGCTTCGTCGACTCGAGCGACGCGGGGACGGTCATCAACCCGGCCGCCTTCCATGGGCAGGTGGAGGGAGCGATCATCATGGGGCTCGGGGAGACGCTCCTCGAGGACATGGTGATGACGCCGAAGGGAACGATCGCCAATCCCAACCTCCACGACTACCTGATCCCGACGATCGGCGACACGCCGGCGATCGTGAGCGCCGCCGTCGAGAGCTACGAGCCACGCGGCCCCTTCGGCGCCAAGGAGATCGGCGAAGGCTCCCTCCTCCCCGTCCTCGGCGCCATCGCCAACGCCATCTACGATGCCTGCGGGGTGCGGGTGACCGAGCTCCCGATCACGCCCGAGAAGATCCTCCGCGAGCTCAAGCGGCAGGAGGAAGGGCCCCCCAGGCCGGCAGGGCGGGAAACCGCGGCCCCGCGGTCCCGCTGATCGGGCGCCGGGCGCCGGCGCGACCGCCGGCGCCACACGATCACCGCTGCGCGTCCACCAGAGCGCGCAGCGCCCGGACGTGGTCCGGCGTGGTGCCGCAGCAACCGCCGATCACCGAGACCCCGATCGCGAGGAGCTCGGCGGCCTTCTCGGCCATGAACTCCGGCGTCTCCTTGTAGACGAGCTCCCCGTCACGCGATTCGGGGAGACCGGCGTTCGATTGAATGATGAGGGGACGATCGGTGCACTGGCGAAACACACGCGCGATCTCGACCATACGCTCGATCCCGTTCCCGCAGTTCGAGCCCACGACATCCGCCCCCGCCGCGACGAGCCCGGCGGCCGCCTGCTCGATCGTGACCCCCATGATCGTGTAGAAGCCACGCGGCGTGGGATCGAAGGTCATCGTGGCGAGGACCGGTGTTGTCGGCGAGACCTCCTTCGCGACACGCACAGCGAGGGCGGCCTCGGCGAGATCGGTCATGGTCTCGACGCAGATGACATCCACGCCCGCCGTGATGAGGGTCGTCATCTGGGCGCGAAAGCTCTCCCCCACTTCCTCCGGTGTGGCGTCGCCGTAGGGCTGGAGGAGCCTGGCGGTGGGCCCGCACGATCCGGAGATGGCGGCGCGATCGCCGACCGCCGTGCGCACGGCGCCGACGGCGAGGCGATTGATCTCATCGGCCCTCTCGGCCAGACCGTAGGCCGCGAGCTTGAGCGCAGTGCCGCCGAAGGTGTTGGTCTGGATGACATCCGCCCCCGCCTCGAGGTAGGCGGCCGCGATCCTTTCGAGGATCTCCGGGCGCGCGAGGTTGAGGGCTTCGGGGCACTCTCCCGCACCGAGCCCATGGTGGAGGAGCATCGTTCCCATGGCTCCGTCCCCCACGAGCACGTCTCCCCGTTGCAACCGGTCGAGAAATGCCATCGTCCCTGTCGTCACCGCGGCAGCCTCGCGCGCCTACCGGCTCCTGACCAGCATCTTCACCTGATCGACGGCGTTGGCCGCGTCGTAGCCATAGGCATCGGCGCCGATCTCGCGGGCGAACGCCGCCGAGAGCGGGGCGCCGCCGACGATCGTCTTGATCCGGCCTCCGCCTTGCTCCCGGGCGAGGGTGACCACCTTCTTCATCACCGGCATCGTCGTCGTCAGGAGCGCCGACATGCCGATGATGCCGGCGTCGTGCTCGATGGCGGTCGAAATGAAACGCTCCGGGGCGACGTCGTTGCCGAGATCGATGACCTCGTACCCGGCGCCCTTGAGCATGATGCCCACGAGGTTCTTGCCGATGTCGTGGAGGTCGCCCTGAACCGAGCCGATCACGACACGACCGAGAGCGGGGACCCCCTCCTTCACGAGGAGCGGCTTCAGCTCCTCCATGCCGGCGTACATCGCCCGCGCCGAGAGCAGGACCTCGGGGAGGAAGATCTCATGGGCCTTGAATTGCTCGCCGACGACGGCCATGCCGGCGATCAGGCCCTCATCCAGGATCTTCTTGGTCTCGATCCCCTGCCGGATCGCCTCGCGGGTGAGTTCCTTCACCTCGGCGTCATCCCCACGCCGGAGGTGCTCCGAGATCTCGTCGAGCACGTTCACTGTCTCGCTCCTCGTCGCCTTTCGCGACGGCTCTCGCTTCCTCAGCTGGTGTAGAGCGCCCGGATCCGCTCCCGGCATCCGCGCGTCTCGCACTGCGCACAGAATGGATAGGCGTCCTTGAAAAGGTGGATCTCTCGCGGTCCGGCGATCAGGACTCCGGATACGGACTTGAGCGGCTGCATGAGGCAGCTCTCGCCGAGCGTGATGCCGATGCGCTCCGGCTCGAGATAGGCGAAGAGCTGCCGCTGGCCGCTCACGTGCCAGCCGCAATAGCCGGGGCTGTAGCGGAGGACCGCGGGGTACGGATCCTCCGCCCCACCCACGGACAGCCAGGCGATCGCGCGCCGCTCGAGCGCCTCGGCCAGGTTGTCGGCGGCGACCGAGGCCGCCGCATCGAGCATGCTCGCGAAGGCGAAATCGCCGTTCTCGAACCGGCTCCGGATCTCCGCGCTCACCTCCTCCCCGAGGGTCACCGCGAAGAGGGCGAGACGATCGGCACGGAAGTAGATATCCCCCACCGGCGTAACCGGCTCGTTCTGACCCTCGCCCGCATAGACGGTCGCGAAGTCGGCGATCGAGATCTCGCCAATGATGCCGCGGGGCGACGCCAGGCGTTCGAGGAGAACGCACGAGTCATCGAGGATCCGCGTGACCTTCGCGGACAGCGATTGGCCAGCCGGGATGCCCTGCTGCTCGAGCACGTGATCCCGGGCGGGAGCCGCCTCGGCGAAGGAGAGGGTCACGACTTCGGCCATAGATCCACGTGCGGGAGCCGGCTCATCCCGAAGCGTCCGGCCTCGTGCTGCATGCGATCCGCCATGTCGCTCTGGATGTCCGCAGGCAGGGCCGAGGGGCGATAGGCGGCGATCAGGCGCTCGACCTCGCGATGGGCGCGTTCGCCGAGCGTCAGACCCCCTTCCTCCTGCCAGCGCGAGCGGTTCGCGCGATCGATGACGCGGCCGGGGAGATAGTGCTCCTCCTTCAGGTAACGGCGCGTGTGCTTGGAGATGAGGAGGTGCTGATCCGCGAGCAGCTCCTCGAACCGGGGGCGGGACGGGAAGTCCTCGCGCGGCTCGATGCCCCGCACCATGCGGAGCGCCATCCCGCAGATCTCGTTGTCGAGGACGAGGGTCTCGAGGGAGAGACAGCTCTCGAAATCGAGCATCCCCGGACCCGAGACGTTGTTGATCCCGGAGAGCGCGGCCAGCGTGGCTCCGGTCGACGCTTCGAGACCGGCCTGGGCATCGAGCTGCTTGGCATCGCTCAGACCGATGTAGGCCTGCGTGGGCAATCCCAGGTGTTTCCCGATCTCGTTGTAGGCGCAGTCCACCATCATGGTCTCGATGGCGCCCATCGGGGTCGTCTCGTAGCGGACATCGAAGATGGCCGGGGATCCACCGTAGAGGATGGGCGCGCCCGGCCGCGTGAGCTGGCTCAGGACAAGTCCGCTCAGGGTCTCGGCGGTGTGCTGCACGAGAGTGCCGACGAGCGTCACCGGCGCCACGAATCCCGAGAGCGGCATCGAGATGAACTCGACCGGGATCGCGTAGGTCGCGCAGTCGATGACGTTCTGCGATGTGACATCGCTCCACTTGAGAGGCGCTGTCGGACAGCAGGAGAAGATGGTGAGCGGTTTCTCCCTGAGCGCCTCTTTCGATCCGCGCACGGCAAGCTGGAGATCGCGCATGATGTTGAAGGCGTCGATGGTGAAAGCGCCCGTCACCACCGGCTTCTCGCCGACGAGGAGGCTCAGGAAGAGCCGGTAGCTGTCCGAGATCCGCTCGGGCACGTCGCTCGGGATGAGCGCCGTCGCCTGTGAAGCCAGGTGCGTGAGCTCGTTCACGACCTGCGCGTAGTCGATGACATCGGCGGTCGTCGGCTTGCGGATCTGGCCCGTGGCATGGTCGAGGATGTTGATCGCCGCCGAGCCGGGGGTGAAATGCACGTTGGCACCGGAGAGATCGAGCGCCTCCCGGCC
The DNA here is from genome assembly GCA_963823555.1 of Candidatus Eiseniibacteriota bacterium. GTDB lineage: Bacteria > Eisenbacteria > RBG-16-71-46 > CAVPCR01 > CAVPCR01 > CAVPCR01. Next base: position 328,769 of record CAWGMA010000004.1, on the reverse strand, counting down.
GAGGACGTCGTAGACCTGGAAGGAGCGCGGGGCGGTCGAGAGCGCGCGGTCGATGAGATCGGCCGCGAGGTAGACGCGGCTCTTGCCCATATCCACCCGGGCGCCGTGCTCGGCGAGCATGGAGAGGATGCCCGGGTTATGGATCTCGACCCCGAGGGTCGCGAGGAGATCGCGCGCCTCGCCCACGATGCTCTCGATGAGGGAATCATCCAAGAACCGGACCAGCGGTCTCATCGCGCGCTAACTCCTGGGAGACGTAGAGAGAGGACGGCCGAGTGCGCCATGATACCAGATGCCACGACGGGTCGCGGGGACCACGTATCAGGGATCGCTTCCTGCTCTCCAGGCTGGACTCTCGGCCCGAATTCGGTTATACTCTCCTCCTCCGCAGTGCAGTGCATCCCTGGAACGTCACCTGCCGGAACCCCCATGACCAGGCTGCGGCGAATCGCCGTTCTCTTCCACAGGAAAGACCGTGGGCGCAAGATCGCGTCCTACGTCATCCACGATCTGGCCGAATCCTGGCGCCAGATGGGCCACGATGTCGTCTTCCTGTTCGGAACAGGCCGCATGGAACCGGCCGACCTGGTTCTGGTTCATGTCGATCTGTCGGTCGTTCCCGACGAATACCTGGCCTTCGCAGCCCGCTATCCCATTGCCCTGAACGCATGCGTCAAGAACATCAAGAAATCCGCATTCAGCGAAAGCCGCCTCACTCCGAGTGACGACTGGGATGGACCCGTCATCGTCAAGACGGATCTGAACAATGCCGGCCGCCCCGAACGGGTCAACCGCGAGCCGGTATGGCTGCGCCGGCGCCCGCGGATGCTCAAGGCCTGGCGGTTCCTGGACTCACTCGGCGAGATCGGCGCGCCGATGAAGAGCGAGGACCACTACCTCACCTACGATCACCTGCGCCAGGTTCCATTGCGCTGCTTCAACGATCGGCGGCTGATCGTCGAGAAGTTCATCCCGGAGAGAGAGGACGGTTTGTACTTCATCCGCACCTACCATTTCCTCGGCGATCGCTGGACCTGCACGCGCCTCGGCAGTCCGGAACGGCTGGTCAAGGCTCGCACGACGACCCGCTGGACCGAGGTGGATCCTCCGGCCGAAGTCGACGGCTGGCGGCAGCGGTTCAACCTGGACTACGGCAAGCTGGACTACGTGATGGTCGGGGATCGGGCGGTGCTCCTCGACATCAACAAGACCACCGGCAGCACCGAGCTCGTGCGGCCCGTCGATCCACCGGCCCACCGCCAGTACCGTGCCCAAGGCATCGAGTCCTACTTCCGGAGCCTGGCGCCGGCCGCGAGTGGCGGTGCGGCGGCGCAGCGCTGCGGGAGTCAGTAGGCGCCGAACTCCTCGACCGCCGCGAAGAAGGCGACGACGTTCGCCCAGGGGATGTTCTCCGCCGGCTCGAGGTCGTAGGCCGGAGAGATGATGAGACCGCCGTCCCGACCCACGGTCGCGATCCGCTCCTGCACCTCGGCGCGAATGTCCGCGGGCGTGCCGAAGGACCAGAGATGGGGCGTCCCGACGGTGCCGAAGAAGACGAGCCGCTCGCCGTAGAGCCGCTTGAGCCGGGCCGGATCCATGACATCTGGCTGTACCGGATTCAGGATGTCGACCCCGATCTCGATCAGGTCGGGGATGATGGCCTCGATGTTGCCGTCGCTGTGCCAGAAGACCGCGAGCTCGGGGTTGGCGGCCCGGCAGGTATCGATGACCGTCTTCACGTGCGGCTTGAAGTAGCGCTGCCACATCGCGCGGCTCATGAGCATGCGCCCGGAATCGGCGACATCGTCATCGAGGGCCAGGATGTCGATGCCGGCGCGGGTGAGGGCGAGGGACACCGGGAGGTGCATGGCGGTGAGCTGCTCGAGGAGGTAGTCGACGAGCGGCGGGTTCGTGGCGAGGTCGATCATGAACTGCTCGAAGCCGCGGAGCCGGTAGGCGGTCTCGAAGAGCTCCCCGCCCAGGTGCGGCGGCGCGGCCATCACCGGGTAGCCGCGGTCGTGGTGCGCTTCCACCTCGGCGCGGAGCCGCTCCGGCCTGAGCTGCCTCATGAAATCGGGAAGCGGGGCGGCGGCGATCTCCGCGATCGTGCGGGCATCGCCCAGGCGCGCATCCCGCTCGATTTCCGGGTGGTAGCCCCAGAGGTGATAGGTGCGGAGCGTATCGAGGTTTCCCACGTAGGCGTCGCGCGGGAGCGACTCGAGATAGCGGAGGAAATCCCCCTGCTCTCGCGGCGCCTCGATGCTCACGAAACGGATGTCGGTCGCGAACTCGGTGTTCCTGTCGCGTCCAGGATGGGGACCGAAGGTCGTGGGATAGAAGTTGACCATCCGCGGAACGCGGTCGGGCCGCTCGTGGCGGAGCACGCAGCGGATCCGCTCGCGCGGCGTCATGGGCGGAGCTCGTGATCGGGAGAACTGAGGCTCATGAGCGGAGTGTAACGCGGCCACGCCCGAGTCACCATGCACCCCCCGGCGGAGGCGTCATGATTCCATGTTAGAATCTCGCCCTCTTGGCCATTCGACGGACCCAACAACCATCAAGACATCTGCCCGCATCGAGCGTGAGCACCCGTGGGCGGAGATGAGGGGCCCTGATCGCGTTCCGGGCTCGCAACCGGCTCGTGTCGGCCGCGGCATCTTGACACCGCGCCGCGCGGCCTGGGTTCTCGCCCTGGTAGCCTGCGTTGCCCTCCTCCTCGGCCTCCGGGTGCTCGACCGCTTGGATGGGCTCGAAGGGAGCAACCCGCTGGTCGGTAGTGGCAACGAGGATCGCATGTTCGGGATCGAGGAACCGACATTCCTCAATTCGGGGTCGGTCATGTTTCGCTGGCGCGCGGTCGAGGGCGCCAGCGGGTACCAGCTCAAGATCTACGACTCGAGCCTCAAGCTCCTCTACGAGTCACCCATCCAGTTCGACACTATCCTCGTGCTTCCGGCAGCCACGATTCCCGACCCCGATCCGATCCTGGTCTGGCGCGTCATCGCCTATTCTGGATCGAGTGCGATGGCTGAATCCGAGGTAGGCAGCCTTGAGCCCCGCTAGCGAGCCGCATCGCCCCTTGCCTTCCCCTCTTGGTCGACAACGTCGTCACCCCACGGATCGCGTCAACAGCATCATGTAGGCATCCAGGCACCCTCTCAGTTCGATCTCTCGGCCGCGCCATACCAGAGCGAGCCGAAGCGAAGGCTCCACGATCCGCGGCCGGTCGGGCCGGGGGCGGAGCCGCGGGCAGACCAGGGGATTCACGAACACCAGCGCCACGAGGTAGGGACTACCACGTTCCTCGGCCATGAACAGGAACTGGATGCCGTGAGGGCAGATCGAGATCTCCTCGACGACGACCTCGTCACTCCACCAGGACAAAGCAGAATCGAGACCCGGACTTCCTGGGATCAGGTTGGCCGCAGGTTGACAGGCACCCGGCGGGACTCTAGGTTGGGACTCGTCAGGCAAGCGCACCTGATAGGTCGCAGATCCGACGGAGGGAATCGATGAGACAGTTCGCACTGATCATCCTTGGCCTGCTCGCCACGAGCTCGCTGTCGGCCGCCCAGCAGAGGACGTTGCTGGGCGGCGGGCTCGAGTCCGGCGGCTTCGGCGGCCCGGTCGTCAAGTTCAGCGACGTCGGCGGCGACTTCGCGGTCTTCGCCGGTGGCCGCGGCGGCTGGATCATCAATCACACGTTCGTCGTCGGCGCTGGCGGCTATGGCGTCGCCAACAGCATCGGGGAGTTCGAATTTCCCTTCGAGAGAGGAATCGAGTTCGGCTACGGCGGCGTCGAGATCGAGTACATCAACCGGTCCGATGACCTGCTTCATTTCTCGATCTACACCCTCATCGGCGCCGGCGGGGCGACGTATCTCTTCGATCGAACGGATACCGTCTTCGTGCTGGAGCCTGCAGCCAACCTCATGCTGAACGTGGCAACGTTCTTCCGCATCGGTGTCGGAGGTGGCTACCGGATCGTGACGGCGGCGGACCTGGACCTCTCCAACAGCGATCTGAGCGCGCCGTTCGGCGTCCTGACGTTCAAGTTCGGGAGCTTCTGAACCCCTCCCCTGGCCCGGCTTCATCCCCTGCCGGGCCCCGGCGGGCCTTCCCTCCTCCCGCCTATCCTATTGTCAGAACTCACGTTTTGACACAACCCGCGGTCTCCTGATATGGTCATTGGGAAAGCAGCAGGGAGACCCGCCTCGGTCTCCGTCAGTCCTGGGAGACCGGAGCGTGAAGCGGCTACGTCTAGTCACACAAATCGCTGTCATCCTCGCCGCCTCCGTTGCGGGGGCTCGCTTTGCGTTGGGCCGTTCCGTCATCACGGTCGAGACCTACTGCCCCTTTGGCGGGCTCGAGACGGCCTATGCATTCCTGACCCGCCAGCGCTTCACCTGTGCTGCCGGCGACACGAACCTCGCCCTCTTCATCGCCCTGATCGGTCTTACATTCCTGGCGCGAAAGGCCTTCTGCGGCTGGGTCTGCCCCGTGGGCGCGCTCTCCGAGTGGGAAGGGCGGCTCGCCCAGCGGCTGTTTGCCCGGCAAGGGTTCACCGGTCTGTGGCGCATTCCGCCGCGTGTGGACCGGGTGCTACGCGTCGTCCTGCGCATCGCCGTCCTGGCGCTCGTGCTCGTTGCGACCTGGACCACCGGCGAACTGGTGTTCCGCGGCTACGATCCCTACTACATCCTGTTCAGCGCCAACGGTCACGACGTGCGAGCCATGAGCTATGCCATCCTCGCCGGACTCGCGATCGTCGGCCTCCTCTTGCCCATGGCCTGGTGCCGCTACCTGTGCCCCCTCGGCGCGGCGATCTGGCCCTTCTCCGCCGCGGGGCGGCTCCGCCTGGTGCGGGAGGAGAACAGCTGCACGGCCTGCGGTGCATGCGACCACGCCTGCCCGCAAACGATCGACGTGTCGCAGGCGGAAACGGTACAATCCGGGGAGTGCACGCTGTGCTTCGAGTGCACTGAAGTCTGCCCGAGCGGAGCGCTGGAGCTACGCTGGGCGGGGATGCGACGATGAAGGCCCCACTCTGGATCGTACCGGCACTCGTGGTCGTGGCAGCGGCAGCCGGCATCGGCGGCGCACGGCTCTTTGCGGCACCCAGCGTGGTTCGCGACTTCGCCGCCACTGCGTCTGAAGAGCGCCGCGTCGTGTTCGTCGTCGAAGGAGTGCGCTGCGTCGATACCGCCGAACGAGCTTCGCGGCAGCTCGAAGATGTGCCGGGCGTGATCCGGTTCACGGCGTGGGCGCCCCGGGCCAAGGTCGAGGTGACTTATGATCCGGCGGTCACCGACCCGGCAGCCATGAAGGATGCGATCGAAGGGCCGGTCTACAACGAGACGACCGGCGAGTTCCTGTTCGGAGTCTATGCCGTCCGCGAGATCGACGGCGTCGAGGTCGCGGAGAGCCCCCGTTGATTTCACGACCAATCCTGTCACTGGAGGACGATTCCATGCGCGTCAAGTCTCTCTTGTTCATCCTGACCAGCACCTTGCTTCTCACCGCAACGGCGTCCTTCGCCGGCGACGCGCCGGCCCAAGATGCAGCACCGGCCCAGGCGGCGCCGTACGCCCAGACGGCCATCTACAGCGTGCCCAATCTCTCGGATGCGGCGGTCGTCAAGGATCTGACCAAGGCCCTCGCCAAGGAAGAGGGGATCATCACCGCCAAGGCCGAGGCGGAGGCCGGGAAGTTCCTGGTCACCTTCGAGACGGCCAAGACCTCTCCCGAGACCCTGACCAAGGTGGTGACCAAGGTGGCTCCGGAGGCGAAGCTCGACGCTGTGCACGAGGCCAGCGCCAAGCCGGCGGCCCAGGGTGACTGCGGCAAGTGTCCGAGCCGGTCGTCGTGCCCCAAGAGCAAGAAGTCAACAACTTGACCGACCACAGACATCCTTCGCGTGAGGGCCACGTCTCCCGGCGTCATGCGGTCACGGAGCCGGGTCGCCCGACTGGCTCACCCCGGGGGGACGCGACGGTAGCGACCCTGCCGGTCGACATGACCCGTGATAACGACAACACCGCCGCCAGCGCTGGCGACGACCGCCCGGTGCACCCGCTGGGCTCGCGCGCCAAGGTGCTGCTGACCAGCGTGTTCGGGCCCTACGCCCAGGACGACGAGTACGGCAGCAGCCGCATCAACCCCATGGAGCTCTACCACAACCAGGTCACTCGCACCCAGGGGCCCTTCTCGCTCCGCATGTTCCACCGCAGCTGGGGCATCATGCTGATCCAGTGCAATGTCGAGGCGCGCTGCAATCTGCTGGATTTCCCCACCCTGGACCGCTTCGTCGAGGAGCTGAAGACGGAGCCCTACGACGTGATCGGCATCAGCAGCATTCTCGTCAACGTGCTGAAGGTGCGGAAGATGTGCGAGCTGATTCGCCTCCATCAGCCCAAAGCCAAGATCGTGATCGGCGGCCACGTCGCCAGCCTCAGCGACCTGGACCAGCGCGTCGATGCCGACCACATCGTGAAGGGCGAGGGTGTCGAGTGGTTCCGCCACTACCTGGGAGAGGACACCAGCCGCCCGTACCGCCACCCCGTGGTCTATTCGCCCATCAACATGCGCAGCATGGGCATCGAGGTTCCCAACCGCCCGGGTGATACCGCGGCCACGCTGATCCCCTCCGTCGGCTGCCCCCTGGGCTGCAACTTCTGCTCCACGTCCGCAATGTTCGGCGGCAAGGGCAAGTTCAACACATTCTACGAAACCGGCGATGAGATCTTCGAGATCTTGACCGGCCTGGAGCGTGAGTCGGGGGCCCGCTCGTTCTTCGTGATGGACGAGAATTTCCTGCTCAATCGCCCCCGTGCCCTGCGGTTGCTCGAGCTGATGGAGGAACACGGCAAGCCCTGGTCGTTCTACGTGTTTGCGTCAGCCAACGTGCTGTGCAAGTACACGATCGAGCAACTCGTGCGCCTCGGCGTGTCCTGGATCTGGATCGGCCTCGAAGGCGAGCAGAGCGAGTACGGCAAGTTGCGCGGCGTCGACACCCGGGAGATGATCGGCGAATTCCAGTCGCATGGCATCCGCGTGCTCGGCAGCAGCATCATCGGGCTCGAGAACCACACGCCCGACAACATCGATGCCGTCATCGATTACGCCGTCAGCCACGCCACCGATTTCCATCAGTTCATGCTCTACATGCCCATGCCCGGCACGGCCCTGCACAGCGAGTTCACCGCCAAGGGCCTGATCATGGATGAAGAGCGAGTGGGCCTGCCGGAAGTCCATGGCCAGGCACGCTTCAACTACTGGCATCCGCACATCGACGAGGGCCTCGAGAGCGAGCTGCTGTTACGCGCCTTCAACCGCGACTTCGAGATCAACGGGCCGAGCGTCGTGCGGATTTTCGCGACCACACTCAAGGGCTGGCGCCGGTACAAGGACCACCCCGATGCGCGCATCCGCGACCGCATCCGCTGGGAGGGACAAGATCTCGCCAAGACCTGGTGCGCAGTGACGGCGGCGGCCAGACGCCACTACCGCAAGGACCGGAGAATGCGCGAGAAGCTGGACGCCCTCCTCGGCGAGCTGCATCGCGAGTTCGGGTTCAAGGCCAGGCTCATCTCGTGGCTCGGCGGCCGCTATGTCTACTCGATGATGCAACGCGAAGTGAAGCGACTCGCGCGCGGGGAGACCTCGGAACCTCCCACCTTCTTCGAAAGCAACTACCTCGAAGGCAGCGCCAGGGCCGAGCCTTGCCGCCATGTCTCTGCCTCCGGCGTGCAACCCGCACTCGCCGGCCCGGGGGTCTGAGCGGGCGGCTTCCTGCTAGAAGAGCCCGTCGACCGACAGGTACCGCTCCCCCGTGTCGTAGCAGAAGGTGAGGACCCGGCTCCCCCCCGGGATCTCGCGCAGCTTCTGCGCCACGGCCGCCAGCGAGGCGCCGGAAGAGATGCCGAGGAAGATGCCCTCCTCGCGCGCTGCGCGGCGGGCATAGGCGAACGCATCCTCTTCGGTCACCGCCACGGTGCCGTCGAGAACGCTCCGGTCGAGCACCGCGGGCAGGAAACCGGCGCCGATGCCCTGGATCTTGTGCGGGCTGTGGGCGCCGCCGGCGATCACGGTCGACTTGGCCGGCTCCACGGCAAAGACCTTCAAGTCCGGCCACGACTCCTTGAGCACCTGGGCGATCCCCGTGATGTGTCCCCCGGTGCCGACCCCCGTGATGAGATAGTCGAACCCCTCGGGAAAATCGGCCGCGATCTCCCGGGCGGTCGTGCGGCGGTGCACCTCGACATTGGCCGGATTCTCGAACTGCTGTGGGATCCAGGCCCCCGGGGTCACGGCCTTGAGCTCCTGGGCGCGGGCGATGGCGCCGTTCATGCCCTTCTCCCGCGGCGTCAGCTCGAGTTCCGCCCCGTAGGCGGCCATCACCCGCCGCCGCTCGATGGACATGGAGTCCGGCATGACGAGGATGATCCGGTAGCCCTTGACCGCCGCCACCATCGCCAGCCCGATCCCCGTGTTGCCCGAGGTCGGTTCGATGATGACGCTCCCTGGCTTGAGCACGCCGCGACGCTCGGCATCCTCGACCATGGCCAGCGCGATGCGATCCTTGATGCTGGCCCCGGGATTGGCCCGCTCGAGCTTCATCCACACCTCGACGCCGGAGCCGAAGAGGCGGCGGATGCGCACATGGGGTGTGTTGCCGATGGTCTCGAGGATGGTATCTGCCTTCATTCCCGCCTTCCCTTCTCTGCTCCCTCGCCGGCACCGGCGGCCTGCTTCTGCACCTGTGTCACCTCGGTGACCAGGCTTCCCGGCGGCACACCCTGGGTGAGCCACACGTTACCGCCGATGACACTGCCGGCTCCGATCACGGTGTGGCCGCCCAGGATGGTGGCGTTGGCGTAGATGATGACGTCGTCCTCGATCGTCGGGTGGCGCTTGACGTTCGAGTGCTGCTTGTCGACCGAGAGCGCGCCCAAGGTCACGCCCTGGTAGAGGCGCACGCGGTCGCCGATGACGGTGGTCTCGCCGATGACGATGCCGGTACCGTGGTCGATGGACATGGAGTGGCCGATCACGGCACCAGGGTGGATATCGATGCCGGTCTCCTTGTGTGCGACCTCGGTGACCAGGCGTGGCAAGAGCTCGACTCCGAGCGTGTGGAGTTCATGGGCGAAGCGATAGCAGGCCAGAGCGAAGAAACCGGGATAGGCGACGATGACCTCGTCCACACTGCGCGCCGCCGGATCGGCCCGGTTGATGGCCGCGGCATCCTCGAGCAACACCTGCCGGATGTAGGGCAGACGCGCCAGGAACTCGCGGGCCAGGTCCCCGGCCCGCTCCCGATTGCGTGGATGGGCCTTCAAGAAGAGCGCGATCCGTTCGCGGGCCCGCCAGTAGTCATAGGCCACCTGCTCGGGCTCGCTGCGGCTCTCCTCCGAGAAGTGGGGAAAGAGGAGGGCCAGCAGATCGTAGACGAAATCGCGAGCCACCGCCGAAGCGCGCAAAGGCAGGCGGTAGCCACGGCGTTCCGCAGCCAGCAGATCCAGAAACTCTTGCGACTCTTTATCGGGTGTCATGGGCCATCACGAGTTTGAGGGAGTCGTGTCCCCCGGCGGGATGCCGGGCCCGGCGGCAGGAGTCTAGCCGAATCCCGGCGGGGCCGCCCGACCGCAGCTACACGGCCAGGAACAGGCTTTGCGCGAACAGCCACTCCTCGTTCACCCACTGCTCCTCGCAGTGGAAGCCCGTCCGGCGCGCCATCTCGACCACCTCCTCGAGGTTGTACTTGTGGGAGCTCTCGGTCCAGATGGTCTCGCCCTCGACGAAGCGAACGCGGAACCCCCCGCCGCCACGCACGCTCACGGCATGGTCGCGAAGCGAACGCAGGTGCATCTCGATGCGGCGCTCCTGCTTGTTCCAGCGCGCCTCGTGCCGGAAGTCCCGGAGATCGAAGTCGGCGTCGAGGTCGCGATTGACGCGGGCAAGCATGTTCAGATTGAACGAGGCGGTGACTCCGATCGGATCATCATAGGCGAGCAGGAGCTGGTCGATCGGCTTCTCGAGATCCGTCGCCAGGAGGAGGGTATCACCTGGCACGAGGACATTTCGCACCTCGCTCATGAACTTCTCTCCAGCCGGCCGATCGAAGTTGCCGATCGTGCTGCCCAGGAAGAGCACGAGGAGGCGCTCCTCCGGCCGGCGGCGGGCCGCCGCGGCCAGGAGTCCGTCGAGATAGGGTTGCTCGAACCCGACGACGCTCACCGCATCGATGCGCCCCAGTTCCCGTGCGCTCTGCGCGAGCGCCGTCGGTGAGATATCGATCGGGCAATAGGTCGTGGGCTGGTGTTGGGCCAGCTCCTCGAGAATCCAGCGGGTCTTGGTGCCGCTGCCGCTCCCCAGTTCGGCGACCAGCACCGGTAGCTCGAGGCGATCGACGATGTCGCCGGCGTACTGCCGGAGGAGGCGAGAGCCGGCTCGAAACAGCCCGTACTCCGGAAGCAGGCAGATGACCTCGAAGAGGGCCGAGCCAACGTCGTCGTACAGGTACTTCGAAGGGAGCTCCTTCTGGCCGGGACGGGTCAGCCCCGCGCGGATGTCCTCGGCCATGCTGGACGTGGAGTATCGGGATATCGCGTGGGTTCGCATGGCACCTCCGGGGAAGGGACTCAATCCTCGACGCAACGGAACCCGGCGTAAGCGAATCCGTAGTGCGCCTGGAACCAGTTGCGGAACGAGCGCCGGAGAAGACAGGCCGCCGTGCGCGGGGAACCGCCCTTCATGACGAAGTGCTTGTCGTCGAAGAAGTCAGCCGAGTACCCAGGATAGAAGGCAAATGGGGTGAATCCGGGCCACGGGCCGAAGACCGTGCGCGTCCATTCCCAGCCGTTGCCGACGAGATCGCGCACCCCCCAGGCACTCGCCCCGGCCGCGAAGGAAGCGGCTGGCAACGGATCCCAGGAGTGGAAGTCGAAATTGCCGAATCGTGAGCTGGGGGAATCCGCGCCCCAGGGATAGGGACGTTCCGCCCCCTCGGGAGTGCCGAAGGTCGCGCGATGCCACTGAGCCTCGGTTGGCAGTCGCTTCCCGCACCAGCGCGCGTATGCCGCGGCCTCGGCGTGACTCACATACACCGGAGCCGCGAGCGGAAGCGGCACTTCGCCGCCCATCGCGCGATAGCTGAAGGAACCTCCTCTCGCAACCCAGAAGCTGGGATGCTTCCGTGCGGAATCCCGGATCCAGGCCCGGTCGGATTCCGACCACAACGCCGCCTCCTCATAGCCTCCGGATGTCACGAACTCGAGGAACTCGCCGTTCGTGACCTTGGCGGCATCGATGGCGAACGCCGGCACATCCACCTGGTGCGCCTCGTACTCGTTGTCCCAGCCGAAGATCCCGCTGTCCCGGCGCAGGCCGAGCAGCGCGGTGCCGGCGGGAATCTCGATCATGGATTTCGGTTCCGGGGACACGGCAGCGGCGGCCGGGGCTGCGATCGCATCGATCCGCTTGCGATCGAACGCGAGCTGATGAAGCATGTAAGCGAGCGTCTCGGCGTGCATGAGCCGATGCTCGATAGCCACGTTGAGCGCGGCCCCGTCATCGAGGAGCGGCGTCCCGGGGGCCGCGGGGGCGGCGAGGGCAGCATCGATGGCGCTCCGCGTTCGCTTGGCGTAGCCGTGAACCTCATCGAGCCGCGGCCAGTCCTCGGGGCGGTCGGTGGGCAGATGGCCACCGACCGGGTCGATGCCGAAGGCAAAGAGACGATCAAGAGCCGCATGCGGCGACTCGAGGCCCAGAACATGTCCCCCGATCAGGTTCCAGTCGAAGGCCTCGAGATGACCGATGTAGAAGAGGATGCGATGACGCTCGGGGATGGGTCGATCATGGAGCGCTTCCGGCCGAACCAGACGGAAGAGATCGTCGGTCCGCTCCCGCGCATCGTCCATTCGCGCCTGGAGATGGTGAAGGCTGATCCGGGATGCTGAGACAGGTATCATGACTCGCTTCCGCGTCCTGCGTCCCAGGGGAGAAAGATGCAGGCGGCAGTGATGACTGGGGGGGGAGATGCCAGCTTGCCCGTCTCCTCTTCATATGTCAACTCCTGGCGTCATTCGGGCGCGTGAGCCCCGGGATTGTCGTATCCCGGGTCTGGATATCACGCTCTTGGGAGGATACGAAGCATGCTCCACGATCGTCCACTCTACATCCCAGTCATCCTCGGTACGGCACGTCGCGGCCGGATGAGCATTCACCCCGCCCACCTCGTGCTATCCGAACTCGAGAAGCACCCACGGATGGAGACCGAGCTGATCGACATCGCCGACCTTCGGCTGCCCACGAACGACGCCGGAGAGAACATCAAGGATGCCGATTTCTCAGCCCGGATGAGCCGCGCGGACGCACTCATCATCGTGGCTCCGGAGTACAACCACGGATATCCAGGTCTACTCAAGCACGTGCTCGACAGCTGCCTCAAGGAGTACATCCACAAGGCCGTGGGCCTCGTGGGAGTGTCGAAGGGGTCCTTTGGTGGCACGCGCGTCATCCAGAACCTGCTGCCGGTGATGAGGGAACTGGGGCTGGTCACCATCTTCTGGGATGTGAACTTCTCGAAGGTCCAGGATATCTTCGACGCCGAAGGCCGGATCCAGGACCAGTCCTATCATCGAAGGATCGACAAGTTCCTCAAGGAGCTGATCTGGATGGCTCGAACCCTGCGTTTCGGACGCGAGAACATCTCTCTCGATTGACACTTGCGAGCGCTGCTTGTTAGCTTTGCTGCTGTGGATGATCCCGCTCCGATCGAGGTCGAGTTTCGCGCCGCGAGCTTTGCGGTGCCTGTCCCGGACAGCGGCGCCGTCAAACCGATCCTGCACGAACTGCACCTCGAGATTCGCAGGGGGGAGACCCTCATCCTCCTCGGCCGCAGCGGTTCCGGGAAGACCACCGCGCTCAAGCTGATCAACCGGCTGCTCGAACCGACGAGCGGACAGGTGATGGTCGAGGGCGTATCGACACGGGACTGGGATCCGATTGCGCTCCGGCGACGCACCGGCTACGTCATCCAGGACACGGGCCTCTTGCCGCATTTCACGGTCGAGCGGAATGTCGGCATCGTGCCCCGGCTCGCGCGCTGGCCGGCCCCCCGCGTCAGGGCACGCGTCGAGGAGATGCTCGAGTTGGTGGGGCTCGACCCCGGCGAGTTCTCGCGGCGCTATCCCCGCGCTCTTTCCGGCGGGCAGCGGCAGCGTGTCGGCGTGGCCCGAGCCCTCGCTGCGAACCCGGAACTCCTGCTCATGGATGAACCATTCGGAGCGCTCGACGCCATCACCCGTGCGGATCTCCAGCAGCAGTTCAGGAACTTGAAGAACCGATTGCGCAAGACAGTGGTCTTCGTGACCCATGATCTGCGCGAAGCTCTTCTCCTGGGCACGCGGATCGCGCTGCTCGAAGATGGCAGGCTGTCCGGGATCTTCTCGCCCGATGAGTTCATGAGCACGAGCGATCCGGTGGCGGCGGCGTACGTTTCCGCCTTCGCTCTGGGGCCGAAACCGGACCGCTAAGGAGAGGAGGGCTGTGTCGCCGTGGATGCGGTGAGCTTTGTTCGCAGCAACATGAGCCAGATCATGACGCTCGCGGCCGAACATCTGTGGCTGGTGGGCGTGTCGATGCTGTTCGCGATCCTGATCGGGGTACCCCTGGGTGTCGTCCTGGTCCGGCGGCCGGGGCCCTCAGGAGCTCTGAGCAAGCTCATCCTGGGCGGCGCCAACATCATGCAGACCGTGCCCAGTCTGGCTCTCTTCGGCTTCCTCTTGCCGTTGCCGTGGCTGGGCGCGCGGGCCGATCGGCTGGCGATCGTGGCCCTCACGCTCTATGCACTGCTTCCCATTCTCCGCAACACCTATACCGGAATCCGAGGCATCGATCCTGCTGTCCGCGAGGCCGCGGTGGGCATGGGCATGACGGACCTCCAGCTCCTGCTCGAGGTCGAACTGCCCCTGGCCATGGCGGTGATCCTGGCCGGCATTCGCGTCGCGGCGGTGACGAGCGTCGGTGTCGCCACCATTGCCGCCGCCGTCGGCGCCGGCGGTCTGGGGGAGTTCATCTTTCGCGGACTGGCGTCCGTCTCCAACCCCCTGATCCTGGCCGGCGCCGTGCCCGCCGCCCTTCTGGCCTTGCTCGTGGATGCTCTTCTCGGCGTGGCCGAGCGCCGCCTGCGAGTGCAACGATGACGACCATCCGGGCCGCCTGCCTCCTCTCGCTGGGGCTCCTCGTCGCGGCCTGCGGCCGCGGGCGAGACGATCGCATCGTCATCGGCTCGAAGAACTTCACCGAGCAGGTCGTGCTCAGCGAGCTTCTCGCCCAGCACATCGAAACGCGCACCGGGATCAAGACCGAGAGACGCTTCTACCTGGGAGGAACGTATATCGCCCACCAGGCGCTGGTCTCGGGCCGCATCGACGCCTATGTCGAGTACACCGGGACGGCGCTCACCGTCATTCTCAAGGAACCGGTCGTTCACGATGCAGCGCAGGCGTTTCATATCGTGCAGCAGGGTTATGCATCGCAGTTCGGACTTGCCGTCACCCCGTCACTGGGATTCGAGAACACCTTCGCCCTCGTGGTGCGCGGCGAGGACGCACGCCGACTGGGCCTGCGAACCCTCTCGGACGCAGCGCAGCACACCCCGGAGTGGCGGGCGGGTTTCGGCTACGAGTTCCTCGAGCGGCCGGACGGCTACCCGGGTCTGGCAAAGGCCTATGGATGGCACTTCGCCGCTCCGCCACGGATCATGGATCTGGGACTCCTCTACCGGGCGCTGGCCGAACACCAGGTCGACCTCGTGGCCGGCAATTCGACGGATGGACCGATCATGGCCCTCGACCTGGCGGTGCTGGAGGACGACCGTCACTACTTCCCGCCCTACGAAGCCGTTCCCATCGCGCGGGCGGAGACCCTGCGGCGGCACCCGGAGGTGCGTGCGGCTCTGGAGCAGCTGGCGGGGCGCATCTCGGCCGACCAGATGCGGCGGATGAACTACGCGGTGGATGGCGAGGGGCGGGATGTCGGCGCCGTTGTCCGCGAGTTCCTGGAATCGCTGGACCTGGAGGCCGTGCGAGACCCGCCACGCTGATCTCGGGTATTTCCCTCACCCGGCAGGCCTCTGTATCCTGATTGTATCCCGGAATCGAGCAAAGACAACCCACCTCGAGGTACTGACCATGCGCCGGCTCTTCGAACTGGTGATTTCCCTGCTACTTCTACCATCGGTCGCTGCCGCTCAGCCGCGGTATTCCGCCCAGTTCCTGGGGGACTTCATTCCCGGCCGGATCAACGAAAGCGGCGAGATCCTGGGGCGGGTCACCGCCGGGGGCGCGGAAAGGGGCCTGGTGGTTCGCCCGGATGGGCCTCTGGAGCTGCTTCCCTTGCCGGCCGGTATGGCCAGCAGCAACGCCCTCGACCTCAATGAGGACGGGGTGATCGTCGGCGCCGTGAGCCCTCTGACTTCACCCGAGTTCAATGGCAAGGCGGCTGCCTGGGAGCGGGACGGGCAGGGGGGATACACGGTCCGGCTCCTCGGGGAACTGGCTGGACAGGCCGTCAGCCGGGCCACGGCTGTCAACAACGTCGGGGATATCGTCGGCTACTCCTCCGATGGAACCTACCGGTATCCAGTGCTCTTCACCGCTCCCGGCGGTGTGCTGGACCTGTCGGCGACCGGGATCTTCGATCCCGTCGACATCAATGATGGACGAATCCTCGTGGATCAATCCTTCACTGCCAAGCGGCTGGACCTCGACACCATGATCACCGAGGATCTGGGCATACCCGACATACCTGGGGGCCCCCGCTACCTTGCCACGCGAGCGGTGGCGATCAACGAATCGGGACAGGTGGCAGGTACTGCGATCCTGGCGACCAGCACCAACTGCGATCGCCAGGCGGCCCGCTATTCCGATGGGGCGGGGTGGCAGATCCTCAGCACTTGCGGGCCCTACAACACGGCCTGTGACATGAATGACCGGGGCGACGTGATCATGCGGCTCAACCTCGCCAACTATGTCACCTTGGAAGGAGTGGGCACGTTTCTGATCGAGGATCTGGTCGTGCCGGAAGTGGGGCACTGGTACCTGCTCAACAGCTTCGGCGCCGCCATCAACAACGCGCGCCACATGGTGGTCTGGGGGAGCAATCCAACCACCGGGCAGAGTGGTCCGCTGCTTCTCACGCCGGAGGCTTCGATGGCGATCATCGACTCACCCGCCCCCGCGGTGATGTCCAATCTGGCGCTTGTCGCCAGTCCGAATCCGTTCAACCCGCAGACCACAATCCGCTACGAACTCCCCGCTGCGGCGACGGTCAACCTCACCATCCACGATGCATCGGGTCGCCTCGTACGGCGCCTCGTCGAACAGGAGCCGGAGGAGGCCGGTATCCACTCGTTACCGTGGGATGGCCGGGATCAGGGCGGACGATCTGTGGCCAGTGGAGTCTACACTTGCCATCTCATCGCCGGCCGTGACGAGCAGACCAGCCGCCTGGTCCTCATTCGCTAGGCAAACCCGGGGCTCGTCGCTGGAGAGCTCGATGACCAGCCGGGCTACCTGTTCTTGCCTGGGAGCTGCAATTGAGCTAGTCTCCTTCCAGTCACCCATCTCAGGCGACCTGGCGTTGGGAAGGAAACCGACTATGAACCACGCCAGCGCCAGTATTCCCTCGCGCCCCTTCGAGCTCGGCCCGCGCCGGGCCGTCTTTGTTCCGGTCGCCGACCTCCTGGCCTCCGGATCCCTGCCCTCAGGCGTGCCGCGCCCCGACCCGGCCCTGGTCGGCGATCTCGAACGCTATGACATGCTCTACCGTGCCCTCTGCGCGGTGCTCTACAACTTCGTGCCGACTTCAGGTCATCCTGGCGGATCCATATCCTCCGGGCGCATCGTCGCCGCGCTGCTCTTCGCCGGCCTCGACTACGACTTCTCCAACCCCGACGACCCGGCCAATGATGTCCTGGTCTATGCCGCCGGGCACAAGGCCATGGGCCTCTACGCCATGTGGGCGCTGCGCAACGAGGTCGTGCGCGCCGGCTCCCCCCGCTCTTGCCGCGCGCCGAGCGACACCAGCTTCGCCTCGAGGACCTCCTCGGGTTCCGCCGCAACCCGACCAACCGCACGCCGCTCTTCGAATCGTTCCGCTCCAAGGCGCTCGATGGCCATCCCACTCCGGCAACTCCCGGTGTGCGTCTGGCCACCGGAGCCTCGGGGGTGGGAGTCCCGGCGGCGATCGGGCTCGCGCTCGGCGCCATCGACACCTATGGGCCCGACCACGCACCCCAGGTCCATCTCCTGGAGGGCGAGGGCGGCATGACGCCCGGGCGGGTCGCTGAGGCGTTCGCCACCGCAGCCACGGCCGGGCTCTCCAATGCCACGATCCACATCGACTGGAACCAGGCCTCGATCGACTCCAACCACGTCTGCCGCGACGGTGATGTGCCAGGCGAGTACGTGCAGTGGGATCCCGTCGAGTTCGCCTATCTTCACGACTGGAACGTCTACCGTGTCGATGACGGCCGCGACCTCCACCAGGTCCTCGCCGCCGTCACCCTCGCCCGGCATCACCCGAACGACCAGCCGAGCGCCATCGTCTATCGCACCATCAAGGGATGGCACTACGGGATCGAGGGGCGTGTCTCGCACGGCGCCGGGCACAAGTTCTGTTCGGAGGGATACTACGGCGCACTGGCCGAAGCCGAGAAGACCTTCGGCGTGAAGTTCCCGCGACATCAAGGAGACGACTCGCCGGAGAACGTGGAGCGCACGTTCTGGAACACCCTTCTGGTCTTCCGGCAAGTGATCGAGAAGAGCGACTTCGGGCCGCGACTTGCGGCTCATCTCGAGGCCAGGAAGAAACGCCTCGTCCAGCACGGTCGTAGACCGCGGGCGGGAGCCCCGGATCTGAAGCCGCTCTATGGCAGTGAGATCCAGGTCGAATCGATTCCGGACGAGCTCACGCTACCGCCCGGAAAGAAGACCACGCTGCGCGGCGCGCTCGGAGACGCTCTCGGGTACGTGAACCGGGCCACACGCGGCGCGATCATCGGTGCAGCGGCGGATCTCCTCGGATCGACGAGCGTTGCCAACCTGAACCAGGGTTTCGCCGAGGGTTTCTATCACGCCCGCTCGAACGCCGGCACCCGACTCATCGCCGGCGGCGGCATCTGTGAGGATTCGATCGGCGCGATGCTCGGTGGACTCGCCTCCTATGGCGTTCACATCGGTGCCGGTTCGTCCTATGCGGCTTTCATCGCGGCGCTCGAGCACGTTGCGGCCCGCCTGCACGGTATCGGCCAGCAGGCGCGTCACGAGACCTTCGGTGATCCCCTGCACACCTTCATCATGGTCTGCGCTCACGCCGGACTCAAGACCGGGGAGGATGGCCCGACGCACGCTGATCCGCAGGCGCTGCAGCTCCTGCAAGAGAACTTCCCGGAGGGGGTGTGCATCACCCTCACGCCATGGGAACCCCAGGAGCTGTGGCCGCTCGTCATCGCCGGCCTCAAGGCTCGACCGGCTGTGCTCGCGCCCTTCGTCACCCGCCCGAATGAAGAGGTCCCGGACCGCGCGGCGCTCTCGATCCCGCCGGCGACCGCGGCGGCCAAGGGCCTCTACGCTCTGCGCACCGCCGATCCTGACGCGAAGCCGTACCACGGCACGATCGTCCTTCAGGAGAGCGGCGTCGTCTACGCGTTCGTCGACGAGGTCCTGCCGCAACTGGATCGCGACGGTTTTCGCATGAACATCTACCTGGTGACGAGCCCCGGCCTGTTCGACCGGTTACCGCTGGCCGAACGCCAGAGCATCTTCCCGGCCGCGCGCGCCCGCGAGGCCATGGGCATCACGGGATTCACGCTTCCCACAATGTACCGTTGGATCACCTCGGAGGAAGGGCGCGCCCTGAGCCTGCACGCATTCGCGAAGGGGCGCTATTCAGGAAGCGGCCAGGCGTACAAGGTGCTGGAGGAAGCGGGACTCGACGGCGCCGCGCAGTATCAGGCGGTGCGCCGGTACATCCAGGCGTTCGCCGCTGGCGAGCGCGGCGAGTCCGGCGTGAAGCTGGCGCTCGAGTCAGCCCAGGGCTGACCCGGACCGAGGCGATAGATACCCGACTAGGGCTGGATCGGCGCGTCGGGCGGGCGGCGCGCCATCTCGGCGAGCGTCATCTGCCCGAGGAATTCGAGGTAGGACGTGATCACCGGCTTCCAGCGGTGATGCACGTGACACGGGTCCTCATCCGAGCAGATCGCCTGCCCGAGAAAGCACTCGCGGCGCGTGGCCGTCCCGTCGAAGAGGTTCACGATATCGAGGAGAGTGACGCTCTCGGGATCGAGGGCCAGCGAGAACCCACCGCTGGCGCCTCGCGCCGAGGAGAGGATGCGCGAGCGGGCCAGATGGTGCAGGATCTTCGACAGGTAGTTGGCAGGGACGTTGAGTTCCTGGGAGATCTCACGCGCCAGGATGCGGCGCTCCCCCCCCTGGGAGGCGATGTAACCCAGAGCGCGAATGGCGTATTCGGCGGTTTGCGAGATCATTGATCCTGGCCCATGTCAGCATTTCGTCGGCGCCGAAGGTGCGGTAGGGACGGCGAATGCCGCCTCGCACCCAATTGAACACCTGGTCATCCTAATATCCAGCATATCGAGTGTCAAGATCGGCGAATGGCAAGAAGCCAGGCCACCGGCAGACTCCCCGCGGCACCAGCGAGCGACCATTGCCAGACCCGGAAGTCAGCATTCTCACGGCGGTCCGTGATGGCCGGCCGCACCTCGAGGCGGCCATCGCGTCCATCCGGGCGCAGACCCTCACCCGCTGGGAGTGGATTCTCATCGACGATGGCAGCCGGGATGGCACCACCGGCTTGCTCGAGCGCTGGGCCCGGGAAGACTCCCGCCTCCGGGTGGTCACCACTCCCCCGCAGGGCATCGTTGCCGCGCTGAACCATGGTCTTTCTCTCTGCCGGGCCCCGCTCGTGGCCCGCATGGACGCCGACGATGTGTCCCATCCGGATCGGCTCGGCGCCCAGGCCGCCTATCTCCGCGCCCACCCCTCGATCGTCGCCGCCGACAGCCGGGTCCAGCTCCTCGGCGGCCGGCGCAACGCCGGCATGCGCGCCTATGTCGACTGGGCCAACGATCACAGCACTCCTGAATCGATCGCCGGCGATCTCTTCGTGGAGAGCCCCCTCATCCATCCCGCTGTCTGCTACCGCGCGGATATCGTCCGCGACCTCGGCGGCTATCGCGCTGGGGACTTCCCCGAAGACTATGACCTCTGGCTTGGCCTCCATGCCGCCGGCCACCCGCTCGGCAAGGTGCCCGAGGTTCTTCTCTCCTGGCGCGATTCGCCGCGACGCCTGACTCGTAGCGATCCCCGCTATCGTCGCGCGGCCTTCACCGCACTCAAGCAGAGGCACCTCGAAACCCTCGATGGCGATCTGATGCGTGGCCCAGGCTTCGTGCTGGCGGGAGCGGCGCCGTTCGCCCGCCCCTGGCGCCAGTGGCTCCGGCGGATCGGCGCGCGCCCTGAGTTCATCGCCGAGATCGAGCCGCGGCGGATCGGCGAGCGCATCCTCGATGCGCCTGTTGTCCCGCTCGAAGAGCTCCGCCGGCGACCCTGGCGCGCCCTCCTCGTCACCGTGAGCGGTCAGTCCTCGCGCGCTGCGTTCCGCTCTCTCCTCGCCCGGTGGAATCTCGGTCCCCGGTCCGATCGGCACGTCCGCTACGTGTGATTCCCGCCGCGGTCGCTAGATCGCCCGCGGGGACCGGAATGCGCTAGGATCCGCGGTGATGACGACCGGCACCCAACCGGGCCCTGCAACGCCGGCCGCCGAGGCGGTCCACTACAGCCGCAAGGTCGAGGAGATCTGCGCCCAGCTCGAAACGCGCCTGGATCAAGGGCTTGCCGCCGACGAGGCCGCAAACCGCCTCGCCACGCACGGACCCAATCGCCTCCCCGAGCCGGCGCAGATCTCGCCCCTCCGCCTCTTCGCCAAGCAGTTCATGGATTTCATGGTGCTGATCCTGATCGGCGCCACGATCCTCTCCCTCGCCATGCGCGACTACGGCGACGCCGTGGTCATCGCCATCGTCGTCGTGGCCAACGCGGTGATCGGCTTCTTCCAGGAATACAAGGCCGAACGAACGCTGGCCTCGATGCGGGAGATGGCCGGGCCCGAGGCCCATGTGCTGCGCGAGAGGCAGGTGGAGACCATTCCGGCCGTGGAGGTCGTCCCGGGGGACATCGTCTTCCTCGACGAGGGGAACCAGGTTCCCGCCGACATCCGACTCGCCGAGGTGGTCGGTCTCGAGATCGAGGAATCCGTGCTAACCGGGGAATCGCTGCCGGTCGAGAAGGGCGTCCAGGTCATCCTGAGCCGGAGGGTGCCGCTGGGTGACCGGCGCAACATGGCGTTCATGGGCACGGTCGTCACGGCCGGGCGCGGCAAGGGAATCGCCGTCGCCACCGGCCGCAACACCCAGATCGGTCGCATTGCCGACGCCCTCGCCATTCCGAGCGAGAAACCGACGCCGCTCCAGATCAAGCTCGCCGCGCTCGGCCGCCTGCTCGTGCTGGTGAGCCTTGCGCTCTGCGCCCTGATTGCCGCCATCGGGCTCATCCAGGGTCGCGCCGTGGGCGAGGTCATCATGACGGCCGTGAGCCTCGCCGTCGCCGTCATCCCCGAGGGCCTGGTCGCCGTCGTCACGGTCACCATGGCGGTCGGCGTGCAGCGCATGGCGCGCCGGAGCGCGATCGTGCGTCGCCTGCCCGCCGTCGAGACCCTGGGCTCGGTGACCGCCGTCTGCTCGGACAAGACCGGAACGCTCACCGAAGGCCGCATGGTGGCCACGGACCTCTGGGTGGCTGGCGATTCCTTCACCGTTACCGGAACCGGCATCCGCCCTGCGGGCGAGATCCAGAAGGACGGAGAGACGGTGACGGCCTTCGGCTTGCCCCTCGAGCTCGCGCTCATGACGGCGGCGCTCTGTAACAATGCAGTGCTGCAGGAGGACGAGGAGCAAGGGTGGGAAGTGGTGGGGGATGCCAGCGAGGCGGCGCTTCAGGTCCTGGCCTCCAAGGCCGGGCGCGGCAAGGCGGAGCTGGCTGCAAGCCATGAGTTCCTGACCGAGCTGCCCTTCGACAGCCAGCGCAAACGAATGAGCGTCATCTACGAAGCCCCCGAGGAACGAGTGCTCGTGCTGACCAAGGGCGCTCCCGAGGCGGTGCTCGCGGTTTCCACGACATGGCAGCGGCATGACAGCGCGGCACCTCTCGATGACGACGAACGCCACCTCATCGAGCAGGCGAACAGTGAAATGGCCGGTCGCGGGCTACGCGTTCTCGGGCTCGCCTGGCGAACGATCGGTGAGTACGACCTCGATGTCGAGCCAGAGGACGTCGAGCACGGGATGACCTTCATCGGTCTGGTCGGACTCAGCGACCCGCCGCGGCCGGAGGCGGCCGCGTCGGTTGAAAGGGCATCAGCCGCGGGCATCCGCGTCCATATGATCACGGGCGACCACCAGGCGACGGCCGCCGCGATCGCCGGCAAGACCGGGATCCTCGACCCGCGGGGCACCGATGGCTCCGCGGCGACCGGTGTTCTCGCCGGCCAGGAGCTCGATCTCATCCCGGAGCAGGCGCTGGCGGAGATGCGTGAGGTACCCGCCGTCTTCGCCCGCGTGAGCCCGGAGAACAAGCTCAAGATCGTCCGCGCGCTCCGGAGCCAGGGTCAGATCGTGGCCATGACCGGGGACGGCGTCAACGATGCGCCGGCGATCAAGCATGCGAATGTCGGGGTCGCCATGGGCCGCACCGGCAGCGACGTGACCAAGCAGGCAGCGGATATCATCCTCACGGATGACAACTTCGCGACGATCATCGCCGCCGTCGAGGAAGGCCGGCGTATCCTCGATAACATCCAGAAGTTCATCATCTATCTCCTGTCGTGCAATGTCGCCGAGATCTTTCTCATGCTGTTCACGATGGCCGCCGGGATGCCGCTGCCCTTGACCCCGATCCAGATCCTCTGGCTCAACCTGGTGACCGACACGCCGCCGGCCCTGGCGCTCGGGGTCGATCCGCCCGATCACGACATCATGCGGCGACCGCCGCGCAACCCACGGGCCAGCCTGTTCCCGCCGCCGGCCATCGCCAGCGTTCTCGTGCACGGGCTCGCGATGAGCTTGATCACCCTGGCCGTGTTCGTTCTGGAATCCTCTTCAGGCGGCGAGGCCGGACTCGCCAGGGCGCGGACCATGGCCTTTGCCACGCTGGCTCTGGTCCAGCTCGTCCATGCCTTCAACGCGCGACACGCGACGGAGTCCATCTTCCGCACCGGGGTCGGCGCCAACCACTGGCTCCTCGCCGGCGTGGCGCTGTCAACGGCCCTGCTTCTCTTTGGCATCTACCACCCCTTCTTGAACCGCGTCTTCGGACAGGAAGGACTGGCACTCGCGGACTGGAAGCTGGCGGCGATCGGCGTGGCAGTCTTCATGGTGGTGGCGGAGGTCTTCAAGCTCGTGCGACGGAGGGCGCGATGGTAGGGACGAGAAGTGTCGAAAGGCCGCCCGGGATTGCGATATTGTTCCCGAGGTGGAGGTGACCATGGCGATCGCGGAGATCCTGCCCGAAGATATGATCCTCCTCGACCCCGATTGCACGGAGAAGTCGGCCGTCATCTCCGCCCTGCTGGCGCGGGCGGTCGCTTCCGGCGCGCTCGCGAGTCCCGAGGAGGCCGAGCGGATCCTCACCGAGCGTGAGGGGAAGCAGTCGACGCTCCTCACGCGCGATCTCGCGCTACCCCACGCCCGCGTGCCTGGTCTCACCAGGAGCCTGTGCGGGTGGACCCGTCTCGCCCGTCCTGTCCTGTGGGACGAGGAGACCGGGGCCACGGCTAGGCTCGTGGTGCTCCTCCTCTCCCCGCTCGCCAACCACGGCGAGCATCTGCGGCTCCTGGCCGCGCTGGCCCGCCTGCTCAAGGATGCTCGCACAGCGGAGGCGCTGCTCACGGCCGGTTCACCTGCGGAGCTCCTGGAACGGATGCGACGGTACGAGTCGGCACGGGTGCTGTGAGGAACGGCAAACATGAGACGGATCCCGTCCCCAGACCATGGCGAGGACCGAGACGACGATGAGTCCTGAACCTTCCCGCCTCTACTTCCGCCAGCTCCTCTGCGGGCGCGAGATCGCCGCGACCGACCCGATCGCGGCCCAGATGGTCAACTTCGTCTACCTGATCGGGGATCGCGAACGCGGCGAGTGCCTGGTCGTGGATCCAGCCTGGGATGTGGATGGGCTCGTCGCCCTGGCTACCGCCGATGGGATGCGCATCACGGGAGCCCTCTGCACCCACTACCACCCCGATCATGTCGGCGGCGACCTGTTCGGCCACTCCGTGGTCGGGCTCGCCCGCCTCGTCGAGCTCACCGGGGCGCGGGCCCATGCGCACAAGAGCGAGGTCCGTGGGATCCGCCTCGTCACGGGGCTCAGCAGCACCGATCTGGTCCCCCACGAGGGTGGGGATATTGTCCGCATTGGCGAGGTCGAGATCGAGCTCGTGCATACCCCGGGGCACACGCCGGGAAGCCAGTGCTTCCTCGTCGGCGGGCGCCTGGTGGCCGGGGACACGCTCTTCGTCCAGGGCTGTGGGCGGGTCGATCTACCCGGAGGCGATCCCGACGAGATGTACCGCACGCTGACCCAGCGTCTCACCCGGCTACCCGAATCGACCGTTCTCTTCCCCGGACACGACTATGGTCCGACACCGACCTCGACGCTTGCCCAGGAACGGCGCGCCAACGTCTACCTGCAGGTGCGATCGCTCGAGGACTGGCGCCGGTTCATGGGCTAGGGCTCAGACGGTAATGCTCACGGTCCTCTTCCTCTGCACCGGCAATTCCTGCCGCAGCCAGATGGCCGAGGGTCTCGCCCGCCACCTGCATGGCGAGCGGATCGCCGCCCATTCCGCCGGCGTCGCTCCCGGCCGGCTGGATCCCCGTGCGGTCCGCGTCATGGCCGAGGCCGGGATCGACATCTCGGGGCAGCGCGCCAAGCACTTCGATGAGGTGGCGGCGATCGAGTTCGACTGGGTGGTCACGGTCTGCGGGCATGCCGACGAGCACTGCCCGTCCTTTCCGCGAGCCACACGCGTGGTTCATGTCGGTTTCGATGACCCACCGGCGCTTGCCCGGGACGAGATCGACGAGGAAAAGGCCCTCGATCACTACCGGCGGGTGCGCGACGAGATCCGCGCTTTCGTGGCGGGGCTCCCCCACTCGCTCGAGAGCATGCGGCCGCGCACCATCAGGGAGACGTCATGAAGAAGGCGCAGTCAAGCGGGGCCCCGGCCGCCGCAGGCCGCGGGCTCGGGGCCTTCGAGCGCTACCTCACGCTCTGGGTCGTGCTCTGCATCATGGCGGGGATCGGGCTCGGCAAGGCGGCGCCCGAGGTAGCCCGCACGCTCGATGGTCTTTCGATCCGCGTCGGCGGGGCCCCGGTGGTGTCCATCCCGATCGCCGTCTGCCTCTTCCTCATGATGTACCCGATCATGGTGAAGATCGACTTCGCCACCGTGGTTCGGCGCGAGAGCAGCCTGAAACCGGTGCTGCTCACGCTGATCGTGAACTGGGCGATCAAGCCCTTCACGATGGTGGCGATCTCGGTCTTCTTCCTCGGCACCGTGTTCCGCGGAATGATCGGGCCCGAGGCCATGGACACGCTCAAGATGCCGCTCGGCCTCGATCTCCCGGTGGGGGCGATGCACGGCGTGGGACGGGTCGTCCTCGTCGATGGCGTCAAGATGCTCGCCGTGCCGCTGTGGCGGAGCTACCTCGCCGGCTGCATCCTGCTCGGGGTGGCGCCCTGCACGGCGATGGTGCTGGTCTGGGGCACTCTGGCCCGGGGCAGCGACGGCCTCACCCTGGTCATGGTCGCTCTCAA
This sequence comes from Candidatus Eiseniibacteriota bacterium, assembly GCA_963823555.1. GTDB lineage: Bacteria > Eisenbacteria > RBG-16-71-46 > CAVPCR01 > CAVPCR01 > CAVPCR01. Next base: position 302,805 of record CAWGMA010000004.1, on the reverse strand, counting down.
CTCGCTGACCATGCTCTTCCTCTACGGGCCGCTCGGGGGCTTCCTCCTGGGAGTCGGCCGGCTCCCCGTCCCGTGGCAGGCACTCCTGCTTTCGATTGCGATCTACGTGGCGTTGCCGCTGGCCGCTGGCTACTGGACTCGCCGCCGCATCATCGCGACCAAGGGCGAGCGCTGGTTCCGGGAACGCTTCCTCCATCTCCTGACCCCGGTCACGATCGGGGCGTTGCTCCTGACCCTGGTCCTGCTCTTCTCCTTCAAGGGCGAGGTCATCGTCTCGCAACCCCTGACCATCATCTGGATTGCGATCCCCCTCTTCGTGCAGACGAACCTCATCTTCTGGCTCGCCTACGCCCTGGCCCGGCTGCTTCGCCTGCGCTACGCGTATGCCGCGCCCGCCGCGCTGATCGGGGCCTCCAACCACTTCGAGGTGGCGATCGCCACCGCCACGCTGCTCTTCGGCCTGTCGAGCGGAGCCGCCCTCGCCACCGTGGTCGGCGTCTTGATCGAGGTGCCGGTGATGCTGTTCCTGGTCCGGATCTGCCTCGCCACCCAGGGCTGGTTCACGCCGGAGTCCACGCCCCGCCCCCGCTAGCCGCCCTTGCCTACCGATAGGCGAAGATCGCGGCGTAGAGGATCAGGCCGATCAGCGAGATCCCGATCGCGAGCGCCGTGAATCCGAAGATGCGCCACCTGCGAACCGTCTTCGGGTCCGGCCCCGACTCGAGCAGGCTCTCGAGACGGCCCGAGGCCTCGAGCTCCGCGTACTCGCGCGGGCGGTCCAGCTTGAACTCCTCGAGCGGCACCAGCCCGGTGAAGATCACCGGTGTCCATGGGGAACTTCTCCGGGCGGAAGTGCGTGTTGAAGAAGTGGATGGTGAAGATGAAGCCGACCGCGAGCAGGGCCTCGTCGCTGTGGATGATGGTGGCCACGTTCAGCACCCAGCCGGGGATCAGGCGGGTGAAGAACTCGGGGAACCAGAGCAGGAGCCCGGTCGTGCCGATCATCGCCACCCCCCAGAACACGGCGAAGTAGTCGAACTTCTCCCAGTAGGTCCAGCGCCCGTAGTTGGGCCGCGGGCCCGATCCCGATGAACCAGCGTAGGATCTGCACGAACTCGCGGAAATCGTTGAGGGTCGGCAGCATGCTGTTGGGGCCGAGCAAGAGCTTGCCCAGCCCACCCGCCGCCTTGCGCTTGCTCTTGATGAGATCGAAGACATGGAGCGCGAAGTAGGCGAAGGTGATGACGGCGGCGACGCGGTGGATGAAGCCGGCCGCCTCGAAGCCGCCGAAGAGCCGCGCCATCACCCGCGCCCAGTCCGTGTAGGAGAACTTGAGCGTCATTCCGGTGAGCGCGAGGGCGAAGAAGCTCACGATCACCATCAGATGCAGCTTCGAGTAGAAGGGCGGGAAGCGACGCACATAGGTCTTGCTCTTGTCTTCGGCGTGAGCCTGCTTCAGCTTCTTCCGGTACTGGAGCGAGCGCGGCAGCCAGGCCAGCGTGTGCATCCCAGCCAAGCTCAGGGTTCCGGCGAGCAGAGCGGTCATGCCCCAGAAGGCGTAGAAGAGAAACGGGTACTTGTGCTGGTCGTGGTGCGTGGCGTGGGTCAGATAGCCGGCGAACCGGCGATTCGAGCCGGGATGACATTGCGCACAGGTCTCGACGATGTTTTCACGGCTCAGGTGCGATCTGGGGTTCCAGACCGGAAGGATGTCGTGCGCCCCGTGGCAGTCGTAGCACTTGGCCGTCTTCACGTAGCCCGAGCTTCGACACCTTGCCGTGATAGGTGTCGAAGTAGGTCTCGGCGATGTCCTCGTGGCAGTTGCCGCACTGATCCATGATGTGGAGCTGGAAATCGGTGATGTCGGTGCGGCGGATCGTGTGGGCCGAGTGACAATCGCTACAGATCGGGCAGCTTCTTGTCGGTCTTGGTCACAGTCTGCCGAGTGGATGCTTGCGGTGAAGAGCTCGTAGATTCCCCGGTGACACTGCGCGCAGGTCTCGGCGATGTTCGCTCGGTTCACAGTCGAGGTCGGATCGCTCGCCGGCAGCTCGCCGTGTGCGGTGTGGCAGTTGGCACAGGTTGCGGTGACCGTGAGCCCGCTCTCCAGGAGCCCCTTGCCGTGGATCGACTCGGTATAGTGTTCGACCACCTCGGTCTCGTGCCCCTGGTACCGCACGGCCGCCTTCTCCCCCACCCGGTGACAGCGACCGCAGAGAGCGGGAATGTTGCGGGAGAAGATCGGCGACTTGGAATCGGTCTTGCCGAGCGTGCCGTGGGTGCCGTGGCAATCGCGGCAGTCCGGAGCATCGGGGCTGCCCTCGCTGGCCAGCTGCCCATGCCGTGCTCCCCTTGTATTCCTCGACGACCTCATTGTGGCAGATCGAACAGTCCACGCGCTCGATAACGGTCTCACAGGCGCGCTCGCGCGAGGGCGTGCAGTCGGTATGGCACTGCACGCAAGCCACTTTGGCATGCCGCGAGCCGGCAAGTTCGTGCGTATTGACGTGGAGATCCGCGGCCTCGAGGCCCGTCGCCGAGGCCAGATCGCTGCGTGCATGGCAGCGCATGCAGTCGCGATCCGCGAGTCCCTGGGTGTAGAACACCTTGCGCACCTTGTGCGGGGAGTGGCAGTCGACACAGGCCGGAATCATGTGCGGCTGCTTCTCCCAGAGCTCGCCGCGGATCACCTTGCGGTGAACCTCCTCGATCTGCCCGTGGCACTGGGTACAGGTATCGGCGATCTTGCCGCGGGAAATCGAAGACCGTGGATCCGTGTGGGGCAGCACATGGTGTGCCGTGTGACAGCTCGTGCACACGGCAGTGACCACGAGACCCTGCTTGAAGAGGCCCTCGCCGTGGATCGACTCCGAGTAATTCTCGAGGATCGAGTCCTGCGGGATGGAGTGAGTGAGCGAGACCGGACTCCCTTCGTGATGACAGCGACCACACAGGAGCGGAACGTTGATGACCGCGGTCATGGCATCGGGATCCGAAGCGCGGCGGATGTCGTGCTTGCCGTGGCACGTCGCACAGGTCGGAGCCAGCGGGTCGCCCCGGTTGGCGGCGACTCCGTGCAGGCTCTCCTCGAACTGGGTCTGGATCTGGTCGTGGCACATGGCGCACGCCACGGGAGATAGCTCCTCGGCGTGCGGCATCTCGGCGCCGGCCAGATCTTGGTGGCAATCGGTGCAATCGAGCCCGGAATGCGGCGAAGCGAGGATGGCGGCCGGGTCGAATCGCGGCGGCTCCCCGGCCACGCGACGGCCGGGCCGGCCTGCCTCGTGGCAATCGATGCAGGCCTCGGCCCCTGGAGGCAGCGGCTTCTCGCTCTGCGCCGAGGCCGGCGCCGCGCCCCCGCCGAGCCCGCCCAGATCGGCTCCGGCCATGAGGAGAGCGATCCCGAGGGCGACGCCGATCGCAACGACGAGCCCCGCCCGCCGCCCCGCAAGCCGGCCTGCCGCCGCCAGCAAGCGTCGTAAGTTGCCTGACATCCCGCGCGTCCTCCGTTTGCGGCCCGAACTCATCTCTCTCGAGGGGATCATCCGTGTCGGCTCGGGGCCCGGGTCTCCCGCGCGGCACCCGGGCTCGACCCCGCGCCACCATCGCCATCCGCTCCCGGCCGCCCCGCTCCCTCGGCCGGCCTGGAATCCGCTGGAACATTCGGGCCGGACGGCGTCTTTGCGGCTCCGTGACCAGAGCCATGTCCCGCCCCGTGCCCAGCGGCATGCACCTTCCCCGACAGCATCGCCGTGTCGAGCGGATAGACATCGGGGTCGAAGATCACCGAGTAGAAATGCCAGACGATGATGGCGAGCGTTGCCAGCACTGCCTCGTAGTAGTGAACGTAGGTCGCAAAATCAGGAACCCAGGACGGCAGGTTGGCGAGTGTCCAGTCCTGGAAGACGAGGAGCAAGCCCGTCACCGACATCACCACGCCACCCCAGACCAGCGCCCAGTACTCGGCCTTGGCCACGTAGCTGAAGCCGCTTGGATCCTGCGCATGCATCGAAGGCACCTTGCCCCGCATGAATCCGAGCGCATGCTGGATATCGTTGATCCGGAAGGCCAGTCCGGCAATGAGCCGCCGTCCGCGGGGCTTCAGGATCACGCGGATCGTGTGCTCGAAGCTCAGGATGATGAAGATCGCGGCGAAGACGCGGTGGAAGTTGCCGCGGAACCCTTCCCCGCCCAGCCACTGGAACGGCGCGGCCCAGAACTCCTTGGGCCACTTGATGGCGAAGCCGGAGTACGCCAGCGCGATGAAGGAGACGAGCAGGAAGAGGTGCTCCAGACGCTCTCCCCCGCTCCAACGCAGGAAGGAGCGCGTCAACCGCTCGCGGGCCACGTGGCGCTTGAACTTGCGCCCGAAGTCGAGCGCGTGGTGGAGGAGCATGCCGCCGATGATGACGGGGATCGCGATCTGGTAGAAGAGCACGACCCAGCGGATGATGGGGACCGAGTCCTCGGGCCCGGCATGCACCGTGAGCCCGGTGAACGTGGCCTGCGAAACCCCCGGATGGCACTTGCCGCAGGTCCCCGGCAAGTTGGCCTGGTAGGTCGAGGAGCGGGGATCGCTCGAGGGCAGGATGTCGTGCACGCCATGGCAGCTCGAGCAGTTGGCGACCGTCGTCTTCCCGGCCTCGGAGGCCAGCCCGTGGTAGCTCTGCTGGTAGCTCTCGACCCGGCGGTCCGGTATCCCCAGCTTGGAGGTGAGCCGCTCGGCAGCATGACACCGAGCGCAGGTCTCGGTCGAGATCGCCGTGGCGAACACCGAGGAGTGAGGATCGGTGTGGGCGAGGATGGTGTGCTCGCCGTGGCAATCGGTGCACGCTGCGGATTCGCTGACGCCGCGGGCCAGGGCCACGCCATGGATGCTGTTGGCGTAGGCCTCGGCCACGGTGCCGTGGCACTTGCCGCAGGTGTTCTCGATGTTGAAGCGATTCACCGGTGAATCCGGTTTTGCAGCCTTCGTGATGTGGTGGGCGCCATGGCAATCGGTGCAGCTCGCCGCATCGAGATTGCCCCTCTCCAGGATGGCCAGACCGTGAACCGTGAGCGCATAGGCCGTGATCGGATGTCCCATGGCCACCGGGGGCGGGGTCTTGCTCTCATGGCAGGTCGCGCACTGCTGGGGCATCTTCGTCTTGTGCATCAGCGAGTTCGGATCGCTCGCCGGCAGGATCTGATGCGCGTCTCCATGGCACATGGTGCAGGCTCCGGCCCCGAGGCGGTGATTGCCGTTGCCGTGATCGCTCGCCCGCACCTCATGATCGATGTCCTCATGACACGTCGCGCAGCTGACCGCGCCGAGATCGGGGTCGTGCTCGACCGGCACCCCGGAATGGCAATCGACGCAGGAAAAGCCGCCATGCACTGAGTTCGAGTAGAGCACGGGATCGACGTAGATCGAGATCTCCTGGCCGGCGGCATTGGCACCGGTGAGACCCTGCTCACCGTGACACATGAGGCAGTCATCGCTGGCCGGCTGCCCCCCCACCGCACCGGCCCAGAGCATGGCGGCAAGAACGAGCAGGAGGGCCAGCGGGGACTTGCGCCCGACCTCCACCGACCTCTCCCCAGTGCGCGTGCGGCGCCTACCCGACCTCATGTTCCAGCCCATGGCCCTCTCCTCGCTCAAGCGCATCACTCGGCGTACAGGCGATCCAGGATCTCGGGGTTCGATTCCTCGATGGCCAGCAGATGGTGGCAGTTGGAGCATTCCTGACTGATCGTCTGCCCGTCGGAACTGGTGTGCTGTTCATCGTGACAGCGGAAGCAGCCCGGAGACGTCTCGTGACCGATGTGGTTGGGGTAGGTCCCCCAGGTCACCTTCATCTCCGGAAAGATGTTGCGGCCGTAGATGGCCTGCAGATTCTCCACCGCTCGAGCGACCTTTTCCGGATCTTGTCCGGGCTCCGAATCGCGGTAGAAGGCCTCGATCTCCGCGGCAATCGTCGCGAAACCAGTCTTCCGGTCCGGGTACTCCGTGGTCAGTACGCGTTCTGACTCCCGGCGGATGTAAGGTAGATCGCGCGGGATGGCCCCGGACCAGATGGCATGATCGACGGCCTTGTTGGGCTGTTCAAAGGCATGCGTGGGGCGGTTATGGCAGTCCATGCAGTCGAGCACTCGCCGTTCGAGCTCGGGGCGAGTCTTGGGATCGAAATCGATCCCGTCCTTGGTGTACTCGGTCACATCACCGCCCTGATTCGTCACCCCCACCCAGTAGATATCCGTGCGCGTCGAATCGGCAATGTACTCGATGCGGTTCGCCAGGTTCATGTGCCAGTGAATACCCTCGGCGAAACCCGATTCGAGGCTGCCACCCCCCACTTTCAGCAGCAGAACCGTGGTCAGCTCCGTGTTGTCATGATCCGGCGCGTAGCTCTTCTTCACCTTGACCCGGTCGCCGTGGAACTTGGCCGGCCAGTGGCACTGCTCGCAGGTCTCGCGCGCCGGGCGCAGATTGTGCACGGGGTTCGGCAGCGGCCGGTGGTACGTATTGAACGTGACAGCCGCCACCTGGCGCAGTCCCGAGAGCTTCGACTTGACGAACCAGCCGGCGCCTGGACCGATATGGCAATCGACGCACTCGACGCGGGCGTGTGGCGAAGCCTCGTAGGCGGTGAACTCGGGGATCATGACCTTGTGGCACACGAGCCCACAGAATTCGCTCGAATCCATGTAGTGCACGGCCTGGAAGCCAGCGACCCCGAGAACCAGGAGACAGAGCACACTGACGATGAGCACCGCGTTGAGCCGCTGCCGATGATCGGGGCGGTTCAGGTCAATGATGGTGAAGGCAGGTCGTCCAGCGGCCACCTTCTGCCGCCTGTACAGCCCGCGGCCAACGAACACCAGGATGATGCCGGCGACGAACAGGCCGGGCAGCACGAGATAGGCGAGGATTCCGATGTAGGGATTGGTCTCGATACCAATGAGCTCGACCGCCAGGAAGAAGATGAAGAGGAGAACCGAGAAGAAGATGAGATTGGCGCCCATGAGCCCGATCGGGTGGCGTGAGGCATGGCTCATCAGATCCCGGAACCCACCCAGCAGGGACTTGAACGGCCGGAACACGCTCATCGTCTCTCCTCTCTCCTCTTTCTCATCTCTCTGCGCGTTCTAATCTCTGCGAAGGAGCCCCATTAACAGCGGGAGCCCGAGCCCAGCTCCGCGGTGAGACTGGGCTCGAGCTCCGACGCGGATAGGGCCCCGGAGTGTCGTCGGCGCCGGGGGGCGAGGCGCGGTCGCTCGAAGGAGCGACCGCGCCCAAACCGCGCGCCGTCCCGTCAGGCATCAGTCACGCAGGATGTACGCCCCCGGTGGCAACTTCCCGGGTGCGATCGCGAGCGTGCTCTGCTGCAGGAGCTGGATCGCGTAGGTCGTGTTGTGCACGCCATGCGATCCGTCGAAGTCGACGAAGAAGTAGTTGTAACCGGCCTCCCGCTGCTCGACCGTCGTGATCAGCGTGTCCCCGACGGCCGCCGAGAAATCCTCCGCGTTGGCGAGGGAATCGGCAGCGCCAGGCGTCAAGCTGGCATCCACGATCGCCTGCTTGAGGATCCCGAGGAGCCCGGTGATCTCCAGCTGCACGCCTTCGATCTGGCCGTTGCCGTCGTAGTCCTGCTTGGCAATGATCTCGGTGAAGTCCGTGATCGGACCATGGCACTCTGCGCAGGCCTCGACCGTCGGCAGGAAGCCGTGTCCGGTGTAGACCTCTTCACCCTCGTGCCCGTGCGTGTGGCAATGGACGCAGCCGTCGCGCACCGCCAGGTGCCGGCTCGAGGTCCACGGGAATCCGGGCTGGACATCCTCGTAGGCGCCGGTGCCGGCGAGCATGTCGCCCTGCACGGAGTGGTGAGGCCCGAAGTGCGAGCTACCGTTCGCAATCTGGTCCTCGATGTTCTCCGGCGTCCGCCGCCCGTTGTGGCACGACATGCAGAGCCGGCCCGCGCCCGCCTCGGGCACCACGGTGCCGTCGGGAAGGACGACATCGGTGGCCGCAGCGTTCCGCAGATAGGCATTGTTCTCGTTGCCGTGCGGGTCGTGGCAAACCGCGCAGGTGAAGGGCAACGTCTCGGTGGGATCCGGAGGATTCGGGAATCCCTGCGGAGCATCGAGGTAGTTGACCGCGACGAGCCCGTTGTGGCACTTGGAACAAGAGCCACGGAGCGCCGCCGACTCGATGACGCTGGCATGCGGCGACCCCGACCACTCGTCGAACGTCGGGTGATGAGCTCCATTGTGGCAGGCACCGCACAGGTCGGCTTCCAGCGCCACGTCCACCGAGGCGAAGTCGCCCGGATGGGCGCTGCCGGGGCCGTGGCAGTTCTCGCACTGCACACCCTGGAGCCTCGCCACCGCGGTCTCGTCATAACCGCCGTTGTTGAGGTCCGGATCGGCGTTGGTCCCCACCGACCCCACGGTGTGGCACGGCAGGCAGACATTGTTCCGGCCCTGGCCGATCGCGTTCAGGGTCTCCCAGGCGTTGGCATGCCCGGTCATTTCCCACGTCGCGTACTGATCACCGCCCGAACCGCCGTCATGGCAGCCCTGGCAGTAGGTCGCACCGCGATAGAAGGGACTATCCGCTGGCATGTAGGTATCCACGCCGAGAGTCTTGGTACCGATCCCGGCGTTCTTCCCATCGGTCACGATGCAGGAGATGTCATACATCCCGGCCGTCTCGGGCCCGGTCCACGTGGTGGTGTCTTCTGAGGTGCTGGAGAACGAGCCTGCGGTAGACGACCAGCTGTACGTGAGGTCCCCCGCCGCGTCCGAGGTCGTGGCCGATGCGATAAGGGTCACTGTCCCTCCGCCTCTGAGCGTGTCGGATGAGGCGGAAACCGTGACCGAGATCGCAGGTTCCGGAACCACGACATTGTCATCGTCATCCTCGCAGCCGCTGAACATGGCCACTGTCGTGGCCGCCAGGACCGCCAGGAGAAGATGGGCGAATGGACGGAACTTTCGCGTCATTATCGCGACCTCCCTCCGTTAGCAGCTTCCCGCTTGACCAGGTGGCCAGCGGATCGGTCGAGTCCGAGACATGCGCCGCCCCATCCGGGGCTAGCCTCCTGGTCAATTGCACCCTGCGTGCCGCCCACCTGTCCCGCGAAGAGGTTCCTGATCAATGATCTAACCGATTGATAAATATAATGTTAAGTTATCCACCGTTGCCCGGAGGGCGGTCCAGCTCCGTTTCATGATGGGGAACCGCCGGACAAGACCGCAGGACGTCTCGGAGCCAACCGACAATTTGTCAAGCCTGCCCTGCTTGGAAGTCACGGCGGCCTCAGACCCATCATTCCGGGCAATATGTCACGGCTGGCGGGCACGTGCGTCGACAAAATGTCGGGCTTGCAGATAACCCAATCATCACCGGGTCTCCACTCAAATAGCTAACTCTTTAAATGATCAAGTAATATACGTATCGAAGGTCCACAGGCTCGGGCTGCATCCTTCTTGCGTCAGCGCTGAGGAGTCTCGTCCCGGGCAATCTCACCCAAGCTGGGAAGCCATCTTTGGGCCGGAATGCGCCCGGGCCATGGAGGAGGTCATGAACCCTTCTGCGCGCATCCCCCTCTGCACCGGCCTGGCAGCATCGATCGCGATCGTTGCCTTCCTCGCGCCGGCGGCCAGCGGGCAGACCTTTCACGGGCGCATCACGACCTCGTTCTACCGCTATGACCGTGCGCCAACCGATTCGACGAGCTTCGACTACATGCGGGCCCAGGCCCTGGGGATCTTCCATCTCGAGGGCCTTGGCGACCCGCGTTTCTCTCTCCATACCTACATGAGTGGCCACCAGGACGTGGCTACCGTGAACCATGACGCCTCGGACTACCGGGTCACGAATCTCTACGCGCAGTGGAAGGATCGGCGGCACGCCTACGAGCTCCGCGGGGGCCGCATGCGGGTGTTCGCCGGCGTCGGCAACACGCTCATCGACGGCGGCTTCGGGAGCTACCGCTTCCGCAACCTGGCCACCCTCGAGCTCTTCGCCGGCGCCCAGGCTCCACTGACCGGAGACTTCAAGGTCCAGGGCTGGGAGAATCGAGCCTACGGCGGCCGCCTCACCTTTCACCAGCCCCAGAACCTGACCACCGCCGTGAGCTTCGCCCGGCGCAACCGCGAGTCGTTCGAGTACGAGGAGCCGGGGGAGTACACCAACGAACTCCTCGTTCTTCCCGACGGCCAGGAAGAGCTTTACGGAGCGGACGTGGCGTGGGGCTGGCGTCAGGGATCGACGGTGTACGGCCGGGTGGAGGTGGATCGTCTTCCCGAGTGGCGTCTCAAGGTCGCCAGCGGGGCGCTCAACGTGGCACTCCCGGGAGAGAAATGGACCGCCGATTTCGAGTACTTCCATCGCGCGCCCTCGATCTACGCCAACTCGCTCTTCAGCGTCTTCACTCAGTCTGATTTCGACGAGTTCGGCGTGCGGGCGAGCTACGTGGTGACTCCCGAGGTGCGCGCCTTCGGCCATTTCTCATCCACGTTCCTCGATGATGATTCCGGGCAGTACTTTGGAGTAGGTGCGGGGCGTGGTCCATGGAGCGTGAACTACGCGCACCGGATGGGCTACACGGGAGCGTCGGATGCGGTGACCGGCGCCTACCGGCATCAGTTCTCCGAGATGGGCTCGGCCCGGGTCGAAGCCGGCTACACGAGCTTCGAGGTGTTCGAGGGCCAGGACGATCGGGACGAATCGATCGTCTTGAGCTTCGGCGGCGAGCTGCGCCCGATGCGAACGCTATCCTTCGATGTCGAAATCCAGAACCTGAGCCAGGACCTGCACACCCTGCCCGACTTCACCGGATACACGCACGACTGGCGCGGTCATGCCCGCATCACGTACTGGTTCTTCGCCGGGCGTAACGTCACGGGGGTGTTCTGATGGAACATGACCACCGGATCCAGATGCGGCGCCACGCCGTGATCGGCCTCGTGGTGATCGTGTTGCTCGTTCTCGCCGGCATGGTCGGCGCTGGGAGCTGGACCAGTTCCCAGGATGAGAGCGCGCTCATCCACTTCTCGCACCAGAAGCACCTCGTCGATGTCGGCGCCGATTGCTCGAGCTGCCACGGTGGAATCGAGTCGAGCCAGAAGGCATCCGACAACCACCTCGGCAACATGCAGACCTGCTACGCCTGTCACGATGAGAGCTCGACCGAGTGCTCGTTCTGCCACAAGGAGAGCGGGCCCGACTACACGGCCTTCGCGCCCGCCGAGCGCTCGATCTTCTTCAGCCATGAGCTGCACATCGGAAAGGGGCTGACCTGTGACCGCTGCCACGCCGGCATGGCCGAGGTCGACTACGCCGGTGCGGCGCAGCTGCCGACGATGGCCACTTGCGCCGAGTGTCACGACGGGAACCAGGCGGCGGGAAACTGCGAGATCTGCCATGCGGCCTCGGCTGATCTGCGGCCGGAATCGCACACGCAGGACTGGCTCCACCGCCACAAGGATTTCGCCAGCGCCGGTGCCGCGAACTGCACCATGTGTCACGGAGCACGCGCAGCCGGCGTGACCGATTGCCAGGAATGTCACGAGGGAGCCGTGCTGGCCCGCGCCGGGGGGAAGCCCGCGGATCACTACGCGCCCTATGCCCCGAACGCGGCCAAGCAAGGCCAGCCGATGGTGCTCGAGCGGGTGCACGACCTCGACTACGTGTACCAGCACGGCCTCGATGCCCGCGGCAAGGAGAAGGACTGCCAGAGCTGCCACGAACCAGCCACGTTCTGCGCCGAATGCCATCGCACGGAGAAGATCCTGGGCGGTCAGAAGCCCGAGTGGCACGGCGGAGCGGACTGGGGTGCGGTCTCCGGCGGCGTGGGCACCGGCGGTGGACGACACGGGCAGCTGGCCCGGCGCGACATCGAGAACTGCGCGGCCTGTCATGATGTGCAGGGCGAAGATCCGGTCTGCCTCGCCTGTCACATGGACCGCCAGCTGGGGCGCGGCAACGATCCGCGGACTCACGAGCCTGGATACATGCGGAGCGTCCACGGGCCATGGCACAACGATCGTCAGGCCACATGCTACGCCTGCCACACACCGTCGGCGTATTCATCACCAGGCTTCTGCAGCTACTGCCACGGCCCCAAGGGAGGGGACTAGCCATGGAGCGGTGCCGAGCGTTCCGGGGTATAAGCCTCTTGATCCTCCTGGCCGCGGCGGCCCTGACCGAGGGGTGCGCCGAGCGGCGGGAGTTGCCGGCCACGCCTGCCCCGCCCGAGCGGGTGACCTACGAGGCCGACATAAAGCCCATCTTCGACGCGAGATGCGTCTCGTGTCACAGTGGAGCCAACCCGGCGGCTCAGTACGGCATGACAACGCTGGAGGAGATCATGGGGAATGGGTTGGATGGCACACCGAACGCCATCGCCGGTGACCCGGATTGCCTTCTGCTTGTCGTGTCGAGGCCGGGTGGTAGCATGAACTCGTTTTACTCCAGTCCGGATGAGGTGGCGCTGGTCGAGCGCTGGGTGGTGGAGGACAGCCTGGCCGCGCGCTGAACAGCCAGGCTTGAGACCCGGGCCGGAGGGTTCCGCAAGGCCCCGAGCTAAGGAGGAGGTAACTGAAGGTGAGAGCATCTTACCTGTTGGGTCTGGGTGTCGTGATGTACATCGTGCTGGCGGCGTTCTGGTTCACGCCTGTTCCCGCCGTCGGCGAGGAACCGGCGAAGGCCGAGAAGGCCGAAGTCAAGTTCGAGTACATCGGCACCCAGAAGTGCGCCATGTGCCACAAGACCGAAGCCAAGGGTGGCCAGTTCCAGTCGTGGCAGAAGAGCCCACACGCCAAGGCGTTCGAGACGCTCAAGGGCGAGAAGGCCGTGACCATCGCCACCGACAAGAAGCTGGCCAAGCCGGCCCACGAGTCGCCCGAGTGCCTGTCATGCCATGCCACGGCGGCTGCGACCGGTGCCTCGGCCAAGCTCAAGGTGGAGGAGGGCGTGTCCTGCGAGTCCTGCCATGGACCGGGAAGCGCCTACTCGCCGATGAGCGTGATGAAGGCGATCGCTGCCGGTACGCAGGATGCCAAGGCGGTCGGTCTGGTGACTCCTGATGCCGCGGCCTGCACCAAGTGCCACAACGAGAAGAGCCCGACCTTCAAGGGCTTCAAGTACGACGAGTACGTGGCCAAGGTCGCGCATCCGGATCCGACCAAGAAGAAGTAAGCAAGCAACCGAAACCCTGATCCGGGCAGCAAAGGACCCGGCGCATCGGAGCGACAGGCAGCTTGAAAACGCTGTGGAAGACTCTCAACTCGACCAGGTTCGTCATCATCCTGCTCATTGCGCTGGCGATCGCCTCGATCGGTGGCATCGTCCTCGGCGAGAAGTTCCCTGTCGGGTTCTATGGCGCCGAGGAGCACTACCGGTCCCAGTATGGAGATCGCACCTATGAGACCCTGGCCGTGCTGGGAGTCTTCCAGCCGTTCCGGTCGTTCTGGTTCCACGCGCTGCTCGGTCTCCTCTCTGCCAGCCTGGTGGCATGCAGCGTGAGCCGGCTCCGGGTGACCGTGAAGACCGCCCTCGGTCTTCACTTCCGGCGGTCACCGGCAGAGCTCATGAGCCTCAAGCAGCATGCGCGGCTGGCCCTCGCGGACGGCGCGAGTGTCGATGCTGACGATGTCAGCAGGGCGCTCCGCCGGCGCGGCTTCGCGGTGCGGCGGGCGCCTGGTGGTGACTTGGTGGCGCTCGCCGCATCCCGCGGCGGCCTCTCCCGTACCGGCCCCTACCTGACCCATGTCGGACTCCTGCTCCTCATCTTCGGCGGGATCGCGAGCGGGATCTTCGGCCGCTCGGAGTGGGTGTGGCTGGAGCCGGGACAGGAGTGGTCCGGCATGGGCAAGGACTTCAGAATCCGCCTCGCGAGCTTCCACGTGCCGGAGAACACGCGCGGCGAGATCATGCAGTACAACTCCACCGTCGATGTGACGGACCCCGACCGCGGTCAATTCACGCAGACCATCTCGGTCAATCATCCACTCCGCATCGACGGAGTGAGCTTCTATCAGTCCTCGTACCGGGCTCTCCCTGGGCGGCTCCAGAGCCTCGAGCTCATTGCCGGTGACAGCGGGGAGCGGGTGACCGTGCCCTTCAAGACGCGCACGCGGCTTTCCGATGGCCGGGAGATCGCCGTCGACGACTTCGTGTCGCATTTCCGTATGACGGCCGAGGGCGTGATCTCGGCCTCGAACGAGATGCGGAACCCGGCGGCGCGCCTCGTGCTCTACGATGGCGACGAGGCGGTCGCGGGGCAGTGGCTCTTCCTCCATCATCCCGATTTCGGGCACGCCGACTCCAAGCTCGACGACCTCCGCCTCGCCGGCGTCGCGCCGGCCTACGCCACCGGGCTCCAGGCCCGCACGAGCCCCGGAAGTCCGCCCATCTGGGCCGGCTTCGCCGTGGCCACGCTCGGTCTCGTCTTCTCCTTCTACCTCACGCACCGCAAGCTCTGGGTCGTGATCGATGCCGACGCGCTGTACGTCGCAGGAATATCGAGCGGCAACCGCGATGCATTCAAGCGTGAGTTTGCATCCATCACCAAGGCCGTCGCGGCCACCATCGAGCAGCGGAAGGCAGCATGACTCCGGACGTTCATCTCTTCACCGTCAGCCTGTGGCTGTACCTGGCCGCCTTCGTTCTCTTCACCGGCTTCTTCGCCCTGCGGAACATCGGCCTCGGGCGGATCGCCGCCGCCGTCCTGTTCGTGGGAGGCGGATTCCAGACCATCGGGCTCGGAATGCGCTGGAACCTGGCCGGACACATCCCGCTCTCGAATATGTTCGAGTACGCGACGGCAATGTCATGGATGGCGGTGGTATCCTTCGGACTTCTGCTCTGGCGTTATCGCAAGCTCGTCATTGGCGTCTTCGTGGCGCCGCTCGTCTTCGCTCTCGTCGTCGCCGCCTCGCTGCTCCCCAAGGACATCACGCAGCAGCTCGTCCCGGCGCTGCAGAGCTACTGGCTCACCATCCATGTCTCGCTTGCCGCCCTGGGTGAGGGAGCCTTCGCCGTCGCCTTCGCCGTGAGCGTCATGTACCTCGTGACGCAGCGAATCGGGGGTGGCGGCGAGCGGCGCCTGCCCTCGCCGGAACTCCTCGACGAGATCAACTACCGGGCCATTGCCATCGGGTACCCGCTGTTCACGATCGGCGCCCTCTTCGCCGGGGCGATCTGGGCTCACAATGCCTGGGGAGCCTTCTGGAGCTGGGACCCGAAGGAAGTCGGATCGCTGATCATCTGGCTCTTCTACACGGGCTACTTGCACGCTCGCCTGCAGCGCGACTGGCGCGGCACGCGCGCCGCCTGGATGTCCATCATCGGCTTCCTGATGACGGTGCTCTCCTTCATCGGCAACATCATCCTCTCCGGCAACCACTCCTACGGATAGATCCCGGCCGCAGCGCCCGGAGGGAACCGGGCGATGGAGGACGCATGTTTCGCGTTGAGCCGATCCCGTGGGGCACGCGGCTCCCCGCCACCGCCCGCGGGCTCATGCCGCTGGCGATCGCCATCACACTCGCTGGGATCGCCTGTGGGCGCTCCCCGGACCGGGCGGCACGCAACTGGGAAGCCGCCAGTCCCGTCGCCCCCTTACCCACTCCGCCCCTGGGGGTTGCGGCCGACTTCACCACGCTCGATTTCACGGTGACGCCGGAGAAGGTTCGGCTCGGACGCTGGCTCTTCTATGACACCCGTCTCTCGAGCGATGGCACGGTCTCCTGCGCGACCTGCCACCGGCCGGAGCACGCCTTCTCGGAGCCGACACCGGTCTCGACCGGGATCGGAGGGAAACGCGGCTCGCGCAAGGCCCCGACCTTCTTGAACGGGGCCTGGCCGCTCTACGATGTGTTCTTCTGGGATGGCAGAGCCACATCGCTCATCGAGCAGGCGAAGGGCCCGATGGAGAACCCGGTCGAGATGGGGATGACTCATGACATCGTGGTCGACGTGGTGGCGAATATCCCCGGCTACAGGCGCGTGTTCGCTCAAGTCTATGGCGATCAGGCGATCAACATCGATCGGGTGGCCGAGGCCATCGCAGCCTACGAGGCGACGCGGCTCTCCGGGAACTCATCCTGGGACCGTTTCGAGAACGGCGACCGGTCGGCGCTGTCGAAACAGGCGCAGCAGGGAGCCGAGCTCTTCTTCGGCAAGGCGGAGTGCAGTCAGTGTCATGTCGGCTGGAACTTCGCCGACTCCAAGTTCCATAACCTGGGCATCGGGTGGAACGCGGCGGCGCAGGTCTTTGCCGATTCCGGCCGGGCCAAGGTGAGCGGGCAGGCCGAAGACATCGGAGCGTTCAAGACGCCGACCTTGCGCGAGGTGACGAAGCACGCCCCCTACATGCACGACGGCTCCATCCTCACCCTGCGCGAAACGGTCGAGCACTACAACCGAGGCGGCACGCCCAATCCACACCTGAGCCCCAAGATCCGCCCGCTCGGGCTGGCTCCCGAGGAGGTGGACGCCGTCGTCGCCTTCATGCGAGCCCTCGAGGGCGAGGGTTACGCGGACACCCCTCCACCCTCCTTCCCGCAGTAGCGGGACCAGGGCAGCGGCGGCAGTCCCCCTCCCGCCGCCGCTCGCGACTCCCGGGCAGCTATGTCGTGTACCGGATCTTGATCTCGCCCCAGGTGACCCTCCTCACGTGCGCATCGAAGCCGGCACGATCGGAGCTCTCGCTGGCGATCAGGCGGCGCACGGCCGCCATGAACCCGGGGTCACGCGTCGACAGGGTGCCGGTCTGGAGAAGCGCCTGCCGTTCCCCGGCTGGTAACGACTCGAGCAGGGACTCGACCGCCCCGCGGTCTTCGACGCGGGCGAACTCGGACCCATGGGCCTCCAGCACGAGCACGGGAGATGCGTATTCGGGAGGAACGGGCGCGGACGGACGCAGGGGCCGTTCGGGCGCGCAGCCGACGGCGAGGACGGTACCGAAGAGGAGGATCGAGGCGAGGAGACAGATCGAGGATGGGGAGCGACGAACAGCGGTTTCCATGGCTAGACCTCCGTGGTGACGGGTGTGGTCGCCAGGGTCGCTGTCGGGATAAGCAATTCCCGGACCGAGAAGCAACGCGGGCGGAGCGGTCTTTGTCCTGCGCATTGAGGCCCGGCCAGCTCGGCCCGGGTCGTCGGCCTGTCGCCGGAGTGTCGCCGGCTCGGCTCCTCGTCGTTCGGCTCCTCGCCGTACGGTCAGCGGGCCGGAGCTGCGGCGCGTTCGAGCTGAGCGAGCATCTCACCGGCCTCGTGGACCGGCAGCTCGCAGGCGTGATTCCGGCAGACGTAGGCTGCGGGATGGCCGCCCTTGGCGTCGTACGCCGCGAGGAAGGGCGCCACCGCTTCGAGCCGCGCCCCCGCCTCACCGCCGGGATGCATCGCCACCACGACCTGCGGCAGGAAGCGGCGGTCGAGCGCCGCGCGCATCTCGCCGAGCGTCCGGCCCGCCGGGTCGCCCGCCAGCACCACCTCGGCGCTGGGCCCCAGAGCAAAGTCGAGGGCGACGAGCATCTGCGGAAAGGCCTGCGGGCTCTTCTCGATGACCCCCGAGAAGGCCTCGATGATGGCTCGTCCCTGGCGCTCGAGCTCGGGATCCGCAGTGAGCGCGCCGAGCCGGAGCAGAACGAGGGCGGCGATCGCGTTCCCGCTGGGCACCGCCCCGTCGTAGACCTCCTTGGTGCGTACGAGCAGGGCCTCGCCATCGCTGGCGGTGAAATAGAGCCCACCACCGTTCTCATCAGCGAAGAGGCGGATCATCTCGCGGCCGAGATCGCGCGCCCGCTCGAGGTAGAGCGGATCGAACGTGGCGGCGTAGAGATCGAGAAGGCCGAAGGCCAGGAAGGCATAGTCGTCGAGATAGGCTGGAATCGCCGCCTCGCCATCCCGGTAGCGCTTCAGGAGCCGGCCGTCGGACCGCAAGAGCTCGCCATCGATGAACGCGGCTGCTCGCTCGGCGGCCGTGACATAGGCCGGCTCGCCGAGGACCCGGCCGCCGAGAGCCAGAGCACCGATCATGAGCCCATTCCAGTCGGTGAGGATCTTGTCGTCGAGGTGCGGGCGGACTCGCCCGTTGCGGGCCGCAAGCAACTCTGCGCGCGCCGGGTCGAGGCGTGTCCTGAGCTCGGCAAGCGAGATGCCGCGCTCGGCGGCGACGGTAGCCAGCGGCCGGGGCAGATGGAGAATGCTCTGCCCGTGCTCGAAGTTGCCCTCGCCACTCACCCCGTAGACGGCGGAGAAGAGCCCTCCCTCCTCCTTGCCGAGCACTCCCTCGATCTCATCCGGAGTCCAGACATAGAACTTGCCTTCTTCGCCTTCCGAATCGGCGTCCTCGGCCGAATAGAACGCTCCCGAAGGCGAGCACAGATCGCGCAACGCATAGGTGAAGATCTCCCGCGCCACCGCCGCGTACTCCTCCTTCCCGGTGACCTGGTAGGCCTCGAGATAGGTGCGGGCGAGCAGCGCCTGGTCGTAGAGCATCTTCTCGAAATGCGGAACCAGCCACCGGGCATCGGTCGAGTAGCGATGAAAGCCGCCGCCGAGATGATCGAACATTCCGCCGCGCGCCATCCGATCGAGGGTCACCTCGACCATGCGCAGCACCTCTGGATCGCCGCTCCGGGCGTGGCTGACAAGGAGGAAGGAGAGCGCATGGCTGCGCGGAAACTTGGGCGCAGAGCCGAAGCCGCCGTACACGGAATCGAAGGTCGCCGCCGACTGCTCGACCCCGCGCTCGAGCACGGCCGGGCCGAGTCCCGTCCCGGCGCCAGCCGCGAGCGCGCGACCCTGTTCCTCGAGGTGTCCCGTCAGCTTCTCGGCCGAGTCGAGAACCTCGTCGCGCCGGGTTCGCCAGGCTTCGGAGAGCGCGAGCAGAATGCGCCGGAACCCGGGCCGGCCGTAGCGTTCGTCGGGCGGGAAGTAGGTACCACCCCAGAACGGCCGGCCTTCGGGACTCAAGAACGCCGACAGCGGCCAACCACCCTGCCCGGTCATCAGCTGCACTGCCTGCATGTAGACCTGGTCCACATCCGGCCGCTCCTCGCGATCCACCTTGATGGGCACGAAGAACGAATTGAGAAGAGCCGCTATGTCCTCGTTCTCGAAGGACTCGCGCTCCATGACGTGGCACCAGTGACAGGTGGAGTATCCGATGGAGAGGAAGATGGGCTTGTCCTCGGCGCGGGCCTTGGCGAACGCCTCCTCACCCCACGGGTACCAGTCCACCGGATTGTGGGCGTGCTGCAGCAGATAGGGGCTCTTCTCGTGGATCAGGCGGTTGGTGTGCGCATGCACGGTAACGTCCTTTCCAGGCAGGGGGGCGGCCGCGAGCACGACGAGTCCGGCAGCCAACATCGTTCGCGCGATGTTCAGGATCGGAGGTCGCACCCGGCCACACGCGGCGACGGATATCTGATCCTCGCGCACCGGAGCGCCGCCATTGGAATCATCTGGCCTCCGGGGCCCGGTGGACCGCCTCGAGATCGAGCCGGACCTCGACATCATCGCCCAAGAGGGCGCCACGGCCGAAACAACGGGCGCGTACGCTCCCTGAGCTCAAGGCATCCTCCTGTGACTTTGACGGGGAGGGGGGGGTGCCGAGGACCGTCTCGGCTGCCGCCGTGAGAGACTCGGCCCCGGGCCCAAGGTCGGCGGACAACCTCACGTCCTCTGTTTGGACAGAGGAGGACAGCCCCCGGTTGCGGAAACGGCAGGGCATGGGGAGAGAACGGCCATCCCGATCGCGGCGGAGCTCCGCAGATCAACTCTCTGTCGATAGATGACTTAAGCGGCGCTTGCCGCGCTGAAACCCGGCTAGCGGATGACTCTGGCTCCTGCTGTGAAGCCCGTCAATCCCAGCTCCTTGAACAGGAAGGCGTAGATGTCGCCCAGCTCCTCGTTCCGACTGGACAGGGGCGTCCCGCCGCCGTGCCCGGTGTGAGCGCTGGTGCGGAGGAGGATGGGGTGGGCCGAAGCGCTGGCCGTCTTCAGACGAGCAATCATCTTGCGCGAGTGCATGGGATCGACCCGCGGGTCGTTGGCGCCGGTCAGGAACAGGACGGCGGGATAGGACACGCCGTCGACCACATGGTGATAGGGCGAGTAGGCATGGAGCGCCTTCCACTGCTCCGCGTCCTTCACGCTTCCGAACTCCGTGGTGTTGAACTCGCCGTTCGGCGTGAGCTCCACGCGGAGCATGTCGTAGATGCCGGCGCGGGAAACGACGGCACGGAATAGCTCGGGCCGCTGGACGAGAACGGCCCCCATGAGGAGACCGCCGTTCGATCCCCCCTGAATCGCCAACCGTTCCCGCGACGTGTAACCCCGGTCGATCAGATACTCGGCGCAGGCCGCAAAGTCATCGAAGACGTTCTGCTTCCGCGTCAGCTTCCCCGCCAGGTGCCAGGGTTCGCCGAACTCTCCCCCGCCGCGCACATTGGCGATCGCCCAGATCCCGCCCTGGTCGAGCCAGAGCCGTCGGGTGGCGTCGAAGGTGGGCTTCTGACTGATCCCGTAGCCTCCGTATCCATAGAGAATGGTAGGTGCTGTGCCGTCGGTCGGCGTGCCCTTGCGCACGAGGAGGTTGATCGGGATCCGCGTCCCATCCTTCGCCGGGGCGAACTCGCGCCGGACCTCGACGTCCGCGAAATCGGCGGGCGAGCGCGCGAGCAGTCGGGTCGGCATCACCTTCCAGGTCGTCGGATCGAAGCGGTACCATCCGCTCGGCTGGGTGTAGCTCTGGCGCCGGAAGATGAAATCGTCCGCACCGAGATGCACCAGATCGTTGACCGCCTGGAAGAGCGGCAGCGGAACCAGGCCGAGCTGCGTGCCCGCATGATCGAAGAGGCGGATGCGGGATGGCCCGCCGACCACATCGAGCACGACCATGCGCGAGGCGGTGGGCAGAAAGTCCTCGATGGCCACGGTGCTCGGCTCGACGACGCGGCGGGCCTTCTTCAGTTCCGGTTGATCGAGCGCCAGGCGGAGGATCTTACCGGTCGGCGCGCCGCTGTAGGACAGGAGATAGAGTCCTTCATCACCGCTCGCTCCGAAGTGCGCTCGGACGCACTCGTCGCCGAATCCCGCGATCTGCGTCCACGACCGCGTCTCCGGGTCGTGGAGCCAGAATGCGTGCTCGCCGCCATCTCCGTTGAGGACGTCGGCGAGGATCTCGGGCCCGCCATCGCGTGCCGTGAGGAAGATCTCCGCGATGCGGGGCAGATCACGGCCAAAGGCATACACATCGTCCTCGGCGGCGGTGCCCAGGCGGTGGTAGTAGACCTGCTCATGGAAGGGCAGCTCGCCGGCCGGCCGGGTGCTCGGATCCGGGTAGCGCGTGCGGTAGAGACCGGCGCCGTCGGCAGTCCAGGCGACCGAGCCGCCCGCCGTCCCACCGTTCACTCGGGGGATCGAGTCGGGCAAGCGTTCCCCGGTCGCCGTGGCGAACACGGATACGGTGCCGTCCTCGGAGCCGCCGCGCGACAGCGACACGGCGACATGAGATCCATCCGGCGAAGGCACGAAGAAATCGATCGTCGTATGGCCGCCCGGGTCGAGGGTGCTCGGGTCGACGAGCACCCGCTCCCCCTCCGCGTCATCCACGGAATCGAAGACGACCAGGAACGGCTGCTCCTTCGGCGGTTCGTCCTTGATTGCAAAGAGCTTCCCGCCGCGCTGAATCACGCTCCTGTACTCCGGAGCGAGGCTCTGCCTGAGCTCCGCGACCCGGTCCAGGATCGCAACCCGTTCGGGGATGGCGTCGAGATAGGCGCGGGCGAGCGCGTTCTGAGCGGCGCTCCATTCGCGAACCCGGGGATCATTCCAGTCCTCGAGCCACTGGTAGTCATCCCCGACCGCCACGCCGTGATACACGTTCGAGGCGGGCTGCTTGGGGGTTGCGGGAGTGGCAGAGGAGTGTCCGGGATGTGCCAGAGTCCCCATGGTCAGCGACACGAGAGCAGTGGCGATTCGGAACACGATCCTGGCGGCGCATTCCTGATCTTGCATCAGGCACCTCTTCGAGACGGGAGACCCGCGGCCCGACGACGGAGGGACCATAGGACCTTCACCGACCTCAAGTCGAGACCTGCTTACGGCACCGCCGCGCCGGCCATTGGCGGCGGCCCAGCGGTTGCGATATGATGGTTGGCGTTCACACGAGGATTCCACCGGTGGAGGAACGAGCAATGCGACGACTTTCCTGCGTCGTCTTCTGCGGGCTGGCGGTCGGGATGGGTCTTCTCCCCCGCGTGGCCCTCGCCGAGACCATCCGGGTCCCCCTGGATCAGCCGACCATTCAGGCGGGTATCGACGCCGCCGGGACGGGGGATCTGGTACTCGTGGCCCCGGGCACCTACACGGGTCCCGGCAACCACGACCTCGATTTCGGCGGCAGGGACATCACGCTCCGCTCCGAGGCCGGGGCGGCGAGCACCATGATCGACTGCCAGGACCAGGGGCGCGGGTTCTTCCTGCACGGCGGGGAGACGAGCGCGGCCGTGATCGAGGGCTTCACCATCACCGGCGGATCGGCCGATTTCGGGGCCGGCATGCTCGTCACCGGGGCCACGACCGCCCCGACCATCCTCAGCTGCCACTTCGCCACCAACATCACCTTCGACCTCGGCGGCGGCGCGCTCTACCTCGAAGGTAGCACCCCGACCTTCACCGACTGCACGTTCACCGCCAACGAGGGCAACCACGGGAGCGGTGGCGTCGCCTTCCTGGATGGAGCCTCGGCCGTCTTCACGGGGTGCCGGATGAGCGGCAACAGCGCGACCTTCTACGGGGGCGGCATCTACGCGCTCAACTCGACCCTGACCCTGACCAGCTGCATCCTCGATGGCAACTCGACCATCGCTTACGGTGGCGCGATCGCGAGCGACGCCTCGACGCTCGAGCTCACCGGATGCACGCTGTCCGACAATGCCGCCGTCTTCGGCGGTGGTGGAGGCGGCCTACGCCTCGACGGGGGCACCACGGCAACGGCCACCAACACGATCATCGCCTTCAGCTCGGACGGCGAGGCCGTGAGCTGCACCGGCGGCTCGAGCGCGAGCCTCAGCTGCTGCGATGTGTTCGGCAACGCCGACGGGGACTGGACCGGCTGCATCGCCGGGCAGCAGGGGCAGGACGGGAACTTCGGCGCCGACCCGCTCTTCTGCGACCGGCCCGGGGGTGACTTCGCACTCAACGCCGCCTCGCCCTGCCAGCCGGCGAACTCACCCGGCGCCTGCGGGCTCGTCGGCGCGCTCGGTGTCGGCTGCGGCACGGTCGCGATTCCCGATCCGGCCCAGAGCCCGCTCACCGAGACCACATGGGGTGCGATCAAGGCGACACATCGCCGCTAGGACCGAGCGCCGGCATGCTTCCTTGCCGCGGGCGGAGCCGGGCGAACGCGTGAGCCACGGGCAGCATGACGCACGGCAGGACGACATAGCTGAAGCGGACCTCGGCGATGGTGAGGGCATACAGCACCGAGTGGTAGGCGACCAGCAGCCACAGGAGTCGTCCTGCCGCCACCCACGGTCCCCGGTAGCGGAGGAAAGCCAGCGCGGCCAGGACCAGCAGGGTGCCCTCCAGCAAGAACACCGCCCAGCCACGCGGTGAGATACGGCCGTATCCAGCGCTCACGTGGAGCCAGAAGCGCACGAGCTTCGGGCCCACGCTCAACGCGTACAGCCCCGGGCGCTCACGGATGACCTCGATCGCACGGTGGCGCATGGCGCGCTCGCCCGCCACCTCCCCCAGTTCCCGCCAGCGTGCCCAGTCCTCCGCCGGAATGGAGGAGAGTCCCGACCTGGACCACCAGTCACCGACCCGGATCCCGCTGACTCCCTGGTTGAGGACGACGCCGCCGAGCGTCGACAGCGGAACGAAGGCGCCATGCACGCGGTAATTGCGCGCGGTCCATGGGCTGACCACGAGGATGCAGACAGAGGCGAGCGCCAGGGCGGCGCCGGTCCGGCGGAGCAGCGAGGAGTCCGCTCCCGCACTGCTGCGCGCCAGGGTGGGCAACATGATGAACGCCATCGCGAACGGCAGGAACAGCTGCGGGGTCGGGCGCACGAGGAGAACGAGTCCGAAGAGGAGCCCGGCCACTGCGCCGCGGCCGAGCCCTGGCCGCTCAGCTGCGCGATAGGTGAGGATGAGGAAGGATGTGAGCAGAAACGTGGTCAGCGTCTCGGTGCCCAGGGCCGCAGTCTGGATCGCCGCCAGCGGGTGGAGAGCGTAGAGGAAACCCGCCAGCAGAGCCACTCGCGGCGCAAACAAACGACGCCCGAGCACAACGACCAGGAGTGCGGTCGCTGCGTCGAGAATGGCCTGTGAGATCAGGATCGGGCGCCGGCGCGGCTCGAACAGCGACCAGTGGGCCGCGATGAAGAGCGGGTACCCCGGCATTCGCCAGCTCTTGGGGTGCCACAAGGGATCCCCCGGAGCGCCCGAATCGAAACCTCGGCCGGCGAGCACATTGGCCGCGATCCGCTGGTACTCGCGGGCGTCGGCGGTGGGCAGGAGCTCGGGATCGATCTGGATGGCGGCGAGCCGAAACAGGAGCGCCAGGACCAGGATCGTCCCGAGCCCAAGCCACCACCCGCGACCGTCTCTCCCTGGCTCTGTAGCGGTCACTTGACCATGACGATCTTCTGCGTCTCCGCGAAATCGCCGGCCGCCAGACGCACGTAGTACACGCCGGATGAAACGCGCCCTCCACCGCTGTCGCGCCCGTCCCAGCGGAGCCCATGCGTTCCAGCCTCGTAGCGCGACCCTGAAGCCAGGGCGCGCACCAGGCGTCCATCCACATCGTAGATCACGAGACTCACCGCGGCGGGTTCGGGCACCGTGAAGTGGATCATCGTCGCCGGATTGAAGGGGTTGGGCACCAAGGGGCCGAGCGTGAAGCGGGCCGGCACGGCGCCCGCCGGGGCATCATCGATCGCGTTGGGAATCTCGGAGCCGAGGATCATGAACTCGTCGATGCCGGCCTCGACCAGCGAGCCCTCGCCCTCATCAGAGGCAATGAACCGCACGCGCAACCGATCCGGACGCACGCCGAAGATCTGGTTCAGGTTGATGCGCACTTCCCGCCAGGTCTGATCGGTGACGTTCGTGTTCTCCACGTTGACCCAGGTCGCGCCGCCGTCATTGGAGACGTCGACGACCCAGAAATCGCTGTTCGGCGCCGCGCCGGTGTCGTTCGAGTACCAGCGGTGATAGAGCAGATCGGCGCTCGGGAGCGTGGAGAGATCGTAGACGGGAGACAGGAGCGTGGTGCGGCCCCCGTCGACGTCATCGTCGCCGAGGCCGCCGCCGGGCAGGCCCTGGCCCGTGACGAAGCACATCGTGCCCGGCGCGGGCGTGCGGTCGTTCTCGGGCTGAGCTGCCGTGCCGACCGGGTCGACGCGCTCCCAGATCCCCGTCGTGGCGTTGTCGCCGGGGGCACCCACGGTCCAGCCGCTCTCGGCCTCGAGCTCATCGAGGATGGTCGCCCCATGGTAGACCTCGACACCGTTCGGCACCTCAGGGAAGCAGCGTTGCGGCGGGTGGGCTCCGCCGTTACCGGCCACGTCGGCCGTCGTGATGGTGTAGGTGACCCGGCTGCCGGTGGGCTGCGCCGGAATGAAGCCGCGATACTGGTTGGGAGTTCCGGTCGCGGCCATCGCCACATCCACTTCCGGACCGGCGTTCACCCGGTAATGGAGCCGGGTCTGGTTCAAGTCGATGGCGCCCGCGGTCGAGATCATCGTGGCGTCGACAGCACGCGGATTCGACTCATCGGTCGTCGAGTGGAGCGGCGAGTGCGTGATCGTCACCGGCACCACGGAGGCCGGCCCGGGCGGCGCGAAGCCGTGCTTCTCGGCGGCCGGGCACAGCGCATCGTAGTGCGGGGAACCGTTGGTGATATCCGCGTCGTCGTCATCGAGGAAGAAATAGACCGCGACCTGGTCGGGCTGGTTCTGCGGCTTGGTGAGGAGCCGCGTGTAATGCCACAGGCTATCCGAATGCGAGGCGAAGATCACCGGGTTCAGGACCTCGAGGTTCTTCCGCACATCCCAGTCGAACCCGCAGATCACGCGCCCCGCAGCATGGATCTCCTGTCCGACAACGTCATCCGGATAGCGAAGGGTGTTGTCGCAATTGCGGATTCCCTGGCCGCACTGTCCGAGGTTGAACCCGTCGCCGATGAGCGAGCGCTCGGTCATGTGATTGGCAATGATGTCCGAGTTGCCCTCCCCCATATCTCCGGGCACACCAAGCGGCTGATAGACGAACTGGCTCACGCCGTGGCCGTACTCGTGGATGACCACATCACCGATGCGCCCGGTATTGGCACACCCGTCGCCCTCGCGGTAGAAGTTGATCGATGAACCATCCCAGAAGGCGTTGCAGGTCGCATTGAGACTGACATTGGCGAGGAGCTGGCCATCGAGGGCGCCGAGCGGCGTGAGCGGATCGATCGAGCGGATGAAGTCGAAGGAGCGCGTGGTGTGGACGTACACATCCCGCTCGTCGAACTGAGCGTTCGCCCAGGTGATGGCAAGAGGCACGCCCGGCGTGGTCTCACCCGAGAAGCTGGCGTTGACGCCGGCGTTGTTCTGCAGGCGCACTCGGCGGCCTCGCAGCTGGGCGGTCACGGTGCGTGTCGTCGCATCGGGGACGGTCGCCGAATAGTCGCCGGCGGTATTGGTATGGACGCTGGGCACACCGCTCACGTTGACCGTGAGATCCTTGAGCGGCAGGGGAGTCACTCCATCGCAGTAGCCGAAGTCCTCGATGCCAGCCGTCGAGTTGCCGGTGATCTCGAGGTACCGGATGTCGTTCGTCCGCCACAGCACATCCCCGGTGGCGGCATCGACCCAGGTGATCCAGCGCCCCCGGGGGGCGACCGTCTCGAGCACCATGCGATAGGCGAGGTGATGCGTGACCGCGATCTCATCGGAACCCGCGGCGGCGCCGGGAACGGGAAGGATGCGAAGCTCGGGCTGGCGCGTGATGGTGGGCGCCGGCAATCCGCGGGCCCCGGCAGCGAGCGCCGCAGCGGCCGTCACCGCCGGGGACTTGGCCACGGCGAGCGTCCGGTAGGCATCGGACCCGAACATGAGAAGCCGACCCTGGTCGCTGTATAGAAAGACGATGAGCGCGCCCTCGATCGGAACGCCGAA
This sequence comes from Candidatus Eiseniibacteriota bacterium, assembly GCA_963823555.1. Classification (GTDB taxonomy): domain Bacteria; phylum Eisenbacteria; class RBG-16-71-46; order CAVPCR01; family CAVPCR01; genus CAVPCR01. The sequence continues at coordinate 275,631 of CAWGMA010000004.1, read as the reverse complement.
GTGGGCTTGCTCGTAGATCGCGCTCCAGTGGCCTGCCGCGTGCACGACCGCGAGCAGCTGGAGATCGATGGCATCGGCGCCCGCGAGCTCAGGGTGGGAGGTGATGAAATCGCGGGAGATCCGGTCCACGTCGCTCTCGCGGGCAAGCCCTCCGGGTGCGAGATCGACGCCGCTGCCGAAGATGCGGTGCGGGGTTCCGGTGAGCCGGTTCCAGCGCACTTCCCAGCGCCCGGGAAGACCGCTGAGGGCCGATCGCTCCTCCTCGATCGTGGGCTCTCCCTGCACCAGGGGAACGAACCGGGCCTCCTCGAGCAGCGGTATGGATACACTAAGATCCGCCGCGGCGGGATCGGCCGGCGCCGTGAAGGCGAGGACAGCCGTGGGGAGGACGATGAGGACCGAGAGGGCCGAGACGGGGAAGAGCAGATCACGTGATCTCATGGCGCGGCACTCCTTGGGCTCTTCTGGGGAGCCTTCAACTCGTCGATCGGGCCGGGGCCGGCAGGCGGGTCGAATCCGGGGCGGACCCGCAACGAGTTACCAACCCATAAGTTAGCATGCACGCGCGAGACCGTCAACGCGGCGGCGCCTGTGCTATCCTCCACGCATGCACGCGGATAAGAGTCAGAACTCGGCCCAGCCCACGGAGATCGTCCAGGTCGGACAGGCTGCGTTGCGCGTCGACTGGGCCGATGGACATGCGAGCGAATACCCGTTCCCGATCCTGCGCCGCCATTGCCGATGTGCCGGCTGCCAGGAAGAGGAGGCGCCGCCGCCCGCCAGTGCGAACCCGTTCCGCGTGCTGGGACCCGAGCCGTCGAGCGCCCCCGCGAGCCTCGAACAGGTGGGGAACTACGGCCTCGGCGTCCACTGGTCCGATGGTCACTACTCGATCTACGCTTTCGATGCCCTGCGCGCCGAGTGCCCATGCCCGGCTTGCCATACCGGCCGGGCGGCGACCCGAGCCACGCCGCAGGCCTGACCCCCCGACCCAAGCCAGAGAAGATACCGGGAGCCAGTCACCCATGCCCATCCAGCAGATCGATCCCCATCATGCGCACGAGCTCATGCAGGCCGGCCATGTCTATGTCGACGTTCGCACCGTGGAGGAATTCGCATCCGGGCGCCCGGAAGGCGCGCTCAACGTGCCTGCCTTCATCCCCAACGCCTGGGGCCAGATGGCGCCGAACCCCGCGTTCCTTTCCGTGATGTCCGCTTGCTTCACGCCCGATACTCCGCTCATCCTCGGCTGCCGGGTCGGCAACCGTTCCCAGATGGCGTGCGAGATGCTCGCTCACGCGGGATTCGCGCAGCTCAGCAACATGCAAGGCGGATTCCATGGTGCGCGTCACTTCGGCGGCGCCGCGGTTCCCGGCTGGGTGGAGCTCGGGCTCCCGGTCGTGCAGGGAGCGGACGGGGATACCACCTATGCCTCACTGCAAGCGCGGCTGTCAGCGGATCCGAATCGCTGAAGACAAGCCGAAATCATGAGCCTCTGAGATGTCTCTCGACCCTGCGACCATCACGCCGCTCGTGCTCGCCGCCGGCCGCGGCCGCCGTCTCGGCGGCAACAAGGCGCTCGTGGCCGTGGGTGGGTTGCCGGCGCTCATCCGGATCCTCAAAGCCGCGATGGCGGCCGGGATCGGATGCCCGATCGTCGTCATCGGACACGAAGGCGATCACGTACGGCGGATGGCGGAAACGGAGAGACCGGCACCGACCCTGATCGAGAATCCCGATCCAGACCGCGGACAGACGAGCTCGGTCCAGTGTGGGCTCGAGGTGCTCCCCGAGAACGCGACTGCGGCGCTCGTCTGGCCGGTCGATCATCCTCTGGTGACCGTCGATGATGTCGCGGCCATCGTCGCGGCCGCCCGCCCGGAGACGAATGTGGTCCTGCCGAATCACGGCGGGCGCAATGGCCACCCCGTGCTGCTTCACCGCCGCCTGTTCCCCGCCGTGCTCGCCCTGGCGCCGGATGCTCCATTGCGGGATCTCGTGCGCCGCGAGCGTGGGGGGACCGTCTTCGTCCCGCGACCCACCGATTCGGTGCTCCGCGACCTCGATACCCCGGAGGATCTCGCGGCCGCCGAGGTCATGCTCGCGAGCGGGGAAGGCCCATGAATGCCCCGGTGCTCACGGCCATGGTCGATCTGGAGCTCCGGGGCATCCGCTTCGCCGTGGCGACCGTGGTCGAGACCGTGGGCTCGGTGCCCGGCAAGCTCGGTGCCCGGCTGGTCCTCACCGCAGATGGCCGCGAGTTCGGCACCGTCGGCGGCGCCGGGCTCGAAGAGAAAGTGAAGACTCTCCTTCGCGATGGGCTCGCCGGCGAGCCCATCGCGGGACTCCACCACTTCGATCTCGCCCGCCAGAAACCCGGGGGGCTCGACTCCGTCTGCGGCGGATCGGCAACCATCTTCATCGAGATCATGAAACCCAGACCTCATCTCGTCCTGTTCGGTGGTGGTCACGTGGCGCTGGCCGTGGCGCGACTCTGCGCTCTTCTCGAATACCGCTACACGGTCGTCGACGACCGCCCGTCGTTCGCGAGCAGGGAGCGCTTCCCCCATGCGATCGACGTCATCGCGGGACACGCCGGCGACTTCTTCCGCGATCGTGACCTCGGGCCCTACACCCACATCTTCGTGCTCGGCTATTCTCACCACGAGGATGAAGCCGCGATCGCGCTGGCGCTCGACCGCTTCCCGGGCCCGATCGGGCTCATCGGATCCAAGGCCAAGCGCACCGACCTGCGCTCGCGCATCATCGCTCGGGGGGCGAAGGATGCGGATTTCGATGCCCGGGTCGCCTGCCCGATCGGCCTTGAGATCGGAGCCGAAACCCCGGCCGAGATCGCTGTCGCCATCCTGGGCGAAGTCATTCGGAGCTATCGCGGCGACACGGGGCGGAGTTAGACTGCACACCCCTGAGGCGGCCTCCCCCGCTCCCCCTACAAGATGACATGTCCGTGAAATTCGCATCTTCACCCGCTGCCGAGAGCCATTCAGTGCCCGAGAAGAAGATCTCAGAACATCTGGCCCGACTCCGTCTCGATCGCGCGCCGGAGCCCCGGCGGCGGCGGCGTCCCATCGTGCCGATGGCCATCGGCGGCCTGGCGCTCGTGGCCGCGGTGCTCCTCCTCGCGAGCGACATCCTCCCCTTTCGCCGCCCGCTGGTGACCGTGGCGCTGGCCAGGGCGACCGAGAGCGGGGGAGCCGGCACCGGCGGTGGAGCCACGATCCTGTCGGCATCGGGCTACGTCGTGGCTCGGGTCCGCGCAGCCGTTGCTCCCGAGGTCACCGGGCGTCTCGTGGACCTCCGGGTCGATGTCGGCGACCAGGTTCGGAGGGGCGAGATCATCGGCCGGCTGGCCGACGAGGATCTCGTGGCGCGCGAGCGGGAAGCAGCCGCCGAGATCGCGGCGGCCGAGGCCACGCTCGCGGAAGCCGAGGTGCGCCGGGATGACCTCCAGCGGGAGGCGACGCGCCAGCAAGAGCTGCTCGCGCGCGGCCTGACCTCGCAATCGCGGCACGATGCCGCCGCCACCGAGGCCCAGGCCGCCAGAGCCCGCACCGCTTCGGCCGTGGCCCGCATCGAGACGGGCCGCGCCGGCCTGGCCGTCGTTCAAGCCATGCTCGAGAAGATGCGCATCCGGGCTCCATTCGACGGTACGGTGCTCGAGAAGAACGCGGAGCTCGGAGAGGTCGTGGGACCGACCTTCGGCGGCTCGTCCTCCAGCGGCGGCGGCGGGGTACCGGTTGTCACCATCGCCGACCTGGCCTCGGTGGAGGTCGAGGTCGATGTCAACGAGACCTACATCCGCCGGGTGAAGCCCGGCCTCGGAGCCGAGATCGTGCTCGATTCCTCTCCCGATCATCCCTATCCAGGCGAGGTCCGCCAGATCGTGCCCACCGCCGATCGCCAGAAGGCGACCGTGCAGGTGAAGGTCGCCTTCCGCGAGCGCGACGAGCATGTGCTCCCGGAGATGGGCGCGCGCGTCACCTTCCTCGCGCCGGCCGCACCCGACGCCGGCGAGCGTGCCGTGCAGGTCTGGGTGCCGCGCGACGCGATCCGCCGCGAGGACGATGACACCGCGGTCTACCTCGTGCGCGACCACCGCATCGCCGTCGAGAAGGTCGAGGTCGGCCCGCAGATGGGTGGCGACATCCAGATCCTGGCCGGGCTCGGTCCCGGCGAGCGAGTGGTCGTCGGCAACGAGCCGGCGGTCCAACCCGGACAGCGGGTCCGCACCCGCAGCACCTCGCAACGCTGACGGTCCACGGCAAGGAGCACTCCATTGCATCTCGTAGAGATGAAGGACGTCACCAAGGCCTATTACCGTGACGACTTCGAAATCCCGGTTCTGCAGGGGCTCAACCTCGCCGTCGGCCAGGGCGACTTCTTCGCCCTCATGGGACCATCGGGTTCGGGCAAGACGACCATCTTGAACCTGGTGGGCGGCATCGATGTCGCGACCTCCGGACAGGTGATCGTGAACGGCCAGGATATCGGCACACTCAGCCGCAGGCGGCTGGCCGAGTACCGCGCCCAGCATGTCGGGTTCATCTTCCAGCTATACAACCTGATCCCCGTCCTGACCGCGTTTCAGAACGTCGAGCTGCCGCTCCTCCTGCACAAGCTGAAGCCCAGGGATCGCAAGGAGCGGGTGATGACGGCCCTCACCATCGTCGGCCTTGCCGACCGGGCCGATCACTACCCGCGCCAGTTGTCGGGTGGGCAGGAACAGCGCGTGGCCATCGCCCGCGCCATCGTCGCCGATCCCACGGTGCTGCTCGCCGATGAGCCGACCGGAGATCTCGACTCCAAATCGGCCGGCGAGATTCTCGATCTCCTCGAGCAATTGAACGAACAGTTCGAAAAGACCGTCATCATGGTCACCCACGACCCGCATGCCGCCGAGCGCGCCCATCACATGGTCCATCTCGACAAGGGCGTGCTGAGCCGCATGGAGACCACGGCTCGCCATGCCGCGCGAGAGCGCGCTCGCGCTCTCCGGGTCGAGTCATGATGCTCCTCGGCCTCGCCCGCATGAACATGCTCAGGAGCCGGCGTCGCACCATCCTCACCGTGCTCAGCGTGATGGTGGCGCTCTTCCTGTTCTCGACGCTGCGCACCGTGGTCACATCCTTCGATGCGGGAATCGACTTTGCCGACGTCAACCGCCTGGTGGTACGCAACGCGACCAGCCTCATCTTCACCGTTCCCATCGCCTACAAGGAGCGGATCGCCGCCATCGACGGCATCAGCGGCCTGACCTGGGCCAACTGGTTCGGCGGGACCTACATCGACGAACGCAACTTCTTCGCGCAGTTCGCGGTCGACCCCGACACCTATTTCACCCTTTATCCAGAGCTCAAGGTACCGCCCGAACAGCTCAGCGACTGGAAGCGCGAGCGCACGGCGGCCATCGTCGGCGAGGGACTGGCCAACGAGCACGGCTGGAAGATCGGCGATCGCGTCACCCTCAAGGGCACGATCTACCCGGGGGACTGGGAGTTCATCGTTCGCGGCATCTACCGTGGGGAAGACGACACGGTGGATGAACGCCAGTTCTTCTTCCACTGGCCGTACCTCGACGAACGCAACTTCATGGGACGCGGCAATGTCGGCGTCTACATCGTTCAGATCCGGGACGCGAGCCTGGTGGCCACGACCAGCGAGACGATCGACGCCCTGTTCGCCAATTCGTCCACCGAGACCCGCACCGAGAGCGAGGAGGCCTTCCAGATGGGCTTCATCTCGATGCTCGGCAACATCCAGTTCGCGGTCAATCTGATCGGCTTCGCCGTGGTCGTGGCCATCATCCTGGTCGCCATGAACACGATGATGATGGCGGCCCGCGAGCGCACCTCGGAGGTGGCCGTCCTCAAGACGCTCGGCTTCCCGGACGGCGCCGTGGTGGCCATGGTGGTGTTCGAAGCGATGGTGATCGCCCTCCTCGGCGGCACTCTGGGTGTTGTGATCGCCAGGGTGCTGTGGGATCAGCTCGGCTTCACCGGAGGCGGCTTCTTCCCCAGCTTCGTCGTACGGGGTTCGACCATGCTGCAGGGGATCGCGATCTCCTTGCTCCTCGGCGGGCTGTCGGCATTGTGGCCAGCAATTCGCGCGGCGCGACTGCGCGAGGTGGACGCGCTGCGCAACCCGGCGTAGCGAAAAGCGGGAGGAACCGGATGCAGGCCATGCCGATCATCTACAACGTGAGGAACCTCACGGTGCGCAAGGCTTCCACGCTGTTCACGGCGCTCGGAATCGCCCTCGTGGTGTTCATCTTCAGCTCGATGCTCGCCTTCGTGCAGGGGCTGCGCGGCTCGCTTGCCCGCACCGGCCACCCGGAAAATGCCATCGTCCTCCGGAGCGGCGCCACGGGTGAGATCCAGAGCTACATCCCGCGCGAGGACGCCGCCCTGATCCGCGGCCTGCCCGAGATCGCCCGAGATACGGGCGGACAGCCGCTGTTGACGGCGGATCTGGTCGTGGTCATCAACCACGCCAAGCGCGGCGGCGGGGATCCCACCAATGTCTCGGTGCGCGGGATCTCGCCGCAGTCGTTCGCCCTGCGCCCGGAGGTGCAGGTGGTCGAGGGTCGCTCCTTCCGCCCCGGGCTCGCCGAGGTCATCGTGGGCAGGAGCCTGTCCCGCCGTATCCGGGACACCGGCCTCGGGGATCGCATCCGCTTCGGTGGCCAGGAATGGCGGGTGGTCGGGATCTTCGCGGCCGCCGGATCGGCCTACGAGTCGGAGATCTGGGGGGATGTCGAGCTGTTCCTGCCGGCCTTCGACCGGCCCGGCTACCAGTCGGCCACGCTCCGCCTCGCCGATCCTGAACGCTTCGCGGAGCTGAAGCGCCGCCTCGAGGAGGAGCCCCAGCTCGAGGTGCAGGTGAAGCGCGAGTCGGAGTTCTACGCCGGGCAGTCGGCCGCCCTCGTGGCGACGCTCCGCATGCTCGCCATCTTCATCGGTGCGATCATGTCGATCGGCGCCATCTTCGGCGCCATCAACACCATGTACGCCGCAGTGGCCGCTCGTACGCGCGAGATCGGCACGCTGATCGCAATCGGCTTCACGCCGGGGAGCGTGCTGCGCTCCTTCATCCTCGAGTCCATGCTCATTGCCGGGCTCGGCGGCGTCATCGGCGCGCTGCTCGCGTTCCTCGTGACCAACGGCCGCTCGACCGGCACCACCAACTGGGACAACTTCTCGGAGATCACGTTCCGCCTGGCGGTCACTCCGCAGGTGGCGATCGCCGGCATCGTCTTCGCGCTCCTGATGGGCCTCGTCGGCGGATATCTCCCCGCGCGCCGCGCCGCGCGGCTACCGGTCGCCGAAGCCATCCGCGCCGTGTGATTCGCGCCGCTGGATCCCCACGGAATATCCTTCCGGCGGGGATTGGGCTATAATCCACCTGATCGCCGCCACGCCCGAAGGATGCCATCGCGACGGCCCGGGCCCCGGATCTGCAAGGGCCGCCGCCGAACCGACTTCAAGGACGAGGTCGACGATGCGCGGTCGCTGCTCGACTCCTGTGGTTTCCTCCGCCATCCGCACCGCGGTCCTGGCCGCGGTCGCGCTCGCATTCATCTCCTCGCCGGTGGGCGCCCAGTTCAGCGAAGACTTCGAGGAAGCCTTCTTCGTTGAATCGCCCGCTCACTACGTCAAGGATCATGCGCTCGTGCGCGGGCCCGATGGTCGGTTCCATCTCATCTACATCGTGGGCTTCGCCGGCGAGGGCTGGAGCGAGCCCGGCAACGAGGTCGACTTCGGCCACGCCTCGTCCCCCGATCTCCGTCACTGGACGGTCCACGAACGCATCCTGCCCATCGATCCGGATCACGACTGGAAGACGCGCAATGTGTGGGCGCCGCACGTCATCGCCGACCCCCAGATCGATGGCGGCTTCCTCATGGCCTACACCGGCGTCGATTCGCTGATCAACCAGGCGATCGGCATCGCCACATCGCTGGATCTCTTCTCATGGACGGATCTCTCGATCGAGGAGCCCGCGTTCCGGCCCGATTCGACGTGGGCCGAGTGGAACCCGGCTGCCGGTTGGTCGAACTGCCGCGACCCCTATCTCATGACGCTCGGAACCGCGACCGTGCTCCTCACGACGGTGCGGACTCGGGACGGATACGAAGGTCAGCCGAGCCGCGGAGCCATCGCCCTCGGCCGCTCGCCGGACGGCCGGGTCTGGGTGGACTCGGGAGCGCCGCTCGTCATCAACAACTCGTCCTCGTTGATGGAGTCGAGCCATCTCTTGGCCGGGCCGGAGTCACCATCCTGGTACCTGTTCTACACGCGCACCGTGACTCCCGGCGGAGTCCATTTCCTCCGCAGCATCGCCCCCACGGCCTTCTGGCGCCTGGAGACGAACCAGCTGTTCGACACCGAAGGGATCGCCTCGGAGCACACGGCACCGGACACCTACTCGCGGGCTGTCGGATTCCTCACCCAGGATGCGCTGTCCACGCGCGGGATCCGGTTCGACAGCCTCGCCTGGGGCCAGGCCGGGCCCGAGCTCGCAGCGCAAGACCGCTTCTGGAGCCGGTGGACGCTCATCGAGGGAGACCCACCCAATCTGCCGACGTTGTTCGATCGGCCGGGAGAGCGCACCGGCCATCCGTCCAATGTCGAGGGCCATTTCTGGGTGAACACGGCCGAGACGTACGCCGGACCTTATGGCGGGGGATGCGCCGGCTGCGGCCCCAATGAATCGTGGACCGGCGTCCTGCGCTCGACCTCGTTTCAGATCTCGGGCTACCGCATCGAGTTCCTCCTGGGTGGAAGCTTCTCCCAGGACCTCTATGTGGCTCTGGTCGATCCGGCCACGAGCCAGATCCTGCGCCGGACCTTGCCCATCGGGAGCGAAGCCATGGCCCGCGTGGGCTGGAACGTGAGCGATCTCGCTGGGATGGTCGCGGCGATCGAGATCGTGGATCGGGACGTGACCGGTCACATCTCGGTCGACGACATCCAGGAGCTCATGTCGACGGGGATGGCCCTCGATGGCGAGCGCCATCGGCCGCGACTCCTTGTCGTCCCCAATCCGGTTCGAGGCGGGTGTGAGGTGGTGCTCGAGGCCGCCGGGCTCGCGCCCCGGGTCGCCATCGTCAATGTGCACGGACGCGTCATCCGACGCCTCACCGCCGCCGATGCGTCCGGTCCGGATCGCCTCGAATGGGATGGCCGCAGCGACCACGGCGGGCGCGCGCCCGCCGGGATCTACTTTCTTCATCCGGAGGGCGGGATCGACAGCCGGGGGAAGACCTCGCTCGTGCTGCTCCCGTAGGCAAGCCGGCAACAGACTTGACCGGGTGCATCCCTCCGGCCACAATCCGCCCATGACGCACGGTTCCGGCCATCCCCTCCCTGCACCTCCCGAGACTCCCGACATCTCGCCGCGAGTGATCACGCTCGAGGTCAATGGGGCTCCGCTCACGGTGACGGTCCGGCCTTATGACGTGCTCCTCGATGTGCTGCGCGAGCGGCTCAACCTGACGGGCACCAAGCGCGGCTGCGACATGGGAACCTGCGGCTGTTGCACGGTCCACGTGGACGGCCGGCCGCGACTCGCCTGTCTCACCCTCGCCCTCGAGTGCTCCGGCAAGTCGATCACCACGATCGAGGGCCTGCGCGACGGGGCCGCGCTCGACTCGCTGCAGCGCTTCTTCGCCGAGGCCGGCGGCTCACAGTGCGGATTCTGCACTCCCGGGTTCATCATGACCGCGCGCACGCTGCTCGATGAGAACCCCGACCCCGACGAAGGGGAGATCCGGGAGGCGATCTCGGGCAATCTCTGCCGCTGTACTGGCTACGTGAAGATCATCGAGGCCATCCGCCTCGCCGCGGCCGAGGAGCGCGCGGCGGCCGCCGGGGGGCCCGTAGCCGAAGGCGCTCGGGGAGGGCGGCGTTGAGCGATCCCCGCACGCGACACCCCCACTTCCATGACGAGAGCCCCCAGATCGTCGGCCGCTCGGTGCCGCTCGTCGACGCCCGCGGCAAGGTGACCGGCGAGGCCATCTACACGGACGACCTCAAGCTCCCGGGGATGCTCGTCGGCAAGATCCTGCGCAGCCCGATCCCCTACGGCCGCATCGTGCACATCGACATCTCCCGCGCCGCAGCGATTCCCGGTGTGCGTGCCGTCGTCACCGGTTCCGAGTCCGATGCCCGATTCGGTGTTCTCCCCATCTCGGAGGATGAGACCGCACTCGCCATCGATCGCGTACGCTACATCGGCGATTGCGTGGCTGGGGTGGCCGCCGAGGACGAGGAGACAGCGCTCCGGGCTGTGCGCGCCATCGACGTCGAATACGAGGAGCTTCCCGCCATTCTCTCGATCGAGGAGGGGATGAAGACGACGTCTCACCCCATCCACGACAAGACACTCGACGGCACCAACGTCCAGAAGGTGGTCGAGCAGAACTTCGGGGACGTCGCTGCCGCCTTCGGCGAGGCGGCTTTCGTGCGCGAGGGTCAGTTCCGCTTCACCGGCGTCGGCCATGCCTTCACCGAGCCGCACTGCGTGATCGCGCACTACGATGCCGACGGCCGCCTCCATGTCTGGTCCGCCACCCAGGTGCCGCACTACCTGCATCGCGCCCTGGCCAAGGTGATGGCGATGGAGATGCACCGGATCCGCGTCATCCGCCCGATGGTCGGCGGCGCCTTTGGCGGCAAGTCGGATCCCTTCCCGCACGAGATGATCGCCTCGCTCCTGTCCCGGCGGGCCGGGCGCCCGGTGAAGATCCTCTTCGACCGCGAGGAGGTCTTCCTCACCAACCATGGCCGGCACCCGACGCGTACCGAGATGAAGATCGCGCTCGATGCCGAGATGAAGCTCTCGGCGCTCGAGCTGGACGCGAAGATCGACGGCGGCGCCTGGGGCTCGTTCGGCGTCGTGACCACCTACTACAACGGCGTCCTCTGCATGGGGCCGTACCGGATCCGGAACTTCCACTACACCGGGCGGCGCGTCTACACCAACAAGCCGCCCTGCGGTGCCATGCGCGGGCACGGGGCGGTCAACTCCCGGTTCGCCATGGAAGTCCTCATCGATCAGCTGGCCGAGGACGCGGGCTGGGATCCGATCGAACTCCGCCTCCACAACCTGCTTCCGCCGTTCACCAAGACCCTGAACGAATTCCGCATTACCTCGAACGGTACGCGCGAATGCCTGGAGCGCGTGCGCGCGGCGAGCGACTGGGACTCGACGTTCCGCCGGTTACCGTACGGCGAAGGGATCGGCATCGCCTGCGGGTTCTATATCTCGGGCTCCGCCCTCCCCATCCACTGGACGACGCTCCCGCAGTCGACAGTCCATCTCAAGATCGACATGGATGGCGGGATCACCGTGCATTCGCTGGCCGCCGAGATCGGCCAGGGCTCGGACACCATGCTCGCGCAGTGCGTCGCCGAGCCCCTCGGCGTCAAGCTCGACCGCATCCGTATCTACGCCCGGGATTCGGACCTGGCCCCCATCGACCTGGGCTCCTATTCGAGCCGCGTCACCTTCATGGCCGGAAACGCCGCGCGTAAGGCCGCCGAGGAGATCCGCGCGCAGCTCGTGGCGGCTGCGGCGCGCTTGACCGGCTACCCCGCCGAGGGCTTCGTGCTCAAGGACGAGCAGGTGATCTACGCTCCCAACCCGGCGGTGGCGGTCACGTACATGGAAGCCCTGACCGAAGCGCTGGCCAAAACCGGTGCGCTCATCGCGCGCGGCGCCTACGCCGCCGCACCCCCGATGGGCGGGAAGCACAAGGGCGCCGCCGCCGGGCTATCCCCCTCCTATTCGTTCCAGGCCTATGCGGCGCGGGTCCAGGTCGATCCCGAGACCGGCGATGTGCGCGTGCACAAGGTGTGGGCGGCCCACGACTGCGGGCGTGCCCTCAACCCGCTCGCCGTCACCGGTCAGATCGAAGGCTGCATCCACATGGGGCTCGGTCAGGTGCTCTGCGAATCGATGGACTTCAACCGCGCCAACCTCGAGAACCCGAACCTCCTCGACTACCGTACGCTGTCCGCGAAGCAGATGCCCGAGGTCGAGGTCATCCTCGTCGAGACCAGCGATCCCGAGGGTCCCTACGGCGCCAAGGAAGCGGGCGAGGGCCCTCTCCTGCCGATCCTCCCCGCGGTCGCCAACGCGATCCACGATGCGATCGGCGTTCGCTTCTACCAGCTCCCCATCACACCCGACCGCATCGTGAAGGCCCTCGATGAGGCCGGGCATCCGGGAAAGCCACCGGTTCCCGACCCGGCGCACGCGTCCACGACACCCGCCGCCAGGCCGCACCGTCCCGCCCCCACCCCCGCGCGGTAACGACCCGCGCGGCTCCACCCTAAGGAGGTTACATCCATGTTCAGAGACTCTCGCGCCGGACTCGTGGGCTGCCTGTCGGCCCTTCTCATCCTGTCGGGTCCCGCGCTCCCCGGCTCGGCGAACGAACCGGCGCCCGGCCCCGAGGGATATCCCTCCGCCTACAGCGTCGACATGCACATCATCAAGGATGGCAAGACCATGGTCATGAAGCGCGCTGTGGATGGCGCCAAATCGCGCATGGACATGACGGCCGATGGCAACGAGGTGGCCATGATCATGCTCGATGATGAGCGGCGCACCATGATCACACTCATGCCAGAGCAGAAGAAGGCGATGAAGCAGTCGCTCGCCGCCGCCGAGGAGATGGCGAACAAGATGAGCAGCGAGGAGGAGGCTGCGGCAGCGCCGGAGGGGAAGATCGAGTCCCTCGGCAAGGAGACGATTGACGGCAAGGAAGCCGACAAGTACCGCGTGACGTATGAAGAGGGCTCGGGGCTCATGTGGATCGATGCCAAGACGCACCTGCCGCTGCGCATGGAATCGGAGGGCACGCGCGTCGACTTCAAGAACTACCAGTTCGGCCCGCAGCCGGCGGAGCTGTTCGAGGTGCCGAAGGGCTACGAGGTCATGGATCTCGACCAGATGATGGCCAGCATGCCGAAGGGGATGGGCGGCATGATGGGATCGATGACCGGCGGCATGATGGGCGGCGCGATGGGCAGCTCCATGGGCGGCATGCTCGGGGGCCCGCTCGGAGCCATGGCCGGCCAGTTCGTGGGCGATGAGATCGGGCAGAACGTGGGCGGAGCGCCGTCCGGGAAATAACCGGCAGGGGCGCCGGGGCGAAGCCCGGTAGCTGATTCTAGGTCCCTGCAGCTTCGGGGCGGCGATCTGGTGATCGCCGCCCCGATTTCCGTTTCCTACCAGTGGGTCTTCTTGTCATCCTCGACTCCTCCCCTCCTTCGGGCTGCTCCCAGCGCCGCCGAACGAACGGAGGTGCGCGATGTTGGGCCGGTCGAACGCCTTTCCGCGGCACCCGCGGGTGCCGCTCGTGGTCCTCTGCCTTCTCGCGGGGGGCCTCTTCGCAGTTGGGACCGCCGACGGCGAGCTGCCTCCTGCCCCTCCGGACTCCGCCGGCGGCGAGGCCTCCCTCGGGGCTCGCGCCCAGGCCTTGGCGAAGATCGCGGCGCTACACCCCATTGATCGCCTCAAGATGGGAGAGGCAGGAATTCCGGACTTCATCGCCGGCACCCTGTCCACCCCGGTCGCGGGCGACGACTATGCGGGGGTGGTCCGCCGCTTTCTCGAGTTGCATGCCGCCGCCTTCGGCCTCGACCCCGCGGCGAGCGAGTTCCGCGTGGCAGCGATCGAGCGCGATCAGCTCGGGATGACGCACCTGCGACTTCGCCAGTACCATCGCGGCATCCCGGTCCTGCATGGCGACCTCCGCGCCCACTTCAGCGGCGATGCGGTTCTCCGCGTCCTCAACGGCGAGGTGGTTCCCGGCCTCGCGCTCGACACGATGCCGGCGATCTCAGCGGCCGCGGCCGAGAGCGAGGCAGCGGCGGAGATCGGCACCGAGCCCGGCGCCGCGCGCGCCGAGCTCGTTGTCGTCCGCTTCCAGGGCCATGATCATCTGGCCTGGCTCGTCCGCGGCCGGGTCCTGGCTCCCCCGGGACGCTGGGAGGTCTTCGTCGACGCTTCGACCGGCGAGTTGTTCCACAAGGTCAATCGCATCACGTACGAGGCGTTGCCGGCGGCCGGGGCCACGGCCGGTCCCGCGATCGGAATCGGCCTCGGCGTGCTGGGAAACGAGCAATCTCACATCGACACTTATTTCGATGACAGCGTCTATCGCATGGAGGACACGACCCGGCAGGCAAACAACGATGTGCACGGACACCATGGGGCCATGCCGGACACGTCGACGATCCGGACCTATCTCTATTCCGACGGCCTGCCGGGCATGCTGATGACGGACGAGGACAACATCTGGGGCCGTCCCGACCAGGCGCCGGCTGTCGATGCCCATGTCTACGCCGCGATGGTCTACGACTTCCTCCTCGGTCACGTCGAGATCAACGGGTTCGACGGCGGTGGCGGCTCCCTCGTCAGCACGGTGGCTGATGCTGCATGCCAGAACAACGCCTACTGGGATGGAACCCAGGTGAGTTACTGTACGGTCTCCGCCCAGTTCAACCCGATGTCGGGCAGCCTCGACATCGTGGCTCACGAATGGGGCCATGCGGTCACCGAACACACGTCGAATCTCGTCTATGAGAAGGAGTCCGGAGCCCTCAACGAGTCGTACTCGGACATGATCGGAGCTCGTCTCCTCGCCGCCCGCGGCACACCGAGCTGGCGCATCGGAGAGGGTTTCAATGGCACGGGATTCCGCGACATGGCGAATCCCCGGGCCTTCGGCGACCCCGACTGCTACCGATGCTCGGGATGGATTCCGGTCGAAAACTGCGTCCCGGGCGAGCTCAACGACTTCTGCGGCGTGCATACCAACAGCGGCGTTCCCAACAAGATGTTCCACCTGCTCTCGGCGGGCGGCACCCTGAACGGTCGCACCGTGACCGGGATCGGCATCGACTCGGCGTTCAAGATCCTGCATCGCGCCAACCGCTTCTACTGGACCGAGACCTCGGACATGGAAGACGGCAAGGCAGGAAGCATCGCAGCGGCCGAGGATCTCGATCCATCCGGGGACTTCGCGGCCCAGGTGACGCTCGCCTGGGAGGCGGTGCTGGTCGGGGTGCCCGCCAACCAGGCTCCCATCGCCGATCCGGGCGGCCCGTACGCAGGAGAGATCGGCCGCCTCATGACCTTCGACGGCACTGCATCGCACGATCCTGACGGGACGATCACGAGCTACATCTGGGACTTCGGCAACGGCGGGGTCGGCAACGGGCCGATGGGTTATCAGGCCTACGCGGCTGAGGGCACCTACACGGTCACGCTCCTCGTCATCGATGACATGCAGGCACAGAACACGGCCTCGACGACGGTCGAGATCGGGCCCCCGCAGGCGGTCGAACTCGAGTCGTTTGCCCTGGCTCAATCCGGCACGGCCGTGGTCGTGCGCTGGAAGACCGCATTCGAGGTGGGCCACGCCGGATTCCATCTCCATCGCCGGGAGACCGGCGCGAGTCATTTCATGCGCATCACGGGCGAGATGGTGCCGGCCGCCGCGGCTGGTGGGGAATACGAGCACACCGATACGATGGTGGAATCCGGAAACCGGTACGAGTACCGGCTCGAAGCGATCGATCGGCAAGGGACGAGCGAGTCCTTCGCCCTGGGCGCGATCACGGTCACGAACCCCGTCCCGGCTCGTGTCGCCCTCCACCCGAATCGCCCGAACCCATTCAACCCACGGACGACGATCGACTTCGAGCTCCCGGCACCGGCGCGCGTCGTCGTGCGCATCTATGACAGCAAGGGCCGGATGGTGCGGCTCGTGCTCGATGCTCTGCTCGATGCCGGCATCGGGAGTGTCGAATGGGATGGCCGCGATCACGCCGGGCGCCCGCTCGACTCCGGTGTGTATCTCTGCCAGCTCCAGGTCGGTGCCGAGTCGATGACGAGGAAGGTCGTCCTCGTCCGCTAGCCCCCGGCCGTTTGCTGTGGCCCGCGGCAGCCGTTTGCCGTGTTGCAGGGAGCAGGGTATCCTCGGGCTTCATGGCGCCGAAGCAGAACGCATCCCGGGCTCGGAGCATGCCTTCCCCCCTCATCGGTCGCGATCGTGAGCTCACCAAGCTGACGCAGGCTCTGGCGCTCGCCCGGAAGGGCGAGGGCGGCCTCGTGTTCGTGTCCGGAGAGGGTGGTGTCGGACTCACCCGACTCGCCGAGGAGGCCCTGGCCCGGAGCGACTTCGCCGTGCTCGCAGGCCGCGCGCGCGAGGACGCGACCCCCGCCTATGGCCCCATGGCCACGGCCCTTCGCGCCTGCTTGCGTTCCAACCCGGATCTGGCGGACGAGTGTGGTCCCCTGGCCTCCCACCTCGCGGTCCTCATGCCCGAGATGGGTGACGCTCCACCCAGCGCTTCACCCGGTACCTTGATCGAAGCCATCGCCGGCGCCCTGGCGGCGAAGACGAGGCGGCATCCGACCGCGGTCTTCCTCGACGATCTGCAATGGGCGGACCATGCGACCCTCGAGCTGCTTCCTGAGCTCGACGATCGGCTCGGTACAGAACGCCTCATCATCCTCGCGACCTACCACACCGACGGGATCGGACGCGACCACCCACTGCGCCGCCTGCGCCACTCGCTCAGGCGGGCTCGGCGCTGGCGAGAAGTCCCGGTTGGCCCCCTCGATCCAGATCAAACGCGCTCCCTGGTGACGCGGCTCTTGAACGCCGAGCCAACCGCCGAGCTGGCGGATCTGATTCACGCGCAGACGCAGGGCTTCCCGCTCTACATCGAGGAGCTCACGAGCGCCCTCATTTCCCGACGCCGCCTCAGACCCGAGGGCGACCGGATCGCCGTCGTTCCCGGCGACAGCGTTCCCATTCCGGAGAGCATTCGCGATGCGGTGCTCCTCAAGCTCGACGGACTTTCAGAGGATGCCCGCCGGCTGATCGAGGTGGCGGCCGTTGCCGGCACGGAGTTCGATCTGGAGATGGTGTGTCGCCTCGCGGGCGGCGAGCAGGGCCTCGATGAGCTCTTTGCCAGCTCGCTCGTCGCCGAGCCCGAGCCCGGGCGCGGGGCGTTTCGGCACGCCATCATGCGCGAGGCGGTTCGCGGCGAGATCACCTGGTCGCGGCGTCGAGCCTTGCATCGGAGCATCGCGGCGGCGGCCGAGAGCGCCGGCCTGTCCCCGGAGATCGTGGCCGAGCACTGGCTCGAGGCCCGTGAGGATGCTCCCGCCCGGCGGGCGCTCCTCGCATCGGCCGAGCGTTCGTGCAAGCTCCACGCCTACCGCGACGCCGCCCGGGCGGCTGGCCGCGCGCTCGAGGTATGGCCCGACGATGAGGAGATCGAAGCCCGCCTCGATGCGCTCGCCCAGCTCGCCCACTGCGCCCAGGTGAGCGGCCAGCTCGGCGATGCGGTGCGGGCACTGCGCGAGATGGCCGATCATCCGTCGCTCGCTGCCGACCCCGCGCGCCGGGCGGAGGCTCTGCGTTCGCTCGCCACGGTGCACCAGCTCGAAGGCGCCTGGGAGCAGTCGGTCCAGGTGCGGCGCGCCGCGGCGAAGGCGTTTGCGGAGGCCGGTCAGCCCGCCGAGGAAGCCCTGGAGTGGCTCGCGCTCGGCGGCCGCTACACGGCCGCGCTTCTCTACGACTCCGCACTCGATGCGGTCCGCACCGCCGTCATCCTTGCCGAGAAGACGCAGCGCTGGGATATCAAGGCTCGCGCGCTCGGCCTCGAGGGCAACTTGAAGGCGATGCAGGGCGAATTCGATGCTGGGCGGAATCTCGTGAATGCCGGCCTCTCGCTTGCGCTCGAGCACCGCCTCACCGAGGCGGCCGCAGAGGTCTATCGCCGGCTGGGGAGCGTGCTCGAATTCGGCTCCAACTATGCCGGAGCCCGCGACGCCTATTTCACGGCGTTCGACTACTGCCGCACGCAGGGTGTCGATACCGCGGCGCAAACCTGTCTCGGCTGCCTGTCCTACATCGTCTACCGCACCGGTGAATGGAAGCGCACGCTCGAGGTGTGTCGCGAGATCCTGGCCCCCGAGGAGGCGCCACCCGGGGCCCGCGGCATCGCCGATGGCGTCTCCGGGTTGGTGCGCGCCCAGCGTGGAGAAGTGAAGCAGGCCCGGCGATTGCTGCAATCGTCCCTCGATATTTCGCGCCGGCAGGAGCTCACGGCGATGGAGCTGTGCGCCCTCTACGGCCTCGCCATCGTCAGCGAGAACGAGGGTGATGCCGCCGCGGCGGAGAGCGGCTACCGGCAGCTCATCGAGCGCTGGCGCCAGACCGAGGATCGTCACGACATCATTCCCTGGTTGTGCTGGGCTGCCACGTTCTTCGCCGAACGCGGTGACGAGCGCATGACGGCGACCTGTGCCGAGGAACTGGCGTCGATCGCCGCCGCGACCGGGAACCCCGAGGCCCTGGCCGGGCTCGCCTACGCCCTCGGCGAGGTGACCTTGCTCGAGAAGAAGCCGGCGGAGGCTGGCAAGCAGTTCGATATTGCCATCCTCCACATGGAGAAACTCGATGCACCGCTCGAGCAGTCACTGGCCCTCTACCGCACCGGCGTGGCGAAGCGACGGGCAGGGGACGGGAAGGAGGCCGTGCGGCACCTGACGAGCGCCTACCACCTGGCCCGGAAGCTCGGGGCTCGCCCGCTGGCAGCGCGAATCGCCCGGGAGCTCGAGGAACTCGGCGAGCGGGTCGAGGAAGGGCGGCATCCCGAGGCACGAGCCCGCGAGACGAGGGGTGGGCTCACGCGCCGGCAGGTGGAAATCCTCGAACTCATGTCCACCGGCCTCTCCAACAAGGAGATCGCGGACCGCTTGTACTTGAGCCCGCGCACGGTCGACATGCATGTCGGCCACGTTCTCGACCGGCTCGATTGCCGCAGCCGCACCGAGGCGGTCGGCAAGGCCCGGGACCTCGGCGTCATCTCCTGACGGACACGCCCAAGCTCTTTCGAGACAATCAGCTATCCGGCCTGCGCAGCCACGGCGGGGCGCGGCCTACGGTATCTCGCGCGCCCCGATACGGTAGTTCGCCGAATGGTTGATGCCCGGTTCCTGGCCTACCTTGAGGTCGATACGTGATCCACGTCACCTCGACTCGTTTTCGGCCTGAAAGGAGACACCCATGGAAGCCCGACCCGACATGAACCGCGGCGAAGCCTTTGCCGAGCGCCTGCTCGACATCATGAACGGAGGCGCCCTCTCCCTGATGACCTCGATCGGACACCGCGCGGGCCTCTTCGATGTCCTCTCCACCCTGCCGCCGGCAACCAGCCCGCAGATCGCTGCGGCCGCGGGACTCAACGAGCGCTACGTGCGCGAGTGGCTGGGTGCCATGGTGGTCGGAGGTATCATCGATTGCGATGCGACGGGAACGCACTTCCAGCTCCCGCGCGAGCACTCCCCCTTCCTCACACGCGAAGGGGGAGCCGACAACATGGCCGTGTTCGCCCAGTACATCCCCATTCTCGCCAGCGTCGAGGATCGCATCCTCGAGTGTTTCAAGCACGGCGGTGGCGTTCCCTATGAGGCCTATCCCCGCTTCCACGAGGTGATGGCGGAGGACAGCGGGCAATCGGTCCTGCCGGCGCTCATCGACCAGATCCTGCCGCTGGCACCCGGCGTGCAGGAAGCGCTCGGCCGGGGCATCGATGTCCTCGATGTCGGCTGCGGGCGGGGGCGGGCCTTGAACCTCATGGCCCGCACCTTCCCCCGCAGTCGTTTCTTCGGGATCGACCTCTCGGCCGAGGCGCTGGCTGCGGGGCGGGCCGAGGCGGCCCGACACGGCATCACCAATCTCCGCTTCGAGCAGCGGGACATGACGACCTTCACCGAGCGCTCCTGCTACGATCTCGTCACCGCATTCGACGCCATCCACGACCAGAAGGCTCCCGCACGAGTCCTGGCTGCGATCCGGAAGGCGTTGCGTCCCGGCGGCACGTTCCTGATGCAGGACATCGCCGGATCGAGCCACGTGCACGAGAATCTGGAGCACCCGCTCGGCGCGCTCCTCTACACCGTGTCCTGCCTGCATTGCATGTCGGTGTCCCTGGCCCAGGATGGCGCCGGCCTCGGCGCCATGTGGGGCCAGGAAACCGCGCTCGCCATGCTGCGCGAAGCCGGGTTCGGAGAGGTCATGGTGCACACCCTGCCGCACGACATCCAGAACAACTACTACATCGCACACGTCTAGGCCCGGCGGCCGGGGGCCGATCACAGGCGTTCGGGCCGCCCGACGGTTCTTTCATTCTGCACATTGCCGGTGTTGAGCGTACCGGAAGGTTCGAAGAGGAGAACGTGAGCCTCCTCATCCGCCACCGGTTGATGCTCGACCCCGCGGGGAACGATCAGGAACTCGCCGGGCGAGAGCGCGACCTGGCGATCGCGGAACCTCAAGGTGAGACGACCGGCGAGCACCAGGAACAGCTCGTCCTCGTGCTCGTGATGGTGCCAGACGAACTCGCCCTTGAGCTTGGCGATCTTCACCTCCTGCCCGTTGAGCTCGCCGACGATGCGCGGGCTCCAGTACTCGGCGATGAGGCTCAGCTTGGCCGCGAGGTCGACCTTCTCCATGATTGCACCCTCCGGGCGATCGGCTAGTAGCCGCGATCCAGGTCGACGCGATTCGGCATCGGCTCACCGCGCGCCGCCGCATTCAGGAGCGCGGCAAGCGCCGCCAGCCGATGCGACTCGGTCTCCACGTTGTCGCCGCCGCGATGTGGGCTCAGGACCACGTTGTCGAGCTCGTGAAACGGATACTGCGATGGAAAGGTGCCGGTCCAGGAGGCCTCGTCCTCGGGATACCGATACCAGACATCGAGCCCCGCGGCGCGCAGGTGGCCCGACTCGAGCGCGGCGAAGAGCGCTGTCTCGTTTACGATCGGCCCGCGGCCGATGTTGACGAGAAGCGATCCAGGAGGAAGGAGCGCGAGCTCGCGCTCACCGATGAGCCCCTCCGTTTCCGGCGTGAGCGGCAGGCAGATGAGGAGGACATGCGCCCGGGGCAAGAGAGTGCCGAGGGCCGAAGGAGGATGAATCTCGATTCCATCCTGGCCCGCGGCCGCCTGCGCCCGGCGGCGGGTGGCAAGGACGCGCATCCCGAGGGCCTGGCAGGTGCGGGCCACATGCGCCCCGATGGCTCCGTAGCCGAGGATGAGCCCGGTCTTTCCGTTGAGCTCGACCGAGTGATCACCGCGGTAACGCGGCCGCCAGTCTCCGGCGCGCAGCGCCTGATCGAGCGGAACGATGGCCTTGGCCGCGGCGAGGAGCAACGCCACCGCCATCTCGGCGGTGGCCGCCGCGTTGTGATGCAGGTTGTGGACGGCCAGGTGCGGGTTCTCGAGAAGGACCTCCCGCGTCTTCCGGGGCACGCCGGCCCAGGGGATGACGACCGCGGCGAGCCCGGGACAGGCCAGAAGGAGTTCCGGCGTGAGCCGCCCCGAGACCAGGATGGTCGTGTCCCGCGGCGGGCTCTCGCCCACGGTGAGCCGAATGGACGAGTCGAGCGCACGCTCGAAGTCGGCGCGAAAGGCTTCTTCCGGGGGGGTGATGAGATGAACTTGAAGTGCCATGGCGCTGTGAATCATACCTCTCCCGGCTCGGCCCCATCGCCCAGAGCTCGGATGGGTTGACAGAACGACCTCTCGATCCTAAGGTCCGTCCTTACTCGCCGTTGAATTCGATTTCAGGGGCCGGGCGGCACGCCCGGCCCCTGGGCCGTTTCGGATTCGGCGTTCCCCTCGCTCCCCCGCCCCGGGTAGAATCCCGGCGGCCATCCCCAGACCGGCCCCACCGCGCCCCGACGGGCGCCAGCAACCGGAAAGCTCTCCATGCCCCTCCAGATCACCGGCCAGAATCTCACGATCGAGGATGTCGTCCGCGTCGCCCGCGGCGGCGAGAAGGTGGCACTCGCCCCGGCCGCCGTCGAGCGCATCCGCGCCTGTCGGGGCATGCTCCAGAAGAAGATCGACGCCCGCGAGATCATGTACGGCGTCAACACCGGGATCGGCGAGTTCTCGGAAGTCGTGCTCAGCGACGAGCAGGTCCGAGAGTTCCAGCGCTACCTGATCTACAACCATGCCGCCGGGATCGGCGACCCGGCGCCGGTCGAGCACGTGCGGGCGGCGATGCTGTCCCGTATCAACGTGCACGCGCGCGGCTACTCCGGCTGCCGGCCCGAGATCCCGCTCACCTATGTCGCCATGCTGAACGCGGGCGTCACACCGGTCGTCTGCGCCAAGGGCAGCGTGGGCGCCTCGCGGCGACCTGGCCCCGATGAGCCAGGTCGCGCTCTCGCTGATGGGCGAGGGCGAGAGCTTCTATGGGGGCGAGCGCGTACCGACGCGAACCGCCCTCGAGCAGGCCGGTATCCCCGTCCCCGGGCTCCAGGCACGCGACGGGCTGGCGGCGATCAACGGCTCCAACCTGATCACCGGGATCGGCTGTCTCCTGCTCCATGACACCGAGCGCTGGATCAAGCAGGCCGAGATCGCGGCCGCGATGACCCTCGAGGCGCTGCTGGCCAACATGCGGCCCTACGTGACCAGGCTCCATGAGCTCCGCGGCTTCCCGGGGGCCATCACCTGCGCGGAGAACTTGCAGCGGCTATTCGCTGGATCCGATCTCCTGACCGGCAAGGTCAAGACCAAGGTCCAGGACGCCTATTCGATGCGTTCGACGCCGCAGGTCATCGGGGCCCTCCGCGACCAGATGGCGTACACCCGCCGGCAGTTCGAGATCGAGCTGAACGCGGTCGCCGACAACCCGATCTTCATCGCCGAGGAGGATCGCGTGCTCACCGGCGCCAACTTCCAGGGCACGCCGATCAGCATGCCGCTCGACATGGTCGGCGCCGGTGTCGCGATGGTGTCGGTCCTCGCCGAACGCCGCATGAACCGTCTGGTGAACCCGGCCCTCTCGGGTGGCCTCCCCGCGTTCCTGACCCAGGGTGCGGGGATGTTCTCGGGATTGATGCTGAGCCAGTACACGGCCGACACGCTGATCGTCGAGCAGAGGATCCTGAGCACCCCCTCCTGCATCCAGTCGATCCCTGCGGCTGCCGACCAGGAGGACTTCGTCAGCATGGGCATGAACGGCGCCCTCAAGACGAAGCAGATCCTCGAGAACGCTCACGGCGTGCTCGCTATCGAGCTCATCGCCGCCGCCCAGGCGCTGGACTTCCGCCCGCACGAGCGGGGGCAAGGCACCGCAGCAGCCCATGCCGCGGTGCGCCGGGTCGTCGCGCATCTCGACGAGGACCGCCCACTCTTCCCCGACCACAACGCCATGGCAACGGCGGTGGCCGAGTGTCAGGTGCTCGAGGCGGTGGAGGTCGAGGTGGGGCCGCTCAAGAGCTCGTGGTGACCGGGCGGCCCGGTGAGGCCGGGACGCTCCGTGCCGCCTGTCGTTTCCAGTGGACGACGACGTAGAGAAGTCCCGCCGCTCCGATCAGGAGCTCGACCAGCTCGGACGTGTACCGGAACAGGAAGTCGACGTCGCGGTTGATCGACACGAGGTCGGCATAGAGATCGATCCCGGCGTGCGCGGCGATGATGGCGAACCACGGCCAGAGGAAGCGTGGGACAGCCAGTTCGGGCCCGAGCCGTCTGGCCATGATGATGCCGATGAGCCCACCGAGCCCGAAGGCGATCCGCAGCAACTCGGTGTGGCAGTGCAATCCCGGCATGTTGTGGAACGTGGTCTCGCCCTGGCGGTTCACATCCTGAAGGAAGCCGGGAGTGGGAAACCCGAGGAGCTGTTGCCCCCAGGCGATCTCCTCCATCGCCGTCAAGAGCAGGCCGAGCGCGAAGACGAAGTGGAAGGTCGAGGTCGCGCCGGACATACCGCGGGCCCGCATCCGCCGCCAGAGCGCGAGACCGAGCGCTCCCCCGGAGAAGAGGCAGATGAACGTGAACAGCTCGACGGGGCGATTCTCGGCCAGCATCCACTTGGCCGCTGATCGGGAGGCGGGATGGGCCAGGGAGCCCATCATCGCGAGCATGGCCGCGCCGGGAGCCACCATGAGGATCTGTCTCAAGATGGGGCCTAGCCTGGAGCTTGCTTCTGCCGCCGGCACTGCAGGCACGGTTTCGACTGAGTGGGCCACGGTCGACCTCCCTGCCTATGGATCGGTCCCGCAGGCTCTCACCGTGAATGTGAAACGGCCGGCGACCAGGAGGGCTCTCGGGTCTCGACAGGCGGGCGCGGGGCAGGCCGGAACGCGCCGGGAAACAGCTCAAGGCCGGGGAAGGCACAGGCGGCCTTCAGGAAGCTAGCGGGCTTCAGGAACCGCAGCCGCCCTGGTCTCCCGCTTGAAGGAGAAGAAGTCTCCGACGTACTCCTTCACCATCTGCGGAAAGCTCTTGTCGAGATAGGAGCGGATCGATACGTAGCACTCGTCGCAGCGATTGTTCGCCGTGAACTCCTGGACCAGATGCTCCTGATCGGAATACTCGCCGAAGTGCATCGAGCAGGGCTGGAGATTGCCGTCGGCATTCACGACGAGAAAGCGGAGGCCGGCCGTGCAGTTCGGCTTTCCAGCCTCGGCGAAGTAGCGGTAGGTGTCCTCGAGCGTGGCGCACGTCGTGACGATCGTACCCTTGGGGTCCGCTTCCTTGCGCGCCCGTACGCGGTCGAGCTGGGTGCGGAGAGCGGCCAGCTCCTCCGGCGTCGAGGGCATGAGCGAACGATCGCCCGTACGCCGGGCCGAATAGGCGCTGAACGACACGTTGACCCCCCACTCGTCAGCCCGATCGATGATCTCGCCTATATGCAGGTAGTTTTCGCGAGTGATCGCCGTGTTGAGTACGATGTCATCGAAGCCGTAGGCGGCGAGGCGGGGCAGCACGGTGGCAAGCTTGCGGAACAGACCCGGATGGCGGCGGAAGTCGTCGTGGCGCTCGTCCGGGAAATCCAGGGAAACCGAGAACTGGTCCGCTCCCGCTTCCTTGAGAGCCAGGTACTTCTCCGGGGTCATCAGCGAGAAGTTCGAAACGAAGACTGTGTAGGGCAGACCGCCACCCCGTTGCGCGGCGCGCACGCACTCGACGATGTCCTTGCGCATGAGGGGCTCGCCGCCGGAGATCTGGATCACGCCTGGATGCAGTTTCTGCATCCAACGGCTGATGTCATCCGGCTTGAGCCGGGGCAGGCCGGCCGGCCCGCCGTGATCACAGTGCCGACACCAGCACGTGCATGAATCGGTGACTTCGAATGAAACGACGATCGGCCGCTTCGTGACCCAGTTGTGAGTGCACTGGGCGATCACGAGGCAGGACTCGAGGAACGGAGTTCGCTTCATTCACCTTTCTCCGCGTGACCGCGCGGCAACGCCAGCACCAAGTCAACGGGCGGACGGCATTATGCCACAAACCCCCCGTGGTCCAGCGATGATCCGACCTTCGGCGGCCAGCGGTCGTGCTCGGCGGCCAGCGGTCGTGAGGCGCGCCCAGCGGTCACACGCCGGAGAGTCAGCGAGTGCGGTCCGGGAAGCAGGCGCCGGCACCCCCGGCGCCCGCCCGGGCCTCCGGGCTGGCTAGCGACCTGTCGCCACGGTCACCAGGGTGAGGAGTTCCCGACCTCGCTCCCGAGCTGCGTTGATCTCGAAATCCTCGATCTCCTGCGACGCACCGCCCGCGGTCTTGCTGCCATCCCTCAGCTCACCGCTTGGCTCGAAGGTCATGCGCAGCACGATCGGAACCATCGCCGAGGGATCCATCTCGTCCTTCTGCGTTGATTCCTCGCGATAGTCGATCAGGTGCCCGCTCTCGTCATAGTAGTAGCGCGCCTTCTTCGTGCCATCGGCCAGCGACAGCTCCTCGTCGAGGACAGCCACCGCCCCCTTGTCCCAGTAGGCCCGGTAGTGGGTGGCGGTGCCGCGCAACTCGAGATTGCCCTCGGTGGCCTGGAGGGTCGAAAGCCGAGTGTCCAGATCGTGCGCCCTGGCGGCAACAGGGTCGGCCGGCGCAGCGGTCTCCGCCGGCGGCGATTCTTCGGGCGCTTGGGCCTGTTCAGCACGTTCGGGGGCGCGCCCACAAGCCAGCGACGCGACCACGAGCACGATCATCATCTTGATTAGGCTGGACATAGGACCTCCTCAAAGTGATGGGACACGAGGCAAGGAGGAGGCTACCACCGCCGCGCCGGGACCGGAAGACCTCCGCTCCCCCCCGGGCCCGGGTCTCTCGAGGGTCACCGCGCCAGGACGCGCGGGCCAGGAACAGGTCACATTCCGGTCAGAATCAGCGTATAGTCCACGCGAGGAGAGTTGCGTGCATCCCAAACCCTCGCCACCCGAAGGAACCCCAGCCCCGGGGCCTGCGGAGCGCTCGGAGCTCGAGCGGGTGTGCGCGCGCGATGAGGACGCCCTGGGAGCGTTCTTCGACCGCCACTTCAGCCGCATCTACAGCCTCGCATGCCGCCTGCTGAGCGATGTCCACGATGCCGAGGATGTCACGCAAGAGGTCTTCTTCCGCGTCCATCGGGCCGCCGACCGCATGGACCCAACGCGTGACCCTGTCCCATGGCTGATGGCGATCACGTACAACGCCTGTCGGGATCTGTGGCGCAGCAAGGGACACCGCGCCCGCCGGCAATCGCTCTCGCTCGATGCTGAGAACGGCCTGCGGAACGGGATCGCGGCAAGCGCCGGAGCCGATCCCGAGAGCATGGCCCTGAAGGCCGAGACCGAGCGCCAGGTCCAGGAAGCCATTGACGGACTCCCCGAGGGTCTGCGTGTGGTCGTCCTCATGCATGACTATTCGGGACTCACGCACGAGGAGATCGCGGCAGCCACCGGGCTCACTCACGTGGCAGTTCGCAAGCGCTACTCACGTGCGCTCTCCGAGCTCGGCCGGCGCTTGCAGGGTGTGGGGCGATGACGGGCGGCGACGGTAACAGCCGGGACGAAACGGGAATGAACGACTTCGAGCACAGAGGACCCAACCGAGAAGGCGAGGCCGGACTCGACCCGCGGGAGGCTCGTGCTCGCCGTGAGGTCCAGACCCTCGGCCCGGTGGTCGCCAGCCCCGACTTCCGCGCGCAACTTCGCGAGTCGTTCGTCACCGGCGCCATCTCGAGCTCGATCGCCACGAGTGGGGTGGAGCGGCCCGCAGCCCGGGACCGGGTCTGGTGGTCGCCGCGCTATCTCCTGCCCGTAGCGGCGGCGTTCGGGCTCGTCCTCCTTGGTGTCCTGTTCATGCTCGACCACGGCCCGGCGTGGACCCTCGCCGGGACGAGGGGCGAGGGCTCGCTCGTCGTCGACGGCGTGGTGATCCCCGGCACGCACCTTGCCGAAGCGGTCGCGAATGACCCCGAGCTGCTCCGTCCCGGGCGCTCCCTCGAGCTACGCGGCGAGCTCGAGCTCGATCTCCTCTGCCCCCGCACCATGGCCGTACAGGCAACGCTGGGCTCGCGCTTCGAGCTGCCGCGCGCGCCCGGCAGCTGGCTCCGGCGCGAAGTGAGGGGATCGGTCTCGGCGGGTGAGCTCCGGATCGTTACCGGTCCCGAATTCGAGGGTGCCCGTCTGACCATGGCCGGCCCCGATGCTGATGTGACCGTGCTCGGCACCGTGTTCGCCCTGATCTGCAACCCCGGGGCGACGTGCCTCTGCGTATTCGACGGCGAGGTAGCCATGACCACGCCGGGGGGGGCACCCGTTGTCGTCGAGAGCGGTTCGCGACGTGTGGTCTACGCCTCGGGCGACACGCCACTTCTCGAGCCGATTCTGCCCATGGAACAGATGAAGCTCGGCATGCTCGCCGATCAGATGCGCCCCCTGCTCGAGCACCCGTCGCGCTGACCGGGACCGGATCCTCCGCTCAGACCGTGGTCCGGCAGTAGCACGAGGCCTTGATCCCGATGTCGGCGTGCTGCCAGGCTTTCTTGAAGCGGGCCTCGACCTCCGCCGCCTGCTCCCTATCGCCCTTGCGGCTCAGACATTCCGCAAGACCGTGCAGCGCCCAGCCGTTTTCCGGGTGGATCCGCAGGTCTTCTCGGTAGACGTCCTCGGCTTCCTTCACCCGACCCTGCTCGAGAAGGAGCGCGCCGAGCGCGTGGCGCACCGGCTGCATCCAGCCCCAAGGCTCATCGTAGCGCAGGGCCTCGTCCCGAGCGACCGCTTCACGCAATAACGCGAAGGCCCCCTCGACATTCCCCCGCCGGTACTCGAGCTCACCCTCGGCCATGGGGCGCGCCACATCGAGCACGACCCGCGCCGGGTTGTTGCCGATCAGGTACTCCTCCGGCACGCGCGCGTAGACCGCCTCCAGGGAGTCGCGCTCCACCATCGCCTCATCGACCCGGCCCAGTGCGGAGAGAGCGACCGTGCGCCCGTAGCGCCAGAACGCCGTCGACACCGGCAGATCAGCCAACGGCGCCGGCTCCGCGAGCAGGTCCTCCCACAGGCCGAAACGCACCATCACATGAACGGGCACCGCCATGAAGCCGTCGAGGAACTGCGGCAGCTCCCGCACCATCTCGATTGGGATCTCCTGGATCATGTCGCGAGCCGCACCCATGGCGATGTCCCTTTGGCCGTCGAACATCGCCCCGTAGGCCAGGAAGTGGTAGTTGTGGGCGCGATAGATGGTGTAGAACCCGTCGCGGCCCACCTGGTCGACATAGCGCAGATCGGCCGCAATCGCTCGCTGATTGGCGGTGATGACATCGTCGTAGTGACCGAGGCGCACATCGATATGCGAGGGCATATGGACGAGATGCCCGGCTCCCGGCACCAGGCTGCGCAGGCGGTTGGCCGCCTCGAGGCCGCGGCCGGGGTCCGTAGACCCCTCCATGGTGTGGATATAGAAGTGATTGGCACCTACGTGATCGAGCTGCAAGGCAAACACCGCCTCGAGTGTGCGGATCACCTCGGGAGTTTCCGGTCGCGGCTCCCCCTCGGGCGACCACAGGTCCCAGGGCCGGAGATTCATCAGCGACTCGGCGAACAGCGCCCCAACATCGGGATCGTCGGCATGCCGCTCCCAGACGCCGCGCATGGCCCCGGCATAGGCTTCATCCAGCGTGTGCCGGTCCTCCGGGGGCGGATAGGCGTAGCGCTCGGCGAGCGCCGCGATGAGATCGCGCTCGACGGGGGTGGCGCTACCCGCGAGCTCGAGCGCGCGCTGGGCATTGGTGTTGGCGGCCTTGGTGGTCGCATCATCCATGGTGGGGTTGTTGATGTTGGGCCCGGCAGCGATGGCCATTCCCCAATGAGCCATGGCGCACTTCGGATCGAGACGTGCCGCCTGCTCGAAGGAGCGGATCGCTTCCTCGTGGTTGAACCCCCAGTAGAGGACCAGCCCCTGATCGAAGTAGCGCTGGGCGTCAGCGGAACTCGTGCTGACCTCGCGGTGGCCCGTGCCGAGGCCGTCGAAGAGGAGGGCGGTGGGTTTCTCGGACTTCTTACTGCAACCCAAAGCGAGGACTGCGACCAGTAAACAGGGCCAGGTGATGAAACGGCTCTTCATGATGGGGACCTTTCTTCTGGCGCCGGGGGACCACCTGGCGCCGGCCGGGACGGGGCACACCCAGGGGATGGTGTGTGGTCATGCTAGCCAGACCGGGCGGCGGGGGTCAACCGTCCGCGGAGCCTTCAGGGGCGAGCCGCCTTCTCGAGGGCCGCGCGCAACCGGATCTGACCGGTCATGAGGCGCGCGTACTCCGCCTCTCGTGACGCGCCCTTGGCGCGCAGCAGTGTCACCAGATCCGCCCTATCCGCCTGGGGCCAGTCGTCGAGACCGGGAATGAGGGCCAAGATGAGTGACATGCGGGCGAAGGACTCTCGTTCCTTCTTCGGCCACTCCTTCCATTTCGGAGCACCGAGCGCCGCCGCAACCCGCGCCGCACAACCTCTACCGGCCCGATCGCGGTCGCCGTCATACTCCCGTCCGATCATGGCGGTGACCTTCAGGCTGAGATCCGCCAGTGGGAAGTCGTCGAGGATGGCGGGCGAGCGCTCATCAAGCGCCAGGTAGAGGTCGCTCTCGGCTAGCTTCTCGAGAATCGCAGGCGGAGTGCGATAGGAGGGATTGCGGTCGATCTTGGCCTGCTCCTTCGCCGCCAGGGCCTGGACTCGCGGCTCCTTCGGAACGAAGCCCAACCGCCGGTAGAACCAGAAGGCACCGGACTGGATGCCCTCCTCGTTGTCATAGCCGACCTGATAACGTTCGATCTTGAAACGCCGGATGCCGAAGTGATGGTGGAACACGCGCGTGAACTGCGTGAACACATATCGCGATTCGCCACCGCGCCACGTGTCGAAGATATTGACCGCGATCTCCACCTGATCGAAGAGCATGGCACCGACACCATAGCCGAAGATGAACCCGTTCTTGAGGATGAGCACGCCATAATCGCTCTCGATCGGCAGTCGATGTTCCGGATGCATCCCGAACAAGATGATCGCGTAGCCGCGATCGACCTCGGCGATGATGACCTCATCCGGATTGGCGTAGTCGACGGGATAGAGCGCACGATGGCGCACGGACAGGGTGGAGCGGATCATCTTGATCAACGCTCCGGCCTCGCGGCGGGATGCGTGGCGTATGGCGGAAAGCGGAGAGGCGACTGCGGTGCGAAAGTCACCCGTCTTCCTGAGCAGCGCATCATGGTGGTAGTAGGGCGAGGATGCCGGCCGGCCCGCGTGGGTGCGAGCCGCCGGAGAATCCCCGAGCTGCCAGACGATGGGCAGCTCGAGGCCGTCATAGAGACTCGTCCGGAGCGCCTCCGAGGCCACATGCTGCCGCAGGTTCTCGAGAAACCAACGCAGGCTGGTGCGGCGCCCCTTGCCCAGCTCGATCCATTCGCGGGTCCCCACATCGGCGAGATCGAGCCCATCGTTCTCGACCCATGAGCAGAACAAGGCCAGGAAGCGGTCGAGCCGATCCGTGGTCTCGTATTCGTCCCAGTCGATTTCGAGATCATCGCCGTACCATTGCACGAGCCACGTGATGACCGCGTAGTCGTAGCTGTAGTACATGCCCGTGCGCACGATCCCCGTGTCCTCGAGCAGGGATGCGGCCGCGGCGTCCTTCCGGCGGAGGAGGCTGACCCGGTCGCCGAATGCCGCCGCCTCACGACAGGCCAGCTTGAAGATCGTCGCATCATCCGGGTAGGCCCGCAGGAACAGCAGAGCCTCGTGATAGTCATGGAGCATCCCGGGCGCGAGGATATCGGTCGTTGCCAGCGCGCGGAGGGTGGCGAGTTTCGCCGCGCGGTCAGCGGCTGAGAAGCGGTTCTTCAGCTCGACCAGGCGCTGGACGAGCCGCCGCGCCGAAACCGCTCCTGGCCGCTGGCCGCGCTTCGCATCGGGGCGACTTGGTCGCCCCCCATGGCGAGAAGTGGTACCAGCATGTCCGGCAGCCGTGCCTCGTCCTGCGGTCATCATGATTCACCTGTGGGGTGGAAAGACATCGCCGGCCTGTTGACGGCAGGATACCCGCTCGGCAGCGACTTGGTAAGAGCGACCAGCCGGCGGGGAGGTCGGTCCTCAGTAGCGGAACACAGCCGACAGCGGCGCCTCCGGAACCTGCGCAGCCGGAACAGCGTAGACCGTCCCACCGTTGAGGGCGGTCTCGAGAGCAGCCAAGTTCAGCAAGTCCTCATCACCGGGCGCGGGCCGGTCGTGGAGGCTCAAGGCGCTGGATCCGGGATCGAACGTCCCCCAGATCTGGTCGCCAACAGCCACGAAGAGGGTATCCACCCGACCCTGGAAGACAGCGGGGAGCACGTGGCGGATGTCGGCCGCCGTGCGCCCGGTCCCGGCCAGCTCGCGATAGCGCGCCGCCGCCGCCTCGCGCGTGCGGGCGAAGTGGGGCTCGACCAAGGGCCAGGCCCGAGCATGGAGCATCTCCGGACTCACACCATCGGGATTGCCGAGCACCCCCTCCGGAGCCACGACCGGATACGAGTTGGCCTCGCGGTAGAGCGGCAACAGGAACTCGACCCCGGCCAGTACCAGCGGTGCCGACGAGTGTTTGAGGTAGCGGCTCAGGCCGCGATCGACAAGCCGAAAGAAGCGCAGCACGTTGACCTTGCTGTCGTCGATGCCAGTCCCGTGACCATGGAAGATGGCCGCTCGACCTCCACCCGCCCCGCCTCCGGGAGTCCCGGTGTGGTACTGGAGCTGCCGCTCCGGATCATCGAACGGCAAGGCCTCGGCAAGGCTCCGTGGAACGCCGGTGAGATCGATCTCGTCCACGCGCTCCCGTGTGCAGGCAAAGAGTCGCACTTCGTTCTGACTGAGAGCGAGGAGATAGAAGAGACCATCTCCGGTCAAGAGGGTGAGCAGCGGCTTCAAGTGCGGTCGATCGGCGACCACCACGAGCTCATCGAAGGCAACCGGCACCCGGAAGCACTGCAGCAAATCTGATGCAATGAAGGTGGCGAGACCATCGCTTTGAAATCGCCAGAAAGCTGCATCCTCGAACACGCGCCAGGCGGGAGCGAGGAAGTCCTCGATCTCGCCGGCCCGCCACCCGAGCGCCCGCAGTTGCTCCTCCGCTTGTCGCGCCAGATTCTTGAAGCGGATGGGATCCTGTCGGATGTCCGGCCCACCCCGATGGGTCGGCTGGAACAGCGACACCCACGGTCCTTGGGATCGACTCGCCAGCAACTTCAGATCGGAAGCGGTGATCACATCCATGGCACTCTTCTCCCACCCGATGATGGGCCTCGGCTCCCTGGCTCGCAGTGGTACGGATCTTGCCCAGCGAAAGCCATACCAGAAGCGAGGGCCGCATCACTGGTGAACTCACCGCTCGCGGCGGTGTTCTGCATGCATATCCAGCGCATGGGGGATCCCATGAAACCGTTTCGGGTCGCGCACGGCGCCCATTGATCATAGTCTTGGCAGCAAAGGCATCTGCTGTCCCTGAAGGGAGAGTACCACCACTGGCTCTCGAGCCAAAGCCACTCCGGTGGCGCCACTGAACGGAGGACCCGATCATGAACCGTGATGAGCTGATCGAGAGGCTGAAGATGCGTCTCGACCTGTGGAACGCCGAGATCAACCGCATCGAGAACACGGCGCAGGTCACTCAGGCCGAGGCGCAGGAGGAGTTCAGGAAGCAGATCGAGCAGCTGTGCGCACGGCGTGACGCGGCGAACTCTCAGCTGGAGGAACTCCGGGAGGCCGGAGGTGAGGCCTGGAAGGATCTGCAGACCGGCGTTGAAGAGGCGTTGGCAACGCTTGGCGAGGCGGTGGATCGAGCCCGAGCCCGCTTCACTCACTAGGGGGTCGCATAACCGGGGAGCGGGCAGGAAGATGCTGACCAAGCGCCTGCGGATAGGTGCCTGCGCCCGACTCCCGCCGGAGGACTCCGGACACATCCCATCCCCGCTAGGCGGATGCCGCCGGGCGCTTGAACCCCGGCGTCATCGTGGCAGCCTGTTCGGCTTCGCGCCTTCGGCGCTGCCGAGCAAGCAGGTAGAGATTTCGCGAGTAGACGATGACGCCGAAGATCTGGCCTGCCATGCCGACAGGATCGCCTCGCCGCACGAAGTACACCAGAAGCGACAGCCCTCCCACCAGACTGAGCACCCAGAAGCCGCGTGGCACCACGCTCGCATGTTCCCGTTCCGAGGCGATCCACTGGATCAGAAACCGCAAGCCGAAGACAGCCTGAGCGGCGAAGCCGAAAACGAGCCAGGCACGGGACAGACCGGCGTCGCGGGGGTCTGGGTCGGCTCCTGATGTGGCCAGACAGATCGTGCTCATCAGGAGAAGGCAGACTGTCAGGACCAAGGTCCGTTGCTCAGTTCTCATCTCTCATCATGAGCTCGAGCCATGGGCGGGGTGCTCATGGACTCGGCATCGGCCACTGGCCCCTTGGCAATGGAATCATGGAGCGAAGCCGGTGACGCGCCAACATATTCGGCCGCTTTCCAGACGCGCTGGCGCGCAACGAGCCAGCGCACGCCAAAGAGGTCCCCGATTC
Organism: Candidatus Eiseniibacteriota bacterium; assembly: GCA_963823555.1. Classification (GTDB taxonomy): domain Bacteria; phylum Eisenbacteria; class RBG-16-71-46; order CAVPCR01; family CAVPCR01; genus CAVPCR01. The sequence goes on along the minus strand of CAWGMA010000004.1, from coordinate 241,699 downwards.
CCGACCACAGCCGACTGTGGATGGCGTACTTGCTTCGCCCTGCGTGCCGTGGCCGGTGGCCGACGGGAATCTCGGTAACGGTGAAGCCTCGCATGCGGACCAGCGTCGGTAGGAAGCGATGCATACCGTGGAAATAGGGTGCCTGGATGGCCGCTTCCCGCCGTAGCACCCGGGTGGAGCAACCGACATCGGATACCCGATCACCGACGATCAGGTTACGCGACGCATTGGCGATCCGGGAAGCGACACGGCGCATGAAGCTGTCGCGTCGATCCACGCGGATCCCATTCACCATGTCGAAATCGAACCGCAATGCGTGCTCGAGCTGACGCAGTAGATCGGCTGGATCATTCTGGCCGTCGCCATCGAGGGTTCCGATCCACGTGCCTCGGGCAGCGAGGAAACCGGCGACAAGCGCCGCGGACTGGCCGCAGTTGCGGTCGAGGCGAACGAGCCGGTGAGGAGCGTTCAACTGGCCGAGCCGGGTAGCGGTCGAGTCGGTCGATCCGTCGTCCACCCATACCACTTCCCACCGGAAGGACACGCCGGAGAAGGCGCTCGCGATCTCGCTGGCGAGTCGGAGGACGCTCTCCTCTTCGTCACGCACCGGGATCACGATGCTGAGCAAGCCATTTTCGGCGCTGTCACTCAACGGGTCGTCGTCTCTCGAACGCGGATCAGGGGAATGCTCACGACGCCGGCCGCACCACGACCGTTGCCTTCGAGTTCAAGGGTATACCCGGTCGATGCCGACTGTCCATCGAGCAGGCGCGACCACCGGCTAGATGTGTTCCAGTGCCCGCTGCGCCAGCTGACGCACGAACTGGCGAAGCGGAATTCGCACCACGAGGACATCCCCGTCGAGAGCCCAGGCGATCTCCTCAACCCGGCGGCTGGCGCGCGGCGCCTGCAGGCGCACAACCTGAGTGGCACGAGGACGTCCAGGCTTGCGCCCCGGCGTGCGCCCGGCCTTGGCGCCTCTCACCCAGTAGCCAATCGTCCAGGACGAGATCCCGGTGTCCCTGGCAACGGCCTTCTGGCTCTCACCGCCCTGCACGCGGCGTATGACCTCGAGCTTCTGCTCCGTCGAGTACCGTCGACCCATCTTCTTCCGTGCCATCGGATCACTCCTGGTAGGGGACTCTGGATTGCATTCCGGGACCCATCGATCAACAAGGTGGCCATTCTCCCTCACCACCGCCGGCAGTCAAGTCCAATCCAGTCGTGGAAAGCTGGACCTGCAATAAAGATACATTGCCATTCGCAGTCGCTGCCGGATATCGATCACTCACCGGCTCATGCTGAATGGATTGGGTCTTGACCTTTATGAACCTATGTCTTTAACATATCGGGACGAGGTGAACCCGTGCCCAGACCCTTTTCCTCCCGCCACATTGCCCGCAGACCGCCCGTATCGATCTTCAAACCCATTGCAGTGCCCATCGGCGAACTCGATGAAGTTGTGATGACGCTCGATGAATACGAGGCGCTCAGGCTTGCCGATCTGGAGGGGCTCTACCAGGACGCAGCGGCGGCCCGGATGAATGTCTCCCGTCCGACGTTCAGCCGCATCATCGAAGCGGCACATCGCAAGGCGGCGGAGATGCTCGTTCACGGCAAGGCGCTGAGGATTGAGGGCGGCCCGGTGCACCTGGGCGGGCGCCGATGCTGTCAGTCCCGAAAGCTCAAGTGAGTGCGGCATGCTCGAGCTCGGCATGACGCGGGATCGGCGAACGTGATCGCCGTCCAGCTCCATCTCGGGCTCGGTTTCCAGCCGCAGGCGCGCCGCGAGGCCGAGCTGGCCGCCCGGGAAGCGCTCCGCGGCTGCGTGGCACCACGCTTCGCGGCGTTGCTCACCGGACTCACTCGGAACCGTCGGCACGACCCACCGTGACCTGGCGCCCCGCTCTGCCGTCCCGGATCCGGAGGAGCCACGGGTTGCAGCAGATCTCACAATCCTGGACCAGCTCCCCCGAGACATCGGGTTCGAGGTAGATCTCCACAACCTCACTGCAGTAGGGACATGTCACCAGGAAGGTGTCTTCCACTGGACGAGCCCTCATGCCTCGATCGTTCTCATCGCACCCGATCCAACGACCCGGCCAGCCATCTCATTTCGTTCAACGCAAACTGCTGGTTGTCCAACCCAGCCTGGTTCATGCCGAACCTGTAGGGCTCCTGCCCCGGCCCCTGCTCGACCACCTGTGCCGACAGCATCGCCGCCTCCCCCTGAATCACTACGCGCCCCTTCCCCAACGGCATGGCTACGGCCATCGATCGCCCTCGGGCTGGAACCGCCACCTTCATCAGCGCATCCTTGCCACCCTCGATCTGCGACAGCCGGCGCGGGATATCGAAGGCGTCGGCGGAGAGGATCATGAGCGGGGTCGAGTCTGCAGGACCGAGGAGCGACTGGCCCGTGAAGGCGACCACCTTGTTGATACGCTCCTTCTCGTTCCTCCCGACCATGATCGGGTGATCGCCCAGGGTTCCGTCCTGGCGGGTGAACTGAATGATGGTGGGGCTGCCCGACCCGGCGGCCTGGAGACTGTCGACCGTATATCCCCGGCTCATGTGGACGCCGAAACGCTCGCCCAGACTCGCCGCCGCCGAGCCGAACGGAGCGTGATCGGCAATGAGGAGCAGCGCCCCGCCCGCGCTCACCCAGGCGTGCACGACCTCGATCTCATCGGCCGTGAAGGCGGAGAGCGCCACGGTGGAGTCGGTCCCCGTCGCCGGATCGTCGCCCATGGCGTTGGCGATCACGAGGATGTCGGCTCCCGCCAGCGATTCCGCCGCGAATGGCCTCCGGTTCGGAGCCGTCGTGAACCCATCGGCGCGCATCAATTCGCCGAAGGCCTGATAGCGCCCATCCAGGGTGTGGAAGTTGTGGTGCGCCTCGTCGAAGAGAATCCGCGGGTGGCGGCTCACAAACGCCGGTTCCGTCACCGTGGGATGGAACGTGGGGTCGGCCATCTGCTGAGCATGGGCGCACGCCGGGACCAGGAAGCTGAACAGGGCACCCAGAATGGCCAGGAGTTCGTTCATCAAGATCTCCGCATACGGGAGAAGACCGCCATGGAGCGCTTCTACCCGCGGTTCCGGATCGTATCGTCCTCCCGCATCACGCGATCCAACCACGCCGGACCTCTGGGTTTCCAGGCTGGACGGCCGCGACACACGAGGATCAGCAGGAAGGGGAATGTCATCAGCACCTGCGGCCACTCCAGCACCGGGTGGAGACGCAGGCGATCGACTCCCCCGGCAGTCGTGGCGTGGAGAACGCGGTACGCGGAACGCCGGATCCAGCTCTTGGTCCAGTTTGCCGTCTTCGTCAGCCGGTAGTCGAAGTGGTAATAGTCATCGCCTGGATAGCCGGCGTGCCTCCGCCCCTTGAAGTCATAGAACGATGGGGTGGCGCCCTGTTGTAGCTGCTCGATGCTGAGGCCCTCCCCGTTCCGACCGGAGATGTAGAACCCGTAGGTAGGGTCCACGATCAACTTGCCCGAGGGCAGCGTCACCTCGGACAGGCAATGCACGGCGCGGCCCGACTCATGATAGAGCGTCACCTGTGAAGCACGAATGCCCTGGGTTGCAAGACCGAGAATATACAGCCGTGTGATCCCGGAACAGCAGCCTCCTTGTTTCAAGACAGAGGTGGGTGATGCGCCGAGTGGGCTGAGAGCGGGAACGATGAAATAAGGATCTTCGTGCACCTGCGGAACATCGGCATGAATGGCTGCGGCCAGACTCAGGGCACAGGCCTCTGCATCGGAACCGGCGGGCACCTCCTGGTCGACATACGATCTCACGTAGGCATAGTCCATCTGGCAGTGCACGAGCAGAGCCAGGACCGCAGCGGCAGCCACGTAATCGGCCCGGATGCGTCGCACGCCGGACACGTCAGACTTCCAGCTCTTCGCGGAGCCGCGAATGGCAAGAGACCGAGCGTGGTCGGGAAGCGGCGATGGCCATCGACGATCCTCCCCTACAACGGGACAGCGGTCCGTGAAGATACCATATCGCGGGCCAGGTGTTGCCCATGAGAGCTCGCTCCAACACCACTCACCACCACAACACGGTCACGGCTGCGAGAGCCGCCATGACGAGGGCCGCAACCGTGAGGCCCGCGAAAGGAACGAGCAGCAAGCTCGCCGCCAGCGAACCCACACACCCCCCGGCCACATCGGCCGCGTAGAGTGGACCGACCGCGCGCAACGCATCACTCGCCAGACGGCTGGCCTGCGCAAACACGCCGGCGCTCGCGGCGCCCGCAGCCACGAGCCACACGCCGGTTTCGAGCCTTCCTGGACCGGCACCGAGGTCGAGCCTGATGGCGAGCGCCATGCTCAGGGCAGCAAGACCGCCGAGGAGCACGAGACTCCTCGGGCCCTCGCCCCCTCGTCCCAGCCGCGCCACGGTCGCGGCGCCGAGCGCCAGTCCAGCCATGAAGAGCATGAGGAGGAGACCCAGATCCTGATAGAGGACACCGCGACGGGCCTGATAGGCCAGGAGCAGGATGGACTCGAGCACCAGGCCGATTCCGCCCGCAGCAGCCACGACGACCGCCAGGCGCGCGCTCGGGTGACGCCGGGTCCAGAACCACAGGAGAACGAGCACCAGGGCTCCCACACCGGCCGCGCGCCAGCCGATCCTGTCCGTCGCTTCGAACCGCGCAACCGCCGGATAGAACTTGGAGAGCCAGAGTGCCAGGGTGTAGCGATAGCACGCTGGATGGGCATCGCGATTGGTCGGCACCTGGGCGGCCGCCACCAGGGCCGCGACCTCGTCCCGCCGTTCGTTGGTCAGCACGTATCGCAGATAGGCCGGCGTCACGAGACGTGTAGACACCCCCCGCTCGACCAATCGGGTCGCCATCACGGCTGGATCCCGGGAAATCGGTTCCATCGCGGCCAGGACCACGGTCACAGAGCCGGGAAGGACCAGTACATCGGTGAAGACCGCCCCCAGCGCTCGTTCGATACTCGCCAGACGGGCAACCAGAGGCGGTGACCACCAGTTCTCGGCTCCCGGCAGCCGGAAGGCCAGGACACCGCGCGCATTCAAGCGCGCGGCGCACTCGGCAAAGAACTCCTGGGTGTAATACCGGTTCGTCTGCCCCGATGACGGCTCCGGCATGCCTACCAGGATGAGATCCGCACCACGACTCGACTGCATCAGGTAGCGGCGGGGATCGTCATGGACGAGCTGCACACGCGGCGAGGAAAGCCCTTCGCGCATGTCGGCTGGAAGGTGCCCGGCGATGGTGGCCGTGATCACGCGGTCGGTCTCGACGCTCACGATCTCGGCCGGGCCGTGGGCGAGCACCTGGTTCACGATACCGGCTGTACCCCCACCCAGGATCAGCACTCGCCGCGGCGCTGGATGCGCGAGGGCAGCGAACGCGACGAACTCCTCGGCCGCCGTTCCTCCGGTCTCGTAGGCCAGGGAACCGTTCTCGAAGACATTGATCTGGTCGCCCCAGGCCGTGATCGTGACCCGCCCGTAGGGAGAATCCCGCGTGGCCATCAGGTGCGGGTAGTCCCAAGCGGTCATCCCCCGATCGAGAGCCGGCGCCAGCACGAGCGCGGCCAGTAGCGCTCCCCCCGAGACCAGGCCGAGCCGCCGTCGTGGTTGGACCATGGCCGCAGCGAAGAGCGCAGCTCCCAGCGCCGCGCTCAGGTTCGAAACGCCGGCGCGGAGGAAGAGCGTGGCCGCGCCGCCGCCCAGGAGCGCGCCCACGCACTCGATCGCGTAGGCGGCCGCCAGTGTGCGCCCCCCCGCAACGGCCCGGCACGCTGCCAGCCGGAACAGGAGTCCCAAGGTGAAGGACACCGGGATCAGCGCGACCGCCGTGGCGAGCAACTGGCGGGGGAATGGCAGATAGGCGCCGGGCACGCCGCCGAACACATGTCGCGCACCGCGGGTCCAGATGACGGCGAGGGGAATGAGAAAGGCCGCGGCGAGGAAGGCGCTCCCGATCGCTGCTCGCCGCCCTGCCGGAAGCTCCTTCCCTGCCGAATCGACCGCGCCCGAACTCCCGCCAGCATGAGCGGCTCCCAGCGCGGTGCCCAGGAGCCAGACGCCGAGCGCGAGCACCATGTTGAGCTCGCTGCCCTGGAAGAGAACATTGAGCTCGCGGAGGAGGACCACTTGCGCCAGGAGCGAGATGAAGCCGATCGCCAGCAGCGCGAGCGTCATCGACCCGACTCGCCCATCATGAGCGCGGCCCGGGCTTCTCACCGGCGGCGGGCGTCGCCGGAGACATTTCGTCTTCGGCGAAGACCTCGGCCTGAAAAGTGAGAAGCGTCGCTCCCTCGCGCCAGGCGTCGGCCGGCAGTCCGGCCTTCCGGGCGAGATGCGACAGCATGGTGTCGCGATCCCAACCCTGCTCGATCGCGACCTGCGGCAGGAAGACGGCCGAGCGACCTTCCTTCTTCAGGATGACACCATCGCGCCCGACGACGATCGCCTCCGGGCCGCTCACCGGCTCTGCCGGCGTGAGCACCGAGATCTCGATCGCGATGGCATCCAGCTCCTCTGGACCGAGGGGTGGAAAGCGATGATCCGCGAATGCCGCCCGCAGCGCCATCTCCGCGACGACCGAGCAGAGCGGCCGGTCTGCCGCCAGATGTCCGATGCACCCCCGAAGCTCACCCGATTTCTCGAGCGTGACGAACGCGCCACGCTCGATCACGACTTCCGGATAGCAGGGCTCAAGAGCGAGCGGCGGCGCACCGAGTTCCGCCGCGATGGCTGCGCGTGCCACGGCGAGCAAATGGCGCCGGTCGGCTGGCGGGAGCGCTGCGCTCGGCGCGGATCCGGCGGCCGGGGGCGCGCTCTTCCACGAGGCTCCGCCAGCCGTGAACGCCACGGCGCCGTACCCGACAACGCGGTCCCGGTCACCCTGAGGAACGTCGCCCGAGTTGGCATAGCGGATCAACGTGCCGTGAGAGGCACCGAGCTCGCGCGCCGCGACCATTGCCACAAGAATCGGCGCCTTGCCGCAGGCACATGTGCCAAGCCCGGGCACGCCGCGTCTCATCTCCCGGTCGATCGTCTTCTGGACGGCGACCGGGTCGAGGCTCGTGACGGCGGCAAGAACGGCGCGATCCACGACCTCGGCATCGGCCCGGCTCGGGTAGTGGGAGAGATCGCTCGAGGCCACGATCAGAGCGCGACGATCGCGGACGACCGCGGCCAGGGTCTTGCCGAGGCGCTCGCAGCGGGCGGGGTCCTCGCTACCGACGATGACGGGGAGAATCTTGACCCCGGGGAAGAGTCGCTGGGCGAAGGGCACCTGGATCTCGATCGAGTGCTCGCGCCGATGCGGCGCAGGATCGGTCGTGGCATCGGAACCGGCCGCCACGACGAGCGCTGCGGCGGCCCCGGCATCGACGGCCGCCGCCCCGAGGGGCGTCCGCCAGGCCCCACCCGTCCACACGGCAGCCTGCTCGAGCCCTGCAATCGTGTGATTGGTGCCGAGAAGGACGATCAGGTCATAGCGGTGCGGCTGGGCCTGCCGCCAGGCCTCGGCCAGCACGCCCCCGCAATACACGTATCCGGCATGGGGCGCCACGAGCGCCACCGGGCGCTCGCCGGGTGGCGCGCTCGCTGCGGCCATCGCGGCGTCGACTGCGGCCGTGAGCACGACACGGTCCCCCGGATAGAACTTGCCGGCCACGGCCGCCGGGCGTTCGGCCGGCGAGCCGGCGACCGCCTGCCCGGCCAGGATGAACGCAAACCCCAGGACCACCGCGCTGGAGCAGGCGTCGCGCCCTAACCCGCTACGACCAGATCCCGGCGATCGCCGTCTTGCAGAAGGCGCACTGACCGTTCTCAAGGTGCATCTCACCGACGAGGAAACCTCGGCGCTCGATGACGGTCTTGCCGCAGCCCGGGCAGTAGGTGTGATTGCCCGGGTGCCCAGGCACATTTCCCACATAGGCATATCGGATACCCCGCTCCATCGCGATCGCACGCGCCCGCTCGAGCGTGGCCACCGGGGTCGGCGGCAGGTTCAGAAGCTTGTAATCGGGATGGAACCGTGTGAAGTGGACGGGCACGTCCGGCCCGCATTCACCGGCGACCCACTCGGCGAGCCCGCGCAGCATCTCCTCCGAGTCGTTGAGCGTGGGCACGACCAGATTGACGATCTCCAGATGCCGACCGCTCTTCGCCACCTGCTTCAAGCTCCGGAGCACCGGCCCGATCTCGGCATGGCTCACCTTGCGGTAGAACTCGGGGCTGAATCCCTTCAAGTCGATCTTGATCGCATCCAGCACCTCGCACATCTCCGCAAGCGGCGCTTCGGTCATGAAACCGCAGCTCACGACCGCACTCCTGAGCCCGAGCGGGCGCGCGGCGCGGGCGATGTCGGTCAGGTACTCCGTGAAGACGGTGGGCTCGTTGTACGTGAAGGCAATGATCGGAGTGGCGCGTTCGACCGCGGCGGCAGCGATCCGATCGGGAGGCACGAACCGCCCGCCGTAGTCCTCGGGGAGCGCCTGTGAGAGCTCCCAGTTCTGGCAGAACTCGCAGTGCAGCGGGCACCCCGTGGTCGACAGCGAGAAGGCAACCGACCCCGGCATGAAGTGGAAGAAGGGCTTCTTCTCGATGGGATCGACATGCACCGCGACTGGCCGCCCGTAGACGAGACTCTTGAGCTCGCCATCGTGCACCATGCGCGCGTTGCACTCCCCGCGCTCGCCCTCGGAGAGAACGCAGCCCCGAGCACAGAGCTGGCAGCGGGCGTGCGCGGCTGCGTGGTCATGCCGGACCCCGACGACGGGACTCACGAAGCCGCGAGCTCTGAGGTCGGTCGCGGTGTGGCAGGAGACGCAGGCGGCCCCGGGATCCGCGGTCGAGGTCCAGTAGCGGGCGACGGGGGCGGTGCCGAGGATCTCCTCGAGCGAGACCCGCTCGGCGGCGCCGGCGGGGGCCGGGAGCCACTCCTCGAGGAAACGAGGGATGGGTGGCAAGAGGAACCCCGCTCCACCCAGTAGCAGGCCGCAGCCGGCGGCTTTCGTGAGGAAATCACGGCGCGTGATCGAACCGAGAGCCATGCCGCCCGCTCCTCGAGATCCGGGACGGGACTCGGGACGGCACCGGCGGAACACCGGTACCTGGAAACAACCCTATCGCCTCCCGGCGGCTGGGTCCAGCACCGGCTCCGCGGCGGCGCTAGCGCAGCCGCTGGCGCTGGGCATCCATCTTCGGCCAGGTCGCCAGATGGAAGACCGCATCCCCATCCGTGCTGAAACCGAGATCGAAGCGAATCTCGCCGATCGCGGGCACCAGCGTGCGGATACCGAAACCGAACCCGGTTCGTGAGCGGTCGGTGTTGAACTCCTCCGCGACATTCCAGGCGATCCCGGTATCCACGAAGGCCGCCAGCTCGACGCCCAGAGTGACCGCGAAGCCGTAGAGGAGCACCTCGCGCACATCCCAGAGCAGATACTGGTACTCGAAGGTCGTGACGAGCTGGTTCTTCCCCGACAGCTCCCTTCCCAGCACGTCGATCTCGTAGCCGCGAATGGAGTTCGATCCGCCCATGAGGTAATCGAGGTACACGGGGACATCGGTGCCGAAGTCGCCGCTCTGACCGGTGGCGAGCCCGGACAGCACGAGAGTGTTCTTCCCTAGCGGCTGATAGCGGACGATGTCGAGATCGGTGGTCCAGAACCGGCTGTCGCCAGCGGTGCGCATCAGCTGAAGATCGGTCAACCATCCTCGGTGTGGGTTGATCCAGGAGTCACGCGTATCGAAGCCGATTCCGGCGCCCAGCCGGTGGAACGCATCGCGATTGTCCGAGGACAGGGTGATCCCGTCCGTATCCGATTTCATGCCGAAGTAGGAATAGCCCAGACGCAGGCGCCCGTGACGGCCGAGGTAGGTCCCGATCCACGGCGAGATCTCATCGCTCGTCTCCTGGAAGCCACGCACATCATCGTCGCGGATGATGTGAGCGGCAACCAGATTGAGCGACAGGTGATTCCAGGTGATCCACGGCCAGTCCATGATGACCTGGTAGGTCGTCGCGCCGCCGAAGAGCACGCGGCCGGAGAGACTGATGTCGCGCCCGACGAGGTTCATGGAAGATGCCGCTGGACCGATGCTGACCCCCGTCTGGTCGGAGATCTTGAGCGCCACATAGGGAATGATCCACGGCATCTCGCGCACGGCCAGTTCCAGGTCGACGCCGCCATCCGCCGCGTCTTTCGGAAGAATCGTCACCGAGCTGAAGATGCCGAGGTTGTCGAGACGCGTGATGTCCTCTTTCATGGTCTTGACGCTGAAAGGCTCCCCGACTTCGAGCTCCAGCTCGCGGATGATCACGTACTCCTTGGTGATGTTGTTGCCCGTGATGGCAATGCTCCGCACGACCTTGCCTTCTGCCGCCACCGCCCGTGGATCTGGCTCGGGGGGCGGTGAGATCACGAGCAAGCGCCGCCCGCCGGACTTCTCCGCGCCGAGCGAGTCCACGGCGGCAGGACTGGCCGGCGAGTCGCTCGCTTCGTTGGCCCCGGCCCCTGCTGGTGAAAGCAGGAGCAAGAGAGCAACCACCATGCCGACCAATCCGATCTTCCTCATCGGTCCCGCCCTTCTTTCAGATGTTGAACGCAAACCCGATGACGTACTTGAGCCGCCAGTAGGCCACCTCGAACTCGGTTCTCTGGAAGCTGCGAGCGGGCTGCCAGGTTGGACTGTCGACCAGCGGGTAGGCATCCTTCCCACCGAAGCTGTAGACCAGCCCGCCCGTAAGATCCAGTCCCCGGAAATTGAAGGCCGCCCCCCCGGTCACGTGATAGAGGTTCCACCCGGACAGCTGGCCGGCCGGCAAGTCGTCGGGCAGTGCCGAGAGATCGCTGGTGAATGCCCCGAACACGTTGAGATCCTGGCGCAGGACACGCTCGAACCCCACACCGATGTTGACGATGCTGCGGAGCTCCTGCTGCAGGCGCTGCTCGAGCGTGAGACCGTGGTCGCCGCCGATTCTGGCCCCCTCCAGCACGGAATACCGATCCACCCCGTTGAACCACTCCGCGCTCACATGAATCGTGTTCGCATCGATCGGAATGGAGAACCCGACAGCGATCGAGAGCGGGGAACGATAGTCGGAATCGACATCACCGGACTGGCCCTCGGCCACGACATTGTCGGCACTGCCGTCCGCGTCCAGATCCACCCCCACCACCGTCCGGGTATATTCCGCCTCGCCACCGCTCAAGAAGCCCAGGCCGAGGCTGGGAGTCGTGATCGTGAGTCCCGCCGTCCAGGTCGGGCTCTTCCAGGTCAGGCCGGCCTTGAATAGCAGGCGATAGTGAGTGTACTGGTAGTAATCGACCACGGCCAGGGCTGCGGCCTCCCCCCCCTCGTCCATGGCGCCGGCCAGCCGCTGATGGCGCACTCGATTGCTGCGAACCGCCATGTAAGGGGTGATGCCGAATCCCATCTCCTCACGCAGTCGTCGCGCCCAGGTGATGCCGATCCAGGTCTCGCTGAGGTCCTGATCGATGTAGTACTCGCTTGTGCCCGGCTCGGGACCGCTGGGCAGCTGCAACTGGATGGAAGAGAACGAATGAGTGTTGAGCGAGAAGTCCTGGCGGGTCAGCACGGAGAAGGCGAAGATCTGATCACTCAGGGGAACGAGCGTCGCAAAGAGCCGAGGTGCCGACCCGAACGTGTGCTGGTCGAGACCGGTATCGGCCCCGGTGGAATCGCGGACGGTGATCTTCTCCTGTGCGAGGGCCTGGCCGCTCAGGAGCACCGACGGATCCGGCATGATGGCCAGGGCACCCGGATTGTAGTAGCTCGAGCTGAGATCGATGATGCTGCCGACGACCGCGCCGCCAAGGAGCTCGGCGCGCGTCCCGTACTGGTTCGACCAGTAGTGCCCGTCCTGAGCCCGGACCGCAAGCGGTGACAGAACAGCGGCAAGGAGTAGGAGCCCGGTGAGCGACACCCGGCCACGATTTGCAGCGCCCGGCCCGGCGCTTCTCGCTGGAATCCACTGCCTTGGCGCTCGCCTGCTCCGAACGATCACCGCCTCCCTCTTCCAGGTCTCCTCGCCGCCTTCGCATCCGGTCGCAACATCGGCATCGCGGCAGTATAGGGCCACGATGGGCGGGCATCCAAGGGACTATTCCCGGCCACCACGATCAGCCGGAACCTGTGGCACAATACACACCGAGCGCAGGGTGCGCTAACCGGGAGGGAAGCATGGATCGCAGGAATTTCTTTCGTGCCGGTCTCGCCGCCGGCGCCGCCACCCTCGTCAGCCGAACGGGCGCCACGGAAGGACACGAGGGTCACATTCCGGGGCCGGTCGCTGGTGACTTCGAGCTGACCGAGGTCACGATCGCGAATCTGCAAGAGAGCATGACGTCCGGACGACTCACGGGCAGCTCGATCACCGAGGCGTACCGCATGGCGATCGAGGGAATCGACGCCAAGGGCCCGGCTCTGCACTCGGTTCTCGAGGTGAATCCTGACGCACCGGTGATTGCCGAGAAGTTCGATCGCGCGCGCAAGGAGGAGGGACCTCTCAGCTCGCTGCACGGCATTCCCATCCTCCTCAAGGACAACATCGACACGGCCGACCGCATGACGACCACGGCTGGCTCGCTGGCTCTCGAGGGTTCGATCCCCGCCCAGGACGCCACGGTGGCCCTTCGCCTGCGCCGGGCCGGCGCCATCCTCCTCGGCAAGACCAATCTCAGCGAATGGGCGAACTTCCGTTCCGAGCACAGTTCCAGTGGCTGGAGCGCGCGCGGGGGCCAGTGCCGGAATCCTTATGTGCTCGATCGCAATCCATGCGGTTCGAGTTCGGGCTCCGGCGCGGCGGTCGCCGCCAACCTGGCGGCGGCCGCGATCGGCACCGAGACCGATGGGTCGATCGTCTGTCCGTCGAACGCCAACGGGCTCGTGGGACTCAAGCCCACCGTCGGCCTCGTGAGCCGCGCCGGGATCATCCCCATTTCCCACACTCAGGACACGGCCGGGCCGATGACCCGCACCGTCGCCGATGCGGCTGTCATCCTCGGCGCCATTGCCGGGGTCGATCCCAGGGATGCCGCCACGGCCACCGCCGAGGGCCACATCCATGCCGATTACACTCGTTTCCTGGATGCCGGCGGTCTCAAGGGAGCGCGCATCGGCGTCGCGCGGCAGTATTTCGGTTTCAATCGGGATGTGGATGAGGTGATGGCAAAGGCCCTCGCCGTGCTCGAGAAGCAGGGCGCCGTCCTCGTCGATCCCGTCAAGCTGACCCCGGACTCTGATATCGGCGAGGCCGAGTACACGGTCCTGCTCTACGAGTTCAAGGCAGGTTTGAATGGGTACCTTGAGTCCCTCGGCGCGAAGGCACCCGTGAAATCGCTGGCCGAGATCATCGCCTTCAACGAGAAGCACGCCGACCGCGAGATGCCCTACTTCGGGCAGGAGATCTTCCTGAAGGCCGAGGCCAAAGGACCGCTCACCGAGCCGGAATATCTCGAGGCGCTCGCCCGGTGCCGCCGGCTCTCCCGTGAAGAGGGAATCGACAAGGTCCTGGCCGAGCACCAGCTCGATGCCATCGCGGCCCCCACCGGAGGGCCGGCCTGGTGCACCGACCTCGTGAACGGCGACCACTTCGGCGGTGGCTGCTCCACCCTGCCCGCCGTGGCCGGCTATCCGCACATCACCGTGCCGGCGGGCTTCGTGCGCGGGCTGCCGGTGGGGATCTCCTTCTTCGCCGGCGCCTGGAGCGAACCGACCCTCATTCGACTGGCATACGCCTTCGAGCAGGCCACCCACCACCGCCGGGCACCCGAGTTCCTGACCGCAGCTGAGCTGTAGGACAGCAGGTCACGCTCCTGCGCCGAAGATGGAAGACCTCGCCCAGACCTGCCCCTTCCCCGATTGCGGGCGATTGTTCGTCGTGCCCGCCTCGCGCCATGGACGGCGCATCTTCTGCCCGGGCTGCGGCCGCGCCCTGGTCGCCATGGACTCAGCCACCGCCCGGCGGCACGAGGCGGAACGCCTGCGGCGCCGGATCGCGGAGGCCACGGCAGGACACGCCCGGGTCGCGGGCGCAATGACCGGCGCCTCACCGGATGAAATTGCATCGGCCCGGGCCCGCCATGACCTCGACTTCATCGGTCTCCTCGAGAACGTGCGCAGCCTGTGGAACGTGGGCTCGATCTTCCGCACCGCCGACGGCGCTGGAATCGGCCGGCTGATCCTCGCCGGAATCACCGGACGTCCGCCGCGCCCAGAGATCACGAAGACTGCGCTGGGCGCCGAGGAAGCCGTCTCCTGGGAACATATCGCCGACCCGGAAGAGGCCGTGGCCCGGGTGCGGGCCCTGGGCTATCGGGTGCTGGCCCTGGAGAACCACCCGCACGCCGTACCGCTCGCGAGCGCCGCGAGCAAGGGGCGGATCTGTCTTGTGGTGGGCCACGAGGTGGCCGGCATCTCGCCCGCCCTCCTCACCGCCGCCGATCAGGTGCTGGCCCTTCCCATGCGCGGCCTCAAGGGCTCGCTCAATGTCGCCGTGGCCTTCGGGATCGCCGCCTACGCCCTGGCAACCGCCCGCGGAGAATCGCTCCCGCGAACACCGCACGCGCCGTCCTCACCTCCCTCTCAAACCAGCTAAATGACTATCCTACTTCGCACTTGCCGGAGAGCGAGCGGGGTGCGAAACTCCGCCTGCTCGACCGTCCTGGAGGCGGCGGAACCCCTGCCCCGGCCGCCGCGATCCCAAACGCATAGCCCCTAATCAGCCCCGACGAGCGGCAGTACCAGGTCCAACGCATGGTCCCAGCACCCGACAATCCCCTCGATTCGCTCCCATCGACGCCGGAGGCGCCGGCTCAGGCTCTGGACGATCACGAGAGCCCGAAGGCAATCGAGACGAGCGAGCCGGCGAAGCCAGCGGAAGAAATGCCGCCCGGATTCCCGAACCCGCAATCGCTGACCGTTCCCCCGGGACTCGACCCTGCCGAGCTTCGCGAGTGGATCGAATCGCTCGACGAGGTCATGGGACACTACGGTCAGCGGGCGACCCAGCAGCTCATCGAGCTGCTGATCCGCCGCGCGCGCATCGGCCCGTCGCGCATGCCGTCACTGGTCCAGACCCCCTATGTGAACACCATCGGGCCCGAGGCGGAACCACCCTACCCGGGCGACGAGCTGATCGAGAAGCGCATCCGGCGCATCATCCGCTGGAACGCGGTGGCCATGGTGCTCCGGGCCAACAGGCAGTTCCCCGGTATCGGCGGTCATCTCTCGACCTACGCCTCGGCCGCCACGCTCTACGAAGTCGGCTTCAACCACTTCTTTCGCGGCAAGGACGGCGACCGCCCCGGTGACATCATCTACTTCCAGGGCCACGCCTCGCCCGGGATCTATGCCCGCGCCTTCCTCGAGGGGCGGATCACGACCGAGCAGATGGAGCACTTCCGGCGCGAGGTGGCCGGGAAGGGCCTGTCCTCGTATCCGCACCCCTGGCTCATGCCCGACTTCTGGGAGTTTCCCACGGTGTCGATGGGGCTGGGGCCGATCTCCGCGATCTACCAGGCGCGCTTCCACCGCTACCTGGTCAACCGGGGCTTCCTGCCCGGCGGAGAGCATGAGCCCCGGGTGTGGGCCTTCCTTGGCGATGGTGAGACCGACGAGCCCGAATCGCTCGGGTCGCTCTCGATCGCCGCGCGCGAGAAGCTCGACAACCTCATCTTCGTCGTCAACTGCAACCTGCAGCGGCTCGACGGGCCGGTGCGCGGCAACGGCAAGATCATCCAGGAGCTCGAGGCCGTCTTCCACGGAGCCGGCTGGAACGTGATCAAGGTGATCTGGGGCCGCGAGTGGGATGACCTCCTCGCACGCGACACGGATGGCCTCCTCGTCCAGCGCATGAACGAGGTCGTGGACGGCCGATTCCAGCGCTACTCGACCGAGGACGGCGCCTACACGCGCAAGGACTTCTTCGGCTCGGATCCGCGCCTGCTGGCTCTCGTCGAGCATCTCAGCGATGTGGAGATCCAGAAGCTCCGGCGCGGCGGGCACGATGCCCACAAGGTCTACGCCGCCTACCATGCGGCGACGGCGCACCGCGGAGCACCGACCGTGATCCTCGCCAAGACGGTGAAGGGCTGGACCCTGGGCGAGGGCGCCGAGGGACGGAACGTTTCGCATCAGGCGAAGAAGCTCAATCTGAGCGATCTGCGTGCCTTCCGCGATCTGCTCGAGCTGCCGATCCCCGACTCGAAGCTCGAAGCGGCTCCCTTCTACATGCCGCCGGCCGACAGCCCGGTCATCCGCTATCTCAAGGAGCGACGAGCCGAACTCGGCGGCCCGGTGCCGCGCCGCGTCGCCAAGGAGCACCCACTCGAGACTCCTGCGCTCGACTTCTTCCAGGAGTTCCTCGAGGGCACGAAGCCCGGCCTCGATGCCTCGACCACGCAGGCATTCGCCCGCATCCTGGCGCGGCTCCTCGCCGAACCGAAGATCGGCAAGCGCATCGTCCCCATCATTCCAGACGAGGCGCGCACCTTCGGTCTCGAGGCCCTCTTCCGCAAGTACGGGATCTACTCCTCGGTGGGACAGCTCTACGAGCCCGTCGATTACAACCTCCTCATCAGCTATCGCGAGGCCAAGGACGGGCAGATGCTGGAGGAAGGGATCACCGAGGCCGGATCGATGGCCAGCTTCACGGCAGCCGGGATGTCCTACGCCACCTATGGCCAGCCGATGATCCCGATGTACATCTTCTATTCGATGTTCGGTTTCCAGCGCACGGGGGATTCGATCTGGGCCGCCGGCGACTCCCGCGCCAAGGGATTCCTCTTCGGGGCCACGGCGGGACGGACCACGCTTTCCGGCGAGGGCCTCCAGCATCAGGATGGACACAGCCATCTGCTCGCGAGTGCGGTGCCGAACATCCGCGCCTACGATCCCGCCTTCGCCTACGAGGTGGCGGTGATCATCCAGGAGGGCTTGAAGCGGATGTTCGCCGACGAGGAGAACGTCTTCTACTACGTCACCCTGCAGAACGAAGCCTACCCGCAGCTCCCGATGCCGGATGGCGTGGCGGAGGGCATCATCCGCGGCCTCTATCGGTTGCGGCCGGCCGGGATCGAGCCGGCAGCACCCGAGCTCAGGGCGCAGCTCATCGGTTCCGGCTCGATCCTGAACGAGGTGATCCGGGCCCAGACCATCCTGGCCGAACGCCATGGGGTCGCCGCCGACGTGTGGAGCGCGCCGAGCTATCAACTCCTCCGCCGCGACGCGCTGCTCAAGGAGCGCTGGAATCGACTCCATCCCGGAGCCGCCCCGCGGCGCGCCCATGTCCAGGACATGCTCGACCCGACAGCGGGGCCGGTCATCGCCGCCAGCGACTACATGGCGGCCATCCCGGACCAGATCGCACGCTGGGTACGCGGCGGGCTCACGACCCTGGGTACCGACGGCTACGGGCGGAGCGATACCCGGGAAGCCCTGCGCCGGCACTTCGAGGTCGATGCGGGCTCCATCGTGGTCGCCGCACTGCGCCAACTTCTCGCCATGGGGCATTTGCCACATGAAAGTGTGGAAAGTGCCATCCGGGAGTTCCAGATCGATACAGAAGGACGCGGCCCCATGCTGGCCTAGCGAGCCAGACCCGTTGATCTGGCCGCGTGCCATATGGTTTAATATATGTGTGGTCGGTAGGCCCATCTGCCTGATCATCTCGGATCCTACAGACACCAGATCCCCCATGCCCCGGTCTTCGGGAACCGCAACCCCAACCCGCAGAGTCAAAACCCTTTGATGAAATCGCATTCGTGGCTGTGGATCCTCGTCCTGCTCGCCATGCCGCAACTCGCAGGCGCAGAGACTTTTCGCCTCATGCTGGTCGGCGAC
This sequence comes from Candidatus Eiseniibacteriota bacterium, assembly GCA_963823555.1. Taxonomy (GTDB): domain Bacteria; phylum Eisenbacteria; class RBG-16-71-46; order CAVPCR01; family CAVPCR01; genus CAVPCR01. Next base: position 223,816 of record CAWGMA010000004.1, on the reverse strand, counting down.
TCGATCACGGAAGGTCAAGGCGCCCCGCCCGGGTTCCGGGACGATCTCTACACGCTCCTCAACGCCGACCCCGATAACGACTTCCTGTTCGTGGGTTCGATGGGTGCGCCGCCGCTGCAGGGCCATTTCCTCGGCGGCCGGGAGATCGAGGACTTCTATCCTCAGAGCTTCGGCTATGGCTGGGGCAACGGCACCTTCGACACCACGCCGGACCTCGGCCCTCCTGACACGCCGAGCATCGTCGCCATTCATCTCGGAACCAATGACCTGAACAGCCAGCTCCCACCCTTCGTTCCCTATTCGTTCGACCACGGGCAGACGCTGACGCACACCCACCTCGGCGAGCTCGCCGACTACCTGCGCTTTCTTCTGCAGTGGCGGGATGGCACGCAGAGCTCGGACCTACAGACCTTCGTGTTGTCCCTGAACATTCCGATGCAGGGACGGGCGCAGGATGTGCGGGACTGGGTGAATGGCATCATTGCCATGAGCGAGGACTTCGGCGAGGGACTGGTCACCGGGTCGCCGCTCAGGCTCGCGCTCGCAGACCACTATCATCGTTTCATCGCCAATCCCAACCTCTTCACCTTCGGACCGGGTGACTGGATGAGCGATGCGTTGCACCCGAACGACACCGGCTATATCCAGATGGCCGATATCTACCACCAGGCGATCGCCGCGGCCGTCAGCGACACGATCCCTCCGAGCCCGATCGTCGACCTGGCCGTGATCGCCGTCGACACCACGAGCGTGGACCTGAGCTTCACCGCTGTCGGCGATGACGGCCTCGTCGGCCGGGCTTTCCGCTACGACCTGCGCGTGGCGACGAGTCCGATCAACGACATCGATTTCGCCTTCGCACCGCAGGCCCTCGACGAGCCGGCGCCGAGGGCCGCCTGGGAAGCGGACACGCTCCACGTGCACAATCTGCTCCCAGGGACGAACTACTACTTCGCGGTCAAGGTCGTCGATCAGGCCGGCAACCGCTCCCCGATCTCGAACATCCGGAACGCCATGACGATCGGCTCGCCGACCGTCATCCTCACGCTGCGCAATGGCCTGAACGGCTACAACGGCACCGAGGACAACCACATGATCGATGCCCGGCCGAACGAGAACGTGGGCGCGAGCACGGCCATCTCGGTTGGCAAGCACGGCACCGTGCTGTTCGGCCCCGAAGGACCGGCGCCCGGAAGCGAGATCATGACCGCCTGGGCCGCGGATCCCGGCGATCTGGTCACCGACACCTCGCGCAGCCTCATTCGCTTCGATCTCTCGCAGATTCCAGCGGGAGTGGACATCCTCGACGCCCGCCTGCGCCTGTACGGCTTCAATCGCGATTCCTCGACTCCGGTCGAGATCGCGGCCTATCGCGTGACCAAGCCCTGGGTCGAGGGCACACGCGCCACTCCGAGCCAGCAGACCGGCGCCTCGTGCTGGGAAGCGGCACAGCTCAGCATTCTCCCGTGGTCGGCGCCGGGGGCCGCCGCCGCCAGCAACAGCGCCCAGAACAACGATCCCAACTGGGACCGCTTCGAGTCTCCCGAGAGCACGGCGATCGTCAGCGCCAACGATACCTGGTACGAGTGGAACCTCACGAATGCGGTGATGCACTGGGCGAATGGAAGCTGGAGCAATGACGGAGTCCTGCTCCAGGCCGTGGATGAGTTCGGTAACAGCCGCCACGGGTTCTACTCCTCGGAGGCCGTGGTCAACCAGAATCTCAGGCCGATGCTCGTCGTGACCTTCGCCGCCGATCCGGCCAATGCGCCGCCGATCGCCGATGCCGGAGGCCCCTACGAGGGAGAGGAGGATCTGCCGATCCAGTTCGACGGGACGGGATCCTTCGATCCGGAAGGTCTCGAGCTGACCTATGCATGGGACTTCGGGGATGGGATAACCGGCACCGGCCCCACGCCCACCCACGCCTACGCCGACCCGGGCTCCTACACGGCCCGCCTCGTGGTCCACGACGGCCAGGCCAGCTCCGAGCCGGATGAGGCCCCGGTCATGGTCTCCGTGACCACCGGCATCGGCGATCCGGCGGCAGCGCCCATCGTGACCCGCCTCCTCGGCGCCATGCCCAATCCGGTCGCGCCGACCTCCGCACTCCGCTACGATCTCGCCCAGCAGAGCCACGTCACGCTCCGCATCGCCGACGTGCATGGGCGGATCGTGCGTGTGCTGGTCGACGGAATCGAGGAAGCCGGGCAACACCGCGTCCAGTGGAATGCCGTCTACACACAGGGAGAGCGGCTCGCAGCGGGGATCTACTTCCTCCATCTCGAGGCCGCCGGCGTGAACGAGACGCGGAAGCTGATCGTCCTGCCCTGAACCGCATTCTGAGCCGGAGGCGGCGACTCGCCCTCCTTCTGGTTGTGGTGCTCGCCATCTCCATCTCGGGGATGTCGAGCGCCGGGGACGGGCTCGACATCCTGCTCGTCGGGGACTCCATCACCGAAGGGCAGGGCGCGGTGCCCGGATTCCGCTCCGATCTTCCCCGGCTCCTCGACGACCTCCTTCCTCCTTCGCTCAAGGGCCAGGTCGAGTTCATCGGCTCCGCGGGGACTCTCCCGCCACATGGTCACTTTCGAAGCGGGGCCACGACCGATGAGTTCTATCCCTCGAGCTCCGGGACGCGCGGCCGCGGGACCTTTCCCGTCACCGCCGATCTGGCCCTGGCCCGGGCGCCAACCCTCGTGGCCATCCACCTCGGGACCAACGATCTCTCCCTGCCCCCGCCCCACACCCCGTACTCGCTCGACCACGGGAGGACGCTCGAAGCGACGCGGTCTGCGGCCCTGACCGAGCTCATCGCCCACATCGCTGCCGAGCGCCAGGGTCGCGGCATGCTCCTCCCGATCGTCGTCTCTCTCATCATCCCGGCCGCCGACCGCGACGAGAGCGTCAGAGCCTGGAACGAACAGATCATCGCCATGGCGGAGGACTTCGCCGAGGGCGCTGCGACGGGCGGCCCCGTACCGATCGCCCTCGCCGACCATCACGCTCGCTTCCGCACCAACCCCGATCTCATGAGCGGCGGCCCTGGGGACTGGATGACCGACGCGCTGCATCCGAATGCCGCCGGCTACCGGGAGATGGCGCGGGTCTACGCGGCGGCGATCGCCGCCGCCGCCACGGATACGATTCCCCCTGACGCCGCCGCTGATCTCCGCGTGGTCGAGACTCGAATGGACCAGATCACGCTGGCGGTCACGGCCAGCGGGGACGATGGCCGACACGGCCGCGCGGCGCGCTACGACCTCCGTCTCGCGGCGGTCCCGATCGGGACGCACAACTTCGGCGGCGCGGACCAGGCCCTCGCCGAGCCGATCCCGGGACCCGCCGGGACCACCGACACGCTCCGGGTACGCGGCCTCACCCCCGGCACCGGGCTCTACTTCGCGCTCAAGATCGTCGACGACGCCGGGAATCGCTCCCCCGTCTCCAACCCGGTGGCTGCGGCCACGGCCGGCACCGGGCGCACGACCGTGACCCTGCAAGAGGGTATCGACGGCTACCGCGGCACATCCGACACCACCATTTTCAGCGGTCAGCGCGCGCTGAACCAGGGCGTGCGGAGCACGATCGAGATCGGAGCCACGCCGCGCGACGACGTGGCGAGCCCCGGCGCGGCGAGCGATGTGAACCGCACTCTCATCCGCTTCGATCTCTCCCCCATTCCACGCGGAGCGACGGTGCACACCGCTCGACTCCGTCTCCACTGCTGGGGCACCGGGGCCTGGGAGCCGGTCACGATCACCGCCCACCGTATGAGCCAGACGTGGGTGGAGGGCACCCAGGTCTACGCCGATGAGGAAGACGCCGCCAGCTGGAACGAGCTCGGCGCCCAGAACTCCGGCCCGCCCATCGCCCGCGCCGTCCTCGACGCCGGGAGGACCCGTGGGAACGAATGGCTCGAGTGGGACGTGACGAGCACGGTCGCGGACTGGGTCGGCGGCGAGGAAAACCACGGCTTCCTGCTCAGGGCCGCCGATGAGACCCAGGCCAGCAACTTGTGGCTCTACTCCGCAGAATACCCCGCCAGCGCCGCCCTGCGCCCCCAGCTCCGCATGGACTACTCGCTCGACGGGAACGAGCGGAGCACCGAGCCATGATCGACCTCGGCCCGCTCATCGGCCGCGCCACCGAGCCCCGGCCACCGCGCAGCATCGGGCCCGGAACGCTCGCGGCCCTCGAGCCCTACCTGGACCGGCTCATCGCTCACCTCATGCGCTGGTCGCGGGTCGTCGGTGTGAGCGTCGCCGTCGTCGATTCCGATCGCGTGCTCTTCGCCGGGGGCTTCGGCCTCGCCGATCGCGAACGCGGGGTCCCCGCCGGCCCGGACACGGTGTACCGGCTGGCCTCGCTCTCGAAGCCGTTCACGGCGGCGATCGTGATGCGCCTCGTCGAGGACTTCGACCTCGATCTGGACGCGCCGCTCGAAGGCTACCTGCCCGGGTTCTCGATCCGGACGCGCTTTGCCGGTGGCGCGCCGATCACGGTGCGCGCCATTCTCGCCCACCGCTCGGGCCTACCCAATCTCTGGCGCCGCGCGCTACCCGACGGCAGTCCGGTGCCGTTCAACGCCATGCTCCCGGACATCCGGTCCACGTACCTGGCGCAACCCCCGGGACTTCTCACCAAGTACTCGACGCTCGGCTATAACCTGCTCGGCCACATGGTGGAGGCAGTGACCGGACGCCCATTCGCCGACGTCGCGCGCGATGAGCTGTTCGCACCGTTGGGGGCGGAAACAGCGTCCTTCGCACCGGATGCAAAGCTCCTCGCGCTCCAGTCGCGCGGGCATCGCCGCGGGGTGGCCGCTCCCACCCTGCCCTCTCTCGCCAACGAGATTCCGGCGGGCGGCCTCTGTGCCAGCATCCTCGACCTCGCCCGCTTCCTGCGCCTCTTTCTCGGCGGCGGCCGGATCGATGGCCGGCAGGTGCTCGCTCCCCGGAGCGTCGCCACCATGCTCACGCCGGCGAGCCCCGCACTGCCGCTGGATGTCGAGGAACGCATGGGGCTCGGCTGGCAGCTCTCGACCCCCCCGGGACTCGCCGGGGCCGGCCCGATCGCCGCTCACGGCGGCGCCGAGTTCCTGTTCCACTCGGTCGCCTTCATGAACCTCGATCACGGGATCGGGATCGCCGTCTGCTCGAACTCGAGCGAAGGCCGGGCGCTCGTCTACCGGGTGGCGACCGCCACAATGCAGGCCATCACCGGGATCGCGCGGCAGGGTGCGCCCGCGAAGCCTGTGGCCGGTCCCGCGCCGGCCTGGCCCGGCGCGCTCACCGCGCCGCGCGCCGGGCGCTACCAGACGATAGCCGGCATCGTCGACGTCGAGGTGGGCGCGCACGGGCGGGTGGAGCTACGCCTGCACGGGCGGCGATTCCGGCTCGAGCCGGAGGATCATTCTTTCCATTCGCTTCGCCTGCTCGCGCTCGGCCGGATCCCACTCCCCCTCCCGATCTCCGATCTCGCCACGCTTCGTCTCTCCGGCGCCGAGATCGAGGGACGCTCGGTCCTCATCGCCGATGCCGACGGCCAGGTGCGACGCATCGGCGAGCTCATCACCGGCCCCCGACCGATCCCGGCGGCCTGGCGAACCCGTGCCGGCGATTACATGCTGACCGACTCCGAGCTCGCAGCACTCCTGTTCGCGAAGGCACCCAATCTGCGCCTGGGTATCGAGGACGGATGGCTCATCGCGCGCACGCATCCCGCCATTCACCCCGCGATCGAGCTGTCATGGGTGCTCGAACCGATGTCCGACAGCGAAGCGGTGTTTGCCGGACTCGCCAACTTCCTCGGCGGCGAGACCCTCTCCGCGATCGGAAGTGGGGCCCGCGAGCGCATTTGCTTCTCCGGATACGAATTCGCTAGGATCGGATCATGATGCAAGCAATCAATCCTGCCACGGGCGAAGTCATCGCCACCTATCCCGAGCACGACCAGCACGAAGTCGAATCACGGATCGCCCGGGCCGCCACCACATTCATCTCCTGGCGCGAGACGAGCTTCTCCGCCCGGGCCGAGCGCCTGCGCGCCGCCGCCGCGCACCTGCGCGCCGGGCGCGGACGCTATGCCGAGCTCATGACCGCGGAGATGGGGAAGCCCATCGCCCAGGGCGAGGCCGAGGTCGACAAGTGCGCCTGGGTCTGCGAGCACTACGCCGAGCACGCGGAGGAGTTCCTGGCCACCGAGATGGTGGCCACCGATGCCGGCAAGAGCTACGTGCGCTTCGATCCGCTCGGGGCCGTCCTCGCCATCATGCCCTGGAACTTCCCCTTCTGGCAGGTCATGCGCTTCGCGGCCCCGGCCCTGATGGCGGGCAACGTGGCGCTCCTGAAGCATGCCTCGAACGTCCCGGGGGCGGCCCTCGCGCTCGAGGAGATCTTCGCCACCGCCGGCTTTCCGTCCGGCGTCTTCACGACGCTCATGATCGGTGGGACCGCCGCGGAGGCGGTGGTTCGCCATCCGGCGGTGGCTGCAGTGACGCTGACCGGGAGCGAGGCGGCGGGAATCGCCGTCGGCGCCGCCGCCGGTTCCGAGCTCAAGAAGACCGTTCTCGAGCTGGGGGGCTCCGATCCTTTCGTCGTCCTCGCCGACGCCGACCTCGATACCTGCGTCGAAACCGCCGTCGCGGCGCGCATCATCAACAATGGCCAGAGCTGCATTGCCGCCAAGCGCTTCATCGTCGTGGGCGAGGTCGCGGGTGACTTCGCCGCCCGTTTCGCCGCGCGCCTCGCGGCGCTCCGCGTCGGCGATCCGCGCGATCGGGCCACCGAGCTCGGTCCGCTCGCCCGACCCGATCTGGTGAGCGATCTCGATCACCAGGTGAAGGCGTCGGTGGCTGCCGGCGCCCACATCGCGACCGGCGGCACGCCGCTCGCCCGCCCCGGCTTCTATTACGCTCCCACGCTCTTGACCGACGTCCACCCGGGCATGCCGGTCTTCGGCGAGGAGACCTTCGGCCCGGTCGCGGCCCTCGTCCGCGCCGAGGACGAGGAGCACGCCATCGAGCTCGCGAACCTGAGCCGCTTCGGGCTCGGCGCGAGCCTGTGGACGCGGGACACGAAGCGCGGCGAGAAGATCGCGCGCCGCATCGAGGCCGGCTCGGTGTTCGTGAACGGCATGGTCAAGTCGGATCCGCGCTTGCCGTTCGGCGGGATCAAGCGCTCGGGCTACGGGCGGGAGCTGGCGTGTTCCGGGATCCGCGAGTTCGTCAACGTGAAGACGGTGTGGGTGGCCTGATCGCACCCGGGCCGCAGTGAATGGCGGCCTTTCCGTGGGGTATCCCCCCCACCTCAGGTCCATCCAGACTGGCACCCGAGCTCCGCACGGGCCTTTCCTCCCGATGTGGTGTAGACTTGAGTCGTCCCGCGAGAAGATCCCGGAAGGGGGGTTTTAGAAACATGATCAGAGTCACAACGCGTGCCTTGCCGCGGGCCGCCTGGATCCTCGTCCTCGTCGTCTTCGGCGGCGTTCTCATCGGCACGAATTCGGAAGCCGCAACCCCACCCACCCACTACATCTACGCCGGCGATCCGATCGCGCTCGATCTGGATGTCTCTCGCCTTGCCGTGCGCTTCTACGAGACCCTGCCCGCCGAGGCTCAGGTGACGGCGATGGAAGCAGCGGGAGTCCGGACCCTCTCGAGCCAGCCGACCGGCGTCGAGAGCTGGTCGCTCATCGATCTCCGCGATGTCCTCGGCGATGCCGGCCAGGCGAGCCGCGAGATCGAACGCCTTGCGGCCTCACCTGCTGTCGAGTTCGTCTCTCCGGTGCTGCTCAACCGGGATGGGATGTCCTGGATTCCGACCCGGGACATTCTCCTCCGCGTGAAACCCGAGTACCGCGGCGAAGCCGAGGCGATCCTCTTCGAGCTGGCGCCCGAGCTCGAGATCCTGAGCCGGGACTTCGGCCTGCTCGCGGGCGCCTTCGAGCTCCGGAGCCCGGACACGAACGGCTTTGCGGTGCTCGAAACGGCCAACCGCCTGGCCGGCGATCCGCGCATCGCCTGGGCGCAGCCGGACCCGCTGGTGCAGGACCGGTTCGATCTCATCCCGAATGACGCCCTGTTCGGCGACCTCTGGGGCATCCGCAACACCGGGCAGTTCGGCGGGGTGCCGGATCAGGACATGGACGGCGATCTGGCGTGGGATATCACGACCGGGGACCCGAGCGTCATCGTCATGGTCATGGACACCGGTGTCCAGCTCGACCACCCGGACCTGAACCTGGCTCCGGGCCGCGACTTCACCCCTGACCAGGGAAGCGGCGGTCCCATGAACCAGTGCGACGACCATGGCACCCTGGTCGCCGGATGCATCTCGGCGGTCATCAACAACTCGATCGGTGTCGTCGGCATCGCCCCCGACTGCAAGGTGGCCTCGGCGCGTATCGGGATCTCGAACGTTCCCTGCGACGGCACCTTCCAATCGCAGACCTCCTGGAAGGTGAGTGCCCTGGCCTGGGCCGTGAACGAGGGCTTCTCGGTATCCAATGCCAGCTTCAGCGGCTCGCCTGACAATGCCTTCACCGATGCCTACATCAACGCCCGTGAGCACGGAGTCACTCACTTTGCATCCACGGGGAACAACGGGCAGTCATCGATCAACTACCCAGCCTCCATCCCCGAAGTGAACGCGGTCGGCGCCCTCAACCCGAGCGGGACCAGGGCCGGATTCTCCAACTACGGCACCGGCATCGCCTTCTCCGCCCCCGGCCAGAGCATCCGCACCACGGCGGTCGGCAACAGCTACGCCCTGATCGATGGCACGTCGTTCTCGGCGCCCTACGCCGCCGGCGTGGCGGCCCTCGTCAAGTCGATGGCACCACCCTTCACCGCGGCCGAGGTCGAGGCCCGCATGCAGGAGACCTGCCGCGATCTCGGGGCCGGTGGCTACGACACGGTCTACGGCTGGGGATTCGTGAACGCTCTCAACGCGGCCAACATCCTCTACGTGTTCCAGCTCGCCACCACGGGTCTCACCACCCAGATCGGAAGCTCGACCGCGGTGGTGTCCTTCGCCGCCGAGGCGGAGAACCTGGGGGTTGCCAGCGACACCTACGACGTGAGCGTGAGCGGGGTGCCGGCCGGCTGGACGTACTCCTACACCACACCCGCCGGCACCTTCTCCGGCCCGAGCGCGCTGCCGCTGGCGAGCGGAGCCACCGCTCCGATCACGATCGACATCGACTCGCAGGGAAACCCCGGCTCGGCCTACGTCCAGGTGACCCTCGCCTCGCAGGGCGATCCCGGGCAGTCGCGGAGCGTCACCTTCTTGAAGCTCAACTCGACGCAGGTGCTCATCGTGGACGATGACGGCGGCGCCACGCGGGAGGTTCCGGTCGGCGCCACCCTCACGGCTCTGGGTACGCAATGGGGCCACTGGGATGTGACCTGGGGTGCCCTCACGATCGATGACCTGAACGATGCCGCTTCTTGCGTGATCTGGCTCACCGGCGACACCTCGCTGTCGCTCGACGCCGGCGAACGCGCGCTGATCGGGAGCTACCTCGCCGGCGGTGGTCGTCTCCTCCTCTCCGGGCAGGAGATCGCCTATGACCTCGCCGACCCCACGAGCCCCTACTTCTCAGGGGAAACCATCACCTGGTTCGTGACCGTGCTCCACGCCAGCTACCAGAACTCCTTCTCGAGCATCTACTTCCTCGATGGCGTACCGGGCGATCTGATCGGCGATGGCCTTTCCCTATCGCTGGATCCCGGCGGGCCGTACGGGCAGACGACCATGGACACGATCTCGCCCGGGTTCGATGCCGACGGGATCTGCACCTATCAGGGCGTTCCGAACTGGTACGGGGGCATGCACTGGACCGACGGCGGCGCCCGCCTCGTCTATCTGAGCTTCGGCCTGGAGGGAATCAGCGAGGCCATCGATCGTGAGGAGATCACGCGGCGGACCCTCGACTGGTTCGGGATCAGCGCCGGCATCGACTCGCCGGCGGCGACGGCACCGGGATTCCTCCTGGCGCAGGCGTCTCCGAACCCGTTCCGTCCCTCGACGTCGATCACCTACCACCTGCCCGCCGCCGGACCGGTGAGCCTCCGGATCTACGACGTCCAGGGGCGGCTGGTGCGGACGCTGGTCGACACCAACCAGCAGGCGATGACGCATACGGCCGTCTGGAACGGTCGTGACGATGGCGGCCACCTCGCGGCGAGCGGGGTCTACTTCGCCCGCCTCGAGGCTGCGGGACAGAACGCGACCCGCCGCCTGGTGCTGCTCCGATAAGCTGTCAGGCCCGGAAGAGGATGCCGGGGGTGGCCCCACGCCGCCCCCGGCATCTTGATGACTGTTGATACCTGCCTGATGCCCGCCCGCTATTCCGGCCCGGCCGGGCGCCCTTTCCGCCCGCGGTCGAGGAAGCGAGCGAGCCAGCCCAGGACCTCGCCGTACCAGTGGCGCGAGTTCCGGGGCTTCAGGATCCAGTGGTTCTCGTCCGGATAGACCACGAGTCGTGCCGGAACCCCCTTCGCCTTGTAGACGCCGTAGACCGCAAGCGCCTGCGTGTGCGGCACGCGGTAGTCGTTCTCGCCGTGGATGATGAGCATCGGGGAATGGAAGCCGGAGGCGAAACGGGCCGGGTTCCACAGGTCGATGACCTCGAGGCCGTCCCAGGGCTCCCCGCCGTAGGCGCGGGACCGCCCGAGAGTGACGTCCGACCCGTACTGGGAGAGCGTGTCGTAGACCCCGGCGTGATTCACCAGGCAGGCGAACCGATCCGTGTGACCCGCGATCCAGCTCACGAGATAGCCGCCGTAGGAACCGCCGGCCGCCGCCATCCGCTGCTCGTCGATGTAACCCTCGGCGAGCAGCCGATCGGTCGCCGCCATGACATCGGCAAACGGACGCTCCCCATGGGCGCCGAGGATCGATGCGGCGAAGTCCTGGCCGAACGATGTCGAGCCATGGAAGTTGACCATCCCCACGACGTAACCCGGGGCCGCGAATAGTTGTGCATTCCACCGAAAATGAAACTGGTCGCCGAAGATACCGTGCGGCCCACCGTGGACGAGGTGGACCAGAGGCCACTTGCGCGCGGGATCGAACCCCGGCGGGTTGAGGACGAACATCTGGACCCGGGCGCCGCCGAATCCCTCGAACTCGATCTCCCGCACCTCGCCGAGCTCGATGCCGGCCAGGCGCTCGTCATTCTCGTGGGTCACGCGCGCCAACCCGGCCCCGGCGGGCTCGCTCACCCAGACCTCGGGCGGACCGCCGAGCGAATCGATGGTGAAGGCCAGCTGATCGCTCCCCACCCAGGCCGGGCGCCCCACATTTCCGCCCCGCACCCGTCGCTCCGGCTCGACCGGCATCCCGGCCGCAGCGGCGGCTGATGCCGCCTCCAGATCGAGCGTGAAGAGATGGACGCGCCCCCGGTCCTCCGCGGTGAAGGCAATGGTGCGGCCGTCAGGACCGATCTCCCAGTTGTTTGCCGACCGATCCCAGGATTCGGTGAGCACCAGGTTCTCGCCCGTCTCGCGATCATGGCGCACGAGGCGCACGCGGTCGGCGTAGAAGTCCGCCTCGCGCTGCATCCCGTAGATGATGGATCGCCCATCAGGCGTGTAGCGCGGTCGCATATCGTCAGCGACATTATCGGCGGTCAGATTCCGGACCGCACCACCAGCCACCGGCGCAACGTACACGTCGTAGTTGACCGTCTGGTACGGGGGCTCGCTCGAGTTGGCGGAAAAGGCGACTTCCGTTCCGTCGGGTGCGATATCGAAGCTCCCTGCCGGGTCCATCAGGTCGAACCAGCGCTTCGACTCCGGAATCAGGTCCTTGACTTCGCGTGTCTCGAGATCGATAACGAAGATGTGATGCACCTCGCCGCCGGTGAGCCAGTGATCCCAGTAGCGGTAGATGCGATCTTCCGTGACCCGGGCCTTCACCGGATCCTTGTCGCGGGCATCGAGCTGAGCGCGCGTGTCCTCGATGGCGGGTGCGGAGCCGACCACCGGGGCGATGAAGGCAAGGCGGCGACCGTCGGGGAACCAGCGCGGATCGGAGATCCCGAGCGGCATCTGGGTCAGGCACTCCGCCTCGCCGCCGTCGAGGGGCATGACGTAGAGCTGTGGCTTCTCCTTTCCCGCCCGGCGCGCGAAGGCCAGATGGCGCCCATCCGGACTCACCGCCGGCTCGGCGCTCGTCGCGTCGGCCGCGGTCAGCGGCCGCGGCGCCTCGCCCGCCAGTGAGTGGAGCCAGAGCCGGGTCCGGCCCTCGTTCTTCTCCATGTCGAAGGCGGTGACGGGAACCACGATGCCACTCCCATCGGGGAGCGCAGCCGGCGCACCGACACGGCGCAGGGCCCACAGATCCTCGATGGTGATCGGCCGGCGGCCGGTGGCGGCCCGATCTCCGGCCGGGGAATGGATGCGAGTGGCCGGCGACTCCCGGGTGGCTGGACCGGGCTTGGAGCCGGCCGCGTTCTCTGGTGACTTCGACATCGTTCCCTCCTGGGTGAGTAACGGCGCGGCAAGGCAGCCGTCGATCGTACCGGACGCCCCCCCTCAGGTCGACCCGCCCGGGCGGCCCGAGCGGCGGTGATGGAGCCCTCCCCCGCCCGGCGCGGCCGGCTGGGGCCGCCTCCTGGACCCGAGGTCGCCCCGCGAATCCGGCGAATCGATTGGGCATCGCAGCCGTCCAAAAAGGCGTGTATCCTTCCCCCTTCGTGGCCGGCTCGCGGAGCCTCCTCTCCGCGCTGCGCCGCACGTCAGGGGGCCGCTGCCAGGCGGTACCCGCCAACCGGAGCTTCTCCATGCGCACCGTCACCCGTTCTCTGAGAAGGATCAACTCGCTCGCGGTCCGTGATCTCTTGGGCCTGCGCTACCGTCCCATTCCCCATCGCACCGTGCTCGTCTACGAGCCCGCTGCAGCGAGGCTACCTACACAATGATCCAGATCTCACGCCGTTCCGCCGCCGACCCCCTCCGCGTCCTCTACGCGTGCAACCTCCGCCCCGCCGGCACGGACAGCGAGCAGTACTACGAGTGGGAAGATCCCAACGATGCTCGGGCCGTGATGGATGCCATGCGCGCCGCCGGCTGTGTCGTCGAGCCCTACGATGCGGCTTCGACGATCCACGAAGACCTCTCCCGGCTGCGCCGAGAATTCGATATCGTCTTCAACAATGTGGAGATGGTTCCCGGAATCGATCTGGGAACAGCCAGCCGCGAGTCCGTCCTCCCCTTCACTTGCGCCAGCCTCGGCCTTCCCTTCACCGGATCGAGCTTCCTCACGCTCGCCGTCACCATGGACAAGCGCATGGCCAAGGCGGTGGCCGCGGCCAATGGCGTACCGATTCCACGCACCTTCACCGACACCGACCAGGCGATCGCCCGCATCCGCTACCCCTGCATCGTCAAGCCCGCCGCGGAAGGCTCGAGCATGGGCATCGACGACGCATCGGTGGCAATGAACCGGAAGCAGCTCGAACAAGCTGTCGCCCGGGTCCGTGAGCAGTACGGCACCGCCTGGATGATCGAGGAGTTCGTGCGCGGGCCGGAGCTCGCGCTCGGCGTTCTCGGCAATCACGTTCTGGATCCGGTCTCGGTCGACCTGGAGAAGATGCCCGGCAGTCCGCTGGTGCGCAGCCACCGGGTGAAACACGGTGAGATCGACTACGTCGAGAGACCGTCGCTTCCGGCCGACCGTTTGGTCGAGCTCAAGCGCCTCGCCTGGAGGGCCCATGTCGCCCTCGGCGCCCGGCACTACAACCGCATGGAATTCATCGACGACGGCCGGCGCTTCTGGCTGATCGAGATGAATCCGCTTCCCGATATCTCGGCGACCGAGTCGTTCCTCGCGATCGCCGCCAGCTCGTGGGGCATCGACTTCGACCACATGATCGGCTTGGTCCTGTGGAATGCCGTCGAGGACTACCGGCGGCAGCCCGGATTCGCCGCTTGCTTCAGTGACGGGCGCATCGCGTCGCTGCGCCGGTTCATCGAGCCGGGACTCGCGGCTCTCCAGAAGCACCTCGACGGTCCCACCCTGGCATCGGCCGGCGCCGGCGGGCGAGGAGCCCACCGCCAGGCCCGGCAGGCGAAGTCAGCGCGGAGCTCGGTCGCGGGACGGACCCGCATGAGCAGCGAGCGCTCGGAGCGAGCGGCGGCGCGCAGCGCAGCTCCACGCGGACGCTAGGTCAGACCCGTGACGAGCAACGATCCCAATCCGACTGCCGCCACGCCCGATCCGATGCTGGCCCCGATCCGCGCCTACTATGATGGGCGAGCCGGGGATATGCCGGACGAGTACGAGACGCACTACTGGCGTCTCTACGATGCGATCACCTGGGAGGCCCTGAAGCCACTCCTGCCCCGGTCCCCCGGGGCGCGCATCCTCGATGCCGGTGGCGGCTACGGTCTCTGGGCCCTCACCATGGCACAGCAGGCCACGAGCGCGTTGATCGATCTCGTGGACCTGTCGCCGTCGATGCTCGACGTGGCGCGAGCCCGCGTGGCCAAGGCCGCGCTCACCGAGCGCGTGCGGATCCATCATGCCGATCTGCGCCAACTCACGATGTTCGCCGACGGCACTTTCGACCTGATCCTGTGCGAGGGGGACCCGATCTCGATCTGCACCATGCTCGGATTCGGAGAGGACTGTCTGCGCGAGCTCGCCCGCGTGCTCAAGCGGGGATGCCCGATCGTGATCGGGCTCGACAGTCGGCCTGGCCTCATCGGACACGCGCTCGAGGGTGGCCTCGATCATGTCGAGCGACTCCTGGCCGACGGCTACGAGAACGTTTTCCACGAGCATGGAACGCACGGCTTCACACTCGACGAGCTCGATCGCCTGCTCGCTGCCTGCGGTCTCGTGCGTCATGACGCCCTCGGCAAGCCGGTCCTGCACAACCATCTGCCGCGGGCCGAAGCCGAGCGCCGGCTGGCGGACCCCGACTACTTCGCGCGCGCCCTCGATCTCGAGCTCAAGGTGGCTCGGGTGCCGCCCTATCGCGACTGCGGCGAGCACCTGCAGGTGACCGCCGTCAAACCATGAGCGATTCGGCCCGGACCACAGCCGCCGGCGATCCGTTCGCCACGGAGGCTCGGCGCTTCCTTGCCGTTCGCGAACAGGCCCTCGCCAGCGTCGAGCGCTTCGGCACGCCGCAGTACTTGCTCGATGTGCGCGCCCTCCGCGCCAACGCGGGCGCGCTGCGTCAGGCGATGGCCGGGATCGGGCAGCCGGCAACGATCCTCTACGCCTACAAGGCGAACTACCTGCCGCGCGTGCTGCGTGAGCTCACATCCCTCGGATTCGGCGCCGAAGTGGGCGGCCTCCCCGAACTCGAGCTAGCGCTGGCGGTGGGAGCCGAGCGAATCACGCTCAACGGGCCGGCGATGACGGCGGCGGAGATCGATCTCGCGCTCGCGCACCCCGGACGCATCGTGATCCAGATCGACAACCGGAACGAGGTCGAGACCCTCCGGGCCCGGCTCGATGCCCATGGCACCACGCGCTGGCCGATCGGGATCCGGCTCCGGCCGCCGCGGGTCAAGCGCACGCCATGGGCCCGCTTCGGTGTCGCCGCCGACGAGCTCGCCGAGTTTCTACCGCTGTTGCGCGCGGCCCGGCTGGACCTCACGGGCCTCCATATCCACGGCGGACCGGTTCCCGAACCCGGGCACTACCGGCGTCTGCTCGAGGAGATCTTGCCGGCGGTCGATCGCGCACTCACGGCCGAGGGAAAGCGGAGGATCGAGCTCGTCAACCTGGGTGGCGGACTCGTTCCTCAGGGCGAGAGCGCGCAGCGCGAGGCACCGACGCACGAGCCAGGCACGAGCGCGTCGAGTCAGCTCGGGGGCATCCGGTACGCCGCCGACGCTCCGCCACCCGCACCGCTCGCCGACAACATGGCCGGCCTGGGCGCGGCCTTCGCCTGGGCGCGCGAGCGCTTTCCCTGGGTCGCCGGGGTCACGGCGGCGATCGAGCCGGGACGTTTCCTCGTGGCCAAGGCCATGCACCTCCTCATGCGCGTCTATACCGTGAAGGAGGGCATGGCGATCCTCGACGGCTCGACCAGCCTCGTTGGCTACGATCGATTCGGAACCGAGGCGTTCCCGGTCGTGAACCTCTCCAGTCCCGGCGATCTGGCGCCGGCCGCCATGCCTTGCTACGGGTCGCTGTGCGATCCGGGAGATTTCCTCGGTGATGGGATCCTCGGCGCCCCACCGCGTACGGGCGATGTGCTCGCCTACCTGAACCAGGGCGCATACACCTTGAGCTACGCCCACCGCTTCATGCGCCCCACCGGCCGCGCCGTGGCTCTCGAGCCGGACGGGACGCTCGTCCTCGAGAAGGACGTGGAGCCCCTGGCCACCTGGCTCGGCACCGAGCCCTGACGCCAGGCCGTCCGCGAACGGCCTGGGCCCGGGGAAGACCCGGATGGCTCCCGGCCCCCAAGCTCCGGGCTTTGGGCTAGAATGCGCTCCGATCATGATTCTTCCCCCCTTCGAACTGCATCAGCCCCGCACCATCGAGGAGGCCGTTCAACTCCTGGCCCGCCACGGCCGCGGTTGCGATGTCCTGGCCGGAGGCTCCGACCTCCTCCCCAACTACAAGCAGGGGTTGAACGCCAAACCGCACGTCGTGAGCCTGGAACAGATCGCGGAACTCCGCGCCATCACCCCCGAGCGTCTCGGCGCGATGGCCCGGCTTGCCGACCTGGCCCGCCACCCGACCATCCGGAGCGAGCTCCGCGTCATCGCCGAGACGGCCGCCCAGGTTGCCTCACCCCTCATCATCGAACAAGCGACCCTGGGGGGCAATCTCCTGCTCGATACACGCTGCTTCTACTTCAACCAGAGCCTCTTCTGGCGTGAGTCGAAGGGGTACTGCCTCAAGGCCGAGGGGGACGTCTGCCTGGTGGTGCCGCAGAAGGAGGTGTGCTACGCGACCAACTCGAGCGACCTCGCCCCGGTCCTGATCACGCTGGACGCCGAACTCCACTTCCGGTCGGCATCCGGCGAGCGGACGGTACCGATCCGGGAGTTCTACCGCCACGACGGCATCGCCCGCCATGGGCGGCATGCCGATGAGTTGCTCACCTTCATCGACATCCCGCCCGCCGCTCGCCGGCTCGCCGCCGGCTACATCGAAGCTCCGCATCCGCGACGCGATCGACTTTCCGGCCATGGGGGCCGCCGCGGTCGCTCCGGCTCGATGCCGGGGGCCGCCTGGCCGAGCTGCACGTCGGCAGTAGGTGCCGTCGACACGACGCCGCGCACCTTCGAGGAACTCACCGCGAGCTTCTGCGGGAAGGACCCGAACCCGGAAATGCTGGCGGAGATCGCCGATCAGGTCATGGCTCGCGTGAAACCGTACAACAACGTGCCGCTGAGCCCGACCTATCGCAAGCGGATGGTCGGGGTCTACCTGCGCCGGATCCTCGGCGCTCTCGTCGCCGAAGCGCGGCAAGGCACGAACACGGCGTAGCGAACGGGCGGGGGGTGACCGGGTCGGGAAGGGCTCGGCCCGACCCCGCCGCGCTTCTTCCTCGGTGTCATACACCTCGAGGATGGAATTGAAGCGCGTGATCTTGAACATGTGATCGACGTGCTCGGTCAGATTGTAGACGCGCATCGTCCCGCCCGCGTTCCGGAGGGAAACGTAGCCCCGGATCAGAATGCCGAGACCGGAGGAGTTCGAGCGCTTGGCCTTGGCCAGGTCGATGAGGACCGTGGTCTTGCCACTCTCGATTAGATCGTGGATGGTCTTGTAGAAATCATCGGCGTGCGGACCACCAACGATATCACCCTGGAGGGCGAGGATCACTCCGCCCTCGAATTCCTCCTGGACCGTGATGCGCATGCCTCACCTCCGGAGACGATCCGCGCGACCAGCGCGCGTGAGAATGGACCTTGCTCGGACCTAGCTGGGCTCGAAGAGCATGATCTCGCGACCATCGGGATCGCGCATCACCGCCAGCATGCCGAAGTCCTGCTCAGCCGGCGGGCGGATGAACTCGACCCCGGCGGCCTTCAGAACCTCGTAGGCCTCGACGACATCATCCACTTCGAAGCTGAAGCTCACATAGCCCGCGGCTCGATGCGACAGCTCGATTGTGGGATCGGCGCCGGACTGGAGCGCCAGACGGCAATCTCCGACCATGAACTCGGCCCACTCCGAGGTACGGGCAATGAGCTTGAGGCCGAGCAGGTCGTGGTAGAAGTGGACCGCGCGCTGGAGATCGGATACGTGGACGATGGTAAGCGAGATCTTCTTGATCAGGCCGGCGCGATCGATCCTCGGCGGATCGGCGGCGTCACGCGAGGTGTGACCGGGCATCGAAGGTCCTCCCTGTCGGCCCCGACTCTCCACATCCTATCACCTTCAACGAGCATGCTCTGTTCGGGCCCCGCCGTCCCCCAGTGGCCCCCCGGGGCCAGCTAGCGCATCCGCCCCCGGAGCTTCCGGGCTGCGGCCGCCATGGCCTGAGGATCGACGTGATAGGCGGCTTGGAGGCTCGCTGCTTCTGAGCCGTGAGCAGGATCCACCTCGTCCGAAACGGCCACGAACTCGATCGGGACGGGGTGGAACCGGGCCAGATCCTGGGCGATCGCCGCCCCCAACCCTCCGCTGAGGAGGTGGTCCTCTGCAATCACAAGACCCCCGGTCTCCCTGGCGGCGAGGCGGACCGCCGCCGTATCGAGCGGCTTGAGGGTCTCCATGACGAGCAGCCGGGGCTTCAGACCCTCGGCCTCGAGGAGCGAGCACGCCTCCAGCGCCTCCGCGGCCAGGCCACCGGCGGCGACAAGGGTGAGATCCCTGCCATCTCGGACCTGCGCGGCGACCCCGAGCTCGAGCGGCGCCTCTGAGGTGAAGAGGACAGGATGCGGATCCCGCTTGAGGCGGAAGTAGGTCGGCCCGGGGGCAGCCAGGAGGGCAGGCAACGCCATCGCACTGTGGTCGGCATCCGCCGGCGCCACGACGCGAAGCCCGGGGATGGCGAGCATCGCCGCCAGATCGGCGAACGCCAGAGGACTCCCTGCCGCTCGACACTCGAAACCGGATGGCATGGCGACCACCAGCACAGGGAGCCGGCTGTGGGCCAAGCTGGCCACCAGATCGGCCGCCCCCGCCACGGCATCCCCCCTCACGACGACGACAGGCACCTTCCCGGCAGCCGCCATTCCGGCCGCCACTCCGATGGCATTGCGCACCGCCGCCCCCAGATTGTGGAAGCGCTCGGGATGAGCCTCGGCGAACGGACCCAGACGATCCTCGAGGGCGAGATCAGCCGTCAGCAGGGTGAGGCGAGGGTCATGAGCGGCCAGTTCCACGAGCCGCTGGATGAAGGCGTCCCCGGGTGAGCGACCGGGGACCTTCTCCGCGGCCGCGACCCCGACATCCTGAGTCGGCATGTTCGTCTCGTTCAACGTCGGCCTCCTCCCCCTGTCTTCGATTCGTCCCCAGCCTCAAGCCGGTGTCGCCAGTCCTCGAGCGTCGTCCCCAGTTCGTGGAGCGCATCCGCGTCGATGGCCGTGGGCACTGGTTCAGCCGCCTCCTCGAGCCGGCTGACGCCACGGCCGCTGGCCGTGCAGCTCAGGATGACCGTCGGCGCACGGCGCAGGCTGCGCGACCGGTTGAAGGTCTCGACAAGCTCGGCCAGATCGTTGCCGTCGACCTCGAGGACATGCCAGTTGAAGGTCCTGAACTTCTCGGCCAGCGGCGCCAGACCCACGATCTCCTCGATGTCGCCGTCGGATTGTCTCCCATCGAGATCCACGGCCAGCACGATGTTGTCGAGTTCGAACTGGGCGGCAGCCATCGCTGCTTCCCAAGCCTGACCGGTCTGGATCTCCTCGTCGTCCATGACGCAATAAACGCGTCGCGGATTCGCGTCGAGGCGCGAAGCAAGCGCGATCCCCAAGGCGATCGAGAGACCGGCGCCCGGTGCACCCGCAGACACCTCGACACCCGGGGTGAGCGATGTGGGAAGACTCCCGAGGTGATGCCCGACATCCCCGAGCCGAAGGAGATCGCGCCGGGGGAAATAGCCGACCTCGGCCATCACTGCGTGCAGCGCAGGGGCCAGAACCCGAGAGGACACATGCCAGATGTCGCGCTCAGCCCAGTCGAGCTGGTCGAGCTTGAAGTTGATCTCGTAGAAGAAGAGAGTGGTCAGGAGGTCGGCGCCGGCGAGCGCTCCAGCCGCGGGAACGATCGGATGGAGCGCCAGCGCGGTGACGATGTTCCGGCGCACGTCCAGCGCCTTCTCCTCCAGCTGGCTAGCGTTGTAGTTGAGCCGCGGCACGATCTCCTCCCCGCACCTCACGTCCATGACGCTCGAGGCACCTGATCGATACTCCCTGAAGTCGGTCTCTTGTTTTCTGAACAGTTGAGAGACAGCAGGTAACGTCCTGAATCGATTGACACATCAACAAATAGCACTGGCCTTCGGCGGATGTCAATGTCAAAGCCCGGCCGCATCATGGCAGACCTACCATCCGGATGCGCCGGTGAAGAAGTCGGGAGGGCGGGAAAAGAGGGCCAAGGGCTCCGAGCCGGGCCACGAGTCCGGAGGTCAGGACCTCAATCCGGAGATGCTCCGGCGCTGTCCGTAGCCTTCGCCGACGGGGTGCCAGTAAGCGATGTCCGGTTCGCCCCGTCGCCAGCAGAGAAAGACGACGCGCCCATCGATCTCCGCATAGAAATCGACGATGCCGGTATGAACATCACGCAGCAGACAACCCTTGGCGCGCACCTCGCGGATGAGTGCATCCGCCTGTCCGATGAGTTGGTGATATAGCGCCGATTTTTGCTGAAACTCCTGGAAATCTACGTTGTGCTGACTCACCGGGGAATCGCAGATCAGCTTCAGGACTTCGATCTGCCGCTTGAGCCGGACCACATCGCGAACCTGGTGCTGCAACGTGTCGATCGTCTTCTGGAGATAGGGAACGAGGGCGTTGGCTTCCTCGACGGTGAAGAGCTTGCGGGTGGTCGCCATGGTCGGTCCGGTTCTGGAGGAGCGCGAGATCGACTGGGAAGTCGAGGCATCTGGGGCCGCTCGGGGCGGCGCCCGTTCGGCCGCGACCTCCATCATCGTACGCTACCAGCTCATTCCGAGACAAGTGATTTGTGGGGGCCAAATTACCCACACGCGTTGCCCCCGCTCACTTTCTCCATCTCAGTCCACCTCATCGAGCCACATCATCTGGATGGCTTCGAGGATCTTCTCGTTCGAACGCATGGGATCATCGTCGAATCCGGGCAGTTCGCAGACCCAACGATGAAGATCCGTGAAGCGCACCGCCATCGGATCGACGTCGGGGTGCTTTTCGAGCAACAACTCGACAATCTCACGCGTGTCCACCCACTTGATTCCCATGGTCATTTCCTCCCCGATCGAGCTGATGACACCGCAGGCGACTGGAACCTCCCGGCTGGGGTATATGCCCCGCCGGTGAACATCCCCTGAAGAAGAAAGGGCGACCTCGGGGCGGTCGCGGAGTGGCCGCAACTCCGCGTTACCGCGCCCTTGGTCGCCCAAAACTCGGCCCCTCCTCTTACGGAAGGGGGCTGGCAATGTAGCAGCCGGTCCGGGCGCGTGCCAAGCCGATTCCAAACGGGGCCGGCCGCCGCCTGGCCGGCCGGGTCCGCCGCGCCGCGACCCGGCCGGCTAGAGCTCCACGTCCGCCGCCTTCCGGTCAACGAGAATGCTGCGAATCGACTCGGTCATCCGCCGCTCGGCGAACGCCGCCGATATCTCATCAAGGCGCTTGGAGAGCTCCTGGATCTTCGTGTAGTCCTCATCCGCGAGCGCGGCGCGGAGCTCCCCGGCCACGGCCTCGATCGCGGCCCGCTCCTCCGCACTCAACAGACGCTCTCCGTCCTTGGTGAGGGCATCGCCCAGCGCATGCAGGATACGTTCGCCTTCGATGCGGGACTGGCGCAGAAAGCGCGCCTTGACGTCCTCCTCGGCATGCTCGAAGGATGCGAGCAGCATCTGCTCGACCTCGGTGTCGGTGAGTCCATAGGAAGGCTTGACCTCCACCGACTGCATGATCCCGGTCTCCTCCTCCCGGGCACCGGCGGTGAGGAGACCATCGGCGTCCACCTGGAAGGTCACTCGCACCCGACACATGCCAGCCGGGCGCGGCGGGATGCCCTTGAGCGTGAACTTGGCCAGACTCCGGCAATCGCTGGCCAGCTCACGCTCGCCCTGCACGACATGGATGTCCATCCCGGTCTGGTTATCTGCGTAGGTGGTGAAGACCTGGGTGGCGCTGGTCGGAATCGTCGAGTTGCGGGGGATGATCTTCTCAACGACGCCGCCCATGGTCTCGATGCCCAGCGAGAGCGGGATCACATCCAGCAGCAGGAGATCCCCACCCCCCTTGCCGGCAAGCAGGTTGGCCTGGAGCGCGGCTCCGACCGCCACCACCTCGTCGGGATCGATACCGGTGAGGGGCTCCACACCGAACAGGCGGGACATGGTTGCGCGTACGAGCGGCACGCGGGTCGAGCCACCGACAGGGACCACGCCGGCGAGCTCGCCGGGGGTGATTCCCGCATCACGGAGCGCCTGGCGGCAAGGTGCCGCCGTCCGCTCGACGACGGGGCGGATCAGGTCCTCGAACTCGGATCGCGTGATGGAGAGATGACCGCCTCCCGGCAACCCAGGCAGCGGCGGCACGTTGACCGTCGTCTCCTCGGCCTGCGACAGGGCGATCTTCACCTGCTCGGCCATCTCGAGCAACCGCCGGAGCGCACGCGGATCGAGATCGTCGACCCCGTGCCCAGGCCAGAGTCGAGCGATCCAGTGCTCAGCCAGCGCGCGGTCGAAGTCATCACCGCCGAGATGGGAGTCGCCACCGGTGGCGAGCACCTGAAAGACGCCTCGCACCAGCCTGAGAACGGAGATGTCGAATGTCCCGCCGCCCAGGTCGTAGACCGCGAACATCCCTTCCGGTCGCGCATCCAATCCGTAGGCCAGCGCCGCCGCGGTAGGCTCGTTGAGAAGGCGCAGCACGTTGAGATCGGCCAGCCGGCCGGCATCCTTGGTCGCTTGCCGCTGGGCATCATCGAAATACGCCGGAACCGTGATCACCGCATCCCGCACTTCCTCGCCGATCGCCATTTCCGCGCGCTCCTTGAGCGCCTTCAAGATCTCGGCCGAGACCTGCATCGGATTCACTTCACGACCGCCGGCCACAAAGCGCACGATGGGACCATCCTCTTCCGTGAAGCGATATGGAGCAATCCCGCGCGCCCTGTCGCGCTCAGCCATGCTCCGCCCCATGAACCGCTTGACGGAGAGAATGGTATCGAAAGGCTCTTCGAGGGCCGCCTCCGTCGCCCGGAGGCCGACCGTGATGCGACCGTCCGCCGCATAATGCACGGCCGAGGGCAAGAGCCGGTTCCCGTCGGCATCGGGCAGTACACGCACGCCATCCGCCGTGACAAAGGCGACCAAGCTGTTGGTGGTTCCAAGGTCGATTCCAATCGGCTTGGACATGCTGTTCCTTCCCTGAATCCTGGCTCTTGATTAGAGCGTGCCGTGACCTGCCGGGATCTCTTCGCCCTCGATCTCGCGCACGATGTTGATGTAATACCGTCGCTGCGCCAGGCAGCGATCGATATCGAGGAGGATCGCCTGGCTCCCCGCCGCGCCGGGATCCTGTTCCCAGACGGCGAACTGGTCGGCGATCCGCTGGTCGATCGCGGCGATCTTGGCCTCGGCACCGGCACGAATCGCAACCGCCTCCGGTGATTCACGACCGTGTCCACCGCCCAGGTCGAGCTCCATCATGCGCTCCCGGACATGCATGATCTCCTCGAGGAACTCGGGATCGGTGGGAGCGGACTCATGGCCTTGAGCCAGACTATGGTCGCCATGGCCGATCCCGGCCAGACTGAGGATGTACTCCGCGCGACGGATCGGGTCGCGGAGCGTGCGATAGGCGTCGTTGATGGCAGTCGTGCGCTCCAGGCTCATCAGCCGTTCCCGTGGTGAAGCCTGGGCAAAGCGGTCGGGATGCAGTTCACGTGTCAGGGCCAGGTGGCGTTCGGCGAGCAGGGCCGCATCGAGGTGCCAGCGGCGCGGTACGCCGAGCACGGCAAAGTGATCGGCCCGAGCCCGCCCAGACCCCGAACGGGAAGCGGCTGCCCCCGTCGTCTCGTCACCCTTCTGGATCTCGACCATCCCCCCCGCCACCGACTGGATCAGCTCCCGACTGATCCTAGGTTGTGAAGCTCTCTCCGCATCCACAGCTCGACTTGGCGTTAGGATTGCGGAACTGAAACCCATGATGGGTGATGCCCTCGTTATAGTCGAGTTCGACGCCGTTCAAGAAGAGGAAGCTCTTAGGATCCACATAGACCTTCAGCCCATCGAACTCCAGGATCTTGTCCGTCTTTTCCGGCTCCTGTGTGAAATCCATGAAATAGGACAGTCCCGAGCAACCACCACCACGAATACCGATGCGGAGCCCCATACCCGGGGTTCCACGCTCGGCCAGTATCTTCTTCACGCGGTTCGCCGCATGTGCCGTCACCGTGATCATCGTTCGCCTCTCATGCTCCGTAAGCGGGCCGCGGTCGATCCGGCCACACTAGGCCGAAGCATCGTCGTTGCCGTTGCCACCATTCTCGCCGCGCTTGGTCATATAATCGCGAAGCGCCGCTTTGATGGCGTCCTCGGCCAGAACCGAGCAGTGGATCTTGACGGGCGGTAAGCTCAGCTCCTCGGCGATCTCGTTGTTCTTGATCTCGAGCGCCTCCTGCACCGTCCGGCCCTTGACCCACTCGGTCACCAGGCTCGAGCTGGCGATGGCGCTGCCGCAACCGAAGGTCTTGAACTTGGCATCCTCGATGACGCCAGCGTCATTGACCAGGACCTGCAGCTTCATGACGTCACCGCAGGCGGGGGCGCCAACCAGCCCGGTCCCAACCCGCGGATCATTCTTATCCAGGCTGCCCACGTTCCGAGGATTTTCGTAGTGGTCGACTACCTTGTTCGAGTACGCCATTTTCCGACCTCGTCTTTCCGGGACCAGGGGGCAAGAACCCCCGGGACCTTATTCACCAGAGACCCAGGACACCGAGTTGAGATCGATCCCTTCCTGGACCATCTCGTACAGAGGGGACATCGCTCGCAACCGCTTCACATTGTCGATAACGTGATCGGCCACGAAGTCGACTTCCTCCTCGGTATTGAAGCGACCGATGCCGAAACGAATCGAGGTGTGGGCCAGATCCTCTCCCACCCCCAGCGCGCGCAACACATACGATGGCTCCAGGCTCGCCGAAGTGCAGGCCGAGCCCGACGAAACAGCCACGTCCTTGAGACCCATGAGCATCGACTCGCCCTCGACATAGGCGAAGCTGACATTCAGACTCCCGGGCAGTCGATGCTCAAGGCTACCGTTGACATAGACGGCATCCAGCTCCCCGCAGAGGCGGTTCCGCAGTTTCTCGCGTAGCGCAAAGACGCGCCTGGACTCGCTCCCCATCTCCTCCAGGCCGATCGCGCAGGCCTTGCCCATGCCGACGATCCCCGGCACATTGAGGGTACCCGAGCGCATACCGCGCTCATGGCCACCGCCATCGACGATCGGGGTCAGGCGCACACGCGGGTTCTTGCGCCGCACATAGAGCGCCCCCACCCCCTTCGGTCCGTAGATCTTGTGGGCGGACAGCGAGAGCAGATCGATGCTCATCGCCTCCACGTCGACCGGGATCTTGGCCACCGCCTGGACGGCGTCGCAATGAAACAGCACCCCGCGTTCCCGCGCGATCTTGCCGATCTCCGCCACTGGATTGATGGTGCCGATCTCGTTGTTCGCGATCATGATCGTGACCAACACGGTGCGGTCCGTGATCGCCTTCCGGACATCATCCGGGTCGACCAGGCCGTCCTTGCTCACGGGCAAGTAGGTGACTCGAACGCCCCGACGCTCGAGAGCCTTGCAGGTATCGAGCACCGCCTTGTGTTCGGTGACCGCCGTGATGATGTGATCGCCCTTCGACTGATAGAAATCGGCTACGCCCTTGATGGCGAGGTTGTTGCTCTCGGTCGCCCCGCTGGTGATGACCATTTCCTTGGCGGAGGCGCCGATGATACGCGCGATCTGCTCGCGGGCCACCTCAACGCCCTCTTCCGCCGTCCAGCCGAAGACATGGTTACGGCTGGCAGCGTTGCCGAAACGCTCCTGGAAGTAAGGAAGCATGGCCTCGAGGACCCGCGGATCGACGGGTGTCGTCGCCTGGTTGTCCATGTAGATCGGCAGCTTGACCATTGATCGTCCTTTCCTTCCCCTATCCGCCGTGGATGCCGGCGATGAGCTGCGGCGGGCGGACCTCCGTGTGCTGCTGGTCGCAGTCCCCACAAACAGCGATCGATTCCTCGTGGCGGCATGTTGAGCAGGCCGAGAGATACTCGAGGCTCGATATGAGCTCCCGCTCGAGTGAGTGCAGGCGATCGACGGAGCTTCGGGTCTCTGCGAGCTTGCGCTCGAACAGGGCCCTCACTTCCTTCATGGCCCCGGGGGCGGTTTGCTTGTCTTCCAGATCGCGCAACCAGTTGCGGATCTCGGAAAGAGAGAGCCCCAGATCCTGCAACATTCCCACCCAGCGAATCCGGGTGAGGGTCTCCGTGCTGAACATGCGGTATCCGCCAGCCGAGCGCCCGACGGGCTTGATCAGTCCGATGTCCTCGTAGTGATGAACGGCACGCACCGTCTTCCCGCTGAGCTCGGCGAGCTCGCCGACCTGAAGCAGCCTGGAAGCCTCACCCATGGTTTCAACTCCTGCCTGACGGCCCCGGTCCCTATCTCGTCCTTTAGAACCATAACGCATACGTAAGGGTTCAGGTAGAGTTTTTTGCGAGGCCGGTCCCGCGACGATCTCCTAAACAATTGTAATATCAAAAGATAGGTAGCTGGCAAGGCGGTTGATGGCGGCTGCCGGCAGCCGCAGTCCACCAGTCGCCCCGGAATGGGGGCTCGCGGCAAGAAAAAAAAGGAGGGGGTGGCCCAGGCCACCCCCCCCTCATCATTCCAAGCGGTCGGATCAGCTCGCTCACGCCCTCCGATCCGGGCTCCTATCAACGAGCCACGATACGAATGTCATCCACCTCGACCCAGGGGGCACCCTCGATGTTGTCGAGATTGCCGAACCCGAGGACGCGGATCCCGCCGGTCGGGCCCACGACGTTGAACTCGCCGCCGAAGGTCCCCAGATGCCGGTCGTCGATCCACAGCTCGAGGCGACCCGAGTTGTCCCCGGGACCCGGGTTGATGTGCACGCGGCAGCGAACCCGGTGCCAGCGGCCTGGCGTGAAGTAGTCCCCGCGCGCGAACCACATGGCGAACTCGCCCGGTCGCCCTCCACCCACGGTGTTGCGGTAGGCCGTGATGTTCCAGTCGCC
Organism: Candidatus Eiseniibacteriota bacterium; assembly: GCA_963823555.1. Taxonomy (GTDB): domain Bacteria; phylum Eisenbacteria; class RBG-16-71-46; order CAVPCR01; family CAVPCR01; genus CAVPCR01. The sequence continues at coordinate 196,405 of CAWGMA010000004.1, read as the reverse complement.
GAAGTCGCTCGCCGCCCCGAAGTCGAGGCGCGTCCGGCCGTCGGCATCCATCGTCTCGCCGAGATAGCGATTGATGGACGTCAGCTGCCAGAAGTGCTTGCCGCCGCCGATGATCTGACCGTTCTCGTCCCGCTTGTAGCGGAAGCCGACCGGGAGCCGGACCGAGTACTCGGCCTCGAGGTCCATCACACCCTGGCGGCGCGGCAGGAACGAGACCAGCCAGTCCGAGTGCGGTTCGTAGACCAGCCTTCCGATCCTGTTCTCGCCCTGATCGATGACCTGGAGGTTGCTGCTTGCGTTACGCCCCAACCAGCCGCGGAAGGGATCGCTACCTTCGAAATCCTGCTCGTAGAGCACGGTCCCCGCCGGCGGCGGCGGCGGTGGCGGCGGCAGCGGATCGGGCAGCGGGTCGGGGTCGTTCCGCGGCGCCAGATCCTCGACGCGAAGCAGCCGCAGGTAGACGTGCCGATCGCCGCGCGGCACGTCCCAGCTACCCAGCTTGAAGAACCGGAGCGGATCTCCGGCGCCGCTCAGATCGAGCCCGGTCCAGGCGAAGGTCTTGCTGCCAATCTGGATGCGTAGCGCATCATCGTGTGCACCGGGCTCGCGCAGGACGACAACCCAGATCACTTGATTCCAGCCATGTTCGAACGCCCACGGGATCATGAACTCATCGCCCGAGTCATGCTCTTCGCCAAGGGCATCGCGATACCTGGCGTGGACCCGCCACATGGAGTCCGCGCTCAGGTTGACGCCGAGGCTGACGAAGGGGCCCTCGGACTCGTCATCGGTCGAGGTCAAGGCAAAGAGGTTCGTCGCGCGATCCTCCTCCTCGAGCTGGGTGTAGAACGGGAACCGCGGCGGGAAGTAGATCTGGAATCGCGCGCGAATCATATGGGTGCCGCGAAACTCCGGGGATCGCGCCTCGTTGTCCAGGGGCTCGAAGTCGAGCCACTTGCCGTAGTTGTCGGTACCAGCCTGCTGCGGGCGCTTCAGGCGCCAGTCCTGCCAGTCACCGCGATCCACGAGGATGAGTTCGCCGGGGCGGGGATCAACGATCAGCGCTTCCGACTCCTTGGACTCAACACCTGACATGGCAGCCTGCTCGACCACTTCCGGTGGGGTACCGAGATCGAAACGGATGCCGTCTTCACCCTTGCTCCCCGAGACCGGATCGATCTCGGGGGTCGTGCTCTTGGTGGTGCAGGCAAAGAGCAGCAGGATCAGGAAAAGCGGGAGACCACGACGAAAACAGGACATCCTCTGTCCCTCCCTGGCACGGACGGGCTCTTGGACCTGCTTCCGATGCCCATCAGGAGCGGCATCCGGGGGTCGGGCGGGCCAGGAGCGCGGGGCCGTCCGCATCGGTCACTGGGCGACTGGCTCGGCCTGGACCGAATCCAGGACGAGACGCTTCATCCGGGTTGACTGAGGTGTAGAGCGCCCTATGGGTTCCTGAGCCGCTGCGAGGGATTGGGAGGGGCAGGGCAGGTTCCGGGGACAGCTCGCTCACGCTGCCGCGTGGTGGGCTGGACAGCCGGAGGAGGTTACCAGCTGGGCCAATCGCCCGTCAAGAGAAGAAGGGCGCCGGCTCAGGCAGGGAAGCACCGATCCACCTTACATGCGAGGGCTCCGCGGCTTTCGCCGCGGAGCCCATCTCTCTCAAGACGACCCTGGGGCCGTCACTCTCGATCGAGCGTGTTCCGCTCAGCGGGCGACGACACGGATGTCATCCACCTCGACCCAGGGGGCACCCTCGACGTTGTCGAGATTGCCGAACCCGAGGACACGGATCCCACCGGTCGGGCCCACGACGTTGAACTCGCCGTCGAAGGTCCCCAGGTGCCGGTCGTCGATCCATAGCTCGAGGCGACCCGAACCGTCCCCGGGACCCGGGTTGATGTGCACGCGGCAGCGAACCCGGTGCCAGCGGCCCGGCGTGAAGTAGTCCCCACGGTCGAACCACATGGCGAACTCGCCCGGTCGCCCGCCACCGACGGTGTTGCGGTAGGCCGTGATGTTCCAGTCGCCGAAGTCGCTCGCCGCCCCGAAGTCGAGGCGCGTCCGGCCGTCGGCCTCCATCGTCTCGCCGGCGTAGCGGTTGAGGGATGTCAGCTGCCAGAAGTGCTTGCCGCCCCCGATGATCTGACCGTTCTCGTCCCGTCTGTAGCGGAAGTCCCGCGGGAGCCGGACCGAGTACTCGGCCTCGAGGTCCATCACGCCCTGGCGGCGTGGCAGGAACGAGACCAGCCAGTCGGAGTGCGGTTCGTAGATGAGTCTTCCGATCTTGTTGTCACCCTGGTCGACGACCCGGAGATTGCTGCTCGTGTTGCGTCCCACCCAGCCGCGGAAAGGATCGCTACCTTCGAAATCCTGCTCGTAGAGCACGGTCCCCGCCGGCGGCGGCGGCGGTGGCGGCGGCAGATCCGGTTCGGGGTCCGGCTCGGGATCCGGCTCGGGGTCCGGCTCGGGGTCCGGCTCGGGGTCCGGCTCGGGATCCGGCCCGGGATCGCTGTCAGGTGGAGGGTTGCCGGTATCGACGGGAGGAGGGGTCTCCGCGCTCGGATTGAGCGTGTCCAGGCAACCGGTGCTGGTCGTCAACATGAAGATCGAAGCCAGAACAACCATGAGGCGCATTTCGAGTTTCATGCGTCACTTTTCTGTTGTCAGGGTCCATGAAGCGCATGCCCACACTGTGAGCGTGGACGGAGATGGAGCGAGAGCCGTAGGAAGCAGTTTTGATACCAGTTGCACCCGCGGGCGAGGCTACAATCGCTTGTGTCAAAAGGCGCTAGTCATGGGCCAACAGACCCATCGGCGTGAATTCGATCCTGTCTTCCAGTTTGCAAGTGCACGCATCGCAAGATGAGTTTCGGTGGGTATGCGGCGATCTCGAGAGCAACGCGGCGGAAGAGAACTCGTTCCCCGGACGAGGAGGGGATCGGTACCGACCGGAGCTTGTCGGCTTCCCGGATCTGACCTATGCTGAGACCATGTCATCGAGCATGAAGGCCACGCAGATCCTTGCTACGCTGGGCCTGGTGTTCTCGGCGAGCGCGAGCAACGGTGCCGGAGAATCGCCGCCGGCGCCCCCACCCCGGCCCGTCGACCAGGTCGACATCGAACGCTACCTGGGAACCTGGTACGAGATCTCACGTCTGCCGAACTGGTTCCAGGCCGGTTGTGCGGGCGGCACGACCGCGACCTACACGCTCCGTCCCGATGGCCGGATCGAGGTCCTGAACCGCTGCCGTCGCCGGGACGGCACGGAGAACGTGGCGCGGGGCATCGCGCGGATCGTTGACGCCAAGACCAACGCGCGGCTCGAGGTGAGTTTCTTCCGCCCGTTCGGCCTGCCGCTGTTCTGGGGCGATTACTGGGTGATCGGGCTGGGATCCGAGTACGAATACGCGGTCGTCGGCACTCCCGGCCGCAACTATGGCTGGGTGCTGGCGCGGGAGCCCGAGATGACTCCGCGAGAGAGCGCCGCCGTCGACTCCACACTCCGCGCACAGGGCTACGATCCCGCCGAGTTCGTCATCTCCCCACCCTAGGCCCGCAGGAAAGGCTGAAGGCCGGGAGGAAACGGTTGCGTCGTCTCCTTCCGGCCTTCAGCCGATTGCGGGACTTGGTCGGATGGGCGGCTAGGGGATGATTCCCTTCTTGGCCATGGCATCCGCGAGGACGTGGGCCAGCTCCGCGATGTTGCCCTCGCTCGGCCCCGACGTCGAGAGGATGGTCTCCGACAACCCGCTGAAGACAAGCCGCCTCCCGACCACGTCGTAAACGTTGGTCTCGAGACTGATGTAGTCCTCGGTCGTCGTGTAGCCAGGGGTGGTCACGGTGTTGTAGCCGTATCCGTAGTACCCGTACCACCCCCCGTAATAGTAGGACGGGTAGTAGGAAGGCCCCATGTAGGTGGTCGTCGGCGGGTAGTAGCTCTGGACGGTCTTCTTGTCCAGAACCCGTGTCACGAGGACGGCATCGCAGTTGAGTTCAGCGATCGCCCTGTGGGCAGCCACCGAATCGACCTTGCCCTCGGGAAGGGAGGTGTAGCTCGCGTAGGCGTCAACACCCTTGCTCTTGAGCAGGGTCACGAACTGGCTCTCGTACATGCGGCGCGCGCCCTCGTTCTTCGCCAGCCCGACAATGAAGAACTTCTGCGGCCGAGTGTTGTAATTCTCATCCTTCCAGGTGGCCTTCATGCTGGTCGAGCCACAAGAAGCGACCACGGTCGTGAAGAAGACAGCGAGGCCGAGCCATTTCAGTGGCTGGCGCATCTTGCCGATCATCGATTGAACTCCTAGCTCCGTATTGGTTTAGGCGGGGAGAGAAAGCCCGAACAAGGTACCGGGCAAGCGGGTCGCTGTCAAGCCGGCGGCCTCCTGGCGGTTATCACGTTGCGGCACAAGAACAAACCACGGGCGTCGCGACCCGGATCGATCAAGCGAACCGCTCCCACCAGCGCGCGAAGTGGCCGGCCAGTGCCGTGGTCTGATCCCGAGTCAGGACGATCTCCCAATCGCCGCGAGCGGCCGGCGAAACGACCGACCCACGGATCCGTTCGGAGTCGGCGGGATCGAAGATGGCTGCCTCGAAGATGAAGGGGAAGCTGGCCGGTGGCACCAGTCCGATCAGCGGCATGTTCTCGTCGTCGTTCCCGGTCGCAGCGGGCGCGGCACCAGCCCGCACGGTCCTGCTCTTGCCACCTCTCCCTTCGTGCCGCGCGACCAGCCGCTGTTCCCGCTCCGTTCTCGCACGCCCCTCTTTCGACTTTCCCTGGCCCGGGGCCTGGTACCGGGTGAACATGCGCCCCATCTCGATACGCGATTCCTTGGCGTCGGCGATCAGGTAGCGATAGCGGACCCCGCGTTGCAGGTTCGCAGCGGCCACCCGGACCAGATCCTCTTGCACACCGTGGTAAGCGAGGATGGGCGTCAGGATCCAGACCTCCTGACTCGTGCTCTCGACAACAGCGCGCTGCTCGCGGCTCCACAGAAACGACGGCAGGGTCTCGGCCACGAGCTCGCTGAGACGTTCGCCGAACAATCCGGCTTCACGCCGGATCTGGGCCAGGAGATCGGCTCCGGGCGCCGGCTCGAGCTCAGCCTGCCGGGCATCGGTGGCAGATGGCGATACCAGGGCGCGCAGGCTGTCGGCATCGTAGGCGAATATCTCCGCGATCCTGCGCAGCATGGCCTCCGATGGCCGCTTGGTGCCGCGTTCAAGATGGGAGATGAAGGCGTTGTTGGTCAGACCGAGCCGGTGGGCCAGCTCGACCTGCGACATGTGGCGGGACTTCCTCAGGTAGCGCAGCTTCTCCGCCAGCGTGATTTGCGTCATCCGCGAGATCCTGGGCATCGAGGTCGGACGCGGGGCACGCCGGGGGTCATTCTGGCGCGGAAACCCTCTGCTGGCAAGCGGGACCGAGACCGAGGGAGGGGCAGGGCTCAGGTCATGCAGAGGCCCGCGGCCGGTTCCGCCGCGGGCCTGTCCCTGCCATCAGATCCACTCCGGGGCTGGTCGTGTCAGGCGCTGAAGCTGTGACCGCAGCCGCAGGTCCCGGAAGCGTTCGGGTTCGAGATGCGGAACCCGGCTCCATACAGGCCGTCGACATAGTCGACCTGCGAGTCCTGCAGGTAATTCAGGCTGAACGGATCGATGAGTAGCCGGAACGCAGAGAACTCGACGATCTCATCACCATCGCGCGGATCGTCGAACTGGAAACCGTACTGGAAACCAGAGCAGCCGCCACCCTCGACGTAGATGCGGAGGCCTTTGCCGGACTGCTTCTCCTGCTCAATGATCTCCATCACCTTCGCGACGGCAGAATCGGTCAGGTTGACCATGATCCGTGAACTCCCTTCTGCGCGTTCTCGTGTCTGCCTGGGATCGCCCCGGGCCGATTTCCGGACCCCTTTCCTGCCAGGATTCCGGGTCCGTCAGCAGCCGCCGACTTGACGATCACGAACCTGCACCAGGATGGCCACCCACGACCCCCCGCGGCAGGAATTCTGTTCCTCGTCTTAGGATACCCGCATCGATGCCACAGGTTCAAAGCCCGCGGAATTCCCGCCCACCACGCACGGCACGGCCTCAGGCGGCACCAGCGGAAAAGTCAACCTATGGAGAGAGAATGACTTATCTCCACGCATCGAAATCCAGAGGGGGCGCTTTCGAGGGAGAAAACGGCCGTGTTCTGGTGTAAAATAGGGCAACCAGTCCGATTACCTGCGGGCAGGAGTCCATGTGGCCGACCGTCCCCCCGGCGCCTCCCGGCCACAGCACCCGCAGCAGCCACCCGGACGGCAGAAAGGTGGTGTCGACCCATGCAGTTCACGGTGGGCCAGCACATTGTTCACCCCAAGTATGGGGTGGGCGTTGTTCGTCGCATCGAGACCGCGGAGTTGCTCGGGGGAGCCTCTCGATGCCTCCAGATCCACTTTCCACGGCACAATACCCAGATCCTCGTTCCCTTGGAGAAGGCGGAGCAGCTCAACATGCGGGCGCCCATGGCCCCGGCGGATGTCTCCAAGGTCATGGCCACGCTCAAGCGGCGGGCGCGGGCGCTCTCCAAGCTCAGACCGCGAGAGCGAGTGAAGATCTTCCGTCCGATCGTCGCCAACGGAACACCCGCAGATCTGGCGGCCGTGGTCCGGGACCTCGGGCGTCTCGGTCAAGTCAAGCGACTGACCGATGACGAGAACGAGATGCTCGAGACGGCGGTCCGCACGCTGGTGCGCGAGATCGCGCTGGCCCAGGACAAGGACCCGCTGCTGGTGCGTGCCGATATCGAGAAGATTCTCGATCGCTAGAGCGATCGGCGACAGGGCAGGCGGCCACGGCGCGCGGAGATCAATCACCGCGCGCCGTGGCCTTTGATGCGGACGCCGGTGACACCCCCCGACCCCGCTTTTGGGTTGCGGTCGCAGCGAAATGGGCCGATCTTAGCCCCGCCGGCCGGAGCGCCACAGCCAGCGCCGGCCACCACGCATGAGCGAACGCGTTCTCCTCACCGGAGCCACCGGTTTCCTGGGTACTGAGGTCTGCCGCCGTCTGGTCTCGACCGGAGCGGCAGTGCGCGCGCTTGTCAGGCCGGGACACGATGCGTCGGCGCTCGAGATGATGGGCGTCGAGATCCATCCGGGCGATCTCAGGGACACGTGGTCCCTCGACGAGGCGCCCCGCGACATGGATGCGATCCTCCACATGGCGGCGGTGCACCGTGGCGGTGCGATCCGGCGCAGCGATTTCTGGCAAGTCAACAGCGAAGGGACCAAGCGGCTCCTCCAGGCAGCGGCGCGGAGCCGTGTTCGCCGCTTCGTCTACGTTTCCACAGCCGGAGTGCTCGGCGACGTTGGACCGGAGCGACTGGGCACCGAGGCGGACTTACCCCGACCGGCGGATCTCTACGAGCTCACCAAGTGGCGTGGCGAGCAGGCGGTGCGGCGTATCGCGCATTCCGACGGCATCGAATCGGTCATCCTGAGGCCCTGCGCCATCTACGGGCCCGGCGAGCTCCGGTTTCTGAAGCTCTTCCGCCCGATCGCGCGCCGGCGGTTCGTCCTCATCGGTTCCGGGCGGAAACGTCTGCATTTCATCCACCGCGACGATGCGGCCGAGGGCATCCTCCGCGCCCTGCGCGCACCCAATGCGCGCGGCCAGACCATCCTCCTCGCCGACGACTCCCCGATCACGACCGGCGATCTCATGCGTCTAGTCGCACGCATTCTGGGCGTGCCGGCACCGACCTGGCGCATTCCCTACGCTCCGGTTCATGCGCTGGCGGTTCTCTCCGAGATCCTGTGCCGTCCGCTCCGCATCTCGCCGCCGCTCTATCGGCGGCGCATTGCCTTCTTCGGCACCGACCGCGCGTACTCGACCGAGCGCGCCCGAGCGATCCTCGACTACAAGCCTCAGGTTCGACTCGACCGTGGCCTCGCCGAGCTGGCAGAGTGGTACCGAGAGCAGAAGCTGCTCTGAAGCCAAGACCCGAAGGGAGACCGATATGAGCTCAGACCGAGCCGCCGGCCATGAGGGTGTCGATCCCGGAAGCGAGAGCCGTGGACGCGGCACCGAGGTCAAGGTGCACGGCGCGCTTGCCCAGCCGGGATCCAAGATGACCCAGTACCAGGACCTGGTCATCGGGCGCCGGGGTCTATGGCCGCTCCTCCGTTTCGAGCTCATCATGCTCTTCGTTGGCCGACTTCCCGGCGCCCTCGGCATCTTCCTCCGCGGCAAGCTCTATCGTTCCTTCCTCGGGCACGTCGGGCGCGGCGTCGTATTCGGCGCCAACGTGACCTTCCGCCATCCCCACAAGATCTGGATCGGCGACGGCTGCGTGATCGATGACAACTGCCTCCTCGACGCCAAGGGCACGCACAACCAGGGCATCGTCCTTGGCGACCAGGTCTTTCTCGGGCGCAACACCATCCTCAGCTGCAAGGACGGGGACATCGTGCTCGAGCGTAACGTGAACTTCGGCTTCAGCTGCGACGTCTTCTCAGCGAACCGTGTCGTGATCGGCGCCGACACCGTGATCGCCGCCTACTGCTACATCCTGAGCGGAGGTTCTTACCAGCTCGACCGCACGGACATCCCGATCGCCAAGCAGTACGATCTCTCGGCATCGAAGCCAACGACGGTGGGGAGCGGATCATGGCTCGGGGCCGGAGTGACGATCCTCGAGGGGGTCACCGTGGGCCGGGGAGCGGTCATCGGCGCCGGAGCGGTCGTCACGAAGGACGTGCCCGACCTCGGCATCGCCCACGGGATTCCAGCGCGCACGGTGAAGGTGAGAGAGCCTGCCGTCGGGGCAGGGACGGGCGGCACCCCCTGACCTAGCGCGCGCGGATGCGGATCACGCGCGATGGACGCTCGAGCGAGGGATCCTCCGGCACCGCGTTCTCCGCAGCGAAGAAGAGCTCGGCACGGAGGGTGGTGGCTGGCCCCGGGCCGGTGGGCTCGACGGGCACGAGGAAATCCGCCTCGATCACGAGGGGCTGCCCCGCCGCGAGCGAACCGCTCGCACCGCGATCCCCGGCCACCGGCTCCGCCCGCGCCACCTCGAGCCACAGAGCCGCTCCCGACAGGAAGACCCCCTCCTCCACGGCGACCCGGGCCCGCACCGTGAAGCGCTCTCCCTGTCCGACGAACTCCGGGACTTCGAAGCTGAGCTGGGGAGTGAAGCGAGCCCGCGCAACGGGGTCGACGTAGCCGGGGAGACCGCCCAGGTCGAGGAGGCGCGTCCGGACCGCCTCGACCGGAGCCAGCCGCAGGCCGGCAGTATGGATCATGAAGGTCCTCCCCCCGACGACGCCGGCGATCGTCACGGAACGGCCACCTTTCTCGCGGCAAAAGTCAGCAGATCCCCCCGCCAGATCGAGTGATGCAAGCTCACTGAAGAAATCCGAGACGCAACGAGCGCATAACTTGCGCCTGAGGATCGGCGCTTGAGGCGACTCGGCGATGAGAGCGACGCCGAGCGTTCCATCCGCAAGCAAGGTGAACTGGCGGGAGTGAGAGGAATCCGGATCGCGCTCCCGGAGCGTGATCCAGGCGGGGCCAGCGACGGTATCCGCCACGGTTCGCGCGGGGGCACCGGGACGGGCCGGGACACCGATGACCACGGGGCCCTCCTGGCCAGCGTCCATCATCTGCCAGGCGGGAGCGGTGCCATCCAGCATGAAATGCGGCCGAGAGGTGGCCAGGATGGTGCGCAGGGGCTCGCGCGCGAAGCTCGGGGGCAGGCTGTCGGGATCCCAGAGCCGCTGCCCGTCCGGGCAGGCGAAGTCGGCGGCGGCCCGGAGCTCGAGATCTTCCCCGGGACGCACCTCGACGCGAAGCGGCACCAGATTGCAGGCTCCCGGGACGATGAGACGGTAGACGGCGGTGGTCACTCCCGAGAAGTGGAAGCGGCCCGCGGCATCGGTCGCTGACCGCTGTCCTGGTCCGAGCCAGACCTCCGTGCCAGGCAGCGGGCGCGAACCGGAGGGGTCCATGAGCTCCCCGGAGACGACCGCCGTCGGTCCAGTCGCGGCGCGGGCCATGCCCGGCCCGAAGCCGGAGCCCACGGCCAGCAGCACGAGACCCAACGAGGCAGGAATCAGCCGCTCCGGGAACTCAGGCCTCCTCATACCGCTATGATAGGATGCTCGCCATCGAAGCGATGACCCGATTCCTGCCACCCGCCACCTGCCGCCGCGAGGCGAGTTCCGAGCGGCCATGAACATCCGTGCTGGACACGATGCGCTGGCTTTTCTGCGCGATAATCCGGCCTGGGTCTTCCTCCTCTTCGTCTCTCTCGTGGCCGGGCTCGTGCTCGTGATGCCGGTGCCCGAGGCGGCGGTCCTCGCCATCCTCGCCGTGGCCCCTGTCCTCCTCGTGGCCATGGCGATCATCCGCAACCTGTACCTCGGCATCGTCATCTACCTTCTCTTCGAGTACCTGCAACCCGGCTATCGAATCCCGGCAATCGCCGCCCTGCGTCCGACGCTCCTCGTCTCCTCCGCGCTCCTGGGCGCCTGGATCCTCAACGTCATTCGCCACCGGGTCCCGGTCGTGATCAACTGGCAGGTGAAAGCGTACTTCATCTTCCTCCTGCTCGGGTTCTTCTCGCTCTTCGTGGCCATATCCCAGGGCATGGTGGCGCGCTTCTGGATCGACATGGCGAAGACATTCATCGTGTTCTGGGTCATGTACAGCGTCGTTCGCACGCACGACCAGGTCTACAAGCTGACCTGGCTCTACGTGCTCATGCACTTCGTGCTATCGATCGGGGGCTTCTTTCTGTTCGTCACCGCCGGCCAGCGGCGTTTCGGGGATCTCGGCGGCAGCTTCCTCGGCGACGAGAACGACTCCGCCATGGCACTCCTGATCATGATTCCCTACATGTACTTCCTCCTGCCCGTCACGCGGCGCAATCTGGCTCGCCTGGTGCTGATCCTCGGCATGACCCTGTCCGGGCTCACGGTCCTCTTCTCGTTCTCCCGGGGCGCCTTCGTCGGCTTCGTCGGCATGGTGCTCTACATGTGGCTGAAGAGCGAGCGCAAGCTTCGGGCCGGCCTCGCGATGCTGGTCATGCTCATCATCTTTTTCGCCATCATGCCGCCCACGTACTGGCAGCGGATCGAATCGGTGAAGGACTACTCGACCGAGGGCTCGGCGCAGGGCCGCATCGACGCCTGGAAGGGCGGCATCCAGATGATGATCGACAACCCGCTGTTCGGCTGCGGCCTCGGCAACTTCAGCCGCACCTACGGCACCTACTACAACACGATCAACACGCGATGGACCGCGGCGCACAGCATGTACATCGAGTTCATCGGGCAGTTCGGCGTGCCCGGCTTGATCTACATCCTGGGCATGATCGTGATTACCCTACGCACCTTCCGCCGATCCCGGGCTCTGACCGCCGGCATCCGCAGCGAGGACGCGCGTCGACTCAGACAGATCATGTCGGGCGCCGAGTGCGGTTTCGTTGCCTATCTTGTCTGCACGTTCTTCCTGAGCAGCATGTTCTACCCTCACCTCTGGCACTTCAGCGCCATGGCGGGCATGGGATACCAGGCGAGTCGCAGCCTTGCGGCCGAGGCCAGGCCTCCCCTGAGGAAGGTGGACGTAGTCCCCGAGATCTCGTAGACGGCTGGATCGAATGAACGAATTCGAGCAAGAAGCAGCGGGCGACGAGGAAGGCTGCCAGGCGCCACGCCCCGAGCGAGCCGGAGCTACCCTCGCGGGCAGCTGCTGGATCACCGGGCCGGCCGGCCCTCTGGAGGCCATTCTGTCCTGGCCGGCAATCGATCGCAGGCGACATGCCGGCCTCTTCTGCCATCCTCACCCCCTGAATGGGGGCAACATGCACTCGAAGGTGGTCTACCGCGCCGCGCGCGCCGCACGCGACGTCGGAATGCCGACCCTGCGCTTCAATTTCCGCGGTGTCGGCCGCAGCGCGGGCGCCTTCGACGGCGGTATCGGGGAAGCCGATGATGTCCGCGCTGCGCTCGATCGGCTGGCGATCATCTGCCCCGACCGCCCGCTCGTCGCCGGCGGCTTCTCATTCGGCGCCTGGCTGTCGGTGGCGGTCGGAGCGGCGGATCCGCGGGTCGCCGCCCTGATCTCGATCGGGACACCGGTCAGCATCTACGGTTCCGACCACCTGTCCGCGGTCCAGAAGCCGATTCTCTTCGTGCACGGAAGCAGCGACCCCTTCTGCCCGAGTGCGGAACTGGACGCGGCGGTGCGCCGGTTGCCGGAGCCCGTGCGCGTGGTCCGGATCGAGGGCGCGGGACATCTCCTCACCGGCCGCGAGGAGCAGGTGTACGATGCGGTTCGTGAGTTTCTGCGAGATACCGTGGACCGGGATGACGGCGAGCCGACCCTCGAGGCGGAGGCCGGGAGCAAGCGACCGCCGGGAGGTGCCTAGATGAGTGAGAGCAAGATCCCCTGTCATCCGTGGGGTGAACCCACCCTGCGGGTAACCCTGATGCCGCGGGACACCAATGCCTGGGGCACCATCTTCGGTGGGGTGATCCTGAGCTACATCGACCTCGCCGGTGGCGTCGAGGTTCGCAAGCACGGCACCCATACCTTCGTCACCGTGGCCGTGCGCGAGGTCGTTTTCCACGAACCGGTGTATGTCGGCGATCTGGTGAGCTTCTATACGCGCACGGAGCGCGTGGGCCGGACGTCGGTGACGGTCAAGGTGATCGTCGAGGCCCAGCGTGCGCTGGAGGGCGGTCGGCGGGTCAAGGTGACCGAGGCCGAGGCGGTCTATGTGGCCGTGGACCAGACCCGGCGCCCGATGCCGATCCGGGTCCAGGCCGGAGAAGGCGCCCTCGCGCGCGGTACTCCAGCGGCAGATCGCCCACCGGTCCGGCGTCGGCCCCGCGCCCAGGCGGCCAGGAGCCGGACGACTGGAGCCAAGAAGCGACCGCGAAGATAGGGGCCGAATCGGCTGAAACCAGACCTCGCGGCCGGTGTATCTGAGGCTGTTCGGAGGGACCGAGCGAGGAAGGGATCTGAACTCGGGGCCGATCGACCGTCCACCGCCCCCCGCGCTTGCCGGTCAGGATTCCGGCGATGGCGGGATGGCGCCGCGGGCCAAAGGCCAGCGGCGAGGACCGCCCGATCGCCGAGAATCCGGTCCAGCGCGCGGTTCGCTTCGGCCCGCGGAGCGGTGGCACCGGTCCATGCCGCGCGAGAAGGACTCGTACGGCCGGAACCTGACGCTATCCAGGGATGGGCGCACCCGCTTCCACGGTAGGCGCAAGCGCCGGCAGCCAGCAAGCTGCCGGCGCTTGCTGCTTGCAACCGGCTGGACCTGCCGCCAGGCTGCGACCAGGAACCCTCAGGGACTCCGATCGGCCGAAGACTGGGATGGGGAGGCGCTCGCCTTCTTGAGGAGGGTACGTTGAGACACGACTCCCGGGCCGGACGCGTACTCGAGCGCACCCGAGAGGCATTCGACCTCTCGGTGGCGCGGGCCGGGGCGGACACCAGCCCCCACCAGGAGGCGTTGCTCGAAGCCACGAAGTGGTTCGCCCCCGATGACCGCAACCGCCGGCACGATGCCGTCCTCGACGTGCTCGAGGTGTGGCAGGCCCGTTCCGTGCTCGAGGTGGGAGCGGGGACCGGGGACTTCTATGCTCGCCTGCGGCAACGACTGAGCGCGGTCAAGACCTACACCGGAACCGACCTGTCCCCGCGGATGGTGACCGTGGCCCGCCGGCGCTTCCCGGGAGCCGACTTCCAGCACGCCGATGTGCTCGACTGGTCACCGCACCCGGTCGCGGATGCCGTGGTGGCCATCGGCGTGTTCGCGCTTCTCGTCGACGACGCCCCGGCACACTGGCGTCTCATGCAGCGCCTGGTGCGCCAGATGCTCGCGCTCTCCCGGATCGGCACCGTCTTCGACTTCTACGACTTCTTCACCGACGAGGAGGCTCGCGCGCCAGCTCTATATTTCGCGCGCGAGAAGGACCGCATCGATGACACACCCATTTACTGCGTGCGCCCGGAGCGGGTCCGGCGCTTCGCGGCGGGACTGGGGCCGGTGGCCGTGACACGCATTCATGGAGTCGAGGGCCGCGTCTGGCGCTGCGTCCTGCGCCGACCAGCGGGACTCTAGGCGCCCATGATCGAGTAGCCGGCGTCGACATGAACGATCTCGCCCGTGACTCCCGTTGCGAGGTCGCTCATCAAGTAGAGAGCGGTGTGACCGACATCCTCGAGATCGACATTGCGCCGGAGCGGCGATTGACCGCCGTGGTACTTGAGCATGTTCGCGAAATCAGCAACGCCCGTCGCCGAGAGCGTCTTCACCGGACCGGCCGAGATGGCGTTCACCCGGATCCCGCTGGGGCCGAGATCGGAAGCCAGGTAGCGGACGCTGGACTCGAGCGCCGCCTTGGCCACGCCCATCACGTTGTAGTTGGGCACGACTCGCTGCGACCCGAGGTAGGTCAGCGTCAACACCGCACCCCCCGGCCGCAGGATCGGCCGGGCCAGCCGGCAGAGCGCGGTCAGCGAGTACACGCTGATCTCCATCGCCTTCAAGAAGGCCTCGCGCGTCACCTGCAGGTACTCCCCCTGCAGCGCCGCCTTGTCGGCATAAGCGACGGCGTGCACGAGCAGATCCAGGCTCCCGAACACCTCCTTGGCCCGGCCCACGACGCGCTCGAGCTGGGCTTCGCTGGAGACATCGCAGGGCTCGATGAGCGGCGATCCCAGGCGCTCAGCTAGCGGACGCACGCGCTTCTCGAACGGCTCCCCCTGGAAGGTGAACCCGAGCCGAGCTCCGGCGCCATGGAGGGCGAGCGCGATACCCCACGCCAGACTCCGCTCGTTGGCCACGCCGATCACGAGGCCCGTCTTGCCCGCAAGTAGCTGCATGATTCCCCCTCGACGCCTCGATCGCGACCATCCCGCGCCCAGGGAATGCGCGCGGATCGCTGCATCGGCCCCGTATATCACGCCCTTCACACGGCCCGCAAGAGTTGAAACCCAGCCGCAAAGGACCGCGGGGGGAAGATTCCCGTCCGTGGCGGGCCTGGGTGGTCCGGATCAGGCGAGCTCAGGCTCGCTTTGCGGCTCCTCGGCCCGCCGCGCCGCGATGTGCTGCTCGAGGCGCCCGCGCAGGAACGGCTGTGCCCCCGCCCAGACGAGTCCGGGCAGGAGGAACGCGATTCCCAGGATCCGCGCGAGCACACGCGGGTCGAGCCCGGCATCGAGCGCTCTGCCGGTCAGGAAGCTCGAAACCGACATGGACAGCGTCACGAGGGCCCATTCCGCGGCGAAGACGCGCCCGCGGAAGCGGTCCGGCACGGCGAGCTGGAGGAGCGTCGTCGAGAACACCCACAGGATGGCCCCCCCCGTGTGGGCCCCCAGGAGAGCGAGCACGGCCGGACCCAGACTGCCGGCATGGCTGAAGCCGATGTAGAAGATGCCCGCACAGGCGAAACCGACCGTGATGGCATGGCGCATGGCACGAGGCGTTTCGCCCCCCACCCGGCGGGCGGCGAAGGGCCCGATCGCCGAGCCCAGGCCGCGTGCGGCGTAGAGGACACCCACTCCGGCCGCGCCGCCGGGCGGGAAGATCTGCTCGCCGAAGACGACAAGCAAGAGGAGCACCCCACCGCCAAGACCCCAGCCGAGCTTCACCATGAGCAACCAGGCGACTGACGGATGCGCCATGACATATCGGACCCCTTCGATGATGTCGTTGACACCGCTGAGCTCGCTGAACGACACCGCGCGCTGCGGCGGACGGATGCGAGTCGGGATCCTGACCCGGCGCACGACCAGGGCCGAGACGATGAAGGTGATGGCATCGATCACGAAGGCCGCCTCGCGTCCCATCCAGTGCGTGACAAGACCTCCGGCGGCGGCCCCGAGGGCGAGCATCATCGACCAGCTCGCCCCGCTGAGCGCGTTGGCCGCCAAGAGCTCCTGGCGACTGGTGATCGTCGGTACGGCCGCATCACGCGCGGGCTGAAAGAACGCGGAGAGGGAGAGCTGAGCCGCAGTCAGCGCATAGATGAGCCACACCTGATCGGGGTCCCTCACGAAGAGGAACCCGAGAACGACGACCGCACGCAGGAGATCGGTGGCAATCAGGATCCACCGCCGGGAGTAGCGGTCGGCCACGACCCCGGCCGCCGCGCTGAACACAAGGGCAGGGAGGAAGCGCGAGATGAGGACCAGGGCCAGGGCCTGACCCGACTGGCCGGTAAGCTCGGTGACGAGGCTGAACACCGCGAGGGTGTTGAACCAGTCACCCAGGTAGCTCACCAGCTGGGCGATCCACAGGTTGCGGAAGTTCTCGTTCCGCCGCAGAAGCGTGCGAATCGATATCGGGTGGGTCACGAAGTCCGACCTCGGTGATGGAGCATGACGTCGAGCGCTGGGAGCCTAGGGAGAGCCCGGCTTCAAGTCAAACCACGGGATGCTGGCGGAGCAGGAGAGAACTGGATATCGCACCCCGCTCCGGCACGCTACCATCAACCCATGGACCGCTCCGCCGTCAGCCGCCGCCAGACCGACATCGAAATCGAGACCCCGCCCGGATTCCGCCTCATCCCGACGGCCACCGGCCATGGCTGGTATGACCTGCCCCCCTTCGAATTCGCTCGTGATGGATCGCTGTCGCTCCTGCACGTGCTCAGCGAGGATGAGGTGATCGCGATCCGGGTGCGCGAGACGGCAGGTCACAGACGCCTCCTCGTCTCGGTTCAAACCACCGGGACCGACGATGGGAACTCCGAGGCGGCGCAAGCAGCAGCATGCACCGTCGTGCGCGACATCCTTGCCTTCGACGTCGATCTCGAGCCCTTCTACCGCCGCACCGATTCGGATCCCGGCTTCCGCTGGGTGCGGGCTGCGGGCGCCGGACGATTGCTTCGCGCCCCCACCGTCTACGAGGATCTGGTCAAGCTCATCTGCACGACGAACTGCACATGGTCGTCCACGCGGCGCATGGTCTCGGCGCTCATCCTCCATCTCGGTTCGATCGGGCCCGGCGGCCGCCGCGCCTTCCCCACACCCCCTCGCATGGCCGCTGAGCCCGAGTCGTTCTATCGAGAGGTGGTCCGTGCCGGGTATCGCGCTCCGGCCTTGCACGAGCTCGCGCTCCGGGCCGCGCGCGAACCCGAGGCTCTCGAGCGGCTGCGTCGCGTCGACTGGGCCGGCGACACTCTCCGCCGGGCCCTGCTGGAACTCCGCGGAGTTGGGCCCTATGCCGCCGAGCAGATGGTCCGCCTCCTCGGGCGGCACGAGTACCTGGCCGTCGACAGCTGGTGCCTGGCCAAGTTCGCCGCGCTGCGCGGCCGCAAGCGGCCGGCCACCCCCCGCGCGCTGGCGCGCGCCTACGCCCGCTATGGCGAGTACAAGGGGCTCGCCCTGTGGCTCGACCTGACCCGCGATTGGCCGTGCTACGGCCCGGAAGGGCGGGATTCCGGCAGCGCCGGCTGAGCGTCGAGAAGGCGCAGCAACTCAGCGCGCGCCACCCTCGCCAACCCGACCTCCCCCCCTTGCGTCACGTGGCGGTCATAGATGCCGTTGAACCACATGTAGAACGTGTCGCCACTCGCCATCACGTCCATGCCATAGACCATGGCGTCGTCCCACGTCGAGTCGCGCGCGGGCGCGAGCACAACCTGGCGCGTGGTGGCATCGAATCCAAAGCCGTCCGTCGAGAGCACGGCGTGGATCTCGTACTCGTCGGCGGCCGTCGGCGCGCTGGCGAAGAGAATGAACCGCCCAGCGTCCGAGACCACGTCGACCGTGTAAACGCCGGTGCGGTTGTCGGCAGTGGAAGGGTCGTAGATCGGGTTGTCCGGATACTTCACCCAGTTTCGTCCGTCCGCGGACAGCGCCACGCCGACCGCGAACAGGCCGTCAGCATCGCGGGAGCCGCAATAGTACATGCGGTAGCCGCCATCGACCGCGATGACGCAGGGATCCACGATCTGCGACCCGTCCCACTCGCCGCGCCGTCCGACCGCCATCACTTGCCCCCGGCGCGTCCACTGGCGTCCGTTCGCTGAGGTGGCATAGCCAATGCCATCGTAGAGAGCATCCTGCTTCCCGGCGTACCACATGCGAAAGCGCTCCTCCGCGGGCGCCGCCGGATCCACCGTGACACAGGGGAAGGCAATGGTGGCCGAATCCCAGGCCGCAGCGGCCTGGTCGGGAGCGAGCACCACGCCCAGCTTGGTCCAGGCGATACCGTCCGCGGCCACCGCGGCGGCAATCTCCCAGCGATGATGCGCCCCATAGGCGGAATAGAAGAGCCAGTGGAGGCCGCCGACCTGGACCACGCTCGGATATTCCGCATGCCCGGAATCGAGGCTCCCCTTCTCCCCCAGCGGGAGCACGGGATTGTGCGGGAACTTCTCGAAGAGACTCGAGGAGGCGACGGTGTTGGGCCGCTCCCAGGGACGCGGTGCGAGAGCGTCGCCTTCGCTGGATGAGACCGTTCGCGGGGGGCGATCGAGCGCGCGTTGCCAGCCATCGGCGATGGGGTCGGCAAGCGGCGGGACCCGGATCGCATAGGCATCGTCACCGGGGAGCGGCGCTCCGGTATCGCTCGGGACGGCGTCGCCGGGGGTGGCCCCGGCGACCGTGGGCGCCGCGGTCACGAGGCCGGCGGCGGCCAGGATGACGGCCCCGAGCCACCGCTGGACGCTCCGCTCAAGCGTTCTTGGACCCGCGAACATCGCCGCATTGTCGCACATCCGGCGGCCGGCAACACGGGAAGGGCGGCACTCCGGTGATCGCCCCCGCCTCGACCCGATCGCGTCGACTTGCTATGCTCTCCGGCCCGACCCATCTCGGAGAGAGAGGAGAGACTGATGTCCGCACCGAAGCACCAGGGCGCCGTGGCGGAGGCGCCGGCGGCCGCACCCGGCGAGTTCAAGAACGAGCCCCTGACCGATTTTTCGCGCCCGGAGAACCAGGAGCGCCAGCGCCAGGCGCTGGCCCGGGTCCGGGCCCAGCTCGGCCGCACCTATGAGCTCGTGATCGGCGGCCGCCGGACCAAGGGGCCGAAGACCTTCACCTCGACCAATCCCACCAACCCCGCCGAGGTGCTGGGCACGTTCCAGCGCGCCAGCCGCGAGCAGGCGGTCGAGGCCATCGCAGCCGCCGAAGAGGCGTTGGCATCCTGGCGATGGCAGCCGGCTCGCGACCGTTCCGCTCTCCTGTTCCGGGCGGCGGCCCTCATGCGGGAGCGGCGGTTCGAGCTCAATGCCTGGATGATCCTCGAGGTAGGTAAGAACTGCATCGAGGCCGACGCCGACACGGCGGAGGCCATCGACTTTCTCGAGTTCTACGCCCGCGAGAACTTGCGTTATGCCGCGGATCAGCCATTGACCCGGATCCCGGGCGAGAAGAACGAGCTCATCTACATCCCGCTCGGCGTCGGAGTCATCATCCCGCCGTGGAACTTCCCGCTGGCGATCCTGGCAGGCATGACGACCGCCGCCATCGTCACCGGCAACACCGTCGTGCTCAAGCCGGCAAGCGATTCGCCGGCGATCGCGGCCCAGTTCTTCGCCATCCTCGAGGAGGCCGGCATGCCCGCCGGCGTGGTCAACTTCCTGACCGGATCCGGCGGCGAGATCGGGAACACGATCGTCGAACACCCCCGGACGCGTTTCGTCTGTTTCACCGGCTCGATGGAAGTGGGGCTCGACATCAATGCCCGCGCCGCCACGACCCAGCCGGGTCAGATCTGGATCAAGCGGGTGATCGCCGAGATGGGCGGCAAGGACGGGATCCTGGTCGATGCCGAGGCGGACCTCGACGCGGCGGTGGCGGGAGTCGTGGCTTCGGCCTTCGGCTTTCAGGGCCAGAAGTGCTCGGCGTGCTCGCGGGTGATCGTGGTCGAATCGGTCTACGATGAGTTCGTGAAACGACTCAAGGCCAAGGTCGAAACGATCAGGGTCGGTGATCCGGCGGAACCCGGCGTCGACATGGGCCCGGTGGTGAGCGCTGGCGCCAAGGAGAAGATCCTCGAGTACATCGAGATCGGAAAGAAGGAGGGGCGCCTGCTGACTGGCGGCGGGACACTCGACCGACCGGGCTATTTCATCACCCCCACCGTCTTCGCCGATGTCGCACCCAAGGCCCGCATCTCACTGGAGGAGATCTTCGGCCCGGTGCTGGCGGTGATCAAGGCACGCGATTTCGAGGATGCGCTCGCGATCGCCAACAACACCGACTACGGTCTCACCGGCGCCATCTACTCGAAGAACCGGGAGCGGGTGGAACGCGCCAAGCGTGAGTTCCACGTCGGCAACCTGTACGTCAACCGCAAGTGCACGGGGGCCCTGGTCGGCGTCCATCCCTTCGGCGGCTTCAACATGTCCGGCACCGACTCCAAGGCCGGCGGCCGCGACTACCTGCTGCTGTTCGTGCAGGCGAAGCTGATCTCAGAGGCTGTCTAGCCGCATCGGGGTATCGGATCAGGGAGGCCACGACTTCCCCTGACCGGCAGGGAAGGGCGACGGAGCGGGGCGGGTGAGGAACCTGCCCCGCACATCCTGGGGCGCCGCCTCAGCGTCCCTTCTTCGCCTCCGAGATGAAGATCAGACGACCGCGGATCACGTTGCCGAGGAGCGTATAGCCTGACTCGATCTTCCGCGCCTGCTCGTAGTTGCGGGTGGCCTCAGCGTAGCGCCCGGCGGCGAGGGCGATCTCTCCGAGCCGCATGTAGCTCATGAGCCGCATCGACTCGAACGCGCTCTCCATGTCGGTGGCCACGATCGACTCGTATCCACTGCGAGCCGCCTCGATCGCGCCGACCTCATGGTCGAGCTCGGCCTCGAGAAAGGACAGTCGCGGATCCGCGCCGTAGCGCTCCCGCGCGTCGGCGATCATGCGGCGGGTCGCGGCCGGATCCTCCTCCTTCCCGTAGATCGCCTGCCTGATCTCAGCCTGGTCCGCGAACAGCTCGCGCTGACGCCGGCTCACCGGAGCCTTCTCGTAGCGGCGTGCCTGCTCGTGATAGCGGCTCCATCCGGACTGGCTGAGAACGCGCGCGGCATAGCTGCGGGCGAGGTCCGGCTCGCCGCGATTGGCGGCCAGGCTCGCCAGGCCGATGAGCGCGCGGGGCGTCAGCCAGAAGGGATCGACCAGCGACGCATCGACGATCCGTTCCAGATCCTGTCGCGCCGCCTCGTGCTCGCCGACCTGATTCCAGAGCCGGGCCCGGAGCCAGAGCAAGCGGTAGTAGTACATCTCCTCCCAGCCGCGAACGCGCGTCCCCCACACCGCAAGCAGGCGATTCTGCGCAGCGATCGCCTCCATGCTGAGCTCGGGGAACACCAGAGCTGTCGAGCCGTAGAGCTCGACCACGCGCGGGTTGTATGGATAGCGCAGGATCAGGTCCGAAAAGGCCTCGCGTGCGTCCTCTATTCGACCCTCGAACAGGTAGTAGATGACCGCCAGCACGATCTGGGCGTCGGTGGTGGTGTACGTGCCTTGAGTGCGAGCGCCGGTCGCTAGCAGCTCGAGGCCGCGGTCCTTGTTACCTCCCGGGACGCGGGCGAAGAACTTGATGAACTTGACGATGCCCGGCAAGATGTCGGCAAAATAGAGATAGCCACCAACGATGACTCCGGCGTCGGGATCACCGGGTTGATTGCTCAGGTAACGATCCAGGTCGTTCTTGCCGCGCCGGCTCTCGCTGCCGGCGGCCCACACCTGCCCGGCGATGGCATGGGTCTGCGCCTTCATCATGTGGGCCCAGCCGCGATACAGGGTTGCAGCCGAGTCATTCTGGCGCAGTTCGAGGATGGAGTCGCACTGCGCAATGGTCTGATCGAGAGGCGCCAGGAGAAGCGGCGCCAGGCGCAATGCTCGCTCTTCCTCATTCAGATCATCAGGATAGTTCTCGCGCAGCATGCGGAAACGAAACAGGCCGACGCGCGGATCATCGGGAGCAATTGCCGCCGCGGCTTCGACGGCGGCCTGTGCGGAATCGAGTTGCCCCTCGTAGATGAACTCGACGCTGCGGCGAATGAGGCGGTCGACGCGGATCTCGATCGCGGGATCGGTCTGGACCGGGGCTGCCGCCTGGGCCGGGAAAGCGAACAGGATCGAGAGGACGCCGAGAACAACCAACGCGGCCCGGAAGTCGCCATCGCTTCCAGCGCCTCGCGGCGACCTTCCATTCATACCCGGTTCCCGGACCCCGCAACGCCGGCGCAAGGACCCTCGGCACTCGCTCAACTCTCCTCCTGTGCTAGACTCCGCAGCCGCATGAACGCGTGATCTTGCCGCAAGCACCATTGCCGGTGCCAGAGCAAAAGCCCATCGCATCAGCTCGGGGAAGGCTCCCTCGAGAGCCGTGATCGAACCATGAATCAGCCATCGGCCAGTACGCGCCAAGCTCCCAACATCTCGCCCCGTTCGGCGGGTGACGCCGTCGTCGTGGGCGGCGGCATCATCGGGGCCGCCGTGGCCCTCGAGCTCACCCGTCGTGGTGTCCAGGTGACCGTGATCGAACGCGGGACGGCGGGGCCGGAGACATCCGCCGTCGCCGCCGGCATGCTGTCACCTCAAGCCGAAGCCGAGGGACCTTCCCCCTTCCTCGACCTCGGCCTGGCCTGCCGCGCCCGGTACGCAGATTGGGTGCGGGGCGTGAGTGTAGAGGCCGGATTGCCCATTGACTACCGGCCTACCGAGGTCTTGAACCTGGCCCTGACGGCCGAGAGAGCGACGGAGCTCAAGGCTCGGCG
Organism: Candidatus Eiseniibacteriota bacterium; assembly: GCA_963823555.1. GTDB lineage: Bacteria > Eisenbacteria > RBG-16-71-46 > CAVPCR01 > CAVPCR01 > CAVPCR01. Next base: position 173,663 of record CAWGMA010000004.1, on the reverse strand, counting down.
CGACTGGCAGCACCCGCTCGGGCTCAAGGCGACCTGGCTCTCCGGCCACGAAGCATACCGGCTCGAACCCCTGCTCGTCCCCGACCTCCCCGGCGCCCTCCTCCTCCCCGAGGAGGCTTGGGTCGATGCCGAATCTCTCGCCCGCGGGCTCGTGGCAGCAGCCAAGCGGCGCGGTGTGCGCTTCATCGAGGGCGTCACCGTGACCTCCGTCCTGGTCGCCGGCGGACGGGCCCGCGGTGTCGCCGCCGGCGATCGCCGCTTCGAGGCTGGAAGCACCGTCATCGCCGCCGGGGCCTGGTCGAGCCGCATTGCCGGCATGCCCCTGCCCCCTGACTGGATCGAGCCGCGGCGCGGCCAGATCTTGTTGATTCGTCTCCTGCAGCACAAGCTAGGCCATATCCTGTACACGCATGGGGCCTATGTCGTTCCACGCTCGGGGGGCGAGCTCATCGTTGGAACGACGGTTGAAGACGCCGGATTCGCCCGCGTCGCGACCGCGGGCGGCCTCAAGTCCATCGTGAATGCAGTGGCGCGCTACGCGCCCGAGATCGAGGCCGGGGAGGTCGTCCGCGTGGATGCCGGGCTCCGCCCCCAATCCCGAGACGGGTTGCCGCTGCTTGGGCCGTACGGGCGCCTGCCCGGGCTTCATCTCGCCACGGGACACTTCCGCAACGGGATTCTCCTGGCGCCGCTGACGGCGGAACTGGTGGCCGAAGCGGTCGTCTCGGGGCGCACGCCGGAGGCGCTCCGCCCCTTCCTGCCAGATCGGGTGCCAACACCGGCAGCGGAGGGCTAGGACATGCCGATCTGCGCAGAGGTCGTGACCGCAGACGTGCCGCTCGATCAACGACGTCACTACCTCTCTCACATGGAGGGAGCGCGGAGACAGCTGGCCGCGGTGAGCGGAGTTGTCCGCTTCATCGTGCTCGAGGACCGCGTCAAGCTGGGGCGATTCGTCGAGATCATCGAGTTCGCGTCGACTGAGAGCCAAGCTGCGCTGGCCCAGGATCAGGACTTTCGGAACCAGCTGGCCGAGATCGATCGCCACCTGGAGATCCTCCTCGGCGAGAAGCGACAGCGTCGCGTCATGGTCGACCGGTTGTGAGTCGATCGCGGCCGGGAGGAGCGCGCAGCGGAGCTCGCGACTCCTCGCCTTCCCCACCTCCGGCGATCGAGCGCGGCCGCGACGGGATCATCATGGCCGCGCTCTTTCTCTTCGCCTTCCTCCTGCGTGCGCTCTACTTGTACCAGCTCACGCGCACTCCGCTCATCCACTCACCAGGACTCGACGCCGCGTACTACCTCGACCAGGCGAGGTCCATCGCCGCCGGGAACTGGATGGGCCGTGACGTCTTCTTCATGGGGCCGTTGTACGCCTATGTGCTGGCTCTCATGGCGCTGATCACGGGGTTCGAGCTCACCCGTCTCCTCTTCCTGCAATCGCTCCTGGGAAGCGCTGGACCCGTGCTCCTCTATGTTCTCGCTCGCCGTCTGTGCGATCGCACGGTGGCCCTGGTGGCGGCCATCGCGATGGCGCTCTACGGCATGCTCATCCTCTACGACAACCAGTTCCTCATGGAATGGTTGCTCGGGCTGCTCGGCCTCTGGGCGCTCCTGGCCCTGGCCCGAGTCGGGCCTGACACCCGGCGCGGACCCGTCATCCTGGCCGGAGCCGTGCTCGGCATCATGGCCCTCGGCCGGGCCAGCCTGCTCCTGTTCGCCCCGGGCGCGCTCGTCTGGCTGTGGTTTGCGTCTCGTCATCGCAGCCGACTCCTCATCGCGTACCTCGCCGGTCTGGCGCTCGTCATCGCACCGGTCACGCTTCGCAACTGGGTGGTAGGCGGCGACACGGTGCTCATCTCATCGAACGGCGGTCTCAACCTGTACATCGGCAACAATCCGCTCGGCCGCGGCACCTACATCCAGCTCGACCAGGTAGCCCAGGCAGCGGGCTTGCGCCACATCCCGGTCGATGTCTCCTGGATGATCACCGACCCGAGCGGCCGCCGCCTCGCGGAGGCGGCGCTGGGACAACCCCTCAAACCGTCCGCGGTCTCAGCGTTCTACACCCAGCGCACGCTCGACTACGTGCGGGCCCAGCCGGGCCGCGCCCTCCGGATTCTGGGTCGCAAGCTGCTCCTGTTCTGGAACGCGACCGAGATCGCTCAGATCGAGGATCCCGCCCTCTACCGCGACCTGATCCCGCTCCTGCGCGCTCCGCTCGTCACCTTCGCCTGGGCCGGGCCACTGGCCCTCACGGGGTTGATTCTCGCGCTCTCGCACCAGCACCGGCGTCGGCTGGGGCTGCCCCTCCTCTTCGTGGCCGCGTTCACGATCGGTGTCGTTCTCTTCTTCGTCACCGCCCGCTACCGCGCCCCCCTGGTCCCGGTGCTGCTATTGTTCGCCGCCTTCGCCGTCGTCGAGATCTGGCGGCGGGGACGCCGGGCCCTGCACCATGGCACACGGACGCTCTTCTCGACGCTTGCTCTTCCTCTCCTGCTGGTGGCCGGATCGACCGCCATGGTCCACCTCGACCTGGTCACGATCGATCGCGCCGCATCCTACATCAGCCTGGGTATCGCCCTGGCTGACGAGGGACGCGACGAGGAGGCGATCGCCGCCTTCGAGCGGGCGGTGGCCGCGGCGCCCGGCGATCCGGTGGCCCGCTACAACCTGGGTGCCGCACTTCTCAAAGCCGGACGCCCGGTCGATGCCATTCGGGTGTTTCACGAAGCGGTGACGCGCGCTCCCGGTTCGGTGGCAAGCTGGACCGGATTGGGAGAAAGCCACGCGCGACTTGGAGAAGCCGCGGCGGCGGCCCAGGCCTTCCGCCGCGCCGTGGCCATCGACGGGCGCAATCCCTACCTCTGGATGCGACTCGGGGGCACCGAGTTCATCGCGGGACGGCCCGATTCGGCGCTGGCCGCGCTGGAGCGCGGGCTCGCCCTCGATCCCGGAAACGTGACCATGCAACGGATGCGGGACGACATCCACATGCGATCGAATGCGGTGGAGGAACCGTGAATCCACCGCCTGACCCCAAGGCGCAAGCACGGCGAGCCGAGTTCATCCTGATCCTGGTCACGGCAGCCTGGGGACTCACCTTTCCCCTCATCAAGAGCGCGCTCGCCGATGCCGCCCCGATGACGTTCCTGGCCCTGCGCTTCACCCTGGCCGCGTTGATCCTCGTCCCCTTCCTGGCCGGGCCGCTTCGCGTCCCGGGCTGGCGCGCCGCGGGCGCCGGCCTGCTCCTGGGCGTGATCCTGGGAGCCGGATGGGTGCTGCAAACGTTCGGCCTCACCATGACGACCGCGAGCAAATCGGCCTTCTTGACCGGCACGTGTGTCGTGTTCGTGCCCGTGTTCTCTCGCTGGTTCGAGCGTGGGCGACCGGAACGCAGTGCGGTGGCCGGGGCCCTGGTCGCCGCGCTCGGGATCGCTCTCCTCACCCGGCCCGAGAGCATGCGCTTCAACCTGGGCGACTGGCTCACTCTCGGCTGCGCCGTCATGTTCGCGCTCGAGATCGTTGCCCTGCAGATCCTGTCGCGGCGGCATGACCCGTGGGCCTTCATGTGGCCGGCGATCGCCGCCGCGGCCCTCATGGCCGCGACGGGTGCGATCCTCGAGCGACCTCAGGTAACCTGGACGCCGCGTCTCATGGGGGCCATCGCCTTCACCGGTATCGTGGCCACGGCGCTCGCCCTCGTTCTTCACATGCGCTGGCAAAGGGAAACGAGTTCGGTTCGAGCCGGCGTCATCTACTCGCTCGAACCGGTCTTCGCTCTCGTCTTTGCTGCCATGTTCTTCGGCGAGCGAATGCCACCCGCAAGCCTCGTCGGCGCTGCGGTTGTCGTCAGCGGCGTTCTGATCTCCGAGCTTGGACGCAGGGAAGCGGTGCCGGCGGCGGGCGCCGGCGCCGGGTCCTCTGCCTAGCGCTCGGCCTCGACCCCGCGCGGCGCGTGCACCACGAGCAGGAAGGCGCTCATCATCACGAACGGCACCATGAGCTGGACCTGCCGCGTGACCAGGTAGAGAACGAGCCCATAGAGGGCCACGGCCTCGGAGAGCACCCAGGTGAGGAGGAGAGCCTGGGACAGGCGCTGCATCCCGTCCGGGGACCGGGGATCCAGCGCGCGGGTGCGGATGGGCTGGACCACGAGCATTCGGCGCATGACCAGCGAGACCACCGATGTCAGGACGGCGACCACGCCCATCGCGGTGAACAGGATGCCGAAATCGGTCGCCTCGTACGTCATCGATGGCGCAGGCAGGAAGAGCGGAATCGAAAGGTACACGATCAGCGAACAGGCCATGGCAGCCCAGATCGCCCAGCGGCTTTGGTTCGTCATGGGCACTCCTCCGGTTGGCGGCGGCGGCGGGGCAGCGGCGGGAGGTGCACGCGTTCCGCGCTCGCTCCGGTGGGCGGTCACCCGGGGGCGGGCGTCCGAGACGCCGCGGCCGGTCGGCCACCCGAGGCAGGACCCGCCGCGGGCGATCCCCCGCCGAGCCCGGCCCCTCTGAGTTCTTATCGGCTGCCCGTGCTGAGGTCCTGATCCCACGGACCTGACGTCGCCTGTTCCAGCGTGATACGCTAGCGGTCATGGCGGCGCGGTGGGGCCTATTCCCCGGCGCCCGTCCCCCGTCCTTCCCCCCCGATACGCCGGTACGATCGATAACGAGGACCGATGTCGCTCCCTGGTCGCGTCGCTGTCGTCAGCGCCCTGATCGCCCTCGCGCTAGCGCTTGCGCTCATGGTCTCGACCGGGACCACCCCCGGCCGGGGCGATGCAGCAAGCGCCGCGCGACCTGCCGCCGCGCCGGCCGTTCGCCCGGCGCCCGGAGCGGGCTTCCAGCGCGGCATGGTTCTCGAAACCCATTCCGGCGAGCACGATCATCCCGAGGCGCCTCGTACCCTTCGCGAGCTCGCCGCGCTCGGTGTCAATGCCGTGCAGGTCGTTCCCTTCGCCTACCAGCCCGATATCGAAGAGCCTGAGCTTCGTTTCCGCGATTTCACCACACGCCAGATCGGCTTCATCGAAGAGGCCCACGAACTGGGGATGGCTGTGTTCGTGAAGCCCCACATCTGGAGCCGTCAGTTCTGGGGTCCGGAGGCGCGGTGGCACGGTGACCTCCACATGCATTCGGACGCGGATTGGCAGCTCTGGTTCGCCAACTACCGCCGCTATATCCTCCACTATGCCGGGATGGCCGAGGAACATGGCTGCGAGGGATTCTGCATCGGGCTCGAGTACGTGCGCGCCACACGCGAACGGCCCGAGGACTGGCGAGCACTCATCGCTGCGGTGCGAGCCGTGTACCACGGGCCGATCACCTATGCCGCCAATCTTCACGACGAAGCTCAGGAAATCACCTTCTGGGACGAGCTCGACTGGATCGGGATCAATGCCTATCCGAGCCTGGGCGGCGACCCCGGCCTGGACGTGGAGACCCTGGTTCGCGGGTTCGAGCCCACGATCGCCCTCCTGGCTCACCTGGCCGAGCGCTACCGGCGTCCCGTTCTCATCACCGAGATCGGCTTTCCGGCGGTGCGCGGCGCGGCGATCCGACCCTGGGAGTGGCCCGGTCGCGACGATCCAGTCGATCTGGAGGAGCAGTCCCGGGCTTACGAGGCCACCTTCCGCGCACTGTGGCCCCAGCCCTGGCTCGCCGGCCTCTACTTCTGGAAATGGCCGCTGGACGGCCGCGGCGGGGGCCCCGGGGATCCCGAGTACACCCCGCGTGGAAAGCCAGCCGCCCGCGTGCTGGCGAGCTACTACTTGAGACCTGACGCGGAGGGCGCGGACCGCTAGGCTCCGGGCATGCGTTTCCCACGGGCGCCGGCCTTCATGCTCGTCTTGCTCGCGAGCCTCGCCATCGGGGGTGTCGCCTGGATGGGGCGCGGCAAGCTCCCCCTGCACGCCCCGGCGAGCGGACCCGTCCCGGCGGCCCGCGCCGGCGTGACGACCCCCGACCCCATGGGTAATCGGGATCCCGATCTCGATGTCGCCCTCGACGCGATCGCGAGCGAACTCGGCATTGCCGAGCTTGCTCGCGAGGGGCGGGCCAGCCTCGCGCTCGTGGATCTGAGCGAATCCCCGGCGCGGTCCGCCGGCATGGCCGCGGATTCGACCCTCGGCGCGGCCAGCGTGGCCAAGCTCGCCATCCTCGCCGCCGCCTATGCCACCGCCCAGGCGGGTGAGATCGAGATCACGCCGGACCTGCGTACCGTGCTCGAGCGCATGATCCGCTCGTCATCGAACCCTGATGCCACGCGCGCGATCGAGATCCTGGGTTTCGAGCGCATCGCCTCCGCGCTCGAAGATCCACGGATGGCGCTCCACGACGCCGAGCGCGGCGGACTGTGGGTCGGCGCGGACTACAGCGGTGGGCCAGCGTGGAAGGTCGACCCGTGCTCCGGCCGGACCCACGCCGCGAGCGCCGCCGCGGTCGCCCGCTTCTACGCCCTCCTCGCTCGCAGCGAGCTCGTGAGCCCAGACGCCAGCGCCGACATGCGCGAGATCCTCTCCGTCACCACGTGGGATCACAAGTTCGTAGCCGGACTACGTGCGGCGGCCGGAGCGAAAGCACCCGAAGCGGGCCGGCCGGTGAGGATTCCCGGCTACACGATCCTCCGCAAGTCGGGCAGCTTCGGTCCATGGCAAGGCGACTCGGCGCTGATCGCGACTGGCGGCCGGCGATACATCCTCGTCTGCTTGCTCGCTGATCGCGAGGGCGGTGAAGCGAAGCTGCGCCGGCTCGCCGCCGCCGTCGACCGGCTGATGGCGGCGCGGCACCCCGGCGCCGCCGGCACCCACTCCCCGGTTGACACCGCTCCCGCTTCTCCCTAGCCTCCCCGATTCCCGCCTGCACCTCCATCACATCAAGACCCGAGGGACTCGATCATGGCGATGCGCACCCGGCGCGACACGCTCTTCCTGATCCTGGGCGGCTTCTTTCTCACCAACGCCCTCCTCGGTGAACTGATCGGGGGCAAGATCTTCTTTCTCGGCAACCCCGGCTTCGGCCTCGACCTCGGCCTGTTCAAGATCGGGCCGTTCATCATGTCGGTGGGTGTCCTGCCGTGGCCCGTCGTGTTCCTCACCACGGACCTCGTCAACGAGTACTTCGGGAAGCAAGGCGTGCGCCAGCTGACGTTGCTCGGGGTGGCCATGATCAGCTATGCCTTCATCGTGCTCTTCCTCGCACTCGGGATCCAGGCCACGGAATTCTCTCCCGTCTCCGGCGAGTCCTTCGCCAACGTGTTCGGGCAGTCGATGTGGATCATCGTGGGCTCACTGACCGCGTTCGCCGTGAGCCAGCTCACCGATGTCCTCGTTTTCCACGCCTTCCGCCGGCGCACCGGGTCCGGGCGACTCTGGCTGCGCGCGACCGGATCGACGGTGTTCTCGCAGTTAGTCGATACGGTCATCATCCTCGGCATTGCCTTCTATCTTCCCGGCAAGCTCACTGGCCAGCAGTTCGCCAACATCGCTGTGACCCAATACGTGTACAAGTTCACAGTGGCCGTCTTGCTCACGCCGCTCATCTACGTCGGCCATTCCGCGGCCGAGCGTTTCCTGGGGCGTGAGGCGGCGCACGATCTGGCCGAAGAGGCGGCCCGGCAATCCGGGAGCGCCAGGTGAATCCGGCCCGGACCGGGTCGTGAGGGCCGGGCTTCCGTCGCTTCCACCGGGAAACCCTGTGCTAGGCTTCCGCCCCTCCGGCCCATGCCGCCGGGATCGCGGGTTCAGAGTGCGGGCCGGCCCCGACGAGCCCTAAGGGTATCCCCCCGAACCTCCGACAACGCCGGGGGGGGCTTGAACCGCGCTCGGCACCGCCGGAAGCCGCCCGCCCGGAGAATCTAAATGCAAGTTATTCAAAGATTTACGGTCGTCCCCAACATCCCGGACGGGCTCCGGCCCCTGACCGAGATCGCCCGCAACCTGTGGTGGACCTGGACCCCGACGCAACGGAGCTGTTCCGCAGCGTCGATCCCCAGCTGTGGGATCAGAGCCATCACAACCCGATCCAGCTCCTCGGACTCATCGGCCAGGACCGCCTCCGCGAGCTCACCGTGGACGAGGTCTTCGTCGCCCACATGGAACGGGTCCGCGCCGAGCTCGACCGCTATGTCAATTTCACGACCTGGTACGAGCGCGTCCACGCCGACGCTCTCGGCATGAAGGTGGCCTACTTCTCGGCCGAGTTCGGCATCCACGAGTGCCTGCCCCTCTACTCCGGCGGCCTCGGCATCCTCGCCGGCGACCACCTGAAGTCGGCCAGCGACCTCGGTCTGCCCCTGGTCGGCGTCGGGCTCTGCTACCGCGTCGGCTACTTCCGCCAGTACCTGAACCACGACGGCTGGCAGCAGGAGACCATGCAGGAGAACGACTTCTACAACATGCCGATGTCGCTCGAAAGGCGGCCCGATGGGTCACCCTACATGATCCAGGTCGAGCTGCCCGGTCGCCCGGTCTACGCGCGCATCTGGCGAGTGCAGGTCGGCCGCATGCCGCTCTTCCTGCTTGACACCAACGTGCTCGAGAACAGCCCCGAGGACCGCGAGATCACCAACCAGCTCTACGGCGGCGACAACGAGATGCGCATCCAGCAGGAGATCCTGCTCGGCATCGGCGGCGTGCGCGCCCTTGCCGCCCTGGGCATCGAACCCACCGTCTATCACATGAACGAGGGGCACTCCGCCTTCCTCGCCCTGGAGCGGATCGGCCATGTTGCATGAACGCCGGCAGCTGAACTGGCAGGAGGCCAAGGAGGTGGTGCACGCCTCGACGGTCTTCACCACGCACACGCCCGTGCCGGCCGGCAACGATGTCTTCACCCCCGAGCTCATGCGCAGCTACTTCGCCGCCTATCCGGCGCGGAGCGGCATCGACCATCGAGGACCTCCTGCGCCTCGGTCGTCAGGACCCGAACGACAAGAACGAGGCGCTTCTGCATGACCGTGCTCGCGCTCCGCACTGGCCGGCCGCGCCAACGGCGTGAGCGAACTGCACGGCACGTGTTTCGCGCCGCATGTGGCAGCGCGTCTGGCCGGGCGTGCCCGAGCACGAGGTCCCCATCGACCACATCACCAACGGCATCCACACCGCATCCTGGTTCTCGACGGAGATCGCCCGCCTCTACGATCGCTACCTCGGACCGCGCTGGTTCGAGGATCCCACGGCGCACCGCATCTGGGAACGCGTCGATCACATTCCCGACGCCGAGCTGTGGCGGAGCCACGAACGGCTGCGCGAGCGGCTGGTGGCCTTCGCTCGCGCAGCGGCTGCGCTGGCAGCTCGAGCGGCGCGGCGTTCACCGCACGGCCACCAAGTTCACGAGCGAGGTGCTGGATCCCGAGGTCCTGACCATCGGCTTCGCCCGTCGCTTCGCCACCTACAAGCGGGCCACGCTCCTGTTCCGCGATCCGGAGCGCCTGGCGCGCATCCTGAACCGGGCCGGACCAGCCGATCCAGATCATCTTCGCCGGCAAGGCCCATCCCAAGGACCAGCTGGGCAAGGAGCTGATCCGCGAGATCATCCACCTCGCCGGGCGGGACGAGTTCCGCCGGCGTATCGTCTTCCTCGAGGACTACGACATCGAGATGGCCGCTACCTGGTCGCAGGGTGTCGACCTCTGGCTCAACACACCCCGCCGCCCGCTGGAGGCCAGCGGCACCTGCGGGATGAAGGTGCCGGTCAACGGCGGCATCAATGTCTCGGTGCTCGACGGCTGGTGGTGCGAGGGCTTCCGTGGCGACAACGGCTGGGCCATCGGCCACGGCGAGGAGTACGAGGACCACGACTACCAGGACGAGCTCGAGAGCCTTGCCCTGTACGATCTGCTCGAGACCGAGATCGCGCCGCTCTTCTACGGTCGCGGCCCGGAAGGCCTGCCCCGGGACTGGATCGCGATGATGAAGACCTCGATGCGCACGCTGATCCCCATCTTCAACACCAACCGGATGGTCGAGGATTATTGCGAACGGTTCTATCTCCCCGCCTCGCTGCAATGGAAGATGCTGGCGGCGGATGAGATGGCCGTGGCGCGCAAACTGGCTAGCTGGAAGCAGAAGGTCGTGACCCGATGGCCGGCGGTCGATGTGCTCCAGGTTCAGGCCGAGACCGTGCAGGAGTTCAAGGTCGGCGAGCACGTGCCGGTCTCCGTCGTCGTTCGCCTCGGCGACCTGGAGCCCGAGGATGTAGCGGTGGAAGCCGTCGCGGGGCTGGTGAGCGCCAAGGGCGAGATCGTGGAGGGAACCCCCTACCCGCTCGAGTGGGCGAAGGGCGCGAGCGCTCAGGGAGAGCATGTCTTCACCGGGTATGTGCCGTGCGCGACGAGCGGCCGGCATGGATTCGCTGTGCGGGTGAAGCCCTCGACGCTGGGACTGGCGGCCAATCCCTTCGAGATGAGGCTCGTGCGTTGGTGGGGAGAGCCGGCTGCTTCGCCGATGGTCATGGCTTCGGCCTAGGACTCAACGAGGGGAAGCTCCCTCGGGAGTCTCCCCTCGTTCAAGCGAATCCAGGCTGTCGCGCCGCGAACGCTCCTGTCAGGAGCGGAGTCTAGGCGAACCCTAGCTTCTTCTTCTTCTCCTCGGCCGTGGGCAGAGGATCCAGCTTCTCATTGAAGACCGGAAGGCCCGGGGCCTTCTCGGCATTGACCGCGATCCACGACTGCTCCGACTCCGGCACGTCATCCTCCGCGAAGATCGCCTCGACCGGACACTCCGGCACGCAAGCACCGCAGTCGATGCACTCGTCCGGATCGATGTACAGCATGCGATCGTCACCATGGAAGCAGTCGACAGGACAAACGGTGACGCAGTCGGTGAAACGGCAATCCTGACAGTTGCTGACTACCACATACGTCATAGAGCTCCCATCCTTTCCGGCATCGCCGCGGCGCGAGGGCGCGTGCGAACCGGCGCCACCTCCGCCCAACGGACCCGAAGCGCCTAAAAATCTAGACGAGCCGCCCCCCTTCCGCCAAGCCCAAAGTGACGGCCAATCGGTCCTTTAATCATTTACTTTACAACAACTTGAGACCAGGTCGCCGCTCGCCGCGAAAGAGGCGGCCGCGGCCGCCATCGCCCCGGCTGCCCCCCGGGGGGAGCCCTGTGGCATGATGACCCGACCCGGCCGGGCCGAAGCGGCCCTGGAGGAAACCCGGGCCCGAGGATGGCCACGCCGAACAGGAGATCGAGCATGCCGAGCCGACCGACGAACGGCCTCACCTATGCAGCGAGTGGAGTCGACGCGGATCAGGCCGCCCATGGGCTCAAGGGTCTTCTCTCCTCCCTCAGGCGCACCATTCCCCTCCGGTCCGGGGGCGAGGGCCGCGTGCTGCTCGACTTCGGGCATTATGCCAATGTGATCCAGGTCGGCGGGACCGGGATCGCCGTTTCGATCGACGGCGTGGGCTCGAAGATCGTCGTTGCCGAGATGGCCGGGCGCTACGAGTCGCTCGGAATCGATCTGGTAGCGATGAATGTCAACGATATCCTCTGCGTCGGCGCCGAGCCGGTGGCCATGGTCGATTACATCGCGGTACGACGTCTCGATGATGATCTCCTCGCCGCGCTGGGAGTCGGGCTCCTCAGCGGCGCCGAGCAGGCGCGCATCACGATCCCGGCGGGCGAGTTGGCCCAGCTTCCGGACATGCTCACCGGCCCCCGTCCCGATCAGGCCCTCGACCTGGTCGGCACGGCCGTGGGGGTGGTCCAGCCCGACCGGATGGTTCTCGGCGATGCGATCGCCGCCGGAGACATCGTGGTCGGGTTCGCCGCCACGGGACTCCATTCGAACGGCTACACCCTGGCTCGTCGCGTGCTGCTCGACCAGGCCCGGATCGATCTCGACACCTATATCCCGGAGCTGGGCCGCGAGCTCGGGGCCGAGCTTCTCGAACCCACCCGAATCTATGTTGCGCTCGCTCTCGATCTCCTCGCCAGCGGCCATGCGCACGGACTGGCTCACATCACGGGCGACGGATGGCGGAACCTGCTCCGGCTCCACCGCGGCATGAGCTACGAGATCTCGACTTGCCCGACCCCACCCCCGATCTTCCCCCTGATCGCCGCCCACGGCCCGGTGACCGAGCCGGAGATGTTCGCCACCTTCAATATGGGGATCGGCTTCATCGCCGTCCTCTCCCCCGCCGGTGCCGACCAAGCCCTGGCAGGGGCCACACGCCATGGCATCCCCGCCTTCCTTCTCGGTACGGCCGTGGACGACGGCCGGCGGGAGATCCGTCTCGAGAAGCCTCACCTCCGCATGACGCTGGAGGCGGTGACCGCATCCTAGGGCCAGCCTGTCCGCCATGATGCGCGACCTCCCCATCCTGCCGGCGATCGCCCTCGTCCTCGTCATCGCGATCCCGGTCGCCTTCGTCATGCATGCCGGCGTGGAGGAGCGCGCCGAATTCGTCTTCGATCTCGCCTCTGAGCCCGAAACCCTGGATCCCACCCTGATCACGGACCAGGCCGGCGGGCGAGTGGCCGCAGCCCTCTTCGAGGGGCTCTTGACGCGGGATCCGGCGACCCTGTCACCCCAACCCGGAGTGGCCTACCGCTGGGAGATCGCACCTGACAGCCGGCAGATCACCTTCCATCTCCGCCCGAGCCAGTGGTCGAACGGCGACCCGGTCACGGCCCACGACTTCACCTTCCAGTGGCAACGCATGCTGGACCCGGCGAGCGGAGCCCGCTATGTCGATCTCTTCTTCGCCATCGAGAACGCCCAACGCTACTATCGCGGCGAGATCGCTGACATCCGCCAGGTCGGCATCCGCGCCGACGACGACTCGACCTTCGTCGTTCATCTCGCCCATCCCACACCGACCTTCCTCGATCTCTGCGCCTTCTACCCCTTCTACCCGACGAACCCGCGGGTGGTGCGCATGCACGGCGAGGACTGGATCCGTCCCGAGCACATCGTCTCGAACGGCCCGTTCGTCCTGGTCGACTGGCAGCTCCGCCGGCGTATCCGCCTCGAGAAGAACCGCCTCTACTGGGATGCGGCGCATGTCGATCTGCAAACCGCTGACGCCATCTTCAGCGAGCAGGCCTCGACGGCCTTCAACCTCTACGCCACCGGCGAAACGGACTGGATCGACTCCACATCCATCCCGCCGATGATCCGGGACGCCGTCATGAAACGGCCGGACTTCCATACCAGCACGTACTTCAACACGTTCTTCTACCGCATCAACGTCACGCGTCCTCCCTTCACGGACCCGCGGGTAAGGCAGGCGCTCAACCTGGCGATCGACAAGCAGGCGATCGTCACTCACATCACACGGAGCGGCCAGATCCCGGCGCGGCACCTGGTGCCGCCCGGCATCCCGGGCTACTCGAGTCCGCTCGGCCCGGCGCACGATCCGGCCCGAGCTCGCGAGCTCTTGGCCACCGCCGGCTATCCGGAGGGCCGGGGCTTTCCCTCCTTCGAGCTCCTGTTCAACACCTCCGAGGAGCAGCGACCACTGGCCGAGGTGGTCCAGGAGCAGTGGCAGCGCGAGCTCGGCATCCACTGCGAGCTTCGCAACCAGGAATGGAAGGTGTTCTTGAACTCGACCCGGGCGGGCGAGTACGAGATCTCACGCGGAGGATGGATCGGCGACTACCTCGATCCCACGACCTTCCTCGACCTCTGGCTGCCCGACAATCCCAACAACCGCACGGGCTGGTCGCACCCGGAGTACACGCGGCTCATGGCCGAGGCCGCCGCGGAGACCGAACCGGCACGCCGTTTCTCGGTCCTCGCTCGTGCCGAGGAGATCCTGCTCGCCGAGGCCCCGATCATCCCCCTCTACTTTCTCGTGACCCTCAACTGCTACGACGATCGCCGCTTCGGCGGCTGCGAGCCCAATCTGCTCAACCTGCTGCTCTTGAAGCACGTCTATCGCAAGGACCGCGCGGAGATCGCTGCCCGATGATGGCCTACGTCGCGCGGCGCCTCCTCGGCCTCATCCCTCTCCTGGCCATCGCCCTGTTCCTGGCCTTTCTCTTCATGCGGACCGCCCCCGGTGGGCCCTTCGACGCCGAGCGCAGCCTGCCGCCCACCATCGAGGCCGCCGTCCGCGCCCGCTACCACCTGGATGAGCCACTGTTCGCGCAGTTCGGACGCTATGCCCGTGAACTCATCCGCGGCGACCTGGGTCCGTCGTTCCGCTATCGGAACCGCTCGGTGAACGAGATCATCGCGCAGAGCGCGCCGGTCTCGCTCACACTCGGTGCTCTGGCGATGTCGATCGCACTCGTCACCGGAGTGGCGGCGGGAGTCGTGAGTGCGATGCGGCGCGGGCGGTTCACGGATCATGCAGCGATGGCGATCTCCATGGCCGGGATCTGTATCCCGAACTTCGTCCTGGCTCCGCTCTTCATCCTGGTCTTCGCCTTCGCTCTCGGGCTCCTGCCTCCCGCCGGCTGGGGCTCGCTCCGCCAGCTCATCCTGCCGGCGCTGACCCTGGCCGCGTCCCGCGCCGCCATCATCGCCCGCCTGACTCGCAGCGGCATGATCGAAGCGCTCAGTGAGGATTTTGTAAGGACGGCTCGCGCCAAGGGCTTGAGCGAAACCGCGGTCGCGCTACGCCACGCGTTGCGCGTGGCGATCCTCCCGGTGATCTCCTACCTCGGCCCGGCCACGGCGGCCACGCTGACGGGATCGGTGGTCATCGAGCGGATCTTCCTCGTCCCCGGGCTTGGGACCTTCTTCGTGCAGAGCGCCCTCAACCGCGACTACACGTTGGCGATGGGGACAGTGCTCTTCTACTCCGTTCTGCTCATGCTCCTCAACTTGACGGTCGACATCGCCTATCATGTCCTCGATCCGCGGGTGGAGCTCGAGCGATGAGCGGCGGTGGCCTCCTGGCTGATGCCGGCGCCGAGTTCCACGGCAATCGCGCGGCGCGCACTGCCGCCTTGATGCTCGCGGCGATCGTGCTGGCAACGATCTTCGTCCCGGTGTTGAGTCCTTACGCCTTCGATGCCCAGGATCTCGCCTCCCAGCTCCAACCTCCGTCCATCGCGCATCCCTTCGGCACCGACATTGCGGGCCGCGATCTCCTGGTGCGGGTGGCTCATGGAGGCCGCATCTCGCTCCTGGTCGGTCTGGTGGCGACGCTCGTGAGCCTGGTGATCGGGGTCACCTGGGGTGCGATCGCTGGATACGCCGGGGGACGGCTCGATCACTGGATGATGCGTTTCGTGGATCTGCTCTACACGTTGCCCTTCATGTTCTTCGTCATCCTGCTCGTCGCCTACTTCGGGCGCTCTCTCATCCTGCTCTTCGTGGCACTGGGCGCCGTGCAATGGCTCACCATGAGCCGGATCGTGCGGGGACAGGTCCTGAGCTTGAAAGCTCAGCCCTTCGTCGAGGCGGCGCGAGCCCTGGGCGCCTCGGACCGGCGAATCATCTTCCGCCATATCCTGCCCAACATCGCCGGGCCGATCATCGTGTACGCCACGCTGACCGTGCCCACGGTCATCCTCGAGGAGGCCTTCTTGAGTTTCCTCGGCCTCGGGGTGTCGCCGCCAAGAACCAGCTGGGGGCTCCTGGCTGCGGAGGGCGCTCAGGCGATCTCGATCGTGCGCACGAACTGGTGGCTCGTGGTGTTCCCCGGAACGGCGCTCGCCCTCACCCTCCTCAGCCTGAACTTCGTCGGCGACGGATTGCGGGAAGCCCTCGATCCGCGCCATGTCCGGGGCCGGTGAGTCGGGGGAATCCGATCCTCATCATTCCTGCACCATGCTGTCGAGACAGTGGCGGACGAGCGCGTGATCCTCCAGCAGGCCATAGACCTCGCGATACAGATCGGAGATCGCGTTCCTGAGCGCCAAGGGGCGGAAATCCGGCTCGCGCATCGGCAGGGCATAGATCCAGTAGGGCACGACGGGCAGTTCCGGACCGAGCGGAGGCGCCTGGAAGTCGGCCTCGATCCGCCGGCAGCCGAGGCGCTCGTAGAAGCCAATGCGGCGCTCGCTGAGCTGGCGTTCGGCCTTGCTCCGTGCCAGTTCCGGACGGTCCACCTCGAGGAGGATCCAGTGGGGCGACCGCGGGCGAGCGCTGCCCCAGCGATCAACGAGCGAATTGAACAGAGCCGTCCCCACGCCGCGGCCACGCCATGACTCCTCCACGGCTAGATACGCGATGGTCGCCAGTCCTATCGACGAGACGTGGAACCCGGTGGCGAAGCCGCAGACACCGTTCGGCCCTTCAGCGACATGGAAGCAGATTCCACCCGGCTCCTCATGAGGTTGGGGCAGGAGCTGGACGAGAGCCGCGTCCTCGATCCGCTGGGCCGGAGGAAAGGCCTGGTGGAAGACGCCGATCACCGCCTGCGCTTCGGCCCGGGTCAGGTTCACGACCGGCCGGACATGGACCTCGCCTTCAAGGCCGCCATCCCGCTCTGCCCCGGCCGGCGCGGATACGCGTTCATCGACCATTGCTGGCCCTCCACTTGCTCGCCGTCCTCGGGGAACGGCCCCCGCCGGGGCTGGCACCGAGGCCTGGGAAGGACTCCGGCCCTGCCGGAACCCTGGCACCAGGAGCAAGGTACCACCAAAGAGCTAGTGACCGCTCCTGCCAGCGGTCCACCCTGCCCCGGCCCGGGAAGGAGCCAACCCGGCCCGCAACATGTCCCGCTCACGTCACTTGACGGGCAGGAGCCATGGGCGGGTGACATTGTCTCTCGCCGATGGGCCTGGTAGGCTTTTCCGAACCACGGAGTTCGCCCCTGCGAGATGGCATCGGCGAGGCTGCGCCAAGCCGCCAAACCCATGACCGGTATCGGTTAGGAGGATCCAGATGCTCTCGTCCATGCCCCGCCGCCTCGTCCTGGCCACGGCCCTCGCCCTCATCCTGGTCCCCCTCGCCATGGCCCAGGCCCAGGAACAGCCCGCCGCTCTCACCGCTCAGGCCGCGGGCCAGCAGGAGGGGACCAACCCCGTCGTCCTCGTCAAGACCTCCATGGGGGACTTGAAGATCCAGCTCTTCCAGGACAAGGCCCCGGTCTCGGTCGAGAACTTCCTGGCCTACGTGGATGCAGGGTTCTATGACGGCACGATCTTCCACCGCGTGATCGACGGATTCATGGTGCAGGGTGGCGGGTTCGCAACCGACATGAGCAAGAAGGAGACCAGGGCACCGATCAAGAACGAGGCCATGAACGGGCTCTCGAACAAGCAGGGAACCGTGGCGATGGCCAGGACGAATATCGTGGACAGCGCCACCTCCCAGTTCTTCATCAATGTTGTCGACAACAAGTTCCTCGATCACAAGAACGGTACGCCCCGCGACTATGGCTATGCGGTCTTCGGCGAGGTTATCGCCGGGATGGATGTCGTCGACAAGATCAAGGCAGTCAAGACCGGGGCCAAGGGTCCATTCTCGAGCGACTGTCCGCTCGAGCCGGTCATCATCCAGTCGGTGCGCCGCGTGGAGGGTTGAGCGGCCGGCGGGAAATCTAAAACGAGAATGATAGATAATCGGGCCCCATCCTGCACCGGATGGGGCCCGATTTCGTTCCGCTCGCGCCAACCGGGATCCTATAATCACCGTGTGGAATTTGTTCCCGACCAAGATTGGATTCGCCCATGAAGACAAGCAAACGGAACCGCGAAGAGATCGTGGGGCTCCTGGCGGAGTGTGGCCTCAATCTCACCGCTCAACGCATTGCCATCGCTGAATATGTTCTCAACAGCAGAGAGCACCCGAACGCCGAGGATATCTACCAGGCCGTCACCAAGGTGCTCCCCGTCGTCTCCAAGGCGACGGTGTACAACACCCTGAACTTGCTGGTGCGGAATGGGCTCCTGCGCGCGGTGGCCATCGAGGAGGGTGCCGTTCATTACGATCCGCTTCTCTCCGCGCACCCGCACTTTCTCGACACTCGGACGCACCGCATCGTCGACATTCCGTCCGAGCAGGTCCTTGCGCTCGAGCATCGGATCGACCCATCGCGCTTCGAGGTCGATGAGGTCCAGGTGGTCTTTCGCGGTCGCATCCGCGACCGCCAGCAAACCGCCCGCTAGTCTGACTCCGATCGCAAGCTGCAGACGGGGCCAGACTGACCATCCAGAAGCCCCCGCCCCGTCGGGGCGGGACCCGGCCGGACCCGATCGGCCGCTACAGCTCGCGCTCCATCGCGAAGAACTCGACCGCCTTGAACCCATTGGCGACGAAGAACGCGCGCAGCGGATCATCGGGACGGACCAGGCACTGGATGAAGGGAATGCGGAACTTGCCGAAAACCTCGAACATGGACTGGATGAGAGCCGTGCCCACATCGCGGCGGCGGTAGTCCGGGTGCACCCCGATCGTCACGATGCGTCCGCAGCGCGGGATGCCGAACTGGTAGGACTGGATATCGCCGACCATGAATCCGACGACATGCCCGTCGATCTCCGCCACCTGACAGAGGTCCGGCGAGAGCTCGCTCGGGTCGTCGCCTTCCCCCGCCAGGTAGGCGCCCAGCATCCCACGCCAGAAGCCGGCTTTCTTCTCCCCGGTGATCAAGGCATCGATCTGGATCATGGCCTCGACGTCACCGGGACGAATAGGACGAACGGTGATGCCATCCTTCAAGGCTCGCTCGGCCACCAGGACCTCCCCTCTTCATGAGTCGCCGGCGCCGTTCTAGACAGCTGCCCGGGCGCTGATCTCGAGCATGCGCTCGATGGCAACGAGCGCTCGGCCGCGGACCTCTTCGTCAACCGTGACCTCCGGCCGGCGGTCCCGCATGCACAGATAGAGCTTCTCCAGGGTGTTGAGCTTCATATGGGGACATTCATTGCACGCGCACCCCGAATCCGGTGGTGCGGGAATGAAGACCTTGTCCGGGCGACGCTTCTGCATCTGGTGGATGATCCCCGGCTCGGTGGCAATGATGAACTTCTGGTGCGGGCTCTCAGTCACGAACTTGAGAAGCGATGATGTCGACCCCACGTGGTCCGCCAGGGCCAGCACGCGCTCCGTACATTCCGGATGGGCGGCCACGAGGGCATCCGGGTGTCGCACCTTGAGCTGAACGATCTTCTTCTCGGAGAAGATGTCGTGTACGACACAGGCGCCCGGCCACAGGACCATTCGCCGCCCCGTCTTCTTCTCCAGGAAGCGGCCCAGATTCTGGTCGGGACCGAAGATGATGGGTCTGTCGGCGGGAACCGAGCGGATCACCGCCTCGGCGTTCGATGAGGTGCAGATCACGTCGGAGAGCGCCTTCACCGCCGCCGAGCAGTTGATGTACGAGATGACGAAATGATCGGGATGAGCGGCAATGAAGGCGCGGAAGCGGTCAGGAGGACAGCTCTCCGAGAGCGAGCAGCCGGCATCCAGATCGGGAACGAGGACGAGTTTGTCCGGGTTCAGGATCTTGGCGGTCTCCGCCATGAAGTGCACGCCGGCGAAGACGATGACGTCGGCCGCCGTCTTCTTCGCCTCCTGGGCGAGCTGGAGACTGTCGCCGATGTAATCGGCGACGTCCTGGATGTCGGACTCCTGGTAATAGTGGGCGAGGATGACGGCGTTCTGCTTCTTCTTGAGCTTCTCGATCTCGGTGAAGAGATCGAGATCGACCTGAACCGGAGTTGTCACGGTGGCTTGTGCTCCTGAACCGTACGCTGGGACCGGAGATCTTCGACGCGGCGGGTCCTATGCGATGGGCGCCTTCCGGCCCGCCGAAGTGAGCTTATCATGGGGGGGTCTGCCGGCCCCCGGGGAGGGCCGGACCCCCGGAGCGTTCCTGGATCGAGTTCACAAGGACTTTACAATGACCCCACAGCCCGGTGACAGTCCCCGTTTCCAGCAGCCGTATCCTATGGACGAAGCTGGCTCGGGGAAGCCCGGTACCGACGGCTGCCAGCACGAGCCACGAGGCTATCCTCCCCCCCGGCATCATCGTCCCTTTCACGGAGGTAATCGGCATGCGCAAGTTCATCGTTCCGGCCCTTGCACTCGTCTTCCTCGGCTCGGCAATCAACGTCTACGCTGGTCCCGGCTGCTCGAGCTCGAGCAAGAGCGCCTCAGGTCACTGCAGCTACACGAAGTCTGCCGCGGCCATGCCGGAAGGAATGAAGATCGAGACTGCCCGCACGGCGGGCGGCTCGCTCGTGGTCTTCTACACCTCGGATCAGGCGGAGGTTGTCAAGACACTGCACCAGAAGGCCACCGAAGGTGCCGACAGCTTCTCCTGCGGGGTCTGCCGCGAGATGGCCACCTCGGGCGACTGCCAGGTCGAGCTGGTGCCCTTCAAGAACGGGGTGATGGCCTTCGTGACCTCGGAAAGGCCCGAGTCGATCGATGCCTTCGAGAAGCAGTATGCGGCACTGACCACGGCGGACACGGCTCCGGCTGCCAACTAAGCACCGAGAAGGTGGGCAGGGCGGCGCCAGGGGGTCGCCCCTGCTCGAGCAGACAGGCTGGTCGACAAGAAGAGGCGAGATCCGGCATGATCTCGCCTCTTCCCTTTGCCATGAACGCAGTGCGCGGTCTCATCCTCAAGTTCACGCTGGCCGCCATCCTGGCCACGTCGTTCGCGCCAGAAGCGACCCGGGCCGGCGCCGATTCCTATCCCCGCGTCACGAACTGGCCGCTCGAGATCTCCGGGGCCACCCGCCTCCCCGACGGTCGCCTGCTTCTGGTCGATGACGAGACCCGTGATGCCGTCTTCCTGGCTGATCGCGATCTCGCCCGGATGCCTGAACGGATCGCTCTGCCCGTGCGGCTCGACGATCTCGAAGCGGCCGCCGCCGATTCCGGGGGGGCGATCTACCTTCTCACCTCGCACTCGGCTACCAAGAGGGGCAGGCTCCGCGGCGATCGCCAGCGCCTGGTCCGTCTCCACCTGGGAGCCGAGGGCGCCGAGGTGACGGCCATCGTGGAGGACCTGCGGCCGGCCCTTCTCCATGTCCTCACCCCCCCGGCCACCGGCGGCCCAACCTCGCTCAACCTGGAAGGGCTAGCGTGGTATCCTGGTGGCAACCAGCTGGTTCTCGGAGCCCGCACGCCCCTCCAGGAGGGAAGAGCCGTCGTGATCTGGCTCGGCTCTTGCGACGATCTCCTCGCGATGGATCGGCCAGCCGGCGCCATCCATCCTCGAGTCGAAACCCTGGACCTGGGGGGCCGGGGCGTTCGTGCCCTCGAGTACGATCCCTGGCGCCGGTGTATCCTGGTTCTGGCCGGGCCTGCGGCCGGAGATGACGTGGGGTACGCGATCTACCTCTGGGCTCCCGGGGGGGGCACCCTCGTCGAGCTCGAGGTCCAGGGGCTGGGTGCAATCCGCCAGCCCGAGGGGATTGTGGCGCTCGGCCCGCCGGGGGTCGACGGCGCAGGACCGATCCTGGTGGCTGGTGAGGGAGCTCCCCCGGTCCGGCTCACCGCGCGCTCAGTGACCGGCCCCGCCTCGGGCGGCGAATCCGAACGCTAGCGACCGCGAGAGCGGACACGTCCGGTCCGCTTGACGCCGAGAGAACGATTGAACATTGATGTGGCTCACTGACCTTCTGTCCCATGCGATTGGTCTCGGCGGCCGGGTGCTCCTGGCGGCGGTCCTCGGCGTCATCATCTACTACCGCCGGGAGATGGATCGCCAGCGGCAGAGCATCCTGCAGGCGCACGCCTTCCTCTCGGTGGCCGGCGCGCTCCTCATCATGATCATCGGTGATCAGATCGAGCGCGCGGTGGCCATCATCGGCGTGGCCTCGGTCATCCGCTATCGATACGCGATCCGCAACCCCAAGGATGCCAGCACGCTCATCATCTCGCTCGGCCTCGGCATGGCCTGTGGCGCCGGTCTGATGGCGATGGCAACGATCGGCGCGCTGTTCGTCGTCCTCATCACGCGCCTGTTCGACCTCCTGCCGCAGGCGATGCCCGAGGCGCTACTCCATCCGCAGCGCGAGACCCAGTTCCGCATCGTCACCACCGACCCCGATACAACGCTCGGCAAGCTCGAGGGGATTCTCGACTCGGCCCAGGTCCGCTATTCGCTGACCTCGCTCGAGCGCAAGCAGCGTGACATCGGACCGCCGCAGACCATCATCGAGGGTACGGTGCGATTCAATGGCAACCTCGAAGTAAGCGACCTGACGGCGGATCTGGTCGACGACAGCGTGCTGCAGATCTCGTGGCGGGAGACGAACCCATTCGGGGACTACTAGCGCGAGAACCGAGGTCCAGGCCGTGAACGGCGCCGGCTAGGGCCGCGCCTGAGCGTTCGGCGGCTCATTGCGCAGCATGACCAGCCGCCGGCGAATGCGTGCCGTCACCTGCTCGGCCGGACTCAGAACCGAGCTCGCCGCCGCCGGATTCTCCATCGTGATGACGACAATGGCGTAGTTGTCGGCGCGGGACAGGGGCGCCTGCATGTTCTCGGGGAGCGGCTTGAGCACGGGCAGGATCTTCTGCACACGGCCTGCGAGCTTGCCGGCCGGTGCCCGCGCGATCACCTCCACGCGATCGCCAGGGCGGATCTTGAGCTTGTCGGCGACGGGCAGGTAGGCCTCCACCCAGAGCTCTTCGTTGCGCATGACACGCAGAAGGGGACCACCGCTCGACACGTATTCGCCTTCCTTGCGGAGAACAGCCGTCACCATGCCGTCGTGATCGGCGACGACGCGAAGTCCAGCCAGCGCCGCCAGGAGGTTCTCCCGCTCGCCCTCCTTCTCCTGCCGTCTGAGCTCGAGGTCGGTGATGAAGGCGGTGCGTTCGTCCACGAGCCCGCGCAGCCGGCTCTGGTACAGACCGAGCACGCGCTCGAACTCGGCCACCTTGGCCTCGAGTCCTTCCCTCCTCGCCACGGCCTCGGCGAGCTCATTCGCAACTTCGTACAGGCTCCGGCGGCGCTCCTCGAGCTCGGCAGCCGTGAGGGCGTCCTCCCGCCGGAGCGCTTCGCCGCTGCGGGCTCGCTCCTCGGCCAGCGCCTTGAGCTCACGCAGGCTGGGCAGCACCTCTCCCACCGCCTGGAGATCGGCCCGGCTCGACCGGAGCTGGCTTGCGGTTTCGGCGATCGAAGTCTCGAGCTCGAAGCGCCGGCGCTCGACGCCCACCTCCGACTGCTCCGCCGCCAGAGAGCGGGCGATCTCCTCGAGGTCGTGGTCGACGGCATCCAGCCGGACGCGGAGCGCCTCGCTCTCGACGACGACCAGCACGTCACCACGCTGGTAGGTCTCGTTTTCGCGCCGCTCGATCCTCGCGATCGTGCCGGCGGCCCCGGCCGAGATCTCGAGCTCATCGCCGACGACGAAGGCGGGCCAATCACGATAGGTGAAGTGAGTCACCGCCGAGATCAAGACGATGACCATGGTGGCGGCGAATACGATCCGGAACGCCTTCCGCTGGCGGGGTGTGAGCGGACCGGAATTTGCTTCTCCGAACTTCATGCGCAGCCTGATTAGTTGGAACTGGAGCCCGGCGGCGGTTCAGGACCGAGATCCGCCTCCGCCGTCCGCTCCGTCACGGAACCGGGCGACACGTTGGCGGCGAGCTCGATAGGATCGACACCCTCG
The DNA here is from genome assembly GCA_963823555.1 of Candidatus Eiseniibacteriota bacterium. Taxonomy (GTDB): domain Bacteria; phylum Eisenbacteria; class RBG-16-71-46; order CAVPCR01; family CAVPCR01; genus CAVPCR01. The sequence continues at coordinate 150,163 of CAWGMA010000004.1, read as the reverse complement.
ATCATCGCCCGGTCGAAGTAGGCACGTGCCAGCTCGCCCTGGGCCCGCGCCACTTCGGCGCGGGCATCGATGACGGCTAGCTCGGCATCGATGACGGCGATGTCTCCTCTGTCGTCGCCACCCGGCGCCGCCTCCGCGCTCCGGAGTCTGGACAGCCGGTGATCCTCCTCCTGCAAGGCCAGATCGGCCTCCGCGACAGCGAGGCGCGCGGCTGCCTCCTCGTGCCGGAGGGCAGCCGCCCGGGCACGCCCGGCGGTTTCTCGCTGCAAGGTGAGCAAGGCGAGTCGCTGTCTCTCCTGTCGTGCTTCGATCTGGCGGGCGTAGGACTTGCTGGATCGCCAGAGATCGAGCGGGAACTCGAGCGTGAGCTCGACGCCAGGAATATGCCCCTTCTCTTCATCCACCTCGTCGGCGAAGGTCCGATCCCGCGATCCCATCGAATAGAAGAAGCGAAGATCCAGCTGAGGTAGATTATACCAGACACTCGAGCGCACTCCCCCGCTCGGCGCTGCCACGGGCGGCTCCGCGGCGGTTCGGGGAACGCCTGCAGCTGCCGGCAGCATGTTGCTCCAACCGAGTTCGCTCGCCCGAAACGCGGCCACGCTCTCCAGATCCACCATGCGGGTGAGATCCCCCATCAGTTCCACCTGCCGCCGGGCGCTCTCGATCCGGGCGGCACGCCGGGTGGAAAGACCCACTCGGCCCGCGAGCACATCACGCTTGAGCACCTCCCCGCGGGCGTGGCGGGATTCGAGGATCCGCACCTTGGTGGTGGCCAGCTCCACTGCCCGCTCGTGCAGCGGCTCGTACCTCTGCTCGGCCGCCAGGTCGACGTAGGCCCCGATCAGCTCGACGGTCGCCTCCCGTCGGGCGAGAGCAGCGCTCTCGCTGAGCTCGATCAGGCGGACCTGCTGATTGGCCATGAGCAGGCGGTCCTCGACCGATTGCCCGAGAATCGGATGAGTGATCGAGAAGGTCAGCTGGCGGCGGACGTCCTGCTGATTCCCCTTCTTGAGGTTGTCGCCGTTGATCTCGGTGCGGTCGAGGTCCTCTTCACGATAGTTGCCTTCGACTTCGACCTGGAGGAGCCGGCTCGCCCGCAGGTGATCGAGCTCAGCCTGTGCTTCCTCCCGGCGGAGGTCGACGCGCCTCACATCGACGAGATGATCCTCGGCACGCAGCAGGAGATCATGAAGAGTGAGGATCGGAAGCTCTTCAGACAGCACCGAGGGAGGTGATGGGGAATCGGCGGCTCCAGACGGAGACGGCGCCAGCATCCGGAGCGTGGCGAGAGCGAGGACGACCCATCCCCACATCGGGGCGGCGCCGACATCGCACTGCTTGAGACGCGCGGGATACGACATGCGACTCACCTCGGGTTGCCGGAGGCGACCGTGAACATGGCCCGATTCGCCGCCTCACCGGCGCTAGGATCTGGCAGCGACCTTCTTCCTGATCAGATCGATCGCCTCGTTCGTCTCCGGGAAGTGACCTGCGGCCAGCTTCGAGAAGACTAGCTCCCCGTCGACCTCGAGCTCGAAACGTCCCCCATCGCTCGGCACGAGCACCCATTCATCGACATTCTGCTTGAACTTGGGCAGCGCCTTTTCCATCAAACTGATGGCCTTCGGCTCGTAGTTTCAGGCTGCGCAGTAGGTGAGCTTGACTCGCATGTTCTCTCCTCCTGGTTCACGACTGGAGTTTCGGGACATACTCCCCGCGATCATCTCGGCTCATTCTTGGTGTAGCCGGAAGGCAACTCGAAGAGATCCGCCGTCAGCGCCTTGCTCTCGATCCGCGTCATCTCGCTACGGATCGAGTAGAGCACCTGGCGACCCTCCCCATGCGCCGGCACGGGCGAGGGAATGGCGGTCGTCCCGGCCGGGACGTCGAGTTCGAAGGTCATGGTCGAGCGAATCGCCGTTCCCTCGAGCTGCTCCATTTCGGTACCGAGGCGCGCCAGGAGATGACCAAGGGGATTGTCCGGACCGGCCTCGGCCCCCAGCCGGGTCACGCCCATCGCCTTCGCCGTCGCCTTGTTGTAGGCTTCGAGCTCCGCCGATCCCGGAAAGTTCTTCGCCATCCAGAGGTCGGCGACGAGATACTGCTTGCCGCCCCTGAAGGCCGGATCGGTCAGCTTGCTCTCGATCGTGAGAATGACCTGCTTGGCCTCCGCTCCGCAGATCGTATCCTTCTTGCCTGTGCGCTCCACCTTGACTTCGCTCTCGGCCACCGCCCGCGCCGCCGCCGTCGTGTCTCCGGCGGCCCGGCTCTTGTTGAAGCGAGCACGCAGTTCGCCGAACGTGGTCTCGACATAGGTCTTCGCCTGGACGTCGAGATACCAGATGAGTTCACGATCCAGCCTGGTGATGGAGAGCATCTCGCCTGTCCCGGAGCCGGGTGCGCCCTGGATGGAGATCTGCGAACGCTCCCGGTCGGCTTGCAGATGAACAGTCTGCAAGCCCTCCGTGCTGGCGCCGCCGAGCCCTGTGGAGAGTACGCGCTGCTCGTAGAGAACATCAGCGTGAGCGCTGGCAAGAGAAGCGGTCAGAACGAACACGCCGAGCACCAGCTGGCGTCGCGTCGCGGCGAAGATAGGACAAGGCATGGGCAACTCCACTCCAGGGCCGGATGCGGTGCGCCCACCGTGACGCCACCGCTCAGCGTAGCTTAGCACGCCCTGAGCGGCGGGCGTGGTTGCCTGGATGGCCGTGCCGCCGCCGCGACGGGAAGACTGGAGGCCCTCCTTTGACCCCCCGACCGTCGCCCGCTATCCTTCACCACCTCCCTGAGCCGCGATCCCCGACCACCGACACGAGATCCACCGTGAGCCCAGTACCCGCAAACCGCATCGAAGTGGTGAACGAAGCCCCGATCAGCCTCGGGGGCGATTACGTTCTTTACTGGATGATTGCGGCTCGGCGGATGACCTGGAACTTCGCGCTCGAGCGCGCGGCCGGATGGGCGGAGGAGCTCGGGAAACCGCTCCTCGTGCTCGAGGCGCTGCGGGCCGGCCATCGCTGGGCCAGCGTGCGCTTCCACCGGTTCGTGCTCGAGGGCATGGCCGACAACGCCGCCACCTGCGTTCGCCGCCGTGTCACCTACTACCCCTATCTCGAACCGGAGCCCGGAGCGGGGCACGGGCTCCTGGCTGCGCTCGCGGAGCGGGCGGCGGTGGTGATCACCGACGACTACCCCTGCTTCTTCCTACCGCGAATGGTAGCGGCTGCTGGCACGCAGCTGAACCGACGCCTGGAACGGGTCGATTCGAACGGGCTCCTGCCGCTGCGGGCCGCGGACACCGTCTTTCCCTCCGCCTACGCTTTCCGCCGTTTCTTGCACAAGAACCTGGCGCCGCATCTGGCGGAGCTTCCCCGTGCGCAACCGCTCCGGCGGCGGCTCCCGGGGCCGGCGGCCGTGCCCGAGGCGATCACTCGTCGCTGGCCTCCGCTCGACCCGGGATTCCTCTCCGGCGATGGACTGGCCAGTCTGCCCATCGATCACGCGGTCGGCGCGGTCGAGACGCACGGGGGGACCGCTGCCGCCACCCGGGCGCTGTCACGCTTCATCGCCAGACGGCTGGACGAGTACGGCGAGCGGCGAAACGAGCCCGACGAGGACTGGGCGAGCGGGCTATCGCCCTACCTTCACTGGGGTCACATCTCCGTGCATCAGGTGTTCTCTGCCGTGGCGGAGCGCGACCAGTGGACCCCGGAGTGTCTGGCCGCGAAGGCCACCGGGAAACGCAGCGGATGGTGGGGCATGACACCCGAAGCGGAGAGCTTCCTCGACGAGTGCATCACCTGGCGCGAGCTCGGCTTCAACTTCACGTCGAAGCGGCATGACTACGATCGCTATTCCTCGCTGCCGGAGTGGGCGCAGAAGACCCTGGCCAAGCATGCGCGCGATCCTCGCGCCCATTCTTACGCGCTTGCCGACTTCGAAGCGGCGCGTACACACGACCCCCTGTGGAATGCAGCGCAGCGCCAGCTCCTCCGGGAGGGGCGGATCCACAACTACCTGCGTATGCTCTGGGGCAAGAAGATCCTCGAGTGGACCGCAAGCCCGGAAGAGGCCCTGACGGTCATGATCGAGCTCAACAACAAGTACGCCCTCGACGGGCGCGATCCCAACTCCTACACCGGGATCTTCTGGGTGCTGGGCCGTTACGACCGGCCGTGGGGGCCGGAGCGACCGATCTTCGGCCACGTGCGCTACATGACTTCGGAGAACACCGCACGCAAGATGTCGGTGAAGGGCTACCTGGCCCGATATGCCTCCGCCGAGGAGGACGCCGGACCCCAACCGTCGGGACGGAAGCGATGAGTGAACGACCGGACGTGCTGATCGTCGGCGCCGGCCTCGCCGGCCTGGCCTGCGCGCGCCACCTGACGTCAGCAGGAATCGAATGCGGGATCCTCGAGGCCGGGGACCAGGCGGGCGGACGCGTGCGCACGGATCGCGTTCAGGGATTTCTCCTCGATCGCGGTTTCCAGGTGTTGCTCACCGCCTACCCGGAAGCCCGGCGCATCCTCGACCTGGGCGCCCTCGACTTGAGATCGTTCCGTCCGGGAGCGCTCGTCATGCTCGGCGACCGGAGGTATCGGCTCGCTGATCCGTGGCGCCGCCCGGGTGACGCCTGGGCCAGCCTCATCTCACCGCTCGGCGGGCTGGGGGACAAGATCAGGGTGGCGCGGCTGCGCGCCCGCGTTCGCGCCGGCTCGCTCGCCGAGCTCTGGCAGCGTCCGGAGCGCACGACGCGCGCGGCGCTCGAGGCAGCAGGCTTCTCCCCGGAGTTCATCCATGCCTTCTTCCGGCCGTTTCTGGGCGGGGTCTTCCTCGATGCCGAGCTCGAGACCTCGAGTCGCATGCTCGAGTTCGTCTTCCGCATGTTCTCGGCGGGTGATGCCGCGGTGCCAGCGGCGGGCATGGAAGCGATTCCGGCGCAAATGGCCGCCGCCCTCGAACCGGGGTCGATCCGCACCGGCGCTCGAGTCGAGAAGGTCGCTCCCGGCGCGGTCACGCTCGCCTCGGGCGAGGAGATGGCTGCCGGCGCGGTCGTCATCGCCACCGAGGCCCCGGAAGCATCCAGATTGCTGGGAATCCGCACGCCGCGATCGCGCGGCGTGACGACGCTCTACTATGCCGCGGACACGCCGCTCACGGGCGAGTCGGTCCTGATCTTGAACGGCGATGGAGCGGGGTCCATCACACACCTCGCCGAGATGAGCGCGGTCGCCCCGAGCTACGCGCCGGCCGGGCGGGCGCTCATCGGCGTCACCGTGCTGGGCTCGAACCCTCTCGCCGACCATGAGCTCGACGCAATCGTACGGGCTGAGCTGGTCGAGCGCTTCGGACCGCTGCCGCGGACCTGGCAGCTCCTTCGCGTCTATCGCATCGAGCACGCGCTGCCCGATCAGACACCGCCCGCCCTCGGCACCCCGCAGCGCCCGGTGCGCGTCACGCCGGGGCTCTACGTCGCCGGGGACCATCGCGACAACGCCTCGATCGACGGCGCTCTGACCTCCGGCCGCCGCGCTGCCGAGGCAGTGCGCACCGACCTCGGGCGGTGAGAGAAAAGCGGGCCGGAAGCCCCTTCGGACTCCCGACCCGCTGGCGTCAGAGAAGCTCCGCCGCGTCGGCTCGCGATCTACTTCAAGATCACCAGCTTCTTCGACGAAGTGAACCCGGGCGTGTCGATCTGGTAGAAGAACACACCCGAGCCGACGTGTCGTCCGGCATCGCTCGTGCCGTCCCACACGACCTCGAACGGTGTCGCTGACGGCTCCTGGACCTGATCGACGAGCGTCCTGACCAGGCGGCCGTTGACGTCGAAGATCCGGAGCGACACCTGCCCCTTGTCGGCGATCGCGTAGCGGATGGTGGCCGCCGGGTTGGCCGGGTTCGGCTGCGCCTGATACAGGGCGTTCACGAACCCCGGCGCCTCGGCGGGCTCGACCCCGATCGGGTTGGCGTTGATCCCCATCCCGGCCCACTGGAAGATGTCGATCACCATCTCCGCATTCTCGCCGTTGATCTTGAAATCAGCGAACAGACACTGATCCGTGCAGTTCAACGGGTTCAGCTCGGCGAAGGCGAAGCTCATGGACACCGAGTGCTCGCAGAGGCGAGTCGGATTGCGCTTGCGTACCACCGACAACCATGTCGGACGGTTCTGATCGTCCGCGCAGTTGATCGGATCGGCGCCACCCTCCAGCGACTCGACGAAGTTGGCTACTGCCTCGCCGTTGGACACGGCGCCGAACACATCGATGTTGATGTCATCCGGACAGCCGGAGCCGAAGATCTCACCGTGGTCGAACCGATCCGCAGGCCGGCTCGAGACGATGCGGGCGCAACGCCGGAGATCCTGGTTGGCGAGCTGCTGGGCGTAGTCGGCCGCCAGAACATCGACACCGCGGTTGGTGAGGAAGGCCGGCCCGTTGGTCGTGCTGGCGTCGATGGTCGAAGCCCAGCCGACGCCCTCGAGGACGAGCAGCCGGTTCTGGGTCGTGCACCCGGCAAGCCAGGTTTGCAGCTTCTGCTGATCCATCCCCGGCTGGCCGCCGAAGAGGGAGAGCGTCCGCTGGTCGGAGAGCATGACATCGCCATCGAGCAGGCCCCCCGCGTACCAGATGATCTCGTAGTTGTTGAGCATGAGGTCGGTGGCGCCGTTGAGCGGCGGGCGCGGCTGCTGGGTCGGACGGTCCTCACGCCGACCGATACCGTCATAGCAGTTGCCCCAGTTGGTGCCGACCACATCGTAGACATCGAACTCGAGGCCGAGGCTCGAGAGGGTCGCGGTCAACCGTGACCGTTCGGTGGTGCCCCGGCCGGGCACGGCGTTGGTCTGGAAGTCGTTGACGATGAGCATGGTGTTGGCATAGGTGCCGTCACAGGCCGAGGTCAACGTCGGCAGGTTGTTGATCTGGAGCCAGAAGTCCTTGAAGTTCGCCGTCGTCTTGATCGGCAGCTTGGACCTCGCTGCGGGGAACGTGCCGACCACCGCGCCGCTGGTGGCGTTCCGCGCCTCGAAGAAGTAGTGAACGGTGGTCCCGGCGGTGAAGAGCCCATCCGGCAGGATGTCGTCGCAGGGCTCGACGCCGGGCGGCGTTCCCGTCCAGAAGGTGCCGTTCCGCGGGTCGCTCTCGTGGAAGCAGGTCATGTAGATGCCGGGGCCGTTCTCGCCCGTGCCCTGGACTCGCGAGGTGTCCATCCGCGACGAGTGCCAGACGAGGCCGCCCGGGTAGGTCCCCGGAGCGGACGGCGGGAAGGCCACGAAGAACGGATGGTTCAGGTTCGGCTGGCAGGGACCGCGCTCGACTGCCCAGCGCAGGTAGAGCGCCGTGTTCGACGCCCCGGTCTCCGCGACAGCGGTATCCGCCCGCACCCAGCGCAGCGGGTTCTCGATGCCGAGCACCTGGCTCAGGCTGTTCGCCCCGTCGGTGCGGACCGGTGTGGTCACCAGGGACCCGTTCTGGATCGGGAAGTTGTCCGCGAACCGATCCAGCGTGTTCGCTGTGATGGCGATTCCCGCCGGATCGAACACGCCGAACCTCAGGTTGTCGAAGAACGGCGCGCCGTTGTCGGCGATATCGCACTGAGCGTTGGATCGGCACTGTCCGATGACCCCGATGTAGAGGATGACCGAGTCGGCATCCGCCGGCAAATTGTCGGATATGTCATCGATGAAGTTATCGAGACATGCCGGCCCCTGCCCCATGATGTACAGGTCACAGGTCGGCTGGTTGGTCTGGGACCAGTTGAAGGTCGAGCCCGCCCCCGGTTCGCCCGCCGACGGGGTGTAGGGGCAGTTGTTGGAGTTGAGAGGCCAGTAGGTCCAGCAGATGGCCGGACCGTTCTCGAAGAGGCCGGCCCCACCATCGGTATAGATGTCGACATTCACGATGCGGCCGGCGGCGCCGTCGAGATCAGGCTGCGTCGGGCCGCCGATGGCGAATGCCCGGGATGTGGCGTAGCTGCCCTGGAAGGAGTCGTTCAGGTCGCAATCGTCCTTGTCCGCGAACATGAGGATGCGTCCCTCCAGGCCACACGATTCCGGACAGTCGACGATCGGTGGGCAGGCGAGATTGCTGATCGACTCGATGCGGCCGGCCGCCACCACGGGGTCGGTCGTGATGTCGAAGTCGAACCCCTCGAAGGACATGGGTTGCCAGCCGTTCATCCCCGACTCGAAGGTATCCTGGCCCTGCGAGACACCGTTACGCAGGAGCTCGACGTTGTCCACCTGCCAGGCCCAGAAGAAGTCGCCGCCCTCGCTGTTATCCGAGAACAGGGCATCCGAAGACAGGCGGAAGCGCACGTAGAGCGTGCCGGCCGTATTCACCGGCCAGGTGATGAGGTTCACGATCTCGGTGCCGCCCGATGCGCTCGGTTGCGGCGTCGTGGCCGTCCCCTCGCTGTAGATGCCGTTCGGCTGGTCAGCGGAACCCACCTGGTCCCAGAACAGGCCGTCGAACGAGATCTCCACCCAGCAGGTATCGAACCCGGCCTCCACGGCGTAGCGGTGGAAGAAGCGGAGATCGTACGGGACGTTGAGGTTGCCGGCGGGGATGTTGTAGGTCTTCTGGATTCCCTGTGACCAGCCGTCACCGTAACCCCGGCGCTGCCCCCAGCCGCAGTTCTCCGGGTTCAGGCGGAGGTTGGTGCCGATCCACACGGACCAGGAGCCCTGCAGCGGATCGGGTCCGTCGTTCTCCCCGTCGTTGGCGTGAGTCGTCGCTCGGTGGGCGAAGCCGCCGCCATCGAAGTTGAAGTCGTAGGTACCATCGGTTCGCCAGTGACCGGCCCCGGTCTGGGAGGGACCGCGGCGGGCGGTGCGATCATCAAAGCTGAAGCCGTCGCGATACTGGTTGCCGACGGGATCCCCGTCCGGGAAGAACCGCGGTGTTTCGCCGCTGTTCGCCTCCCAGTTCCAGACCCCGCCGCGCACGACGGTGCCGTTGCCGGTGCCGCTTCCCCCGAACCATACCGTGTCCGCGAGAGCGGATACGGTGCCGCCGGGGTCGCCGAACTCCTCGCCGTAGGTCATCGCCTCGGGTGTGGTTGCCAGCGAGCGACGGGCCTCGGCCGGCGCGGTCGCAAAGAACAGGAGCGCCAGCACAGAGAGAGCTAGCCGAAAACGAGTCTTCATGGCACTTCCCCCAACGTGCCATCTGCACGAGGACGGCACGAGATTTGACCGCCCGGCTCGTCACCGGGGTTCGGGATGTCCATATCGACGCCCAAACAAGGACGGCTACCAGGAGGGGACGTCCCTGGTGGGCCGCACCCTGTGGCGATCGCACAAGGTGGCGCAGGTACGACCATGGCTGCCGCCCTCCTTCGAGGCGGGATCGTCGCCATGGCTAGAGCCAGTGGCTGGAGGTCTCAAGATCACCGGTGGAGAGAGCGGGGTCAGGGTAGACGCCAGCAGGGCAGTCATGACGGCTGCCGCCCCGCCGGCGCGGCTCCATCGACGCCTTTCGGACCGGCTGCGCGACTCCCGAGGACCCGTGCGTGGACGACGCCCGGGTCCTTACTCACCCAGTACGGAAAAGGTAGAGGAAGGTTGCGTCAGTCGAGAAGAACGATCTTCCTGGCCGTGACGAAACCCGGCATTCGAAGCTCGCAGCTGTAGACGCCGCTGGCGACGAGACGGCCGGCATCATTCCTGCCGTCCCACAGGACCTCGTGTCCATTTGGGAGCGCTTCTTGCTTCGCGTCGACGAGAACGCGCACCAACCTGCCATTTACATTGTAGATTTTCACCGTGACATGACTGTTGACAGCAACGCTGTAACGAATCTTGATAGCCGAGGTGCCGCGCGCCGCCGGGTTGGGCTGCGCGGCGTGGAGCGCGTTCGCGAGGTGCGGCGCCGCCTCCGGCCCGACCCCGATCGGACTTCCGTTGATCGGCTTCCCTGCCCACTGGAAGAGGTCGATCACGAGCTCCGCGTTCGCACCGTTGATCCGGTAGTCGTCGAAGAGGCACTGGTCCTGGCAGTTCAAGGGCAGCATCTCGGCGAAGGCGAAGCCCATCGCCACCGACTTCTCGCAGGCGTGGTCCGGGTTCGTCCGTCTCACGATGGTGAGCCAGTTCGGCCGCGCCACGTCGTCCGTGCAGTCGACCGGATCGTAGCCGTCCTCGAGCGACTCGACGAAATGGGCCACCCCCTCGCCGCCGTTCACCGCCGCGAACACATCGAGCGGGAGATCGTCCGGGCAACCCGATCCGAAGACCTCACCCGTGAACGTGGGAGCGAGCGCCGTGCCCGCGATCCGCGCGCAGCGCCGGAGGTCGTTGGCGGCGAGCTCCTGCGCATAGTCGCGCGCCAGGACGTCGACGCCGCGACCAGCCAGGAAATCCGCGCCGTGGATCGTGCTGGCATCGATGAAGGACGCCCAGCCCAACCCCTCGAGGAAGAGGAGCCGGTTCGCTCCGTCCGCGCAACCGGCGAGCCAGCCCTCGAGCTTCTGCTGATCGTTCGACGCGTGTCCGCCGAAGGCCGCTAGCGTCAGCTCATCGCTCAGCATCACACCCGAGCTCAGGAGACCGCCCGTGTACCAGATGCAGTCGTAGGGCGCGAGCTGGAGCGTGGTAGCGCCGTTCGTGGGCGGACGCGGCACCTGCGCCTCGTGGTCCTCGCGGCGGCCGATGCCGTCGTAGACGCCGGTGTAGTTGGTGCCCACGACGTCGTAGACATCGAAATCGAGCCCAAGGCTCTCGAGCGTCGCCATGAGCCGCGAACGCTCGACCGTGCCCCGCCCCGGCACCGCGTTCGTCGTGAAGTCGTTCACGACGAGGAGGGTGTTGGCATAGGTGCCGTCGCAGCTCGGATCGAGCTCGGGAAGGATGCTCGACTCGAGCCAGAGATCCTTGAAGTTCTCGGCGCTGGTGATGGGGCGCTGGCCTGGCCCGCGCGGGAAGGTCCCGGTGACTCGCCCCGTCGATGCATCGCGGAGCTCGAAGAAGTAGTGGACGACCGTCCCGGGCGTGAAGAGACCGTCAGGAAGGATGTCATCGCAGGGCTCGACCGCCGGCGGCATCCCGGTCCAGAAGGTGCCGTTGCGTGGATCGTCCTCGTGGAAGCAGGTCATGTACTCGTTGGGGTGGGTGGTCGCTCTTCTCGTTGTGTCCATCCGTGCCGCATGCCACTGATAGGGAGGAAACGCCGCAAAGAAGGCGTGATTCAGATCGGGCTGGCAGGCCCCCGGCGTCACCCGGAAGCGGAGATAGACGGCGGCGTTCTCCGCGGCGGAGTAGACCAGTGACGAGTCGTACCGCACCCACCGCAGTGGGTTCTCGATACCGAGACTCTGGGCCTGGCTGCCCGCCCCATCCATGCGCCCGGGCATCGTCACGATGTCGCCATCAGCAATCGGGAAGCTGTCCGCATACCGACCAACCGTATGCGACACGGCAGGGATGGAAGCGGGATCGAAGACTCCGAACCGGACATTGTCGAAGAACGGCGTCCCGCTGTCGTCGATGTCGCAGTCGGGGCGCGAGCGGCAGGATGAGTAGCCTCCGACCGTGAGGATCACCGAGTCGGCCGTTGCCGGTAAGCTCGAGGAGATGTCATCGAGGAAGTTCGTCAGGCACACCGCCCCCGTGCCGCCCGAGAAGTAATCGCAGGTCAAGAAGCCGATCCGCGACCAGTTGAACGTGGCGCCGGCGCCCGGGGCTCCGGCCGGGGGGGTATACGGGCAGTGGTTCGCGTCCGCGGGCCAGTAGAAGTAGCAGAAGCTCAAGCCCGTGGTGAACAACCCCACGCCGAAGTCGTGGTAGACGTCGGCCCGGATCAAGCGGCCGCTGTCGCCGTCGATGTCGGGGTTGGTCGGTCCACCGATGGCGAAGGCGGGCGAGACGATGCCGGTGTCGGCGAACTCGTCGTTCTGGTCGCAGTCGTCCTTGTCGACGAAGATGAGGACTCGGTTCTCGAGCCCGCAGCCCTCGGGGCAGTCCACTTCGGGCGGGCAGGCGAGATCGGCGAGCGGGACGAAGCGTCCCGCCGGACGCAACGGATCCCCCGTCAGGAGGAAGTCGAACCCCTCGAACCGCCGCGGCTCCCAGCCCCCCATCCCGCTCTCGAAGTCGGTGACATCGACCGGCACGCCATCGGCCCTGAGCGCGAGGTCGTCCACCTGCCAGCCGTAGAGGAAGTCCCCGCCATCGGCCTCGTCCGAGCTGAAGGAGTCGCTCGCGAGCCTGAGCCGTACCCAGAGATCCCCCTCGCCCCCGGGCCACGTGCCGAGCGCGGCTGTGGCCGCACCTCCCAGGGGACCGGGCAACGGGGCCTGCCGCTCGCCCCCGTTCCAGATGCCATTCCCGGTGCCCCCACCCACCTGCTCCCATGTGATCCCATCCGCCGAGATCTCCACCCACAACGTGTCGAAGCCCTCCTCGACCGCGTAGCGGTGGAAGAAGGCGAGATCGAGCACCGCGTTCGCCGGCGGCGGCACGAACTCTCCCGGCCCCGGTAGGGCGCGGAACCGGTACGGCTTCGCGATCCCCTGCGACCACCCGTCCCCGTAACCCGCCGTCTGCCGCCACCCGCAGTGCTCCGGGTTCAGGTGAAGGTTGGTCCCGATCCACACCGACCACGCGCCGTGGAGCGGATCAGGGCCATCGTTGGCGCCGTTGTTGGCGTGCGTCGTCGCCCGGTGCGCGAACGCCCCGCTGTCGAAGTCGAAGTCATAGCTGCCGTCCGACCGCCAGTGTCCCGCTCCGATCGCCGACGGACCGCCGCCCCGCGTCGTCCGGTCCTGGAAGGTCCATCCGTCCCGGTACTGGTTCCCCACCGGGTCGCCGTCGGGGAAGGACTCGGGCGTCTCCCCCGAGTCGGCCTCCCAGTTCCACACCCCGCCCCGCACCACGGTGCCGTCGCCCGTCCCGCTGCCGCCAAACCACACCGTGTCAGCATGAGCGCCCGCGGCCCACTCCCCACCGAGACCGGACAACGCCTCGCGATCGGCCGGGCCATCGGGGGGCTGGTTCATGGGCGGCATGGCGGCCGCCAGCGCCGGGATGAGGAGGAGAAGGATCACAAGACCGATGCCGCCAGGTGCGGGGTCCGGAGAGTGCTTCCTTGCAGCAGACATGACGCCCTCCAGTGGGTTCCTCGCGAGGAGGAGCGGGAAGATGAGAGACTCGTCCCTCCGAGATCGAGGGAGATTTCGCGGAGCAGGGCAAGACAGTGAGCGGGACCGGGCGACCTGAGGTCGGGCGCTGTGCGAAACGGGACCCGCCGCCGGCGCGAGCCAGCGCTGGCTCGTGATAGGGAGGCAGCTCGACAGGATGGAGGTCGAGGAGCGCCTCTTCCTTGGGGACACCTCAGGGGGCATCGGTGTCATCTCCAGAGGGCAGCGTCAGTTCATGGCCACCATCCGTGAGTATCGCACGATTCTCCGCCCCTGCACCATCCAGGGGCTGCCTGCCTCAGGGCAACCGGACGATCCTCGCCCGGGTGCCTCCCCAAGCGCTCGAGCCCCGGGCCTGGAGCCAGTAGACCCCCGGGGCCAAGGCTCGACCGCTCGCGCCCGCACCATCCCAGGAGGCAGTGCCGTCCGGGCCCAGTTCGAGCTCCCGCACCACCCGACCCAGGGCATCGACGACGGCGAGCCGGCGCGCCCCATCATCACCGCCGAGCCTGATCTCGACCGCGGTCCCGACGCGTGAGGGATTCGGTGCGCAAAGCAGTCGAGCCACGGGCGGCCCGGCGATCTCGTCCGGCTCACCGATCCCGGCTGCCCCGCGCTCCCCGCGCGCCGTGTAGATCTTCCAGTTCGTGAGTCCAGGCCGGCTGTCAGACCACGCGCCGTGAACGACATCGATCGCCCGCGCCGCGAGAACGGTGTTCTGTGCCGCTCCGCCGCTCGTATCGTCATCCATCCGGCAGGCATCCTCGCTCCAGTTTCGCCCGCCATCCGAGGAAGCACGGAAGTACGCGTTCCATGTGGTCTCGGCCAGATCGAAGCCGGCGTAGACCCAGCCCTCGAAGGCTGTGATGGAGGAGTACGTGCCACAACCACCATCCGAGGGAGGATCCACCTGCGCGCTCGGCTCCCAGGTCGCGCCCTGATCGGTCGACGCACAGGTATGAAAGTGATGGGCCATGAGGTCGGGATTGTTGAGCCACCCGGCAACGAGCGTCCCATCGTCGAGGCGCACCAGGGCGTGCGACGACGCTTGCTGGTAGTAGGTCTCGACGTCGTTCACCTGCACGCCCGTGGACCAGCTGCTCCCGCCGTCCGTGGAGCGATAGAAGTAGACGTTGGGGTAGCGCCCGCCAGGAACATTGCCGCGCCAGTCGTTGGTGACGCAGGCGAGCACCTCTTCGCCGGGATTGGGCCCGGAGGTCGGATCCACGATGAGGCAGGGATCCGCGGCAACCGGCTGATAGCCGAGGCCATCGCTCACCCGTGTCTCGGCGCCCCAGGTTTCCCCGCCATCCGTGGTGCCGCAAGCGTAGACCTGATGGAACGCGCCCTCGCGCCAGTCGGTCCAGGCGACGAAGTAGCGGTCCTCGTCGAGAACGGCGATCGACGCGTTCATGAAATCGCCGCTGCTCGGCGGGCTCCCGGCCGTGTTGACCCGCACGTTGGGAGTCCACGGCGTACCGCCCCCGCTCGGATCGCGCTTCGAGAAGAAGACATTGTAGGCCGTGAACCGATCGTCCTCCCAGACGGCCACCGGCATCCCGGATGGCGTGAACTCGATGTCGACGAACTTGCTGTAAGCGCCTGCGCCGCGCGTGTCGATCGGTTCCGGTGGGGCCCAGGTCGCACCGTTGTCGGTGGAGAAGCTGTAGTAGATGTGATAGCCACCTGCGGCGTGATCGTCCATCCAGGCCACGGCGATCGTGCCGTCGGGACCGACGGCGATGTCGGGCCAGAGGTGCTGGCCCGCGGGCTCATCGTGAACCCGCCGGTTGATCGCGAACAACCAGTCGCAATCGAGCCGCGCCTGCTCGGGTCCGGAGGCTCCGCCCACGACCGCCGGAATCTCGCGCTCGAACTTCCAGGTCTGGGTCCGCGCATCGAACACGGGCGGGGCATCCGCCGGCGGGGCTGCTGCCGTCGCCAGGGAGAACGCCGTCAGACCGAGAACGAGGACGGGGACGGCTAGAAGCGTCGCCCACTCAGAAGGTGCGCTGGGGTGCCAGGATGCGTTCATCGGAACCCTTCAGGGTCAGGGGACTTCGTGCAGGTGTTCGCGGCCAAGCCGCTGATCCAAGCATGATTATACCGTGTCCGCGCATCGTCCCCAAGACGGCCGGCGGTTGACAGCCGGCCGGATGGCCGGGAGACTGGCCGGCGGAGGCAAGGGGATGATCGATTCCGAGACACTGGAGCCCACGCGGGCGCTCTACCACACCGATGCCTATCTCAGGGAATTCGCGGCCCGGGTGCTGGCGGCCGGCGCTCCTGGCGTCGTCCTCGACCAGACGGCGTTCTTTCCCGGCGGCGGAGGGCAACCCGCGGACCGCGGCGTGCTCATCTGGGAAGGAGACGAGCATCCGGTCACGGCCATGGCCAAGCATGGCGAAAGCCACCTCCACCAGCTTGCCGCCGGCTCTCCTCTTCCCACCGTGGGCGCCGCGATCCGCGGCCGGCTCGACTGGGAACACCGTCATGCGCTCATGCGCACGCACACCGCGCTCCATATCCTATGTGGCGTCATCTGGCGCGACTACGGCTCGCAGGTCACCGGCTCCAACATGAGGCCGCTCCGTGCGCGCATGGATTTCGAGCTCGAAGGCATGCCCAAGGATCTGGCGCTCGAGTTCGAAGCGCGGGTCAATGCCGAGATCGCGGCGGCGCGCGACATCCGCGTCTACACGCTGCCCAGGGCCGAGGCGCTGGCCATCCCCGATCTGATCCGGACCAAGATCAATCTCCTGCCCGAGTCGATCCGAGAGATCCGGATCGTCGACATCGTGGGCCTGGACTGCCAGGCCGATGGCGGAACGCATGTCACGAACACGCGTGAGGTCGGACAGGTCCGGATCGTCAAGCACGAGAGCAAGGGGCGAATCAACAAGCGGGTCTATCTGGAAATCGGCTGAGGCCGGATCGGCCCAGCGCCGGGAGGATGGTCCCGCGACCCCGTGCTTTGCACGATCTTCACAGTCTCGTTCGCCCCGCGCCGACCCTTGCCGCTGGCGCTCGCGCGGTGCTACAACTCCTCGACGATTGCCGCCGGGGACTTGAACCAAAGGAGACCAGATGATCGCCATCCGCCGGAGCGGCCGGATCGCCTATCCGCTGACGATTCTGCTTGCCGGGCTGCTGCTGCCGGCTGCCGGGAACACCGCCGTGCCTCCCGTCAAGGGGGAGCTCTACCTGGCGCCCTTCGTCGGATTGCAGACGATCTCGAACGGGAGCACGGCGGCCGGACCGGCGGTGGGCTCGGCCCTCGGCTACGCTCCCGCCTCCGGCATCGTCATCGAGCCCGAATTCGTCTTCGGCACGCTCTCCGAGGATCTCGGCGTCTTCTTCACCGCGACCGCGAACCTCCTCTACTACATTCAGCTCGATTCGCGCGTGACACCCTATTTCGGGGGCGGCCTCGGCGCCGGCAGTGCGGACGGCACCGACTTCTTCCTCCAGGTCGGGGGCGGCGTCGATCTCGTCAACATCACGTCCAGCGCCACGCTGCGGCTCGACTTCCGGGTGGGCTTCCTCGCCGTCGACCAGACCAACAACACGCTGCGGCCAGGTGTTTTCTTCGTCCTCCCCCTCAAGTAATGTAGGGGCGGCCGCAGAACGGAGCGCACCAATGCAATGGGCATCCGCCGTTTCCGATGCTGTAACCCTGGATGAAGCCATCACGTCGGTCGGGCGCCATATCACTGCTGAGATGGCGGGCGCGACGATCGACCTCGCTCTGGTCTTCGTCTCCCCGCACCACGCTCCCCGCTACCGCGAGGTGCCCCGGCTGCTCGCCACGGCCATGCCGCACCGCATGCTTGCCGGCTGTTCAGCGGGCGGCGTGATCGGAGGGGGACACGAGATCGAGCAGCGGCCCGGAATCGCCGTTGCCGCTGCTCACCTCCCCGAGGTGACGGTGACTCCGATCCAGGTCGAAGGCGACGCGCTGCCCGATCTCGACGGCAGCCCGCGGGCATGGCAGGACGCGATCGGTGTGGCTCCCGAACCGACACCCCATTTCATCCTCCTCGCCGATCCTTTCACCTTCCCGGTCGAGGACTTCCTCGCGGGGCTCGACTTCGCCTATCCGACCAGTCGCAAGGTCGGCGGCATGGCCTCAGCCGCAGCCCGCCCCGGGCAGAACGCGCTCTACCTGCGAGGCGAGACCTTTCGCGCCGGGGCGGTGACGGTCGCCCTCTCGGGGAACGTCGCCGTCGATACCGTCATCGCCCAGGGCTGCCGGCCGGTGGGAAAGCTGCATCAGGTGACGCGCGCCGACCGCAACATCCTGCTCGAGCTCGATGGCAAGCCACCGCTCCAGGTCATTCAGGAGCTGGTGGCCGAGCTCCCGCCCGAAGATCAGCGCCTGGCTCAGCGCGCGCTCTCCCTGGGCATCGTCGTCGATCTCGTCACCGAGCCTCAGGCCGGCGACTATCTCATCCGCAACATCATCGGGGTCGATCCGGAGCGTGGAGCGCTCGCCATCGGCGAGATCTTGCGCGAGGGACAGCTCGTGAGATTCCAGCTACGCGACGCCCAGGCGGCAAGACAGGATCTGGCGGATCTCCTGAGCCGAGCCAGCGCCGGCCCGCCGCGACCCAGCCCACGCGGGGCGCTCCTGTTCACCTGCCTCGGTCGGGGCATCGGCCTGTTCGGCGAGCCCGACCACGACACCGCGCTCTTCCAGAGTCGCTTCCATGGGGTACCCGTGGGCGGGTTCTTCGCCAACGGCGAGATCGGACCGGTCGGGCTCTCGACGCAGATCCACGGGTTCACGAGCGCATTCGGCATCTTCCGCCCGCTCCGCGTCGCCGGCTGACGCGCCAGGCACCGCCCGGGCGTGACCAGCCGGCCGGCGGCGAGGACGAGCAGGGGGTCCCCATCCCTGCCAGCCTGCCGCCGACACCGACCGGTCTCAAGCGCGGATCCTGGGCAGCGGGCCGGTTTCGGGCGGTCCGGATCCTCTCCGGTGCCTGGCCTCGCCCTGATCCAGCCGCCGCCCAGGAATCCTCGACTCCCATAGACAGGGACGCGCCGGGGAAAATACGGTGGCGGAACCGGGAGGGTCGAAGGGGAGGGGGCTCGGTGGGGGCGGGCTAGCGCTGCGGCTCGATGATCACCTTCATCGAGTCGCGACCTTCGAGCACCAGGGCGAACCCGTGGCCGGTCTCGGCCAGACCGAGGCGGTGGGTGATCATCTCAGCGACCCGGACGCGCCGGGCCCGGATGAGCTCGAGAGCGGCGGTGAGATCAGCGGGGCTTCCCGCGTAGGAACTCGTGACGGTCACATCGTTGCGGAAGAAGAAGTCGTTGATCGACAGGGGGACGGTCGCCCCCGGTTCGGTGGGAGCGAAGAGAAGAACGGTGCCCCCGCGCTCGACGCTGGCGAATCCCTGCGCCACCGCCGCCGTCGCGCCGGCGCACACGATGACGAGATCGGCGAGGCGGCCGTCGTTCCACTCGCGGACGCGTGCCGGCACATCCTCGCGCGCCGAGAGCGTGTGCTCAGCCCCCAGGCGGCGGGCGAGATCGAGCCGGGACTCGAGGAGATCCACCGCGATCACGCGCCCCGCCCCCAGCGCCTGGGCGCACTGGAGATGGAGCAATCCGGCGATTCCGGCTCCGATGACGAGCACGGTATCTCCGGGCTGCATCCGCGCCCGCCGCTGGCCGCGCACCACGCATGCTAGCGGCTCGACGAAGGTGCCCTGCTCGAAGGTGACCTCGTCCGGGAGCTTGAAGACCCCGCGGTCGAGGTGGATCGGCTCGAGGCGCAGATACTCGGCGAATCCCCCGGGATGGAAATGCGTGCGCCGGAGCGTCTCGCACACCGTGTGATCACCGCGCAGGCAGTGGTGGCAGCTCAAGCAAGGCACATGATGCGTGGCGACCACGCGGTCGCCGACGGCAAAGCGGGTCACTCCGGCGCCGAGCGCCGCGACGATGCCCGTCACCTCGTGGCCGAGCACGACCGGCACCCGATCGCGCCGGTACCACTCCATGAGATCGCTGCCGCAGATCCCGCTGGCCTCGACGCGGAGCAGCATTTCACCGGGGCCGATTGCCGGCCGCGGCATCTGCTCGAGCCGCACATCCCGGTTGGCGTAGTACATGGCGACGCGCATCGACGCCTCCGCCGTCGCCGCCGGGCGCCCCGTCTCCACCTTCTCGCTCCGGTTCGCCGCGGACGTCATACCTTCACGGCCGGGCGGCCGGCGGTCGCGTGCTTCGCCGCGGTCTTCGCCGCTTCGGCACCCCGGGCCCGCTCCTCCTGGAACACCGCCACCGCCTCGTCCACCGAGGCGTTGTGGTGGACGACGGCGACCAGTCCCTTGATCATCGCCACCGGATGGTCGTGCTGCCAGACGTTGCGGCCGAGGTTGACCCCGATGGCTCCGCGCTGAATGCCGTCCCAGACGAAATCGAAGACCTCGCGCTCGGTCTCGCACTTGGGCCCGCCGGCGATGACGACCGGCACCGGGCAACCCTCGACCACCTTCTCGAAGCCGTCCTCGCACCAGTAGGTCTTCACCACCCGCGCCCCCTGCTCGGCGCAGATGCGCGAGGCCAGCGCGAGGTAGCGGGCATCGCGCTTCTCCAGCTCCTTGCCCACCGCGGTGACGGCCATGACCGGGATGCCGTGCGGCTCGGCCGCGTTGACGAGCCGCGCGAGGTTCGCGATCGTCTCGTGCTCGTAGTCGCTGCCGACGAAGACCGAGATCCCGACCGCGGCGGCGTTGAGCCGCATCGCGTCCTCGATCGAGGTGGTGACCGCCTCGTGGGCGAGATCCTTCCCGACCATGCTGGTGCCGCCGGAGACGCGGAGGATGATCGGCTTCTCGAACGCTCGGCGGAACGACCGGCGCGCAGGACGCCGCGCGTGACGAAGAGCGCATCGATGTAGGGCGTCAGCGGGGCGATCGTCTTCCCCGGGCCGCTCGAGGCGGCTCGTCGGACCCTGGAAATAGCCGTGATCGATCGGCGAGGAAATAGCAGCGCCCGTCCGGCGGGAATGACGCGCGCCATCCGATTTGCCATACCCCAGTCCATGTCATGCTCTCCCTGGTATCCGGCAGATGCCTTGCGGGACGCTTACCGGTCAGCCCCGATCACGCCTCCGCGCTCCGTGTGAAGCCCGACATTCTACCGGTTTCGATTCACCCGGTCTATACTCGGTCCTCTGCCGGAAACCGGTCATCGAGGCTGCACCAGGGGGACCATCTCCACAGCATGGACGCCATCTACAGGAGTGATCTCAACCGTGACGTGCCACCGGCGCGGCCCGGCGAGTTTGGACCGGTAGCCATCGGTCCGCTCGCGATCTGGCCGCCGGTCGTGCTCGCGCCCATGGCCGGTGTCACCAATCCTCCATTTCGCACCCTGTGCCGCCGCTTCGGCGCCGGTCTCTACGTGAGCGAGATGATCACGGCGCGCCCCCTGGTCACCGGCCACCGCCGGACGCTGCTCATGGCCAGCTTTTCTCCAGAGGAGACGACCCGCAGTCTGCAGCTCTACGGCGTGGATCCACACTACGTCGGCGAAGCGGTCAAGTTCCTGGTCGGCGAGGGACGTGTCGACCACATCGACATGAATTTCGGCTGTCCGGTGCGCAAGGTGACGGTGCATGGAGGCGGCGCGGCCATTCCGCTCAAGCCGAGACTCCTCGCCGCCATCGTCCGCGCAGCGGTGACTCATGCGGGCGCCGTGCCGGTGACGATCAAGTTCCGCATCGGCATCAACGACCGCTACCCGACCTACCTCGAGTCGGGACGGATCGCCGAGACCGAGGGCTGCGCCGCCGTCGGGCTGCATGCTCGTACCGCGGCCCAGCTCTACGCCGGCGAAGCGGACTGGTCGGCCATCGCCCGGCTCAAGGATCAGGTGACGCGCATCCCGGTACTCGGTAACGGGGACATCTGGGAAGCGGAGGATGCCCTGCGCATGATGCGGACGACGGGCTGCGACGGGGTGATCGTGGGGCGGGGCTGTCTCGGCCGGCCCTGGCTGTTTCGCGACCTGGCCCAGGTGTTCGCCGGGCGCGAGCCGGAGAATCCGCCCGATCTCGGTGGGGTGGTCGCCGTCATGCTCGAGCACGCCCGGCTGCTCGCCGCATGGGAGGGCGAGACCGCAGCGATGCGCTCCTTCCGCAAGCACTCCGGCTGGTACACGAAGGGATTCGCCGGCGGATCGGCGCTACGCACCAGGTTGATGCAGGTAAAGACGCTGGCCGAGCTCGAAGCGATCCTGGCCGCAGCCGACCTTGCCCAACCTTTCCCGCCGCACGCGATGCGCGCCCGGCGTGGCAAGTCATCAGGCACGCAATCGGTCGCCTTGCCGATGGGGTTCCTCGACGATCTCGATGACGCCACGCCGCCCGCCGCCGCCGCCGAGGAGGCGGTCTCCGGCGGCTAGGCCGACGCCCGGCGCCCGGCCAACGCCCGTCGGTCAGGCCAACGCCCCGTCACCCCGGCGCTGATCGGAAGCGCCTCTACTTCTCCTTCTTTCCCTTCTTGCTCGCGGGCTCGCCACCATATTTCTTGGCCAGTCCCGGCGGCAGCGACTTGGTGGCTGCAGATTGCCACGGCCCTGCGAGGGAGAAGCTCACCTCCCACCCTGCCTTGGCCAGTCGCAGGTAGTGATCGTCGTGGAAATAGCAATCCTTGGCGCCGGCCACGATGTAGACCCCGAGGCCGGAATCGTAGGTCATGTCGACCTTGCCCTCGTGCTTGTGCCGGTAGCCGTGCGCCGGCGCGTGCGGCGGCGGACCCGACTTGACGATGACCACCTGGTCGGGGGCCGACTCGTGGCGGACCCTGAGGCGACCGCTACCGCAGGAGGAGAGTGTGAAGACGAGAACCAGGGCAAGCAGCGCGAGCGCAGGGGGTGCATGAAGGACAGAAAGTCGACGGGCACACATGGAGCATCTCCGAGTCGATGAATGGAAGGATGGCCCCTGGCGCGGCCACGCAGAACAGCCCGCGCGCCGGGGCATCATCTCGGGGGACTCCGGCCACGCCCGGGCCGGGCGGAGGGACGACCTCCTCTTCGTTCATCGATGCTCGAGGATGCCAGCTTGAGCCGCGCGTGCTCAAAACGGCGGAATGATCGCGCCAACCGGCACCGTTGGGGGCTTTCGCCCGCCATCTCACCCCAAAAAGCGAGCGGCGCGCGGGGCCTGTGCCCCACGCGCCGCTCTTTCGTTCACCGGCTTCGCCGCGGCGAAGCCGACGGTTCAGCCCGGTCTACTTGCCAGGCTCGACTTGCTTCTTGAGGACCTCGGTGTTGAGCACCTTGAACTCGACACGGCGGTTCTGGGCCTTGCCTTCCTTGGTCTTGTTGTCCGCGATCGGCTGGCCTTCGCCGTAGCCCACGACCGTGTACTGGTCGCCCTTCAGATCCGCGAAGGTCTTGACCAGGTAGTCCTTCACCGACTGCGCCCGCTGCTCCGACAGCCTCTGGTTCAGAGCGTCGGAACCGGACGAGTCGGTGTGACCACCGATCTCGATCTTGCAGCTGCGGCCAGTGACCAGGATCTTGCCGACCTGGTCGAGAACCGGCAGCGACTCCGCCTTGATCGTGGCCTTGCCCGTGTCGAAGTTGACGTTGCCGAGGCGGATGAGACCGGTGTCGAGGATCATGGTCTCCATCGGCTGGCAACCGCGTGCATCGACCGTGGCGCCGGCCGGCGTGTTCGGGCACTGGTCGATGCCGTCCGGGACGCCATCGCCGTCCGAATCCGTCGGGCAACCGCTGGCATCGACCGTGGCACCGGCAGGCGAGTCCGGGCACTGATCGAGGCCGTCGCAGACGCCGTCATCGTCACCGTCGATCGGGCAGCCGCTTGGTGTCGACCGTGCACCCCTCGGAGTGCTCGGCGCACTGATCGACGCCGTCGACGACGCCGTCGGCGTCCGAATCCGTCGGGCAGCCCTTGGCGTCGACCTTGGCACCGGTCGGCGTGTTCGGGCACTGGTCGATGCCGTCGAAGACACCGTCGCCGTCCGAATCCATCGGGCAGCCGTCCTTGTCGACAGTCGCACCGAGCGGCGTGCCCGGGCACTTGTCGTTGCGGTTGACGATGCCATCGCCGTCGTCATCCGGCACGTGGCCGAAGATGTCGAACTCGACCCCGGCCGTGTACAGGAAGTTGTGCCGCAGGTCGTCGTTCCCCTCGGGGATGTTGTCGAGCATCATGTCGCGGAACTCGGTGCGGAGGTAGATGCGGTTGTTGAGCATGAACTTGAGACCGCCACCGACTTCCCAGCCATTGAGCGTCCGCTCGAACTCGTCCGGCCCGCCGGGCACGGCAAAGTCGGACTTGACCTTGGCCTCGCACCAGCCGCCGACGAAGAAGGGAACCACGCGGGCCCCGGGCGCCAGGTTGATGATCAGATCAGCGCCATAGGGGTAAACGTCGAGGTCGTTGGGCAGATCTTGCCTGGCGAGCTCGGTGGGGCTAAGGCCGTAGTGACCTTCGACACCGAGCCAGGAATTCAAGTAGATGGCGAGCCGGCCGCCATAGACGACGGCGTTCTTGGGAAAGCCGTCTTCGTTCCCTGGAAAGAGAGTGTCACTGCCAAGTTTTGCCTGCTCGTCCCAGTCGGCGTATCCGACGTAGGGGGTCAGACCGAGATGGAACCCGGCTACTTCCGCCTGTGCCGCGCCGAGCCAAAGACAGCTCGCCAGCACAGCCAGCATCAGAATCCGGCGCAAATTCATTGCTAGGAATCCTCCTCCCTTCAGTCAGGCGTCGCCTGGGCGACGGGTTCGGACGACCGATCGGCGCGTAAGCTGATACGAAACATCGCGGCTTGTCAAGCACCGCAATTTGTTGTCAATCAACTGCTTACGGAGCCGGCCGGCCGGTTTCCCGGGGGATTTCGCCCGGCGCGCCCTCTCCAGGCCTGCCTGAGACCTACAATCGCTACTTGGTCTTGACCAGCGGGATCTCGCTGGCCAGCTCGTACTGAATCACTGAATCGAGCTTGTTCTCGATCTGGAAGAAGCGCGCCACCTTCTTGGGTGGCAGCACCTTGCCCATCTTCTTGACGTAATCGCCGCGAACCGAGAGCTCCTTCTTCCGGATGTCGAGCATCTCCTTGACCATCTCCTCGGCCTGGAGGTCGGTCATGGTCTCGTAGCTCTTGGCGTAATCCATGATCAAGGCCGCCTGGCGATCACCGACCTTGGCCATGGAATCCCGGTATTCGCGATAAACCGGCCAGAAGGCCTCGCTCTCGGCCTCGGTGAGATCCATGTTGGCCGCCACGATGGCCTGGCGTTCGGTCTGGATCATCTGCCGGGTCAGCTCCACGGCGGCCTTGACGTCCCCGGTCCCCTCCTGGGCCCCGACGGCCGTCACCACGAGGAGCGCCAGGATGGAGAAGATCATTCCCTTGAGCTTCATGTCGGACACCTCCCTGAGCAACGAACTCAGTGCGTCGATACCAAGGCATCAAGCTATTCAGAGCGACGCCCCGGCGATCGCGATTCGCGGTTTGTCGATCGGCGGGTGAGCTTAGACATTGCCCGGCACGCCGTCAATGCCGCGGCAAGCGGCCGCGCCGACGCTAAGGATGCCTCCCAAACCGGCAGATATATGACTGAGGACGAGACCCGGAGCCCATATGTACCAGATCGACCACGATATCGTCTTGTGGCTGAATCACTTCGCCCAGCATTCCTGGACCCTGGATCAGCTGGCGGTGCTCTTCGCCAAGACCGATATCCTGAAGGGGGGACTGGTCGTATCCCTGCTCTCCTGGGCGTGGTTCCGGCCGGGGCGCAGGCACCGCACCGACAGGGAGCTCGTGATTGCCACGGTCGCCGGCTGCCTGGTTGCCCTCGTCGCAACCCGATTGCTCGCCCTCACGCTGCCCTTTCGCGCCCGCCCGATCGCCGATCCCACCATCGACTTCGTGAGCCCGTACGGCCTCACCCGCACCAGCCTCGAGTCCTGGAGCGCCTTTCCCAGTGACCATGCCGCGCTCTTTCTGGGCCTGGCCGCGGGTATCCTGCTCATCTCTCGCCGCCTCGGGCTCTTCACTCTCGCCTATGTCCTCGTCGTGGCTTGCTTGCTCCGTGTCTATCTCGGCCTGCATTATCCAAGTGACATCGTGATCGGCGGTATGATCGGCATCGGGATCGTGGCCGGCTTCACGCGCGAGCGAATTCGCCCCCGGCTGGCGCGCCCCGTCTTCTACTGCCTCCGCCGGCAACCCGCTGTCTTCTACGCGGTGACCTTTCTCGTTGCCTACGAGATCTCGACGCTGTTCACCGGCCTGAGGACCACCATGCAGCTCCTCGCGCCGCTCTTCGAGCATGTCGCGAGCTTGTAACGAAGGCCTCAGCCCGCTCCGCCGGCCTCTGCGGTCGACTCGCCACGGGAAGTGAGGGCTGCCTTCAGAAAGTCGCGGTTCAGCCGGGCGATGAACTCGAGGCTGACGCCCTTCGGGCAGGCGGCTTCACACTCGCCATGATTGGTGCAGCTACCGAATCCGGCGGCGTCCATGGCCGCCACCATACTGAGCGCACGTTCGTTGCGCTCGGGCTGGCCCTGGGGCAGGAGCCCGAGGTGCGAGATCTTGGCCGCCGTGAAGAGCATGGCCGAGGCGTTGGGACAAGCAGCCACGCAGGCTCCACAACCGATGCAGGCGGCAGCGTCCATCGCCAGATCGGCGTTCTCCTTGCGGATGGGGATGGCATTGCCGTCCGGACCGCTGCCGGTGGGCACGGAGATGAAACCGCCGGCCTGGATGATGTGATCGAAGGCGCCGCGGTCGACCACGAGATCCTTGATCACCGGGAAGGCGCGGGCGCGCCACGGCTCGACCCAGAGCTCGTCCCCATCCTCGAAGCTGCGCATGTGGAGCTGACAGGTGGTGGTAAGCCGTCGCGGCCCGTGCGGTCGACCGTTCACCACCATGCCACAGGTGCCGCAGATCCCCTCGCGGCAATCATGGTCGAACGCAATGGGCTCCTCGCCCTGAGCGATGAGCCCCTCGTTGACGACATCGAGCATCTCGAGAAAGGACATGTGCGGGCTCACGTCCCGCGCCCCATAGGTGACGAAGCGACCCTGATCCTCCGGGCTCGATTGCCGCCAGACGTGTAGCGTCAAGTTCATCACTTGTAGCTCCGCTGCTGCAGGGGGACGTTCTCGAAAGTCAGCGGCTCAAGGTGTCGTTTCGGAACGTTGTCCTCGCCTTGGTATTCCCAGGCGGCCACATGGCAGAATTCGTCGTCGTTGCGCCAGGCCTCACCGTCGGAGGTCTGATACTCCTCGCGGAAGTGTCCGCCGCATGATTCGCGGCGCTCGAGGGCATCCCGGCACATGAGCTCGGCGAGCTCGAGAAAGTCGGCGACCCGACCCGCCTTCTCCAGGGACTGGTTGAGCTCGTCGCCGCGACCGAGGACGCGGACATCCCGCCAGAACTCGGCGCGCAGCGCCGGGATCTTGGCCAGCGCGGCCTCCAGGCCCACCTCATTGCGTGCCATGCCGCAGTGCTCCCACATGATCTTGCCGAGCTCGCGGTGGAAGGTGTCCACCGTCCGCTTGCCCTTCACCGTGAGCAGACGTTTGATCCTGGTCTCGACGACGGCCAGCGCCTCGCGGCAGGCCGGGTGCGATTCCTCGATGTTCTCGAACTGGTTCGAAGCAAAGTAATTGCCGAGCGTGTAGGGAATGACGAAGTAGCCGTCGGCGAGCCCCTGCATGAGTGCGCTGGCACCCAGCCGGTTGGCGCCGTGGTCGGAGAAATTGGCCTCGCCGATCACGAACAGGCCGGGAATGGTGCTCATCAAGTTGTAGTCCACCCACAATCCGCCCATCGTGTAATGGCTCGCCGGGAAGATGCGCATCGGTACATGATAGGGATCCTCGTCCGTGATGCGCTCATACATCTCGAAGAGGTTCCCGTACTTCTCTGCGATCGTCTTCTGCCCGAGACGCGCGATGGAATCGGCGAAGTCGAGATAGACCCCCAGGCCCGACTCCCCGACCCCCCGGCCTTCATCGCAGACCTGCTTGGCTGCGCGCGAGGAGATGTCCCGCGGGGCGAGATTGCCGAAGCTCGGATACTTGCGCTCGAGGTAGTAATCGCGCTCGGCCTCGGGGATCTGGCCGGGCGCTCGCCGGTCTCCCTTCTGCTTGGGCACCCACACCCGACCGTCGTTGCGCAGCGATTCGCTCATCAGGGTCAGCTTGGACTGGTAGTCGCCCTTGACCGGAATGCAGGTGGGATGAATCTGCGTGAAGCAGGGATTGGCGAAGGCCGCCCCGCGCTTGTAGGCGCGCCAGATGGCGGTCGTGTTGCAGCCCTTGGCGTAGGTGGCCAGGTGGAAGACGTTGCCATAGCCGCCGGTGGCGAGAACGACCGCATCGGCGAGGTGGATCTCGAGCTTGCCGCTCACCATGTCGCGGGCGACGACGCCGCGGGCCCGGCCCGCGACGAGAATCAGATCCAGGATCTCATGACGGCTGGCCATCTGGACCTTGCCGAGCCCGATCTGGCGCGAGAGCGCCTGATAGGCGCCGAGGAGGAGCTGCTGCCCGGTCTGGCCTCGGGCATAGAACGTGCGTGAGACCTGGGCGCCACCGAAGGAGCGATTGGCGAGTGTGCCGCCATACTCGCGGGCGAACGGAACACCCTGGGCCACGCACTGGTCGATGATGTTGACGCTAACCTGGGCCAGACGGTAGACGTTGGCCTCGCGCGCGCGAAAGTCCCCCCCCTTCACCGTGTCGTAGAACAGCCGGAAGATCGAATCGCCGTCGTTCTGGTAGTTCTTGGCAGCATTGATCCCCCCCTGGGCGGCGATCGAGTGGGCGCGGCGGGGCGAGTCCTGGTAGCAGAAGGCGCGAACCCGGTAGCCGAGCTCGGCCATGGTAGCGGCCGCCGAGGCCCCCGCCAGTCCGGTACCGACCACGATCGCCGAGTACTTCCGCTTGTTGGCGGGATTCACCAGCTTCATCTCGAAGCGATGGCGATCCCACTTCTCCGCGATCGGTCCTGCCGGGACGTTGGATTTGAGTTCCATGACGCTTGACCGTCTCCCTGTGAACCGGAACCGCGCGGCGCGACGCCCGAGGGCCCGGCCCAGCGCTAGCGGATGACACCGGTCAGCACGCTGACCGGGATCGAGATGTTCCCGACGACGACGACGAGAGTGAAGATGACGGCGAAGGTGCGGCGCCAGGCGTTGTAGCGCGGGTGGCTGAAGCCGATGGTCTGCAGCATGCTCCACAAGCCGTGGACCATATGGAATCCCAACGCCAGCATGCAGACGATGTAGAAGACGGACACCGGCCAGACACGGAACCCGGCGATGACGTTGTGGTAGACATCGCCGGGGATGAAGTCGTGGTGCACCGAGCCGATCGTGAAATGGAGGAGATGGTAGACGACGAAGATGGCGAGCAGGGGACCGCTCCAGATCATGGTGCGCGAAGCGTAGTCGGAGGCCTCGTAGCCCAGACGGCGATAGCGCTGCGGGCGCGCGGCGCGATTCTCGAGGGCGAGGGTGATCGCCGCCCAGATGTGGAGCCCGACGGCGGCAAGCAGCACGAGCCGCGCCACCCAGATCGCGCCGCCGTGCCCCAGCTCGCGCAGGAATTCGCCGTAGTGGTTGATCGCTTCCGGCCCGAGATAGATCTGGAGGTTCCCGATCATATGCCCGAGAACAAAGCCGAAGAGGAGGATGCCGGTCAGGGCCATCACCAACTTGCGGCCGACCGAGGACTCGAAGGTGAGCACCGCGCTGGTCATTCACGCATCTCCCGAGACTTGGGATCGAGTGCGGAGGAGGAGCCGCGGATTCTAGCCGCGGGCCGCGGGGGGCGCAAGCGTGCGGCGGGGGTGGCCACGCCGGTGTCGGGGAAGCGCCGGGCTTGGCGCGGGCCTCTCAGGCTCAGACACCGCCGGCGCCGGCGACCGCCGAAGGATGCAAGAGCCCAAGCGCTCCGCCGGCGAGACCCTCGCCGGCGCCCGTCGCTTGCGCTGTCGATGGCGGCCGCTACTTCACGAGCAGCATCTTGCGTGTCGCCGTCTCGCCCCCCGCATCGAGCCGATAGAAGTAGACGCCGGAGCTGACGGCCACCCCGCCAAGGTCTCGACCGCTCCACGTGGCCATGTGCGGACCCCCTTCCCTCATTTCGGCGTTGATGAGTGTCGCTACCCGGCGGCCCTGTGCATCGAGGATCTCGAGCGTGACCGCAGCCGGACCGCTTAGCCGGAA
Source organism: Candidatus Eiseniibacteriota bacterium (assembly GCA_963823555.1). Taxonomy (GTDB): domain Bacteria; phylum Eisenbacteria; class RBG-16-71-46; order CAVPCR01; family CAVPCR01; genus CAVPCR01. The sequence goes on along the minus strand of CAWGMA010000004.1, from coordinate 120,772 downwards.
GGGAATCTCGGTGGCGGGATTGAACGGGTTCGGGCTGTTCTGGCCGAGCGTGAAGCGGAGTGGCACGTCGGGGCCGGTCGCCACGTCGGCAACGGGCGTGCGGAAGGCGCGGACGTCGGTGCCGACGCCGCAGACGACGAGAATCCCGCCGGATCCGATCACCGGGCCGCCGAGATTCACGTTGGTCACGTTCAGCGACCAGCGTTCAGTGAGGTCAGCGTTGTAGCTGATGAACCGGCCCTGGCTGAATCCCCCGTTCGTGAAATAGACCCGGCCGTCGGCATCGAGCGCCAGGCGCGGCTGCACCGGAGCGTTGGCCGGGAACACGGCCGATGTGTTGAGAACATCTCCCGTCTCCGGGGCGAGGCGCACGATCTCATTCTGCGGTGTGTAGCTGTAGATCGTGCCGTCCGGGCCGATGGCAAAGGAGGCAAAGGGGACATAGCCCAGCGGCACTCGCCACTTCTCGGTGAGTGAGCTCCCGTCATCCTCGAGCGCGATCAGGAAGTCGGTGGCGGCGTTGTTCTGCGTGCGGGGCGCGTAGACCGTGCCATCGGGACCGACGAACAGCCCGAGCTGCTGGACGAGACCGCCGAACCCCGCGCTCTGGTACAAGCGCTGGCCGGTGGCGAGATCGAATGCCGACACCTTGGGCCCCGTGCCGCTGGCCTCCCAGATGTAGGCGCGGTTGCCGAAGACGGCGGCCGAGCTGCCGTCGGTGGTCGGGCTCGTGCGCGGGGTCGACCACACCGTCGAGCCGTCGGTCATCTCGATGCGGCGGAGTGAGCTGTAATTGCCGACGATGAGATCGCCATCGTCCGCATAGGCCACGCTCTCGGTGGTCGACTCGTCGATCTTCTCCGCCGACCTCCAGATGATCGAACCGTCCGCCGGGTCGAGGGCGTAGAGGTAGTCGAGCCGGGTGTCTCCGGCGCGCGTGGCGTAGACATGTCCATCACGGATGCCGGTCACCTTGGAACGATGGCCGGGAGCGAGCGGATCGTAGGGCAGCTGCACCGCCCACCGCTCGGCGCCGGTCGTGAGATCGTGCGCCACGAGATAGGTACCGGTGGGGATGGTGAAGGACTGGATGCGATTGACCACCAGGAGATCCCCGGCCGCGCACCCCTGCTGGGCGATGAGCGACGAACGGCTCCCCTGCCAGAGGATGGTGGGGTCGGTGGGCCCGAACTCGGCGGAAAGCCCGTTGCGCGCCGAGTTCTTGCCGACGGGGGTCGTCCAGTCATCGGCGCCGGCGAAGGGACTCGCGACATGAATCAGGACCAGACCGAGGAGAACGGACAGCAGGCGGTGGCGCATGATTTGGACCCTCCGGTCGACACGGTGGCGCGGCGGTCCGCGCGCGGCGAAGCGGCAAGCTGTGCCTTGATGATAGCACCCGGGCTGGCGTTCACCGACCCGGCGCCGGAGCGAAGGGACGCGTCCCTTCCGCTGGGATCGTGTTAGGCTCCGCTCCTGGACACCCCCGGCCCCAAGCGGGCCGAGCAAGGAGGCAGGATGATCTCCTTCGACACCGCGCTACCTCGCCGGCGCTTCCTGGGACTCGCCGGCGCCGCGGCGGGCCTGGTCGCCGCCGCCCCCCTCGGCCGTCTCCTCAGCCTCCGCGAGGCGCTCGCGGCCAGCTCCCGTTTCCCGCTCACCGGGGCGGCGGCGGAGCGCATCCTGGCCGCCGCGCGCTCGCGCGGCGCCGCCTTCGCCGATCTCTACCTGCAGGAGAGCACGCTCACGCGGATCACCCTGGCCGACGGCGCCATCGAATCCGTGGAGCAAGGCGTGTTCGCCGGTGGTGGGGTGCGCGCCGTCGACGGCGACCGCACGGGATACGCCTACGCCGACTCCTTCGACGAGAAGCCGCTCGTCGACGCCGGACGGAACGCCGCGGCCATCGCCGCCGGCAACGCCATTCAGAAGCCGATCGAGTTCTCGATCACCACGCCCACGCCGATCATCGGCTTCAAGCGCCCCTTCGACGAGGTGCCCGAGGACGAGCGCGTGAGCTGGCTCGAGCGCGCCGACCAAGCAGCCCGGGCCTTCGACCCCGCCGTCCAGCAGGTGACGATCGAGCACACCGACGAGATGACGCGCTTCGCCGTCGTCAACTCGGACGGACTCTGGATCGAGGATGCGGCACCTCTCCTCTACTTCCGCGTCAATGTCATCGCCGCCAAGAACGGGAAGCGCGGCAACGGCACCGAGCGGGTTAGCTTCCGCCTCGGAGCCGAGCAGATGAACGATGACGCGGCGGGCAAGGCGGCCCGCGAGGCGGCGCGCATGGCGGTCGCCATGTGCGATGCCGTGGATGCTCCAGCGGGTGAGATGCCCGTCATCCTCGCCGCCGGCGGCGGCGTCCTCTTCCACGAGGCGATCGGCCACGGGCTCGAGGGGGACGGCGTCTTTCGTGGCACGTCCTTCTATGCGGGCCGGGTCGGTGAGAGCGTCGGCTCCGACCGCGTCACCATCATCGACTGGGGCGGCATCCCCGACCTCCGCGGCTCGTACGACGTGGACGACGAAGGGGTCCCCCCGGTCGAGAACCGGGTGATCGAGAAGGGAGTGCTCAAGGGGTTCCTCACCGACCGCATGTCGGCCCAGATCCTCGAGCTGCCGCGAAGCGGCAACGGCCGCCGCCAATCCTACCGTTTCCCGCCGCTGGTTCGTATGAGCAACACCTATCTCGACAAGGGCGAGGACGATGTGGACGAGATCATCCGCTCGACCAGGAGCGGGATCTATGCCCGAGCGCTCGGCGGCGGCGAGGTGGACACGACGAGCGGCAACTTCACCTTCGGTACGCTCGAGGCCTACAAGATCGAGGACGGCAAGATCGGCGCGCCGGTGCGCGGCGCCAACCTGGTGGGCAACGGGCCCGAGATCCTCAAGCGAATCGATCGCATCGGACCAGACCTGAAGTTCTGGAACGGGACCTGCGGGAAGGGGCAGTGGGTGCCGGTGACATCGGGGGCCCCCACGCTCCGCATCGCCTCGATGACGGTGGGCGGCTCGGGACAGGGCTAGCCCCGGCCGACGACGCCGGGCGCTCCGGCCACGCGGCGGGGAGGGCAGAGGAGGCTGGAAGTGGACGTGCGATCGCTGCTCGATCAGGTGCTCGATGTGCTCAAGAAGGGTGGTGCCGAGGGGGATGCCTACCTCGAGGAGAGTCGCCAGCTCGGCATTCGGGTGCGGGATGGAATACTCGAAACGATTTCGCGTGCCGACGTCCGGGGCCTCGGCGTCCGCGCCATGAAGGATGGCCGCCTCGGTTTCGCCCATACCACGACCCTCGATGCCGACGGCGTCAAGCCCGCCGCCGAGAAGGCGCTCGAGCTGGCGCGCGCCGCGAGTCCGCGCGATGATCTGGTCCTCCCCGAACCCACCGGCCCGGGGGATGGCCGCGATGAGGGCGAGGCCCTCGCCCTCCTCGATCCAGCGCTCGAGACGCACTCGATCGACGAGAAGATCGACCGCGCACGGGCCGCCGAAGCAGCTGCCCGCGCCGTCGACGCCAGGATCCGTCGCAGCGACGGCGCCAGTTTCGACGAGACCCTCAGCTCGAGCTGGATCGCCAGCACGCGCGGGCTCTTCCGCCACTATCGCCAGAGCTATGCCCAGGCCGGCGTCAGCGTCATTGCCGAAGCCGAGGGCGAGTTGCAGCCCGGGGACTATTCGTTCGAGGCGACGCGCTGGCAGGATCTCGCCGCACCCGAGGAGATCGGAAAGCGCGCGGCAGAGCGGGCGATCAAGCTCATCGGTGGACGGCCGGTACCAACCGGCCGCTACCCTGTCGTCTTCAGCACCGATGTCGGGTGGACGCTCCTCCTGCGCCTCGCCGTGGCGCTCAACGGCGACCATCTGAGCAAGAACCGATCATGGCTCGCCGAGCGCGGGGCGGCGGCGATCGGGAGCACGCTCGTCACCATCCACGATGACGGGCGGCGGCGCGGCGGACTGGCCAGCGCCCCGTTCGACGGCGAAGGAGTCGACACGCGTGACGTGACCCTTCTCGACAAGGGCAAGGTGTCGGGAATGCTCCTCGATCTCACCGCAGCGAAGCGAATGGGAACGGCATCGAACGGCAACTCGCGGCGCGGCGGCTATGCCGGGCTCCCGGAGATCCGCTCGAGCAACCTCACCATGGTGCCGGGCACGATGGCCGTCGAGGAGCTCGTGGCCCCGATCGAGAAGGGGCTGTGGATATGGAACCTCGCGGGATGGTGGATCGGGATGGACCCTTCGAACCCGCAGTTCTCGAGCGCGGCCAGCGGGCTCTGGATCGAGAAGGGCAAGCCGACATCGGCCGTGGCGCGGGTGACGGTGGCCGGCTCGCTCGAGGAGATCCTCTCGGGCGTGGACGCCGTCGCTGACGACCTCGTCTGGGACCACGCCACCAAGACGCCGACCTTCCGCGTGCGCGAGCTCGCCGTTTCGGGCACCTAGCGCAACCTCTGGTCGGCCGGACACGTTACGAACTCGTCCGATCACCCCCCGTCACCGTACTCGTCGATCATGAACGCAAGGAGATAATGGTCATGACGCTGACCGATGTCCTCAGGCAGGAAACGAACGGCATGTATGCCGCAACCGAGAACCTGATTCGCATGGTCGATCCCGACCAGCTCGGCTGGAAGCCGGCCACGGGCAAGAACTGGATGACCACCGGGCAGCTCGTCCAGCATTGCACCAACGCCTGCGGAATGGCGATCAAGGGCTTCGTCAGCGGGGATTGGGGGATGCCGGAGGGGATGAAGATGGAGGACCTGCCGCCGGATCAGATGCTCCCGCCGGCGGAGAAGATGCCCGCGGCGGCGAGCATCGATGCGGCCTTGAAGGAGCTCGCCGCGGACAAGGCGGTCGCCCTCGAGTACATCGCCAAGGCCGGGGAGCCGAACCTGCTCACCAAGAAGATGGCGGCTCCCTGGGGCGGCCCCGAGGTCACGCTGTTCCAGCACCTGATGAGCATGATCCACCACCTCGGGCAGCACAAGGGTCAGCTCTTCTACTACCTGAAGCTGCAGGGCAAGGACGTCAACACCATGCAGCTGTGGGGCATGTAGGCTGGCGGAGCGGGGCGCGCGCCGCTGCGCGCGGTGCGCGCCCCTCCCACCATCGCTAGCGCCGCGTTTCGAGCCACGCCGTGATCGCGGGCAACATCTCGCCGGCCTTGCCGCAAAGGACGACATCGGCGATCTCGTCGAGGTCCGTGGGCACCATGTTGACGAGAACGATGCTCGCCCCGACCTGCTTCGCCGCCGGCACCAGGGAAGCAGCGGGAAAGACCACGAGCGAGGATCCGATCACGAGCAGGAGATCGCAGGCACCCACCTCCATGAAGGCGCGCCGGGTCTCCGCCTCGGGCATGGCCTGACCGAAGGAGATCGTCTTCGGCTTGAGCGGTCCGCCGCAGGCATCGCAGGTCGGCTCCTCGACCCCGTCCTCCTCTAACCAGCGCTGCACGTCGTCGCGGGGCCATTCCTTGCCGCAGCCGAGGCAACCCGCGCGCATGGCGTTGCCGTGGAGCTCGATGACGTCGCTCGAGCCCGCCCGCTGATGCAACCCATCGATGTTCTGGGTGATGACGCAGCGCAGGATCCCCCTGCGCTCGAGATCGACCAGCGCCAGATGGCCGGCATTCGGCTCGGCGTCGCGCATGAGCGGGTACATCTCGCAACTCCAGCGCCAGTACTTCCGCCGCGCCGTGGAGCGCGCGAGGAAGTTCTGATAGGAGAATTCCTCCGGGTCGTACTTGGTCCAGACACCGGTCGGGCTCCGGAAATCGGGAATCCCGGACTCGGTGGAGATGCCGGCGCCGGTGAGCGCCACCATCCGGCGGGAGGCCGCGATGAGGCCCGCGGCGCGGGCGATGGTCTCCATGGGAGTCACTCTTGAACTCGGACCGCGTTCATCCGAACTGCCTACTCGAGCAAACCCTCGACCGCGAGGTACTGAGAATGCACGGTCTCGATGGCCGGTGCGATCGCCTGCCAGTCCCCGCCATCCGCTGTCTTCACGAGATCTTGCGTCTTGCCGCAAAGAACCGCCACCTCGGCATCGTACGCCTTGGTCTTGGCCTCATCGCCGGCGATGCGGCTCGGGGCCCCGGTCTTGGCCAGGGCATCGCACTTGGCGGCAAGCTCCGCCGCGGCCGGACGCAGGGCATCCAGCTGCTTGGCCGGCCCATGATGGTGGTAGATCTGGTAGAGAACGACGTGATACGCCTCGAGCTCCGCGGATCGGGGTCGAATGGTGCGGATGAGCGATTCGAAATCCGAATGCAGCACCTCCACGGAGTCGAGCATCGCCTTCTCATCGTCGGCGGCCACCGCCGCCTCGTACGCGGCGGTGGAGGCGGTGAGCTTCTCGACCCCCGCATCCCACGCCGGCTGCTTGTCACGGAGGATTCCCGGGAGCTTCGCCGCCTCGACCGCGGCGACGTCCTTCTTCACCTGCGGCAAGAGCTCCTTCATGAGCGCGTAGTCCTTCTCGGGCCACGCGTCGTGCCAGAGCGGCCGGATGACCTCGTGCAACTGGTCGAGCTCGGGCACCTCGGCCTTGAGCTCAGCCGGGACCGGAGCCTGGGCCGCCTGGGTCTCGGCGGAGGCCGTGGCCACCGGAGTATCGTGGGAAGCACATTCGGGTCCGGCCGCGGCCGGCAGGCTCAGGACGAGCCCGGCGAGTCCGAGCAGGAGGGCGATTCGACGCGATCGCATCTTCGAGTTCCTCTCTCGCGCGCCGCCACGGCAGCCGGGTCGAGGCCGGGAACCGGCTCCGGGGCGCATCGTTCAGGGGGGACCAGCGACCATTATACCCGTCCTTCACGGCCAGGCGTCACCACCCGCAGTGGAGCCCCATGGTAGACTCCTGGCCCTCATGAACTCCGTTGCTGCCGGCGCCTCCCCGCTCGCGCGCCACTGGTCCCTCGACCCCGACATCCAGTTCCTCAATCACGGGTCTTTCGGCGCCTGCCCGACCGCAGTCCTGGCCATGCAGCAGGAGCTGCGCGCGCGGCTCGAGAGCGAGCCGGTCCGCTTCCTCGGCCGCGAGATCGAGGGGCTCCTCGATCACGCCCGCGCCGAGCTCGCCGCCTTCGTCGGCGCCGATCCCGACGACCTCGCCTTCGTCCCCAACGCGACGACCGGAGTGAACGCGGTCCTGCGCTCGCTCCGCCTGGCGGCGGGGGACGAGATCCTCACCACCGACCACGCCTACAACGCCTGCCGCAACGCCCTCGAGTATGTGGCCGCCCGGGGCGGGGCGCGGGTGGTCGTGGCCCGGGTGCCCTTCCCCGTCGATTCGCCCGCGCGCGTCGTCGAGGCGATCCTCGGCGCGGTCACGGCGCGCACAAGGCTCGCGCTCATCGACTACGTGACGAGCCCGACCGGGATCATCTTCCCCATCGCTCGTCTGGTGCGGGAGCTCGAGAGCCGGGGCATCGACACGCTCGTCGATGCCGCCCACGCTCCGGGCATGGTGTCCCTCGACATCCAAGCGCTCGGCGCTGCCTACACGACCGGGAACTGCCACAAGTGGATCTGCGCGCCGAAGGGAGCCGCGTTCCTTCACGTTCGCCGGGACCGCCAGGCCGATATTCACCCGGTGACGATCAGCCACGGGATGAACTCGCCGCGCGCCGATCGCTCCCGCTTCCGGCTCGAGTTCGACTGGACCGGCACCGACGATCCGACCGCCTATCTCTGCGTGCCGGAGGCGATCCGCGTCGTGGGCTCTCTTGTCCCCGGGGGCTGGCCCGAGGTCATGCGGCGGAACCGGGAGCTCGCCATCGAGGCCCGCGCCCTCCTCTGCGCCGCGCTCGAGGTGCCCCCACCCTGCCCGGATGAGATGATCGGATCCCTGGCGGCGATCCCCCTGCCCCCGGGATTTCCGGCCGCGGCGACCGCCACCGCCGCCGACCCGCTCCAGGCCGCTCTCTTCACCGAGCATGCAATCGAGGTTCCCATCATCACTTGGCCCGCACCACCCAAACGGCTGGTACGGATCTCGGCCCAGCTGTATAATGCCGGCCCCCAGTATCGACGTCTGGCTCGTGCGCTTGCCGCTCGTCCCTCAGCACCACCCGCTTGAGGTCCCCGAACCAACGCCATCATGATCTCAATCGAAGAACACATCGCTCCGAGTCCCACCGATCTCGAGATCCACGCGCTCATCCGCAGCGAGATCGCCCCGCATTTCGCCACGCTAGCGCGTTGCCGGTCGAGCGCCGAGCTCGCGCGGCATCCGCTCTATTCGCGGATCGCCCCCCTCGTGCGCCGCGTGCTCTCCACACCGGAGACCGGGAGCTTCTCGCCCGGGCCGGCCCCGGCGCGGCCCCGCTACCGGTTCCTCGCCTGGAACCTGGAGCGCGGCATCGAGCTCGACCGTCAGATCCAGGCGCTCCGCACGCATCCGTACCTGAGCACCGCGGACGTCCTCATGCTGACCGAGACCGATGTCGGCATGGCACGCTCCGGGAATCGAGCCGTCGCGCGCGAGATCGCCCAGGCTCTCGGCATGCACTACGCGTTCATCCCGTCCTACATCAACCTGTCGAAGGGCGCGGGAATCGAGTACTTCGCCAGCGGAGAGAACACGCTCGGCCTGCATGGCAACGCCTTGCTCTCCCGCTATCCGTTCTCGCGGGTGTGGCCGATCCAGCTCGAGAACGGCAAGGACAAGATGACCGGGCGCGAGAAACGCCTCGGCTTGAAGCAGGCGCTCGCCGCCGAGATCGAGTTCCCGAACGCCCGCCTCATCGCGGTCACCACCCATCTCGACGCGCAATCCACGCGCCGCCACCGGCACGACCAGATCCAGGACGTGATCGACGGTATCGGCGACGACGGGCCGGCGGTCATCGGGGGCGACTGGAACACATCGACCTACAACTCATCGCACGCCCTCCCCGCCATTCTCGGCTTCTGGCGGCGCGTGCTGATGGGGGTCGACCACGTCATCCGGAGCCACTATCTCCATCCGGAGGCGCGCTTCGAGCGCGAGCTCTTCCACCTCCTCGAACGCCGCGGCTTCGACTATCGCCGCTCGAACGTGCTCGGCGAACCCACCCTCAGCTACGACATCGCCGATCTCAGGACGAGGCGGAGCCTCGGCGAATGGGTGCCGGGGTGGTGCTTCGCGTTCATCCGCTGGGCGCTCCGCAACCACGGCGGCCGCTGTCCGCTCAAGCTGGACTGGTTCGCCACCCGGGACCTCAGCGCCCGGAATCCAGTCGTGATCCGCGAGTACCGCGACAATGGCGAGCGCCCGCTCTCCGATCACGAAGCGATCGGAGTCGATATCGCGGTCGGCCCGTCGGGCGCCTGATCCGGCAGGCGGCGCGCCGGGATGAACCTCAGGTAGAGGACGAGCGTCACGGCGCACCCGAAGAGCCAGCCCTGGGCCGCGTTCCAGGCGAAGTGCCACCCAATTGGCAGCCAGAGCGCTCCCTGGCCGGGCGACTCGTCCGGACCCTAGCCCTGCGCTGACGCGTTCTGCGATGCCGGTTCAAGCTCACTCTCCCACCGCAGCAAACGCGTTCGTGACGAGACCCGCCGCCGCCCGCGCAAACGCGGTCGCCTGCACGAGCGGAACCCACCTCCTGCAAACGCGTTCGTGGCCAGGTCCGCCCCCCGGACATCGTCGCGTCCGCTCTCCTGAGAACAGCCCTCGGCCAACCCGTCCACCACCTCGAACGAGCGCCCCCACTCGCTCGCAGCGCAGTCGGCAGTAGGCAACGGCGATCGTGTCTTCGTCTTCGACGTCAGCCAGACAGGCTCCCACTCCCCGTCTGCTGCGTCCATCTCCTTCATTGGACAGAAGGAGCACGGATCATGCCGAGCTCTCAGCGAAAATCCACCGCCCGGAGGCTTCACGAGGACGGCCGACGGGGTCTGATCTACACCCCAACCGCTGACCGCCAACGCCGTTGTCACTTCTGTAACCTGCGTTGACGGTGGCGAACAGCGGATCGTCGAATCCGCCGCCGTCGCGGCGGGCCTCCGCGAGATCGATCGCGAGTCAGCCATCTCGTGCGATACCACGGCGTGTTCGCCAACCGCTCCCGCTGGCGCCAGCGGTTGCCACCAGTTCACGCCAAATGACCGATGAAACATCCCATGCGCCACAACCAATACCGACCGAGCCAGGCATTGGGCGGTCGGACGCCGTGGAAACTGCACGTGGGACTGCCACCGCCGAACGCGAGTCCGCGGTTCGAACCCCGAGCGGGGTGGCCGGTCGGTGCGCCGTGTGCCTCGCCGCCGACGGGCTCCGGGGGAAAAGGGGGAGGCTGTCGAGGGTCGCAAATCTTCGGGTCCGCTAGCCAAGCTAGCCAAGACCTACTCATGTGCCGTCCGTTGACAACAGCGACTAGCGGACGACGATGACTGGACGTCGATCCTGGCCGCTGTTTGCCTCTAGGCGGATGTAGTAGACGCCTGAGCCGACGGGCTGCCCGTGACCGTTTCGCCCGTCCCAGGCCACAGCCTGAGGACCGGCCTCCCGGCCGCCATCGAGGAGTGTGCGCACCCATCTCCCGGCCACATCGTAGATCCGGATCGATACGGGTCCCTGGTGCGGGAGCTCGAACCCGACACGGGTCGAAGCGGTCATGGGGTTCGGCACACAAGGGCCGAGGCGCAAGACGTAGATCGCCCCGGCCGGGCTCGAGTCGGGCACCGTCGTGGGCTCCCCCTCACCGAAGAGCGCTCGCAGGATGAAGTCGGTGTTGTCGTGCAGCGCCTCGCGATCCCAGCGGTAGGGTCGTCCTGAAAGGAACACGAACTCCCCGCCGGCCGTTGCCGTCCGCCAGGCGCCGATCCCCGCAGGCGGGGTGTAGCTGGGATCGTCAAAGAGGAGGGTGGTCTCGGGTCCGAGCCGATCCTTGTCGAAGGAAGAGCACTGGTCCTGGCTGCCGATCGGCGTCATGTCGCGGAGGCCGGGGTAAGTCGCGGTCGCGCCGTGCAGGACGTAGGGGGTGGTCCATTCGATGCCCAGGTACTCGCTCAGCTCTTCCGTGAAGAACGAATACCCGTTCCTGGGCATGAGCAGAATGTTGCCTCCAGCCTCGAGGTAGCGGATGTTCGGGGATTCGAGCCAGTGCTCCAGATCGCCGTTGGAACGGTTGCCGACCCAGACCACCGACGAGTACCGGCCCATGACCGAGGACGCTCCCGGGCCATGGCCAAGCGGTGCCGGTAACGTCGGAGGATAACCACCCACCGGGGCCGGGAAGAAATCCCAGAAGGCGATCTCGTGGTCCCCGAAGAAGGCACGGGCCTCATAGGCTGCGAGAGCTTCGCTGCCGTACTGCTCCCAGTCGATGCCGTTGACGAGCAGGATGCCCTCATCGAGCGTCGGGTTCATGATCCCGACCACCCGCTGGCAGAGGATCCAGTCGTCCGGGTCGAGCCGGACGTGAACCGGTTCCCCGGCCGCGGTCAGCACGAACTGCTGCGAAGCCATGTCGTTGTTGACAACCTGGGTCTCGCTGCCACCATCAGCGAACACGATCTCGATGTCGATCGGCATGGCGAAGGTCTGGCCGCTCTGCAGCTGATCGATGGTGAGCATCATCTCCCAGCTGTCGCCCTGTGGCTCTGCCATCCATGCGTACTCGTAGATCGGGAAGCCCTCCCCGTAGATCCACTGCTGGAAGAAGGGCCCCAGGTTCCGTCCAGACACGCTCTCCGCCACCGCCTGGAAGTCCTCCGTGGTCGCATTGCCGTGAGCGAAGGCGGCACCATACTGCTGCAGGATATCGAGAAAGATCTCATCCCCGACCACGTGGCGGAGCATGTGCACCACCCAGGAGGCCTTCTTGTAGGTGAGGAAAGGAGAGAAGATCTCTCCGGGATCGCTCGGATCCTCGACATAGATCGTGCCCGGACCGTAGTACACGTTGTACGCCATTGCCTCGTGCAGCGCCTGCTCCCCGTTGAGCGCTTCCAAGTAAAGCGCTTCGCTGTAAGTCGCGAACCCCTCGTTGAGCCAGATGTGATGGAAGCTCGCGCAGGTGACGTAATCCCCCCACCACTGATGAGCCAGCTCATGAGCGATCGTCGATTCGTACCTATAGCCCAGAAAGGAGCAGGTCTGGTTTTCCATCCCCCCAGGAGTCTGTGCATGTCCGTACTTCTCCGCCAGGAACGGATACTCCCCGAAGCGATCGGCGAAGATCCCGAGCATATCCTTCGCCTTGCCCCAGTTCTCCTGGACCGCGTTGTAGTCCTCGGGATAGGCGAAGAACTGGAGCTCCATCGAGTCGCTCGGCGCGTAATGGTACCAGTCGGAGAACTGGCGGTAGGGATGGATGGCCATGGCCACGAGGTAGGTGGCGATCGGGTACCCTTCGTGCCAGTGATGGGTGACGAGGTCGCCGTTCGGGGCCACGGACATGAGCTTGCCGTTTCCGGCCACGATCATGTCCGGGGGAACGCTGACCCGCATGTCGACCGAGTCAGCCTTGTCCGCCGCCTGATCCTTGCACGGCCACCACTCGCGTGCCCCGTACGGCTCCGACGTGGTCCTGGTCAAGCGCCGGCCGTAGGGCGAGGACTCCCATCGGAAATAATCGCCTGCCGGGTCACCGTAGTAGTCGATCGCGACGGAGAAGATCTCACCGTTCACGTAGGGCCGATCGAGACCGATCGTCAGGATGTCGTTGGCATGCGTGAAGGAGGTTGGGAGGCCTCCTGCCCTCGCCCCCGTGACCACCAGGTTCACCGTCAAGTCCAGGTCCACCTGGTCGAGGCTCGCGGCGACAACCCGACCCTCGGCGACCACCGTGCCGGTGAGGAGGCGCGCGGGGTGATCCGGGATCAGGTCGAGCCGGTAGTAGGTGGCGTCCCAGTCGAGCTGATTGGCAGTCGGGGGGCGCGGATGGGCCAGGGTCCGCTCGAAGGAGGCGATCTTCTCGGCCGACTCCCAGGCGGCGACATCGAATCGTGGAGAAAAGCCAGCTGGATCTCGAGGAATCTCGTGATCAGCCTCGGCTGCGGCAAGGCGGAAGATCAGAACCCCAGCCGCCACGGTAACCATGGCGAGCATTCTGAAGCTTCCGCGTTGGCCAAGGTGCCCTTGGGTCCCGAGATGCTCCATGCTCCACTCCCGATCTTACGTTGCTGCCAGAAGCTACTGGTCGCAGGGATGTTGTCCGCATATCGAGGGACATGTAATACAGGAGAGGATCCGCCAGCGGCCTCATCGTCAGGCGGCTCGCGCCGGGACCCGCGGGGGGCGCTGGGCGGTGAGGTCTGAGCCTTCATCCTCCAGCGCAGAGCCAGAGGATGTGGCGATCTTCAGCGCATACATCGTACCGATCATCGACCGCATGGCCGTTGGCAGGACAAGATGCCGTTCAGTATGAGGTTGAGATTCATCCCCCTCCCTTGATCCGCCCGACCGCGCCGGCCGGGTTTTGGTCATCCTGGCTCTCGAAGCCTCGGCTGAGCTGACATCTAGACAGCCCATGTGGTGAGAAAGGCCGTAGGCGTACGTGTCCGGAAGCGAATGGGGCTCGATTTTCGGGCAGGGTTTCAAGGCCATGTTGGAAGGTGCCGATATCGGGATCCTGCTGACGGCGTACCAGGCACCAAACATGAACGCCAATGCTGAGCGCTTCGTGCGGTCGATCAAGTCGGAGTACCTGGGACCGGATGATCTTCTTTGGGCGAAGAGCCCTGGACCGTGCAATCGGCGAGCGAGCATCTCAGGCACTCAGCTACGGGCAGTCTATCGGGGCGCTGGTCGCGGTCGGCCCGGGCGCCTGATCAGGCGGGCGGCGCGGACGCGCCGGGATGAACCTCAGGTAGAAGACGAGCGTCATGACCTCGGCGGCAAAGGCGAGGAGGCCCGACTCGGGCCCGAAGCTGCCGCCGGTGAGGATCTGCGGACCGTCGAAGCGAAGCGGCAGGAGTGCGGGATCCGCCGGTCGCATCCCGCTCACGGCGCACCCGAAGATCCAGCCCTGAGCTGCGTTCCACGCAAAGTGCCACCCGATCGGGAGCCAGAGCGCTCCGGACCGCAGCCGGGCGATTCCCAGCGAGCAGCCGGCGAGAAAGACATGGAAGAAGGCGATGGCATTGAACCCATCGTTGAGCGAGTGCATGAGGGTGAAGAGGAGCGACGTCGCCAGCACCGCGACCACGGCGCTCCGCTCGGCAAGCAGCGTGAAGACATAGCCGCGATCGCCGATCTCCTCGAACGCAGCGGCCGGCAACAAGGCGAGGAAGACGATCCCGAGCGAGACGAGGACACCCCCGATGGCTCCCGGCACCGCCAGCGCGGGGTCCGATGCCAGTTCGACCCAGCCCCCGATGAGCCCCAAGAGCGGCACCAGGGAGAAGCTCGCCGTCCCGATCGCGATCCCGAGCCCGAGATCGCGGAGACGATTCGAGCTCCCGAGCCCGATGTCCCGCCAGCCGAGGCCGTCGCGCCGCATCATGAAACGAGTGGCGAGCACCACGGCAGCGATCTCGGCGATGGCGACCGGGACGAGGATGGGATCGCTGGCCGAGACATCCCTCATGCCGGCGATCTCGACTCCCGATCGGCGCAAGAAGCGCCGCAGGAGGCGAACCGGGATCGCGAACAGGATGAGAAGGATGAACGTGAGCACCCAGAACAGGAGTGCCCGCCAGGCGATGCCCCGGTAGGAACGCGGCGCAGCAGGTGGTTCTTCGTGAGGAATCATCGTCGACCCTCCTAGAGCTGGCCGGTATCACCCCAGTCGCGAAGGAGCGCTTGATAGGCCGGATCTTCGTAGCGCGCGAGCATGAAGGCCGGGGCGTAGGACGGGAGCGGAGATCCGACCACATGCGCCGCCAGGAGCTCGCCCGCCGCCGAGGCCGCCATCAAGCCGAAACCCGAGAGCGCGCCGATCACGTAGGCGCCCGGGATCGGCAACGGCCCCACCAGGGGCCGGTTCTCGCGGGTCTTCGTGTAGTACCCGCCATCCATCAGCGGCCGCGGAGCACGGCCGATGTAGGCCTCGAATCCGGGCACCATCGCCGCCAGACCGCGGAGCACGACATCGGGGAAGGTGGGATCGACGGGCAAGGGCCAGGTCTCAGCCACCGGCCTGGCGTCGTAGGCCCAGAGCATGAGGAGGATCGGGCTTCCCCCCGTTCCCTCCGGCCTCGTGTGCACGCCGGGAGGAAACGGAGCGAGAAGAGACCGCGTGTCCGCGGATTCCTCGAGTGCGGACCGCTCCTCCGGTGACCAGGGCAGGATCTGCGGATCGGTCCAGATGAGAAGCGGGGCGTCGCGAGGCACGACGCCGCGATGGTCAGTGAAGGCGACCTTCAGATGGCGCTCGGAGAAGACCGGGAGGTCGACCCCCAGCATCCGGCTCACAGGCGCCACGAACGGACCGGCGGCATTGATGAAGATCTCGGTCGCGATCCGACCGCCGGCCGCCAGATGGACTTCGCGGACGCGCCCCCCGCTCGTGTCCACGCCCTCGATGCGGTCCGACAGGAGCTCGACGCCCCGCGCCCGCGCCGCTTCCAGCAGGCACATCCCCAGCTCGTAGCCACTGAACCAGCCACATCGGCGCAGATGCATCACGCCCACCGTACGCTCGCTCAGATAGGGGAAGTGAGCCCGGATCGTCCGCCTGTCCTGGATCACGTCGGCGCCGTCCGGCTCCCCGGAGAAGTCCTCGACGCCCGGCTCTCACCGGCGCGTAGTCATCACAGCGCAGTGGTCCGGCGCCTTGCTCCGCCGCTCGCCGTGCCGCCTCCACGAAGCGCGCAACACGCTCGGGATCGGCGGTCGCATACGCATAGCCACGGCGGTTCATGCGGAACGCGTTGCCCGTGCTTCGCGCCAGCTCCTCGAGGAGATCGATGCTGCGACTCATGAGTCGCACCATGGCGTCATCCGGTCCGGGCCAGAAGCTCCGGTAGCACTCGGTGGATTTGTCGCTGGTGAGACTGAGGGGCGCCCGCTCGTCGACGAGGAGGATGCGCCGCCGGCCGGGCGCAAGCGCGAGGTGATAGGCCGCAGCGATCCCGGCAATCCCGGCTCCGCAGATCACGATGTCGGCGCGGCGGACCATGTCTCCCCTCATGCCGCCGGGAGCACGCCCGCGGCCGCGAGCTCCGCTGCGGCCTGCGCCACCGTCGCCTCCGGTGCCGGGACGAGCGGCGGGCGCACCGGCCAGCGGGGGAAGCCGCAGCAGCGCGCGAGCAGCGCCTTCATGATCGCGGGCAAGGGCGGGAAACGATCGAGGATCGCCCGGGCTTGATCGAGGCGGGCCCGGGCCTCGGGAGCCTCGTTGCCCTGGACGGCCGCGTCCCAGATCCGCCGCAGCTCCGGCGAATAGAGATTGGCCGGGGCGGTGATGCAGCCCCGCGCGCCGGCTGCGAGGGCTGGCGCAAATAACGAGTCTGTACCGTTGAAAATGACGAGATCGGCGCCGAAGCGCTGACCGAGAATCCGAGCCTGCTCGCGATCCGCCGAGGAGTCCTTGAGCCCGGCGAAGCGGCCGGGAAAGGCGTCGCGCAACCGGACCAGGAGCTCGAGCGAGAGGGGCACGCCGGAGACGGCCGGGATGTGGTAGCCGAGGAGGAGGCCATCCTCCGGGACGGATCGCTCGATGACCTGGGCGAACCAGGCGAAGAGCCCCTCATCCCCGACCCGGCGGAAGTAGTACGGAGGGAGCACCACGACTCCGTCGAAACCAAGATCGAACGCCGCGCGGTTCAGGTCCACGGTCTCAGTCAAGCTCGGGGTCCCGGTCCCGGCCAGGAGCCCGAACCCGGGATGGACCTCCCGCACACGCACGGCGGCACGGAGGATCTCGAGACGCTCGCGCGGGGCGAAGGACGGTCCCTCGCCGGTCGTGCCAAGAATGAGCGCGCCATGGCAACCGCGCCGGGCCAGGAAGGCCAGAAGGTCGGGGATGGCCGCATCGTCGGGAGAGCCATCCGGGTTGAGCGGCGTCACCGCAGCCGCGAAGACCCCGGAGAGCGATACCACCCGCATCGGGAACACTCCTTCCTTCGACCCGGTCTCCCCGAAGCACAGAAGCAAGGCCTCGAATCGGGGAGACGGCGAGAAGACGGCCAAGAGACTATCACCGGAGGCTGGGGAGCCCGCTCGTGGACCGTGCCTGATGGCACATCTATTGTCGGGACAATGAATTGGACATCCGCCTGGCACCGTCCCGGGCCACCGTCCCCTCGCCGTTCGACGCCTCGCCAGCAGGAAATCGGACCTACCACTCCCAATATCATTTATCGTATGTCTCCAACATCCCGGCGGCCAGGACTCGAAGTCAGTCCGCAGCCGGGTGTCCGGACGCTCAGGACCGATCGGACGCCCAGGTCGGGCAAAATGCCGGGCCCGCTGTGACTTCCCGGGAGGCATGCCGTCGAGCATGACCTCGGGTTCTCTGGGTGACACCCGACCAAGGAGATCCCAATGACCCGCAAGATGATCCTTCTCGCTGTCGCCTCGATCACGCTTGGTCTCGAGTCGCCGGAGCTCATCGCCGGAACCATCGCGTCGAGCGAGACCTGCGGCGAATGCCACAAGGACATCTACCGCATGTGGTCCGCCTCGGCCCATGCCCGGGCCATGGAGGACGAGATCTTCCTCGATGCATTCCGCGAAACGAAGGCCAGCGAGGGCGATGACGTGGCCCGGCGCTGTCTGGCCTGCCATGCCCCCCTCACCGCGGTCAACTCGGACTGGAATCTCGCCCAGAAGGTCACCTGGGAAGGCGTCAACTGCGATGTGTGCCATGGCATGGTCTCGGTGGACATGAGCAGCGCGACTCCCAGGCCCGTTCTCGACATCGGCAATGTCAAGCGCGGGCCGATCAAGGGTGCCGTGTCCTCGGCGCATGAGGTGGAGTTCTCCGAGCTCCACACCTCCGCGCTGGCCTGCGCGCCCTGTCATGAGGGCACGACCCCGGACGGCGTCCAGCTCATGACCACGTACTCGGAGTGGAAGGAGAGCAGCGCCGCCAGGGAAGGCAAGAACTGCCAGGACTGCCACATGGCGAAGACCAAGGCGAATGTCGTCGACCCCAAGATCGCCCGCGTCGCCGACTCGGAAGTCAACCTGCATGAGGTCCCTGGCGGCCATTCGCTGGATCAGCTGCACAAGGCGCTCTCGGTCTGGCTCGAGCCGGAGCGTCAGGGAGACTCGCTCATCGTCAACGTGCGGCTCGCCAACAAGGGCGCCGGACACGCCGTGCCGACCGGCATGCCGGGCCGCCGGGTGATCCTCGCCCTGGGCGTGCGGGAGGGTACCGGGCAGTCGTTCGAGGAACAGAGGAGCTACTCCAAGACCTTCACGGATGCGTCCGGCGAGACCATCACGCGGGACAGCAAGTACTTCACCAAGGGGGTGGAGTTCCAGTCGGACACCCGCATCCAGGCGGATGAGCGGCGCAACGAGCGCTTTGCGTTCCCGGTTCCGGCCTCGGCCACGGCCTATATCACCCTCAAGCTCCACTACGAGCATGCGCCGACCGGAGGTCCGGAGAATCGGACCTGGCTGACATTCTACACCGAGAACCGGACTCTGCCGCCAGCCACACGCTAGCATTCGTTTGTTCACTGCCCGTCGCGCTGAGCGCGGGCGCAATCGGTGTGACTCAGGTATCAGCAGGGAGGCTTTGCGGAATGAAGGATTCGCGATCGACGACAGGCCCGGGTGGGGCGGCCGGCATGCCCCACGATCCGTCGCGCTCCCATCCCGGCGGGGGACCGGTGACTCGCCGCGGGTTCCTGGACGGCGTCCTCGGTCTCTCGGTGGTGGCGCTGGCTGCGGCTGTCATCTACCCGATCCTGCGCTACCTGAGCCCCCCTCGCGTCCCCGAAGCGGCGACCAACCGCGTCCTCGCCGCCAAGAAGCCCGAGCTGGCCGGGGAGAACTGGAAGATCTTCCCCTTCGGCTCCCAGCCCGGAATCCTGATCGAAGTGGAGCCCGGCGAGTACCGCGCCTTCTCGGCAACGTGCACCCACCTCGATTGCACGGTGCAGTTCGACAAGGGTTCGCGTCGCATCTGGTGTGCTTGCCATAACGGGTGGTACGACCTGAACGGAACCAACGTCGCCGGACCGCCGCCGCACCCGCTCACGGCATACGAGGTGCAGGTCGAGGGCGACGACATCTTCGTCACCCGCTCCTGATGCGCATGGCTCGAAGGGAAGCTGGAGGAATATCCATGTCTCTGGACACTGTCGTCCGCTGGCTCGACGACCGGATCGGCTTCGAAGCCCTGCGCCATGTAGCGGAGAAGAAGACGGTGCCGGTCAACCGTCACACCCCCTGGTACTACTTCGGCGGGATGACGCTCTTCTTCTTCATCGTGCAGGTCGCGACCGGCATCCTGCTCATGCTCTACTACCGGCCCTCGGCGGAGGGAGCCTACGAGTCGGTGCAGTTCCTCATGACGCAGGTACCGTTTGGCTGGCTCATCCGCTCGATCCACTCCTGGTCCGCCAACCTGATGGTGCTGGCCGCTTTCGTGCATCTCTTCTCGGTGTTCTTCCTCAAGGCCTACCGGGCGCCGCGCGAGCTGACGTGGTTGAGTGGGTTCGTGCTCCTCGTCCTCGCCATGGCCTTCGGCTTCTCGGGCTACCTCCTCCCCTGGAACAAGCTCGCCTTCTTCGCGACCAAGGTCGGCACCGACATCGCCGGTTCGGTCCCGATCGTCGGCGGGTTCATCCTGCGCTTCCTCCGCGGCGGCGACCATGTCACGGGCGGCACCCTGTCCCGTTTCTACGGTGTGCACGTGGCCATCCTGCCAGCGGTGACGACGGCGCTCCTCGCCCTGCACCTGATCCTCGTCCAGAAGCACGGCATGAGCGTCCCGCCCTCCATCGAGCGCAGCGAACGCCAGAACCGGCCGATGCCCTTCGTGCCCGACTTCCTCCTGCGCGATCTCTTCGGCTGGACGCTGGCCCTGGCCGTCCTGGCCGCGCTGGCGGCGCTCTTCCCCTGGGAGCTCGGCGAGAAGGCGGACCCCTTCGCTCCCGCCTTCGCCAATATCAAGCCCGAGTGGTACTTCATGTTCATGTTCCAGGTCCTCAAGTACGTGCCGGGAGGCGAGATCCTCGGCATCGTGGAGAACGAGGCGATCGCGATCATGGGCTTCGGTCTCATGGGCTTGCTCGCGTTCCTGACGCCTTTCCTCGACAAGCGCGTCATGCGCGACGGCAAGAGCCCGCTCTTCACCATCGCGGGCGTGATCGCGCTCCTCTTCATCGTCATCCTCACCTGTGTCGGGTACCACGCCTGGTGGCCGGCTGCAGCGGCGATCGCGCTCGGCGTGATCCCATGGCTCGCGGGGCGGCTCGCGGCCGGCGGCCGGACCGATACGCTTGCGATCCTGTTCGTGGCCTCGGCGGCGGCCCTCGTCCTGAGCGCCCCGGCCGCCCGGGCGGAGGACCCAAGCAAGAGCGCTCCGCCAGCCCACTCCGGCTCGACCTGTCTCACCTGTCATCAAGAGCTCGACGGCAATCTGCTCGAGCCGACCCAGCACTGGGAAAAGGACGTGCACGCCGCCGCCGGGTTCAGCTGTGTCGCCTGTCATGGGGGCGATCCCACCTCCGAGGATCCCGAGGTCTCGATGTCGCCGGCAAAGGGGTTCCGGCCCGCTCCGACGCGACTCCAGATCGCCGACTTCTGCGCCCGCTGCCACTCCGACGCCGTCTTCATGAAGAAGTACAACCCACAGGCCCGCGTCGATCAGCTCACCGAGTACCGGACGAGCGTGCACGGGCAGCTCAACGCCAAGGGCGACCCCGTCCCCGCCACCTGCACCGACTGCCACGGTGCCCACGGCGTGCTCCCGGTCACCTCCCCCAACTCGCCGGTCTATGCCACCAACGTGCCCGAGATGTGCGCGCGCTGCCATTCCGACGCGAACGTGATGTCGAGCTATGGCATTCCCACCAATCAGTACGAGCACTACCGGCGTAGCGCCCACGCCGCCGCCCTCTTCGACGCCGGCGACGTGGCCGCCCCGGCCTGCAACGACTGCCACGGCAACCACGGGGCCGCCCCGCCGGGAGTGGGCTCGGTGGCCAACGTCTGCGGCCAGTGCCATGGCCGCGAGCAGAACCTGTTCACGGAGTCCTTCAAGGCGGATCTCTTCCAGGAGATGGGCGTGAGCCAGTGCTCGGTATGCCACGAGCACCACATGGTTCTCCACCCCACGCCCGAGCTGTTCAACAGCGAGGCGGCGCCGGTGGTGTCACAGGGCGAGATCACGGAGAAGATGCCGTTCGCGGCCGAGCTCGGCGCGCTCGAGGCCGGAGGCAAGGCGGAGGCCGTGTGGCGCACGGTGCTGCGACCGCATGTCGAGGCCGATGACAAGCGCCTTGGGCACTCGATCGAGATCAGCGCCGAGGGGCTCGAGTCTCCGCTGGTCGTGGACGCCACGGTGCGCCCGGGAGTGCAGCCGCCGGGATCGCTGGTGCGCCAGGCAACGGCCGGCCCGCTCACAGCGACGGTCGAGATCGAGCCATTGTCCGGAACCCCGGTAGTCGGCGGCGACGCCATGAAGATCAGACTCGCCGTTGAATCCACAGCCGCTCTCGCGGCGGTCTCGATCCATGATCGCCCCGGGGACGCCGTCGATCCCCTCGCCGGCTCGGCATGCCTGACTTGCCATGCCCCCGGGGATCCCTGCGACCAGGCCACGGTGCGCATGTATGGAGCCCTGTCGAGCCTCGATCGCGAGCTTCGCACCGCGGGCGAGCTCCTGCACCGGGCGGAGGTCGCCGGCATGGAAGTGAGCGAACCGAGGTTCGAGCTCACGAGCAAGGGCAAGACGGCGACGGTCGAATCGCGCGCCTTGATCCACAGCTTCGATCCGGATCGACTGATCGCGCGCACGGACGAGGGCATGGAGATCGCGAGCGCAGCCCTGGCGGCCGGGAAGCAGGCGCTGGCCGAGATCAAGACGCGGCGCACGGGGCTCCTGGTCTCGCTGGTCCTCGTCGCCGTGCTCCTGGTCCTGCTGCGGATCAAGATCCGCCAGGTGGAGGCGACGCGGCGCGTCCCCGCGGGCGGACGATGAGCAGTTGCTCGACGTGACCTCCGACCCGCCAGGAGGACGCCGGTCGCCGCCGAGCGGCCGGCGTCTCGTCTCGTGGCGTGTCCGGCTCCCTCGTCCGGGCTGACCGCTGCCCGGCGCGGCCACACCCCTTGCAAGTCCATGGCCGAAGCACTACGATTCCCGGCATCCGGTGGCCGGCATTGGCGCCCGGCCAAGAGGCGACGAAGCGCGGGATCCCATCCCTCCTCCAAGCTCCGGCCACGCCTCCAGTGCTACCTTTTAGAAGCCTGCATGGCACACACACAGCCCTCACTTGCATGGCGACCCCGCAAGCGGGTCGGTGTCACAGGAAGGTGGAGGTCATGAGCATCAGTCAGCTGGCTCGGTCCATCCGCGAATCCCCCACGCTCAAGCTCAACGAAACGGCGGCCTGGCTCCGCGAAAAGGGCGAGCCGGTCATCCACCTGGGGGGTGGTGAGCCGAAGAGCAAATCGCCCATCGACGCCGTGGTCAATGCCGCGACCCAGCTCAACACGGGGGATGTCCGCTACGCCCCGGCGGACGGCCTGCCCGCGCTCAAGAAGGCGATCATTCGCTACACCGAAGAGCACTATCACAAGATCGTCGCCCCGGAGAACGTCATCGTTTCGAGCGGTGCCAAGCAGGCCATCATGAACGCGCTCTACTGCATCCTCGAACCCAAGGACGAGGTCATCTTCCCGACACCCTACTGGGTGAGCTATCCCGAGATGGTGAAGCTCGCCGGGCGGCGTTCCGGTGGCCATCACGCCGGAAGACGGCACCTTCCATCCGCGCATCGAGGAGATCGCGCGCTCGGTCGGGTCCTACACCAAGGCCATCATCCTCAACAGCCCGAACAACCCATCGGGCATCATGTACTCGCGCGACTTCATTGCCGATGTCGTCGCGCTCTGCGAGCGCAAGAACCTCTACCTGATCATGGACGACCTCTACAACCGGCTCGTCTTCGACGGCAAGACCGCAGCCAATGCCTACGAGTTCGCCGGCGATCAGAGCGAGAGCTCCAGGCTCATCGTCGTCCAGGGCGTGTCCAAGATGTACGCCATGACCGGCTTCCGCATCGGCTGGGCGATCGTCAACAAGGAGCTGGCGCGGGCGATGACCAACATCCAGTCGCACCAGACCTCGGGGCCGGTCACGGTGTCACAGTGGGCGGCGGTCGGCGCCCTGAACGGGGTGCAGACCTCGATCGGCAACCTGCGGCTCACCCTCGAGAACAACCGCAATGTGATGATCGACCGCCTGCGGGCCTTCGATGGCATCAAGGTGACCAAGCCCGACGGCACCTTCTACTGCTTCCCCGATTTCAGCGCCTACAACAAGGACTCGACCAAGCTCGCCGAGTTCCTGCTGGAGAAGGTGCGGGTGGTGATGGTGCCCGGCAAGGAGTTCGGGATGGAGGGGCACCTCCGCCTCTCCTACTGCGGGACGATCAAGGAGATCACCGAGGGCATCGAGCGCATCAAGTGGGCTCTCGACCCCAATGCGCCCAACGAGCTCTTCATGGGCGACCGCAAGCTGATGAGGGATTGGCTATGAAACTCGAACTCGACATCATCTCGCCGGCGGTGAAGGAAGCCGCCTATACAGCGAGCAGCTACGGGCTCGAGAACCACGGCCTGACCAATCTCCGGCGCATCTACTGGAACCTGCCGACGCCGGCGCTCTACGAGGAGATCGATCCACCGCTCGGAGGCCCGCATCTCGCACCTCGGACCGGTGGTGGTCTCGACCGGCAAGCACACCGCGCGCGCCGCCGCCGACAAGTTCGTGGTGCGCGAGCAGGCGACCGAGGAGCACATCTGGTGGGGGCAGTACAACCGGCCCTTCGATCCCGAGGCCTTCTCGACGCTGCACTCGCGCCTGCAGGGCTATCTCCAGGGGCGGGATGTCTTCGTCCAGGACTGCTACGCGGGCGCCGACCCCGAGTACCAGCTCCCGATCCGCATCATCACCCAGAAGGCCTGGCACAGCCTCTTCGCCCGCAACATGTTCATCAAGGCGACGAACATCGACGCGTTGAAGCGCCACGTTCCCGAGTTCACCGTGATCGCGGTGCCGCCCTTCCTGGCCTCGCCGCTCATCGATTCGACCCGCAGCGATACGTTCATCATCATCAATTTCCGGGAGAAGCTGGCGTTGATCGGCGGCTCGGCCTACGGCGGCGAGATCAAGAAGACCATCTTCACCGTCCTCAACTACATGCTGCCGCTCGAGGGCGTGCTCTCCATGCACTGCTCGGCGAACGTCGGCATGGACGGCGACGTGGCCATCTTCTTCGGCCTCTCGGGAACCGGCAAGACGACGCTCTCCGCCGATCCCGAGCGGCGCCTGATCGGCGACGACGAGCACGGCTGGAGCGACAACGGGATCTTCAACTTCGAGGGCGGCTGCTACGCCAAGGTGATCCGCCTTTCGCCGGAGGCAGAGCCCCAGATCTACGCCTGCACGCGGCGCTTCGGCACCATCCTCGAGAACGTCACCTTCGATCCCTACTCGCGGCGGCTGGATCTCAACGACGAGAAGCTGACCGAGAACACGCGCGCCGCCTACCCGCTCGAGTACATCGAGAACTGCCTGCCCGAGCGGCGGTCGGGGCACCCGAAGAACATCATCTTTCTCACCTGCGACGCCTCGGGAGTGATGCCGCCGATCTCCAAGCTGAGTCCCGAGCAGGCGATCTACCACTTCATCTCGGGCTACACGAGCAAGATCGCCGGCACCGAGATCGGCCTCGGCATCGAGCCCGAGATCACGTTCTCGACCTGCTTCGGCGGACCGTTCATGGTGCACCATCCCTACGACTACGCCGAGCTCCTGAAGAAGCGCATGGTCAAGTACGGGTCGAACTGCTGGCTCGTGAACACCGGCTGGACCGGCGGACCGTTCGGCGTCGGCAAGCGCATCTCGATCCGCCACACGCGGAACCTGCTCAACGCGGCCCTCTCGGGCTCGCTCCTCAAGGTGCCGTATCGCAAGGATCCGATCTTCGGGTTCGAGGTGCCGATGGAATGTGAGGGGGTGCCGCCGGAGATCCTCGACCCGGCCAACACCTGGCCGAGCCGCGAGGAGTACTTCAAGAAGTACGACGCGCTGGCGGCGCGCTTCATCGAGAACTTCAAGCTGATGATGGAAGGCTGTCCCGAAGAGATCGTGCAGCACGGGCCCAAGCGCCTGACATCGACCCCGGCGAAGGCGTAGCAACGATCGCCGGCAGAGGAGGTCGGCCATCCTGAGCATCGTCCTGGCCGTCGTGAGCGCCCTCCTCCTGGGCGCTCACTATTTTCGCGGCGGCAGCTGGGCGCTGGCGGCGGCGTTTGCCCTGTCGCCGCTGGTCCTTGCCACACGGCGGCGCCTGGCGCGGCGCGCGCTCTCGATCGTGCTCTTCGCCGGGGCGCTCGAGTGGATCCGCACCCTGGTCGTGCAAGTCGGCCGGCGTCAGGCGGTCGGAGAGCCGTGGGAGCGGCTCGCGCTCATCCTCGGGGCGGTCGCCGTCTTCACGGTGATCTCGGGGTTCGCGGTCCGGCGCGGGGGCCGCGGCGGAGGTGGGATGTGATGCGCGCCATGGTCCTCGACGCGCCGCACCGTGCGCTCCGCGCCGCGGAGATACCAAGACCCGAGCCCGGGCCGGGAGAGGTGCTGGTGCGTGTCGCCGCCTGCGCGGTCTGCCGCACCGATCTCCATATCGTCGACGGCGAGCTCACGCATCCCAAGCTCCCACTCGTGCCCGGGCACGAGATCGTGGGCGAGATCGCAGCGGTCGGGGATGGCGTGACCCGCTGGCAGCGCGGCGATCGGGTCGGCATCCCCTGGCTCGGCGGGAGCTGCGGGCAGTGCGCCGCCTGCCGGAGCGGGCGCGAGAACCTGTGCGCCGAGGCGCGCTTCACCGGCTACGACCGGGACGGCGGCTTCGCCGAGTACACGGTGGCCGACGGGCGCTTCTGCTTCGCCCTCCCCGCGAGCTACTCCGCGCTCGAGGCGGCGCCGCTCATCTGCGCGGGGTTGATCGGCTACCGCTCCCTCGTCGCCGCCGGCAATGCACGCCGGCTCGGGCTCTACGGCTTCGGGGCCGCGGCGCACATCGTGGCCCAGGTCGCACGCTACCAGGGGCGCAGGCTCTTCGCCTTCACACGGCCGGGAGATGCAGCAGGACAGATCTTCGCGCGCGAGGTCGGATGCGAGTGGGCGGGCTCGTCGGAGGAGAGCCCACCCGAGTTGCTCGATGCCGCCATCATCTTCGCGCCGGTGGGCGCCCTCGTGCCGCGCGCGCTCGAGGCGGTGGCGCGCGGCGGCACGGTCGTCTGCGCGGGCATCTACATGAGCGACATCCCCTCCTTCCCGTACGAGCTCCTGTGGGGCGAGCGGGTCGTGCGCTCGGTCGCGAACCTCACGCGTCGCGACGGCGAGGAGTTCCTCGAGCTCGCACCCATGGTGCCGGTGCGGACCGCGATCGAACCCTATCCGCTCGGTGCGGCCAACGAGGCGCTGGCGGCGCTCAGGGCAGGGCGGGTGCGCGGGGCGGCGGTGCTGGTGGCGAACGAGGGTGGGAAGGATCCCGCCGGCGGAGCATCGTGATGCGCCGCCTCTATCCCTACGGGCTCCTCCTCCTCGTCCTCGTCGGCGCGGGATGGGCCCGCGCCTACCAGCTCGGCACCTTCTCCTTCTGGACCGACGAGCTCTATCACGTCGTCGCGGCGCAGTCGCTCAACGAGACCGGAACCCCCTACCTCCCCGCCTACGGCGACGGCCGCTACACGCGAGCGCTCCCCGTCACCTACCTCACCGCCCTCGGTTTCAAGTGGTTCGGCAACAACGAGGCGGCGGCCCGCGCGCCGTTCCTCGCGATCAACATCCTGTTCCTGGTGCTCGCCTTCTATGTCGTGCGCCGCTGGTTCAACGTGCGCCTGGCCCTGATCGTGGTCATCGTGCTCGCCTTCTCCCCGCACGAGCTCAGGATGGGCCGGGAAGTGCGCATGTACGGGCTCCATCAGCTCTTCTACTTCGGAGCGGCCGCGATCCTCTTCGAGCTCCTCGAATCCGGCCGCGGGGCGAAAACCGGGACGGAGCTCCCGGGGCTGGCGCGGGCAAACCGGAGACGCTTGCGGCTCCTCATCGCCGCGGGGATCGTGTTCCTCGGCCTCGCCGGCTGGGTCCAGCTCCTGACGATGAACCTGGTCCTCGCCTTCGCGGCCTACGCCCTTCTCATGGCGGCGGCCGGAAACCTCCGCGACGGCTACGCGACCATGTTCCGCTCCCGGTACGTGAAGCTGCTGGCGATCTTCGCCCTCCTCGGCCTGGCGGTGTGGCTCGTGCTGCCGAGTGTCGCCGCGAAGCTCCTCGCCGTCGCTCGCGAGCGGCCGCCCTGGGCCCCGGACATCTCCGCCTACCGGCTCTACTCGTGGTTCTTCCTCTACTACTACCCGGCTTTCACCTTCACCTACCTGCTCGGCGCCGTCCTCCTGATCCGAGACCACGGGAAGCCGGGCTGGTTCGTCTTCTGCTCGTTCATCCCGCTTCTCGCCGTCCACGTCCTCCTCTACACCGGACGCGTCGAGGACCGCTACCTCTTCTACTTCCTCCCCTACTTCTTCATCGCTGCGGGCTACGTGGTCGAACTCGCCCTGCGGCCGCTCGTGCGCGCCATCGCCGGGGAGTGGCGGACGAGATCCCGGGCCGTCGCCGTCGTCATGTGCCTGGCGGCGCTCCCGGTGCCGCTCCTCTTCACCACCACCTGGCTCGGCGAGTCGAAGAGCATGCTCACCTACGGCTACGGCCCCAACTGGAAGACCGTGGCTCCCGTCCTGAAGGAGGTGGTGGCGGAGGATCTCGTGATGTCGCCCTGGCCGCTCCATGTGGCGTATTACACCGGGGAGTTCCCCGACTACATCCTGCGCCAGAAGCAGCCGGAGGATGGCGAGGGACCCACCGGCCGGCTGGGATCACGCACGGTCCCGCTGCGCTGGCTCTACGACGCGGGCGAGTTCGAGACCCTCGTCGCCACCCACGACCGGGTCAGCGTGATCATGACCGAGTGGGCGTACAACAACGACGCCTATGTGGACCCGGCCATGCGCGAGGCGATCGCGAGACTCCTCGTCTCCATGGATCACTCCGGCGATCCCGGCGTGATCATCTTGAGGAAAGCGAAGTGACATGGGTTCCGCCGCTCTGCTTCTAGCGATCATCATCGCATCGCTCATCTGCGTGCGGGCGGGGGCCATCGCCCTCGAGCTGACCGGAATGGACCGCACCAAGGCCCGCTTCCAGGCGCTCTCCGCTTTCACCAATACCGGCTTCACCACCCGTGAGACGGAGGAAGCAGTCCATTTCCCGGTGCGCAGGAAGATCATCACCGTCCTCATCATCGTCGGGCACGCCGGGACGGTCTCGGTGATCGCCACCTTCGCCACTTCATTGCTGCAGCAGAACTTCCTGCGCATGGGCCTCGTCACGGGAGGGGTCCTGCTCGCCATCTACCTCATCTATCTCCTGATGAGCTGGCAGGGGCTCACCACGCGCATCAGCAACAGCATCCGGCACTGGCTGACCGCCCGTTATGATCTGCGCGTGCCGTCGCTCGAGAACATGCTGCGGGTCACCGAGGGTTTTGGCGTGGTGCGGGCCGTGGTGCAGGAGGGATCGGCTCTCAGTGGCCACACCCTGTTGGAGCTCAGGCTGAAGCGGCGGAAGGTCCAGATCCTGTCGATCACCCGCGGCGAGACGACCATCGCCATCCCGCAGGGAGAGGAGTGTCTGTTCCCGGGAGATGTGCTCACCTGCTACGGGGACATGTCGGCCGTGGCCGAGATGTTCTACTTCCGGACGCGAGTCTCGCAGCGAACTGATTCAGGGCGTTTCCTGATGGCCTGGTTACCAGAAGCCAACCCTCTCCTGACGCTGGCCATCGTCCTCATCGCGGGACTCGTCGGCGGTGCCGTGGCCCGGCGACTACGGGTGCCGGGGATCACCGGCCAGATCCTCGTCGGCATTCTCCTCGGGCCGTCGGTGCTGCACGTCCTCGAGGCGCAGGCGGTCCTCGATCTACGCCCCGTCACCCACTTCGCCCTCGGCCTGATCGCGGTGACGGTAGGGAATCACCTGAACCTCCGCCGGCTGCGCAACGCGCGCAAGCGCCTCTTGCTGCTCGTCCTCCTGGAAGTCACGATCACCCCCGCGCTCGTCCTCTCGGCGCTCATGCTCGTGCCCGGGACCTCCTCCTCGCTCGCCCTCCTCCTCGCCGCGATCTCGGTGGCCACCGCCCCCGCCACCATCGTCGCGCTGGTGAGGGAGACGCGATCCAAGGGCGTCTTCGTCAAGACCCTGCTCGCCGCCGTGGCCTTGAACAACATCGCCTGCATCTTCGTGTTCGAGATCGCCCGCGGCGCGGGCGTGGTGATCCTGCACGCCGCCCCCGGCGACCCGCTCCCCAATCTCCTCGCCGCTCCCATCCGGCAAGTGGCGGCATCCATGGCTCTCGGCGCCGGAGTGGGCACGGTGCTCGTCGGGGCGACCTGGCGCATGGTGCGCCCGGATCACCTCGCCACCGCGTCCATCCTGGCCATTCTCGTCGCCTCGGGGTTCGCTGACCTCCTCGAGCTACCCTCGCTCCTCTGCTGCATGGCGCTGGGCATGACGCTTGCTAACCTCACGCCCAATCGCGAGGAGATCGGTCACCGCGTCTTCGTCAACTTCGAGAGCGCCATCCTCACCGTGTTCTTCACCCTGGCCGGGATGGAGCTCGATCTCGGATACGCTGCGGCCGCCGGCGGCCTGGCGGTCATCGTGTTCTCGATGCGGCTTCTCGGCAAGGTGACGGCCGCGGGACTGGCCATGCGGCTGGCGGGGGCCACCAGGAGCCTGCGCCGTTACCTGGGGCTGGCGCTCGTGCCCCAGGCCGGGCTCGCCATCGGGCTCATCCTGCTGTTGCAGGAAGATCCTGCCTTCGAATCGATCCACGGCCTCATCCTGGCGATCGGCATCACGGTCGTGATGATGAATGAGATCATCGGCCCCATCCTCACTCGCACCGCCCTCGTCAAGAGCGGCGACTACGGTCGAGACCGTGCCCGCCTCATCGACTTCCTCCGGGAGGACAACATCATCACCAATCTCAAGGCCGGCACCTACGAGGAAGCGATCTCCCGACTCACGGATATCCTCATCGCATCGAACCACCTGAAGGTGGATCGCGAAGGCCTGCTCCAATCGATTATCGAGCGGGAGCGGGAAGTCTCGACCTGCATCGGGGAAGGGCTCGCGATCCCCCATGGCCTCCTCGAGGACGGGACCGCTCTCGTCGGGGCGATGGGGATCAGCCGCGAAGGCCTCCCGTTCCCGACCCCGGATGGCATCCCCATTCACTGCATGGTGGTCCTGGCCACGCCCCCCGCGGAGCGCGACCGGCACCTGGAGGTCCTGGCCGCGCTGGCCCGCGCCATCGGCGGCGATCGCGAGATCCAGCAGCAGCTCTACAACTCCCGCACCGCGGCCGACGCCTTCGAGCTCCTCCACGCCGAGGAAGCGGAGGACTTCAACTACTTCCTCGAGCAGGAGGTTTGAGACCGATGCCTGCCCGACCTCGCCGCCGGCCAGGCACGAGCGCCGTAGCAGCACTGGTCACCACGGCGCTTGCGCTCCATCTCGCCGCGACCGTGGCCCTCGCGCCGCCGCCGGGCGAGCTCGCCCCGGCACCCGCGGGCACCTCGACGCTCGTCGAGCTCGCCGAGACGCGACCGGTCGAGACCACGCTCGGGAACCCGGCGCTGCCCTCGGCGCTCGATGTCTGGCTCGACATGATCGCGGGCGCCGAGGAGAGCCTCGACTTCGAGCAGTTCTACCTGGCGCACTGGCCCGGCGAACCCCTCGCACCCGTGCTCGATGCGATCGGTGCCGCGGCGGCGCGCGGCGTCCGTGTGCGCATCCTCCTCGACCGCGGCATGGCCCGGACCTATCCCTCTCCCGCCGACTCGCTCGGACGGATACCGGGGATCGAGGTGAGGCTTGTCGACTTCAAGGATCTCGCCGGTGGGGTGCAACACGCCAAGATGATCCTCGTCGACGAGCGCGAGGTCTATGTCGGCAGCCAGAACCTCGACTGGCGCGCGCTCGAGCACATCCACGAGATGGGCGTCCGTGTGCGCGATCCGCGGCTGGCAACGGCGTTCGCCGGGATCTTCGCCATGGACTGGGCGGCCGCGGACACGCTGACCACCGCGGCGGCGCGCGAGCAGGAGGTCGCCGCGGCGAAGACCCGCGCCCGGGACGCCGCCGCCGGCGCTCCCTTCGCGATCGTGGCGAGCCCCGGCGACACGGTGTGGGTGGCCCCGGCCTGGTCGCCGCTCGCGTTCAGCCCCGACTCGACCCACTGGGATCACACCCGGATCATGAACCTCATCGACGACGCCCGGCGCGAGGTGTCGATCAAGCTCCTCAGCTACGCCATCGAATCCCGCGGCCGGCACGACCCCTCGATCGACGACGCGCTCCGGCGCGCCGCGGCGCGCGGCGTGCGCGTGCGGCTCCTGGTCTCCGACTGGCAGGCGGGCGGCAAGGGGATGGCGGCCACGCAGAGCCTCACCCGGGTGCCGAACATCGAGGTCAAGATGATCACGATCCCCGAGTGGAGTGGCGGCTACATCCCCTTCGCCCGGGTCCAGCACTGCAAGTTCATGGTCGTCGACGGTGAGGCGGTGTGGATCGGCACGTCGAACTGGGATCCGAGCTACTGGCTCGCCTCACGGAACCTCTCGATCACGCTCTGGAACCGACCGCTCGCGGCGGCCGTGATGACCACGTTCGAGCGCTCGTGGCACGACGCCGGCGCCGTTGCCATCCAGCCCGCGAAGGCCTACGAGGCCACGATTCACGGCGCGACCCCGCCTCCAGGAAAGACCGCATACGGCCGCTGAGCCGATGCCTCGCGTTCGACATCGAGATCTTTCCGCATCGCGGAGTGAGCTTCCATTCACTCACACGATTGGCGCCTGGCCTGACGGCTGCTATGATCTTTCAGCTCCGGTCACTTCCCATCGAGCCATCCGTGCTCCAGTGGCCGGATCGTCCCGGTTCTGACATCAGAACAACATGGAGGTTCACCGTGAAGTCCTGGTTTGTTATCGCACTCTGCGCCCTTCTCGTTCTGCCATCCCTCGCCGCCGCCCAGTGTCGATGGGGTAGCTTCGATGGAACGCGCATCAACTACGCCGACGGTCCGCTGACCGGAAACGCGCATTCGGTCCTGCGCTCCATCATCACTTCGAACAGCGGGACCGTCGCCGCTGCCACCCCGACGCTCACGGCCGCCTACCTGAGCGGCGTTGACATCTTCTACACATCACTTCTCAGCCAGTCGACCGGCACCCTCTCGGCGGCCGAGCAGGCGGCGCTCCAGGCCTGGATCACCGGCGGCGGCACGCTCATCGTGACCGCGGACATCTTCCCGCTCCCGGCCTACGAGTCCTTCACAGCCTTCTACGGCGTCACCGGATACACGTCGGTGGGCGGCGTCGGCAACGGCTCGATCTCATCCGCGCACCCCATCACTCAAAGCGTGACGAGCTTCTTCTACAACACGAACGCAACCTTCAACTACGGTGGAGACGCGCAGCTCCTCGGCGTCGACGCCTCGAACAACACCTTCATGGTCGTTCTCGAGGCGGCAACGGGCTTCCCGTACGCGGGGCGCATCCTCGTCACCGGCGACCACAACATGTTCACCGATGGCTTCATCGGCAACGCCGACAACACGCAGCTCGCGAACAACATCGCGGTCTGGGCCTGCGGCGGCCCGGTGGCCGTGGAGCCGGCAACCTGGGGCCAGGTGAAGTCGACCTTCGCCCGGTAGGCTCCCCGCATCGCCGGGGCGATCGCGAACAGGCAACAGTGACGTCCCGGAAGGGCAGGGCTGAACGATCGCGGAGCCCGGAGGGTGAATTCACCTTCCGGGCTCCGCCACTTCATGCATCGCTCTGCCAGGGCTCGTGCTACCATTATCGTGGTGACACGTCTTGCCTGGAGGAGTCCGATGCGCCATTGCCTGCCCACCTGGTCCGTGGCCGCCCCCTTGCTCGCCGCCTTCATGATCGGTGGTCTCGCCCTCGCCTCGCCGGCGACGGCCGGCTCACGGCAGCCGCGACCCTTCGCCGAGAAGGTGCGCGCCATCCACGATCCGCTCGATCCGCTCATGGCGCAGGTTCCGCCCTCGACGCTCAAGCGCGCCGTCCTGCCCAAGGCCCTCGTCGATCTCGCCCCGAGACCGAACCAGCGGCGCGATCGCTTCGTCCTCAAGTTCGCCGAGGGGCTCCGGGTCCGGCTCCGCGACGGCGCTCTCGTCGAGACGCAGGGCCGACCGCTCCCCGGCCTCGAGCTGGCGACCAGGGCCACCAGCATCGATCGCATCGAACGCCTCTTCACCCGCTCCGAGTCGGATCTCGACCGCGACCGCGCCTTCGCGAGGGCGCGCTCCGGGACGGAACTGGCCGATCTCAACAACTACTATCTCGTCTACCTGACCCCCGGCGTCGACACCGAGTCCGTGGCGGCGAGCTGGCTCGCCCTCGACTGCGTCGAGACCGCCTACTTCGAGGGCATCCCGGCCCTGGCTTGCACCGACATCCTGCCCACGACGCCGAGCTTCGTCGGCAACCAGTTCTACCTCGAGCCCGCACCCGCCGGCGTGGACGCGTTCGCCGCCTGGGACTTCCATCCCTCGGGGCGCGGTGTCCCCGACTACTGGTTCGTCGACATCGAGAACGGATGGAACGTGACCCACGAGGATCTCGGGGATGTGGCCATCCTCAACCCACCTTCAGCTCCGGACAACCATCACGGGACGGCGGTGCTCGGCGAGGTGGTGGGCTGCGATGGGCCGTTCGGCATCACCGGGATCGCCCACGGCATCACGGCGCGCATGGTCAACGGCGGGAACGCCGGCTCGGTGGCCGGCGCCTTCGATCTCGCCGCGAGCCATCTCGAGCCCGGCGAGATGTACCTCATCGAGTACCACATGCCGGGACCACCCAGCGGCCAGACCTGTCCCTGCAACTGCAGCCAGTTCGAATACGTGCCCATGGAGTGGGAGCAGGCGAACTTCGACGCCATCCAGACCCACACCGCAGCGGGGATCATCGTGGTCGAGGCCGGCGGCAATGGATCGATGAACCTCGATGGCCCGCAGTACAACGGGCTCTTCAACCGCGCCATCCGGGATTCGGGGGCGATCATGGTCGGCGCCGCCGCGCCCGGAACCCACATTCCCGAGTGCTGGACCAATCACGGAACCCGGATCGACGCCCACGGCTTCGGCAGCTCGGTCGCCACCACCGGCTACGGCGGGCTCTTCAATCCAGGCGATCCCGACCAGCTCTATACCGGCACCTTCTCCGGCACCTCGAGCGCATCGCCGATCATCACCGGTGCCGCCGCCGTGACCCAGAACCTCTGCCAGCAGATGTTCGGACTCACCATCGATCCGCTCACATTGCGCGCCATCCTTGCCATGAACGGCACCCCGCAGGGTGAGCCGCTTTCGAAGCCGATCGGTGTCCTGCCCGACCTCGGGCAGATCATCGATGTCTTCTACCGTGTCACCCTCGAGCACGAGCCTCTGGCCGACACGACCGACGAGACGAATCCGTATCCCGTGGTCGCCATCGCCACTCCGGCCCTGTTGCCCGAGAGCGTCGTGGCCATGACCATCCACTACAGCGTCTCGGGCGGGCCGTTCCTGACCGCGCCGATGACGCCGAGCGGGAACCCGAACGAGTGGCAAGGGGAGATCCCGGCGCAGGCGGCCGGCAGCTACATCCGCTACTACCTCGTGGCCGATGCGCTGAACGGGCCGGATGCGGCGCTCCCGGCGGGCGGCGAAGCGGATCCGTTCCTGTTCGTGGTCGGCACCATGGTGCCGATCCTGACGAACGACCTCGAGACCGCCGTCGGCTGGACCGCCGGAGCCCCGGACGACGATGCCACCTCCGGGTTCTGGGTGCATGATGATCCCTACGGCACGGTGATCGGGAGCTTCATCGTCGCTCCCGAGGACGATCACACGCCGTCCCCAGGCACGCACGCCTTCGTCACCGGGAACCCGGGACCCGGAGCCAACGCCTCGGCTGGGGATGTCGATGGTGGGCGCACCACGCTCTTCTCGCCGCTCTTCGACCTGAGCGCCGAGAGCTATGTACGGATCTCCGCCTATATCTGGTCGCGCTTCCCCGGTGATGACGTGTTCCGGATCGATGTCTCGAACGATGCGGGAGGGAGCTGGCATCCGCTCTTCGCCATCACATCCGACGAGCCGGAGTGGCGATTCGTGAAGGAGGAGCTCCTGCGCGAGGAGCTGCCCTACACCGATCGCATGCAGCTCCGCTTCACGGCCTCGGATTACGGAACGCAGACCCTGGTCGAAGCCGGAGTCGACGACCTCGTGATCGAGGGGCTCACCGGGGCGAGCGCGGGGATCGCCGCCTCCCAACCGGCATCCCCGGCGCGGCTCGTGCTCGGACGCGCCTCCCCCAACCCCTTCTCGACGGCGACCGCGGTCGAGGCCTTCCTGCCCTCCGCTTCGAGCCGGACCACCCTCCGGGTCTATGATGTGGATGGCCGGCTGGTGCGATCGCTCCCGGTGGGGGATCACCCGGCTGGATGGCAATCCTTCACGTGGGACGGGAAGAGCGCCGGCGGGCGGCCCGTGGCCCCTGGCGTCTACTGGCTCCGCCTCGAGAATCGGGGCGAGCAGAGCGCGATCCGCGTCGTCAAGCTGCCCTAGCGGCGCGAGGGGTTGCCCTGGCTCCCATTCCGAACTTGACAGACGCCGCCAAGATGTTGTCTAATAAATAGTTACTTGCCCCATGATCCCGGCGCGGCGATCCCGGTCCCGCGTCCACCCCGCTCACCCCAAGACCCGAGGAAATTCGTTGATGTCGACACGATGGGAATCGAGATCTGCAACTGCTGGCGCTGTCGTCGCCCTGACTCTGGTGCTCTGGGCAGCGATGGCTCCGATCGCTTCGGCCAAGACCCCGCCCACGCCGGCAGCGGTCACCACGATCGGTGCCGAGGAGAGTGAGGAGCCCTCGTTCGAGAGGGACGGTATGCGAATCAGCAGGCTGACCGGCGTGCCGCTCGCCATCTACGGACCCAGCGTGGAGCTCGCGCCGGCCGACCCGGAGACCATGGCCCGCCAGTACCTCAGCGACCATCGCGAGCTGCTCCATCTCCGGCACGAGGATCTCTCCGATCTCGCTCACCGTCACACCTGGGCGAGCCCGCTGGGCCACACCGTTCGCTTCGACCAAGAGGTCAGCGGCGTGCCGGTCTACAAGGGCGAGATCGCGATCACGATCGACCATCAGAACCGCGTGATCTTCGTCGCCAACGGTTACAAGCCCGGGGTGCCGGCCACGATGGGCGCGCCGGCACTGAGCGCCGAGGAGGCGCGGACCCGCGCCCGGAACCACCTCCAGGTGAGCGGCGCGGTCGACCACGAGGAGACCAGGCTCGTTCTCTATCCGACGGCTGGCGAGTGGCGGCTGGCTTACCGGGTGGCCCTCGTCCCGAGCACTTCTCCCGTCGGCGACTGGGAGATCATCGCCGATGCGTCGACCGGCGAGATCCTGAAGGCGGTCGACAACGCCCACTACGTAGACGGCGCCGGCAACATCTTCGATCCCGATCCGCTGTCCTCGGCCGGCGCCACCTACGGCGATCCCGGTTACGTCGATGGCAACGACGCGAACACGCCACAGCTTCAGGCGGAGCTCGTCAACGCCGTTCTCCGTGACATCACGCTCAACGCCGGCACCTACACCCTCAAGGGACCGTGGGCGGAGATCATCGACTTCGAGTCGCCCTTCTACGGGCTCTTCTCGGAGGCCAGTCCGACCTGGAACTACAACCGCTTCGACAACGCCTTCGAGGCGGCGCTCGTCTACTGGCACATCGACAACATCATGCGCTGGGTGAACATCACCCTCGGCCTCAACATCCACCCCTTCCAGTATCCGGGCGGCGTGCAGTTCGACCCCCATGGTCTGAGCGGGGCCGACAACTCGCACTACATCGGTAGCACGGGTCGCGTCGCCTTCGGCGAGGGCGGCGTCGACGACTCCGAGGATGCCGATGTCGTGATCCACGAACTGGGCCACGGCCTCCACGACTGGGTGACCAACGGCAGCCTGTCACAGGTGAACGGGCTCAGCGAGGGCTTCGGCGACTACATCGCCGCATCCTACAGCCGGAGCCTCGGCCAGTGGCTGCCCAACCAGCCGGCCTACCATTACGTGTTCAGCTGGGACGGCCACAATCCGTTCTGGGCGGGTCGCGTCACCAACTACGGGGCGACCTATCCCGGCGGGCTCGTGGGCCAGATCCACACCGATGGCCAGATCTGGTCGACCTGCCTCATGCGGATCTGGGATGCCATCGGCCGCGAGAAGACCGACAAGGCCTGCCTCGCCGGTCTCGGCATGACCAATTCCTCCTCGAGCCAGAACGACGCCGCCAACGCCATGCTGCAGGCGGCCATCGCGCTCAACTACTCGCAGAGCGAGCTGAGCGCCATGGTCTCGAACTTCCAGCAGACCGGCTACTCGGTCGGCACCCCGGCCAATATCGTGGCGGCGCCCCTCGTCTTCAACTTCAGCCTGCCGCCCAACGGCACATCGACCCAGCAGCTCACGATCGAGAACCAGACCGATCCCTTGTTCGGGGCTGACCTGACCTGGAGCATCACCGACATCGAGCCCCTGCCGTTCACGAACGGGAACTCGGTCGTCGTCGCGGCCCAGGGTGGGACCTCCTACCCGGATCTCGACCTGGCCAAGGGCGAGGCCGATCCGCGTCTCGGCCCGCCGACCGCCAGCGACTTCGGCGGCCCCGACGCCTTCGGGTACGTGTGGATCGATTCGAACGATCCGGGTGGTCCCGTCTTCGACTGGCAGGACATCACGGGGGTCGGCACGGCGATCACCCTGACGGATGACGGGTCGATCTCGATCCCGCTCCCCTTCACCTTCCCGTTCTACGGGCAGAACAAGACCTCGGTGCTGCTGAGCGCGAACGGCTACATGACGTTCGGGACGAGCGGCGGCGTCTACACCAACTCCGGGATCCCGAACTCCGGGGCCCCGAACGACCTGATCGCCGGGTTCTGGGACGATCTCAACCCTGCGCTCGGCGGCACCATCCATCGTTACCACGATGCCGTCGGCAATCGGTTCATCGTCCAGTTCACCAACATCCAGCACTTCGGCGGGAGCGCACCGTACACGTTCCAGATGATTCTCACGCCGGACGGCGACATCCTCTGCCAGTACCTGACCATGTCCGGACCGCTCACCGAGGCCACGATCGGCATCGAGAACCCAGCGGGCACGGTCGGTCTCCAGGTCGTCTTCAACGGACCCTACGTCCAGAACAACCTGGCGCTGCTCTTCACCCGCCTCGGCGAGTGCCCGTGGCTCAGCGAGAACCCGACGAGCGGCACCGTGCCGCCGCAGTCGAGCCAGGTGATCGACATCACCGCGGACGCCACCGGGCTCACGCCGGGGACGTACAACTGCGATCTCATTCTCACGAGCAACGACCCCGATCAGGGCTCGCTCACCATTCCGGTGACGCTCGTGGTGAACGCCGGCTCCGCGGTGGAAGATCAGGCGGCCTCGCCGCAGCGCTTCCAGCTGCACGCCAACCGGCCGAATCCGTTCAATCCCATGACCACCATTCGCTACGAGCTGCCGACGGCCGAGACCGTGCGCCTTGCGATCTACGACACGTCGGGCCGACTGGTGCGTGTTCTCGTCGACGGGGCGCGGCAGGAGGCCGGTGTGCACACGGCGAGCTGGGATGGTAGGGACGCTCTGGGCAAGGACCTTGCCTCCGGCGTCTACTACTACCGCGTGAATGCCGGCTCGTTCAGCGCAACACGGAGCGCCGTCCTCATGCGATAGGCTGAGCGCACCACTCCCAGGGGCGGCCGTCCCTTCGCGGGATGGCCGCCCTTTCATTTGGAGGCAGCAAGCGCTTGCACCGCGGAGATAATGGTGAGATGCTTCGTCTCCCATATCCCGGTGCGTTGAGGATACGCTATGCCCTTTCGGTTCGAGCTTCGTTTGAGTGGTGAGGGCGGACAAGGCCTCGTTCTCGCCGGCAAGATCCTCGCCGAGGCGGCCGCCATCTACGACGACCGCAATGCCACCCAGAGCCAATCCTACGGTCCGGAAGCGCGCGGGGGCGCCAGTCGCTCCGACGTGATCGTCTCCGAGGAGGAAATCGACTATCCCAAGGCGGAGAACGTCGACCTCCTGCTCGCGCTCACCCAGGAAGCACTCGATCGCTATCTCAAGGATCTGAGGCCCCGTGGCTGGCTCGTCGTCGACTCGGGGGCGGTGACTCGCCTCCCGGACGGCGATCATCGCGTGGTCGGCGCTCCCCTTCGCTCGGCCTCGCCGGCGAGAAATTCGCCAAACCGATCGTCGCCAACATC
This sequence comes from Candidatus Eiseniibacteriota bacterium, assembly GCA_963823555.1. Taxonomy (GTDB): domain Bacteria; phylum Eisenbacteria; class RBG-16-71-46; order CAVPCR01; family CAVPCR01; genus CAVPCR01. Next base: position 81,212 of record CAWGMA010000004.1, on the reverse strand, counting down.
ATCGCCCTGGGCGTGATCGTGCGACTGTCGAAGGCGGTGACCGAAGAGGCCGCCGAGCAGGCGATCCTGGCCCGCGTCCCGCGCGGGACCGAGGAACTCAACCGCAAGGCCTACCGGCTCGGGCTCGAGCTGGCCGGTGAGTACGCGGACCAGCCGGCCGGGTGACCGATTCGAGGCCCCCGCCGATGACCATGCACCCGGCCTACGAGCGCCTCATCACCCGGGTGCCAGCTGTTCGGCAATCCCGCCCGCAAGTACCTGCGAGCGGTGGAGCAGCACGGGGAACTCCTGCTCAGCCGCCTCGAGGCGGCGGAAGCTCTCTCCCACGTCCACCCTCGACCGCACCTCCGCCGCTCCCGCCGAGGACTTCGAGCGCGTCGCCGCCGCCGGCCGGGGTCCGGAAGAAAAGCTGGTCCTCCTCGGCACGTTCTACGTCGATCCAGTTCCTGCATCAGAACGCCCGGGCCCTGGAGCGAGCTGGCCGTGGACCTCGCGGCGAGGAGCGGCGACCGCCTGGTCTCCTACGCGGCCTTCCTGGAGCGGATCGAGGAGGAGTTCGCGCTTCTCGTCTCCACGTACATCGAGCAGGTCCTGCGCGTGGTCCTGCCCCCCGGGACCGGCCCCTTCGCCATCCTCTCCGTGGGCACCCGCGGCCACCAGGACGACATCGACGTCGCCTTCATCGACGGCGGCTGCCGGGACCGGCGGCAGCTCGACCAGGCCTTCGCCCGGCTCGCCGGCCAGTGCCTGCGGTACGCCAGCCCGCTCGACAACTACGTCGCCACCGAGGCCGATACCGACGGGCTTCTCCATGAGCATCGAGGAGCTGAATCAGGCTCTGCGGAGCGGGACGGCTCGGCTATCGTCGTCGTGACCGAGCTCCTGCGGCGCCGAGCTGGTGGCTGGGGATCCTGAGGTGCTGCGAGCGGTTGCGGCGGAAGTGACAGCCGAGTACTGCTTCCGCCCGGTGGCGACAACTATCGCCACGAGATCTACCTCAGGGGACTCCTCGGTGAGACGCGCGGGCTTCTGATCCTCCCGCCCGCACCGGACCGGCTGAACCCCAAGGACGATGCGCTGCGCCTCATTCTCGGCCTGGCCGCCGCCTTCAAGACCATCTACTGCCTGCGGGGGACGCGACGCGCAGGCCTCCTCGCTGATCTCAAGCTGATGCGTGCACTCCGGTGCTCGAGCCCCACTTCGCCAGCTCGGAAACCAGCCGGATCGTTCCTGGAGACCTTCCGCCAGGTGGCCCAGCTGCTGGTCACGCAGGAGGAAGAGATCGGCGTCGAGGGGGAGAGCGCGCGCGAGAACCTGGCTCGATGTCGCGGCCGTGCTCGGCTATCGGGACTGGGGTCCGGTTCACGCCGTCGAGCACCTGCTCGTCCACTACCACGAGGCGGTCGAGGAGGCCCACGCCGGCCGCCGGGCCGCTCATGGACGAGCGTGGCCCGGCACCTGACCCAGATCAGCCGCTTCTCCGCTGTGGCGCGCGGCACGCCACCGGAGGACCTGGCGACCGAAGCTGGCCGAGGATCCTGGCCGCCGGCGACCCGGGCGTTTCGCGGGGTCCGCTTCTACGACGATCTCCTCGCCGCGTTCTCGGCCCCCGGGTGGCGCGCCTGCTCGAGGCCTTCGTCAAGAGCTACGCTCGCTTGCCGCCCGGAGCGCGCCAGAGCTGGCCCAGCTCTACGCCGAATGGGGCCGCGATGCTCCCTACACCTTTCTGACCATCCTGCTCTCGCTGTCGCTGCCAAGCGCCGGCGAGCGGCGCGAGGCGTCGATCCTGCCGCCGAGATCGCCGATGCGTATCTGTCCGCAGCTCGCGGACTTCCCGGAGGCGGTGCGGGCGCTGTCACGCGTCTTCCGCTATCTATCCGGCGCTCACCAATCGTTTCCTCTTCTCGCCTCGACCCGCGACCGGCTCGCGCAGCTCGAGGGCGCCATCGACGTCCCGATCGGCAATCCCGAGGTCGCGGCGGCCCGCGACCGCTTTCTCGCGCTCGATCGCCGCTGCACCGCGAGAGCAGCCACTACATCAGCCGCGTGCTCGCCCGCGTCACCGAGCGTCATCCGGCCACGGTTCAGGCCATCTCGGACGACCCCACCTGCGTACGCTCGCCCTGGGCCGGCTCGCCGCGAGCGAGCGGCATCCAAGCCCCGACACGCAGAAGGGGCTGCTCGGCGACTACTACGACATCGAGTTCCTGCGCATCGCGATGGGCACACTCCGCGGCCAGTCGGACCGCCTGACGCGCGTCGCCTTCGCCGAGCTCACGCGCACCTACCTGGGCCGGCTCTTCGACTTCTGCTTCCGCGAGGTCGAGCGGCGACCCGGATGGCTGGACCCTGGAGCGCGACCGCATCGGGATCCTCCTCTCGGGAGGCAACGCCCGCGGCCGCCCCTACGACGAGGACTACGACCTGCTCGTGGTCGTCGACTCGCCAACCCCCGGCGACGCGGCTGTTCGCCGAGCGCGTGGTCGTGGCTGATGAACCGGCAGATCGCGCGCCGCGGCGTGATCGCTCAGTATCGACTCGGGGAGTGGGCCGGGCGCTTCGCCGTCGCCATGGACGACCTGGCGGCTCTGCTCGGCGAGGACCATGATGAGCTGTTCGTCGACCGCTGCCAGCTCCTCGGCTCACGCATCATCGTCGGTTCCCGGCGGCTCGAGGCGGAGATCCGGCAGCGCGTGCTGGCTCCGCAGATCTTCGACAAGGCGGAGGCCTTCACGACCCGCGTGGTGCGCGAGATCCTGGAGCGGCGGCGCTTCTTCCGCCCCATGCCGCCCGCGACGATTCATCTGAAGGAGCACCCCGGTGGGTTCCGGGACATCGATCTCTGCCTTGCCATCGCCGAGGCCCGGCTCGGGATCTGGGATGCCACCAGCGGTGAGATCTTCGACGCCCTCTTGCGCGCCGATCCGCCGCGCACCGATCTCTACGAACGCCTGCGGATGGCCTATGACTTCCTGATCACCGTGCGCTCCGCCTATCGGGTCGCGGTGACCGCAAGCGACGAGATCGAGGAGTCCCAGCTCACCGCTCCCGCCCGCATCCTGGGCTACGAGGACCGCTACGGGCCAGGAGCAGGGAGCTACCTCTTCGCCGACGTGCAGCGGCGACTCCAGGAGGCCGCTCAGCTCGTCGAGGAGCTCATCGGGACGCCTATCCCGCGCTGACGTCCGCGGCGAAACGCTTGATGGCTTCCGGCTTCAGCCGCTGGCGCTCGAACCCCAGCCGCTCGTAGGGCAGGCCCTGGGCCAGGGCGAGCAGCTGGAAGTAGTAGATGGGGGGCGTGTGGAAATCGGCGCCGAACTCCTGCGCCACCCGCACCTGTCCATGGTCGAACTGGCCGAAGCAGGTCGGGCAGATGAGGCAGAGGAGATCCGCCTCCTCGTCGCTCACGGCGCCGAGAAGGTCGTGCATCATGTTCTTCGGAATCTCCTCGGCCTGGCAAGCCTTGCCGCAACAGAGATACCAGTTGCGATGCCGCACCGGGGTCGCCCCCAGCGCCGTGACCAGGTTCTCGAGAACCGTGGGATCATCGGGATCATCCACCTGCATGATCCGGCTCGGCTTGAGCAGATGGCATCCGTAGTGGATGGCGACCCTGAGTCCGGTGAGCGGGCGCACGACGGATGCTCGTATGGCCTCGTAGCCCACCACATCCCGGAGCAGCGTCACGACGTGCCGGACGCGTCCGGTCCCCAGGTACTCGCGGCCGATGCGGGCCAGGCGCTGGTTGACCTTCGTGCGTAACGTCTCGTCCTCGAGGAGATGGCAACACTCGGACAGCGTCGCCGTGCATCCCGAGCAGTTGGTGAAGATGTCGACCCCGAGGTCCTCGGCCAGGCAAAGGTTGCGCGCGGCCACGGCCAGCCAGCTCATCTTGTCCTTCGACTTGAAGTAGATCGGATCCGGACAGCACGACGTGCCCTCGAGATCGACGATCTCGATCCCGAGCCGGGCCAGAGCGACTCCCGGATGGCCACCTCCATCCCTGGATGGCGGGCCGGGATCAGACAGCCGGGAAAGAAGGCGAAGCGCCGGGTCCCGCTCGGGCTGCGGCGTCGGTGTGGCATGGGTCGCACCGGGGGACCGGGCCGCCGCCTGGTCCTCGGCGACGAGCAACCGCTGGATCTCCTCGACCGGCACCGGCTTGAGAGGTTCGAGCCCGAAGTCGGCCCGCTGGCGATCCACGGCCGCGCTCATCGGCGTGGTGCGGCCCGTGGTCTCGAAGGTGCGGATGATCTTCTCGACCGGGTCGGGAGCCAGCCCGCGGTCGGCCAGCATGTTCTTGAGCGAGATGATCACCTCGACCGGCTTCACCTGTTGCGGGCAGCGCTCGTGGCAGTTGTAGCAATTGGCACAGGCCCAGAGCAGCGAATCGGGCTCGAGGAGCTCCTCCCCCAGGCCGTAGAGCACCTTGAGCATGATCTCCCGCGGATTGAACGCGCCCAGGTACCGCGCGGCAGGACAATCGCCGACGCAGGCGCCGCACTGGTAGCAGTAGCCGCCAGGTTGCCCTCGACCTTCCGCGCGAGCTCGCGCCGGAATTCGAAGTCGACGCGGACGACCTCGTCCTCCTTGCTTGGGGTCCGGATCATCAGTGTGACTCCCCGCTCCCCGGCCGTCTCTTCTTCAAGAGACGAATCGAGTTCGAGCGGCACTTCGGGCACGAGCGCTCCTTGTCCTCCCCCTCCTCCACCAGCTCCTCGTACTCGTGCCCGCACATCATGCAGCGCATCGTCACCAGCGTGGCCGTCGTTCTCGTCCGGTTCTCCCCTGCGCTCCGCCCTCGGCCGAGGCCAGTCAACAACGTCTACGTGGCAGCCGCCTCGACCTCCACCTTCTTGGCGGCACCCTTCTTCGGTTTGGGCCGGAGCGCCTCCCGGGCATGGGCGATCTCCTCGGCGGTCACGGTCTTCCGCAACTCCTCGAGATCGCGCATCACGCGGGCGAACTTCTGGCCCTCGGCCGCGCTGATCCACTCGAGCTGCAGCCGTTCCGGACGTACGCCCGCCTTCTCCAGCTGATCCCATAGCCGCTGCACGCGCTTCACGGTCTGGCGATTGGCGTTGATGTAGTGGCAGTCGGCGTAATGACACCCCGACACCAGCACCACGGGCGCTCCGTGGCGGAAGGCCTCGAGCACCATCTCCTCCGACACGCGCGCCGAGCACATGGTGCGGACGACCCGGTTGGTGGTCGGATACTGGAAGCGCGAGATTCCCGCCATGTCGCCCCCGGCGTAGGAGCACCAATTGCAGGCGAAGGCGAACACCTTGTCCTCGGGACGGTCGGCGAGGACGGCATGCACCTGCGCCAGGAGCTGCTCGTCCCGGAAGTGGCGCATGGTGATCGCTCCGTAGCTGCACGTCGCGCCACAGGCTCCGCATCCGGCGCAGGCCGCCTCGATCACATGCGCCACCTCGCCCTTGTGCCATTGAATGGCACCGTAGGGACAGACCTGGGCGCAGAGCCCGCACTTCATGCAGGCGTTCTCCACCACGCGGCTCGTGATCGCCTCGATCTTGATCTGGCGCTGATTGAGCAGCGCGCCCGCCCGGGAGGCAGCCGCCCCCGCCTGGCAGACCGAGTCCTTGATGTCCTTCGGCGCCTCGCAGAACCCTGCGAAGTACACCCCGCGAGTCGGCGCGTCCACCGGCTTCAGCTTGGGATGCGATTCCATGAGGAAACCGTCGGAGGTCTTGGACAGCGTCAAGAGGCGCGAGATCTTGGCCAGATCGTCCGGCGGACCGACCCCCACGGACAGCACCACCATGTCGAGCTCGTGACGTCTCGAGGCGACCCGAGGTCGTGTTCTCGACCGTGATGATCAGGTTCTTGGTCCCAGGATCCTCCTCGATGTCACCGGGGAGGCCGCGAATGTAGCGGGTACCCTCCTCCTTGGACCGCTGGAACATGTCCTCGAACGACTTGCCGAAGGCGCGGATATCCTGATAGAAGACGAAGCTCGAGGTGTCCGGATAGTGGTCCGCGAGGAGAAGCGTGTCCTTGATCGTGTTCATGCAACAGATGTTCGAGCAGTAGGGACGTCCGATCCGCGGATTGCGCGATCCGACGCACTGGATGAACCCGATTCGCTTCGGCCGCTCCTGGTCACTCGGACGCACGAACTCGCCGAGGGTCGGCCCACCGGCACAGATCAAGCGCTCGAACTCCATCGAGGTGATGACATTGTCGAACCGCGTGTACCCGTACTCGTCGAGATCCGTGGGATCGTAGACGCTGAGCCCGATTGCGACGATGACCGCCCCCACCTCGCGGGTGATGATCTCATCGCGATCGTCGTAGTTGATGGCCTTCTTGTCGCACACCTCGAGGCACTTGCCGCAGGCGATGGGGTTGTTGCCCAGGCAATCGTCCATGTTCAAGATGTACGAGCACGGCACAGCCTGCGGGAAGGGAATGTAGATCGCCCGGCGCGAGGAGAGACCGGTCTGATATTCGTCCGGCTTCGCCACCGGACACACCTTGGCGCACTCGCCGCAGGCGTTGCAGAGCGCGGTGTCCACATAGCGCGCCTTCTTGCGGATCTTGACCGAGAAGTTCCCGATGTAGCCGGAGACCTCTTCGACTTCGCTGTAGGTGAGGAGCTCGATGTTCCGATGCCGACCGGCATCGATGGCCTTAGGCCCGAGGATTCATATAGAGCAGTCCATCGTGGGATAGGTCTTGTCGAGCTGAGCCATGATCCCACCGATGGACGGCTGCTTTTCCACCAGAATCGCCCGGTGCCCGGCCTCGGCCAGCTCGAGCGCCGCCTCGATCCCGGCCACGCCGCCGCCGATGACCAGCACGGTCTCGGTGACCGGAACCGTCATCTCCTCCTGCGGCTCGAGGAAGCGGGCGCGCGCCACGGCGCTCGCCACCAGGTCCATCGCCTTGCGCGTCGCCCCCTCCCGATCCCCGGCATGGACCCAGGAGCAGTGCTCCCGTAGGTTCGCCATCTCGAGGAGGTAGGGGTTGAGGCCGGCCTCGTACACGCACTGCCTGAAAGTCGGCTCGTGCTGCCGGGGCGTGCAGGAGGCGACCACCACCCGGTTGAGCCGGTGCTCGCGGATCGCCGCCTTGATCTCGTTCTGCCCCGGGTCGGCGCAGGTGTACTTGTTGCGGACCACGCAAGTCACGTCGGGAAGATCCTTCGCGTACTCGCTGACCGCCGCGCAGTCCACCGCGCCTGCGATGTTGAGGCCACAGTCGCAGACGAAGACCCCGATGCGTGGCTCGTCGTTCGTCGCTTTGGAGATCATCAGAACCTCTCCATTCTCGGTCTATCGATCAAGCCGGCTCGAGCCTCTCGGCCACGAGCTCGGCGACATCTCGCACTTCGATCTCGATTTCCGCTCCGAGCTTCGGATCTCGCATCGCACACCGGAAGTGGATCTGGCACTTCGGACATGCGGTCACCAGCACTTGAGCGCCGGTCGAACGCGCCTCGCGCAGGCGCTCGACCTGGACCTGCTTGGCGTACCGGTCGCAGTTGGACCAGGTCCCGCCCGCACAGCAAACGGCCGCCGCTCCGGCCCGCCGCATCTCCTTGAACTCGACCCCGGGCAGCTCGCGGAGAATGCGGCGCGGCGGCTCGTAGAGCCCGAGGTGGCGGCCCATCCGGCAGGGATCCTGGAAGGTGACCCGCTTCTCGCCGTCGGGCTTGAGCTTGAGCTCGGGGAGATGCTCGGCCACGAATTCGGTGATATGCAGGACCTTGAGGGGGCGGCTCAGGAACGGCGCATAGTCGACCTTCCAGGTGCGCAGACACTCCGCGCAGGAGGTCACGAGCCACTGGGCGCCGCTTGCGGCCACGAGCGCCGTGTTGTGCCGGGCCAGGAGCTCGAAGCTCGCTCGATCGCCGTTCCACAGAAGATCGTGACCACAGCAACGCTCTTCCGCGGACACCACCGGCTTGACGCCGAGCCGGTTCATGAGCCGGACCGCGGCGCGGAGGCCGGAAACCGCCTCGACTCCCAGGTCCTTGAAGAACGCGTCGTAGTAGACGCCGCACCCGGTCCAGTAGAAGACCTCGCCCTGGGCCGGCTCGGTGGCCAGATCGCCGCCCAGCCACTCGAGTCGATTCTGTGTGGTACCCCCTCGGGCCATCATGCGCATGACCGATTGCAGGGCTCCCCCATGCGGGCAGTCGGGCTCGCTCGGTCCGTGATGAGTGAACTCACGGAGCTCTCGCACCATGCTCGTGTAGTCGACCTCGACCGGGCACCGCTGATCGCACTGGCTGCAGGTGAGGCAGGCACGGAGACTGCCATCGACGAGGAGCGCCGAGCGGTCGCCCAGGTTCGCGGCCAGCACCGAGCGGCGGGGGCTCAGCCCGCCGCCGACCCGCGCCAGCGGGCAGGTGGCGGTGCACTTGCCGCAGTCATAGCAGGCCCAGGTGCGAGCCCGCCGCGTGATGTCCTTGAGCTCAACCATTGCATCCCACCCCCGGCGCCCCGGCCGCCGCGTGCGCCACCGCCACCTGATCTCCCGATCCCGACTCCGTGCCGGCCGGCCTCCGGCGCCGGAGCGGACTCGGCCCGAGTGCCCGCACCTGGGCGATGAACTCGTTCACGACCTGCGCAAACCGCGCGCCCTCAGCCGCGCTGATCCACTCGAGCCGCAGGCGACCCGGATCGATGCCCAGGAGCTTCACGATCGCCATCGTCTTCTCGAACTGCTCGACGGCCCGATGGTTGCCGAAGACGTAGTGACAGTCGCCGAAATGGCAGCCGGAGACGATCACACCGTCGGCTCCGCGCTCGAAGGCGCGCAGGACGAAGGCCGGCTGGATACGCCCGGAGCACATGACCCGGATCATCCGGAAGTGCGGCTCGTGCTGCATGCGTGACACGCCGGCCGTGTCGGCTCCGGCATAGGAACACCAGTTGCACGCGAACACGACGATGTCGGGAGTGAAGGATGTAGCGGTCGCCGTCATGACTCCACCTCCGCGGCGAAGAAGGCATCGATCATGGCGTTCAACTGCCGATCGGTGAAGTGCTTGGCCGTGATCGCTCCGGAAGGACACCAGCTGGCGCAGGTTCCGCACCCCTTGCACAGGGAGGCGTTGATGCGCGCGGTCGTGATCCCCGGCGCCAGTTCGACGAGCTCCGGCGCCTGGAACTGGCAGATGTCGACGCAGGTGCCGCAGGCGCGGCAGCGGACCTCGTCCACCACCGCCACCGCCGGATCGAGCGTGACCTGGTCGTAGGCCAGGAATACGGCCGCCTTGGCCGCGGCCGCCGAGGCCTGCGCCACCGTGTCGACGATGTCCTTGGGACCCTGCACGGTGCCGGCGAGGAGGATCCCTTCGACCTGGGTTTCCACCGGTCCCAGCTCGGGGTGCCGCTCGAGGAAGAACCCGTCGAGGCCGAGGCTCGCCTTGAGCATCTCGTGGAACCGGGCCGTATCCTCCCGGCGCGGCCGCATGCCGACGCTCAGGACCACGAGGTCGCTCGGCACCTCGAGGCGCCGGCCGAGGAGATCGTCGAAGCAGCGCACCGCCTCGACCCGCTCCTTCCCCACCACCTCGGGTTTCTCACCGGGAGGGATGCGCACGAAGAGCACACCCATACCGCGCGCCTCGCGGTACATCTCCTCCGCTCCGGTGGAGATGGTGCGGATGTCACGGTAGAAAACGGTCGTATCGATCCCCTGGCGGGTGAGCTGCATGGCCTGCTTGATCGCGGTCGGGCAGCAGTAGCGCGAGCAGCCGGTGAACCCGTGCGCCTCGCGCGAGCCCACGCAAAGAATGAAGCTCGCGTGCTGCGGCCGCCGGCCGCCGAGGGTCAGCTCGCCGTCGCCCGAGAAGAAGGCCCGCTCGAGCTCCTCGCTCGTGATCACGTTCGGCAAGCGCCCGCGACCGAACTCGCCTTCCGGATCGTAGAGGTCGGCCCCGAAAGCGAGGATGATGGCCCCGACCTTGAGCTCCTCGGTCGTCCGGCCGCGCAGCTTCGCCGTGAAGCTGCCCACGAATCCACTGATGTCCTCGACCTCGGTCTCGAGCAGGACGCGGGCTCCGCTCTCCTCGAGGCGCTTCTGCTTCTGGGCGAGCACCTCGGCCGCCGGCCTGAGGCTGGGATACAGATGCTTGAGATGGGGCTCGGCCAGGCGCCCGCCCAGCCGGCTCGACTTCTCGACGAGCACGGTGGGAAAACCCTGGGCGGCCAGGTCCGTGGCCGCCTGGATGCCGGCGATACCGCCCCCGATCACCAGGGCGGCCCGCGTCATCGGCGCGCGCCCGGTCGTGAGCGGCTCGAGGTGCCGGGCCCGCGCCACCCCCATCCCGATCAGGGCACGTGCCTTCTGCTGCGCCGCGGCCGGGTGCTTCGCGTGGACCCACGAACACTGATCGCGGATGTTCACCATCTCGAAGAGGTAGGGATTGAAGCCGATCCTGAGGCAGGTCTCGCGAAAGACGGGTTCATGGGTGCGCGGCGTGCACGCCGCGACCACGATGCGGTTCAGCCCGTGCTCGCGGACGAGCTCGACCAGCTCATCCTGGCCGGTGGCCGAGCAGGCGAAGAGCTGGGTCCGAGCCACCACCACATCGGGAAGGGCCGCGGCGTGGCGTGCGAGCTCCTCGACGTCGAGGAGGCCGGCGATGTTGATGCCGCAGTGACATACGAGGACGCCGACGCGCGGTGGACCGGAGAGATCCAGAGGTTGGACCTTCGACTCCTGCTCCTCGACACGATGGCCGGTCAAGAACAGCCCGGCCCGCGAGGCGGCCGCCGAGGCTTGCGCCACGCAGTCCGGAATCACCTGCGGCCCGACCGCGCTGCCGCAGACGAAGACGCCGCGACGGGTGGTCTCGACCGCCGAGATGGCGGGATCCCGCCGCGCGATGAAACCGTAGGCGTCGGTCTCGATGCCGAGGATGCGGGCGAGATGGATGGCGCCATCATTGGGAGCGGCCGCGACGGAGAGCACGACGAGATCGGACTCGAGCCGTTTGAGCTCGTGGCCCAGTGTGTCCTCGACGAAGACCGCGAGTTGATCGCCTTCCGGAACATGCTCGACCTTGGACGGGCGGCCGCGGATGTAGCGAGCGCTCTCTTCATCGATCGAGCGCTGGAGGAAGTCATCGAAGCCCTTCCCGAACGCCCGGAGGTCGGTGTAGAGGATCGTGATCTCCTCCACCTCCGGATCGTGCTGGCGGATGAGCATCGAGTCCTTCACTGCATTCATGCAGCAGAAGCGGCTGCAATAGGGACGGCCACCCTCGCCGCGCGCGCCCACGCACTGGATGAAGACGATCCGCCGTGGGGTCTTGCCGTCGGAGGGTCGTACCACATGGCCCTGGGTGACTCCGGAGGCGTTCAGCATCCGCTCGAGCTCCAGGCTCGTGACCACATTCGGAAAGCGCCCATAGCCGTAGTTGCCGAGCTTCCGGGCATCGAACTCCTGGAACCCGACGGCCACCAGGATCGAACCGACATCGAGATCGATGTCCCGCGGCGCCATGTCGAAGTCGATGGCGTCGACGTCGCAGGAGCGAACGCAGCGATCGCAGACCAGGAGCTTCTTGTTGAGACAGGATTCGCGGTCGATAACGTAGGCCGCAGGCACCGACTGCGGGAACGGGCGGTAGATGGCCTTGCGCGCCTTCAGGCCGACGTCGAACTCATTGCCCCCGACCTGGGGGCAAGCGTCCACGCAAAGCCCACAGGCCACGCAGCGATCCTCGCGGACAAAGCGCGGGTGCTGCCGAACGCGCACGCGGAAGCTACCGGGCTCGCCCTCAGCGGCGACGACCTCGGCATTGGTGATGACGTCGATGAGCGGATGCCGACCGGCATCCATGGCCTTGGGGCCGAGGATTCAGATCGAGCAGTCCATGGTGGGAAAGGTCTTGTCGAGCTGGGCCATGCGTCCACCCAGTGACGGCGACTTCTCCACCAGACTGACGCGCACGCGGGCGTTGGCAAGATCCAGCGCTGCCTGGATACCGGCGATACCACCACCGATCACCAGCGCCCGTCTCTCCACCACCGCGGGCTCGATCGTTTCCACCGGCTGCTGCCGTCGCTTGCCCATCCTCTTTCACTCCACCTTGCGGCTCTCCCGCAACTAGGTCGCTCCGGATTCCGCCGGCGCCGCTCCCACCGCTTCGCTGGCCGGCGCCGCCTGCCCCTTGCTCCCGTACTCGGTTTCGAAGTACTCCCAGCCGGCAGCGAAGGCCTTGAGATTGATGTCCTCGGTCCCCGCCGGGACCGATCCCTTCACTGCCGTGATCATCGCTTCTTGCGGCACCGCAGCGATCACGGCGGCCGCGAAGCCCAGCATGACGATGTTCTGCACGATCGGCCTGCCCAGCGTCTCCGCGATCCGGGTCGAAGGCACGGCAAAGATCTTGAGCCCCGGCTTCGGTTCCGCCTTGACGAGGTCCCGCTCGCAGATCAGCGTGCCTCCATCCTTGAGCTCGGCGCCGTATTTCTCATAGCCTTCACCGGACATCACGATCAGGATGTCCGGCCGCTGGACGTAGGGGTAAAGCACCTCACTGTCGGATACGACCAGGGTGGCACTGCAAGCCGATCCGCGGGCCTCGGGTCCGAAGCTCTGGATCATGGTGGCGTGCTTGTCGGCGTGGATGGCGCAGGCGCGCCCGAAGATGTAGCCGGCGAGCACGACCCCCTGGCCGCCGAACCCTGTGATCCGCATCTCGAGCCTATCCACGGAGCATTCCTCCCTCGGGCGGCATCGGTACGTACTTCTCTCCCAGGACCTTCCGGTAGTGCTCGTGCATCATCTCGAGGAATGTCGGTCTCTCCTCATCGATGAACTTCCCGCAGAGGATCTTTCCCTGGAAGCCAATGTCCGCATCCCGCGTATCCGCCGCGTGCTGGATCTCGACATTGTCGTGGTAGAACTTCATGAGCTCGAAGCCGGTGCCGAGCTTGTTGAGGCGCGCATAGAGAGTCGAGCACGGGGTGATGACCTCGATGAACCGGAACCCCTTGCGATCGATTCCCTCGGCGAAGGCCTTGGTCAACCGCCGCACATGGAGACAGGTCCAGCGGGCGACATAGGTGGCCCCGCAGCTCGCCGCCAGATGGGGCAGGTTGAAGGACCGTTCGAAGTTGCCGAAAGGCATGGTCGACGAACGCGCCGTGACCGGCGTCGTCGGCCCGTTCTGCCCGCCTGTCATCCCGTAGATGAAGTTGTTGACCAGGATGACGAGCAGATCCATGTTCCGCCTCACGGCATGGATGAAGTGGTTGCCGCCGATTCCCACCAGGTCGCCATCTCCGGAGAAGACGGTGACCTTGAGCTCCGGCCGGGCCAGCTTGAGCCCGGTGGCGAAGGGGATCGCCCGGCCGTGGGTGGTGTGGAAGCCGTCGAGCTTCATGTATCCAGCCACGCGCCCCGTGCAACCGATCCCGGAGACAACCGCCACCTTGTCGAGGTCGACGCCGGTCTGCTCCAGGGCAGAAGCAAAACACTTGACCACCGTCCCGATCCCGCAGGTCGGACACCAGATGTGCGGCATACGATCCATGCGGATGTATGGCGCAATGGGATGCTCTTCCGCGCGAACGGTCGTTGAATCAGCCGTCGTCATTTCGCCGCCCTCACTATGGCCTCGCAGATCGCGGCCGGATCATGGACGCCGCCGCCGCCGTGCGTCACGGACACCGCCGCCGCCTTGCCCGCAGCACAGCGCTCCACCTCGAGCACGATCTGTCCGTAGTTGATCTCGGGCACCACGAACGCCTTGACCCTCCCCGCCAGCTCCCGGATCCGTTTCTCCGGGAAGGGCCAGACCACGAGCAGCCTGAGCGCCCCGACCTTCACTCCCTGCTTGCGCGCCATCTGGATTCCCATGCGAGCGACGCGGGAGGTGATGCCGTAGGTCACCACCACCACATCGGCCCCTTCGATCGCTTCTTCCTCGACGCGGATGATGCGATCGGCATTGGCGCGCACCTTGTCGATGAGCCGCCGCACACTCTTCTCCTGGCACTCGGCAGTCATGTCAGGATAGCCGCGTTCGTCATGAGTAAGTCCGGTGGTATGGAAACGGAATCCATCACCGGCCCGCGCGAACTCGGGGATCATGTTCCCGTTGACCCGGTAGGGGCGGAATCGATCCGGTGGCTCCTCGGTCAAGCGGCGCGGCACGATCTCGATCTCTTCCGCGGGGGGGATCACCACCTTCTCCGTCATGTGACCCACGCACTCATCCATCATGATCAGAACCGGTAGACGATAGGTCTCCGCCAGGTTGAAGGCTTCGATCGTGAGATCGAATGCCTCCTGGGGAGAACGAGGACACAAGGCGATGATCTCGTAATCGCCGTGAGATCCCCAGCGCGCCTGCATCATGTCGCCCTGGCCGACCATGGTCGGAAGACCGGTGGAAGGTCCGGCACGCTGGACATTGACCACGACACAGGGCGTCTCCATCATGGCCGCGAGCCCGATGTTCTCCATCATCAGACTGAAGCCTGGCCCGCTCGTCACGGTCATCGATTTGGTTCCGGTCCACGCCGCGCCGACGACGGCCGCCATGCTCGCGAGCTCATCCTCCATCTGGATGAAGAGGCCTCCCATCATGGGGAAGCGGCGAGCAATACGTTCGACGACCTCGGTTGACGGCGTGATGGGATAGCCGGCGACGAAGCGGCACCCGGCAGCCATCGCCCCTTCGCCGCAAGCGAAATCGCCATCCAGATAGTGGGCGCCGGTCAGGACACCCAATGGATCCGCTTTCACCTCGAATCCTCCTCGGCCGGGCGGAGGCTGGCCTAGGCCGCTCCACCCGCGCTCGGCACCACCGCAGTCGCCGGCCCGGCCGCCGAACGATCCGCCTCGCCCGCGTCCGGCGCCGGACCGTTGGCGGAAACGCTGAAGATGGCGAAGTCCGGGCAGATCATCTCGCAGAGATTGCAGTTCACGCATTCTCCGCTCTTGACCACCCGTGGCGGGTGGTAACCCTTCCGATTGAATTCCTCGGACAGCACGAGGACATCCTTCGGGCAGTACTCGACGCAGAATCCGCATCCCTTGCAGCGATCAGCAATGATCCGCACCTCTCCGCGCGGGATCTTGACCTGATCGAGATCCAGGGGTTTTCGCCAAAGGACCATCAAGAACTCCCCTCGAGTCGGTCAACTCCCTCTGGGTTCAGTTCACTCACCCGCCCGCCGCGCGCCTTCTGGTAAGGACAGAAGCCGCGCACACGGCTCACGGGGCAGTCGCTCTCCACATAGGCGGCACATCGTAGACAGACTCCGTTCGAATCCTCGGCCTCGAGCAACGCCACCGAGAAGCGCTCGAGCAACGTCGCGAGTTGCCCGAGTTCTTCCGGACGGAAGCCGGCGAGGATGGGAGCCAGTCGTGCGGTCTTGAGTTGCTCGTAGTCATCGACCAGCCGCCGGCCCTTGGGACCGACATGGAGCATCGTGGCCCGCCGGTCGCCGCGGGATGGACTGCGGCGAACGAGATCGAGAGCTTCGAGCTTGTCGATGTTCTTGGTGGCGGCAGGAGGGCTGACGCCGAGGAACTCGGCGACTTCCCCGACCTGGTGCGACCCGTTGTCGCAAACGAGCTTGAGAAGATGGAACTGGGAGAG
Organism: Candidatus Eiseniibacteriota bacterium; assembly: GCA_963823555.1. Taxonomy (GTDB): domain Bacteria; phylum Eisenbacteria; class RBG-16-71-46; order CAVPCR01; family CAVPCR01; genus CAVPCR01. Next base: position 65,611 of record CAWGMA010000004.1, on the reverse strand, counting down.
GGAGAGCGGAGCGGGACTTACTTCGCGCAGGAGCTTGAGCTCGAGAAACTCGCGAACGACGGAGGCAAAGATGTGGCTGGAGCGTAGGAGCGGTACGAGCTCCGCGCCCTCACCGCCACCTCCTCCCCCCTCCCATGTGGTGTCCGGCGGGCGCCGGTCGGATGCTGCGTCCATGCATCCTCCCCGGTATAGTTACCTACGTTAAATATTAATCAGGCTATCTATTAACTGTCAACCCCTTTCTGTAGAACATCTTCGGAGGACGGCTCGGGAGGAGCGGGAAAGCATGAAGCACCGATGGGACGGCGAGCCAGGCAGGACGATCTCCCCTGCGGACCAGCGGGATGACCGGCCCCGGGCGCTTGCAGGGAGGACCGCCGGCCGGGGCCAGCCCATCCGGCCGGCCTCCGGCGACGAGACCAGGCGGCGGACAGGTCCCCGATCAGGCCGAGAATCCGATATCGCGCAGCGCCGCCTCCTGGACGAGATCGGTCTCCCGGCGTTCGTGCTCCCGCAAGCGAGCGAAGAAATCGCGAAGTCCGGCGCGAACCTCGTGTACGAGATCGGCGTCGGGCAGGCTGTGCGCCAGGTCGCGGAGCGTGGTCACGGTGGCCAGGAGGTCCGAGTGCTCCTTCCCGAGCGCATCCAGTTCGCGGGCGAACTCCGGCCGTTCGGCTGAAAGGTCGGCCAGGAATCCCCGTTCCTCCCCCGCGAAGTGACGCGCCAGGCTCTCGGCCAGGAGTCCGATCTCATCGCGGAGCGAGGCGGAACCGCTGGCGGCGGCTGATTCCCCGCGATGAGGGCGTACGAGCGATTCGATCTGCTCGAGGTGGGCGAGAAGTTCCTTGTGCTCTTCGAGAACGTACTGGTAGGGCTGGCGGTCGGACATGGCTTCCCCTCCCCTTGCTTCGAGACGGCAAGGCCCATCCCTATCGGTCATCATACCACTCCCACCGGCCACAAGGCCAAGCCCCGGGAAGCTGATGCTTCCCGGGGCCCGACCATCAGAGTTACAGGAACCGCCTAGAAGCGACGGGACTCTGGCTTCGCTCTAGGCCTGCCACTGCTTCTCGACCCATGTCCAGTTGACCAGATTCCAGAATGCCTCGATGTACTTCGGGCGCGCATTCCGGTAGTCGATGTAGTAGGCGTGCTCCCAGACGTCACAGGTGAGCAGCGGTGCGTAACCGCGCGTGAGCGGCGTACCGGCATTCGATTCCTGGACGATCTCGAGCTTGCCATCCCCCTTCTTGGCCAGCCATGCCCAGCCGGAGCCGAACAGAGTGGCCGCGGCGTTCGAGAACTGCTTCTTGAACTCCTCGAGTGAGCCGAAGTTCGCATTCAAGGCTGCCAGGAGCTTGTCGCTCGGCGCTCCACTCTTCGGCGCGAGACAGTGCCAATAGAACGTGTGATTCCAGATCTGAGCTGCGTTGTTGAAGATCCCTCCCGATTCCTTCTTCACGATGTCCTCGAGCGAGGCCTTCTCATTCGGAGTTCCCTTGACGAGTTCGTTCAGCTTGTTGACATAGGCAGCATGGTGCTTCCCGTAGTGGTACTCGAGCGTCTCGCGCGAGATATGCGGTTCCAGGGCATCCATGGCATAGGGCAATTCGGGCAGCTGAAACATGAGAAACCTCCTCCAAGTGAAACGGCCGCCGGCCGTGGCTCTTGCTTCCGGGGCAGCCGCAGATTCGGGGGTGCATCGCCGGCCGGCCACGCGGTTCATTGTGCCAGAACCCCCGGATCATACGGGTGCGGATAGACCTCGCGCAACGGCTTCGAGAGAACCCTAGAGAGCCCACCTGAGGGCGCGCTGCACGCCGCGGCAATGGCCATGGCACTCGAGCAGGCAGATTGAAAGGTTCCGCCGGCAGTGGGCGCCGAGCTTCCGCGCGAGCAAAGCGACGAGTCCATCGCTCACTAACTCATCGCTGGGGGAACGCACCCCGCATGCAGGTGTCGTGGCCTGGTCCTTGCTACCTCGAGACACGTGGAGCGTGACACCCCATGAAGACCTGGGGCACCAGCCGCAGGGGTGGGATTCCCACCTCCTGCGGATGATGCACCCCCCTTCAAACGCAGAAGGTGCAGCCATGAACAACCACCGAAATCCCCTGCTGCTCCTGATCGCGGTCATCGTCGGCGGGAGCCTGGCTCACGCTGCGGCGGAAGGGGCGACCTTCCAGTGGAGCAATCCGAACGGTGGCCGGTGGGAGGACACGAGCAACTGGGTTCCGCGCGGCTACCCTCGGTTCTTCTTCGACATCGCCGTCTTCGGTCAGACCGCAACCTATCAAGTAGACGCCAGCGATGCCGCCCTGATTCAGGGCCTTGGCATCATTCACGTCCCGAGCGGTGACGTGACGCTGATGACCCACGACTCGTTTCGTGCCGTGATCGGTGTCGGCACGGCCGGCTCCCCCGCCAGTCTCGCGCTGAAGCGCGGAGCCATCACCGGGTCCGGGATGCAGACCATCGGCCCGGCGGGCACCCTGATCCTCGAACCCGGAACCAGGATCGAGTGTCTGGCGACCGGGCCCATCGGGTTCGCGCTCGCGGCCGGCGGAATGCTGCGCGGCGACGGCGGGTCCATGGAGAACCACGTTCTCGAAAACTCGGGAACGGTGAGTCCGGGCTTGGCACCGGGAATGCCTGGCGCGCTCGCCATCGGCACCGTATCTCCGGGTGGCTACGTGCAGCGCGAGAGCGGAGTCCTGGAGATCGAGATCGGCGGGACGACTCCGGGAACCGGCTACGATCAGCTCCGGGTGGAACGGAGCGATTCCCCGGCCACCTTGAACGGCACCCTGCGCATCACACTCATCGAGGGATTCGCACCGCGGCCCGGGGATCGATTCGAAGTGCTCATCGCACCCTCCATCACGGGTACCTTCTCGAGCGAGATTCTGCCGGCCAGCGGCGGCAGCGAGTTCAGCGTCGTCTACGAGCCGACGGCCGTCGTCGTGGTCGCGGCCGGTGCGCCACCCGCCATCGCCTACGGGCTGGACATCAAACCGGGAACTTGCCCGAATCCCCTCAACCCACGCCAGCAGGGTGTGGTTCCAGCCGCGCTCCGGGGCACACCAGAGCTCGACGTGCATGCCATCGATGTCTCTAGCCTGAGGCTCGAGGGCGTCGCTCCCGAACGCTGGGACTACGAGGACGTGAGCGCCGCCACGAGTGGAGAGTCGTGCGACTGCACGGGCGCGGGGGCGGACGGGATCCTGGATCTGACGCTCAAGTTCCCGGCACCCGCTCTGCTCGCTGCCATCGGGCCCGTCGAGCGCGACGACGAGAGGCAACTGACCCTGAGCGGCGCTCTGTTGAGCGGGGAATCGTTCACGGCCAGTGATTGCGTTCGCATTGTCGGCGGAGGCGAAGGCAGCGGACGGTTGAAGCTGGCCGCTCTGACCTCGGCCTGGGAGCGTCACCAGATCGTCTCCTATGATCTCCCCGCCACGGCTGAAGTCCGGATCAGTATCTTCAACGTCAGCGGGCGCAAGGTCGCCGAGGTCTTCCGCGCGGTGCAAGCGACGGGAGAGCATGCGGTGGAATGGGATGCCAGTGGCATTCCGTCGGGCATCTACTACTATCGTCTCGAGGCCGGCGGGCTCCACGAGGCGACGAAGCTCATGCTGTTCCGGTGATCGCGGGCGCCAGCGGGGGGCGAGCCGCGCGGCCTCGCCCCCCGACTCGCTCGCCTTTCACGACGGGCATTGCACAAGGAGGTGACACATGCCAACCCTGAGCGCCGCCATCGCTGACTTTCTGGCGCAGAAGAGGATCGCGGTGGTGGGCGTGTCGCGAAGCGGTCACCAGCCGGCGAACGCCATCTACCGGAGGCTCAAGCAAACCGGTCACGACGTGGTCCCGGTCAATCCGGCGGCGACCGCGGTTGAAGGGGTGACCTGCTACGCCGACCTCAGGTCGATTCCCGGGAGCGTCGATGCCGTGGTCGTCGCCACGCCACCCGATGTCAGCTCACAGATCGTGCGTGAGTGCAGCGAGCTCGGCATCCGGCGGGTGTGGCTCCACCGTTCCCTGGGTCAGGGCAGCTTCTCGGCGGAGGCTGTCCGGCTGGGCCGGGAGCGGAACATGACGGTCATCCCGGGGGGGTGTCCGATGATGTTCGCCGGCTCGGTCGACCTCGCTCACAAGTGCCTGCGCTGGATCCTCGGCGCGACGGGAGGCCTCCCCAGGGAGGTCTGATCACACCACCGGCAGGGTGCCGGCCGGAGGCACTCAGTGTTCCGCGACCAGCTTGATGACGATGAAGCCACCCACGAGGAGGATCACGAAGAGGATTGCCAGCTTGTTGAAGTAGCGATCGATGAAGCTCTTGATCGGCGCGCCGAAGGCGTAGATCAGGCCGGCAACGGTAAAGAAGCGGAGGCCGCGCCCCAGCACCGAGGCAGCGAGAAAGGTGCTGAAGTCGAAATCGAAGACACCCGACGCAATGGTGAACACCTTGTAGGGAATCGGCGTCACCGCCGCGATCAGAACGCCAAAGAAGCCGTAGGCGTCATACCAGACCCGGACCTTCTCCATCACCGCCTCGCCATGGTAGAAGCTGACGATGCGCTGGCCGATGAGCTCGTAGCCGTAGACGCCGATCGCGTAGCCCAGCATGCCCCCGACCACCGAGGCCACGGTGCAGATGAGCGCATAGCGGATCGCCCGCCGCGGGATGGAGATGGCGAGCGCGATCAGGAGAATATCCGGCGGCACCGGGAAGAACGAGGACTCGGCCACGGCCAGGAGGGCCAGCGCCGGCACGCCATACGGCGTCTCCGCCCAGTGGAGCACCCAGTCATAGAGCCGCCGGAGCCAGGAGCGGCGGATGGCGGATCCGCCGGAAACAGAACCGGCGGCACCGGGAGCGAGCGGTCGCAGGTCAGCGGATTCAGGCTGATTCATGAAATGGTTTCTTTGGAGTTGGGGAGTCGACCGTGACGTGAGGCTGTTGACGCGAGCATACCACGGGAGCCGGGGAGCTAGATCGCAGCCGGAAGCTGCGACTCGTCCGCCCCGGCCCCACCGACCCCGAAGTAGATGGCGTCAGGGTGATGGAACACCAGGGCCGACACACTGGCCTCGGGATCCATCATGTAACCGTCAGTGAGCTCGACACCGATCGCCTCGGGCTCGAGCAGGCGGAAGAGCACCGACTGGTCGGCGAGGTCCGGGCAGGCGGGATAGCCGAACGAGAAGCGCTTGCCGCGATAGTGGGCACGGAAGCGGTCGCGCATCGCGACCTCCGGCGGATCGGGAAACCCCCAGAGGTTCCGCAGCCGAGCATGCAGCCACTCGGCCGCCGCCTCGGCCGTCTCGAGGGCCAACGCCTGGAGCGCATGCGAGCGCACGTACTCGCCGCGGCGCTTGGCCTCTTCCGCCCGGTCGCGGATGCCGGCCCCGGCCGTGGTGACGAAGAGCGCGACATGATCGCGCCGGCCATCCTGCGGCGGCAGGACGAAGTCGGGAAGCGCGAGCCCCGGCTCCTTGGCCTGCCGTGGAAACCGGACCTGCGCCGCCGGCTCACGCGCAGCGGGCTCGACGTACAGGCGGAGCTCGTTGCCCTCCCCCTCGGCAGGGAAGAACCGCCATACGACGCGAACCTTCATCGCGCCTTGGCGGCACTCCGCCTTGACCTGATCGACCACCTCCTCGAGCGCGATCGCCTTCTCGTCACCGGCGGCGCGCAGCTGCGCGAAGTCCCCACGCAGCCCCAGGTGCCGTCCGTAGAGCATCTGTGGGTTGAGGTAAGCCCAGATCTCATCGAGCGCCGGCACGTCGAGAACATGCCGTTCGAGGTCCGGGACGCGCGGGATCGGCAGATCGACACGCACGGCGCGCGACCGCGCCGCCGGGCGCGGCGGCCCCGCCGCCCTCGCCGGAGCGGCCGCCTCCTCACCCTCCCCCCCGTCGCGGGCGGCCGCGGCTGCGAGCGCCTCACGCCCCGCAGGGTCCATCAGGCGATTCATCAGGTCGAGCCCGTTCATCGCATCCTTGGCATAGACGACGAGCCCACCGTACGCGGGCGCAATGCGCGTCCGGGTGAACTTTCGGGTGAGCGCGGCGCCCCCGACCAGGATCGGCACGGTGATCTCCGCGGTCCGCAGGTCGGCGGCGGTCACCACCATCTGCTGCGCCGACTTGACGAGGAGTCCGGATAGTCCGATCACGTCGGGCGTATGCTCGTTGCACGGCGGCGATGAGCGCTTCTGGCGGCACCTTGATACCCAGGTTCACCACCGTGTAGCCGTTGTTCGAGAGCACGATGTCGACCAGGTTCTTGCCGATGTCGTGCACGTCACCCTTGACGGTGGCGAGGATCACCTTGCCCCGGGAAGCGGTTTCGGACTTCTCCATGAACGGTTCGAGGTGGCTCACCGCCGCCTTCATCGCCTCTGCGCTCTCGAGCACCTCGGCCACGATCAGCTCGTTGGCGATTGAAGAGGCGCCCCACCTCGTCCATCCCGCCATCAGCGGCCCGTTGATGATGTCGAGCGGGCGCGCCTCCTCGAGCTTGAGGTCGAGGTCGGCGATCAGTCCATTCCTTGGTGCCCTCGATGATGTAGTGCGCCAGCCGCTCGTCGAGAGGAAGGGTCGTGACGTCGGCGCTGGACCCGGGACCTGGCATCCCGGAAGTGGGCGGCGAAGACGGCGATCGGCGTCGGGCCTCCGGTTCCAGAGCAGATCCTCGGCGAGCCGGCGCTCCTCGTCCGGGATCGAGGCGTAGCGCTCGAGCTTCTCGCTGTTGACGATGGCCAGGTCGAGCCCGGCCTTGGTCGCAGTGATACAGGAAGACCGAGTTCAGCACCTCGCGGCCGGCCTCGGGCAGACCGAACGAGACGTTCGAGATGCCGAGGATGGTCTTGGTCTCCGGGAACGCCTCCTTGATGCAGACGCAATCCCTCGATGGTCTCGACCGCGCTTCCGACGTAGTTCGCGTCGCCGGTGGCGCAAGGGAAGGTGAGCGGATCCCAGATGATGTCCTCGGCCGGAACGCCGTACTTCACGGTCAGGAGCTCGAAGGCGCGCCGGGCGACCTCGAGCTTGCGCTCGCGGGTGACCGCCATGCCCTCTGCGGGATCCTCGTCGATGGTGCCGCAGACCACCGCCGCGCCGTAGCGGCGCGCGAGCGGCAGCACCTGCTCGAAGCGCTCCTCGCCGTCCTCGAGGTTGACCGAGTTGATGATCGCCTTGCCCTGGCAGCAGGTGAGCGCGCGCTCGATGACCCCGGGGTCGGTCGAGTCGATCATGAGCGGTGCCTTCACCTTGCGGATGAGCTCGGGCAGGAACGCCATCATGTCGGCGAGCTCGTCGCGATCGGGATCGGCGAGACAGACGTCGACGACCTGCGCGCCGCCCTTCACCTGCTGGCGGCCGATCTCGCTCGCCTCCTCCCATTTGCCCTCGCCGACGAGCCGCTTGAACTTGCGCGAGCCGATCACGTTGGTGCGCTCGCCGACCAGCACCGGCCGGTTGTCGTCGCTCACCTCCAGGAAGTCGATTCCCGAGACGAGCGTGCGCCGGTGCTCGGGCACGATCCGGGGCCGCTTGCCGGCCACCATGTCGGCCATGGCCCGGATGTGCGCCGGCGTCGTGCCGCAGCAACCGCCAACGAGGTTGATCCAGCCCTGGTCGCAGAAGCGCTCGAGGACCCGCGCCATGCCTTCGGGAGTCTCGAGATAGCGCCCCTCCGAATCCGGCAGCCCGGCGTTGGGAATGCACGAGACCCGGGTCCGGGCGAGCCCTGAGAGGGCGCGCAGGTGATCGGTCATGAACTCCGGTCCGGTGGCGCAGTTCAGACCGATCGAGAGCAGGTCGGCATGCATGACCGACGTGTAGAGAGCCTCGACGCCCTGCCCGGCGAGCATGGTGCCCGTGGCCTCGATCGTGCCCGACACCATGATCGGAACGCGGACCCCGAGCTCGGCGAACGCGTCCTCGATGCCGAGGAGAGCGGCCTTCACGTTGCGCGTGTCCTGCTGCGTCTCGACGATGAGGAGATCGACACCACCCGCAGCGAGCCCGGCCGCCTGCTCGCGGAAGGCCCCGCGGAGCTCATCGAACGTGACGCCCCCGGTGACCGAGATCGCCTTCGTCGTCGGTCCCATCGAGCCGGCGACGAAGCGCGGGCGGGACGGGGTCGCAGCCTCCGCCGCCGCGCGCCGGGCCAGCTCGGCGGCGACGCGATTGAGCTCACGCGCCCGCGCGGCGAGCCCGTATTCGGCGAGCACGATCGGCGTCCCGCCGAACGTATCGGTCTCGAGCATGTCGGCGCCCGCGGCGAGATACGCGCGATGGATGTCCAGGATCACATCCGGGCGGGTGAAGACCAGATTCTCGTTGCAGCCCTCGAGATCGGGGCCTCCGAAATCGGCGGCCGTCAGGTCCCGCGCCTGGACGGCCGTGCCCATGGCACCGTCGAGCACCAGGATGCGCTCGCGGAGGAACTCCTCGAGGAGAAGGCTTCTCGCTTGGGATGTCATGGGCTTCTGATGTCGCCTGTCGGGCTAGCCGGCGGGGCCAGGGATGGGGCCGAGACCGGGAACGAGAAACGCGCACCGGCGCAAAGTCGCATCATACTATCGCCTTTCGACGCAACGCATGCCCCGTTATGATATGCGGTCTGATGCAGACACGTCAACCAAGGGCAGACTGCGGGGCACGTCTATCATGGGCGTAACGCATGGGAGCCCCATCGATCTCATCGGTGTCCCGCTCGACCTCGGCGCCGGACGCCGCGGTGTCGACATGGGCCCGTCGGCCTTCCGTCTCACCGGACTCGCCGAGCGCCTGGTCGCCCTCGGTCACGCCGTGACCGATCGCGGCAACATCCGCGTCCCCATCCCCGAGGGCATCGATCCGGGCGACACTCACAAGCGCTTCATCGACGAGATCACGGCCGCTTGCACCACGCTCGCGGAGATGACGGAAGCGGCGGTGGCCGCCGGCCGCATGCCGATCACGCTCGGCGGTGATCACTCGCTCGCCGCCGGCTCCATTCCCGGCGTGGCGCGCGCGCTCAGGGCGCGCGGCGAGGAGCTGGCCTTGATCTGGGTGGACGCGCACGCCGACATGAACACGCCGGAGACGAGCCCGTCGGGGAACGTGCATGGCATGCCGCTGGCTGCCGTCCTCGGGCTGGGGCCGGCCGAACTCGTGGCGATCAGCCACGGCGCGAGCGTCGATCCCGAGCGCGTGGCCCTGATCGGACTCCGCAATCTCGACGATCACGAGAAGACAGCGGTTCGCCGGAGTGGAGTGCGCGCCTATTCGATGACGGATATCGATCGCCGGGGTCTGGGCACCATCCTCGATGAGGTGCTGTCGGTGTTCGCCGCCCGGGCGGCCGGCATTCATCTCAGCCTCGACCTCGACGGCCTCGACCCGGAAGTGGTCCCCGGCGTGGGGACACCGGTCCGCGGCGGGCTCTCCTACCGTGAGGCGCACCTGCTCTGCGAGATGGTGGCCGAGAGCGGCCGTCTGGTCGCCATGGACGTGGCGGAGCTCAATCCGATTCTCGACCTGCGCAATCACTCGGCCGAGGTTGGAACCGAGCTCATTCTCTCCGCTCTCGGTCAGCGCATCGTGTAGGAGGGAGAACCATGCGATCCGGAACCGCCTTCGCCTTGAGCCTCGGAATCGCGATCGGGATCTCCGCACCGGCTCGGGCCCAGACCACGATCGACGGCGGATTTCGTCTCGGAATGGATGTTCCCTTCCATGACCAGGCGGTCACGGCTTCGACCTACGGGATCTTCGCGCGGATCGGGGGCACGGCTTTCGCCTTCGAGCCCGGCGTCAACTGGCTCGGCGGCGGCGACCGGATCGACATCACGAGCCTGGGCCTGAACGGCATCTCGCGCGGCGGGATCCTGCCCTGGATCTACTGGACCGGCGGGCTCGGCTGGAGCTGGGTCGATCGCGAACCGGAGCCCGATCAGGACGGCGCCTTCAGCTACAACGTGGGCCTTGGCGCCGAGATCCCGCTGGGCCCGGTCCGCATCGACGGGAGCGGGCGTTTCCTCCTCATCAATCCGGCGGGCGACGGGCACTACGAGCACCTGCTCCTCACCGTCGGCTTCATGGTGAGGATGCGGTGATGGGGCGGACAGGTCGGGATCAGCTGGTCGGAACCGGCGGCAAGAGAGCCGGACCGAGCACGAGCGGCAGCAGGTCGAGCCGCCCCGAGCCGATCTCCCCCAGGTAGGGATTCGAGCCGAACGGATGCGCCGCGGCCTCGATGCGTTGCTCGAGGTCGCCCGGAGGCAGCGTGCCCTGGCTCAAGCGCAGGGCGGCAGCACCGGCCACGAACGGGGCCGCCATCGAGGTTCCGCTCCACAGCGCATAGCCTCCATTCCAGTACGTGGACATGATGCCCATCCCTGGAGCCGAGACCGACACGTTCGAGCCGTAGTTCGAGAAGTAGGTCTTGAGATCGCCGGCGTCGGTGGCGGCGATGGTCGTCGCATCGCTGAGGTTCGCCGGGAAGTGGCTCGTGATCCGCTGCCCCGCGTTGCCCGCCGACACCGTGACCAGGATCCCGGCCTGGCGCGCCTCCTGGATGGCTCGCCTCATGACCTTGGATCGCGCCTCGAGTCCGAGGCTCAGGTTGATGATGTCCGCGCCGGCATCGATCGCCGTGTAGATGCCGTGGGCGACCTCGAAGGCGGTGCCGTTGCCATCGGAATCGAGGACGCGGATCGGCATGATGGAGGCCGCGGGCGCCACGAGCGCCACGATCCCCGCCACATGGGAGCCGTGACCCGTGGCTTCGTCGATGAGACCATCCTGGTCATCGTCGAGGCCGTTCGGGAGATCGGAGGGATCGTTGTCGCCGTCGAGGAGATCGATCCCCCCTACCAGGTGACCGGCCAGATCGGGGTGATCGAGATCGGCTCCGGTGTCGATCACGGCAACCAGCACACCCGCGCCGGTCGCGATGGCCTGGGCCTCGGGAGCCCTGATCCGCGCCAGCGCGTCCTGGTCGACATAGTCGGGATGTCCGAAGATCCCCTCGTAGAAAGCGAGACTCGCCTGCTCCGATTCCGGTGTCTCCAGGTACTGGCAGTAATCAGCGTCATCGCAGCTCACCGAGTAACCAAGGCCCGTGACCAGGTCCCACGTCGGAACACCGTCGGGGCCGGCGACGAGGTACTCGCGGCGGGAGGGTATGGAGCTCACCGTTCTGGTGCCGTACTGGGCGTGAATGTCCTCGATCGTGGCGCCGGAGGAGAGGTGGATGACCGAGTACCCGGTGACATAGCTCCCGGGGTCGCCCCCGTAGGGAGGATCGTCGGGATCGGGAGACCCGGGTGGGTCCTCGATGCTCCCCGGCGCCCCGGAGGGAAGTCGGTCGTCCATCCCCAGCCCCGCGGTGGCACCCAGGGGATTCTCGCCGCCGCAACCCCCGAGCCCGAAGACGACCGTTCCAACCCCTAGCCAGAGTCCCAGTAGAACAACTAAGTCACGCTTTGGCATTGTCTTACACCTCGGGAACCTGCAGGCTGGGGGAAGCCTGCCAGGTAGTGCTGGCGGCGCGACCGGGGGGGGCGGTGGGTCGGCGATCCCACCGGAGGCGTCTTTGGGCTGTCATACGGACGCCGCCGGCCGATGGGTGATACTAGATACGAGAAATCATACCTTCCCCCCGGGGCCACGGCGAGGCCCCAGTGCTGGGGATTCGTTCACCAGCCAGACAGCGAACAATGACGGCCCCCCCTCCGTCTAGTGAGGATTGGGGTCCCTCGAAGCAGCGCCGGATCCGACGCATGGCGCGCATCCGGCTGGTCCGCAGGTGGAACTCGGCCCGGGGATCGAGGAATGTCCGGCATGCGCAACCGAGATGGTCGCGGCTTGTTGCGGCCCGCAACCCTGGGATTGATCGCTGTCGCCTCCTTCGCGGCAGCCTCACGGGCACTGCCCGCCACCGAGGATGAACCCCGAGCCGATCGCGAGGTCCAGGCGGCGGCGCTCGATCTGCCCCCAGCCACCCTGCCGCCCCCGCCGCTCCGCTATGCGCATCTCATCACGCGGCTCGACGGCATCAAGCCGCCGCACCTCGATGGCCACCTCGATGACGAGGCCTGGGCCCAGGGCTCACCGCTCGACGGGTTCATCCAGCGCGATCCCGAGGAGGGACAACCGGCGAGCGAGCGGACCGAGGCCCGCATCCTGTATGACGAGGAGGCCGTCTATGTCGGCGTCCACGCCTACGACAGCGAACCCGAGCGCATCGTCGGCCTCCTCACGCGGCGGGACGAATCGAGCGACTCCGACTGGCTCTCGGTGTCGCTCGACTCCTTCGGCGACCGGCGGACCGCATTCGACTTCGAGGTCAACCCGGTCGGCGTGAAACGGGATGTCTATCGCTATGACGACACCGGCGAGGATGAAACCTGGGATGCGGTGTGGGATGTGGCCACCGCCATCCAGGACGACGGCTGGTGCGCGGAGTATCGAATCCCCTTCAGCCAGCTCCGCTTCACCACCCGCGAGGATCACCCGTGGGGCATTCAGATCGCGCGCTACATCGCCCGCAAGAACGAGCATACGCTCTGGAAACCCATCTCCAAGGAAGCCGATCGCTGGGTGAGCGAGTACGGCGAACTCGACGGCATTCACGGCATCGAGCCGCCGCACCGCATCGAGCTTCTCCCCTACACCGTGGCTGGGGGCAAATCGTATCCCCGGGAAGAGGGGGATCCCTTCAACGACGGCGGTGATGTCTGGGGACGGGTCGGCCTCGACCTCAAGTACGGGATCGCGAGCGACATCACGCTCGACGCGACCGTGAACCCGGACTTCGGGCAGGTCGAGGCCGACCCGTCAGTCATCAATCTCTCCGAGTTCGAGACGTTCTATGCGGAGCGGCGCCCGTTCTTTCTCGAAGGTACCGACAAGTTCCGCTATGGGCTCACGATCGGCGACGGCGCCAGCGAGCCGCTCTTCTACACCCGCCGCATCGGCCGCGCCCCACAAGGAGACGCGGACGGCGATTACGTCGACTACCCGGACAACACGACGATTCTCGGCGCGGCCAAGGTGTCGGGCAAGATTGCGAGCGGACTCTCCTTCGGGCTCGTCGAGGCCGTCACCCAGGAGGAGACGGCGGAGATCCGCAACGAGGACGGGAGGCGCGACCTGGTCGTCGTCGAACCGTTCTCCAACTATCTGGTGGGACGCGTGGCGCGCGACTTCCGCGCCGGGCAGACCGTCGTCGGAGGCATTGCCACCGCGACCAACCGGCAGCTCGGCGGCACCGACCTCGACTGGCTGCACTCGGCCGGCTATGCGGCCGGCGCCGATCTCCACCACCGCTTTCTCCATCGCGAGTGGACCCTCAACGGCAAGTTCGCCGTGTCCCACGTGCGCGGCTCGACGACCGCCCTCATCGCCACGCAACGCAGCTCTCGGCGTTACTACCAGCGCCCCGACGCCCCGCATGTCGCCGTCGATTCGAGCGCCACGTCCCTGACCGGGAGCTTCGCCATGGCCGAGCTCGGCCGGTTCTCCGGACGCTGGCGCGGCTCGACCTACTTCCAGATGCGCTCGCCCGATCTCGAGATCAATGATCTCGGATTCCAGCGCCGGGCCGATGAGATCGGTACCGGTCTCTGGCTGGGGCACCAGAACTTCGATCGCGGGCAGGTCCTGCGGCGCCGCAGCGTCAACCTGAACCTGGCCTACAAGACCAACTTCGGTGGCGAGAAGCTCGATCTGAGCGGGAACGTCAATGGCAACCTCCAGTTCAGCAACTACTGGAACGCGTGGGCGGGAATCGCCTACGGGGGAGAGGCGCTCCACACGAACGCCCTGCGCGGCGGACCGGCGATGATCCGCCCGCCGAACTACAACGCCTGGGCCGGCTTCTCGACCGATACGCGGAAGAGGGCGAGCATGCAGCTCGACAGCTGGGTGTGGCATCAGCCGCCAGGCCACGCCTTCTCGGCGGGAGGCGAGACCGAGGTCGTGTTCCGCATCGCCTCCAACCTGGATCTCGGCCTGAGCCCGAGCTACGAGTTCCTCGATGACGACTGGCAGTACATCTCGGAGGAAGAGGCGTCCGGCGAGCCGCAGTACGTGATGGCCCAGCTGGTGCAGCAGACGCTCGGCGTGACCGCACGCATCAACTGGACGTTCACGCCCGAGGTGAGCCTCCAGGCCTACGTCGCCCCCTACCTCTCGGCGGGGCAGTACACCGACTTCCGGCGGGTGGTCGACCCGCGCAATCCCTACTATCACGACCGTTTCGACTACTTCGGGCCGGTCGGCGGCGGCCGCCTCGAGTTCGACGGGGATACCTACACCGTCGACCTCGACCAGGACGGGACGGACGACTTCACGTTCGACAATCCCGACTTCAGCTTCCAGGAGCTACTCGGCAACGCGGTCTTGCGCTGGGAATACAGGCCCGGATCGACCCTGTTCCTCGTCTACCAGCACCAGCGCGGGAGCGGGTCGAGCTTCGGCGAGTTCCATCCGGCGGATGACTTGAAGACTCTCATGGAGGCCGAGGCCACTCATACCGTGCTCGTCAAGGTGAGCTACTGGTGGAGCCTGTAGCACCTTCCTCTTGCGCCGCCGTCAGGATAGACTCCCGCCGTGCGTCTGTTTGCCATCGGTGATCTCCACCTGCCGTCCGCCCGGGGCAAGGACATGGACCGCTTCGGCTGGAGCGGCCATCCCGCGCCCCTGGCTCAAGCCTGGGACGAAGCGGTTGCGCCTGCGGACGTGGTGCTCGTGATCGGCGACATCTCCTGGGCCACCCGCCCGGCCGAGGCGCTCGATGACCTGGCCTGGATCGATGCCCGCCCCGGGCGCAAGGTCCTCCTCCAGGGGAACCACGATCACTGGTGGCCGGCGAGCCGGACCAAACTCCGTGAACTCTTCGCCCCGTTTCCTTCGTTCACCGGCTTCCTGCACCACGGCAGCGCCCACCGCGAGGGGCCGTACGTGATCGCAGGGGTCAGGGGCTGGACGGCGGCCGAGGCCCCAGCGCTCGCCGTGGGGCCGGGAGCAGAGGGTGAGATGGGACTCGAGAGCTATCGCCCGGATCTCGTCGCTCGCGACGCCGAGCGGCTCAAGCGCAGTGTCGCTGCGGCCGAGGGGATGGCACGCGATCCGGGCTCGGTACGCATCGCCTGCATGCACTTTCCGCCGCTCTATGCCGATGCCCGGCCCACGGCCTTCTCCCCCACGATTACCGCCTACCGGCCTCGCGTCTGCGTCTACGGACATCTACACGGACCCGGGATCCCGCTCGGCTTCGTCGGTGAACAAGACGGCGTGCGTTACGTGCTCGCATCCTGCGATGCGGCGGGGTTCCGTCCCCGGCTGCTCATCGAGCAAAGCCCGTTGCCTCAGGGCGGACACACGATAGGATCCCGGGCATGATCGGCACCGAGCTCGGGCACTTCCGGATCCTCGCCAAGCTGGCCCAGGGTGGCATGGGCGAGATCTATCACGCCCACGATCTTCACCTGGATCGCGAGGTGGCGCTCAAGCTGTTGCCGCCGGCGCTGGCCGGCGATACGGACCGCCGCACGGACTTCGAGCAGGAAGCCCGCTTGGTCGCGGCCCTCAATCATCCCAACATCGTCACCATCTACTCGATCGAGGAGGTGGCGGGGCACTACTTCATCACCATGGAGCTGATCGATGGGACCCCGCTCACGAGCCTGATCCCGGCTGGCGGCATCCCGCTGCCGCACTACTTCGACCTCGCCATCCCGCTCGCCGATGCCGTCAGCGCCGCCCATGAGAGAGGCATCACTCATAACGATCTCAAGCCGGACAACATCATGATCAGCCGCGAGGGGCGGCTGAAGGTGCTCGACTTCGGCCTGGCTCGCCTCAAGCGACCGGAGTCCGATCCCGGACTGGACGACACCACGACGCGCAGCGGGCCGAGCCGGATCACCGGTACGGTGCCCTTCATGTCGCCGGAACAGATCCAGGGACATCCCCTCGATCACCGCTCCGACATCTTCTCCCTCGGCATCATTCTCTACGAGATGGCGACCGGCCTGCGTCCCTTCCGCGGACCGACCGTCGCCGATGTCATCGCCGCCATCCTCCGTGACACCTCACCTCCGGTGGACGAGATCAATCCCAAGTTGCCGCGGCAGCTCGGGCGCATCATCCGGCACTGCCTCGAGAAGGACATCCGCCGCCGGCTGCAGAGCGCGCTCGATCTGCGCAACGAGCTCGAGTCCCTCAGGATCGAGATCGGCGCCGGCGCGCGCAGCGAGGTCAAGCCTTCGATCGCCGTCCTGCCCTTCGCCGACATGAGCCCGGAACGCGACCAGGGCTACTTCTGCGATGGTATCGCCGAAGAGATCACCAATGCGCTGAGCAAGCTGAGCGGACTCATGGTGGCCTCCCGGACCTCTGCCTTTCAGTTCAAGGGCAAGGCTCTCGACAGTCGTGAGATCGGGCAGCAGCTCGGCGTGCGGGCGCTCCTGGCCGGCAGCGTACGAAAGGCCGGAGACCGGCTGCGCATCACGGCTGAGCTGACCAGCGCCGCCGACGGTTACAACCTGTGGTCGGAGAGCTACGACCGTGAGATGAAGGATGTGTTCGCGATCCAGGAGGAGATCGCTCGGCACATCGTGCAGACGCTCGAGGTGACGATGAATCCGGGGGAACAGCAGGCGATCGGGGCCCATCCGACGCGCGACGTCGCCGCCTATGACCTCTACCTCAGGGGACGCGAGTTCTTCTACCAGTACACGCGACGCGGAATCGAGTTCGCCCTCAAGATGTTCTCGCGCGCCATCGAGATCGATCCGCGCTATGCCCGCGCCTTTGCCGGGATCGCCGACTGCCGCGCCTTCCTCTACATGTACGGCGGCAGCGCCGAGGAGAACCGCCAGGAAGCCGATGCGGCGAGCCGAAAGGCCCTCGAGCTCGACGCCGATTCCGCCGACGCCCACGCCGCCCGTGGTGTCGCCCTCACCATCAACGGGCGGCACGACGAGGCGGCAGCCGAGTTCGAGCGCGCCATCCAGCTCGATCCGCGGCTGTTCGAGGCCTACTATCACTATGCGCGCGCCTGCTTCGCCCGGGGCAAGCTCGAGCGCGCGATCGAGCTCTACGAGAAGGCGAGCATGGCCCGCCCCGAGGATTACCAGTCTCCGCTTCTGGTGGCGCAGAGCTATGCCGATCTCGGACTCGCCGCCGAGGCCGAGGCGGCCCGCCGGCGCGGCATTGCCCTGGCCGCGGCCCGCGTCGAGATGCATCCCGAGGATTCGCGAGCGCTCTACATGGCCGCCAACGGACTGGTAGCGCTCGGCGAGGGCGAGCGTGGCCTGGACCTGGCGCGGCAGGCTCTGGCGATCGACCCGGCGGAACCGATGGTGCTCTACAACGTCGCCTGCGTGCAGGCTCTGGCCGGGCGAGCCGAGGAGGCCATGGCTTCGATCGAGCAATCGGTGAGGACCGGCCTCAACCAGCTGGACTGGCTCAAGAACGACTCGAACCTCGATCTACTGCGGAGTGATCCGCGCTTTCAGGCGCTGGTGCGCTACCTCGAGGAGCGGGCTCGCGGCTCGACTTGAGCGAGCACAGCCGCGGAGGACAGCGCGACCGCTGAGGAGCGCGACCGCGGAGAGGCGCAGCCGGGGACCACGAGCGCAGCGTCAGACCGCGAGCGCGCCGCCCGGACCGATGAGCGTGAACGAGGCCCAGTGATAGGGATGCGGATGCTCGTCGCGCACGGCACGCATCGCGCTGCGCAGCGCCGCGGAGGCAGGCTCCCCCTGACGCAAGGCCCGATAGAAGGCGCCCATCAGATCGGCGGTGGTCGTGTCATGGACCGGCCATAGGCTCACGAGCAGGGACTCCGCGCCGGCGAAGAGGAACCCCCGCACCAGCCCCACCATCTCGTCGCCACCGCCGACCCAGCTGCGCCCGCTCTGACAGGCGGAGAGCACGGCAAGCCGCGCCCGGAGCCTGAGGGCATACAGGTCGTACAGGCTGAGCCAGCCATCGGCGAGACGGAGCGCCGAGAAATGCGGATCATCCTCGCGAAAGATGCCATGGGCCGCGATGTGCAGAAAATCGGCGGTCGGCGCGGCCGTGGCGAAGGCGGTCAGCGTGGCCTCGCGATTGCGGAGCACCCGCGCTCCCGGAAACAGCGACCGTACGCGTTCCACTTCCTCGCGCACCTTGGGAATCCGCTCGTCCTCCACGCCAATGACGAGAGCGGACGGCGATTCGTCGTCATATGCGCCCTGACGCAAGTAACGGATCGTGCTGGCGCTCGGCAGGATGGTGATCTCGGCCTGGTCGACGAGGACCTTCCCGCCATCCTTCACACCCCGATCGTCCACGGGCAGGGCCGGGAAGGGTAGCGAGTGGAGACAGCCATGGGGGACGATGACGAGACGGCCCGCGTCGATGTCGAGCGGGCGCCAGACGAGCTCGGCCAGCTTGTCCAGGTGGTGCCGGACACCGGCCAGGAACAGGGCTTCCCGTCCCCGCGCATAGGCGTCTCCGTAACCCCACTTCTCGATCTGGAAGCGGAGCCGCTCGATCGCCGCGGCGATCTCGGCCGGAGCTCCGTCGAGCGTGACGACCCGAGCTCGGTCCTTCTCGACGATGAACGCCCGCGCTTCCTCTCCGGCCAGGTAGTACTCGACCAGGACGCTGCCGGCGGTCAAGCGCGACTGCACATCTTGGAGAGTGATCGTCTCTCCTTGAGTGAGCGCACCCAGGTCGGCGCTCCTTCGCGCCAGGCGTTGCATGATGTCGGCGATCTCCGCCTCGCGGGCACGGAGGGCTGCACGCGAGCGGGCCAGGCGCGCCTCGTTGCGGCGACCCGGTTCACCCAGTTCGGCGCCGGCAAGCCAGCTCAACTCACCCTTGAGCTGATCGAGCCGGCTGAGTAGCCGGCGTCCCGCCGGATCGAGGCGGTCACCGGCGCCGGCGAGACGCCCGGCGAGGAGATCCACCAGCGCCCGGGAGCGAGCGCGCTCGACGACGGCAAAGGACTCGCTCACAGCGCGCGGACCCGGGCGCGAACGCAGGATGATCTCGACCATGTCGGCATACACCGGCGCCTTGTCGGCGGCATAGCTCACCCGGAACTCGTCGAGCCCGATCCGCCGCCTGGCGGTTTCGATGCCGTCGATCGCCCGCCGCACCTCACGGAACGCGGGTCCAAACCGGCCCTCTTGCAGGTGAATCCGTCCGCGCAGATGGTCGTGCTGGGCGCGCAGCCACGGGGAATCGAGCCCGCGCAGGAAGCGTCGCGCGTCGCCAAGGTGGCGCTCGGCGCGCACGCGCTCCCGGTGCTGGATGGCGAGCCGGGCCCGGCGCAACGCCGCCGCGGCGGCGCGGAGCCGGAACTTCTCAGCGGCGAAGCGCTCCTCGGCGGCGCGGAAGCGGTTCTCGGCCAGCCGCACCTGACCTGCTCGGCGCGCGACCTCGCCGGCATAGAGACCGCACAGCGCCTCCGAAACGCGGTTCCCTTCCCGCCTGAAGGCACGGGCCGCCTCACGCAGCAGGAGGAGCGCCGGCTTGTCATCGCCGAGACCGAGCGTGGCGACGCCCAGGAACAGGGTGGCTTTCGCGCTCTCGTAGCGCAGTCCGGCGCGGGAGAAGAGCGAGCGGGCCCGACTGGCCTGCTGCCGGGCGCGGACGAAGCTGTTGATCTCGAGAAAGAGCTCAGCGAGATCGAGATGACAGAGGGCCAGATAATGCGCATCGCCGAGCGATTCGAAGGCGGCGCGCGCCGAGTCCAGGGTCGCGAAGGCCTGCCCGTATTCGCTGCGCTGCAGTCGCAGATAGCCAAGGCTGTAATCGACGAGGGCGACCACGCGGGTCTCGCCGGCACTCTCGGCCTCCTGGCGGACCTCGCGATAGGTGGCGTCGGCCCGCTCGTACCTACCAAGACTGGTCAGCACATTGGCGCGGTTGAAGCGAATCCAGCGGGATGCCGCCTCGTCGCCGAGGCCCCGTGCGCTCGCGAGCGCACGGTCATAGGCTCTGAGCGCCGCGGCCGGACGATCGACGCGATGGAGGATATTGGCGAGATTGGTGTCGAGGCGAAACAGGGAGCGGACCTCGCCGTGGCGCTGGAGCACGCGCCGCGCGGACTTTCCGACCGTGATCGCCTCGTCGTAGCGACCCAGGTACATGAGCGCGTCGACGTGACCGAGGGCGGTCCGCGCGGCGACCACGGGATCGCCGAGGTGGCGATAGGCCACCGCGGCGCGCGCATAGTGGTCGGCGGCCTCGGCCGGCCGCGCCAGGTTCACCAGCGCGTGGGCCCGTGACCATGTGGCTCGCGCCTCCAGCCTCTCGTGACCACACGCGATCGCGGCTTGTCGCTCGGCCACGACGAGCGCCTGCTGCGGATCGACGCGAATGAGGCGGAGCACCTCCGCGGCGAGTTCCTCGACGAGCGAGGAGCGAGTCGCCTGATCCAGGGACGTGGCCAGGGTCGCGGCCGCTGCCGTGGACGGAGCGGCGAGAACGGATCCGGCGAGCCCGGTCGCGGCCATGGGTTCACTCGCCGCCGGATTCGGCGGTGGCGTCCTCGGCGGCGAGGCCGGTCGGCAACGGGAACCGGACGGCGCGCTGCTCAGTGGCGGCCATGAGGGAGAGTCCCGGCCGATCATCGATGGTGGCCGTGAACTCGCCGAGGGCGTCCGTCGTGCCCTCGACCAGCGGTGAGTCCCCGGCGAAGACGAGATAGCGAGCCCCAGCCAGGGCTTCCACGGCGGTGCCGGAGTGTCTTGTCAGCTGGCCGGTAAGATGGGACCGGCCACCGCGTCGATCGATCTCGAGGTCGAGCTCGAGTCCCTCGGCGGCGAACCGCAGCCGCCGCGCCGCGGGCGTGCCGCGGGCCGCCGCGAATGCCGGCTGCGCGCTGGAATCGAAGACCAGCCGGGCAACCGTCGCGGTCAGATCCCCGAGCCAGGCCCGGACCCGGGCAGAAAGGGCTTCCGGCTGGAAGAGATGGACTGCGGCGCGGACCAGGGACTCCGGCGGCTCAGGAGTCCGATCGGCTCGCATCAGCCCCGTCAAACGTCGGACGGTGTCGAGCTCGGCCGCACACTCGGCACAGCGGGCCAGGTGCTCCTCGAGGCTCGCGCGGAGACTTGCCTCGGACCGCCCTTCGGCGTGATCCAGAAGTTCGGCGATGGAAGCGTGCTTCATCGGATGATCATTCCCAGGGACACGATTTCTCTTGGCTCTCGCTCTCAGACCGAGCGCGGATCCCCAGCCACAGGGGCCTTCCAGCAACCGACAGACCGGCCTCCGGCCGCGAAAATACCCCCGCCCCAGGCGTCGGCCATCAGCCTTCCTCCCCGGCGGCGAACTCCTCGTAGAGACGGAGCAGCTTCTCGAGGCAACGCGCCCGCGTGGGCCCGATCGAGCCGAGCGGCATCTGGAGGCGAGCACCGATCAACTCGTAGGATGGCTCGTCCGCGGCGTAGTAGAGGAGATCGAGCAGGGTCCGGCAGCGCTCGGGAAGCCGCTCGAAGGCCCGGCGCACCAGATGCTGCTCCTCGAGGCGAGACAGCTCCTCTTCGGCCATCGGGCCCGGATCGGGAATCGCCGCCAGGATCGCTTCGCTCTCGGAGGCGGCCTTGCGGCGCGTCACCGCATCAAGACTCAGACGGCGGGCGGTGGTGACGAGCCAGGCGCGGAGCCGCCTCGGCTCCCGCAGGGTGTCCAGCCGCTCCACGAGGCGCACGAAGGTGCTCTGGAAAACATCGTCGGCCTCCTCCGGAGCGAGGCCGAAGCGCACCGGAATCGCATAGACGAGCCGGCGGTAACGGCGGACGATGGCCTCCCACGCCCGCCCCTCCCCGGCGCGGCAGCGGGCGACGAGGGCGTCGTCGGGCAGGCCCGCGACGTCGAGGGCCGCCGCCCGGAAGCCCGATCCACCTTTCTTTCCGGCTCCAATCGAGGCCATCGCCGCATTATAGATGGAGTGGCCGGCGTCGGGGCAGCGAGTGGTCGCCCCCTCCAGGATTTCCAGATTCCATCCCCCCGACCCGGGTCCGGGGGTATATTCCCCGGCGACTGCCTGACTTCCGGGTCAAGCACCTCCGCCCAAGCACCGATAACGCAGGCGAGCCATGTAGGGCCGATTTTCTGTCTCAGAAGGAGGCCATGATGAGGATCTTGTTTGCGATCGGAATCGCGACCGCCGTGATGGCGCTGGCCGGCGCCGCCATGGCCACGGACATGCACAGCCCGGGGGACCCCGCTCCGGGAGTACCGATGTTCTCTGCCGCTCCCTGCACGGATGATGTCTACTGCGGGGAATGGGATCTGACGGCCGCCGGCGGTGGCTACATCGCCGACGGGGAATGGAATCCCAACGGCCAGGTTGGCTTCGTCACAACGGTCAACAGCATCATCGTCATCGATGGCATCTGCAGTTCGCCGGTTGTGACCGATATCACCGGACCCGACTTCCCGGGCCCCCTGACCCGTGGGTTCGCCTGGGGCATCGGCGAGGGCGACTCCTGGGTGGGAACGTGGTACAGCGCCACCGGACCCCAGCTGCCGAAGCTCTACCATCTGGACGCCACCTTCAATGTGATCGGGACCTATAGCTTCCCGGATCCGGACACCGGACTCGACATGCAGTTCTCGGGTCTCGCGATGGATGCCGCGAACGGCCACCTGTGGGGCATCCTGCGCAACAACCCGACCGGAACCCTCTCGCGATTCGTCGAGATCGACATCAACCAGGATCCGCCCGTGCTCACCCAGGGACCGTTCGACACGCCGTGGCCGGGCGGCCCCAGCGCGGTCAGCTCGGCCGGGCTCGAGTACAACAGTCAGGACTGCACGCTCCTCGCCATGCGCCAGGATTCGAACAATCTCGGCGACACGCAGATGGTCGTGTTCCAGGACGACAACCCGTCGGCGACCACCGAAGGCGTGACCCTGCTCGGGGATTGCTCGATCGCCAACACGCCGTGCGTTGGCCCCGGCCAGAGCTCGAACCGGCCCTGGGGGCTGGCCCTGGTCGAGGGTGGAGCGAACTACGTGATCTACTCCGACCTGAATCTGGATGTGGGCTGCGGCACGATCGGCCAGCCGGCCGACTTCCACATCATCGCCCCGCCTCCCTTCGTCGGGGTCTGCCTGTCCCCGGTCGAGGAGAGCACCTGGGGACAGATCAAGTCGCGGTACCGCTAGACGACGCAGCGCCAGAACGGCGAGATGAGAGCCGGCGGGGAGTGGATCCCCGCCGGCTCTTTTTCGCTCCCTGTCTCAGCCGAACAACCGGCTGGCCGTGGTGGAGAGGATCGCCGCCTCGACCTCGGCCGGCAGTCCCAGGGCCCGGAAGGTCGAGAGATTGGTCTTCAGATCGGGCACCATGGGCCCGGGCCAGTCGGTACCCCACAGGGTCTTCTCCGCCACCGAGACGAGACGCGGGAAGTAGGTCAGGAGATTCCGTGGTGGAATCCCCGATACATCCATGAACACGTTCGGATGCCGGCGCAGCAGGAAGAAGCAAGTCTCCATGTAGAGCGGCCGGCCGCCGTGCGCCATGATGATGGGGAGTTCCGGATAGTCCACCGCCACATCGTCGATGGCCATCGGGTCGGCGTACTTGTTGCGCGCACCGGGGAACACCGAGGTCCCGGTGTGAATCATGACGGGCAGCCGCCGCGCAACAGCGCGCTCGTAGACGGCGGCAAGGCCGGAGCAGTCGCCCCCGTCGCGATACGCGTTCGGCGCCAGGAGCTGGTGCGGAGGGTGGATCTTGAGAGCACGGACTCCGAGATCGGCGATGCGGTCGACTTCGCCGCCGGGATCACGAGTGAAATGGGGATGCACCGACCCGAAGGGAATCAGGCGATCCGGGGCGTGACGAGCATAGGCGGTGACGAACTCATTGACCCGCGCCGTGAAGCCCATCACCTCCGGACTCACGTAGTTGATGAGCCCGACGCGATCGACGCCGGCGTCATCCATCAGCCGCAGCAGCCGCTCAGGATCGCGCATGACTTCGAGGACGAGGTCGAGATCGCGGCCGTGCGCCATCCGGGCCGCTGCCTCCGGCCTGAGCTCGTCCCAGGGCTGAACGTGGATATGGATGTCGGTGACGGGAAGGGCCTGGTCCATGGCGACGGAGGATCGCCCCGGCCCCGGCATGCGTCAAGCCTCCGACGGAGCCGACCGCGGGACTTTCGGAATTGCGCCCGATGGGGTGTTGCCGTCAGGTCAGCGCACGCGGACGATGCGCCCCGATGTCTCGGCGGCCCCGTCGATCCGATAGAAGTAGGTGCCGGGAGCCACGGCGCGACCGCGGGCGTCATCCCCGTTCCAGACCACGCGATCGCTACCCGAGAGCTCGGCGACGACCCGGCCGGCCACGTCCACGATCGTGAGATGGGCCAGCCCGCTGCCGACCTCGAAGGCCACACCGTTGCGGAATGGGTTGGGGGCGGCCAGCGGGCTCGCGGGCGCCAGGGCGAGCGGCCCGGGCTCGGCCACCGCCGCGCCCTCGGCCGGCACGGCGAGCTCGGCGAGCGCCGCCACGGCTCCGCGCGCCATCTCGGTGGCATAGCCGAGATCGAGGGTTTCGATCCGATCCTGCGGCGAATGGTAGTGCGGGTTCCAGTCCGGCGCTCCCCAGAGCTGGGCATCGATGTCGAACGCGGCGGGGTAGCCGTTCGCGGCGAACCAGTAGTGATCGCTCCCGTACTGCGGCCCCGGCGTCACCGTGAGATACATCGTGCACGTGGTGTAGGTCTGCACGCACTGCTGCACGTATTCGCCGAGCGCCAGCGACACACCCAGATCCGCATACCAGTTGGCATCCCAATCGGGATAATCCGGATGGACGTACCCGATCATGTCGAGGTTCAGCACGGCGCGCAGATCGTCGTTGTTGGGAACGATGGTCCCGGTTACATAGTCCTCGCTGCCGATGAGCCCCTGCTCTTCACCGGCAAAGGCGATGAAGCGGATCGTCGCCTCGAAGTCCGTGCTGGCCAGCACGCGCGCCGCCTCCACAACCGCCGCCGTGCCGCTCCCGTTGTCGTCCGCACCGGGAGCCGCCACGTAGGGATCACCGGAGATCGAGTCATAGTGTCCGCAGATGATGTAGATCTCCTCCGGCCGCAGGGTCCCCTGCTTTTCGGCGATGACGTTGTACGCAACGTGGCCGTTGACCGAGAAGAGGTCGAGGACGGTGGGCAACCCATAGGCCTCGAAGCGGTCCTTGAGGTACATGGCGGCAGCCCGGCAGCTGTCGGAGAGGCTGTAGCGGGTTTCGAAGTCCTGAAGCCTCTGGATGGTCGCCGTCACTTCGGGGATCGACATTCTGAGCACGATGTCGGCGACGAGCGGATTGAAGGCCTGGGTCCGGGGAGGCAGGGGGGGCATCGAGCGCCGCGCTGGGGGGGCCGTGGCGTCGACACCCGGCTTCAGACGGACGAGGCTCATACCGCGCTGGGCCAGGATCTCGACCCGGGCGGCGGGCCCCTGGACCAGAGTGCCCTGGCCGGCCGGGCCGAGGACCTCGACCCCTGATGGGAGCGGCATCATTCGCTCGGCGGGTCCGAACACGAGATAGGTCGTGGGGCCCGGCGCCACTTCGCGATCGGGCCGTGGCGCCGCGGCGGCCGGGGTCAGCGTGGGGCCGGCGAGCGTCAAGAGCCAAAAGGCACAGACCGGGACGAGGAGCTTCTTGGTGGTCATGGTCATCTGCTCCGGGAACTGGGGGTGGCGCTGCGGATCGAGGATCAGCCTCGGAAGATCCCAGGTGTAGGAGGTGCATCTTCCGGGCCGATATCGGATGTCATTCAACCAGGCGAGATTAGCTCTCCTGCTCCGAGCTCGAGGGGTGACATCCCGGCAGAACACATCGCTTCCATCGGACTCGATGACGGGGTATCGCGCGGGATCCGGCCAGGCCTGAAACCGCCTCTCCAATCGGCTAGAATGCCCGCATGACTCCGTTCTCCCTCTTCTTCAGCCCAAGCTCGCTGCCCGTTGAACCACTGCTCTCGACCGGCGATGAGGAGCGGCCCTCGAAGCTCGTCTCCATGGCCGAGGCCATTGCGCGCTTCGTGCCCGACGGCGCCTCGGTCGCCCTCGGCACCTTCATGGAGCAGAAGATCCCATTCGCCGCGGCGCACGAGATCATCCGCCAGCAGCGCAGCGACCTCGAGCTCATCGGCCCGATCTCGGACATCCTCTTCGATCAGATGATCGGCGCCGGGGTGGTGGCTCGCGTGCGGGCCGCGTGGATCGGGAACGTGATGATGGGGTCGGCACGCTGCTTCCGGCGGGCGCTCGAGCATCGGATCCCGCGCGCTGTCGAGGTGGTCGACTACTCGAACCTGACGATGTCGCTGGCGCTCACGGCCGGGGCGCTGGGTGTCCCCTATCTGCCCACGCGCTCCACCCTGGGTACGGCCCTCCTCGGTCACAACGCCGGGCTCGCTCCCTACTCCCCCCCCTTCGGCGGGAACAAGCTCGTCGCGGTCGAGGCGATTCGCCCCGATGTCTCGATTCTCCCCGTCCAGCGCAGCGATATCTACGGCAACACCCACAACTGGGGCAGCTTTGGCGTGAGTATCGAAGCCGCGCATGCCGCCCGGGCGGTCATTGTCGTTGCCGAGGAGATCGTTCCGGAAGAAGTCATTCTCTCGGATCCGAACCGGGTGATCTTCCCTGGATTCCTGGTCAGCGCCGTCGTGCACGAGCCATGGGGATCCCACCCCTCGCCGGTGCAGGGTTTCAGCAGCCGCGACCACGACGTCTATTCGGAGTACGAGCAGCTCTCACGCACACCGGAGGGCTTCGACGACTGGCTCTACCAGACGGTGACCGGCGTGGCCGACCGCAGGGCCTACATCGAGCGGCTCGGCGCCGAGCGGCTCGAGCGGCTCAAGGTGCGGGAACATGCCTTCGCCCACCCCGTCGACTACGGGTACTGATTCCCCCCTCCCGGCTCTGCCTTCTGGGCTCGACGAATCCGGCCGTTCGGTTTCTGTGCGGACCGCGTTGAAATAGTGGACCGGGTTCGCCGGCAGGGAACAGGACCAGGAGGCGCGCCCAGGAGCATCCCAGGCCACCGTCGAGCAGTCGGGCAGCCGCCAGAAAGGTAGCCACCCGCAAGGACTCCGGTAGGCAGGGCGCCAGGGTCCGAGGCACTGCCAAGAGGCGGGCGGTAGCGCCCCGGCCCTGGGACCCGGTCCAGCTGGATTTCAACCCGAAACCAGAGTTAGAATAGGTGTGACTCGCTCTCTCCCGTCCTCGAGGTTTCCGTGGTCCCAACGCCACCGCCGGCGGCGGATCAGGAACGAGGGTCTGGCCGCCCAGGAGCACCGAGTCCAGCGGATCGCACGCTGGATCTGCTAGGTCGCGCCCGCGCCGGCGACCGCGTCGCGCTCGACGCCCTCTGTCGCCGCTACCTCCCCCGTCTCGAACGCTGGGCCTCGGGCCGTTTGCCACCCTCCGCCCGCGACCTCCTCGATACCGGCGACATCGTGCAGGAGGCCTTGATCCGGGTCGTCAGGCACGTCGAAGACTTCGCTCCCGAGCACGAGGGCGCCTTCCAGGCCTACGCTCGCAAGACCCTGTTCAACCTGATCCGGGACGCAGCGCGACGGCGGTCCCCGGTTTCCGAGCTCGAATGCGACTGCTCCGACCCCGCTCCCTCCCCCATCGACATCGCGATCGGGCATGACCTGGCCGACCACTATGAAGCCGCGCTCGATCGCCTGAGACCGGAAGATCAGCAGGCGGTGATCCTGCGCCTCGAGTTCGGGTGCAGCTACAGTGAGATCGCCGATGCGATGCACAAGCCCACGGCCGATGCCGCTCGGATGGCGGTGAGCCGGGCGTTGCTCCGGCTCGCCCAGGAGATGCGCGATGACCTCTGAGAGCAAACCACCGAACCCACTCCTGGCCCTGGCCCGGGCCGTCGCTGACGGTGATGAGATCGACTGGGGTTCGGCCGCTGAATCGACGGGGACCGGGGATCAGCCCCTGGTCACCAACCTGCGCGCGCTGGCCCGCGTGGCCGCGGCACACCGGGAGTCCGCGAACGTCGCGCCGGCGGCCGCGGGCGAGACAGGGGAGAAGCCGGCCGCCGACAACGAGAAGAATCGTGAGACCGGGGTCCCGCTCTTCCGCTGGGGACATCTGGAGATCATCGAGAGGATCAGTGCGGGTCCGTGCAGCGAGGTGTATCGGGCCAGGGACCGCGAGCTAGACCATGAAGTCGCGCTCAAGCTGCTGCACCCGCGGGGATCGGAGCGCAGGACGCACGATCAGGAAGCGATCCACGAGGCCCAGCTCCTGGCCCGGGTCCAGCACCCCAATGTGGCGAGGATTCATGGCGCGGGTGAACACGAGGGCCGGGTCGGCCTGTGGATGGAGCTCATCCGTGGCCAGAACCTGGATCAGATGCTCGACGCGCGCGGACCGCTCGGCGCCGCAGAGGTCACCGGGGTCGGGTCCTGCCTATGTCAGGCGGTTGCCGCCGTTCATCATGCCGGCGTCCTGCACCGTGACATCAAGACCCGGAACATCATGCGCGAGACTGGCGGCCGGTTCGTGCTCCTCGATCTCGGAATGGGATGCGATCCCGAGTGCCGCGCCGACTCGGACCGGGAAGGGGCGGGAACACCGCTCTACATGGCACCGGAGGTCATGCGTGGCGAACCCGCTACGGTCCAGAGCGACATCTACAGTCTCGGTGTCGTCCTGTTCCGGCTTCTGACCGGGACCTTTCCCATCACGGGCCGCAGCTGGCTCGATGTGCGCCAGGCCCACGCCGAGGGGAAGCGACGATGGCTCGGTGATGTCCGCCCTGATCTTCCTCCTCCTCTCGTTCGCGCCATCGATCGGGCCATCGATCCCGACCCGCACCGGAGATACTCCAGCGCGGGCGAGTTCGAGCATGCTCTGGCCCTGGCCGGGGTCGGGAAGCTCCGAGTGCCGGCATGGTCGAAGCTACTGGCGGCGGCGGCGCTGGCCTTCATCTTCGTGTGGTTCCTCCGCGCCCCCTTCATGCGCTACGACATCCATGCCAACCTCTATCGTCTGCAAGGAGGGACCCTGGATCCGCTCACGCAGCACTCCTCGGTCTCGGCCGGCGACCGGCTCGTGCTCGATCTCGAAGCCTCTCGCCCCCTCTACGTCTACGTGGTGAGCCATGACGATACGGGACGGAATCTCCTCCTCTTCCCGATGGAGGGTTCGCACCTCGGCAATCCGCTTCCCGGAGGCAAGCGGCACAGACTGCCGGGAATGCAGGACGGCATGCAACTCGCGTGGAACGTGACCGGCGACGGACGGCACGAACACCTGGTGATCGTGGCGAGTCCGAAGCCCCTCGACGACTTCGCCGGCACGATCAGCCAGCTCCCGCAGCCGGAGAACCAGGCCGACCCCGAACTGGCTGCGAACGCGAGAAACATGGAAGGTGCCGGGCGGGCGATGCTCTCAGGTTCACTCCAGACTGGGAACCTGGACGGGGGCCCGACCGGGCTCGAGACCGGCCATCTCGTGGCGATACTCGAGAAGCTCAGGACACGAAGCCAATCCACACGCGGCCTCTGGGTCCACCAGATCGATCTCGAATTCAGCCACCCCTAGGCGACCATCAGCCCGGTCTGCCGCGATGCGCCCCGGCACGGTCTACCGGGGATTGGTGCCGTAGATATCCATGTCCCGGATCATCGTCCGGCCCGGGAGGCAGGCCAGGTGGACAATGGTCGCGGCGAGGTCGGCGGCGTGAAGGAAGAGACCCTTGCCATGCCGGGGACCGCTGTCGGCGCCGACATCCACGCTGCTCGGATTGAGCACCATCACCCGGATGTTGTGCTGCCGTACTTCGTACATCAGCGCCTGCGAGAACCCCTGCAATCCGAACTTGGTCGTGGCGTAGGCAGCGGAACCGGGGTCCCCCTTCTTGCCGGACATCGAGCTGATCATGAAGAGGTCGCCGCGTTCGCGGGCGATCATGCCGGGGAGGAAAGCCTGGGTGGTGAGGAAGACCCCGGTCAAGTTGGTCTCGATCATCTTGTTCCAGACATCCAGTGGCAGATCGGCGACACGGGTCCCGAGCTTCACCGCCGCGGCGTTGTTGACCAGGATGTCCGGGGCACCGAGATCAGTGGTGAAGTCCTGCGCCAGCTTCCGGATCGCGACCGGGTCGCGCTGATCGCAGACATACGTCTTCACGCGCGGGCTGATGGCTTCAGCCGCTGCCGCGAGGGTTTCGGCGCGCCGGCCCGTGATTCCCACCATGGCCCCGGCCGCGTCGAGCGCGCGGGCGATATGCACCCCGATGCCCCGGCTGCCGCCGGTCACCAGCGCCGTTTTCCCCGTCAGGTCGCAGTTCATCAGAGACCTCCTGGCTGGGCGATGCCCGCCGCCCGGCACATGATGGAGAAGACCGCCGTGTTGTCGCGGCTGCCGCGCACGGCGCCCAGATGCGCTTCGGGACCGAGCCCGTAGAGCGGGAGATCGGTCGCCCCGTGCTGGCCGGATCCGGTCCGGATCGCCGATTCGTACCGGTAGTCGGGATCCGCGATCTCGGCGGCCGAGGGTGCTGTGCGGGAGGAGTCCCGCCGGCCCGGTCCGGTCCCGAAGAGGAGCGTGGTGTAAGGGACGCCATCGGCGTCCGTGTCATCGGCCAATCCCAGGATGTCGCTGCCGAGCGGGCCTCCGCTGGCGATCGTGAGCGTGTGATCGTGGTCGCCGGTGACGAGGATGAGGGTCGAGTCGATATCCACGCGCTCGATGACGGCTCGCAGTGCAGCGTCGAAGGCCAGGGTTTCGTGGAGCGCCCGCCGGGCCTGGGTGGCGTGGAGCGCATGGTCGATGCGCCCCCCCTCGACCATGAGAAAGAAGCCATCCGGATCCCGGGACAGGATCTCGACCGCCTTCACCGCCATGTCGGCGAGCGCGGGCTCTTGACTGCGAACCTGGGGGCGGTCCAGTTCATAGGCCATGTGGCTCGCGGCGAAGAGCCCGAGAAGACGCGGCGTGCTCGCGGGATCGATGGCCGCCAGCCCCGCTGAATCGTACGCCACGGCCATGCCGCGGGCGGCGAGCTCGGCGACGAGATCGCGGCCATCCGGCCGGCTTCCCGGTTGACCCTCCGGACCACGGAACGCAGCACCCGCCGGGTCGAGCTCGGGGAGAAAATGGCGCCAGCCGCCGCCGAGAACGACCTCGATGCCGTCGCCGAGCGCCGGGTTCTCGAGGAGAGCGGCGGCGATCTCGTGCTCGCTGCCGCGATCGTCCACATGGGCGAAGCAGGCAGCGGGCGTGGCGTGCGTGACCCGCGTCGTCGTGACGACTCCCGTGGCCCGGCCCGTCGCCTCGGCGAGCTCGAGGAAGGTCGGCAACGAGCGGCCCGGGACCGAGTCGTTCCCGGCGCTCACCGCGAGATGTCCGTTCGCGGTCTTCTCGCCGCACATCATCGCGGTCATGGCCGCCGCGGAGTCGGTGACCTGCGCGTCGGCGGAGTAGGTATGGAGGAACGCGGCGGCCGGGAATGTGTCCGTGGCGAGCTGGGCGGACTCGGGCGGTACGGCTCCCTCGAGCTGGCCCCTCAGGAT
The DNA here is from genome assembly GCA_963823555.1 of Candidatus Eiseniibacteriota bacterium. Lineage (GTDB taxonomy): Bacteria > Eisenbacteria > RBG-16-71-46 > CAVPCR01 > CAVPCR01 > CAVPCR01. The sequence goes on along the minus strand of CAWGMA010000004.1, from coordinate 34,031 downwards.
GCGAGCCGCCGTGACAGTCGTGATCCCGAGGCCATCTCCGATGAAGAGAATGACGTTCTTGACCGGGCGAGCCGCGGCTCGCCCCGGATCGGGAGACAGCTCCGCGATACTGGACGAGCCGGTCGCCAGGACCATGACGGCGCAGAGCCGGGCTGGCAGGCGCCACCATGCGCGCATCTTCATGCCGCGCTAGACGCGACGGCGGCCGCGTCCCGGCGCCGACTCCGGCACCGCCGGCGGTCCCAGCCGTCCTGGACGCTTGCGCGGCCGGTTCCCGAACGTCGGCAGCTTGGGCGGCTTCCGGCGGATGAGCCGCGCGATCTCGACGATGCCGCGCTCGAGCTGCGGATCCTCCCCGGCGGCATGATCCTGGGGCCGGATGTCGACCTCGATATCCGGCTCTGTGCCGTAGTTTTCCACGCCCCAGCCCACATCCTCGAACCAGAAGGCGAACTCGGGCTGCGTCGTCACCGAGCCATCAACCAGCGTGTGGCGCGGCCAGATCCCGACGACCCCACCCCAGGTGCGCTTGCCGATCAGGGGCCCCAGCCCGTAGAGCTTGAAGCAATGGCTGAAGATGTCGCCATCGGACCCGGCATACTCGTTGGTCAACGCCACGATCGGGCCGGCCGGCGAGTCCATCGGATAGGGGAAGGGCTGTCCCCAGCGGTTGGCATCGTAGCCCACGCGGCGCCGCAGCAACTTCTCGAGGAGCAGCTGCGAGACATGACCGCCGCCGTTCCAGCGCACGTCGACCACCAGCCCATCGCGATACACCTCGGCGAGGAACGCGCGGTGGAACTCGGCATAGCCATGCGGTCCCATGTCGGGCACATGCAGGTAACCGACGCGCCCTCCGGTCGCCGCATGCACGCGGGCGCGGTTGGCCTCGACCCAGGCCCGGTAGCGGAGCGCCGTCTCTCCGCTCAGCGTCTTGACGGTGAGCGTGCGGGTCGCGGACCGCCCGCGCCCACCCCGACCGCCTCCAGAACGGAGGGTGAGCTCGACATGCTGCCCGGCACAATGCACCAGGCGCTCGTAGGGCGAGACCTGGGGATCGACCGGCTGGCCGCCGACCGCAACAATTTCATCTCCCTCGCGAATATTGAGGCCGGGCGCCGCGAGCGGAGAGGCGCACCGCTCGCTCCAGGAATCGCCGCGCGGGATACCCGCGATGCGCCAGGCCCCGGTCCGTCGATCGAGGACCAGGTCGGCCCCGAGGTGGCCCTGGAACCAGGCGGGCTCCGGCCGGTAATCGCCGCCGAGCTCGTAGCAATGCGAAGTGCCGAGCTCGCCCTGCATCTCCCACAGGAGATCGGAGAACTCGGCGCGGCTGGCCACCCGCTCGGCGAGCGGGCCGTAGCGCTCGTAGATCCCGACCCAGTCCACGCCCGACATGTCCGAGGTCCAGAACTGATCCCGTTGTAGACGCCAGGCCTCGCGAAACATCTGCTGCCATTCATCGGCCGGCACCACCGAAACCCGGAGCCGCTCGAGATCGAGCCAGCCGCTCTCGCGGCCGGGGCTCGAGTCGCCGCTGCGTCCCTCCGCCTTCCAGGCGGCGGGGACAACGCGCACCCGGTAGCCGGCGCGGATCGCCAGCACCTTCGCATCCGTCGAGAGCTGGAAGTCCGTGATCTGCTCGGAGACGGTCTCGGTCTTGTCCTGAGCGAAGTCATAGGCGCTCAGGGTACCGTGCGCCTTGGGTTCGCCGGCACCGACCCACGTGTTGTCGAGGCTGCCCTCGATCGGATACGAAACGAAGAGCGCCCGGCCGCGGGCTCCGAGAATGCGCCCGTAGCGCCCTTCGGGTACCGGGAAGGCGACCACGCGGTCGGCGATGCCATCGAAGTCGATCCGGACCGTGACCGCCGGCGTCTCATCGGCGGCGCGGGCGCCCCCGCTTGCCTTGGCCGATTCTGCGAGCGAGCCCCCCGGCGCTCCGGGTGCGCGCGGTGTGCGCGTGGCATCGGCGAACGGCGATACCGCGTCGCGCTGCAAGGGAATGAGGTATGGACGGGATCCGCGCGGGAAGCCGAGGTCGAAGTAGATCGAATCGTAGACCGGGTCGAAGACACGCAGCGAAAGGAAGTAGAGATACTTGCCCTCCGGGTCGAACGCCGGCTGGGAATCCATGAACTGCGGCCGCGTGACCGCGTGGATCTTGCCCCGCGCCACCTCGCAGAGATGGATGGTGGAGGTGCGGTGCGATTCGGGAAAGCCATAGGCGAGCCAGCGTCCATCGGGGGACCAGGCGAGACCCTCGATGCGCCCGAACTTGCTGCGCTCGACGACAACGGTCCTGCCGCTCTTCACATCGGCGATGATGACTTCCTGCCGCTGGTTGGCGATGGCCACCCAGTCGCCGCCGTCCGGGGCCGCGGCGAGCGTGACCGGGCGGCCGATATCACCCCGGATCCGCTTCAGGACCTTGCCATCCTCGGCGGAGAAGACCACGAGACCATCCTCGCCGCCCTCGTCCGACACAGCGACCAGACGCTCGCCGTCAGGCAACCAGGCCGCGAGTCGCTCACGCGCAGCGGACGCGGATCCGAGACGCTTGGCTGCACCCTCCCAGAGCCCCATCGTGTAGACGCTGCCTCGCGCCACGACCGCGATCGAGTGACCCTGGGGATGCAGGTCGAGGCTCTCCTGGTAGCGCGCGGCGCTGACGAACTTGCGCTGGCGCTGGGTCTTCGGGCTCTGGGTGTGGATCTCCAGCTTCTCTGCTCCCCTGCTCTCGAGATCGAAGCAATAGAGATCGCCCCCGGCCTGATAGACGATGCGCTCCCCATCGGTGCTGGGAAAGCGAACGTAGAAGTCCTCGTGATGCGTGTGCCGCGTGATGCTCCGACCGGTCGGCGTGCAGGAGTAGAGATTCCCGACCCCCTCATGATCGGAGAGGAAGTAGATGCGGGAGCCGATCCACATCGGGCTCGCGAGGTTGCCGGCGAGGCGAACGAGCGGGGTGAATTCGCCGTTGCCGCTGCGGTCGATCCACAAGGTGCCGGCCGTGCCGCCCCGGTAGCGCTTCCAGCGGGCGGGGTCCCCGGTGTTGCGTCCGAGGACGACCCCGCGGCCGGGGGCCGGCTCGAACGCCACGGTACGGGCGGGCCCGAGATTGATGAGATCGGGCGATCCACCGGTGATGGGCACGGCGTGCAGATGAAAATGGCCGGCGAACGGCTGGTGCCAGTCGCTGGCGAAGATCACCGCCTTCGAGTCCGGCCGCCAGCCCGTGACCTGGGAAATGGTGCCGTACCATGTCAAGCGGCGCGCCGGTCCGCCGGTCGCGGGCATCGCATACACCTCGGGCGGGCCCTCATCGCGCCCGGTGAAGGCGATCCACTGGCCGTCCGGCGAATAGGACGGAAACGACACCGCCGCCGGACTCGCGGTCAGGCGCCGCGCCGTGCCGCCCGCGGCGGACACGCACCACAGATCATCTTCACAGACGAAGGCGATCGAGTCGCCGTGAATGGTGGGCTGGCGGTAGTAGCCGGGCTCGCCCTGCATGATGTTCGTTCTCCTCTCCGGGAACCTCGCGGCCGGTCGGGTCCTATCCTCCGGGGATCCCGGCACCATTCCTGGTCCTGGTCCGGGTCCAATGCTCCGGGCCGGCGGGCGCGGCGCGGCCCGCGCGACGAGCGCTGGGGGAAGAGGGGGATGTTAGATACAATGGCGCGTTTCCTCAACTCAAAGGATAGGGCCTGAATCCCGGTGTTTTCGGCCGTCGGAGGAGGATCGAATGAACCACTCGCCCTCGCCCTCGGAGCCGCCACCCTTCTGGGAGGATCCGGAACAGGTGGCGCAGTTCGCGGCACGGGATCCCGATCTGCGTCTCGTCGAGCTGATGAAGGAGTATGCGGAGCCGGGAACGGTGCGCGTGCTCGATCTCGGCTGCGCGGGTGGGCGCAACACCGAGCCGCTCGTACGCGCGGGCTTCGACGTCACCGCGGTGGATGCATCGGCGGCCATGGTCGCCGAGACCCGGCGCCGGGTGGCTGCGCTCCGCGGCGAGGCGGAGGCCCGCCGCCGTGTCTTCGTCACGCGCATGGATGACCTCGGGTTCGCCGCCAGGGATGACTTCGCGCTCGTCGTCGCCCTCGGCGTGTATCAGCAAGCCCAGGGCGAGGAAGAGTTCCGCCGCGCGCTCGCGGAGACCGCTCGCGTGCTCGCGCCGGGCGGCCGCTGCCTGGTGGCGAACTTCGCGCCGGGAACCGGGCCGCGCGTGAACCCGCCCGAGCTCGTCCCCGGCACGAGCTTCGTCTTCGACGGCTTCCGCTACGGGCACGCATGCCTCTTGCCGGCAGAACTCCTCGATCATGAGTTCGCACGCGTGGGGTTCGTGCCCGCAGTGCCGTCCCGGACCGTGGACCGGAGCCAGGAGGATCAGGGCCGCATCACCGTGAATGCGCTCTACAGGAAGGAGAGAGGATGAACCGGGGGGCGGAGGATGAACGGAAGGGAGACGGCATGAACACGACCGCGGTCTGGACCGGGGGCCAGGACTTCCGCATCGACTTTCCGCTGGGGGAGTCATTCGTGCTCGCCAACGTGCCGCGCGACGCCCGGCCCGGACCCGGCCCGAGCCCGATGGAAGCGGTCGAGGCGGCGCTCGCGGCCTGCAGCGGGATCGACGTGGTCTCGATTATCACCAAGATGCGCAAGAACCTGCGCTCGCTGCGGATCGAGGTCGAGGCCGAGCGCCGCGACGAGGTGCCGCGTGTCTTCACGCGACTCGATCTCGTGTATCATATCGAGGGCCCGGACCTGGACGAGGATTCGGTGGTGCGGGCGGTCGAGCTGTCCCAGGACAAGTACTGCTCGGTGGCGGCGATGCTGCGGCCGGTGGTGGCGATGCGCTCCCGCATCATCCTGAACGGGAAGGCCATCCGGGAATGACGCCCCAGGTCCGTCGCCGGTAGGCGCCGTACTCGGCGTAGCGGGCCTCGAGGCGGGATTCCTCGTAGCGCGCCTTCGCCAGATAGAAGAGGATGACGGCGGCCGCGGCGAGTCCGACCTCGAGGCTGCTCCGGCGGAGGAAGAGGCCGAGAGCAGCGCACACGGCCGCGGTATACATGGGATGGCGGAAGCGGCGGTAGATGCCGCGCGTGACGAGAGGCGCCCCCAGGCTGGGCTCGGGACCGATCGCGAGCGCTGGGCCGATCACGGCGAGCGCGGCGATGAGGAGCGCAAGCGCGAGGGTGAGGAACAGCATCCCGGCGGGGCGAGCGGCGGCCGGAAGGAGCAACGGCCCACCCGCCCAGAACGCCAGGGCCAGCAGGCAAAGCAGCACCATCTGCAGCGGGATCCAGCGCATGGGACGTATCCTAGCAGGCAAGGACGAGGGGGGGAGCGCCGTGAGCGAGCCCGGGAAGAACGTGGCGGGTGCCGGGGACGCCGAGCTCCTGGCTCGCGCCCGGGCCGGTGATCATGAGGCGCTCGAAACCCTGCTCGTCCGCTATCAGCCGCGCATCTACCGCTTCGGGATGAGGATGTGCCGGCACACGGAAGATGCCGAGGACATCCTGCAGGAGACGCTCCTCACCATGGCGCGGAGCGTGAAGGAGTTCCGCGGCGCCTCCTCGCTCTCGACCTGGCTGTGGACGGTCGCTCGCAGCTTCTGCATCAAGAAGCGCCGGCAGAGCAAGTTCGCACCCAAGCAGGTCGAGTCGCTCGACGGCGAAGCTGGGATCGCCGGGGAAGCCCGCGCGCTCGCCGATCCGTCGCGCGGACCCGACGAGGAGCTCGCCGAACTCGAGATCCGGAACGCGCTCGAGGAAGCCATCGGCACCCTCGATCCCATGTATCGCGAAGTGCTTGTCCTCCGCGACATCGAGGGCCTCAGCGCTCCCGAGGTGGCCGAGGTAATGGATCTCTCGGTGGACGCGGTGAAGAGCCGACTCCACCGCGCCCGGGTCGCAGTACGCCAGGAGATCGCGCCCCTGCTCGCGGCGGGTGCGGAAGAACCGCCCGCGCTCGGCGGCGGCACCTGCCCCGATGTGCTGCAGCTCTGGTCGGAGAACATGGAGGGTGATGTCAAGCCCGAGCTCTGCAGCGAGCTCGAGCGTCACATCGCCGCCTGCCCGCGTTGCCGCGCCGCCTGCGATTCGCTCAAGCGCACGCTTGCTCTGTGCCGGACGACGGCGACCCCGGTGGTACCGGAATCGATCCAGGAGGCGGTGCGGCAGGCGGTCCGGGAGCTCGTGCGGAGCGAGGGCGGGGGGAGTTCACGCAGGTAGCCGCACTGAGCCCGGGAGATACGAGGCTGATGAGCGGCTGATCACCCGTGGACGGTTGTGGCCACGGGGTTGTCGGGTAGCGCGGGTGCGGGCGCGGGCGATGACATCGTTCGGGGGCTTGACCTCGCCGCCGCGCGCTGACTCCGTCCTGCCTCGCGCCTGAGGCCCGGCCCGACGCTCTCCGGCACCGATCCTGCCCTGACGGCGGGACATGGCCGCCGCTCCGAAGCGGCCCCGGCGCTCACGCACCCGCACTCCATCCGCCACCACCGCGCTCCCCCCGCTCGCCTACGAGCACCGACCGGGCGCGGCTCGGGCTCCACTCCCACCCGCCTACCGCCGCCGCGAACCCGAGTCCACCGTCCTTCATACCGTGGTCCGCGAGCACCTCGAGACCTTCCTCGCCGCCGGCTCCCGCCACGACGGCGAGGGCTACCCGCCGTTCATCGAGCGCGCCTTCCGCCGCTACCTCGACTGCGGCATCCTCGCCCACGGCTTTGCCCGCCTGCGCTGTCCACGCTGCGGCTGCGAACGCCTGGTCGCCTTCTCCTGCAAGGGGCGCCTCTGTCCGAGCTGCTTTGGCCGCCGCATGGCCGACACCGCCGCCTTCCTCGTCGACCAGCTCCTCCCAGAGGCTCCCTACCGCCAGTGGGTGCTGACCTTTCCCTGGGTGCTCCGCTTCCGTCTCGCCGTCGACCGCGCGCTGTTCAGCGCGCTTCTCGCCACCTTCCTGCGCACCGTCTTCGCCTGGCAACGCCGTCGCGGCCGCGAGCTCGGCATCGCGGGCGGGCAGTCGGGAGCGGTCTCCTTCGTCCAGCGCTTCGGCGGCGCCCTCAACCTCCACCCCCACGTTCACTGCCTCCTCCCCGATGGGCTCTTCGTCCCCCGCACCGATGGTGACCCGCTCGACTTCGTACCGCTCCCCACACCCACCACCGCCGAGATCGAGGCCCTCACCCTCAAGATCGCCCGCCGCCTCACCGCCGTTATCGAGCGGCGGACCGATGACGAGAGCGAGACCGCGGCGCTTCTCGAGGCGATCGCCGCCGCACTCCAGAGCGACCTCGCCGCCGCCGTCGCACCACCCCTTCCCTCACCCCAGCTCGCGCTTCCCGAAGACCGGGAGCCCGAACCCAAACCGCTCTGCGCCAAGGTTGCCGGCTTCTCCCTTCACGCCGCCCACGCCGTCGCCGCCGGCGATCGGCTTGCCCTCGAGCGCCTCTGCCGCTACGGCCTGCGCGCTCCCTTCGCCCAGGGCCGCCTCGCACGCCGCACCGACGGTCGCATCGTCTACCACCTGCGCCGACCCTGGCCCCACGCCCAGGGTGCGACCTCGCTCGTACTCGAGCCCCTCGATCTCCTGCGCCGACTCGCCGCTCTGGTCCCCGCCCCCTACAGCCATCTCGTCCGCTATCACGGTGCCTTCGCCAACCGCTCGCGCTGGCGCCCGCGGTTACCACCACCACCACCACCGCCACCGCTCGCGCTCACGCCGGGCCCACCCGCCAGCGATCAGCCGCACCGTGACCCCGAAGCCGAGCTCACTCCGACCGCACCGCTTGCGGCGCCTGCACCCGCCACCACCATGCCCCGCCGTCGACGCTCGCTCCCCTGGGCCCAGCTGCTCTGCCGCGTGTTCCACCTCGACGCCCTGCGCTGTCCCCGCTGCACCTCCGCCATGGCCGTCCTCGCCCTCATCTCCGACCCCAAGGTGCTGACCTCGATCCTCCGCCATCTCCGCCTGCCCACCGCACCACCAGCGCTGGCGCGAGCCGACGCAACCGAGCTCCCGCTTGAGATGTGGGATGAGGCAGCGCCGCTCGACCACGATCGCGTGGACGATGTTGGTGAGCGCCCCGCACCCCCCGCCTCGCGGTCTCCATCGGCCCGGCCGCCACCGTCGTGACGCCTCACCCGCGCTGGTGACGGGGCTATGGGCAAGCCATGCCACCACCACCGGCCCGCCCCAAAACGGCAGCGAACCCCGCGACGCTCCGCGCATCCCGCCGGAGTGATGGGAGACCTCCGTGCGGTCGCAGTACGCCGCGCCCACCGACGCCCGATGCCATCGCCCCGCCGTGCCATCGCGGCGCCATGCACCCACCACGCCCCCACCCAACGCCGTCCTTCCCTTCCCCAATCCCCCCTCCTACACTTGAGGTCAGGCCAAAAGCCCGATGAAACCTCTTATGCGCATCGGTCTCAGGGCTTAGTCTTTCTGAGTCGAATGACTGGCACGCCGTTCTGGATGTGGAGATTGAGGAGTAACAATGCGAGGGACTTTAGCAGTTCTCTTTCTCCTATGTGCCCAGGGAGCGGTGGCCTCCGATTCTCTTGATTGCGCGTCTCTAGACGAGCCGATCGCCACTCACGGGAGACTAGCAGATGAGCTAGCCACAGCGACTGCTGACGCCATAATAATCGGCCTCATCCGAAGCAAGGCACTGGTAGAAGCAGACGTGGGCGGCGGCGGGATAGTCCATACGCGGTTCGAAATCGAAGTCCAGGAGACCCTCAAGGGAGACGTGGGGGTCGGTTCAATGGCAACAGTCTTCGCCCCAGGCGGAACCACAAGTGACCCTAAGAGCGGCAAGCGGACAAGTCATTTTATCGTTGGCTTCATATTCTATTCCTATAAGGAGGGCGATCGAGTACTAGTCTACCTGTCTCAGGATCGAGTGCATGGTGGTTACCGGGTCCATGGCCACTACTTTCGCTTTAGAAACGGAGCCGTAGTAGACGGAAGTGGGATGGCAGCCAGTCATGTCAAGGGTTGGAACTCATTGACCGAGGAGGATATTAAGGAAAGAGTTATGGCTGATATGGCGTGTCTCAGCCCCGAGGTATTGGCCAAGAGCGCTGCTGCTGTCGTCATATGCTCGCCCTTGACCGGATCTCCTTTGGATGCAGGAAGGCCTCAATCCGCTACTCTCTATGACTGTAGGATTGACGAAGTGCTTTCGGGTTCTGTCTCGGGCTCGGTAATATCTGTTGTTGCTAAAGCTAGCCATCTTAGGGATTTGGTGGGCAAGCGTGCTTTGCTGTTTCTTCGCCAGTCGCGCCGCGATCCGTCGCAGTATGAGTTAATGGCGAGCGTTGCAGGGCGCTACGAAGTGGTCGACGGAACTGCTATTGGCCCTGGCAGGACAGTCTCGCTGACTTCCCTCAAAGCTTCTATAAAGACCGAGGGAGGACGACAATGAAGCCGACAGCACGCTTGGCTATCATGCTCGCGGGCGGGCAGTCGGGAGCGGTCTCCTTCGTCCAGCGCTTCGGCGGCGCCCTCAACCTCCACCCCCACGTTCACTGCCTCCTCCCCGATGGGCTCTTCGTCCCCCGCACCGATGGTGACCCGCTCGACTTCGTACCGCTCCCCACACCCACCACCGCCGAGATCGAGGCCCTCACCCTCAAGATCGCCCGCCGCCTCACCGCCGTTATCGAGCGGCGGACCGATGACGAGAGCGAGACCGCGGCGCTCCTCGAGGCGATCGCCGCCGCACTCCAGAGCGACCTCGCCGCCGCCGTCGCACCACCCCTTCCCTCACCCCAGCTCGCGCTTCCCGAAGACCGGGAGCCCGAACCCAAACCGCTCTGCGCCAAGGTTGCCGGCTTCTCCCTTCACGCCGCCCACGCCGTCGCCGCCGGCGATCGGCTTGCCCTCGAGCGCCTCTGCCGCTACGGCCTGCGCGCTCCCTTCGCCCAGGGCCGCCTCGCACGCCGCACCGACGGTCGCATCGTCTACCACCTGCGCCGACCCTGGCCCCACGCCCAGGGTGCGACCGCGCTCGTGCTCGAGCCCCTCGATCTCCTGCGCCGACTCGCCGCTCTGGTCCCCGCCCCCTACAGCCATCTCGTCCGCTATCACGGTTCCTTCGCCAACCGCTCGCGCTGGCGCCCGCGGTTACCACCACCGCCACCACCACCGCTCGCGCTCACGCCGGGCCCACCCGCCAGCGATCAGCCGCACCGTGACCCCGAAGCCGAGCTCACTCCGACCGCGCCGCTTGCGGCGCCTGCGCCCGCCACCACCATGCCCCGCCGTCGACGCTCGCTCCCCTGGGCCCAGCTGCTCTGCCGCGTGTTCCACATCGACGCCCTGCGCTGTCCCCGCTGCACCTCCGCCATGGCCGTCCTCGCCCTCATCTCCGACCCCAAGGTGCTGACCTCGATCCTCCGCCATCTCCGCCTGCCCACCACACCACCAGCGCTGGCGCGAGCCGACGCAACCGAGCTCCCGCTTGAGATGTGGGATGAGGCAGCGCCGCTCGACCACGATCGCGTGGACGATGTTGGTGAGCGCCCCGCACCCCCCGCCTCGCGGTCTCCATCGGCCCGGCCGCCACCGTCGTGACACCTCACCCGCGCTGGTGACGGGGCTATGGGCAAGCCATGCCACCACCACCGGCCCGCCCCAAAACGGCAGCGAACCCCGCGACGCTCCGCGCATCCCGCCGGAGTGATGGGAGACCTCCGTGCCCTTGCAGCACGCCGCGCTCAATGATGGGCCGATGCCATCGCCCCGCCGTGCCATCGCGGCGCCATGCACCCACCACGCCCCCGCCCAACGCCGTCCTTCCCTTCCCCAATCCCCCCTCCTACACTTGAGGTCAGGCCAAAAGCCCGATGAAACCTCTTATGCGCGTGGCGGCTTCAGGGTGGCTTCGCCCGCCGGCGATGACATGATGGCTGCTGCACCGGTGCCATCTCCAACGCTTGCGGTTGTCGGCAGAGGAGCGTCGACGGGAGCCTCGTTCGTGGTGGATGCGGCCGGCGGCGGTCCCAATCAACTTACGATCTATGATGTCACAGGGCGGCAGGTCGCGATGGTGGCGAAGGGCCTCCAGGGAAGGGTCGTCGATGTGACGTGGAACGGTCGCGACGAGCGCGGTATGCTCGTGGCGAGCGGTGTCTATTTCGCTCGGTTGACGGGAGTGGGTGAGAGCACCCGGACCGAGAAGTTCGTCATCGTGCGGTGACGCGAGGAAATCGAGATGAATGCGCAGATGTGGCTGGCAGGGTCTGAGGGGCCGGATGGGCGTGTTCCTGAGGGCGCCTGCCAGCCACGATCTTTGCGGCCGCGCGCCCGCTGGCTCCTGGGCGAGATCGCGTTCTTGGTCGCACTCGCCACCCGACCGGGGTTCGGCGCTGGTGTCGACTACGGCTCCTACATCCACTGGTTGGGCACGGCCCCGATCGGGGCAACGGTGCTAGGAGTGGCGGTCCAGGGTGAAGTGGCCTACGTGGCTCATGCGGAGGGGCTGAGCGTCATCGATGTGGCGTCGCCGTCGGCTCCTCTTGTGGTCGGAGGCGTGGGGCTTCCGGGAACTCCGGTCAGCGTGGCGGTGGCCGGGCGGTACGCCTACGTCGTCGGGACCTTCGGAGCCGTCTATGCCGTCGACGTGGCGGTGCCGCAGTTCCCGTGGCTGGTGGGGATGATCGAGCTGCAGGAGCAGCTGTTCGCGGTGGCCTCGGAAGGGGGCCGCGCCTTTGTGGCTGCGGATGCGGGGGACCTATACGTCATCGATATGTCGGTGCCGGAGGCCCCGGTTGTGGAGAGCCACCTCATCCTCCCAGGCGAGGCGCAGGGGATCATGGTGCGGAACGGCCTCGCCTACGTGGCCGGAGGGTCCGCGGGATTGCACGTGGTGGACGTGGTGGACCCCGGGGCGCCCGTCTTGCTTGGCACGGGTGACATCGGTGATTACGGGAGTTCGATCGATGTGGCGCTGACCGTGGCGGCGGACGGCGTGAACACGACCTATGCCTATGTGGCGGTGCGGGGGTGGGGCGCGGGCCTCTTCGTCATTGACGTGTCGAATCCGGCGGACCCGCTTCCAGTGGGAGCCGCGCTGCTGGCCCCGCTGCTATCCCCAAGTGCGGTGGCGGTGACAGGGGGACATGTACTCGTTTCTACCGGCCGAGGGACGAGGGTCTATGATCCCTCAGACCCCACCACGCCGATCCCGATCAGCTCAGTCGACCTTGAGGCTATCGACATCGCCGCGGAGGGGAATCGAGCGTACCTTGCGGACTACTACACCGGGCTCCATGTGATCGACATCTCATCGGTGAAGGGGGTGACACCGCTTGCGAGCGTACAGCACGAGGCCGTGAATGTCGCGGTCGATGGGCGCTACGCGCACACGATGGATGCTCAGTTCCCTGGCGGGGCAGTCAGAGTGATAGACCTCGAGTACCCCGGAGGTCCCACGGTGTTGGCCGAGATACCCGTAGATCAAGGGTGGGGGATGGCATGGCGCGCTCCCTACCTCTATTTCGAAGGCAGAGGCAATCTCCGAGTGGCTGACATCTCCAACCCGGAGGACCCGATCGTGTTGTCAACCCTGCCAGGCGTGGGCTGCCCGAACATGACGTTAGAGGGTTCCATCCTGTTCGGTGCGTACGCGAACGGTCCAGGTGGGGGGTTGATAGCCGTGGACATCGCGAATCCGAGTTCGCCCGTGCTTGTACAGCACTTGCAGACATCTGATCAGTTGCAAAGATTGGTTGTGAGAGGTGGTGTCGCCTTTTGTGCTGCAGACTTTCGGGGACTGGCCGTATACGACGTATCTCAGCCCTGGAAGATGCAAAGCATCGGTAGTGCGGGAATAGAGTTCCCATATCTAGCACTCGGGGTCGACGTTATCGGGAATCACCTATACCTGGCAGAAGCTTTGCCCGGTCTCTATTCGAGTAGGGGACGACTCGAGATCTTCGACATCTCGGACCCTACGAACCCGTTCGCCGTAGGACAGGTCCAACTACCAACGGAGATATACGATGTAGTGGTTGACGGGTCTATTGCGTATGTGGCCGGTTCACAAGGTGGGCTGTACGTCGTGGACGTGGCCGATCCAGAGGCGCCGGCGTTCGTCGGCGGAGCTGATCTTCCCGGGAAAGCAATCGACGTGGCCGTCAGCGAGTCTGCGGTCTACGTGGCATGCTGGGAGGGAGGGCTGCAGGTGTTGCCCCTCCAGTGTACGCCAACGACAGGGCTCCCCACTCCGGAGCCTGGGGTCGGGGGCGTGCCGCGCCTGGAGATCACCGCCGTTGGGGGAGTTGTTGCGCACGGTGGCCGAGCCCAGTTTTCATTCGTCTTGCCATCGGCGGGAGAGGTCCGAGTCGGGATCTACAACCCCCAGGGGCGCCTCATCCGGTCGCTGATCTCGGATCGGCTGGATGGAGGGACGCATCTTGCTACATGGGATGGGCGTGACGCTCGCGGACGGCGCGCTGCGGCCGGGACCTACTTCGCAGGGATCACCTGGAAGCGGCAGTCAGCGGCTGCACGTCTGATTTCCTTGCCATGAGTAAGGATGCTGTGGCTCCAAGACGGAGAATGGTCCGTCGCGCCTCGAAATCCCGAGAGGGGAGGGAGGTACCCGCCATCTCCGCCTGCCCACCACACCACCAGCGCTGGCGCGAGCCGACGCAACCGAGCTCCCGCTTGAGATGTGGGATGAGGCAGCGCCGCTCGACCACGATCGCGTGGACGATGTTGGTGAGCGCCCCGCACCCCCCGCCTCGCGGTCTCCATCGGCCCGGCCGCCACCGTCGTGACACCTCACCCGCGCTGGTGACGGGGCTATGGGCAAGCCATGCCACCACCACCGGCCCGCCCCAAAACGGCAGCGAACCCCGCGACGCTCCGCGCATCCCGCCGGAGTGATGGGAGACCTCCGTGCGGTCGCAGTACGCCGCGCCCACCGACGCCCGATGCCATCGCCCCGCCGTGCCATCGCGGCGCCATGCACCCACCACGCCCCCGCCCAACACCGTCCTTCCCTTCCCCAATCCCCCCTCCTACACTTGAGGTCAGGCCAAAAGCCCGATGAAACCTCTTATGCGCCCCGACCCGCACCGATGTCATCGACTTCTCGAAGACGAGGGTATCGCCGCTCTTAGCCGACAACCCGTTCCTGGCGAAGATGATGACCGACACCGATACCGCCGGACTCAAGCGGATCGGCGAGGCGCATCTCTACTTGCGCGGGATGCAGTCGAGCGTCGGCATGAAGTCGGTCCCGGCGGACATGGTTGTCTTCGACGAGTTGGATGAGGCGACGCCCGACGCGAAGGCGATGGCCAAAGAGAGACTCGCGCACTCGGACTACAAGCGCATCATAGAACTGTCGAACCCGTCGCTGCCCGACTACGGCGTCGATGAGAGTTACCAGGCGTCGGACCAGAGGCACTGGACCCTCAAGTGCCCAGCCTGTGGCCACTGGACGGCCCTTGACCGAGAGTTCCCGACCAAGCTGGGCGAGGAAGTGAAGGTCATCCTGCCGAGACCCGATGGCACATTCTACCGTGCGTGTCCCAAGTGCTCAGCCGAGTTCGATCTCGCCGCGGGGGAGTGGGTGCCTGAGCATCCCGATCGCCCGATCCACGGTTACCGCATCAGCCAGTTGTTCAGCGCCAAGGTCGACCCCGGCGAGATCCTTCATGAGTATCGGACGACGCGCTTCCCCGATCGCTTCTACAACCTGAAGGTCGGAATCGCGTGGGCTGACCTGGAACGGCGCCTCGATGTGTCCACCGTGCTTGCTCTCTGCAGCGAGGACACGATGGAAGAGGAAGCTCAGCAGAAGTGCACGTACTGGGCCGGGATCGACACGGGGAGCGCCTTCCATGTCGTGATCTTGAGGCACGAGAGCGGGACCATGGACGGCGACGGCTCGCCCCAGGTCCGCCTGGTCCACCTGGCCGTCTGTCACGAGTTCAGCGACCTGGATGCCCTGATGAAGCGCTTCCGCGTGTCGCGCTGTGTGATCGACGGCCTTCCCGAGACCCATGCCACCCGGGACTTCACCAAGCGTCACCGTGGGCATGTGTTCATGTGCTTCTTCAACGAGCATCAGCGCGGCGAGATGAAGTGGGACCGGGAGGCGCATACCGTCCAGGTGAACCGCACCGAGGCGCTCGACGCTTCACGTGCGGCTATCCGTGACAAGAGGGTCGTCCTGCCGCGCCGCGTGCCCATCGTCGAGATCTTCGCTCGACACATGGCGGCAGATGCCAAGGTGCTGGACGAGGACGAGGAGACGGGCGCGAAGAAGTATCGGTACGTCAGGACTGGCGAAGACCATTTCAGCTTGGCGTTCACCTACGCATGGATGGCGGCCGAGCGGCACGGTGGGCCGAGAGTCAGGGTCATCAATCTCGGGCGACCGCTGAAGGGATTGCCGTTCCACGAGCGGCCTTGGCCGGGCGTCGGCGTCAGGCACCGCACGAGGGCGGGGTTTCCGTGGCGGCAAGGACGGTGGTAGAATGGGCGGGTCCTCACCGGCTGCCATCGAGGAGGGCCCCCACCATGGTGCTGCGCAAGGTCGCTTTCGTCCTCGGCCTGCTCCTGGCCGTTCCCGCCACTGTTCATCCCGCGACGATCCGCGTTCCCGCTGATCAACCGACGATCCAGGCCGGCATCGACGCGGCGAGTATCGGCGACACTGTTCTGGTCGCCGCGGGCACTTACACGGGCGACGGGAATCGGGACCTCGACTTCGCTGGCGTCGACCTTGTCCTCATGTCCGAGGCCGGCCCGGAGCAGACCAACATCGACTGCGGGGGCTCCCCGTCCGACCCGCATCGTGCGCTGAGCTTTCACAGTGGCGAGACGGCTGCCTCCGTTGTTCAAGGGTTCGCCATCCGCAACGGACAATTGATCGAACGTTACTGCCCTGAGGGCTGCGGTGGCGCCATCCTCTGCCAGTCCAGTTCACCGACGATCCGTAACTGCCATTTCTTCCGCAATCAGGTGAACAATGGCATCGCTCCCCCAGGGGGCAACGGCGGCGCCATTTCATGCGCTTGGTCCAACACCGTGATCGAGAACTGCACCTTCGTGGAGAACTCGGCGACATACGGCGGTGCCGTCGATGGCTATCTGTCGAATCTCACGCTTCGGTCGTGCACAATGAGAGAGAACTTCGGGGTCTTTGGTGGCGCGGTGGGTGCCGGTTTTGGCGGAGGCATGCTGCTCACCTCGTGCGTCTTAGACGACAACATCGGGCAGACTGGTGTTGCAGTACGCATGTTCCGAGTGGATCTCACGTTGGAAAGCTGCACTCTCCATCACAACTTGGGGGAAGCGATGATCGTGATGGAGGAGGCCTCACTGCTCCTCTCCAATACCATTCTTGGCTTCAATGAGTGGGGTTTTGCTGTGCACTGCTACGGAGGGACGGCAGTCGATGTCTTCTGCTGCGATGTCTATGGCAATGTGGGTAATTATGAGTATTGCCTCAGTGGGTTCAACGGCATCCAGGGCAACTTCAGCGAAGATCCCATGTTCTGTGATCCGTCGAACGACGACCTTGCTCTGCACGCCGATTCGCCATGCGCGCCGGAGAACTCCCCGACGGGCTGCGGTCTAATCGGTGCGGTGCCGGTCGCCTGCGGCGCTGCCGACGTGGCCACAGGCGACGCTCCGCCCGTCACGGCACACCTGAGCGTGGCCCCGAACCCCGTGCGCGGTGTCGCCGAGTTTGCTTTCCCTGGCGTCGGCCCGCGCGTGCTCTCGGTCTTCGACTCGCATGGCCGGCTGATTGACCGGCTGACCGGTGCTGGCGGCCATTGGGTCTGGACGCCGGGGGCGTCGGCACCACCGGGCGTCTACTTCGCGAGGATGGATGGCGGCGCGGTCGGGGACGCGGTCAAGTTCATCTATCTAAGGTGAGCGCCGGGGCAGCCGACAACCTGGGGCATCCCCTCCCGCCCAAACGGCCAAAATGGGGCATCCCCTCGGGCGGACATGGCCGATTTGGGGCATCGGCCTTCCCGGACATGGCCGTTTTGGGGCATGCCCCTCCTCGGAAACGGCCAAAAAGGGGCATCGGAAACCGGGTCATGGGCAGAAAGAGGCGTCCTGGCGCCGAAGCCCGAAATCGGCTAAGCCTTTATCGCTGTCGAAGGGGGTTCTCGAGCATGTCGCGCACCAAGAAAGCTCTTGCTAGTTACTCGAAGGGCGACTCCATCAGAAGCTGTCATTCCCCGCTGTTCTTGCTGGTGCACCTTCCATCAATGAGATCAGTAAGTCTGCTTCGAATGCGCCCACGGGTGCAATTATGTGGTGTCCCACTATGTTCCGTCGCCTACCTGGGGCTAATCTTGGGCGTAATGACCAGCCTCCTTCTCTCCGGTCAAGCGCGGGCGGACGTGTTTGGTGGATCCGCGGACTTGAGTCTCAATCAGACAGCCCAGGTGACGGCGGCACGCTTTGACTTCATCATTGAGGGAGAGGTTGTCGAAGCGAATCCTGTCACTCATGCGTCTGCGACCGGATGCATATGGGTAACGGAACTCCGCCTAGGCCACCTTCGCGAGATCAAAGGTACGGTTGCCGATACGTACTTGTTAGTGACGACGTTAGCACTGCCCGAGGAACTCCCAGTTGCCCCCCCCGGCGGGTGTAGCCATGCGATTTACTACGACACACGACCGCCACAGGTTGGACAAAGGGGCATTTTTCTTCTGGACCTACACCCTGAGTACGGCATATTCCTGCAGACTGTCGAGTACGGCTTTCTTCCCCGTCAAACGACAGGCCTAGTCACAATCCATCTCCGCGGATCCAAGACCTGGTCATACGAGGCCTTTCGATCGGAAAGCTCCGGTCTCGCTGGACGTCTACTCGGTGGAGGGGCGGCTCATCCGGAGGCTCTATCACGGGCCTCTCGAGTCCGGCGCGCATGACTTCGTGTGGGACGGGCGCACGACCTCGGGGGAGGCGGTGTCTTCGGGTGTCTACATCTACCGGCTGCGGGCCGGCGACGAGGTAGCGAACGGGAAGATGTTGACCCTCAAGTAGATGGGAGCCGGCTGAGGGGGTGGCGATCCGCGTATGCCACCCCCTCTTGGCCCAACATCACCCATGGCAGTATGAATGGTCAAGGGACCATCAGGAGGTGCAGCATGAAGTCTCGTTACGGGTGTCTCAATGCTGCCTGCACGCTTGCTCTGCTCATGACTCCTGCCTCGGGGCTCGGGGCGACGTTTCGGGTCCCTAGTCAGTTTCCCACCATCCAAGCTGCCCTGATTGCTTGCACCGTCGGCGACACGGTGCTCGTCGCTCCGGGCCTGTATGAGGAGCGGGTCACCATTTACGACAACGACGTCGTGCTTATGAGCGAAGAAGGCCCAGACGTGACGACGATCGATGCAGGCGGACTATATACTGTAGTCTTTACCCCGGTAACGGTCGAAGGGGTAACGATTCAGGGCTTCCGGATCACCAACGGCTACTATGGGGGTGGCTGGTTGGCCGGCGGGATTCATATCGACGTTGACATCGACAGAGGAGGCCGTGCGAAGATCCGAAACAACATTGTCGAGTATAATGAGGCCTTTGGAGGGGCCGCGGGGATCTTCGCCGGCATTCAATCTACGGTTGAGGATAATCTGATCCAGTACAATGAGAACGCAGATGCCGCCGCTCTCCAGGGCGACGGCTTCTTTCGGAGAAACGTAATCCGCTATAATGGTCTGAATTGCAATTCCCTATTCATCGTTGACGTCGGCGCCTTTGAGTTTTCGGGCAACATTATAGTAGGGAACGGTATCGTGAATAACACAGCCGTCCAGATCCGTGGCGGCCTCATAAGGAATAACACGATAGTGCACGAAGTTCCGCTCCCGCGGTCCATCGCTCTGGGGTTTACGACGTACAAACCGTGCGAGTTTACCGGCAATATCGTCGTTTACGACCTCGAGTATGGCGTAGACTGCCAGATGTTCCAAGCCATCCCGGTCATTGGTTGCAACAACGTCTGGGGAAACGGACAGGACTGGCGTGGTGACTGCGCTGGACAGGGAGGAATCAACGGCAACTTCTCGGCGGATCCCCTGTTCTGTGATCCTGCGGGTTTGGACTTTCACCTGCGGCCCGACTCCCCCTGTCTGCCGGCAAACTCCCCGCCCGGGTGCGGACTCATCGGTGCGTTGGGTCTGTGCGAGTCCCAGGGCGTCCCCGAGGCGGGGTCGACCGTGCTTCGGCTCTCGGTGACACCAAACCCTATGCGTTATCAGGCTGAGATCGCGTACGCCGCGACCATCCAGAACCCATTACTGGAGATCTACGATCTGCAGGGTCGCGTCGTGGACATCGTGCGGCCCGGAACACCGCCGTACCTCTGGCAGCCGGGCGACGCGGCTCGGCCTGGCGTCTACTTCCTCCGCCTTCGCGGAGAAGGAAGTTCAGCGGTGAGCAAAGTCGTTCTTTTGCCACGATGAGTGGTTGCTTGGGAACCTGGGGGCCGAAGTCCAACCTCCCTCAGCACTCCATCCCTCTCAGCCGCTCGAACATCTCCTCGTCCGATGGATAGATATACACGGTGGTGGTGAGCGGGCTCGCGTGGCGGGCGAACCGCTGGGCGAGGAAGAGGTCGCGGGTCGCACGGTAGACCATCGACACGGCGCTGTGCCTCTTATGCCGAGCGCGGCATAAGAGGCATTATGCCGCGCTCCGGATTATGCCGAGTCGGTTGAAAGGAGTCGGTGGATCTCGAGTCGAGTGGGCGGCCTGAGTCGGCATAATCAGAGGCTCCTGAGGAAGGCCAGGAGGTGGTCGTCGGGTCGGTAGCGCCCCACCGGCACGTTGAGCGGAGTCGTCTTGGCCAGAGCCAGCTCCTTCATCGCGAGATTCGCCTGCAAGTACATCTGAGTTGTCTCGACCGACTCATGACCGAGCCAGAGCGCAATCACCGATCGGTCGACGCCGTGCTGCAGCAACTCCATGGCGGCGGTGTGCCGGAGCACGTGCGGCGAGACCTGCTTGTGCCGTAGTGACGGGCACACGACTCGTGCCTGGGTCAGGTGCTTGGCAAGCAGATGCTCGACCCCATCGCGGCTGAGTGGGTCGCCACGTTGGTTGGGAAACAGCGGATCCGAAGGCTGGCCCTGCCGCTCGCGGAACCACTGTGCCAATGCCATGGTGGCGTCACGCCGCAGCGGCGTGCATCGCTCCTTACGTCCCTTCCCGAGGCAACACACGTGAGCACCGGCGCCGAGTACAACGTCTTGGCAGCGCAAGCTGATGAGTTCGGAGACCCGCAGGCCGGTCTGGACCGCCACGAGCAGGAGCGTCCGATCGCGGCGACCATGCCAGGTAGTTTGAGGAGGGGCGGCGAGCAGGGCGGCAATCTCAGGCCGTGTCAAGAACTCGATAGGCCGCCGGTCATAGCGCCTGGTGGGCATTGCCAAGACGCGCTGAATCAAGGCACTGTGCTCGGGCACGGTGAAGGCGGCGAAGCGGAAGAATGAACGGATGGCGGCCAGTCGCGTGTTGCGGGTTCGCGAACTGCTGCCGCGGGTCTTCTCCAAGCTGTCGAGGAAGGCTCCAATGAGTGGTGCGTCGATGTCGGTGAGAGCAAGGGTGGAGGGGGCCTTCTTCAGTCGCTGCTGCGCGAAGACGAGGAGTAGGTGGAACGAATCTCGGTAGCTGGCGATGGTGTGGGGGCTCGCCTGTCGCTGGCGCATGAGACGATCGGTAAAGAAGGTCTCGAGCAGGTTGGCCAGGTTGGGCGTAGTCATGGCTGCTGGTCTCCTTCCTCCAGCCTTGCTGATGCGAGTGCCAGCAGTTCGGGAATCGCCGAGAGGTACCAGTACGTGTCGGTTACATGGGCGTGACCGAGGTAGGTGGCCAACGTGGGGAGGCGCTGTTCGACGTTCGCGCCCGATCGGTACCAACCGAGCACGGTGTGCACGGCAAAGGCATGGCGGAGGTCGTGCACGCGCGGGCCACGTCGAGCCTTGGCTGCCCGCAGGCCAGTCTGGATCGATAGCTTCACGAACGTCCAGCGTAGAATCGACCACGCGAGGCGACGGCCTTGGTCGGAAAGGAAGAAGCTCGGCGTGTGCGGCTTGGGGAAGACCTGATCGCGATAGCGGGCATAACGCTGGAGAACGGCTTGAGTCGACGGATGTACCGGGAGCAGTCGGGACTTGCCGAACTTGGCCAGGCGGATGCGAAGGACACCGCGTTCGAGGTCCACGTCATCTCGATCGAGGTTGATGAGTTCTCCGGCCCGCATGCCCGTCACCGCTACCAGCCCGAATGCCGTGTGGTAGGTCCAGGGCCGCAGCCCTCTGGCGCTCTGGAGCGTCCAGGCTGCGTCGATAAGATGCTGGATCTCGGCCGGAGTGAAGATGTACGGACGCTTCCTATGATAGTGATAGGGAAGCAACCCTGCTGGCGGGACCTCGGTGCGTGGGTCCGTAGCACTCCAGTGCTGCGCGAACAGGCGTACCATCCGCAGGCGGCTTGCCCAGTGGGCTGGCGAGGCACCCGCCGGCAGGGTGGCCCAGCGCAGGGCGAGCTCGCTGGTGATGTGGCTCGCTCCCTGATGTTCCGCGAAGGAGACGAAGTCCGAGAGCAGCTTTCCCTCGGCGGCAAGCTTGAAACCGAGGCATCGCCGAAGGTTCAGGTACTCATCGACGGCGGCGAGGAGGATGCTCATGCTTCACCTCCCGGCCACGGCTGAGCGAGAGATCTCAAAGCGTTCAGGTCAACCTTGGCGTAGATCGCGGTCGTGTCCAGATGGCGATGCCGCAGGATATCGCCGATCTCACCAAGCGACGCTCCCCGTTGAAGCATCCGAACGGCCAGGGAGTGGCGTAAGAGGTGGGATCCCTTGTGGGGTGCGTCGATGCCGGCGCGTGTGACTGCACGCTGGACGATGGCGCCAACAGCACGGCGAAGCTCGTGAACGGGTGCACGCGAAGTGAGGAATACATGTCGTGACGCGCAGCGAGGCCGGCCATCACGCAAGTAGGCGACCAAGGCCTCACCAACGTCCTTGGGAATCGGCAGGCGGTCTTGGCGAGGTCCCTTGCCACGCACGACGAGCTCGCCAGCCTCCCAATCGATATCGTCCAAGGTCATGCCAGTCACTTCCCCGCCTCTCAGGCCGAGACGGGCCAGCAGCAGCAGGATCGCGTAATCGCGTCGACCCGTCGGTGTTCGTCGGTTGCAGCTCTTCAGCAGGACTTCGACTTTGTGCGGGTCGATCGACTTCGGAACGCTGGTGAGTCGCCAACCCGGTACGGTGGGCACGACCGCAGCGAGATCCGTGGTGATCTCCGCGCGAAGGTAGAGAAAGCGAAAGTAGGAGCGCAGGGCCCCTGCCAGGAGCTTCGCGCGAGCAGGGCTCATGGTTCGGGCGTGTTGGAGAACGAAATGCGTGATGTCCGATGGAGACACACTGGCGAGGCAGACCGGCGTCGCACCAAAGAGGTCGGCGAGAAAGCGATGCACGAATGGCAATGTGTTGAGTAGTGTCGCCGGCGATACGCGCCGCTCTTCCCGCAGGTACTGCTCGAAGGCGATCTCGGTGGCGTGCCGACGATCCTCCGGTCGCGGAAGCTCAGGCAGAATGCCACGATCGCGCAGCAGATCCTGCAGCAGACGGACCGCCGCCATGTCACCAGAACAAGCAGTGTCGCGTCGTTGCCGTCGTTGACGAAAGAACTTCGCGATCAGGTGATCGTCGAGGCTATGAACATCGAGTCGTTGGTGACTGAGCCACCGACTCTTGATCTTATGTACTGCCGTCTCCCGAGTGTACTGCAACTCGCCGAGACGTGCGGCGTACTCATCGAGATAGTCGCTCAAGGGGCCGATGCGATACCAACGGCCCACCGGGTGGCCGAAGCGAAATCCTCCTCTCATATCTCCTCCTCCTCTGGCTCTGCGACCAGGTGGAGGAGACGTTAGGCTTATGCCGCGTCGTGATGCACTTCCGCCGCGCTAACTGCTGGCCAGACAAGCACTTCCCAAGTCGCCTCGGCATAATCCGGAGCGCGGCATAATGCCGGTTATGCCGAGCGCGGCATAAGAGGCACACCGCCGTGACCGCCGTGTATCGGGCCACGCGGGATCTCTTCCTCGCCCAGCGGTTCGCCCGGCACGCGAGTCCGCTCACGACCGTCGCCTATACCCATGTGAGCGACGAGGAGATGTTTGAGAGGCTGAGGGGGATGGTGTGTTGAGGGGCGGTTGCCGTAGCTGGTGTTCGGCAACACGATCGAGATTCCGGACACCTACGCCTACGACGCTTCTCGCCACATCGGCTGTCGAAATGTCAGCTCAGCCGAGACGGTGAGAGCCAGGATGACTAAAACCCGGTTGGCGCGGTCGGGCGATCAAGGGAGGGGGATAGATCTCAACCTAAGACTAAATATCATCTTGTCCTGCCAACGCCCACGCGGTCGATGATCGGTACGATGTATGCAGCCGAATTCTTGCCGAGTCCTCTGGCTCTGCGCTGGAGGATAGAGGCTCTGACCTCACCACCCGGCGACCCCGAGGGTCCCGGCGCCAAGCCGCTCGGCGATGAGGCCCGACGCCCCTAGAGGGGGGTAGGGACAGCCATGGGCTCTTGTCGTAGCGGGCGCCACCCTGCGCCAGCAATTCGGCTTCATCTCTGCCATTGGCTAGCGGAGAGTCTTCCCTGGCTACCCACCCACGCCTGCGGTACCTGCATAAGCGGCAAGGCAGCGCCACCGCTCACAAGAGGTAAGGCCATGAGCAAGAGATGGATCTCTGCTTGCATTTCCATCATGGCTTCTTTCGGGGTTGCAGCGTCTGTAGTCCATGCTCAAGTCTGCATTCCACCAAGCTGTACCAACTGCCCCAGCAGCGGGCAGTCGGAGTACGATGACCGCATTGTCCTAAGTCCCGCCAACACATCACCGTACCTCTCCTCCGAGGCCAAGCTCCACTACTATATGACTGCTAAGGATGGGAACGGGGATCCAATTGAAGGGCTGTGGGCAGTGGGGCTCGACTGGAACTACTCGAATTGCCGATCGCATACCAACATCATCCCGGATAACACGTCTGGATCTGATGGTGTCCTCTACTGGAGTGACAGCCTACCTTCCGGAGCGGATTATAAGCCAGATGGCTGCGGGGTGGACATTATCCACTACTACAGCCAGTGTGGAGGCACCCTCTGGGCCATTCCAGGAACTGATATCGATGAGGACGGAGGATTCCGCAACATGGATCAGTGGGGACCGGATGGACCCTACTACCTTCCCGATGGAGACTTGTCGTTAGAAGACCTTTCGGTCTTTCAGCAAGCATTCTTGAATGGGGGGCCGGCATACAAGGGTGACTTCAGCAGGAATGACATCATCTCGACTTCGGATCTCGGCCTGTTCCAAGCACACTACTGCGCAATTAACGGTTGCTACGATGACTTTGCCAGGCCACCCACAGCGGAGGTCGCGAATCAGACCGACAACCGAATGCAGGTATATCTCCACATTGTGAATCGTCTGCCTGAGGGCGTAGTGCTGCCACTGGTTACGCCCGAACAGGCAGTAACAGCAGTCGGCCCTGTGGGACCTGACGGTCAGAACAAGACGATACTCATGTACGCTCAGGGCTATGATTGCATTCGCGGAATCCACGCTCGGCTGCAATGGCCAAAGGAATGGTGCTTTGAGGGGCTCGATGCGGAATTGCTGCCAGGTCAGCTCCTGGGCTACCCCGGTGATGGCATGTACCGAATGGCCTACGCCGCGGCATTCAACCCCCTCCGTGGCGGCGAGATTCGTGCGATTGCGCGTTTCGATCTGCATGTCACAGGTCCCGGGGCGATCGGGTTCGATGGGGACAGCCCTCTTCTTCAGATCGTCAACGAGCATTTTGAGGACGTGACCCTGGATGTTGGGGACAACTCGTTGGTGGCGCGGTCAGCGCAAGCCGATGGCAATGAATCTAAAGTGATGGTCTCGAGGCTCAGTCCTCTCGTGGGTGCGAGCGGAGCAACCTTCCAAGTGAATCTAGAGACGCCTCTTCCTTTGACCGTACGCGTCTATGACGCTTCGGGCCGTCTCGTCCGTATCGTTGCTGGCCAGGGGATTGTGAGCCAGCGACACCAGCTGACCTGGGATGGAAGGACTGATGAAGGGCTTGGAGCTCACTCCGGAGTCTACTTCGTCGAGTTTCGCTTTGGTCGTTCGCGGCTGACCGAGCGGGTGGTGCTCGTAAGATAGAGGTGACCCATGGTGATCCACCCGGACGCGGAACGGCCGCCATTGGGCGGAAGGCCCAACCGGAACTGGCCCCTGCTCCTAGCGCTCACCTGGATTATAGCTGGTGGGGACCCGGCGTCGGCTGGGACGATCCGGGTCCCTGCCGACCAGCCGACGATCCAGGCTGCTGTCGACGCGGCAGCGACCGGGGACGAGGTGCTAGTGGCAACTGGAACCTACACAGGTCCCGGGAACAAGAACGTGCGCATTGAGGGCAAGGACATCGCGGTGCGCTCGGAGGGTGGTCCAGAGGTGACGATCATAGACTGCGAGGGGTCGGGTCGCGGCTTCTTCATTGCGGGAGTCAACAGCCCCCTCGGCCTCGTCGAGGGGTTCACCGTCCAGAACGGGGACGCGGATGGTGGGGACCCGGTCGGCGGCGGCGGGATGTTCATCGGGGGGTCGTCGTTGATCATCCGCAACTGCATTCTCCGGAGCAATTCAGCCCATGGTGCGAATTTCAATGGGGGAGGCGGGGGGATCTCATGCTATGGAGGCGCGCCGATCATCGAAGATTGCAGGTTCGAGCGGAATGCAGCCGTTGGGACTGGCGCTGTTGGAGGAGGCCTGGGAGGACACCAGTCATCAGTAGTTGTAAGGCGCTGTTCCTTCGTCGAGAACAGAGCAATCGGATCGGTAGCTGATGGCGGCGGATTGGGCGTGTCCGTGTGTGATGCAGTGATTGAACCACCGGTGATCGAGGGTTGCGTATTCAACTCCAACACGGCACCGCTTTCAGGCGGTGCCTTCGTCTGTGGTGGTAAGGTCACAGGTTGCAGCTTCGTGGACAATGTCGCCGAAGGGAGCAGCGGTGGGCTCGCGGCCTTGTACTGCTCCGTGCGGGACTGCATCTTCACTGGCAATGTCGCATCAGGTGGAGGTGGGCTCGCAACCACGGATTCAGAAATCAGCGGTTGTGTGCTCACTAGGAACCGCGCAGGATCAGGAGCAGGCATTTCGATCCATGGGGCAGCAACCATCGAAGAGTGCATTATCGCTGACAACGCGGCGGTGAATTGGGGAGGTGGAATATCCTGTGGCAGTCGGGAACCTGTCGTGATCAGGAACTGCACAATAGCGCGCAACAGCGCGCAAGAGGCGAGTGGCATTGGGGTGTTCAGTGTTACCCCAGTGACCCACCAGCTTGACAACGTCATCATAGCCACGGGACAAGGAGGCTCGGCTGTCGCTTGTGCAGGGCTGGCGCTGGCAGCTATGACCTGCAGCGACATCTACGGCAACGAAGGTGGCGACTGGGTGGGGTGCATCAACGAGCAGTTGGGAACGGACGGCAACATCTCTGCCGACCCGCGCTTCTGCGATCCCAAGGCTGACGACTGGCAGCTCTGCGAAGAATCGAAATGTGCACCTGCCCAGTCCGGCGACTGCGGGCTGATCGGTGCTCTCGATGTGGGCTGCTCGTGTCCGAACGCCGTCGAGCCCTCTACCTGGGGGCGGATCAAGGCTAGGTATCAGGACTAAGCGGAGACGCTAACGGGTTGCAAGGGAGGGACTACTGATCGATAGGGCAAGACAGTGTGCCTGACCCCATGGCGGAAGAAGCGGCTGCTGACCGGGTTGGGACTTCGAAACCCGTCCTACTTGGCCCCCCGAGTAGACCACCCTTGTTAACCAGTTCTCCGACTGTCGCCGAGAGGGAGAGAGTTTGGGGTCCCACGGGCCCATTTCGAGGTCCACATCTCGGGCCGCCAACTAGCACTGTTCGCGAACAGAGAGTCGCACCCGCCGCGCTTGCACCCGCAACCCGGTGCCATTTCTCGCCTAACGACGAGACCCCGGCGGATCTCTCCGTCGGGGTCTCCTGTCAACCACGGGGTCGCTTGCAGCTCGCGACTCCGAACGGTGGCTCCCCAAGTGGGACGGTGTTCGAACCTCTCTCTCTTTGCGACCTCCCCGCCAGGTCCCTCGAAGGCTCCCCTGCCCAGGCTGGCGATCCCTTGTGCCTCATCCCACAGCGCTTCTGGCGACTGCCCACCTTGCCAGGCAAAGGTAGCCAGGAAGAGGCGGAAGCGAATGGCATCGAGCATCCGAGAAGGCTATCAGATGCACCGTAACTGCCGCTCTGGCAGCACGATCGTATTTTCGGTCACTACGCGATCGACTTTTCGGACACTACGGCCAAGCTGACAATTCGTCATGCCGACCATCCGACGACCGTCATCACAACCTGCTGTGCAGGAAGCACTTACTCGACTCGACCGCGACAGCGATCGGGGTGCAGGTCACGCAGGTCACGGCCCGAGACGCCCGCTCCAACTTCCTCCGACCTCACCCTACCAAGCTCAAGAACAACCTTACGATTTTGCGACTTCCCAGCATTGACTAGCACGATACCAGGAGAATCTCCCGCAGACAAAGTGGCAGGGCTCGGAGAGCCTGGCCGTCAGTTCGGCCATCCGATCCGCCGGATACTCGTGTCCATGGCATGCCGTGCCCTCTAGCGGTCCAGCCCAGGGCCGCCCCCAGAGGGCGTTCACATGGACTGGTCCATGCTATACAAGCAAATTGCGGCTTGGCCAGACGACCAGCCGCAGCGGAAGCATGTTGAAGACCACGCCGCCAGCGACGCCGAAGGCCCGGCAGCGTCCGGCAGACAGCGAAGCCAACAGAACATCACGGTCGGAATCGCCATCGACGCGATGCGATAGGGAGGGAGACATGGCCTGCTGTACCCTTCGTCTTTGGAGCGCAGCGACTGCCGCTGCTCTGGCAGTGGCACTGCTGCTGGTTGGTGAGGCTGGAGCCTGGTGTGAGGTTGAGGACTTCGCCTGGGCCATAGTGCCAGCGAACACGCTCGAGGTAGGAGACTTTCTCCACGTGCCGTCGGGGACGTCCGACACGAATACAGATCCGGACCCATGCCCTTCTGGTGTTTGGGTCGACGGATACTTCTATGAAACGCTGATAGTCGAACGCTGCGGGTACCAAGAAGGCACAGTTATCACCATTTGGGGCTATTGGACCTCGGGTCCGGGCGATCTCCACGCGGGTGAATGGGTTGTTGACCAGATTCACACCGAGGGCTCCGTGCACGATTGTGTCAAGCTCTGCCCGTGCATTCCGCTAGAAGGGCCAGAGGGCTGAGCCACCGCTATGCGCGGACGGCGATGGGGATCCCCCCGGGATTCTTCCCCTGAGTCCAAACGCTTGGAACTATCGGGCTCAATTGCCCACGGAGGAGGCATGAGATGGCTTGCGCTGGCGATGATCGCCTGCTACTCCCGCATTGGGGATGCTTCGGCAGAGACGTGGGTCGTCCCCGACCAATTCGTCACCATCCAGGCCGCGATCGACGCATCCCTCGACGCTGACACGATTCTCGTTCGCCCGGGAACGTACGTAGAGAGCCTCTTGATCCTCGGCAAGTCGATCACCCTGCGGTCCCTAGGCGGGCCGGATGTCACCGTGATCGACGGTCGCTTTCCGTCACGGCCCGACACGCTGAGCGTGTTGTGCGCTCTTGGAGCCGAGAACCTCGTTCTCACCGGCTTCACCCTCACGAATGGTCTTGGGTCCAGCTTTCCTGACCTGATCGGCGTCGGTGGCGGCCTCGTGTTGATTGGCGGCAGTGCAACAATTCAAGACTGTGTTATCCAGGACAATTATGCAGAGTATGATGGAGGTGGCA
Organism: Candidatus Eiseniibacteriota bacterium; assembly: GCA_963823555.1. Classification (GTDB taxonomy): domain Bacteria; phylum Eisenbacteria; class RBG-16-71-46; order CAVPCR01; family CAVPCR01; genus CAVPCR01. The sequence continues at coordinate 5,093 of CAWGMA010000004.1, read as the reverse complement.
TCTATGTATTCGCGAGTACGGTCAACTTCTCGGCGTGTACCATACGAAACAACCAATGCAGCGGCAACGGGGGCGGTTTGGGTGCTCGCCACGCTTCCCCGCGCCTAGAACGATGCACGATCATAGGCAATCGCGCGCATGATGGAGGAGCTGTATATAAGAGCGTGGGTGTGCCTGAGTTCATTGAGTGCACAATTCGCGACAATCTCAGCGATAGGGGTTGGGTCCTGAGCGGTTCAAGTCGGTATGTGCGGACGCTAGTGGTCGACAACGGATTCACCGCCCCCCCCTCGACGTACCAAGTCGGTATCCTGACGGCGACCTCTATCGAGAGTTGCACAATCGTACGCAATCGATCCTACTGGCTGACTGTCCTTATGTATAATGGCACAATGTCGGGATCCATCGTGGCATTCAATGATAGTCGCGGGGTCATGTGCGACGGTGCTGGCGCCTTCGAGTGCTCCGATGTCTTCGGCAATCAGGGTGGCGATGAACTCTGCGGGACCGATCTGGGTGACAACTTTTCTCTCGATCCTCTGCTGTGCGAGGATTACACGCTCGACTCTTCTTCGCCTTGCTCGCCCGCTCATTCGCCGACCGGGTGCGGTCTCATCGGAGCGCTCGGGATCGGCTGCGGCGCGGCGGTCGAGCCGGCCACCTGGGGCCAGGTCAAAGCACTCGGACGCTCCTGGTAGCAACCGCACACGTCGCCGCGTGCAGGTGCTCTTCCGCGCCTGGCAAGTCGTCGCCGGATTCGGGCGGCTTTATGTGCACTAGTTACGACTTGATCTGACAACCCGCCTGGAAGAGGACGGGTCGTCCGGGTACCCTTCTTGGGAAGTGTCCAAACCAACCAAGGAGGAAGACCCATGACGACCCAGATGAAGCTTATCCGAGCCAAGATGAATCTGCTAGACCTAGCCTCATACCTCGGGAACGTGAGTGAGGCCTGTCGGCAGCTGGGCTATTCGCGCGACACCTTCTACCGGCTGAAGGAGCGCTACGAGCAGGACGGGCTGGAGGGGCTGAAGGAGATCAGCCGTCGTAAGCCTAATCGTCGCAACCGTTGTCCGGAGGAGGTGGAAGCGGCGGTCGTGGCATTGGCCCTGGAGTATCCGGCCTACGGGCAAGTGCGGGCCGCGGACAAGCTGTTGGAGCTCAAGGGGCATCAGCTGTCACCGGCTGGGGTGCGAGGCATTTGGCAGCGCCATGGACTGGAGACGAAGCGGAAGCGGCTGAAGGCCTTGGAAGAAAAGGTAGCGCAGGAGGGGATGCTGCTCACGGAAGAGCAACTCCGGGCCTTGGAGTCGGCGAAGGAAGAGAAAGAGGCCTACGGCGAGATCGAGACCCAGCATCCGGGGTACCTGGGAGCGCAGGACACGTTCTACGTCGGGACGATGAAAGGCGTAGGGCGGATCTACCAGCAGACGTTCATCGACACCTACAGTCGGGTGGCCTTTGCCAAGTTGTACACGATGAAGACGCCGATCACGGCGGCGGATCTGCTGAACGATCGGGTGCTGCCGTTCTTCGATGAGATGGGCATCTCCCTGCTGCGGATGCTGACCGACCGTGGGACCGTGTACTGCGGCAACCCCGAGCGGCACGAGTACGACTTCTCCGCCGAGGAGAAGCCAGGCCCTCCCGGTTCCCCTCATCGATCACATCGTCTTCCGGTCGCCTGCTCGGCCTTCCCGGAACTGCCCGAAAAGGGGCATGGCCCCTGGCGAAAGGGGCGGAAAAGGGGCACGCCAGCCTCGGCAGGGGAGCTATTCCCCAAGTCCACTCCTTCATCATCAACAGCCCCTCAGGCCCGGGGCAGGTCTCGCTAGTGAAGCAGAACCACCTTTCTGACCTGCACAGAGCCTCCGGCTGTGACGGCGCGTGCCAGGTAGACGCCCGCGGGCATCATGCGACCGTTCTCGGCCTTGCCATCCCACCGGATCCGACTTGGCCCCGCCGGGAGACGTGCGCTCAGCGTGCACACATGACGACCCGACACGTCGTAGATCTCAAGCACGCCCCCCGGCGCCGTGACCACGAGTTCGATCGCCCCTGTTGCCACAGACGTCGAGAGCACATCCATGAGCACGGTTTCATGCGAGACATCCTCACCCCCTTCAGGTGGCGCAAAGGGGATCCCGTAGGTCAGCCGAACCCACCGCGCCTCCTGGCAGGGGCGGCGGTCGGTCGAGTTCGACCAGTTGGTGACGATCCACAGCATGTACCAGCCGGGAGGCAAGATGCCGGTTGGCGCCGAGGGGATGCGGGCCTTTATCTCGTAGTTCTGCCCGGAGAGCTGCTTCTCCTTGGTGATGAGCAGGTGCACGGTGCGCTGGGACATCTCGTGGCCGTGGGTGGCCGATCCCTGGCGGACGAGGAGAACCTTGGAGTTTCCGGCCTGCCAGCCGCTGACGGTGAAGGTGATGATGGAGTTGTAGGTCACTTGGTTCAAGCCGAGCGGGTCGATCGCCGGCCGGGTCTTGAACATGTAGGGAGGCTTGTAGACCTCCATCGTCGACGTCATGTGCTCGGTGGTGACGAGGCATTGCGGCGGAGGCGGGATAATACCGCCCTTGAGGTACTCGCCGCCGCCCAGGTAGACGCGCCCATCGGGGAGAAGCAACGCCTCGGAGTGGTAGGTCCGCGCCGTCGAGTGCGGCGCGAGCCGCCGCCAGGTATCCGTCGTCGGGTCGTAGAGCTCGGGGATCCTGGCGATGCACTCGCGACCCGGGTACGGCGGCTGCCAGTAATCGGCCCCGCAGTTCGTGGTCGGATCGTGGGCGCAGCAGTCGAGCTGCTTGCTGCCGCCGGCGACGAAGATCATGCCATCCGGCAAGAGGACCGCATTGTGGTCCTGGCGGGCGATCGACAGCGGAGCCTTGTCGATCCACGTCTTCGTCTGCGCGTTGAAGTAGGAGACGCAGGGGTGTGGTGCGTGGGAGCCGCAGAGCCCTTGGGCGTCCGTCGCGGTCCAACCCCCGATCAAGTAGAGGTTGGGGCCGCTCTTGTAGGTCCCGTTCGTATTGAGCTCGAAGGGAGCGAGAACCTCCGATCCGTCGCGATGCTGGCGCAACACATCAGGCAACGTGAGCGTAAGGCAACTCTCGGGGCTCGTCGCCCAGGTGTCCGGGAGCTGCGTCGAGGGGTTCTCGACCTGGCTCACCGTGAGCCAGCGGCCGCGGCCCGGGCCCGTCCACGTGCTGTCGGGGATCATGACGACCGGGGCATAGGCGCTCATCGTCGGGTGGCACTCGTTTTGTCCCTGCGGAAGCAACGTCTCCCAGCTCGTGTCGTCCCAGCGCTCAGGGAACCGCGTCGGGTAGGGCGAGACGTAGCACGTATCATCCTGGATGCCGTTCCAGGCGTAGAGCTTGCCCCGGGGTTCGCGTTCGGCGGCGTCGGGTCCCACGGGCGCGTGCGCGGACTCGGGTACCAGCGCTGGCGGTAGAGGTTGTCGGCGTACGCGGAGAAGCCGCCAGGCCATGCGGCCGCTGGGTCGAAGCGCACGGCATGGAAGGAAAACCGATCGTTCGAGTCCCAGAGATCCTCGATGCCGCTCACGATCTGGAGCTTCCCATCCTCGGTGAAGTCATGCCCGGCGCACATCGCCGAATACCTGCGGATGGCGGGAGGGAGACACGAGGGATCGGCAGGAAACTGGTTGTCCTGGCCGTAGTGACTGGGCCACGAGAGCGTGTCGCTCCAGACGCCGCAGGGGTTCAAGTCGGTGGCCAGGGTCCACAGGCGAGGTCGCTCGAAATCCCCGATGCCGGTGCTGTTGTAGCCCCAGGCGAGGACCTTCGTGGAATCGGGGTTGGTGCGGTGGACGAGCGCGGCATGGATGGCTTCGAAGTACGAGGGGCAGAGCTCCCACTGGCCGCATTCCGATGGGGCGCCGGTGCAGTTCGGGTAGTAGGGTTCGGGGATGCAGTAGGCGGGGCTCTCAGGACCACCGGGCTGGCTCCAGGACAGGGGGACAAGGAGCCATGCGGAGCCGAGAAGGAGGAGAAGCGTGAAAGCAGTTCGGTACACCGATCCGGGACACCAGCGCAGCCATCGTGGCTTGGCGGGTGCCATGGTCAGGAACCCTCCTATGGGTAGAAGGCCTTGATCCTTCCCCACGTCGATCCGTCGACGGGCGTGGAGGCTTCGGTCGCGATGAGATCGTCGATGAATGTGTATTGGAAGGTACATTCGACCCGGGCAATGCGCCCGGGGGCGGAGAAGTGGTAGTAGTCGTAGTAGGCTGGAGGCTCTCGGCAGAAACCGGTATGAGGAAGCACCCACGAGTCGAGAAGAGCCCCCTCGGCGTCGAACGTATTGATGCCCCCGAACCAGGGCAGCAGCGTCGCGGTCATCATTGCGAGGTCGATGCCGCTCACGACGGTGCTCGTGCCCGTGCCAGGCCGGACGAACGTGATGTTAAGCTCTCCGTTTTGCGAGCAGAGCCCGAGGGCGTTTGGCACAGACAGGCACTCACCAAGCGTTCGGCAGGATGTTGAGCGTATCGCCCGGCACGGGGGTCAAGAGAACACCCCAGTTCGAAACGCTTCAGGGCTTATCTCTCCGCAGGTAAAGGGACCGCCGTCGCGAATCTCGCTCCCATCCGGCGCGGGTCTCGAACGTGATCGTGACCGCGTGGGCAGGCGGGGCGGAAACCAAGATGGCGGTGAGGGTGGCGAGGACAATCAGACGGTGGCACATAGCGTCCTCCTCGGCGTTGAGGTCGGCCGCCATTGCCCGCACGTCCTCTGGGGAAGGACCCGTGGGTAAAAGGCGCCGGCACCCGACGCCCGAACCAGCCGACGCAAGGCTGCGTCCTCAGCCGGTTCTTTTGCCCCAATCTTACCACGCGCCTCGTCGCCCCGGTATCCCGTCAAGCAGTGACCGCCCCAGGAGCCTCTGGCCCGGCCACGGCTGTAACGCCCTCAGCGGTCGCCCGAGATCGATGACTCTTACCCTCGGTCCACCGTGACGCTCGGCTGCCATCCAGGCGTACGTGAACGCGAGCGAGAAGTGGTCCTCGCCCGTCCGCACGTACCTGAACTTCTTGCCCCGGTCTCTTCGTCCTCGTCGAGCACCTTGGC
>CAWGMA010000003.1:0-852213 GCA_963823555.1 Candidatus Eiseniibacteriota bacterium | reverse complement strand
CCCGCGCCCGAGGCCGGCAATCCGGTCGCCTTGCTTGCCGCCACGCGCGAGCTGTTCGCGCTCGATGGCCTCGATGACGAGGAGGGCGGGCGTCACGTCGCCCCAGGACCGATGCGGACGAGTGCGGGCCGGGGCCCGGGGACTCCTGGAATGGGCAGTAATCCGCTGCGGATCCGCATCGCCACCCGCAAGAGCCGACTTGCGCGCTGGCAGACCGACCATGTCGCCGGCCGGCTCGAGGCGGCGCACCCCGGGCTCGAGATCGAGATCATCGAGGTCTCGACCAAGGGCGATGAGGTGCGCGACCGCGCCCTCTCAGCCATCGGCGAGCGCGGGCTCTTCACCCGCGAGCTGGAACGGGTCCTCCTCGAGGATGGCGCCGACATCGCGGTGCACAGCCTGAAGGACATGGAGACGACGCTCCCGGCCGGGCTCGATCTCCTCGCCATCCCCGAGCGTGCCGACCCGCGCGATGCCTTCCTGAGCCGTGACGGATCGGATTTCGCCGCCCTGCCGCACGGGGCACTGGTCGGAACTTCGAGCATTCGCCGAAGGGCGCAACTTCTCGCGGTGCGGGGTGACTTGGCCTTCGATAACCTGAGAGGAAACGTGCCCACTCGCCTCGAGAAGCTCACGCGGGGAGAAGGCGGCATCACGGCCATCGTGCTCGCGCGGGCCGGACTCGAGCGGCTCGGCTTCGCGGATCGGGTGACCGAGGTGCTCGGGTCCAAGGTCATCGTCCCCGCGGTCGGCCAGGGCGCCCTCGCCATCGAGGGTCGCTCCGGCGATGACGCGCTGGGCGCTCTCCTCGCACCGCTCGAGCACGAACCCACGCGCCTCGCCGTGCGCGCCGAGCGCGCCTTCCTGCGCCGCCTGCGCGGGGGCTGCCAGGTGCCGGCCGGGGCACTGGGTCGCCTCGATGGCACGACGCTCCACCTGGACGCGGTCGTATGCGCGCTCGACGGCACGCGGGTCTTCCGCGATCGAGCCGCTGGGCCCGCGTCCGATCCCGAAGCGGTGGGAGTCGGGCTCGCCGAGACCCTGCTCGGGCGCGGGGCCGACCTGGTCCTCAAGGAGGTCGAGGCCGCCTTCCGATCCGGCGCCCGGTCGCCCGCGTCCTAGCGGAACGGGGCGCCCCGGTGCGGCGCCGGCCAGCGGAGCAGGGGTGATAAGATAGGGTGCTTGCCTGGCCTCACCCCCCAACGAGGAGACATCACCATGATCCAGTCCCGAACCCCCAAGCTCTTGATACGGAAGAACCTGCTGGCAGGGATCGCCGCCGGCGCCCTGGCCCTTGCTTTCTCCAGCGCTGCCCTCGCCGGGCCGACGCTCGGTTTCACCGAGGAGTTCCCCGCGATCGGCGGCACCGCCGGGTTCGCCGGCGGCGCCCTGCTCTCGAACCCTGGAACCGGCGGCCGCGATGGCGACGGAGACGGCTACCTCCGGGTCGCGCGCGAGCCACTGGCCGGCCCCCTGGCCTGCTACAACGCAGGCCCGGATTACGGCGGCGACTACCTTGCCGCCGGCGTCACGCGCGTCGTGTTCTGGCTCAGCGACGTCGACACCGATGAGAACCTGGAGATCCACCTGGTCATCGGCAACGCCGGGAACTTCTGGCTCTACAACCAGGGATTCGCCCCTCCCGAGGGCAGCTGGGCGGCGTTCGAGGTCGATCTGACCGATTCGACCAACTTCACCCAGATCAGGAGCTTCCCCGGCGGGCCGTACACGCTGGCGCTCTCCGCCGCCGATCGCCTGCACTGGCGGCACGACACGACCCCGTACTCCCAGCTCGCCGATCCGATCGTGGGCCAGTTCGGACTCGACGGCATCTTCCTCAGCAACAACGCCAACGCCGTCGTCGACCTGCCGGCTCCGCCGGTGGAGACGATCCGACTGGCCGCGTTCCCCAACCCAGCGGCCGGCATGACATCGATTGCAGCCGAGCTGGCTCGCCCGTCGGATGTCCGACTGCGCGTGGTATCGGCAACGGGAAGGATCGTGCGCGAGATCTATGCCGGCCATGTCCCCGCCGGTCCGGTCACGTTTCCCTGGGATGGGCGGGACGCCTCGGGAACCCGCGTGAGCGCCGGTGCCTATTTCCTCAAGCTCACCACCGGCGAGCAGTCGGTGGTCGGGCGCATCGTGATCGCGCCCTGATCGAGACAGCCATTGAGAGCGAGAGTGGAGCCAACACCACAGCATGCAGACAGGGCGAGCCCATCCGGCCTCCGCGGGAGACGTATCGCCGTTTCCCGTTCCCCTGCTGAAGCCGAGCCGCTGGCCATGCTCCTCGCTCCACTCGGCGTGCGGGTGACGGCGATCCCGTTGATCCGGATCGAACCGCCTGGCGATCCGGCTCCGCTCGCGGCGGCGGCGGCCGAAATCGAACGCTACTCGTGGGTGGTGGTAACCAGCGCTCATGCCGCGGAGGCGCTGGCCCTAGCGCGCGGTGCCGCGCCATGGCCGGCGGCCGTCGCCGTGGCAGCGGTCGGCGGCGCCACGGCACGGGCGCTGGCCGAACGCTCGATTCCCGTCGCCTTCGTGCCGCAGCGGGAGGATGGCGCGGGTCTCGCCGCCGAGCTCGCCGCCCGTGAAAGTACGCGGCTCCATGGCGCCCGCGTGCTCTTCCCGCGATCGAACCTGGCCCGGCGTGCGGTGCCCGATGGGCTCACCACCGCAGGCGCCCGGGTCGATGAGGTCGAAGCCTACTCGACCCGATCCGATGCGAGCTCAGCCCGAGCGCTCCTCCGCGCCATCGAGCGCGGCGAGCTCGACGCCATCGTACTCACGAGCCCGTCCAGTGCGGATGCCCTCGCGTCCGCCGCAGGCGAGCTCTTCGCCCGGCTCACCCGGGACGTCCGGCTCGTGGCGATCGGACCGGTAACATCGGCCCGGCTCGCCGAGCTCGGCCGCCCCGCCGACTCGACGGCGGAATATCCCGATCCGGCCGGAATCCTCGCCGCGCTCCGGACCGCGCTCGTGGCCGGCGAAAACTCCAATCCCCGGACAGGTGTGTCATGACGACGAAGATGGTAGCGACTCATCAACCACCCGCTCCGGCGGACGTACCCACCACGGCGACGAGCTTCCCCACCGTGCGCCCGCGCCGCCTCCGCCGCACACCCCAGCTCCGTGCCATGGTGCGGGAGACGGCGATCCGCCGCGAAGGGCTCGTGTACCCGCTCTTCGTCTGTCCGGGGAATGATGTCGAGAAGCCGATCGCCGCCATGCCCGGCTGCTCCCAGCTCTCGATCGACCGCCTGGTCGCCGAGGCGCGCGCCGCTCACGATGACGGCGTACCCGCCGTCATCCTGTTCGGCATCCCGGAACACAAGGATGCGCGGGGCACCGAGGGCTACGCACCGAACGGCATTGTCCCGCGCGCCATCAAGGCGCTCAAGGAGGCGCTGCCCGACCTCCTCGTATGGGCCGATGTCTGTCTCTGCGAGTACACCGATCACGGTCATTGCGGCGTGCTCTCCGGGGATACGGTGGACAACGACGCCACGCTGCCGCTGCTCGCCGCCGCCGCTCTCGCCTATGCCCGGGCCGGCGCCGATATCGTGGCCCCGAGCGATATGATGGACGGACGCGTCGGAGCCATCCGCCATGCGCTGGATGCGGCCCACCTCCCGGACACGGTGATCGTCTCCTACGCCGCCAAGTACGCCTCGGCCTTCTACGGACCGTTCCGCGAGGCGGCGGAATCGGCGCCGCGCTTCGGCGACCGGCGCGCCTACCAGATGGATGCGGCAAACGCCGACGAGGCGCTGCGCGAGGTGGCCCTCGATCTCGAGGAGGGGGCGGATCTCGTCATGGTCAAGCCGGCCCTCCCCTGCCTCGACATCATCCACCGGGTGAAGACGACCTTCGGCGTACCGGTTGCGGCCTATCAGGTATCGGGTGAGTTCGCCATGATCCAGGCCGCCGCCGCCAACGGCTGGATCGACGGCGAGGCCATCGAGCGCGAGAGCGTGCTCGCCATCCACCGCGCCGGCGCCGACATCGTGATCACCTATGCGGCCCGCAGGATCGCGCGCGCGCTCGCCCAGGGCGAAGCGAAGGCGCGCTGAAGGAGTGAAGGAGTGAAGGCAACGACGAACACGGCAGCGCCGGCCGGGCGACCGCTGCCCCGAAGCGAAGATCTGATGACGCGCGCCAAGCGCGTGATTCCAGGTGGGGTCAACTCGCCGGTGCGCGCCTTCGGCGCGGTGGGTGGAACGCCGCCCTTCATCGCGCGCGCCCGGGGCGCGCGCTTGTGGGACGCCGAGGGCAACGAGTACATCGACTACCTCGGCTCGTGGGGCCCGATGATCCTGGGTCACGCCCACCCCGAGGTGGTCCGGGCCGTGCGCGAGGCGGCCGGCGACGGCATGAGCTTCGGCGCGCCCACCGAGCGCGAGGTCGAGCTGGCCGAGCTCATCTCGTGCTGCGTACCCTCGGTGGAGAAGGTACGGCTCGTGAGCTCGGGCACCGAGGCCACGATGTCGGCCGTGCGCCTGGCGCGGGCCGCCACCGGTCGCCCCAAGATCATCAAGTTCGAGGGCTGCTATCACGGTCACGGTGATTCGTTCCTGATCAAGGCCGGCTCGGGCGCCGCCACCTTCGGCGCACCGTCCTCTCCGGGCGTCACGGCGGGCACGGCCGCCGACACGCTGAACGCGACCTACAATGATCTGGGATCGGTCGAATCGCTCCTCGCCGCCAATCCCGGACAGGTCGCGGCGGTGATCGTCGAGCCCGTGGCCGCCAACCTCGGCGTGGTCGCCCCGGCGCCGGGGTTCCTCGCCGGGCTCCGCCAGCTGACGGCGCGCGAGGGTGCCCTCCTCATCTTCGACGAGGTCATCACGGGCTTCCGCCTGGGGCTTGGCGGCGCGCAGGAGCTCTACGGCATCCGACCCGATCTCTCGACCTTCGGTAAGATCCTGGGCGGTGGACTCCCGCTCGGCGCCTACGGCGGGCGGGCCGACCTCATGGCCCAGATGGCGCCCGAAGGACCCGTCTACCAGGCCGGGACGCTGTCGGGGAATCCGCTCGCCACCGCCGCCGGGCTCGCGCAACTGCGCCTGCTCGCCGCCGATCCCGCTCTCTACGCCCGCCTCGACACCCTCGGCGACAAGCTCGCCCAGGGCATGCGGGAGGCTCTCGCCGCGGCGGGGGTCGAAGGCGCGGTGAATCGTGTGGGTTCGCTCCTCTGTCTCTACTTCACCGCGGGCCGGGTCACCGACTGGAACTCGGCGGCGAGTGCTGATCGCGAGCGCTACGCCTCGTATTTCCATGCCATGCTGAACCGGGGTATCTATCTGGCGCCATCGCAGTTCGAGGCTGCTTTTCTCTCCGCCGCGCACACGATGGAAGACCTGGAGCGGACGAGCGCCGCCGCGCGCGCCGCGCTCGGCGTGGAGGGGTCATGACAGCGCCAGCGGTCCCGCACACCATGAACGGGCGCGAGCGCGTGCTGCGCGCGGCGCGGGGCGAGCCTGTGGACCGCGTGCCGATCTGGATCATGCGCCAGGCCGGGCGCTACTTGCCCGAGTACCGGCAGGTGCGCGCCGAGGTCGACTTCGCGACGGCGGTCAAAACCCCGGAGATCGCCTGCGAGCTCACCCTGCAACCGCTCCGCCGGTTTCCGCTCGATGCCGCCATCGTGTTCTCCGACATCATGATGCCAGCGGAAGCCATGGGCATGAACCTGGCCTTCGATCCCGGTCCGGTGCTCGACCCGCCGCTCAGCACGCGCGCCGACATCGAGCGCCTGCGCGTTCCGGAGAACGGCGGTGGACTGGAGTACATCGCCGAATCGGTGCTGCGCATCAAGCGCGCTCTGGGCGATTCCACCGCCGTCTATGGCTTCGCCGGCGCGCCGCTGACGCTCGCCACGTACATGTGCGAGGGCCGCGGGGGCGGCAAGGATTTCATGGCGCTCAAGCGTCTCCTCCATGCCGACCCAATGGCCGGACATCATCTGCTCGAGCGCCTGGCCAAGGTGGTCGCCGGATCGCTGGTCGCTCAGATCGAGGCCGGCGCCGACATCGTGCAGCTCTTCGACACCTGGGCCGGCCTCCTCGACCCCGTCGACTACGCAACCTTCGGCCTCCCGCATTTGCGCGCGATCGTGGAGACGGTGCGCCGGCGCGCTCCGGGGACCCCCATCGTCTACTTCGCCCGCCACTCGGGCGGCATGCTGGAGGCGATCGCCGAGGTCGGGAGCGACGTCATCGGTCTCGACTGGACGGTCGAGATGACCGCCGCCCGCCGCCGCCTCGGGCGGCGCCCGGTGCAGGGCAATCTCGACCCTTCGCTCCTGCTCGCTCCCCCCGAGCTCCTGGCCGAGCGCGCCGACACCATCCTCGCCGGCGGCGGCGGGCTCGGCCACATCTTCAACCTGGGCCACGGCGTCCACTTGACGACCCCCCCGGAGCAGGTGGGGCACCTGGTCGAGGTCGTGCACCGCTTCATCCCGCCCGCGGAACTGGCAGCCCCCGCGACGGGTGTTTCTCGTAAGGAGTAGCCCTCATGTCGGCCCCGGTCACCACCGAGCTCTTGAAGAAGTACGACCGCCCCGGTCCGCGCTACACGTCCTATCCGACGGCGGTCGAGTTCCACGATCAGTTCACCGCGAAGGACTATCGCCGGCACCTGGCGCTGGCCAATGCGGCTGCCGGGGAGCCGCTTTCGCTCTACATCCATATCCCATTCTGCGAGGAACGCTGCAGCTTCTGCGGCTGCCACGTCATCATCACCAAGCACAAGGACCGCGCGGCGAGCTACCTCGACTATCTCTTCGCCGAGATCGACATGCTGGCAGCGGCCCTTCCCGACCGCCGGCGCCTGGTCCAGTACCACTGGGGCGGCGGCACGCCGACCTATCTCTCGATCGATCAGATGCGCGTGCTCCAGGCCAAGGTCCGCGAGCACTTCACCATCGATCCCGACGCCGAAGTCGCGATCGAGGTGGATCCCCGTGTCACCACCTTCGAGCAAGTGGACGCGCTGCGCGAGCTCGGCTTCAACCGGCTCTCGATGGGGGTCCAGGACTTCACTCCCGAGGTGCAGGAAGCGATCAACCGCAACCAGGGCGAGGCCGAGACCCGCGCCCTCTACGCATATGGCCGGCGCGCCGGCTTCGATTCGATCAACGTCGATCTGGTGTACGGGTTGCCGAAGCAGACGCCGGCGACCTTCGCCAAGAGCCTCGACTCGATCATCGACATGCGGCCCGATCGGGTCGCCTGCTACAGCTACGCGCATGTGCCGTGGATCCGCGGCAACCAGAAGGGGATCGAGATCGAGACGCTCCCCCCGGCCGAGGTCAAGCTCGAGCTCTTCGCGACCGCGATCGACCGCTTCCGGGCCGCCGGCTACGTGCAGATCGGCATGGATCACTTCGCGCTTCCCGACGACGAGCTCGCCCTCGCCATCGACAAGGGCACGTTGCACCGCAACTTCATGGGCTACACCGTGAAGCCGGCGAGCGACATGCTCGGCGTCGGCATCTCGTCCATTGGCGACGTGCGCGGCGCCTTCTGCCAGAACGAGAAGAAGATCTCGACCTACTACGCGGCGATCAGCGCCGGCGACTTCCCCGTGCACCGCGGCTTCGAGCTCTCGGCCGATGACATCGTTCGGCGATATGTCATCACGCAGCTCATGTGCAACTTCGTCCTCGACAAGGACGAGGTCGAGCGGCGATTCGGCATTCGCTTCGATGACTACTTCGCCGCCGAGGTCGCCGAGCTCGCCTCCGGTCCCGCGAGCGAGGATTTTCTCGAGAAGGCGAACGGCAGCTCGCGCGAGCTCCGGGTGACGCCGCTCGGCCAGCTCTTCATCCGCAACATCTGCATGATCTTCGATGCCTATCTGAAGAAGCAACGCGGCGACAAGCCGGTGTTCTCGCGCACGGTGTAGGTTCGGCGAGCGTCACTACTTGACGCGCAGGACCTTCAGCTCGGCGATTCCGAACGCGCTCGTGGCCCGCACGATGTAGGTCCCCGACGGCACCGGGCGTCCGTCGTCGTTGCGACCGTCCCAGGCGATCGAGGTGGCGCCGGCCGCGAGCGGGCCGTCATGAAGGCGGCGTACGAGTCGGCCGAACACATCGTAGACATCGAGCCGCGCCTGGCTTGCCGTGGGGAGCGCAACGCGGATCGATGTGGCCGGGTTGAAGGGATTGGGGAACGCCGGACCGAGGCGCAACGTCGCTGGCGGCGCTCCAGCGTCGGCGACTCCATTGGCCACCGGTGTCAGCGTGGCCGAGACCGTGCCAGATGCCGGCACCGGTAGCCGCACGTAGAACACGCGCTCGTCGCCGTCCGGAATGACGCGCAGGAGCGTACCCCCCGTCAGATCCCAGTTCGAGCCGTCATCGGGCACGCGGAACCGCACCTCGGCCCGCTCGAAGGGCTCCGCGAGCGCGTTCGTGACCGTGGCCGTGATCGCTCCCGCTTGCTCGGCGTAGGTGAGCCGCAGGTTGTCGGTCGAGATCCCCGAGGTCAACATAGGCCGTGGAGCCAGCGTGTTCCCGCTGACGCGCACGAGGCGGAAGTTGCGCCGGCCGTCGCACACGGGCTGCAGGCCGAGGTCGAAGGGTGGGGTCTGCCAGTTCCCTTCGGGCACTCCGTGATCATGCCCCCACAGCGCCATGTCGATGCCAGCCGCTGTGAGGTTGATCTGACCTGAGAAGTCGTAGTGGTAGAAGACGACCCGGGCCTGATGGGATGGCACGGAGGCCAGCCCCTGCGTGAGCCATGTGATCTGCTCCGGCAGGAAGCTCCGGTTGCCGTAGATCGCGGAACGCCAGCCGTCGTAGTTGAGGTAGGCCTCGAGCCCGAAGTAGCGGACGTTACCGAGGGTGAAACTCCAGTTCTGGGTGCGGAGCGGATCTCCGGCGGGCGGGCTGTTGAGCCAGGGCCAGCCGAAGTAGCGCCACCAGTTGCGGCGCGCCGTGCCATCAGGCGGCGGCGTGGCATCCCAGCCGCCGATATCGTGGTTTCCCGGGACCAGGAACAGCGGCATCTCGAACGAGCTGAAGACAGCCTGGGAGCGGGACCAGTAGTAACGATCCAGGAACTCCTCGAGCTCCCCCTCGTTGATCAGGTCTCCGGTGTGGATCACGAACGCAGGCTGGATGATGTTGAGATCGTCGATCACGGCCCGGAAGTCGGCCACCTCGGAGGTGTCGCTCTCGGCTCCGGACTGGTAGTAGTAGAGATGGGTGACAAGATGCGTGTCGGAAACCTGGACGAAGTAGTAGTCCGTGGGCTCGGCATCCATCACCTGGACGGCATTCACCGCCCGGTCGGTCTCGAGCCCGGGCGCGGCGAGCACGAGATCGTAGAGCTCCTCAGGCACGCCGGCCGGCACTCGGAACCCGAGCACCCAGCGGACTCGCGAGGCATCGTAGACGGCGGACTCGAGCGTAAGCGGGTGCGTGTTGCTGCCGAGCTCGAGGCGGGCGCTGAACCCGGTCTGCGCTTGGGGTGCGAGCGCCCAGGCCTCGAAGACATCCCCGGCGATACAGAAGGCCGGAAGGTTGACGATCGGGCGCATGATGGTGGTCAGCGTGTCGCCGTAGGTGTACTGGGCGGACGCGGCAGCAGGCCAGATGGTGAGGCAAACGAGGACGAAAAAAAAGCCGGCTCTGACCAGGGTTCGCATGCGGGGCCCTCCGAGGTCTTGGTCGCGGAGCCGGCAGTCTATCATGGCCGATCACCGCAGCGAAACCCCAATCGACCCCGGGGGGGCGCTGCCGGATAGCGCATCGTCCGCATCGAAGCGGGTGAACGATCTGCTAAGATCGTCGCCATGTGGCATCAAGATGTATCCCTCGGGCAGCGCCGGATCCGCTTCGAGACCGGCCGCATCGCCCGGCAAGCGGAAAGCGCCGTCCTCGTCCAGGACGGCGAAACGGTTCTCCTCGTTGCGGTGAGTGCCGCCGAAGCGGCCAGGAGCGGCCTCGGCTTCTTCCCCCTGACCGTCGAGTACCGGGAGAAGTACTCGGCCGCGGGCCGCTTCCCCGGAGGCTATCGCAAGCGCGAGGGCCGCATCTCGGATCACGAGATCCTCTCGAGCCGGCTCATCGATCGCACCATCCGCCCGCTGTTCGACAAGGAATTCAAGGTCGAGACCCAGGTTCTCGTGACCGTCCTCTCCTACGATCCCGAGACCGACCCCGAGGTGCTCGCGATCTCGGGCGCCGCCGCGGCGCTCCATCGCTCGAGCCTGCCGTGGACGGGACCGGTGGCCGGGGTGCGCGTGGTGCGCGCCGACGGCAAGCTCATCGCCATGCCGGGGCCCGCCGATCGCGCCCGGGCGAGCCTCGACCTCGTGGTCTCGGCCGGACCGGGGGGACTCGTCATGGTCGAGGGGCAGGCGGCGGAGGCGAGCGAGTCCGAGGTGATCGAGGCGCTCCTCTTCGCGCAGGACGCGGTGGCCCCTCTCTGCGCGGCCATGGAGGAGATGCGTGCCGCCACCGGGCTCGAGAAGCGGGTGCTCGAGACGAGCGAGCCGGATCCCGAGCTCGTTGCGCAGGTTATTGCGCTTTCCCGCGATCCGCTGCGTGAGGCAACCATGATCGCCGACAAGCGTGCCCGCCGGGAGCGCATCGCCGCGGTGCGGGAGGTCGTCGCCGAGACGCTCGCCAGCAACGGAGGAGAAGCTGACTCGCCCGCCGCCGAAGCTCCACCCGCAGCCCATGCGGAGGAGATCGAGACGCTCTTCGATGATGTCCTCAAGGAGGTGATCCGCGAGGCGATCCTCTCCGCGGGCCGGCGCCTCGACGGCCGCGGCCCGGCCGATATCCGCCCGATCTCGGGCGAGACCGGGTGGCTCCCGCGCACCCATGGCTCGAGCCTCTTCACGCGCGGCGAGACCCAGGCCATGGTCACCTGCACCCTCGGCACCGGCGGCGACGAGCAGGATGTGGAAGACCTCGACGGCGTCCACAGCGAGCGCTTCCTCCTCTTCTACAACTTCCCGCCCTACTCCGTCGGGGAGGTGCGGCCGCTCCGCGGGCCGGGCCGCCGCGAGATCGGCCACGGCAACCTCGCGCACCGCGCGCTCGCTACCATGCTGCCCCCCGCCGATGCCTTCCCCTACACGATCAAGATCGAGTCCGAGATCTCCGAATCGAACGGTTCTTCTTCGATGGCCACCGTGTGCGGGGGCGCGCTCGCCCTCATGGACGCCGGAGTCCCGATCGTCCGTCCGGTGGCCGGGGTCGCCATGGGACTCATCATGGAGGGAGACCAGGTCGCCATTCTCTCCGACATCCTCGGCGACGAGGATCACCTCGGCGACATGGACTTCAAGGTGGCCGGCACCGAGCGCGGAATCACCGCGGTGCAGATGGACAACAAGCTCGGGAGCCTGCCCCGCGTGGTGCTCGAGCAGGCCCTCGAGCAGGCGCGGGCCGGGCGGATCCACGTTCTCGGCGAGATGGCGAAGGTCCTCGCCGCCCCGCGCCCCGAGCTGGCACCGTATGCTCCGCGGATCGCGGTCGAGAAGATCCGGCGCAACCGGATCCGCGATCTCATCGGCCCCGGCGGGCGGATCATCCAGGACCTCCAGGCCGAGACCGGCACCAAGATCGACGTCGATGACGAGGGCACGGTGCGGATCGCGGCGCCCGGTGGCGCCGGGCTCGAGGCTGCGCTCGCCAAGGTGCGCGAGCTGTGCGGTGAGCCCGAGGTGGGCCGCGTCTATCGCGGGACGGTCACCGGCGTCAAGGACTTCGGCTGCTTCGTGCGGGTGATGGGATCGATCGAGGGGCTCGTGCACGTGTCCGAGCTCGCCGGGGCCGGCGAGATCGGTGAGGGGGACCCGATGGAGGTGCGCGTCCTCGGCGTGGATGAACGCGGGCGGTTGAAGCTGGCGCGCGCCGACGGCGGGGGCTAGGCCCGCGGGCGCGGCGGGGCGGGCGGTCCCGCCGTGTTCCAGAAGCGCACCACCTCGCGATCGTGCTTGGCGATCTCGGCCGCCTGCTCGCTGGCAACCACGCAGAAGTCGAGGCGCGTTACACCTAGCGCCTCGACGATGGCGGCGCGGCCGTCGACCACGCTCCGGAGCGCCTGATCCGAGAGTTCGAGATAGGAGACCTTGTTCTCGCGGGTGATGAAGTAGAAGCGGCGGCTTCCCGCTCCGCCGTCGCGCACGAGCCCGAGGCGGATGAGCCCCGGGATGAGGCCCGCCTTCTGCTCCTCCTCGCGCTGGCGCCGGTGCTCCTCCTCGCGCTGGCGATCGGCCTCGCGCCGCGCCTCCACCTCGCGCCGCGCGGCTTCCTCACGGGCGCGTCGCTCCGCCTCCACGACCTCGGGGCCGGCCTTCTTCTGCCGCGCCTTCTCCTCGTGGATGACGGCCCGCGCCCGCTTCTCGCTGATGACACCCTTCTTCCGTAGCTCGTCGCGTAGATTCCCCATCTCGCGATCGAGGATATCATGGCCGCGCCCGGTTGCGGCAGGCACCCGGTTGCGGCCTGCGCCCGCGCCGGGCTATGCTCTTCCGCTCGAGCCTCCCCGGAGCGCCCTCCCCGACCATCATGAGGAACCAGATCTCAGCCATGCCCCGCACGATCGGTGTCATCCTGCTTCAGCTCGGAGGTCCCGAGCGCCTGGAGGCGGTGGCCCCCTTCCTGCGCAACCTCTTCTCGGACCCGGACATCATCCCGGTGCCGGGGGGGCTCTGGTGCAGAAGCCGCTGGCATGGCTCATCTCGACCGTGCGCTCGCCGAAGGTCAAGGGCTACTACGCGCAGATCGGCGGGGGATCGCCGCTCCGCGCGTGGACTGAGGCCCAGGCCAGGAACCTCGAGGGGGAACTCGCGCGGCGGATCGCGGCGCGCGGCGCAGCGAGTGCCGACGATGGCGACGGCGCAACATCCTTCCGGGTCGCCGTCGCCATGCGCTACTGGCACCCCTTCACCACGGAGGCGCTCGATGAGCTCGCGGACGCCGAAGCCCTCCTCGCCCTGAGCCTCTTCCCCCATTACTCGATCGCCACCACCGGATCGAGCCTGAAGGAGCTCGCCGCGGAGCGGGCGCGCCGCGGAGACGAGCGGCCGCTCGTCGTGATCGAGCACTGGTATGACGACCCCGCCTATCTCGACGCTCTCGCGGCGCGGATCCGCGCCGCCGTCGCCCGTCTCACACCCGGCGGTCGCGCCGGAGCGCTCATCCTGTGGAGCGCCCATGGACTGCCGCAGAAGATCATCGATCGCGGCGATCCCTACGTGGAGCACATCAAGGCCACGGTCGCGGGCACCATGGCGCGGCTCGGGGACCTTTCTCTTCCCCATCGCCTCGCCTATCAGAGCCGCACCGGACCCATCCAGTGGATCGGCCCCGCCACCGAGGAGGTGATCCGCGAGGAGGCGGCGCGCGGCCGCCGCGCGCTCGTGGTCGTTCCCGTGTCGTTCGTCTCCGATCACATCGAGACGCTCTACGAGATCGATCTCCTCTACGGTGAGGAGGCACGCGAGCTCGGTATCCAGGAATACGTGCGGATGGAATCGTTCAACGAGGCCATGGACCTCACGCATGTTCTCGCCAACCTCGTCGAGAACCGTCTCGGCCGCGAGGGGTGGCTTTCGAAGGAGCAGGGATGAGCAAGGACGAAGTCGGCATCCTCGTCGTGGGCGGCGGCATGGGCGGCCTTGCAGTCGCCTACGAGCTCATCGATCGGCTCGGTGATCGCGAGGCAGTGCGGGTGATCGAGGCCGGCGAACGGCCGGGCGGTCTCATCTACTCGGAGGCGGATGCCGGTTATCGCATCGAATGGGCTTCGAACGGCTTCCTCGACAACGCCCCGCTCACGTTCGAGCTGGTCGAGCGCCTTGGCCTCGATGCGCAGATCGAGCCGAGCTCCGAGGCGGCGCGCAAGCGCTACCTCTTCCGCAATGGAGAGCTCCACCTCCTGCCCACCACCCCCGGCGCCTTCATGACGAGCTCGATGCTCTCGCATCGGCGGGCGGCTGCGGGTGGCCATGGAACCCTTCGCCCGGCCGGCCCCGGGCACCGATGAGACCGTACACGATTTTGCCGCGCGGCGGATCGGCCCCGAGGCGGCGCGGATCCTGGTCGACGCCATGGTCTCGGGGATATTTGCGGGCAATACCAAGAACCTGAGCGTGGCGAGCGCCTTCCCGCTCCTGACCAAGCTCGAGGCCGAGTACGGGAGCCTGATCAAGGGGATGATCGCCAAGATGCGGGCCGCGCGGCGCGCCCGCGCCGCCGGCGGTCCCGCCAGGCAGGTGGACGCCGGCCCCGGCGGCAACCTGACCTCCTTTCGCGACGGTATGGAGACCTTGCCGGCCGCCCTCGCCGCGGCCATCCCGCGACTCTCGCTCGGGACGGGGGCCGAGTCGATCGAGCGCCTGCCGGGCGGCGGGTATCGCGTGCGCACGAGCGGCGGCGAGACCATCGCCGCGCGGTCGCTCGTGCTCGCGACCCCGCCCTGGGTGACTGCCGAGCTTCTCGGCCCGCTCGACGGCGAGATCGCCAGCGAGCTCGCCGCGATCCCGACCGCCCCGATCGCCGTCATCGCCACCGCCTTCGACCAGGCGAAGATCGAGCCCCTCGACGGCTTCGGCTTCCTGGTGCCACGGGGGGAGGGATTGCGCCTTCTCGGCTGCTTGTGGGATTCCTCGATCTTCCGCTTCCGCGCCCCGGCCGGACGCGTGCTCCTGCGCACCATGATCGGGGGCGCGCATGACCCCGAGGTGGTCCGGCTCGACCCGGCCGAGCTCCTCGCCATCGTGCGGCGCGAGCTCGCAGAGGTCCTCGACATCACCGCCGAGCCCGAGCTGGTGCGTGTGATCCAGCACCGCCGCGGTATCCCCCAGTATCCGCCCGGCCACGGGGCACGCATGGCCCGTATCGATGCCCGGCTCGCCGCCATGCCGGGGCTTCACCTTGCGGGCTATGGCTATCGCGGCATCGCCGTCAATCGCGTCATCGAGGATGCGCGCGCGGTGGCGGAGCGAATCATCGAGTCCGTCGCCGTCCCGGCACGCGGCCACTAGGTCGCATCGGTGCAGCTCGGGTACATCCAGGTGATCGCCGACTCGGTTTCGACCTGGGTCCAAGAGCAACGTGCTTTCAGCATCTTCTCCTCCGCGAGCGGGATCCCGAGCTTGTCGAAGGTGGCGAGACTCGGGCTCGTGCTTCCTGGCCCAGATGAGCCGGATGACATTCTCGTTGAGCCCCGGCGAGACGACATCGGCCTCCGCTATCGGCAAAGGACCCGTACTTGTATTCGCTGCACTTCTGCGCGGGATTCGTCGTCGCCATCACATAATCTATTGACAATGAGCTAGCTTACCTCGAGGGACGGGTGATCCCGTTTCGGTGGTCCGCAACGGGTCTTGCGTTCCGTTTTCAAGGGCGAGTTCGATCGCCTCATCCATGGAGAGCGAGCTCCCCGTCTCCCACTCGCGTGCGAACGCCTCACGGTCGAGCGCCTTCTCGAGCCCCGCGATCGTCTCCTCGATCTCGATCTTGTCCTTGGGGCTCCATGTGCTGCGCAGTCGCTCCATGGCCGCCGCCGCCGCCGCCATGAGCCTCACGCCGCGCTCCGACTGGCCATGAGCCGCCGCGACTTGGCCGAATGCCACCATCGAACGAGCCACCGCGACGCTTTCGCCCAGCTCTAGCCGAAGCGTGAGGCTCTCAGCGAGGAACCTCTGTGCCGACTCGAGATCGCCAAGCATATACTTGAGCGTGCCCAGGTTGTTGAGCAGGGCGGCGATCCCACGCCGATCCCCCACTTGCCGGCTCATGACAAGGCTCTCCTCGAGCAAGCCAGTCCCCTCCTGGTACTTTCCCTGCCCGAACTTGACGTTCGCCAGGTTGCCCAGAGAGGATGCAATTCCGCCGATGTCCGCGATCTCCCTGCGCAGCCCCAGGCTCTCCTCGTGGAATCGTTCGGCCGCTGCAAAATCCCCTTGAGCGAATGCCAATCTCCCCAGTAGGCCGAGCGACCCCGCGATCCCTTGACGATCCCCCACCTCGCGCCGCAAGCGCAGGCTCTCCTCGAAGAGCGCCCGCGCCCGGACCAGATCACCCTGAAGCTGCTCCAGACTTCCTTCGCTGGCGATCACGGTCGCCATGCCTGCCCGATCGCCGAGCTGCCGGTGCATCGCCAGACTGTCCGCGAAGAACTTCCGGGCCGCTTCCTGATCACCCTGTGCCAGCGCCAGGGCACCGACCGTGTGCAGCACCACGCCACGAGGAATCGACGCGTGCTTCCCGGCATCGAGCGCTAACACTCCGGTGAGAACTTCCCGCCCCAGGGACAGGTAGCCCTGCCCATTCCAGTACCGCCAGATCGAAGCCGCGAGACGTAGCGCCTTCTGCCCCCCGTCATCTCCGCCCTTCCATTCGAGCGCCGCCATGATGTTCGCCTGCTCGATGTCGAGACGCCTAATCCATCGCTGTGTCTCCGCTCCCCGCAGCCTTGCTCCTGCCAGTTCCGCCAAAGCGAGGAAGTGGTCGCGATGGCGTTCCTGCACTGCCGCCACTTCCCCCGCCTCGGCGAGGCGCTCGCGGGCGTATTCGCGCACCGTCTCGAGCATCCGGAAGCGCACTCGAGCACCGCTCTCCCCGTCCTCGATCCCCCGCTCGATGAGCGACTTGTCGACGAGCGTGGTGAGGACGTCGAGAAGCTCCCATTCCTCGACGGTCTCTCCCCGACATACGGCCTCTGCAGCTTCGAGCGTGCACCCGCCCGCGAACACCGACATCCGCCGGAGCACTTGCCGGGCGCTCGTCTCCAGATGATCGTGGCTCCAGTCGATCACCCGCTTGAGGGTCTGATGCCGGGGAACGATGGCCCGATCACCTCCGGCCAGCATGCCGGACCCTTCCTCGAGGCCGAGTGCAAGATCCTCGAGCGACATCGACTGGATGCGGGCGGCCGCCAGCTCCAGTGCCAGGGGCAAGCCATCGAGGCGACGACAGATCCTGGCGACCAGCGCCCGCCTCGGACCCTCGACCTGGAACGACGCATTCGCGCTCCGCGCGCGGGCGAGGAAGAGCTCGATCGCATCGCCGCCGGCGTCCTGCCCAGCATCATCCGCATTCTCGATCGATAGCGGCGGCACCGCGTAGACCTGTTCCCCGTCCAAGCCCAGGCGCTCCCGGCTGGTGGCGAGGATGCGCAGGTGGGGTGCCCCCAACAGCACTTCCGCGATCAGCGCGATGCATCCGTCGAGCACGTGCTCGCAGTTGTCGAGGATGAGCAACGAGCGCTTGTCTCGGAGGTGCGCCACCACGGTCTCGACGACTGTGTTCCCCGACCGCTGCTCCACGCCGAGGGCCGACATCACCGCCTGGGAAACGAACGAAGGAGCCCTGAGCGCGACCAGCTCGACCTGCCAAACGCCGTCGGGGTAATCCCTCATGTGCGCCCCGGCGACTTCGAGCGAGAGCCGGGTCTTGCCGCACCCGCCGACGCCGACCAGCGTGACCAGCTGGTGTCGGTCCATGAGAGCGCCGACCTCCTCGATCTCGTGCTTGCGCCCGATGAAGGTCGTGAGCCGGCGCGGCAGGTTGGTCGGCGTCGAACCGATCGAATCCCCGGCGACCAGGTGGTCGAGCTCGAGGCTCTCCATGGCCTCGATCACGGCGCGCCGCACGGCCGACATAGTGCCCGGTCGACGGATGGGATCCCGCTCGAGGCAGCGCCGGATCATCTCGACGAGTTCTGATGGAGTCGATCTCGGCAACCGATCGAGGGGAGCGTCGGCGCCGACCGTCGCCCGCAGGATGTCTGAGACCGACTCGCCGGCGAAGGGCGGTTCGCCAACGAGACACGCGAACAGAAGACACCCGATGGCCCAGACATCAGTGCGCGCGCTCACCGCTTCTCCGGTTACCTGCTCGGGGCTCATGTACCCCGGGGTGCCGATGATGCCGGATCCCAGTCCCGCCAGATCCCATGCCGGAGCCTCCGCACCCGGGGCCGAGCGCGCCCATGCCTCCTCGCCCCACAACGCCTTGGCAATGCCGAAATCGAGCACCTTCACGCGCCCGGCGGTAGTGACCATCACGTTGAGCGGCTTCACATCGCGATGAATGACGCCCCGCGAGTGGGCCGCTTCGAGAGCCGAGGCGACCTGCCGAGCGATGGTCAGCGCAATCTCGAGCGAGAGCGGACCCTCCGCGATCATCGCCTCGAGGCTCCGTCCCGCGACCAGCTCCATGCTCAGGAACGGGATGTCGCCATCCTGCTCGATGGTGAGAATGCGGGCGATGTTGGGGTGATTGATCGATGCCAGGAGACGCGCCTCGGCCGCGAAGCGGGTCACCCGGTCGGGATGCGCAGCCCACTGCGCCGGCAGGACCTTGAGTGCGACCTCGCGCTCGAGATCGGGGTCCCACGCCCGGTAGACCACTCCCATGCCGCCGCGCCCGAGCTCCGCCCGCACCTCGTAATGCTGGATCCGCCGCGGGAGGTCCGAGCTGCCGGCGGCTGGGGGATCCTGAGCGGCGCGGAGTGGAACGCGGGTCCCCGACGGGCGGCCCAGGGCAAGGGAGCCGTGTTCGTATGCCAGGATGGACTCGATCTCGCCCCTGAGCCCCGGATCGCCGGCACACGCCTCATCCAGGAAGGCGGCGCGCTCAGCGGGGCCCAGCTCCTGGGCATCGAGCAACAGCCGCTTGATGCGCGCGAAACGCTCCGGGTCCATGCCGGTCCGCCCCTAGCCCCCGAGCTCGCGTCGCAGCCACAGCCTGGCCATCCACCATTCGCGTTGTACGGTCCGCCGCGAGACGCCGAGGAAGTGGGCGATCTCCTCCTCGGTCAGATCCCCGAAGAAGCGCAGCTCGACGATCTGGGCCATGCGCTCGTCGAGTTCGGCGAGGCGCAACAGGGCGTCATCGAGCTCGAAAGGATCGATCTCCGCCGAGGCAAACGCTTCGATGTGCTCGTCGAGAGTGATGCGACGCCAGTCACCACCCCGCTTCTCGGCCGCTCTGGCTCGCGCGTGATCGACGAGGATCTGACGCATGGCGCGCGCCGCGATCCCGAAGAAGTGGGCCCGGCTCTCCCACTTCACGTGCGACGAGTCGACCAGCCGAATGTAGGCTTCGTGGACCAGAGCGGTCGGCTGCAGCGTGTGTCCCGGCCGCTCGCGCTGCATCAGATCCGCGGCCATCTGTCGCAGCTCGCGATGAACGCGCGCGAAGAGCTGCTCGAATGCGCGCGGATCTGCCTTCTCGGAAGCCAGCGCTTCCAGGAGAAGCGTGATGTCAGGCGGCTCGCGGGACATCGAGTTGGCCATGGTCGGGACACCGGGACGGCGGGACGGCGGAGGAACGGGCTCCGCCTTGCCAGCGCCCGCTTCAAGGAGCGCTGGCCGAGTACCCGCCCAGTATAACAATCGTGGCGCTTCCCACCAGGATTCTCCGCATGAAGGATGAGGAGGCAAGGTGAGGGGACTTCCTAAGTCACTGTGTTACAAGAAACTGAGACAGGAGATGGAGCCATGCGCTGTATGCATCGAAACCCCATGACAGTCGTTCTGGTCCTCGCATCCCTGGCCGCTGTCCCGGCTCATGCGATGCATCCGTCCCGTACGTCCGAGGCTTGCCTGGATGACCACGAGAAGGCTGTTTCCGACCACCCGGTCGCCATTCCCGACAACGACCCCAGAGGCGTCAGGTTGGGGCCGCTCTCGACCCGCAGTCAGGGCCTACTCGAAGACGTCGTGCTGGCGATCTCGCTGACGCATCCCAACACGGCGGACGTCACCATGATGCTCGAGTACGATGCCGATCATGACGGCACCCCCGACGCCGGATGTCCGGTGGAGATCTACCTGGCGCGGCAGAGACCCTGCACGGGCACCGAGTCGTGGGCTTGCCCCATCGAGCTCGCCGGCACCTACTACTTCATGGACCGGGGATGGCGGGATTGCGGCGAGACCGCGACGTTCGACGTGTTCACGGGGCTCGAGGCCTGCGGCGACTGGTATCTCTCGATCGTGGACAACGCCCCGGGAGAGATGGGCACGGTCTCCGGGTGGGAGGTCTTCACGGTCACGGAGCGAGATGGCACCGAGCCCGCAGGCGAGCGCGCCGCAGCATGCCAGTGAGCGGCTGCCCGGGCCAGGCCAAGGCGTGCCGACAGGGTCCGTGCCAAGTGAAAGGCCTCGTGATCTACCTAAGGACCACGAGTTTCCTGCTTATCTTCCACTCCGAAGTCGCGACGTTCACGAAGTAGACTCCGGAAGCCATGTGACCTCCCGTAGGGAACTCCCACCGATACGTGTGGTCGCCGACTGATGCGTCTTCATCAGGCAGTGCCCCAATGCGACGTCCGCTGGAATCGAAGATTCCAATTCGAAGATGCTCAGGGGTTTTCAGGTTCACGCTGATCATTACGACATTGCCTGACGATAGGACAATATCAACGGCGGGCGGACCATCGAGGGACGCTTCAGACACTCCTGTTTGTTCCCTTGGCTTGATGCGCAGAACGAGACCTCGGAGAGAGTCCGTGACGAGCAAGTCGGTGGAGGAAGGGTCGAACGTCAGATCTGAGACATACACATCAGTCGCGAATTCCGCCACCGTACCGTCCGGAGCCACCCGGAACATGGCCCCCGGCACTGGGTAGCCGCCCGTGTAGAGGTAGTTCCCGAAGGCACCTCCGAGACTGAATGCCAGGGGAGCACCTGTGGTCGTCGGAATCGTGGCGAAGAGCGAGTTCGTGCCATCGGCGGTGACGCGGAAAATGCCAGTCGAGTACACGGAGTAGTAGATGAAATCGCCGAACGACGGCTCGGTGCTCCTAGCCATGAAAAGGGGTCCGCTCGCGTTGTAGACGAGCTGCCCTGCAAAGGCACCTGATGTGTCGAGTCTTGATATGGCATAGTCATAGCTGGAACCCCCCGGCCCTGCATTCCACGAGGCCACATAGAGGAAGTCGCCAAAGGAACTTCCTGCGCCGAAAAGAATGTCCGTGACATCGGGGTTGTCGCCACCAAGTGAGCTGAACAGAACCGGCGTTCCATCCTGCAGAATCTTGTAGACGCCATCCGTATGACTCTGGGGCCAGGACCCATCCGCGCCGTATAGAAGATCCCCAAACCCGCCCTCACCGAAAGTCAATCTGAGATCATCATGAGTAGCAGTTCCGAATTGGGAGAGGGACCCGTCTGCGAGCACATGGAGCAATCCTGTGTTCGGTGTGCCGGCTCGCGTCGTTATGTAGAGGGACTTGGGGTACCCGACGTGATTTGGACCGGGGATGGCTAGACTTGTCGGCAGTCTACCAGGCGGGATTACGGCGAGCGTGTCGGCCTCGAATAACTCTGGCTGACTAAACTCGATGCTGGCTGCGGGCAAGACCCACCCGAGGGCAAGCGCAAGCCAAGTTACTCGAAATACAGATGCGTGTCCGCGCGTAGCCATCTCAGGTTACCTCCAGTATTCGCCAATTCGACTTGAACCATCCCAGGTTCTCCGGAGAACTCCGTGAACGAGTAGGGAGTTGTTTCGCGACCTCGTCGCAGATGCGGCGGCCGGATTCTTCCGGGAGATCGGAATTCCCAGGAAAAGTGGACAACAGTCTCGGCATCGGAACCAGAGTCTCTTCACTCGACTCCTATCAGTGTTGAGGGAAGGAACTCTCAACTTCACCCGGCGAACCGGGGGATGGTCTCAGGAATGAGCTGTATTGTATGCGGTGCAGACTCGCGCTGCAACAGAGATTCAGAACAAGACCATTCGTCCTCCGTCTGTCTGTCCCGAAAACCCTGTAGCGCGGTTGTGACTGGCTGCTGACCTGGGCGGAATGGAGAGATTGGGGCTGCGAGGCCGCGAGCGTGTGGGTCAGTTCTTGGATGAGACCGCTCGCGCCGGGGCACCCGGCGGCGAGGGCGCTGGGGGGCCATGCCCGACACCGGCGGTCAGCCGGCCAGCGAACCCGAGTCCGGGAAGAGAGCGACCGCACCCGCGGAGGAGCCGACACCCCCCCGCCAGCGGTCACTTCCCTGGGCGCAGTTGCTGCTCCGGGTGTTACATCGACGCTCTGCGCTGTCCCCGCTGCATCACCGCGATGGTTCCCCTCGCGCTGATCTTCGATCCCAAGGCGGGAACCACGATCCTCCGCCGCCTGACCCTGGTCCGGTGATGTGGTACGCCGCCCGTGTTCGGTGCATTTCTCCTACGTCGCCAGCACCGCCGCGGAATCCCCCAGTATCCGCCCGGCCGCGGGGGACGCGCGGCCCGAGAGCGCGCCCCCTCGAAAGAGAACCAGGATTGCACTCTCGTGCTCCGGATCTCCCGACACGCAGGGGTACATTGCCATGGCCAGGGTTTGCTCGCAGAGCAACGTTGTTGTCGAAGTAGATATCCTGGCGCAAGCGCGTTCGCGATGCTAACTGCGCATGCCCGCCCCCCCTCGCTGCAAACGCGTTCGTGGCCCGACCCGCAACCGCCCAGGCACACGCGGTCGCTCTTACGCGGGCTGGACGCCACCCCTGCAAACGCGTTCCTCCATCCGCCGAATCCTCTCCTCTGATCGCCCCGCTGCGCCGTTCCACCACGGGGAGCCGGGTCACCTCGCCCTCGTCCGGCCTCCGTCATCGCCCTGCAAACGCGTTCGTGGCGAGGTCCGCCGGCAGGATATCGTCGCGTCCGCTCTCTAGAAAACACGTGCCCCAGCCAACCATCCCCCGCCTCGAGCAAGCGCCCCCACTCGCTCACAGCGCGTCAGGCGGTAGGCATCGGCTCATGTCTTCATCATCGACGGCATCCAGACGGACTACCACTCGCGTCCGCTGCGCAAGAGTCCTACATCAGACGAAGGGAGCACGGATCATGCCGAGCTCCCCTCGAGAATCCGGCGACGGAAGCTCGACAAGGACATTTCACGGGGTCTGGTCCACGCCACATCCGCTCACCGCCAACGCCGTGGTCACTTCTGTAGCCTGCGTTGACGCTGGCGGAGAGTGGTGGAAGCACCCTCGGGCGCGGACGTAGATGATCGGGATGACCGCTCCATCTCGTCCAGCGCGCAGTCCTTCGGCACGCTGATGCCGGCGGTGAGCGTCCCCCCCAAGAAAAGACGGACCAAGGTCGACGTCGGAAACGCCGTGCTGCTTCACGTCGTAGGACGCCGCCCCCGCCTCGCGGCTCCTTCACCGGCCGGCCTCTCGCGCCGACGCCGGTGGCGCGCTCGTCGAGGCATGGGGTGAGCTGGCCCCAATCGACGGCGTGCCGGATCCCGAGCCGCATCCACGGCTCCGAACGCCCCCGCCGCACTGGTCCACCAGACACTCGGCGCGCCCCGCCTCGGTGGCCGAATCCGTGGCAGAGATGGATTCGCCCGGCCGGAGTCGTCGATCTCGAGCGTGCGAAGTCGCGCTCGCATCACTGCCGATCGACGTGCCAAAACGTCCAGCGTCCATCGGAGGAACCGACGCGGGCGGCTCCGGACTCTCCGATGGCATTCCAGATCCTCTCGGGTGACAGGGTTTGCGTGGCGTGGAAATCCCGCTCGAAGATCACCACGGCCGGAGGGTTGACCCGCAGATCATCGAGGATCTGTGCGGCCTCGGGTTCCGTGGTGCCGATGCCAGCAAAGAGGACGTCGAACCGAGTGGGGTTCTGGCGATCGCTCAAGAGATACCAACCCGGCCCCCCCCCTGCTACGAAGAGACCTCCCGGTGGTGCGGCGTCGAGGTCGATTCGAATGGACTCGATGTCTCCGGAGATCGACGCGGGCAAGCGAACGGTCCCAAGCGTGGTCTTCACATCCTCGAGCAACGTCGGCCTTCGCAGGGAACTCAGCTCGGACTCCACGGACGAGAACGAGAGGAAGGTCGCGAGCGCGATCCACCCCGCGGGCGTGGGTCCGGGCAGGACGCGCTCCTTCACGAGCATGCACATGAGCAGGCCCATGGGGCCGGCTGCCGCGGGCGTGAACGAGCCGAGCAGGAACCAACGGAGGCTGACGGTGATGCAGTAGATCCAGAGAACCCAGAGCCCCGCAGAGACCTGGGCTCCGCGAGCTGTCCATCCGATCCAGAGAAGCAACGGAAGGAAGCCAAGCCAGGAGACTTCTGCGACGATGCTCGTCGCATGCAGGAACCCGCCGCCCTCCTTGATCCACATGATCAGTAGAAAGAGAAGGAGGACGGAGCCCACCAGTACGAAAGAGTGGAGCCTCGAGGTCCACCAGAGAACCGGGACCACGACAATCGACACCAGGAGGGAGCCGAGCATCCTCTCACGCGCGACGACGGGAACCGACCCGACGGCGATCAGGTCGTACCCCGTGTATCCGCGCCATGCTGCAGCAATAGTGCTCGGCTCCACCCGTAGCAGGACGACCACAATGAACGCAGCGGCAAGACCGAAGGCGATCGTGATGAAACGTCTCGATGGACGACGCAGCCAGACCGAAGTCGCGAGAACACAGAGTGCAGCCAGTCCATATTCAGGCTTGGAGAGCACGGCGAGAATGGCGAGCACACAGGCGGCGATCAGCGCCCGCCGCGAACCCGCGTGCAGCCAGCTGCACGCGGCTGCGACCGTTGCCAACGAGGCGGCCGTACCCCAGGCCACGGGGACCGTGTAGGCGTCGAGCTGGTGACTGATCAGTCCGCCCGAGCTTCCGAGCACGGCGGCCCATGCCGTCACGGCGAGGGCAACTCCCCGACCAACGAGAATCCGGCCCGACCACTGGACCGCCGCGATCGCGAGTACGCAGAGCAGGATGTCAACGAGATGGAACCACACGACCGTGGGCACTAGACGAAGGAGTGCGGCCAGGGCATAGATGGGAACCGGACCGTAGCTCCACGCAACGTCACGGTAGAGGAGGTCTCCTTCGGCAACTCGCTGGGCCACGCGAAAAACCCAACCATCGTCGCCAAGGAGGCGGTCAAAGTAGCGCCATGAGGACACGACGCGACCGATGACGTAAAGAAGTAGCGCACCGAGCACGGCGATGGTCGAAAGGGCTGGGCCTCTTTCCACCCGCCGTCGTGGCGGTTCTGTCGACTCGTTCGTGATGTCCATCGGTCGAATCTACGCGTGGACTAATCGTGACTTCGTCGATCGGACTCAGCGTCCCTTCCACTCGACGGCCCAGAGCGCGGAACCACCGCGTCGCCCGGTCCCATTGCCTCGACGCGCCAGAAAAGTACCGCCGAGCGAGCCTCCGGGCACGCCGCGTGGATCGTGGATCAGGAGAAGGACGTTCCGATGGGCACTCGACCTAGTTCCGGGCCGGGCCGGCAGAGAGCCGGGACCCACTGAAAGTCTGCTTGGCAACCGACTATCCATTTGGATACCATCGCCCTCATCCTAGGTCAGTTTCAAGCCATCTGCTAGCCTCCAACATCATGCCAACGGCCGTGGATCTCAAACTCGACCCCTGGGCCAGCGATCTGGGTCCGGCCGTCGCCATCGACGAGGCGATGGCTGCGCCTCCGGTCGATATCGGCGTCGAGTCAGCCCGTTGGGCCGCTGCCGACCCCGATGCCTGTGCCGGCGAACCGTCGGCGCTGGTCTTCATCGATGGGGTGCGACGGGTCGATGCCCGCGTCATCGGCAGGCGTGATGGCCGGGGTCCGGTCTACGGCCTCCTCGGAAGCTACGCGGTCGGTGCGCTCGGCGCGGGCCACGGCATCCCCGAGATGATCGCGCTCGTATCCCGCCGCGTGCTCGTGCTGGGAGACGGCACCGAGCGCGATCCGCTCCTGGTCCCGATCTCGGGAGACGGGAGCCACCTTGCCTACGCTCCGATCGCGGTGCCGGATACCGATCCCACCGCACCCCTTCAGGGATTGCAGACCGAGATGCGCCGGGCCGAGGACGATCTGGCGCGCTCACTCGCTGACCCGGGCAACGGAAGGGCTGCCCTGCCGCCGGGAGCCCTCATCGTCGCCGACGGGCCCCTCGCCTATCTTGCGCGCACGGGCACGCCGCTCATCGGCTTCGTCA
Organism: Candidatus Eiseniibacteriota bacterium; assembly: GCA_963823555.1. Lineage (GTDB taxonomy): Bacteria > Eisenbacteria > RBG-16-71-46 > CAVPCR01 > CAVPCR01 > CAVPCR01. Next base: position 826,259 of record CAWGMA010000003.1, on the reverse strand, counting down.
AGAGCCTCCATCGCTCGTATCTCGCTCCCGACGACCTCGCGCTCCTGCCCCGGCTCCGCCCCGGCCAGCGCACGCCGATATTTGCGATACTCGACAAGAACCAGCGCTACTCCTGGTACCTGCGGCTCGGCCTGGGCGGCCCCGCTGATCACGAGCTGGCCGGCATCGCCCGGCTCGAATGTGGGAGTGACGTCGGGATCGAGGCTGCGCGAGCGATCGCCGACCGCTCCGCCGCCGCTCTGGTCCGCTGCGCATCGACGCGTGAGCGCGACTCGCGCTCGCCACAGAACCTCGTTCCCCTGGGTGGTCTGGAGAAGCTTCTCCGCCATCGCCTCGGCGACAGCACGCTCATCCACCGCGCCATCACCGCTCATCTCTCACGCCAGGAGACACCATGAGAGCCGCAAGCCGCAAGCCGCTCGTCGGCCAGGTCCTCGGCACCCAGGACTCGACCCCGCTCGGCTTCTGGGTGGCCGTGCGCCGCGACGCCTATCTCCAGCTCGACGACGTGGTCCTCGTCCGCACCGCGCTCCCTGACGGCACCGTGATCCATCTCTACGGCTTGGTCGATCTCGTCCGCGCCCGACACGAGGGGACGCAGTTCGACTCCGATGTCTTCCTGGTCACCGACGGCCTCCTGCCGGCCGAGCTGTCCCTTGCCGCCCACGTCGCCGTCACCCGCGTCGAACCGGAGATCTTCGTCCCGCCCCACCCGGGCGAGGATGTCTTCCTGGCGGTCGAGGAGCGCGATGTCGCCCTCTTCTTCGACAAGATGGCGCCCGCACGCCGCCTTGCCCTCGGGATCGGCCGCGACGACCAGCCGGTCTACGCCAACCTCGACTTCCTCGACGGCACCCGCGGCGCTCACGTCAACATCTCCGGCATCTCGGGCGTGGCGACCAAGACCACTTACGCCACGTTCCTCCTCTACAACCTCTTCCACTCCCCGGTGCTCGGCACGGCGACCACCAACGCCCGGGCCATCGTCTTCAACGTGAAGGGCGAGGATCTCCTCTTTCTCGACCGCCCGAACGCTCGGCTCGACGCGGCGGCGCGCGATGCCTATTCCGCGCTCGGGCTTCCCGCCGGCCCGTTCCAGAGCGTGAGCCTCTTCGCTCCCACGCGCCGCGGGGCCACCGGGCCGCAGATCCCCGACACGGGGTCGCGCCTGGAGGGTGTCACTCCCTTCTACTGGACGCTACGCGAGTTCGCTCGCGAACGCTTCCTGCGCTTTCTCTTTGCCGATGCCGACTCCGAGGCCGGACACCTCGAGTCCCTCATCAACCGCGTCGAGGCGCAGCTCGAGCGGGCGGCCGCCGACACCGGCAATGCCGAGGATCCCTGGATCGCGATCGGCGACGAGCGCGTCAACACCTTCCACGAGCTGGTTGAGGCGGTGCGCAACCTCTGCGAGGCGCGCGTCGACGCCTGGGTGGGCGCCACCGCCCCCGGCACCATCTCCGCCTTCGTGCGCCGGCTCGAGGCAGCGGCGAGCCGCGTCGGGCACCTGCTCCGCGGGCAAGGAGTGGAGCGCACCACCGAGCATCGCATCGATCTCGGCCGCGCCCAGGTCACCGTCATCGACATTCACAACCTGCACGAGCGCGCCCAGCGCTTCGTGGTCGGCGTCGTCCTCAAGCGCATGTTCGAGGAGAAGGAGAGCCTGGGAGCCCGCGAGCCCTTCTCCTTCGTGCTCCTCGACGAGCTCAACAAGCTCGCGCCGCGCGAGGGCTGGAGTCCGATCAAGGAGATCATCCTCGACATCGCCGAGCGCGGGCGCAGTCTCGGCATCATCTTGATCGGCGCCCAGCAGACAGCGAGCGAGGTGGAGCGGCGAGTGGTCGTCAACTCGGCGCTCCGCGTCGTCGGCCGGCTCGATGCCGCCGAGGCCGGTCGCGACGAGTACAGCTTCCTTCCGGCCACGGCCCGGCAGCGAGCGGCGATCTTGAAACCGGGCACGATGATCGTCCTCCAGCCCGAAATCCCGATCCCCCTCGTCGTGCGTTTCCCCTTCCCGGCCTGGGCGACGCGACCGGACGAGGCGGCGCCCGCCGCGGTCACGACCCCCATCTCCGACCTCTTCGATCGGCTCGAACGCTAGGTTCATCCAACCATGCGCTTCCTCCACACCTCGGACTGGCATGTGGGCAAGACGATCGGCGGCCGGAGCCGCGCCGACGAGCACCGGCAGGTGCTCGCCGAGATCCTCGCCATCGGCCGGCGCGAGGCCGTCGATTGCCTGCTCGTCACCGGGGACGTGTTCGAATCGGCAGCTCCGGGTGCCGAGGCCGAGAAGATCGTCTATGACTTCTTCCGCGATCTGGGTCGCGCCCGCATCCCCGCCGTCGTCATCGCTGGAAATCACGATCACGAGCGGAAATTGGCGGCGGTCTCGTCGCTGCTCGAGGTGATCGATGTCCATGTGCGCAGCGATTTCGCCCGTCCCGACGCCGGCGGGATCTTCGTGATCGAATCGCCGCGCGGAGAGAAAGCGGCGATCGGAGCCGTGCCCTTCATTCCCGAGCACAAGATGGTGGAGGCCAACGCCCTGATGGAGGAGACCGCCACCGTCTTCGTGCGCTATGCGGAGCGCATGGCGAGGATCCTCGATGCCTTCGCCCAGGCTCTGGCCGCCCATCCGATCCGCCTGCTCCTCGGCCACCTGCACGTGGACGGCTCGATGGTCGGCGGTGGCGAGCGCGCGATCCACATCGGCGACAGCTACGCGATCCCCGCGGCCCTCTTGCCCAGGAACCTCCACTACCTCGCCCTCGGCCACATCCACCGCCCCCAGGCGGTGGCCGCCCCCTCCCCGGCGCGCTTCGCCGGATCGCCCCTGGCCCTCGACTTCGGCGAGAAGGGGCAGGAGAAGAGCGTCGTCCTGGTCGAGGTGACGGGGCCCCGTACCCCGGCCCGCATCACACCCATCCCGCTCCGGGCGGGACGCGGCCTCCGCGAGGTGCGTGGCACCTTGCCGGAACTCGTGGCCGCCGCCGCGGACGCCGGGCTCGGAGACGATTACCTGCGGGTCGTGGTCCCCGCCGCCTCCACCGAGCCCGGGCTCGCCGACGAGGTGCGAAAGCTCCTGCCCAACGCGGTGCAGGTCCTGCTCGAAACCGAGCCCGTCGAGGCGCGCGAGGACCGGCCCCGGCGCCTGGCCAGCGGTCTCGACCCGGCCGATCTCTTCCAGAGCTATCACGAGCAGCGTTACGGCAAGCCGCCCGGCCCGGAGCTCCTGGCTCTCTTTCGCGAGCTCCTGACCGAAGCCCACACCGAGGAGACGGCCTGATGCGCCCGCTCGAGCTCGAGCTCGAGGGCTTCACGAGCTTTCGCACGCGTACCACGATCGATTTCCGCACGCTCGATCTCTTCGCCATCACCGGGGCCACCGGCTCGGGCAAGACCTCTCTCCTCGACGCCATGGTGTATGCCCTCTACGGCCGCGCGCCGCGCCTCAACAGGGACATCAATCAACTCGTGTCGCGCGGGCAGCCGGCGATGCGGGTGCGGCTCGACTTCACGGTCGGCGAAACCGTCTATCGCGCGGTGCGCAGCTCCTCGCGCACCACCAAGAGCGTCCTGACCAAGGCCGCCCTCGAGCGCAAGGAGGGTGGTGACTGGCAGGCGCTGGCCGGCAAGGCGGCCGCGGTCGAACGAGAGGTCGAGCGACTGATCGGGCTCGACTACGAATCGTTCATCCGCGCCGTCGTGTTGCCCCAGGGAGAGTTCGATCAGTTCCTGAAGGGCGAGCCGGCACAGACGACCGAGGTCCTGAGCCGGCTCCTGCGCACGCAGATCTACGGGCGGATGCGCGAGCTGGCTCGCTCGCGGTTCGCGGCGCGTGAGCAGCGGGGGCGAGATCTCGAGGGGGAACGTGAGCAGCTCGCGTTCGCCACCGCCGAAGCCCGCGCCGAGCACGAGACCAGGCTCGACCAGCTCACAGCGCTTGCTCGCTCGAGCGAGGAAGCCGAGCGCCAATGGACCGAGCTGGCGCGGGAGGCCGAGATCCTGGCTCGAGCCCTGACCGAGGTGAATCGCCTGCGCCGCTCGGCCACCGAGCACGCGGCGGCCGAGCGCGAGGTGGAGGCTCAGCTCAGCGAGATCGACCGCGGCCTCGAGACCGATTCGCGCGCGCTCAGCGAGATCGATGCCGAACTCTCTCGTATCCCGCATGACGAGGAGCGCTACCTTGCCCTCGAGCGAGCCGAGGGGGACGCCGTGCGCTACGCCGAGATCACGGCAGCCCTCGCGCGAGCCGAGGCCGAGGCGACCAAGGCAGCAGCCAGGCTCGCCGAGCTGGAGCAGAAGATCGACGCCGCCACGACCACGGTGAATCGCGCCGAGAGTGCGAGCGCGGAAGCCGCCCGGGTCGCCGCCACCGCCCAGGAGGCGCTGGGGGAAATCGCCGCGCGTTTCAAAACGCCGGCTGAGATTGTGCAGAACCTCGAGTCCGAGCGCCGCCGGCGCCGCCTCGCCACGGAGCGCGGCGAAAGGGAACGCCTCCTGGAAGCGACGCGCGCCGGCCTCGAGGACCTCCGCACCCGGCTCGAGACGGCACGCGCGGCCGAGATCGCGGCGAAGGCCGAAGTGACACGTGCCGAGGAAGAGCTCGCCCGGCTCCGGCGCGCCCATGCCGCGCACGAGCTGAGAGCGCATCTCAAGCCCGGTGAACCCTGCCCCGTCTGCGCGCAGTCCGTGGCTCGCGTGCCGGCTGTTCCCTCGGCGGCGACGGCGGTGGCGAGCGCCGAAGCGGCGCTCACCCTGGCCCGGGAACAGGCCGCGACCGCGGCTCGCGACGCCACCCGAATCGAAACCTCGATCGGAGGAGAGGAGAAGAAGGCCAAGGAGATCACGCGCGACATCTCTCGACTGGGCGATGAGGAAGACCGCGCTCAGGCCGAGCTCGAGCGCTACCTGGGCGCCCCGCCCACCGACCGGACGCTCGCGGAGCTGGAGCGCGCGCTGGCTGATATCGGGGTGCTCGAGGCCGCGGCCCGGGACGCCGCGGCAGCGGCACGGCAGCGGGCCGAGGATCTCTTGACCGCCCGCCACGTGCACGATCGCCTGCTCGCCGAGCTCGACGCCGATACCCGCGCCGCAGAAGACCGTGCGCGCCGGCGCGGGGAGGACGAGGCCGCCGCCCGGGAACTCCACCAGCGCCTGGCCGCAGCGACCGGCCCCACCGAGGATCCCGTCCGTGCCGTGCGCACCGCCCTCGATGCGGCGCGGAACGCCCGAAAGAAACGCGACGCCCTGGTCTCGAGGCGCGAGGGAGTGAAAGAGAAGCTGGCGGCGAAGGAGGCGGAGAAGATCGCCGCCCGGGCGGCGCTCGGAGAGCGCCGGGCGCGCGGCCAGGAAGCCGTGCAGGCGACGCTTGCCGCCGAGGAGACCGGAGCGGCTCTGCGTGCCACCCTCGTGGCGCATGCCCGGGCTTCAGGCCTCGAGCTCCCGCAATCGGAGGGCGGCGAGGTCGAACGCCAGGCAGTGGAGGAGCGCCGGGCGGCGGCCGTCCGCGAGCAACGCGATCTCGCCGAGAAGAAGGCGATCACCGCCCGTGAACTCGGGGACATCGAGCGAGCGATCGAGCGTCGAGCCGCCATCGAGGCCGAGCTCGAGGCGGTGCGGGGGGAAACCGCGCTCGCCGGCCAGCTGGCCCGGGATCTGCAAGCCGACCGCTTCGTCAACTATCTCCACGAGGAGGCGATCGAGGTTCTGGCCGCCGATGCCAATCTCCACTTGAAGGGCTTCCCCCATGTGACGTTCTCGCTCATGAGCGAGGATCGGCGCTTCTTCATCATCGATCACGCCAATGCCGATGAACGTCGTTCCGTGCGCACGCTCTCCGGCGGCGAGACGTTCACCGCCTCGCTCGCGCTCGCCATCGCCTTCGCCGAGCGCCTGACCGAGCTGGCCGGGGGCTCGGGATCCGTTCCGCTCGAGAGCCTGTTCCTCGACGAGGGCTTCGGCACTCTGGACGCCGAGCATCTCGATGCCGTCGCCGGCGCCATCGAAGCGCTCTATGGCCGCGGGCGCACGGTCGGCATCATCACCCACATCCCCGAGCTCGCGCAGCGGATGCCGGCGCGTATCGTGGTCTCGAAGCAGGGAAACACGAGCCGCGTCCTGGTGGAGTCCGGCTGAGGATCGCTAGTCTGAACGAAGGTGGAGGGTGAGGGTCAGGGACTCGCCCTTCCGCTCGACCGCCATCTCGACCGCTTCCTCATCCGGCGCGAAGCGAAAGATGTCGGCGAGATCGAGCATCAGCGAACGGTCGATCTCGCGGCCGCGGACGCGGATGATCTGATCCCCGGGATGGAGCCCGGCCCGGGCCGCGGCACGATCCGCCCGGACCTCGGTGACCACCAGGCGATCGCCGTCGAAGCGCGCGCCGAAGCCGAAGCCACGGTCTGCGGACGCGGGCCGGCGCTCGAGCCAGGCGCGCTCCCGCCCATAATCGAACGTCATCACCATCTGCCGCAGGAGTTCGCCCCCGATCGTGCCCGCGCTCTCCAGGTCGGCAAAGGCCCCTTCCTCGGCCAGCGCAAAGCCCGCCTCGAAATCGGTGAAGCGCTCTCCGCCAAAGGTGAAGGAGTCGAGCGAACGCAGCTGGAGGCGCTGCGTACCGCCCACGCCTGTCGCCTCGGCGGCCCCGGTCATCGGTTCCGCGTCGAGGTCGTGCGCCTCGACGAACCAGCGGTGCAGGACCAGGGACATGCTGGCTCCGGTATCGAGACGGAACCATCCCGAGAAGCGATCATCGACCGTTCCCGGGAGGAGCGGCACGTTCCGGAGGAGGAGTAGCGGTACTTCTCTGCCACCTGCGGGAGACGTAGCCTCGCGCGGGCGCACGACGAACGTGCGCTCGTCATAGTCGAGCGAGAACAGGACCTGGCTCAGGAAGTCGTAACCGATGATGCCGCCGATCCGGACTCCCATCATCGCCTCGATCGGCTCGAGATCGAGCGCCACGAGGACATGCTCACCCAGGCGCACATGGTCGAGCTCGAGCGACTGGACGCGCCGGAACTCACTTGTCTCGATGCCGCCGACCCCCGCCGCCGCCACGTCGCCGACCACCGGAAGCTCGAGCTCCCTGGCCAGCCTGAGGTTCACGCAGTTGCCACCGGCACCCGTATCCAGGAAGAAGAGGCCGGCGTCACGGCCGTTGACCCGCGCGGCGACGAGAATGTGCTGGCCGACCATGCGCAGCGGCACCACGGCCCTTTCAGCCGAGCCGAAGATGACATTGGATCTGGTTGGCGGAGCGATGAACGTGGAGGGTGGGAATGCCGTCGCATCCTTCACACCACGCGCCATGGTGACCCGGTACTGCTCATCGAGACCACCCGGCATCTGGCGATCGATGCGATGCGGGATCAAGACCCCGGAGACCGGTCGGTAATCACCGAGCTCGGTGCGAACCGTGCCGAAGACATCGTGCCAGACAGCGGCGGTGATGAGATGCGTGGACCGATCGAGATGGAGCTCGAGGCCCGGCCCGGCATCCTCCTCACGGCTCGCCAGCGCGAGCTCGAGCACGTCTGCGCTCGCTGTGGACTCGAGGCGGCGGAGGGAGAGGCCGAGGGAATCGGCGCCACCGGCCACCCCGAGATATCCCTGGGCCAGGAGCGCGCCACGCAAGATGGCCTCCTCCCGCTCCCGGAGCCGGAGATGGCGCGTGACGCCGTTCAAGTCGTGGACCCAGGCCTCCCTGCCATCGAACCCGCTCTGCTCGTTGATGGCGCCGAGTTCGAGTTCGAGGCGATGCGCCGCCGAGCGGAGGACGATCATGCGGAACTCACCCTGCCCGCCCGCGGCTGCAACCTCTCCCGAGATCTCCCACCCGGCAGCCGCAGCGACCGCCGCTTCCCCACCCAGCGCCCTGGCATGGGCCGCGAGCAGGGCGGCCACTCCCGTCGTATCCGCGGTGGCATCAGCAACCTCGGCGGCCGCGACACCGGTCGCCGCGGCCGGAGCGGCGAGCACCAACCCGCAGACCATGGTGTGCATGGCGAGGAGCCAGCTCGCACCCATGGCGGTCACCGATGTCCCGCGCTCACGGCGAGGCATCGTCATGTGCCCGAGCCGGGATCAGCGCCAGCAAACGGTTCGCGGTTTCGACCTGCCCGACGTCCGCCGCGGGGGTCTTCACCTGCTCCAGATGGCTCTTGGCCACCGCCCAGTCCTCGGCGCGAAGCGCGGCCGCTCCGGCCAGAAGCCGGTCGGTCGCGTTCGGTTCGTCGATCGCATCCAGGACTTCCCGGCACGAGATATCGTCATCGGCCTTGAAGTAGTAAACTGCGGATTGGCGGAGGTATTCCGGACGGCGTGGATCCCAGCGCCGATCGAGCTCGGGTTGCCGGCCACCGGCAACATCTTCCAGGACTTCGCCGGCCGACCGGAGCTGGCTCCGGCTGGCCAGATCGTTCGCCTGATCGAGCGCGACGGATCCGAGTCGCGGATTGCGGCGGAGGGCCAGGGAGCGGAGCAAGACGCGCACTTCGCCGAAGCGAACGCCGGCAACGAGATCGCGCTCTGCGAGCTCGGCCCAGGCCTCGCCGGGTGCCGCCGGCTCATCGAGCAGGGCGCGCAAGTCGTCGAGGAATGTGCCCGCCAGCTCCGGATAGGACGATTGGTTCGCCTCCTCGTAGTCGAGACGGTTCCGGGCGAGCGACGAATCGAAATGGGCCGCGGCGAGCGAAGATAGCAACACGTAGCGGTAGTACTCGATGGTGGCGATACCGGAAGGGGCTCTGCGCGTGAGCTCCCAGAGCTCCCGATGCCTTCCGGCGACCGTCAGAATCGAGGCGGCCATAGCGGTTCTCTGGCGCACGCAGGACGAATCGGCCGGTGCTCGACCCAGGCCGGCGAGCGCCCGATCGAAGTCACCCGCCTGGAGCAGGCTGCCGGCGATCTTGAGGGCGGCGTCACAGCCGAGCGGGTCCGGTCCCGATTCGAGAGCCGCGCGCGCGGCCACGGCGGCCATACCCGGCCTCTGGATCGTCTGGAGTCGGACCAGGAGCTCGTCATGGATGTCCGAGGCCTCGAACCGTCGCATTCCCGCGAGGGCAAGGCGCAGACGATCCGGGGTCCCGAAGCGGATCTCGTGATCGACGGAAAGCAGATAGCTCTGGATGTCGTCGGGCGCCAGCTGGACCTCGACCGCCAGCAAACCCGCGATCGAATCCTGCGCCGCCCGGGAGAGGAAGCTCGCATCGCAGTTCCTGGTCCCGGCCGCGCTTTCATGGAGCGCCTCGGCGTCGGGCGGAGCCGGCAGGCAGACGCGGTCGCGCATCACCAGGGTCTGGGCGCACGAGGCGCGCAGGGCGGGATCCGATCGATCGTCACGGACCTGGTCGCGGCAGACTCCGGCGGCGCGATCGAATTCGTGCGCGACCAGATAGCGGTTGACGCGAACGGCCGGCGCCTCCTCGCCATCACCGGCCATGACAGGAGTGGAGGCCCCGCCGAGAAGGAAGACCAGGCCGACGACGGCGACCCTGCCTGGACACCCGCGGCTGGCGGCGCCCGCCGCGTGGCTAGCACGCCTCATCCGCTCTCCCCCTTCCGCATCCCTTGAGCACTCCGCGGTGCGCTAGGCCGGAGCCCCGTCCTCACAGGCGGTGAGACTCAAGTACTCCGCGGCCACCTCCGCCATCTCGCCCTCCGGGGCCAGGCGCAGGTAGTCCTGCATGTGCTGGCGCACCTTCTCCACATTGCCGACGCGATCATGAGCCAGTCCGAGGTTGAAATGGGCATCGGCGTTGTTGGGATTGAGTCGGAGAGCCGATTCGAAGAAGCGAATGGCGACACGGAACTCCTCGAGATCGTCGTACACATTCCCCAGGTTGTAGTGCACGTTGGGATTCCGCGGATCGACGGCCAGTGCCCGTTCGTAGAGCCGCCGCGCCTCGTCGATCTGCCCGAGGCGGTAGTGGACATTCCCCAGGTTGACGAGGGCACCGACATGGTGCGGATCGAGCTCGAGCGCGCGCTCGTACGCCTGCATCGCGGGCAGGATATCCTCGGGATCGTCGTCCCGCTCGACGCCGATCTCGTACCAATCCTCCGCGGACAGGTGCTCCTCCCCGGGCTGGCGCAGCGGGATGATGCGCGGCCCGATGGTTTCAAAGTGGAGGCTCATCTGGCCGCGGCGTTCGAGCCGGATGCGCCGCGCTGCCTGGGCGAGACTGATCCCGTGGTCGAGCGCCTCGCGCACCTGCTTCAAGACGAGCAGGTCCTTGAAGGTGTAGTAGCGGTCGGAATGCGTCCGCAGCACGGGCCGCACGAGTCGCAGGCGTTCGAGCTGGCGCAGCTCTTCGGCTCCAAGGTCGAAGAGCGCTCGCACGTCATCGGCCGCGTAGTGCTGGCCGGCATGTTCGGCCACGGCCTCGGTCCCGATCAGGCGCAGGAACTCCCGCTCTCGCAGAATCTGGATCTCGGCTCCGGCGGCGCGCAGACGCTCGGCGGCCAGCAGCTTCCGGCTCGCGGGCGCCGGACGTCCTGCGCCGCGGCCGGCAACGTCGTGATGAGCCTCACCGGCAACCAGATACTCCGTGTCACGGGTTACCGTGCCGCGGACGATCCCTCCAGCCTGGCGCACAAGATGGGCGGCCGATGCCCGCGACAGCGTATGCAGGCGACCGGTGAAGACGAAGACGCAGTTCTCGAGCGTCCCCGAACCCGGGCCTCCCGTGGGCTGATCCGTTTCGCACGGCCGTTGATCGCGAACCACGCGCCCTCCTTCGCGGTGATTCCTACTGACTCGCCTGCTTGCGCACCGGCTCGTCGGGAACTTCCTTGGCCGGCGCCGCCTTCACTCGCGGCGGCGCCTCGGCTCCGGCCGCCAGTGACTTCTTGAGCGCTTCCATGAGGTTGACGACGCGCAGAGGCTCCGGTCCCGCTTCCGCCGCCACCGCCTCCCGGCCCTCGATCTTCTCCTGGATGATGGCCAGCAACTGCTCTCGGTACTCGTCCTTGTACAGCGCGGGATCGAAAGGACCGGACAGGCCGCCGATGAGCTGGCGCGCGAGCTGGATCGCCTCGCCATCCGGCTTCGCCGTCGCCTTGAGTTCCTCGAGCTCCTCGATCCCGCGGACCTCGTCGGCATAGTAGAGCGCGCTCATCACCAGCACGCCGTCCGCGGCGCGCACGGCCACCAGATCCTCCTTGCCTCGGAGCACGACCTTGGCGATGGCGACATGGCCCGTCATCGCCTCCCGCAGGGTGGCGTAGGCATCGCGGGCGATCGGTCCGTCCGGCTCGAGATAGTAGGCCGATCCGTAGTAGATGGGATCGATCTCGCGCGCATCGACAAAGCGCACGATCGAGATCGCCTTGGTGCTCTCGAGCCTGACCTTCGCCAGCTCCTCCTCGTCCATGATCACGTAACGGTCCTTCTCGTAGGCGTAGCCGCGGACGATCTCCTCGCTCGGAACCGGACCGTGGATCGGACAGGTCTTCGTGTAATTGATGCGCGAGTTGCAGGTCGAATGAAGCTGATTGAAGGAGAGACTCTGGGAAGAAGTCGCTGAATAGACCTTCACCGGGACCGTGACCAGACTGAGCTTGAGATAGCCTTTCCAGATCGGACGCATGGGGAACTCCTCCGGGACGCGTCGAGCCTGATTACCCCCCCCGGGCGATGGACCGGCGCTGGAGGCGGGCAGGGGTCCGGAAAGCACTCGGGCAGGAGAGATCGAGCTCGTCGCCCACCCTCCGGAACTTCGACTGGGGCCCCATCACTTTGACAGCCCAGGGCAGGTGACGGCAATAACTACACGTAAGACTGGTATCGCTCTCCGGACCATCAGCCGCGGCGGGCAGCGACCGCATCCGGCCAGCGGGCGGCCACCACGCTCTTCATCGCCTGCTCGATGATGGCGGCCGCTGTGTCGATCCCGAACCCGGACACGTTGAGCGTGAGATCGTACGCCGCCGGATCACACCAGTCGGCGTGGTAGAAGCGGCGAATGAAGTCACCGCGAGCCGCATCCGAGGCGATGATCTCGCGCCGAGCCGTTTCCGCATCGAGATCTCGCTCGGCCATGAGGATCTTGATCCGCTCGACGAGCGGTGCCACCAGCTGGACGCGGAAGGCCCGGGCATCCGCCAGGAGGAAATTGGCGCCTCGCCCGAGAATCACCGCTCCGCCATGGGCATGAATGGCACGCACCGTCTTCGACAGGAAGCGCAAGAAATCGGTCTGATCGACATGCTGCCCGCGCACGATACCTTCCGCCCACAGCTTGATGCTGGATACCGTATGCTCGTCCAGCATCTCCAACATCTGCCGGTGCACTTCATTGTTCCTGGCGATGTAGTCGATGATCTCCTGATCGAACACGCCGTACTCGAGGCGCTCGGCAAGAGCCCGCGCAATGGCCTCGCCTCGCACCCCGGACTGGCGAGACAGCGTCACCGTCGGCCGCACGCGCTCGACGCGAGGCGCCGCGCGCCCCCCCCGCACCGCCTCGAGCGCGGCCAGGCGCTCCGCCTCCCATCGGCGCAGCTGTCGATCCACGATATGCTGAATGCTGCTCATGGCTTCACCCCCGGCTGCCCTGCACGTGCGGCGGGGATGGGAACCGCGCCGCTCCCTCCTTGAGCGAACTCCTCGTCCTTTGAGTCTACACCCGCCAGGAACCCGGGCCATCCCCGGCCCGGCCCGGCCCAGCGGGGCTCCTTCGAATCCTAGAAGGCGAAGCTCACCTCGACCTCGCCGCTCTCGGGAACCTCGACTTCGCGCGAGATCTCGCCGAGGTGCGGGCTGTAGGCGACGATGGTGGCGTGACCCGGCGGGAGCTGCGGAAGACGATAGGAACCGTCGCCACCGACAATCGTGAAGGCGGCGTGCGCGAGGACGACGATCTCCGCAGACAGGTCCTTGTGCAGCCCACAGCGGATCGGGATCACTCCGGTCTGCTTCGCTTCGAAGCGACAGACTCCGCCGCGAGCGAGATCGCCCAGGTCACAGGGCTGGGGCCCGCTGCGGGCGACGATCCGGTGCGGTCGCCCATCGGCATTCTCGATGGTGAGAACGCTGCCGAGGCCGAGCGCGATCAGCGCCGGGCTGATCTTGCCGCCGGCGATGCGCAGGCGCGCATCGGTGGTGGGAGTGCGCTCGAGCGGCCCCGATGCCTCGGCCACATAGATGAGCACCGGATCCGCCGCCGCGCCCGCGAGGTCGCCGGCAGAGAGCAGACCGGGAGTGCCCAGGCTGGCCTTGATCTGCGGCGCGGGAATGTCGATCCGGCCGACCACCTCACCGGCGTGAGCAGCCCACGGCAGCACCGCGATGGCCAGGAACGAGATCGCAAGGAGACCGAAGGCCAAGGGGATCTTGGACATCCGAGCCATGGCACCCACCTCCCCAGGCTTGGAACCTGGGCGCCTCCACCCTGGAGACTCCCCCTGGGTTATCGGCCGGCCGCGAGCCGGGTTGAGCCGTCCCGGCGAGCCTCCCCAGGGAAAACCCGGCTGGTGGGGGTCCGGTTTCTCGGATTCGACCTGTGAGGTGGTCGGGGCGGCCGGATTTGAACCGGCGACCCTCTGCTCCCAAAGCAGATGCGCTACCGGGCTGCGCTACGCCCCGACTCGAAGCCCCACGCTACCCTCCCATTCTAAAGGATGGAGCCGCGGGGGCCTACCGTCCCTTGAACTCCGGCTTCGTCCCGCCGCTCACCGCCCTCATCCCCGCCAGCGCATCCTCGCTCCGGAAGACGTCCTCCAGATGCGTGAGCTCGAGAGCCAGACCTTCGGTGAGGGGCAGATCGACTCCCCCATCGATGATCTCCTCGGCGAAGCGCAGGGCCAGCGGAGCCTTGCCCTTCATCCGCCGGAGGAAGCGATCGAGCACGTCGCCCTTTCCACCTGTCGCGCCGGCCAGCATGGACGCCACCGGCTCCTTCGCGCAGAAATCAGCGACTTCTCGCCACTGTTCCGTGGGGGCCATCGCTTGCCGCTCGCTGACCGGCGGCTTGCTCAGCGCGATCGCGCGAGCGGCCGACTCGAGGTCAGCCGGCGGCACCGTCGCATCGACGAGACCGAGCTCAGCGGCGGCGCGCGCCGCGATCATGTCACCGCTGTAGATCAGGTACTTGGTGATCTCGCGGCCGACGCGCTGGCGCGTGCGCTGCGTCCCTCCGAGCCCGGGATAGATGCCGATTCCCGTCTCAGGAAAGGCGAGGGCGGCGCGATCCGCCGCCACGATGTAGTCACAGGCGAGCGCCAGCTCCACCCCGCCACCCAGTGCAAGACCGTTCATCTGGCAGACGACGGTCTTCGGAGACTCGTCGATCATGGCGAGAACAGCTTGAGCCCGCTCCGTGAAACGACGGATCGCCGCGAGATCTCCCCGTTCCATGTTCTTGATGAAGAACTTGAGATCGGCGCCGGCCATGAACGCCTTGCCAGCCCCAGTGATGACGATCCCGCGCACGTTTCGATCGTCAATCGCCGCGCGCACGGCGCCCTCGAGCTGGGCCACGACTTCCTCGTTCAAGGCGTTCAAGGCGTCGGGACGGTTGATCGTGATGGTCGCAACACCATCGCGCACTTCCCGGCGCACCGTGGCGAGGCGGAACGGCTCCGCCCGCCGCTTCTGCTCCGAGAGCACCTGCGGCACCGTGAGACCATTGGCGGCGGCATATTGCGAGACGAGATTCACGGAGCGGGCGATGCCCTCGCGGTTCATGAGCTCGAACGGCCCCAGGGCCCAGCGCAGCCCCACCCGCGCCCCGATGTCACAGTCCTCCATCGTGCATATGCCTTCGTCGATCAGCTCACCAGCGACCAGGAAGGTCACCGCCAGCAACCGATCCGCCACCGCCGCCTCGCGCCCCGGCGTGACCCTCCCTTCGAGAGGCCACGGCCCTCCGCTCTCGACCTGAGTTCGCAACAAGTCTGCCGGTGCATAGAAGGACCCCAGTTCATCGCCGAGCGTGGTCGCCGCGTGGTAGGCGATGGGAATTCCCGTCACGTTCATCAGCTCGAAGGGCCCCATGCCGATCGCGAAGCACCGCTTGGCCACGGTCTCGACCGTGGGGATATCAGTGGCCCCTTCCTCGACCAGCCGCACCGCCTCATTGAGCCAGGGAACGAAGTAGCGGTTGACGATGAATCCGGGCGCATCGGCGGATCGGATCGGCGTCTTGCCGATGACTTCCTGAAATCGCCACGCCAGCGCGAAGACCTCGGGAGCGGTGTCCTCACCGGGAATCACCTCGACCAGGCGGTTCTTCGCCGGATGGTAGAAGTAGTGGAGCCCGATGAAGCGGTCCGGCCGCATGGTGCTGCGGGCGAGATCACCGACATAGAAGGAGGAGGTGTTGGTGGCCATGATGGTCTCGGGCTTGCAAAGCCCGTCGAGATGCGCGAAGAGATCGCGCTTGACCACCAGATCCTCGAACACGGCCTCGATGACGAGATCGGAGTGGCTGGCCGCCTCGAGGGTTGTCGCCGGCGTGATGCGGGAGAGGATCTCTCCGGCTCGGGCCGGGCTGAAGACCTGTCTCGCCACGCCCTCGTCGAGCGTGCTCTTGAGTCGCTCCATCCCCCGCGCCACCTGGCGCTCATCGACATCAACCAGGACGACAGGGTAGCCCTCGGTGGCGATCTTCTGGGCAATGCCGCTTCCCATGCTGCCGGCACCGATGACCGCCACCTGCTCGATATGTGTCGAACTGCTCACCACGACCTCTCCTCCCCGAAGTCACACCGATAGCATCAAGGCGGCCACCGCAAGCGGGTCCGGGTAAGTCCCGCCGGTAGCCTAGCACGGAGCCCGATGCCGATCTGGGACAATTGGCGGACATTCGCGTGAAACAGCAAGTCAGCCAGCGTGCTGGCACGCATTGCGATCGTCGGCTAGACTCCCCTGCCGTATGCGCGCCCCAAGACTGCTTCATGAACCGCTTGTCCAGTTCCTGGCCCTCGGCGCTGCGCTCTTTCTCCTCTTCCAGTGGAGCGGGACCGGTCCGGGGTCGAACCGGATCGTCCTGACTCCCGGCTTGATCGAGCACCTGACCGCGGGCTTCATGCGCACCTGGCAGCGCCCGCCCACCGAGGCCGAGATCAAGGGCCTGATCGACGACCATGTGCGTGAGGAAATCGCGGTCCGTGAGGCCACGGCCATGGGCCTCGATCGTGATGACACGATCATCCGCCGGCGGCTCCGCCAGAAGCTCGAGTTCCTGGTCGAGGATGCGGTCGAGACGGTTCAGCCCACCGACGTCGAGCTCGAGTCGTGGCTCGAGAACCACGCGGATGCATTTCGGATCGAGCCCCAGATCGAGTTCAGGCAGGTCTACCTGAGCCGCGAGCGCCGCGGCGGGGCAACGGAGGCGGATGCTGAGCGCCTTCTCGCGCGGGTCACCGCGGCCGGTCCTGACGCGGCGACCGACCAGCTCGGCGACCCGACCATGCTGCCTCCCGAATTCCCCCTCGCTCCGGTGAGCGACGTTTCCCGGGTCTTCGGCCCGGATTTCGCCGAACGGCTACTCGCGATCGAGCCCGGGCAGTGGACCGGTCCCATCGAATCCGGCTTCGGCATCCATCTCGTGCTCGTTCGCCGGCACAGCGAGGGATCGCTTCCCGACCTGTCCCGCGTGCGTCCCGCCGTCGAGCGGGAGTTCCTCGCCGAGAGGCGGAAACAGGAGCTCAACGCCATGTACGAACGGCTGCTCGAGAAATACGTCGTGGTCGTCGAGAGGCCCAAGGCCGGTATGGATGACTCGACCAGAGGCCTCTCCAGCACTTCGCCATGAGTCCTCGTCACTCGATCACCATCCTGACCCTGTTCTCGACCCTGAGCCTCGCTGCCGCGGCCTACGCGCACGAAGTCCGCCCGGGCTTCCTCGAACTGCGCGAAACGGGACCCGGCACGTACTCCTTCCTGTGGAAGAAGCCGACCGGCGGCGAGGTCGAGATCCAGATCGCGCCCGTGATTCCCGACGGCTGCAAGCTCACGACGCCCGATCGACAGCAGCCGACCCCGGGAGCGGTTCTCGTCCGCGGCACACTGACCTGCGAGGGAGGAATCGCCGGCAAGACGTTCCGCATCGCAGGCCTGGAGGCCACGGTCACCGATGTCCTCGTGCGCGTCCATCACGCCGACGGCCGTCTCGAAAGCCACCTCTTGCGGCCCACCAACCCCGCGGCGACCCTCGGCGGTGTCACCACCGCCGGCCAGCGCGCCCTCTCCTACGTTCGCCTCGGCATCGAGCACATCCTGCTCGGCATCGATCACCTCTTGTTCGTGCTCGGCCTGGTCCTGATCGTCAGCAACCGCTGGATGCTGGTGAAGACGATCACCTCCTTCACCCTCGCTCACAGCATCACGCTGGCGATCGCCACCCTGGGCTATGCCAGCGCTCCCCTGCCCCCGCTCAACGCCGCCATCGCCCTGAGCATCCTCTTCCTGGGGCCCGAGATCGTGCGCACCTGGCGCGGCGAATCGAGCTTCACGATCCGCCATCCCTGGGTCGTGGCCTTCGCCTTCGGTCTGCTGCATGGCTTCGGCTTCGCCAGCGGACTCACGGCCATGGGCCTTCCCCAGGCCGAGATCCCGCTCGCGCTCCTGCTGTTCAATGTCGGGGTCGAGATCGGGCAGATCTTCTTCGTCCTGACCGTCCTCCTCCTGGCGCGCTCCTTCCGCGTCCTCGAAGTCCGCTGGCCTTCGTTCGTGACCGCGCTGCCCGGATACGCGGTCGGAACACTCGGGGCTTACTGGACCATCCAACGCACGCTCATCCTCCTGGGGATGCTGCGATGAGAGGCAGGCCACACCGGGAACGGGGGCTGGGTCTGGCCTTGGCCGCGGCGGCAGCGCTCTGGCCGGTAGCGGCCCTGGCGCACGTGGGACAGGGACGGGCGGAGGGTCTCCTCGCCGGACTCCGCCATCCGGTCTCCGGGCTCGACCACGTGCTGGCGATGATCTCGGTAGGTCTCTGGGGGGCTCAGCTCGGCGCACCCGCGGTGTGGATCCTGCCCGTGACGTTTCCCATCGTCATGGCCTTCGGTGGCATGCTCGGACTCGCCGGCGTGGCCGTGCCCGGAGTCGAGATCGGCATCGCGCTCTCGGCGATCCTCCTCGGCATGGCCGTCATGCTGGAGGCGCACCCGCCGCTCTGGATGGCGGCGATCATGGTCGGCTTCTTTGCCATCTTCCACGGCCACGCCCATGGCAGCGAGCTGCCGCCGGGAGCGAGCGGGCTTCTCTACAGCATCGGGTTCGTGGTGGCGACCGGGATGCTCCATGCCCTGGGCATCACGATCGGCGTCGTCCATCGCTGGAGATGGGGACGGCTGTTGCTGCGCCTCGCCGGCGCGCTCGTTGCAACCGCCGGGGTCATCTTTCTCCGGGGGGCGATCACGTGAGAGGAATGGTGGCGCGGCGGAGCCGGCGGTTGGTCGTGATCATGGCCATGGCCGGGCTCGCCCTTTCGCCGCAACAGGCCTTGGCCCACCTCACGAACACCGGCCTCGGTCCCTACTACGACGGCATCTCGCACTTCATGGGAACGCCCGAGGACTTCCTGTCGGCGCTCGCTCTCGCGCTGCTGGCCGGACTCCGTGGGGTGCGGGCAGGAAGGCTCACCTTCTTCCTCCTGCCGGCATCATGGTTCGTGGGCGGCCTCCTGGGCCTGGCCCTGCCCTCGTGGACCGATCTCCCCGCGCTGACCACGATCACGTTCATCGCGCTCGGGGGGTTCGTGGCCGCGGACGCCCGTCTCGAGCCCGAATGGGTTGCCGCCCTCGCCCTCGGGCTCGGGCTCGTCCATGGCTACCTGAACGGGTCGTCCTATGCGGTGGCGCGCGTCGGCGTGGTTGCGCTTCTGGGCAGCGTGAGCGCGCTCTTCGTCGTCGTGTCCCTTACCGCCGCGCTCGTGGTCTCGCTCCGGGTCGCCTGGACCCGCATCGCCGTGCGTGTTGCCGGGAGCTGGATCGCCGCGATCGGGCTCCTGCTGCTGGGCTGGTCGCTCCGGGCCGGTCGCGGCTGAACGACCGCGGCCGATAGACCGCAACCGCTAGTTCCGGTACACGCTCTTGATCGAGCCCCAGGTCGCCTGCTCGACGGGGAGCAGCCCCGGGCAGACGAAGGTGATACCGACGTTGTTGCACGACGAGAGCGGCTGGATGTGGAACGTGTAGCTCAGATCATCGAAGTCGGCGCAGTCCGGAATCGGGCCGCCCACGTTCTCGAAGGTCCACTCGAAGGTGAGGGTCCCGGCGCCTCCACAGCCAACAGCACCCGGGCTGAAGATGCGCGTCGGCGTGCCGTTGCCGTTACCGGTCTGGAAGTCCAGATGATGGTCGGGATGGTTGCCCGTCCAACCGGCTGGCAGATTGAACGAGACCGTCACCCATTCGGCTGCAATGTGGGGCGGACCCACGTTCCATTTGAAGATGGCGTTTCCCTGGGGACTGTCGTTGGTCACGACAAACGTGAACCGGTACTGCCCCTGTCCGAGATCCTCGAGGTTACACGTCGCTCCGACCCCGTCGCAGACCTGCTGGGCATGGACAGGCAACGTCAGAACGAGCGCAGCGAGGAGGATGAAAACGCATGCTACGGACCGGGACGGCCTCATCGCACGCCTCCTGTTGGTGGTTCAAAGATGCCGGCGCGGATCGCAACAGCCGGGCTCCAAATGCTAAACATAAGATAGCATATCAGTTATCCACTGTCGACCTCAAAACCCATCCCTTCCGCCGTCAGCCGGCCGCTGGTAAGCGTTTGACCACATTGCCGATACGGACCCGCCGGAGCCCAGCGGGAAGCGGCAGATCGACTTCATCGCCCGGACGCCGGCGCCAGAGGGCGCGTCCCAGATCGGCGCGGTAGGAGATGACGTTCGATCCGTGGCGAGAATCCCCATCGCCGAGCACCCAGTAGCAAAGGCTCGGCCCGCCGTCCACCGGCTCGAGCGTGACCTCGGTCCCCGCCACCACGCGCGAGTCGTCGATCGGGAGATCCTCGATCACCTGGGCGTCGGCCATCTGCCGCATCAGGAGGGCGAGCCGCTCGCTGGCCTGCCGCTGCTTGAGCTTGGCCGATTCGTATTCGCCGTTCTCGCGCAGGTCGCCGAGTTCTCGCGCCTTCTGGATCGCCCGCGGGATCGTTGTGCGCAGCTCGAGGTCCACACGCTCCATCTCGGTCCGCAGGGCATCGAAGCTCGCTCGAGTCATGAGACCGACCGGCAGCTCGCCGATCTCGTCATCCATGCGGGCCGCGATCTTCTTGCTCTCGCGCTCGCGCCGGCGATGGATGACCTCGATCACCGATGGCCCCCAGATCTGCTCGAGCGAGGCGAGGATCGGGAACAGGTACTGATCCGAAGCACGGAAGTTGAGAAGCGACAGCTCCACCTGCTCGGCAGCCGGGCTGTCCGCCGGTTCGGAGGACAGGCGGGCGAAGAGCGGACCCTCCCCATCGAGGAACACCTGGGCCTGCTTGCGCAGCGTCTCGCGCTCCGGATCCGAGAGCAGTCGCAGCGCCGCCACGAAGAGATTCACTGCCGGGATCGCCTTGAGGGCGGCGGTCTCCTCCTCGAGGGCGCGGCGCACCACCTCCACGACGGCATCGCCGCGCGCCGGACTCGCCTCGAGCACGCTCCGATAGAGCGCTTCCGCATCCGGACCCAGCCGCTCCTCGATCACAGCGATCGCACGGTCGCGGATCGCGGGCTGCTTCGAGTCGAGGGCCGCCATGGCCACCGCCGGCCAGTCCTTGGCGGAGAGACCGAGGGTGAGCATGCGCTGCTGATCGCTGGTCTCGGGAAACTCGGCAAGAGAGAAGCCCGAGCGCGCCGCCGCGGCGATCCCATCGCGCAGGCGGGCCTCCGCTTCCCGATCCCATTCAGCCAGGAGCATGAGGATCAGGATGCGCTCCTCGGCGGCGAGCTTGCGCGTTTCGAGCCAGCGCTCGAGCCGGCGCGAGTGGGCGCGTCCGGCCCGCACCGTGGCGTCGGGGTGCTGCGTGAGAAAACGGCGGAGCAGCTTGAGCTGGCGCGCCACATCGCCCCGATCCTCGAGGTTGGGGAGCGGCACCTCGCCACTCTCCGCTCCCGGCTGGTCGGCGAGCCGGATCAGATCCCGGAAGCTCTGCGTGAGATCGATGCGCTCATCGTCTTCCAGGATCTTCCTGGCCTTCTTCCACCACTCGCTCCAGCCCTCGGCCGGAATCACCGCCGGCGAGAGCAGGCGCTTCACGTCGCGTGGCTTGGCCTCGCCTCCGGTCGAGCGCAAGGCGGCCGCCACGAGTCCGGCGGGATCCTGCTCGCGCATCGCGGCCAGGCGATCCGAGGCAAAGACGAGAAGAACTCGCAGGTCGTCTCGATCGCGCCGCTCCAGGGCGCGCTCGGCCAGCGTCCGCTTGAAGACATGCTCCGGCTTCCCCGCGAAACGCACGGTCACGTTCTCGCCGTCGTGGTCCAGGATCTCGCCCACACCCCAGCTGGCATGCTCGATATAGCCCCCGGGTGGGAACTCCATGAGCAGCGCGTAGCGGGTGAATGCCTTGTCGAACGATACATCGCGATCGGCGAGCCCGGAAACGGCGATGACCTTCTCGTGGCGCGGGATGTCCGGGCGCAGGTGACCGAGGGCGGCGAGCGCAGCGGGTCGCAATGCAGCGCTTTCTTCGCCGCGCAGGAGAGCCGGTTTCAAGAGATCCCAGATCGCCTGCGCTTGCCCGGACTCGAGGAGCGCGTCGAGTGCCAGCTCGAGGTAGGTGCGGGCGTCGGCGTAGCGATGACGTTCGATGAGCGCGGCGATCATGAGCATGAAATCGTCGACCAGCTCCCCATCGAGCGCGTCGACGATCGGGATCGCCGCTTCCTCGAGATCCTCCGGATCGCCTTCACGAGCGAGATGAGTGAGGGCGCGGCCGAGATGGGCGAGGGCGGAGCGATCTCCGGGTCGGGCGGCGAGAGCGCGCAACCCGATGATCCAGTGCAGCCGCGGATCCTCCGGGTACCGGGCCACCATCTCATCGAGCACGCCATCGTCGACAGCCGCCGGCTCGATGCGGGCCGCTCGCACCAGGAGCGGAACCCAGCGGTCGCCGGGAAGCCAGTCGGCGTTACGGAGGCCGACCTCGACCAGCAATGGAAAGTCGCCGTCCTGATTCATGCGCTCGAGGAGCCGCTCCAGCCCGGCGGCCGTCTCCTCCCGTTCGCCGCGCCGCGCCGTGAGCCGGGCCAGCAGGTAGTGCAGGCTGGGATGGATGCCGCGTTCGGGAAGACGCGCCTCGACCGCGTTCGCGACCCGATCGAGCTCGTCATGGGGCACCTGCTCGACCAGCTCATCGAGCGCATCCAGGAGATGCCGATCGAGCGCCGGTTCCTTGACCAGCCGATCGAGAGTGCCGGTCCACTCCATGGTTGGGGACATGGGCGGGGAAGAACCTCTCTGGAGAAATGGTGGAATCAGACGCGGGCGGGGGAACTACCGCGATCTCGCTTCTCGAGGTGCTCCATGATAGCGGCAGCCGAACCCTCGGTCCACCGCCGGGGACACATCGCCCAGGCAGAATGCGGCAGGGGGAGAGCGTGGGAACTGGCCCGCGAACCGGCGATGGGCCGGCGGCCATGGCCGGCGGCGAGGGCCCGGACACGCTCGCCGCGGCCGCCGTGCTATGATGCCGGCGTCACCCCCGTCGTTCCTGGCCATCCCCCGCGGACGATTTCAATGAAACGACTGCTCGCCATCTTCCTCCTGGCCCTGGGGCTCATCTGGATCGCCTGCGGCGATGACGATGACGGTGGCAACCCCATCGGCCCCCCGGTCGACGGTGACTCCGTCAACATCGATGCCTTCACCGGCTGCTGGCACATCCGTAGTGGATCGCAGGTCTTCGGGAACCCCGGCCCTTGCCGCACGGCGCTCGACAGCGTCATGAACATTCTCACCGTGGCCGGGGGTGAGAGCCTGTTCGCCGTCGTCGACACGGTGACCCATCTCACGCTCGTCGAACCCTACTATGGAGAGGGCGATTTCTCGGGGACCAGCATCTCCGGCCGGTCCGGAACGGTGATGGCGCAATACCGCCACGATGCCGGAGCCTGCTCGCTCATCACGCGCTTCGAGGGCGATATCTCGGCATCCGGGGACACGGCTTTCTTCGTGAATTACATCGTCAATATCCAGTTCGCGGGCGACAGCGAGTGCACTGGATACGGGGGATGCTCCGGTCTTGTCACCTTCACCTGCAAGCGCCGGCTCGATTCACGATGTGAACTCTGACGCCACCGTTCATGTGCCTGCTCATCCTGCATCACCGGGTGATCCCGGGATATCCGATCGTCGTCGCCGCCAATCGCGATGAGGCTCGACAGAGGCTGAGCGATCCCCCGGCGCTCTGGCCCGAGGGTTTCCTGGCGCCGCGGGATCGCAGGGCCGGCGGCACCTGGATCGGGATCAACCGCAAGGGCATCTTCGCCGGCATCACCAATCGCTCGGCAGAGGACCGGGACCCGGAGCGACCCTCGCGCGGGCTCCTGGTGACGGGAGCGCTGGCTGCCCCCAGTGCCCGGGCGGCGGTATCCCGTGTCGAACGCACCGGCTTCTCCGCGCCGCAGAACCCATTCAATATGCTCATCGCCGACGAGCGCGATGCGTTCATCTTGTGTGGCGGTGATGGGGTCGCCACCCGAGCGCTGAGCCCGGGAACCCATGTTCTCACCAACGAGCACGAGCTCGGCGAGCTCGACCTCGGTGATCTCGCGCCGCCCACCGAGCTGCCCAAGGTGCTCGAGATGCTGGCGACGACTTGCCGGGATCACGGCTCGCACGGCTATGCCGTCTGCAAGCACGGGGAGCACTACGGCACCGTGTCCTCGATGCTGATCGCCCTGGGAGCGGATTCCTCGCATCCCGATCACGTGGCGTACGCGGAAGGGCTCCCCTGCCAGACACCCTACATCGATCTTCGAGATGAGGTTCGGGCGCTCAGGAAATAGCCCCCCGGGGGGTGCGGTGGATGCCCGGGGGCGATTGGCGGGAACCGGCATGCGCGCACGATTCCGCCTGGCTGCGACGATCGCCGTCCTGCTCGCGCTCGCCGGCTGCGGAGGTCCGCCACCACCTGGCGTTCCGACGACCCCGGCGGAGATGTGGATCGCCGCGCCGGGGACCGCGGCCCGCGTGGCGGAGGACGCCCTCGGCTATGTCGGCACCCCCTACCGGCGGGGGGGAACCGACCGCCGCGGCATCGATTGCTCGGGGCTCGTCCAGCGCGTATACCTCGACCGCGGCTACCCGCTGCCGCGAACGGCGGAGGATCTCTCACGCACGGGAGCCCCGGTTACACGCGACGCGCTCGCGCCAGGGGACATCCTCGTCTTCCGCACCAGGGGCCAGAAACCAACCCATGTCGGCGTCTATGTCGGAGATGGGAAGTTCGTGCATGCGCCAGGCAGCGGGGACGAGGTCCGGGTGAGCGCACTCGATGAAGGCTACTTTCGCGAGCGCTTCCTCGGCGGCAGGCGCGTCCTCAGCGAGTGAGAGGACCGGGCACCCCGGTTCCGATTGCGGTCGGCTTTGCGTTATCATCCACCGGCCGGATCGCCATCCCGAGCGGCTGGCGAATCAGTGGACCCAAAGCGGTGAGGCCAAGATGATCGCTCGCATCCTTCGTGGTTCAAGCGCTGCGCGGAATTCCTCTTGCGAATCGCTCCTGCTCGCCTTGTTCATGACGGTTCTGGGCGTGACCATGGCGCCGGCCGGCATGGCCCGCGCACAGAGCGGGGACCGGGTGACGATCGGTCTCGCGGGGAGGATGGGAACGCCCGGGCCGGTCGAGCTCACGGTGGCACCGGATCCGGTCATCATCGGGCGCGCGCACCCCGAGCCACCCACGTGGCAACTCGACGCCCGGGCGCGCAGCGTCGCCCACAAGTTCACGGTGAGCTTCGAGGCCGCCGACCACGGCGGTCCGTTCGCCGTCACCCAGGGCGAGACGGCGGCCGAAGGTTCGATCTCCCTCGGTCCGCTCAAGGAGCCGATGGAGCTCGGCCACCACGCCTATGTCGTTCGGCTCCTGGGCCAGGGAGGGGAGATTCTCGCCGCGGCGAACGCCACGGTCGAGGTGCTGGAGACCGGGAGCTTGACACGTCGCGTCCTCCTCATCCTCGGCGGCCTGGGTGTCATCCTCCTCCTCTTCAACTATCTCGATTCGAAGCCGCTGACCCGAAGCTACGAGCATTGATCGCCGAGCGGGCGAGCGAGCGAGTTTGCGGCCACTTCAGAACGGGCCGCCACGCTCTGGCGCGAGCCGGGGCTCCTTGCTAAGCTTCAACGACGGTGCGTGCGTGCAGATCGATGGATGCTTCCGCCACGCCGCACCGATGTGGAACAAACGGCAGCCGAAGAGTGTTTCAAAATCGTGACTCCATCCGAGTCGTCACCTCCGATACGCCCCCCGGAAATGAGCCAACGACTGTCTTGACAAGGACTTGAGATGTCCTGGGCGCCCTCGATCACGCATTTCGTGCCGATTGGTACGAAGAATGCAAAATAAGGGTGAACGAGGCGTCAGATTAAGAGAGCCGCAAGTGCCCTCCGGGGAACGCAGAGGCCATGGCCAGAGCATCCGGAGCGAGCTCCAGATGATCGGCACTGAGCTGAGCGTGGACCGCGACGAGTCGCGTCGCGACCGGTGCGCGGGCGAGAGGAGGTGTTCTCCATGCTAGAGACCCCCGTCAAGAACGGCGACACCGAGCGCAAGCAGAGGTGGGATGCGTTCCTCGACGCGTACTCGCTCTATCTGCGCGAACCGAGCCTCAACAACGCGGCATCGCTGCACCTGGCGGGCGTGGCCCTCGAGAGCAGCGACGGCCGGTTCTCGTTGCAGGAGTTCGAGGACAGCCTGGGGTGGGAGCAGACGAGCGACTCCTCTCCTCCGCGCTAGACGCCGGCACGTTCCTGGCGCTCTGCCGGGTGAAACACCCCGATCGGCTGCGCCATCCGACCCCATCGCCGATCGTTGCGAACCTCCGCCAGGCGGACGAAAGAGGGGCGCGGGCTTGAAGCCCGCGCCCCGTCCCTTTTCCCGTCTTTCGCCAGCTGCTACTTGAGCCGCACCAGCTTTTGCGTCTCCACGGCTCCGTCCACCCAGAGCTGGGCGAGGTAGATCCCCGGAGCCACGGCATTGCCGCGCGTGTCACGGCCATCCCAGGAGACCTGATAGAGCCCCTCAGCACCGCCCCCGTCCACCAGCCGCCGCACATGCCGTCCAGCGGCATCGAACAGGTCGAGTCGAACCCGGGAGGGGTGTGCGAGCTGGTACGTGACGACGGTCCCCGCAGCGAACGGGTTGGGTGCCGGCGCGGAGAGCATGGGACGCGACGGAGCTCCGGCCTCGCCGGTCGCTGTCACCGCCCCCACCATGAAGCTCGCCGCCGGCATGAACATGCCGCGCAGCTCGGAATCGGCGGCGTAGGCCCGCCAGTAGTACGTGCCGGCGAGGAGCGGCGGAGACACCGACCAGGAGGTCTGGCTCGCGCCCGCTGCCACGCCGTCCACGCTCCGCACGAGATCGGTGAGAAGAGGATCCGAATAGACGCGGAACCCATAGGTGAGCGGGTCGCCCTCGGGATCGATCGCGTTGGCGACGACGAGCAACGGAGATTCCGGGAGACCGCCGGCGCCGTTCGGCGGCGAGACCAGCGTGGGCGCGCCGGGCGGCCGGTTGCCGCTTCCCGGACTCAGGATCGCGACATCGTCGATGCCGCCCTCGATGATGTCACCCGTGACCGCGCCGTCGGCGGCCAGGACCCGTAGGCGCATCATCGCGGTGAGCGGCAGCACGCTTTCCAGGTCCACGCTGAGCTCGCGCCATTGGGGAGTCGTCGTCACGTCACCGATCTCGACGAGATTCACCGGGTAGGTTGCACCACCGTCGTTCGAGAGCTGGATGCGGAAGTAGTCCCCGGTGGGGTCGTCGCCCTGGTCGCGCTGGCCATGGAAGTAGTTGAGCACCAGGCGAGCTGTCGAATAGGCCGAGAGATCGATGACCGGCGAGCGCGTGGCGCTCACCCCGCCATCCACGTCGTCGGTGCCGACATCGGTGTTCTGCCCCGTGATCCAGGCGTAGATGCCGGGATCGGGTGTCGTGTCGTCACCCGGCTGGAAGGTGGTGGGGTTGGGATCGATGCGCACGAAGGCGCCGGTCGTCGCCGTGTGCGCTGGATCCTGGGTCCAGCCCCCGTCTCCCGGCTCGAAATCGGTGAAGTAGTAGTAGTCGGGCTGCCCGATCATGAGCGCGAGGTCGCGTCCGAGCGCGATTCCCCCGGCGCTCTCGATCTCGACGGTGAACTCGGCGATGTGCCCGGCCGGCGTCGACGGATCGGCACTCACGATGAACGGATTGCCGGCGTTGGTAGCGCTTCCCGCGGGAGCGATGGTTCCCAGCGCGCTCGTCGCGGAGCCCAGGGCGACGTAAGCGTCATGCGAGCGCAAGCGCACGACCACGTCCTCGGCGGCGGCGATCACCCCCTGGTTCCTGATCGTGACGACGAGGTTCACGGTCTCGCCCGGCTCGAGCCGGCCGTTGCCGTTGCCCCCTGTCACCGAGAAACCCGCCAGGTCGGGGAAGGCGCCGGCCGCGCGCACCAGATAGAGGTTCGAGTACAGGTTCTCGGCGATGAGCCCCGGGGCCTCGCTCGGATCCGGCCAGAAGCCCGATCCGCTGATCTCCGTCGTGAACGAGAAGATCTTGGGCTTGGTGGTCTGCTCGCCATAGGCCCAGTCCATGGACCCGCCGTTGACCGAGTAGAGCACCTCGGGCGGCTGCCCGGGCTGGTAGTTCGAGTCCCGCGCCATCTCGTTCGCCATCTGGCGGAAGAGAGCGTCATCAGGCGTGTGCGCCAGGGTATACGCCCAGGGGAAGAGGATGAGACCGGCGACCGAGTGGTAAGAGTTGTGGGTGACGAACTCATGATCGCTCATGAAGGTGGTGAGTGCCTGGATCTCGAACTCGGAAGCCGGAGCCGGTCCGCGATAGGTGTCGCTGCAAGGATCGGTGCTCGATCCGGGTCCCACCCACTCGTAATCGTAGTTGCGATTGAGATCGACCCCGATGCAACTGCCCAGATCGTTGCGGCGGTTCTTCCTCCACATGCCGCCACCGTTGGGGTTGGTCTGCTCGTTGTAGAGATAGCCGTCGGGATTCACGATCGGCACGAACCAGACCTGGCGGTTGTCGACGAGAAAGGTGACCTCGGGATCGGTCCCGTAGTTGGCGCAGAGGTGTTCCATGAACGAGAGCAGCATCTCGACGGTCATCACCTCGCGCGCATGATGCATGCCATCGAACAGCACTTCGGGCTCACCCGGCTCCTCGATCGTCGGGTTGTCGGAGATCTTCATCGCCCAGATGGTGTTCCCCTGCCAGGTCGTGCCGAGCGAGATCTTCTGGGTCGTGATCGCCGGATACATCATGTGCAGATCATCGAGCGCGATCACGGTCTCCGAGTAGGTATGGAAGGGTCCGAAGTTCTCGACCTCGCCGCTCTTGGCTGCCCAGTCGTTCATCATGGCGACGTAGTGAGCCTCGAGATCCTCGATCACGACGGTGAACGGGATGCCGGCGGACTGGAGCTGGTCGATCTCGGCCGCGCGGGCCAAGAGGTTCACGAACTCACCCTTCTCGACATGCATGACCTCGATGCCGGCGAGCGCCGGGGAGGCGCGATGGGCCTCCATATCAGCCCACTCCACGCGCAGCTCGCGGTACGGATCGGCGACATCCGCGCCGGCGGCGGCCGCGAGAACGGGAGCGAGGAAGAGGAGGACCAGGAAGGCGGTGGTCACGAGCGGGAGAGGCGGCAGGCGGCGCGGGGTGCGGACGTCCATGGCTGCGTCCTTTCTCAAGGGGATCGGCGCGGCCGGGCAAACTACCGCATTCGATTCTATCAGGTGTGGCGGCCGCCGGGGGATCTTAGCCACCGTCCGTGCCGGCCAATCGTTCGAGAAAGGTCAGGTCCAGATTACCGCCGCTCACGACCGCCACCACCCGCGCCCCGCGCACCTTGCCCCCGAGCACAGCCGCCGGGGCCACGGCCCCGGTCGGCTCGGCCACGACCTTGGCCCGCGTCAGGAGCAATCGCATGGCGGCGATAACCTCGTCCTCGGACACGGTGACCATGTCATCGACGCGGGTGCGGATCACCTCCCAATTGAGATCTCCCACCTCCAGATTGCGCATGCCGTCGGCGATCGTATCCGGGAGCTCGATGCGCACGCGCTGGCCGCAATGGAAGGACCGGTGGGCGTCGTCCGCCGCCTCGGTCTCGACCCCGATGACGCGGACCGCGGGCGAAAGGAGCTTCACCGCGAGCGCGATCCCGGAGATGAGCCCTCCCCCGCCGACAGGCACCACCACCGCATCGATGCCCGGGGCATCCTCGACGATCTCGGCGCCCGCCGTGGCCTGACCCTCGATGATGCGCTCGTGATCGTAGGGCGGGACGAAGACCAGGCCCGAGGCCGCAAGCTCGCGCGCGCGCTCGAGACGCGCCGACGACGAGCGCCCGGCGACCTCGATCCGGGCCCCGTAGTCGTGGATCGCTCCGGCCTTGACCCCGGAGATATCCTCGGGCACGACGACCGTGGCCGCCACACCGAGCTCGCGCGCGGCCAGGGCGACCGCCTGCCCGTGGTTGCCCGAGGAGGCCGTGACCACTCCGCGGCTGCGCTCCGCCTCGGCGAGGGTGAGGAGGAAGTTGAGCGCGCCGCGGATCTTGAAGGCGCCGCCGCGCTGCAGGTGCTCACCCTTGAGCAGGAGCTCGGTGCCGGCCGCTTGCGACAGGAGCCGGCTCCCGATGACCGGAGTGCGATGGACGCGAGCGGAGAGGCGGCGGCGCACCTCGTCGAGCCGAGCCCGGGAGAGCTCGATCGCCGGGGATCCGGGGGAAGCCACCGCCGCCACCTCCTCGCGTCCTAGCGGGCCACGACCAGCTTGCGCGTCGCCGTCCCCGCCGGCGCCTCGATGCGGGCGAAGTAGACTCCGCTCGCCACGATGGCGCCGTCATCGCCGCGGCCATCCCACTCGGCCGTGTGCACGCCCGGTTCGAGCGACCGCTCGAGGAGCGTCCGCACCCGCCGGCCGCTCAAGTCGAAGATCACGACCCGCACCTCACCGCCGCCCTCGTTCCCGATCTCGAAGCGGATCGAGGCCTCCGGTCGCGCCGGGTTCGGGGTCACGCCGAGAAAGGCCAGGGCCGGCCGCCCCACGGTCAGGAGCCCGGCCTGAGGCGCCCCGGCCGCGGCGGCATCCACCGGTGCCGCAGCCACCTCGCGACCGCCCACTTCCACTTCCCCGCCACCCTCGTCCTTCTCGTAGACATCGGGATCGAAGAAGCGATGGGTCTTCCAGTGCACGCGGAACCACTCGGATCCCCGGATCGTGTCCATGTCCATGACGCGAAGCTGCCAGGTCCCGGGCATGGGATGGATGATCATCGTGTGTTCGGGGCTCCTGAGCGACAGCCCGCCCAGGTGCGGGGTGCCGTCGGGCGCAATGGCCAGGAGATCGAGATCGTAGGTGGGAAGCGTCCGCCAGTCGTGATCCCAGGAGAGCCAGAACTCGACACCGGCCAGATCCTCCGGCACGTCGACCGAGGTTTCCCAGACACCCTCGTTGCCGAGCGCGGCCTCTGCGCGCAGCACGCCCGGCGTCGATCCAGACTTGGTCTTGAGGGTGAAGCGCGCCTCGGCGCGGCCCCAGTTGGTCAGGCTCCCGGCGAAGGTGACGCGGATCTGCCCCCACTCCGGACGATGCGTGGTGAACCCGGCGAAGGGCGACACATCGGGATCGACGAAGAGATAATCGCCGTTCCCGCCGCGCTTCGCCGAGTGGACGTGGATTTCGAGGTGATCGCCGATGATCGGATTCTGCTCGCTCCCGAGCGTGACCTCGGGAACGCTCACGTCGAAGCTCTTGACGCTCCACGGCACCTCGATGACGAAGGTGTGGGTCTCGCCGGGACCGAGAGCACGCGTGCGTCCGGAGACGATGCCGTGCTCTCCCGCATCGAGGTAGGTGACCGCGTCGTTTCGCGTGCTGCGCGGCGGCGGGTTCTGCCCGTGGCCGTTCTGGAGCATGGCGAAGGCCTCCGGCAGGCGCACGAAGCCCTTCCCCTGCTCGACCTCCGGCACGCGCCGCCAGTCGGCGATCGGTCGCGCCTGGCTCATGAGGACGTTGGCGAGGTACGGCGCCTCCGAGAGTCCCCCGATCGAACGGCCATAGGCGGCGAGCAGTGCCGCCGCTCCGGCCACGGTCGGGGTCGCGAACGAGGTGCCGACGCCGAAGGCATAGCCGGGGACGTCATTGAGCCCGTCCATATCGACATCGAAGAGCGCCGAGGAGAAGCTGAGAAGACCGGTGGCGAGAAGGTCCGGCTTCACGCGTCCGTCGCCGGTCAAGCCGCGGCTCGAGAAGTTGGCCACCTGCACCGCATCGTAGGGGTAGATGAGCTGGCCGACGCCGATCGGCGCCCCCTCGAAGAGCTGCTCGATACCGACCCGGGTATGGATGGGATCGACCGCCCCGCCGACGGCGAGCGCGCGAAACGCGTTGGCCGGGCTGCCGGTGGTCACGAGAGCGGGCCCCTCGTTCCCCGCCGCCACCACGACCGTGATGCCCTCGGCCACTGCGGCGTCCACCATGCGATCGAGGACGCTCCGGCCATCCCACAGGGTCGGGCCGCCGAGGCTCATGTTGACGACATCGACGGCGAGCTCGCCCGAGCGCTTCATCTCGATCACGCGATCGAGCGCTGCGGCCACGCGCGCGTCCGGAGCGCTGCCGCCGTCGTAGGGAAAGACCTTCATCGCATAGATGGAGGCAGCCGGCGCCATGCCCATGAGGCTCACCCGCCCCATGGTCACATCCACCGAGTCGATCGATTCCGGACTGTGGATGAGGAGCGACTGCGCGAGCTGGCTCTCGAGCGGCATCACGAGATCGGCATGACCGGCGATGAGGCCCGACACGAAGGTGCCATGGTCATGGTTCTGGATGGCGTTCCAGTCGAAGGAGCGGCCATCCGGCGTACCATCGTGGTCGTGATCGATCCGCTCCTCGTCCTCCGCCGGCACCAGGTTCTCGCCGCCGATCACGCTGCCGGCGATCAGCGGATGGTCGGGGAAGACACCGGTATCGACGACGACGACGATCGCGCCCTCACCGAAATCCGCGTCCTCCCACACCTCGGTGGCGCCGATCATGGCGTCGTACCCCAGAAAGGTCGCCAGCTCGCTGCCGCCGCCGCGGCGGAGCTCTCCGCGAGAAACGGGGAACGTCTTCGCAGCGAGATCGACGACATGGAACGCGCCGTCCTCGATGCGGCCGATGCCGGGAAGCTCCACCGTCGAGACCGCCCGGTGAATCCACTTCTGGCGCTCGACCGCGATAACCTGTGCATCGCCGAGGAGCTCATGCACGCGGGTGGCGGGGACGGTCACCGCCAGAGCAGGCATGGTCTCGAAGCTGTACTCGACGTGCCCGCCCAGCTCCTGGACGCGCGCGGCCAGCGCGATGGCGCCGCCGGCCGTGGTCTCGAGCACCAGCGGAAGCTGGCCCTCGGGAGTGACGGGGACGTCACCCGGCGCGGGGACCGGCAGAGCCGGGGCGCTGGGTGGGAGCGGTGCGGCGGATGCAGGGCCCGCGATCCACGGGGTGGAAAACCACGGGACCGAGAGCCAACCGCCGAGGACGAGCAACGCAGCGAGGCGAGTGCGGGATCGCATCGAGGCCTCCTTGCCGTAGGTGCGTTGTCGAGGCTCGTCTGGAATCAAGGCGAGAGGAGGGCGCAGAACGAGCTCGTAGATCCGCGCCGCCGGAGATGCTACCCGAGGCGGCGTCCCGGCTCAAGCGGTCAGGGATGGTGGCCGGGAGTCAGCTTCTCGCCGGCCGGGATACGGAGCGCGAGGGCATTCTGGAGCGGCGGCAGGGGGCAGGTGGCGTATTCGGTGTAGGCGCAGGGCGGACTCACCGCCCGGTTGAAATCGAGCACCACCGTGCCACCGGCTGGAGGATCGGTCGAGAGGAAGCGTCCCGGGGGATAGGTCTCGACCCCGCTCGTCTCGTCCTTGAAGATGAAGAAGAGTCCGTCGGCGGTGGAATCGCTCGCCGGATCGAGGCGGTACGTTTCGCCACCACGTTCGAACTCGACGCATCCCGGTGCCAGGACGGTGTCCACGGTGCCGATCACGCTCGGAATCACGATCGGCCGCGGCGGGTCATAGGGCACGAAGCGAGCTTCGATCCGCCATGAGGGATCCACCGCGAAGTAGTCGAGGCCCTGGAACTCGCGGCGCGCCGGTGCATCGAGATAGCGGACGCGCAGGGCCAGCCCCCGGGTTCGCCTGATGACGAAGAGACGAAGCTGGTCGAGGACCAGCACGTCGGGCCGACCCTCCTCGTCGCTCCGGAGAGTCATCTGCGTCACCGGCCGCCCGTCGCAGGTGACCGGCACGCCGGGGAGCACCTCGACCCCGACCGAGTCCCCGCGGAGGATGAAGCGACCGACCGCGGCCGGCGCCGAGCCGGCGGGCAGGATGATCGTGTTGCCGCGATCGGTGCCGCAGGAGTTCTCGCCGGGCATGAACCAGTGGAGACCGGCGACGGTGAGCCAGCCATCGTCGGCCCTGAGCCGCGCTTCGCGCTCCGTGCGCTCAGCGAGGATCGTGGCGACGTAAGTCGAATCGACCGGGGCTCCGGCGAACAGCGCGACCAGTCCCGCGACCAGGAGCGTGATCAATCCTCGCCCTCCGCCGGCGGCGGGCCACCGGTTCCCGCGAGATCCTTTTCCCGGATCCGGCCGGCGTCGAAGCGCTGGGCCGCGGCCAGCATCTTCTCGAGCGTGGGCTCGAGCTCGGCCGTGGCGCCGCGCTGGAAGCGGAGGGGATTGACGCGGGCCACGACGAAGGCCTTGAGATAGGGGCTCACGAATCCGCGCTCCTTGAGCTCGGCTACGATCTCGGTCACGCGATCATCGAGCTGGAGCAGCTTCTCCGCCCATCCCGTGCGCGTCTCGAGCGCCGCCGGGAGCTCCGCCTCCTGGAACTCATCCACCCGGCGCAGCACCGGGTGGTAGGCCCCGCCGGCGAATCGCGGCCGCTTCTCGTAACAGATGCCGAGGGTGAGGAACGCCGGCTCCTCGAAGGCGAAGGCGTACTGGAGCTCCGAGCCCGACCGCAGCGCGGCGATGTCGCGCGCCATGCGAATCACCTCGAGGGCCTTCTCCTTCAGGTTGTGCGCCTTCTCGGTGTTGAGGGCGAGGATCGTGTACACCATCTCGTGCTCGGGGAGAAGGAGCGCGGACACCGAGCGGGCACCGAGGGCGCGCAGCGCCTCCAGACGGTGGTTGCCGTTCGGCGTCCAGTAATTGCCCTCGGGGTTGCGGACCACGATGATGGGATCGAGGAAACGTCCGATCTTCTCGATCACCCCCTGCAATCGCCCGACATGCGTGGCGGATGGATCGCGCTGGAAGGGGCTCGCGATGACGCGATCGAGAGGGAGCACGACGAAAAGGAGCCAGCGTCCCCCGAAGGGATCCCGATAGATCGAATGCACACAACCGCCATCGGCCTCGACCTGGGCGGCAAGCTCGCTGATCGGCGGCGGCGGATCGGCTCGCGTCTCGAGTGGAACGAGCCCGGCCGATTCGGGGGCGGTCTTCTTCTTGCGGCGGCGGGTGCCTGTGGTCGTGGCCATGGGCGGAGTGTAGTCCGGTCGAGTCCCGGGTGCTAGCCGAACAGAGCCGGTGCCGGTTCGGTGCGGAAGGCGGCGTAGCGCTCCTTCGGCGGATTGAAGTAACCGAAACGGAGTTGCGGGAAGCGGGCGCGGAGCTCCGTCATGACGCGCCTGAGCCCGAAGCCCTGGCGCATGGTGCCGGCAGGGAGGGCCGCCTGGTAGACCTCGGGATCGATGTTCAGGTTACGCATCTGCACCAGGTCGAGGTCGGTCTCGGCGATGAGATCCACGAGCGCCGAGAGCTCCTCCTCGTTGTCGGTGACCCCGGGGAAGACGAGGTAATTGATCGAGAGATAGCGGCCGCGCTCCTTCATCTCCTGCATCGACGCCACGACATCCGCGAACGAGTACTTCTGCGGGCGGTAATAGGCGGCGTAGACATCGGGACGCGCGCTGTTGAGGCTCACCCGGATCGAGTCGAGACCGGTCGCGGCGAGAGCGGCCACCACGTCCGGCTTCGAGGCGTTCGAGTTGAGATTGATGGTGCCGGCGTCGGTGGCCGCACGAATGAGCTCGACCGACCGGATGAGGAGCTGGGCGTTCAGGAGCGGCTCCCCCTCGCAGCCCTGGCCGAAGCTCACGACCGCCTCCGGCACCCGCGCAATGTGCTCCAGCGCGACCTCGGCCACGTCCTCGGCGCTCGGCGCCCGCCCCAGTCGATCATGGCTCGCCTTGAACGAGCCGTCCGCCTGGAGCGAGATGCAGCCCACACAGAGCGAATTGCAGGTGACGCTCGTCGGCAGCGGTGCCTCGTGCCGTCCGATGAAGTAGTTCTGCGCGGCCCGGCAGTTGTACTCGAGAGCACAGCGCTCGAGCTGCTGGATCACCTGGTTCTCCCCCGCCGTCGCCATCCGTGCGGCGACCTGCTTCGCGAGCCGCTTGGGGTCGAAGCGCCAGGGATCCTGGCGGATGTCGGGATCGACGCGGAACCCGGTGGCGACGAACTCGCCGTCCCGAAAGCCGACGGCGGAGTAGGCGAAGAGGGGTAGCGCTGGAGCGCCGGACCGGGTCGCGTAGGCCGGCGTCAGGGTGAGCGTGTGCGCGGGGGCGAGGAAAGCGGCGACGGCATCGATCGGTCCGGCCGTTCCGTCACCCGTGTATTCGACGGCGCGCCCCGTTCCCGGATCGATGCCGATCGGACTCCGGCCGGGGAGCGTGAAGAGATCGCTCCCGCGCGGCAGCGGCAGGAGGTCCGGCGCTGGCACGGGCGCGGGCTCGCCACCATCCACGCCGGCCATCCCGAGCTCGGGATGGTCGTAGATGCGGCCTGCGGCGTCGGCGAACACCATCCGCGGCCCTTCGGCCGGTCGCTCTCCCCGCGGTCCGCGCCCCATGTGCGATCGTCGAGTCATCGGCGGTCGATTATACTCCGCGGCGGCACATCACCCAGCAAGGAGATCCCAACGCATGTCCCAGACCCCCATCGATCCGCACGCGCTCGACCTTCATGTGGCCGATTCCGAGCCCTGGTTCCGCGGGTGCCTGCGCACGCTCGTCGAGATCCCGACGGTGAGTCCCGGGGGCGGCCGCGAGGACGACATCCGCCGCGGTGCCGAGGCGGCGCGCGACATGATCCGCGACCTCGGCGGCGAGGCCGAGCTGATCGAAACCGGGGGCACCCCGGCGGTGGTCGGCGGGTTCGTGCCCGAGAACGCACGCGCCTCGATCCTCATCTACAACCATCTCGATGTGCAGCCGGCCGATCTCGCCACCTGGACCCGCGGCGAGCCCTTCCGCTTCGCGGTCGAGGACCACCGGGAGCGACGCTTCCTCTACTGCGGCCGCGGGACCACCGACGACAAGGGCCCGGCGCTCGCCGCGTTGCGGGCCGCCGCCTACGCCGCCACGCACGGTATTCCGATCGCAGTCCGCTTCATCTGGGAAACCGAGGAGGAGATCGGGAGCCCGCACTTCGCCGAGGTCGTGACGCGGATGACGCAGCGGAAGGGATTTGCCGCCGACTGCGTCATCGTCTCCGACTCCCTGTGGCCGAATGCCGCCGTGCCCGCCATGTCCTACAGCCTGAGGGGATCGCTCAATGCGATTCTCCGCCTGCACACCGCCGCCAAGGAGGCGCACTCCGGAATGACCGGCGGGGTGGCCCGGAATCCGCTCCGCGAACTTTCACTTCTTGTCGCAGCAATCAACGGGTCACGTTTCTGGCATGAGGGCATGATCGCGCCCACGGCCGAGGAGATCGCCGGCTTCATGGCCTGCGGCTTCGATGTCGACTACTTCAAGCGCGCCTATGCCCTGGACAAGCTCGAGACGGAAGTTCCGCTCGAGATGATGCTCCGCCTCTGGACCCGCCCCACCTTCGAGGTCCATGGCCTGGCCGGCGGCTACGTGGGGCCCGGGGTCAAGACCGCCGTGCCGCGGGAGGGCGAGCTCAAGGTGAGCTTCCGCCTGGTCCACGGGCAGGACCCGGCGCGGATCGAGGCCCGCCTCCGGGAGTTCGTGGCCGCGGTGAACCCCGACGTGGAGGTGGTGGCCACCGGCCGTCTCGCGCCCTACACGGGACGGCTCGACGGACCGGCCGCGGCGGCAGTGAAGACCGGGATGGCACGCGCTTTCGGCCGCGATCCGGTTCCGGTGCGTGAAGGCGGGTCGATCGGTGCGGTCAGCATCCTGGCCGACAGGCTCCGGGTGCCCATCGCATTCCTGCCGCTGAGCCTTCCCGAGCACGGCTATCACGCCCCGGATGAGTTCTTCGACTGGCAACAGGCAGCCGGGGGAATGCGTGCGTTCGTGCACACCTTCGCCGCCTACGCTGGATCGACCCGCGCTTGAGCACGCCCGACCCGGCGGTGACCGCACCCGGCGCGGGGAGATCCGATCTCCTCCGCGGCCCGCTCCTCCCGGCGATCCTACGCATCGCCGGGCCGGTGCTCGCCCTCGAGGCGGTTCACGTCGGCTATCACTTGATCAACCTGTTCTGGGTGGGCCGGCTGGGGGCGGCGGCGAGCGCCGCGCTCGTGACCTCGATCTTCGCCACCTGGACCATGACCTCGCTCGCCGAAGCTGTCGGCATCGGCATCGTGGCCCAGGTGGCGCGCGCCCTGGGCGAGGGCCGCCGGGAGCGCGCCGCGCATGCGGCGGCCCAGGGGGTGCTTGCCGCGCTCGGCCTCGGGCTCCTCTTCGCGCTCGCGATCCGCCCGCTGACCGGGCCTCTCTTCGGCCTCCTCGGCGTACCCGCCGACGTGGCTCAGCTGGGCGCCACGTATCTCGGGACCGTCTTCGGGGGCGCTCCGGCACTCTTCCTGCTCGTGGCGGCCGAATCGATCTGGCGCGCCACCGGTGATACGGTGCGACCGCTCCGCGTGATCGGGATCTCGACGCTCTTCAACGCGGTGATCGATCCAGTCCTCATCTTCGGCGTGGGTCCCATCCCCGCCTACGGCGTCGCCGGAGCCGCGTGGGCCACCGTTCTTTCCTGGACGATCGCCGTTCTCCTTTTCGTGTTGCTCGCCCGCCGCGCCGGCGAGCGCTTCCCCATGTCACGCGGAGCGCTCCTTCGCCCCGACCCGGCGACGATCCTTCGCACGATCAAGATCGGGATCCCCCGCTTCCTCACCGGGTCGCTCTTCTCCGCGGTCTACCTGGCGCTATCGGGGCTCGCCGCGCGCTTCGGCACGGCGTCGCTCGCCGTCCTCGGCATCGTCAACCGCCTGGAATCCATGGATTACATCATGTCCGACGCGCTCGGCTCGGCGGCCGCCACGCTCGTCGGGCAGAACCTCGGCGCCGGCCAGACCGAGCGCGCGAGCCAGGCGGCGCACCGCGCCGCGTGGCTCGGGGTCCTGATCTCGCTGATCCCCACCGCGGCGATGCTCCTCGTGCCGCGGCTCCTCATCCGCCCCTTCAGCGCCGACCCGGCCGTCCTCGAGCTGGGCGCTCCCTATCTCCGCATCATCGCCATCTGCCAGGCCTTCATGGTGATCGAGATCGTGTTCAGCGGCGGCTTCGCCGGTGCCGGCGACACGCTCCCCCCCATGCTCGTCGAGCTGCCGATCGCCGCGGCGCGCGTGCCCCTGTGCTGGTTCGCCGCCGAGACCCTCGGCCTCGGACCTGCCGGAATCGCCTGGGTGCTGTCGCTCACCTCGGTGGTGCGGGGGATCGTGATCTGGGCCTGGTTCCGCACCGGGCGCTGGCAGCGACGCCGCCTGTGGGATGCCTAGGAGGCACCACCCCCGCCACGATCAGGCGAGCACCGCCGTGCAGGCGCGGCAACGCCGGGCCTTGATCGGCACCGTCTCCAGACACTCGGGACATTCCTTGGTGGTCGGAGCGGCCGGCGCCTCCGCCTTCTTGAGCGACCCCATGGTCTTCACGACCACGACCCAGATCACGAAGGCGATGATGAGGAAGTCGATGGCCGATCCCAGCAGATGGCCGATCTTGAAATGGAGCGGCGTCACCGTGAACTCGCGCCAGTCACCTCCAGGGATGAGGGCGCTCACGAGCGGCATCACGAGGTCATCGACGATCGCGCTCACGACCTTCCCGAAGGCGCCTCCGATGACGACGGCCACGGCCAGATCGATCACGTTGCCCCGAGCGATGAAGTCCCGGAACTCCTTGACGAGCGACATCTGATCCTCCTTGACGCTAGCGGGCACCAGTCAAGCCTCGGCCGCCATCTGGACGGCCCGTGGCAACCCCTGCAGATGCTCCCAGACATGCTCCGCCTGGCGCCTGCAGGCCTTGGCATGCGTCCATGCCTCCGTCGGATCGCTGGTGAGAAACCGCGTTGGTACGTGAATTTCCGTGCGGTGAGAAAGCGGAACGGAGAGAAGAAAGTCGGGGGCGAATTCGCTGAGGCGCGCCAGCCGATCGATCGGTTCCTCGTCGGCGAGCGTCTCCGGCTCGGGGAGGTCGTCGTCGAGCCGCGAGCAGGTCCACCAGACGCAATCGGCGGCATGAACGAGGGTCTCGTCGAGCGAGCGGCGGTCGGGAGCGGGCTTCCAGGCGCGTTGACCCGGAGTGAGGCCCGCCACCATGAGACGCATCCGCCGCACCACCTGCTTGACGAAGCGGAAGTGGGCCGCCACTTCCTCGTCGTTCAAGGCGTAGCGATCGGTGCGAAAGAGAGCGGCCGGGTTGCCCGAGATCCAGAGCGGCGCGCCCGGGACCCGCTCGCGCTCGGCGACCGGGATCTCGGCCCCGGCACCCGTCTTGACGATCCGGGTCAGATGGGCGGCGAACGGCGTGAGATCCGAGAGGTTCTCGTCGGCGAGCCACTGGAGGTACTCAGCCACCTTGGTGGGCGCCACGCGCACGAGCTGATCGGCGTCCCCGGCGCGGAAGCAGAGCCCTGGGAGCCGGGGCAGATGACCGGCGGCAGCGCCCCCCGGGGCCACCTCGACGAGGAGGTCGAGCGGTCGCTCGAGCGGTCGCGGCCGCGACCTCGGCGGCGGCGGGGCCGGCTCCTCTCCCCGTGGCGCAAACGGATCGCGCGGCGGCCTGCGTTGCGGCCGGGGACCGAACGGGCTCTCCTCACGCTTCGGGCGGTAGGGGCCGAAGGGGCTCTGTCGTTCCTTTTCCGCCATCTCGCCTCGGTGACCCATGGGTACGTCGATGGAGGCGGGATTCTGCAAGCCCTCACGCGGGGGGTCAAGCTCGCCGGTGATCGCCGGGCCCACACGGCTGTGAAGCGCCGCCTCTGCTAGACTGCCGCCGATGCCCACCGAGGGTTACGTCCTGCTCATTCTTGCTGGCCTCGTCGCCGGAATCGTGAACACGCTCGCCGGCGGCGGCTCGCTCCTCACGCTGCCCGCGCTCATCTTCCTCGGTCTCGATGCCAACGTCGCCAACGGCACCAACCGCGTGGGCGTGCTCTTGCAGAACGTGATCGCCGTCGGCAACTTTGCCGGCCGCGGGCGCATGCCGTGGCGAGACGCGCTGGCGCTCCTCCCGACGGCGCTTCTCGGCGCCGTCATCGGCGCGCGCGTGGCGGTGGAGGTCCCGTCGCCGATCCTGCGCGCGATCCTCGCGGTGGTGATCCTGCTGGCGCTGCCGGCGGTGTTCATGCCCGAAGGTCGCACCGCTGCGCCGGGCACGGGGCCCGAGGAGCGGACGCGCGCGCAAAGGCGGCGCCTGCTCCTGCAGTTCGCCTTTCTCGGCATCGGGTTCTACGGCGGGTTCATCCAGGCTGGTGTCGGCTTCCTGATCCTGGGGGCCCTGGTGCCCCTGGCCGGTTACGATCTCGTGCGGGCGAACGCGCTCAAGCTGACTCTCGTTCTGGCGTACACGGCGATCGCGCTACCCGTGTTCATCGCGCACGGGCAGGTCAATCTGATGGCCGGGCTCATCCTCGCCGCGGGCCAGATGGCCGGGGGCTGGATCGGAAGCCACCTGGCGATGCTGCGGGGCGCCCGCTTCGTGCGCTGGGTGCTGCTCGTGGCCCTCGTGCTCTCGGCGCTCGAGCTCTTCGGGCTTCCGGCGCGTATCTTCCAGTGGATCCATGGCTGAGAACGACGGACCTCCCAGCTCTCTCGATTCGGGTGCCCGGCCCCCCGATTCCGCCGTTACCGGAGATGCCGACCTGGGTGGCACCAGGAGCGGTCGCGGCCGGACCCGGCGGTGGCTCTCCCGGCCGCCGGCATGGTGGATCATGGCCGGGATCCTCGTGCTCGTCGGCATCCCACTCGTCCTCGTCGCCGATTCCTACCTCATCGTCCACGATATCCGGCCCCTTGCCCGGGAGTTCCCGGGCGAGACCCGCGTCATGCGCGATCGTCTCTCGGACCCCCGCACGCCGCGGCCTCTCCACCATCAGCGGGTCGGTCTCGGAGCCATGAGCCCTCATCTGATCCATGCCGTCGTTGTTCATGAGGATGCAACCTTCTACGAGCATCGGGGATTCGACACGTTCGAGATCAAGGCCGCACTCCGCCGGAGCTGGCGCGAGCGGCGGATGGTGCGCGGGGCGAGCACCATCACGACCCAGCTCGCCCGCAACCTCTACCTCGGAACGGGGCGCTCACTGCTGCGGAAGATCCGGGAGATTCCCCTCACCATCCGGCTCGAAGGTGCGCTCGAGAAGAAACGCATCCTCGAGATCTATCTGAACGTCGTCGAATGGGGCCCTGGTGTGTTCGGAGCTGAAGCCGCAAGTCGCTATCATTATAACACTTCTGCGAAGAATCTGACACCGGCCAAGGCCGCGCTCCTGGCGGCCGCGCTGCCCTCGCCGCGGCGCTCCACCCCCGCCCGCCCCTCGCCCTACCTCCGCGAGCGGGCGGCCATCATCCTCGCCCGGATGCGGGCCCGGGGCTGGCTCGACTCCGGGCAGCTCGAAGCAGCGCGCCGGTCGCTGGGCGTGGATGCCTCCGACCTGGACAAGGCGCCGCCCGGGAGGGAGATCGAGCCGGAGCCCGAGCCCGGGGCCCAACCCGCCGAGGGGGTCTCACCCGCCCGGGAGCCTCTGCCCGCGGAGGAGCCGCAGCCACCCCTCGAACCCGGCGCGGCCCCTGGTTCTCCGCGGCCGGCGGGCCCCGAATCTCCCTGAACCACCCCAAAGACGAGCCCCGGCGGGGTCCTCCCGCCGGGGCTCTGGGTCTCCGTCCCTGGAGTCTCCGCTCGGGCGCCGGACACTTCAGCGCCGCGAGCGAACAAGGGGGTCAGGCTTGTGCTCTGATCCCTCGTCGGTCCGGAAGTCCTACCGCGTGAACATGTCCTTCACCGCGCCCCACGTCGCCGGCTCGACCGAGGTGGTCTGGCCCGCGAGGTAGGTGTAGATGGCGGCGATGTCACGGTTGAACTGCTGGGTGTTGGTGGTGCAGGCGAGCTCGACCGTCGTGAACACGGTCTTGTAGAGACCGGTATCCCAGGTCGTCCCACCCTGGCCGTTGAAGATGCCGTCGCCGACCCAGGTCATGAGACCGACCGAGAAGGGCACGATGTCGTCGGTGTAGAAGGCGTTCGCCGTGAAGCACGGGGTGCCGCCGACCGTGGCCGTTACGGCCCCAGTGTACCCGGCGAGCGGACCACCGGCCACGCCGGTGTAGTTGACGTTGTTGCCGTTCGACAGGACGTCATCGGTGTAGCTCGCGATCCCGAGGTAGATCTGGGGGAAGCCATTGCCGTTGCCCCGGCCCCAGAGGTAGTCCTGCCCCGAGAAGATCATGTTGCCGCCGGTATCCATGTAGGCGGCGATCCGGTTCTCGTCCTGGAGCGAGACGTTCGCTTCAGCGTCGCCGTTCCCATTGACGCCAAACCAGTTGTCATTGGTGATGACGCAGATGGTGCCGTACTCCGCCGAGGTGAACGGAGTGGGGAACGGGAAGGGACCGCTCGTCGGATCGGCGATGACGGTCACGGTCGCGGCGCCAGCGGCGAGCAGGGCCGACTGGTAGTAGGGCGAAAGGTCGGTGAACTGTCCGCCGTTGGTCGACGTGGCGAGCAGCACATCGGCGGGGCCGTCCGGAGCACTCGTCGGGGGAGTGCTGTTGGCCGAGCCAATGCCGAGGCCGAGCCGTGAGGTGTCGGTTGCGAAGGCCGCGGTGCTCGAAACGAGCGCCGCCAGGACCAGGAAGGCAATGAGGCGATTCATCGATGAATGCTCCTTATCAAGTGCCTATACCGCTCACTCCAGTGAAAAAGGTTGAGACCGATCGGTCGTCACGACCGGCTGCCAAGGAGGCAGACCGCTCGCAAGCTAAAATAGCGTAGCACAATCCATTGGGTGTCTCAAGCGGGTTCTTCCCGTCCGCCAGGGAGCACGCTGGAAATTCGAAGCGGAACGCCCTAGGGGCGAGATCGCGGCGTACCAGCGGAGTCGCCGGGAGTCGGGACCACCGGAGCGGTTGCACCCTCGGGCGCTGCCGCGCCCGGTGGCAGCACTCCCGGTGGGGATGCGCCGTCCGGCCGCTTCCGCGACTGGGGCGGATCCAGCGCCCGG
This sequence comes from Candidatus Eiseniibacteriota bacterium, assembly GCA_963823555.1. Classification (GTDB taxonomy): domain Bacteria; phylum Eisenbacteria; class RBG-16-71-46; order CAVPCR01; family CAVPCR01; genus CAVPCR01. The sequence goes on along the minus strand of CAWGMA010000003.1, from coordinate 782,592 downwards.
GCCCGGATGGCGCGGGCGCGCTCGGCCTTGGCGGCAGGGGTGCGCTCGGCGAAGGCATCGAGCGCCGCGACGACCTCCGGATCCTTGTCCGGCGGCCCGAAGCGGAGGGAACGATCGAGGAGTTCGATGGCGAGATCGGCCGCGCGCTCGTTGCCCTCCCTGAGCCACGAAAGAAGGTGGGGCTCGGCGACGCGGGTCGCGATCCAGAGGCCGTAGTAGTGCACCCGAGCTTCTCCCGCCGAAGTGAAAGTAGAGTCGGCGATGACTCCGCCGTCGGCATAGTGATCGAGAATCGCCTGGGCCGTCTCCACTCGCGGCACGCGTGCGGCAGCCTCGAGTGCCGTCACCTCCTGCTCGGAGGATCGTGGATTCTGGAATGCGGAGATGAAGACCGGGTAGGCCGCCTCCTGGCAGCGGCCGCGACACTGCACGAGCGCGACATCGAGCGCGGGCGAACGCTCATCGAAGAGCACCTGAGCGAGCGCGGCGAGGGAATCGGGGCTTCGCGGGTCGGCCGATGAAGTGAGCATGCGCACCGCGCGACCGGCCAGGAGCTCATCGCCCGAGCGCCCCCAGGCCATCATTCCCCCCATCAGGGAGTCGCTGGCCACGAGCGCCGCCGCCCCGACATAGCACTTGTCGACGACTGCCTCCTCACCCGGGAACTCGGCGGCGGCGAGATGAGCCGCGGCCAGGAGACGGCGATCCTCGGGACTCAGCTCATCGCGGTGCTGGAAGACCCACCCCATGAGCGGCACCCGGCACTCCATCACATGATCCGGATTCGCAATGAGGGGAGCCATGGCCGCCACTGGTGGCGGGCCAACCTCCAGCCGGTAGGTCATCAGATAGCGCAGCACTGCGGTCGAATCGGGACCGACGCCGGGGCTTCCCGCCAGGCACAGGTACTCGATGTTGTCCCAGGGAATGGTGAGGAAGAACTTCTTGCTCTCGGTGACGCGCTCCTCGCGCGGGGCGTCCTTGTACTGGTCGACGTACGGTTGCCAGCGGCCGAGGATCTCCGACAACGTCTCGTGCTCCGCGGCCGCAGGGGATGCAGCGATGGCCACCGCAAGCGCGGCGCCAAGGAACATCCCGGGCAGGGAGAACGGATCTCGGGCTACATTGAGCATGGCAGGACCTTAACACGCACCACGGGGATGATCTTGCCCCGAGATCTCAACGCACCACGTGGATCTTCTGGATGCGACGCTCGCCCTGGGCTTCGAGCACGAGGAAATAGACCCCGCTGGGTAGACCCGTGCTACCCGATGAGACGATCCCGGCCCCTGCTCGCTCCAGAGCAGGACCGAGGGCGATCCCGTGCGTGCCCGCCGCCAGCCGGCCGGCCTCGATGGTGGCCACGCGCCGGCCGAGCACATCGTGGAGCGCGAGCGTCACCTCCGAGGCCGCGGGCAGCGTGAAGCGCACCCTCGTCTCCCGGGAGAAGGGATTGGGCTCGGGTGCTGCCAGGATGAGACCGGAAGGCGTCGGCGCCGGCGCGTCATCGACCGCGATCGGAATCTGGTTCGACTGCCCCGGTGTCGCGCGCGTGTAGAGCCGCCAGACCGCACCGCCATCGGGCTCGCGTCCGTAGGACACATCCGGCCCTTGCGGACCGAAGCTGAGCGTATCGATCGGGGCGTAGCCGGTCTGGGCCGAAGCGAAGAGTCCGATCTGCTCGCCAGCCGCCGACAGCGCGAACGGGGCATGGTAGGGACCCTGGGCCGGCTGGTTGTCGCACCAGACGAGGATGAAGTCGCGGGGACCGAGCACAGTTGCCGGGAAGGTGTACTTGTTGGGTACCGCGAGATCGTCGCTCAGGGTCATGCCAGTCAGGGTGATCGGTCCCGCACCGGCGTTGTAGATCTCGACCCAGTCATCGAACTCGCCCCACTCGTCCTGGATCGTCGCCGTGTTGGAGGCCATGAACTCGTTCACGAACAGCGGCGGCTGCTCGTAGCCGACGATATAGGAATACGCCGTCGCGGGCGCCCCGGCCGGATCGAAGGTGTATTCGAGATCCTCATCGCGTGCCCGCACGTAGTAGCGGACCGTGGTCCCCTCGGGATAGCCGGTGATCTGCGCGCCGTGGATCTGGTCTCCGGGCGCGCCGTCGCCATGGAGGCCGTCATCGAAGAGGGCAACCGAGACGAAACCACCGCCCGCGTCATAGAAGAGGCGGGTCTCGTTGAGAGATCCATCCAGATCGCGGATGCGCGACGTCACGACCACGGGCTGGCCCGGGGTCGGCGAGTTGGGCTCGTGATCGGTGGCGGTCACGAGCGGCGGGATGTTTCCCTGATCGACGTTCGCCGCCCGCGGTGTGGGTGTCGCCATGTAGATCCAGGCTCCGCTGCCATCGGGGAAGCGGCCGTAGGAGCGATCGGTCGCCTGCTCGCCGAAGATGATGGTGTCGATCGGCCCGTTGCCGTTGGCGAGTGTGTCGAAGAGCCCGACCTCCTCGCCGCCATCGTTCAGGCGGAAGTTGGTATGGAGGGGACCCTCGGCCATCTCCGCATCGGCGAAGAAGAGAGCGCGCTCCCCGGTAGCGAGCGTGAGCGCCGGAATCTGCCAGCGGGTGGACACGAGGAGGTTGTCGGTGAGGAACATCCCGGTCAGAACGACCGTGCCGGGGCCGGTGTTCAGGACCTCGATCCAGTCCTCGAAGTCTCCCCCCTCGTCAGGGATCGTGGTCGCGTTGGATGCCTGGAGCTCGTTCAGGACGAGCGCGGATTGGGCGACCGGCGCGGCAAGGAGAACGGCGAGTGCGATGAGCGCGCCTGACCAGCAGGCGGCGACACGGGACCACGGCATGGGCGACCGGGTCCGGGTGCGGCCGCGTGTGTTGCAGAACATGGATGCTCCTCACAGAGTGAACCGATGGGCGAAGTAAAATCATAGCACGCTCGACCGGAACGGCGGTAAGCTGCCGCCCATCATGTTCCTTGGACGCCACACCTGTCTCTCCCATATCTTCGCTCACGGGGTCGAACGGGAGATCCCGATCCTCGCCGCGGGGGCCCCACCCTGGGTGCTCGTGTCGGGGGATCGGCGCCGCGTGGCGCGCATCCTCAGTCGCCTCGACCAGGCGCTCGACCTGAGCGCCTGGGCCCGCAGGCGGCTGGGTGAAATCGCCGCGGGGCGGGTCGATGTGGTCATCGGCACGTACCGCGATCTACCGGTGCTCGGGGTCGAGAGCCAGATGGGCGGATCGGCGACCGAGATCATCCTGCGCGAGGTGCTCGATCCGAGCTTCCATCCACATGGCGCGCGGGCCGTGATCCGGGTTGGCACCTGCGGCACGGTGCACGACTCGAGCGAGGCCATGCCCCCGCTCGCCATTGCCGAGTTCGCCTCCGGCTTCTCCTCGGCGATCGAGCAGGCACGCCGCGGCGTCCTCGCCCCGCCGGAGGAAGGGAATGCGGCAAGTGGTGCCCGACCTGAGCCGCCGCGCGTTCCCTCGACGCCGCGCGTGGTGGCCGCTCTCGCTGCCGCGGTCGAGGACATCGCGCCTGGCACGCGGGCTCTCACCGGCGGCTGCTTCAGCAAGGACTCGCTCTATGCCGAGCAGGATCACCGCTTCGCCGAGATCCTCCGCGCGCTCGGCTGTGTCGCCACCGAGATGGAGCTGTCGACGATCGGCCCCATCGGCGACGAGATGGGGATCCCATGGGGCGGCATCATGGCCACTGCCGGCCGCGTCCCCGATGGGCCATGGCTCGAGCCCGAGGTCATTCGCGCCCACGAGGAGCTGGCGATCGAGGTCGCGCTGGCGGCGCTCAAGCGGCTGGCGGAGGACGAGGCCTAGAGCGCGGCCTCGTGCACGACCCGCCCTCCGATGACCGTGAGCCGCGCCTCGGGCTCGACTTGCTCCCGGGTCGCCGCGGCGAGCGCACGCACGAGCTCTCCACCGCTCGCTCCGCGGTCGACGCCCTCAGGCCGGCGGAAGACCGCCAGATCCGCGGGGAGCCCCGGTCCGAACCCGCTCGCCACGCCCAGGAGCTCGGCGCCGGCGCGCGTGGCGCGGTAGAGCGCCTCTTCCGGAGTGACCTCGGCGCGGCCCCGGTGCACGCGCAGGTAAGCCTCGATCACATGCCACAGAGATAGCGACGGGCCGGCGCCGACATCGGTCCCGAGCGCGAAGCGAACATCGTGCGCGCGCACGGCCTCGAGCGGCATGCGCCCGCTCGCGAGCGCTTCGTTCGCCGTCGGGCAGTGGATGACCGCGGACCCGGCGCGCGCGAGAACACGCCAGTCCTCCTCATCGAGGTGAATGGCATGGGCCAGGAGCGTGCGCGACGTGAGGAGACCGGCCGCCGCGTAGACATCCGTGTATGAACGTCGCTCCTTGAATAGTTCACGCACGAGCGCCGTTTCTTGCTCGTTCTCCGCGAGATGAGTCAGGATCGGCGCATCGCTCCTCCGCGCCAGATCACCGGCGGCAGCAAGGAGCTCGGCCGTGCAGCCGACGGCAAAGCGGGGTGTGACGGCGACCCGATCGGGGAAAGCGGCGAGCAATCGCTCGGTGGCAGCGACCCCCACCGCCGGCGCCTCGCACAGCGCCGGCGGGGCCGCACGGTCCATGAGCACCTTCCCCACGAGCCCGCGGACGCCAAGGCGCTCGAGCGCGATCCGGGTTGCCGACTCGTGCACGGTGACGTAGACCCCGGCAGCCGTGGTGCCGCAGGCCAGGAGGGCTCGCTCGAAATGATCTGCAGCCACGGTGGCAGCCTCGCCCTCGGCGAGCGCCGATTCCTCGGCGAACACATGCTCCTGCAGCCATTCGAGGAGAGGCGCAGCATTCCGCCCGCGAAGGGCGAGCTGGGGTAGATGCACGTGCGCATCGACGAAGCCGGGCACGATGACGGCGGGCGATCCCGTGTCGATGATCTGGACCGGTTCGTCTCTCACGGCGGCGAACGGACCGGCGTGCCGGATGACACCGTCCTCATCCCAGACGACGATGCCGTCGGCGGAAGAGACGAGGCTCCGGTCCGGCTGCGGCGCGAGCACCGTGCCGCGGACACCCGTGAGGCCCTGCTTCCTCGCGCTCAAACCCGCTCCCCGCCGGCAGCGGCCGAATCCACGCCATCCCCGGCGGTCAGCTCGCGGGCCTTGAGGTGAGCCATGAGCACGGCGAAGGCGGCGATCGTCGCGATGCAGAATCCGGGAAAGCCATCGAGGAAGCCGCCGCCTGCGACGTAGTGCTTCAAGAAGCGGATCTTGGCCTTGACGATCCCGCGCGCCACGAGCCACCGTCCTCCAGCCAGATCCCGGGCGCGCAGGGAGGAATAGGCATTGGCCTTGGCGATGTGCTCGGCAATGCTGTCATAGGCGTGATGGACGAGATGGCCGGCGAGGCGTTCGGTCGCGGCGCCAGGCGGAAGCACGACCTCCTCGTGCACGAGCGCCCCATCCCAGCGGCTTCCCGCCCGCGGAAAGAGGCGGAGCTGCCAGTCGGGATACCAGCCCGAATGGCGGATCCAGCGCCCGCCGTAGCGCGCGAGCCGCCGCATGGCGAAGGCCCGCCGGCCATCGAGACGCGGCCCGAGGGTCCGGATCTCCTCGCGCAGCTCGGGCGAGATCTCCTCGTCCGCATCCACGGACAGGATGTAGTCGCCCGTGGCGTGAAGGTTGCCGAGGTTCTTGTTGGCGGAGTAACCCTGCCAGTCGGCCTCGATCAACCGGACCGCGGCAACGGATCGGGCGATCTCCCGCGTGCGATCGGTGCTACCGGAATCGACGACGACGATCTCGTCGATCCAGCCGGCGAGCGAGTCGAGGCAGCGCCCGATACGGCGCTCCTCGTTGCCGCAGATGATGACGGCGGAGATCTTCATGGATGGTCGGCATCATAATCCAACCGCGCGCGGGATGTCCTCCGCCACCCGGGGCCGCCCGCCCGGCGCCGAGCCGCGGAGAAGCCGCCGCGTCACGGTGAGGAGCACGCCGTGCCCGAACAGGAGCGCCGTCAGGGCGACGAGGATGCTCGGCGCCGCCGGGAAATCGAAGCGCACCGAGCCCAGCAAGCCGAGGAGTGCCGCCACGAACGCGAAGCTCCACCCGACCAGGAGCGCTCGCCAGGCGCTCGGTGTGGTCATGAGTCCCGCGACCGCCGGGATGACGAGGAGCCCGAAGACGAGGAGCACGCCAGCAATCTGCACCGAGGAGGTCACCACGACACCGAACAGTCCGTAAAACATGAAATCCCAGAAGAAGATATTGCGCCCGCGGGCACGGGCGCCCTGCGGATCATTGGTGATCTCGAAGAACGGACGCCGGAGGAGGATGTGCACGAGGCCGATGCCCGCATAGAGCACGGCGGTCTTGGCCACGTGCTGTGGAGCCACCGTGTAGAGGGTTCCGACCAGGGTCTCCTTCAGATGCTCCGGCCCGGCCGGGCTCTTCTCGAGGACGAGAAAGACGAGCGCCTGTGCGGTCGCGAACACGATGCCGATGAACGCCTCGAGCGGCACGTGTCGCTCCTGACCGCGCAACCAGGCGAAGCACGCTGCTCCCACCAGCGTCATGCCGAGGGCGAGGAGATAGGACCAGGTCGGGCTCTCGTGCAGTCCGAGGAGCACGCCGAGCGCCACGCCAAGCGCCGCCATCTGGGCGAGAGCGAGGTCGACGAAGATCACGCCGCGGCGAACGACATGGAAGCCGAGATAGGCATGGATGCCGGCGAGCACGAGCGCTGCGACCAGGGCGATGCGAAAGAAGGGCAATGCCAGCGCTTCGGTCATCTCTGAGCTCCTTCCGCGGCGCCCGCCACGAGATCGAGGATGTGATCGAAATGAGCGAAGTAGCTTCCCGCATCGGGGCTGTCGCATGAGGGGGAGATCTTGGCCACGCGGACTCCGGTCTCGCGGGCAAGGTACTCACCCGCCTCGGCCGAGAAGTAGGGCTCTTGCAGGAGGACGGCCACCTTCCGCTCCGCGATCAGCTGCCGGATCTCATCGAGATGGCGGCCCGTGGGCGGGATTCCCGGCTTGGGCTCGACCGTGCCCACGATCTCGAGGCCGAGGGCACTCGCCAGGTACACCCACGAGGCGTGATAGGTGACGATGGTGTGCTCGGGAAGCGCGGCCACACGCGCGGCGCCCTGCGCGGCGACGGCGTCGGACGCCGCCGCGAACTCCTCGGCCCGGCGGGCGAAGTCCTCGGCGTGCTCGGGATCGACGCGCCCGAGAGCAAGAGCGATCTGCCGCGCAATGAGGCCGCCGTTCCGCGGGTCGAGCCAGTAGTGCGGGTTGCCCGCCGGGTGGACGTCCCCCATCGAGGCATCGACCTTCCCCGTGGGCTTGTCGAGCACCCCGACGCTCGTCGAGCAGTCGATGACGAGGAGCCGGTCGTTGCGCGCGCCGTCGATGATCTGATCGGCCCAGAGATCGAGCCCGAGCCCCACCTTGAGGTAGAGCTGGGCCTTGGTCACGCGCACCATGTAGGAGGGCAGCACCTCGACGCGATGCGGATCGAGGGTCGCCTTGGCGATCGCCACCACCTCCACCTCCGGGCCCCCGACCGAGCTCGCGATCGAACCCAGGTCGTTGACCGAAGCGACCACGCGAACCTTGGCGGCAACGGATGCCGGAACCAGGGCGGTGATGAGGGCGGCCAGCATCAGAAGCGCTGTTCTCGAGATCGTGATCCTGTTCATCCTTTTCTGCTCCTGCTCGCCCTAGAACTGGTGCGCCTTGTGCGGTCCCATGGCGAAGATCATGCGTAGCGTATACGTGTTCACTTGAGCCCCCTCATCCGGCCAGAAGTGATCCCAGTCGAAGCGGAAGGCCGTCGTTTCCTCGAACAGAGAGAGCCCGGCGAAGAGCTTCAACGCTTGCTCGGCCGGCTCTCCGGGAACCGGGGCGCCGTAGCGCTCATAGCCCCCGCCCGCATTGAAGCGACGGTTCAGGGTCATGTCGGCGAAGGCGTAGCCACCGAAGGGACTGACCGGGGTCACGGTGTAGCCTCCCGCCTCGTCCCACTCGGCCTGGTCCCGCCAGAGCTGGAATCCTTCGCCCTGGAGGACGAGATGGGCGTTCGCCGAAGTCCAGAGCTTCGCCTTGGCGTCGAAGCCGAGCACGGTGGTGCGCGCTCCCGCAGCGACGTTATGGGTGCCATGGGTGACCGAGACGCCGGCCTCGAGGCCCGACTGATCGCCCAGCGAGGCGAAGTAGCTCGCCCGGCCGGCGAAGGCGGCGCGCGTCTCCTCGGCGCGGTCGCCGTCACCGTCCGGCGCGACGAGCGGATCGCCGGAGCTATCCGTCGGCTCGCGCTCGATGCGGAAGCTGTCGCCCTGGAGCCAGTCAGCCGTGAACGTGAACGACTGATCCCCCCATAGTGGCACGAGCTCGGAGAGCGAGAGCCCGGGCTCGATGAACGCCTCCTCGCCGGGGAGGTAACCCGCCACCCGGAAACGCTCGGAAAACGGCAGCGCATGCGGGTGCACCGGGTTCAGCTTGCCGAAACCGACCCGGTACTGTCCCCCCTTGAGGGCGAGCCGGCCGGGCAAGCCGCGGTAGAGAATGAAGAACCCCTCCTCCAGCCCGAGTCCCTCCTCGCCCACCGAGAGCGTGACCGACCCCCTTCCATAAGGGTTGAGGGCCGCTTCGAAGACCAGCTCGAGCTCGCCGGGAGCGAGACTGAGGCGATCGCGGTCGAGATCCTCCGGATCGTCGGTGAGCCGCGCGAAAGGTTGACCGATGACCGAGATATCGGGATTGACCACTCCCGCCGTTGCGGGAGAGGAGCCGATGGAGAACCAGACCAGCAGCAAGAGCGCGGCTCCAGGCCTGTGTGATGAAGCCTGGCGAAAGGCCATGTCGAACCCTCCTTCGCAACATGAGGCTGCCGGCAGGGGGCAGAACGGCAGCGTTGGAACCGGCGGCAGATCGAGGCCGGATCAGGCGAGGGAGCTCGAAGGAGGTCCGCGGGGAGATTCGTCGAGGGGGAGGGCTGAGCGGGGCGTCACGGCGGCCGCCGTGACCGCAGTGGCCGTGACGCCGAATCCCACGCTGTAGACCATGCCATCCGAAGCCAGGGCAGGGCGCCCGGCCAGGGTGCAGGTCAGGCAGTGCTGACGATCATGGGCGCCCCCCGCTTGGTGGTGAGCGGGATCGGGGCAGGCAGCCGAGGAATCGTAGGCTGCCTGGAGAACGTCGCCGGCCGCACGGGGGGCCGGAAGCTCGGCCCGCTCGTGGAGGGGCGTGAGCAAGGCTCCCTGGATGAGAAAGACGGCGACAAGACCACCGCGCAGGGCATGGCCGATGCGATCCATACGCTGGGTATCGTGCGTCCCGCTCCGGAATCGGTCAAGGTGTTTCCCGGATCAATAGAGCGGCACCGGACAAGCAAAATGGGGCCGCCGCACCGTGCAGCAGCCCCAGGCATCAGAGCAAACCGCCTTGCCGCTGCTCCTCCAACTCGTTGGAGCCGAGGTGCTCGACGGCACGGCGCAAGCAGCATGGAGCAAGCCCACCAAGGGATCATCCTGGCTGCGTGAAGCTTGTGTGAAGTTGGCCGGCCAGGCGCTGGACCGAGGCCGCCAAGAACGAGCCGTCGGGGGGCCTTGGCGCTGCGGCTCCTTCTCGCGGTACAATGGAGATACCCGGCCCCGCGGGATTCTTCAACCGGATGGACCAGCCTGGTCCATCGACATCGTCTCAGCATGACGACGAACCTCAAGAAGCACGCGAGGACCATCACCATGCCGCGGCTCACGAGAGCCACCCGGACCGGGTATCAACCAACTCCTCACATGGGCCGCCGCGCTCTCCTTGCGATCTTCGGCGTCACGCTCGGCCTCGCCGGCCTGGTTTGCGGCCTCGCTCACGCCTCTCCCGATGCCGACGATCTCTTTCCCCGGCCCTCCTCGCTCGAGCCTCAGATCGCCTTCTGGACCAAGGTCTATGCCAAGTACACGACGACCCAGGCGATCCTCCATGACTCGGAAAAGCTCGACATCATCTATACGGTGGTGAGCTTGCCGCCCGACACGACGGAGGTGGAACGCCTTCAGCGGCGCGAGCGCCTCAAGAACGCCCGCGAGAACATCGTCGCCTCCCTCGAGCGCCTGGCCGAGAACCCGGAACGCACGGACCTGGAACCGCTCGATCTCATCGTGCAAGCAGCCTGGGGCAAGCGCGGCACGAGCGATCTCTTCACCGCAGCCAAGGATCGTGTGCGAGCGCAGGTCGGCCAGGCCGACCGCTTCCGCGCCGGGATCATCCGCTCGGGTGCCTATCTGCCGCACATGCAGGCCATCATGGCCGATCTCGACCTCCCCGCCGAGCTGCTCGCCCTCCCCCATGTCGAGTCGTCCTTCGATCCTGGCGCTCTCTCCCATCGCGGCGCCTCCGGGATCTGGCAGTGGACGCGCTCGACGGGCAGGCAGTACATGCGTATCGATCGCTCCCTGGACGAACGGCGCGATCCCCTCTTGGCGACGCGCGCCGCCGGGGTCGCCCTGCGCCAGTACTACCGGGAGTTCGGCTCCTGGCCGCTCGCCATCACCGCCTACAATCACGGGCTCCAGGGCATGCGCCGCGCACACGCGGCTCACGGCGCCGACATCGCCGCCATCGTCCGCGACTACGACGGGCGGGCCTTCGGCTTCGCCTCTCGCAACTTCTACACCGAGTTCCTGGCGGCGCTCGATGTGTCACGGGATCACGAACAGCACTTTGGACCGCTAGCGCTCGACCCGCCTCTCGCCTTCGATACGCTCGACCTGTCCAAGGCTGTGAGTTTCAAGCGCGCAGCGGACCTGGCCGGCGTTTCCACCGGTGAGCTGGCGCAGATGAACCCAGCCCTGCTCGGCATGGTGACGAGCGGCAAGCGAGCCATCCCGGCCGGCTACAAGCTCCGCGTGCCCGCGGGCCGCGGTCTGGCCATGGCCCTCGAAATCGACAGCTCCACACCGGGGCGCTCGCCGGCAGTGGCAGCGACCACAGAAGAGACGCACGCCATCTACCGCGTCCAGTCCGGTGACACGCTCACGCATATCGCGCGGCGCTTCAAGACCGATGTCGACACCCTGCTCGTGATCAACAACCTCGATTCGGACAAGATACGGGCCGGGCAGCGACTCCTCGTCCCCACCGCCACCTCCATGAACGACTGAGAGGTTCATGCCGTCGTGCGCCCTCTCGACCTGATCCTCTTGAAGCGCGATGGTGCCGCCCTCGACGAGCGGGCCATCGAGTTCTTCGTGCGCGGCGTGGCACGGGGGACGATCCCCGACTACCAGGCCACGGCCCTCCTCATGGCCATCCACTTCCAGGGGCTCGACACCGACGAATGCACGGCCCTGACGCGGGCCATCGTGCATTCGGGGGAGATCCTCGACTTCAGCGATCTGGGTCCGGTCGTCGACAAGCACTCGACCGGCGGCGTGGGGGACACGGTGAGTCTGATCGCGGCGCCGCTCGCCGCTGCGGCCGGCGTCGTGGTCCCGATGCTCTCCGGGCGTGCGCTCGGACACACCGGAGGCACGCTCGACAAGCTGGCCGCCATTCCCGGTTTCCGCGTGGATCTCGACCCGGCTGCCTTCCGCCGCGCGGTCACAACCGCGGGGCTCGCGATCGTCGAGGCGGGCTCCGATCTCGCCCCGGGCGATCGGGCGCTCTACCGCCTGCGAGACGCGTCCGGAACGGTGCCGGACCGCTCGCTCATCACCGCCTCGATCCTCGGCAAGAAGCTCTGCGTTTCACCCCGGGGGCTGGTGATGGACGTGAAGGTCGGTGGCGGCACCTTCCTCCGCCGGCAGGCCGCGGCCGAGGCCCTGGCCGAGCGCATGGGCGAGGTCGCGCGGCGCTTCGGCCTCGCCGTGCGTTTCCTCTTCACCGACATGGAGGAGCCCCTGTCACCGGCCATCGGCAACGCGGTCGAGGTCGAGCACGCGATCCGGATCCTCCGCGGCGAGGCGACCGGCCGGCTCCGCGAGCTCTCGCTCCGGATCGCCGGGGAGATGATCGCGCTCGCCGGCATTGACTCCGATGCGGTGGCCGGGCAGAAGCGGGCGGAGACGCTCCTGGCCCGCGGCGACGGGACCGAACGCCTGGCCCGCATGATCGCTGCCCAGGGCGGCGATCAGGCCGTGATCGATGAGCCGAGGCACCTCGCCGCGCCGCGCGCCAGACGTCATCTGCGAGCCGAGCGTGCCGGATTCGTGACCGGGATCGACGCGCGCGGTCTGGGTGATGCCGCTGCCCGCCTCGGGGCCGGCCGCGGCGCCGTGGCTGCGGAGATCGACCCGGGAGCAGGGCTGCTTCTCCATGTGGCGCGTGGCGACGAGGTGCAAGCAGGAACGGAGCTGGGCGAGCTTCGTGCCCGCGATGAATCGACGATCGAGGAGGCGCTTCCCGTGGCCATGGCCGCGATCCGGATCGGGGATTCACCGCCAGCACCCCCCGGGCGTCTCATCCTCGCCGAGCAGAGCTCCTGAGGGCGACTAGGTCACCGCGGGCTCGCCGAGCAGCGCGCACCAGAGAATCCCCAGCTCCTCGATCCGCACGTCATCGCGCTCGAGCCCGACCTCGATCGGAACGATCTCCGCCGCCAGCACCTCGTAGCGCGCCTCGAGCTCGGCGGCCTTGTCCTCCACCTCGGCCGAGAGCTGCTCGAGCTCCTGCTCCAGCCGCCCGACCTCGCCGGCCGCCCGCCGCTCCTGGCTCTCGGCGCCCTGCGTCATGCGCCGCCGCCGGCTGGCGGCGGAGAGCGATCCCACCGAACGCCGGCCGAAGAGGAAGCCGAGCACGGACTCCCCGGCCGCGAGCACCTCGTCCCGCTTGCGGGCCTCGAGCTCGGTCTTCTCGGCCGCGTGTCGATCGCCGGCGCGGTCGAGCTGCTTCTGCACTCGCTCGATGCGCTCCGCATAGCGCTCGCGGAGCGCGGCCAGCTCATCGGCGGCCGCCGCCTCGGCAGCCCGGGTCACCCGGAGCGCGAAGGCCTCGCGGGACTCGCCCGGAGCGGAAACCAGCTTGAGTGAAACATGACGCCAGAGCGTGATGGTCTCGGTCGACTGGAGACGCGCCGCGAGGTCCACCGCCAGACGGCGCATGCCGCTGGCCGTGCTGAGCGACCGCGGCGCGGCGAGATAGCGAGCTCCCTCGGGAGCCGCGACCGGAACGGCCGCCAGGTCGATCGCCAGCGGTCCATCCATCCACGTCACGCTTCCATCCGGGCGCGGGATCCCGGCGGTCGTGAAGGTCACGCGGTGTTCGAGGTCGAACCTGGCCTCATCGAAGCGCAGGGCGACGCGAGCGGTGACGAGCGCAAGGAGAAGGGGCGGAGCGCCGGCCGGCGCCGGCGCCACGGCGGGCAGGACCGCCGCCACCGCGGTGAGCGCCGGCATCCCCGGGGCCAGGAAGCGTTCCGGCGTGCCCGCCGGAAAGGCGGGCGCCACCGGCGAGGCGGCATCGCCCGGGGCGGAGGCCTCCCCCACCGGGGAAGCGGGCGGCGCGGGGACCGGCACCGGTTTTTGCGCCTGAGCGCCGTTTGCCGCGGAGGACTGGGTGGGCACCGTCTCGATGAGCCCGGCCGCGGTGAGCAGAGACAGCTCGGAGCGCATGAGCGGACCTCGCAGGTAGCTCATGGCGAAGCGGCTGCGGAAGACCACGGGGGTTCGTCCTGCCTGCTTGAGCACGAAGTGGCGCGGCGCGAGCCCGGCCAGGAGCGCCTCGACACCGCTGTCGCCGCCGCCGACGCGCAGCGCATCGGTTACCCGCTCCCGATCCTGATCGGTGGCGAGCCTGCCGAGAAACCAGGTCGCGGCGTTCGACAGCGCCTTGTAGTCGGCGTCCACGGGGTTCTGGGTTGCCAGCACGACGCCCACGCCGAAGGCACGCGCCTGCTTGAGCAAGGTGAGGAGCGGGGCCTTGGCGGGCGGGTTCCGGGGATGAGGCGGCATGAAACCAAAGATCTCGTCCATGACCACGAGCAGCCGGAGATCGCCGCTGCCGCCCTGCCCGCGCATCCAGCGCACGACCGCGCCCAGGATCGAGGCGGCGGCGAACATGCGCTCGCGCTCGCCGAGGTGCGCCAGATAGACGAGCGCCAGCGGGGCTCGCCCGTCGGCCCCGGCCCCCGCCCCGAGCAGCGCGGGCACCTCGAGCGGCACGCCCCGCCGCCAGAGCGCGAAGCCGGGAGCCGCCACCAGGGCGTTCAATCCGAGGGCCAGCTCTTCCCGCTCCTTCGCATGCATGAAGCGATCCACCTCGAACACACCGACCCGCGGGAATGACGGCGTCACGATCTCGCCGATGAGGGTCGCCAGATCGAGCCCCCGCCCCGAGCGCCAGGCGTTCTCGAGCACGGTCGAGAGGAAGACGTGCTCCTTGCTGGTCAGTGGATCGGCATCCATCCCGAGAAGGCCGAGGAGCGCGCCGGCGGTGCTGGACACCGCCTCGGCGAGAGCCTCCTCGGACTGGACGACATGAGGCTCCGGAATCGCCAGGCTGCTCACGACATCGATCGGCGTCCCGGCATCGCTGCCCGGCGTGTAGAGGCGAATCGTGCGTCCGGTGCTGAGCCGGCGCAGCCGTTCCACGGCGATGCCATCGGCGGCGAGACCGGTGCGCCAGCGTTCGGCCGTTTCCTCGGCCAGCTGGTCCATGCCGAGGCCGGCGCGGCGCGCCGCGTCGGCCTCGATCCAGGGGGCGAAATCGGCGGCGCGAAGCTCCGGGAAGACGAGCGCGAGGTTGGTGAGATCGCCCTTTGGATCGAGTGCCAGGATGGGAACACGGGCCAGGCTGGCCTCCTCGAGCAGGGCAATGAGGAGCCCTGTCTTCCCGCTGCCGGTGGCGCCGAGACAGACGGCGTGCGTCGTCAGGTCCGCGGGCTCGATCCCGATCGGGCCCGCGGTGCCCTCTCCCCGGAGCTCGAAGCCGAGATGCATGTTTGAACGATGGTTCATGGCGATCCCTCGCAGCCGCTAGTCCCTGTTCGAAGTCGCCTCGGTGCACCTCGCCGCGGCCTTGGCCGCGGTCCAGCGTCCGGCCAGTGCGGCGGCCCCCGGCCAGCTCTCGCCGCTCCGGATGAAGGCTCTGAGCTCGGCGAGCGAATAGAACGTTCCACGCCACTCGACGCCGCCGCGCACCAGCGTCACCACGGTCGAGCGGGCGATAGCCACCACCGTGAGCGCGGCTCCGATCGGGGCCCCGAACCCGTTCCAGCCCTCCCCCGCCGCCCGGTAGGCGACCGCAGTGGCGAGCCACGCGACAAGGGCCAGAGCCCGCGACCATCCATCGCTCGCGAGGGGGAGGAGGGCCCACGGTCCCGAGTGCAGGATGAGCAGCATGGCGATGATAAGCGCGGCACGTCCGGGGCGGTAGTCGAGCGCTCCGAAGAAGTTCTTGGTCAGACCGCGGATGGTGGCCCTGACCCCATCGTGCCAGCGCACGCGGACGAGACCTCGGGTCAAGATCAATTCCTGGCGCGCTCCGGTGCGCTTGAGCACGCGCCCGAGGCGCATGTCCTCATCCACGGCGAGGCGCACGGCATCATGCCCGCCCGCGCGCTCGTAGGCGCTCCGCCGCACCAGGTTGAAGGCGCCCAGCCCGAGGGCGGAGGGAGATTCGGGGTCTCGGGCGCGCCAGGGCTGGATCGCCTGGTTGAAGCAGACCCGGAAGGTGGCGACGAGCACGCGTTCCCATGTATGCGTGAGCACGAGCTCGGGAGCGACGACGAGGTGGTCGAGGTCCTCCGAAACCGCATAGGCCATGGCCAGGCGGAGAGCTCGAGGTCCGAAGTGAACATCGGCGTCGGTGAAGAGGATCCATTCCCCGCGCGCCGCGGCGACCCCGGTCGCCATCGCGTGTGTCTTGCCGAGCCAGCCGGGGGGCAGGGTCGCGATCGGAAGCACCTTCATTCGCGAGTGAACCGCGGCGAGGCGAGCGAGAACCCCGGCGGTCCCGTCCGTCGAGCGGTCGTCGACGACGAGGACCTCGAGATCAGGGTAGTCACTGGCGAGGAGGGAGGAGAGGGCCGGCCCGATCGCCTTCTCCTCGTTGCGAGCCGCGACCACGATGGAGAGAGGTGGGACGCTCCCCGCGGGTACACCTCCCAGCCGCGCCGAGGTGTGACCCTCGAGGTCCTCGAGCACACGCAGACCGCCCATGCCGCGCGCCAGGACCACGCTCCAGATGAGCCAGTAGATGAGAATGAGAAGACTGACGACCGCGACTAGCATCCGCCTGCGGACGATAGCCGAGCGCCGTCGCCCACGCCACTCCCCCGGCGGCCACGGCCCCCGGTCGCGCCCTAGTCGTAGTCCTTGTAGGAGAGAGCCTTGAACTGGCCGTCCAGCTCCAGGATCGAGCCGATGAAGCGCAACTCGACGTCCTGGCCATCGGCGGTGCGCGCACTCACCACGGTTCCGCGGTGCAGAACGAAGGTCGGGTAGCGCTCCACTCCGCGTTCAAAGCGAACGCCGGCGAACGTGAGCCCCCTTTGGCGCCAGGTTCCGATGGCGCGTCCCTGACTGGTGTACGAGCGCGTGTTCAGCATGTCCCAGGCGAAGTCCATCTGGACATTGTTGTTCCGTGCCGGGAACTCGGGCCACAGGAGCTGGTTGTGCTCGCGCTCGGTGACGCGCAGGTCGGTGAGCCCTTGCATGTCATCGGCCTCGACCGCGGCGAGAATCTCGATCACGAGCTCCTCGGGCGAGGCGCAGGAGGAGCGGAGCTTGCGGCTCGGAAGCCCGGGCTCTGCGGCATGCGTTGCCGGCGTCGGGGAGGACTCCGCAGGGGCCGGAGCGAGCCCCATTGCCGGGGTGGATCCCATCGCTGGGGCGGACTCCGTCGTCGGGGCGGACTCTGTCGCCGCGGTCGCCATGACACTCGGCTGCCGGTTCCCGAGATCGCTGCCGGGGACCTCGCCGCCCGCCCGGTCGTGCGCGGGCCGCTCACCGCTCCCACAACCCATCCCGAGGCCCAGGATGAGCCCGAGTAGGAGTACCTTGTCCCGTATCATCGCCATCTGCCTCCTGCTCACATCGTGTAATTGAGACCGAACTTGAAGCTCCGTCCCGGCTGGTAGGCGCGGGTCACGTAGCCGGACTGCTCGAAGCGATGCTGATGGTTGAGCAGGTCCTCGGCGGCCGCCTTGATCCTCACGTTGTCGCTCAGCGCCAGCGACCCGGTGAGGTCGATCTGGTTCCGCTGCCGCTCGTAGATATCGGGGAGGCCGTTGGCGCCGACCTCGGTGATGCGCTTACCGAATACGTTGTAGAGCACGGTAACGTTCGAACGCCCACCCCAGAAGGCGTAACCCAGGTTCGCGTTCAGCACGTAGGGCGACTGGCCCTGAAGCGGCCGCTCGCTCGACGTCTGGACACCCGTCGAATCCCCGATCACCACCTCGGACTTGACGAGCGTCAGGTTGGCGCCGAGATGGAAACCGCCGAGCTGTTTCCAGACACTGCCGAGCCCGCGCCGGTATTCGAGCTCCACGCCATAGTTCTGTGCATCGTCCGAGTTCGTGTACGTGATGATGCGGGAGACCCCCGGCAATACCACGGTTTCGATCGGACGATCGAAGTCCTTGTAGAAGAAGCTGACCGCCATCAGCTCGCCGACACCGGGGTAGCGTTCCCAGCGCACGTCGTAGTTGCGGATCACGGCGTCCATGAGGTCGGGATTGCCGACCTCGGCGCGCGCACCCACGAACTCCGTGTACTCGAAGGGAGCCAGCTCACGGAAATCGGGGCGGTTGATGGTGCGGCTCGCCCCGAACCGGACATTGGTCTTGTCGGATGTCTTGATCACCAGGCTCGCGCTCGGCGCCCATTCGTAGCCGAGGTTCTCGGCCACCACCGGGACCAGGTCCGGGTTCCCCAGCTCGAAGGTTTGCAGGCGCTGCCGCGAATCCTCGTAGCGCGCCCCCCCGATCAGGCGGAAGCGCGTGAGGAAGGACAGGTCGGCCTGCAGGTACCCGCCCTTGATGATCTGGCTGGCGATGTAGGCGTCCGTGCTGCGCGTCAGTTCCTGGAGCTGGAAGCCCGTGGGCCGGATGTTCTCCGGGGTGTAGATCTGCTCGGCCGGCAACGTGAGATCCATCGAGTCGGGACGCACCCCCGACTTGGGCACGAAGCGGAAGCGGCGAGCAGAGAACTCGCGATCGCGGTCGGTGTAGAAGCCACCCATCGAGAGCTTCGCCGTCTGCCAGCCGATCGCCGGCAACGGCATGGACCAGCCGACCTCACCCGACAGCTCCCCGTCGTTCATCGTGCTGAAAAAGCGCTGTCCGCTCTGCCCGAGATCGAAGAGGAGGAAATCCCCGATCACAGGGTCGTAGCGGTAGACCACTTCCCGGTTGTCGGGCTCGTCACGATCCGAGCTCGAGCTGGCCACGCGCCAGGTGAGCAGGGACCGGGCCAGGGGGCTCACCAGGTGCTCGCCATCGAGGCGGGTGACGAAGGTGGAGCGCTCGACCCAGCGCAGGCGCTGGTCCTTGATCGGCTCATCCGCCGGCAGATTGGGGCTCTGGCCCCAGTACTCCCGCACCTCATCCTCGGCGCTTCGCATGTAGGTGTTGCGCCAGGCCACCTTCTGGTTCGGCGTCAGGCGGTACGTGGTGTTGAAGAGCGCCCCCCATTCGACCGCGGATGCTGAACGATCGACGTTGTAGCGGGAGTAGGGAACGAGCCCCGAGGCATCCTGGGAGTAGGAGTTTTGCACTTCCTGTTGCGAGTCATACTTGCCGCCGTAGGTCAGCGAGGCGATGTAACCGAGCGGCCGGCCGGCGATCGAGGACTGGTTGCCGAGCGAGAGGTTGTAGCCCATGTTGAGCGAGGACTGCCGGACCCGCGGATCCCACACGTCCTCGAACGACTCTCCCATCTGCTCGAGTTCTTCGGTCGTGAATCCGACGTTGCTGAAGCGGCCCCGCTGCACGACCTTCTGATCCTTGGGGATCGCCAGCGGCAGCGCGCGGCGCCCATCGTCTGCACCGAGCCAGTCCCGGGAACCACCCGGATAGGTGCCGAAGTCGGTGAAGTTCGATGAGGGAGCAACGGACACTCCCTGGCCGAATTCCACGCTCAGCTGGTCGGGGAAGTCCTTGGTGTTCACGTCCACCACCCCACCGGCGAACTCGGCCCACCGGTCGGCGGTGTACGTCTTCTGGACGTTCATGTTGTCGATCAGCTTGGCCGGCAGAATGTCGAGGGCAACCACGCGCTTCGACTCGGTCGAGGTGATGCGCGAGCCATTGATCTCGGTGCTGGAATAGCGCTCGCCGAGACCGCGCACATAGACATACTTGTTGTCGACGACACTGACTCCGGTCACCCGCTTGGTCGCCTCAGCGGCGTCGGTATCCCCCGAGCGCGAGATCTGCTCGGCGCTGATCGCATCACCGACGGCCGGGGCGCGTTGCTGCCGGGCGAGCACCGCGGCGTCGGTATCCTCGAGGAGCTTGGCCTCGACCCGGATCTCCTCGCCGACGATACCCTCGGGCTGGAGCACGATCTCGAGCGCCGTCGGGCGTCCCGCGGTGATCTTCACCCCAGTGATGGTGGCCGCCGTGTAGGAGATATAGCTGGCCTTGATGGTGTAGCTCCCCGCGGGCAGGATGATCTCGAAGTCGCCGTCGAGCGAGGCCGGGGCCCCCTTCACCAGCTCGCCCGTATCGGGGTCGAGCGCCATGATGGTGGCCGCGGGCAGCGTCTCGCCGGTCTCGGAGCTCACGATCTTCCCGCGCACGACGCCGTCGGTCGGCTGCATGTGCTTGGCGAGATGCTTGAGCGAGGAATCGACCTGGGCCAACCCGGAAACGGCGGTCGCGCAGAGCGCGATCGCCGTCAAGGCAAGGACCAGACCGGCTCCCGCAGGGGCCGGCAGATGTCGGGTGGAGCGGCTGGCATTGCGGCTGGCATTCATGTTCGGCTGGCCTCTTTCGGGGAAGGACCCGGGCAGGATGGCGCTTCTCGGGCGCCACCCTGCCTTGGTTCACGGTCTCCGGGGTGATGCCGTCGCGACTATTTCACGAGGTGCATCTTGCCGGTGGCCACCTGACCGGCGGCCTCGATCCGGTAGAAATACGTACCGGACGAGGTACCCGCCGGAGCGTTCCAGACGAGCGACTGGCGGCCGGACGTCAGATCGTTCGCGCTGATCTCATCGATCAGCCGACCGGCCCCGTCATAGATGCCGACCCGCGCCGCGCCCGGATGGGCCAGCGTGAACGCAATCTGGGTCGACGGATTGAACGGGTTCGGGGACAGGCTGACCGCGAGCGGACGAGCCGCGCCCGGCGCCGGCTGCTCGGCGATTCCGATCTGATCGGCGAGCAAGTTGCACGGATCGCCCCAGCAGCGATTGAAGGTCGAGGCATCATCGATGTCGATCGCAGCCCGGCGCGTGTTGAAGATGATCGAGTTCATGATGGTGCCGGCGGTGCCACGGCGGAGGGTGACACCCCGGCCACCGGCGGGCGCCGCCTCGCCGGTGCCGACGATCGTCAAATTGGCGAAGGTCGGGTTCGAGCGGGGCAGGTTCTCGAAGCCGAACTCGTAGTTGTCGGCCTCGATGCCGCGGTCGGCGGTGGTGACATCCGAGGTGTGGCGGGAGATGGCGTACTGCACCTTGCCGCGATAGCCCACTTGCCAGTCGAGGTGGTCGTCGCCGCAGTCGGTGGCGATGATGTAGCGACCGTTCACCGTGCCGCCGAACCACTCGAACCCGTCGTCGAACCCGCGATGGCACTGCACGTGGTCGATCGTGGTGCCCCGGCCGACGCCGTTCTGGGTGAGGGCATTGAGCTCGTTGTCGGGGCTGAACTCGATCCCGGCGAACTCGATGCGCACGTAGCGGAGGGTGCCGCTGTTGTCGTCAGGGTCGTTCCCGCCGAAGGTGCCCGAGCCACCCTCGCCCTCGCAGGTGCCGCCCGGCATGGCCGCGCAGTTGACCGGCGCCCGCCCGTTGAGCACCACACCACCCCACTGGCCGCGGTCCTGCTGGCCGGGTTCGGCGTCGCTCGTGAAGATGATGGGCTGGGTGGCGGTGCCGATCGCCTGGATCTTCGCCCCCTGCTCGATGATGAGCGTGCCGCTCGTCGCCTGCTCGCCGAAGA
The DNA here is from genome assembly GCA_963823555.1 of Candidatus Eiseniibacteriota bacterium. Taxonomy (GTDB): domain Bacteria; phylum Eisenbacteria; class RBG-16-71-46; order CAVPCR01; family CAVPCR01; genus CAVPCR01. The sequence goes on along the minus strand of CAWGMA010000003.1, from coordinate 761,517 downwards.
TGACGGTCCCCGGCTGGATGGTGAGGGTAGCGGGCGGGAGCACGCGCACGGTGCCCGAGAGCAGGTAGCCGCCGCTGGCCGGCGTCCAGGTGGTGTTCGCGGTGATGTTGCCGCTGACCACGGTCACGCTGCTCGGGAGATCCGTGCGCCCGAGGCCGTTCGACGAGTAGTAGCACCAGCTCGTCCCGTTCGGAGCCTTGGTCCAGTCCTCGTCAGCCCCCGAACCCATGGCGCCCACGAAGTAGGGCTGGGTGAAGAAGCCGTCGTTCGGCACCACTCCGACCGGAGCGCCGCCCAGGTGCGTGGCGTTGCCGCCGGCGGTGACGCGGAAGTCCGGGGCGAACTGGTTGAGCGGTGCGACCATCTGCGGATCGATGGTCACGTTGTTCGGAAACAGGTCGTTGATCAGATCGCATGTGTTGAACGAGTCGGCACAGGCGGGGAAGCCGGCGCGGACCTCGCCCGCCGGGCAGTTGGACTGATTCTGGAAGAAGATGTTGCAATCGACGACGATGCGATCCTGGGCCAGGGCGGTGCCCTGAGCCGCCAGAGCAAGCAGGATCACGATGCTCGCTGTCCTCAGCCAGGCCTTCATCAAGCTCTCCTCGTCTTCTGATCGCCAGCGCGCGACGCGAGCCCTAAGCTGCGCCGGCGGGGCGATCGGTCCGGTCTGAACTCGTGCTCGTACTCGTAATGGAGGAATGGTCGGAAATGCGCGTCACGGACTGGTCAAGGCCGGGTGATCTTCATGGCATATCGCGCGGCCCTGAGACCGACCTGCCCGCTCGCGAGCGAGGTCGCCGTGTCGATCTCCCATCGCCAGCCACGCTAGCAACCGCTGGCCAGCCGGAGCGCAAGCGTTGGAATCAGGTTCCACGAAGAATCGGTGAAGCGGATGTGAGTGCCGGGCGAATGACCGGACCAGAGATCCCGCGGGGAAATCGTCGGATCTTCATCAAGTCGTCACATGATGACGACGAAGGCATGTCATCCTGCGCATGACGACGGTTGCTGAAACACATCCTCGAGCAAGAGCATCGAGCAACCGTCAGGAGAGCGCGACGGGCGCAAGGTATCGGCTGGCAGTGTCCCGTTGCGCTCTCTTTCTTTGCCTCGGCCCCGCCCTCCCCGCCCAGGCGTGGCACACAAAGGAGTAGGCGCTCCCGGCGGGAGGTTCCTCACCCCCCTGCTTCTTCTTACCGAAGTGGCGTAGAATGCTCCCTGTCTCGTCCAGATCCGGCGATGTACCCCTGGACCCCTTCCTGGCAGGATCGAGAAACCCGGTGCCACCCACAGATCCCAGCCCGACCCTTGGCCGTTCGCCGCACTCCGGAAGGTCCACAGCACCGGCTCCGGGCCCCTCCCCGCTCGACATGAGCCCCGAGGAGTTCCCCGCCGCAGCGGCTGCCCTGAGCGCCCTCCTGGCCCGATACCTGGGTACGATCGGCGAGCGCGCCGTCTCCTCGGCTCCCGATCCGCAAGCGCTGAAGGCGCTGTTTGCGGAGCCCCTCCCCCGCCAGGGAGGTGGCTTCGAGGCGCTCCTCGAGGCGCTCGAAACCCGGGTCCTGCCGCACACGATGACCATCGGCTCGCCGCGCTACTTCGGGCTGTTCAATCCCTCGGTCATCCCCGTCGCTGCCCTCTGCGATCTGGTCGTATCGACGATCAATCAGAACACGGGATCGTTCCAGCAGAGCCCGGTCATCACGGCGATCGAGGATCGCGTCATCCGGTGGCTGGTGGCGCTGGTCGGCTTTCCGGCGGAGTCGGCCTATGGCCACTTCACGAACGGCGGCACGGCCGCCAACCTGACGGCGCTCAAGCTCGCGCGCGACCGCACCGCCGAGGGCGTGCGCGACGGCGGTGCTGCGGTGCTCGCCGGGCGGGCGCGCGTCTACGCGTCGGACCAGGGTCATTTCTCGATCGAGCGCTCGGTGGACGTGCTGGGCCTGGGACGGAATGCGCTGGTGCGGATACCGAGCGACGCGAACTACCGGATGCCGCCGGAGGAGCTCGCGGCGCGGCTGCGCGCCGACCGCGCCCGAGGACTGCTCCCGGTCGCGATCGTCGCCACCGCCGGCACCACACCCTCGGCGAGCATCGATCCCCTGGCGGCCATTGCCGACGTCGCCGCCGAAGCGGGAGTCTTCCTGCATGTCGATGCCGCCTATGGCGGCGCCGCCATCCTCTCCGAGAAGCTCAGGCCGCGCCTTGCCGGCATCGAGCACGCCGACTCGGTGACCATCGATCCCCACAAGTGGATGTTCTTGCCGAGCGAGCTGGGATGCGTGCTGGTGCGGGATCGCAAGTGGCTCAAGGAGTCCTTCGGAGTGCAGCCCCCGTACCTCAAGGACTCCGCCGATCGCACCGATGTGCTCCCCGACTTCTACCGCGAGGGCTTGCAGGGTTCACGCCGGGGCAAGGCGTTCACGCTGTGGGGGACACTCCTCGTTCACGGCGTCGACGTTCTCGCCCAGGCCAACGAGCGGCACGTCGAGCTCACTCGTTATCTCGCCGATCGCGTGCGCCGACTTCCCGGTTTCGAGGTCTGCCATGAGCCCGATCTGGGCCTCATCTGCTTCCGGTTCGTGCCATCCGGATTCACGCCGGAGGAACAGGATGAGATGAACGGGCAGATCCAGCGCCGCGTCGAGGCCTCGGGCGAGGCCTGGTTCGCCACGACGCTGCTCCGCGAACGCATGGTGCTGCGTGTGAACCTGGGCTCGTTCCGCACCACCGAAGCCGATCTCGACCGCACACTCGAGGCCGTGGTGACCGCAGCGGGCGAGATCGCCGCGGAGCGCCGAGCCCGGCGGGTCTGACGGCACGCCAGCCCCTGGTGCTAAGGGGTCGGGCTGTCCGCGGCGGCGAAGGCCGCGGCGAGGATCTGCCCCACGCGCTCCGGATCCTGGCCCTCGATCATGCGTCGCGGCACGTAGTGCACGGGAGCCCCGTCCTTGAGGAGAACGAACGACGGGCTCGAAGGCGGAAAGTCGGGGAAATAGCTCCGCGCCCGCTCGGTGGCCTCGAGATCCTGGCCCGCGAAGACGGTGGCGATGCGGTCCGGCCGCCGCGTGTCGGCAAGCGCGCGACGCACGCCGGGCCGGGCCGATCCCGCCGCGCACCCGCACACCGAGTTGATGACGAGGAGCGCCGTCCCGGCCTTGTCGGCCATGAACGCATCAACCTCGGCGGCCGTTGTGAGCTCCTTGACACCGAAGCTCGTGAGCTCGTCACGCATGGGCTGCACCATTCGCGGATCGTACGGCATGATCGACTGCTCCTTTCCCTGACGTTGGCCACTCTCACGTGAGGCTTGGAGTCCGGGTCGCGCCCCCCGGCCCACCGCCTGCGCTTTGTTAGACTCCCCGGACCCTGCCGCCGCTCCGGGTTTTTGCCGCTGGAGAGCACGATGGGCGGCGGATCGTGTTGACCCTCGAGGAGGTGGATCGGATGGCTCTGGACTATCGCAGGCTCGGCCGGAGCGGCCTCAAGGTGAGCCCGCTGTGCCTGGGCACGATGAACTTCGGACCGCAGACCAGCGAGAGCTCGAGCTTCGCCATCATGGATCGAGCGCTCGAGCTCGGCATCAACTTCTTCGACACCGCCAACGTCTATGGCGGAAAGCTGGGAGAGGGAGTCACGGAGCAGATCGTGGGGCGCTGGTTCGCCCAGGGCGGCGACCGGCGTGAGCGCGTCGTCCTCGCCACCAAGGTCTATGGTCGCATGGGCCACTGGCCCAACGAGAACCTGCTGTCGGCGCTCCACATCCGCCGCGCGTGTGATGAGAGCCTGCGCCGGCTCCGCACCGATCACATCGACCTCTACCAGATGCATCACATCGACCGCTCGACGCCCTGGGACGAGATATGGCAAGCCATGGAAGTGCTCATCGCCCAGGGCAAGGTGCTCTACGTCGGCTCGAGCAACTTCTCGGGCTGGCAGATCGCGCAAGCCCAGGGCGAGGCTGGACGCCGACACTTCCTCGGGCTCGTGTCCGAGCAGAGCCTTTACAACCTGAACGCTCGCACGATCGAGCTCGAGGTCATCCCGTCATGTCGCGCTTTCGGCCTGGGGCTGATCCCGTGGAGCCCCCTTGCCGGCGGCCTGCTCGGCGGCGTGCTCGAGCGCGCGACGAGCGGACGCCGGGCCGCGGAGCCCATGACGGAGACGATCGAGAAGCACCGCTCACGCATCGAGGCCTACGAGTCCTACTGCCGCGAACTGGGTGAGACCCCGGCCGATGTGGCCCTGGCCTGGCTGCTCCGGAACCCCGCGGTCACGGCACCCATCATCGGGCCGCGAACCCGAGAACAGCTCGACGGATCCGTGCGCGCCCTCGAGATCCACCTCGACACCGAACAGCTGTCTCGTCTCGATGCCATCTTTCCCGGCCCCGGCGGCGAGGCCCCCGAGGCGTATGCATGGTGATGCGAGCGCAGAATCTACAATGAGAATGTTAACGTCGAGTTCTCTCTTCCCTATTGTATGAATCCTCACTCGTCCTAGGCTTGGAGCAAGGCATTCTCGGAAAGGAGGATCCACATGACCCGCATCGATTGCGCATGCCTTGCTCTACTGGCCCTGGTCATTGCTGCTGCATTCGTCTTCTCCGCTCCCGCTGCCGCACAGGACAAGGATTACGGCGACGCTCCCGAGAATGCGCTCGCCTATCCATCGACCGGACAGATGGGTACCTTCCCGACCTGTCTGGCGGGGCCCGCCCCCTTCGTCCGCCACGGCCTGGGCTGGGCGCATTTCGTGAGCGCCGGCCCCCAACCCGCCTGGGACCCTGAGTTCGACGGCAACGCGGGCACCTGCCCGCCGCCGCCCTACGACCTCGATGAGTGCTTCGCCGACGGCGACGCCGGACTCGTCATGCCCACGGCGTTCACCATCATCGGGGGCAACGTCGTCCCCTGCCCGCAGGTCACGACCCCGATCTCGCTGGGCCCAGCCTGCAACATGGCCATGATCCAGGCCAATGTCGTCAACAACATGCCGGTGACCGGATTCATCAACGTGCTCTGCGATTGGGACCTGAACGGCGCCTGGGCGGGAGCCTGGCAGTGTCCGGGCGCGCTCGCACCGGAGCATGCTGTCGTCGATTTTCCGATCCCAGTCGGCTACGCCGGGCTCTGGACCTCGCCACCATTCCTGATCGGCGGCCCCAATACGCTGCATTATGTCTGGATGCGGCTCGAGATCGCCGAGCGCCAGGTGGGTCCGGGATGGGACGGGTCGGGCGACTTCGAGGACGGGGAGAGCGAGGACTATCTGGTCCGCATCGATGCGACGATCCCCGTTGAGTCCGAGACCTGGGGCGCGATCAAGTCCATCTACCGTTGAGCGAACGGCCGCCTTACGCCACCCGAACCAGAAGCCGCGCCGCTCCACCGGCGCGGCTTTCTGCGTCTAGCCTTGGATAATCGCCAAAGGCGGCGACTAGCGGTTCTTCACCCAGCCCAGGAGATGGAAGTAGATGGCAACGACCAGGAAGGTGTTGGCCATGACCAGAACGGACAGCGCCTTGAAACGATGGCCGAGGATAGTGATCGTCGGCTCCTGATAGAAACGGCCGATAACGGCCAAGAGAATCAGCAACATGCCGATCAGACCGGCCAGGCGGGAGATGGGCCTCATCGCGATGAACCTCCATCAAGAAGGGAACGGCGCTTCAATCCGCTTCACGGTTCTGTGCGATCGAGGATGCCGGGGGATAGTAGCAGGTCTGGCCGCGGACGGGAGACCTGGCCGCTGGAGACTCCGCCGGCCGGCGGATGCGTGGCGGCGCGAAGCGAGGGATCACCCCCCAAGCCGCCGGCGGTCCACTTGTCCGTTGCCGTGGATCGAGTTACGGGATACGCTTGCTATCGCCTCTGGCACAACCTATGCAAAGTCAGCGGTTCCATCCCGGCGCCTTTCCCCTCCCGTGGAGCGCTCGAGGACCCTTCCCCGGCCAAGGAGTCACAGCATGACCCGGCGCGTGGTGCGCACCAAGCTCATGACCGAATCGACCCCCGACGGCTTTCGATCGGATGAGCCCGAATTCGAGATCTATTGCAGCATCGACGGCTGCAAGTTCGGCCTCGACGCGCACGAAAGGTGCGAGTACTTCGAGGACTACATCTACTCGGAAGGCGGCGAGAAGATCGGAATCAGGTGTGCGCGACCGGCCGGCCAGATCGGAACCCCGATGCCCGGGAGCGAGGATGCGGATCCCGATCTGAACTGCGACCTCCCCTGAATCCGAAGGGCGGCTGATCCGGAGTTACGGCGGCTGCCCGCTGACCTGGGTCGCGGCGTCGCCGTGCGATCGCCAGTCCGCGAGGACGGCGCCGTGAAGCGGAACGTTCTTGATCATCGCCTCACGATCGGAAGCCGGGGCGCGGTCGCGCATCTCACCGAGCAGATTGACGGCGGCGTTAAGATGACTGGCATCGCGGGTCGCCAGCCAGAGCAGATACCGGGCTTCCATGCGCTCATGGCAGGCCATGCGAGCCTCTTCCGCGGTGAAGATCGCCAGCGCGGCGGCCGGATCCCCACCCGGCAATAGCGCGAGGCGAATCGCCGCCCTCGCCTTCTCGTTGGGATCGCCGGTCTCGGTGGCCAGAGCGAGAGCCTCCGCGATGAGCCCGCGCGCCTCCTCGCTCCGACCGCTGCCCGCGAGCAGGCCGCCGAGCGCGACCAGGCTGATGGCCGTCCCGCTCCTGTCTCCGATCTCCCGGCGGATGGCCAGCGCTTCCCGATAGCGACCTTCCGCCTCGGCCACCTCCCCCCTCTGCTCAGCGATGGCGCCCAGACCGTGAATCGCGGCGGCGACCATGTGGCGGACCCCGAGGTCGGCCGCGATCCGCTGCGAGTCGACCAGCGCCCGGTGCGCTCCTTCGACATCTCCGAGCACAGCATGCGCGGGTCCCAGGTCGAGGAGAGCGATGGCCTCCCCGCGCCTGAAACCGATCTCCCGCGACAGGACCAGGAACCGCTCGAGATGAGTGCGAGCCTCGGCGTAGCGGCCCAGCTCCGCGAACACATTCCCCAGGTTGCCGTTGGCAATGGCCTCCCCTTGCCGGAAGCCGATCTGGCGCGAGAGCGCGATGCCGCGCTCGAAGCAATCGCGCGCCTTTTCGTAGCGGCGGGTGGACCCGAAGAGCGTTCCCATATTGCCGGTGGCGATGGCTTCCCCCTGGCGGAAGCCGATCTCACGCGAGATCTCCAGATGCTGCTCGAAGCAGGCAAGCGCCTCCTCGTGGCGGGCGAGATCGAGCAGCGCGAGCCCGAGGTTGCCGTTGGCGATGGCCTCGCCGCGCCGGTCGCCGATCTGACGCGCCAGTTCGAGGTTTCGCTCGTGCTTGGCCCGCGCCTCCTCGTGGCGCCCGAGCGTGCGCAGGGCCACGCCGAGATTGCCGGTGGCGGGTCCTTCCTCGGCCGGCGAACCTGCTCCCTGGGCCAGGGCGATCGCCTCCTCGAGCACGGTGCACGCCTCTTCGTAGCGACCGACCTGGATCAGGTACCAGCCGCGCGCCCGCCGCACGCGCGATCGCACCGCGGCATCCTCGCTCGTCTCGGCAAGGGCGAGGGCCTCGGCAAGAGCACTGCCGGTTTCCTCGCGCCGGCCCAGGAAGTCGAGGCGATGCGCCTTCCGCACGAGCACATTCATCCGCGCTGGACCGGCAAGCAATCCCTCGACCTCCAGGGCCGCATCGGCAAGGGCGATGGCCGCACCGTTCAGGTAGCTGTGCTCGAGATGATCGAGAGCAGGATCGAGGTAACGCAGCGCCCGCTCGCCCGCCTGTCCCTTCAAGAAGTGCTCGCACAGGGAAACCGCCAGAGCTCCCTCGAGCACCTGCGGGTCCTTGGCGGCAGCCTTCTCGCGGGTCTCGAGCGCCTCGGCGAGCCCGGCATGGTACTGCTCGCGGAGCTGCGCGAAGAGCCCCGCATAGAGCACCTCCTGCACCTGGTGATGATCGAACACGTAGCGACGCCCCGCGGACCGGATCAGGCGATCGCGCTTCTCGATTCGCCCGCAGCGCTTGAGCACAGGCACCACACCGAGGCCGAGGACATCGGCCACCAGGGTGGGATCGAACTCGTAGCCGAGGCAGCAGGCGACCTCGAGGAGATCCCGATCCTCTTCCTCCAGGCCGGAGATCCGCGCCTGCACCAGCTCGCTGACGGACGACGGGATGACGATCTCCTGGATGATCTGCGTGCGCACCCAGGTCCCGTCCTCCTCGCGCGCGATGAAATTGCCTTCGCGCAAGCCACGGATGATCTCGAAGATGAAGAACGGATTGCCATCGGACTTGGTGGCGATGTCGTCGGCCAGATCCAGCGCCAGCGACTCGGAGCGGAAGGCATCGGCGAGAAGCTGGCCCAGGTCCTCGCCCCCGAGGCGCTTGAGAGCGATCCGTGACGTGTGATCGAGTCGCTCCAGATTCGCCACCCACTCCTCGGACATCCCGGGCCGCATGGTCCCGATCAGGAGCACGCGATGGCCCGGCGCGGCAAGCGCGAGCGCCGCGAACAGCGCGCGTCCTTCCTCGGGCGCGAAGTGCAGGTCGTCGATCAGGATGATCGTCGGGCGCTCCGCGGCGAGCGCGCGTGTCGTGTGCACGAAGACGGTTTGCAGCGAGTCCTTGGTCAAGGGCTCGGCGCCCGCCGCCAACGCGTCTCCACGCAAGAGGGCGGCAAAGGCCGGGATCAGGAGAGGGGTGACCTCCAGGTAGGACCCCAGCGTCTCCTCGAGACCATCGTCGCCGAGATGCTCGCGGTAGGCGGCACTGAAAGCCCCTGCGGCCGTGGCCGCTCCTCCCGGCGGATAGGAGCCGAAGAGGAAGTTCACGTCCTCGCCCGCCTGCTCGAGCTGGCCGACGAGCTCATCGACGAGTCGGGTCTTGCCGATGCCGGCCTCGCCATCGAGAAGAAGCACCTGCCCCTCCCCTCCCTTGGCGTGGTCGAACAGATCACGTAGTCGCGCGAGGTCGCCGTCGCGCCCATAGAGCGCGGTGTCGCGCGGGATGCGGATGCGGCGGAGCGGTTTCTTGGTCTCGAGGCGGATGAATCGCTCGCGCTCCCCCCACCAGGTGCTGGACTCGGCATCCTCCAGCGCCTTGAGCAACACGCCTGCCGATTCGAAGCGCTTGTCGCGCTCCTTCTCGAGCAGGTTGTGCACCACTTCCTCGAAGAAGGGCGACAGCTGGGGGTTGAGCTCTCCGATGCGCCGCGGCTTTTCCTTGAGCACTCGGCTCACCAGGACCCGGAAGCTCACGTCCCCGAACGGATGCTCGCTCGTGGCGAGTTCATAGAGGACAACCCCGAGGGCGTAGAGATCAGCCCGGCCGTCGAGCACCGCCCCGGTCCCCTCGAACTGTTCCGGGGCCGCGTACTGCACCGAGCCCACGAACATGCCCGTTTGCGACAGCCGGATGGCCTGGTCCTGGAGGAAGGCCACACCGAGGTCCATGACCTTCACGACTTCATCGCGCGTGATGAGCACGTTCTCGGGTTTCAAGTCGCGATGCACGACACCCGAGCCATGGATGGCGGAAAGCCCCTTGGTGACCTCGCGTCCGATGTGACGGCACAACTGCTCCGGCACGCGCCCGAGCTCGCCGAGGAGAGAGCGCAGGGTCTGACCCTCGACGTACTCCATGACCATGTAGTGGAGCTCGTTTCCCTCTCGCTCGAGAGAATCGACGAGATAGGTGCGCACCACATTCGGGTGGCTGACCGCCTTGCCGATCTCTGCCTCGCGGAGGAAGCGCTGAAAAAAATCGGGAGAAGCGAGGAGGTGCGGATGCACCACCTTGAGGGCAACGCGTGTCCCCGGCGTGAGCTCGGCGCCCGAGACGGCGGCCGGGGCTTCCGGATCCACCTCGGCCAGGTAGACCTTGCCCATCCCGCCCGTGCCCAGCTCGGAGAGAAGGCGATAGGCGCCGATCCGCTCGCCGGTCGTCACCGCGCCCTCATCCTGTTGATGGAATCAGGGCCCCGACACAACCGCCGTACCGTTGAGGGGGCAAAGTGGGTGATTTGGCCAAGGTCGCGGCACCTTGTTGGCGGGGGCGCGGCCGAAAGCAAGAATTCGCGCCCTCTTATCATGATTTGGATCCTGGCAAGGACCATCGCAGATTGCAACAGAGACACGGTGGGGGTATCCTATACGAAGCGGCGAGGCTCGTCCCGGAGTTCCGCCAGTAGTTCATGTGCCCGCGATCCGAGGCCTGAACGGCGCCCGGTGCCGCGTCAGAGTCGTGGCACACGATGGGGGACGAGCAGCCAGCACCCGGCAAGCGCCTGGGGCCGCCCCGGTGCCTGCCCAACCCGGAGTGCCGAGCATGCTCATCCCTCCGATTAGCGGACCGGGATGTCATGAATCTCGCGCTCAGCCCGATGGGTCGGTCGCCGTCCCGACCGGCTGCGGCCCGCTGCCTGGCGCCAGGCAGCGCAGTCGCCGAGTGTCAAGCGCCACGGTATCCACTCCAGCTCTGATGACCACCAGACAACCCGTGGAGACGATCGAGCGCTTCCCGGGACCCTCGCGAGGAGAGACCCCAATGGCCCCCAAGGAACCTAGCCACAACGTCGTGCGATTCTCCGTCCTCCTGGCCGCCGCACTGAGTCTGGCCTGGGTCACCCCCGGCTTCGCGCAGGCTCCTGGTGTCGGAGCCAACCATGTTGGCATCGATGGCGACTTGCTCGCCAATTCTCCTGCTGTGGCCCCGTTCAACAGCGCGGATGACTGGCTCGATGGCCCAGCGGGGCCAGGCGTCGGCCTGCTGGATGCCAACGGGATCCCGCGCGACCCGACGCGGACCGTCCACCTCTTCGACCCCATCGATGGCGATGCGGATGAAGAGCGGTTCTACGCCGGCAACAAGGTCGACGATGACCCGAACACATACCGCTGGACGAACGGCGGCGTGCCGCAGAAGGACGACATCCAGAACGCTCTCATCGACTTCTATGTCGATGCCACGACCGGCGATCTCTGGGTGGCGCTGGGTGGGGACCGCCGATCCACGGGCGGTGACAGCTACATCGACTTCGAGCTGCTGCAGAACTCGCTCACGCAGAACCCTGACGGCACCTTCAGCTCGGCTGGACCGGACGGCGGGCGCACCATCGGTGACGTCCTCCTCACCATCCACCTCACGAACGGCGGTTCGGCAGCGGAGTTCTACGCCCAGCGGTGGCAAGCGGCGCAGAACGGATTCGACTACATGGATTTCACGCCGACCCCCGGGACAGCCTTCGTGGCAGCAAACACCGATTCGCAGGTTACGGTGCCATTCGGTGCCTTCGGGTCGACCGTCTACGAGATCAATGCATTCGGGGAGGCGGCCGCCAATCTCACCCGCCTGATCCAGCTCAGCGGTTGCTACGGGATCAACACGGTCTTCATCCGCACCAAGTCGGCTCCCTCGCCGCGCGCTGAGTTGAAGGACTTCATCGAGCCGCTCCAGATCGATGTCTGTGTCGACCACACACCGCCGATGATCGCCTGTCCGCCCGACTTGACGATCGAGTGCGACGCCTCGACGCTCCCCGACAACACCGGCTATGCGACGGCCACCGACAACTGCGATCCTGATCTCGTCATCACCTATGAGGACGTGTTCACCCAGGGCGGCTGCCCGCAAGAGGGTGTCATCACCCGCACCTGGACCGCCGCCGACGACTGTGGCAACTCCGCGAGCTGCGTCCAGCTCATCACCATCGAGGACACCACGGCCCCGATCGCGCTCGAGTGCCCGCCCGATGTCACCGTGAGCTGCACCGATCCCACGACTCCGGACTACACCGGCTACGCCACGGCCACCGACAACTGCGATCCCAACCCCATCGTCACCTACGAGGACGAGATCATCCCGGGGAACTGCGGCGGCGCGGCCCTGGCCAAGGGCGCGGCGACGGTCGATGCGGCCACCTTGAAGCTCATCGCCGCGGCCCGTGGTCGCGAGGCGGCCCAGGCCCTGATCGATGTCCGCTACGTCATCGTGCGCTCGTGGACCGGCACCGACTCCGGACAGCTCGGCAAGGACGCGGGCGCCATGACCTGCGGCAACTCGGCCGTCATCTGCACCCAGATCATCACCGTGCTCGACGACTCGGCGCCGGTCATCACCTGCCCGCCCGACTTGACGATCGAGTGCGACGCCTCGACGCTCCCCGACAACACCGGCTACGCCACCGCCGAGGACGACTGTCCGGGCGAGGTCACGGTCACCTACGAGGACGTGTTCACCCAGGGCGGCTGCCCGCAGGAGGGCGTCATCACCCGCACCTGGACCGCCGCCGACGACTGCGGCAACTCCGCGAGCTGCGTCCAGCTCATCACCATCGAGGACACCACGGCCCCGATCGCGCTCGAGTGCCCGCCCGATGTCACCGTGAGCTGCACCGATCCCACGACTCCGGACTACACCGGCTACGCCACGGCCACCGACAACTGCGATCCCAACCCCATCGTCACCTACGAGGACGAGATCATCCCGGGGAACTGCGGCGGCGCGGCCCTGGCCAAGGGCATGGCGACGGTGGATGCGGCCACCTTGAAGCTCATCGCCGCGGCCCGTGGTCGCGAGGCGGCCCAGGCCCTGATCGATGTCCGCTACGTCATCGTGCGCTCGTGGACCGGCACCGACTCCGGACAGCTCGGCAAGGACGCGGGCGCCATGACCTGCGGCAACTCGGCCGTCATCTGCACCCAGATCATCACCGTGCTCGACGACTCGGCGCCGGTCATCACCTGCCCGCCCGACTTGACGATCGAGTGCGACGCCTCGACGCTCCCCGACAACACCGGCTACGCCACCGCCGAGGACGACTGTCCGGGCGAGGTCACGGTCACCTATGAGGACGTGTTCACCCAGGGCGGCTGCCCGCAGGAGGGCGTCATCACCCGCACCTGGACCGCCGCCGACGACTGCGGCAACTCCGCGAGCTGCGTCCAGCTCATCACCATCGAGGACACCACGGCCCCGATCGCGCTCGAGTGCCCGCCCGATGTCACCGTGAGCTGCACCGATCCCACGACTCCGGACTACACCGGCTACGCCACGGCCACCGACAACTGCGATCCCAACCCCATCGTCACCTACGAGGACGAGATCATCCCGGGGAACTGCGGCGGCGCGGCCCTGGCCAAGGGCGCGGTGACGGTGGATGCGGCCACCTTGAAGCTCATCGCCGCGGCCCGTGGTCGCGAGGCGGCCCAGGCCCTGATCGATGTCCGCTACGTCATCGTGCGCTCGTGGACCGGCACCGACTCCGGACAGCTCGGCAAGGACGCGGGCGCCATGACCTGCGGCAACTCGGCCGTCATCTGCACCCAGATCATCACCGTGCTCGACGACTCGGCGCCGGTCATCACCTGCCCGCCCGACTTGACGATCGAGTGCGACGCCTCGACGCTCCCCGACAACACCGGCTACGCCACCGCCGAGGACGACTGTCCGGGCGAGGTCACGGTCAGCTACGAGGACGTGTTCACCCAGGGCGGCTGCCCGCAGGAGGGTGTCATCACCCGCACCTGGACCGCCGCCGACGACTGCGGCAACTCCGCGAGCTGCGTCCAGCTCATCACCATCGAGGACACCACGGCGCCCGAGATCACCTGCCCGCCCGATGTCACCGTGAGCTGCACCGATCCCACGACTCCGGACTACACCGGCTATGCCACGGCCACCGACAACTGCGCTTCGCCGGTGATCGTCACTTACTCGGATGAGATCATCCCCGGGAGCTGCGGCGGCCCGCCTCCGGCCAAGGGGGGGGTGGCCGCGAACCCGACCAGCCTCGAAGCGATCGCCGCTGCCCGCGGCGTCGACCCGGCGAAGGCCCTGATCGATGTCCGCTACGTCATCGTGCGCTCGTGGACCGGCACCGACTCCGGACAGCTCGGCAAGGACGCGGGCGCCATGACCTGCGGCAACTCGATCACGTGCACCCAGATCATCACCGTGCTCGACGACCAACCACCGATCATCGTCACCTGCCCGGATGCGGTCTCGGTCCAGTGCCCGGATGACGTGCCGCTCCCGGATCCATCCCTGGTGACGGCCACCGACACCTGCACCGACGTCACGGTGGAGTTCGTGAGCGATGTCTCGGATGGCAGGACCTGCCCCGAGACCATCACGCGCACCTACCGGGCGAGCGACGAGTGCGGCAACTCGGCTGATTGCGTGCAGCTGATCACCGTCGACGACACCATGCCACCCACCATCGAGTGCCCGGCAGACGTCATCTTGCCCTGCGGCTCGACGCCCGAGTGCGGCACGCCGACGGCGAGCGACAACTGCGACGTTTCACCCGAGATCATTCTCGTGAGCTCGGAAACGGTGCCGGGGCCCGACGGGTCGACGATCACGACCTGCACCTGGGAAGCGGTCGACGACTGCGGCAACGCCTCGGCCCAGTGCAGCCAGAGGATCACCGTCGAAGGCTGTCCGTCGGATGCCTACTGCTCCCTCACGCAGGGCTACTACGGCAACCAGGGCGGCACCTTCAACGGATGGGGGACCCAGCCCCTCATCGAGGAGCTCCTTTCTGCGGCGCCCCTCGTCGTCGGCATGCCCGGCCGCTCGCTCACGATCCCGCTGAGCGCGGCCGAATGCATCATCGCCCGCCTCCCCGCCGGCGGGAACGCGGCGGGGCTGCCGGACATCGGCGATGCCACGCTGGCCCCGCCTGAATGCCAGACTCAGCGGCGGTTGCCCGTCGACCGCGAGGGCAAGTTCCGGAACGTGCTCCTCGGGCAAACGATCGCGCTCGCCCTCAACATCCGCCTCGATGATCACGGAATCGTCGACGGCAACCTCGCCGGCTTCGATCTCGAGGCCGTCTTCTGCACCAAGGGGAGCCTGCCGGGACCCGATGGACAGCACGGCACCGGAGACGACGAGATCGATCCCTCGAGCCCTGTCCTGTCGTTCACCATTCCGAGCTCGGTCTTGACGGCACTCACCAATCTCGGCCTGCAGCGCGACGTGGGCGGGCTGCTCCAGCTCGCCAATCGCGCCCTGGCCGGCCTGTCAACGGCGGGCGCCAGTCGCTCCGACATCAACGCCGCCGTCGACGCGATCAACCGCGGTTTCGACCGGTGCCGGTTCCTGGTGCCGTGCAGCGCCGCGGCCCGGCCGGGGACAGCGATGCAGATCGCCGCGGCCGGACTCGGCGGCGACATGTTCGGCGGGGCGGAACCCGGCGAGATGCCGCTCGGAGCACCAGCTGCCTTCGAGCTCGGCCAGTGCTTCCCGAATCCCTTCAATCCGCACACTCGGTTCACCCTGGCCCTGCCGGAGGCGACGAGCTGGACCGTCGATGTCTACGACGTGAGCGGCCACCTGGTGCGTCGGTTCACCGGCGAGGTCTCGGGCGCCGAGTACGTGCGTATCGAATGGGATGGTACGAACACGAACGGTGATCCCGTGGCACCGGGCATCTACCTCTACCGGGCCGTCGCGGGGAATGACAGCGCCACGCGGAAGGCCATCCTTCTCAAGTAGCCGGTAGCGGCTCGGCGTTGCATCAGCGCGAGTCAACAGCGAGGACCTCCCCGCTCGGGGAGGTCCTCGCTGTTACGCACTGATGCAGTCTCACCGTGGGACAGGCGTCACCGCCAGCTTTGGCGTGTCAGATGCCGAGATTGAAGTTGCTTTGCCGATCAAAGGAACGGGAGTATCATGCAACCTGCAGGCAATGCGGGAGCCAGGACTCCTCCCTTCGACCATGACCACCATCGCCGCCAATCCCCCAAGGAGTGATCACCACCCGCCGGCCCTCACCGCGGCCCGCCCTCGCGCGCGCGGCAAGTTCCTGTGGGCGGGCAACGAGAAGCTCCTGGTCCGGGGCGTGACCTACGGCACGTTCCGTCCGGCTCCCGACGGCGGCGAGTTCAGCGACCCGGAGCGCGTCGGGAGAGACTTCGCGGCCATGGCCGCCGCGGGCATGAACGCCGTGCGCGTCTACACGGTGCCGCCGCGATGGCTCCTCGATTCCGCGGCCCATCACGGGCTGCGCGTGATGGTCGGGTTCCCATGGGAGCAGCACGTCGCATTCCTCGCCGACCCCAGGCGTCTCCGCGCCATCGAGACCAACATCCGCGCCGGGGCGCGCGCGCTGCGCGGCCACCCGGCACTCCTGGCCTATGCCGTCGGCAACGAGATCCCCGCCAGCATCGTGCGCTGGCACGGCCATCGCGCGATCGAGCGGACGATCGAGCGCCTCGCCATGGCCGCCAAGGAGGAAGACCCCGGGGGGCTCGTCACCTACGTCAATTACCCGACCACCGAGTACCTCGAGCTGCCGTTCCTCGATCTGGTCTGCTTCAACGTCTACATCGAGAATGAGGAGCAATTCGACGCCTACATCGCCCGCTTGCAGAATCGGGCCGGCTCGCAGCCCCTCCTCATGACCGAAGTCGGGCTCGACAGCCGGCGTCATGGCGCGGCGCAGCAAGCGCAGGTCCTCGACTGGCAGTTGCGCACCGCATTCGCTGCCGGTTGTGCCGGCACCTTCGTCTTTGCCTGGACCGATGAGTGGCATCGCGGTGGCCACGACATCGAGGACTGGGATTTTGGTCTCACCAGCCGCGACCGCGAGCCGAAGCCCGCCCTGGCCGCTGTCAGCCGCGCCTATGCCGAGGCGCCCTTCGCTCCCGGCATCCGCTGGCCCAAGATCTCGGTCGTGGTCTGCAGCTACAACGGAGCACGCACGATCGGCGACTGCTGCACCGCCCTTCAGGCGCTCGACTATCCCAGCTACGAGGTCATCGTGGTCGACGACGGATCGTGCGATGACACGGCGGCGATCGCCCATGCCCACGGGTTTCGCGTCATCTCGACCGAGAATTGCGGCCTGTCGAGCGCGCGCAACACGGGCCTGGCCGCCGCCAGCGGCGAGATCGTGGCCTATCTCGACGACGACGCCTACCCCGACCCCCACTGGCTCAAGTCCCTGGCTTCGAGCTTCCTCCGCTTCCCCCACGCCGGGGTCGGCGGCCCCAACCTGCCGCCCCCCGATGACGGACTCATCGCCGCCTGTGTCGCCGCCTCACCCGGCGGGCCCAACCACGTGCTGCTCTCGGACCGCGTGGCCGAACACATCCCGGGCTGCAACATGGCCTTTCGCCGGAGCGCCTTGCTCGAAATAGGAGGATTCGATACTCAATTCCGTACCGCCGGCGATGACGTCGATGTGTGCTGGCGACTTCAGGAACGCGGGCACACGCTGGGGTTCAACGCCGCGGCCATGGTATGGCACCACCGGCGGAACACGATCCGCGCCTACTGCCAGCAGCAGGTTGGCTACGGCAAAGCGGAGGCACTGCTCGAACGCAAGTGGCCGGAGAAGTACAACACGTTCGGCCACGTGAGCTGGGCGGGACGCATCTACGGGAACGGGCTACAGCGCGCCCTGGGCCTGGGGCGGGGACGCATCTACCAGGGGCCCTGGGGCAGCGCTCCTTTCCAGTCGGTCTACGAACCAGCCGCCGGCTGGCTGAGCTCGCTCCCGCTCATGCCCGAATGGATGGTCATCGTGGTCGCCCTCGGCGCGCTGTCGCTCCTCGGTCTCGTCTGGCGACCGCTCTTGATGATGAGCCCGCTCTTCCTCCTCGCCCTGTCCTGGTCCCTGGCTCAGGCCGTGACCAGTGCCTGGCGCGAGACCCCACCGGCACCCTGTGCAAAGGCCTTCGAGCTCCTTCGATTCCGCCTGATCACGGCCTATCTGCACCTGGCCCAGCCGGTGGCGCGGCTCAGGGGCCGCTTGAGCCTCGGACTCACCATCTGGCGGCAGCGTGGAGTACCCGGCTCGGCCCTGCCCTGGCCGCGAACAATCACGATCTGGAGTGAAAAATGGCGGCCGGCCGAGGGATGGCTCTCCCTGCTCGTCAGGGCGCTGCGCGAAAACCAGGCCGTCGTGCAGCATGGCGGTGCGTTCGATCATTGGGATCTGACCGTGCGCGATGGAACGCTGGGGGCGGTGCGCGTGCTCATGGCGATCGAGGAGCATGGAGCTGGTAGGCAGCTCGTGCGTTTCCGGATCTGGCCGCTGATCTCGCGGGGCGCCCTGGTCGTCTTCCTCGGGCTTGGCGCGCTCTCCCTGGCTGCCGTGCTCGACGGAGCGCTGGCCGCCAGCGTCATTCTCGCGCTCGTGCCCGTGGCCATGGCCGCGTCGGCGATCGAGCACAAGGCCAAGGCGACCGACGCCGTATTGACCGCTCTCCGCCGGGTCGCCGAAAAGACCAGGGCGCGACCGTCATGATGGAGATAGGCGGCCGCTTCTCCCGGTCCCGGAACTCGCTTGCGCTCTACGTCCGGCTCCTGCCCTATGTGCGTGCGGAGTGGCGCCTCCTCGCCATGACCGTGGGTGCCATGCTGGCCACCACCGTGATCACGCTCGCCAAGCCATGGCCGATGCAGGTGGTCGTCGACTCCGTCCTCGGCGACCGGCCGGCCCCCCGCTGGCTCACGACCATCTTCGGCGAACCCGACCAGCCGGCCCTCCTGGCCATCGCGGTCGCCCTCATGGTGGGAGCGTTGCTCTCCGGCTCGGTGCTCGCCCTGGTCCAGGAGTACTCGACCCAGCTCCTGGGCCAGCGCATGGTGCTCAAACTCCGCTGCGACCTGTACGGCAAGCTGCAGCGGCTGTCGCTCCGCTTCCATGACCACTCGAGCGTGGGCGACCTCCTCTACCGCATCATCGGCGATGCCTCGGCGCTGCAGAACATCATCACCTACGGCTTCATCCCGCTCACCATCCAGGCGGTGACTGCGCTCGCCATCGCCGCCACCATCTTCTTTCTCGACGCGCGCCTGGGCATCGCGGCGATCACGGTGATCCCCGTGTTGTTCATCTCGTGGACCTGGTTCTCGGAGCGAGTGCGCCGGCGCACCCGGGGCCTGGCCCAGGCCGAGAGCGGCCTCTACACGATGGTGAGCGAGTCGCTGGGCTCGATCCGCGCCATCAAGTCCTACGCCATGGAGGATGTCGAGCTGGCGCGCTTCGAGACCCGGGCCCGCACCAGCCAGGCGGAGTATGTGCGAGTGATGACGCTCAGCAAGCTCGGGGGACTCGTGACCGACTCCCTGGTCGGCATCGGCACGGCGGCCGTGGTCTGGTTCGGCGCGCAGTCGGTGCTCGAGAGCCGGTTGACGGTGGGAGAGCTCCTCGTCTTCATCGCGTACCTTCATTCGCTCTACGGCCCGATCACCTACCTCGCCGGCTCGGCCATGGTCATCCAACGATCCGGCGTGAGCATCGAGCGCGTGCTCGGCATCCTCGACCAGGACGAGGAGGACGAAGTCGCGCGGGCCGCGGGCAGGCTGGAGCTGCGTACGGTGACCGGGCATGTCGCCTACGAAGAGGTCACGTTCAGCCACGAGCCGGCGCGTCCCGTGCTCCGCGACCTGAGCTTCACCATCGAGCCCGGCGAGCGCATTGCCCTCGTCGGACGTTCGGGAGCCGGCAAGACGAGCCTCGTCAGTCTCCTCCTCAGGTTCTACCGCCCGCAAGCCGGGCGCATCCTGCTCGATGGTCACGACATCATGACCCTCGATCTGCGCTGGCTCCGGCGGCAGATGGCGCTCGTGCCGCAGGAGCCGATCCTCTTCTCATCGAGCCTCGGCGAGAACATCGCCTATGGGCGCCCGGGAGCGAGCGAGGCGGAGATCCGCGCCGCCGGGCGCGCCGCGGGGCTCGACGAGTACATCCAGGGCCTCCCCGAAGGCTATGCCAGCCTGGTGGGTGAGCGGGGCGTGAGACTCTCCGGCGGACAGCGCCAGCGGCTGTCCCTGGCCAGGGCGTTCTTGAAGGATGCCCCGATCCTGATCCTCGACGAGCCGACCTCCAACCTCGACACCACGAGCGAGCACGAGTTCTTCGCGTCGCTCGATCGCCTCGGGCGCGGGCGGACCACCATCATCATCGCCCATCGCCTTTCGACCGCCCAGCGCGCCGATCGAATCCTCGTTCTCGAGGAGGGACGCCTCGTCGAGCAGGGAACCCACGATGAGCTCCTCAAGGCCGGTGGCTCCTATGCTCGCCTCTTCCGCGATCAATGGATCGACAGCGCGGTGCGCGCCGCGCCGACCTCTTCCTGATCGGCTCCGGCGCGGGTATGATGCCGCCCGCGTCCGCTTTCTCCCTCGGTCAGAGACTCACTATGAGCGTGGCGCCGGCAAGGTCCATCGGCGGAGGTTGATCCATGCGCGTTCTGGTAACCGGCGGGGCCGGCTTCATCGGCTCCCACATCGTCGACCGCCTGCTCGGCGATGGGCACTCGGTGCTCGTCGTCGACGATCTATCGAGCGGCAAGGCCGAGAATCTGCCCCCGGGGGCCGAGCTCGTCCGGCTCGACATCGGTAGCCCGGAGTTCCTCGAGGTCGCACACTCCTTCCAGCCCCAGGCCATGACCCACTGTGCGGCGCAGCCATCGGTGGTGGTCTCGATGGCGCACCCGGCCGACGACGCGCGCATCAACATCCTCGGGGGAATCAACGTCATCCAGGCGGCGACCGAGTGCGCCATCCGCGATTTCATCTACATCACCACCGGAGGCGCCCTGTACGGCATGCCCGTCTACACGCCCTCGGACGAGGAGCATCCGATCCGGCCGATCTCGGCCTACGGGCTCAGCAAGTGGACGCTCGAATGCTATCTCAAGATCGTCCTGCCGGCCTCGATCCGGCTCAAGGTGCTCCGTCTGGCCAACATCTACGGACCGCGCCAGGATCCATTTGGCGAGGCGGGCGTCGTGGCTATCTTCGGATCGCGGATGTTGCGCGGCGAGCCGGTCACGATCTACGGGGATGGCGAGCAAACGCGCGACTTCGTCTATGTCGGCGACGTGGCTGCCGCACACCTGCTCGCTCTCGGCGCGCCGGATCCCTTCATCGTGAACGTGAGCACCGAGTCCCCGCTGTCGGTCAATGAGCTGTTCCGGATGATGGCCGCCGAGACCGGCTACCCGCGTCCGCCGCATCACGAGCCGGAGCGCGCCGGCGAGATCAAGCATGTGATCCTCGCCAACGAGCGCGCCCGTGCCGTCCTCGGCTGGTCTCCCACGACGGCGATGGAAAGCGGGCTGCGGGCGACGGTCGAGGCCTTGAAGCGGGGAGCGCGCTGAGCGGCGTGCGCCGCCTCAATCGGACACGAAGGCGGCGAATCGCGGCTCCTGGCGCAGGGAGTCGAGGACCGCCGCGGCGATCAGATCGTATCCCGCCGCATTCGTGTGCCAGGTGTCCGCAAGCATGGTGATCGCCCCGAAGGTCTCGATCGGACGGTAGACCCGGCCCACGCTATCGGGGGAAGCGACCGTGAACTGGCGGACATAGGGCACATCGAGCCCGGTCCATTCCCCCCGGACCCCGCTGTTGGTGTAGACGTAAGCCAGCCGCGTCCCCGGCTCGAACCGCGCCGCATGGGACCACACCCGATCCCCGGCCCGCTGATCCCCACGGGTCCCGTCGTCATGCATCGCGAGCGTGTTCGGCGCCAGATTCCCGAGATCGGGATGTGCTCCCACGATGTAGGCGGCCGTGGGCACGGGACGGTCGCCGAAGTCGACCCGGAACACGACCTCGACCTTGCCGTCCTCCGCCCTGGGGGGTGAGGCCGGTGGTTCGAGACCGAGATCCACCTCGCGTTCCTCTTCGATCCGGCGGCGGGCCTCGGCCACGAGCCGGCTCGAATCGATGAGGGGCACGCCCCGGGCCGCGGCCACCCGCCCCAGCACCTTCCGGTAGGGACTTTCCGGCCACAGCTCGTTGAAGAGCAGGATCACGCCGGCATCCAGATCCCCGGCCCGCTCGACCATGGCCGTCATGTTCGCCCCGTAATCCGCGGGCGAGACCCGCGTCCACTCCTCGAGCTCGGCATAATCGGCCTCGGACTCGGCGCCCGGCTCCTTCTTCGCTTTCGCCCGCAAGTGATCCCCGAGCGTGCTCGGCTCATAGTGGACGAGCATGGCCAGGTAGTTGAGGAGCTTGTAGATCTCGGTCCCGGTGGCGGCGGCGCGAACCGCATGGCCGAGCCCCTCGGGCTTCGGATAGCCGATCATGTCCTTGTCGCGATATCCAGCGACGTCCCCGTCGTTCATCCCATAGCCGAGGAGGACCAGATCGGGCTCGAGGCTCCGTCCCACCTGCTCCAGCAGCCGGAGCCCCTGGAAGGACGTGTATCCGAGCACCCCGAGGTTCAGCACCTCGAACGAGCGCCCCGGATATTCGGCCCGCAGCAGGGCCTCGAGGCGCCGCGGATAGGCCTCATCGGGGCCGACGTTGGCGCCGAAGGTCCAGGAGTCTCCGAGGCAAACGATGCGGAAGCTCCCTGACGGCTTCCCCTGGGGCAGCTCCACCTCGCGGAAGCCCTGCGAGTTGAGGGTGATCTCCCACACCGGGTTCGATTCGAGCGAGGGAGGAACCCGGGGCAGGAACTGCCGGATGAGCCCGTAGCGGTCCTGGTCCCGGTCCACCGGACTGAAGACATCGATGTAGCGCCGGCTGACGCCCGGACTGGCCCGCCAGATGAGGTCTTCGTCGGGGACCAGGATGCGGAGGCCATCGACCCATGGCGGCTGGGGGCCGTAGTCGTGCCCCGCGACATACGGCAACGGGATGGCATCGATGGCCGCGTTGCGGAGGGCGTAGGCTCCGCGCAGGGCCAGCTCGAAGCCAGCTAGCCCGAGCAGGGTCGCGGCAAGCGCGGCGACGACTTCGAGGGCGATCCGGCGGAGGCGGTTGGAAGCCATTGGGGAAACGGACCCTCTCCTCTCTCGATGGGGGCATCCCGGTTGCGTGGAGGCTACCGGTACCGGGCGACCAGGGCCAGACTCCAGCACCCCAAGGAGTCATCGGGGCAGGCGGGGCAGTCCTTAGGGCCACGTTCGGACCTCATCTCCTGTGCGCTCTCACCCCCTGACTCATTGCTTGACATCAGCCCTATCTCTTGCTACTGTTTTTACTTGGCAGGAGCTCTAGCCAGGCTGCGGCGACGGCTTCCGAACCCGGGTCCGGCAAAATGCCCTGCTCTTGTTTTTTGTCCGACCTGGCCCGTTCAGGTACTGCAGTACGTGATGTTCGTGTCCGCAACCAGGGAATCCTTCTTCAGGTGTTTCGCGACAGCTGGAGAATGAGGAGGAAACAACATGCGTCACCTCGTTATCGTCGCTCTCGCCTCTCTCGTCCTGGCGATGCCGGCATTGGCCAAGGATGAGGCGGAGACGATCTTCAACAGCCCGGGATCCGAGTACGGCGCCGTGCCTTCTGGCCCGGTGTGGACCCATCCGTCTGATGCCGTCGTCCTCTATGACAACGGCCCGTTGATCACTCAGCCGAACGCCTGCAGCGCGCCGAATCCGAACGACAGCCAGCTACAGACCGCGATCGGCCTGAACGTCTACGGTTTCGGCCATGCGATCTCGGCCGGTATCCGTGTCGCGGATGACTTTGAGGTTCCGGCCGGAGAGTGCTGGGACGTCGGCGCCATCACGTTCTTCGCCTACCAGACCGGCGCCACCTCGCCCACGATCAACAACGTCAACTTCCAGATCTGGGCTGGCGGTCCGCCTCCCGGCGGCGTCGTGATCTACGGCGACCAGACGACCAACGTGCTCGCGGCCTCGCAGCTGTCGGGCATCCGTCGCTCGATCGACACCGGTGCCTGCGCCACCAACCGCTACATCATGGCCGACATCTGCCTCGCTGCGAACCTGCAGCTCCAGGGCGGCCAGACCTACTGGGTCGACTGGCAGGCGGGCGGCACGCTGGCCTCCGGCCCGTGGGCCCCGCCGATCACGATCCTCGGACAGGCCATCACCGGGAACGGTCTGCAGTTCCTGAGCGGCGTCTGGGGCGCTCTGATCGACAGCGGCACCTCGGCGGCTCCGCAGGGCCTGCCCTTCATCATCGAGGGCTTCCCCTGCTCCACTCCGGTCGAGCAGTCGACCTGGGGCAGCATCAAGAACCTGTACTAGTCCATCGCGCGGCCACAAGCCGCCTAGCGGACACGCGAGAGCCGGGTGAGTGACCTCACCCGGCTCTTTCATTTGGGCGGGTCAAGCTCGAGCATCCTGGCAAGGAACCGGGTGGCTTGCCTTGGGCGCAAGGAAACGTCTAGGCTTCCCATCACCATGCCGCACGACTGGACCAAGATCGCCATCCGCCTGGTTGCCGCCACACTGGCATACAACATCATCGAGGCCGTCGTCGCGCTGTGGTCGGGGGCCGAAGCGGAGAGCATCGCCCTCCTCGGCTTCGGGCTCGACTCGGTCATCGAATGCGCAGCTGCCGGCGTTCTCTTCTGGCGGCTCAGCGTGGAGGCGCGTGGGGCGGACCATGCCACGGTGGAACGCACGGAAACGCGCGTGCACCGTTTCGTTGGCGGCACCTTCATCGCCCTCGCGATCTACGTCACCACCCAGGCCGGGTGGACGATCTGGAAGCGTGAGGCGCCCCAGGAAAGCTGGCCGGGCATTCTCCTCGCCACGGCTTCTCTCATCATCATGCCGGTGATCGCGTTCTGGAAGCTCCGGGCGGCCCGCGAGATCAGGAGCGGGGCGCTCCGGGCCGAGGCCAGGGAGACGCTCGCCTGCGCCTACCTCTCCCTCGCCCTCCTCGTCGGCCTCGTCGCCAACGCGGTCGCTGGCCTGTGGTGGGCGGATCCGGTGGCGGCCCTCGCCATGGTGCCATGGCTCGTCAAGGAAGGGCGTGAGGGGCTCCGCGGCGAGGGTTGCTGCGACGACGACTGATCTCCCGACCACAGCCGACCGGGGAGGTCCACCCCCACCTACTCGGCGAGGAGTAGTTTCCCGGTACGCTCGGCTCCAGCCGTCTCGAAGTGGTAGAAGTAGCTGCCGCGGGCGACGCGCCGGCCCTCCTGGTTCCGCCCTTGCCAGGCCACGGCATACTGCCCGGGAGCCTGCTCCTGATCGACGAGAGTGGCCACGACCGAGCCCCTCACATCCACGACCCGGAGCGTGACCTGTCCGGCCTCGGCCACCCGGTAGCGGAACAACGGGCTCTGCCACGACACCGCGATGGCTCCACCGGCAGGCGAGTCCGCAGCGATCGCCGCCGATTCCGGCGTGAGCGCGGCATCGAGCCGCGTGCTCGCGGCGGAGGCAACCTGCACACCGGGGATCACGAGCGGCTCGTAGCCGTCGGCCGTGAATCGAATGCTGTAGGTCCCGGCCGGCAGGAAGGCGTGATAGCGCCCATCGGCCCCGCCACTCTGGTTCTCCTCCCCGTGCTGGAAGGCGACCCCTTCGTACTGGATCGCGGCCACGACGGGCGAGCCGGTCACCGCGTCGGTGACGTGGCCCCACAGCGGGATGGCGCGATCGAGCATCCACAGCGCGCCCGGCCATACGAGCGCGGCTTCGGTCTGGGCGCTGGTGTAGCTCGGCTGGAACTCGGTGTGCGTCTCGGCGAGGAAGGCATAGGCCCCCATCGTGGCGAACTGCCACTGGTAGTGCTCGCCGTCGGCGCTGGGATCCCGCGTGACACCGCCGTAGCCCGAGGCGAGCGAGATCGCCGCCGCCTCGCCATCCAAGTAGGCATCGAAGGGGTGGGTCCAGCAGGCATAGCCGCGCAGGAGCTCACGCCCCGAGGAGTGGTAGTCGATCACCTTGGCGAAACGCTGATCGAGGCTCCAGGCGATCATGGTCTGGGTCTCGGCCTCGGAAGCCGGCGCCGGTCCCTTGTAGGTCTCGCTGCTCGGCGAGGTCGATCCCGAGCACGCATTCGACCATCCCTGGGGATAGTTGCGATTGATGTCCACGCCGACGCCGGTCGCGAACACGCGCCTGTTCTTCCGCCACAGGTTGTTGATGTTGAAGACGTGCTCGTAACCGTCGGGATTCCACACCGGAGCAATCCAGATCTCGTTGGCGTCGACGAGGGCGGTGATCGCGGGATCGCTGCCATAGCTGCTCGTGAGCTCGGTCACGGCATGGAGCGCGATCACAGGGGTCACGATCTCACGCGCGTGGTGGTCGGCCACGAGGAGGAACGCCGGCTCATCCTCCTCGACGCTCACGTTATCCGAGATCTTGAGAGCGTAGAGATGACGGCCCTCGACCGTCGGCGGCGTTCCATAGCGGGCGGTCAGGTCCACGAACTCGCAGATGGCGGGGTAGGTGGCCGCCGCGGTGGCCAGCGAATTCAGGATCTCGGCGAGGTTCGGGTATCCGGGCGGCACGGCGGTCGCGCCCGCGGCGCGGGCGGCGGCATCCCGCTCGGCCTGGATATCGCGGAACGGACGCCCGACGGCGAGCGTTGTCGGCGCATAGCCGCGATCCACGAGCAGGGCCAGCTCACCGTCGGTCACGACCAGGTCGAACGAATCCCTGCCGATCGACCCCGCGAGCACATCGAACCCCGATCGTTCGAGCTCCGTGGCCAGCTCCGGCGCATTGGATGCTCGGATCTGCACTCTCTTGAGCGTCTCCGCCTCGGCGGGATGGGAAGCGATGGCCAGGAAAACCGCAGCGGCGAACAGGTGGAGGGAGAGGGTTCCCAGGATCTTCATGTGGCGCTCCGCAGGGCAGGGCGGGAATGGTGTCTAGCGGCCCGTCGAGACGCTCTAAAGATATCTCGCAGCGGGAGTTATAGTCAATGGCGGGATGCTCGACGACGAGATGGGCCGTTCCCGCTTGCAGCCCGGTGGGGAGGCTGTCAGCCTGTCAGGTTGCATGAAGCGCGTCTGTCAACATGTCGGCTGAAAGCGGTCTCCTCGTTCCCGGCTTTCGATCCGCCCTCGTAACAGCCTGTAAAATCGGACATTGGGCGGGTCGTTTCGGGGATGGCGCAGGCACCTTTCCTGCGCATTCGATAGGAGTCCCTTTGTGTTGTGGCTCCCAGCGATGGTTCTGGAACGGTGCGGCACGTCGAGTGGAGATCCGGAATCTGGAGCCTCGGGACCCGCCCGATGCGCTGGAAGCCTCAAGGTGCCTCCGGGTTGCGTGGGCCAAACGGGTCGCACGCTGGCGGCACCGGCCATCGTGCGATCAGCGAGGCGAGACCGAGGACCTTCTCGCCGTCTTGCCGTCCAGGCGCTCTTCCTCGTGGCGAGGAGGCGCCGCAATCGTCGGGCGTCGAACGCCCTGGGTCGAAGGGGGGATTACCGTGGGCAGGGACACTCTCACCATCACCGACAATCGCACCGGGAAGGCCTATGAGGTCCCGGTGACCGATGGGACCGTCAAGGCCATGGATCTGCGTCAGATCAAGGTCAGCGATGATGACTTTGGACTGATGGCATACGATCCGGCCTTCACCAACACAGCCTCGTGCAAGAGCAAGATCACCTTCATTGATGGCGACAAGGGCATTCTCCGCTATCGCGGCTATCCCATCGAGCAGCTGGCGGAGAAGTGCTCGTACCTCGAGGTCGCCTATCTCGTCCTCTTTGGCGAGCTGCCGACCAAGAGCCAGCTCGACGACTGGACTCACAACATCACGTATCACACGTTCGTCCATGAGAACATCAAGAAGTTCATGGACGGGTTCCATCACGACGCGCACCCGATGGGCATGCTCGTGAGCACGGTGGGCGCCCTGTCCACGTTCTATCCGGATTCGCGCCACATCCAGGACCCGGCCAACCGCCTGAAGCAGACCTATCGGCTCATCGGCAAGATGCCGACGTTGGCGGCCTTCGCGTATCGCCACAGCCGCGGCATGCCCTATGTCTATCCGGACAACGAACTGAGCTACAGCGAGAACTTCCTGAGCATGTTGTGGCGGATGAGTGAGCCCAAGTACAAGCCGAACCCGGTGCTGGCCAAGGCGCTCGATGTGCTGTTCATCCTGCATGCCGATCATGAGCAGAACTGCAGCGCCAACGCCATGCGTGGCGTCGGCAGCTCCCACACCGATCCCTACTCGGCGTGCGCGGCGGCGGTGGCGGCCCTCTACGGCCCGCTCCACGGCGGCGCCAACCAGGAAGTGCTCGAGATGCTGGGAGAGATCGGCTCCAAGGACCGCGTGCCGGAGTTCATCAAGCAGGTGAAGTCCGGGGATCGGCTCCTGATGGGCTTCGGGCACCGCATCTACAAGAACTACGATCCACGCGCGCGGATCATAAAGGAGACCGCGGACAAGGTGTTCGCGATCACCGGGAAGAACCCGCTCCTCGACATCGCGCTCGAACTCGAGCGCATCGCCCTCGAGGACGAGTACTTCGTCAAGCGCCGTCTCTACCCGAACGTGGACTTCTACTCGGGGATCATCTATCAGGCGATGGGATTCCCCACCGAGATGTTCACAGTGCTGTTCGCGATCCCGCGTACGTCGGGCTGGATCGCTCAATGGCAGGAGATGCTCCTCGACAAGGAGCAGAAGATCGCGCGCCCGCGCCAGGTCTACAACGGGTACGGCGAGCGCGATTTTGTTCCGATCGAGAAGCGGTCGGAGAAGCTGCTCGCCGAGGCCGGCGTGCGCTAGCTCCGGCAGGACATCGGACGGCCGAGGATTAGCGGTCGAGCAAAAGGGCCGGCGGGTCACCCCGCCGGCCCCTCGCTTTGGGCACGACCTGAGGCGAATTGGTGTACGCTCCAGCCCGCAGTTCCTGGAATGGTCGCCGCTCATCGCTCCCGCTGAAGGAGGAAACTCGCGTGAACCCCTCGTTCCCTCGCTCGATCCGTGCCCGAGCCTGGCACGTCGAGATGTGGTTCCTGAGCCTGCTCGCCATCCTCGCGGTTGGTTGCGGCAAGCAACCCGAGCCTGCCGGGCGCGGCACCGGCGAGCAGGAGGCACGAACGATTCCGACCGCGGATCAGATCGCCAATGCCACCTACCGGGGCCTCGACGTGGCGCCGGAAGTGACGCTCACCGCGGGGGAATGGGAGGGCCAGCCCTTCGCGGAGGGCGGTGCCTCGCGACCTTCGGCGACCCTCGCTCCCGACTTCAAGCTCGCTGGCGACATGAACGGTGATGGCGTGCCGGAGGCGATCGTTCTCATCGCCACGAGCTCCGGCGGATCCGGCACGTTCCTTCATGCAGCGGTGGTTGGCGGGCGCGGTACGGCGGCCGAGAATCTCGGCACCGCGCCGCTCGGGGATCGGGTCCAGGTCATGCACGCTCGACTCGTGGACTCGAGGCTCGTGCTCGACCTGGTCGAGGCGGGACCCGAAGATGCCATGTGCTGCCCGTCGCAGAAGGCAACCCGCGTCTTCGCCCTGGAGCCCGGGGCGCTGAAAGAGATCGCCGCGACCGCGACGGGAACGCTCTCCATCGAGGACCTGGCAGGAGTCGAGTGGGTCCTCAAGAGCTTCGCCTGGAACCAGCCGGCCCCGGTCGAACCGCGCATCACGCTCCAGTTCGATGGCTCGCGCCTTACCGGGTCTTCGGGATGCAATCGGTACAATGGAAACGTCAGCGCTGGCGAGATGCCCGGAGATATCACCATCGATGATCGCATGGCCTCGACGCGACGGGCCTGCGAGGAGGAGATCACGCTGCTCGAGGATCGCTACCTGAAGGCCCTCACGGCCGTGAACAAGTTCTCCTTCCTCGCCACCCGGCTCGCCCTCACGTACCGCCAGGGCGACTCGATCGCGACCCTGATCTATGCGGCCGAGCCGCTGGCGGTGGGACAGGGCCAGTAACGCCTGCACTCATAGCAACTTGCCCGGCCGGCGGTCCCGGGGCCGCCGGCCTCCCCATCCTCCCCCGCTAAAGATCTGCTCGCGGAATCCCGATGACTCGATGAGGGGCAGACGCCCGCCGCGGCGGGCGCCAGGTCCCTCCCCTACCCTGGCCGGTGCTCCGGCTCCACCCTGTTCGAGGTCCTGCCATGTTCCGTGTTTTCGTTCATTCATCAGTGCGCATGATCGCGAAGCGCTTCGCCACCTTGGTGGTGATCGCCGCCACGATCGGGCTCGCCTTCGGCAATGTTGGCTGCGGGAAGGACTCGACCGGTCCCGAGGGACTCGAGCCGGTCCTGAACGCGATCGAACCCGACAGCGGCACCGTCGGCACCGAGGTCCAGATCATCGGCGCCGACTTCGCCTCGGGCCTCGGTGTGCGCTTCGGTGACATCGAGGCGACGAGCATCACCGTGGTCTCACCGACCACCTTGCTCGTGCACGCTCCGGACGGGCTCGTGGCCGGGACAGCTTACGACCTGACAGTGACGAACCCGGGAGGACGTCTCGCCGCGCTTCCCGGCGCCTATCGTGCGGTGCCCCCTGATCTCGATGTCGTCAACGGCGTCGCCCGGCCGAGCGGGCTCCGCGGCAGCACCATTCTCTTCGAGGGGCATGCCTTCGGCGATCTGGTCGGAAAAGGCTCGGCGTGGTTCACGGCGGACGGTGGTCAGCCGGTAGCGGCCGACTTCTCCGCTGCGGGACAGTGGACGAACGACTTCATCGTGGCCACGGTGCCCCAGTCGGCAGTCACGGGCCCGGTGTGGATCGAGACCCCGACCGGAACCAGCCGGACGGTCCAGTTCATCTTGAGCGAGGCCGCCACGTTCAGTCCCTCCCAGATCTTCTGGACCGAGACGACACCCCTGCCTTCTGCCTCTCAGGGCCACAAGGCGGTCTTCCTCTCGGGAGAAGATGCGGGAAGGCAAAACGTCATCTTCGTGACCGGAGGGGCCGACGGCAGCCTGTCGCCGCGCAACCAGGTGCTCAGAGCGCAGGTCGACCAGACCGGTGCCATCTCGTCCTGGCTTTCGGAAGCGTCGCTGCCGGAGTCCCGGGCGTTCCACGGTATGGCCCTGGCCACACCCTATAACGCGCTTGTCGATACGATGGTTGCCGGACACCTCTTCGTCGCTGGCGGGCTCGATGCCAGCGGCGCGCCAACGCGCAGCGTTTTCCGCGCCGCGGTGTCTACCGACCGTGCGGTGGGATCGTGGACGGAGGAGGCGATGCTGCCGGCACCGCTCCATTCGATGGGCATCGCTGTCTTCCGCTCGTGGCTCTACGTCACCGGCGGCGCTACCCTCGGTCACGAGGCGGTGGCGGAAGTCCATCGGGCGCATATCGAGCCCGATGGCCACCTCGGACCCTGGGAGAGCCAGGCCACGCTTCCGGAGCCGCGCTCCTATGCGAGCCTGATCCAGTTCGCCGACGTGCTCTACATGGTCGGCGGCGAACGCGGAACGACGCCGCCGCAGTCGGCAACCACGACGACCACCGAGACCGCCGATATCCTCCGGGCCAAGCTCGGTCTGCGCACCGCGGAGATCGAGGGATCGTGGAGCTTGAATCCGAGCTCGTTGATCAAGGCGGTGGCCAAGCACACCGCGCTCGTCGCGGGCGGCACCGTGCTCGTGAGCGGGGGGCTCTACAATGGAGCCCGCAACTCGGCGACCGAGCACCAGTATGCCGAGATCAACCCCGACGGCACGATCAGCAGCTTCAACGGCGCGACCGGCTCGCAGACGATCACGAGCGCCGGGGGCGTTCCGTTCTTCAATCATGCCGCCATCACCTATGTGGATGCGGCCGGCGGGGCCCACGTCGTGATTCTCGGCGGCAACGATGTCGAGGCGCCGACCACGCCCACCGATCGGAACTACTACTACTGATCCTGACCGGTCCGCCTGGATCGAACTGGGGCCGGCTCGCGCCGAGCGCGCGAGCCGGCCCCTTGCCATGGGGGGGGGAGATAACCGGCCGACATGGAAAATCTACAATGAGGATGTTAGAAAATCTTCGGCCCTGAAGGAGTATCCTCTGATCAGAGGCATGCTTGCGCCACCGAGGGCGAGGTGTGGCTCGCCTGTCCCGGGAAGACCATTGGACCGGAAAGCCCCCTATCGAGGAGGACGCCATGCCCGGGACCTCAAGGAGCCGCGAGCACCACCTCCTACTGCATTCCCTCACGGTCGCCTTCACTCTGGCTACCTTGGCCGCCCTTCCCACGTCGAGCCAGGCCGCCCCCCTCTTCTGGCCCGCCCGGATCGATATGGCCGCCAGCGGACGCGGGAGCTATGACGCAAGTGCGGCAGACCTGAACGGGGACGAGCATCTCGATCTGGTCTTCCTCGATGATGTGCTCGGCCACCTCTGCGTCATGCTCGGCCGTGGCGACGGCAGCTTCGCCCCGGCCATCGAGTACGATACTGCCGGATGGTCACGCGGGCTCGCCCTCGCGGACATGGACGGAGATCTCCGCCTCGATGCCGTCGTCACCAGCAACTATGGCGACATCATGGTGTTCCGCGGGCAGAAATCCGAGCGCGGGGCAAGCCGTGCGCATCTTCTTCGAATCGACGCCAGCGGAACCGCGCTGGCTCGAGGTGTTCGATATCAGCGGGCGGCGGGTCTGGTCGACCCGGCTTGTGGCCACGGCTTCCGGCGCCACCGTGGTGGAGTGGGATGGACGCGACTCGCGCGGCCGTGAGGTACCGCCCGGCGTCTACCTGGTCCGGAACGGAACGCGAGGCGGCGCCGCCAAGCTGGTGCGGCTCCGCTGATCACGCAGATCAGCAGCATGTTGAGGCGCCAGCGCGATCCGCGCCGGCACCGAAGAGAATGCACCGAGGAGAATGCAAGGATGATCAAGTTGAACCTCACGACAACGGCCATCGCCCTGGGGCTCATCCTGCTCCACGGGACCGCGGCCGGCATTCCGGTGAATCAGCTCACGAACCCCGGTTTCGAGGACGGCGTGATCGCCCCCTGGGCCGGAAGCGCCTGGTCGGTCACATCGGGTGACGCTCACACGGGGACCTACTGTGCCGAGAACACGAGCGGCTCGTCACTGCAGCAGACGATCGCTCCGGTGGCGGTGGGCGATGTCCTCGAGATCTCGCTCTACTGCAAGTCGCCCGCCATGGTGAATCACGTCGTGCGGCTCCTCTACTCGCCGAGCGGCGGCGACTGGGACGAGTTCCCGCATGAGCATGCGGGGTCGTCCTGGACGCGCTTCGATCTCACGAGCAGGATCCGCAGCAGCGGCCAGCTGCACGGGATCTCGATTTCCGGCCACTACGACCACATCTTTCGCATCGATGATGCCAAGATCATGGTGGAGGGGCCGGTCGACATCAAGCCGGCGACCTGGGGACGAGTCAAGGACATCTTCAACGAGTAGAACTCGCCTCCGAGCCGGCTCTCAGCGCGCGATCGGAATCGCTCCCTGCGGGCGGCCGAGATCGGCATAGAAGTCGTTCCCCTTGTCGTCGACGACGATGAAGGCCGGGAAGTCCTCGACCTCGATCTTCCATATCGCTTCCATGCCGAGCTCAGGGTATTCGAGCACCTCGACCTTCTTGATCGAGTGATCGGCGAGACGCGCCGCCGGACCGCCGATCGACCCGAGGTAGAAGCCGCCGTGCTTCTTGCAGGCCTCCCGGACCTGCGCCGAGCGGTTGCCCTTGGCCAGCATCACCATGCTCCCGCCCTGGCTCTGGAAGAGGTCGACGTAGGAGTCCATGCGACCGGCCGTGGTCGGACCGAACGATCCCGAGGCCCGGCCCTCCGGCTTCTTGGCCGGCCCGGCGTAGTAGACGGCGAGATCCTTGAAGTACTGCGGCAGGCCCTCGCCGCGGTCGAGCCGCTCCTTGAGCCTGGCGTGCGCGATGTCGCGGGCGACGACGAGCGGCCCCGTGAGCTTGACCAGGGTGGCGACCGGATGCCTGGAGAGCTCGGCGCGGATCTCGGCCATCGGTCGATTGAGATCGATCTCGACCGCCGTCCCCACCAGGTCCTTCTCGGTCACATCGGGCAGGTACTGGGCGGGATCCGTCTCCAGCTTCTCGAGGAAGATCCCGTCGCGGGTGATCTTGCCGAGGATCTGCCGGTCGGCCGAGCACGAAACGCCGATTCCCACCGGGCAGGACGCGCCGTGGCGTGGGAGGCGGATGACCCGCACATCGTGGGCGAAGTACTTGCCGCCGAACTGGGCACCGATCCCGGCCTTCCGGCATAGATCGAGCACCTTCTCCTCGAAGGCGACGTCGCGGAAAGCCCGCCCGCTCTCGGTCCCGGTCGTCGGTAGTCCATCCAGGTACCGGGCGGTGGCGAGCTTGACCGTCTTGAGCGTGAGCTCGGCCGATGTGCCGCCGACCACCAGGGCCAGGTGATAGGGCGGACAGGCCGCGGTGCCCAGGGAACGGATCTTGTCGGCGACGAAGCTCGAGAGCGAATCCGGGTTCAGGAGCGCCTTGGTCTCCTGGAAGAGATACGTCTTGTTGGCCGAGCCGCCGCCCTTGGCGAGAAAGAGCAGATGGTACTCGTCACCGGGCTCGGCGTAGATCTCGATCTGTGCCGGGAGATTGCTGCCCGTGTTCTTCTCGGTGTACATGTCGATGGGCGCCATCTGCGAGTAGCGAAGATTCCACTCCCCGTAGACCTTGTGGATGCCCCGCGACAGCCACTCGGCGTCGTCGACTCCGGTCTGGACATCCTCTCCCTTGTGCCCGATGACGATCGCGGTGCCGGTATCCTGGCAGCTCGGTAACTCGCCCTCCGCCGCAATCACCGCGTTCTTGAGCAGCTCCAGTGCGACGAAGCGATCGTTGTTCGAGGCCTCTGGATCATCGAGAATACCGCGTAGTTGCGCCAGATGACTGGCACGCAGCAGGTGAGAGACGTCGGCCATCGCCTGCACGGTGAGGAACTCGAGCGCCTCGGGGCGCACCTTCAGGATCTCGCGGCCGTCGAAGCTCGCAGTCGATACCAGATCGGTCCGCAAGAGCTTGTATTCGGTCTTGTCCGCCCCGAGCTCGAACATCGGCTGGTAAACAAACTGAGGCATGCTTCCCTCCCGGAGTCCAAACGCAAGAAAGGCGGCCCAGGTGGTTCATGGCGGCGACCGGATGGGGAACTCCCATACTAGACCGCCTTGGTCCTTTCGGCCATAAGGAAGCCGCAATCGCCGGCGTGGCGCCCGCAGGGCACCCTGGATTCCGCCGCCCGTTCCTGCGCCCTCATCCCGGTGATATGCTGGAAGGTACTGCGGCCGCGCTGAACAACACCCTGAGGGAAGGGAACCCCGATGCGAATCCTCCTCGCCCTTCTGGCCACCACCTCCCTGGCTCTGCTTCTCCCCACCTCGGCCGACGCCCAGCGGCTCTTCGTGGGGCTCGAGCAATCCTCCCTCGTGACCCGGTCCTCCGATCTCGCCGGCTTCCCTGGTGTCACCTGGACGGACCACTTCCCGTTCGAGGTGAACGGCGCCGCCTGCGCCCCGGACGGCACGCTTTACCTGTGCAACGGCCCGTTCACCACTCGCCTCTACCGCTCGACCCTCACCGGACCTCCCCAGTTCGTGGCCAACGTCACGGTCGACGTGCACGGTATGGGCTACGGCCGGGGTCGGCTCTACGGATACTCGAACTTCACCTCTCCGCTCGGCATCTATGCCATCGATGCGCAGACCGGCGTGGCGACGCTCGCGATCGACACGTCGGCGCAGGGCTTCCGCTTCTTCGGGCTCGACTACAACCCGCTCGATGACAAGCTCTACGGCTACACCGAGTACGGAGCGAGCGGCCTCTACGCGATCGACATCGACTCCGGGGCCATGACGCGCCTCGTGGGGAGCCCGCCCAATGTCAACGGACAGGGACGAGCGCTCGCCGTCGGCAACAACACGGTCTATCTCCTGGCCACGCGCGGCGACGAGGGGGAACCCTGCTTCGCCTACGACCTGAGCCAGGGGCCGGGCGGCGCCTGGACACCCTTCACCAACCCCTACCCGGCCCATCACTCGACGGGCGGCGCCGCCTGGATTCCCGGGTCCCCGAGCGCGATCGGCGCCGAGGCCCCGGAGACCGGAGCGTTGCGGCTCGTTCTCGGCGGAAGCGAGCCGGCGGGAAGCGCGGCCGAGCTCCGGTTCGAGCTCCCGGCCGCGGGCTTGATCCAGCTCGACATCTTCAACGTGCTCGGACGGCGAATGGCGGCCCCGATCCGCGGCCGGCTGGAAGCCGGATCCCATGTCGTCCGCTGGGATGGCAGGAGCGATGCCGGATCGCGAGTGCCGTCCGGGATCTATCTGGCGCGGCTGGTTCAGGGCCGGGAGCAGGCGACGGCCCGGATCCTGATCGTCCGCTGACAGGAAACGCCCCCCTTGAGGAGCATCGCCTGCTTTGACCGGACCTGAGGGGGTGGGAGATAATGGTGGTGGAGGGATGCGCATGGAGAAGGTGATCTATCTCGACAACGGCTCGACCTCGTTTCCCAAGCCCGAGGAAGTCTATCGGCAGATGGACTTCTTTTATCGCAACTTCGGGGTCAATCCTGGGCGATCCGGATACGACCTCTGCATCGAATCGGGGGAGATGGTCGAGGATACCCGCCGCATGCTCTGCAAGTTCTTCGGCGGTAGCGATCCCAATCGTCTCGTCTTTTCCGGCAATTCAACCGATGCGCTGAACCTGGCCATCTTCGGCATGCTCGAGCCCGGCGACCACGCGATCACCACCCATCTCGAGCATAACTCGGTGCTGCGCCCCCTCTACCACCAGGGGATGGCCGGAGTCGAGATCGACTACATCCCGTTCGACGCCGGAGGCTTCATCGACCCGGAGGACGTGGCGCGCAGGTTCAAGAAGAACACGCGACTGGTTGCGGTCAACCATGGCTCGAACGTCATCGGCACCGTGCAGCCGATCGCCGAGATCGGAGCCCGCTGCCGGCAGCATGGCATTCGCTTCTTGATCGACGCCTCGCAGACCGCAGGCAAGGTACCGATCCACATGGCGACCCAGGGCATCGACGTGGTGGCCTTCACCGGACACAAATCCCTCCTCGGCCCCACGGGAGTCGGCGGTCTTTGCGTCGGCGAGGACGTCGAGATTCGCATCACCCGGGCCGGCGGCACCGGTGTGCGCTCCGCTCAGCGCACCCACCTCGAGGAGTATCCCTATCGCCTCGAATATGGCACGCCCAACCTCGTCGGCATCGCCGGGCTCCAGGCCGGCCTCAAGTGGATCCTCCAGCGCGGGCTCGAGTCGATCCAGGACCACGAGATGCGACTCACACGCCAGCTCCGCGATGGCCTCCACGAGATCGACGGCGTGACGCTCTATTGCCAGGACGATCTCGAGAATCACATCAGCGTGTTGCTCTTCAATGTGGATGGGCAGGAAGCCGCCGATACCGGCACCATGCTCGACATGGATCATTCGATCGCCTGCCGCACCGGGCTTCATTGTGCCCCGCTCGTCCACGAAGCCCTCGGCACCGATCAGCACGGCGCCGTTCGCCTGGGCGTCGGCCCCTTCAACACCGAGGAGCACATCGCAACAGC
This sequence comes from Candidatus Eiseniibacteriota bacterium, assembly GCA_963823555.1. Lineage (GTDB taxonomy): Bacteria > Eisenbacteria > RBG-16-71-46 > CAVPCR01 > CAVPCR01 > CAVPCR01. Next base: position 724,297 of record CAWGMA010000003.1, on the reverse strand, counting down.
GATCCGCGCGGTGCGCGAGATCACCGAGTTCCGCCGCCAACTGAACCAGAAGAGGGCCGCCGGGGCGAGGCTCGAGGTGAAGAGCTGATCGATGGGGTGCGAGCCGAAGTCGACTGACCGGCGGCTGCCCGGACTCACGCGTCGGCGAGCACGAGCGCGTCGGCGAGGATCTCCCCCACCGTCTTGACCTCGACGCCGAGCTTGTAGTGCTTGCTGAGCTCGGCGATTTGATCGATGCAATTGTGGCAGGGCGCGGCGACGACACGGGCCCCCGTGTCGCGGATCTGCTCGGCCTTGACCCCACCAGCCTTCAAGCGGCGTGCTGTGTAGCGCCCCATGGCGAGCTGTCCCCCCCCGCCGCCGCAGCAGAAGTTGTGCAGCCCCCGCGGCGCCATCTCGGTGAAGAACTGGACCGAGCGGGCGAGCACCCGGCGCTGCGGCATGCTCACGCCACCCATGCGCACCAGGTTGCAGGGATCGTGAAGGGTGACCGGATCGGGATTGCGCGTCGGATCGAGCTCGAGCTTTCCGGACGCCAGGTACTCGTCGTAGATCTCGAGGACGCTCTTGACCGGGAAGCCGTAGCGCCGCCCCAGCCATTCGGGCCCTTCCCAGCGATTGGAGGCGAAGCCGTGGCCGCACTCCCCGACCACGAGCATCTGTGCTCCAAGCTGGTCCATGAGCGCGACGAGCTTCTCGGCCAGCGGTCGCGCGAGGGCGGCATCCCCGCTGAAGAGGCCCCAGTTGGTGAGATCGGGAAGCGTGCGGCTCAGGGTCCAGCTCTCGCCAGCCGCATGGAAGATCTTGGCGGCCGCGACCAGCGAGAGAGGGAAGAACTTGGCCTCGCGCGGGTTCACCGTGTAGAGGATCCGCGTCCCCTTCTCGTCGAGCGGCAGGCGCGCCGCGGCGCATCCGGGCTCGAGGCGCAACTCCTCCTCGAGCCACTCCACGGTCTCGACCCAATCCTCGGAGGTGATCCCCATGTTGTTGCCGGTCTCGCGATGCGTGGCAATGGTCGCCGCCAGATCGGGCGGCAGGAGTCCAGCCGCCGCCAGCGCCCCACGCCCGGCGCGAAAGAGGGCAGGAAGGTGAATCCCGATCGTGCAGTTGACAGCACACCGGCCACAAACCGTGCAGCGCCCGAAGAGCGCGTCCACCCACCGGCGCACGTGTTCAGGAGTGAGCTCCTGCGCGCCGGCGAGCTCCGGCATCAGACGCCCGAGTAGCGTGCGCTCGCGACGGAAGGCGCTGGCCAGGAGCTCGAGCTTGCGAGCCGGGATGGAATCGACCTCGCCATCGGTTCGGTAGTAGTGGCAAGCGCCGGCACACAGCCCGCAGCGCACGCAGGCGTTGAGGTAGGCTGCCGCGCGAGCATCGAGACGCGCGAGAAATGCATCCCGGACCTGGCGCCCATCCTCAGATGTCAGGTTCTCGAGCCGCTCGCTGTATGAATCGCCGTTGCCGCTCTGCTGCATCGTGGTCTCTTGCTGCAACCTAATGACCGCCCGGTGGGAAGGCGTTGCGGCGACCATAGAGGGCGCCGAACAGGGTCCGGCTCACGAAGAAGAAGATGCAATGCCGCACCTTCCCGAGCGGCAGGTAGATGAAGAACGGGATGGCGACACCGAGGAAGACCGGAGCCGCGGCCGGATCGAACACGAACACGAGGGCAGAGAGAACGAGAAGATCGGTGAGAATATTGGCGACGTAGTCATCGGGCAGACTCAGCGCCCGCAGACCCCGATCGGCGGCACGCCGGGCCATGAGAAAGAGACCCGCAGCGAAACCCGCTCCGAGGAGGGCACCGGCCGGCCAGCGGATGGGCGCCGGCACCCCGATTCCGCTCACCACGAGCAGGAACGTGGCCAGGGCCACGAAGATCCCCAGGTGGTAGCCGATCCCGGCGAAGTAGGTCGGCAGGTGCTCGCGCACGCTCTCCTTGGCCGTGGGCGACATCCCGGGGCCGAAGGCGTAGAGAATACCGCCTGCGGCGCTGCCGCTCGCCTCGGCCAGGTACGGCTTGCGAGCATAGGAGAACGTCCGCACCACGAGGAAGGTCATCCCGGCCAGGGCCCACAGGGCGGAGAGCAAGGCCCAGGTTTCGATTCCAGCCGGCACCCCAGGAACCATCGCCGCGCTGCCCCCTAGACGCACCCGTCCGGCTTGGGCAACCCGGCGAGCTTGCAGGCACCCTTGGCCGGACCTGACGGAAAGAGCTCGTAGATCCGCTTGAGCGGGACACCCGAGCTCTTGCACAGAAGGCGGATCATCGGAGCGATCTGTTTCTCCTCATAGTAGGTCCGGATGGTGTCGATAACCGCCCAGTGTTCGGGGCCGAGGGCGTCGATCTGCTCCTCGGCGCGGGCAAGGATGAGGGCCACTTCCTGGTTCCACTCCTCGGGATGGACGAGGAACCCCTCCTCGTTGACCTCGAGCTTGCGGCCGTTCATTTCGACGAATGGCATACCACCTCCCAGCAAGGACATACGAGCTTTCCATCTTACCACAGCGGGCTGCGGATGCGCTCCGGAGGGGGGGCCGGTACTTGCAGCTGGCCTTGCCGACGGCATGCTGCTAGGATCCCGCCTTCCCCCCGCAACCGACCCGCCCCAGGTCGCGCCCCAGATGGCCCCGCCCGTAGTGGCGGATCAACAAGAGGATAGCGATGCCGAAGGTTCTCCTCGTCTATCCCAAGAACCCGGTCACGTTCTGGAGCTATGACTCCTCGCTCGAGCTGATCGGCCGCAAGTCCGTCTTTCCGCCGCTCGGCCTTCTCACCGTGGCGGGGCTCCTGCCTGCTGATTACGACCTCCGGCTCGTCGACCTGAACGCCGACCCGCTCAACGACGAGGACATGATCTGGGCGGATGCCATCATCACCTCGTCCATGATCATCCACTGGCCCTCGCTCGAGGAGATCATCGCCCGCGCCAACGCCCTCGGCCGGCCCATCCTCTGCGGTGGCCCGCTCCCCACTCAGTACCATGCCGACATCGCCGGGGACGCGGTCTTCTACCTGGGCGAGGCCGAGAACGGCTTCCTCGATGTGCTCGAGGAGATGATGCGCGACCCCGAGGCGGGAAGGCGCCGGCGGATCGTCGACCGGCGCGGCCAGTTCCTCGACCTGGAGAACACGCCGCTCCCGCGCTGGGACCTGATCGACCTGAACGACTACGCGACCATGATGGTGCAGATCACGCGCGGTTGCCCCGAGAGCTGCACCTTCTGCAACATTCCCAGCCTCTACGGCAAGACCACGCGGCTCCGCAGCGCCAGCCGCACCACCCGCGAGCTCAGTGCCCTCTACGACGCCGGCTGGCGGGGGCTCGTCATGGCCGTCGACGACAACTTCGTCGGCAACCGCACGGCGATCCGCACCATCCTCGAGCAGGAGATCATTCCCTGGCAGCGAGAGCGAGGCTATCCCTTCCAGCTCTACACCCAGGCCAGCATTCGTCTCTGCGATGACCCGCTCCTCATGGAGGCCATGCGCGACGGCGGCTTCGAGACGGTGTTCGTGGGCATCGAATCGCCGTCGGCCGACAGCCTCAGGTTCATGGGCGCGCAGAAGAACCTGCAGGGCGACACCGATCTCATCGCCAAGGTCCGGACACTCCAGAGCTACGGGTTCCACGTCCAGGCTGGATTCATCGTCGGCCTCGATACGGATCCGCCGGATATCGCCGAGAAGACCATCGATTTCGTCCAGGAAGCCGGCATTCCGGTGGCCATGGCCGGCATCCTCGGGGTCCTGCCCGATACCCCCGACTACAAGCGCTACCAGCGGCTGGGGCGCCTCGTGGAGGGAGTCAAGTACACCGGTGATTCCGGGCTCGTGAGCCGGGAGCTGAGCTTCGTTCCGAACATCGACCCCGAGGAACTCTTCGCTCGCCACGAGAAGATCGTCGCCACCTTGAACCGAGCCGATCGTTTCTTCGAGCGGTGTCTCACCATGATGCGGCATCAGACTCGAAGGCCCCTCACATCGACGCCCATCGATGGCATCTATGTGAACGCGATGTTCCGCGCCGTGTGGCGCCAGGGGGTCATGAGCTCCTACCGGCGCCACTACTGGCGCTTCCTGAGTGCCGTGCTCACCCGCCACCCGCGACGCTTCGTCTACGCTTTCAAGCTCGCGGTGCTCGGGCACCACCAGATCACGGCGGCGGACCAGGCACTGCGCGTGGTGCGCATCCAGACCTTCTTCGAGGACTCGCTCGCCCACTTCGAGCGCTTCTGCCAGGGCGCCCGTCATGCCCTGGCCGAGACCGGCGGGTACCGCACCGGGGACCTCCTCACCACCGCCGCTCAGCGTCTGATAGCGCATCGCCCGGGAGACTTGACCGCCATCCGGCACAACGCCGCCGTGCTCCTCGAGACGGGGCGCCGCGAGTGCGCTGGCCTGGAAAAGAGATTCCGCGATCAGGTCCGGGGACAGCTCGAGAGGTTCCACGCCCGGATCGAACGTCTCGTCGCCCATCACACCGACGTAGCCCGGCATGTCGATGGACGACCGATCAGCGAGACCCCGAGCTAGGAGCCGGGGACCGGCCCTGCTGCTCGGGCCCTTGTCTAACGTAGCGTGAAGCGGAAGGGGATCGACACCCAGACCGCCACCGGACGCTCATTCTGGATGGCCGGCAGGAACACGTAGCTCGTGGCCGCCTCGAGTGCGGCGCGATCGAGGAGATCGTGCACACCACGCACGAGGAGCGTCTCCTGCACGCGGCCATCCCTCCCCACCAGCGCGCGCACCACGACCGTCCCCTCGATCTGCGACAACCGCGCCAGTTCCGGATAGACCGGCGGCGTCCCGGTGACGAGCTCAGGTTCCTTCTCGACGAAGGCCGGAGCCTTCGGGTCAGGACGTTCGGCACCGTCATCGATGACGATGAGCGCACCTCCCGCTCCAGCTCCAAGCAGATCACCCGCTGAACCATGATCTCCGAGGCCGGTATCCGTCGTGGCGCCGACCATCGTGTTCTGGATCTGATCGGAGATCGTCAGCGCCTCGGCGGCGACGGCGGGAACCGGAACCGGCTCGCCCGCGGGCGGGGCGGACGGCGGCTTCGCCCGCGGGGCAAACACGGGAGGCCGGGGAGGTTCGGGCTTTTCCCGGAGCGACTGGGGCGGGAGGATGTTGTCGAAGGTGACGGTCGTGTAGATGACTTCTTCTTCGGGTCCGGTCCGGAAACGGGCACCCATCCAGACGGACGCCAGGGAGAAGTGGAAGACAGCGGCCCAGAGGAGGGCGGTCGCCATCCGGCGGCGGTCGTCCTGGCGTGTCAATCGCCGCGCCGAAGGACCCACCTCTTCGATCAGCGGTCGCTCGGCCAGATAGGAGAAGATGGTGCCCAACATGGCTTTCCCTCCACGCGGGGGATGCGCCCTGATCCGGACCAGCCCATGCGAGGGGGAGTGGCGCCGAGGCGACCGCTGTCGGAAGCCCGAAGCGCTTACCATCTCCTAACGGAAAACCAGTCGATAGCTGAATGCTGCCTAATGGAGGAGGACAGCCTTCCGGGTGGCCGTGCCCGGCTCATCCCCTACCAGCCGGTAGAAGTAAGTGCCGCTGGGGAGGCCCTCCCCATCCTCGCCACGACCGTTCCAAACGACCGCGCGCGCGCCGGCGGGAAGCTCGAGGCGCCTGACGACCCGCCCCACGGCATCGAAGATCTCGATCCCGCCCTGATGCCGGCCATCTCCACGCGCGACCGCAATCGTGGTCGTGCCGGCAAACGGGTTGGGCTCGTTCTGCGCCAGCACGAGGCGCCCCGGCGGCGCTGCGAGCGGGTCCTCGACTCCGGTTGACGCGGGCCCCAGGGTCCCGTCCGGATTCACGTTCTGCCCGTAGATGTCGACGGTGCCGCTGCGATCATCCTCCCACACCATGAGGGCCCGGCCATCCCCGTCAATAACCACGGGCAGGCGTGACTTACTGCTCAACACCGAGGAGACAACGAGCGGTGAGCTCGGCCAGACCTGGGCCCCGTTGGCATCCAGGCGCATGCCCAGGACCCGATCCCGTGCGAACTGACCGGTGGGCTCGTCGCTGAGAAAGACGACGGCCCCGCCATCGAGCGGCGCGCAGCGCGGCGGTGACTTCCAGATCGTATTGACCGGGAGGAGCTCGATCCCGTCATTGCCCCACAGCCGGGCTCCGGCCACCGACAGCTTCTGGGCGTAGATGCCCCACTGCGACTGATTCGCGTTGCGCTCGTTCCAGACGACGACCAGGTTGCCGCTCGGCGGATCGAGCGCCATGGCCGGATCGAGATGATGCCGGGTGCCTTCGAGGGAGACCGTGATGCCGTTGTGTGGGAAGAGCTCGGTGCCCGTGGCATCGAGGCGCTGCACGAGCGAGTTGTAGAGGTTCCCCGAGCTCCGGTGCCAGAGCACGATGGCGCCCCCCATCCCGTCGGCCTTGAGCTGCGGCGTGTAGGCGATGGGCACCGAGATGGCGTCGAACACCATAACGACAGGCCACAGGGGCACCCCGTCAGGGTCGAACTTCCGCGCTCGCACGTGGCGCGGGCTCTGGAAGACGGTGATGTCACGCACCCAGGAAACGATGACATTGCCGTCTTCGGCTGGGACGATGGCGCAGAAAGCCGGATCCTCGCCGCTCTGGGCGACCACCGGGATGCCCCCCGCGGCGAGCCTCGGCGTGCCATCCGGCGCCAGGCGCTGCATCATGATGGCGGCTTCGGCGGCGTCCGGAAGCCGTGACCAGATGAAGACGAAGTCGCCGTCGCCGGCCTCGGCAACACGCGGAGCCGGCTCGAAGTCGTCGTTCATGGAGAGCGCAACCCCGTTCGCCCCCCACAGCATCTGCCCCGCAGGGGTTACGCGATAGGCATAGACATCGAGGTCCCCCCCGGTGCGGATGTCGGTGAAGACGAGGACCGCGTTGTCGCTCGAGTCGGCGATCAGATCCCAGTCCACGAGCGACGTGTTCTGGACATTGGCGCTCACCAGAATGCCGTTGTGCGGCCACTGCTCCATCCCGTCGCGGTCGAGACGCTGCAGGTAGACGTCATAGTTGCCGCTGGCGAGATCGAACCAGCCCACATAGAGCCCGCCGTCGGCGGTGGGTGCGATCTTCGGCAGCACCTGCTCGGAGGTACGGTCGGCGATGGCGAAGTTCAGGGCCGGATCGGAGGACCACTGGGCGGTCGCGGGCGAGCCGGCGAACAGGGAGAAGGTGACGAGCGCAAGGAGCAAGAGCCAACCGGTCCGCAGCATGCGATCCTCCGTTGTTTCCTTGACACGCGAGCGTCGCGCATCGTTACGATTCTACCACTTCGCCCCGGGCGTCGCCCTGGGCGCGGTGACGGCCCTGCGCTAGAGTGGTCGCCTTGGACCAGAACCTGGGATGTTCCGCCGGCCAGGAGGAGACCGATGTCGACACTGATCCACGAGAAAGTCGAACAAGCCAGCGACATCCTCGGCGAGACCGGCATCGATGCCTGGCTCACCTTCGTGCGCGAGACGAGCGCCATGCGGGATCCGATCCTGTCGCTCATCTTCGGCCCGCACAACCTCACCTGGCAGAGCGCTCTCATCCTCTCCCGCTCGGGCGAGCGCATCGCCATTGTCGGCCACTACGAGGCGCATGCCGTGGCCGCTGCAGGCATCTACTCGACCGTGATCCCCTACCACGAGTCCATTCGCCCACACCTACTCGAGGTGCTCGATGGCCTGCGCCCGGGCCGGATCGCCATCAACCACTCCCTCAACGATGTCGGAGCCGATGGTCTCACTCATGGCATGCATCAGCTCCTGCTCGGCTATCTCGCGGACACGCCGTACGCGGGGCGGCTGGTAGGTGCCGAGGACATCATCGGAGCGCTCCGGGGGCGCAAGACCCCGGGCGAGATCGACCGCATTCGCGCCGCCGTCGAGACCACGAACCGCATCTACGAGCAGACGTTCGATTTCATGCAGCCGGGCATGACCGAGCGTGAGGTGGGCGCCTTCATGCACCAGCAGATGGCCGAACTCGGTGTCGAGCCCGCCTGGGATGCGGATGGCTGTCCCGCGGTCAACGCCGGCCCCGATTCTCCCGTTGGTCATGGTGCGCCCGGCGATCTCCGCCTCGAGCGCGGGCAGATCGTGCACTTCGATTTCGGCGTGCGCCAGGACGGGTACTGCTCGGACATCCAACGGGTCGTGTATCTGCTCGCCCCCGGGGAGACGAGCGCCCCGGAACCGGTGGCGCGGGGTTTCCAGACCGTGGTCGAGGCGATTGCCGCGGCGATGCACATCATGCGGCCCGGTCGCACCGGGGTCGAGGTGGACGCCGCGGCCCGCGCGGTCATCACCGGCGCCGGTTATGACGAGTACAAATACGCGACGGGCCATCATCTAGGACAGAACGCCCATGATGGTGGCGGGGTCCTGGGTCCGGCCTGGGAGCGCTACGGCGAAGGCCCCTTTCGCCGCCTCGAACCCGGTCATGTCTACACGGTCGAGCCCGGGCTCGCCGTGCCAGGATACGGCTATGTCGGCCTGGAGGAAGATGTGCTGATCACCAATACCGACTGCATGTTCCTCGGCGATCCGCAACGTGTTCTGATCCTTCGCTAGCAACGGACGTGAACAGGAGGACTGGCTCGGCTTGACATCTTCTCCGCCCGGCGCCACATTTTGCCTCTTCCGGCGCCCCTCTGATCGGGGCCCGATCCATGGGAGGATGATCGATGCTGCCTTCTTCGACATCGGGACGGAAGCGACCACACGCCATCCGCCCCCTCGGCCTCGCTGCGGTCCTGATCATGCTGGTCGCGGCCTGCGCCTCCAACCTGCCTCCGATCACCGAGCCGCCGACGGCGCCCCACATTCCCGGGAAATTCGTCTGGCACACGCTCTTCACGGATGACCCTGCCGCCGCCCAACGCTTCTACGGGGAGCTCCTCGGCTGGGAGTTCGAGGACATCGGCGATGGCGGCACCTACACGCTGATTCGCTCGGGTGGGCATCCCGTGGGTGCCATGGCCCTCATGAAACCGACACCGACACTGCCCGATGTCTCACAGTGGGTGAGCTTCATGTCGGTTGCGGATGTCGACGCGGCGGCGGACATGTTCCGCAACGGGGGGTCCGTCTATGGAGGCCCTGCCGATTTGAAGGGTCTTGGTCGTGTCGCGGTCGTTGCCGATCCCCAGGGAGCGCCGCTCGGTCTCATCCGCTCGGAGAACGGAGATCCAGCGGATGGCCGGGAGCCCCAGATCGGTGAGTTCCTGTGGCGCGACTATGTGGCAGGCGACGTCGAGTCTGCCTTCGCCTTCTATCGCCAGGTCGCGGGCTACGATCATCGCGAGCACAAGCCGGGATACGAGCTATTCGTCGCCGGCGGCAAGGAGCGAGCCGGCGTCTTCAAGTCGCCATGGCCCAAGGTGACCCCGAACTGGCTGCCTTATGTCCGGGTGGCGGACGCGGCGACCGCCGTCGCCAAGGCCCGCTCTCTCGGCGGCGAGATCATCTTCGAACCGCAGCCCGATGTCCGGAACGCGAGCACGGCCATCGTGGCCGATCCGACGGGCGCAGCCCTCGCGCTGCAGAAGTACCCCTTCTGAGGAGGCGAACGATCATGAATCGCGCGATGCGAACCCTCTTGCTGGCGGCGATCCTGACATCGCTCGCCCTCCTGAGCTGTGTGGGCTCGGTGAGCATGACCGTCCCCATCGGCGGCCCCTACCACGGCCCTTATGGCGGCGTCACCATCGGCTCGGGTCCGATCTACTGGTAGTCGCCACCGCTTTCCACAGCAGCAGTCACCACATCATCCCGGAGTTGCTTGCCGAGCGCAGCCATGAGGCTGCGAAGCTCGGCCAGCAGCTCCGGGTCCTCGCGCATGGTGCGGGTTTCGAGGACCACGGCCCTTCCCGAGAAGCCCGCGATCTTGCCGTCGGCGGCCAGGGTGATCCGCGTCTCACCGACCGTCTGCCCGCGCTGGCCAGGCCGCACCATGATCGCCCCACCCGACTGAGCGGGATCCGCGCTGCCCGGATAATGGCCGCAAACGACAAGACCGATTCCCGGCACGGCCTCGGGTAGAGCAGCGGCCTCGGTCGCGCTCAGGTGGGCCAGCACGACGACGAGATCGACCTCCTTCCTGACTTCCGGCACCATCCTGGCGGCCACCGCCAACGGATCCTCGACGGCGAACCCGAGCTCGCTGAACTTCGCCGTTCCTTCACCCAGATCCTGACCGAGGAGACCGATGATCCCGCAGGTCACTCCATCGACCTCACGGATCACGTAGGGCTCTCCAACCGGTGTCGAATCGGCTGCAAAGCGGACATTGGCGAGCGTGATGGGAACCGGCGTCGCCACCAGTAGCGCCTTGACGTAGTCGACTCCTCGATCGATCTCCAGCTCGCCCAGGGTCATCGCGTCGTAGCGCATCTTCCCCATGGCCTCGAGGATGAACGCGTTCTCCCGATCATCATGGCCGGGAGTCGGATGGCAGTAATCGCCACCATCGACCAGCAGGAGCGGACCCGCCGCCGTGCGCATCGAATCCACGTAGGTGGCACGACGGGTGAGCCCACCCTTGGGAGCGTTGTGGCAACCACAGTGCTCGAGCTCTCCCCGTGTGGACGCCGTGGACAGCACAACAAGATCCCGATCAGCCCTCGTGGCTCCGACCTCCGGAGCTGCGGCCAAAAGAGCGATTCCCGCGCCGAGGACGAGGGCGAAATGACAGGAGCTCTTGTACATGATGACTCCCTGCCGGAAACAGCCGGCGGCCAGGATGCCGTATCCCGATGATCGAGACCGCAGCGTCTCGCATCACCCATGAATCATCCTAGCTGTCGTTCTCCCGATCGGGTGTAACAGGTGTGTAATAACCCATCCCGAACTCATCCCAGGCAGCGGGGGTGGAGTTCCTTGCGGCCTCGACTTGGGTCATGCGAAGATGGTGCGTCCTTTCGCTGAGGAGGAATGACATGAATCTCGCGCGCCCAGCGATCCGCGGTACCCTGGCTGCAGTTGGCTTCGTCGCCGCCGTCTTGGCCGTGACCCAGGCCGGCGAGACGAGCCAGGCGCACGCCGAGGCCAGTGTTCCGCGGCCGGACTTTGCAGCGCTCGCCGCGGAGCACGGCGAGGAAGCCACCGCCGATCGCCGCTGGCTCCACCAGCACGCCGAGCTGTCGCTCCGCGAGTTCGAGACTCAGAGCTGGGTGCGCGCCAAGCTCGAAGCCATCCCTGGAGTCGAGCTCGTGCCCGGAGAATGGGGCACCGGGCTCGTCGCCATCCTCCGCGGCGACCGGCCTGGCCCCCTCGTCGGCTATCGGGCCGATATCGATGGCCTACCGATCACCGAGGCGACCGGCCTCCCCTACGCCTGCACCCGCACGGATACTCTCGGCGAGCGGACGGTCGGGGTCATGCATGCCTGCGGTCACGACATCCACACCGCCGTTCTCCTCGGTACGGCGCGAGTGCTCTCCGCGGTGCGAGCCTCGCTGTCGGGCTCGGTGCTCTTCATCATCGAGCCCGCGGAGGAGATCGGAGCCGGCTCCGCGCTTCTGCTCGAGGCGGGGCTCTTCGAGAATGGCCACCGCCCCGAGGCCATCTTCGCGCTGCACGACCATCCGACGATCCTCTACGGGCAGGTGGGCTATTGCCCGGGCCGTTCGGCAGCGAACGTCGATGACTTCTTCATCCACGTGGTCGGACGCGGTGGTCATGGCGCCTACCCGCACAAGGCCATCGATCCTGTCGTCATCGCCTCCAAGATCGTTCTCGAGCTGCAGACGATTGTGAGCCGAGAGATCGATCCAGCCCGGCAGGCGGTGGTCACCGTGGGCTCGATCCACGGTGGAACGACGAGCAATGTGATCCCGGAGGAGGTCACCCTGCACGGGACCGTGCGCAGCCTCGAGCCCGAAGTCCGCGCTCAGCTCGAAGCGGCGATTCCCCGCACGGTGCGCGGCGTGGCCGCGGCGAGCGGGGCGCCGGAGCCGGAGATCCGCTACGCGCTCGGGACACCCTCCATGTACAACGACCCGGATCTGGTCGCGGAGACGCTCCCCACCCTGAAGCGGGTCATGGGCGAGGAGAATGTCGTGCGCTATGACCCGGCGATGGGGGGCGAGGACTTCTCCCGCTATCAAGCGCTGGTGCCCGGGTTCATGTTCCGCCTGGGCGTCGGCCGCCCCGATCGACCGATGACCATTCACAGCCCCAGCTTCGATCCCGATGAACGCGCCGTCCCTCTCGGCATCCGCCTCATGAGCGAGGTTCTCTGGGACCATCTCGAGCGCCGAGCCGGAGCTCCCTAGCCGGGCCTGCCCTCAGCTCAGCACGCCGGGGTCGGCGCCAAGGCCGAGGGAGGCATCGATCACGGCCCCGCGCAGGATGCGGGCCTCGTCCGTGCATAGCCAGACGGCGAACCGCGCGATCTCCCTGGGATCGATCAGCCGCCGCCCCGGCAACGAGTCGATCAGTCTCGACCTGGCCTCCGCATCGAGCTTGGCCAGCGTGCTCGCCTCGAACATGGGTGTTTCGGTGGCGCCGGGACAGATGGTGAAGACATCGATCGGCTCCCGGCTGTAGAGGGCTTGCAGGTGACGTCCGAGGTAGGCCAGAGCCGCCTTGCTCATGCCATCCGCGAGATGGAAAGGAGCGTACTGGGTGATTCCTCCACCCACGGAGCTCACCATGATCACCTTGCCGAAATCCCGCTCTTCCATGGCCGGGAGGAGATCACGGGTGAGCCAGAGCGCTCCCACTGCGTTCACCATCATGAGCGCTGCATCCTGATCGTGGATATCGGCCGCGACCTTCTCCACGGTCTTCGAGCCCAGTCCGGCATTGTTGACCAGAATGTCGACCGGTCCCGGGAGCGCGGAGAGGAGCGCCACGTGGCTCGCCCGGTTGCCGAGCTCCAGGGGAAATGCCTGGACCTCACGCCCGGCGAGCGCGGCGGTGAGACGCTGGGCCCGGTCCCATCCCGTGTGATACGTGAACCAGACCCGGTAGCCACTCGCGGCGAATTCCTCCACCATCGCCCGCCCGATGCCGCTCGATCCGCCGCTGATGAGTACGGTTCTCATCAGTCGCGCAGCCAGTGGCAGGTGTAGCCTCCGGGGTTCTTCTCGAGATAATCCTGATGATAATCCTCGGCGGGGTAGAACGGACCCGCCGGGACGATCTCGGTCACCACCGGTTTCTTCCACTTGCCCGAGGCATCGACGCGTTCCTTCACTTCCTCCGCGATGCGATGCTGCTTCTCGTCATGGAAGAAGATGGCTGAGCGGTATTGAGTCCCGGTGTCATTGCCCTGGCGGTTGAGCGTGGTCGGATCGTGCATGCGGAAGAAATAGCCGAGCAGATCCTCGTAGCTGATCTGCTCAGGATCGAACACGACCCGGATGGCCTCGGCATGCCCGGAGCGTCCGGTCTTCACGTTCTCGTAGCGGGGTGACTCGAGGGTGCCTCCGGTGTAGCCGACCTGGGTGTCGATGACACCCGGGATTTCACGAATGATGTCCTCCATCCCCCAGAAGCAGCCGCCGGCGAGAGTCGCGACCGCATGCGCCTCCGCCTTCTGGGAGCGGCGTGCGCTCGAGTCACTGGCGGCAGGCGCGAAGCCTGCGGCATACTGGCCGTAGCCCTCCTCGGCGAGCTTGTCGGCCGGCACGAAGCGCAGCGCCGCCGAGTTGATGCAGTAACGGAGCCCGGTCGGATCCGGTCCATCATCGAAGAGGTGACCGAGATGGGAGTCAGCATGCCGCGATCGCACCTCGATGCGAGTCATGCCGAGGGTCGTGTCCTTGTGCTCGACGATGTTCTCCGCCGTGAGCGGTCGAGTGAAACTGGGCCACCCGGTTCCTGAATCGAACTTGTCGAGCGAGCTGAATAACGGCTCACCCGATACGACGTCGACGTAGATCCCCGGCTCCTTGTTGTTCCAGTAGGCGTTATGGAACGGCCGCTCGGTAGCCTCTTCCTGCGTCACCCGGTACTGCTCGGGAGTGAGCCTGCGCTCGAGCTCCTCGGGATCCGGTTTCTTGAACTCGCTCATGGGCTCGACCTTTCGCGCCGGCTCGGCGGTGGACCCGGAGCGCGGACCGCATTGAATCAGATGAACGGACATGAGGACGATGACAGCGCCGTACAGGGTCAGACCGTGCGGTACGGGCATTCGTTGACTTGACATCGGTAACAGCCGCCTCTCGGGGGGCGATGTTGCCTCGGGGCCGGACCAGCGCGCAGGGCGGGGCCCGGACCCGTTGGCGGCACTTGGGGCGCTTCGAGCGCCCGCGAAGAGCCGAGGCGGGCCCCGCGCGGGCCCGAGGCCGAGGCTCCTCACATCGTCATTAGGACACCGCCAGGGAGCGGTCGGTTGCGGAAGGAAGGCCCCGGAGCCGTCCTTTACGGCCCCCCTCGGCCGTCCTATGATGCCCCTTCCATGAATCATACGCCGTCTTCGGGATCAGGATCTCCAGCGATCGGCCCCGGCGCGTCAGCCCCTGGCGCAGCCGCCCGTCACGAGTCCGGCGGCGTGGCCGTGGAGACGCTCGGGATCGGCCATGGCTTCGGGACAGCCCCCGTCTACCTCGCCAGCATCAGCACCATCCTCGGGGCGATCCTCTTTCTCCGCTTCGGCTACGCGGTGGGGAACGCCGGCCTCCTCGGCGCCCTCCTCATCATCCTCCTCGGACATCTGGTCACCATCCCCACCGCGCTCGCCATCGCCGAGATCGCCACCAACCGCCGGGTCGAGGGTGGCGGCGAGTACTTCATCATCTCGCGCTCGTTCGGCAAGACCATCGGCGGCACCATAGGGATCTCCCTCTACCTGTCGCAGGCGGTCTCGGTGGCGTTCTACATGATCGCCTTCGCCGAGGCCTTTGCCCCCCTGGCTCCGCGGTGGGAGACGCTCACCGGGCTCGCCTTCGACCCCCGCGTGGTCTCGCTGCCCGCCACGGTGCTGCTGGGCTTGCTCGTCATCACCCGGGGCGCCAATCTCGGGGTCAAGGCCCTTTGGGTGGTGGTCGGGGTCCTGGCGTGCTCACTCCTCTTCTTCTTCCTCGGATCTCCGGCCGACAGCACGGCACGTCACGAGCTCGCGCTCTTCAACAAGGTTGCGAATCACGACCCCTTCATGCTGGTCTTCGCCATCGTTTTCCCCGCATTCACCGGGATGACGGCCGGGGTCGGGTTATCGGGCGATCTGGCCAACCCGCGCCGCTCGATCCCCCTCGGGATCCTGGCCGCCACCCTGACCGGACTGGTGGTCTACGTCTTGACCGTGGTCAAGCTGACCGCATCGGCCTCACCGGAGCTCCTGGCGACGGATCAGCTCGTCATGTCGCGGATCGCGCTGTGGGGACCGATCATCCCGATCGGGCTCGCCTGCGCCACCATCTCCTCGGCCATCGGTTCGATCCTGGTCGCCCCGCGCACCCTCCAGGCGCTGGCCGCCGATCGGATCGTGCCGCGCCGTCCCCTGAACCAGTTCCTCGCGCAGGGCCTCGGTGACAACAACGAGCCACGCAACGCCACCCTCGTCACGGCAGCCATCGCACTCGCCACGGTTGCCGGCGGCAGCATCGATTTCGTGGCCCGGATCATCTCGATGTTCTTCATGGTGACGTACGGCACGCTCTGCGCCATCAGCTTCTTCGAGCACTTCGCCGCCAGTCCGAGCTATCGCCCGAGCTTCCGGTCCAAGTGGTATCTGAGCTTGACCGGCGCGATCGTCTGTTTGGTGCTCATGTTCCAGATGGACTTCGTCTTCGCCAGCCTGGCGGTCGTGATCATGGCCGCCATCTACCAGGGCATCCGCATCAGCCGCGGCGGCAAGGGCGATCTGGGAGCGATCCTGCAGGGGGTAATGACCCAGGCCACCCGCTATTCGCAGATCAAGCTGCAGCAGGCGGCAAGCCCGGCCACCCACGAGGACTGGCGGCCGAGCGTCATCATGATCAACGGGCGAACCTTCGAGCGCACCTCCCCGCTGCAGTTCCTGACCTGGATCTGCCGGCGGTATGGCTTCGGCACCTATCTCCATTACATCGAAGGGGTGCTGGACGATGATTCCTATCGTCTGAGCCGCAAGGTGCTTGGCCGCCTCATCCAGCTCGCGCAGGCGCGCAAGAGTTCGGTCTACGTCGACACCATCGTCTCACCATCCATGCGCTCCGCACTGGCTCAATGCATCCAGGTCCCCGGTGTCACCGGCATGGAGAACAACACCGTGCTCTTCGAGTTCTCGACTCATGACGGCCCGGAGGTCCTCGCCGAGGTCTACGAGGGATGCCTTCTGACTTCCCGCGGCCGCATGAACTCGCTGGTGCTGCGTCACAGCGACCACTACTTCGGCAGCCGATCCAAGGTGCACATCTGGCTCACCTGGCACGACTATGACAACGCGAATCTCATGATCCTCCTCTCCTACATCCTGCTCGGTCATCCCGACTGGGAGAAGGCTGAGATCCGCATCTTCGCCGCCTTCCCTCATGACGAGGTGGAGGAACAACGGGCCAAGCTGATCGAGATGATCTCTTCGGGACGTCTTCCGATCACGACGAAGAACCTGCGCGTCATCGCCACGGACGAGCGAATGGAGTTCAAGAAGCTCGTGGAACATCGATCGGCGGAGGCCGATCTCGTCATTCTCGGCTTCACCGACGAGCGCTTGCGGGAAAAGCAGGCGGAGATCTTCTTGCGGCACCCGGCGCTCCGCGATGTCCTCTGGGTCTCCGCGGAGCAACGTATCGACATCGAGTAGGTGGAGCGCGACCACGGCCGGTTGCCGCCGGGATCCGAAGCGTGAAGCCCCGCCGGGATGACCCGACGGGGCTTCTGGTCTCAGGCAATGACGCGAGAGATCGCTTCTTAATAGTCGCGGCGACGAGAACCGCCACCGGAGCCAGCTCCGGTCCGCTCGCGGGCCTCATTGACCGTGAGTGAACGACCACCAATGTCCTGGCCGTTCAGCGCGCTGATCGCGCTTTCAGCGTCGTTCTGATTCGCCATCTCGACGAAGGCAAAACCGCGAGGCCGGCCGGTGTCGCGATCCGTGATGATCGAAACATCAGTGACCGTGCGACCGTCAGCCTCGAAGATGCTGCGCAATTCGGTCTCGTCGATGTTATATGGAAGGTTTCCCACGTAAAGGCGCGTACTCATACCAATGCACTCCTGATTCTTCACTGTTTCCAACGCCGATTCCGCTGCCAGTGCCGGCGTCTCCAGCGGAGAAGCAGGACATGGTCCGGCGAGGCGCCGGGGAGGCCCGGTTCAGACCTCAGACTCGACCCCAATAAAAAAACGCCGCGGGAACAGATCCTTCACGGCGAGACTTGGTTTCGTGTCTAGTACTGCCGCCGACGGTCGGCGGAACCCGGATCCCACGGAGACTATCGGCCATTCCGCCGGTCGGGTCAAGCTCGTTCTTCGGCGGGCCATTCCTGGGGCCCCCGCGGCGGGATCGGCCGTCCCAGCGCGCGTAACCGGCGCCGGCGCCACCATCCGCTCCGGAGCACGCTCACCCTGGCCCCCCCGCGTCGCCGAGGGAGAGGGCCTCGGCCCAGCCTGGGGCAGGATCCAGGAGACGGTCGAGTATCCCGGTGGCCGGGTTGGGCCACGGGCGCGGCGAGCACGGCGCGGCCGCCGTAACCCCCCGGCCCGGACCCCGCCTCGTCCTCGCCCGGGCCGTCCCCGATGGCAGCGCCGCCGCGGTCTCGAGGCGGAGGGCGGACTGCCGTCGAGTGCAACCAGGCAGCGATGCGAAGATGCTAAGTCTCCGGCAGTGGATCAAGCCGAGGTTTCGACGGCCGTGATCCACTCTCGTCCGTTCGCACTCGACTCCCGATCTTCTGCGAGAGCAGAAAGATATCTCCCACAGGCACG
Organism: Candidatus Eiseniibacteriota bacterium; assembly: GCA_963823555.1. Taxonomy (GTDB): domain Bacteria; phylum Eisenbacteria; class RBG-16-71-46; order CAVPCR01; family CAVPCR01; genus CAVPCR01. The sequence goes on along the minus strand of CAWGMA010000003.1, from coordinate 706,423 downwards.
AGACCACCCAGCTTGTGATTACGGACCGCCACCATGCCGGCCGCGGCCAGGCAACCGCATTCCGAGCAGACGGGCCTGCCGCCGATCTGGCAGGGCGTCACCGCAGTCACCAAGTCAGCCGTGACGCAGGTCGTCACCTGGGAGAATGTGCACTCCGACGGGGAATCTGGTGGACGGCGGTACCCGTTCAGAACGACCTCCGGCATGTAGACCTTGGGGACTCGACCCCGGAGACGCGCGAGGGTCGTGATCACCTCCTGCCGGTCCGCCGGCGTCAGTCGTTCGCCGCTGCCATCGCCCTCCTGCGGCGTGTAGAGGCTGAACCAGATCTTGTGCACCTCGGGCCGCTCGGACCAGTAGCGGGAGAACTCCGACAGACAGTCATTGCGTGACAACATCTGTTTCGTGATCGTGCAATGTACGGTGATCTTGTGGCCAGAGATGTGCTCCAGAATCCGGTCATAGGTCGCCGGAGCACGCCTGGCGTCGTGCTCCTCCCGGAGTCCATCGATCGACACGACGAGGTGCAGGTTGGAGAACCCGGCCCACTCGCGGGGGATGGGCCGGACAGCGCTTGTGACGAGTTGCACCTCGATCCCCATCGCCCCCAGCCTCGGGATCAACTCCCCCAGCTCACGGTAGCGGACCAGCGGCTCGCCGCCGATGATCGACACGTGCAGGGGGCGCTCGCGGCGCACGAGCGCCACCACTCCCGCCACGAGCTCGGACCCCTTGAGATCCCGCAGGTCGCGGATCGTGTGCCCGTTGTTCAGGTGCTCGCGCTCGTAGGCGTAACACCCAGGGCAACGCAGCGGGCACTCCTTGGTGATCTCCACTGATAGGAAGGGCTTGTACCCCTGGAGGATTCGGCCCCAGGCCGGGAATATGGACCTCATCTTCATCGACGGCGCTCCCTGGACGTTCGAGGTGTCCACACCACATGGCGCATGGTAATCACCATCGCGTCATCGATGCAGCCCCGCCGCGGAAGACGGTCAGTCGATCGGAGCTGCGAGCTTGACGGGAACTGCGCTCGGCCGGCGATCGCGAGATCGGAAGGGAAGCCAGCGGGCCATGCTCCGGCGACCGCGCAGGGCAAGAACCTCGATCAGCAATCCCGAGATCGTCCGCCAATTGGCGAAGACGACGCGGGCCCACTCGCTCCATCTCATCTGCGGGAAGTAGATGCCGCGGAAGGCCAGCCGCGAGAAGAGGTGGATGATACGATCTGACAGCGGCATGCGCCGGAGCCAGGTGTCCGCTCGGCTGTTCGCCCTGGCGTCATAGGAAGCGGCCCAGGCGCGAGCGACCTGAGATTGGGATTGAGCTGAGGTCGCGCCGAGGGGCGTGAAGGCCATGTGGAAGGGCCTGAAATCCATCCAGTGCCGAGGGCGGTCCAGGCGTCCCGATGCGGCCAGCTTGGAATAGAGCGGCGTCCCTGGGTAAGGAGTGAGAAGTCCGAAGACAGGCAGACCGGGCGGCCAGTCGCGGACAGCACGCAAGACTCGCTCGGCGGCGTCATCCGCTTCGTTGTCCATGCCGAAGATGAATGAGGTAATGGCATAGATGCGGCGCTCGGCCATGCGCTCGAGTATTTGCCTGTACTCCGCCGGTTTGTTGAAACTCTTGGCAACGCTGTTCAAGTGATCGGCATCAATCGATTCGAGGCCGCAGAAGATCCACTTCCCACCCGATTCCTGGATCAGGTCGAGGAGCTCACTGTCGCGCAGGAGGTTGATACTGATCTGCGCCACCCAGGGCACCTGGGCCCCGGCGGCAATGATATCTCGCAAGAGCGACTTGGTCCGCTTCACGTTGATCGCAAAGTTATCGTCGATGAAGAAGACAGCGATCTTCCCCTTGCGCTCACGCTCGAGTCTCTTGAGAAGAAGCAGCTCCTTGACCACGCTCTCGTTGCTGCGGAAGCGGATCTCATCACCAAAGAAGCCTGTCACCGTACAGAACTCGCAGCCGTAGGGGCAGCCACGCCCCGATTCGATCGGCACGATGTGGAAGCACTCCCATTCCATGCCGAACTTATGGAGCACGCCGCGTATCGAATCTGGCATGAGCCGGATCAGATTGAACTGGGCGAGATCGATCTGGTCCCAGGGAATCCGCGGATAGTCCGCGAGAGAAGGCTTCTGCTCCTTCCCCCAGACATCAAGCGGGGCATAGACCTCCTTGAGCTCACCGCGCGCCGCGTCGGCAACCAGCTGGGGCCAGGTGTGATCGGCCTCGCCGAGCGCGATCGAGTCCGCATACCGCGGCCCCCCGTCCCGGCCAAGGGCCTCGCCCGGCATCTCGGTCACGTGCGGACCGCCCATGACCACCATGGCACCGGCCTCACGGGCCGCGGCCGCCATGCGGAACGCCTTGGCGGCCATCCGGGTCATGAAGCCGATACCCACCAATCTAATGTCATGCACGCGGATATAGGCTGCAAATCCATCCTCGGAAAGCGGTGTGGCATTGGCGTCAACGAGATGAACGGGGTGTTCAGGGGGGGTAAGGGACTGGAGCAAAAACATCCAGAGGTGGGGCATGTAATTGCGTGTGACCCCATTGTCCGGGCTGTAGAGGAGGATATTCACCGGGCCTCGCTTCCTGGAGGACACTGCCGCGATCGGAGCTGCAGGAGAAGCATCCGGGGGTTCCCCAAAAAGCTGGCTGCGCGGTTGGCCACCCCAGAGGACGATAGCGACTCTAGCACCGATTTCAATGACTTTTGGTACCCCATCGAGTCCTGGGAGTTCACTTCACCCGTCGGATGGCCCCGGTGCGGTCTCGGCGCGGCGGGAAGTACCCTTGCCAAATCGACAAAGCCATTGTCCAGGATGGAGTTGCCTGATAATCTGAGCGGGAGACGCGATCGTGGCGTATGGGTCCCATTGCAGCGCGGGCGACATCGTGAAGACCGGTGCCATGTTGCTGCTCTGAGTCACGGCTCCTTGGCCCCTTTTGCTCGACGGAGGAAGCGGAATGGACAAGAGGTACTCGATCCCGGGAACCCGATCCCTCGTGGTCATCACGACTGGCCTTATCACCCTCGCCACTCTCTGCCTTTGGAGTCAGCCAGGGCTTGCCTACAGGCAGTACTCGCAGAACGGCGGGGACGCGACCAACTGCGGCGCCTGCCATGGCAACTTCCGAGCGACTTCATACATCTCTGCCACCGACGGCATGAACTGGGGGAATCTCCACAACCTGCACCGGACCACCATGCTGAACAGCGACTGCAACACCTGTCATGGCGGTGGAGACACGTTCCCGGTGATCTTGAATTCGTCGGACGGCGGCAGCGGCCTGGACGCGATCGGCTGCGTCGGCTGCCATGGCCGGGCGGAGGACAACGTCGCCGGCAATCCAGAAGTCGGCGCCGGACGCACCGGATACGGTGCCGGCCTCAGACAGCATCACTACAATACGGGAGCAACGATCTGCGCCGAATGCCATCTCGATGCCAACCCAGCAAGCTACACGCCCGTGGGCGAGAATGTCCTGCCGAGCTTCTACGCCAATCCGGGCACCGGTCACCCGGCCATGCCCGATGATGCCTGCAACGCGAACACGAGCGAGGACTTTGCTGGGGATCCCGAGGGCCTCGACAACGATGGGGATAACGCCTACGACACGGCCGACAGCGACTGCTCCACCCCGGTCGAGAGCGGCACCTGGGGAGCCTTGAAGGCCATCTTCCAGTAAGCAAGCCCTGGCGATTTCGCTGTGGTTCCCGAGCAGCCGAAAGGTCATGAGCCCCTGCCAGTCACGCTGGCAGGGGCTCCGTCGCATGGGTCTGGATCCGGTGCGCCGCCGTTGAGCGCACTCAGGTGATGATCAAGGTCCCGTAGACTGTCTTGATCTGTCCTCTGAGCCAGACGTTCACGGCAAACTTGTGCTCCCCGGGGATCATCGCAATCCCCGCAGCCCGGCTTTCCGGCGTCACAATGTCATTGAGAAAGTCGACAACCCCTCGCGATACGAACGTCACGGTACCGGTTCCGTCGTCGATCGACCACTGCACCTGGTCATCGATCCCAAGATCGTGCACATCCGGAGTGATCGTCACATGCGTCCCGGTGACGACGATCTCGTAGAGCTTGGTCACCATGCCGCCCTCCTCTCGAATTGTAGAGATCATCTCTGTCCTGCTGCTGAGCTCGGTGCTCTGGCCTGAAGAAGGTCACAGAGCACCATGGTGCTTCATCTCTCCTGGATGACTTCAACCTCCCTGACGATCTTCTCGAAACGCGGATCCGCGAGCAGTTCCGCGAGAGAGGTCTCCTGGCGCATTGCATCGGCGGGATACCCCGCCTCGAGTGCATCACGCAACGTTGACAGGGCACGATCCCGATCGCCGGCCCCCTCGAAGACGCCCGCCGCATACCACAGCACCTCGGGCTGATCGGGTGCCAGGGCGAGGGCTTTCGCCGCCAGCTGCATACCCTCGTCCTCGTGCCCCAGCGCCACTTCGTACTGCGCTATCCGCACGAGCAGGAAGGGATCCTCAGGATTGACCCCGATCTGGACCCGGCCGAGTTCAATGGCTCGCGCCAGTGCGCTGTCGCTCTCCGCCTCCCGCCCCGGGATCTGGCTACAGACGGCACCCAGATCACCCCAGATCTCATAGTGATTTGGGTTGATGGCCAGCGCCTTCCCATAGGTTGCGGCGGCCTCGGCAAAGCGCGTCCGGCTCCGGTAGAACGTGGCGAGATTCGTATAGGCGGCGAAATTAGGTTTGATCTCAATCGACTTCTCATAGGCCGCGACTGCCAGTGAATCCTGACCGAGCAGAGCGTTCATGCCACCGAGATTGGCATATCCCCGCGCGTTGTCTTCGGTGAGCTCCACAACCCGCTCAAAAGCACCACGCGCGTCGGCAAATCGGCCCTGGCGGAAGTAGAAGACACCGAGATCGTTGTGAGCTGCCCAGTAGTAGGGCCGCGCATCGATGGCCTTGCGATAGGTCTCTTCAGCGGCAGCCAGATCACCCCGCGATTCCTGATAGCGCGCCAGCCCCCGATAGGCCGCCTCGTTCTTGGGGTCGGCCGCAATGGCGCGCTGGAATTCGGCTGCCGCCATCTCATCACGCCCTGTGCCCTGATAGATGGTGCCAAGGGTGACATGGACCTCCGCCAGACTCGAATCCTCAGCGGCGGCAGTCAAGGAGATGGATTCCGCACGCCGCGTCCAGGCCGTGTCGTGACTTGCCTCGTAGCGCTTCCAGAACGCGTCTCCCAGGCCAGCCATGGCCAGCGCAAAGTGCGGATCGATCGCCAGCGCCTTCTCGAAGTGCTGGATGGCGCGATCGACCTTTCCCTCGTCCTCGAAACGGAGCATGTAACCGCGCCCCCTCAAGTACTCGCTGTAGGCATCGATATCAGGGGTCGGTTGCGAGAATTCCACGGCTTCCTGATGCAACCCGTACTTCCTGCTAAGGGCACGGCCAATGCTGAGAGTGACGCGGTCCTCGAGAGCGAAGAGCGCGTCCAGGGGACCTTCGATGACATCGCCGGCGATCGTATTGCCGCGAGCCGAGTCCTGAACGCGATAGTGGATACGTATGAGTTCGCCCTCCTGGAGCACCCGGCCCTCCAGCTTGAGGTCCGGCCTGATCTCGGTGCGGGGATCGAGGATGTTGAGACCCTCGATGTCGAGGAGGTGGATGGCGATGGCCTCGCTCAGCCCGGCGGCAAAGAACTCGGCAGTGGAATCCGGGGACTGGGTCGCGAAATCCTGTACGAGCAGGTTCAGCCCTTCAACAGAGGGCGGCCGGGTAATGAGGTAGATGATCACCGCGGTAGCCAGCGCCCCCAGGACCGCCGCGCCCTCGAGCCGTTCGCGTCGCCGTCGCACATACTTGTCGCGAACACCCTGGATGTCCCGCACCAGATCGGCTGCGCTCTGATACCGCAGGGCGGGCTCCTTGGCGAGCATCTTCATCACGACCCGATCGAGGCCGCGCGGAATGGATCGCCGCCGGTTCTTCGGTGCAATCGGTGTCGAGTCGAGGACACTATCGATGGTCGCCCTCAAGGTCTTCTGGCGAAAGGGGTGATCGCCCGTCAGCATCTCGTAGAAGACGACACCGAGCGAGAAGATGTCCGCCGCCGGCGTCGGGTCGTCACCCCGGATCCGCTCCGGGGCCATGTAGGCGGGAGTGCCGGCGAAACGAAGCGACTCCTCCATCTCGTCCCGTGGTTCTGCGCACCGGAGGGTCCGGGCAATGCCGAAATCGAGAATGTGCCCGTGACCATCGGTGTCGAGGAGGATGTTGTCCGGCTTGAGATCGCAGTGCACGATGTCCCGAGCCTCCGCTGCGGCCAGCGCCGATGCACATTCCTCGGCGACGGTGAAGAATGCAGCGAGAGAGAAGGGTTGGCCGGAACGAATGCGCTCGCTCAGGGGGTGACCACGGATGAACTCCTGCACAATGACGGGCTCACCCTGGTACTCGAAGACATCGTAGATCGAGACGACCGAGGCATGCTGTAGCTGGGATGCGAGCCGCGCCTCGCGCAGGAGGCTCTCCGTCGTTTCACTATCCGCCAGCTTGCAGTGCTTGAGCGCGACATCCCTGTCGAGCACGGGGTCGTAGGCGCGAAACACCTCCCCCATGCCTCCGGTGCCGAGCGACTCGGCGACATGGTAACGCCCGATCGCTCTGCCGGCTGCCTTGGTAGATTCCTGGGACGGATCGGCGAGCGAGCGGGAGTCCGTGGAGGCTCGTGAATCGGCCATGGAGTCCTCCCCTACAACCGAAAGCCGGGACACGAAGCGGCCCTGACGGGGACCAATGTCCGGCGATCAGCCACAGAGCATCCGAGCTACCGCAAGGCATTATCCTAGCATGCCATGCACCGGCAGTCGACCCTTGTCGGGCCGCTCGCCAGGAGACACACGAGCCGCGCGGATCTGGCCGCCGGCGCGTGCGATGGTCGGCTGCGCGGAATAGACGGTATACTCCGATCATCGACCACAGCAGGCTGAGGAGCAGCGGATGATGTCCTCGCAAGACAGCCCTGACACACGCGGCCCAAGCGACGAGAGCGAGTTCTTGCCGCCGGGCGCCAGGGACGATGCCCCGCTCCCGAAGCATGTCGGTTCCTACCCCGTGACGCGCCTCCTCGGTCGCGGCGGCATGGGCGTTGTCTATGCCGGCGAGGATCCCCGCCTCCGGCGGCAGATCGCCATCAAGGTCTTGCCGGCCAGGCTCGCCGCCGATCCCGACAGACTTGCCCGTTTCGAGCGTGAAGCCAGGCTCCTCGCCGCCATCAACCATCCGAACATCGCCACCATCTATTCGCTGGAACATGCCGACGACCTCCATTACTTGACCATGGAGTTTGTGCCAGGCGAAACCCTGGCTCAGCGCATCGCCATGGGGCCCTTGCCCCTGGCAGACGTGCTCGCCTACGCCCATCAGATCGCCCATGCCCTCGAAGCTGCTCACGCAGCCGGCGTCATCCACCTCGATCTCAAACCGAAGAACATCAAGATCACCCCGGAGGAGAAGGTCAAGCTGCTCGACTTCGGCCTGGCGCGCGCCGGCGCGAGCGGGGTCCGCGGGCTGGAACCGCACCCCGACGATGCCACGATGGATGCGCGGATCCAGGGCTCACCGGGCTACATGAGTCCGGAGCAACTCAGGGGAGACGAGATTGACCACCGCAGCGACATCTGGGCCTTTGGCTGTGTGCTGTACGAGATGATCACGGCGCAGCTCACCTTTCCCAGCCGGTCGCTGTTCGATCAGATCGCCGCAACGCTCGAACGCCAACCGGACTGGAGCGCGCTGCCAGATCGCACTCCAGAAGGGATCCGCCGCCTGCTCGCCGACTGCCTGGAGAAGGAGCTCGATGCCCGGCTCGAGTCCATGGCGCGCGTGCGCCAGGTCCTGGAAGACGAGATCGCGAACCAGAGCCAGCCGATGGCGGCAGCGCTTTCAGCCGACGGGACGACAGGACCACCCACCAATCTCCCGCTTCAGCTCACGAGCTTCGTCGGCCGCGAGCACTCCATGGCCCAGCTCAAGCGCCACCTCGAGAAGGACCGGCTCGTCACTGTGGTCGGCCCCGGCGGATGCGGGAAGACACGAATCGCCATCGAGGTTGGGCGTCGCCTGCTCCCACGCTTCCCGGATGGCGTGTGGCTGGTCGAGCTCGCGCCGATCACCGAGCCTGATCAGGTGCAGCATGCGGTGGCCGATGCCCTTGGCGTGCGCGAGGATTCTCGCCGCTCGCTCCGCGATACGCTCAGACTCCACCTCAAGAACCGGGAGCTGTTGCTGGTTCTCGACAACTGCGAACACCTGCTGGAAGCAAGCGCCCGCCTGGCGGAGGCCCTGGTGCAGAGTTGCCCGCGCGTGCGCATTCTCGCCTCGAGTCGCGAGCGACTTGGTATCGGGGGGGAATCCCTCTTCCAGCTCCGACCTCTGGACACTCCCGAGTCGGCGGCTTTGCCTCCTCTCGAGCGGCTGGAGCGGGTGGAATCGATCCGTCTGTTTCTCGACCGGGCGCGCGCGGCAGACATCGGCTTCACGCTGACCCGGGAGAACGCTCCCGCGCTCGCGCAGATCTGCCGGCGTCTCGACGGCATCCCGCTCGCCCTCGAGCTGGCCGCGGCCCGCGTGAAGGCGCTGGCACCGGCTGAGATCGCCAGACGTCTCGATGACCGGTTCAACTTCCTCACCACGGGGAGCCGGACCGCAATGCCCCGCCACCAGACCTTGCGCGCTCTCATCGACTGGAGCTTCGACCATCTTTCTGGCAAGGAGCGCATCCTGCTCAGGCGCTTGGCCGTGTTCGCCGGCGGATGGACGCTGGAAGCCGTCGAGGAAGTGTGCGGCAACAACGGCATTGAACCCTGGGAGGTGCTCGACCTGCATTCGCAACTCGTCGAGAAATCCCTGGTTGAGCGCGATGTCCATGGCAGCCGGCGCACCGGTCAGCCGCGATACCGAGCGCTGGAGACGATCCGTGAGTACGCCCGCGAACGCCTCCAGGAAAGCGACGAATGGAGTGAGATACGGAAGCGACACCGGCGGTACTTCGAGACCATGGCGGCGGCGTCCTCAGGCCATCTGGTCGGGCCTGAACAGCACGCATGGTCCCAGCGGCTCGAGGTTGAACACGACAACCTGCGCGCAGCCATCGTCGGCGCCTGTGGCTCCGGGCCGGATCGAGATGTACTGACAGCCATCAAGATCGCAGCGGCGCTGGGTCGCTACTGGTACGGACGCGGGCGCTGGACCGAGGGCCGCACGCTCATGAAGGAGATCCTCGGTCTCCCCGGGGCGGAGACGAGAGATGCGGCACGCGCTCAAGCCTTGGCCTGGACCGGATGGATCGCGCTCTGGCAGGGCGACCTCGATGAGGCCTGGTCCCTGAACCAGGAGAGCCTCGACATCCGGCGTGAGCTCGGCGACCGCATGGGTATATCGCAGTCGCTCAACAACCTCGGTGCTGTGGCGCAGGAACGAGGAGAGTTCGCGCGAAGTCGCGCCATGTACGAGGAGAGTCTCGCCCTGCGGCGAGCAGAGGGCAATCTACGCTACCAGGCGGTGTCCCTTCATAACCTCGCCGAACTCTGCTTCCGGATGGGTCAGTTCGAAGACTCGCGTGCATTCAACGAGGAAAGTCTCGCGCTCCGGCGCGAGGTAGGCGATCTCATGGGCATCGCCGATTCGTTGAACGCACTGGGGATGGTCGCCGAGCGCATGGGGGATCTCGAACAGGCCCGCGACCGGCACGAAGAGAGCCTGGCCAACCGCCGTCAGCGCGACGACCCCATGGGCATCGCCGAATCCCTGCGCTGCCTTGCGGCCATCGACGCGCAAGAGGGGCGGCTCGGCCGGGCCCGGGCCTTCTACGCCCAGAGTCTGGCCATCCAGAAGCGGCTTGGCGACCGGCTCAACATTGCCGAATCTCTCGAGCTGATCGGGCTTCTCGCAGCCCGGGAAGGTTCCTGGGAACGAGCGGCTCAGATCCTCGGCACCGTGGCCACGCTACGCGCCGAGATCGAATCGCCCACTCCGCCGGCCCAGCGCGCCGAGGTGGAGAACGCCACCGCGCAGGCGCAAAGCGCTCTGGGAGACCGGGCATTTGCCGTGGAGTGGGAGCGCGGCCGCCGGATGAGTCTCGAGCAGGCGATCGATCTCGCGATTGCGGAGGGGGGCTCGGCTCCCACTGCTTGAGCCAATTCGGGGCGAGCGGGCGGCGGCATCCGGGGTCGACGGAACCGGTGGGAATTCGTACGCTAGGCGAGAAATCGTCCGCTATCGTTGTCAGGTGGGGCGGTCCGAGCGCCGGGCGGTTCCCAGCGATCCCCCCGCACGAAGGAGGGCTCATGCTCAGGCTCAGAATCCCCCCCCGCAAGTTCCGCGCTTTCAGCCGCAAGGACATCGACAACATCCCGCATCTCAACCAGCTCACGCAGGATGAGATTCTCGGGATGAAAGCGGTTTCGGCTGTGCTCCCCTTCCGCGTCAACAGCTACGTCGTCGAGAGACTCATCGACTGGCACAACGTGCCTGATGATCCCATGTATCAGCTCACGTTTCCCCAGGTGGGCATGCTCGAGGCAAGCGATTTCCGGCGCCTCTACAATCTCCTCAAGAGGCGAGCTCCGGAGAAGACTCTCAAGCTCGTCGCTCACCGCATCCAGCAGAAGATGAACCCACACCCGGCCGGGCAGATGGAGCTGAACGTACCTCGCATCGACGGCACGCCGATCCCGGGGATGCAGCACAAGTATCGGGAAACGGTGCTCTTCTTCCCGAGCCAGGGACAGACGTGCCACTCCTATTGCACGTACTGCTTCCGCTGGGCGCAGTTCGTCGGCATCGATGAACTCAAGTTCGCCAACCGGGAGGCCGAGACGCTGGTGCACTACTTGCGAGAGCACCCGGAGGTGAACAGCGTTCTATTCACCGGCGGCGACCCCATGATCATGAAGACGCGGCTGCTGCGCCGCTACATCGAACCGCTTCTCGCCCCCGAGCTGGAACATATCGTCAGCATCCGGATCGGGACCAAGGCGCCCGCGTTCTGGCCCTACCGTTTCCTCACCGATCCGGACGCCGACGACCTGTTGCGGCTCTTCGAGGAAGTCAGGCGCGCTGGCCGGCATGTGGCGCTCATGGCGCACTACAGCCATCCGCGCGAGCTCGAGACACCGGAAGCGCAGGCGGCCGTGCGCCGCATCCAGATGACCGGGGCCGTTGTGAGATGCCAGGCGCCTCTGGTGCGCCATGTCAATGACTCCAGCCACGCCTGGGCCGATCTATGGCGGACACAGGTGCATCTGGGAGCGGTCCCCTACTACATGTTCGTCGAGCGAGACACGGGGCCGAAAGACTATTTCAAGGTGCCGCTTGCCCGGGCGATCGAGATCTTCAACCGGGCCTACCGCCGGGTGTCCGGTCTCGCCCGCACCGTACGCGGCCCGTCGATGTCCGCCACCCCCGGCAAGGTGCTCGTGGAAGGAACCGCCACGATCCGCGGCGAGAAGGTCTTTGTCCTCAAGTTCGTGCAGGCACGCGACCCCAAATGGGTCGGGACTCCCTTCTTCGCCAAGTTCGACCCCAATGCCTCCTGGTTGACCGATCTGATCCCGGCCTTTGGCGAGGAGGACTTCTTCTTCTCGGAAGCGATGCAGGAGATCAGCCGGAACCACAACGCACCGGCCTGGGGTGATCGCCCGGTTCGGCGGCGAAAGCTCGCGGTCTTCGGCCACGTGGAGTGGGAGTAGCCGGTTCGAATCCGGCCCGTCTCACACATTCCGTCGACGGGATCTCAGCGCCATGCGATGAGGCCCTCCACGATCGTGGAGGGCCTCGTGTTTCCAGTGCGGTGCGGCAGAATCGACGCGGTTTACATCGCCCCTGCCATCATCTCGCACTTGGTGCCGAGGGCGGCAATCTTGGCTTGAACGGTCGGATCGGAGGAGGTGAACACCATGATGTCGCCCATCTTGGTGTCACCCATGCTCATGGTAGCACCCGACTTCACGACCGAGCGGATCTCCTGGCAGAACTCGCAGAGCTCGGCCTTGGCCTGCTCGTCCGTCATGGCCATGCAAGCCATGCCGGCTGCGCTCGTCTCCTTGCCGGCCGCACGAAAGACGGCGATCTTGGCCGGGTCGGTGATGTTGTGCATCATGGCCATACCGTCGTTCAGCTTGGCCACTTCCATGGTCATCACTGGACCCAGCTCGTCCATGTGTACCGCCATGTGCTTGCATACGGAGCACTTCATCATGCTCGCCTTCATGGCCTGCATCTGCTCCGACGTCATCTTGCCATGGGGAGACGTCATGTCTCCTGCCCAGGCCATTCCGGCCGTAACCGCCAATACACAGGCTGCAATGGTGATCAACTTCAACACCGGGACACCTCCTGATCGTGACGTGAACGACCCGATGAAACGGCGGGATCGGCCAAGCCACCGGGTCGCAGCTTCGGGACGGGGGGGATCATAAAGCCTCCCCCGATCACTCGACAAGACCCTGGAAGGAGGAGACAACCCGCTTCGAGGCGGTCTCGGGCACTGGTAAGATCCCGTCGGTTTCCCTGCTGTCGACCCTGGCGCGCTCGCCGGCGCTGGCCGCCCACCGCACGGGGCACAGGGGACCGGCCGCTAGCCGGAGAGACTTCACGAGACGAGGAGAACTCCACAAGACGAAAGGTGGATGGCATGCCAGCGTGGTGGATCTTCGTGATCATCGGCCTGGCCGGCGGCTCCTTCGCCGGTTTGTTCGGCGTGGGCGGCGGGCTTGTCATCGTCCCCGCTCTCATCTACTGGGCCGGCTTCTCTCAGCACCGAGCGACGGGAACGAGCCTCGCCGTGCTGCTGCCACCCATCGGGCTCGCCGCGGCGATCGAGTATTACCGTCACGGCAACGTGGATGTCCGCGCTGCGATCATCGTTGCCGCTAGCATGTTCGCCGGGGCCTGGGTAGGTGCCTACGCAGCCAACCAGATGAAGGGGGCACACCTTCGTCTGCTGTTCGGCATCTTCGTCTGCATGGTCGGCGTTTACCTGGTCTATGGCGCGCTGAAACGCCTGGGTTGGATCTAAAGCCCGACATGCGAGTGTGCTAAGCTGAATCAAAGGAGTCAGCGGCTCGGGGAAAGCAGAGCCGAGCTCAGTTCTCGGATTCCAAGCGGGAGTCGTAACCTCATGGGACAGGTCCGAGCAAAGGCCCTCGACGTCAATCTCAACCTCAACGTGCGCGGGCTGCTGCCGTCGGCCACGGTCGCCATCAACGAGCGCTGCGACCGCTTGCGCAAAGAGGGAAAACAGGTCTACAAGCTCGGTCTCGGGCAATCCCCCTTCCCGGTGCCGCAGCCGGTGGTTGAAGAGCTCAAGGCCAACGCCCATCAGAAGGCCTACCTTCCGGTCAAGGGGCTCGAGGCACTTCGGCTGGCCATCGCCGACTACCATTGCCGCATGCAGGGAGTTTGCCTGAGCGGTGATCAGGTCCTGGTGGGACCCGGTTCGAAAGAGCTGATGTTCCTGCTACAGCTTGTCTATTACGGAGACATCGTCATCCCCACGCCCGCCTGGGTTTCCTACGCGCCTCAGGCGCACATCATCGGCCGCCAGGTGAAATGGCTTCACACCGAGAGGACCAGCGGCTGGCGCCTGACTCCGGATCAGCTCGCCAAGCACTGCGAACAGGACCGGGGCCGGCCGCGGATCGTCGTCCTCAACTATCCCAGCAATCCTACCGGCGGCACCTACAAGGCGGATGAGCTACAAGACCTGGCCCGAGTGGCGCGGCAACACCGCGTCGTCCTGCTCTCCGACGAGATCTATGGTGGTCTACACCACAAGGGCCAGCACGTATCGATCGCTCGCTTCTACCCCGAGGGGACCATCATCTCGACCGGGCTCAGCAAGTGGTGCGGGGCCGGTGGCTGGCGGCTAGGCGCTTTCGCCTTTCCACCGATCCTGAACTGGCTCCTCGAGTCGATGGCCACCGCCGCCAGCGAGACCTACACGACAACCAGCGCCCCGATCCAGTACGCAGCAGTCAGGGCCTTCCAGGGTGGCATATCCATCGAGCGCTATCTCTGGAACTCGCGCCGCGTTCTCGCAGCTCTTGCCCGCTGGATCACCCGCCGGCTGAACGACATCGGCCTTGACATCGAGAAACCGAAGGGAGCCTTCTACCTCTTCCCTGACTTTGCCCCCTTCCGCGACAAGCTTGCCCAGCGTGGAGTGCGGGATAGTCTGAGCCTTTGCGAGGCGATCTTCCAGGACACGGGCGTGGCCATGCTCCCCGGGAGCGCCTTCGGTCGGCGAAGCGACGAGTTGACCGCGCGCCTGGCCTACGTCGATTTCGATGGAGCGCACGCGCTGGCCGCTGCCGAGGTGACACCCGCCGATCGAGCCCTCGGCCAGTCCTTCCTCGAGAACCACTGTCGCAACGTGCTCACAGCGATCGATCAGCTGTGCGACTGGCTGACGGGGTAGGTCGCCAGCCGTGAAGCCCACCCCCTTCGTCCGGCCCCAAACGAAAGGACCCGGGGCAAGACCCGGGTCCTGGGAGCAAGAGAGCGAAGGGATCGCCTTTACTTGAACAGCACTTTCACCGCACCCCAGCTCGATGGATCGACCGCGAGCAGTTCGGCCGTGATGCTCATCTGCGCGAAGTCGATGTCCAGGACCACGTTGTCCGGGAAAACCCGCCAGATGTTGAAGGCGAACCTGGTCAGCCCGGTGAAGTCGTAGGTCCCCTGCGCGTCCAGGATGTCCAGCGACCCGAGCGTGCTGCCTACATAACCGAGATCCAGATTGAAGTTGTGAGGATCCTGGGCCAGGGGAACACCGCCCGGCGAGATCGGGCTCGTGGACACGAAGAATCCGTCGCTGACCGGGAACCCCTCGACGAGCGTGAAATAGGGCGTCTGCCCCGCCGGGAACGGACTGATCAACCCCATGTCCAGGCCGGACGAGAACCCGAGCGAGAACGATGGCTGATCGATCTCATAGCCGCGCGTATCACCTGGGATACCTTCAACGAAGTTGTTCGAATCGACGGTGAACGACATCACAACTTGCTCCCCCGAGCTGATGTTGCCCAGCGGCGGGGTCGGAATGGAATTGAAAAAGACTTGCCCTCTCGCCTCGACCATGACGACGTCGGCCTGGGCGCCGGCCGCAACCAACATGATGAGCGCGAGGATGGTAACTGACTTGCGCATGATGTCCTCCCTAGAAGGGTAACGGCGTTGTTGTCGCGGTCCGCGGGCAGGATTCTAGCAGCCGGCGACCATGGACCATCCTGATTGCCCACACGATTCAGGCGGGCTGATTGACGTCGACCTGGATTTCTGCTAAGATGTTGTTTCGTAGAGAATTGGCGCCGGTGGTAAGGAACGGCCACCACCGCGTGTCGATCGCAGCTTGGTTCTGCCAGACATCAGCAACGGGAGGAATGCCTCAATGAAGTGGATATTGCTGACCGCGGCCTTGGCGCTCATTACGACCAGCGCGCAGGCCCAGTTGGTTGTCGGCAACGACCAGTCGGGTACCGCCACCATCTGGTACGTCGACGTCAACACCGGTGTCGCTACATCGCTCTACGCGGCGAGCACGTCTGACGCCAAGCCCTGGGGCATGGCGTACGACGGCACCACGAATACCCTCTACTGGAACAACGGGTCAACGCTCTACAGCTCGCCTTTCAGCATGGGTGGCCTGACCCCGACCACGCTCGGGACGATGATGTTCAACTCGGCGACCGTCAATTTCGTCGCCCTGGGTTTCCGCAATGGGATGCTCCTCGGCACCCGGAACATCGCGACCGAGGCGGTCTACGAGATCGATCCTGTCACGCTCATTGCCACTCAGGTCTACGTCTATCCGAGCACGTTCGATTTCGGCGGTCTCGATGTTGACGCCACCAACGGGAACCTCTATGGCCTGACCGACGCCCCATCGACCGGTCGCGGCCTCTACGAGATCGACACGGTGGCCCAGTCGACGACCTTCCTCGCCCCCTACCCGGCGGGCGAGACCGACATCGACGGGCTCGCGATGAACGCCGGCCTGGCCTACTACGTGACCGACGGTCCCAACACCACGCAGGCCAACTTCTACATCTTCGATGCCGCCACGGGTTCCCAGGTCGGAACCCTTCCCTCCCCGTTCACCGGGAGCGGGACCTTTTCGGCAGCGGCATGGACCGGCGGCGGCGCGACGTCGACCGAGCCGACCACTTGGGGGCACATCAAGGGCCTCTACAACAGGTAATCGGCCCGCTCGATTCGCAGCAGCGAACGACACGAGGATCCCCAGCCGGCCCGCCGGCTGGGGATCTTCGTTTTCGATCTCATCCCGCAGGGACAGCAGGACGCATGATCTGAAGATCGGGTTCCCGCCGCCCTTACGGCCGAACGCTGGCCGCTCGGAAGTCCGGGTGCTGGCTGATCTCCCGGAGCTTGGCCTGGATCGACCGCACGTTGTCCGGCCCCATGCGAAGGAGGTGCTTCTGCGCTGCGCTCAGGCCCTCCAGCCCAGGATCGACCAGCTCGTAAGTGACAAGCTGCGGCTCGAGCCAGATCCTCTCCTCCACCACCGGCACTCGCAGGAGCTCTGCGATGGCCCGCTCCAGCGTCGGATGGAAGCGACCGTCCGCATGACCGAGCTCCTTGTAGGCTTCGCTGATAGCCGGCGTCAGCTGCCGGTACAAGGTGATGGTTCCCTCGGTGTCCAGCGAGGTGAAGACATCGGCAAAGAGGTCATAGCGCCGGAAGCTCCCGGGATCGGCGAAGGTCTCCCCGTCCTCCTCGATGACGGCAAAAGGCCCATTCGGCGTGAAGAACGGGACCTGGGCGCGGGGACTGTGGCCGGCGGCGATGTTCTCCGCCGCGGCGACGAAGCTCCTGATCAGCTGCTCTGAAAGCAACCAGCGGGCCAGCTCCGGGCGCGACGACAGTCCTCCGGCGAGCCTACGAACCAGCTCGTCGCTCTTGTCCAGCTCGACATCGATGTACTCGATCTTCCGTCCTTCCGCCACGGGCTCGTGCTCGATGCCGGCGAACTCCTCGGTCGTCGTCACTCCCGCCTGCTCTCGATCTCGGAAGAACTGGTAATAAACGACTACGGCTGCAACGAGCAGCAAGACGACCAGAGCCGGGATGACGGTCTTCCTATCCATTGAGTCCTCCTGCTGGGGTACTCCTCTGACCATACACACGAAGGTTGGCGGAGACAATTGTCATGTCTCTCATAAGCACGGGGCCCCGGCGGAGCCTTCCGCCGGGGCCGCACGTCAATGACAGACTTTCAGTACCTGCTGCCGGCGACCGCATCGAGGATGCGGGCTGCCGCAGCCCCCTAGAATCGGGCCTTGATCGCCCCCCAGGTGGTGGGCTCAACGGCCGTCGCCATGCCGAGCCCGATGTCGTACCCGTTCCAGGTGCTGTTCCGTGCCGTTTCGATCCAGACGAGCCCGTTCGCGAAGCTGAACGAGAAGATCTGATCGAACGTGTTGAGGCCGATCGCACACAGGCCAACCTGGTTGCCGGCGAAGTCCCAGGCCGCCACATTGCCGGCGTCATCGTAGGTCAGGAGGTAGTCGGCAGCCCCGTTGGCAACCGCAAGCTGAACGTCGGCCGGATAGGTTGCCGCGTATCCGGACAGGCTGAACGAAGACGTGCGCATTCCGGTAGCGAAGTCGTAGACGTAGATCGTGCCGGCATCATTGCCGTAGAGGGAGTTGTTCGAAGTGCGTAGCCCGTGTTCGGACTGGCTGTCGGGTGAGTTCGGATTCAGGGTGTAAACGGGCGACGGGACACCGCCCATGTAACGTACGAGTTCGCCGGCCCCAAACCGCATCCCATAGAGATCGTTGGCGCCATCAGTGAAGATGCTACGATGATCGACACCGCTCTGGTAGGCATTCAGAAGGGCGCCGCCGGCATCGTACTGATTGAGCGTGTTGCCGCTCGAGGTACCGGCCTCACCCGCCCAGTAGTAGGTGCCATCGAAGGCAACGCCACAGCCGCGATTGGCGAGGTTGCCGGGATCGAGGTTGGCAACCATGACACCGTTGTCGAAGAGCACGCCGCTCGCGTAAGCCGTTACTGAGAGACTCGTTAGTGCGACAATGAGAGCTCCGAGGAATGCGATCCGTCGGGGGTTCATCGGGGACCTCCTCATGGTGGGCGCTCGTCTGGTTGCGGCAGCTTCCGTGCCTGCCTGGCGCCGAAGCCGCGCCGGATGTCTGTCGAGCATACCACGACCTTGCGCAAGCGTCACCTCGGTCGCCTGGCCGGTCAAGATCCTTCTGCGAGTATGTATTTCTGCTGGTCAAAGCATGCGCGTGAGAGCTCCGCGCAGCTCCGCAAGATCAGCGAAGCGGAGGGCGATCATGCGCGTACTCGCCATCCCAGCATTCTGCATTCTTCCATCGAGCTACTCGCTGGATAGCATCTGCCACGCCTGCACGACGTTCTGTCTGGACACACCTGATGGTCCGATCTTCGAGGCCAACCTCGATCTCTTCATCCCCGGCGACGGGCTGCTGTGCATCACCCCCCGGGAATCGCCAAAGAGGGCTTCCAGCAGAACACGACTGGGGAGACGGCAAGATGGGTCTCCTAGTACGGCAGCGTCATATTCAACCTCGCGGAGCATGAGTTCGCCTTTGGTGGCATGAACGAAGCCGGCCTGGTGGCTCGATGGAACTACTGGCATCCGAGTTACCTGAGCCCGACGAGCGAGTGCCTCTCACCATCGGCACACATGGGCCCAGTATGTGCTGGATACCTGCGGCAACGTCGAGGAAGCCATCGGGGTTGACTCGAGGGTGCGGATCGAGGATTCGGCGCCTCCAGTTCACTTCCTGATCGCCGACGCGGACGGGACTGTGCCGCGATCGAGTGGCTGGACGGACGCCTCGCGTGCCATATCGGCGAGAGCCTGCCGGGCAAGGCCATGACCAACATGCCCTATGCCCGCGCTCTCACCGCTATGAACGGGGCGGTCCGAGGTGGCGGTGGTCGAGCCCGCGCCGATCCGCAGAGCGTTTCGCCGCTGCGGCCGCCCGCAACGCGGGCTACGATGCCGGTCGAGATACGAGTGCGGTGAACTACGCTCTTGGAACACTGACCGAGGTGGTCGCGGCTCCCCATACGAAGTGGAGCATCAGATACGATATTGCGACGAGCTCTGGTACGGGGCCGTGCGAAGTCCATCCGCCTGCGAACGCTATGAGATAGAGATCTCAGCAGAGAGCGCCGTGGCATTGATGCGGCTCTTCGAGGACTTCGCCTGCGCCCGGTGAGGCATGTTGAGTACGCTGCCGGCCGCTCCTTCCAGGACTCTGTTGTGCTGACACATGACGTATCTGCAATGAGAATTGTAGATTCACACGTGTCGCTTGCAGCTGAGAACAGGTGTCTTCATTGATATCATGCCTGGAGGACCGTTCGGCAAGTGGAAGCGGTCCCAAGCGCTCGCTACTTTCTGGACGAACTGAGCTCCGTCGGCAGGCTTTCCCTCTGACGCAGCCAGCTTGAGCTTCGATCATGGAGGTGGAGCTATGCGTCCCCAGTCGAGCTTCCCACACTGCACTCCCGGCGCCTGGATATCGGCCACCACGTTACTCATCGTCGCTGGCTTCGTGTTGCTGGCTTCGCTTCCCATGTCGGGATCGGACAGGGTTCAACCCGGCAATCCGCTACCAGCCATCGCCCTCTCCAAGTCTGACTCGTCGAAACTCCCAGCTGGCGCCGACGACTCATGGTGGGAACTTGTGATACGAGGGTTAACGGAGGCCGAGTACCACCCCAGCGAGAGCCATGCGGGCCTCCAGGCCCCCAACCGCGCTCATAACCTGCGCACCTACTTCCGGACCGGCGGCATCGCGGTTGAACCACGCGAGCCCGGAAGCGATGACTGGAACTGGTCCTGGCACACGGCAGCCTGGGGACGCCCTCAGGCGCTGGCGCCGCTTCCTCCCGTCGATCCCTGCCTTGACGCCATCCGCGTCACCTATCGTCACGCGGGTCTGGTCGAGTGGTACGGGAACGGTCCGGCCGGAGTGGAGCAGGGGTTCACGATCGACACCCGACCCGCTGGCGTCGGCCCCGTCATCATCGACGGCGTGGTGGTGAGCCATCTCGAGGGGCGACTCACCGATGACGGGAGCGGCATCGACTACGAGGCGGTGAACGACGACCGGTCAAGAGCCGACGACATCGTCGCCCCCTGCCTGCTGCGTTATGCCGACCTGCACGCCTACGATGCGTCGGGGGAGGAACTCGTCTGCGCGCTCGAGCTCACCGATTCCGGGATTCGCCTCAGCATCGATGACGAGTTCGCTCGCTACCCAATCACCATCGACCCCATCCTCAGCGTACCGAGCTGGACAGGCGAGATCAACTTCGCCGGCTCGCTCTACGGTCACTCCGTGGCGACCGCGGGCGACGTCGACGGCGACGGCTTCAGCGATGTCATCGTGGGAGCTCCCTGGTATGATGGCGGATCCTTCTTCGAGGGCTGTGCCCGCGTCTACATGGGTTCATCCGCCGGATTATCAACGAGCTCCGCCTGGCACAATGAAAGCAATCAGCAGAACGCCTTCTTCGGTTGGTCAGTGGCCACCGCCGGCGATGTGAACGGCGACGGCTACGACGACATCATCATCGGTGCCAAGTTCTACGATGGTGACCTGGCGGATTGCGGCCGCGCCTATGTCTACTACGGATCGGAAGACGGCATCATCGGAAGCGCCGACTGGATTGAGGAAGGCGAGCAGGTAGGCGCTGATTTCGGCGTCTCGGTGGCCACCGCCGGCGATGTCAACGGCGACGGCTACGACGACGTGATCATCGGAGCTGATCTACACGACTTCAGCCTCTCCCAGGATGGCATGGCCTATGTATTCCACGGGGGGGCTGGGGGGCTCTCGCACTCGATCGCCTGGTCGGCCCACGGCGAGCGCCAGTGGGACCATTTCGGGCACTGCGTCGCCACCGCCGGTGACGTCAACGGCGACGGCTATGCCGATGCCATCATCGGCAACGAGCCGGACATCTGGATTACGAACGATCCGGGCTACGCCAAGGTCTACCACGGCTCTCCGGGAGGTCTCGGCGGCGAGATGTGGTCCGCTTATGACGACGGCGTCGATTCCTGGTTTGCTCATTGCGTCTCGACCGCCGGTGACGTCGACGGGGACGGCTACAGCGACGTTTTGGTCGGTGCTCCGTACTACACGGTCGGCGGCGCCGAGGGACGCGTGCTCCTCTATCCGGGATCGGAAACCGGTGTCCTCCCCGAACCTGCCGTCGTTCTCGATGGCACACAGGCCGGTTCTCAGTACGGCATGTCGGTGGCGACCGCAGGCGACGCCAATGGCGACGGTTACGCGGATATCTTGATCGGCGCGCCACAGCACACCAATGGCCAGTCCGAGGAGGGTCGCGCATGGGTCCACCTTGGATCGTGGGCTGGTCTGTCGACTTCCCCGATCTGGATCAAGGAATCCGACCAGGCCGAGGCCCATTTCGGGATCTCGGTGGCGACCGCAGGCGATGTGAACGGCGATGGCTACAGCGACCTGCTCGTCGGCTCCGATCTCTACGATCATCCTCAGATCGATGAGGGCCTGGCCTTCTGTTACCTCGGCGGCTCCTACGGCCCGCGCTGGCAGCCGGGCTGGGTCATCGAGAGCGAGCAGGTCGAGGCGCGCTTCGGCTGGTCCCTCGCAGGCATCGGGGACGTCAACGGCGACGGTTTCTCCGATGTCGCGGTCGGCGCTCCCTTCTACGACAACGGCCAGACGGACGAGGGAGTCGTGTTCGTCTTCCTCGGATCGCGGCTCGGCCTCACGGCGCTGCCCATCTGGTTTGCCGAGAGTAATCAGGCTGGCGCCAGGTTGGGCATCTCTGTGGCGAAGGCAGGAGATGTCGACGGCAACGGATATACCGATGTCATCGCCGGCGCCAGCGACTACACGCACACATTCACCGCGGAGGGAGCGGCCTTCATCTGGCTGAGCCTACCCGGCGGCATTCCCAACGGTAACCCGTCCACTGCCTCCTGGAGCGCCTACGGCGGCCAGGAGGGCGCCGACTTCGGCCGTGCCGTGGCGGGAGCAGGAGACGTGAACGGTGACGGCTACGCCGACGTCCTGGTGGGCGCGCCCACCTACACGCACGACCAGACCGAGGATGGCGCCGTCTTCGGCTATTACGGATCCTCCCTGGGACCACCCATCTCAAGCAACTGGTTCAAGGATGGCGACTATGCGGAGTCGCAGTTCGGCTACGGCATCGCTTCAGCCGGCGACGTGAACGGTGATGGCCTGAGCGACGTGGTGATCGGCGCGCCGCGGGCTGATATTCCCGAGAACTGGGAGGGACGCGCCAGCCTGTTCATCGGTACGCCGACCGGTATCGAGACAGGCGCGCCGTGGTGGTACGTCGACGGCAATCTGAACCATGCGATGATGGGCTATGCGGTGGCGGGAGCCGGCGATGTCAATGGTGACGGTTTCAGCGATGTGCTGATCGGAGCGCCCGGCTACGACAACCCCGCTGCCTATGGCGGAAAGGTGTTCGTCTGGTATGGCGATGCCTCGCCACCCGTCAGCCATGATCCATCCGGGGCCGACTGGAGCTCCGCGCTGGTCGAGGAGGCGGCCTGGCTTGGCGCCGCAGTATCGTCGGCTGGGGACGTCAACAATGACGGCTACAGCGACGTTCTGGCTGGCGCGCCGCTGCATGATAGTCCCGGCGAACCGGGGGCGGGCGCCATCGGCGTTTGGCTGGGCTCCAGTTCAGGGCTGACGTCCAGCGTCGCCAACTGGATCATCGAAGGTGAT
The DNA here is from genome assembly GCA_963823555.1 of Candidatus Eiseniibacteriota bacterium. Lineage (GTDB taxonomy): Bacteria > Eisenbacteria > RBG-16-71-46 > CAVPCR01 > CAVPCR01 > CAVPCR01. The sequence goes on along the minus strand of CAWGMA010000003.1, from coordinate 683,578 downwards.
CAGAACAATGCAGAGCTAGGGTACGCAGTTGCCGCAGGCGGCGATGCGAATGGCGATGGATTCTCCGACGTGCTGGCCGGAGCCCGTTACTACCACCACGGGCTGGACGAAGAGGGACGCGCCTACCTCTTCTTTGGCAACGAAAGCCGTGGACTGCCTCGCACCCCCGTTCAGTGGCACAGCGACCTGTCGTCACCGATCGCCGCCCTCGGAATGTCCAACACCGAGAGCGGCTTCGCCCTGGGCGCACGCGGGCGCACCCCGATGGGACGCGGACAGGTGCGGATGGAGTACGAGATCGAGCTCTACGGCACGCCCTTCGATGGCGCCGGAACGGTGCTTGGCAACTGGGCGGATACTGGTACGCCCCTGAGCACCGGAGGCAGCTTCGTTCTGCTCACGGAAACGGCATCCGGGCTGATTTCCGGCGAGCGCTATCACTGGCGCCTGCGGTTCCTCACGGGCGATCCCTTCTGCCCTCGCTCGCCATGGCTGACGCTGCCTGACAATGGGCTCCAGGAGATGGACCTGCGCCTGGCGGGCGGCGGCACGGGGGTGGAGGAGCAGAGCCCCGCTCCGGGAACCGGAGCGCCTGGAGCCGGGCTTGCTCTTCAGGTCCAGCCCAACCCGTTCAACCCAGCCACGACGTTCAGCTACACGCTACCGCGGGCGGGGCACGTGCGACTCGCCGTACACGACACCCAGGGCCGCCTGGTGCGCCTGCTCCTCGATGATGTGTGGCAGGAGGCGGGCTGGCACGCGGCGGCATGGGATGGCCGCGATGAGGGTGGGCGGCGGCTGCCATCGGCGGTCTACTATGCGCAGCTCAAGGCGGATGGTCTCAGCGAGCACCGCAAGCTGGTGATGACGAAGTAGAGGAACAGAACGGAGTTCGCTGACAGCGACTTCGAGGCCAGGGCGCCGACCATGGGGGGCAACCCTGTGGTCGGCGCTGCGCGCCGGGTCCAGCCATCCGGCGGCCACGGTCGGGGACACAGCAGCTATTTCATCAATAGCATCTTCTGCTGCGCCTTGAAGTCGCCTACTTCCATCTGACAGATGTACAGGCCTGACGGCAGATTCCTCCCATCGAAATCAGCCGCGTGGACTCCACGGCCTGCCATGCCGTTCACGAGCGTTGCGACCTGCCGTCCACCAGGACTGAATACCCGTAGACTCACGCGCCCGGTCTCCTTCATGCTGTAAATGACCCTGGTAGCGGGATTGAATGGATTGGGGTGATTCTGATATAGAGCATACGCCCTGCCGTCAGCGCCAGAGACGACCGGCTCGGTCACCGCCAGAGTATGGTCCAAGAGACCGAATACAACGTCAGCTATCTCGGCATTGTCCACATAGGAACCGCGCACCGGATCCACCTGGTCGGCGAATCCAGAAAACCACCCGCTCCCACTGCCCTTTGCGAAGAATGGAATCAGACTGTTGGCGTGGTCCCCGCTGAAGTAACGCATCCCCGGCATCTGACCGGCGCCATGATCGACAATCGGGTTGAACTGTGCGGGCAGGCCCGAACCCGGGGCCCAAAGATATCCGCATTCATGATCGCCAGTCACGATCACCATCGTCTCATTCCAGCTGCTATTCGTTTCCACCCAGGCGATGACAGCCTCGACCGCCTGAGTAAAATCCGTCATCTCCTCGATGAGTCGCCCTCCCTGATTGTCGTGACAGGCCCAATCCACTGCGCCGCCTTCAATCATCAGAAAGAATCCCAACGGATTGTCGTCGAGCACATTGAGCGTACCACGGCTCATCTCCGCCAGCGTGGGCACCGTCTCGATTTGCGGCACAGTATATGGTGGGGTCATGGAATTGGCCACTTCAGTCGGGGTGCGTGACTGCTGAAGAGTCTCACGAACCTGTGCCGTCCCGCACACGCGGGCCGGAGCTGGACCGGTCATCAGCGCCTGGAACTCCGCGCGAGTCTGGACCAGGGTATATGGAGTTGCGCCGCCGACAAGATCGTCCCAGAGAGCCGAGCCGCCAACGTAGCGATAGCTGCTCTCTCCCGATGGAGTCGTGTAGACGCCGTTGTCATCGTAGAAAGGGTTGCCCGCCCCCATGATGACCTCGAGGCCACTCGAGCTGACCATCTCCTGCGCAATCGCAACATAGTTGTCACGAGATGGGTTGTGGGCGCCAAAAGCCGCTGGTGTCGCGTGACTCCACTGCACGCTGGTGACCACCCCGGTCGACTTGCCAAGCTGCTCCGCCAGCTGCCGAAACATGAACAAGGGCTGTCCATCATCTGGATGCGTGTTGATCTGTGCGTTCCGACACTTCACGCCGGTTGACATCGCGCTGGCGGCCGCGGCCGAGTCTGTAGCCCGCAACAGCATGTACTCCCAGTCGGACCATGCGAGAGATGGGTCATATCCTTCCGGATCCACCTGTAACGTATTCCATGAGTACGTGCTCATGCCCAGGCGCACCGGGAAGGCCTCGTAAGCCTGCGCCGACCCATACCAGTACTTCGTCGCGGCAATCTGATTGTATCCCCAGCCGTCAGCGATCATCAGGATCACATTCTGGAGCTCCTGCGCGCCGGCCAGCGGTGCGGTCAGAGCAAGCGCTGCCACAAGGACACATATGACCAGGACTTTCAATAGCATCTCCAAGCGGTGATCTCGGCCTGGGGGACCGCCCGCCACCGGAATCTAGGATTCAAGAATATCACATGCGCGACGCGGGCGGCGGCGTATCTCGGGCGAGATTGTAGCCCACCGAGATCGAGTCAGCCGTCTCCGGGCGCAGGTCACGCAGATCGATGCCGCGTTCGATCTTCCCCTTCAGTGCGGTCAGGAAGTAGATCCAGCAGGATCGGCAGTTGAGAGATCCTTGCACCCGGTCCTCCGGATCGTCGCGCATGCCGCTCTGCCGTAGATGAAGGAGAGTGCCCGTACCGTGTCCCGACGCGCTCACGGTCACCCGATACCGATCGCCGAAGGTGAAGACAACCTGGTCTGCAGAGGAGTCTAGGACGCGCCCCGTCATCCGGAAGTTGTGAATGCCGTCCCACTGATACGCGTCTCCCTCCTCGGCCTCGGCGGTCGGCGAGCGCCTCACGCCCGACGCGTCGGTGAAGCACGCCTCGCGGACGAAGAAGCTCTCGATGCCGGCGGCGGTTCGCCATCGGGAGAGAACATCACCGGGCCGGGCATCGATATAGAGATGGACGTCGAACGACGTCCAATCATGTGGCTGCGCGGCGGTTTCATCCCCTGGGAGATATCGCGCGCCCAAGGCATTCTCCGCCGCGGCCTCGCGCACCCGGAGATCATGCGCGTGGAGGAGGACCGACTCGAGATTCATCAGGTTGAAGATCCACCACCCGCGAGCGTTGGCGTGGATCTCCCAGGGGGCCTCGCCGTCGATCGGCATGCCGAACTGGCGCAGGACCACCCGCGCGCGGTCCCCGTCCCGGGACAGACCCACGCGCACCCAGCCGTAGTCCCGACCGAATGTGAAGGTGATGAAACGATCGCGCTCGATGTTGATGATCTCGAGCTCCGTCGACGCTCCCGTGGAGAAAGTGAGGGCGATGCGATCCCCGTGGCGGAAGGTGTCGGTGGCAGCACGAACGGTGCCATCGGGAGCGGTGCAGGCGACAGTCTCGGCCCAGAAGCGTTTGAGCCCCGCCGGCGTGGCCCACAGGGCGAACAGATCCGGGAGCGGCGCCGCGATGTGGCGCGTGATCTCGAACACGCTCCAGTCATACCCGGTTCGCGGGCCGCACAACGTCGTCTCGAGCATTTTCAGCGCATTCGTCCAGCCTGCCGCATGCCGACCCTCGGCCCCCGGGAGCGCCCCCTCGAAGCCCGTGTGGGTGAGCGTCAAGCGCGTCCCGGAAGCGATCTCCTCGAGCTGGAAGGTGACGAGCGTCTCGGCGCCGATGTCGTTGGCGCTCCAGGAAAAGGAGAGGCGCTCGCGCTCGACGAGATCCATCACCTTGCAGTGCAGGCGTCCGTCCCAGGTGCCCGAGGGGGAGGCGGTGAAGGTGAAATGTGCGCCGACCTCCGCGGTGAGGTCGCTCGCCATGAGCCAGGCGGCCAGTTTCTCGGGATCGGTGAGATACTCCCACACCTTCGCGACCGGGGCCTTGAGGTCGATGTTCATGTGCACGCCCTTCATCAGTCATCCTCCACGAGTTGCTTGAGGGTGGCCAGGCGCTCCTGCCAGAACGCCTCATAGTGGCGGATCCAATCGCCGACCGATTGCAGGGCTGATCCTTCGAAGCGCTGGACGCGCTCGCGCCCCCGCTTCGTCTCGGCCACGAGCCCGGCCCTGCGCAAAACCTGCAGGTGCTTGCTGATCGCCGGCCGGGAGACGGAGAAGTGCTCGGCGATCTCCTTCACGGTCCGATCGCGCTCGGCGAGAAGGGCGATGATCCGCCGTCTGGTAGGATCGGCGAGGGCGGCGAAACCGTCGCTTTCATAGGCGGTTATGCCAGTTGAGTAACCCATCGGTTACCTATAATAGGTAATGCAGCGGTTACCTGTCAAGAGGGGAAATAGAGCCACTCGCGAGCACCCCTCACAGCCACACGCCTGTCGAGCGGCTGCCAGATGAACAGAGATGCCAGGCGGTCATCCATGAACCTCATTCGCGCGTCGAAGCGGGTTTCGAGGTTCGGTACACACCGTCCATCCCGATCACGAGTTCGAGGACCCCATCTTCAGACTTGATCTGGAGACGAGAGACATCCGGCCGTTCGAACCATGGCGTGACATCAGAGAAGCCAAGCTCGTTGTCCTCGAGCAGGTACTTCCCTCCCGAGTATAGCTCTCCAGCACCAACCTATCGTTTCTGACAATGAGAACGCTGCGGATGTTCAGTCGCTCGGATTGAATCCTCTGCAGCATGTGGCCAACATGCTGGAATCAAGGCCCTCTTCTTCCGGGGTTGAAGCTCCCCAGAATGATGGGGATTCAGGCGATTGCGCTTTCGAGGGTGAGAGACAGACCACTCCCAAGAGCCCGAAGACAACGATGGCGACGTGGAATCCCATTGCGGACAGTGAGATCAGCGTAGAAGCGTCAACCGGGGAGGCACCACCCTGGTGAGACGCTGATCACCACGGACTCATCGGGGTCTTCGGTGACGTTTGTCATTGTTTGGGCGCTCATAGTGTGCGAGCTCGCACACACGTGGAGCCTAGCCTACCATCCAGCCTTCGGATACCAAGGGAAAGGAAACGAGGAGTAGCGTAGCGCCCATCAGTCTACGAGGGTGTGGAAAGCCATGACCCGCCACTCACCGTTCTCACGGGCCCAGTGCAGCTTGAACACCGCCGGTTGCTCTCCCGAAATGGGCCGGCAGTGGAACACGGTGAGGTAGTGATTCCCGTAGTTTTCGTCTCCCTCCACAGGTGCCGCGCTGTCGGCATCCTCCCACTCGCGCTCGCAGTCCATGGTCACACCGACGTGATTCGGCAGCGCCAGGAGCGCGAAGGCACCGGCGTGCGGATGCATCACCAGGCGGGTTGCCGCACTGACCGGAGCGACGCTCTCCAGGCATTCCTCGAGCACCGCCGGTTGCCCAACGCCGGCGGCCACCCGCTCCATCCCGCCTTGAATCCGCACACGCAGATCGGCAGGCACTGACAGTGGCGCCTCCCCTGGCGGCAGATCCAGGTTCGCGCAGCTGAGGCTCTCGTCCGCGAGATAGGTCAGGACCGCTTCCATGTCGCGCCGGATGAACCAGGCCTCAAGGAACTCGGTAGCCGCCTGGACCATGGCTGGATCACCAGGCACACGCAGGATGTCGTCATCGCTCTGCTCGATTGCCGGACGTACGTCCGGGATCGCCGCCCAACTCGGATCCGCCTGGAGGAGAAACGACTCGATGCGCCAGATGCCGGCATCCTTGAACCAGACCTGCTGGACCGGGAAGCCGCGGCGACCTTTGCTATGAAGAACGAACGAAGCGACGTAGCGCCCGCTCTTGGTCCTGGCGTAGCCCACCCTTTCTCTGCTCTGCGTTTCCTTGCCGGTCTCTTGACCGTCGCACTGATAATCCGCCACACCTTCCGGGATCTCATTGAGGTTGAAGAGATCGTGATAGCGCTGCTTCACGTGCTGCAAGCGGGAGTCCCGAATGTCCATGGGGGCGACCACATCGCTCAGGTTCTCGACTTGCCCCAGGGCCTCGCTCGCCACTTCCATGTCCCTCGACTTGCGGGACAGTGCCGCCGTTCGGTCAACAACCAGTCCGGGCTCCTCCTCCGGCAGGCAATCGAACGCCTGCTCGGACGCGTAGGCCAGCGCGCGCCACGGCTCCCCCGCGATGAGCCACGTGACTAGATAGTCGTGAACGGCATCCTCGATGTGGCCCTTGCCGAAAGGAGGAAGCTGGGTCGCCCCGAACGGGTCCCCTTGCTGGATGTCCTCCGCTTCACCTTCATTCGCCCGCGGAAATCCAAAGAGGTTCCGCCACCAGTTGGTGAGCCCGGTCCACCTACCGTTGTGACGGTCGACGTTGTTTCCTGCGCGCACGTCGGAGTTCGCGGATGTGAGGTGGCCATCGAAAAGAGCAACGGCGAAGAACGACGAGCGATAGTCGACATCGATATCGGCATGCCGGCCGTCGCGGGTCATCGAGATCTGGATCGAAGGAGCACCTTTCCCTTGTCTGTAGTTGAGCGGATAGCTCTTGTGAAACACGGTATTGTCGTGGCAGCGCGTGAACTCCCGGCATTCATTCAGCGTGGCGAGCGCTCCATCCTTGAGCTGCACGTAGATCCGGAACTGCAGGTCTCCGCGCGCACCGGGCAGCCTACCCTTCACATGATCGACCTTTTCGACGAGATCGACCGCAGCACCAAGGGAATCTCCGGCCTGGCTGGTCAGCGTTGAGTTTGAGAGCGCATGCGTAACCGCCTCGAAGGTGGTTCGTACCGAGATCGGAATCTGGTCGTAGGCCACCTTGGCATCCAGGCTGGTGTCCTGCTCCTCGTTGAAGCGCCTAAACCAGTCGTCGACCAGCGCCTGCTGCCGGGGCGAGAGATCAGCGTACTGGCCCCCGAAGATCGGGGGCCTGCTCCCTTGATCGGTTGCAACACCCTGTGCGGAGGCCGTTCCGGTCGCCAAGACCAGGACAGCGAGAAGGGCGGGTGCCGCTACCCGGGGCCGGCGGCGACCGAGACCGATCGGAGGACGCTGCATAAGAGGTAGTGAACAGAAATGAATCATCGCGTGACAGATCCCGAGAAAGACCGAGATACCAAGTGACAACTTATCCTACCACAGCCCCGGCCGGCTGCGGTAGGATCCGGAGTCCCAACTCCCGGCGGGTCGCGCGGCGCTTCGGCGGAGAGAGCCTTGCCCGGGAGCGAGCGGACGGCGCGGAGGGAAATCAAGAGATGCTACGTCGAGTCCTTGCTGCCCTTGCCATCGCTGGAATCGCATGCGCTACACCTGTCTGCGCCGAGCAGATTACCGTCGTGGGCTCGAACACCATGTTGCCGCTGTCGCAGCGCTGGGCCGAGGTATACATGGCCGCTCACCCCGATGTGGACATCCAGGTGAACGGAGGCGGCTCCGGCACCGGGCACGCCGTGCTCATCGCCGGAACCACCGATATCGCCAACTCTAGCCGCCTGATTCGACCCGTGGAGTCAGAGGCTGCTCGCAAAGCGGGGGTCGAGCCCGTGGAACACAAGGTGGCGATGAGCGCTCTGGCCGTCGTGGTGCACAAGGATAACCCACTCGCTGAGCTCACGATGAAACAGCTGAAGGCGATCTACACGGGCGCCATCAACAACTGGCAAGACCTCGGTGGATCCAACGATGGAATCTTGCGCTACGGCTATGCGCCAAACCCCGCCGGCGGCTTCTTCCAGGAACATGCGCTGGGCAATCGGGAGTTCGCGCCTGACTGTCGCGCCATGCCCAGTCCTGCCGCCATTGACAGTGCGCTAAGCGTCGAGCCAGCTGCCATCGGGTACGGCGCGGCCACCCACTTTCTGAAGAGCAATGGCATCAGGGTCCTCAAGCTGAAAGAGAGCAAAGACGCACCGGCGATCTCTCCAGTCACGGCCGACGGACAGTCCCTGGACCTTGCGGTCATCTATGCCGACACTTATCCGCTGGCCCGCAGTCTCTATTGCTACACGAATGGAAAACCCACGGGAGCGGTTGCCGCGTACCTCGAATGGATCACTGGCCCGGAGGGCCAGCAGGTTGCCGCGGCAGCGGGGTTCGCCCCGTTGCCGACCGCCACGGCCCCCAGCCAATCGCGGTAGCAGCTCAACCACCTAGGTCTGTGCGGTGAGATGGATGCTGCGGCGATTGCCCGTGTCCAGACACTACCGTCAGGGCTGCGCCAGAGGTGGGCCGCGACGGTGGTGTTTCCCGCGCCAACATGAAGACCCCCCAAGAACATCGCCATGCCGCCGGTGAGACGGTGTTGGCATCACCGAAACCGTCCCATTACGATCTCCCAGGCGCCGCCGTCGCTGAACCAGACTTGCGCCGGCAAATCCTCCTCAAGCTCGACCGCGGCATACAGCCCGCCTTCGAACTCGGCAAACCCGGTAATGCTGGCCGGAATGGTTCCAGGTAGGGTCGGGGCGACCTGTTCCCAGGTGTTGTTGTCCCCGGTAGAACTACGCCAGACCTGGGCACCCGTGACCTGGTTCGTGACACCGGCGTTGATCATGCCGTTGAATACGGCGAGGGTGATGGTCCCATGGTCCGCGGAACTGGCGAATCGTACGCAGCCTTCACATCGCGACTGCCCAGCGGGCGGGTTCGGTCACCGCATCGGAAGAACCACCTGCGCGACGGCATACATGATCACGGTGATGAGGACGATGCCAATGAGATTGAGCCAAAGCCCCGCCCGCACCATCTGTCCGATGCGCACGTAGCCCGAGCCAAACACGATGGCGTTGGGAGGCGTCGCCACCGGCAGCATGAAAGCACAGCTAGCAGCCATGGTGGCCGGCACAATGAGAAAGAACGGATTCAGTCCGAGCCCGGGCGCGAGGGCGGCAAGAATGGGAACCAGCGTCGCAGTAGTGGCGGTGTTGCTGGTCAACTCGGTGAGGAAGATCATCACGGTCACGATGAGCAATACGATCACCAGCGACGGCGCTCCGGCGAAAGTGGCCACCTGGTGCCCGAGAAATTCGCCGACGCCGGTGCTCTTGATCGCCGCGGCGAGACTGAGCCCACCGCCGAACAGCAGCAGCACACCCCACGGCAGGCGCGCGGTGTGCTCCCAGTCCATCACGAATTCGCGTCTCTTGATGTCGACAGGGATGACGAACAGCACGAGTGCCGCCGTGATAGCGATGCCCGCGTCGGTTAGCCCGGACAGTGGGTACGCACCCAGTACGCTCACTTTCACCAGTAACGGCCGTGAGATCCACGCGGCCGCTGTGAGCAGGAACACGATGAGCACGGCCCACTCCCCCCGCTTCATCGCGCCGAGCTCGACGTATGCTTCGCGCGTTAGCGCTCCTCCTCCTTCGATGCGCGGCACCTTGATCGGGTAGAGCACCTTGGTGAGCAACCACCACGTCACCGGCAGAAACACGAGCACGAGTGGAATGCCTACCCCCATCCAGCGCACGAAGCTGATTTCGATGCCGAGATTGCTTTCGACGTACGAGGCGAGGAACAGATTGGGTGGCGTCCCGATGAGCGTTCCTATGCCGCCGATCGAGGCCGCATAGGCAATCCCGAGCAGGAGGCACAGCGCGAAGTTATGGCCGGCCCCCTCGCCAAACTCGTCCGTGTCGCGAAGCGACTGGCCTGTCTGCTTGAGCACCAGGTCGATCACGCTGAGGGCGATGGGCAGCATCATGATAACGGTCGCCGTGTTCGACACCCACATGCTGGTAAATGCCGTGATGGCCATGAAGCCTGCCACGACGGCGGAGGTACGCGTGCCAACGAGCTGCAGCGTGCGATAGGCAAAGCGACGGTGAAGACCCCAGCGCTCCATGGCGACCGCAATGATGAACCCGCCCATGAAGAGGAAGATCAGCTCGTGCGCGTAGGGCGCGGCCGTGTCGCGGATGCTCACCGCCCCAGCCATGGGCAGCACCGCGATCGGCAGGAGCGCCGTGGCGAATACCGGAATGGCCTCTGTCATCCACCACACGGCCATCCATGCCGCCGTCGCCGTAGTGGCGCGCGCGGCGTGCGTCAGCGGCGCCGTGCCGTCCGCCGTCTCGTACGAGACCGGCAGAGCGACGTATACAGCGAGCGCGAGCAGCGGCGCGGTGATGAGGCCGATCCACTGCAGGCGGGAGCGGGACTTGATGGCCGTCGGCGACATGGCTGAGGGGATGGTAGCACGGCTGCGGACGGCCGGCGGCGCTGTTGCGGTCACGCGGCGGCGGCGCCGTGTCAGCGTCCAGGCGAGAGCGGATGGCAGCCTCCGATGCCAGGCCAGGGGCCCCTCCAAAAAACAGCCTCTTCTCCATCAGACAGTGGAGAAGGTGCTCGTTCATGACCAGCTGACTGTCGAGGTTTCGTGGCCGCGATCCGCGTCCCGCAAGCGGGAGCTCCGCTACCGGGACGCAGAAGCGCGCAGCGGTCTGACAGCAATATCAAACCTTCGGATACTACGGGCTCGCTCTCCATCTCCAAGGTATTTCGTACCCCCGGTCGCAGCGGTTTCCGCGTCAGCTACCGGTAGCTGAAGATCACCGGGAAGAGCGCCACCACGATCCATGCCCAGGCTGCGAATGTCGGAAGATACGATGTTTGCCAGCGCTCCAGTGCAGAGAACGACGAGCGATTGGTGAGGAATCGTGCGTAGAGCACGCCCGACCAGGCCAGGTTCACGAGCAGCAGCAGGTTCAGTCCGAGAGCCGCGGTCTTGTTGGGGCTGACACCAAACTCGGAGATGCGTGCAGCCATTGCCCACAGAGCCAAGACATCGACGATTAGAGCGCAAAGTACCAGCAGAAGCTGGAGTCGGTCGAAGCGGCTGGGCGGCGACTGCGGATCACGCGCGGAGATTGCGTAGAGCAACAGGCACAAGACGAGCACGAGGAGCAGGTCGAAGCCGATGAGCACCTCGCGCCCGACATCGATCGCGTTTCCGGTCCAGATCATGGCTGCCACGAAGACGACAAGCAGCACCGTGAAGAGCGGCGTGAAGAGCACCGTGAGCACAGGCGCCATGTTCTCGATGACGCTCTGCTTGGCCTCGACTAGCCAGGCAGCAACAACGACCGCACCGGCGGCTCCGCACATGATGATCCAGCGTGCGGCAAAGGGCTCCGCATTCAAGCCGATAGCGTCGAAAATGAAGACCGTGAACAACACCAGGACGCCGCCGCCAAGTGCAATGAGCGCGTAATAGATGAACCACTCGCCGGAGAAACGCACGTAGTTCATACGTTGATCGTGATTGCGCCATCGGCTTGCGGCATATGCGAACCCGACGGCAAACCACAACGCGATGGGAAGGTGGATCGCGGCCAGCACCTGAGTTTGACCTCCCATCTGGAAAGGCGACAGGTTCATGATCATCGCCGCCGCCACGAACGGAAGCGCCAGACAAAGCCATCCCCTGGTGTCCAGTCGGCGTTTGAGGGCGAAGAATCCGGCGAGGAACGGCAGCACCAGGAGGCTCATGTTGCGCAGATAGAACAACGAGTCTTCCTGCGACTCGTCGATGCGCATCCCAAGCAGCTCCGGAAGCTTGATTGCAGCGCCAGCCGCGATCGCCAGGACGACGGCGACGCGGGCCTCGCGGCGCGCCACTGATGATGAGGCGTCGCCCTCCGGCGCGACGCCGAGCTGCTTCCAGAGACGTTCCGAGTACTCGCTCGCGAACTCACGCGATACCGAATCGAGATTGCCCAGGCGCTTGACCGCGACGACGAACGCTTCGTCCTGATCGAGGCCTGCTTCGCTCAACGCCTCGACCTGGCTGCGAAGATGGTCCTCGAGCTCCTCGACGTCGGCGGAGTGCATGGCCTGCCGCCGGCGAAAGTAACTGCGCCACTCACCGATTCGCTCTTCCAGCGCTCCGTCTTCGGTCACTGTGTCTCTCTCCAGTTGCGGATCCTCAAGGCCGCGATGGCGAGTCGGCCGCGGTGAGCCAGATGCCCCGCAGCGCGAGGTCGACTACTTGCCACTGACGACGCTGACGGGCGAGTTGCGCCGTCCCCGCGCGTGTCAGCCGGTAGTACTTGCGCCGCCTGCCCGTTTCCGATTGTCCCCAGACCGCCTTGATGAAGCCGTTGCGTTCGAGGCGATGCAGGAGCGGATAGATCATGCCGTCCGTCCATTGCAGCTCGCCCCCGGACAATTCGCCAACCCGTTTGATGATGGCGTATCCGTAGCTCTCCCCCTCGCTGAGGATGGCCAGCACCAGCGGTGTGGCGGAGGCGGCGACAAGATCCTTCTGGATGTTCATGACAGCACCCTTCTCATACCATGAGGCACTATACATGGTAGTCCTAGGTATGTCAAGCCAGGAGAAAGGTCGGCTTCCGAACCCCGGAGCACCGAGAACTCGGTCGGCGGCCCGCAGGCTCGACTCTCGGATTCGCTCCACCTACGGGCTAATGATGAGCTTCTTCGCTGTCCTGTGCCGCGGAGTGGTGAGCTGGTACCAATAGACTCCCGGGGCCAGGCGACGCCCCCGGGAGTCGAGCCCGTCCCACTCGATGCGATAGGTGTCGGCATCCAGCCAGGCCTCGACCAGAGTTCTTGCCAGATGCCCTCCAACATCGTAGATGCGCAAGGCTGCGGGCGACGGTTCGGGAAGATCGAAGGTGATCGCCGTGTTCAGCACAAACGGGTTGGGGCGATTCTGGTCGAGCCGGAGTGCGGGCGCCGGCGGCGGGTCGGCATTCACCGCGGTGTTCTTGACGATGGTGAACTGGTCGATGATTTCGCCGTCCAGCGTCACCGCCCAGATATTGAGCACCGATCCGCTGATTTCGATCTTGCAGTACGTATGGTCGCGGCTGCTGGTTACGATATGGGGGCTCCCCGACGCCGGCCAGTAGAGGCGGGCTCCGCCGCTCGTCGTCAGGTAGCGGATGCCATCTACATCGGCCCGAGCATAGTAGTGGTTGTGACCGGCGAAGACGATATCGATCCCCCGGAGTTCGCAGAGCGGATGTAGCGTGTCTTGAACCGAAGGGTTGTTGGGATGGGGGCCGGCAGACCAGCCCGGTTCGTGGATGATCACGAACTTCCAGGTCCTGTCCGTCAAGGCTAGATCGTTTTCGATCCACTCCGCCTGCTCCGGCGAGATGAAGCCGGGCGGAATCAGGCTGGGCAACCCGGGGTCGTAGTACCAGGGATAGAGGTCGGCGACGATGATGTGGGCAGGCCCGTAGTCGAAGGACCAGTAGCGATCGGCCACGAACGGGTACGGGAAGTACTTTTTGAATAAGGGGGCGTCGAGATCGTAGGTGGTCGCGCTTTCATAGAGCTCGTGGTTGCCGATGCAAGTGTTGAAGGGGATGTTGGCCAGTCGCTCGCGGATGTGCGAATGCGCTGGATTGAAGAGGTACTGATCCCAGTCCGATTCCAGTCGGCCGAAATTGGACAGGTCGCCCAGGCCCAGAATCAGGGACTGATAGGCGGGATCGGCGAGATATTCATCGATAATCGCCGCGCAGATGGAGTCATGGCTCGCGGCGTTCGCCTGCGTATCGCCGTGCAGCATGAACTTGATGGAAGTGGCATTGTCATCCGGTGCCGCGATGAAAGAGGCGGCATAGGTTTCCTCGCCAAGAGTCACGCGGTAGTAGTAACGAGTCCCTGGTGCAAGGTCCCTGATCAGGAACGAGTGCTGATGGTCGTCGCCGTACTCGGCCGTTTCGACCGTGCCCTCCGAATGATGGGGGTCCCTGCCCCATTCGAGGGTGCAGAGGGTTGTCCCGTAGGCCTGCCAGAGGATCTCCATGGTTGATGGATCGCCGGGATAGATCAGATAGGGCCCCTTACGGAACCCGGTGGGAAGGACCGCCGAGTAGGTCTCCGGCTGAATCGCCTGTGCCATCTCGGCCGAGGTCGCGACGCCTTGCAGGTAACTACCCGCCGGTAAGGACCAAGAGAAAAGGGCGACCACCGGCAGCCAGGAGGCCGGGCTCCGGAGACCGCGGCAGTAGGAGAAACGCGGCGGTTGCATGGGCGACTCCAGAATCCTGGGCAGGCGGCCGTTGCGGATCAGGCAGGGAAAGGGCCGAGGCGCGCCTCTCCCTCCATTCCTACAACGATTGTAGAACGATGCCCTCGAAAATGGAATCAGCGCCTTTCACGGTGCCCGCCGGTGGTAACGGTACTGTGCGCAGAAGGGTCTATCGAGAATCGGCGGACCAATGCCCACGCCGTAGGCACAGAAGAAGCGGCGGAGCTCGTTCTCCGCCGCTTCATAAATCAGCTTCGATGCGCGCTAAAAACGCTTACTCGCGCCGTCCACACTCCTTCAGCTCTACCTCTTCCCCACGGCGACTTCCGGCAAGCCCAGCGCGTTCTTCGTGTCCACTTCAAAGTACTCGTTGCGAGCGGCGGTGCCTGTCTCACGGTCGATGAACTTCTTGACGGTGTCGATGGAATCGGCTTCCCAGACGCAGAAGGTAGTCTTCTGGTTGACGGCAGGAATGAAGATAACAGGCTTCATTCCTGCAGGGAGAGCGCCTCCTTCGACCTGGCGCATCACGCTCTGCACACCTTGCTCCCACTTCTGCGCGTCGTTGATGATGTGGTGGATTCCGATATTCACGATCTCCTCGGCGCCCGAGAAGCAGCTGCGGCCGGCGGTGAGCTGGAACGGTGAGGAATTCGTCGTCGTCTGGGAGGACAAGCGCAACGCCGAGATCTACTTCGATAGATGAACCGACATCTACGGCGCCAGGATCGCACCTGACGGCTCGGTGCTCGATCCGGCCGGCGTTCCGGTCGCGGCCCTGGCCGTGCCCGAGATCAGACCCGCGTTGCTCTCGATCGGCTCCACGACGGTGCTGGGTGCATCGACGTTGCGCACGGACCCCGGCCTCGGCGCCTACCGCCTGGGAATCGCAATCGATAGCGGCGGCACCACCGGTGTCGGCGCCTCCCCGTGGTCGAAGCGGGCATCTGGCTCCTTGCTGTACGGCCCAATCCAGCCAGTCCCTCGACCACGATCCGCTTCGAATACGGCGTCCGGCAGCCGGTCAGCTTGCGGGTCTTCGATGCCACGGGACGGCTGATCCGCACGCTGTTGCAAGATCGCCTCTTCGATGTCGGCGGCGCGCCGATCGAGGTGACCTGGGACGGGCGCGACGATGCAGGACATCAGGTGGGCTCCGGTCTCTTTCTCTACGAGCTACGGACGCCGGTGGATGCGGCGAGCGGGACGCTGACCATGCTCAAGTGATCGAGCTTTCGGACAACCGTGCGCTGCCGGAATTGGTCGCTCCGACCTGCATTCCCGCTGTTGACGCCGCCCCGCGGTGATAGTATCTGAGCACGATCGCACTACACGGACCCCGTGCGACGACTCGCTAATGGCTTGACAACGACGGACCCGGGGCGCTCTAGTCGCGGGGTGGATAGCCGAAAGCGGCTCAAGAGAGTATGCGTTCAAGAGCCGATACCAGGACACACGCTCGCTGATCTCTCTGCAAAGGAGCGGACCCTACTTGAGAAGCATCTATCTCGGCATCTTCCTCGTGGCGATGGCGGTGCTCGTGATGGAGCTGGTTCTGACGCGAGCGTTCGACGTGATCCTGGCGCCGAACATGGCCTACATGGTCATCACCTGCGCCATGTTCAGCATCGGGCTGGCGGGGATCTACGGCGCCCTCCGGCCCTTTCACCCGCCGCACATCCGCCGCACGCTCGCGTCTCTCACGCTCGGCTTCGCCCTGTCCACACTGGCCCTCCGTCCGCTCCTCAATCTTCTTCCATTCAACTACGACGAAATCACGGCAGCGCCCGGGGCGCAGGCCGTCTACTTCCTGGGGATGTACCTGGCACTCGCCGTTCCCTTCTTCCTCGCCGGTCTGGTATTCACCGCGCTCTTCTCGGTCTTCACTTCCCGGATCCAATCGCTCTACTTCTTCGATTTGGTGGGTGCTGGCGTCGGTTGCGTGCTCCTGATTCCGCTGATCAAGCCGATCGGCCCCGGCGGATTGCTCTTCGGTGTTGCCGCCCTTGGGCTGCTCGCCTCGGCCCTGTTCGCGGGAAATCGCGCCTGGGCAGTCGCCGCGGTCGTGGGAGCCGTCGCGCTCGCCGTCATGCCGGTTCTTCGCATGCCAGACTACTTCGCGTTCCGCGAGCACGTCGACAAGAGGGCGGTATCCAGAATGCGCGCCAAGGGGATGATCGAGCTGACGCGCTGGGATCCGATTTCGAAGATCGATGTTCTGGACGTGAAGGGCAAGCACCGCAAGCACATCGCGTACGATGGCGGACAGCAAAGCAGCAACTACTACGAGTTCGACGGCGACTTCGCCGGCCTGCGACAACGGATCGAGAGTGGAGTCGATCCGATCGATCGTCACTTCTGGTTCTCGGGCGTCATTGCCTCACACTACCTGAAGCGCGATAGCGATCAGTCGGTGCTGATCATAGGCAGCGCCGGAGGCCAGGAGACCAAGGCCGCACTGACGTACGGCGCCGCGTCGGTCGACGCAGTGGAGATGGTCGGTGCGGTGATCGATCTTGCCCGCAACGAGTACTCCGACTATACGGGCGCTCTGTTCCTGGATCCGCGAGTGCGATGCATCCGGGCAGAGGGGCGGAGCTTTCTGCGCGGCACGGACCAGCTCTACGACATCATCCAGATCTTCAGCAACCACACGAGCTCCAGCGTCGGTGGCGGGTCGGGAGCCATGTCACCGCACTATCTGCAGACCGTCGAAGCCTACCGCGAGTACTTCGAGCACCTGAACGACGACGGCATCCTCCACATCAACCACCATGTCTTTCCACGAATGCTGACTACGGCCGCGCAGGCCTGGAAAGAGATGGGGCGGCGCGACCTTCAGCGACACGTCGTCGTACTGCGGAGGCCAGCCGGCCGCGACAACCTGCCGACGCTCTTGATCAAGATGTCGCTGTGGCATCAGACGGAGCTCGACGAGCTGACCCGGCTGGCTGCGCTCTCCAAGACACCGCAAGTGCTTGTCGAGAACCCGCTGCACCCGGAACGAAGCTCCCTGTCTTCGGACTTCTACTCGGGGGCTTTTCCGGAGGAGCTAGCCGACCGCATGTCCTACCGCGTGGAGCCGCCCACCGACGATCAGCCCTATTTCAACTTCCTGCGGCGCCACCTCGGGAAGGTCGAGGCCGATCCGGAGCTCTTCCTGCACGACGCCACGGCCTGGGTGCTGAATGCCCGCACGCGCAAGTTCGTGCCGATGGACGTAATCCATCTGATCGTGACCGGCGTGGTTTCGCTGACCTTCGCCTTCGCATTCCTCTTGCTGCCGCTCCGCTTCTCGGAGGTGGGAAGGGCGACCTGGGCGCGGCGAGCCCCGACGCTTGTCTATTTCTCTTCCCTGGGCGCCGGCTTCATCATCATCGAGCTGGTACTCATCCAGATCTTCATGAAGCTCGTCGGATTCCCGCTCTACGCGATCTCGACGGTCCTCCTGACCATGCTCGTCGCGGCCGGCCTCGGCAGTATCGCATCGTCACGGATCGGCATTCGCCCCGATCACCGGTGGACCTGGCCCTTCGTGGGAATCGCCGTCTTCGGCGGCGCGATGGCCCTCTCCTACCCGTTCGTGATCGAGCTCTTTCTGTCACAGCCCCTCCCTCTCCGAGTCGGCGTATCCTTCGCCCTCATCTTCCCTCTCGGCTTCGTTCTCGGCATGCCTTTCCCTCTCGGCATCCTGTCGATCGAGCGTATGCCCCCCGGCTCCGTGGCGTGGGCTTGGGCGATGAATGGTCTCTTCACGCTGATCGGCGGCCTGGTATCGACCGCGCTTTCGATCTTCATCGGGTTTCACGCGACTCTGATCCTGGGACTCTCGATTTACGCCGTGGCGTTCCTGGCGTTGTCGCAACTGAACAGGGCCACCGAGTTCAGGCCGCAGCTCCGACCCACATTCCCATCGTCGGCACCGATGGACGGGTCGTAGATTAGATAAGATGTTCTGCGCTGGTCCAGCGATTCTCGGCTCTGGCTCCCTGTCCCTATCCAGTGACAGGCGTTGCTCCTACGGCTGCCGTGCGGCGCCCTGCGTGGACGGAGGGGAAGCGCCCGGACATCATCCGGCCCCTCCTGCAACACGTTCAGCCACCGGGACCGGGAGCCCGCGCCTCCGGTCAGCCCCCTGCCGGTTCACCCGAGCGGGTGTAATCTCGGAGGGTCATCACCTCGGCTCTTCACGATAACCTCGGAGATCCGCCATGCGCCGGTTGATGCTCGCCTCGCTCTGGGTCCTCTCCGGACACTAAACGAGGTCGAAGCGATCCAGACTCATCACCTTGTCCCACGCAGCCACGAAGTCCCGCACGAACTTCTCCTGCGCGTCGTCACTTGCATAGACTTCTCCGATGGCTCGTAGCTGGGAGTTCGAACCGAACACGAGATCGACGCGGGTGCCGGTCCACTTGACCTTGCCCGTCGCGCGATCGCGTCCCTCGAACACGTTTTCGGTTCCGGAGGACGGCTTCCACTCCGTCTTCATATCGAGCAGATTCACGAAGAAATCATTGGTCAGCGTCTCGGGCCGGTTGGTGAAGATCCCGAGCTCGGACTGCCCGACGTTTGCATTCAAGGCGCGCATGCCGCCAACGAGCACCGTCATCTCAGGCGCGGTCAGTGTCAAAAGGTGCGCCCGATCCAGGAGAAGCTCCTCCGCAGGAATGCTCTGCCCGTCCTGCAGGTAATTGCGGAACCCGTCCGACTTGGGTTCGAGGACGGCAAATGATTCCACATCCGTTTGCTCCTGCAACGCATCCGTGCGCCCCGGCGCGAAGGGAACCTCCACGTCGAACCCGGCCTTCTTCGCGGCCTGCTCGACGGCTGCGCAACCGCCGAGAACGATCAGGTCAGCAAGCGAGACCCTCTTCCCGCCGAGCTGGGAGCCGTTGAACTCCTGTCTAATCTCCTCCAACTCCTGCAGAACCGTTTCCGTCTTGGCCAGCTTGTTCACTTCCCAATCCCTATTCGGCGCAAGCCGAATGCGCGCCCCGTTCGCTCCACCGCGCTTGTCGCTGTCGCGGTACGTGGACGCCGACCCCCAAGCCGTCGAGACAAGCTGGGAAATCGACAGCCCCGACTCCAGGATCTTGCCCTTGAGGGCAGCGATGTCCTTGGCATCGATCAATTCGTGATCGACCTCGGGGATGGGGTCCTGCCACAACAGCTGCTCCTTGGGAACCTCCGGGCCGAGGTACCGTGAGATGGGCCCCATGTCGCGGTGTGTGAGCTTGTACCACGCCTTGGCGAAGGCATCGGCGAACTCGCCCGGGTTCTGGTGGAAGTGACGCGAGATCGGCTCGTAGATTGGGTCCATCCGCATCGCCATGTCCGCGGTGGTCATGATGATCGGCATGCGCCTGGATGGGTCCTCAGGGTCCGGGGCCATGTCCCTTTCGGCGAGATCTTTGGGCGTCCACTGCCAGGCACCCGCGGGGCTCTTGACCAGTTCCCAATCGTAGCCGAACAGCACGTCGAAATAGCCCATATCCCACTGGGTCGGGTTCGGCGTCCAGGCACCTTCAATCCCGCTGGTGATCGTGTCGCGACCTTTTCCGCTGCCAAAACTGCTGATCCAGCCGAGGCCCATGTGTTCGATGCTGGCTCCCTCGGGCTCGCGACCGACGTACCGTGCCGGATCGGCGGCGCCGTGGCACTTGCCGAACGTGTGCCCGCCGGCCGTGAGCGCCACGGTCTCGTAGTCATTCATGGCCATACGGGCGAACGTCTCTCGAATATCCTTGCCTGCAGCGACCGGATCCGGGTTGCCGTTCGGCCCCTCCGGATTCACGTAGATCAGGCCCATCTGAACGGCGCCGAGCGGATCTGCGAGCTCGCGGTCGCCGCTGTAGCGCTCGTCGCCAAGCCACTCGGTCTCGGGCCCCCAGTAGATGTCACCTTCCGGCTCCCAGACGTCCTCGCGTCCGCCGCCGAAACCGAAGGTTCTGAGCCCCATCGACTCCAGGGCGACATTCCCGGCGAGGATCATCAGGTCAGCCCACGAGATCTTGCGCCCGTACTTCTGCTTGATCGGCCAGAGCAATCGGCGCGCCTTGTCGAGATTCGCGTTGTCGGGCCAGCTGTTGAGCGGCGCAAAACGCTGTGTTCCGGAGCCTCCCCCGCCTCGGCCGTCGTGGATGCGGTAGGTGCCGGCGCTGTGCCACGCCATCCGGATGAACAGCCCCCCGTAGTGGCCGTAGTCGGCCGGCCACCAGTCCTGCGAGTCGGTCATGAGCGCTTCGAGGTCTTTCTTCACAGCCTTCAGGTTCAGCTTCCTGAACTCCTCAGCGTAATTGAAGTCCTCCCCCATCGGGTTGGATTTGGGTGAGTGCTGGTGGAGAATCCCCAGGTTCAACTGCTCCGGCCACCAGTCGTCATTCGACATGGAGCCGGCCGCCGTGTGGCGGTGAATTACCGGGCATTTGCCTTCGCGATTCATCTTTCCCTCCACTCGATGCTGGGTTCTCTAACGGGCCATGTACAGCGATCACAGCTCCGGGGAACGTACCGTCTTCCCCGTGTAGTACCGGACCAGACCACGAGCCGTCCATACCTCGGTCGTGAAGAAGTCCGCCGCCGCAATGGCGGTGGCATGCTCACGGATCAACGTCGCCCACCCCATCGGCCGCTCGGGCGACGGCTTGATGCCATGTTCTTTCAACATCCTGGCGATCGTGCTGCAAGCCACACGATGGCCCAGGTGTTTCAGCGCACCCGGGATCCTCGCATGCCTCCAGATCGGGTTCTCCTCCGCCATCCTGACCACCAGCTCGCGGATCTCCTTTATGACGCCGGGCCGACCAACCCGCTGTCGAGGATAGGTCCACTTTGCCGCGATGAGCGTGCGATGCCAGGCCAGACGGCCAACCCAGCCAGCGAAGGTGGCCAGGAAGATGGCCTGCAGCAGACCGGACCGGGCGTGCCGCGTCTCGATATTCGCTGGATCAGTACACCAACGTAGCATCCTCTGCGCCTATAGCTTCCACTCGAGGCTCGCGCCGAAGAAGTGCAGCATCGTGTCGGCGAATTCCCCGGACACGCGGCCTGCCAGCGGGCCTCGGAACTGGTCGACCGGCAGATCCCCCGACCAGATGAACGCATATCCGAGTCCGAGAACCAGGCTCGGCCGGAGCGCGAACCGCCCCCCACCGGCAAACCGATAGCTCTCGCCGACGGCGAAGTCGAGGGTGCGGTCGCCATCGCTCACCGCTGATGTGTCGTAGGAAAAGCCGGTCGTCAGCTGGAGCTTCGGGTTGACCTCAGCCTCGGCGCCCACGGCCAAGTGCCAGGTATCGCGGTACCGCCGATCGGCGGTCACGCTGGCGAGCGTGTCGCCGAGCGATATCCCCACCTTGCCGAACCGATCCCAGTCTTGCCACCCGAAGTTGAACATGAGCGCCCAGCTCTCGCTCACATTGCTGTGCACGCTCGTCATTACCGTTTGCGGCACCTTCATGTCCACGTCGAGTGGCGCCCCGAACACTCCGTGCCGTGTCAGCACCCCCTCAAGAACTGGCCCCAGCCCATCGAACTCAGGTGTGGATTCGAAATCGAGATTCACCGGCGACAGGTAGGTAACGCCAACGCGCGTCTCCTCATCGGTCTCGAACATGATGCCGATGTTGGCCCCAACCCCGGTGTCGGAACTATCGACCGTCAGCTCGGCATCGGCCTCGCTCGATGGGCTCCGGAGCTTGACCGTCGTATCGAACACACCGTACATGACGTTGAGCCCGGCACCGAAGCTGAACCGGTCGTTGAGCGCATAGCTCACAGCGGGCATGGCGGTGAGGCCGAGCAAGGTGGCTTCCTGGATGTAGTAGCGCCCGACCCATCCCGACTCGTACTCCTGTGCCGAGCCGAAGTAGGAAAGAACGCCGACCCCGTACCCGAGGCCGGAATCATGGCGTCGGGTGTAATAGAAGCTTCCTCCCGGGAAAGCACCGATCGGGTTGCCGCCGTCGTTCCCATCCACCGTGGTTCTCTCGTCGGGATCGAAGCCGAGATCCCCGTAGAGCATCTGTGCTTTCACGAGGAGAAGCCCCCATCGAGCTCGCTCATCCCGGCCGGGTTCCGGAAGAGAGTGCTGGGACCGTCCGGCCGTGCCGCCCAGCCGGCGCCGGCCAGCCCAATCTCATGGGCGTCGCTTGATCCGTAACTCCTCCTTGAGGAGCGCGATCTCGGTGTGAGCACGGTCGAGTTCCCCCTGTAGCCGTTCCCGCTGATGGCGGCTCGTCGCCGCACGGCTCCGGCCACGGCATCCACGAGCGAAGGATAACATCCTTCGCTGCAACACGTTCAACCGCCAAGACGCGACGCCGAGATTCGGTGGACCAATATAGGAGGGCAGACACTCGCTGAAGTTTGTGGCCGCCCTTCATGAATGATCAGGGCTAGAAACCCGCCAGGCCGGGTCATGGCAGTCCCAGTCACCTTGAAGCTCGGCAGTTGCGGAGGTACACTGCGCCCGATGAAGCGTGTGGCTGAACTCCTGAACGACCTCGTTGACGCAGGTGTAGTGACGAACTACGCGGTGTTCGGGGCTGTCGCTCAGATGAGATATACCGAGGCCGTGGCCACGATGGACGCGGATGTTCTTGTGACCGTTCCCGAACCAGACGCCCTCGATGTGCTAAGCCCCATCTACCGATTCTGCGCGGATCGAGGCTACGAGCCGGAGGGAGAGGCGATCCGTGTGGGGGACTGGCCGGTCCAGTTCATACCGAGCATTGACCGCCTTACAGACGCCGCCATCGAACACGCTGAGAGCGCTGACATGGAGGGCGCTCCGCTACGTGTCGTGCGAGCCGACTACCTTGCGGTCATCGCACTCAGTGTGGGTCGGGCCAAGGACTTCGCCCGCATCCTGGCGCTCGTTGAGGCTGGCGCCGTCACCCATTCCCAGATCGGGGCTCTCGCGAACGCGCACGGGCTCTCGAAGAAGTGGGAGTCCTTTATGGAACGCTTCGCATGAGACCCGAGATCCGTCGACTACTCGAGCGTCAAGCCGCGTGGCAGCGCGCCCGGAGGGCGAAGCCCTGGGCGGAGAAGCTCAGGGTGTCAGTTGCGATGCGGAAGGCACTCCTCGCTTTCCGCAAGGGCTCGACGGCGCAGCGCGACAACTCCTAGCGCTTTAATGGCAATTGTCTCCGTGGCAGCGATCGCGTCCTATCCGAAAAGTCGATCGTGCTGTCAGGAAGCCGGCTGATAGCCTCGTCGGATGCTTGACTCCATCCGCTTTCGCCCCTTCCTGGCCACCTTCGCTGGCTGGGTTGGCCGACGCCCATATTGGTCCACCGAATCTCGGCGCCCCGCTCCGGTTGGCGGAACCTGAGGCACCGACGGATGTTATCCTGTGAACTCGTCCACCGATTTCAGCGCCGCCTTCAGAACCCCGATTCGGCTTGCCAGCGCCGCGAGAAGTTGGGCCGCATAGGCCAATGTCAAGCGCGCAGTTGGCCATCAGGGCATCAGGGCTGCGCAACTGACGCCGCTGGCTGCAGAATCCTGGGTGAGTCTTCGTCACCCGCGATCACGCCGCTTCATGCAGCGCTACCACCGGCAGGTGCCTCCGGCCTTCCAGGTAGCCGACGACAAGAGCGAGTCTCGTGCTGCACTGGCCGCGGATCGCGGTCTGCGGGGCCGCGCAGGGCGCCTCGGCTGGCCACCCCGCCCGGGGTTCGTGCCGTGGTCGCGCGTTCGCCGGGGGCAGTTCCGCGTACACTTCCCACGGCGTCCGGCCGCCCAAGGCCCGGCTCGGTCGGTGCAGATTGTGCCAGACGACGTACAGCGCGATCTCTCGCCGTACTGCGTCCAGCCGCAGCGGAACCAGGATCTGCCGCGTGCACTCCGCCTTCAGCGAGCGCATGAACCGCTCGATGACGGCGAGGCTGCCGTACTCACCGACGGCACCGAAGCGGGGACGAATGCCCCGTCGCCGGCACCAGCGCCGGAAGGACTTGCAGCGAAACTGCCGCCCCTGGTCGCTGATCACGTACCGCGGGCGATGACCGGCGCGGCGGATCGCCAGGCCAAGTGAGCGCTGGACTTCCGCCGAGGTCGGAGGGCGAGAGAAGACGGCAAAGCCGACCACCGCCCGCGAGAAGTGATCGATCACCACCGCCACCCACCAGCAGAACGGCCAGGCCTGCGGCCAGGTGAACGGCAGCCACGGCACCCAGAACCCCGCCGCCGTCGGCACGGTGGTGAGGTCAACGTGCCAGATCTCATCAGGATGCGTGGCCATCACGCGCGTCTCGACGACCTCTGTCTCTACGAACCCCGCTGCTTCCCCTGGCAACGGCTCTGGCTCCTTGAGGATCCGCCCGACGGTGGTGGCGCCCAGGTGCAGCCCCGCCCGCGCCAGCACCTGCGCGATACGCACCTTCCCCATGGCCGGGACCAGCGCTTTGAGCTCCTTCACCAGGTAGCGCACGAACTCCGGGAACTTGTTCACCGGATCGGCAAGCCGCACCAGAGCACCCGCACCGTCTGCTCGTCGAGCAGGAAGATCCGCGCTGCTTGCTCCCGCGACCAGCCGCGAGCCGCTTTGAGTTCGAGAATCCGCAGCCGTTCGATCGCCGTGTAGTGCGGCCGCCGGCGCGAGGACAACCGGCTCCAACGTTCATCCTTGATCCGCAGCTCCTCCTTCAGGAGCGCGATCTCGGCAGCTTCCCCCATCCTTTGGACAGTTTTCCGGTCTTCTTAAGGTGTAGACCGCGGGGTGCGTGAGCCGCCGGGGTTGCCCGGGCACCGTGCCCGGATCCGCCGTCGGCTCGGGTTTCGTCCCCTCCGCGGGGACCGTCGGAAAATCGACTTCCATAGAGGCTCCAGGAGCCACGTTCTCGGGTTGACCCGACCCGTAGTATCCCCCCTTTTTCATCCCCAGTGAACCTCCTGGGGCGTCCGGTAGTTCAGAGCCTGGTGCGGCCGCTCGGTGTTGTAGAAGCCGAAGTAGGCGCCCAGGCCCGCGAAGGCCTCGTTCCCGTCCTGGTAGTCCTTG
This sequence comes from Candidatus Eiseniibacteriota bacterium, assembly GCA_963823555.1. Classification (GTDB taxonomy): domain Bacteria; phylum Eisenbacteria; class RBG-16-71-46; order CAVPCR01; family CAVPCR01; genus CAVPCR01. Next base: position 658,434 of record CAWGMA010000003.1, on the reverse strand, counting down.
AGGTAGACCTCCTCGTACTTGACCGACCGCCACAGGCGCTCGACGAAGATGTTGTCCACCGCTCGCCGGCGGCCGTCCATGCTGACCTGGATGCCTTGCTGCTTCAGCGCCCCGGTGAAGTCGCCGCTCGTGAACTGCGCCCCCTGATCGGAGTTGAAGATCTCGGGGCGGCCGAACCCGAGCGCTTCCTCCAACGCCTCGAGGCAGAAGCCCACATCCAACGTGTTCGACAACCGCCACGACAGCACGAAGCGGCTGAACCAGTCCATGATCGCCACCAGGTAGAGGAATCCGTACGCCATCCGGATGTACGTGATATCGGTTGCCCAGACCTGATTCGGCCGCACAATCGCCAAGCCGTGCAGCAGATACGGGTAGATCGGGTGCTCGGGGTGCTTCTGGCTCGTGTGCGGCCCCGGGGCAATCGCCTGCAGACCCATCAGTCGCATCAGCCGCGCAATCCGCTTGGGATTGACCGCGTAGCCTTGTCGCCGCAGCCACCCCGTCATCTTCGGACTCCCGAAGAACGGGGTCCGTAAGTATTGCTCGTCAATCCGCCGCATCAGCTCCAGGTTGAACGCGCTCTCGGCGGCCGGCTCGTAGTAAAAGCTCGACCGGGGAAGCCCGAGCAAAGCGCACTGGCGCTGGATCGAGAGCTGGGGGTGGCCGAGCTCGATCATCTTCCGCTTCTCCCGGAGCGGAAGCTCCCATCGTTTTTTTTGAGCCACTCCAGTTCCATCTCGAGCTCGCCGATCCGCTGGTAAAGCTCCCGGGCCAGCTGCTCCTGGTCCTCGTGGCTGTGGTCCCCCTTCCGGGAGAACAGCGCGGGCAGCGACTCCAGGGCCTGCCGCTTCCACAAGCCGACCAGGTTGGGATGGACCTGGTACCGGCGGGCGATCTCGCTGGCCGTCTTCAGCCCGTGGATAGCCTCGACGGCGACCTTGGCCTTAAGCTCGGGACTGTACCGCTTGCGCTTCATCCTGCCCTCCGTAGCGCTTGCGGGTACACCTTAACAAGCTGTCCAGAAATCGGGGGGAACTACCCTCGGTCTGCGCGCGGTCGAGTCCGGCTTGGAGGCGCTCCCGCTCATGGCGGCTCGTGACCGCCCGGCTCCGGGCGAGGATCCATGCCGTAGCCGCCAGGGAGATGGCCTGGAGCAGGGCGGAGCGGACGTACCGCGTCCACCCTTTCGGCAGCGCGACAGGCTGCGAAACTTGAAAGGACATCATCCTGCGCCTCCCGGGAAATCCCGCTCACAGGACAGGATAACATCCACCACATTAACAGCTTCGACCACTGAAGCGCGGCGCCGAGATTCGCTGGACTAGTTCACCCGCGCTACGGAGTTTTCGGGACGGACAATCGCGCCTTGATGCGGCCCCAGGTGCTGGCTTCGATTGCCCCAGTACAGCCCACATCGCGGGCCCCGATCAGCCCGCACCCAACCGGCGCGTTGGCGGGCGCACAGGGCGAGGACTCGGCGATCGAGTAGTCCGCACAGAAGAAGGGGTCGAGGGAGAAGTTGCTGCCGAGGTCGGTTCCACAGATGTCGTCGCTGTCCTCGTTGCCGAACACGTCACAGCACTCGAAGGTGACCGTGCCCGGGCACGATACTCCTGGTCCGCCCAGGTTGAAGGCAACGATCGACCGCGTGACCCTCGCGCTTGTGGGTGCGCTCGCATGGACGCCCGCCCCCAGGTAGCCCCGGTTTCCAACGATGGTGCACTGCTCGATGCGAGCGTTGCCCTCGCCGACCGAGATGCCGCCGCCCACGGACTGGTTGTCGACCCCGTTGCTGTTCCCTGCGATCAGGCATCGCGTGATGGTCGGGCTCGAAGTGGCCTCGAACCCGAGACCCGATCCAGAGCGACCGCGGTTGCCGGTGATCTCGCAGTCACGGATCACCGGCGACCCGAAGTAGACTCCGATTCCCCCACCCGAGTTGGTCGACTCGGTGCCGTTGTTCGCCACGATGCACCGCTCGATCGTCGGCGAGCAGACGACCGCGTCGATACCGCCGCCGTTCGAGAAGCACTCGTTGTCCCGAATGGTGCAGTCAGCGATCGTGACCGAGGAGCCCACGAGGTAGATGCCACCGCCCGAGCCAGGACAGAAGTTGTGCTCGACAACGCAGTCTTTGAGCCTGCCGTCCACGCCGTAGAGAGCGATTCCTCCCCCGGAGTCGCCGCCACCACCCTCGATCGTCGTTCCTTCCAGGCCGTTGCGGATGGTGAAGCCCTCGAGATCAAGCTCGAGTGGGCCGATCGCGCACAAGACACTTAGCGTGTCCGGTCGCGTCGGGGCGCTGCCGTCGATGATCGTCGTGGCGGGACCCGCCAGGGAAGCGATCCGCAGCGACTTGCCGAGGAGAAGAACGGTCTCGACGTAGGTTCCGGGGCGAACGAGCACCGTATCGCCGCTTGCGGCGAAGTCCACGGCCGCCTGGATGGTCACGAATTCATCGGGGACAGTCCAGGTGCTGCCCTGGGCGGCGCCGGCGACCACCAAAGAAGCCATGGCCATCGCAACTTTGTAGCTGCTGCACATTTCAGCAGTCACCCGCCAGGATGTTCATTTCGCTGATCAGGAGATCATTTGTGCCTCCCGAAAACCCCGTTGCCAGCCTCCTTCAAGCATACGCCCGATCGACCTCGCCGTCAGGCGCCTTCCCGCAGGGACACCCCGGCTCGATCGCTGCCTGCCGGCGTTGTAGGCTACCCGCCCTCCCCGCAGACCTTGGACGGATCGCTCGCCTCATGCCCCCTATCTTCGTGGCCCTCTTCGCGTTCCTCGGCGCCGGCCTTCGCTCCCGGGCCTCGATGCAAATCGAGATCCTCGCCCTCCGGCACCAACTCGCCGTCTGCCAGCGATCCGTGAAGCGGCCGCGACTCAAACCCGCCGACCGCCTCCTCTGGGCCTGGCTCGCCCGGTTCTGGCCGGCTTGGCGGGAAGGGCTCGTCATCGTGAAGCCAAGAACGGTCATCGCCTGGCAACGCCGTCGATTCCGCGACCACTGGACGCGGCTCTGCCGGTCTGGGCAAGCCCGGACGACCCCCGGTAGCAAAGGAAGTACGCGCTCTCATTCGGCGGCTATCGGCGGCCAATCCGCTGTGGGGAGCCCCGAAGATCGTCGGTGAACTCGCCAAGATCGGCATCGAGATCCCCAAGTCGACGGTCGAGAAGTACATGGTTCGCCGCCGGGGACCTGCCTCCCCCACCTGGATGACCTTCCTTCGCACTCACGCTGCGGACATGATCTCGACTGACTTCTTCGTCGTGCCGACGGTCAAGTTCCAGGTGCTCTTCGTCTTCCTCATCCTCGCGCACGATCGGCGCCGGGTTCTTCACTTCCATGTCACCGCCACTCCCTCAGCACGATGGACCGGCCAGCAGGTTGTTGAGGTTTTCCCCTACGTCCACCCGACACGCTATCTTCTCCGCGACCGCGATCACATCTACGGCGAAGACTTTCAACGGCGAGTTCGTGGTTTGGGGATGGAGCAGATCATTACCGCGCCGCGTAGTCCCTGGCAGAACCCGTACGTCGAGCGGCTGATCGGCACCATCCGCCGCGAGTGCCTCGACCACGTCATCGTGATGAACAAACGGCACCTGATAGGCATTCTCCGGAGCTACTTCCGCTACTACCACGGCTGGCGCACGCACCAGGCACTCGACATGGACGCTCCGGAGGGGCGAGCTGTCCAGGCCTTGGGGGCAGTGGTCGAGATCCCGGAGGTGGGCGGGTTACATCACCACTACGAGCGGCGCGCCGCGTAGCCGCCGCCATCGCCTGTCCATCACGCCTGCACTTCGCTTGCCGCCGCTGGTCAAGCGCGTCCTGAACGCGCGACACGCAGCGACTCCCAGCACTCGCGTTCTTCGGATCCCACCACGATCATGCTGCCAACCAGCATTCCCTGGGTCGATCAGGCCCCCCAAATGTGCAACGGACCTGCGATACGGAGTTTTCGGGACGGACAGATGACGATGGTCAGGGCAACCACGAACATTTGACCAAACTGCTGTGCTCCCACCAGCAGGTCCCCTTCGGCCATCGCGGCCCGACGGATTTCTGGTCAATCATTCCGTCATCGCATCAGAAGATGAACTTGATCATCCCCTGGACGCGGTTTGCACTGCCATCGGATCCGTCGTAGTTGCGATGCAGGCCGAAAATGTACTCCACGCCGGTGTTCACCGACTTGAATGGTGACCAGATCACATTGGCGTGCGCCGTACCGCCCTCCCGGAGGCTGTATTGGGACCTGAGGTCCGACTTCTCCACGGAGGCCCACGCCACCGACAGGTTCAACGCCAACAACTCGGACAGATAGTGCGAGACACCCACCTGCGCGTTCCACGAGAACAGGAGATCGAGCGTGCCTTCGGGCATCAGGACCGCGGCGGATCCCGATCCGATCTCGGTCGCGATGTTGCTGGCCCAGCCGTTCCCCGCCGATGTGTTCCACACGAAGTAGTCCCGCTGCCCCAGGCCCAGGCGGCCGCTGCAGAGCGCACCGAAGGCCACCGACGTTGCATCGGGGTCCGTCCCGTACCCGTCCCACCGTAGCTGGTACACCGACGCACCCAGCATGGCCCGCCCCCGGTTCGTGGCGCGCGTAATGCGGGCCGCCAGCAACGGGAACTGCTGGCTCCCCTGACCTGGCTGATCGTCGACGTTGTCGATGTCCGTGAACTCGAGCATCTCCAGGGCGACGGCGGCTTTGAACCCGTTGGCGAGCGGGTGCTCGTAACGGATCTGGGGACGACGTGCTCCCGAGATTGCGTCGCCCACCGCGAAGTCGATAGTCGTAGCCAGGGAATAGACGTCGGTCAGCGTGCCCCAGGTACGCCCTGCCAGCAAGGGGCCGAACACTCCATAGAAGTGCCGGAGCCGCGGTGTGGCGTAGAACGGCGTGTCCCCCAGGTTCCAGAAATCGATCTCCAGAAAGACCTGCAGCGGAGTACCGTTCTCGGTGAACGACCGGATGTCGAAATTGATCCGGCTTTCCCGGGCGAACATGTTCATGTAGCCCGACTGCTCCGGTCGGCCGTCGCCGGAGACCGGGATGGCCGCCACCAGAAACTGGAACCGATCATAGGCCCCGTCGAAGTCCTGGATGTAGTCGAGCTTGACGTATCCGCGAATCGCCATGCGGGCGCGAGACCCAGCCAGCGGCCAGGAGTGATCGAAGGAATCAACCGCCAGGTCGTCGCCCGTCATGTCCACCGAACGGTTGTCCAGCGGATCGATTCGGGGGTCGTCTGGAGTTGACGCAGTCTGCGTTTCCGCGAGTACCGCAGCCGGCAGGGCCAGCACGAATACGAAAAGCAGAACTGATCGAATCACCCTCACTTGTCTTTCCTCCTGGCGTCCGACGGAACTCGTCCGCAGCGCACTGCTTGCGGGTTCACACGCCCTGTTTAGGACGAACGATGGTGTAGCCGACCATGACACCAGCGACGATGATCATGGCGACCACGAACATTTGACCGAACTGCTGCACGCCCACCAGCCGGTCCTCTTCGGCCATCGCGGCAGGCCTTTGCATCAGCTTGGAACTCTGCTGTCTCGAATACGCTGCTCACTGGTTGGGATCAAACTCCCTGGGTTCGATCGATATCTGGTCCAGGCGGCCGGTGGGCAGTACCGGGAAGCGAATCGGTTTACCCGGAAAGACCTTCTGAACTTTGGAATCCTTGACGACCACCACACCGTTCACCAACACAAAGGGTATGCCGGTAGAGGGCAGCGCTCCCTCGCCGGGCTTGTAAGTGCTGTTGTCAGTGACCGTATCCGGGTTGAAGACGACGATGTCGGCGTCAGCACCCACCTGCACCCGTCCCTTGGTCCTGAACTGGCTGATGCCGCCCAACTCGTCAAAATACTTGGCGTGCAGGTAGCTCATCTTGGAAATGGCTTCCATCAAAGGCATGTTCTTATCTTCACGCACCATGCGCAGCACCTTGGCGCGGGTACCTGCGCTACGCGGGTGGATTGACTTGCCTTCATAAGGTGAATCCCAAGGGTAGTATTCGCCTTTTTCATCCTGGATAGCCATGCCGTCTGAGACGACGACAACTCCCGGCTGAGCCATCCATTTAGCGATGTCCTCAGGGGAGTTGTTGAAAATCAAAATCGTTCTGCCCGGATCATTCTTGCGAACGTCCTCATACATCGCCTTGTCCCAACGCGTGCCGTCAAGGTTGGCGACGTTCGAATAGGTTATATTCATCTGAGCCATGCTCGACTCTGTGAGAATATCTGTCGAAGCAACGGTAGAGCCGGCCGCATACGGGTAAACCTCACCCCATACTTTGGCCCCGCGTTTTTCTCTTGCGTCGTTGATGAGCGGGATCGTGTACTCCCAGTCCATGTTGCTGTTCAGGTGTGAAGCCAGGAAAGGTGCATCCAAAACCATGGCATTGGCCAGCATTTCCTGAACACCCAATTGTCCCTCGGTGGGAGGTCTGACACCCGCAAAGCGTACATGCGCATTCGAAACACGACCGTATTTTGATGCCAACTCCTGGTATTTATACAATTCGTACTGGGTCACGCCCGTGGTCATATAGCCGACTGGAATGCCCACGCCCAAGGCGCCTTGGCGAAGGCCTTCATCGACGATACTCATGATCTTGGTCATCTGCTCTTTATTGGGCAAGGTGGCAGTCCAGCCTGGCTTGCGTCCTTCTTTCTCAGCCTTTGCGGCGGCGGCACCCACCATAGGGAACAGGCCGCCCATGTCATTAGCACCAGCCGCTATTTCAGGACCGTCCAGCACCGCTACACGGGCAAGAGTTGCGAGCACGACCATACCGTAGTTGGCTCTGGGTTTTACCCTCGGCCTCTGCATACCATTTAGCGATATCACCGGCGCCTGCTTCGAAGTCCATCCCGGTGGTCAAGCCATCACGCAAATTCACCTTGCGACTGAACGGGTCAGTCGCGTGCTGGTGCCCATCAATAAAGCCCGGGGCTACGACGTGACCCCTGGCGTCGATGGTCTCCTTACCCTTGATCGCGTCCTCGGTGATCACAACAATTTTGCCATCCTTGATCCCCACATTGCGCACGCCATCAAAGTTGGTCTCGGGGTCCATGACCCGGCCGTTGTTGATCACGACATCGTAATCGGCGGCCAATGCCGATGTGGCCAAAACCAGGGTAGGTACCAATACGCGCAAAAGCGCCGTTAGTCGTTTCATTTCTATCCTCCAATCCAAAGGCCAGATACATGGCCGGGAAAGTTTCATCGGCGGCAAGGATTTGCTGCCAGGTCCTGAACAAACATTTCTAATCAACTGCATCTTTTCGCTTTCCTTCTGTCCAGGCATTGGCCACTGCTAATTCTTACCCCATGGCAAGGAGACTACCGGGGTTACGGTGAAACGCACCTCCCAATCCTGCCCGAAAGCATCCGCCTGCTTGACGTATTGCCAGTATTGGAGACCGAACTTCCAGGGCTGGCCACCAAGGATTGTGGTCTTGGACACACCGAAACCAACCGGAACCGTCCAGCGCTGTCCACTGTCCGCCTCGTGGTTGTAAGAAAAGGTTGGTGACGAACTGATTTGCCAGCCATTGCTGAGGTTATACGTGTAGAAATACTGTCCACCGGTAATACTCGTTGAAAAACTGTCCTCGCCAGCGACGTCCCACTGATGCGAGACGAGCAGTCCGAGCACACCCCATTTGAAAACCTTTGCAAAAGCGACCTCAGGGCCCAGCAACCACTGGTCCAGCCCCAGTGCGTCGTCTGTTGCCGTGGGCAAGGTACCCACAACACCACCGACCACAACATAGCCACCTGGAAGACTTTTGCCCAACGCGGCATCAAAAGAAATATCCCCAAGTTCGACACCTTTATTCTTGAATCCGCCTATTGCCGGCACGTCTTGCGCAATCACAATCGGCACTGCGGGCCGCAGGTAAAAGTTGGTACCCTTGCTGATCGGATAGGGCAAGACGGGTTGAAAGGTCAGGCGAGTTGCGCTCTGATCAGATGCACCCGGCAGGTCACCTTTATACGTAAAGTAGTCGAAATTGAAGTTCAATGACCCAAGCACAGTGTTCGGATTCGCCAACTCCCTGGCAATGTCGTCGGCTGTCGCCGCCTGCTTTATCAAGGGTGTGGTGCTTAGCTCGATACTCTCTTCTGCCTGGTCTTGAGCAAGAGCGGTAACACTCAAAGCAGAGAAGACACAGATTGTGATCAGATGGCTAAGATTGGATTTCGCTTGCATATGTTGCTCCTGAGCCTTCAAAAATAGAGTTACTCCCTGATGCCACTTTCTTCGCCCCGTCGGCCGGGAATGTCACGATCAGTGTTCGCCGTCCACAGGGAAGGCGCCCGTGAATTCACTAGGCATACCGGTCGAGAATTCGGCGTTCCATGCCTCTTCCGAGATCGGCACGAAGCGCGGCCTGTCTTCGGGTTCAAACCGGATCGGCTGACCGGGGAAGACAGGAAGCTGCACATCGTCGCGCACAACGATCTGACCGTTGACGACCACGGCCTTCATGCCCGTTGAAGGGATAGCGCCATTTTCGTAGGTTGAATTGTCCGTGAAGGTTTCGGGGTCAAAGACGACGATATCGGCAACCATGCCGGTCTGGATGCGGCCGCGCTCTTGCATGAACTTCAGCCCCGTATCGCCCATATGCTTGGCTGCGTTGTAGCTGAGGATCGACATCAGCTGCATCATCGGGATGTTGTTTTCCCGACCTAGGCGAATCGTAGCACCTCGGGCGCCAGCCGTCCGCGGATGGGTGCCGCCCAGCTTTTCCATCGGGTAATCCCACGGGGCGTCGTACGGCTTGGCACCAACCGCATCGCTGGCCATGGTCACGCCCTTCAGCGTCAGCCACTTCGCCTGGTCTTCGGCGGGCATCTTGAATATGACGATCGGCCTGGTCGGTTCGGATGCGACGGTGGCCTTGTAGGTCTCCAAGGTATAGTACTCACCCGTGACCGGATCCAGCATGGTATCTTCATAGCGTTTACCCATTACGTCGATCCAGATCTCAGGCACCAGGAACGAAGCATTGATCGTGGTGGAACCCGCGGCGTAGGGATAGACTTCACCCCAGATGTTGTGGCCCTGTTCCTGAAGCCCAATAACCATTTCGTGTGCTAGGCGCCAACCAGGGTTGTTGAAGTGCTCGACGATCGCCGGGGCGCCAAGAGCCACGGCGTTGGCAATGAGTTCCTGCGCGCCGTTATTCTCTTGCGTGTCGTTGCCGAGCGTATAGCGTGTATGTGCGCCGGTCGGTCGGCCATACCGTGCGCCGACTTTCTGCACTTCGAACATCTCGCGTGAAGAGACGCCCTCTCTCATGTAGCCCACGGTGCTGCCGATTCCCACGGCACCAGCCTGTAGGCCCTTGTCAATCTCTTGGAGAATTGCGTTACCCTGTTCCAGGGTTGGACGTGTTTGGCTCCAGCCTGTTTTCGCCCGGGTTGTGTAAGCGGCTATGGGGCCGTTTACCAGGTAATCGGCGCCGTCTGAACCGTCGATGAACATCGCGCGGGCAAACTCGTGACTGACCGCGATTCCATAGTTGGCCTGGGTCACACCGGTGCGCGCTTTATACCAGTCGTCGATATAGGATCCCGCACAGCCCATCTCGAAATCCATGCTGCTGGTCAAGCCATCGCGCAACCCGAGGGAATAGCCGACCGGCATTTGAAAGTGGAAATGGGTGTCGATGAAACCGGGCGCCACCACCATGCCTTTCGCATTGATGGTTTCGCTACCAGTAATCTTCTCTTTGGTAATCGTGGCAATACGGCCGTCCTTGATACCGACATTGGCCACATCGTCATACATGGTTTCCGGGTCTATGACCCTGCCGTTGTTGATCACGACATCGTAGTCCTGTGCTGCGGCATTGATGGCAAAGCAAGCGCATGCGAGGACCGTTAGAAATATCGTTTTCAACCGTATACCTCCGCTTTTTTAGGGTCGTGATTACTACTTCTTGTCGAGCACTTCTCTCGCGCCCGGGATCGATATGGATGCCCTGACCGATGTTGCCGCGCTTCCAAAGAGCACCGTCCAGGAACACGGCATCGAATTCATCAGAGGAGAGGCGCTTGACCGCCCCCCTCCATGCCCGCTGACTCTGGCCGTGAATCGGGCACGCCACCGCCACAATCCACCGGGGAAGCATAGAATGCGTTCGTCCAGCCCTCGGCCGTGAGCCAATTCGCGGCGTCCCCTGCCGACGACGAGTCGGCAAGGAGTCCGTTGCCCCCACGGCCAATACAGCCCGGTTCGCACCCGGCGATTTCGACTCCACCGCCGGGAGAGTAGCATTCAGTCGCCGGATCGAACAAGGTCTTTGGGGGGACAATCGGATCTTCTGGCAGGCTACACGGACATTGTTCTCCAGCCCCTCTACCGCAGGGCCATCCGTGCCGATCATGCCTGCAACCCGTTCAGCAGTGGGAAGTCCGTGTGAAACAGAGAGTTCCGTGAAATCTCCGCCGAGGAAGTGATGGAGTGGCGCAACGCCAATTCGCCCGCGATCCGCGTCAAGACCAACCGCGACGCCCTGCCTGGGGGGTTGGCGTTGGCTATGGCCCCGGTCCTCGTCCGGTGGCAAGATTCACCCGGAGGTTCGGTCACGGCTTCTCTCTGTTGGCCCTTCGTGGTTGAACATCAGGGGCCTCGATAACCGGACCGCCGGGAGAATTGCCACGGATTCTCCCGGCGGCACACTCGATAAACGCCTGCGAATCAGGGACTGAGATCGATGTTCTTCCCTGCATCCATCAGCAAGCGAATGTCCTTGGTCGGGTCACCGTTGACCAAGATGCTATCCGCAAATGCGCCTTCCTTGATCACGCCCAGTTCAGCCCCGGGATAAGGATTTTTGAGTCCAGAAAGCGCGAGGACTTTTCCATTGTTACCCGTTATTTGTTTGAGCTGTTTGGTGGGGGTAAAGAACTCGTCGCAATAGGCAAATTCCTGGGTGAAGGCATTGAAGGGAGCGCTGCCAAAAAAGACGTCCGTCCCCCAGAGGATGGTGAGCTTATGCTTCTTTGCCAGGGCGATCGCATTGCGTGTTCCATCAGCGACAATCTTCAGCTTTGCCTGCTGGATCGGATCCTGAAACACCGGATTGTCCGCAGTCGGCTGCAAGGGCAGGAACAACTGGGGAGAGTTAAGAACACCAAGCTCAGCCATTCGTTTCACGGTGCTTTCCTCAAGCACAAGACCGGAGTCAATGCCATTTCTCGTTGAAAAGTGACGGCTCTCGTCCATGTCAAGCCACCGCCTGACGCTTGCTGATGCCGAGCTCCCTCTGAATCGCTTCGCGAAGAGCCCGAAGATGGTGCTTGCCCCGCACCCGCCGCAACCGCGGTTCGATCGTTGTCAGCGCCGTTCCAACCCAGCGCTGTTTCTGATCGCTGTTCCGGTAGCGATCGATATGATCGGTCAACCGGCCGACGTGGCCCAGGATCGACTCGATCACGTTTGTGGTCGAGAAAGAGATGCCGAGTTCCTTCGCCAGCCCCAGGCGGTGGAGCGTCAACGTCTCCTCGAGACCTTCATCCAGACTGCGAGCGGCCGATTGGTTCATGAGGGCAAGCTCACTTCGTACGCGTTTCAGCGCCGCCTTCGCCTTCTCGTACGTCGGTTGCTGGTACGCCGCCTGGAGCTTTCGCCGCATGACGGGCCGTTGACTGATCGGCAGGTAGGCGAGCACGTTCTCCCGCTTGTGCCACCGGCACCTCTGGATCACCACGCACCCTGCGAACACCGTCTCGACCGCTCGGTGAAGCCCCTTCGCTCCGTCAACCACGCAGTACAGCCCGTGATCGAAATGAAGCCCGCGCTCTACCAGCGACGCGAGGAACTCACGGCACACTGCCGTGTTCTCGCTCGCCGTTTGGATCAGACCGAGGATGACCTTATCCCCGGTAATCGTGATGCCGACGGCGATCACGATCTCATCGTCGGCGAACGCCTTCCCGTCCAAGAACAATCCGACGATGTCGTACCCCGAAAGATCGCGCTCCATGAGTTCCTGGAGTTTCTGGCCGCTGGCCCGGATGAAACGCCGCGACACCGTCGAAGCCGAGAGGCCGAACACCTCGGGCACCAGCGCCGCCGTCTCGGCGTAGTTCCGGCATCCCAACCCGCGCAGCAGTCGCCCGAGCAGCTGCCGATCTCCTGCGTGCGGCTCCTGCAACCGCTCGTAGACCGGCAATCGAATCTCCTCGTTCGCGTGAACGTCCCGCACGCGAGGTACCCGCACCCGAACCTTCTGGTCCGCCAAGTATACCGATCCCTGTCCCGATCCCCAGCGGTAGTAGCGCCGATCTTCTCCGGTCCGCTGGTACCGCGGCCCGACCAGCTCCTCGACCGATCCCTTGAGCTCTTCTCCGATCTTCTCCAGGCCGAGGGGGATCAACGCCTGGATCATGGCGACACGCGCGTCGAGATCCAAGATCGCCGCCTCAGCCGCCACCGACACTTGGGACTTCCGTCCAGCCTTCTTCCGGACTACTCTTCTCATCACCGGCTCCTGGTTCTGGGTGTACCGATCGTTTGGAAGCGAACCGGCACATCCTACCTGGAGCCGTCTACTTTTCAACGAAGGCTAGCACTCACTCCAGTCTCACCTCCCGCTGATGTTTCGCTTGTTTCTGGGCGATCCGGGGAGCATCCTTGAACTCGGTTCTACGGCTCATAGGAGCCTGGGATCAGGCCAGACCTCACCGCCTGGCGACCCCACGAGGTCCCGGCGTTAGTGATTGGTCTGGCGAGTTGCCAGCATGCCAGCGTAAGGAGTCGTCATGAAGATCGTCCTTTGCTTCGCCGTCCTCGCACTCATTGTGGCCTTCCCCCTCGCCTACGCCGATCCGGACTGTGATCTCAAACCAGCCTATGTTCAGTCCGGCACCGTCCCCTCTCTCTACCAGTACCTCCACATCGTGTCATTCGACATGTCAGTGAACACAAGTGCCTGCAATAATACCTTCCTGAACCAGTACTCCACGTGTACGGCCTCTACCTGCACACAGCAAAGCGAGTGTGCGGGGCCTACGATTCATGCGGTCAGCCTGGAGGTCAATGCCATATATCGGGTCGACAGCGTGAACGGCAACTGCATCGAACTCTGCAAGTGCAGCCCATAGCTAGAAGTAGCATGCACTGGCGATCTGTCCTTCTTCTATCGTGCTGCTTGCTTGGCAGCCGGACCGTTCTTGGCGGAACGAGGGTGGTCCCTACTCAGTATGCCACAATCCAGGCGGCCGTTGATGCATCTGCACCGGGTGATACGGTTCTTGTGCATCCGGGAGTCTATCTGGAAAATCCCATAATCGCGGTCGATCTTGTTCTCAAGAGCTTTGCAGGTCCGGAGCAGACGATCATCGACGGCTCCGGAGAGGACATCACCACGTTACGTGTCTTCAGCCCAGGACCGGGCACGGTCATCGATGGATTCACGATCCGGGGGGGATCGGGGCTGACACGGCCCTTTGGGCGTCTGGGAGGTGGAATATATGTGGGCTCCGGATCCTATCCTGGTCCGCTTCTTAGGAACAACTGGATTACAGACAACCGACTCGAGCCAGGGCCTCTCGCCGGAGGAGGAGGAGCGGGCGTCTGTGTTGCCTCAGTGGCGCGGCTCACGGACAACAAGATCTATGCGAATTCGATCGAGTCGTTGAACGGGAGCGGAGTGGGGATCTATCAGATGTCACAAGGATCCGAGCTTGTCCTTGAGCGCAACGAGATATTCGCCAACACCTTCTTGACGACCGCCTCCAACAGCGGCGGTGGCATCTACGCCTATACGGCTGTAATGCGAGAGAACCTCATCGTCTGCAATTGGGCAAAGCATGCTGCGGGAGCACTCATCGGCTCCGCAAGCGGCCCGTCTTCGCTCATCGAGGGTAACACCTTCGTTGTTAACCGGAGTCTCAGCGATCCGCCAACGGCTACCGTCGTGCTTAGCCCAGGAGCAGGGCAAACGCTCGCGTTTCGAAATAACTGCATTACGGATAACGATGGATATGGACTGGAGTGCGTCTTTTCGCCCGGGACGATTGCTCTTGAATGCAACAACCTAGCCGGGAACACACCCGCGAATATCATCGGCACCTGCGAGGATGCCATCGGAGTGGAAGGTAACATCTCCGAGGATCCGCTGTATGGGATCGGAGGTTGCTACGATCTACCCTTTGGCTCGTTCTGTCTGCTCCCGGGATCGCCGCTTCTTCCAGAGAACTCCCCGCCGGGATGTGGACTCATCGGAGCGGTGGGGCCCTGTCCGCTCATCGGAATCAATGACGCTGGATCTCTTTCTGCACCACTCCGCCTCACCGCGTTCCCGAGTCCATTCAGATCTTCGATTTCAATCGAGCTGGCAATGGAACATGCGGACACGATCGAAATCGCCGTCTTTGATCCGCAGGGGAGACGCGTAGCGACTGTCGTGGCGTGCGCCGGTTCTCCGGGGGCCCATCGGTGGCAATGGTCTGGAGTTGACGCGGAAGGCCATGCCGTGCCTCCTGGCGTATACTTCCTCAGGGCGCGCGTTGGACGCCGCGAAAGCGTGCTCCCGGTTGTCCGAGTACGCTAGTATGAAACTCGCGCTGTCCAACAGTCGATCGTGCTGCCTGAACTAGTCCAGCGAATCTCGGCGCCGCGCTTCAGTGGTCGAACCTGTTAATGTGGTGGATGTTATCCTGTGCGAGTGAACGATCTCGCGGTTGAATTCCGGGAGGCGCAGGATGATGTCCACTCGCGTGTCACTGAACTGGTCCACCGAATCTCGGGGCCCCGCCACGGCGGTGGAACGTGTTGCGCAGAAGGATGTTATCCTGTGTGAGCGGTCGGTCCCGCAGGGGAATTCACGGGAGGCGCAGGATGGTGTCCTTTCACATCTCGCAGCCCGTCGCGCTGCTGCCGAAAGGCTGGACGCGGCACGTCCGGTCCGGCCTGCTGCATGCCATCTCCTTAGCGACCGCGGCGTGGACGGTGGCCCACAGCCGGGCCGAAGCGAAATCCTCCTCTCATGTCTCCTCCTCCTCTGGCACTGCGACCAGGTGAGGAGACGTTAGGCTTATGCCGCGTCGTCGTGCAGCTCCGCAGCGTTAACTGCTTGCCAAACAAGCACTTTCCAAGTCTCCGCGGCATAATCCGGAGCGCGGCATAATGGCGCAAGGCGTGGAAGGGATAAAGCCGCGAGAACCCGGCGACGGTTTGCCAAGCCCGGAAGAGCACCTGCACCCGGCGCCGTGAGATGCGGCGTCGCCCCTGGTTTGCAGAAGAGCGGGGATGAGGCATCGAGACGCTCGTGGCGCGCCTGTTTGTAGAGCCAGAACCGCGCAAGCTTCTCGACCAGCGCGTCGGGTAGGAACACGTCGCCAGCTCGCCCGCCCTTCGCGATCTCGCGGCGCAAGTGAACACGAGTGCGAGGCGTGCCGTCGGGGTGGTACACGTCACCGACGTTGAGGCCAACGATCTCGCCCAGTCTCAGGCCGGTGCTGAGGGCCAGCGAGAAGATGGTGTGGCCGCGGGGGCGTGCAGCCGTCGCAACCAGCAGGCTACGCTGCTCGGCGGCGGTTAGGGTGGTAGGGGAAAGGTGGGGCATGGGTTGGTCCTCGGAGCCAATGGTGCCTCGGGGGGACGGCGGGTCAAGGCTGCAGAACCCTGCCCCTGCCATCCGCGTCGGCGCGCCGGACGAAATCTCAGCTTCTCATGTAACAGCAACCTGGATAACCTCTTATCGTAATTGCCACCGCCCGCAGATTCTCCGCTTGCTTCTGGGTCGATCGCAGGAGCACTCTGGAAAGCGTGGCCGCCGGCTCAATCGCGAGCTGGGACCAGGCCAGACCTCACCGCCCGGCGACCCACGCAGGTCCCGGCGCCAAGCCGCCCGACGATGAGGCCCGACGAGCAACTGGAGTCCAGCGGGAGGTGGATCATGAAGGCAAGTGTCCTTTTCGTGATGCTCGTGGCAATGGTGGGACTGAGCTACGGCGTGTGCACGGCACAGCCAGAATGCGCGAACGTGTACTTGAGGATCTACGATCCCGTGAGCGACCCGCCCTGTGGGGACAATGCAAGCATAACGACCAGCTGGTCCATCCGGGTTACTTCGTGTCCTACCTCAATCAGCGCGGGTTCTTGCTCTAGCTTCGCTCTCGACAACCTCTACACCGATGTCGAGTTCTACGCAGGAACCGGTTGTGGCGTGAACTACCAATTCACCTGTGATATCGTGGCAACTGGAAGTGATTTGTCTGGCTACTATCCCGTTACCGCCGAAAGTGGAGGGTGCATTACAGTCTGTGAGACGTGCGCACCATAGGGATCCGCCATGCCGTACTCATCAGGCCTGCAACTGCCTAGATCAGGCGAGCAGTTGTCTTTCACAAAGCAGGTGCTACGTCTCTCTGTCGTCGTCGCCTTGGGGATTGCCAAGTCGGCTGGGGCTGGGGTAATCCATGTCCCCTCTGTTGAGCCGACAATCCAAGCTGGACTGAGCGCCGCATCCTCCGGCGACACCGTCCTCGTTGCCTCGGGCACCTACACCGGACCCGGCAATCGCAACCTGGATTTCCTCGGCAAGGACCTCGTTCTCCTCTCTTCGAGTGGAGCAATGATGACGGTCATAGATTGCCAGGGGCTGGGGAGAGGGATTCACTTCCACTCCGGGGAGGCGGCGCTGGTCAGCGGCTTCACGATCCGGAGTGGGTCTGCGCAAGGGACCTTTGGAGGGGCGGTACTGATTGAGGGGGCGGCCACGCCGATGCTAGTCGAGTGCCGCTTCGAGTCGAACCATGCGAACGCGGGTGGCGGGGTTTTTGTTTCATCAAGCGTGGCACTCGTCGACTGCGAGTTCGCAGGCAACGCGGCCGACAACTGGGGCGGTGGCCTGTACGCGGAGAGCGCGATCGTTGATGCTGCGGGTTGTTCGTTTTCTCAGAACGTTGCGAGTATCGGGGCGGCGGTATATGTGACGCTTGGGGCGTCGGCGACCTTGTCCGACTGCAGCTTCGTGGCCAACATACCGGTCAATAGAGCTGGGGGAGTCTATTCCTCAGGCTGCGATCTCACGGTCGAACGATGTAGCTTTGTGGAGAACAGGGGCAAAGAGGGTGCAGGGATGTACCTCCTCGGTGGAACCGCTAGCGTTAATGACTGCACGTTCAGACAGAATGCAGCGGATTGGAGTGGTGGGGGGATACGAGCAGAGAGAGTGGAGTCGTTCAGGGTTACGGGATGCACATTCGAAGACAACGCGACGCTGTCTGTGCCTGCATCCACGTACGCGGGTGGCGGAGGTATTCACTTCTTGGCCTTTGAGCAATTGAATATCGAACCATACATTGCAGACAGCAGATTCGTTTCGAACCGCTCGCTTGGTACAGAGAACAGCGGTGCGGCGGGCGGAGGAATGTCGATCGGCTCTCGCGACGCGCTTGTCGAGCGTTGCGAGTTCGTGAACAATCACGCTGATCATGTCGGCGGGGGGGCAAACTGCAGTGGTCGCCTGCGCGATTGTGTCTTCGAGGGCAATAGCGCCCTGTCTGGAGGAGGGCTGTGGGGTGGAAAGGAAATAACTGACTGCCGCTTTGACCAAAACTACGCCTTCCTCGATGGAGGCGGGTGCATTCCGTCGGGTGGCGCTGTGCCGGGGGCTGCTGTCATCCATTGCGAATTCCATCGCAATTCGGCAAGCCGCCGGGGAGGGGGGCTGTACTGGATCACATTCCAGGAACTTGTGATCGAAGACAGCTGGTTCTCCGGAAACTACGCTAGTGAAGGCGGCGGAGTTTTTATGTACAACGATCGGAGTGCATCTGTTAGTGGCTGTACCTTTGAGCAAAACACAGCTGGCAGCACTGGGGGAGGGGTCGCCGTAACGGGACCCGCCACATCCCTTCATGTGATGTTCTCCAGATGCACATTGGTCGGGAACGGGGCGCCCCTTGGGGGGGGAGTGATCTCGGGGCTACCGGTATCGATTGAGAACTCGATCATTGCCTTTGGAGCGGGGGGGGAGGCCATCCGCTGTCAAGCAGTACCACCGGTGCTGTCCTGCACCAATATCTATGGGAACGCAGGGGGCGACTGGACCGGGTGCATCGCGGATCAGCTGGGAATCAACGGTTGCTTCTCTGCCGACCCGCTCTTCTGCAATGCGGTGGCTGGAGACTACACGCTGGCGGAAACCTCGCCCTGCGCCCCCGCGCATTCCCCGGTAGGGTGCGGGCTGATCGGGGCTCACCCGGTGGCGTGTGCGGCACCGATCGGCATTGCGGATGAAGGAGCGCCGAGGATTAGCCCGCTCCTGCGAGTGCTGCCGAACCCGCTGCGGGGTGTGGGGACGATCGAGTGGATGGGAGCAGGGGTTGTGCCTGAGTTGCGGCTCTACGACGTCGGGGGTCGACTGGTGGCGAGGCGGAGCGGTGAGGGGGGCGGTGGCCGGATGTCGTGGAGCGAGCTGACCAGAGGCGGTGATATGGCCTCAGGGGTGTACTTTCTGGAGCTGGGGTCGGACGGCGGCGGAGAGGTGGCTGCTCGGGTCCGGCTTGTGGTGATCAGGTAGGCGGGCCGAGTAGCGGAGGACGAGTAGAGATCGCCACAGAGGCGGAGAATGGTTCGCAAACCGTCCCACTTGGGGAGAGTGCTATAAGCGGACAGGCGGGGAGACGGCAGTCTTGAAGAAGTAGGAGGACTGTCCCAAGCTGCCGAGTCGAAGGTCGTAAGGTCTTTGGCTCGAGCAACGAGGAGGCAGTCCCATGGCGAGTAAAGCGAACGGTCGGCTTCCGATCAAGTCCGGTGTGCTGGTGGTGGGCATCGACGTGGCAAAGCGACGCCACGTGGCCGCGATCCGGCTTCCTGACGGCCGTTTTCAGCGGCCGTTCTCCTTCAGCAACGACCGGGAGGGGTTCGCCAAGCTGTTGGAGCGGGTCGAGTTGGCGCGCGCTGCCAGTGGCAGCAGCGAGGTGCGATTCGGTCTGGAGGCGACCGGGCACTACGGGCATGCGCTGCAGCACTTTCTCTTGTCAACGTCGGATCGGCATGTCCCCGAATCACCGGGTTAAGATGTCCCCTGATCGTCGGGTTCGATGTCCCCTCGGGGTCGGGGACGGTGCTCAGCTAGCGATTGTCAACGAACATTGAAAACTGGTCCAAGGTGAACGGCGAAAAGTGGACCACCCCTGCTGAGGATCCGGGCTGATCACGGTAAGTTCTGACCTCCTTTCTGGTTCCGAGTCTGCTCAGGCCGGGGCGAGAGCAGGGGCCTGGGTCGTGGCCAGGGTGCGTTCCCGCAGCCGGTAGCTGTGTCCCTTGATCGATAACACATGGCTGTCGAGCAACTCGAACTGCCCGCACTTGACCGCGAGCGAGTTGCCGCACTCATCGACGACTTCGAGCAGGTGATGGCCGCCGGAACGAACCCACAAAAGAAGCACCTCTTCCACCAAGTAGTGAAGAAGGTGCTCGTTCATGACCGCCTGACGGTCGAGGTGTGGTACGGACTACCGTACCCATCTCGCCTCGCAGACAGCCACATTTGGCTCCCCAAGTGGGACTGTTTGCGAACCACTCTCCGCCTCTGTGGCGCCCTCTACTCGTCCTCCGGTGCTCGGCCCGCCTACCTGATCACCACTAGCCGCGATCGAATAGCCACCTCACCTCCGCCGCCGGTCCCGAGCTCCAAGAAGTACACCCCTGAGGCCATATCACCGCCTCTGGTCAGCTCGCTCCACGACATCCGGCCACCGCCCCCCTCGCCGCTCCGCCTCGCCACCAGTCGACCCGCGGCGTCGTAAAGCCGCAACTCAGGCGCGACCCTTGCTCCCATCCACTCAATCGTCCCCGTCCCCCGCAGCGGGTTCGGCAACACGCGCAGGAGCGGGCCAATCCTTGGTGCTCCTTCATCCGCCACGCCGATCGGCTCAGCACATGCCACCGGGTGAGCCCCGATCAGCCCGCACCCTACCGGGGAATGCGCGGGGGCGCAGGGCGAGGTTTCCGCCAGCGTGTAGTCTCCAGCCACCGCATTGCAGAAGAGCGGGTCCGCCGAGAAGTTCCCGTCGATCCCGAGTTGGTCGGCGATGCATCCCGTCCAATCGCCGCCGGCGTTTCCGATGATATTAGTGCACGACATCACGCCGACTCCGTCGCCCATGCAGGTCACTGCTTCCCCCTCCATGCCGAAGGCGATGATCGTGTTCTCTATATTGACCGGTATCCTCACCGACACGCCCCCTCCTACCGGTGAGCTGTTTCCTACCAGGGTGCAGCCCGACAGCGTAACAGATGCTGGAGATGCCGGCCCCCAGATGCTCAGGGCGCCGCCGTCGGTCGTAGCCGTGTTGCCTTCGAATGTAGATCCCGTAATCGAGGCCGGATCCACGTTGTACATGAAGACGCCGCCCCCCTGGTTCGCATAGTTGTCCGCGAATCGCGAGTCCTCAATGAATAGAGGGCTGAAATACACCCACCGCAAAGCCCCTCCGTTTTGACTCGCAGAATTGCCAGAAAACTCACAGCGAATGATGATGCCACGGCTCGGTATGCACGCTCCACCCACAGTGAGCGCATGATTGTCCGTGAATCGGCAGTCGCTCAGCTCGAGCCCGCCACTCAAGCCTCCGCAGGCGTTGGCGCTATTCCCCTCGAAAATGCAGCTCCGATAGACTCCGGGAGCGTCCGCCCCTCCCCCAACGTCGTCGGCATGATTGCCGATGAACTGGCAGCGCTCCACAAGCAAGCTGTCGCCCGATCCGCTGGCAATCCGCATGCCACCACCGTATCCTCCAACTCCAATCGCAGGCAGTCCAAGGGCCCGATTTGCGAGGAATATGCTGTCAGCTATGTAGGGTCCGACGCTTAGCGCCCCTCTGTTCCGATAGGCGAGTCCCCCTCCGCCCGTAAAGTCGTAGCCAATCTCATGCTCAAGCGCAGTGTTATCTCTCAGCATTGACCCAGTCAGCCGGAAGCCCTCTACACCCTCCGCCCGTATTGCACCTCCGCTGAACTGCGCCATGTTCATGATGAAAGTGCAGCTATCGATGGTCGCGGTCCCTCCGAGAAGCCACATTCCCGCTCCCTCCCGCCCCGTGTTCTCGACAAAGCTGCACCTCTGGACGATGAACGACGACCCCGACCCGTGAATCCCTCCTGCCCGGTTCACAGGCGAGTTCTCCGTGAAGTTACAGTCGGACACCATTGCCGTGGTGCCGAGCGTCACATACATCCCGGCACCGATCCCAGCTCCGTTCCGCGTCAGCGCACAGCCCCGAGCGCTCAGTATGGCGCTCTCGGCGTAGATCCCACCGCCCCAGTTGTCCGCGATGTTTCCCTCGAGATCGCAGTCGATCAACGTCACCGCCGAAGCCACAAAGACCCCACCACCCGTGATCGCGTGATTCGCTTCCAGGTGGCATTCTTTGATAGTCGGCGTCGCTCCACCTTCGATCAACAGCCCACCGCCGACGGTGCCGGCAGCAAGTCCGTTTCGGATCGTGAAACCCTCCACCATTGCAGCAACCGACTCGCCGCTGTGGAAGTGCAGCGCACGACCTTGGCTCTGGCAGTCGATCATCGTGATGGCAGCGCCCCCGGAGGATCGGAGGACCAAGTTCTTGCCACCGAAATCGAGGTTACGGTTCAGGGCGCCAACGTAGGTTCCCGGAGCGACGAGGACGGTATCACCAAGTGCGGCAGTGTTGATCCCCTCCTGAATGGTCGATTGCTCCGAAGGGACATGAACTATTCCTCCAAGAGCCGGTGCGATGATTGTCGTTTGAAGCAGGAAGACAGAGATTAGTATAGCTCCCATGTAGTCCATTCGTCCCTGACGACTCAATGCGCTCGCCCTAGCTCCGGGGACCGAATCGCGCAGTCCCCATAGTTTGAGGCTCCGATTCCCCCTCCTTACGGGGTGCATGTCTCACACACCCGGAAACAGCCATCACCCAGGTCATCAAGCTCGTAGTATCCGGAAAGGATGCTTGAGCTCGCTGCGATGTCACAGGTAAAGACATGCTGCGTGCCGCAGCCCAGAGTGTTAAAGAAGTCAACGTCGGCGTAGAGCTGGTTGAGCGAGAACGTTGAGCACGTCCCACCATTGACTGAGGACGGCGACGAAGTCACGTGGATGAACCAACCCGTGGTCACGCCGGATTGGTCCCCACACGGTGGATCGCTTACTGGATCGTAGATCTTCAGGTAGACGTTCGTACAATCGGGTTGCGCCGCGCACACCCCGTAGCTCAGTCCCACCATTGTCACGAGCATCACGAAGAGAACACTTGCCTTCACAACCCACCTCCCGCTGAAACTCCTTGCTCGTCGGGCCTCATCGTCGGGCGGCTTGGCGCCGGGACCCGCGTGGGGTCGCCGGGCGGTGAGGTCTGGCCTGGGGCCCGGCTCGCGGTCCGAGCCGGGGAACCGAGTTCAAGGATGCTCCTCGCTTCACACCCTGGCAAGCAGAAATCCGGCCTTGTAGGAAACCGATCTGCCGAAAGGTGAAGTTGAAACTCGAATGCAACATGAACGCGGAATCTGGAACGCCCGTTGCAGCTTCGATCCATCCGTCGGACGAGGGGATGTTCGAGAGGCTGAGGGGGATGATGGTGTGCTGAGGGACCAGGAAGAAGCGAAAGCGGATGGCATCAAGCATCCGACGATGCTACCAGATGCACCGTAACTGGCGTCCTGGCAGCACGATCGACTTTTCGGACACTACGGGATCGCCACGCGGCCAATATCGCCGAAAAGTCGCCGGGATATCATTGGAATCCTCCGAGTCGCTGCTCCCACGTGCCGGGACTGGGTCTTGTCCTAGGCGGCCTGCCCAGGTTCCCACGCCTTCAACGTTACGCCGCGCCAGTAGCGTGAACAAGTCCGCGCGACGCTGAATGGCTACAATTCTCTTTGTAGATTCCTGGGTCGCCGTGAAGGTGCAAGACGCCTTGCCGCGATTATGCGATGTGCGCAGCGTCACGAGCACCGGACCAAGCGTTCTCGAAACCCGTCCTACTTGGCCCCCCAAGTAGGCCACACCTGTTAACCAGTTCTCCGACTCTCGCCGTGGAAGAGAGAGTTTCGCCCGCCAACCGCCCATTTCGCGACGCCACCTCGGGCCGCCAACTCCCCCGGTTCGCAAACAGAGAGTCGCACCCGCCGCGCTTGCACCCGCAACTCGGTGCCATTTCTCGCATAAGAACGAGACCCCGGCGGATCTCTCCGTCGGGGTCTCCTGTCAACCACGGAGCCGCTTGCAGTTCGCGACTCCGCACGATGGCTCCCCAAATGGGACGGTATGCGAACCACTCTCCGTCTCTGCCGCGGCCCCCGGCGCTCGCCCCCCTACCTAATCACCACGAGCCGCGACCGAGCAGCCACTCCTCCACCGTCCGACCCCAACTCCAGAAAGTACACCCCTGAAGCCACATCACCGCCTCTGGTCAGGTCGCTCCACGACATCCGGCCGCGGCTGCCCTCACCCCTCTGCCTCGCCACCAGTCGGCCTGCGGCGTCGTAGAGCCGCAACTCAGACGCGACCCCTGCTCCCATCCACTCGATCGTCCCCGCCCCCCGCAGCGGGTTCGGCAGCACACGCAGGAGCGGGCCAATCCTCGGCGCTCCCTCATCCGCCACCCCGATCGGTGCCGCACACGCTACCGGGTGAGCCCCGATCAGCCCGCACCCTACCGGCGAATGCGCGGGGGCGCAGGGCGAGGTTTCCGCCAGTGTGTAATCTCCAGCCACCGCATTGCAGAAGAGCGGGTCCGCCGAGAAGCAACCGTTGATCCCAAGTTGGTCGGCGATCCGTCCGGTCCAATCGCCGCCCGCATTGCCGAAGATGTCCGTGCAAGACAGCACAGCCGTACTCAGCGTATCGACACTCACTGCCACCCCGGCTTCGCCAAATGCGATGATCGAGTTTGCGACCTCGACGCTGACCGTCCGGCTCCCCCATGTCCCATAGAGTGAGCCGACCTTGAGCCCTCCCCCGTCCGGCGAAGCACCGTTGACCAATGTGCAGCCTTCAATGCTAGCGGCACCGTTACCCTGATGCGGCATGACAGCGATCCCACCGCCCATCGTGGCCGCATTCCGATCAAACAGGCAATTGGTGATCCTCGTGTCCCCAGTACCATACGGCGAACCGGTCCGCACGTAGACACCGCCCCCCTGGCCAGCGCTGTTCCGGGTAAACTGACAGCTCTCGATCAACAACGTTGGTGAGGAAGTGACGGTAGGGGAGACAAGATACCGGATTCCTCCGCCCTCAATCGCCGCGGTATTCTCTGCAATGGTGCACCCGGAGATTGTCAGCGACCCACTGCCGGCACCGGGTTCTAGCCCGCCCCCCCGTGTACCACTGTGATTGTTGGTGATCACGCAGTCGACTATGAGACACTCCTGACCCACCCCCCCGCTGGCCTCGAGCCCACCCCCATCATTGCCAGCCGTGTTGCCGCTGAATGCGCAGTCCCGAATCGTGTATGGAGCGCCAAATACGCGCGCACCTCCGCCATATCGATCCGCATGATTCTCCGAAAAGACACAGC
Source organism: Candidatus Eiseniibacteriota bacterium (assembly GCA_963823555.1). Taxonomy (GTDB): domain Bacteria; phylum Eisenbacteria; class RBG-16-71-46; order CAVPCR01; family CAVPCR01; genus CAVPCR01. The sequence continues at coordinate 633,862 of CAWGMA010000003.1, read as the reverse complement.
GCTCCACTGTCATCCGCGGGGTCTGACCGAATTTGACGAACGCACCTCCCCCATCGGCACCGGCACCGAAGGTCTCATTATCCGTGAACACGCAGTCTGACATCGAGAAGACAGCAGTGGGCAAGGCAAAGGTCTCGGCGTGAAGACCGGCCCCTCCCCCGTTGATGCCTGGAGGGGCCTCCGTCGTGGTTCGATTGCCCTGGAATGTACACCCGGCCAGAGACAGAGACGATTGGTCTGTGTACAATCCACCACCGGCGAAGTCCGCGACATTCATTGAAAAGGAGCAACTATCCACGGTGACTGAGCATCCGTCGATGCCGTAGATGCCACCTCCATACTTGCCTTCGTTTGCGCTAAAGCTGGAACCCCTGATGCCAACCGTGGCACCCTGGGCGAAAATACCTCCAGCGAGATTCACCGGGATGTTCCGCATGAAGCTACAGCGACTGATCGCGAGTTCCGTGCCGGCAAGCGCGTAGATGCCGGCGCCCATCGCCGAGGAGTTGTCAGCGACGACACAGTCAGTGAAGGTGAGATGAGAGGAGCTCTCGCAATAGATGGCCCCGCCCCAGTTGTCGGCGCTGTTGGCCGAGAGCGTGCATCCCTCGAGCTGCGGTGACGCTTGGCTGAGAAAGAGAGCACCACCACTGTTGGCATGGCTATTCGTTATGACGCAGTCGCGAATGGTAGGCGATGAGCCGGACATGATCATGCCCCCGCCATAATCAAGTGCTGCGAGACCGTTCCGAATCGTGAAGCCCTGAACGATTGTGAGGGGCGTCTCCGCTGTTTCAAACACGAAGCCCCGAGCAAGGTTCTGGCAATCGATGGTGGTGGCTGCTGGTCCAGCCGCCGACCGCAGTACCAACGCCTTGCCGGAGAAGTTGAGGCTACGGTTGCCAGCACCTGTGTAGATACCCGCGGCAACAACGACGGTGTCGCCTGGGGCGGCAAGATCGATTCCCCCCTGGATCGTCGGGGCATTCCCAGGAACCAGAATGGTCAGGGCGGCGCTGGGAGTGGACGCCAACGCCAGAGCAAGAGCAAGTCCCCAGCCGTGGCGCCAAGGGGAACCTGCTCTGGTGGCTTGCCAGCGGTGAAGTGCCCGGCCGTGTGTTAATGCACTCATGACGTTAGACTATGGACAAGGTTGACATACCATGAAGCAAGCGCCATCGACCTCCTGGATCAGGTAGTCGCCTGACAGGATGCTCTCGGTAGCAACAATCGTGCAGGTGCATGGGGGGTCATGCAGCGGGTCCTCCAACTGAAACCAGACTTCGGTGCATTCGGGCTGAGCCCAAGCAAGATCGGGAGCCACAGCGGTGGCAACGGCGACAGCAGAGACGAGAATGACGGCTAAAGCGGTCGTCTTCATTAGAGCACCCTCCATGATTCAATCTGATCCCGGCAAGCCTAGGAATAGTAATGAACTCTACCCTGCCTGCTCTTCGTGACCGGGGATCTCCCTCCGCGCCACGACGATTCCATGGATCGCCCGGTAGGGGCTCAACGAACAGGCCGCTGGAGCGTCCAGGGCGGGTGAACCGCTGTGGGCACAGCCACGTGGTCGGTTCGAAGGGGCTTCCCTAGCCGGGAGACCGCCGATACGATTTGATACCTGTTCATCGAGGCTGTCAAGCTCGGCGGCGCTGGTCGTCGGTGAAGCGCAGGCGGCGACCGCCCGACTGGAGCTGTTCCTTCAGGACGCGGTTCTCTTCTATAAGGGCTCTTCCGGCTTTCGTGTGCGTGAAACCAGGGAGCCAGCGCCCGAGGGCTCCGATCGCGCCGGGCCCGACGCCTCAAGGCCGGGGCGGGGGAAATCATGCGACAGCTTCTAAGTTGTTGGAGCCGTGGAGACTGTGGGCAGCGGCTTGACGGGAGAGGTGGGGAGTGGGCCGCTGTCCAAGCCCCAGGCTTCGGGGCGTCAGTATCCACGGCTCTCCGATCGGCACCCGTTTACCCACACGATTCCCGGAAGAGCCTCTATAAGATAGGTGATTGCACGGGCCTGGCGACGGCCAACCCAGCCGGCGAAAGTAGCCAGGAAGAGGCGGAAGCGGATGGCATCGAGCATCCGACGATTCTATCAGGTGCGCTGTAACTGGCGTCCTTGCAGCGCGATCGACTTTTCGGACAACTACGCGTGTCCCGAACGCGCCAACCACAGCGACTCCCAGCACTCGTGCTCTTCGGTTCCACCAGGATCATGCTGCCAACCAGCATTCCGAGGATCCATCCGGCCCAACAGCGCAACGGACCCGCGATACGGAGTTTTCGGGACGGACAGACAGATGGAACCGCGACTCGGAGTTTTCGGGACGGTCAGTCGTCTATACCCATGTATCCGACGAGGAGATGTTCGAGAGGCTCAGGGGAATGGTGTGCTGAGGGGCCAGGAAGAGGCGGAAGCGGATGGCATCGAGCATCCAACGATGCTATCAGATGCGCTGTAAATGGCGTCCTGGCAGCACGATCGTATTTTCGGACACTACGCGCCCAAAAGCGCAACGGACCCGCGCTACGGAGTTTTCGGGACGGACAGATATAGCAGTACGCGGCCCCGGCCACGCGGTCAACGCAGCAGCAGAAGCCGGCTCTGGAACTGCCGCTCTCCCGCCTGCATCCTCGCGAAGTAGACACCTGCCGGACACCGGCGACCGCGCGCGTCACGTCCGTCCCAGGTAACGCGATGCTCCCCTGCCGGAAAACGACCCGGCGTCAGCTCGATGACCGCAGCGCCGCGGGCGTTCACGATCTGAACCCGGATTTCGGCTGCCTCAGGGAGATCGATCGGCATCGCCGTCCGCTCGGCAAAGGGGTTGGGCTGGGCTGGGAGCACCGCCGGATCCGCACGAGGAGTCGGCTCGGACACTTCGATCCCGACCCATGCGCACGCCCCCCGCGCTCCGATCAGCCCGCAGCCCGGAGGCGAGTTCTCGGGTAGCAGTGGCGATCCCGAAAGAAGGCAGAAATGGTAGGGTTCTGTCGGGGCGCAGTCGGCACTGCCGAACGCGGGGTCGAGACTGAAGTTGTTGTTTAATCCCAGCACCTCCCCGCACACCTCACCGACCGAGTTCGTCGGCTGGTTGCCGAAGATGTCGTTACAAGTGAACATCGGTTGCGGGCCGGGGAGATCAGAGCAGTCCACGGCGTTTCCGCCGAGATTGTAGACCACCACGTTGCCTTGGACCTCGAGCTGGTTGCCGGACAGCACCCAGAGGTACATCGCGCCCCCTAGCTGCTGGCTCCAGTTCCCGAAAATCGTGTTCCCCTCGATACGCGTGCTCCCCGGGTGGCCTGATACCCGCATTCCACCCCCTTGGCTTACCGCTTGATTGCAGGCCACCACATTGCCCAGGATGTCGACCCCATCGAACCCGGCGCCTCCGTTGAAGGGAACATAGGCGATCCCACCTCCGCTGGATGCTTGATTCAAGAAGATCTCATTGTCGGCAATCAATCGGCGCGGCGTACTAGTTGGAAGACCCGATTCAAAGATCCCAATGCCGCCCCCTCCGTCTTCTGCCGTGTTGAATGCGATGCGGTTGCCAAGGACGCGAGCTGCGCCCGCAACAAGCACGCCGCCACCACGAGTGGCCATGTTGTGGAGAATCCAGTTGCCCTGGATCGTCGGGCCTTCATCGATGGAATCGACAATGCAGATGCCACCGCCTCCGGTGCCCACTCCTGAGATAACACCGATTGCGCCTGCCCCTCCCCGCATGGTGAAGCCCTCGGTCTTCCCTCCAATTCCGACGCCGAGCAGGAATGCAACAGATGCCGTGTCAGGGTTTGACGGCTGGCTGCCGTCAATGATGGTTATCTCGGGACCTTCCGCACTCAGGAGCACGATGTCCTTGTGTAGGATCTCGATGTTCTCGACGTAGGTCCCCGGGCTCACGAGCACCGTATCACCGGACGTTTCGGACGCATCGATGGCAAGCTGGATGGTCGGGAAGTCCGCCGGCACTCGCCGCGTTGCTCCCTCCGTCCGCGCGCCGGCAATCAGGACAAGGCCGATGCCGGCCCACATCCACCGGGCCTTCGGTCCCCTCGCCGCATGCGCTTCCATGTCATGACTCCTCTTATGAGCCGTTATGAGCCATGCCCAAACCGGAGGCCAAAGGGCCCCCGAGGCGTCAGAATGCAGTGCGGCAGCGCTGCAAGGTGATTAATCGCATGGGCCGCAGATCTTTACGCATCCCTGCGGGGTTCCCGAACACCCGCTGCTGATAGCGATGACTTGATAGATCTTACCGGCGGTGATGGGCTCTGACGTGCAGAAGTCACCTTCGTCCATTACATCTCCGCCACAGGTACCGTCGAGGATCTCAATGCGATACTGGGTGCCGGTTCCCGCTGAGCAATCGGGGCTGCAGTCCGATTCAACCGGCTGGGTGATCCTCACGTAATCCAGTATGCCTACGCTTATCGTGCTGCATCCGTGAATGCAGTCCGCCGACGAAGGAAGCGACGTCACCATGAGCAGACCAAACACAAGTACGAGAGATTCGAGTCTCATTGCATCTCCCCCCTCACTGGCCGGAAGGACCGGCCCGCGACACGAGCCCCTCAGACGAGGACGCCAGCGTCCCTGCTAAGCGCGGACCCGAAACGTATTCCGGGTGGGCTATTACTTGACTGGCTGCCTGAGGAGGGGATCCCGGGCATGAGGTAGGTCGGGCCCACGAAGGACGGCCCCCAGGCGGACCTACGAGCGACGGCCTGCCTTTGCCTAGTGGTTTCCGGTACCTCTGGAAACCTACGTGAAGGCTAGTGTAGGGGCGATTCCGCGTCAAGCAGAATCGCGCCGCTGCGTCTGGTCCAACGACGGGTTCCCGCCCGTGCTGTCCGAAAACTCGATCGACGACGCGCATCTCAAGCTGCCTGTCGGTGATAGTACTTGAGCAGGCCACCCAACCGTTCGCTGGTGCCGACGACACCTTCCCGCTGCGCCACCGCACCGCCGATAAGCTCGTTCCCGATCCCCTGGTGGCTCCGCTCGTCATGGTAGTGCGCTGCGTACTCGGCGATCGCCCGGTCGAGGGACCTTCGCCCCAGGAAGATCATCCGGGCCAGGCACTCCGACTTGATCGACCGCACGAAACGCTCGGCATAGGCGTTCATGTTCGGCGCCTGGTACGCCGTGAGCAGGATCTCGACACCGGCACCTTCCAGAATCGCCTTGAAGCGCGGCGAGAAGATCGAATCCCGATCGATGATCAGGTACCGTTTCCCGACCAGGAAGCCAGTGCCGCAGTCCGTCAGGTTCCGCGCCATCTGCACCATCCACACCGAACTCGGGTTCGCCGTCGTCCCGGCGATGTGGACACGGCGGGTTGCGATGTCGATCACGAACAACGTGAAGTACCGGACCAGGCCCCGAGCGGTCCACACCTCCGTGGTGAACAAGTCCGCCGCCGCGATGGCGGTGGCATGTGCTCGGACGAACGTCGCCCAACTCATCGGTCGCTCTGGCGACGGCTTGATGCCGTGCTCCTTCAGCACCCTCGCGATCGTGCTGCGAGCCACACGGTGGTCAAGGTGCTTCAGCGCACCCTGGATTCGCGCATAGCCCCAGCTCGGGTTCTCCTCCGCCATCCGCACCACCAGCTCGCGGATCTCCTTCATGACCCCGGGTCGACCAACGCCCCTGTGGGGATAGGTCCACTTCGCGGCGATCAGCCGCCGATGCCAGGCCAGGATGGTGTCCGGGGTCACGATCGTGGCGATCTGCTCAAGGAGTCGGCGACCCAACGGCTTACCCTTGGCGGCCAGCCGGCGACGCTGGTCGTCGGTGAAGCGCAGACGGCGGCCGCCAGACTGGAGCTGTTCCTTCAGCACGCGGTTCTCTTCTATAAGATAGGCGATCGCACGGGTCTGGCGCCGACCAACCCAGCCAGCGAAGGTGGCCAGGAAGAGGCGGAAGCGGATGGAGTCAAGCATGCGACGAGGCTACCAGATGCACCGTATCTGGCGCTCCGGCAGCACGATCGACTTTTCGGACACTACGCGGCCGCACGGGAGACGTGTTCGTTCCCGACGCGCTGGTCGAGAAGCTGACGCGCTTCTGGCTCTACAAGCAGACGCGCCGCGAGCGACTCCACTCCTCGGCCCCGCTCTTCTGCAACCAGGGACGGCGGCGCATCTCACGTCGTCGCGTGCAGGTCCTGTTCCGCGCGTGGCAGGTGGTCGCCGGGTTCTCGCGGCTTTACGGATTCCATTGTCTGCGGCATCGCGCAATAACCTGTGTATACCGTGCGACGCACGACCTCTTCCTCGCCCAGCGGTTCGCCCGGCATGCGAGCCCGCTCACGACCGTCGTGTATACGCACCCGAGCGACGAGGAGATGTTCGAGCGGCTGCGCGGGATGGAGTGCTGAGAGACCAGGAGTTTGCCATCTTGCAGCCAAGGTACTTCCAACACACCCTCGGCGATGTTGGACAGACAGAGTCAGCGCCCTTCCTTCTCGGCCGGTAGGTCCGGTGATGATTTGCCTGACCGGGCGGGTAACTCAGATGCAGTTCGGCTTTCGGGCTCCGCCCGGGAAATATACGCTGAAGCAGTCACGTCAGGCAACGACAAGACGGAGAAAGGGCCTCCGGCCAGGTGGCGAGGACAGGCAGAAGGCGAGGAAGAGCGGAGACGCAGCCGGGAGGGTCCATGGGCGTCCTCCTTGGACCACGTGGATTCAGGCCTCGTCGGTCGGGCGGCGTGGATGGGGTGCGGCGCTCGGCTTGGCGAGGAGCCTACTGAATTGGCGGGAGTATACGCGGTTTCCGCCTGGTCAGCAAGCTTCGGGAGGGTTCGGCCAGGCAGCACTCACCGCTGCTCAGTTGACTCCGCGAGATAGACCCGAATGGCAGCTGCGATACCCGGCGGAAGCCAGGTGTCTCGACCGAGGCCGTCATAGACGGCGGCAACCTGTTGATAGAGGAGCCGCCCGAGCGATGCCTTCTCTATCAACTTGTTGCCTCGCAGCTGGTAGATTCGGGGGACCAGGGCGTAGTCGGCATTTGTTGATAGTAGCTCCTCGACTGTTAGAACACTGTCCCAGAGAATAAGCTCATTCAGGCCATCCCCATCAAGATCCTTGAACCACTCCAGCGGGAAGAAAGGCACAAGGTCATCGTAGATCAGGTGACCAATCCCGCGATACCCCATGGTGGATGCTCCTAGGCATAGGCCCTCCAGTTCCCCTTCCGCTGACAGCATGGCGAATTGGATATTCCAGTAGGCACTGCTCCCGTCGGGACCGACCGGTCGCACGACAACTAGCCTAGGCACATCGCCTGCCCAACCCATGCTGCAATCGGTGCAGGCGATGCTATCGATCAACGCACGACGAAGGGCATTCCACTGGTCGTCGTCAAGCCAGCATCCATCAACCTCACTTATGGGAGGGAGGCGACCGATGCTGAACTCGTGCGGGGCTTTGCGAAGTCCGTCGAGTACATACGGATTGGGAGTGCTCTGCCCACGAGTGTGGTACGTAGGCGCGGCAGCACAGACCATAGTAAGCAGCGTGACGATGATGGCGGTGCAGTGCAAGGTCCCTCCTACGGTCCAACGCCTCCCTACCATCCTCAATACCGGTGATGCGCCTGGCAATCGACTATGAGGCCCAACGCCACGGCGCTACGTCCGAACAGAGACGAACCTGCATCGAACCAGTGGTATGAGCTGTCAGGCTGGAGCATCGCACGACTCCCAAGATTCAGCGAGGGTGGGCGGTCACCCACCGCCAAGTCGAATCGTCAGAGGAGCCATGGCATCCTCTAGAAGTCTTCGCCTCGGTCGTCCCGTGCCCCCAGTAGGCCCGACAGCCACTGTCCGATGATTGGCAGGAACTGAAGTTCGACCCGCGTGTCAACCCATGCGCTCCTGAGGGCACTCATGAACGACATATTGGCCAGCACGCGATTCCCCGCTGCCTTGTGGGCCACATAGGGCATGCCCAGCAACACGACTATCACCACGAGAAACAACAACACCCTAGCCACACCAGCGATCGCGCCGAGTTCAAGCAACTTGATCCCTTCCATGATACCGATGGCTGCAAGCAGAATCGGGCTCAAGATGAGCATAAGCAAGAACTCGTACACGACGAGATTGATCAGGTATTCCAAGGTGTTCATCGTTGCCCCCCTCGCTCGATACCTCCTCCGGTGATTGTACTCCACCTCTCCCAGACAATGCCGGTCCTATCAGGGGATTCGACCCGCCTGTGCTCGTACACCGACTTCAGCACACCGCCCGGATCCGTGGTTCCCCCGCCAGCGCCAACAACCAGGCCATCGCAGATCCGCGTGAGTTCGTTACCCGCGCGGCGGCGGGTCTTGCGGCGGATCTCGCGGACCACGGACTCCGGACGCGAGTCATGGGCCATAGTGTCCCTCCTCGGTTGGGTCGGCAGCGTCCCGGGACTTGTTGAGAAAGGGAAATGGCGTATTCTCCGGGTGTCATAAAGCAAAGCCCAGTATGGGCTTAACCGGAGGAATACGCCGTGAAAGATCGTACTGCGCAGTTGCTGGTGCCGCCAGCGGATTTCCATGATCTCGAGACCCTCGTCCGGGGCCGGGTCCGGGAGATGATCGTCGACATCCTCGACGAGGAAGTGGAGGGTGCCCTGGGGGCCAGCCTCCGGGAGCGCACCGAGGCCCGCACCGGCTACCGGCACGGCAGCCGGCCGCCGCGGCGGTTGATGACCTCGTTCGGCCCGGTGGAGGTGGAGGTGCCCCGCGCTCGCTTGCGGACCACGACGGGGACGCAGGAGTTCACGAGCGACATCGTCCGGCGCTACGCGCGGCGCACGCGGCGGTTGGACGCGGCCTTGGTCACGAGCTACCTGACGGGGACGAACACGCGGAAGATCCGACTGGCGCTGAAGCCGCTGGTCGAGGGGACGGCGATGTCCCGGAGTGCGGTGTCGCGGGTGGTCAAGCGGCTGCAGGATCTGTTCGCCATGTGGCGAGGACGCGACCTGAGCCGCGAGTCGTACGCGATCGTGATCCTGGATGCGATGCGGCTGCCGGTGCGGCTGGCCCGGCGGGTGGTCAAGGTGCCGGTGCAGGTGGTGGTCGGGGTGAAGGCCACCGGCGAGAAGGAGCTGCTCGAGCTGCGACTGGCGCCGAGCGAGAGCTTGAAGGCGTGGGCGGGAGTGATCGAGGGACTCGTCGCGCTGAACCTGGTCGCGCCGCGGCTGGTGCTGCTCGACGGCAACGCGGGCCTGATCCGTGCGGTGCGGGAGGCGTGGCCGGAGGCCGAGCTGCAGAGGTGCACATGGCATAAGCTGGAGAACCTGCTGGCCAAGGCGCCGAAGCACTGCCACGCCGAGCTCAAGCGCGACTATGCGGCGATCACCCACGCCGAGAACCGAGAGGCGGCCGAGAAGGCCTACGCGGCGTTCTGCCGGAAGTGGCAGCCGCTGGTGCCGGAGGTCGTCGTCAGCCTCGAGGAGGCGGGGCGGGAGCTGCTGACCTTCTACAACTTCCCCGCCGCGATGTGGAAGAGTCTGCGCACGACGAACCTGATCGAGCGGATCAACGAGGAGTTCCGCCGGCGGACCAAGACCCAGGGGTCGTTCCCGACCGAGGCGGCGGCGCTGACCTTGCTGTTCGGTCTGATCGCTTCTGGTGCGATCCGCCTGCGCAAGATCGACGGGTACCATAAGCTCGAGGAGATGATCGACGGCGCGCAGAGGAAGCTCGCATGAGACTCCCGGGATCCGCGCCGAGCCCCCGCCACCCCGAAAGAGGGGGGTACTACGGGTCGGACCGACTCGAGAACGTTGATCCTGGGGCCTCTGGTGAAGCCGGTTCTCAGCGATCATCGGGCGAACAGCCCATCCAGGGCTCACCGCGGCCAGGAGGAAGGAAATCGCAGACCGCATTCTGAAGATGGAAGCAAACGGCTCGAAACGCTAGGATTCAAGAGGTCCGGAGAGAACGTCAGACCTTATTCAACAACTACCGAGACTCTGCCGTTGGGTCTATGATAGAGGGTAGAAGTGTCTCTTACCTCAGGCCTTGATAAGGGGGAGCGAGATTGAAAGCCTGGCCGATTGTGGTGGGTTTGCTGGTCGATACCGTCGGCAGCATCCTCGTTGGGGTGCTGTACGCTGCCCTGATCGTCGTGACGAAGGGACCTGACGCGGCGGCGGCGACGCCGAACACCATGGGCGCGCTCATTGCCGCCGAAGTCGTCGGCTTGGCTCTCGTGGCACTCGGCGGTTTCGTTGCCGGCCGTCTGGTCGAAACACAGCAGGCGCGGCACGGGGCGGCTGTCGGTCTCGGGGCACTGTTCATCGGCCTCATCGCCGAATTCGCGGGCCTGAGCGAAGACCTTCCCCGATGGTACGGCATCGTGTCGTTCGTTCTCATCGTGCCTTCCGGAGTTGTCGGGGGGCACTTGGCAGGGAAACGGCGGCCTTAGCAGCGGCATACACCCGGCGGCCGCCCGCTGACACAGCGCGGCCGCAGGTGAAGCCGGGTGTTCTGAGCGCGACGGGGTTGGTAAGGAGAGGGCCGGGCAGGTCAGGTGTAGTAGTCCATCGATTTCAGGACTCCGCTCCGACACGCAGTTCCCCGGGTCAGCCCCGACAACCGGGTCGTCGCAGATACGCGTTAGGCGTTCGTCGCCCGCGCGGCGAACAGATTCCGCGATCTCGTCCGATCTTCGATCGGATAGGTGGTGAGGATCACGCGGCCTCCCGCAGCGCGATGAGCAGCAGGTGCCTCCTGCCCTCCAGGTGACCTCCTATCGGTGCAGCCTTGACCCGCCGTCCCCCCGAGGCATCATTGACCCTGGACTCTGAGGACCACCGCCGATGCCCCACCTCTCCCCTACCACCCTGACCGCCGCCGAGCAGCGAGCGTTGCTAGATGCGAGCGCCACATGCCCCCGTGACCACACGATATTCTCCCTCGCCCTCGGCACCGGCCTCCCGCTGGGAGAGATCGTCGGGCTCAACGTCGGCGACATCTTCTTCCCCGACGGGAGCTGGAGCAGATCGTCAAGAGGTTCGAGGAGGTCATGGCCGAGGGACCGGCCCCCCAAAAGAAGCACCTCCTCCACCAAGTGGTGAAGAAGGTGCTCGTTCATGACCGTCTGACCGTCGAGGTCAGGTACGGACTTCCGTACCCGTCTCGCCTCGCAGACAGCCACATTTGGCTCCCCATCTTGGACGGTGTGCGAACCTCTCTCTCTTTGCGACCGCCCTGCCGAGCCTTCCTATGGCCCCTTTGCCAAGGGAGTCCGCGATAGGCAGCCCCGAACCCGCCCTCTCGCTGCCCACCACCAGGCTGACCCCCGACACCGGTTACCCGATGGCCACGCAAGACTCGCTTCCGGCCGCTGGCCAGGCTCTGCCGGGGAGGCGTTCCCGTCGATGGCAGCTCGTGACCGCCTGGCCCCGGGCGAGGTTCCAAGCCGTAGCGACCAACAACATGGCCTGGAGCAGGGCGGAGCGGACGTGCCGTGTCCAGCCTTTCGGCAGCGCGACAAGGGCGCAAAACGTGAGAGGACATCATCCTGCGCTCCGGGTAACTCCCTCGCGGGGCCGACGATTCACACAAGATAACATCCTCCCATGCATCAGGTTCCGCCACCGGGGCGAGGCGGCCGAGATTCGGTGGACCAACACAACGGGGCGTAAAGAGGCGGTTACAAATCACCCACTCGACTCCCGGAAGAGCCTCTTAAGATCTGAAGGCTCCTGATTTTCTCCCTGATCTCTGCGTCACCGGGGGCCAGCCTAAGTGCTCCCTGCAGAGCATCCTCGGCCTTTCCGTAACTCCCAAGTAGGAAGTAGCACTGCCCGAGTTTGTACCATGCATCGAGGTCGGATGGATCGCACCGCACGGCCTCCAGGAGAAGCCCCTCCGCCTCCGCTATTCGCCCCTGCTCTAGAAGCAGCACTCCTAGCTCTCGATGAGCCGGTCCGTACGGTGCAATACTGATTGCCTTGCGAAACACCCTTTCTGCCTCTACTGAGTCTCCTGACGCTCTCAAGCCGATCCCAAGCAAGTAATGAGTCCTCTCCGAGAAACCACACAATTCGTTCGCCCTCTTAAGGTGATAGAGAGCCTCCCGACTACGGGCTTGAACAAGGAGCAGTTGCCCGAGCTCCGAGTGCGCCTCCGGATAGTCCGGTGTGACCGCGAGCGCCCGGCGATAAGCTGCCTCCGCCTCCTTGTATCGACCTCTGTCTACGTAATACACCCCTAGATATCGGTCTTCCTCGCCCCCGTAGCTCTCAACGATCGCTGGAAGACCTGGACTTACACCCACGGCAACCAATGCAAAGAGCGCAACGGACAGAATGGCCGGTCGCAAACGCCGATGCGACAATTGTCTCGCTAGCCAACTGACGTACTGCGCCGCAAAAATACCCATAATCGGCAATATCGGAAGCCGGTAGCGCGAGGCAACAAAAAACGCCACCACGACGACCATGTAGCTGGCGACGAACACAACCAACAACACCGCACCACGACTGAGCGGGACACATGTCATAACACCGACGCAAGCAAGTGGCACAAGGAGTCCAAATGGAAACCCAAAGGGACCAACGCGCCATAGGAGGATAGATAGCAACCGAGAATTTCCCCTTGTGCTGTACACATCTCGATTTCTCCCGATTTCAAGTGAATTCCAGAAGCGAGCAGCTTTCTCTAGATACAGCCTAGCTCCCGCCCTGGGATTCTCCAGAAGGAACACCCATCCTTTCTGGAAGAAATAGCGCGAACGGGCAGACGGCTTCTCAATTCCGCCTTTCAGAAATGGTTCATTCACAAGACTCTCCCATGCGAAACCGGGACGTATTGCTACGGTACTATCTGCCTTAGGGTTGTTCCCGAGATAGAAGTTCAAGCCACCGTTGGAAGAGACCAGAACCACGTCGTCTGAAGCATAGTAGTTTCGAACGGTTACGGGCAAAACCGCTATAGCGGCGCCAACCACAAGAAAGGCCGGAGAGGCGAGTCGTTCATGCCACCGCCCACGAGCCATCGACCATGCCCATGCCGCCCCGAGACAAAGGAACAGCATCACATCTGAGCGAGTCAGGGCGGCTAGACCCAGAATCAGGCCGGCTGCTAATCTCCACATCCACTCATTCACCTTGGTGCTGGAAGCGTGTAGGAGCGCAACAAGGCCACAGAGAAGTAGGAATACGTAGAGGCTTGCTGGTAAGAGCTCGCCATCGAAGTAGATCAAGGTGCCATTGACAGCCATGATAGCCCCCGCCATGATACCAACCCGCCGGGAAAAGACGTTGCGCCCAATGCCATAGAGCAGAATGCAGGACACCGAACTAAGGAGCGCCTGTATCACACGGACGCCGAACAGCGAGTGGCCGAGAATGTTGTAGAGTAATCCTAGAAACCATGGGTACAGCGGTGGTTGCCAGAACGCGCCCTTCCATAGCGGCCTTCCCTGCGCGTAATCCCACGCCATACGATCATAGGTGGCGCTGTCAATGATGGGGAACTCGAAAAAGGGACTGCTCCTGTACTGCAAGAGATAGATCACTCGAGCAAGGAGCGCCAGTACGAAAAGCGCCACCGGTGCCCCATGTTTGGGGTTGTTAGCGTACGTCTTGACGTGCTTCCGTAATCTCGTCATTTCCTGAACCCGGGTTTATCCATCTACTTGACCGTGGTGCGATGGTACGATGGACAAGATAGGAGCTTCGATCTCGGTCTCCACAGGCCATCCGGTCCTCGTTCAGCGCGGTTGTTCGTCGGCGCGCCGGTGTAATTCGACGCTTGCTTGAGGCGGCTGGGGTAGGCTGCGCATGTGGACGCCTCCCCCTTCGCCTTGACCTGCTCAGGGGGAGGACTTTCACTTCTCGAAGCCTCGTGGCCGCAGCCAACATAGTCAGGGCGTGCAGTCGGAACAGACGGCCCGCCGTGAACCATGATGAAAGGCCATCATGGAAGCGGGATACCGGTCGTTCGTAGGGCCGAAGGTCAATTGCACCATCGGCGGCTCCTGGGCAGCAGCAGCCTGGCTGAGCACGATGGCGATCGAAGCGGCAATAGCCAAGGCAAAGCAGCGCACGGCGGGCCTCCTCGGGTCAGGAGTAAGTACGCCAAGATGGGGAGGACGCAACTAGTTTACCACCGGCCGAGGATTTCGAATACCGTCCCACTTGGCCACCAAGTAGTGCGGTCCCGTTCACCAATTCTCCGACTCTCGCCACGAAGGAGAGAGTTTCGGGTACCATCGCCCCATTTCGCGGCCGCATCTCGGGCCGCCAACTCGCACCGTTCGCGAACAGAGAGTCGCACCCGCCGCGCTTGCACCCGCAACTCGGTGCGACTTCTCGCACAACGACGCGACCCCGGCGGATCGCTCCACCGGGGCCACGCGTTAACCACGGAGCCGCTTGCAGTTCGCGACTCCCGATGATGGCTCCCCAAGTGGGACGGTGTTCGAACCATTCTCTCTTTGCGACCGCCCGGCGGGGCCTTCTCGTGGCCCCTCCCGAAGGGGTCCGGGAAACCCCGCCGCTCCCCTTCCGCACTCTCGCTACAGCCAGCGTGCTCGACCCCTTGACCGTTGACCGGCCACCCGACGACCGCGAGAGACTCGCTTCCCGGCTACTGGCCGGCCCCTGCCGGATGGGATTGGTTCCCCACAGGGTCTCGGCGAAGGGTCTCAAGCAGCGGGCACCATCCTCCTTTCCCGGACTTCGTGGCGCGTCGAACCTTTCTCTCGTGCAACCGCCCAGCCGGCCTTCACTGGCCTCCACGCTTGGCCGGGAAAGGGGGCCGGAGAAGGCTTCCCTCCCGCCCCCCTGGGGTGTGGGCGCGATCGCCCCCTGAAGGCGCCGCCGGCTGGGCGCAGCTCGGCTCCATGGGAAGGTCCAGGCCCCGCGGCCAGGGAGATGGCGTGGAGCAGGGCCGTCCAGCCGTGCTTGGGCCGCCCGCGGCACCGAAGTAGTGCCTCTACCGATCATCCCAAAGCTCCGCGAGAATCGTCTGCAGAGCCGACGGAGAAGCATCATAACATCAACGGCGACAGTCGACTGCGCCGCGCGGGGGCGGCGTCCAAAGTCCTGGCGCGCTCAATCAACATCGCGACACGCACGAGAGAGGCATTGATGCCGCTGCGGGGATCTGGTACACTTCCTGTGAGGTGGTGCAATGGATGGAGTTGAAACGACGCAAGCTCTCTTCACCCGACACACGCGCACTACTGGCATAAGTCCCGCCATCTTCACCTATCCATCCCCCGCGATTCTCCTCTCTCTCGGTGTACTATTCGGCTCCTTCTCTGCAGCATCCTGCCTCGCCACTACGCTCAACGTCCCGTCGGAGTATCCGACGATTCAGGCCGCCGTCGATGCCGCGGCCGACGGGGACAGCATCGTCGTGGCCGCCGGGAGCTACACCGAACTTTGGATCAGAATCGCGGGCAAGAAGCTACTGATCGTGGGCGCTGGGCGGGATGCGACATTTCTGTCCTCCAATCCTGCGGTCGGTTTCGACATTCGCGGCCTCGCGGACGTCACCGTGACCGGCTTCGACGTCACGAGCCCCGGGGGCGGTACACCTTCGTTCATCGTGGTCCAATCCACTCTTTACCTCGAGTCCTGCCGGATTCACGATTCACATGGAGGTGGGACCGGTGGTGGAGCCCTGGCGACGGGCCTCGATGCAAACTTGTTTTGCACAGATGTGCTTTTCCTCGGCAACACTGGAGTCATCGGCGCCGTCGACGTCCATCTTGGCAACGCGGCGTACTTCACGAGGTGCCGATTCGAGAACAATGTCACGAATAGGAACCTCAACGGCGCCGGAGCGGCTGACGTCACTGCTCGCGACGTGCGCTTTGTTGACTGCGACTTCATCGGTAATCGAAGCGTCGCGAATTTCGGTGGGCTTGTCGGCGGTCTGTACATTGCCGGCGGGACGGCGCTTGTTGAACGCTGTCTCTTTGTTGGCAATGAGGGAACATACTGCGGTGCTATCTTGACCGAAGGTGGTGGGGCTGCGACCATTCGGAATTGCACCATCGCCGGCAACACCGGTCACCGCGACAACTCAGCGGTCTGGGCAACGACGCAAACCCTTATCGAGAATTGCATCGTCACGGGCAATGGTCCGACGCCAGCCCTCGGCTGCGTCGCCGGAGCGCTTACCGTCGTTTGCTCAGACGTCTGGGGCAACGCTGACGACACGGTATGCCCTGGTGGCCTGAACAACCTCGCCGCAGATCCGCAATACTGCGGTACCGACCGATGGGATCTACAGGCGGACTCCCCGTGCGCTCCGGCGAACAATTCCACCTGCGGATTGATCGGCGCTCGGGACGTCGGCTGCGGGGTTGACACGGTGCGCCCGTCATCATGGGGCCAGATCAAGGCCAACTGGCAGGAGCGCTAGGTCGCGCCCCCGCTGCCCGAGCCCGTATCTCTTCATCGTCACCTCCAGCGACCCTTCGGCGACGCCCACTCGTTGGCGCGGCTAGCGGGAACTCAGCGTACGTTCGTATCACGCCTTCGAGGGGATGGAGGATGCTGAGACCTATCAACGCCTCAGCCCCTCCACCCCTCCTGGAGTCATACTTGATACTATCGCATGACGATGAACTTCTTATTCACGCGCTCCGCTCCGGACAGCACGCGCGCAAAATACACGCCCGCTGGTACTCTGAGCCCATTTGCGGTCAGGCCATTCCACCGCACGGTATGGATACCGGCCGCGGAGAGCAGGGGAAGCGTCTGCACCTCGCGCCCAGTCACGTCGTACACCTTCAGCAACCCAAAGCCGACCTTTTTTGTCACCTCGAAGGTTGTGACACCAGAACACAGGGGAGAGGTCACGACGAGCGAGAGTGGAGCGGTGTTCTGTACCTCAGACGCGTCGTCTACCGCAACGGCAGGGAATGTGTTCCACACGCCCACGTCGTCGAAGATGACCCCTGCTCCCGCCTGGACAAAGACGCCTTTGTTTGTCGACGGCACCGCAGTCGTATACTGAATGTCATCGAACACTTGCACCCAGGGTTCACCAACGACGCCGACCCACAGGCTCACTCCACCACCGTGGTCCCTCACCATCCAGTTATAATCCTTGGTCATGTCCTGGAAGTCAAAGTGGTGGCTGGTCCAAGGGACTGTGCGATATGGCTCAGAGCCGCTCGGCTCCTCGTGGCCGAACACGAACTCCGTCGACGTCGGGTCGGTAGGTACGACCTGCCGTGTTCGGATAAAGACGCAGTGGCGGGTCTCGGGGTCCCAGCGTAGCAGGAGGCCAAGCCACCGGTCGCCGTGCGGATCAGTATCGAATCGGAAGTTTGTCGTGAACGAGTAGTAGCTCTCTTGCTCGTCCCAGACGTAGCCCACAGTGCGAGACTGCAAGGGCGACTGCATCCGGAGCCCACCTCGCGGCGCCGGCCGTGAGGGATCGCAGGGGTCGTATCCACCCGGGGTCAGGTCTGCGATGCTGACGATAGGCGTCGAGTGGTCGTCCACGTCGAAGGTCCAGTTGGTTGGTAAGCCTCCCGCTCGTACGGCGTGGAGCTCAAGGAAGCGGTCGAATGTGTTGACAAGGCTAATGCTCCGCAGTGCCGAGCTGAGCCTTGGGACGCCCGCGCCGAAGTCGTTGTCCTTCCCGAGCGGCGGAATGTCGAAGGCGGTGCCCTCAAGCACGTCCTTGAGGTCAGCGGGGCGGATTTCGTTATTGCGTTCGAACATGATTGCCGCCATTCCGGCGACAAGCGGAGACGACATCGACGTGCCGTTGTGATACTGGTGCGCAAACGTACCCCGCGGCAACCCTTCGCCAACGGGCACCGGGCCCTCGCAGAGCTGACGGTGGCAGTCCCAGTACCCAGCGATGGTCTCGACGTGTATCGCCGGAGCCACGAGGTCCGGCTTAATGAACGTCCCGTCAGGCCATGTAACGGGACCTGGGGGGTGATGGTAACGGGCATAGCCACAGAGATCAGGGTTCGGCTGCTCATTCCAGATCCCACCGACGGCGATCGCCTCTGGCACGCACGGGACGTCAAACAAGGGCGCGTATCCAGGGCACGGGTCGTTGGGACCACCTGCTGTTTGAACATTGCCCATCGACGCAACGGTTAGGATACCCGCAGCATCGAGGGCCTGGACGGCGACCCTGACTTTTTTCGACGTCTCAAGCTCAGCGCTTCCGAAGCAGGTCAGGAACTGGACCGAGACGACATCCGCACCGATGGCCATGGCATAGTCCGCCGAACGGAAGGTAGAGCTCTGGTTGCCAGGGCTCTGGAAGGTCCCCGCGAACGAGCGCAGCGAGGCGCCCGGGGCCACTCCCGTGATCTTGCTGCCCCCTTCGAAGGTCCCTTCCGGTGGGTACAGGGACGCATCCCCGACAATGGCGCCCGCCGTGAAGGTCCCGTGGTCCCCGCCGATGTCGCAGCTCCCGCTTGGGTATCTCGGGATGGTGTACGGATCTCCGTCTTGGTACAGGTAGTTCCAACCGAAGTAGTCGTCGAGGAAGCCGTTCTGGTCCTCGTCTATTCCGTCCGGAAGAATCCCTTCGCATGTGTTGAATGAGTAGCGGTGCTCGAGCGACGGCTGGCAGTAGTCGATCCCCGTATCGACGTTGAGCACCAAAATTCCCGTTCCTTTGAGTCGAAAGTTATTCCACACATCCGGCACCTCAAGGAACCGCAACGCGTAGCTCACGCTCGCGCTATCGGGATTGGGGCCGAGCGGCACCGGGATCGTGACCGGCTGCCCCTCTTCATCAATGCACATCGCCTCTACATTGAGAGCGCACCCGGGAGGTGCCTGGTCGCACAGGTCCCCAGTGCAGATGAGGTAGTTGGGCTGCGTTGTGCAGTCGATCGTAGAGATGGCTTCCCGGTCGAGGTAGAGCGCGTCGAATTCCGGCATCAGTGCCAAGGTGGTTACCACTGGCACCTTGGCTTCTGTCGCCACTGCGTTCACCGAAAAGATGGAGACCGGTGGTGTGGCATTGCCCAACTGCGCTTGCCCTTCCAGATACTGGAGTATGGGGTCCTGGGCGCTCGTCACCGAGCGCTTCGCGTTGATGACCGCACGCCGACTCTCCTCGCGGGAAAGCCCCGCCGTCATCGCGTACAGCTCCGCCGAGCTTATCTGGGTTGCAAGCACCCCAAAGACCGGGATGAGATCATCTGGGCCGGCACGTGCCACCGAGTCAGCGAGCGCGGCCTCCATGTGGGCCGCGAGCGCCGCCGTCTCTTCACCCGCCGATGCCCCTCCGTCATCTGTCACCTCAAGGGTCACCTCGTAGGAGTTCGGCGCGGTGTAGCTATGCGTCGGCGTCGGCCCGGTGCCCGTCGCCCCGTCGCCAAAGGTCCAGGTGTACGACACGATCGCGCCGTCCGGATCGGTCGAGGCCGTGGCGTCGAACTGAATGGGGACGTCCACCGGGCCGTAGTACGGCCCTCCAGGATCGGCGAGCGGCGCAAGGTTCTCACTCGAGGGAGGATCGCATGCATCATGCCCGCCCGAGCCAACACACACGCTGCCAAACCGCTCCGGGGAGATTCCGGGATCGAACGCACCGGTTCCCAGGGCGCAATCAAGAACGTGGTTCCCGAATGGGTAGCTCGATTGCACTTGCGTGAGGCACCCGGTTGCCCCCGTCATGAAATACATGTCCCCGATGAGCAGGAGCCCTGGGCTCGTCACGCAATCGAAGACTGTCGCGAGCGTGCCAGACCTCGCCCCGCCGTGCGTTGCCGGGTCTGGCGTCACGGCGCTAAGCTGATTCGCTCGGCAGTTCCAGGAATTCGCAAGCAGGGTCCAGCTCGCATCCCACGCGAATGCCGTCTGGACGCCGCTGACTGCACTCACGTTATTGAGGTAGAAGTACACTTGACACGTGCTGCTCGGCTGCACGTTTACCGTCGGCCGTACCGCGGCGCAGTCAGGCTGACCGCCGATGGTGCAGGTTCCATCGAGTCCTGGTCGAACATGGAGAACGAAAGTGGCGTCAGGGTTCGATCCGGCGGATGCGGCCGACGCGAGAGCAACAAGCACCGCCGAGAGGAATAGCGCACGACCGTCCATGGCCGCCCTCCTGCCCATATCGGGCGGTTGCGGCCTCATCGTCGGGCGGCTCGCGCCGGGACCTCGTGGGTCGCGGGGCGGTGAGGTCTGGCCTTGTCTCTCGGCTCGCGGTGGAGCGGGGGACTGACAGTTCAGAATGCTCCTCCTGGCGGCGCGGTTCAAGGGAAGATCAGAAGAAAGTGAAGATTGGCGACTTTCGTGGAACTGACACCTGCGGAGTAGGTTACGGGATGGCACGGCACCCGACCCAGACCGCCGCCGAGCAGCGCGCCTGCTGGCCGTGAGCGCAGGGAGACCGCGCGACAGCCTGCCAGCGGCCCCGTTGCAGGCTTGAACTTCACCTCGCCGGCCGGGACCATTGGCTCGGCACCTGTCATTCGGGGAGGAGAACGATGCCCTACCTCAGCCCCCCAACCCTCACCCAGGCCGAGCAGCGCGCGCTCCTGCAAGCCACCGCTGGTGTTGAGGTCCACCGATTTCGGGACGCCGCGCCCACCCGCAGTTCCCGCTGTCATCGGCGAGGACGGGCCGTCGCAGATGTGGATGAGATGCTCCCCGTCGGCGCGCCACACAGGATGGCGCGATCTCGTTCGATTACAGATCAGGCGAGCGAGGATCAGGCCGCTTCGCGCAGCGCGACCACCGGCAGGTGCCTCCTGCCTTCCAGGTGGCCGACGACAAGAGCGAGTCTCGTGCTGCACTGGCCGCGAATCGCCGTCTGCGGTGACGCACAGGGCGCCTCGCTTGGCCATCCCGTTCGGGGTTCGAGCCGTGGACTCGCATTCGCCGGCGGAAGGCCAGCGTGAACTTCCTGCGGCGTCCGGCCGCCCAAGGCCTGGCTCGGCCGGTGCTGGTTGTGCCAGACAACGTACAGCGCGATCTCCCGGCGCATGGCCTCCAGCTGGACAGGAACCAGGATCTGCCGTGTGCACTCCGTCTTCAGCGAGCGCATGAACCGCTCGATGACCGCGAGGCTCCCGTACTGGCCGACGGCTCCGAAGCGCGGTCGAATGCGCTGGCGCCGGCACCAGCGCCGGAAGGACTTGCAGCGGAACTGCCGCCCCTGGTCGCTGATCACGTACTTCGGCCGCTGACCGGCTCGGCGGATCGCCAGGCCAAGTGAACGCTGGACTTCCGCCGAGGTCGGTGGGCGCAAGAAGACCGCGAACCCGACCACGGCGCGTGAGAAGTGATCGATCACCACGGCCACCCACCAGCAGAACGGCCACGTCTGCGGCCAGGTGAACGGCAGCCACGGCACCCAGAACCCCGCCGCCGTCGGCACCGTCGTCAGATCGACGTGCCAGATCTCGTCAGGATGCGTCGCTGTGACCGCCCGCGTCTCGACGATCTCGATCGCGCCAGACGCCTCTGATGCCTCGGGCACCGGTTCCGTCTCCCGAAGCATCCGCCCGATGGTCGTTGCCCCGAGGTGGAGCCCCGCTCGCGCCAGCACTTGGGCGATGCGCACCTTCCCCATGCTCGGAACCAGCGCCTTCAGTTCCTTCACCAGGTAGCGCACGAACTCCGGGAACCGGTTCACCGGCTCCGCCATGCGGACCAGCGCATCTGCTCCTTCCTCGTCCACTCGCCCTTGCCACGACCGCACCGTCTGCTCGTCGAGCAGGAAGATCCGCGCCGCTTGCTCGCGCGACCAGCCCCGGGCGGCCTTGAGTTCGAGAATCCGCAGCCGCTCGATCGCCCTGTAGTGCGGGCGGCGACGCGAAGGCAACCGGCTCCAGCGGGCGTCCTTGATTCGCAACTCCTCCTTGAGCAACGCGATCTCGGTGTGGGCACGGTCGAGTCCGGCTTGGAGGCGCTCCCGCTCATGGCGGCTCGTAGCCGCCCGGCTCCGGGCAAGGGTCCATGCCGTGGCGGCCAGGGAGATGGCGTGGAGCAGGGCGGAGCGAACGTATCGGGTCCATCCCGCCGGTGGTGCGGACATCATCCTGCCCTCCCGTGAATTCCCTCGTGAGATCATTCACGAACACAGGATAACATCAGTCTCTGCATCAGGTTCCGCCGCCGGGACGGCGTGCCGGGATTCGGTGGACCAATATACGGGCGTCCGAAATCGCTGGTCCAGTACACACAATCTGCATCGTACCCACCGATTCCTACGAGATTGCGCAGGTTCTTATGCAACTGCCGGGTGTACGCTGTCGCAGCCAGTCCTACCCCAAAAGACTCCAGGCCCGCCTACCGATAGGTTGCCTTGATAGCGCCCCAGGAGGCTGGTTCCACTGCAACCGGACCGTCGCAAACATCCACTCCTGAGCTCCCAGCACATACAGACCCGAGATTGTGCTCCCCCAGTTCCTCGATCTCCCCATCGCACCTTAGGATTGCGATGCCGAAGGCAGGCCCCTGCGGGCGTATCTGTCGCACGCAGCCTTCAGAGTTGGGTCGCAATACAATCCTGGCAACTGGTATAGTGGCGCCTCCTGTGACACAGTTGAACACAGTATTCAAAGCGCCGAGTATCGGACCTGGCCCGCTTGGCGTCCGGTCGCCCATTTGCCCCGGCTGGCATTCTAGCGCGGAGTAGAGGAAAGACCAATCGGACGGCCAATCGAAAGCTGTGTTAACCCCCATTACTGAGTCGTAATTGCTGACGTACAATAGAACTGTATAGTAATTACCTATCTCCATTCTTGTTCGAAGGCTATCGCCCCCGCACGGATCGCCCTCGCATGGAACAAGTGATCCAGCCTGGGCATGCAGCGGCAGCGTTACTTCGCTTTGCGGAGTGCATATAGCCCTATCTGGACGAGCGACAAGAATCGCGACAACGACTACCAGTAGCAACCTTATCACGCAGCATTTGCTCGTTCTCATCATCTGACAACCACCAGCTTTCTCTCGAACTTCTTGCCGAAAGCAACGAGTCCGTGCCAAACTTAGTGGGGAATTGAAGCGGCTCCCACCCTGTGGTTTGATGACGTTGGTCTGACGGACATCAACCGCAGAAGAAGGAGCCGACATGAGCAGTTTCCTACGTTCCGTTGCCAAGCGCAAGAAGACTCGACGCCTGGGGGAGGTCCGTGTCCTGAGCCGTGAAGAGTACGACGTCATGGATGTGGACACGAAGGTGGAGGTGATCCGGACGCTGGTTCCCCTGGGCCTGATGCATGCCTTTGAACTGATGAAGGCAGAGGTGGAGGCGCTGGTGGGGCCACGGTACTCGCGGAAGGAGGGCCCGGCGCCGGCGATCCGGCACGGGCGCAATCCGGGGTCGATCCGGGTGGCCGGGCAGCGGGTGCCGATCCACGTGCCTCGAGTCCGCGGGCTGCGCGGCGAGGTGTCGCTGCGATCCTACGCGGCACTCCAGGAGTCGGGAGAAGTGAACGACCTCTTGCTGCGGCGGGTGCTGTACGGGCTGTCCTGTCGCAACTACGAGGCGGCGGCCGAGGCGATCCCCGGGGCGATCGGGCTGTCGAGCTCGTCGGTGTCGCGGTCGTTCGTGGCAGCCAGCGCCGAGAAGCTCAAGGAGTTCCAGGAGCGGGACCTCACGGGGGAAGACATCGTGGCGATCTTCTTGGACGGCAAGACGTTCGCGGACGCGACGATGGTGGTGGCGTTGGGCATCACGATCACGGGCGAGAAGCGCTTCCTGGGGTTCGTGGAGACTGACACGGAGAACGAGAAGGTGCTGACTCCGTTCCTGCGTTCCCTGCTCGAGCGAGGTGTCGACATCTCGGCCGGGGTGCTGGTGATCATCGACGGCGGAAAGGGGCTGCGGGCGGCGGTGAACAAGGCCTTCACCCGCCGGGCCGTGATCCAGCGTTGCATGTGGCACAAGCGCGAGAACGTGGTGGGGTACTTGCCGAAGGGTGAGCAGGCGGCCATGCGCAAGCGGTTGCAGCGAGCCTACGACCGGCCGACGCATGCCGAGGCGCTCGCCGCTTTGAAGACGCTCCACCGGGAGCTGGAGCAGAAGAACCAGTCGGCGGCGGCGAGCCTGGCCGAAGGCCTGGAGGAGACGCTGACCCTCCACCGACTGGGCGTGGCCGCACTCCTGGGCCGCTCGTTCAAGACCACGAACTGCCTGGAATCGGTCAACGCCTTGGTCGAGGAGCGCTGCGCGAAGGTAGATGCCTGGAAGAACTCGAACCAGAGGCAGCGCTGGATGGCGGCTGCCCTGCTCGACACCGAGCCGCGTCTGCGGAGGGTCAAGGGGTACCATCATCTTCCAGTCCTCCGTGTCGCCATTCAACGCGACCTCAAGATCGAGAGCGCAGAGGTCGGTCATCAGAACGCAGCGTGATCAGATGTTCACGAGCCGTGACGATTCCCCACTAAGAATGGGCTTGACTCAGCCACCCCTCTCGAAGTAATTGGCAAGAGACCGAAACCGCACTTCCGGCACATCGATCTCCGTTACGGAGTCAACGTACAGACGGTCCACCCCTCGGTAGAACAGGTAGACCACCTGCGGATCGGCGTCGTTGATGGCCGGGAGACGTTCGAGCACTTGAGCTTGGGCAGGAAACGGCACAGAGATCCACAGGGACGTTAGTAGTACAAAACACCATCGCACGGCGCACCTCCTTGTTTGCCCCTCCGGACACCTCGCCGCCTTCCCATCAAGTATACGTCCGCTCGACCTCACCCCCGTTGCTGCCGGGACCATCCACATCTGCACCCCCAACCCCCTGCCGCTGCAGTCTTGATCTCCCGGCTCCACGAGCCATCATGGTTCCCGGCCGCCGACCCCGGAGCCCCGGAGTGCGCCGATGCCCCACCTCTCCCCTCCCCCCTGACCGCCGCCGAGCAGCGAGCATTGGTGGGCGTGAGCGAAGGGCACCCGCGCGACGGCCTTGCCATGCGACCCGGTGCAGGCTTGATCTTCCCCTCGCTAGCAGGGACCCTTGGCTCGGCACCCGTCATCCAGCGAGGCGATACATGCCGTACCTGTCACCACCTACCCTCACGCAGGCCGAGCAGCGCGCGCTCCTGCAAGCCACGGCCGGCCTCCGGCTCGCTCGGCGAGATCGGGCTCAACGGCGACGTGTCTTCGACGGGCACCGCGCCCGCGTCGCTCGCGCGAGATACAAGCGCGACGGACGCCGACCGGTGGCGAAGCTGGCGCGCTTCTGGCTCCAAACAAGCAGGCGCGCCGCGAACGCCTCGACCCCTCGGCCCCGCTCTTCTGCAACCAGGGCCGGCGGCGGATATCCACGTCGCCGAGTGCAGGTGCTGTTCCGCGCGTGGCAGGTCGTCGCCGGGTTCTCGCGGCTGTATCCGTTCCACAGTTTGCGCCATGCCGCAATCACTTGTGTCTACCTCGCTACCCGCGACCTCTTCCTCGCCCAGCGGTTCGCCAGGCACGCGAGCCCGCTCACGACCGTCGTTTACACCCATGTTTCCGACGAGGAGATGTTCGAGAGGCTGCGCGGGATGGTGTGCTGAGCCGAAGGATTCCGGATTCTCTCCACAAACTCGGCGGTAGTGGACCGCTGGCCCACTCCACAAACGGCCCTTGCTCCAAAACCAGAATCAGCTAAGCTCTCGGGCTCAGGATACCATCCGCCGTCATTGCTATCGCATGACCGGACATTTGCGAGGAGAGAGACAGGAGGCAATATGTCGAGCACGCCCCCCCCCTCGGTGCCTGGGATTGAACCCGCAGACCACTTCAATGCAGCTGCGAATCTATGGATCCACCTCGATCAGACTCGACACATGGCCCTGTACAACTACCTCATGGCAACCACGATCCTACTCTTGGCATGGGCTACTATCTTCGCCGCCAATGGCAAGCACCGGCTGGTTCTTATCACGCTCGCCATGGCTGGCATTCTCCTTAGCTTGGTCTGGGTGGCATATGGTCACCGCGCCAATCGCCATGTGACGCAAGCAGAAGAGGTAGCACTAGCTTTTGAAGGGCCAGGCGGTCCTTTCAGCAAACGAAAAGAGGCTCGAACCGAAATGCCGATACCGGGAAAGCTGGCAAACTCCAAGTATGTTATTCCAGGCGTCCCGATCCTATTCGCGGTGGTCTATACATTCCTGCTGATCGTCGTCTTTTTGATGAAGTAGCAAAAGAACGTCGGTCTTCCGCGCCTGGCAGGTCGTCGCCGACTTTGGGCGGCTCTACGGGTTCCACGCCTTGCGCCACAACGACTTGACCGCCGCGTACCGGGCCACCCGGGACCTGTTCCTCGCCCAGCGGTTCGCCCGCCACGCGAGTCCGCTCACGACCGTCGCACCCACGTCAGCGACCAGGAGATGTTCGAGCGGCTCAGGGGGATGGTGTGCTGAGGAGACGGGAGCCTAAACCTGCTATAATCCTGCTGTCGTCTCGCTGCCACCCCTTGTCTTCACCGCGGGGACCTTGCCATGAAGAACGCCGCCCTGCTCATCCTGCTAGGAGTCGTCCTGTCAAACTCGGCCTTGGCCATGAACTTCGTGTCCTTCGATCGATTCCCCTATGGAGCTGGCCTCTTTCTGGCCCTGACCGATGATGGCGGCGTCTGGGTATCACGGACTCCCGGCGTCGCCTGCGAGGAGTTCATCTACTGCGGACGACCTGGCACGCAAGACCAAGCTGTCTCAGCTGTCTTCGTCTCATCTACCGGCGGTGACGCGCTCTACGTTCTCACCGCCTCCGGCGAGTTGTGGCGAATGCCGGTTGATGCCGGCAACCCACAACCCGCAAGCTGGACGTTGGCCTGTTCATTCTCGGCATCCTCGTCGTTCATAGCGCTGATCCCCCCGCGAGATGGACAGGGTACGAATATGTACGCCCTCACTCAATCAGGCGAAGTTTGGGCTCCCCGCACGGCCTACTGGAATTGCGAATCCTGGTTCCCCTGCTTCACCATCGTCGGCCCGGTCCCGGCGCAGCCCGCGACCTGGGGCGAGATCAAGGCCCAAGGAGCAAGGTAGCTCGCACGCGCGGAATCTGGCGGAGTCGTCGGCCGACGCAGTGTCGTACCGTCGACGGACCCCCTTGGTACCCTCCAGACCTGGGATAGCCCGAGGCTGGCCGGTCCATGCTGCGCTCTCCCGGGATCGGTGGCACAATCGGTCCCCTCGTGTATGCTCCTGCCCAAGGCCGACCCAATGATCCTGTAGCCAGAGGGGAATTCATGGCCCGACGCTGTCAGCAATCGCGCTATAGGTAGCCACGGATTTCGCGGATAGGGGGCCAGGCGATTTCGCCGCATAGGGAGCCATCTGTTTTCGCCCGATAGGTTGCCACCCGCTTTCGCGGGGTGGGAGCCAGGGGGGAGTCGGGGGCTCGAGTCGGACCCGGAGCGCGAAGGACCGGCGGCGGGACGGGGTGGCGGGGTGCGGTGGTCCTTCCCGCACACGGGGTGCCTTCCTTGGAGGCTTAAAACCAGGGAGGGTAGCCCCGTGGCAGGAAGGAGACTGATGACACTCGACGTACGCGAACTCGTGCGCCGGCTGCGCGCCAGCGAGACCGACCGGGCGATCGCCCGCGACCTCGGGATCGCCCGCAAGACCGTGGGCAAGTACCGCAAGCTGGCTGAGGCCGAGGATCTCCTCACCGGGCCGCTGGTGAGCCCCGAGGAACTCGACCGCCGGCTCAAGGCAAGCCTGCCTCCACCGACCTTGCCTCGTCAAGGGTACAAGGCGGCGCCGTTCGAGGCCGTGATCCGGAGCTATCGGGAGCAGGGGGTGGAGTCCCGCGCCATCTTCGAGCGGCTCAGGGACGAGCATCGGTTCCTGGGGAGCTACTCGGCGGTGCATCGCTACGTGCGCTTCCTCGAGCGGGCGCTACGAACGGGGCTCGGTGCTGGTCACCAGCAACCGCGATTACACCGAGTGGCCGGCGGCGTTCGGCGACAACCCGCTGCTCGCCTCGGCCGCGCTCGATCGCCTGGCGCATCGAGCGCATCTCATCACCATCACCGGCAAGAGCTACCGGGCGCACGAACGCGAAGCCGTCGCTCGGAAGGCGGCGTAGGGAGAAAGGACACCGAAGGACCACCGCACACCCGTGCCCGTGGCTCCCTATCAGGCGAAATCACGTGGCTACCTTCAGGCGACAGTTGACAAGAAGGCAGTTGCTGAGTCGGGCCGCTCCGCGCGAGCCTCCTTGAGCGACTTATCGAAGCAACACCACGCGCGCCGTTCCCATCCCCCCCGCACCCGTTACACGCACGAAGTAAACTCCTCTTGCAGCGTACCGTCCGTGTTCATCGCGACCATCCCACCGAACGGAGTGCGGTCCTCCGTCCTTCGTCGAGTCCTCGATCAGTCGAACCAGTCGACCAGTCACGTCTAAGACCTCACCCCTGACATAGGAACTCCGCTGCAACGTGTACCCAATGTCAAAGCCAAAGCGTGATGGATTCGGTGCACAGAGCAGTCCCATCACCGGGGTTGCTGGGATTGCCGCACTCTGTCGGCCGTCCGCTATCGCCGTGATAACGTCGCACTCGTCAGATGGCCACTCGCAACCTCCGGGCCCCCCATGCGCACCCATGTCGTTGCGCGATGTCCCACAGGACGGTGGGAAGCAGAGATCGTTAAACGCCGGCGAAGGGTCACCCCCATCCACACACGGAGAACCCGAACGGATCGCAAGATGGCACGGCTCCTCGGGGTTGAGGACGATCAGAGGATGCTGACTGATGTTGCCTTCACCTGGCCATCCGCCTTCGACATCGCTAAACGTTGCCACGGTCGGCCCCGAAAGCTGTGACGGCAAGTTGAAGTAGACGATGCAGTTTCTTAACTCCACGCTACTCCCGCCTGTGGCGGCCAAGCCACCGGCGCCCCCGGTCGAGGGCGGACCGCAATAGACAATCGTGCAATTCTCAAGAGTCGCGGATCCAGAGACGTATACTCCTCCCCCAGAAGTGCGCGTATTGCACTCCGACACGATACAGTTCCCCATAGACGCGCTCCCTGCCAGATAAATCCCGCCTCCATAGCCAACGGCACCACCACCAACGTTGCACCCGCCAGCTGAAGCCACATTCTGAAGCACTACTGAGTTGTGCGCCGTCAGAGTTCCTGACAAGTAGACGCCTCCGCCGCGGGAGTTCTCGTGTCCGCCTCTTGAGTTGGCGACGTTCCCTGCCACCACGACGTTCTGAAGGGTCAGGTCGCCTTCAGCGTAAATCCCCCCGCCAAGGGCAGAGGCGTCCCCCGTGCCGAAGCAATCGCCTACTCGAAAGTCGTCGATCGTATTGTTGACAATCTCGCAGTGATCGAGCGCCAGGGGTGCAGTTGTATAGATGCCGCCGCCCCGCGGAGCATCCCCTTGGTATCCGTTTCCCTCGATGACGCACCTGGTGAGCATAACCTCAAGCGATCCGCTGATCCGCAAGCCAGCACCAATCCGCGCCGAGTTGTCCGTGACCAAGCAGTTGCGTACTGTCGGCGATGCGTTATTGATACGAATGCCGCTATTGAGCGATCTCGCGATGCGGCAAAAGGCGATCTCAGTTGCGGGGAAGCTCTGATCGAAGAACATCCCCTGCCATCCCGCCACGGTGTCTGCCGCCGTAAAGCTAATCGAATCGGTCTGCGTACCGACCGCAACCAGCAGGCCCACAACGTGGATCTCGTAGTTTCCCGCCGCCTCCACGACAACACCCGGTTCGACAAACAGACCCAGAACCAGCAGGTCTCCAGTGAGTGAATAGGGCGACTCGTCCGCGCGCAAGGTGTCTCCGTCGGCTACGCCACCAGGCAACTCGGTCGAGAACGCGGATAGCGGTGTCAGGGTCGCAATGGTGATCGCAAGGAGCAGAAGACGCATGATTGCCCTCTCCTTTCTGCCGTCCCGGGGAAGGGGTGGTTCGTTGTCTCGTGTCAGCCTCAATGGGACCAAGTCAAGGTCTGAAACGAAGAGACACTTCATCTCCATTATACGCCGAACCCGGGGGGTGAGCCATGGCCTATGAACTCGGTCCCGAGTCGTCGTCCGCGAGATCCGCCGGAAGGCCCTCCGCCGCTACTCCGCCGAGGAGAAGATCCGGATCGCGCAGTATCCGGTAACTCGATCGGCAACGCCCATCTCAAGCTCTCAAGCCGCCCGACCGGTGATAGTGTTTGAGCAGGCCACCCAACCGTTCGCTGGTGCCGACGTCACCCCGCCCTGCAGGCTTGCCCCCCCACCACCCCGAGGCACCATGGTCCCGGCCCCGGAGGATACCGGTGCCCCACCTATCCCCACCGACCCTGACCGCCGCCGAGCAGCGAGCCCTGCTGGGCGTGAGCGAAGGACACCCGCGCGACGGCCTTGCCATGCGACCCGGTGCAGGCTTGATCTTCCCCTCGCCGGCAGGGACCCTCATCTCGTCACCGTCATCCCGCGAGGCGATCCATGCCCTATCTCAGTCCCCCGACCCTCACCCAGGCCGAGCAGCGCGCACTCCTGCAAGCCACCTTCACCCACCCCCGCGACCACCTGATTTTCTCGGTGGCCCTCGGCACCGGCCTCCGGCTCGGCGAGATCGTCGGCTTGAACGTGGCAGACGTGTTCTTCGACGACGGCACACCGCGCACGCGGGTCACCTTCGGCGCGAGATCGCGAAGGGATGGCGCTACCGAATGAGAACGAAGCGCGCGGTGCCCGTCTCGCCGCCCCTCAGGCGGGCGAAGTAGACCCCCGACGGCAGGTCGCGGGATGGGTGCCACGTGATCCCGCCACCCGCATCAGCGCGGAGAGCGTCGATAACTCGACCAGCCGTCGTGATGATCTCGATGATTCGCCCAGGCATGGGCCCGCGCACTGCAATCTGCGCCGAAGACCAGACCGGATTAGGCGTGAGCGAGATGAGCGGCCGGGCTGCGGCCACTCCACCCTCCTCGATCGCGGCCTGCCCACAGCCCACGTCAAACGCGCCGATCAGCCCACAGCCAGGAGGTGCGTTCGCTGGCGCGCACGGCGACGCGGCGTTCAAGGTGAAGGCCTCGCCGCCAGCGTCGCAGAACTGCGGGTCGGCAGAGATGTTCCCGTCAACGCCCTCGGAGCCGCTGATGCAACCGACGTAGTCGCCACCCGCGTTGCCGAAGATGTCGTTACAGCTCATCATCACGATGCCGACGTGGCACGTGATGGCCTGCCCCTGCGTGCTGGCAGCGATGATCGTGTTCTCGACCGTGACCCCCTGGGCCGCGCCGATCCAGAGCCCGGCACCTGCGCCCTCCGGACCCAACCCCGTGTTCTGGTACAGAGTGCAGTTTCTCAGGATGGCGCTCGCGCCAGTGGCGAGCGCGCCGCCGAGATCGGCGGAGCGGCACCGGCCTCCGCCTCGGGGAGATCGTCGGGCTCAACGTGGGTGACGTGTTCTTCGAAGACGGGTCACCGCGCGCCCGCGTTCGTCTCCGCGCCGAGATAGCCAAGGGCGGGCGAGCGGGAGACGTGTTTCTACCCGACGCGCTGGTGGCGAAGCTGGCGCGCTTCTGGCTCTACAAGCAGGCGCGCCACGAGCGCGTGGACCCCTCGGCCCCGCTCTTCTGCAACCAGGGACGCCGACGAATCTCACGACGCCGCGTCCAGGTCCTATTTCGCGCGTGGCAGGTCGTCGCCGGGTTCTCGCGGCTGTATCCGTTCCACAGTTTGCGCCATGCCGCAATAACTTGTGTCTACCTCGCCACCCGCGACCTCTTCCTCGCCCAGCGGTTCGCCCGCCACGCGAGCCCGCTCACGACCACGGCGTACATCTACCCGAGCGACGAGGAGATGTTCGAGAGGCTGAGGGGGATGGTGTGCTGAGACGGATTCCGGCTGGAGCGACCCGTCGCCGGGCGGGACTTGCACCCGCTGGAAGTCGCCACCTTGCCACGGCGCACTATTCTCGGACACTACGCCCGGCGTGGCCGATGCCGCACTGCGATCGGCCAAGAGCGGGGAAGTCGTGTCTGCACAAGCAGATGGCCCGCCTGAGCCGCCTCGA
Organism: Candidatus Eiseniibacteriota bacterium; assembly: GCA_963823555.1. Taxonomy (GTDB): domain Bacteria; phylum Eisenbacteria; class RBG-16-71-46; order CAVPCR01; family CAVPCR01; genus CAVPCR01. The sequence goes on along the minus strand of CAWGMA010000003.1, from coordinate 601,911 downwards.
CATTGCTGGACAGATGCACAACGGGGATTGCAGGTCAAGTTGCCCCGGCTCAGCGAATCCCCCTTGCACGGGCCAACCGAGGGGCGCAGCATGGTTCCCAAGACCTCTGGCCTCGCGCGCCCCGCCCGGGGCTGGGGGCCGGACTCCCTCGGGAGCCCTTTAGGAGGTCCGCCATGACCGCCCGAGATGCCGCGAACACCCTCTCACCCTTGAGCGCCGATCCGGGCGCCGCGAGAACACAAGCCCCTCGCGCAATCCGGATTGGCGTGGTTCATGGCACCGAGTTCAGCATCCCCCCACTCGCCGCATCATCCGACGTCCCGAGGCACATGCCACCATCCGCTTGCCATTCGTCGCCAACCGCGCCACGACCACCGCGAGCAGCATTGCCCCGCCAAGGAGGACGTTCGATGTGCCGCCATCTGCCCGCCTATATCATGGTCGCCACCTTCGCTTTCCCCAACCTCTGCCTTTCCACACCGCTGACTCCGATCATGGGTTTCAGCCCCGACACGCTCGACTTCGGGTGTGTCACTGTGGGCTACTGCACTGACCTCGTCGGTACCATCTCGAATATGAGCGAGGACCCCACGTCAACGCTCTACATTACCGAACTGACCGTCACTGGGGCTGGTTACACCATCGCTGTTGCTCCAACCTTGCCGGCCGCGGTCCCTGGTGGCAGAAGCATCCCGGTCGTCATTCGCGCCTGCCCAACCGAAGAGGGTGCCAGGCACGGATCCTTGACTGTGAGATCGTCAAACGCAGGTAATGCGCTGCCTCCCATCCCCATTTCCAACTGGACCTGCAACGGGATAGGTGCACGTGCCGACCGTATCATCATCAGGTTCAATCCAGGTGCAGTGGCAAAAGGCGCACCAGCCAGCGGTCCCTTGGACGCCTACCACTTCACTGTGCCGGGGCTCGCTGCCGCTCTTTCCGCGGCACACGTGATCGCATTGACGAAATGGCTACCCTCATTCGACCAACACAGCATCTATTCTACAAACGACCTCGGCAAGGATATCATCCTCGATGACCTGTCCACTATCTACCTCGCTTCGATGGCGGCCGGCCACCATGCTCTGACGGCTGTCTACATGCTCCAGCACCAGAACGGGACCGTGTACGTAACAGCGGACCATCTGCGCGTTGCCGGGAACGACCCGAATGATACTTTCTATCCACGACAGACAGGCCTCCACAACGTTGGGCAATGGGGCATCGGCGACGACATCGACATCAACGCCAGAGAGGCATGGGACCTGCACACGGGGACCACCTCGGCATGGGTGGCTATTCTCGACACCGGAATTGACACGATGCATGTCGATCTCGCGCCACGCATGCGGAGCGGCTTCAACTACGTCTCCCCCAATAGCCCTCCTTGGGACGACAACGGACACGGCACAGCCGTTGCCGGCATCATCGGTGCTACCGGAAACAATGATGAGGGAGTCGTCGGCGTCAGTTGGTCGCCAACGGGGGTGGCTGTCAAAGTCATCGACTCCGGAGGATTCGGCTCCGCCATCATTAGCGCGTATGGCATCTACTGGGCACAGCAGCGGCGTATCCCGATCCTCAACATGAGCTATTACGGAGGCGCCTTCAATCCGCTCGAAGCCGATGCGGCGCGCACTGGCGCCCTCGCTGGGTCGTTCCTTGTCTCGATTATGGGCAATGTCAATAGTACCATGCGGTTCTATCCGGCTGCCCATGAACATACGGTGTTCGCCGTTGGAGCTCTCTACTTGAACGGACAGCGGTGGCGCGACCAAGATGTTGAAGGATGTGATCCTGGCTGGGGACCCGGCTCGACATACGGCTCCTGGATTGATGTGTGTGCCCCCGGCGGAAAGGCGATCGCTACAACGCGCCGCTTCAACCAGTACTATGACATGGACCCCGCACACCCTCTTTGTGTCTCGGACGGCTTTACCGGCACGTCCGCGGCGGCGCCCTTTGTCAGCGGGATTGCCGCCCTCCTTGAGTCGTACAGACCCGTCCTCATGGGAGAGGACTTTGGCCAAATCATGATCCGAACCGCGAGGGATGTGGGTCCGCCCCACTTTGATGTGGAAACCGGACACGGACTCGTGAGGGCTGACGCCGCTCTCCTGTTCGTCGCGCCATTCAAGGCAGTCGAGCAACGGCAGCTTGATCCTGTGGTATCGGACCAGGTTCTCCTGAACCAGGCGTTCAGTCGAGTTCCCGGGCTCACGGATGGAACGTATGAGACGATCCGCTACAGGCTGACGGCAACGCATGAGTTCGACTCAGCGTTCCTGGAGCCTCCGGCCGTGTGGTACCGAATCTCCGGCACGATCGGGTGGCCGGCATCGAACCCCATCGACTACTACGATACCCCGCCATCCTGGGCAAGCGTCGTGCACGTGAGCGCGACAGTCGTGACGCTGGAAACCTATGTCTACGAGGTCCATCGGCCAGATCTTCCGCCTCTCTTTGTGCCGTATCACTACGACCAGGCACGGATTGCCTTCACCGCCATCGCACAGGCCACCATCACGGCGACCGACGGTGCGGGGACGGAGCCGCTGCGGGTGGACACGTGGCCCGGACCGAGTATCGGCGAACGGGTTCGGGTGCAGATGGAGCTGCCACGAGTGGGCAACACGGCACTTCGGATCTACGATGTTAGTGGCAGGCTGGTTCGGAGCCTGGGACCCGAGCGGATGCCTGCGGGCCGGCGGTGGTTCTGGTGGGACGGGCGCAATTCCGGGGGACATGGGGTTTCGAACGGCCCGTACTTCTACACGCTCCACATTGACGAGGCCACTGTGGGGCGTGGGAAGCTTGTCATCCAACGCTAAGGGGGGGGTGAGGACAGTGAACTGTCGGAGCGGAGGGCTAGGAAATGAACGCAAGCAGAACCTCACCTGATCGAGGAGTCGCACTTTGGGCGGCACTGCAAGCCACCGGGTGGGCCTTGGCGTTTATCATGGGCATCTGGATATCGACAGCGCGGTGGGCGATCGGAGAGACCGCAGGGCCGTTGCAGGGTCCGGAGAACGATATCCGTGTCTCTGGAGCACCGACGCCCACCGACACGCTTGAGGTCTCCGGTCAACTCCGGAACGATTGTATTACCATTCCGGAGTGCTGCTTCAGGCCATTCTGCCTACTACGCTGCGGCCAGTACGGTGGATTCTTTCTGGAAAGCGACAGCGTGGACTTGGGTCCCCTGCTGGGCCAGGAGGTGAGGCTGCTCGGTTCGTTTTTCAACTGCGGAGCTATCGGTTGCCATCGCATATTCCAGGTCGTTGGGGCGGTAGCGGCCCCTTGCTCTACGATGGCGATCGAGCCAACGACGTGGGGCCGCATAAAGGCGGTGTATCCCTAACCGCGCCTCCCGGAGACCGCCGCCGGCAGGCAGCGCCTCGCGCTGGCTTGCGGTGTGCTGGCTCAGGTGTGCCCCTTGTTCAAGACAGGTGTCTACTGAACGCGAAGTACACCGTTTACGACGATGAACCACAGCTATCTACGTGCCGCAGCATCCTGCGCCTCCACGCCGTTATTGAACTCATGTCGCCTTTCCGTCGGAAGGCGACAAGATAGCCCGAGGCGGGCAGCAGGACGGCAGGATCACGGCTTCTGGACGGCTGAGACGGGCAGGTTGGCGGCAGTTTCCGGGGCTTCCGGGCCTCAAAGGGGCATTTCATGGGCAGGAATCAGCCCCAAAATCGCGTTCTGGCTGCCCCTCGGCAGGTGCACAAGACCGCACATCAGACGACAGGATAACGGGTTAGGGCATTCTCGGTCTCCCCGCCTGGACGCCTCTTTCTGCCCATGACCCGGTTTCCGATGCCCCTTTTGGGCCGGTTGGCCGGGATGCCATGCCCCTTTTCGGGGGGTTCCGGGAAGGCCGATGCCCCAAATCGGCCATGTCCGCCCGAGGGGATGCCCCTTTTCGGCCGGTTGGGCGGGAGGGGATGCCCCGATTCCGGGGTCGGCCTGAGGGGGACCCGCTGGCGGCCGGGCGACGGGCGGCGGGGCCACCATCCGCGAGAGGAAGGAGTGAAGCTCGCCACGGATCCCAGACCCCTCATCGGAAGAGCACCTTGACGGCACCCCAGCTTGTCGGCCCGATCGCTACGGGAAGGTCAACATCCAGAACCCAGACCTCCAGGTTCCCTGTTCGATCGGATTCAAAGGCGATCTCACGACCGTTCGGGGACCACGCCGGCTCGTCGTCGGTCCCGGGCTCGGCCGTGAGCTGCGCGGGCGTCCCGCCTGACGCCCCCACGACCCAGATGTCCTCATTGCCGTTTCGGGAAGAGACGTAGGCTATCCACCTACCATCGGGCGCCCAATCTGGCTGCGACTCGTAGGTCGGGAAGTCCGTGATCTGGCGAGCTGGCCCTCCGGTCGCCGGCATGATCCAGATGTCCGAGGTACCGCCACGCCACGAGGTGAAGGCGATCTCCGAACCATCCGGGGACCAGACTGGCTGGTAGTCTTCCGCCGGGTCGACCGTGAGCCGCGTCGCTCCTCCTCCTCCCGCCGGCATGACCCAGATGTCGGAGTTCCCATCGCGCGTCGCGTTGAACGCGATCAGCGAGCCATCCGGAGACCACGCCGGGTGTGACTCAGCCCCGGGATCGGAGGTCAGCGGGACCCCGGAACCACCGGCCGCAAGCATCGCCCAGATGTCGGGATTCAGCTGCGGAAACACGTGGGATGTGTAAGCGATCCACTCGCCGTCAGGCGACCAATCCGGATTCGAATCCCACGAGGCGTCGGTTGCTGTCAGTTGCGCTGCGTCGGCGCCATCTGCTCGCATGACCCAGATGTCCGGCGGAGAGAGCGGTGGCGGCGGGATCGAGATGAAGGCGATCCAGCGCCCGTCCGGCGACCAAGCTGGCTGGCCGTCAAGCGAGGGGCGCATCGTAAGTTGCCGCTCGCTCGCCACGGCAGAGACAGCCGTGCTCGCCATCGCCATCAACATGAGCCAACGCACACGGGTCAACCAACGAGAACGCATGGCCATGGTCCTCCGTGACCAGAGGTGTCATCCAATTCATCGTAGGTAGAGAAACTTGACTGTCTCTCCGATCCCGCCCCCGTCCAGCCTCGCGAAGTAGACGCCCGCCGTCAACGCGCCCGGGGTCCAAGTCCAGCGGCCATCGCTTCCCGCGAGGCGCTCGACCAGACGTCCCTGCGAATCGAAGATACTAAGGACTCGCGGGCCAGCACCTTCGAGAGAGAACTCGGCGACGCCGCGCACGGGGTTCGGGGCTATCGACAGCCATCCGCCGCTTGGCGGTACTTGCTCTTCAGCTAGCGCCGTTGTCTCACACCCAATTGGCATGGCGCCAATGAGGCCACACCCTTGAGGCGCATTCTGCGGTGAGCATGGGGAGTTGCCGGATATTCTGAAGTCGCCGCCTTCAGCATCGCAGAATTGCGGATCGGCACTGAAGTTGCCGTTGATCCCGAGCTGGCCGGAGAGACAAGCGGTCCAGTCTCCTCCAGTATTCCCGTAGATGTCAGAACAAGACATGATCAACAAGCTATTCCCTCCGCAGAGAGCGGCCGATCCCTGCACACCAAATGCAACGATCGCGTTCTGAACACCTGCCGACGATCCCCGCAACACGGCGAGACCAGACCCTAGAGTTGCTGAGTTCCCTACAAGATCAGTGCGCGACATCACTGTCTCGCTTGAGTCGAGTGCGATCCCCCCGCCAACGCCACCAACTGAAGTGTTATCTGCAAGAGTGCATGACACGATGCTTGAGGACGTGTGATCGATGTAGATCGCACCTCCATTCCCTTGAATCGCAACATTGTCAGCGAAGGAACAGCCAGTAAGCTCCAAGGTCGAGGCTCTAGCGAAGATGGCACCCCCATGCCCGGAATATGCGCCGTTGCCGGAGAACGAGCACCCCTGCAGCGTTGCCATAGAGCCGGCGATCTCAAAGCACCCCTTCTCGCTATCCCAATTTTCCACGAAGACACAGTCAACCAAGGTGGCGCCAGAGCCATTGGCGACAGCCAAGGCGCCCACGTTGCTCGTAAATTGGCACCGGATGAATGACGGTTGGGCGCCCTCGTCCACAACTACTGCAGCGTTGACGCTGGCTGGCACACCTGAGGGCAGGGGATCTTCGTTCCCTTCAAACCGACAGTCTACAAACGTAGGCGCTGCCGCACCGTCGATGGTCACTGCTCCATCAACAGTGCATTGTGAGAATACGCAGTTGGAAATGGTGGGCGTCGAGTCTCTGATGAGGAGTGCACCGGAAGAAGCGCCCTGAATCACCGTGAATCCGGACACGGCGGCCATAGGCTCTTGAGGGCCAATGCCCATCCATTGGCAGACATTGCTCCCGTCGCAGACTGTGACATCCGGGCCACCCTCGGACAGAAGAAGCGCATTCCGCCCATTGAAAGACAAACCGCACCCGTTATTGGGTCCGATGTAGAATCCAGGCGCGGGCAGCGTCCCGGGACTTGTTGAGAAAGGGAAATGGCGTATTCTCCGGGTGTCATAAAGCAAAGCCCAGTATGGGCTTAACCGGAGGAATACGCCGTGAAAGATCGTACTGCGCAGTTGCTGGCGCCGCCAGCGGATTTCCATGATCTCGAGACCCTCGTCCGGGGCCGGGTCCGGGAGATGATCGTCGACATCCTCGACGAGGAAGTGGAGGGTGCCCTGGGGGCCAGCCTCCGGGAGCGCACCGAGGCCCGCACCGGCTACCGGCACGGCAGCCGGCCGCCGCGGCGGTTGATGACCTCGTTCGGCCCGGTGGAGGTGGAGGTGCCCCGCGCTCGCTTGCGGACCACGACGGGGACGCAGGAGTTCACGAGCGACATCGTCCGGCGCTACGCGCGGCGCACGCGGCGGTTGGACGCGGCCTTGGTCACGAGCTACCTGACGGGGACGAACACGCGGAAGATCCGACTGGCGCTGAAGCCGCTGGTCGAGGGGACGGCGATGTCCCGGAGTGCGGTGTCGCGGGTGGTCAAGCGGCTGCAGGATCTGTTCGCCATGTGGCGAGGACGCGACCTGAGCCGCGAGTCGTACGCGATCGTGATCCTGGATGCGATGCGGCTGCCGGTGCGGCTGGCCCGGCGGGTGGTCAAGGTGCCGGTGCAGGTGGTGGTCGGGGTGAAGGCCACCGGCGAGAAGGAGCTGCTCGAGCTGCGACTGGCGCCGAGCGAGAGCTTGAAGGCGTGGGCGGGAGTGATCGAGGGACTCGTCGCGCGGAACCTGGTCGCGCCGCGGCTGGTGCTGCTCGACGGCAACGCGGGCCTGATCCGTGCGGTGCGGGCGGCGTGGCCGGAGGCCGAGCTGCAGAGGTGCACATGGCATAAGCTGGAGAACCTGCTGGCCAAGGCGCCGAAGCACTGCCACGCGGAGCTCAAGCGCGACTATGAGGCGATCACCCACGCCGAGAACCGAGAGGCGGCCGAGAAGGCCTACGCGGCGTTCTGCCGGAAGTGGCAGCCGCTGGTGCCGGAGGTCGTCGTCAGCCTCGAGGAGGCGGGGCGGGAGCTGCTGACCTTCTACAACTTCCCCGCCGCGATGTGGAAGAGTCTGCGCACGACGAACCTGATCGAGCGGATCAACGAGGAGTTCCGCCGGCGGACCAAGACCCAGGGGTCGTTCCCGACCGAGGCGGCGGCGCTGACCTTGCTGTTCGGTCTGATCGCTTCTGGTGCGATCCGCCTGCGCAAGATCGACGGGTACCATAAGCTCGAGGAGATGATCGACGGCGCGCAGAGGAAGCTCGCATGAGACTCCCGGGATCCGCGCCGAGCCCCCGCCACCCCGAAACAGGGGGGTGCTACGGGTCGGACCGACTCGAGAACGTTGATCCTGGGGCCTCTGGTGAAGCCGGTTCTCAGCGATCATCGGGCGAACAGCCCATCCAGGGCTCACCGCGGCCAGGAGGAAGGAAATCGCAGACCGCATTCTGAAGATGGAAGCAAACGGCTCGAAACGCTAGGATTCAAGAGGTCCGGAGAGAACGTCAGACCTTATTCAACAACTACCGAGACGCTGCCCAGGCGCGACAAGCACGGTATCTCCGTTGGTCGCGGCATTGATCCCCGCCTGAATGGTAGGCTGCTCTGATGGAACGCGGATCGTAGCCGCGTCCGCAGCGCTGGTCATGACGAGAACAGAGCCAACGGCGAGTATGAGTTTCGACAACGACATGAGCGTAGCCCTCCTCAATCAACCGTCCTGCGAGCCTCTCACATGCTACCACGGTCGTCCCCGCCTCGAAACGCCACTGAGGAGCGACCGCCCCAAGAGCCTCTGCCCGGGCCAGCTCAGGCTTCCGGAGCCGCCTATCGTTCAGGTCGATGCGGATGACCCGCGGCTGACTCGGCCCCCCGTGCCGCTCAGCCGCCATCCAGGCGTAAGTGAACGCCAGGGAGAAGTGGTCCTCGCCGGTCCGGACGTACCGGTACTTCTTCGCCCCCGTCTCTTCGTCCTCATCGAGCACCTTGGCGTCGGACGCCATGTGCCGGGCGAACGTCTCGACGACTGGGCAGCCGGCGCGGCAGGATGACCTTCTTGTCCCGGACCGCCGCCCGTGAGGCATCGAGGGCCTCGGTGCGGTTGACCTGCACGGTGTGCGCCTCTCGATCCCACTTCATCTCGCCCCGCTGGTGCTCGTTGAAGAAGCACATGAACACGTGGCCTCGGTGGCGCTTGGCGAAGTCCCGGGTGGCGTGGGTCTCGGGCAACCCGTCGATGACGCAGCGGAAGATCCTGAAGCGCTTCATGATCGCATCGAGGTCAGAGAAGTCGTGGCAGACGGCGAGGTGGACCAGTCGGACCTGCCTCAGGCCATCACCGTCCGTGTCCCCGCTCTCGTGCTTGAGGACGACGACGTGGAAGGCGCTGCCGGTGTCGACCCCCATCCAGTACGTCCCCTGGCTCTGCGCCTCGTCTTCCATGGTGTCGTCGCTGCAGCAAGCGAGGACACGTCGACATATCGAGGCGGCGTTCCAGGTCGGCCCAGGGGATCCCGATCTTCAGGTTGTAGAACCGGTCCGGGAAGCGGGTGGTGCGGTACTCGTGCAAGATCTCGCCGGGGTCGACCTTGTCGCTGAACAGCTGGCTGATGCGGTAGCCGTGGATCGGGCGGTCGGGGAAGTCAGCCACCCACTCACCTGCCGCCAGATCCAGCTCCGCCGAGCACTTCGGACAGGCTCGGTAGAAGGTGCCATCGGGGCGGGGCAGGATGATCTTCACCTCCTCGCCCAGCTTCGTCGGGAACTCCCTGTCGAGAGCCGTCCAGTGACCGCAGGCGGGACACTTCAGGGTCCAGTGGCGCTGGTCCGACGCCTGGTAGCTCTCGTCGATGCCGTAGTCCGGCAGGGTCGGGTTCGACAGCTCGATGATCCGCTTGTAGTCGCGAGTGCGCGAGCCGCTCCCGGGCCATGGCCTTCGCCTCGGGCGTGGCCTCGTCCAGTTCATCGAAGACGATCATGTCGGCCGGCACCGACTTCATGCCGACGGTCGACTGCATCCCGCGCAGGTAGAGATGCGCTTCCCCGATCCGCTTGAGCCCAGCGGTGTCGGTGTCGGTCATCATCTTGGCGAGGAACGGGTTGTCGGCCAAGAAGCGGCGACACCCGGGACTTCGAGAAGTCGAGCACATCGGTCCGGGTCGGGAAGAAGTACATGACGTTGAGACCTGAGAGGCAGGCATGGACGGAGCGCAGGATCGCCCAGGTGGTGCCACCGATCTGCGCCGCCTTCGGGACGACGACGTGCGGCGACGTGTCGTCGTAGATCGCCCGCAGGTACTCGTGGCCCTCGAAGCGAAAGGGCGAGCCGTCGAGCCGGATCCGTTTCACCGCCCACGCGGCAAGTGGATCACTGAACGAGCGCGTTGTCGCCGTCGCCAGTTCCCGTGTCCTCTTCCGAAGGTAGTGCATCGAGGATCGTGCGGCGGATGCGATCCCGCGTCTCTTCATCGCTCACGTTCTCCTTGACGGCGTCGATGAACACGTCGATGAGCCTGCGGATCTCGGCCTGCGCTTCGGCTCGGATGGCCTCCTCGGTCTCGCCGGCTACGCTCATCCCCTTGGCCAACCGCTGCCCCTTCTGGGCCCGATCCAAGATGCCCGCGATCCGTTCCATGTCTCTGACATCGAGGACGTGCTTCGCCTTCAGGTCTTCCATCAGCTTCGCCAGAATCAGTTCCCAGAGCCTGTAGTGCCGCACGTTCAAGGTCACCCGATCGGTGGCGATCTTCTCGACGAACAGTTCTGCCGCCCGGCGGTCGATCTTCAGGCGAAGCCCGTCCCAGTCCTCTTCCCGGCGCCACCTGCCGACCGTGTGCGGCTTCGCCTTGAGCCGGGCAGCGATCTCGGCGTTCGTGGTCATCTCGCCGGTGAGATAGAGCCGACGGGCTTCCTCACGCTTCTTCGAGTGCGTCTGCATCGGCCCCTTCCTTCAGGAAGTGCCTGGCGAGGTTCGCGAGGCCTCGCGCCTTCCGGTCCCGGCCCGGGGTGCCGTCGCTCGCCAGCTCGACCGCCTGCTCGATCATCTCCTCCTGCTCGGGGGTCACGACGAAGCTCATGACCCGCGGCAGGACCTTCTCGGCCTCCTCGGCCTCGGCGTCGAGGAGCGCGGCGATCTCCTCGGCCGGGAACTCCAAGCAGCGCGTGCAGCTCCTCGATCTGCTTGTCGGTCTCGGGGAGGAGCCCGGCCAGGTCGGCGACGCTCATCTCGCCCGAGCAGCTCGTGGATGAGCTGGGCCCGGCGGATGGGCAGGTCCTGGCCCTGCAAGCCGGTTCAGCGTGGCGAGCAGCAGCTTCGCCTCGCGGTCGTCCACGTCCCACACGTCGCAGCGGGCCTCGGTGTAGCCGAGTTCGCGGAGCACCTCGACCCGGTGGTGGCCGTCGAGGACCTGGTACTTGCCCTGGCTCCTCGGGGTGTGGGCGGACCACCAGGAACGGATACCGCCCCGTGCGCTTGATGTGCGCCTTGAGCTTCTCCCGCAAGTCCTCGGGCATCACGTTCGAGTTCAGCGGGTGTGGCCTCAGGTCGTCCAGGGGTACCATCTTCGGCCCAACTCGCGCACTGGCGCGCCCTTTGTGCGCCACAGGCGCCTTCGTGTCGTCGGTCACAGTCTCTTCTCCTTCGTGCGGCTTGACTCGGCGCCGCCTGCCAAGGGAACGTCTGGGTCATGGGACGGCAAGACGACAGCTCGCCCTTCACGGTCGAAGTCCAGGCCGGGTTCGATGACGCCGGCACCTGGGTCATCCACGCTATCCTGCGCTACCCGGACGGGAAGCCCGAGGCTGGAAGCCGCCTTCTCGGCGAGGCTCGCCTTGCTCTTCTCACCGCCATTGCCGAGGCTGGGCTTGAGGGTCGGAAGCTCGGTGCCACCGAGGCTCGCGTCATCCTCGACGATGGCGAGTCGGTTCGGCTGATCGATCCCGGTGCCGGCCCGGTCACCCTGCACTGACGACCGCCGAAGCAGCGGAGCCTCCGCATCCCACCCCACGACCAGGAACTCGCGGTTCTCGCGCTTCTTCTCCTCGGTCGCCACGGCAGGCAGGTGCTGATACCGGATCGCGATCGCCTTGGTCTGGCGACCGAAGCGCGCCATCTTCGCCGCCAACTCCTCGATCGTGACCACCGCGTTCCCGAGCGACAGGAGCCACACCGGGATGTGCTGCGCCCGCTTGAAGAGCGCGTCGAGCATCGTTGCGCCATCCCGCGCGGTGAACGGGCTCGTCGGCCGAGACCGGCCTTCGAGAATCTCGTCGATGACTTTGTACTCTTTCTCGTATGACATGACGCCAGGATATGGCGGGTCGAAGTAGACTACTGCGGCGTCGACTGTTGGCAGCACGTCGAGAATGCTCGCGTGGATCACCTTGCCTTCGCCCTGGAACACACCCGCGTTCAACTGCTGCGCCAGGTCCCACAACTTCCCAGGACGGATGAGCCGTAACCCGTCGACGTAGTGATAGCGGCAGCTCTCGGTGATCGACTCGTACTCGCCCGACGAGAGTCGGTGGATGGTCCCCGCCCGCACCTGGCTCATCGGGTGAGCGAGCAGCGCGACGCGGATAGCCAGCAGCCGGATGAGTGCTGCCTTCGCGGTGTCGGGGGTTTCGAGCGGCGGTCCCGAGAGCACGGTCGAGGAAGCGGGCCTGGTCCTTCGTGAAAGTGCTCGGTACGTATCCGGTCTCGACCCGGCCCGGTGCCTCGCCATCGTCCTTCGCTAACCGAAGCACGTCCTCTCGGGTCAGCCGAACCCGCGAGTTGGCGATGAGCGCCTCCCCTACCGTGATTGCCCGCTCCGCGATGTCGGTCGCCACGACCGTGAATCCCTGCGCCTTGGCGTAGAGCGAGACCGACCCGCCGCCGAGGAACCCGTCGAGGAATGTGAGTCCGCGCCAGTGGCGGCGCGGGATGAGGCGGTCGATCTCCCGGAAGATGAGCGGGGCAAGGCGGCGCTTACCACCGAGATACGGCGGCAGGGCCGACCAAAGCGCGAGCTTTCGCGACCTTGCGGTCCTCACTTTCTTCCTCTCTTTACCTTGATGTTGTCCCCGAGCAGCGCCCTTGTTGTTGCACGCCCGGCGTGGGGCCGGGTACGGAGGGCAATGAGATGAGTACGAAGAAGCAAGCAGCCACGACGGAAGAGACCGCCCCTGAGGCGGCGACCAAGAAGGCCACTACCGAGACCGTGATGCCGAAAGCCAAGGCGTCCGAGGACCTGGTCGTGTTCGCGTTCAGGCTCTCGGCCGACGAGCGCGACGAGATCCACGACGCAGCAGGCCCGGCCCGGGCGAGCCGGTTCGTCCGCGCCGTGGCCCTGGCTGCCGCACGGCGGGACGTGCCGACCCTGCAGGCGATCCTCAGCGAGACCGAGGCGGCTACCGGCTAGCACGACCCTGTCCCCGCTCGACGGCCTCCGGTGACGCGGGGGCCGTCTCGCTTGCTCCTACTGCAGGAGTTCTGCATGCGAATCCTCTCGACCCATACCTGTGGTCGGGTCGACACCGTTCCCTTCCAGATTTGCGCCGGTGCGCGGGGTTCCTGACGCCTGGACGCGATTCTGGAAAGGTCTCCCGGTCGCCTTCAGGCGCCGTCCGACCCTGAGCGCGTTCCCCCGCCACAGGTCAGCGGGGACCCGGCACAGCCAGGGCCGATTTCCCTCGACTTGAAGGCGGTCGCCGGCCAGGCGGCGCAGGCGAGCCAGCACGCCTTTCTCTGTGGTCTCAACGGTGAAGAAGCCGTCGTCGAGATCGGCCAGGTTGGCCACGATCACCGTCTCGCGTTCTTCTCTATACACTTCTCTTCTCCTCAGCTCTGGTCCGGTGATTGCCAGGAGCCTGAATCCTGGAAGGCGTAAGCAACGTGCACGAGCTCTATCACTGCCCCACGGCGGTGGCACCAGGACCCGCCATGTGGCGTGCCACCTCGGCCTCATAGAGCTTCTTCCGCTCTTCCCAGCTAAGGGAGCGCCGGTACCCGTTAACCTCAGGGGCTGGCTTGCCCTTCGGCAAGGGCGCGATGCTCGCGATCTTGGCGTAGTTCCGTCCTTTGGCACTGCACCGATTCTCGAGCGTGAGAAGAGCTGGTTGCCCGACCAGGCGACGCAACGGAGCATCGCCCGCCGTCTCGTCTGGTGTGTAGGACCGCCCACGCCAGCTCTCGAGGAACCGCCGCAGACCCGCTCGCTCGTTCATGGATACGGTGAACTCAGTACTCACTGTGCTGGGTTTGCCATCCTGGCGGTGCTCGGTCGTGACGAAGACCAGACCCACCTTCCTCACGACACGCGGCGAGGAGCCGGGGTAGGTCTCCACGCGTTGGCCGAGATCAATCACGTCGGCGCAAATGGCGGCAAACTGGCCTTCCTTGTGCGGGGGAAGGGTGGACGTATCGCGAACCGTAATGTGATCAGGCATCTCTTGTCTCCTCGAGGGGCGTGGAACCGGGTGGGCCCGTACTGACGCCGGTAGGGTTCTCGGTCCCAGCCCTGGCTATCTCCTATCCGCCTAGGGCGTCGCCCTTCGGAACCGCTTCGGGCACTTGGAGCATGTGCCGCTGCCAGTCCAGGCATCCCGCGACAGCCCTCGTCAAGGCACTGCCAGCAACGGCGGGATCCGCCAGCATCGCCTTCACTTCTGCGCGCCGCACGTCATGGCGGCTATGGACCCGTGGGTGGCCACGGGTCGTACCTGCCTTCTCTCTCGCTGTGTCGATTGTGTCGGTTGTGTCGGTCCCCCCCACTTTTCTCCTATACGCGCTTCCAGTGCACTGTTTAACGGGGAGAGAAGTAGGCGGTTTTGACACAATCGACACAACCGACACACTTGGGTCATGGCCACCGGTCCTCCGGCGCCAGGGAGGACCCATCCGCCCCGGCCTCCCCCTGGGCCGGGGGTGAGTACGAGCACGTGATGCCGCGCCAAACCACCACGGCGTTCTTGCGTCCCCCGACCCGTGCTCGCTCCTTCTCCGCGCCGAGCAGTTCGACCAACTGCCGCTCCAGGGCCTTCTTCGGGGGAACGTTCCGGTACCCGTTCTCTGCGCACCAGGCGCGGAACGATCTCTGGAGGTCGGTGGCAGAGACGCGGGCATCCTGACCGCCCTTCGCGCACTCTTCGCTGATGAACGTGTAAACGGCGTCGGCCTCCCGCCGGTACTTCTCACCCGCCTGCCGCACCGACTCGGGCAGGGCAAACTCGCCCCTCGCCTCCAGCCGCTGCAGCCCGGCGACGGCGATATTGAGCAAGGCCGAGAGCGCCTCCGGGGTCGTGATCTTCTTCGGTAGATCTCGGTCCCGCTTCTCGCCGTCGCGGAACTTGTTGTCGAAGGGGACGACCACCCAGCGGCGAAAGAAGGCGTGAGTGCGGTCGTTGCGCGGGGCAGGGGGAGTGTTGGCTGAGAAGATCAAACGGGCGAAGGGATCGAAGTCAAACGGGTGCTGGTGCTTGCGCTCGGCCGAGAGCGAGTCGTCCCCGGTGATCTTCTTGAAGACGCTCGTGAACTGCAGCGCCCGATCGTCGATGTCTGCACAGAGGTTCGCCAGCTTGCCGAAGAGCGAGGCCACGCGGAAGCGGTTCTCTTCCAGATCATGGAGCGTCTCGCTCGACACATTGCCGCGCCCGAGCAGACTACGGGTGAGATTGATGAACGTGGACTTTCCGTTCTCCCCTTCCCCGACCAGCATGAACGCGGTCTGGTGCTTGCGGGTCGGGATGAGCAGGTAGCCGAGCATCTCTCCGGCCAGGTCGAGCGCGTCACCCGGAAGCCAGTCTTGAAGAACTCGGTCGATGATCTCCGACTTGGCGGCGGGATCGAACCGCACCGGGATGCGGATCGTGGAGAGGCAAGTTGGATCGTGGGGTTTGAGCTTCCCCGTCTTCCAGTCGAGCATGCCGTTCTGGACATTGATGAGGTCAAGCCCGCTCGGGTTCAGATCGTCGTGCGGGCTCGCGGCCCGCCGGCGTATCAGCTTCACCGCATCTTCGATGCGCGCATTTGCGGCGCGCACGCCGAGGAGGGACTCGGCCTTCTTACTCGCGACCTCCTCCGCACGTTGGTAGACGCCATCCCGGTAGGCGTAGAGGAAGGCGCCCACACCATCGTCAGCTACGGGAGTGGAGATGTAGGAGTCGAGAGCCATGAGTTCATCGGCGAGGAGCGCGGGACGGAACGCTCGCCCCTCCCAGAACCGGCTGGGATCGCCTGCGCCAACCGCACGACGCGCGCTCCGCTTCCCCCGCCTTCTATCCTTGCCTGATGTCAGGGCGCGGGATGGATGACCGCCATTCGACGGCGGCAGCACGAGCACGGCCCTCGGCCCGCTGTAGAACTCGGTCCGGCCGTCGAGGGCCTTCGTGATGGTTCTTTCCCGGTAATCGGCGCGCTGCCACTTCTCGCGGCAGAGGCCGGAGCGTTGGAAGAGGCGGGCGATCCGCTCGGGGTCGGATCCCGTGTAGAACGCGAGCATTCCGCACAGAGCAAGATCGGCCTCGCTCGGCGACCCGTAGCGACCCTTCCAGTCGCCTGCCCACAGCCGCTCGAAGTCAGCGCCGTTGCGGGCACGGAGCGCGGCGGCGACCAGCGCCTCATCGTCGACGGCAAGGGCAGCCGCTGGGATCTCCTCATCTCGGTTGCCTTGGGGCACCGGCCACACCTTGGCGATGAGGTCGTCCAAAGCACCCTGGGCATCCCCAAGCACCTGGGGCGTTCCCGGCACCCGAAGCCCTGTCACCGTGAAGAAGCGCGTGCGGTCGTACGTCTCCACCGCCGATCCCGCGACCGGGTACCCAGCCCGGCGTCCGTTGTGCGGGGCTCGCCCTTGGAGGAAGAGCTTGACGCCATGCCCTGACGGCGAGATCTCGGCATAGGTCGCGAAGGCGTCGAGCAAGTCTCGGGCCCACGCCTCGACCCTGGCTTCCTGGTCAGCCCCGGCCACGCAGCCGTCCAAGTCGACGCCGGCGAACGGATCGGCCTCCGCGAACACGAACCCGATGCCGGCGCTTCTTGGGGTGCACTCATGGAAGGCCATGGCCTCGTCGAACGTGGCCCAGGTACTTGGATCGTTGCTTCGGGCCCGTCCATCGGTGCGAGCATTGACCGGCACCTTGCTCCACCTGCCATCACGCCACTCGAATCTCCAGGCAACCCACTGCGACTGTGCAACAAGCTCGGCAGGAAGCCGAGCCCGCAGTTCCTCGGCAGTGAAGGCGAGTCGGTAGCTCGGTGGCGCCTGCGGTTGCGCCATCGTGTGGGTGCAAGCCCTCCCGACACCGCTTTCGACGACGCCACCTTCAAGGGTGAGGTCGGGGGTCATGGCAGGCACCCCGTCGCCGGGCGTCGGCACTTGGGCAACGCCGTGGTCTCAGGCACCGCCCACCCCATCGCCGAAGGCCCCGAGGATGCGGTCTTCGAGGTCGAGGACATGGTCGAGGATTCGATTGGCGCACCGACCGCAGAGCCAGCCAATGCCCTCGACCCAGCCGACGCGATCCACGCAGCCGCACCGGCGGCAGCGGGGCTCTCCACTACGGGGTTGACCGACGGTCCTATTTTCCGTTACCGTTTCCATGTCAGTGTCTCCTGTGACCCCGGCTGCGTGCCACCGCGAGCCGGGGTTCCCTTTGGTCCTACTGCGTCACTCCGGTCGCCGCATCACGGTGCCCGGCGTGCTGCCCGCCCACCCGCTCGACCCGAAAGTTGTCTTCCCCGAACTGGCGGGACAAGAACCCGGTGAACAGCCGCGCTATGTCCCGCCCCACCTCCGTCCCGGCATCCACGACGCAGGCTCGCTTGGCCGAGTCCGCGCTGAAGACCGCGTCCAGGCGCACCTGCGGCGTCCCATGCAGGCACTCCGCCGCCAGGATGGCCAGCAGCAGGGACTCCTCCACGGCCTCGAACGGGATCCTCCCTTCGATGTGGTAGTTGTATGTCTCAGCGATCATGCTGCTTGCTCCTCCTTTCACGTTCCTGCCTCTACTCCTTACATACGCCAAAGCTTCGAAAAGTGTCAGGCCAGATAGTCATGCAGTCCCTTCTTCCGGAGGGCCCTCCGGATCACCCCGATCCGCGCATGAACGGTCGCCCTGGAGACGCCCAACCTCAATGCCACTTCTGACGCCGATTCCTCCCTCAGCCGTTCACACAGCCTTCGCAGGTCCGGCGACAGGCTGTCTATCGCCCGTTGCAGATCCACAGGTAGGTCGAGAGGAGGGTCTTTGGCACCAACCGTGTCACCAAGTTCGACGTCATCACCATCGGCGCTCTCGACTGGCGCGTTGAGAGAGAGGCCGTTCACGCGCCAGTCGCGCTTGGCAGCACCGCGCCAGCGGAGGATCGAAGCGATCCGCCGGTCGACGAGCCTGCTGACGTAGGTATGGAAGCCGCTTCGCGCGGGATCAAACTTGTGACGTTGCTGGAGAAGGTGCAGCGCCAGGTCCTGCTCTACATCCTGGCAGTCGGCGGCGGTGAGCCCCGCTTTGCCGACAAGTTGGCGGGCCTTGCGGCTGATCAGGCAAGCGGCGTACTCATCGAACCCGTTGTCCGGGGGAACTTGACCCATTCGGCATCTCCTCCGTGCTGGGAGGAGTCCGTGTGGGTGTTCGCCTAGTGACGAGCCGCTGATAGCAAAGGCCGTTGCGAGAATCGCCGTGAGGCGACACCCACAACGGCCTCCACTTCGTGGCCAGCTCGTTGTCGAGTGCTTTGTTCTTTCTGTCGTGGTCTAGTTCATTGGTTGCCTAATGTGAATGCGAAACGGCAGCCCATGCTTGACGTCTATTCGATCGATGATTCCCGTCCCGAGTGTGGTCATTTCTGCAAGCAGGTGGATCACCTCGGGCTTCAAGTTGAAGTCCGATGCGCACTGCCTAGTTCGCGGCTCGTCGCTGTGCATTCTAACCTCGCGCATGACGCAAGGCGGCGGAGTGAAGACGGGGTCGCCGTTGCGCACGACCAAACCTTCGATCTGGCCGAAGTCGAGCTCCTGAGCGAGCTCTACTAACCGCTCTCGCGCCCGTGTCAGTTGTGACTTCATCATTGTTGTTGTGCTACCTCCAGATAGGTCCGCTTGCAGACCGGTAAGAGAAAGGCCCCCACGCTCCCGCCCCGCCAGGGGAAGCATGGGGGCCGGTGGCCGTCACGTGGACGGCCTGCCCGTCAGCTTGGTTGGCGGGGGCCTCGCCGGTCGCGGAGCGTTTTCACCACGCCCGACGAGCACCGCCAGCCTCTCAGACGGTCCCAGCCATACAGCTGAAGATGGTCTCGGTGACAATTTGCAGCTGGTATCTGATGGTTGTGGCATGACTTACGGCATAGCCTTTTCTTGCCACCCCCGGGGAGTGCGCCTATAGGGTGCCCTTCCGGTCCTCGCTGATTCTCTGTGCCACGGTTCTGGAAGTGGTGCCCGTAACGAGTGCCATCCGGTCGCAGAACCACTCGAAGTAGTTCTTCTCTATGTACCTTCCGCGGCGATCAACCTCGAGCAACGCCTCGATCTCCTCGAATGCAGCTCGTACCTGCCCGACTAAGACGTCGGGCAGGTCGTTGCCAGCAGCGGGCCCTTCATAGGTTTCGGCCGGATCATCTACCGAGGGCGGAATGAGACCGCATTGGATGAGGTGCCACTGCAGCACTTCCCAGCCAAGTCTGAATTTCATAACCGCCATTTCGAAGTCCCGTTGCCCGATCTTTTGCGAGGATGCCGATGGCGTGACCTCTCTTATCTCGCACAACACCTCATACACCTGTGGTGACTCGATCACATTGCCAACGAAGGTGCGCACAGGGTCCTCTCCCAGCTTCCTGAACAGACGGCTATAGTCGATGCCCTCTGCGGTACACAGCTTTCGTACTTGTTGATCACACTGGCGCAAGTTCTTCAGAAGCCTCTTGAAGTGCTCACATTTCGCGGCGATTGAATAGAAATGTGGCGCCAGCTCCTTTGGCTTCTGCCGCGGTGGCTTGGGCTTCAAATGTGGAAATAGCAAGAAGTACTGGGATATAAAGGGTCTCTCGTAGTCGGCAACGGCGTCCCATCGCCCATACTTGTGCGTGAACCCTATGAGCCCAGTCGCTACGAACCGTGCTATTTTGCCCATCGTCGATTCATGGAATGTGACACACGCGCGCTCAAAGGCATCTGGCGTATCACTTCTGACTCGTTCCAGGCGTGAGATCGCTCCCCGCAGCTGTACGATTCGATCGGGCCATTGCTTTTCGACATTTGGGTCGTAGCGGAGACCGAAGCGCACGCGTATCACCGCATCACGCCCGAACTGTGGGAGATCATGGTCTTCGGCATCGTCGAATTGGGTACTGGGCATGCTCATGTGCCCTTTAGCTCGATGAGAGGTAGGGGAGCCTAGCCGCCTCGAGCAGGGCGGCGTTCGGGAGCGACCCTACGGCTCCCCTCTATCGATTGCGTGGCCGGGCCCCGGCTACGGCGGTGGCCACGGGTGGCGCGGTGCCACGATCATGCGACATCCTGCACTTCGGTGTCCAGGCCCGCTCGGTGCCGGAGATCCCGCCACAGGCGGCGCTGTCCCCCCCAGTCCACGACGGCAGCTATCGGCCGCACCTGGCGCTCCCTGACTGGGTCCCGGCCGGAGACAGTGCGCGGCAGGAAGAGGAGCGCCTCCTGGATGTCCGGGGCCAAAGCTAGGAGGTTCATGATCTGGGTGACCCGCGCCCGGCTCACGTGTCCGAGCCTGGCCAGGTCGGCGTAGTCGCGGACGGCGCCCGAGCGGACGAGCCCATCGAGGCGGATGGCGAGGGCCATCAAGCGGCTGATGCGCGGGACGCGCCCCGGCTCGACGGGCGGCGGCGCGGGCGCTGGGCCGTCCCGCAGGCGGCGGCAGCCGCGATTCCCGCGCTGGAAGTGAGTCTTGAACACGACGGTCGACGAGCCGCCGCCGCTCTGGTCCAATCGCTGTGTCGCAGTGGTCACTTCGATCCCTCCACGAGCGCCTTGATCCCACCCGGCCGGAATGTGATGGCGATCGTCCCCCGGCCGCCGTCGAACGCGATGCGCTCGACCAGCAGGTGGATCGCCCGCGCGCGCTCCTTCGGCGTGAGCGTCTCCCAGAGCGGGTCGAACCGCTCCAGCGCGGAGACGAGGGCGCTCTCGTCCATCTGGTCGGCGTTGAGGGCGGCGATTGCATCTCGGACACGACGGGCACGGTCCTCGACTGCTGCCACCTGCTCTTGCAACTCGGCCAGCCGCGTCGTGGCCGACGAGCCGCCGTTCCCGGCGCCCTCGACGCGCCCGAGGGCCTTCCGGATCTCGCCGGCGATGCGCCGCATCTCGCGCTCCGCGTCCAGGCGTTCGCGCTCCAACTCGGCGGCTCGTGATGCACTTGCAGCCTTCGCCTGCGCGATCACTTCGGCCCGCAGCGCCGGGTCGGCGCCGATCGCGCGGATGCGCTCGACGACGAACCGCTCAATCTCGGTCGCCGGAATCGACGGGGCAGGACACTTGTTCCAGCCGTGACGTTGTGCGACCAAGCACGTGTAATACCGAAACCTCCGGTTGTTCTTGGTTGTGTAGCAAGGCGTCATTGCGCAGTCGCAGTTCGAGCAGCGTAAGATCCCGCCGAGCAATGCGCCGTGCTTGTTTCGGAAAGCGCTGCCGCTTGTAACCGCGTTTCGTCCGATAAGCATCTGGACTCGCTGCCACACGTCGGCGTCCACGATCGCCTCGTGTGCGCCGTCGTGAACGACTCCGTCGTACCGCACCTTGCCGATGTAGACGACGTTCTTGAGAAGGTACAAGAGCCTCGACTTGTCGAATGCTCTCCCGCCGCGCTCCTCCCCCTTCCGCGTCGTCCACCGCTTCGTGGTCCATCGGCGGCGGGCCAGTTCCCGCAGGACCTCGAAGGTCGAGTGCTTCTCCAGGTACATCTGGAAGATCGCCCGCACCCGCTCGGCCTCGGCGTTGTTGACCACGAGGCGCCCGGCGGCGGGGTCTAGGTCGAAGCCGAAAGGCAAGTGGCCGCCGGTCCATCGGCCTCGGCGTCGTGCAGCACCCATTTTATCCCGCGTTCTCTCGGCGATCGTCTCCCGCTCGAACTGGGCGAAGGTGGCAAGCAGATGCATGACCATCCGACCCATCGAGGTCGCGGTGTCGAACGCCTCAGAAACGCTGACGAGAGATGCTTGGTGGTGGCCCAGAACCTCCATGAGTTTGGAGAAGTCGAGAAGGCTGCGGGAGAACCTGTCGAGTCTGTAAACGACGACCGAATCGACTTTCCCCGCCCGCACGTCGGCTAGAAGCCGCTGGAGCGCAGGCCGTTCCGTCGTCCCGCCCGAGCATCCGCTGTCGTCGTAATGCGCGGTCAAGGCGGTCCAGCCCTTCTGCTTCTGGCTTCCGACGTAGGCTTCAGCAGCCTCCCTCTGGGCATCGATGCTCGTGAACGCACCGTTGTCGAGGCTTCTGTCGACAGACACCCGGCAGTAGATTGCGCACCTGACGACCGACGGCGTCGCGGGGTCGCCGTTCTTCTTCCCCCCACGCTTCGCGCTCACGACGCGGCCCCCTTCCGGCGCAGGCCGAAGAAGTGGTAGCCGTTCCAGTGCGTGTTGGTGATCGCCTGCGCGACGGCCGTCAACGACTTGTAGGTCTTGCCTTGGTGCTCGAATCCGTTGTCGAGCACGGTCACCTGGACGGTCTCGCCCCGATACCGGCGCACGAGCACGGTCCCCGGCAGCGGCAACCGGCGATCCTGGGACGCGTTGACCCGGCCGACGACCGTGTCTCCAGCAGCAGGATGGCTCGGGAACGACTCGCCCTTCGGCGCCCGGATGCGGAGGTCGGCGTCCCGGGCCAGTTCCTCGGCCCGGCGGAGAGCGCGCTCAGAGAGGCCGCCCTCGGCCAGGGCCTGGATGCGCCAGGCGATCCGCTTCCGCAAGAAGTCCCGGTTCCCCGACCGCGTCTCCTCGCCAAAGACCGCCCGGTATTTCTCCCGCAGCTCGCCAGCGGTCATGCGCCCGAGAGCTCTGAATTCGGCGGCGACGTTCACCTTCATCCCACGACCTCCTCTCGAACCGGGTCTCCGGGCGCTAACCCGGCGTCCAATGGAGGTCTCTGGTCGGGCCGAGAGTCCAGCCTGCTCTCGGCGCTCTCGGCGGGAAGCGCGATCTCGGGTCGGGCGCGGAGCCGCAGGTACCCCTGGGCAAGGATCGCCGCCAGTTCGGTGAGCCGCTCCCCCGGCGTCATCACCGCCGGGTCTCGGAGGAAGTCCATCCATCCCCTCCAGGGCGCTCGGCCTGGGGAGAGGAAGGGGTCGGGGGTGCCGCTCCGGCGGTAGGACGGGAAAAGGCGTCGGGGTGCCGAAGCAACACCCACAACGCCTTCTGCTCCGCAGCCGGGTCGCTGTCTGGTGACAGGTCGTCTTCTATGGCCGTCGTGTCTACGGCCGACGCTGCTGCCTATAAACTACCGGGTCGGGCGGACGTGTGTCAAGCGATTCGACGTGCGCCCCCGCCCGCCTACTGCCCGTAGCTCGCCTTGATCAGGCCCCAGGGATGAGTCCCTCCCAGTCATTCAATTTCGTCCGTCAGGCTGGAGAGAGCGATTTGCGCACGCTCAATTTGGCCATCTATCAGTACTGCACTTGGGAGCATCACGACATCGTCCTGATTGACGGGGACCCACCGCCCACTGGTGGATTCACCCGTAGCCTGACCCAAAGTCCAACCGAAGTAGATCGCCCTCCTGACCCTGGACTTTTGAAGCTTCCACAGCAGCACTCCTGCATAGTGAGCCTTCAGTGCATCTCTTGCATTGTCTTGCCCGCCAGGAGTGACATCGGCCTCGCAATCGAGCGTGTCCCCAGCGGCAGTTCCCTTGTAGGCAGTTGCTACTACCATGCGCTGGCTCCAGGCTCCCCGAGGATCACCATGAAGTTCCACCAGGTTGACCAACGCTATGGTAGATGATCTATGGATCAGGCTGCTCAGGGAGAGCCGACTCGCTGCTCGCTCAAGAGCATCTGAGAAGTCGTCGAGCGCCCAACGACGTTCTTGCTGCATTCCATCTTTAAAGATCGCCAACGTCCCGTCACTAGACACGGGTATGACATCCTGCTGGACCGCTACAACAAACGTAGCATCTTTCGCAATCCGGAACCCATTGAAATAGCCATCTGAAAGTCCACTTAGCAGGAATACACACTGTTCTCCGACTTCAGGAGGGGGGTACCCTTGGCTTATGAAAGCACAGCCCGGAGGACCCCCTGGCCCCGCTTGCCTCAAGTCTTCCGGCAAAGACAGGGTCAATACTCGGATTTTCTCGGATTTGCATTCCCCCCACAATTGCCTAAGTGGTTGGATTTCAATCTCGGTAACCCAGGTGCAGCGCCCACTAAGGTTGTAGATGTGCTTTGGCTGCATTCCCGTGACCTCGCCATAGATGACTGCATCATAATACTCGAGCAATAGAGAAGCCACGTCATCGATCAGGGTTTCGCCATTCGATGTGCCTACGGCACCGATGAGCAGCATGTAGGTTAGTATCATGCAGGCTGGAAGAAGAGGCACAACAGAGGTCGCCCAGTCAAGGTGGCCCTCACGTATGCGAACTTCGCTCTCGGTCTCGGGATGGTTCACCAGGTCCGTCAACCGGATGAGCATGCCGCGCTTGTCCATCTTGCTCTCCACCGGTCAGCCTCAGGGCCGTAGACTACCAGGTTGTTCGAAGACGGTACTACTTGGCCACCAAGTAGACCAGTCCTGTTCACCAATTCTCCGTCCCGCGCCGAGAGGGAGAGAGTTTCGGGCCCCACCGCCCCATTTCGCGACCGCATCTCGGGCCCCCAACTCGCACGGTTCGCAAACAGAGAGTCGCGCCCGCCGCGCGCGCGCGCGCAACTCGGTGCCACATCTCGCGCTAACACGAGACCCCGGCGGATCGCTCCACCGGGGCCGTGCGTTAACCACGGAGCCGCTTGCAGCTCGCGACTCCGGACGATGGCTCCCCGGGCTGGACTCGAACCAGCAACCTAGCGGTTAACAGCCGCTTGCTCTACCATTGAGCTACCGAGGAACAAAGCTCTCGGCGCGTTGCCTGCCGTCGCGGCAAGTACAACGCCCCAAATACTCTACGGCGCGACAGGAATCCTGTCAAGCCCACCAGGGGAAGGCCTAGGCCGTCCTGAATCAGCCCCCCCGGATCTCTTCGGTCCCCCTGCCTCGTATCTCCGATCGTCCACCCTTCTCGACGCCCGCGGCCAATTGCTGCTCAGAACACCTCGTACTGCAACCCGCCCGTGATCATGTAGAAATCGGCGTTGCTGTCGAAGTCCGGCAGATCCTCAATGTCGTAGTTGAGAAAGACGTAACGAATGTCACCAATGAGATTCCATTTCTCAGCAACGGGGAATGAAATACCGCCGCCCAGGTGCAGCGCCGCGTTCGAGAAATCGCCGATGTCTCCGAGCTGATCCGTGAGGTCGCCATCGAGGTTGATGCTGTACCAGCCAACACCGATCGTGCCATAGATGAGGGGAAGCGGAGTGATGAGCGCGCTCACCTGGATCGGAATCGTGCTGATATCACCACTATCCAGGCTCTCTCGCCGATAGTTGACTGCGAACTCGCCGGCCAGGATCGAGAGGATCTCGACCCGCGCTGAGCCCCCGCCGATGAATGCGCTCTTGTCGACGTCGCCCCCGGTGCGGCTGACACCGGCCTGGCCCCCCACCGAGAACCCGAGCAGGCCGCCGGCCTGCGCGGAGGAAACAGCTCCAATGATGAGTACTGCGGCCAGGAATGAACTCCACGCTATCTTCATCTTGGCTCCCATCGCTTCGAGGATCAGGACAGGCTCTCCGAGGACGCCTTGCTGCCCAAGGCCACCCCCGACCCCTCTCGCCTAGAAGATCTTGTACTGCAATCCCCCGGTGATCTGGTAGTAGTCAGCTCGATCGCTCATCCCCGGCGCCTTCTTGTCGTAGTTCAGGAAGACAAAGCGTCCATCAGCGATCACGGTCCAGGGTCCGGGCACGGGAATGCCGATACCGGCACCCAGATGCCAGCCATGATTGCTGAGGTTCTCGGTGCCGAACTGATCGCGGAGATCGCCGTCGACGTTGATGTCGTACCAACCGCCCCCGGCGGTCGTATAGATGAAAGGCAGCAACGTGAAGAGCACGCTGACCTGCATCGGGATGGTGCGGATGTCGCCGGCGTCAAGACTCTCGTTGCGATAGTCGATGGCGAACTCACCAGCGAGCATCGAGAGCACTTCGACCCGGACGTTGCCTCCGATGATGAAGGAGCTGTCGTCGATATCGCCGTAGGTGTGGCTCACACCTGCCTGGCCGCCGGCCGAAACTCCCAGCAACCAGCTGGCGTGCGCCGGCGACGCAAGAGCAAGAACCAGAATGCTACATACGATCATCAGGCGCTTCGTGTTCATCATGACAAGTCCTCTTCTCGTTCTCAACCATCGCCAGGGCACGCCATCAGGAACCAAAGCCGCGCTCGGAGCGCAGGCGTGGGCATGCTATCAAAGGAGACCCGGGCTGTCCACGGGCTGAACCTCCTTCTCGGCTCGCCGTGCGATCCGCTCGAGCATGCCGCGGAAGATGAACCAGTGCACCGGGTGTAGCGAGTACCAGTACACGAGTCCCATGAGACCGAGCGGATCGAAGATGGCCGTCTGCCTGATCGTGGAACGCCCTGCCCCCTCATCCTCCACTTCATACTCGAGCCAGGCGCGGCCGGGGACCTTCATTTCGGCCACCAGACGCAGGCGACGATCCGGTTCATAGGCCTCGACCCGCCACCAGTCGACGGTGTCACCGATGCGGAGCGTCTCCGGATCTCGGCGCCCGCGGCGGCGCCCAACACCGCCGAGGAGCAGATCCGCGAAGCCGCGAAGGCTCCATAGCCAGTTCGCGTAGTACCAGCCGGTGCGGCCGCCGATGCGGCGAATCGGCGCGAACGCCGTCGCCGGAGGCACGCTCACGCGGGCGACATGCGACTCGACGATGCGCGTGCCGAGTCGGGCCCCGCCCCAATCGCGGAGACGGCCGCTCGAGGACAGCGCATCCGACCAGCGCGTGAGTGCGAACTCCGACTCCTCGTTGCGCAGCGCGCTCGCGATGGCGTCGTGGATCCCCATGGGTCGGATCGCTGGATACGCATGGCGAGCCGAATCATCATGGACCACGGTCGGATGGCGCAGGCTATCGACGAGCTTGCGACCGATCCGGGCATAGAGCGGGGTCACGAGCCCGAGCCAGTAGCTCGAGAGCCTTGGGCTCAGGACCGGCACCCGAATCATGATCCTCTCGAGGCCACGCTGCCGCCCGTACTCGCGCATGATGTCGCCGTAGGAGACCTGGTCCGCGCCGCCGATCTCGAAGATGCGGGCCCCCATGCCGCTCCCCTCGCCCGCCTCCACCGTGATCGATTGCAGCAGGTACTCGAGAAGATCACCGATCGCGATCGGCTGCGCCGGCATCGACACCCAACGCGGGGTCACCATGATCGGAAGGCGCTCGACGAGCGCGCGGATCATCTCGAAGGAGAGGCTCCCCGACCCGATCACGATCGAGGCCCGGAGCTCGATGACCTCCGGCACGCCCGACTGCCGGAGGATCTCCCCCACCTCCTGCCGGCTCCGCAGATGCCGCGACAGATCCGCGTCCGACTCGCCGAGACCGCCGAGGTAGATGATTCGCCGAACCCCCATCTTGCGAGCCGCGGTGCCGAAATTGGTCGCTGCCTTCCGGTCTTCCTCCTCGAAATCGCCGGCTGTCCCCATCGAATGGACGAGGTAGTAGGCCACCCCGACTCCATCCATGGCCCGACCGAGGCTGTCCGGATCGAGAACGTCGCCCGGGACGACCTCGGCGGTTCCGCCAAGTCGACCCCGGAGATTCTCCGGGCGGCGCGCCAGACAGCGCACGCGATATCCCGCTCCTTCGAGCACCTGGAGCAGCCGCCCCCCGACATAGCCGGAGGCTCCGGTGAGTAGAACGAGAGGCATAGCCTGGGCGGTCACGGACCAGCTCCTGCTCCGGCAAAGACCGAGAGCGCCGTGGCGATGGCAGTGCCGGCGCGCGGCCCCTGCTCCCGAGCCGCGGTGTGCGAGAAGAGCGCCACGCCTTCGTAGCCCAGTTCCCGGGCGAGCGCCGTCCCCGCGAGCGCCTCGTCGAGCGGTTTGTTGTAGAGACCGAGACCCGCCCACAGACGACCGCTCGTGGCGGCGCGCGCAACTCGAAGATCGGAGCGCGCGATCCGGGTGTCCGCCGCGTAGCACATGGGGGCGGCAACGTCGATCGTCCCTTCGTCGAGCCAGCGATCCCAGGCCTGACCGCGCTCGCGCCGCGCCAGGACCGGATCGGGATAGACGGCGGCCGAGACCAGGATCCCCGGGAGGGTCTCGCGGGCCGCGGCGGCGAGATGCTCCATGAGGCGCGTCACGCGCTCCTCGTGGAAGCGATACCAGGCTGCGGCCAGCGTATCTCCGGCAGCGCGCGGCGCCCCGAGACGCACCGGATCCACTCCGTGCTGCGCCTTGAACTCGGCGCGGCTCAGCGGATCCAGGCTCTTCACCGAGCGCGGCAACCGGGCGTAATCGAAGTGGATGCCGTCGACCGCGTACTGCCTCAGGATCTCGCGCACCACGTCCTCCAGATACACGCCGACCTCGGGATGGCCGAGGTTCAGGAAATGCCCCTCGAGCTCGAGGGCATTGAGCTCACGCTTCTTCAAATCGAGCGAGTTTCGCGGGGCCTTGCCCTTGGTGGTGATCCACACGAACCAGTCGCGGTGTGCGTTGGCGACATGGGTCGCCGCGCGCGGCGGCTTGGGACTCGACCACACGAGCGCGACGTTGATCCAGACATGGAGACGCAGTCCTCGCGCTCGCGCCAGGGCGACGGCCTCGGCGAGCGGGTCCCGCGCCAGATCGGTGAGCTCTTCGGCACGCGGGACGAAGGCTGAGTGGTAGTAGGCGTCCCCCCGGCCCATCACCTGCACCAGGAGATCGGTGAAGCCCGCCTCCGCCGCCCACTCGATGGCATCGGTCAGGCGCTTCCGATCGGCGAGATCGTGGCGCACGATCCAGAGCGCGCGCGGGGAGTCGTAGACCGGCGCCCGGGCCGCGGGAACCGCTGGATCCACGGTCCCACCAGACGCCATCCCACCGGACTCCGCTGATCCCCGGGGCTCCTCGGGCTCGGTGGATGCCTCCGCCTCAGCGGGCGCCGCGCCCCCCCCCGCGCCGGCCTCCGGCAACTCGGCGGTGATCCCGCCGCTGTTGGGCGTCTTGGCGCTGCAGCCGACGAGGGCTACCCCGACCAGGAGGCTCAAGAGAACCAGGAGGAGAATGGAACGAGGGCGGATCCCTGGGGGAACCGCCCTCTTCGTTGCCCTTGCCGGTGTGCTCATTGGCCCGAGATGGGAGACCTCCGCGATGGTCCGCTGCCCGATTGGGACAGCACCTCCTCGCGGACTAGCCTTCCTTCGAGGACTTCTGGCTACCGCCCGACTTGCGAGTGGCCTGCGTGTGCTTGGTATGCATCGCACCCCTGGTCCGGCGACCAGGACCGCGGTCCTCGCGCATCGGGACGCCAGCCTTCTTCTGGGCCCTCTTCTCGGCCCGCGCCTTGTCCTTGGCGTCCTTCTCGGCCGCGGCGTCTGCGCTGAGCTCCTTCTTGGCGCCCTTCTTGCCGTCCTCGCCGGAAGGCTTCACGATCTTGCGATCGACGAGCTCGATGATACCGACTTCCCCGGAATCTCCATGTCGGACGCCCATGCGGTAGATGCGGGTGTAGCCGCCGGGGCGCGTGGCGAAACGCGGGGCGATGTCGTCCATGAGCTTCTTCGCCACGGTCTCGCTCATCACATAGGACGACACGTAGCGGCGCGCGGCGAGGTCGCCGCGCCGAGCCCTGGTGATCAGCCGCTCGGCCACGGGCCGTGCTTCCTTGGCCTTGGCCAAGGTCGTGGTCACCCGCTCGTGCGCGAAGAGCGAGGTCACGAGATTGCGGAGCATCGCCCGCCGGTGGCTGTGGGTCCGGCTGAGCTGCCGTCCCTTGCGATTATGGCGCATGGCCCGATCCTTCCTCTGCGACGAAGCCGAGCAGGGGGGCGCCGGGCAAGTTCTCGCCCGCGCTCACCCGAAGCCTATAGCCCCAGATACTGCTCCTGCTTCTCCTCCTTCTTGGGTTCCAAATACTGGGACACATCCATGCCGAACTGAAGGCCCATCTCCGAAAGCACGTCGGCGATCTCACGGAGCGACTTGCGGCCGAAGTTGCGGTACTTGAGCATCTCGGCCTCGGACTTCTGCACGAGCTGACCGAGGGTCTTGATCTCGGCTGCTCGCAGGCAGTTCGACGAACGCACCGAGAGCTCGAGCTCCTCGACACTCTTCTCGAGCAGAGCGCGAACCCGACTCGTGTCCTCGTCCTCCCGGACCTCCTCGACCTCTTCGACCTCTTCCTCGAAGTTGATGAAGAGGCTGAAATGATCCTTCAGGATCTTGGCCGAATGCGCCACGGCATCGATCGGCGCCACGGACCCGTCGGTCCAGACCTCAACAATCAGCTTGTCGAAGTCGGTGCGCTGCGCGATACGCGTGTTCTCGACCGTGAAGTTTACCTTCTCGATGGGCGAGAACTGCGAGTCGACCGCCACCACGCCGATCGGGCGCTCGACGCTCGCCTGCTGCTCGGCCACCACGTAGCCGCGCCCCGGCGAAACCTCGACATCGATGAGGAGCTCTGCCTCTTCGTTGAGCGTGGCGATGTGGAGCTCCGGATTGAGAACGGTCACCGAGGGGTCGACCTCGAGATCGCCGGCGCGCAGCTCGCCCTTGCCTCGCTTCTCGAAGTGCCCCTTCACGGGTCCGTCGGCATCGAACTTGAAACGGACCTTCTTCAGGTTCTGAATGACCTGGGTGGTGTCCTCGAAAACGCCATTGATGGTGGTGAACTCGTGCAGCACACCTTCGATCCGAACCGCTGTTACCGCAGCACCCTGCAAAGACGATAGGAGAACGCGGCGCAGCGAGTTGCCGATCGTCATGCCAAAGCCGCGCTCGAGCGGCTCGATGAAGAACCTCCCGAAGCGATCGGTCATGGTTCGTTCCTCGACCTCGACGCGCTTTGGCATCTGGAGCGGCTTCCACTTCATTATCTTCTGGCCTCCGTCTGGTCTACTTGGAGTAGAGCTCGACGATGAGCTGCTCCTGGACCGGGATCTGGATCTCCTCTCGTCCTGGCAACATCCGCACGCGACCGGACATGCCGTCGGCATCGAGCTCGAGCCAGGTCGGCATCGGCCGGGCCCCGCGCTTCTCGATGGCATCCTGGATGAGGTTCAGCTTCCGCGCCCGCTCGCGCACGCCGATCACGTCGTCGACCGCGACCTGGCACGAGGGGATGTCCACCACATGACCGTTGATCGTGAAGTGGCGGTGCCGGATGAGCTGGCGCGCGGACGCGCGCGAGGGCGCGAAGCCGAGGCGATAGATGACACTGTCGAACCGCAGCTCGAGCTTCGCCAGCAACCTCTCGCCCGTCACGCCGGTCTGGCGGGCGGCAGCGGCAAAGTAGTTGCGGAACTGGCGCTCCCGTGACCCGTAGATCCGCTTTGCCTTCTGCTTCTCCCGCAGCTGCACTCCGTAGTCCGACTCCTTGGACCGTCGGTCCTTGCCGTGCTCGCCGGGCGGGTACGGACGCCGCTCGATCGGGCACTTGTCGGTGTCGCACTTGGAGCCCTTGAGGAAGAGCTTCATGCGTTCACGCCGGCAAAGCCGGCAGACGCTTCCGGTATACCGTCCCATTCAGACCTCCGCCGAATCCCGCGATCCGGCCTTGCTCTCGTGAGGCCTCGCACCCGTGCGAGGCCAAACCCATTGCTAGCGCTATCCTCGCTCCAATTTCGACGTTATACGCGCCGCCGCTTCGGCGGCCGGCAGCCGTTGTGGGGGATCGGGGTCACGTCGCGAATGGCCGCGACCTCGAGACCTGCGGCCTGCAGCGAGCGGATGGCCGCCTCGCGTCCCGCACCCGGTCCCTTGACCCAGACCTCGACCCGCTTCATGCCGAGTCCGAGCGCCTCGCGCGCACACTGGTCAGCAGCCACCTGAGCCGCGAAGGGCGTCGACTTCTTCGAGCCCTTGAACCCCGCCTTGCCGGCGCTCGACCAGCTCACGACACCGCCCGTCTCGTCGGCGATGGTGATGATCGTATTGTTGAACGTCGCCTGAACATGGGCGACGCCATTGACGCTGGCGCGCTTGTCGCGCTTCTTCTTGGTCTTTGGCTTCGGATTGGCCACGCTTCACTCCCTTACGTCTTGGTGAGGACCCGGCGACCCGAGCCGGCGCTGCGCTTCGGCCCCTTGCGAGTGCGGGCGTTCGTCTTCGTGCGCTGGCCACGCACCGGCAACCCGCGACGGTGCCTGAGGCCACGGTAGGAGCCGACGTCCATCAGGCGCTTGATGTTCATCGCCACCTCGGTCCGCAGGCTCCCCTCGACCTTGTACTTGTTCTCGATCACGCTGCGAAGCTTGGCGGTATCTTCCTCGTTCAGATCCTTGACCCGAGTATCGGGATTGACTCCGGTCTCGGCCAGGATCTTGCGTGCGGTGGATACCCCAACCCCGAAGAGGTAGGTGAGGCCGATCTCGATCCGCTTGTTAGCCGGCAGATCTACGCCTGCGATGCGCGCCAACTTGCTTCTCCTTCCTGACTAGCCCTGCCGCTGCTTGTGATTGGGATTGCGCTTGCAGATCACGCGCAAGACTCCCTGCCGCTTCACGAGCTTGCAGTGCTCGCAGATCTTCTTGACTGATGCTCTGACCTTCATGGCTCTCTCAAGCCTTTCCCGCTAACACCCGGTGTTCCCGGGCGCACGGCGTTCCGACCGGCTTCCGGTCGCAGCGAGAACCGCCTTCAAGGCCCCCTACTTGTAGCGGTAGACGATTCGCCCCCGCGTCAGGTCGTAGGGCGAAAGCTCCACCGTTACCTTGTCCCCGGGCAAGATGCGGATGAAATGCAGGCGCATCTTCCCGGAGATGTGGGCCAGGACCTTGTGCCCGTTCTCCAGCTCCACTCTGAACATCGCGTTCGGCAGGGGCTCGACAACCGTCCCCTCGACCGTGACGCCTTCCTGCTTGCTCACAAGCCTCCCGCAAAACGGCCTTCAGGACCGCCCGCTTCGGGCGTTCCCCTCGCCAGTCTCTAGCTCAGATCGATCCGGGTGAGAATGTCGGGGCCATTTTCGGTGATGGCCACCGTGTTCTCGAAATGGACCGATAGTTTTCGATCCGCCGTCACCACCGTCCACTGATCGGACAGCGTGACGACTCGCCAATCCCCGGCGTTCACCATCGGTTCGATGGCGATCACCATGCCGGCCTGGAGCGGCATCCCGGTGCCGCGGCGTCCATAGTTGGGAACCTGCGGCTCCTCGTGCAACCGCTCGCCGATGCCGTGCCCGACCAGATCGCGAACCACCGAGTACCCGGCGCTCTCACAGTACGATTGCACGGACCAGCCGATGTCTCCGACGTAGTTCCCGACGCGAGCGGCATCGACAGCCCGCTGCAACGCCTCCTCGCCGGCCTCCAGCAAGCGTCGCGCTTCGGGGCTCACCTCGCCCACCGCGTACGTGCGCGCCGCGTCGCCGTGATAGCCGTTCTTGAACACTCCAACGTCGATTCCGATGATGTCTCCGGGGGCGAGCTCGCGCTCGTCCGGGATCCCGTGCACGACCTGCTCGTTGATGGCGACACAGATCGAGGCCGGATATCCCATATACCCCAGGAACGACGGCTCCCCGCGCCGCTCGCGGATCAGCTCCTCGGCACGGCGATCGAGCTCCTTGGTCGTCACCCCGGGGACCACCCACTCGCGAGCCCGGTCGAGCACTTCGGCCACGATCCGGCTCGAGGCGCGGATCAGCTCGATCTCCCGCGGCGAGCGGATTGCTATGTTTCCCATGGCCATTCGTGCCAACCAGCGAACTCCGTTCCGATCCGATGCGCCATCCGCTCGCGAATCAGTGCGCGGCGGGTGTCGCCGCTCCGCTCCGACCGCGCTCGATCAGGGCCCGGATATCTCCCCAGACCTCCTCGATACTCCGCCCTCCGTCCACCTCGACCAAGAGCGACCGCTCCCGGTACCACGCGGCAACCGGACGGGTCTGGCTCTCATAGACCGCAAGCCGATTCTCGATCACCCGCTTGGTGTCGTCGCTCCGTCCTTCGATCTCGGATCGACTGAGCAAGCGGCGCTCGATTTCCTCCTTGGCGACGACCACCGAGAGCACGCAATCGACGCGCGCGCCATTGGCAGCCAGCATCGCCTCGAGTCCCTTGGCCTGTTCGATCGTCCGCGGGAAGCCATCGAGGACGAACCCAGCCTCGACTCCTCGAGACAATCGCTCCCGCACGAGGTCGATCATGACCGCGTCCGGGACCAGGCGCCCGGCGTCCATCAGCTCCTTGGCGGCAAGGCCGAGCGGAGTCCGCTCTGCCGCCGCCCGCCTGAGCATGTCACCGGTTGAAAGATGCACCATTCCGAATTCCCGCTCGATGCGCTTGGCCTGCGTTCCCTTGCCGCTCCCAGGCGGTCCGAACAAGATCAGATTCATCAGTCTGCGCCGGGCGCGCGCCCGTCGACTAGTAGCGCCGCGCCTTGAGCTTCCCTCGCTTCATGAAACCGTCGTAGTGGCGCACGAGCAAGTGCGATTCGATCTGCTGCAGGGTATCGAGCGCCACACCCACCACGATCAGAAGGCTCGTCCCGCCGAAGTAGAACGGCACATTGAAGCGATAGAGCAAGATGTCGGGCAAAACCGCGATCGCCGCCAGGAAGATCGCTCCCGGCAAGGTGATCCGGGTCAGAACCCGGTCGATGTATTCGGCCGTCTTCTTCCCCGGCCGGATGCCGGGGACGAAGCCGCCGTGCTTCTTCATGTTGTCCGCCAGCTCGGCCGGATCGAGCACGATGGCGGTGTAGAAGTAGGTGAAGAAGATGATGATCGCCGCGTAGAGCAGGCCATACACGATCTGGTGCAGGCGCGAAGATGTTGGCCACCTGCGCCATGAGCTCGTTGTCCCGGAAGAAACTGGCCAGCGTGCTCGGAAAGGCGATGATCGACTGCGCGAAGATGATCGGGATCACGCCGGCGGCGTTGACCCGGAGCGGGATGAGCATGCTCGAGCGAGCCGACCATGCGCCGCCCGATGATCCGCTTCGCGTACTGGACCGGGATCTTCCGCTGCGCCTGGGTCATGGCCACGACGGCTGCGATCACGAACAGCATGAACACGGTGAGGAGGATTCCGGCGAAGATGTTGAGCTGCCCGCTCATGACCTGACGCGCCGTGTTCAGCACGTCGTTGGGGAATCGAGCCACGATGTTGATGAAGATGAGGAGCGAGATGCCGTTCCCGATCCCGCGCTCGGTGATCTGCTCCCCGAGCCACATCACGAAGATGGTGCCCGAGGTCTGGGTCAGCATGGTGAGCAGGCGGAATCCCATTCCTGGGTTGGGCACCACCGCCGTCACGCCGTCCGCACCGCGCAGCCCCTCGAGGAACAGACAGAACCCGAAGGACTGCACCACGGCGAAGAAGACCGTCGCAGTAGCGCGTGATCTGGGTGATCTTCTTCCGCCCTTCCTCGCCCTCCTTGCGCAGCTTCTCGAGGTACGGGATCACCGAACCGAGGAGCTGCAGGATGATCGAGGCATTGATGTACGGCATGATGCCGAGGGCGAAGATAGTCGCCTTCGACAGCGCCCCGCCCGCGAAGAGGTCATAGAGACCGAACAGCGTCCCGGCCTGAGCCTGGAAGAACGACGCGAGAGCCGCGCCGTTGATCCCCGGCGTCGGCACGTGGCTGCCGAGGCGATAGATGATGAGAAGCGCGGCCGTGAACAGGATCCGCTTCTTCAGCTCTGGGATCCTGAACACGCTCTGGAAGCTCTCGACCAACGCCATTTGATTCGCTTCTCCGCTGAACGCTGAGCGTCCAGCCTTAACGACTGCGTCCGGGGCCGGCCCAACCGGCCGTCCGGCGCGTCCTCCTCATGCTACTCGCGGCCCGCGACCCGGCCTCCAGCCGCCTCCACCTTCTGCTTCGCCACCGCGCTGGCGGCGTCGACATGGACCGTGAGAGCCACCTTGACCTCGCCGTCGGCGAGGAGCTTGATCGGATCATCCGCCTTGCGGACGAGACCCTTGGCCTTGAGTTCGGCGCCTGTCACCTTGCTTCCCGCCGGGAACGCGGCCAGGTCGCCCAGGTTCACCACCTGATAGGGAACCCGGTTGAAATTCGTGAACCCGACCTTCGGCACGCGGCGGTGATGCGGTAGCTGACCGCCCTCGAAATAGGGATGCACCTTCTTGCCGGCGCGCGCCTTCTGGCCCTTGTTGCCGCGCCCGCAGGTGCCGCCCTTGCCCGAGCCGGTGCCGCGGCCGAGTCGCTTGCGGCGGTGCACGGCGCCAGGCGCCGGCTGCAGATCGCCGAGCTTCATGACTGGACCTCCTCAACTCGGACGAGATGGCTCACCTTGTTGATCATGCCCCGGATCTGCGGGGTGTCGTCGTGCACGACCGTGCCGTTCAGACGCTTGATGCCCAGGGCGCGAATCGTCTGCTTCTGATCGAATCGACGATGGATCGCGCTTCGGGTCTGGGTGATCTTGAGCTTCATCCCGCTGCCTCTTTGCTACCTGGCCTGCTACCTGGCCTATACCTGGCCGCCCGAGTTCGCACCGGCCGGCTCGGCGGCCACGACCGCCTCCGCCCCGGCTCGTTCCTCGAGACCGAACAAACCTCGTACTGTCGTCCCGCGCTCCGCCGCGATCACGCTCGCGTCGCGCAACCCGTGCAACGCCCTCACCGTGGCCTGCACCAGATTGTGGGGGTTGGTCGAGCCCAGGCACTTGGTCAGGATGTCCGTGATGCCTGCAGACTCGAGAATGGCGCGCACGACACTGCCGGCGATGATGCCGGTACCGGGCGCCGCCGGCTTGAGCATCACCCGACCCGCGCCATGATGGCCAAGAATGGCGTGCGGGATCGTGGTGCCGCGGCGCGGGATCTCGGTCATCCCCTTGCGCGCGGCCTCCGAGGCCTTGCGGATCGCTTCCGCGACCTCGTTCGCCTTGCCGAGCCCGATACCCACCTTGCCGTTCTGGTTGCCCACCGCCACGATGGCGTTG
This sequence comes from Candidatus Eiseniibacteriota bacterium, assembly GCA_963823555.1. Lineage (GTDB taxonomy): Bacteria > Eisenbacteria > RBG-16-71-46 > CAVPCR01 > CAVPCR01 > CAVPCR01. The sequence continues at coordinate 565,215 of CAWGMA010000003.1, read as the reverse complement.
AAGCTGAAGCGGCGTCCGCCCTTCACCACCTTCGCCACGCGGTTCACGTTGATCACGCGCTCCGCCAGTTCCGGGGCTTCGCCCTCGGTCCGGCGATCGCGGCTGCGATCGCGCTCGCGCGGAGGTCCACCGCGTCGCTGCGCCATTCCCTACTCCTTCTTCGCCATCCCCTGGGACGGCGATACGCTTCCGCCGGCCGCCCGGATCGGCGACCGCCAGCTTAGAACTTGAGCCCGCCCTCTCGAGCGCCCTCGGCCAGCTCCTTCACGTGCCCGTGATAGAGATAGCCACCGCGATCGAAAGCCACCTGGGTGATCCCGCGCTCCTTGGCGCGATGGGCCAGGAGCTTGCCGAGCTCACGGCTTCGCTTGAGACCGCTGCCCGATGCTGCGAGCTGCTCACCGATCGCCTTCTCGATGGTCGAGATGGCAACGAGAGTGTTGGCGCGATCATCATCGATGATCTGCGCATAGAGGTGCTTCGAGCTGCGGAAAATAGCCAGCCGCGGCTGCTCAGCGGTGCCGCGAAGCTGGCGACGAATCCGCCGATGCCGGTTGAGCCTGCCTTGCCGTCGCTCTTGAGCTACTGAACGCATCTTCTGTTCCTCTACCCCCACCCCCGCGCCCATCGCGCGGCGGGCGGACGCCGGAGCACCAGCGAACTAGGCGCTGGCTGCCGACTTCCCGGCCTTACGCCGGATATGCTCACCCTCGTAACGGATGCCCTTCCCCTTGTAGGGTTCGGGTGGCCTGAAGGCGCGCACGTTGGCGGCCACTTGTCCCAGCTGGCCCTTGTCGATACCCCTCAGCACGATCCGCGTTGGCGACTCGCACTGGCCTTCGATACCGGCCGGCAGCTCGAAGACCACCGGATGCGAGTAGCCGACCTGAAGCTCGAGCGAGCGTCCCTTGAACTCGGCCTTGTAGCCCATGCCCTCGATCTCGAGGACGCGGGTGAACCCCTCGCTCACGCCCTTCACCATGTTGGCGATGAGGGCACGCGACAGACCATGCAGGGCACTGGCCTGGGGATCCGACCGCTCACAGACGATGGTGGCAGTCGCCCCCTCCGTCGCCAGCTTGAACCCCCGCGGCAGGGTGAAGGCATTCTCGCCCTTCGGGCCCTTCACCTTGACCGTGCTCCCGTCGGCCCGGATCTCGACTCCGCTGGGCACCGGGATGACTTTCTTTCCTACCCTCGACATGAGATCGCTCCCGAACCACTACCAGATGTGGCAGATGACCTCGCCGCCGAGCCCATTCTTGCGGGCGTCACGGTCGGTCACGATGCCCTGGGTCGTCGAGATCACCGCGGTGCCCAGTCCACCGAGCACGCGCGGCAACTCGTCCTTCCCGACGTAGATCCGGCGTCCCGGGGTTGATACCCGCTTGATCCCGCTGATCACCGGCTTCTCGTTCGCCGCGTACTTCAAGTAGACGCGGATCACGTTCTGCTTCGAATCCTCGATGACCTTGAAGCCCCGGATGAAGCGCTCTTTGTGGAGCACCTCGGCGATGGCGCGCTTCATGTTCGAGGACGGAATGTCCACATGCCGCTTCTTGGCGTGCAGGGCATTGCGAATGCACGTCAGGAAATCGGCGATCGGATCGGAGACGGACACTGCGCAAACCTCCTTGACCGTCTGACGCCGCCCGGAGAGCCGCCAGGCGGCGCTCGAGCGCCGTCAGGCCACCCACCCGGCTAATGGGCTACCAGCTCGCCTTCACCACGCCTGGGATCTCTCCGCTCAAGGCAAGATCGCGGAAACAGATCCGGCACATTCCGAACTGGCGCATGAACGCGCGCGATCGGCCGCAACGGCGGCAGCGCGTGTAAGTGCGCACCCTGAACTTCGGCGTCCGCTTGCACTTCTCGATCCAAGACTTCTTGGCCACGTTCTGAACCTCTTCCCGTCGCTAACGACGGAACGGCATCTTCATCAAACGGAGAAGCTCGCGCCCCTCCTCGTCGTTTTCGGCCGTAGTGACAATGGTGATGTTCATTCCCCGGATCTTGTGCACCTTGTCATAGTCGATCTCCGGGAAGATGATCTGCTCGGTGAGCCCGATCGAGTAATTGCCGCGCCCGTCGAACGACTTATCGGGCAAGCCTCGGAAGTCGCGGATCTGCGGCACGGCGATATTGACCAGGCGATCGTAGAACTCGTACATCCGCGGGCCACGCAAGGTGACCGCAGCCCCGATCGGCATGTTCTCGCGCAGCTTGAAGTTCGAGATCGACTTCTTGGCGCGGCGAATCATCGGGCGCTGGCCGGTGATCGCTTTCAGATCCTCGACCGCAGCGTCCATGTTCTTGGAATCCTGAATCGCGTCCCCGACGCCCATATTGACCACGATCTTGGTCATACGGGGCGCCTGCATGACGCTCTTGTAGTGGAAGCGCTCCATCATCGCTGGAACGACTTCCTTCTCGTAATGAACTTGGAGGTTGGGCTTCATCTCGTTTTCCTGCTTCGCTAGCCGCGCGGGATCATCTCCAGGCAGCTCTTGCACACCCGCTCCTTCGATCCGTCGGCGAGGCGCTTGCTCCCCATGCGGGTCTTCTCTCCGCACTTGGGGCAGACGATCATCACGTTCGAGACGTTGATCGGGGCCTCCTTCTCCAGGATCCCACCCTTCGGGTTCTTCTGCGTCGGCCGGGTGTGCCGCTTGATGAAATTCACCTTCTCGACGATGATGCGGTTGCGCTCCGGGAACGTCTTCAAGACCTTCCCCCGCGTCCCCTTGTCATCGCCACCGATCACCTCGACGGTGTCGTTCTTGGCGATGTGCATGATCGTCTTGACCGCCGGGCTCTTCTTGTGCGCCATCAGATCACCTCCGGAGCCAGCGAGATGATTTTCATGTACTCCTTCTCGCGCAGCTCGCGGGCAACCGGTCCGAAGATGCGGGTCCCGCGCGGCTCCTTCTGGTCGTTGATGAGAACGGCGGCGTTGTGGTCGAAGCGAATGTAGGAGCCATCCTTCCGCCGCTGCTCCTTGCGGGTGCGGATGATGACAGCCTTGGCCACGTCGCCCTTCTTCACTTGAGCGCCAGGAAGGGCATCCTTCACGGCGACCACCACCGTGTCTCCGAGCCCTGCATAGCGTCGACCCGTGCCACCCAGCACCTTGATGCACTGGGCCACTCGCGCCCCGGAGTTGTCCGAGATGGTCAACATGGTCCGCAGCTGAATCATCGCTCCCTACTCCCGCTCCACTGCCCTCTACTTGGCGCGCTGGAGAATCTCGACCACACGCCAGCGCTTGTCCTTGCTCATCGGTCGCGTTTCCATGAAGGAGACGACATCACCGATATGGCACTGATTTTCCTCGTCGTGCACCTTGAAGCGCTTCCGCCGGCGCACGTAACGCCGATAGATCGGATGCTTGACCAGACGCTCGATCTGGATGACGACCGTCTTCTGCATCTTGTCCGAGACGACCGTCCCGACCCGGACCTTGCGAATTCCCCGTTCTACGGTGGTCGCCTGCGTGGTCTCTTCCATCGTCCTTCCGCTTTTCTGGCCCTTCGTCCCTTGGCCCGATTACTTGCTCTTCGACGTCTTGGCCTTGGTGGCCTTCGCCTTCGCCGACTTGGCCGTGCTCTTGGCACCCGCCTTCGCCGCCCTGGCCGTGCTCTTCCCGGTCGACGCGCTGGCCTTGGCAGCCTTGGGGGCCTTCTTGGCCGCCGCCTTCTTGGCTGTCGTCTTCTTGGCTGTCGCCTTCTTGGCCACCGTCTTCTTGGCCGCCGCCTTCTTCGCTGCCGGCTTCTTCGCTGCAGCCTCCGGCGCCGCCGCGCTCACCTCGGCCGCGGCAGGGGCCACGGGCGCCATGCCCAGCGACCTCACCCCCTGCTCGTGCTCCTTGAGGATCGTGAGCAGACGGGCAAGATCGCGGCGCACTTCGCGGATCTTGAGCGGATTGTCGAGCTGACGCATCGAGTTGCGGAACCTGAGGTTGAAGATCTCCTCGCGGAGGTCCCGCACCTTGATTCGCACCTCTTCGGCACTCAACTCCCGCACCTTGTGTGGACTCAGTTCGCGCATCTTCGTCTTCCTCTGCCGGGGCTACTCCCCGGTCAGCTCCTCTCGGGTCACGAAGCGGGTGCGCAGCGGCAGCTTGGATGCTCCAAGCTGCAACGCGCGGCGCGCCAGAGGCTCCTCGATCCCCTCGATCTCGAACATCACCCGGCCCGGCTTGATCACGGCGACCCAGAACTCCGGCGACCCCTTACCCTTGCCCATGCGGGTCTCGGCCGGCTTCTGCGTCACCGGCTTGTCAGGGAAGATGCGGATCCAGATCTTGCCGCCGCGCTTCACCTCGCGGGTGATCGCCACACGCGCCGCCTCGATCTGCCGGTTGGTCACCCAGCACGAGTCGAGGGCCTGCAGACCATACTTGCCGAAGGCCACCGTGGCGCCGCGATAGGCCATCCCGGTGCGCCGGCCACGGTGCTGCTTCCTGTGCTTGATACGCTTCGGAGCGAGCATTGCCTATTCCCCGCTCTTGGAAGGCGCCATCGCCGACTGCCGCGGCCGTAGGCGCGCCTTGGGCTCTCCGGAAGCAGGCGTTTCCGGCTCGTCACCCAGCTTCTCGCCATGAAAGATCCAGGTCTTGACCCCGATGCACCCGTAGGTGGTGTGGGCCGTCGCCTTGGCGAAATCGATGTCGGCACGGAGCGTGTGCAGGGGCACCCGCCCGTCACGATACTGCTCGGAGCGCGCCATTTCGGAGCCGCCAAGCCGTCCCGAGCAAGCGACACGGATCCCGAGGGCACCCGAGCGCCGGGCCGCGGTAAGCGACTTCTTCATCGCGCGGCGGAAGCCCACGCGCTGCTCCAGCTGCCGCGCGATATGCTCCGCGACAAGCTGTGCATCCGCGTCCGGCCGCCGGACCTCCTCGACATTGAGGAGGATCTGCTTCGAGGTGATGTGCTGCAGCTCATCGCGCAGCTGATCGACCTGCTGGCCGCGACGACCGATGACGATTCCCGGCCGCGCCGTGCGGATCGTCACCGTCACCTTGTCGGCCGCTCGCTCGATCAAGATCTTGGAGACACCGGCCTGACTCAGCCGCGTCTTCAGGTACTTCCGGATGAAGAGATCCTCCGCGAGGAGATTCGCGTAGTCGCGCTTGGCGAACCACTTCGAATCCCAGGTCTTGACGATTCCCAGCCGGAATCCGATTGGATTGGTCTTCTGTCCCAAAGACTCGCTCCTTGAACCGCCTAACCCTTGGTTGCGGCCGCACGCCCCGGGCGCCGCTTGGCGCGGGGCATCTCGTCCTTGGTCGCCACCACGATGGTGATGTGACTCATGCGCTTGAGAATCGGATAGACACGACCCTGGGCGCGCGGCCGGAACCGCTTCATCGTGGGACCGTCGCCGACGATGGCGGTCTTCACGACGAGGTCGCCCAAGTCGATCTTGTTCTCGTCCTTCATCGCGTTCGACACCGCCGACTGCAGGGTCTTGTTGATCGTCTTCGCCACGCGCTTGGGAGTGAAGCTGAGGAGATCAGCGGCATGCTCGACGTTGCACCCGCGAATCATCTCGAGCACCAGATTCGCCTTGCGGGGCGAACAGCGCACGTAGCGGGTGATCGCTCTGGCCTCCATATCCGATACTCTCTCAGGTCCAGCGGCCGCTAGCTGCGGGCCGACTTCTTCTCGGTCTTGCTCGTGTGCCCGCGGAAGAGGCGGGTCGGCGAGAACTCGCCTAGCTTGTGCCCGACCATGTTCTCGGTCACGTAGATCGGGATGAACTTGTTGCCGTTGTGCACGGCGAGCGTGTGCCCGACGAACTCGGGTGGAATCGTCGAGCGGCGCGCCCACGTCTTCAGCACCTTCTTCTCGTTCTTCCGGTTCATCAGCTGAACGCGGGCGAAGAGCGTCTGGTCGATGTACGGACCCTTTTTGACCGAACGTGCCATGATTCCGTTCCCTAACCGCGCTTCTTGCCGCGGCGAGTGACAATCATCTTGTCCGATGGCTTCTTCTTGCGTGTCTTGAAGCCCTTGCTCGGAATTCCCTTGGGGCTGCACGGATGGCGACCGCCAGAACTCTTGCCCTCGCCGCCTCCCATCGGGTGGTCGACCGGGTTCATGGCCACGCCGCGCACGTGCGGCCGCTTACCGAGCCAGCGACTGCGGCCGGCCTTGCCCCACACGATGTTTTCGTGATCCAGATTGCCTACCTGGCCGATGGTGCACATGCACTCGAGGTTGAACTTCCGCACCTCGCCCGAACGCAGGCGGAGAAGCGCGTTCTTCCCTTCCTTGGCGACCAGCTGGCAATAGGTACCCGCCGAGCGCGCGACCTGGCCGCCCTTGCCCGGTGCCAGCTCCACGTTGTGCACGCTGGCGCCGAGCGGCACGCGGCGCAGCGGCATGGCGTTCCCCGGCCGGATATCCACGTTCTCGGCATCGCTCGCCACCACCATGTCCCCGACGGCGAGGCCGTGCGGCGCCAGGATGTAGCGCTTCTCGCCATCGGCATAGGCGAGAAGGGCGATGCGTGCCGAGCGATTGGGGTCATACTCGATGGTCTTGACGCGCGCCGGCACTTCCTTCTTGTTGCGCTTGAAGTCGATGATCCGATAGAGCCGCTTGTGCCCGCCGCCGATATGGCGCGCCGACACGTTGCCCTTGTTATTGCGGCCGCCGGTGCGGCGCAGACCCTCGACCAGCGAGCGCTCGGGCCCGGTCTTCGTGATCTCCTCGAACGCGGAAACCGTGCGGAAGCGCAGCGTCGGGGTGATCGGGTTGAATTTCTTGATGGCCATGGCGTCCTACACCTGCTCGAAGAGCTCGATCGTTTGACCCGGCTGGAGCGTGACAATCGCCTTCTTCCAGGCCGAGCGGAATCCGGAATAGCGCCCGAGGCGCTTCGGCTTACCTTTGTACTTGATCGTGCGTACGCCGGTCACCTTGACGCTGAAGATCTCCTCGATTGCCTGGCGGATCTCGATCTTGTTGGCGTGCGGAGCGACCGCGAAGAAGTAGACGTTCTGCTTCTCCCGAAGCTGAGCGCCCTTCTCCGTGATCAGGGGTCGCTGCACGATCTGTCGGGGGTCTTTCATGCGCCAACGACCTCCTCGATCTTGGCGAGCCCGCTGGTCTCGAACAGGATCGTCTCGCTCTGCATGACGACGTAGGGATTGAGCTCCCGGACCTCGATGGTGTTCACCCGGGGAATGTTCCGCGCCGACATGTAGGTGTTCTTCTTGTGATCGCCGAGGACCAGCAGACAGCTCTTGCCCTCGACGCCGATCTTCTTCAAGAGCCCGGCGATCCCCCGCGTCTGCGGCTTGTCGAAATCGAGCGGGTCGACGACCGCCACAGCGAGATCGGCGGCACGCGCCGAAAGGGCGGAGCGTAGCGCGAGCGCGCGGATCTTGCGTGGAATCCGGTAGCTGTAGTCGCGAGGCCGCGGACCGAACGCCCGCGCCCCATGCTTCCACAGCGGCGAACGGGTCGATCCCGAGCGGGCGCGGCCGGTTCCCTTCTGGCGCCACGGCTTCCGGCCGCCGCCGGAGACGGCCGAGCGGTTCTTGACCGATGACGTGCCCTGGCGCTGATTGGCCAGGTACATCCGCACCGCCTCCCAGATGGCGTGCTCATGGACCGGCTGACCGAACACGGAGACCGGGAGCTCGATCGTCCCCTGCTCCTCACCCTGTGCATTGAAGTGCTTGGCGTCCATGGCTTCCTACTTCTTCTTGGGCGCGATCACGCCGCCCTTCTTCTTGGTAGGCTGCTCGACCTTGATACCGGCCGCCCGCCGCCGCCGCCGCTCGTTGGCCGCGATCGCCGGGCGCATCATCACCGTGCCGTTCATCGCCCCCGGCACCGCGCCCTCGAGCCAGATGAGACTGGCTTCGGGGTCGATGCCGACCACTTTCAAATTGCGCACCGTCGTCCGCACGCCGCCCATGCGTCCAGGCAGCTTGGTGCCCTTCCACACCTCGCTCGGGTCCTCGCTCATGCCGACCGATCCGGGCATCCGCCCGGTCTTCGAGCCGTGGCTGTCGTACCCGCCGACGAAGTTGTGGCGCTTCATGACGCCCTGGAACCCCTTGCCCTTGGAGCTGCCGGTGACATCGACCAGCGTTCCGGGCTGGAACTGCTCGACGGTGATATCCTGACCGACCGTCACGGATGCCGGGTCGGCGACCCGGAACTCGCGCAGCTTCCGCCTGGGCTCCACACCCTGCGCCTTGAAGTAGCCGGCAAGCGGCTTCGTCGTGTGCTTGGGCTTCCGTGTCCCGGCGCCGAGCTGAACGGCCGTATAGCCGTCCGTCTCCTTCGTACGCGTGCGAACGACGACGTTCGACTCGGCGTGCAGGATGGTCACCGGGACCACCTTGCCGTCCGGCTCGAACACCTGGGTCATGCCCACCTTCCTGACAATCAGGCCCGGCATCGCCCTCTCCTCCTGGTCCGCCCCAACCTCGCCTACATCTTGATCTCGACATCCACCCCCGCCGGCAGATCGAGGCGCATCAGCGCGTCGATGGTCTGCGGCGTGGACTTGATGATGTCGATGAGTCGCTTGTGAATACGCATCTCGAACTGCTCGCGCGACTTCTTGTCGACGTGCGGCGAGCGCAGCACGGTGTACACGTGACGTGACGTCGGCAGCGGCACCGGCCCACGCGTGGTGGCTCCGGTGTCCCGCGCCGTGCGCACGATATCGCCCGCCGACTTGTCGATCATGGCGTGGTCGTACGACTTGAGCTTGATGCGGATCTTCTGGGTCTCGCCGGACATGGCCTTCATCCCCCTCCGCCGCTACTCGATGATCTTGGTGACGACGCCGGCGCCGACTGTGCGGCCGCCCTCACGGATCGCGAACCGGAGGCCTTCCTCCATCGCGATCGGCGTGATCAAGGACCCCAACACCCGCACGTTGTCCCCCGGCATCACCATCTCCCGTCCTTCCGGCAGATCCACTATCCCCGTCACGTCCGTCGTCCGGAAGTAGAACTGCGGCCGATATCCGTTGAAGAACGGCGTGTGCCGACCTCCCTCTTCCTTCGACAGCACGTACACCTCGCCCTCGAACTTCGTGTGCGGCGTCACGCTCCCGGGCGCCGCCAGCACCATCCCGCGCTCCAGATCCTCCTTCTCCACCCCGCGCAGCAACAACCCCACGTTGTCACCCGCCTCCGCTCGGTCCAGCACCTTGCGGAACATCTCCACCCCGGTCACCACCACGTCCTTGCGCGTCTCCTTCACCCCCACCCGCTCCACCTTGTCCCCGACCTTCACCGTCCCGCGCTCCACTCGTCCCGTCCCCACCGTCCCGCGCCCCGTGATCGAGAACACGTCCTCGATCGGCATCAGGAACGGCTTCTCCGTCTCTCGCACCGGCAACGGCACGTACGAATCCACCGCCTCCATCAGCTCCATGATGCACTTCGTCGCCTCCGGATCATCCGGATGCTCCATCGCCTTCAGCGCGCTGCCCTTGACCACCGGAATCTCGTCCCCAGGGAACTCGTACTTCGACAACAGCTCCCGCACCTCCAGCTCCACCAACTCCAGGAGCTCCGGGTCGTCCACCATGTCCACCTTGTTCAGGAACACCACGATGCACGGCACTCCCACCTGGCGCGCCAAGAGAATGTGCTCTCGCGTCTGCGGCATCGGCCCGTCCGCCGCCGACACCACCAGAATCGCCCCGTCCATCTGCGCCGCGCCCGTGATCATGTTCTTCACGTAGTCCGCATGACCCGGGCAGTCCACGTGCGCGTAGTGCCGGTTCGCCGTCTGGTACTCCACGTGCGCCGTCGCGATCGTGATCCCGCGCTCCCGCTCCTCCGGCGCGTTGTCGATCGAGTCGAACGTCCGCACCGACGCCAACCCATCCTTCGCCAACGTCATCGTGATCGCCGCCGTCAAAGTCGTCTTCCCGTGGTCCACGTGCCCGATCGTCCCCACGTTCACGTGCGGCTTCGTCCGCTCGAACTTCGCCTTCGCCATTCCGATGCCTCCTCAGGAACCGCGGGCCGCCGCCCGCGGCGGCGCCCAATTACGGGCTAGCGGGCCGAGACCAGTGTCTGGGCCACTCCCTCTGGTACCGCCTCGTAGCGGGCAAACTGCATGGTGTAGACCGCCCGTCCCTGACTGGCGGAACGGAGGTCCGTCGCATAACCGAACATCGCGGCGAGTGGCACATGAGCCACCACCACCTGCGCATCGTTCCGGCGGAACATCCCGGTGATACGCCCGCGCCGCGAGCTCAAATCGCTGATGACTTCACCCATGTACTCCTCGGGAACGACCACCTCCACCTCCATGATCGGCTCCAGGAGCTGGGGGCCGGCCTTGCCGAGCGCCTCGCGCACCGCGCGCTGGCCGGTGACGCGGAAGGCCATTTCCGACGAGTCTACTTCGTGATAGCTGCCGTCAATCAAGGTGACCTTGACGTCGACAACCGGAAAGCCAGCGAGCACGCCGCTCTCCAGAGCGTCGTGCACGCCCTTTTGCACTGCCGGGATGTACTCGCGGGGAATCGCGCCCCCCACGATCTTGTCGATGAAGACGTACCCGTGCCCGGGGTTGGGCTCGATGCGAATCGAGACATCGCCGAATTGCCCGTGGCCGCCGGACTGCTTCACATACCGCTCGCGATGCTCGAGCGCTCGGGTGATCGTCTCGCGGTACGCGACCTGGGGCTTCCCGACCGCAGCTTCAACGCGGAACTCGCGGCGCATGCGATCGGTGATGATGTCCAGATGAAGCTCGCCCATCCCCGAGATGATGGTCTGGCCGGAATCCTCATCCACCTTGATGCGGAAGGTCGGATCCTCCTCGGCCAGCTTCTGCAGGGCGTTGGCCAGCTTCTCCTCGTCGACCTTGGTCTTGGGCTCGATGGCCACCGCGATCACCGGCTCCGGGAAATTCATGGACTCGAGCACGACCGGATGCTGGGGGTCGGCCAGCGTGTCCCCGGTCGACACGCGGCGCAGGCCCACCGCGGCGACGATCTGGCCGGCGCAGACCTCTTCGACATCCTCGCGCTTGTTGGCGTGCATGCGCACCAGGCGGCCGACCCGCTCCACCTTCTGGGTCGCCGAGTTCCACACCGAGGAGCCCGAGGCCAGTCGACCGGAATAGACCCGGAGGAAGACCAGGCGCCCGACGAAATTGTCGGTCATGACCTTGAAGGCGAGGCCTGAGAAGGGCTCGTCATCGCTCGGACGGCGCATCACTTCCTCTTCCGAAGAGGGCGCGTGTCCGACGACGGGAGGGACATCGATCGGCGATGGCAAGTAATCAACCACACCGTCGAGGAGCTTGCGCACTCCCTTGTGCTTGAACGCGGAGCCGCCGAACACAGGCACGATCTTCGTGGCCAGAGTCCCCCGGCGGAGCGCTTCCCTGATGAGCGCCGGAGGGATCGCGCCGCCCTCGAGGTAGGCCGCCGTCAGTTCGTCGGAGAATTCGGCCACCTCATCGAGGAGAGCGTGCTGCGCATCATTGGCCTGCGCGATCAGATCCTTGGGAATCGGCTCTTTCACGATGCGGGTCTCGGTGCCTTCCTCGAAGTAGACCGTGTAATTCATCTCGACCAGATCGATGAGCCCCTGGAACATGTCGCCCATCTTGATCGGCATCTGCACCGGCACCGGCCGCGCGCCCAGACGCTCCCGGATCATGCGCACCACGAAATCGAAATCCGAGCCGACGCGATCGAGCTTGTTGACGAAAGCGATGCGCGGGATCCCGTACTTGTCAGCCTGCCGCCACACGGTCTCCGACTGCGGCTCCACGCCCCCCACACCGCAGAAGACGGCGATGGCGCCATCCAGCACGCGCAGTGAGCGCTCGACCTCGACCGTGAAGTCGACGTGTCCGGGCGTATCGATGATGTTGACCGAGTGCTTGTCCCAGACCGTGGTGGTCGCCGCCGAGGTGATCGTGATGCCACGCTCGCGCTCCTGCTCCATCCAGTCCATGGTGGCGGTGCCATCGTGTACTTCGCCGGCCCGGTGGATGCGACCCGTATAGAACAAGATCCGCTCGGTGAGCGTGGTCTTGCCGGCATCGATGTGAGCCATGATGCCGATATTGCGGGTCTTCTCGATGGCAAACTGGCGCGACAAGGGAACGTCCTCGATCTCCTGGCGGGCCGAATCGGTCCGCCGCCCGGTCTGGATGACCGCATATCCAAGATTGATGGCGCCGGCCACGCGCCAGCCATCGCGGCAGCGCGCACCGAAGCCGAGGCTCGGACACGCCGGAACCGCTGAGGCAGCGCCGTCGGCACCTGGGTTACGCGACGAGGCTCGCTCGGCGGGACCAGCCCGCACGATCGGATCCCTCACGCGCTCGCCCCGCCTCAGGGATGGGCGCTCGGAAGCGCTTGAGCCCGGCACGGGACGACAAATCGGTTGTAAGTTGTCTAGCAGCCGCTATAGGAGCCCGGTCGGAGTGCGCCGTCGGATTGGAGCCGCCAGGGCTCCGCGACAGCGGCAGGGCTTTATCAGCGACTTGGCAGGATTACCACCGGTAGTGAGCAAAGGCCTTGTTGGCCTCGGCCATCTTATGGGTGTCTTCCCGCTTCTTCACCGCAGCCCCCTCCCCCTTGGAGGCCGCGATGATTTCCATGGCCAGCTTCTCCTGCATCGTCTGCTCCGACCGAGCGCGAGCATAGGAGAGGAGCCAGCGAATCCCGAGCGCATTTCGCCGGTCCGGGCGGATCTCGACCGGCACCTGGTAGGTCGCCCCACCCACACGCCGCGACTTCACCTCAAGCGCGGGCTTGACGTTGTTCAGCGCAGTCTTGAGCGCGGAAAGACCGTCTTGCTTGAGCTTGTCCTCGACGATCCTGAGGCTGCCGTACATGATCTGCTCGGCCGTGCTCTTCTTGCCTCGCTTCATCAGGTTATTGATGACGCGCGCGACGAGCGGGCTCGAGTAGACCGGGTCCGGCGGTGGCTCGCGACGAGCGATGACTCTCCGTCTCGGCATGACTGGATCAAGCCTCTTTCTTGCGCTTTGTCCCGTACTTGGAACGACCCTGATTGCGCCCATCGACGCCGGAGGCGTCGAGGGTGCCGCGGACCACGTGATAGCGCACCCCCGGCAGGTCCTTCACGCGGCCACCGCGGATGAGCACGATCGAGTGCTCCTGCAGATTGTGCCCCTCGCCGGGGATGTAGCAGGTGACCTCGATCCCGTTGGTCAATCGCACACGCGCGACCTTGCGCAGCGCCGAGTTGGGCTTCTTCGGCGTCGTGGTGTAGACGCGGGTACAGACCCCACGCTTCTGTGGCGCACCTTTGAGCGCCGGCGACTTGGTCTTGTTCACCAGGCGCTGGCGACCCTTGCGCACGAGCTGACTCAAGGTCGGCACGTGATCTTGCTCTCCCTCGAGGCGAGGATCCCTCGCCCCGGCTAACTGACGTCTTTTCTTGGCGATACCCCGGCGATTCGACGCCGAGCTACGCCCGACAGCTGGGCGCAGACTGAGGATACTATCGAACCCGGTCAACGAGCGTCAAGGCCAATTCCCCTTCTTTCCGGGGATTCCAGGCGGCCCCGACCTCCCGGTCGGCTCTTCCCCCCGGCCCCGGCGGAGGGCGCCCCCCCGGCCCGGCGGGGACCGAGCCCCAGCCCCCTCCGGCGGTATCCGAAGCCTAGGCGCTCTGGATGTCGATCGACTCGGCGGGGATCTCCTCTTCGGGCCTCCCCTCCTCCGGCCCTTCGACCTCCTCGGGCCCCTCCGCGCCCTCCAGCCCCTCGGCACCCTCGACCGGCTCGGCGATCTCCTCGAAGAAGTCCTCCTCCTCGTACTCCGCCTCCGGTGGCTCGATCACCTGCATCCGCCGGTAGGTGGGGAACCCGGTCCCGGCCGGGATCAGGTGGCCGATGGTGACGTTCTCCTTGAGCCCGCGGAGCGGATCGACCGCTGCCCCGGATCGAGGCCTCGGTCAGCACCCGGGTGGTCTCCTGGAAGGAGGCCGCCGAGATGAAGCTCTGCGTCGAGAGCGAGGCCTTGGTGATCCCGAGGAGCAGCGGCTGGAAGGTGGCCGGCTGGCCGCCCTCCGCCGACACCCGCTCGTTCTCCTCGCGCAGCATGATCTTGTCGACCTGCTCGCCCTCGAGGAAGTTCGTGTCGCCCGGATCCTCGATCCGCACCTTCTGCAGCATCTGGCGCACGATCACCTCGATGTGCTTGTCGTCGATGCGCACGCCCTGGAGCCGGTAGACCTCCTGGATCTCGTTGACGAGGTACTCCTGCACCTCCTTGATCCCCTTGATCTTCAGGATGTCGTGCGGGTTGACCGGACCCTCGGTCAGACGCTCGCCGGCCTCGACGTAGTCCCCTTCCTGGACGCGGAGGTGCTGGCCGTGCGGCACCAGGTACTCGCGAGTGTCCCCGGTCGGGTTCGCGATCACGATCTTCCGCATGCCGCGCGTCTCGGATCCGAACTCGACACGGCCGTCGATCTCGGTGACCGTCGCCGCGTCCTTCGGCTTGCGAGCCTCGAAGAGCTCCGCCACTCGCGGCAGGCCGCCGGTGATGTCGCGCGTCTTCGAGATGGCGCGCGGAATCTTGGCCAGAACGTCGCCGATCCGCACCTGCTGGCCGTCCTTCACCTCGAGACGAGCACCGGTCGGCAGCGGGTAGTGGTCGACCCGGTTGCCATCGGCATCGAGGATATCGACGTGGGGGTGCAGGATCTTCTCGCGGTCGTCGATGATCACCTGCAAGCGCTGACCCGACGCGGGGTCGATCTCGTCGCGGACGGTCACGCGATCGCGGATATCGCCGTAGCGCGACCGCGCCACCACGACCGGTGAAGATCGTGAGGTTGTAAGGATCCCACTCGAAGACAGCGTCACCTTCCTCGACCTGAGCGCCGTCCGCGGCCAGCAGCCGGGCACCGTGGGGCGGCGTGTAGCGGTAGCGGATGCGTCCCTCGGCATCGAGGATCTCGATCTCCCCGCGGTGCCCGACCACGATCTCGTGGCCGTCCTCGGTCTGGATCCGGTTGAGATCGACGAACTCGAAGCGTCCCGCCTGGCCTTGGCCTGGATCCGCGACTGCTCGACGATGCGGCTCGCCGTACCGCCGATGTGGAAGGTCCGCAGCGTGAGCTGGGTTCCGGGCTCGCCGATCGACTGCGCGGCGATCACACCGACCGCCTCGCCGATGTCACCATGCGCGCCGGTGGCCAGGTTGCGCCCGTAGCACTTGGCGCACACCCCGCGGCGCGACTCGCAGGTGAGCACCGAACGGATCTCGACCCATTCGACACCCGCGCTCTCGATCTGCTCTGCGAGCTTCCTCGTCGATCTCGGTGCCGGCCTCGCACCATGATCTCGCCCGAGATCGGATCGACGACATCGTCGGCGGCCACGCGACCGAGGATGCGCTCGGCGCAGCGGCTCGATGACCTCCTCGCCCTCCTTGAGCGCGCTCACCTCGAGACCGCGGATGGTCCCGCAGTCGTCCTCGTTGATGATCACGTCCTGCGCGACGTCGACCAGGCGGCGGGTCAGATAGCCGGCGTCGGCGGTCTTGAGCGCGGTGTCGGCCAGACCCTTGCGCGCGCCGTGGGTCGAGATGAAGTACTCGAGCACGGTCAGCCCTTCCTTGAAGTTGCGGATGACCGGCGACTCGATGATCTCGCCCAGTCCGCCGGTGATCTTCTTCTGCGGCTTGGCCATCAGACCGCGCATGCCGGCGAGCTGCCGGATCTGCTCGGCCGAGCCGCGCGAGCCCGAGTCGGCCATCATGAAGATCGGGTTGAAGCCGTCTGCGATCCTTGCGCAGGCCGTCGAACGTCACCTGCTCCACGTCGTTGGTGGCGTGGGTCCAGGTGTCGATGACCTTGTTGTAGCGCTCGCCGTCGGTGATCACCTTGTCCTGGTACTGCTTGGTGATCTCGTCGACCTTCTTCTGCGCCTCCGCGATGATCTCCGCCTTCTCCGGCGGGACGACGAGATCGTCGATGCCGACCGTGATCCCGGCGCTGGTGGCGTACTCGAAGCCGATGCTCTTCAGCTCGATCGAGGAACCGCGCCGTCACCATGTTGCCCGAGGCGCCGGTAGCAGTCGCCCACCAGCTGCTCGAGGTCCTTCTTGTCCAGCGTCCTGTTCACGAAAGCCATGCCCGGAGGCAGGATCTCGTTGAAGATGACCCGCCCCGACCGTGGTCTCGATGAGCTCGCCCTTGATGCGAGACCTTGACCGCGCGCGTGCAGATCGACCTGCTCGTGATCGAGAGCGGAGCGCACCTCGCCGGGCGAGGAGAAGATCTTGTCCTCGCCGACGGCTCCCGGCCGCTCCTTGGTCAGGTAGTAGCAGCCGAGAACGATGTCCTGGCTCGGCGTGGCGATCGGCCGGCCGCTGGCCGGCAGAAGGATGTTGTGCGTCGACAGCATCAGCTGGCTGGTCTCGATCTGCGCCTCGAACGACAGCGGCACGTGCACCGCCATCTGGTCGCCGTCGAAGTCGGCGTTGAAGGCGGCGCAGACCAGCGGGTGGATGCGGATCGCCTTGCCCTCGACCAGCACCGGCTGGAAGGCCTGGATCCCGAGACGGTGCAGCGTCGGCGCGCGGTTCAGCAGCACCGGATGGTCCTTGATGATCTCGCCCAGGATGTCCCAGACCTCGGGCCGCTCGCGCTCGACCAGCTTCTTGGCGCTCTTCACCGTCTGCACGAAACCGCGGTCCTCGAGCTGCTTGATGATGAACGGCTTGAACAGCTCGAGCGCCATGTTCTTGGGCAGACCGCACTGGTGGAGCTTGAGCTCGGGGCCGACCACGATCACCGAACGGCCGGAGTAGTCGACGCGCTTGCCGAGCAGGTTCTGGCGGAACCGGCCCTGCTTGCCCTTGAGCATGTCGGAGAGCGACTTGAGCGGACGGTTGCCCTGCCCGCGCACCGCGCGCGACCGCCGGCCGTTGTCGAACAGCGCGTCGACCGCCTCCTGCAGCATGCGCTTCTCGTTGCGCAGGATGACCTCGGGCGCCTTGATCTCCATCAGCTTCTTCAGCCGGTTGTTGCGGTTGATGACCCGGCGGTAGAGATCGTTGAGATCGGAAGTGGCGAACCGGCCGCCCTCGAGCGGCACCAGCGGCCGCAGATCGGGCGGCAGCACCGGGATGACCGTCGAGGATCATCCACTCCGGGCGGTTGCCGCTCTGGCGGAAGGCCTCGACGATGCGCAGGCGCTTGAGCGTCTCCTTCTTGCGCTGGAGCGAGGTCTCGATCTTGCGCCTGTGCGCGCAGCTCGGCCGAGAGCTCCTCGAGATCGATCGCGGCCAGGAGCTCGCGGATCGCCTCGGCGCCCATCTTGGCCTCGAACTCGTTGGCCGGATCCTCGCGCAGCTCCTGGTACTCGTCCTCGGTGAGGAGCTCGCTCTGCGCTGAGCGTCGTGTTGCCCGGATCGATGACGACGTAGGACTCGTAGTAGAGGATCCGCTCGAGATCGCGCACCGACATGTCGAGCAGGTGCCCGATGCGGCTGGGCACGCCCTTGAAGTACCAGATGTGCGATCACCGGCACCGCCAGCTCGATGTGGCCGAGCCGCTCGCGGCGCACCTTGGCCTGGGTGACCTCGACGCCGCAGCGGTCGCAGATCACGCCGCGGTAGCGGATGCGCTTGTACTTGCCGCAGTTGCACTCCCAGTCCTTGACCGGACCGAAGATCCGCTCGCAGAACAGACCGTCCTTCTCCGGCTTGAACGAGCGGTAGTTGATCGTCTCCGGCTTGGTGACCTCGCCCGAGCGACCACGATCGGATGGTCTCGGGCGAGGCGAGCTGGATCCGGATGGCGTTGAAGCGGCGCCGCGTTTCCGCCCGCTCGTCCCCGCGGTCAGGCTGATCCGCCCTTCGGTAAAGGGGAAGGACGCGGTTCGAGCCCGGTGGTCGCCTGCATCATCCAACCTCCTGCGCGGCCTTGAGCCGCGGCAGTCACGCCCGGAAACGGGCGACTCGATGCGCTATCGCGTCGGCGACGCTGTCATTCCTCGGCAGCGCGCGGTGCGCTGTCCGGATGCTCCTTCGCCTGCGAGGTGCAGGCCTCAGTCGCCTAGCTCCTCGAACTGGACGTCGAGACAGAGGCTCTGCAGCTCCTTCACCAGAACGTTGAACGACTCCGGCATGCCCGGCTCGGGCGGGTTCTCGCCCTTGACGATGGCCTCGTAGATCCGCGAGCGGCCCGACACGTCGTCGGACTTGACCGTCAGCAGCTCCTGCAGCGTGTAGGCGGCGCCGTAGGCCTCGAGCGCCCACACCTCCATCTCTCCGAAGCGCTGCCCGCCGAACTGCGCCTTGCCGCCCAGCGGCTGCTGGGTGACCAGCGAGTAGGGCCCGATCGAGCGGGCGTGGATCTTGTCGTCGACGAGGTGCGAGAGCTTCATCATGTAGATGTAGCCGACGGTCACTCGCTGATCGAAGGGCTCGCCGCGTGCGCCCGTCGAAGAGCACGGTCTTGCCGTCCTCGGGCAGACCGGCCTCGCGCAGCATGCTCTTGATCTCGGCGACCGTGGCCCCGGCGAACACCGGCGTCGCCACCTTGAAGCCCAGCTGCTGCGCCGCCCAGCCCAGATGCGTCTCGAGGATCTGGCCGATGTTCATGCGCGACGGCACGCCGAGCGGATTGAGCACCATCTCGACCGGCGTGCCGTCGGGCAGGTACGGCATGTCCTCCTCGGGGAGGATCTTGGCCACGACACCCTTGTTGCCGTGGCGGCCGGCCATCTTGTCGCCGACCGAGAGCTTGCGCTTCTTGGCGACGTAGACCTTGACGAGCTTGACCACGCCCGGCGGCAGCTCGTCGCCGCGCGTGACCTTCTCGATCTCCTTCTCGAGCTCCTTGTCGATCTTCGCCATGCGCCACCGACGCCGCTTCCATGCGGCGCCAGAACTGCTCGTTCATCTTGTCGTTCGGGGACGACCGCGGAGCCCCAGGGGATGTCGTCGAAATCGATCTTCTCGATCAGCTGCTCGCGAGACCTTCGCGTGCCGGCGCGGACCATGGCCTCGACCGGTCGAGGCCGCGTGATCCGGCCGACCGGCTGACCGCCGAGGAGCTCCAGGATGTCGCGATTCCGGGCCTCGATGATCCGCTGCTTGCTCGCGGCGCGACTGCCGGCGCAGCGTCTCGATCTTCTTCTTCTCCTGCTTCTTCGCGTTCTCGTCCTTCTCCGTGCGCGAGAAGACCTTGATGTCGATGACGATGCCGTCCATGCCGGGAGGCGCCTTGAGCGAGGCGTCGCGGACATCGCCGGCCTTCTCGCCGAAGATGGCCCGCAGGAGCCGCTCCTCGGGCGTGAGATCGGTCTCGCCCTTCGGCGTCACCTTGCCGACCAGGATGTCGCCGGCCTTGACCCGGGCCCCGATGCGGACGATTCCCTCCTCGTCGAGGTTCTTGACCGCGTCCTCGGAGACGTTGGGGATCTCGCGCGTGATCTCCTCGACGCCACGCTTGGTGTCGCGCACCTGGAGCTCGAACTCCTCGATGTGGACCGAGGTGAAGAGGTCGTCCTTGATCAGGCGTCTCGCGAGACCAGGATGGCGTCCTCGAAGTTGTAGCCGCCCCAGGGCATGAAGGCGCACGAGCACGTTGCACGCCGAGGGCCAGCTCACCGTCCTTGGTCGCCGGGCCGTCGGCGAGGAGCTCGCCACGCCTCACCTTCTGCCCGACCTCCACCACCGGGCGCTGGTTGAGGCAGGTGTCCTGGTTCGAGCGCTTGAACTTGGTCAGCTTGTAGACGTCGACCACATCGCCCCGCAGATAGTCGATCTCACCCTGGGCGATCTCGCGTGCCGTGGGACGCACGACGATCGTGTCGGCCGGCGACCGCCTCCACGGTGCCGGCGCGCCGGCGCCATCACGAGCGCTCCGGAATCCTCGGCCACCTTGCCCTCGAGGCCGGTGCCGACCAGCGGCGCCTCGGTGTCGAGCAGCGGCACGGCCTGCCGCTGCATGTTCGAGCCCATGAGGGCGCGGTTGGCGTCGTCGTGCTCGAGGAACGGGATCAGTGCCGCCGCCGGGACTCACCAGCTGGATCGGCGAGATGTCCATGTAGTCGACGCGCTCCGGCGGCGTGATCGGGAACTCGCCGCGGAACCGGCACGCGACCCGATCGCGCTCGAAGCGACCGTCCATGGCCGACCGGGGCGTTCGCCTGAGCGATGTAGTAGCGGTCTTCCTTGTCGGCGGAGAGGAACTCGATCTCTCGCAGGTTGACGACAGCCGCTCTTGACCCGCCGGTACGGCGTCTCCAGGAACCCGAGCTCGTTGACCCGCGCATAGGTCGAGAGCGAGGAGATGAGGCCGATGTTCGGCCCTTCCGGCGTCTCGATCGGGCACATGCGCCCGTAGTGCGTGTAGTGGACGTCGCGAACCTCGAACCCGGCGCGATCCCGAGTGAGGCCGCCCGGTCCGAGGGCCGACAGGCGCCGCTTGTGGGTCAGCTCGGCCAGCGGGTTGGTCTGATCCATGAACTGCGAGAGCTGGCTCGAACCGAAGAAGCTCTGGATCACCGCCGAGATGGTCCGGGCGTTGATGAGGTCGTACGGTGTCACCTGCTCGGCATCCTGCAGCGACATGCGCTCGCGGATGATGCGCGCCATGCGCGCCAGCCCGATGTTGAACTGGTTGGCCAGGAGCTCGCCCACCGACGCGCACGCGGCGGTTGCCGAGGTGGTCGATGTCGTCGGTGGTGACCACGACCTCCTCGTGGTCGAGACCGAGACGGAGCCAGACCAGATACTGGACGATGGCGATGAAGTCCTCGCGGCAGAGAGTGGCCAGGTCCATCGACGGCACCGCAGGCCAAGGCGCTTGAGGCGCGCCGCATTGCCCAGCAGGATGTCGTGGCGGAGCTTCTGGTTCAGCTTGTAGCGACCGACCTTGGCCAGCTCGTAGCGCTTCGGGCTGAAGAAGAGCCGGTTCAGGATGTCCCGCGCCGACTCGGCACGCGGCGGATCCCCGGGCCGGAGGAGGGCGTAGATGCGGTCGAGCGCATCTTCCTCGCGTCTTGGTCGGGTCCTTCTTCAGCGTGTTGCGGACGACATCGGCCTCTCCCGCGGTTCGGGATCTCGAAGACCTTGACGGTCTTGATCCCGGCGTTGCGCAGGTTGCGAACGCTCTCGTCGGTGATCTCCTCGTTGGTCTCGAGGAGAATCTCGCCGGTCTCGACATTGACGACGTCCTCGGCCGCCACCTTCCCCACCAGCTCCTCGTCCCCGCTGCCGGCCCCGAGGCGCACGTCCTGCGACTCGTAGAAGAGCTCGAGGATCTGCTTGTCCGTGACGAATCCGAGGGCACGCAGGAGCACGGTGACCGGTAGCTTGCGCTTGCGGTCGATGTGAACGTACATGATGTCGTTCACGTCCATGCTGAACTCGACCCACGAGCCCCGGTACGGGATGATCCGCGACGAGAACAGCCGCTTGCCCGTTGGGATGCATCTCCTCGTCGAAGAACACCCCCGGCGAGCGGTGGAGCTGGCTCACGATCACCCGCTCGGCGCCGTTGATGATGAAGGTCCCCTTGTCGGTGATGATCGGGAGCTCACCGAGGTAGACCTCCTGCTCGATGATCTCCTTCTCCCGCTTCTCCCCGTCCACCTCCTCGCGGATATGCAGGCGGAGCGTCGCCTTGAGGGGCACGGAGAAGATGAGATCGCGCTCCTGACACTCGTCCACCGAGTACTTGGGCTGCCCCGAGGTCATAGCGGACGAACTCGAGCAGGAACATCTCCCGCGCGTCGCTGATGGGGAAGATGCTGGTGAAGACCTCCTGCAGGCCCTCGTTTCGCCGCTTGTCCGCCGGCACATCGGCCTGCAGGAACTTGCGGAAGGACTCGAGCTGGACATCGAGCAGATTGGGCAGCTCGAGATCCCACTCTTCGGTGATCTTCGAAAAGTCCCGACGCCCGTTCGATACGGTTCCAGCCTTCACGGAACTCACTTTCCCTTCTCGCCGCTCGCCATCGCGGCGCTAGGCATACGCGCTGCGGGTTTCAGTTGTCCGGCCCTTGCTCCAACCGACAAGACGGGCGTGCAACCGCCTGATCGATGGGCAGGACCCGGCCCGCCCGCTGCCGGGTCGCGCGTTCGCGCGCGACCCCAACGCTGCTACTTGACGTCGACGACGCCGCCTGCTTCCTCGACCTTGGCCTTGATGTCCATGGCCTCGGCCTTGGCGACCTTCTCCTTGATCGGCTTGGGCGCGTTGTCGACGAGGTCCTTGGCCTCCTTGAGGCCGAGACCGGTGATGGCGCGCACTACCTTGATGACCTGGATCTTCTTGTCGCCTGCAGTGGTGAGGATGGCATCGAACTCGGTCTGCTCCTCGACCGCCGCACCGCCGCCGGCACCACCCATCATCGGGCCCATCATGACAGGCGCCGCTGCAGTGATTCCCAGCTCCGTTTCGAACTTCTTCTTGAGGTCATTGATCTCGAGGACGGTCATCCCCGTGATGAGCTCAAAGACCTGATCAATCTTGGTCGACATCTCCTGGTTCTCCCTGACTAGTTGGTGATTGAGGTCAACGAACCTTTAGTGCTGGCAGCCTCGCCTTCGCGCGTTCGGAATCCGCCGTGAACGACCAGGGACTGCCCCGCCGAGAACACCTCCGGCACTAGGCCGAGGCATCTCCGGCATTCTCTTCAGCCGGGCTCTCGCTAGGCCCGGTGCTGTCGATCTCCGGCGCCGTCTCACCGGCTTCCGGGTCGCCGGCCGCGGGCGCCGCCTCGGCAGCGGCCACTTCCGGAGCCGTCGTCGGGGCGGCCGCGCCGCCTCCTCTCCGCTCGGCCAGTTGATCGATGATCGAGATGAAATCGCTGGCGAGCCCGCTCAGGGCACTGATCACCTGGGTCAGCGGAGCCTCGAAGGTCATGAGCAGCTGGCCCAGGAGCTGATCGCGCGGCGGCAAGCTGGCCAGGACCTTGATCTCTTCGAGAGAATAGAGCCGGCCCTCGACCATCCCGCCCTTGAGCTGCGGCTTCTCGTTCTCCTTGGCAAAGGTCGTGAGAACTCGCACGGCCGCCATCTCATCGCCGTGCGTCACCGCCACGCCGGTCGGTCCCTCGAGGAACGGGCCGAGCTCGCCCATGCCCATCTGTTCGAAGGCGCGCTTCGAAAGCGTGTTCTTGGCGACCCGGAAGGTCACCTTCTCGGCCCGGCAGCGGCGCCTGAGCTCGGAGATGGTGGCCACATCCATGCCGATGAAGTCAGCGAGCACGACGCTTCGCGCGCCGCTCCACTCGCGAACAAGCTCTTCGATTGCAGCCATCTTCTGTTGAGTTGGCATCTCCACTCCTTTTCGGCGGCGCGAACCGCTCGCAGAGCATCGCGCACCGCCTCCCGCCGGCTCCAGGGTGAGCGCGGCGGTGAAATTCCCCGCCGTCGGGCCCGGTTATCCGAGCGCGCTCAATACCGTGTTGACATCGAGCCGCACGCCGGGGCTCATCGTCGCGCTCAGGGTCAGACTGCGCACGTACTGACCCTTCGCCGCGGCGGGCCTGGCACGCACGAGCTCGCGCAAGAACGTCTCGAGATTCTCGCGCAGCTTGCCGTGATCGAATGACTTCTTGCCGAGCGGCGCATGGATGTTGGCGCCCTTGTCGACTCGGAACTCGATGCGCCCGGCCTTGAGATCGCGCACCGCCTTGGACACATCGAAGGTGACGGTGCCGCTCTTCGGGTTGGGCATGAGTCCACGCGGGCCGAGGATCTTGCCCAAGCGACCGACCTGGCCCATGACATCCGGGGTGGCAACGACCTTGTCGAAATCGAGCCAGCCTTCCTGGATCTTCTGCACGAGATCTTCACCACCCGTCATGTCGGCGCCGGCCGCCTCCGCCTCCTTCACCTTCTCACCCTTGGCGATGACGAGAACGCGCACCGTGCGGCCCGTACCATGAGGCAACACGACGGTGCCGCGCACCTGCTGATCGGCGTGACGCGGATCCACGCCCAGCTTGGCCGAGATCTCGATCGTTTCGTCGAACTTGGCGTTGGCCATCTTGGTGACCATGGACAGCGCCTCGCCCAGATCCGCGACCAGGCGCCGCTCACCCGCTTCGTTGACAGCCTTGTTATAACGCTTGCCGTGCTTCATCGCTCCGCCTCCCCGCTCACTCGACGGTGATGCCCATGCTACGGGCCGTGCCTTCGATGATCCGCATCGCCATGTCGACGTCATTGGCGTTCAGATCAGGCATCTTCTGCTCGGCGATCTCGCGCACCTGCTGGCGAGTCACGGCTCCAACCTTCTTCCTGTTGGGCTCGCCGGACGCGGTGGCGATGCCGGCGGCACGCTTGAGCAGAATGGCCGCGGGCGGGGTCTTGGTGATGAAGGTGAATGAGCGATCCGAGTAGATCGTCACCACCACGGGAATGATCAGCCCCTGCTGGCTCTGGGTGCGGGCGTTGAACGCCTTGCAGAACTCCATGATGTTGGCGCCGTGCTGCCCCAGGGCCGGGCCGACCGGCGGGGCAGGGGTTAGCCTGCCCGGCCGGACACTGCAACTTGACCAGCGCCGCCACTTTCTTCGCCATGTCATCTCCTCGTCGCGGGAGTGCGATCGACGCTCATCCCATCGGCGCCGCCATCGCCAACCCGCTCCCTCGCGGCTCGGGACATCGCTCCCAATCAGCGATGCCAGCCGGAGGTTTGAGATTTCGTTACGCTAGAGACTCTAGAGACTCTTGACCTGCAGGAAATCGAGCTCCACAGGCGTCTGACGACCGAAAATCGAAACCATGACCTTGAGCTTCTGCCGCTCCGCGTTCACCTCGTCGACCACGCCCGTGAAGTCACTGAACGGACCATCGATGACCTGGACGTGGTCGCCCGCGTGATACGGAACCTCCGCCAGCTCCTCGTCGGTGCCGTCGATCCGTCCCTTGATGCGATCGATCTCCGAAGCGCTCACCGGCGTTGGATTCTGGCCGGTGCCCACGAACCGCGTGACGCCGGGGATGTTGGTCACCAGCCCCCGCGTCTCGGTATTCAGTTCCATTTCGACGAGCACATAGCTCGGGAAGGTCTTGCGCTTCGAGACCGTGCGCTTTCCCGCCTTCATCTCGGCGAATTCCTCGGTCGCAACCACGATTTCGCCGAAATAGGACTGCAAGCCGGCGGAAGTCACCGCCCGCTCGATATTCATCTTGACCTTGTTCTCGTGTCCCGAATAGGTGTGGATCACGTACCACTGCTTGGTCATTCTCACCATCCAGAGCGGCTCACCGGCTGATGACAGCGTCCGCCCATCTTCACCCCGTTGGCTAGATCAGCAGAGAAACGAGGAACCCCACCGCTCGATCGACGATGGCGATGAAGACGGAGATGATCGCGACCGTGACGACCACCACGATGGTCGATTCGCGCAGCTCCGCCCGGGTCGGCCATGTGATCTTGGTCGACTCGACTCTGACTTCCTTGATGAACTCACTGGCATTCTCAAGCATTACCGCGTCTCACGATGAGTAGTGTGCTTGCGGCAGAACCGGCAGTACTTCTTGTGCTCCAGCCGGTCCGGGTGCTTCCGCTTGTTCTTGGTGATGTTGTAGTTCCTTTGCTTGCAGTCATTACAAGCAAGGATGACCTTATCTCGCATCGCTGGGTCTCCGCCTCGGTCGCCGTCGGCCGGTGGCTCGCTCCGCCGCTACTCGATGATCTTGGTGACGACGCCGGCGCCGACCGTGCGGCCGCCCTCACGGATCGCGAACCGGAGGCCTTCCTCCATCGCGATCGGCGTGATCAAGCGACCCCAACACCCGCACGTTGTCCCCCGGCATCACCATCTCCCGTCCTTCCGGCAGATCCACTATCCCCGTCACGTCCGTCGTCCGGAAGTAGAACTGCGGCCGATATCCGTTGAAGAACGGCGTGTGACGACCTCCCTCTTCCTTCGACAGCACGTACACCTCGCCCTCGAACTTCGTGTGCGGCGTCACGCTCCCGGGCGCCGCCAGCACCATCCCGCGCTCCAGATCCTCCTTCTCCACCCCGCGCAGCAACAACCCCACGTTGTCACCCGCCTCCGCTCGGTCCAGCATCTTGCGGAACATCTCCACCCCCGTCACCACCACGTCCTTGCGCGTCTCCTTCACCCCCACCCGCTCCACCTTGTCCCCGACCTTCACCGTCCCGCGCTCCACTCGTCCCGTCCCCACCGTCCCGCGCCCCGTGATCGAGAACACGTCCTCCACCGGCATCAGGAACGGCTTGTCCGTCTCTCGCACCGGCATCGGCACGTACGAATCCACCGCCTCCATCAGCTCCATGATGCACTTCGTCGCCTCCGGATCATCCGGATTCTCCATCGCCTTCAGCGCGCTGCCCTTGACCACCGGAATCTCGTCCCCAGGGAACTCGTACTTCGACAACAGCTCCCGCACCTCCAGCTCCACCAACTCCAGGAGCTCCGGGTCGTCCACCATGTCCACCTTGTTCAGGAACACCACGATGCACGGCACTCCCACCTGGCGCGCCAAGAGAATGTGCTCTCGCGTCTGCGGCATCGGCCCGTCCGCCGCCGACACCACCAGAATCGCCCCGTCCATCTGCGCCGCGCCCGTGATCATGTTCTTCACGTAGTCCGCATGACCCGGACAGTCCACGTGCGCGTAGTGCCGGTTCGCCGTCTGGTACTCCACGTGCGCCGTCGCGATCGTGATCCCGCGCTCCCGCTCCTCCGGCGCGTTGTCGATCGAGTCGAACGTCCGCACCGACGCCAACCCATCCTTCGCCAACGTCATCGTGATCGCCGCCGTCAACGTCGTCTTCCCGTGGTCCACGTGCCCGATCGTCCCCACGTTCACGTGCGGCTTCGTCCGCTCGAACTTCGCCTTCGCCATCTTTACCCGACCTCCGACGTACTCACGGACAGCTCGTCCCTGTGCCTCGAATCCGATGTCCGCGCTGAACCGTTGACCTGGTGAAACTCCCCTTGCTGAGTGGAGCTTCGCGACTCGGGATCGGGTCCGGCATGAGTGCCGGACCCGATCAGACTGGAGCCCACGACCGGACTTGAACCGGTGACCTAGTGCTTACCATGCACTTGCTCTACCGACTGAGCTACGCGGGCTTCGACGGCCCTGCCCACCGGGCACGCAGCACGCGTTCCCGGCGGTGCGCCACTCAATGTGGACTTGGCGTTCAACCTCAGGGGAGATACCTCGGCCAGCCGGGCGTCACCGCCCATCCCAGCAATTATGGAGCGGGAAACGGGATTCGAACCCGCGACCCTCAGCTTGGAAGGCTGACGCTCTAGCCACTGAGCTATTCCCGCTCACTCAAACTCGCGACGATCGTCATCCCGAGATGGTGGGGAGGGAAGGATTCGAACCTTCGAAGGCGTACGCCGACAGATTTACAGTCTGTTCCCTTTGACCGCTCGGGAACCTCCCCAGCGAGACGGTTCGCCCGCGATCGAGATCGCCGCGCCGCCTCCCAGTGATGGAGCTGGCGACGGGACTCGAACCCATAACCTCCTCATTACAAGTGAGGAGCTCTACCAGTTGAGCTACGCCAGCATGCACCTCAGGTCGCAAGAGCCGCACCGAACGCCAAGCATCGCGCCGCCGCGAGGGAAAGCAAGACACCTCACCGACTGCTGCTCTGATCACCTCGCCGCATCGCGCGTGGGAGACCGGCAAGCACGACGGAATCCGAATCGGAGTGATCTGGTGAGAGGTGTGGCCGACCTTGTGCACGGCGCGCCGGACGCAGCCCCCGCATGCGCCCGAACTCGCGCCAGGGGCGTAGCTTGCGCAAAGCCCGACGAGTCTAGTTAGGTGATGAAATAGCTGTCAAGGGAAAAGCCAGGGTCCAGTCCTGCGCCAGGCGGAAGATCCACCCGCCTCGGGCTCTTCCAGGGAGCGCCGAGCCCGGGCTCGGCGCTCGTGTCCGCGACGGAACCCCGGTCGTGAGCCCCAGGCCCCTCTCGATACCGGAGCCCGACCCTCCGGATCCAGCCGATTGAAGTGACTATATTATTATTTAATATAGATTTATAAGATTATAAGCCGCTTCCGGGGGCTCCTACAGCCTCTTGAGCCGGCTTCCCGCCGGGTGGTCCTCCACCGCATAGCCCAGACCCGCGAGCTCGGCCCGGATGGCGTCGGCTCGGTCCCAGGCGCGGGCGGCCCGCGCCTGGTCACGCTCGATCCTCAGCGCCTCGGCCCGGGCCGGGACCTCCACCTCGGCCCCCTTGAGCTGCATGCCCAGGAGGCGCCCGAGGCGGACCACGGCGTCACCGGCCTGCGCCATCGACGCAGCGAAGGCCGGCCCGCTCTCCCCATCCTCGCTCCGGAGCCGGCCCATCTCGCGCACCAGCTCGAAGATCGCCGCCAGGGCCCGGGCGGTGTTGAGATCGTCGTCCATGGCGGCGGTGAACTCCTCGTTCGCCGCCGCGATCAGACGCTCCGCTGCGGGGTGCTCGCCGGCGCCGGTCCCGACCTCGCCGGCGGCGAACTCGGCATCAACGACGAAGTTCTTGAGCTTGCGCAGAGCCACCTCGGCCTCACGCAGGCGCTCGGGGGAAAACTCGATCGGGCTCCGGTAGTGCGTGGTCATGAGGTAGTAGCGGACAACGGCGGGGTCCACGTCGCGGAACACGTCCTCGGCCAGGAAGAAGTGCTGCGTCGACTTGGACATCTTCTCCCCGGCGAGGTTCACGAGCCCGTGCTGGATCCAGTGGCGCACAAAGGGCTGTCCCGTAGCGGCTTCCGATTGCGCGAGCTCGTTCTCGTGGTGGGGGAATACGAGGTCCATGCCTCCGCCGTGCAGATCCAGGACCGGCCCCAGGTAGCGCATGGCCATCGCCGAGCACTCGATGTGCCAGCCTGGTCGCCCCGGTCCCCACGGGCTCGGCCATGAAGGCTCGCCCGGCTTGGCACCTTTCCACAGCGCGAAGTCGGCGGGAGCCCGCTTGGCTTCCCCG
Source organism: Candidatus Eiseniibacteriota bacterium (assembly GCA_963823555.1). Taxonomy (GTDB): domain Bacteria; phylum Eisenbacteria; class RBG-16-71-46; order CAVPCR01; family CAVPCR01; genus CAVPCR01. Next base: position 536,278 of record CAWGMA010000003.1, on the reverse strand, counting down.
ACCTCGATCCGCGCTCCGGCGATGAGATCCTCGACGCGACGGCCGGACAGCTGCCCATAGGCTGGGTAGCTCGACACCGAGAAGTAGACGTCACCGCCCGCGGCGTAGGCATGTCCCTTGGCGACGAGGGTGGCGATGAGCTCGACGATGTCCTCGATGTGCTCGCTGGCCTTGGGAGCGAGACTCGGAGGCAGGACGTTCATGCGCTCGATCGCCGCGCTATAGGCCGCCATGTTGCGCTCGGCGATCACCCGATAGTCGACACCTTCCTCTGCCGCCTTCTCGATGATCTTGTCGTCCACGTCCGTGAAGTTGTGAACGAGCGTCACCTCGTAGCCACGGTGTTCGAGATAGCGCCGAACGACGTCCCCGAAAACCGCCGCACGCAGGTGACCGACGTGCGGCGGCCCCTGCACCGTCATGCCGCAGACGTAGATCCCGACCCGGCCAGGATGCACGGGAACGAACTCGTTCAGGGTGCGGCTCAGATTGTCGTGGATTCGGAGTGTCAATCTCCCCCTCCTGCTATCGATCTCTCGATCTAGCCGGCGGCGACCCGCGCCTGCGGATGAGTATCGCCGGTCCGGGGGCCGGCCGTCCCGTCCAGCTTGGCCGCATCGCCCCGCCCCCGGCTCAGCGCCAGCTCGCACATGCGCTCCACCAGCTCCTCGTAGGACATTCCGGCCGCGCTCGCCGCCATGGGCAGGAGGCTGGTCTCGGTCATGCCGGGAATCGTGTTCACCTCGAGCACATAGGGTCGCCCCTCCGGCGAGAGCCGGATGTCGACCCGCCCGAAGTCGGAGCAGGCCAGAGCCCGGAAGGCATGTACTGCCGCGAGCTGGGCGGCCCGAGCCTGGTCCTCGCTGAGCTCGGCGGGGCACGTATAACGGCTCATCCCCTTCGTGTACTTGCATTCGTAGTCATAGATGCCCTTGGTCGGCTCGATCTCGACAATGGGCAGTGCCTCGTCACCGAGGACACCCACCGCGAGCTCGCGACCGGGGATGAAGCGCTCGCAGAGAATCCGGCCCCCGTAGCGAGCCGCGGTCTCGATGGCGGCGGGCAGATCGTTCCAGGCGCTGACGATCGTGAGCCCGAGCGTCGATCCCTGGTCCACGGGCTTGACGACGACCGGGAGGCCGCCGAGTCCGGCGAGCCGGCGCGGCGCGGCGATCGGCCTTCCCTCCTCGCCCCCGGTGGCCGCGCGGACCATGGCCCGGGCTTCCTCGAGGGTCAGCTCCACCCAGTCAGGAGTCGGGACTCCCGCCCATACGAAGAGACGCTTGGCCATCACCTTGTCCATGGCGAGCGCAGAGGCCAGCGGTCCCGATCCCGTGTAGGGCACGCGGGCCAGATCGAGGAGGGTCTGCACCGTGCCGTCCTCGCCGGCCCCACCATGGAGGGCGAGAAAGACCACGTCATACCCGGCGGACTCCTTGCCTCCGGTGACGAGGGCCCGCACATGCTCGGCGAGGAGCAGCTCCCCTCCCTGCCCCCTGGCGACGCGGGCCTCCGCGGCGGCCGGCGTGCCTCCGCCCGCTCCGTCGTCCGCGACCAGGCGCCCGGTGGCCGGATCCCCGGCGACCACTCGATGACCACGGCGGCCGAGAGCCGCGACGATCCCCATCCCGGTCTTCCAGCTGATCTCGCGCTCGGCTGAACTGCCCCCCAGAAGGACGAGGATATTCAACGTTTTCCTCCTTCGATGGTAGCGGCGGTCAAAGGGGCACCGACGGAAGAGCGATCAGGGGGCGGTGGATCCCACATCCCCGGTATCGGACACGGAGCATGGTAGTCGAAGGGAAAGCCATCCAACAAGCGCCGCCGCCGGCAGAGCGCACGCGGGCTTGACGCCCGGCCCAGACAAAAGGGGGCGTCTCGCTTCCGAGACGCCCCCCTTCCGCTTCGCGGCGCCGCCTCTCGGCGGCGCCGTTTTCCGCGATTTCCCTCGACTACTTGATGAGGGTCATGCGCCGGGTCTGCTCGAACTGGCCGGCGGTGAGCCGGTAGAAGTAGACCCCCGAGGCCAACGCCCGACCATCGGCGTCGGTGCCGTCCCAGGTGACCGAGTGGATACCCGCCGTCCTGGCTTCATCCACCAGCACCTTGAGCTCACGCCCCGAGACGTCGTACACCGCGATCTTCACCGCCTCGTCCTGCGGCAGCTCGTAACGGATCTCGGTGCGCGGATTGAACGGGTTGGGCTGGCTCGGATGCAGCGTGTAGCTCACCGGCCGCACGCTCGCCGGACCCTCCACCGCCGCAGATCCGCCCACCAAAGACCGCACCAGGAAATCATCCATCGCGCAGTCCATGATGGTGTCCTGACCCACGTCCTCCGCCGTCACCTTGAACCGCATCTGCGAGGTGAAGTTGAACGCGAACGGATCCAGCGTGAACTCGTACTCGTTCCACGCATTCAGCCCGTTGTCCATCACCCGCACGACTCGCGTCCAGGTCGCGCCGCCGTCGGACGACGCCGACAGCTCGAGGTAGTCCTCGGTGTTGCCCACGGAGAAATAGCCCCACAGCCACACCGTGCCGCGCGCCATCGTCGCCCCCGCCATGTCCATGAGCGGGCTCACGATCGAGGTCCGGCCGTCCACCTCCTCGACGAAGAAGAACGATCCCGGCGGCGGGTTGCCCGTCACCCAGCAGATCGTCCCCGGCGCCGGGGTGTGGTCGTCTTCCGGCTGCACCGGAATCGAACCGGCCACGGTGCCGACCGGATCCCCACGCTCCCACGTGCCATCGGTCCCCGGCTCGGTCATCGCCCAGCCGCGATCGATCTCGATGTCGTCGTCCAGGTTGACCGTGAAGTTGCCGGATCCGAAGAGGTAGTACTCCTCGGGTGCATCCGGCGGCGCCCAGCCCTGCACGCCGACCGTGGTCTCGGCCGTCATGTAGTAGGCGACCGCGCTCCCCGCCGGCTGGCTCGGGATCTGACCCTCGAAGGTCGAGCCCCCGGTGTTGTTCATCGCCACATCGGTGAACGCTCCACCGTTGACCGCGTAGAACAGCCGCGCCGAGCTCGTGTTGAGCGGGTTCGGACCGAAGGCCGAGATCGTCGCCGTGACCGCGAACGGACCCGGGTTCGGCGTATCGCCGAGCGGGGTATGGACGATGGTCACACCCTCGGTGATCGCCGGGCAGGAGAACCCGTGGTTCATGGCCGCCTCGCAGATCTCCTCGTAGTTGGGCGTGCCGTCGCCGAGGTTGCCGTTGCCCGTGCCGTAGGTCGGCGAGTCGTCGATCTGGAAGTAGGCCAGCACCTGATCGGGCTGGAAGAAGGGCCGGTAGACCTTGCGCGCAAAGTGCCACAGATCGGCCGTGTAGGCCTTGCCCTGAGCCGCGCCGTCGCGCGCCTCGAGCAGCTGGCGCAGATCCCAGTTGAAGCCGCACATCACGCGCCCGGCGTTGTGGATCTGCTGCCCGACCACGTCGCCCGGATAGCGCAGCGTGTTCCGGCAGTCGCGGATCCCGCTCGTGCAGTTGTTGAGGTAGAAGCCACGGCCGATCACCGAGTCGTCGCTCATGAAGCTCGCCGCGATGTCGCCGTTCCCCTCGCCGAGGCCCTCATTGCCCTGCGAGTTGAGCAGCGTGTACTGGATGCCGTGCCCGAACTCGTGGGCCATGACGTCGCCGATGACTCCGGTGTTGGCGCAACCGCCGCCCTCCCGGAAGAAGTTCATGGTCCAGGTGCTCCAGTTGGCGTTGCAGGTCGAGTTGACGTTCACGTTGGCGTTGTGCGACGGGATCGACCACCCCGAGTCGATGGCGCGGACGTACTCGTTGGTCGCGTTGACCCAGAAGAAGCAGTCCCGCTCCGCACGCCGCGACGGCGAGGCGTCAGTCCAGTTGATCGTGAGCGGCACGTTCTCCTGGATCGTCCCGTTGTACATCGAGTCCCCGTACTGGGTGTCGTTCACGTTCACCCGCGGACCCAAGAACTGCGCGGAGATGGCGCGGGCGCCACCTGTCGCGTTGATCGAGAAGTCGCCATTGATGTCCGTGATCACGGTGCCCGCGCCCGTCACCGTCACGTTCATGTTGCGCAGCGGCACCGTCTGCTCGCCGTCGCAGTAGCCCGACTGGTCCACCGAGCCCTGGACATGACCCGAGTACAGGCTGTGCACATCGTTGTACCGCCAGATGATCTCACCCGAGTGGGCGTCCACGTGCGTCACGTACACCGCGTACGGCTCCGACAGACCAACCTGCACCCGCCACACCAGGTGATACTCCGCGCCGCCGCCCGCCTCGGGCACAGGCAGCACCATGAGGGCCGTCTCCCCGAGCAACTTGTCCGTCGCCGGGTTGAAGGGCAGGTTCGCCCGGGCGATCCCCTCGGCCACCGCCGCGCTCAGCGCCGGCACCGGATTCACCGCCACTTCCCCGTAGAAAGTCGACCCCAGATGGATGAGTCGGCCGTCCTCCAGGAACACCGCCCGCACCCGGCCCCCGATCACGGGGATTCCGTGGTACATCTGCCCGTAGTGCACCCCAACCTGGCCCGCGCCCCGCGCCACCACCTCCAGTTCCAGGTCGCTCGCGCTCGCCCCCACCAGATCCGCGTTCGCCTGGAGGAAGCTCGTCGCCGAACGCTCCGCCGCTTGATCGGTCGTCAAGGCGCCATCGGCCACCTGCACACCCGAACCGAACATCGCCAGGGGCGTGCGCGATACCGGATGCCACAATGCGACTTTCCAGTCGCCACCGTAGCGTGCAGTCATCTGGCGAGCCGCCTCGACCGCTCCCGGCACGTCGTCCGGGGACTGTAGGATCGCTGCATCCGGCAGCGGGATCTCGAACACCGACGCATCGCTATCCGGCAGGACAGCGGCGGCTTGCGTCGCCCACAAAGCAAGAAGACCCGTCAGCGCGAGAGTCTTCAGTCGGGTAAGCGCCATGGAATCACTCTCCTCGGAAGTTTCCTCGGTGGGTTGGTGGCGGTACCTTCCGGGCCTGGTCTTGGACCTGGTTTTCGGGTCCGCTGGTGGTTCTCGTGCTGCAAACAACGCCCTGGGCCCGTAGGGCTAGAAGGCCGGGATCCCTTCAGCTCCAGAGGTATGCAAGCCTCCCTCCGCCGGGCGGCGGCGATACAGGCGGCTTGTACATTAGACTAGTGAAGGCGGCCAGATTTGTCAACGACCATGGGCTGAAGGCCGATCGAGCCTTGCAACCAATTATCAATTAATCTCTTAGGATGATCTCCAGGGAAAATGTGAGGCTCAAATGCTCATTTGAGCCCGAGGCCCCCGGTGGGGGCGGCCCGGAACCCGGAACCCCTTGCCCCGGGATCATCTTGCCCTTTGGACCCATCGCTGGTACAGCATGCAACTCCACCGGGCCACGGCGGGCCGAAGAATCGGGCTCGTCGGGAGCCCACGCCGGATCGAAGAGGGACTCTAACACTATGTCAATTAATACTTTGCTGACGTTCACGTGCCTCGCCGGGCAGGCCTTGACCACGGCCGTGATCCTGGGCGTGGTGGCTCCCGCGGTGTCCCTGGCCGATTTTCCGCTCGCCAGGGGCGGCCGCCCCGCGACCATCGTGGTCGATGGCGCCGAATCCAAGGATCCCACCCTGGCCCAGGCGATCGCGGACCTCCGGTCGTGGCTGGGCGAGGCGACGAGCAACGAGCCCGCCCTGGTCTCGGGCGGCACCCGGCCCGCCGGTCCGGCCGTGCTCATCGGGAAGGCCGCCCTGTCCTCGGGCCTCGAGCTGGATCCAGCCCAGGTCGGTTTCGATGGCTACGCCCTCGAGGCCAAGGACGATGTCCTGGCTCTCGCCGGCCCCACTCCGGAGGGCACGGCCAACGCCATCTACGACCTGGCTTCGGCCGGACTCGGGGTACGGGTGCACGGCCCCGGGCCGGACGGCGTCACGGTGCCGAGGCAGGCCGACATCCTCGTTCCCTCCGGCCGTCGCGTCGAGCACCCGGCGCTGGCCCTCCGCCAGGCCTGGTACAACGAGAACGTGCTGGCCGGAGTCAGCAAGGCCGACCGCGATGCGATCCGCCTCTTCGCCCGCCGGCATCGCTCCGGCGGCATCCATGCCATCATCCGCCATTACTTCGCCGACATGATCCCCGCCGCGGATTTCTTTGCCAAGCACCCGGAGTACTACGCCGAGATCAACGGCAAGCGCGTCGCCGATGGGCAGCTGTGCCTATCCAATCCCGATGTGGTCAAGCTCTCCGCGGAACACTGGATCGCGAGGTTCAAGCACGAGCCGGATCTCCAGATGGGCAGCCTGAGTCCGAACGATGGCGGGCGGTTCTGCGCCTGCGCCAGCTGCAAGCGCGATAGCCCCGATCTGGCGACTCGCTATGTTCGCTATGCCAACGAGGTCACGCGGCGCGTCGCGGCGGAGTTCCCGGACCGCTACCTCTCCTTCTACGCTTACGCCGAGCTCGTCGAGCCGCCCTACGACACCGGGCTCCGCCTGAACGCCAACCTGGTCCCGGTGGTCGCCCGGTACAGCGTCTGCCAGGTGCATGCCATCACCGATGCCGCCTGTTCATCGAATGCGAAGTTCCGTCGCAATCTCGAGGGCTGGGCGGCCATCTCCCGCCAGATCATGGCCCGCGATTACGCCTGCCTGTGGCCTGTGCCCGACCTCACTTTCAAGGTGCTCAGCATCAATCTGCGCGCCTACCGCGACCTCGGGGCCCAAGGTATGTCGCGCGAATACCTCTACCGCGGCTTCATGAGCGACCTGTTGATGGCCGTCGATCTCGAGCTGCAGTGGAACCCGGCAGCGGACGCCGAGACGATCCTGGCTGATCTCGCCGGGGCTCGCTTTGGCCCCAAGGCACCGGATGTGCTCGCCGCCATGGCCGGACTCAAGCGCACCGTGGAGACCATTCCACCTGACCGCATGGTGGCAGGAGACAGCCGCAGCGCCAACGAGCTCTACTCGGTGGATGAACTGGCGGCGGCCGTCAAGCGCCTGGATCAACTGGCCGCAGGCTCCGGTGCGCCCTACCGGGCGCGCATCGAGCGCGAGGCCAGGTTGCTCGAGGCCGCCCAGCTCCAGGTCGAGGCGATGGTGGCCGTGGACCGCTACAAGCGCTCGGGAGCCGACGCCGAACAGGCCGCGGCGCAGGCGAAGCTGGATGAAGCGCTGGCGCTCACGACCCAGCTCGGCAAGCAGGGCGCCATCGGCGCCAATGCGGCGAGCGACATGCAGCAGCAAGCCGACGAGCTCGCTGCAGCCGGGCTCAAGGCCCCGATCTCCGGCGCTTTCGATTACGAGGATGATCTCGCCCGTGGCGGTTTCTCGCGCCGCGACGCCGATCAGATCGAGGGTTTCTATCCGGGCACCTACGGGCTATCGCTCAACCCTGGCAAGAACGGCCGCGTCGCCTACACCTTCACTGCGGCCGCGGGCCGGAAGTTCGCTCGCGTCGAGCTGCACGATCTCGTGCTCCGCGGCACCTCGACCAAGGTCGAGGTCATGGTCGGCGACAGGCTCCGCCCGATTCTCGAGGGCGTCGCCCTCGACCGGCTCGGTGACGTCCACGACCTGACCCCGATCGTCGGCGGAACCAACCGCTTCACCCTCATCTTCTGGGCCCAGAACAACTCCGACCAATCGATCGTCGGGCTCGATCACCTCGGCGTCAGCGGCGAGGTGCGCTAGGCGGACAGGCTCGCCGGCACGCGCACGGTGACGATGGCGTGCGCCGCCATCGCTTCACCGCGGCCCACGGCATCGAGTCCTTCGTTCGTGGTCGCCTTGAACGAGACGCGCTCGATGCTCGTGCCGAGGGCGCCGGCGACTCGCTCGCGCATGGCGCCGGTGTGGGGGGCCAACCGCGGCGCCTCGGCGACCACCGTCACATCGATGTTCATGATCTCGGCATGATGGCCGGCGACCATGGCCGCGATCTCGGCGAGGAGAGTGAGACTGGACATGCCCGCATAGCGCGGGTCGGCCGGAGGATAATGGTGGCCGAGATCACCCAGGGCGAGGGCACCGAGGAGGGCGGAGGCAATGGCATGAGCGGCGACATCGGCATCGGAGTGACCGAGGAGTCCCGCCGGATGCGGGATCTCGACCCCGCCGAGGATCAAGCGGCGACCGGGGACCAGGCGATGGATGTCGTAACCGGTACCGGAACGGATGAGCCAGTCCATCGCCCCTCCTTCGCTGGGGCCCGGGGTACGGGCCTCCCGGGGCGCTCGCGCCCCCTTCCCCGATCAGGCCTCGTGGTGTGAGGCCTGGCGTTCGCGCAGGAGCGCGGCCGCCAGCTTCACGTCCTCGGGCAGCGTGATCTTCAGGTTGATCTTGGTGCCTTGAATCACGCGCACCCGGCCCCCCTGGCGGGTGACGAGCGAAACGTCGTCGAGCGCCTCGAAGCCATCGGTGCGCGCCGCCTCGTGGGCCGCGCGGATGACCTTGGTCCAGAACGTCTGGGGAGTCTGGGCCCGCCACACGCCGGTGCGCGCGATGTCCTCGACAACGAGATCCCCCTCGACGCGCTTCAGGGCATCCTGCACCGGGAGGGCGACGAAGGCGCCGTCCACGCCCTGGCAGGCGCTGAATGTGGCGCGCACCGTATCCTCGTCGATGAGGGGGCGAGCCCCATCATGAATGGCAACGAGGTCGATGTCCTCGCCAACGGCTTCGAGTCCGCGGCAGACCGATTCCTGGCGAGTCTCCCCGCCCGGGACCAGCCGCACCGGGTACTCAAGCGGGTGGCGCGCCAGGACCTCCTCGCGAAAGCGGCTTTCGGACTGCGGGGCGACGACCACGATCCGCTCGTCGAAGAGATTGGGCACGTCGAGCGTCTTCAAGCAATGCCAGACCAGCGGCCGTCCTTCGAGATCGATGTAGGGCTTCTCGATGGCCCCGCCGAGCCGTTGGCCGCCACCTGCGGCTACCACGATGAGTGCCTGGCGCATGTTCTCCCCGTCGACCCCGTCGCCATCGCGAACCGTCTTGCTCCGGCAGCGACGGCAACCGTCTCGAACCACCGCGGTTTGCCGTTGCCGCTCGCGCACCGAAAGGCCATTATCCGACCGGCCTCTGCTTTTCCGCAAGGGGGTTCGAGATCGGCAATGAGCGAGCGACCGTGGAAAGCCGACTGCCGTCACTTCCGGGGGGACATCCCCTGTGCGCCGCACAAGCGGGAGGGTGTGCACTGCACCGACTGTGATCACTACGATCCGGTCGATACGCGCATTCTCATCATCAAGCTCGGTGCGATCGGCGATGTCATCCGCACAACACCGCTCCTCACCGGCCTCCGGCGCGACTTTCCGCGCGCTCATGTGACCTGGCTCACTCACTCGCCCGAGGTCGTGCCGCGCTCGGCGGTGGACCTGGTCCTCCCCTTCGATCTCGCCGCGGTGACCCGCCTCCTCGCCACCGAGTACGATCTCGTCCTGAACCTCGACAAGGATCCGGAAGCCTGCGCCCTGGCCACGCGCCTCCAGGCGCGCCGGCGGAAGGGATTTGTCCTCAAGGGCGGCGTGCCGGCCCCCGCCGACGTGGATGCCGAGCCCAAGTTCGTGACCGGCATCTTCGACGACGCGAGCAAGGCGAACCGTCTGAGCTATGTCGAGGAGATCTTCGCCACGAGCGGCCGGCGCTGGCGGGGCGAGGAGTACATCCTCGACCGACCGGCCGCCGAGGCATGGACGCTCTCCTCGCTGCGCCCGCGGGTCGGGCTCAACACCGGCTGCGGGGGGCGCTGGGTCTCTCGCCTGTGGCCGGAGGAATCCTGGATCGAGCTGGCTCGCGCGCTCGCGGAGCGTGGCTTCGGCGTCCTCCTCCTGGGCGGAGCAGCCGAAGATGAGAAGAACCGGCGGCTGGCGGCCGCGAGCGGCGCCGAGTACGCCGGGCACTTCCCGCTCGCCACGTTCATCGACCTCGTGGATCAGACCGATCTGGTCGTCTCCGCCGTGACGATGGCGATGCATATCGCGATCGGGCTCAAGAAACCCCTCATCCTCTTCAACAACATCTTCAATCGCCACGAGTTCGAGCTCTACGACCGCGGCGAGATCCTCGAGCCCTCGATCCCCTGCGACTGCTACTACCAGCCCGTGTGTCCCAGGGAGTGCATGCGTGCGATCGAGGTACCGCGGGTGCTGGCCGCTTGCTTGCGGCACCTGAAACCGGCCACCCCACCGGCATGAGATCGGCGCCGTGAAGATCGCGCTTCTCGGCCCGGCTCATCCCCTGCGCGGCGGGATCGCGTATTACCTCGCGCTCCTCCATCGCGAGCTCGAGCGCGCCGGACACGAGGTTTCGTTCATCGGCTTCCGGAAGCAATATCCGGAGCGGGTCCCGGACTGGCCCGTCGTGCGCAAGCTCCGCTTCCCGGCGAGCGACCAGCGTGAGGCGGGGACGGCGACGATCCCGGTCCCCAACGAGCCCCTGTTCGTGCCCTGGAATCCGTGGTCGTGGTGGCGGACAGCGCGGGCGGTGAAGCAGAGCGGTGCTCGGGCGCTCGTCCTCAAGTGGTGGGTGCCCTTCTTCGGCCCGGGGTACTTCGCCGTGACCTGGCTCCTGCGCCGGCTCTTCGGGGTGCGCGTGATCGCCATCCTCGACAACGTCATCCCGCACGAGAAATGGCCGCTGGGCCGCTTCATCACGCGCCTTGGTCTCGGCGAGATGGATGCCTACATCGCGCAGTCCAAGGCGGTGGAGGCGGAACTCTTCACCCTCCTCCCGCGCACGGCTCCGGATCGCGTGCGGCTGGTGCCGCATCCGACCTACGATTTCACGGCCGAGCCGCCTCCGGATCAGGAGACGGCACGCGGCGAGCTCGGGATCAAGGAGAGCCGCGTCATTCTCTTCTTCGGCTTCATCAAGGCCTACAAGGGGCTCATGGTGCTCCTCGAGGCGGTGCCGCGTCTCCGCGCGCTCCTCGGTGAGGACTTCCGAGTCCTCGTGGTCGGCGATTTCTACGAAGATCAGGCTCCCTACCGGGAGCGCATCGCGGAGCTCGGGATCGCCGATCGCGTGACCATCGTCGCCGGATACACCCCCAACGAGGACGTGCCGCGCACCTTCATCGCCGCCGACGTGGTCGTCCTGCCCTATCTCTCGGCCACGCAGAGCGGCATCGTCCAGATCGCCTATCGCTACGACCGGCCCGTGGTCACGACCAACGTCGGGGGTCTGCCGGAGTTCGTCGATGACGGGCGGACCGGATACCTGGTGCCCCCCGGCGATCCGGCGGCACTGGCGGCGGCCATCGACCGCTTCTTCCGGGAGGCCGATCGGAAGGCGATGGCTCAGGCGATCGCGGCGCGCCGCGCCGAGACCTCGTGGGCGCGGCTCGTGGATGCGGTCCTCGAGCTGGCGGGCGGGGGTAGGCTCCGCTAGACTCGCCGGCCATGAATCCAGAACTTCAACTCAGCGCTCGAGTCGCCATCGTCACCGGCGGCGGCAGCGGCATCGGCCTCGCGATCGCCACACGTTTCGCCCGCGCCGGCGCCCGGGTTGCGATCTGCGGGCGGAAGGCGGAGCCGATCAACGCCGCGGCAGACGCGATCAAGCGGGACGGCGGCGAGGCCATGGCGCATGCCTGCGACCTCTGTGATCCCGCCCAGGTGCACGGCTTCGTGTCCGCCGTGACCGGCCGCTGGCAAGCGATCGACATCCTCGTCAACAACGCCGGCGCCACGGGTTACACCCCGCTTCGCGACGCGGGTGCCACACCGAGCTCAGGCGGTCCCGACGAGCGCGATCGGCTCTGGCGCGACATCCTGGCCGCCAATCTCGACGCGGTCTGGCACATGACCCGCGCCGCGCTCCGTCATATGACAGGACCGGGCGGGCGGATCATCAACCTTTCCTCGGTGCTCGGCCGGTTCGGCGTGCCGGGGTATGCCGCCTACTGCGCGGCGAAACACGGCGTCATCGGCTTCACGCGAGCGCTCGCCCTCGAGCTCGCTCCGGAACGGATCACGGTGAACGCCATCGCTCCGGGATGGGTCTCGACCGCCATGGCCAAGCAGAGCATGAGCGCCCAGGCCGCGGCCGCCGGGATCACGTTCGAGGAGTTCCTGGCGCGAGCGATGCAAGGCGTACCGCTCGGACGCATGATCGAGCCCGAGGAGATCGCCGAGCTCGCCCTCTATCTCTGCTCCGAAGCGGCGAGCGGCATGACCGGGCAGACCTTGAACCTCTGCGGCGGGCAGACGATGGCCTAGCCGGGCGGACGTCCGTCACGCATTGCCCGGGCTCCGCGCTCTTGATCGTCCTTCGCTGCGCGTGAGCGTCGGGCGGCCGTGAGCGCCTGCGCACCCAGCGCCGCGACGAGCGCGCTTGAGAGATCCCGCGCGCCGGTGACCTCGATCTCGACGCCGCGCCCGTCGGCGACGTTGGCCTCGGGGACAATCGCTCGCGTGAAGCCGAGGCGGGCGGCCTCGGCGAGGCGCCGCGCCCCGCCGCGCACGCGACGGAGCTCCCCTCCCAACCCCACCTCCCCCATCACCACGAGATCGGCCGGCACCGGCTTTCCGGTCGCCGCCGAGGCGATGGCAAGGAGGATCGCGAGATCGCTCGCGGTCTCCTCGAGATGGAGTCCGCCCGCAACGCTGACGAAGACATCGCTCTTGCCGAGCGCCACGCGCGCCCGGCGCTGGAGCACGGCGAGGAGCACCGCAAGCCGCCGCCGATCGATGCCCGTTGACTGGCGCTCGACGCCGTCGAAGCTCGCGCGCGCCACGAGCGACTGCACCTCGACGAGGAGCGCGCGGTTGCCCTCGAGGCTCGCGAGGACGGCGGTCCCCGCCACACCGGTGGCCCGCCCCGCGAGAAACGCGCCGGAGGGATCCGCCACCTCGCGCATGCCCGACTCCGCCATCTCGAAGAGGCCGATCTCGGTCGTGGCGCCGAAGCGGTTCTTCTGCGCGCGGAGCACACGTAGCTCGTGGTAACGCTCGCCCTCGAGATAGAGGACGGCATCCACCATGTGCTCGAGCACGCGCGGGCCGGCGACATCGCCTTCCTTGGTGACATGCCCGATGAGGAAGATCGGACGTCCGCTCGCCTTGGCGATGCGGATGAGCTCGAAAGCACATTCCCGCACCTGGCTCACGGTGCCGGGCGCGCTCGGCAGATCGGCGCGGTAGAGGGTCTGGATGGAATCGGCGACCACGACCGCGGGGTCGACGGTCATGATGTGCTCGCGCACGCGCTCGATCTCGGTCTCGGCGACGACGAAGACCAGCGGCTCCACGGCTTCCAGGCGCTCGGCTCGGAGCCGGATCTGCCGCTCCGATTCCTCCCCGGTCACGTAGAGCGTGCGGTGACCGGCGCGGGCCATGTGCGCCATCGCCTGGAGGAGAAGCGTCGACTTGCCGATGCCGGGATCCCCGCCGACGAGAGTCACGGCACCGGGCACGAGACCGCCGCCGAGCACGCGATCGAACTCGCCGATGCCGGTCGCGAGCCGCGAGGCGCGGCGATCATCCGCCCCTGCTTCCCCACCGGCCGCCGGCAACGGCACCGCCGCCGTGGCGGGCGAGGGCTCACCCGATAGCGGGGCGCGCGCGACCGGAGCCCGCACCTCCTCGCTCGCCGTGTTCCACGCCCCGCATTCGGGACAGCGTCCGAACCACTTCGGGCGCTCGCCGCCGCAGGCGGCGCAGACGAAGATGACCTTGGCCGCGCCCTTCGCTCTGGACCTGGCGCCGCTTGAAGCCATGACGAACCACCTCCGGTCGCCCGCGACCGATGGCCCCGGGAATGAACGATCCCGGGACCGGATCGGGTCAGTATACGGGGTGGCGCCCGGGGCACAAAGGGCGGGGCCGTGCGATGTCTCGATCGCACGGCCCCGCGTTTTCCCGGGGCGCCCGAAGCGCCCTCGATCACTCCGGAGTGACTACTTGGCCAGCACCATGCGCCGGGTCTCCTGGATGCCCGGACCCTTGAGCTGGTAGAAGTAGACGCCGCTGGCGAGCGAACGACCGGCATCATCCCGGCCGTCCCACTCCACCTGGTAGCGGGTCGCCGACTGTGGGCCGTTCACCAGCTCGCGCACCATGCGACCGTTGAGATCGTATACGCGCAGGCTGACGTCGCCCGCCTGGGCCAGCGCATAGTCGATCACGGTCACCGGGTTGAACGGGTTCGGCACGTTCTGCCCGAGGCTCGACCGCACCGGAGCCGCAGCCAACGGATCCTCGACACCGGCCGTCGACAGCTCGAAGTAATCGATGATCCGCTGCATCACGAGATCACGCTGGCTCGCCTGCGGCAGGCACTCGAACGGGAACGAGAAGTACACGACCTGAGAGTTCCCGTTGGCGTACCGGGTCCCGGCCTTGTAGGTCTGGTTGTTGAACGTCCACACCTCGTTGGCGCCGGCAGCCGCCTGGACGCCGTCGAGGAGTCCCGGCGTGTAGACCGTGTTGTCCAGGGTCAGGTTCACGAGGCCGTCCGAGATCGGATCTCCGGCGATACCGCTGATCGTCGATCCGAACACGAAGTTGGTCTGGTAGGTCGCGCGGAACGTGCTTGCATACCAGGCCGCCGACTGCGCCGTGTAGTAGGGGCTCCCGGCGTCCGCGAGCATGTAGCCGATGTCGGATCCGTTGACGAAGAGATCGCCCCCCGCCGCCAGGAAGTCCGTGATCGCCTGCTGCTCGTCCGCCGTGAAGGAGGGAACGATGGTCCCCGCTCCGCAGAACCACACCACCGCGTCAGCCGCATTGAGCAGATCCTGGCTGGTCAGCGTCCCCCAGGCGGCCATGTCCCAGCGATCCCAGACCACACCTGCCGCGTCGAGGCTCGGCCCGTAGCGGGACTCGCGGGTCTCGCCGTTGTCGTCGTCGACAAGGAGCACGGTGAGCCCGTTGATCTTGCGGAACTCGAGGGTCAGCACCTGCAACGGATCGGCCTGTGAAGAGAAGGTCATCTCCACGGTGGCCGAGCCCGAGTTGCCCTGTGAATCGAGATCCAGGTTGATGGCTGCGGACTCCTGCGAGTTGAGCGGCAGCGTGCTCGGACCCGAGAAGGTCCCCGCCGGCGTGGTGTAGGAATACGCCCAGCCGGCCGGCACTCCGCTCACGCTCACGTTGTAAGTATCGGGGTTGCCGCCGTCGTTGAGCACGGTCCCGCCGTAACTGACCACTTGATTGCTGGCCCCGATCTGCACCGGCGCCCCGACATAGGACACCGAGAAGTGATAGGGAACGGCGATCGGGAACTCGCCGGCCTGGATGATCTCCTTGGTGGTGTAGTTCTGCACGAAGACGACCGCGTGCATGCCAAGCGGGTTGTACGCGGCGTTGAATGGCAGCGTGCGGTTGAAGTGCTGGACGCCGCCGACACTCAGATCGATCACCTCGCCGGTGTTGCCGTTCGTCTGGCGGAAGACATCGTAGCAGTGGGTCTGGCCCTGCCAGTTGTAGGGGATGTCCTCCTCGGTCGCGATGACGAACAGCCGGAAGTTGGTCCCGGCCTGCGGCGTCTCCACGTTCAGGTCGAACGAGAGGTTCATGTTGGAGCCCTGGAGGAGGCCCGACATGTTCTGGAAAGCGAGGGGGCTGGGAATGGCGAGCCGATTGTTGATCACGTTGGCCATCGCCGAGTAGGGCGATGGATAGACGTGCGTGAGCCCGTCGATGACGCAATCCGGGATGGAGTTGATCCCGTAGTAGCTGATCCGGGTCTGCTGGGGCGAAGGATTGTGCAGATAGAACGGATCGTTACCCGGCGCCGGCCACCAGCAGTGCCAGGCAACCATGGCTACCTGCGATCCATAGTTGGTGGCGATCTGATGGATGATCGGATTGGTCGGTCCGCAGGGCGGGCAGGTCGTGCTCGTCGCATCCTCGAACAGGACGACCCGCGGCGCAGCGAAGGTGAGCGAAGCAGTTGCGAGAACCATGATGGCGACGGCTGCCACCGTCTTGGCGCGGAACCCCATTGAGGCCTCCTTGTCGGGCGAACTCCCGGGACGTGCTAAGTGCGGGCACCGGGAGGGGCTATGCGCAAAAAGGCCACCCACCCCGTTCAGGCGGGTCCGGGGGTGGTTGGCCACCGTGGATTCTGTCGAATATCATAGCAGGGTCCGGACGATGCGGCAAATGCCTAGCAATGAAGAGGATTGCCCGTCTGGACCGCGCCGCCGATGGTCTTGCCCAGGCACAACTTGGGTGGGCTGCCAGCCCGGCTTCCCCCCGAGAGCTTCACCTGTCCGCGCCTGCGGCCCGGCGGGACGCCGACCTCCCCGCTCCCGGGGCGCGAGATTCGCCCGGTCCCCGCGCCTAGAAGGGGGTCTCCGCGAGCTGGGCCAGGTTGTCGAAGCGCGCGAAGCTCGACAGGAAGGCCAGGCGCACCGTGCCCACGGGGCCGTTACGCTGCTTGCCGATGATGATCTCGGCGATGCCGCGGGTCTCCTCGTTCTCCGGGTCGTAGATCTCCGGCCGGTAGATGAAGAGCACGACATCGGCGTCCTGCTCGATGGCCCCGGACTCGCGCAGGTCCGAGAGCACCGGCCGGCGATCCCCGCCGCGCTGCTCGACCGCGCGCGAGAGCTGGGAAAGGGCGAGCACCGGCACCCCGAGCTCCTTGGCCAGCGACTTGAGGGCCTGGGAGATGCGCGAGATCTCCTGCTGCCGGTTCTCCGCATCGTCGCCGCCCCGCATGAGCTGCAGGTAGTCGACGACGATGAGGCCGAGGCTCTTGACCTCCATGGCCAGGCGGCGGGCCTTGGCCCTGAGCTCGAGGATGGAGACGCCCGGCGTGTCATCGATGTAGATCGGCGCTTCCGAGAGCTCGCTCGCGGCACGGGTCAAGGCCGTCCACTCGGCATCACGCAGATATCCTGTCCGCAGGCGGTGGCCATCCACACGCGACTGGGAGCAGAGCATGCGCTGCGCGACCTGCTCCTTGGCCATTTCCAGGCTGAAGATGGCCACGGGAGTGCGGTTCTTGATGGCGCAATGCTCGGCGATGTTCAGGCAGAAGCTCGTCTTGCCCATCGACGGGCGTCCCGCCACGATGATCAGGTCGGTCTTCTGGAAGCCGGCGGTCTTGGCATCGAGATCGATGAACCCGGACTCGAGTCCCGTGACGTGACTCTTCTTGTCGTAGAGCTCCTGGATGATCTCGAACGTGTCCATGACCACCTGCCGCATGGGAATGAACCCACGGCGGGCGCGTGCCGCGGAGATGTCGAAGATGCGCTCCTGGGCCCGGTCGAGCACGACCTCGGCGGCCTCGGCGCCGCGATAGCTCTCCTCGTTGATGGAGGTGGCCGCCTCGATCAGCCGGCGCATGATGGCCTTCTCGGCCACGATGCGGGCGTGGTAGTCGACGTTGGCGGCAGCCGGCATGTACTCGAAGAGATCGGTCAGGTAAGCGGTACCACCGATCGACTCGATCTCGCCGCGACGCGTGAGCTCCTCGCGGAGCGTGATCAGGTCGACCGCCTCGCCGCGCTCGAAGATGGCGATGATCGCGGCCCAGATGCGGCGATGAGACTCCCGGTAGAACGAGCGCTCCTCGAGCCGTTCGACGGCCCGGGCGATCGCCTCCTGGCTCAGGCACATGGCACCGAGCACGGCGCGCTCGGCATCGAGGGCCTGCGGCGGGACAAGCCCCTCGAACTCGGTGGCAAAGGTGGGACGGTTCATGGTCTTCCCCCGGACGCTCGGCCAGCGGCCGCGGCGCCCACTCGGCAGTGGATGGAGGCGATCGGTCCCGGGAGGACCACGAGGCTTGCCGGGGAGATCTCACCTGCGCTCGCGGCGCGCGAGAGATCACCCCGCCAGGTCCCGCGATCCCTGGCCGGCACGGCGCCGAACGCCGCGGCCGACGACCTCAAAATGACCTAGCTCGAAACCAGAGCTTGTCCAAACCCGAAGCTCGTCGAAACCAGTGCGAACGCGGCAGACCGTATCACGACGGCTGCCGGCCCGATCAGGATCCCGAGCCAGCCGGCACCAGCGCCTCCTCGGCGCTCATCCCGGCGAGGAGCCTCTGCACGACCTGCATGTCCTCCCAGGTCGGCTTCTTGTACATCGGATAGCGCAAGAGCGCCGAGGGGTGGTAGGTGACGACCACCGGGATTCCCTGGTAGTCATGGATACGGCCGCGCAGCGCACCGAGCGTGGTCTGGTGCGTGCGCAGCAAGGTCGATGCCGCGAAGCGGCCGAGAGCGCAGATCACCCGCGGGCGAATGATCTCGAACTGCTCGGCCAGGAATGGCGAGCAGGCGGCGATCTCGCCGGGTAGCGGATTGCGATTCTCGGGCGGCCGGCACTTCAACACATTGGCGATGTAGACATCGCTGCGCTCGAGACCGATCGCGGCAAGGATGCGAGTGAGCAGCTGCCCGGCGCGGCCCACGAAGGGTTCGCCCTGACGATCCTCGTCCGCGCCCGGCGCCTCACCGACGAGCATGAGCCCGGGATCGAGGCAGCCGACGCCGACGACCACCTTGTTGCGGGTGCCGGCGAGCGCGCATTGGGTGCAGGCTTCGGCGCGCGTGGTGAGGGCAGCGAGACGCGCGCTGCGCTCGGCGTGATCGGGGCTCGGTGGAGCCGCCTCGCCGCGGCGCGATGCGCCCGCCGGGGCCGGCGGCGCTGCCGGAGGCGGAGCGGCGGCGCGGTTCGCGGCCGCAGCTGGCCCGGTCGTTCCCCTCGCCGCGGCGCGCGGCGGAGCAGCGCTCGCTGGCGGCACACCGGCGCTCGCTGGCGGCGCGGCAGCGCTCGGCCCCATCCCTGCCGCACTCCCGATGCTCGCTGCCAGCTCGGCGTCGATCACGTACCGGCTCCCGGTTTCGATCTCCCGGGACACCCGCCGCCGCAACTCGGCCATCACGGCACGCTCCTCCGGCGTCATCTCCCCTCCCCTTCCTTGGGTTGCGCTCAGGCCGCGCCCTTCTCCTGCAAGCGGCGCGCGACCGTCTCCACGATGGTGCGGGCGACCTCCGCCTTCGCCGCCATCGGCAGCATCTGCTCGCCGCGCTCATCGATGAGCACCGCGCGGGTGGTATCGGTGCCGATGGCCTCGGCGGCCCAGTTGAGGACGACGAGATCCAGGCTCTTCTCCACGAGTTTCCGCCGCGCGCTCGCCGGGCCGTCCTCGCCCGTCTCGAGCGCGAAGCCGACGACCACGCGCTGGCCCTTCTTCCTCCCGACCTCGGCGAGAATGTCCGCGGTCGGCTCGAGTTCGAGCGCGAGCGGCGCCGCGGCGCGGCGGATCTTCTCCCGGCTCTCGACCTTGGGCCGATAGTCGGCGACTGCGGCCGCCATGATGAGCGCATCGGCTCGATCGAACTCGGCGACCACACGCTCGCGCATGGCTTCGGCCGTGGTGGCCATCTGGAGCTCGACGCCCGCAGGCGGCGGCACCGATGCCGCTCCGCTGATGAGGATGACCCGCGCGCCGAGATCGCGAGCCGCCGCGGCCAGGGCGTAGCCCATCCTCCCGCTCGAGCGGTTGGAGAGCGTCCGCACCGGATCGATCGGCTCCTCGGTGCGACCGGCGGTCACGATCACGGTCCGCCCCGTGAGGGGCCCGGCGAGGAGCAGCGCCTTCGCTGCGGCCACGATCGCCGCCGGCTCGGCGAGCCGGCCGGCGCCGATGCCGCAGGCGAGATCGCCGGCGTCCGGGCCGACGAAGTGGTATCCGAGCTCCTCGAGCCGGCGCACGTTGCCCGCGACGATCGGGTTCTCCCACATCCGCGTGTTCATCGCCGGGGCGAAGAGGACCGGAGCGCTCGTCGCCATGATGGTCACGCTCAGGAGGTCGTCGGCGATCCCGCCGGCCACCTTGCCGAGCAGATTGGCCGAGGCCGGAGCCACCAGCACGAGATCGGCGTTCTGCGCCAGATCGATATGAACGAGCGGCACGCGGCCCGGCTCATCGGGTGGGATGAAGCTCGCCCGCATCTCCTCCGCAGCGTACTGATCGACGAGGCAGGGTCGGCCCGACAACACGCTGAAGCTCAGGGGACCGACGAAGTGGGTGGCGTTCCGCGTCAGGATCGTGGTCACGCGCGCATCCTCGTCCTTGCCGAGCATGCGCAGCACTTCGATCGCCTTGAAGGCGGCGATCGAGCCGGTGACGCCGAGGATCACGTTCTTCCCGGTAAGCATCTGCGACCTCTTCCCGACGACTCTCTGGTTCTAGGCCTCGAGCGCACGCGGCGGGGCGCCGATCAGCACCCCGAACCCTGACTCGAGACGCGTGCTCCGCTGGCGCTCGGCGGCGATGATGGTTGCGACCTCCGCCACCGCGCGATCGAGATCGGCATTGACCACGAAGTAATCATACCGCTCGCCCTCGGCAATCTCACGCGCCGCATTCCTGAGCCGCTTCTCGACTTCGGGCTCGGCATCGCTGTTGCGGCCGCGCAGGCGCGCTTCGAGATCGCGCCATGACGGCGGCAGGAGAAAGATCAGGACCGCATCGGGATAGACCGCTTTGATCTTGAGCCCGCCCTGGTAGTCGACATCGAGCAGCACATCCAGGCCTGCCGCCAGCCATTCCTCGAGCGGCTGCCGCGGGGTGCCGTATCCGTTGCCGTGCACCTCGGCCGACTCGACGAGCGCTCCGGATGCAGCCAGGGTCGCGAACTCCCCGCGGCTCACGTAGGTGTAGTCGCGTCCCACCACCTCGCCCGAGCGCTTCGGTCGCGTCGTCACCGAGACCGACAGGCGCAGCCACGCATCAGCGGCGAGAAGCCGGGCTACGATCGAGCTCTTCCCCGCTCCGGATGGTCCGGAGATGGCGATCGGGAACGGCCTCGTCAACCGATCCGGCATCGTGCTGCGGCCGCCGATTCCACCCGTCATTCCACGTTCTGCACTTGCTCGCGCAGCTTCTCGACCTCTTCCTTGAGCTCGATGACCAGCGCGGAGAGATCCGGGTCATTGGCCTTGGAGCCGATGGTGTTGGCCTCGCGGCCCATCTCCTGGATGAGGAAGTTGAGTCTCCGCCCATGCGGCCCCGGGCTCGCGATGAGATCGACGAACTGCTGGGTGTGGGCCCGCAGCCGCACCGTCTCCTCGGTGAAATCGATGCGATCGGCGAGCACGGCCATCTCCTGCGCCAGCCGACCGGGATCGATCCCGCCCTCGGCCACGAGGAGATCGAGGCGAGCCCTGAGCCGCTCCTTCACCTCGAGGGCGCGCAGCGGCGCCCGGGCCTCGATTTGCTCGAGGATCTTCGCCATGTGAGCAACACGCTGGCGGAACTCGCGTTCGAGATGTCCGCCCTCGAGACCGCGGTTCTCGTCGGCACGCCCGGCAGCCGCCTCCAGACCGGCCGCGAGAATCGGCCACAACTCGCTCTTGTCCGCCTCGCCCTGTTGATAGCTGAACAGATCGGGAAGGAGGGCAATGGTATTGATGTCGATGTCGCCACCGATGCCATGTTCGCTCTGGATCTCGCGCAAGAGCTCGATGTAACGGCGGGTGACCGCGCTGTTGGCGATCAGCATGCCCGGATCGTCTTCGCGACCGTCGAGCGTGACCGAGACCGAGACCGAGCCGCGCGGAAAGCGCTCTTGCAAGAGCCGGCGTGATTCCGGCTCGAGGGCCTGCATCGTCCGCGGCAGACGCAGCGAGATCTCGCAGTAGCGATGATTGACCGTCCGGATCTCGGCGGTGCAGCTGCGGCCTCCCAGCTCGACCGTCGCCCGCCCGAAGCCCGTCATGCTCTTCATGAAGCTCTCCGCCGCGGAACACTGCGCGGCACGCTGCATATCCTAGAGACCGTGTCCTTTGATCCTGATCCGATCGTCGTGGCAACCGCCAGTATGCCACCTCGGGCGATGCGATGTAAAGACGGCGAACGCGCGGCGCGAGACCGCTTGGGGAGAACTCGTCGCACAAGGTATGTTCATGCCATGAATGCGCTCATCGTGAATGCGGTGGCTCGGGCGCTGGCTCTGCGCGCGGAAGGCAGGCGGGTGCGGCGAGTGGGGCTCTTGAACGAAAGCGAGCTCGCTCTCGCGCTCGCGGGCACGCCGGAACCGGCGATGCTCGTCCTGGCCGTGGAGCCGGGAGCGCCGCATGTCCGCTTCGAGACGACGCGTTCGCTCAACCGGCGGCTCACCGACCAGCTCGGGGACGCCCCCGCCACGCTTGCCGGCGCGCTCATCCAGCGGATCGCGATCGTGGGTTGTGAACGGGTTCTCCACATCGCTTTCCACACCTATCGCAGGAGCGAAGGCAGCGAAGCGGAGCGAGGTCCACGCCCGGAAGCGGACCTCTTCTTCGAGATGCTGCCCCGGACCCCCTTTGCCGTCATCACCGCCGATGGGACCATCATCGCCGCGGTTCGAGCGCCGGGCACGCGGCGAGCCGATGATCGGCGGATGGCCCGCGGCGGCCCCTATCTCCTGCCCTTCGGCCAGGGTACTCCGGCGGACCAGCCGGACATGCAGGCCTTCCTCACCACGCGGCTCTCGGCGGCGGAAGCGAGGGGAACCGCGCTCGCCACCGCCGCCGGCGAATGCCTGCGTGGCGTCGCGCCCGCGGTGATCGAACCGATTCTCGCCGGGGCGCTCGATGCGGCCGCCGCCGCCGAGCGCCTGACCCTCCATTCGGGAGCGATTGCCATCGTGACCGGTGTCGATGGCGAGCCGGAGCTCATCCCCCTCGCCGCGGGAGCCGGCGCGGAGGCGGGCGATCCGCTGCCGGTCCTGGTCGAGTGGGCGCGGCTCCGACGGGCCCGCGAGCGGGCGGCAGGATTGCGCGCCGCGGCGACGCGCGCGCTCAAGACCGAGAGCTCGAAGATCGGTCGCGCCCGGCGCGCCCTCGATGCCGATCGCGCGAAGCTCGGCGATGCCCGGCTCCTCAGGCGTCAAGGCGAGACTCTGCTCGCGCATCTCCATCGCGTGCCGCGCGGCGCCGCCGCGGTCGAGTTGCCGGATCCAGCAGGCGGTGAGGCGCCGATCGCGATCACGCTCGACCCCCGGCGGTCGCCGGCCGCCAATGCCGAGGACTACTTCCAGTCGGCGCGTCGTGCGGAGCGCGCCCGCGAGCACCTCGAGCTGCGTGCGCAGGAGATCATGGAGCGGGCTGCCGGGGTGACGGAGGCCCAGGCCCGCATCAGTGAAGTCCCGGATGCCGATCTCGCCGCCTTCGTCGCGGAACTGGTGAGCGCGGGCCTCGTAACGAAGGATCTACCCGAACTCGCCTCGGGAGCCGGCGGCCGCACCCCGGCCCGAAGCAGAGCCAAGGCCGAGGCTACGGCGCGCCTCCCGTACAGGAGCTATGCGCTCGGGAGCGGGTGGGAGGTCTGGGTGGGACGGAGCAACGCGGACAACGATGTCCTCACACACGAGCTGGCACACCCCCGGGATCTCTGGTTGCACGTGAGCGGCGCGGCGGGCTCGCACGTGATCTTGCGCCGCGCTGATGGTGGACACGCGCAGGCACCGGCCGCGGTGGTACGGGCCGCCGCCGCCGCCGCGGCGCACTTCAGTGCGGCACGCCACTCGCGTCTGGTGCCGGTGATCGTGACCGAGAAGCGCTACGTGCGGAAACCGCGCCGGTCACCGCCGGGGACAGCGATCTGCCTCCGCGAGAAGACGATGATGGTGGAGCCGGAAGACCCGGCGCGCCGGGAGGACGCGACCTCTTCTAGAAATCCCCCAGATCCTCGGCGGACGAACTGACCGGATGTCCGCCGTCCTCAGCCTCGATGATGCGATAGACCTCGAGGATGGACTCCTCCAGGAACTTGCGGAAATCCGGGTTGATCGGATGGGCGATGTCCTGGTACTTGCCATCCTTCTGCTGCTTCGAAGGCATGGCCACGAAGAGTCGCTGATTGCCCAGGATGATCCGGATTCCCTTGATGACGAAGGCGCCGTTGAAGGTGATCGTCGCCCAGGCCCGCAGTCGATCGTTATCGACCAGTCGAACCTGGATGTCGGTGATCTCGATTCCGGAGTGATGACAGCGATGCTGGGATCCGTGGACCCCGGACGGCCCGGTACGATCCGCGCTGGGCGCGGGTTCCCGGATGGAATCTTCGTCGACCGAGGCGTGATGCTCCGTCTCTCGTGGTGATGCGTCGTTCGCGCCGCGGCGACCGTGCAGGTCTCTCCTGAGACCCGCCAATGAAGTCGGCCAACTCATCTTGGTCCCTCGTTGATCGAGGCCGAGCCTGTTCGCGAACTCACGGGTTTGCGAGCACGCCGAGAGCGTTGCTCACGGGCCGATCGAACGGAAACGGACCTTGGTTGTGTCTAGCCTAGGGGCGGTGCCGTTCGCATCAGCCTGCGAGTGCGCTCCTTACGGTGAAACCCCCATCCCGGCCCTGGTGCTGGCGCCTGCCACCATCCCCTTGGGCGCGCCACCCCCTCCCTTGTCTCTCCACGGTGCCCAATTGTCAACGGAATTGATGATCCGGTGGTGATCTAAGTGATCTTGGAGATGGAACCTGGCCAGGGAGTGGGAGCCGATCTGGTTCCGGGGCGGTCGCTTTCTGGCCACTCTCCCGCGCTCGATGCGAGGGAGTAATCCGAATCCCTAGAGCCCCGGATCACCCGCTTCATCATGGGGATGATGCTCCGCCACCGCCTCTCCGGTGCTCTCGGCGGGTGAAGGCTGGCCGAGAGCCCAGGCCTCGACCTCGCGCGCGAGCACATCGGCAATCTCTTCCTCGCTCGCTTGCACGCGCCCGACCACCTTGCCGTCGCGGTAGAGAAGCCCGCCGCGCCCCCCCGCGGCGAACCCGAGCTGGGCTTCAGCCGCCTCCCCGGGCCCGTTCACCGCGCACCCCATGACCGCCACGTTGACCTGATAGGGCAGCGACCCGATCCGCTTCTCGACCGCGGTCGCCACCTTCTCGACATCGATCTCGGTGCGCCCGCAGCTCGGGCACGCGATCACGTTGACGCCAGGCGCCCGGAGCGCGAGCGAGCGCAGGATCTGGATCCCGACCACGACCTCCTCGGCGGGATCGGTGGCGAGGGAGACCCGGATCGTGTCTCCGATGCCCTCGGCAAGCAGGATGCCGAGACCGACCGCGGACTTGACGGCGCCGGAGCGCGCGGTGCCGGCCTCGGTGATCCCGAGATGGAGCGGATAGCGGCTGCGCTTGGCCATGAGCCGATAGGCGGCTACCGTCATCGGCACGTTCGAGGCTTTGAGGCTCACCTTGATGGCGAAGAAGCCGACATCCTCGAGGATCTGGATGTGACGGAGCCCGCTCTCGACCATGGCCTCGGGAGTCGGCCCACCGTGCGCCTCGAGGAGGTCGCGTTCGAGAGAGCCGGCGTTGACGCCGATGCGGATCGGCACGTGGCGGGCCTGCGCCTCGCGCGCCACGGTCTCCACCCGTTCGCGACCGCCCACATTGCCCGGGTTGAGTCGCAAACCATCGACACCCGCCTCGAGGGCGCGGAGCGCGAGCAGGTAGTTGAAGTGGATATCCGCGATGATCGGGATCGGGCTGGCGGCCTTGATGGCAGGGAGGGCCGCCGCGGCGGCATTGTCGGGAACGGCGAGGCGCACGATGTCGGCGCCGGCCGTCGCCACCTTCTGGATCTCGGCGACCGTGGCCGCCACATCCGCGGTGTCGGTCTTGGTCATGGTCTGGACGCTGACCGGTGCGCCACCTCCGATCGGCACGGTTCCGACCTGGATGCGGCGCGTTGAGTCGCGATGGCCGCCGGTGGGCAGGAAGCGGCTGAGCGCGAGATCGTGATGCAGGGCCACCCGCTCGGGACCGGTCTGGGGGCGGATGACGAGGCGCGGATCCTGGGACATGGCGGTCGAGTCTAGCAAGGCGGCTCTGATTTGCCACTACCCCGGTCCGGCGCTCCCGCCGCGTGCTCCGGCCGCTCGACCGGGTGACGCCGCGCGGTCAGCCCGGCTCACCGGCGGCGCGCTACGTCAAGAGCCGACCCGGCACGCGGTTGTCCCCGCTCCGCCGCGTCACCCCCCGGCCGTCCAGGTACTCGAGAAGCGGAACGGCGTACTTGCGGCTGACGCCGGTGATCTCCTTGAAGTCGGCGATGGTGAGGGCGCCCTTGGCGCGAAGCACCCTGGTCACATCGGCCTCAAGCTGCTGGAGCTGCTCCCGCCGGTAGATGAGCTCATCGCCGAGACGCACGATCTCTCCCTCGCCGGCGAGGTAGACGAGGAGCTCCTGCCCCTCCGTTCCGGCGGCGGCGCCGGAGCGCGACAGCGCTTCCTTGACGCTCGGGACGGCGTAGCCCGCATCGCCGAGAATCGTCATCAGGCGATCGGCCACCGTGCGGAGGCGCGGGGGCAGGGTGAGCGTGGCCTCGCCGAGCCGCAACCGATCCTCGCGGGCGAAGAGAACGCCCGCGGCGATGAGAGCCGCGACGGCCGCATCCACCCCCTCGACCTTGAGCCGTCCGGAGAACCGGCTCCGGAGCTCGCCGCGCGGAATGCCATGACGCAGAGGGAAGCGGGTCTGATAGTCGCGCGCGCTGGACTCGATCTCGGTCCTGATCTCGGTGAAGTAGGCGGCGCTCACGAAGCGACCGTTCCCGAGCTCGGCGACGGCGCCACGGGCCGCGAGCTCGGCAAGCGTGGCCGCGACCTCCTCGCGCGAGCTTCCGGTGCGCTCCGCGATCTCCTCGGCGGTGAGCCCCTGGGCGAGGCGGCCGGCCACGGCGGCGGTGATACGCTCTTCCGCCGCACCGCTCTCGAGCACAGCGAGCGCGGCGGCCGACTCGATGTCCGAGCGCCGCCGCTTGCGCGCCACGGCCTCGATCACCTGGCCGCCGCCCGCGGTGGACACGGGCGAGTACCAGCGGATGACGAAGCGATCGCCGCGCTGTGCGACCACCGGCGATTCGAGCCGGATCTGAGCCACATCGTCTTCTCCCGGACGCAGCTCGTCGCGCCCGAAGAACGTGATCCGTCCCAGCGTCTCGCTCGCTCCGAGATGGAAGTGCACGCGCTCGCGCTGCTCGATCGTGCGCTCCCCCCCGGCCACGGCATGGAGCCGGACATCGAGGATCGAGGTCTCGGCGAAGGCGGCGGGGGTGACGACCCACTCGCCGCGCTCGATCTCGTCCTTGGAAACTCCGTGCAGGGCGACGGCGACGCGCTGTCCCGCTGCCGCCGCCTGAGTCTTCCGGCCATGCACCTGCACCTGACGCACCCGGACCGGTCGCACCCGGGGCAGGACCTGGAGGTGGTCGCCCTCGCGGATCGTGCCCTGCCAGAGCGTGCCCGTGACGACGGTGCCGAACCCCTCCATGACGAAGACGCGATCGATGGGGAGGCGCACCGGCCCCTCGCCGCTCCGCGCCGCACCGCTCCGGGCGAGCGCATCGATGGCGGCGATGAGCTCCTCCTTGCCCTGACCGGTGACCGCGGAGACCTGATGGATGGGCCACTCGGCGAAGGCGGTCGGAGCGAGGATCTCCCGCACGTCCTCGGCGGCCAGCTCGGCGAGATCGGGCTCGACCAGGTCGACCTTGGTCAACGCCACGAGACCCCGTTCCACACCGAGGAGCTCGACGATCTGCAGGTGCTCGACCGTCTGCGGCATCACGCCCTCATCGGCGGCGACGACGAAGAGGACGAAGTCGATGCCGCCGGCGCCAGCCAGCATGTGCTTGACGAAACGCTCGTGGCCCGGCACGTCGACGATCCCGACCCGAAGCCCCGAGGGCAGATCGAGGTGCGCGAAGCCGAGCTCGATCGAGATGCCGCGCTCACGCTCCTCTTTCAGGCGATCGGTATCGATGCCGGTCAGGAGCCGGATCAGCGCCGTCTTGCCATGATCGACATGACCGGCGGTGCCCATGATGACGTGGCGCTCGGCGCCCGCCGGGGATTCCATCTCCAGCTCACTCCCCCAGTCCGACCCTCTCAAGCAGCGCATCCCGGCGCGGATCACCGTGAAGGGTCCGGAATGTCGGCTCGGACTTCATCTGCGCCGCTCCGGCGTCACGTTCGGCGAGCGCATGTTCCAGCCAGTCTAGCCGTTCAGGGCGGCCGCTGTCAGCAGCCGGAGGGGCGCCGGCGCGGCGATCGCCGTCTCCGCGCGCTGCAAGAATAAGTGGCGCCGCGCGGCCGGTCTGGCCACGCGGCGCCACCAGGTCCCGCGAGCGGGGTCGCGCGATGCTAACGCAGAACCAGGACCTTCGCGCTGGCCGTGTGCTCGCCGGCCTCTACCCGGGCGAAGTAGAGCCCGGCACTCACGTCCTGACCGTTCGCGTCCACACCCGACCACTCGAGCGTGTGCTCACCGGCGGCGAGCTCGCCCTCGTAGACCGAGGCCACGAGCCGGCCGTTCACGTCGAACACGCGGAGCCGCACCTGCGCCGCCTCCGCGAGCTGGAAGGACATCTTGGCCGCCGGCACGCCGGCCCCCATGCCGAGGACGGCGAGGCGGAACTGAGGCCCTGCGTCCGCTTCCAGGGACCCGATCCCGGCGCTCTCCCGCTCCGTCGGGGTGACCACGAGGGCAAAGTCCGCGTCGATCTCCGGAGTCTCCAGATGACCATCCTGGATGACCTCGGTGGCGCGGACCTCGACCGTCCAGAAGCCCGGTTCCGGGTTCTGGACGAAGACGTTCTCCTCCGTGTTCTTGTCATCGGCGGGCGTGTCGGGGATGGACCACAGCGAGTTCACGAGTCCACCGTTCCCGTAATAGACCGTGCCCGAGGGCGAGATCACCTTGAGATCGAGATCGTTGACGCGGTGCTGCGTCTGCACGGCGGGATTCCCCGGCCGATCGGAGTAGACCATGGTGGCCTTGAGGAACGGCCGGCCGGAAGCCACCGGCACCTGGTAGGTGGCCACCTCGAGCGGGGCCAGGACCTGGGATTCGTCGACCACGAAGACGTTGTCCCGGAGCTCGTACATGTTGCGCACGTTGGGCATGCCCCAGCCCTGGTGGAAGCGGGTGAGGTCGGTATTGCCCGGTGCCGTCCAGTCGTACTGCTCGGCGGTGTTGATCATCATCGCCTTGGCGGTCGTCATGTGGGAGCGGTTCTCGAAGACGTCCCCCTCGTTGATCACCGTGTTGCCGAAGATGCCGTCCGACCACATCTGGAAGAAGAGGCCGAAGTGGCCGCAGATGATCGGCGTCGCGCCGCTCGTCCCGCCGAATTGCGTGTAGGAGGTGCTGCCGCAGCAGGTCGTGGTCCGGATCAGATCGTAGAAGTGGGTGAGGGTCGGCTTGATCCGGCCGTCCGACGCCGGGCCGATGCTGGCGCCGCCGCACCAGCAGTCGTCGCTCTTGGCGAGGGTGTTGTGATGGTAGACGCCGCCGCCGGAGACGATGTTCTTGGCCCAGGCCTGCGGCCGCGAATCCTGGTTCCCGGCGTTGCTCTGCGACTGGCAGAAGACGATATCGACGTCGAACAGAATCTCGTCGTGCTCGGCCGAGATCGTCGTGTAGTTGAAGGTGCGCGGGCTGCCGACGCTCGATGTCTGGAAGACCGCATTGTAGGGCGGAGCGAGGAGCTCGAGCGCGCCGGTGTAGCGGTTGGCGCCGCTCAGACCGAAGAAGTCGTAGTCGGCGACGATGCCCTGCGCCTCGGGCAGCATGCCGCGGGCGGTCGGATCGCCGGTGCCGTCGCCGAAGCTGATGCCCGAGGTCGACGCGCCGTGCGAGTCGCTGTTGACCGTGCCGTGCGTGATGAGCGGGCGTGACTGGAAGTCCACGTGGATGAGGTTGAATCCCGCGTCGAAGACCTCGGCGCGCACGCCCTGCCCGGTGTAACCGGCCACGCTCTCGATGAAGTTGGCGCCGCCGATCTCGCGGGCGATGTCCATGTCGGCCTCGTACGGCCCCCAGCGGTCGATGAACAGCACCTCGTTCCAGCCGGCCGCGGCGAGGAGCTCGGCGGGGGTGAGCGTCGCCTCGAGGAGGAACTTGCCGGCGTCGGCTCGCTGCACCGTGCCGCCGATCGACTCGATGCGCGCCGCGACCTCTGCCTTGTGCTCTTCGGCCAGGACCATGATGTTGTAGGTCAGGCTCGGGAGGAGCTCCGTATCGTCCAGGTGCTCGAGCAGGAACTCATCGAGCCGGTACGCGGGATGGTAGGGACCGACCCAGCGCACGTAGGGCAGGGCAGCGATCTCCGCGATCGCTTCCGGGGTGGCCTCGACCAGATGGGCGTACTGGGCCACGTAGTGACGCACGATCCCGCCGCGCTCCGCGATCTGGCGGTCGAAGATCGGGAGCGGCTGGGTCACGAACTGGACGAGGAAGAGCTGGTTCCCGGGGCGGGCAGCGAGCTCGGCACTGACCGCGGGCACTCTCTCGAGCGGGTCGAACTGCTCGTAGCGGAGGCCGAGCTCGTACGTGGGCTCGGCGACCCGCACCAGGGACTGTCCATCCAGGCTGATCCCGTAATGGGGAACGAGCGCGCTGCCGCGCAGCGCATCCCAGGTGGCGAGCACGGCGGACGTGCCCGGAACCTCGATCGTCCTCACGTTGGCCACCTCGCCCCGCCGGGCCATGGCACCCACGTCATCGATGGTGAGGGGAGTGTCGCTGGCCATAGCTGAAGCCGCTGCCAGCGCGAGCCCGGCGACGAGCCCGATAGTGCAGAACGTGATCGTGCGTCGTAGCGCAGTTTGCATGATCTCCCATCCTCTCGGTGCGGACTTCAGCTCGACTTGCGAACTGGGGGGTGGTCCTGTCCTGACGCGTGCGGCCGGCGGAGAAAAGAAGCATCTTCAATGATAGCCGTTCGCGACCGGAAGCTCCATACCGTTGAGCCGCCCCGGCGCATATTTCATCTCCGGGTACGCAGCCGGGCGACCTGTCGCGACCCCGAGCGGCGGTCCGGGGGGGCGGGTCGCTACACCGGGAGCCGGAGGATCTCGGCGCGGACCGGGGATTGGCCGCCCTCAGGGACGGTGAGCCGCGCCACGGCGACCGGGAGCCTGAAGCGGCGGGGGCCGGCGCTACCAGGGTTCACGAAGAGGACGCCGTCCTTCTCCCTGATGGCGGGACGGTGGGAATGTCCGGACACGACGCAGGCGATCCCCGCGGCGCGGGGATCGAGATCGAGCCCGGAGAGATCGTGGAGGAGATAGATGAGGGAATCTCCGGCCGCGACCGCGTCGGAGGTGGGGAGTCGATCGGCCCAGGGCCCGGTATCGACGTTGCCGCGAACGGCATGCACCGGGGCGATCGCGCGAAGGCCCTGGAGCACCTCGGGGGAGCCGATATCCCCGGCGTGGAGGATCATGTCGCTTCCGGCGAGTACCGCCACCGCCTCCGGCCGCAGGAGACCGTGTGTATCGGAGATCACGCCGATCAGGAGCGCGGGCTTGCGGCTCTCCACGCTGCCAACTCCGGCGCTACTCGCGGACGCGCGTGATGCGCGCGCCGACAGCGTTCAGCTTCTTCTCGATCGACTCGTAGCCGCGATCGATGTGATAGACACGCGAGACCACGGTTTCGCCCTCGGCAACCAGCCCGGCAAGGATGAGCGCCGCCGATGCGCGCAGGTCCGACGCCATGACCTGGGCTCCGCTCAGCCGCGGCACTCCCTTGATGCGTGCGGTGGCTTCCTCGACCTCGATGCGGGCTCCGAGACGCACGAGCTCAGGCACGTGCGTGAAGCGATCGTGGTAGATCCCCTCGCTGATCACCGTGGCGCCACGAGCCCGTGTCGCCATCGCCATCACCTGGGCCTGGAGATCGGTGGGGAAGCCGGGATAGAAGTCGGTCTCGACATCGACCGGGCGCGGGCGCGTCATGCCCACGACGCGGACGCGATCGGCGCCGACCTCGAGCTCGATGCCGGCCGCCGTCAGGTGATCGAGAAGCGCCTTGAGATGGCCGGGCACGAGGCGGGTCACGGTGAGCTCCTCGGCCGCCATCGCTCCGGCAATGAGGAAGGTCCCGGCCTCGATGCGATCGGGGATCACGGCGACCTCGGCCGGATGCAGGACCTCGACGCCGTGCACGGTCACCGTGCTCGTCCCCGCTCCCTCGACCCGCGCGCCGAGCGCGTTCAGGAAATCGGCAAGCGCCGGCAGCTCGGGCTCCTGGGCGGCGTTTCCGATCACCGTCGTCCCCTCGGCGAGGCAGGCCGCCATCATGAGCTGCGCCGTGGCGCCGACCGAGGCGACGTCGAGATGGATGGGGGCGCCCTTGAGCCGATCCGCCTCGGCCACGATGTAACCATGCTCGATCTCGACCCGGGCGCCAAGGGCCTCGAGGCCGGCAAGATGCAGGTTCACGGGGCGCGGACCCCAGGCGCACCCCCCGGGGAGAGAGACCCGGGCGCGACCGAAGCGAGCGAGGAGCGGGCCGAGGACGTAGATCGAGGCCCGCATCGTCTTCACGAGCTCGTAGGGCGCCTCGACCGATGCGCAGTCGGTGGCATCGAGGGAAAGGGCATCGCCTTCCTGCGCCACGTCGACGCCGAGCACGCCCAGCACCCAGGCCATGGTCGACACGTCGCGCAGCACCGGGACGTGGCGCAGTCGGCAGGCACCACGCGTGAGGATGGTGGCCGCCATCATCGGCAAGACGGCGTTCTTCGATCCTGAAACCTGGATCTCGCCCCGGAGCCGGGCGCCGCCCTGAATCACGAACTTGTCCATGACCACCTCGAGACGGGGCACCTTGAACACCGCTGCCGTCGTGCTCACGCGCTCTCCTCTTCGCTGGATGGGTGGTGATCTCGATGGGGTGTCCGGCGGCTCCTCCTGCGCCTGGGGCGCGTCGCGGATGCCAGGCGCCACCATACCGAATCGCGGGCCGTGGGGCGCGGCTTTTCGTCATCCGGACGAGCGGCTCAGATCGAACGGCGCGCCACGAGCACGCGGTCGCGTCCGGCGAGGTCGGGATGGACATCGATCGCGACGAGCCCGGACGCTGCGGCCAGATCGCGCGCCGCGCGTCCTTGATCATCGCCGATCTCGATCACGAGCCCTCCTCCAGGGCGGAGGACGCGCGGCGCGGCGCCGAGCAACGCGCGGATCGCATCGAGTCCATCGGGCCCGCCGTCGAGGGCGAGATGGGGGTCGTGATCGCGCACCTCGGGAGCGAGCGTGGCGATCGTCCCGGTCGGGACATACGGCGGATTCGCCACGAGGAGATCGAGCGATGCCGGTGCCAAGGCGTCAGTCAGATCGGCGACGACGAACATCACCCGGTCCGTCACCGCGAGATCGCGCGCATTCGCGCGCGCCAGCGCGAGCGCGACAGGAGATCGATCCGTGCACACGATCACGATCGCGGGCTTCTCGGCGGCCAGCGTGAGACCGATGACGCCCGAGCCGGTCCCGATGTCGGCCACCCGGAGATCGAGGCCGGCGCCCACCATGGCGAGCGCGCGCTCGACAACGCTCTCGGTCTCGAATCGCGGGATCAGGACTCCGGGGGCCACGCGAAAGGACCGGCCATGGAACTCGACCGTGCCGAGCAGATGCTGGAGGGGCTCCCGCGCCGCGCGCGCCACCAGGAGAGCGTCGAGCGCCCTCTCCGCGGCCGGCTCGAGACGGCGATCGCGATGAAGCGGCAGGGCGGACGGCGCGATCCCGAGCACATGACCCATGAGAAGGCGGGCATCGACCTCGGGCGTGGGCACGCCGGCAGCCCGCAGCTCTGCGATCGCAGCGGCCAGCGTAGTGGCAACGGTGGGTGAGCTCATCCCGGTGATTCTAGCCCGCCGCGTGCTAGACTGCGCCCCTTGCTGCGTTCGGCGCCGGCGCCCGGTGCCCCGGTGTCCCTGCCGGATGCGAAAGGGAACGTGCTCGCCGTGCTCAACCTCCTCATCACCGCGCTCGCCCTCATGGCCGCCGGCGGTGGCTTCCGCGCCGCCGGGGGCTGGCGCCCGGCCCGCGAAGCGGGCATCCCCGGCGCCGGCGGCAGCTCCCGGCTGGCCTCCCTCCTGCGCCTCGCCGTGGCCGCGCTCGTGACGACGGTGGTGGCCGCATGGCTGCCGTTCCGTCCGCTGGCGCTCCTCGCCGCGCTCGTTCTCGCCTCCATCCTCGGCGCGGCGACCGCGATCATCGCCGAGCTCACGCTGCCCGGCTCGGGCAAGTGGCGGCTGCGACTCCTGAAGATCCCGGTGGGGATCCTGGCCGCCATCACGACCGTTCCCGGCGGCATCCCGGTTGCCGTCACCGCGGGGCTTCTCCTTCCCGTGACCCTGCGCATGCCGTGGCTCGATCGCCGGGTCGGGCTCAAGCAGCGCGCCGGCCTATTCGTAGCCGCGCTTCTCGCCCTGCCTCTGGGTGGCGCGGCGGCGAGCCACCTGCCGCCGCTCCCGGGCGGGCTCGCCATCGTCCTCCGCTTCACCGGGGCGGCGGTCTTCTCGTTCGCGGCCGCACTCGTTCTCCAGCTCCTCGTGCAGTTTCCCGGCCGCATCTTCGATCGCTTCCGCCTCCGCACCCGGCTCGTCACGTCCTACATCTTCGTGGCCGCCATCCCTGCCCTCCTCCTCGCTCTCTCCCTCGTCATCGCCGCCAGCCTCTCGATGGGGAGCTACCGCGCCGGTCTTGCGGCGCGGCTCCTCGCACCGGGCGAGGACATGCGCCGCGAGCTGACAGTCCTGATCGCGGATCCCAGGATCGATCACGCCCTCGCCGGGGCCCAGAGAGACTCCGGCGCGGTGGCGGGCGGCAGCGGCGAGATCGAGACCCTCATCGGCCGCCACCTCAAGGAACCCACGCTCTTCATCATGGCCGCGCGGCGCGCTCTTCCCGACACCACGCGCTTCGCCTTCAGCTTCGCTCCCCGCGCCGCCGTACCGCCGGAAGTTGCGGCCCTCAGCGAACCGTTGCCACCGACCCCGGAGATCCTCTTCATCACCGCCGGCGGGCGCCACTACATGACGACCGGCGTCGTGGAGGCCCGCAGCGGCGACGAGATCTTCGCGCGTGCCTTCGTCGCGCTCGATTCGATTCGCGCCGGCGGCGCGGCGCGGGTGGCGCAGGTCGAGCTCAACATGATCACGAGCGACTCGATGACCGTCGAGGCCGGCTCGAGCGGGCTCCGCATCAGCTTCAGCGGGGGCCAGGAGGGCACACCGGTCTCCCTTGTCGGCACCGAGCGCGAGATGGGAGGCGCCTATTCCGGAGCCCAGCTCGTACGCGGGCTCGCCATCGACCGCGAGGGAAATCTCCGCCAGCAGGACGCCATGCTCGTGGTCAAGATGCCCATCTTCCGCCTCCTGAGCGACCTCCGCGACACGGCCGCCAATCCACTCAACACCTTGGTGCTCTGGGCGCTGGCCGTGGTCGGTGTCCTCTTCCTTCTCTTCGAAGCCGCCTCCGTCGGGATCGGGGCCAGCATCGCGCGCAGCATTCATGGCGCGATCGGCGCCCTCAATCAGGGCACGCACCGCCTGGCCGAGGACGATCTCGACCACCGCATCGAGATCGATCGTGGCGACGAGCTGGGCGAGCTGGCGAGCGCCTTCAACACCATGGCCCAGGGGCTCAAGGACCGCCGGCGGCTCGCCGTCGAGCGCGAAATGATGAAGAGCGAACTCCTGGTCGCGCAGTCGATCCAGCGCCGTCTGTTTCCGACCGCCGTTCCCGACGTGCCCGGGCTCGATGTCGCCGGCAGCTCCATCCCCAGCCGCGAGATCGGCGGTGACGCCTACGACTTCCTGCGCTGGGGAGATGGGCTCCTGGTCTCGGTCGCCGATGTCGCCGGCAAGGGTGTCCCCGCGGCCCTCCTCATGTCCAACTTCCACGCCGGGCTCCGCGGCCACACCCATCGCCCGGGACACCTCGACAACGTGCTCTCGGAACTGAACGACCTGGTGCTGGCCTCGACCGAGCCTGGGCGCTTCATCACCGTCGCCATGGCGCTCATCTCACCCGTCACCGGCCATCTGGTCTATGCCAGCGCCGGTCACAACCCGCCATTCATCCGGCGCGCCAGCGGGGGGATCGAGGTCTTGAGCGCGGGCGGTCTCCTCCTCGGCGTGAGATCCGATGCCGCCTACCAGGAAGTGAGCGTCCCCTTCGCTCGGGGCGATGTGCTCGCCCTCTACACGGACGGGGTGGTCGAAGCGGTGAACGAACGCGGCGAGTTCTTCGGAGACGAACGACTCCAGGAGCTCCTGGCGCGGGCCGACGACCTCGCGGCGATCGCGATCCGGGATCGCATCATCGAAGCCGCCCGTACTTTCACCGGGGAGGTGGGGCTGTCCGACGACCTGACCGTCGTCATCGTGCGGCGGACGTAGCTGGGAGCTGATCTGTTCGCGTGCCGGGGGGGGCCGGCCTACTCGTCGTCCCCGCCGATCATGCCGAGCTGCCCCTCGCTCGTCGCGGTGGCGAGCGCCTCGATCAGCTCGGTGAGATCCCCCTCGAGAATCTCGGGCAGGCGATAGAGTGTGAGGCCGATGCGGTGATCGGTCACGCGTCCCTGCGGGTAGTTGTAGGTGCGGATGCGCGCCGAGCGATCGCCGGTCGATACGGCCGACCGCCGCATGGCGGTGATCTTCTCTTCCTGCTCACGCCGGCGCTGATCGAGGAGTCGCGCTCGGAGCACGGCCATCGCCTTCGCCCGGTTCTTGATCTGCGAGCGCTCGTCCTGGCACGTGACGACGAGTCCGGTCGGGAGATGGGTCAGGCGCACGGCGGAGTCGGTCGTGTTGACACCCTGACCACCGGGCCCGGTGGCCCGATAGACATCGACCCGGATCTCATCGGGGTCGATCTCGATCTCGACCTCCTCGGCCTCGGGCAGCACCGCGACCGTGACGGCCGAGGTGTGAATGCGGCCCGATCCCTCGGTCACGGGCACCCGCTGCACGCGGTGCACTCCCGATTCGTGCTTGAGCCGGCCGAACACCCCCCGCCCGCGCGCCATCAAGATCACTTCCTTGATGCCGCCGATCCCGGTCTCGTTGGTGTTCATGACCTCGATCGCGAACCCGTTCTCCTCGAGATAGCGCTGGTACATGCGGTAGAGCTCGGCGGCGAATAGTGCTGCTTCCTCACCGCCGGTCCCGGCCCGGATCTCGACGATCGCATTCTTGTCGTCATTCGGGTCGCGCGGCACGAGCAGGGCGCGAAGCGCCTCGATCCTGGCCGGGAGCTGATCTCGAGATTCCTCGAGCTCGACCCGGGCCAGATCCACGAACTCGGGATCACCTCCGGCGCGCACCAGCTCCTCGGCCTCGCGAATCGCGTCGATGACGCGCCGCAGCGCCGCCGCCTGGGTCACCACCGGTTCGATCTCGGCGCGTTCCTTGCCGAGCTCACGGAGCCGGTTCGGATTTCGCGCCACGGCTGGATCGGAGAGGCTCTGCTCGATCTCGCGCATGCGGGTTTCGAGCTCGCCGGCCTTCTTCAGGAGCTCACTGGCGTGTTCCTGGGACATGACGGTTCTTGGGAATGGGGATGGGTACGCCGCTGGCGTCAGATCGGAATCATGCGCCCGCCCGATTCGCGGGTCACCTCGAGCACCGAGCGGATGGCCACCTCGAGCTGCTCGGGAGTCGGTTCGCTGGTGGTGATGCGTTGCAGGAGCAGGCCCGGGAGAATGAAGGCCTGCATGATCGGGAAGTTCGACCACTTGCCCGAGAGCCGGGTCAGCTCGAAGGCCAGACCGCCGATGAGCGGGATGAAGAGGAAGCGCTGGACTCGCTCCATCACCGTGTCCGGCCGGCCGAGGAACATGAAGACCACGATCGATGCCAGCATCACGATCAGGAGGTACGACGTACCGCAGCGCGGATGGAAGCGGGAGTAACGCGCCACCCGTTCCGGCGTCATCTGGTCGCCGGCCTCGAGGGCCGCGATCGACTTGTGCTCCGCGCCATGGTACTGGAACACTCGCTTCATCTCGCCCCACCGGCTGATGATGAGGAGATACGCCAGGAAGATGGCGAGGCGGAAAGCGCCATCGATCAGGTTGAAGAGGATCCCGCTCTTCGCTCCGGTGAGCTCGGTCAGGAGCAAGGGGACATAGAAGAAGATGAGGAGCCCGAGCCCCAGCGAGAGGACGATGGTCGCCGGCATGACCAGGCGATCGAGCCAGGAGAATCGCCGCTTCTTCTGGACCTTTTCTGCCTCGCCCTCGGCGACCTGCTGCTCGGCCGAGAACGAAAGCGCCCCGAAGCCGAGTTGAAGCGACTCGATGAGCCCGACGGCGCCACGCAGGATGGGCAAGCCGAACACCTTGAGCCGCTTCGACAGCGACCGGAACGGCGTCTTGTGGACGATGATCGAGCCGTCCGGTCGCCTGACGGCTGTCGCCACCATGGACGGCGAGCGCATCATGACGCCCTCGATCACCGCCTGGCCGCCTATCGGCGCGTATCGGCTTCCTGCACTCATGATCTCGAGGCCGCGCGCGGCCCTAGCCCTCGCTCGGGGCTGCCGCGTCGGCGGCCGTCTTCGTGGTATCGGTCCCATAGCGGCGCCGGTAGCGATCGACACGGCCGGCGGTATCGACCAGCTTCTGCCGGCCCGTGAAGAACGGGTGGCAGTTCGAGCAGATCTCGACGCGGATGTCCTTGGTTGTTGCCCGGGTCTCGATCACGTTGCCACACAGGCAGGTGATCTTCACCGGGTGATAGTCGGGGTGGATACCCTTCTTCATGGTCCTCTCCTTGGCGAACAGGGAACCGGGATATTGTACTGGATTCTGGCGTCGGCGCGGGGCCCGAAAGCAGCCCGGGGCGGGCCCTAGGCCCCGCTCGACATCGACTCGAGGAACTTCTTGTTGGTCTTGGTCTGGCTGATCTTGTCGACCAGGAACTCCATGGCCTCGACCGGGTTGAGCTCGCTCAGGAACTTGCGCAGGATCCAGATCCGATTGAGCTGATCCTTGGGGATCAGCAGCTCTTCCTTGCGCGTCCCGGACTTGTTGACGTCGATGGCCGGGAAGATGCGCTTGTCGGCGAGACGCCGGTCGAGCACGAGCTCCATGTTACCGGTGCCCTTGAACTCCTCGAAGATGACCTCGTCCATGCGGCTGCCGGTATCGATCAGCGCGGTGGCCACGATGGTCAGGCTACCGCCTTCCTCGATGTTGCGCGCGGCGCCGAAGAAGCGCTTCGGCCGCTGCAGCGCGTTGGCGTCGACGCCGCCCGAGAGAATCTTGCCCGAGTGCGGCACGACCGTGTTGTGGGCCCGCGCCAGGCGCGTGATCGAGTCGAGCAGGATGACCACATCCTTGCCGTGCTCGACCAGGCGCTTGGCCTTCTCGATCACCATGTCGGCCACCTGCACGTGGCGGTCGGCCGGCTCGTCGAACGTCGAGCTCACGACCTCACCCTGCACCGACCGCTTCATGTCGGTGACTTCCTCCGGGCGCTCGTCGATGAGGAGGACGATGAGCACGATCTCCGGATGGTTCTCGGTGATGGCGTTGGCGATCTTCTGCAAGATGATCGTCTTGCCGGCCTTGGGCGGCGACACGATGAGCCCGCGCTGCCCCTTCCCGATGGGGGCCAGCAGGTCGATGATGCGGTTGGTGACGTCGCGATCCTTGTTCTCGAGAGTGACCTTCTCGAGCGGATAGAGCGGCGTCAGGTTGTCGAAGAGGATCTTGTCCTTGGCCGCGTCGGGGCTCTCGAAGTTGACCGCCTCGACGCGGAGCAGGGCGAAGTAGCGCTCGCCGTCCTTGGGCGGGCGCACCTGCCCCGAGATGATGTCGCCGGTCTGCAGATCGAAGCGCTTGATCTGCGACGGCGAGACGTAGATGTCGTCCGGACCCGGCAGGTAGTTGTAGTCCGGGGAGCGCAGGAACCCGTAGCCCTCCGGCAGGATCTCGAGGACGCCCTCGGCGAACATGAGGCCGTTCTGCTGCGTCTGCGCCTCGAGGATCCTGAAGATCAGCTCCTGCTTGCGCAGGCTCCCCGTGCCGGGGATCTGGAGCGTCTGAGCGAGGCTCGACAGCTCCGAGATGGTCTTGCCTTTGAGATCGGCGAGATCCATGCCGCGCGCGTCATCTGTCGCCATGGCCGTGGAGTTCTGAGCTTCTGATGAACCGGTGGTT
This sequence comes from Candidatus Eiseniibacteriota bacterium, assembly GCA_963823555.1. Classification (GTDB taxonomy): domain Bacteria; phylum Eisenbacteria; class RBG-16-71-46; order CAVPCR01; family CAVPCR01; genus CAVPCR01. Next base: position 496,401 of record CAWGMA010000003.1, on the reverse strand, counting down.
GGCACTGACTTCATTTGAGTTCTGTCTCCCAGCCATTGGCATGACCGGGGGTATGAGCCGCGGGGCGCAGATGTGGATGCGCTTGGGCAAGGAATCGAGTCGGAAGACCGCGACCGACGGCTCGGGTCGGGAGGACGGGCGAAGCCGGGGTAGGTATCCGAGTCCTGCGGCTCACGCTGGTCTGGTGAAGAGCAAGCTTCGATGCTGGAAGAGACCGAGCGGGATGGCCGGGAACCCGTCTTCAGCCGGCAGTCTAGTCGTGCTTCTTTGCCCCTGTCAAGTCCTCGGGTTGCCCGGCGCCGGGGTACCGGCGGGCCGGAACCCGGGACCCCACGTCGGCCCCCGACCTCAGGCGGAGCCTGAGGCCCCACGCGCTCTGCGCAGCCGTCGGCCGACCTCCTCCATCGAGTGGGTATCGGCGCCGGCGAGCGCGCTGCGGACCCGCTCCCCCCCCGACGCCATCTCCCCTTCGAACTCGCGCGCGAACTCGCCCGAGCGAATCTCGGCGAGCAGTTCCGCCAGCACCTTCCGCACCCCCTCGCTGACGATGCGCGGGCCACGGCTCAGATCGCCATAGAGCGCGGTCGAGCTGATCCGCCGTCGCGTCCCGGCGATCCCGTGGTCGTGCACGGTCGCCGCAAGCCACACCAGCTGGTCCTGGCACTCGAGGTACGCCATCTCCGGCGGATACCCCGCCGCCACCAGGGTGTCGAACGCCGCGGTGAGCAACGCGTGCATGCCCCCGCAGAGCACGGCCTGCTCTCCGAAGAGATCCACTTCGGTCTCGTCGCGAAAGGTGGTGACCAGCACTCCCGCGCGCGCGCAGCCGAGAGCGCGCGCATAGGCGAGAGCGAGATCCAGGGTTCCACGGCCGGAATCCCCCGCCACCGCCGCGTAGGCAAAGACCCCGCCGCCCCGCAGGAACGCCTCGCGCAGCTGCTCGCCCGGGGCGCAGGGGGCGACGAGAAAGACCTGGACCGCGGATGGCAGACGGACGCGTCCGTAGGTCAAGTTGAACCCGTGCGCGAATCCGATCGCCTTGCCCCGGCCGCCATCCACCCAGGCGCTGGCGAGATCCGCGAGCAGCGCCGGCTGCTGTTCGTCGGGAACGAGCAGCATCACGACGTCGGCCCAGCGAACCACATCCTCCGGTAACGCGGTCGCGATCCCATCGGCCGCGGCCCGTTCGCTCGAGGCGCTCCCGGCCCGGAGCCCCACCTCGACGCGGACACCTGAATCGCGGAGGTTCTGCGCCTGCGCGCGACCCTGATTCCCGTAGCCGAGGATGCCGACCTTCAGATCATGGAGGGGCGCCGGATCGATGTCCCCTTCCCAGAGGATGGCAAGGCTCATGCCTCTCCCCAGGAGGCGGCGACTTGAAACGCGAACGCCGTGCTAGTCGCGATTGGTTGCGGCTTTCTCGCTGCCAAAACCCACGCCCCTCGAGGCGCGCGTCGACGACAGGTACCAGAGAATGACCACCGCGCGCTTGGTCTCGATCGTGTTGAACTGCACTCGCTCGAGCCGCGCCTCGCGGTTGTCGCGGAGCCAGGCGTTGATCTTCTCCTCGAGCGACTGCAAGGCATCCATCGGCGCCTCGAAGATCTTCACCTGGACGAGATCGTGTTCATTCATGTCGATGCGAACGCTTGTCATGTTGATCCAGCTCGGCGGAGAGCTCTGTTCCTTGCAAGCCGGCGCAGAGAAGCCCAGCCGCCTTCGACGAAAGGTGACATTTCCACGCGGGAGATCGAGTCCACGCGGGAGATCGAGTCCACGCGGGAGATCGAGGACGACGGTACGCGCGGGGCGGGACGTGAAAAGCCTAGGCGCTTCCGACCCGGGCCGTCAACCTCGCCGGCGGCGGGCGCCGGCCGGGCCCCGAGGGGAGTGGCGCGAGGAGGATGGACCCCTAGCCTGAGCAGCGGGGGTCAAGAAGCAGGCCGGGATCCCAGGGGGAGAGGGATCCCGGCCTCTCGTGCCCGGCGAGTCGAACCTCCCGCGGCCGCCGCGCACGCGCGGCTGGAGCCGACTCGCTAGTTCGCCTTGGACCCGGAGCAGCTCGCCAGGGGGGGCAGCGGCAGCGGGTGGTGAGCCAGGCGAGAGACCCCTATCGCATGCTCTGTGCCTCCCTCTTGTGATCTTGTAATATGTTATCAATAAATGACTAATGGGCTCGATGACGGGGGCCGCCGAAGCCCTGGACATGCACGGCGCACGGGCGGGCCGGCGAAGATGCAATGGGCGGCCGGGGGTCAGAGCAGGTGGACGGGATCCAGGTCGAGCTGGAGCCGGACCCGGCTGGGGAGCCCTCTGGCGAGCATCCGGTCATGAGCCCGCCGCGCCTCCGCGTGCACGCGCCGCCGTTCCCGCCCGAGAAGCGTGACATGCCACCGCTCCCGCCCTCGAAGCCGGCGCAGGGGTAGCGGAGCCGGGCCCAGCACCGTGAGATCGGAAGGCATCTCCCCGATCGCCGCGCGGAGGGCGTCGGCGGCCTCGACCACGGGCTCTTCCTCCGGGCCATCGAGGTGAAAGCGGGCCATCGCGCCGCAGGGCGGGTATCCGAGCTCCTCGCGCTCGGCGATGGCCGCGGCGTAGAAGGCGCCGAAATCGTGGGTCGCCGCCGCGATCACCGATGGATGATCCGGGAGGAAGGTCTGGATGATGACCTCGCCACCGGCCGGGCCGCGGCCGGCGCGGCCGGCGACCTGGGTCAGGAGCTGGAAGGAACGCTCGCCGGCCCGGAAGTCGGGGAGATTGAGCAGCGTATCGGCACTCACCACCCCGACCAGGCTGACCTCGGGGAAGTCGAGTCCCTTCGCCACCATCTGCGTCCCGAGCAGGACATCGGCCTCGCGCCGGGCGAAGGATTCGATCATGTCGCGATGGGCCCCGCGTCGCCGCGTCGAATCGAGATCCATGCGGAGAATGCGAGCGCTCGGGTAGAGGCGGCGGATCTCGGCTTCGACGCGCTGCGTACCGACCCCTCCGTACCAGAATCGTGTTCCGTCGCAGCTCGGACAGCGTTCGGGCGCGCGCCGGCGTAGATTGCAGTGATGGCAACGCAGGAGGTAGCCGACAGCGTGATAGCTGAGCGCGACCGCGCACGATGGGCAGCGGGCGGCCTCGCCGCACTCCGTGCACTGGACGAAGCTCGAATGGCCACGGCGGTGCACGAAGAGGATGGCCTGCTCCCCCCGTTCGAGAACGCGACCCAGGGCGGCGCCGAGGAGCGGTGAGATCGTGGGCGGGAGTTCGGGGGCGGTGTGGGGCGCGGAGGATCGAGGAGACCCGGGAACGACATCGGCCGCGCGAGCTTCGGCGGCCGCGCGAGCTTCGGCACGGGCCGCGCGAGCTTCAGCGCGGGCCGCGAGACGAGACGCTCTCGCCTCCTCCTGGATCTGCCGCATGTCGGCGATCGTCACCACCGGCAGTGGTCGCGCGTCAACTCGCTGATCGAGCGTGAGCAGGTCGTAGCGACCGCGGGCCGCATTGTAGGCGCTCTCGAGGCTCGGGGTCGCCGAGCCGAGAATGACGAGCGCATGGCTCATCCGCCCGCGCATGACCGCGGCGTCGCGCGCGTGGTAGCGCGGCACCTCATCCTGCTTGAACGCCCCCTCGTGCTCCTCGTCCACGATGACGAGCGCCAGATGGTCGAGCGGGGCAAAGACGGCGGAACGAGCGCCGACCACGACCGGGAGCCCGCGGCCGCGGACCCGCTCCCACTGGCGCCGGCGCTCGGCCGCGGTGAGGGCCGAATGGAGCACCGCGACCTGGTCCCCGAGCCGCGCCACGAAGCGGTCCACGAGCTGCACCGAGAGCCCGATCTCGGGAACCAGAACGAGAACCTGACCGCCCTTCTCGAGCGCGCTCTCGGCCGCCCGCACGTAGACCTCGGTCTTGCCACTGGCCGTCACCCCGCGCACGAGCACGACCCGGAAGTCCCCGGCGCCAAGCCGCTGCTCGATGTGAGCCAGGGCGCGCTGCTGTTCCGGGGTGAGCACGGGGCGTGGAGATGGAGGCACGGGCGTCTTGCCGTCGGGGTCCACCCGGATTTGGACTGCGCCGGGGTCGTCTCCGGCGGGCTCCAGCGCTTCCCCTTCCGTCTTGCCGCGGCGGCGCTTGACCGGCGCCACTGCCTGCGGCAACGCGGCACGCAGCACCTCCCCCCACGGTGCCGCATAGTAATCGGCGACCCAGCGCGTGAAATCCAGGAGCTCGGGGGAGAGCGCGGGCTCGGTGTCGAGCACGGCGCGGAGCGAAAGGAGGCGCGACCCAGCTGGGCGGTGGGAGGCTGGGGCCACGATGACCCCGGTCAGGATCCGCCGCCGGAAAGGGACTTCGACGCGCGCCCCGGGCACGGCGCGCGCGGCGAGATCGCTGGGAACCGCGTAGACGAAGGTGCGATCGATTCCGACCGGCACCGCCACCGCCACGAGGGGTGAAGCGGCAGAGGACGATTCGGCGGTTGGGGTCGGCCGGCGGTGCTGGCGCATGCACCCATTCGTAGCACACGCCCGCTCTGGCTGCACCGGGCAGGCAAGCAGGCGCGCGCCCGCTTCGGCGAGAAGCAAGCGCGCACCCCTCGGGAGACCGGCGGCGCCGAGGAGCGGCGCCGCCCGGGAGGAAGAACTAGGCCGCCGCGTCCTGGCGGCGGGTCGGCTGGGCGAGAATCGAGTTGATCTTCTCCACCAGCTTGCGTGGACTGAACGGCTTCGTGATGTAGTCGTCGGCCCCGGCCTCGAATCCCATGCGCTGATCGACGTTCCGCCCCTTCGCCGACAGGAGGATCACCGGGATGTCCCGCGTGTCCTGGCTGGCCTTGAGCCGCTTGCAGGTGTCGTAGCCATCGAGCTTCGGCATCATGATGTCGAGCACGATGAGGTCGGGGCGTTCGCTCTTCACCTTCTCGAGCGCTTGCTCGCCGTCGAGCGCCGTCACCACCTCGTATCCTTCCATCCTGAGGCTGAAGTCCAGGATGTGGACGATGTAAACCTCGTCATCGACGACGAGGACCTTGCCCTTTGCCATGGCGTCCTCCCTCTTCCGATCTCCCGTGGTTGCCCTTCTGGTCCTGCATTCCCGCCGCGGATGACTCCGGTCGGGTTCCGGCACCCTTCTATTCTTTTCGGCACGACGCCCGCCGTCTCAAGCGGCGAGAGGCACGTCGGGTCCGCGAAGCCCTCGGCTTCCGCCGCCGGCCGGCCGAGCTCAGCCGCCAGGAAAGGCCCCAGGATCGCGGCATAGGTCTCGAGCCCGGCGGGGCGCCGGGAGCGCGGGGAATCGAACCCGACCGCCAGACAACCGACCGGGACCCGGAGCTCGTTCCGGAGCAAGAGATAGTGCATCCGACCGTCTGCGGACACCCGCGGCGGCAGACCCTCTCTCGTGGCCTCGGGCCACACCGGGATGGCCGGGGGGATGTTGCGGCGGCCGGTGCTGGCCACCAGGGTCGCTCGCCTTCCGGCGAAGACCCAGAATGAGGCAGTTTCCGCCGCGAAGTCGTCGATCGCGGCGCGCACGCTGCGCAGGGCGAGCTCATCGAGTCCAGCCCCGGCCAGGCATCGCACCATGCCCATGAGACGCTCGGCGCGCCGCGCCACCCGGTGCGCGCGCCGGGTCCGGCGGCGATCGGCTGCTCGTTCTCGCCGCATCTGCTCGAGCTCGGCGAGGCCGAGACCCTGCTCCAGAACCCCGGTCGACCCGGTCAACACCGCGGCGCTGGCACGCGCCGCCCGGGAGCGGGACCTCTCGAGCCCCACGGCCATCGCGGCGCCGAGCGCCGCCCCCGCTCCGAACCACCAGATCAAGGGCATCACGGCATGGTTGTGCGACGATCCCAGACCACCAGGCTTCCCGCTCCGCGCTCGCCGCGGCGCGCCCGCGCCTTGGCCACGCGCTTGAGCTCGGCCGCCCGCGAACTCACCTCCCCCACGTGATCGAACACCTGTCCCGGCATCCCCACCCCGGCCACGGTGAGACTCGTCAACCGGTGACGCTCCAGCTTCCCCGTTCTCCCCTGAACTTCGATGAACCCGCGCTTCTGCTCGCGCGGCCCGATGTATTCGGCGACCATGGAGTCGAACTGCTGGATGATGACATTGGCGAGCGCGGGCGCCCGCTCCGGAGCGCACATCATGATGAAGTCATCACCGCCGACATGACCGAGGAATGCGGTTTCATCCAGATGCTCGTCGAGACAGCGCTTCAGGAGCTGGGCTGTGACCAGGATCAGCCGGTCGCCCTGCAGGTGGCCGTAGAGATCGTTGTAGGCCTTGAAGTCGTCGATGTCGATGTTGAGGAATGCGAAGGACACCCGGCTTGCCACTCGCTGGCGGAGCTGGCGCTCGATCTCGGCGTTTCCCGGCAGCTGCGTCAGCGGGCTGGCATCCCGGTTCAGATCGCGCAGGTCGAGCGCGTTCTTGATGCGGGCGTGCAGCTCGCTCAAGCCATAGACACCCTTGATCAGGTAGTCATTGGCTCCGCACTGCAGGGCGGCGACCTTCTCGATCAAGCCCGTCGACCACGGTCAGCATGATGACCGGGATCGCCGACGTGCGCGACGAACGCTTGATGAGGCGGCAGACCTCGGTGCCGTCGATTCCCGGCATCCGCATGTCGAGAAGGATGAGATCTGGCTGGTGCTGCTGGATCGCCTCGATCGCATCTTCCCCGCTCGCCGCCGTGCGCACCCGGTATCCGTGGCGCTCGAGCTCGAGGCCGAGACTCCGACGGAAGAAGGGCTCGTCGTCGACGATCAGGATCTCGTGGCCATGAATGGCCTGCGGCTCGGTGACCTCGACCTTCACATGTTCACCCATGACTCGGGCTGTGCTCCACTGGTGGTCGCGGCCGACGTGTGCGGCAATTCAGACGAGGTGACGCTTGGGCCACGCCTTGCAGGCGATGGAGGGGCAACTTGCGTGCCAGGCGGAGGGGTGGCGGTCGAACCTAGTCCGCTTCGCAGCAACGTGTTGGCTGGCGGCGCGGGAGGCCGGCCCCTCTGGCGACCGCGATCCTCATGCAGATTGCAGTACCCACTGCAAACTGCGCTGGACCGCCTGCAGCCGTGCATGCCGGAAGCGGCCGCGTCGGAACCGCCCGGCGCGCTCGATCCCGGTAACAAGCGTCGACCAAGAGATCGGCTCGAACGCAGGCGGACTCAAGCGCGAAAGGCGGCGGCTAGACCTTCCAGCCCGCCTCTTCCAGGCTGGCGGCGGCAGCGAGCGCCATCGGCGCGCGACGGCCGCTCTTCAGGAGGAGCGACCCGACGAACCCGATCATCGCGGCGTTGTCCGTGCAGAGCTCGGCCGGGGGCACGATGAGGTGGACATGTCGCTTTCCGAGAACATCGCCGAGATGGGAACGCAGCCGTCCGTTGCGCGCCACGCCGCCGCAGAGGACCACATGCTCGACCGGATGGTCATCGAGCGCGCTCAGGACGCGGGAAGAGAGAGCCAGGGTGACGGCTTCCTGGAAAGCGAAAGCCACGGCGGCGCGTTCGGCGTCCGTCGTGGGCGGGCGGCTGATCAGGTGCTGGCGCACGGCGGTCTTGAGTCCGGAGAAGCTCAGGTCGTACCGCCCATCGGTCGATGCGATGGGAAAGGAAAGAGTCCCGCTCCCGTTCGTCTCGCGCGCGAGCCGTTCGACTTCCGGCCCCCCGGGATAGCCGAGACCGAGCAGCTTGGCCACCTTGTCGAAGGCCTCGCCCGCAGCATCGTCCTGCGTACCGCCCAGATGGTCGTAGTCCTCGAAGCTCTTCACGAGCACGATCTCGGAATGCCCGCCGGAGGCGATGAGGGCAAGGAAAGGCAATGAGAGCAGCGTGGGCTCGACATGCAGCGCCGACCACAAGTGCCCTTCGAGGTGATTGACACCGACGAGCGGTAGCCCGGCTCCGTAGGCGAGCGCCTTGGCCATGCTCACCCCGACCAGGAGCGATCCGAGCAAGCCCGGGCCATAGGTGACGGCGACCCCGTTGATCGAATCGAGCGAATGGCCGGCGCGCGTCGAGGGCGAGGCGCACCACGGGGACGATCGAGACGCGTATGGGCGCGCGAGGCCAGCTCGGGAACGACCCCTCCGAAGGCGGCGTGATCCTCCTGCGACGCGACCACGTTCGAGAGGATCGCGAACTCGTCGTTGACCACCGCCGCCGACGTGTCGTCGCACGATGTCTCGATGCCGAGAATGATCACCGGAACCGACCTCACAGGAGGGACTTCCAGAGGGAAAACTCCGAGCGCATGGGAGCATACCACGCCTTGCTAGAATGCCGCCATGATCGGTCATCGACTGAAGTCGGCGATCCGGGGACTGGCGCTGGAAGAGGGATTCTCGGCGGTCGGGTTCGCCCTGGCCACGGATCTCGGCGAGCGCGCCGGACTGGAGTCATGGCTCGCCCGGCGCTATCACGGCACCATGGCCTGGCTGGCCCGCGATCCCGCGCGACGGCGCGATCCGCGGCGCGTGCGGCCGGGGACGCGCACGGTGGTCTCGCTCGCCGTCAACTACGATCACCCCGCGCGCCACGAACCGACTCCGGGCGCCGGCCGCATCTCGCGCTATGCATGGGGCGGCGACTATCACCGGGAGATCGGCCGGCAGCTGCGCCGGCTCAGCGCGCGATTGGTCGCGGCTCGCTCCGGAATCGACGTTCATCCCTATGTCGACACCGGCCCCGTGCTCGAGAAGGCGTGGGCGCACGCCGCCGGTGTGGGCTGGGTCGGAAAGCACGCCAACGTGATCCGGCGCGGCCACGGCTCCTGGTTCTTCCTCGCCGAGATCCTCCTCGACGTGGAGCTCGAGCCCGATCCACCGGCCACCGACCACTGCGGAACCTGCACGCGTTGCATCGATGCCTGCCCGACCGGCGCCATCGTCGCCCCCACTGTCGTCGACTCACGCCGCTGCATCTCCTACCTCACGATCGAGCATCGCGGTCCGATCCCGCGCGAGCTCGCGCACGGCGATGGGCGACTGGATCTTCGGCTGCGACGTCTGCCAGGACGTCTGCCCCTGGAACAAGTTTGCGCGGCCGAGCGCAGATCCTGCCTATGCGCCGCGTCCGGGGCATGTCGACCCCACGTCTCGCCGATCTGGCGCGGCTGGGGCCGGAAGAGTTCGCCGACCGCACGCGCGGTTCCAACCTGCGCCGCGCCGCGCTACGCGGGGTTCCTGCGCAACGTGATGGTGGCGCTCGGCAATGCCACGACCGGGGATGCCGGCCCAGCGCTCCGGCTCGGGCTCGAGCACCGGGAGCCGCTGGTCCGGGCCCATGCGGCATGGGGGCTCGAACGGCGGGGGGAGCGTGCGGACCGCGCGCTCCTCGCCCGGCGCGCGGCCAGCGAGGAGGATGCCGCGGCACGGGCCGAGATCGAGATGGCGCTCGAGAGAGTCAGCGGCGCCGTGGCGCGGAGAAACGACCCATGAACCACTCGCCGCGCACCGGCCCCGCTGTCTACACGATCATCGGCGGCGGTTGCTTCGGGACCTTCTACACCCGCCAGCTCCTCCGCTACGCCGATCGTGCCGGCGGCCCGGTGGCTCGCATCGTCATCATCGATCGCGATCCGAGCTGTCGAGTGGCGCGTGAGGTGCAGGACCCGCGAGTCGAGATCGAGGTCGCCGACTGGGCGGATCACCTGAGCACGATCCTGCCCGCGGCGGTCTCCCGTGTCGCCGCGGGAGAACCGGTGACCGGCCGCATCGTGCCCTCTCCCTTCGCCTCGCACATCATGCTCGAAGCGCTACGCCGGGTGGCAGCCCCCCGGGCCGTGCGCGCCGGCGCCGAGGAGGCGCGTGGGCTCCTGGGTGCGATCGCGACCCCGTTCAGGCGCGATCTCGAGAACGGAAGCTTCGCCCTATCCTTCGCCACCTGGGTCTGCCCGGTGAACTGCATCGAGCCGCGCACCTGCCCTGCCATCGCAGCGCCGCTCTCCTGGAACATGGGCCGGGCCGTGGCGAACCACCTGAGGGAGAGAACACAGGCCGTGGCGAGCGTGCACGTCCTCCAATGCCTGCACGAGGCGTTCGGGGTGGGCACGATCCCGCTCGCCGACCTGGCCCGCGAGGCGATCGCGCTCGGGAAGAGCGCCGGGATGACGCGGACGGGCGTCGCCTACGCGGTCGTCGCCACGGTTTCCACCTGCCACGGGCTCGCGGGCGCGCTACGGCTCGAGGGCGAGCCGGACGCGAAGCCGGCACCCGGCCTCACGGCCGCACCTGAGCCGCATACTCGGTGACGGCCTCCGCCACCGCCGCGACATCCTCGCGCCGGACGGCCTGTCCGGTGGTGAGGCGCAGCGCCGAGAGCGCGGCCTCGGGGCCGACCCCCATCGCCGTCAGCACATGCGAGGGCTTGGCGATGGTCGAGGTGCAGGCGGAACCGCTGGATGCGGCGATGCCGCGCGCGCTCAGATGGGCGAGAAGCGGGACCGACGGACCGAGATGCATCACCAGGTGGAGATGTCCGGGCAGCATCGGCGCCGGGTACGCGCTCCGCACCGCCTGGGGCACCGCGTCGGCGAGCGCTGTGGCGAGCGCGTCCCGCACCGCCGCGGCGTGCGCTCGCCTCGCCTCGCGTTCCTCCCGCGCGAGCCTCGCCGCTTCCCCCATGCCCACGATTCCAGCCACGTTGAGCGTGCCGGCGCGCAGCCCCTCCTCGTGCGGTCCACCGTCGATGAGAGGGACGAGACGCGTCCCCTTCCGCACATAGAGCGCCCCGACCCCCTTCGGCCCGTAGAGCTTGTGCGCCGAGAGCGTGAGCAGGTCCACACCCAGCTCATCGACGTCGACCGGCAGGAATCCGGCCGTCTGCACCGCATCGACATGAAAGAGGACGTCACGATCGCGTGTGATCGCCGCGATCTCGGCGACGGGCTCGAGCGTGCCCACCTCGTTGTTGGCGTGCATCACCGACACCAGGCGAGTCTCCGGCCGGAGCGCGCGACGGACATCCTCGGGATCGACCAGCCCCAGCCCATCCACCCCGAGCACGGTCAGCTCGATGCCGAGGCGGGCGAGACTCCGCGCCGGCTTGAGCACCGCGTCATGCTCGATCGCGGTCGTCACGAGGTGAACGTCGCGTAGCTTGTGGAAGAACGCCACTCCCTTGAGGGCGAGATTGTCGGCCTCGCTTCCCGATCCGGTGAATACGATCTCCGCGGGGGAGGCACCGATCAGGGCCGCGACCTCGCATCGGGCCGCCTCGACCGCGTCATGGGCGCGCCGACCCAGGAAATGGCTGCTCGCCTCGTTGCCGTACTCGGGGCCCAGGAAGGGACGCATGCGCTCGACGACCCGGGCATCGAGCGGGGTGGTCGAGGCGTGATCGAGATAGATGGGAGATCGGTCGGTCATGACAGGACGAGCTTAGCGTGACATCGGGCGCTTGAGAACAGCGAAGCCCCCCGGCTCCCGCCGGGGGGCTCGCTACTGGGCTCGAGCATCCTCGCGAACGCTTGGACCCCAGTCTCTATGCGATAAGTCGGTTATTCGTACAGCGTCTTCACGGTGCCCCAGGTGGTCGACTCGACCGGAACCGTGCCGCACTCGGTGCCGATGATGTTCTCGACGCCCCAGTGGTTGCCGAATCCGAACAGGTCCAGATCCTGCCAGTCGTCGTGGTCGCCGGACAGGTTGCCGTAGCCGAAGCCGGCGCCGAAGGGGCTGTTCTCGCGGCCCACGTACCAGTCGGCAACCGTGAGAGCGACGTTCACATACACGGTGCCGATATGGATGCGCTCGCCGTTGAAGGTGAGGCAGGGGCACTGCTGCTGGGTCCAGTCGTGGGAGACCACGACCGGGCCGACCGCCGGGATCGTGAGCGGAGTGGCCACGCCGCACTCGAGGCCGCAGGCGTCGAGCGGGATGCCGCCCTGCTCCCGCCACAGGTAGAGCTGCCACAGATCACCGGCATCCGCGATGTTGAACTGGACGCGCGTGGTCTTCACGAAACCGTCCTGGCAGCTCACGACCGGGAACGCAAATCCGATGAGATCAGCCGGCGAACCTGAGCCCCCCGGGATGCAGGGGCCCTGGACGACGGGTGCCGTATTGGCATTGATACCGAGCGAGCCATTGACGACGGCGCCCTGGTTCGAGGAGCAATCGGTGTCGCTCGCGTGGGTCGGCCAGGGGATCTGGGGAACATCGGCTGGGCCGGCATCGAAGGTTGCGGCGAAGGCCGGCACGACGAGGAATAGACCCAGACTGAGAGCGATCGCGGTCTTCATGAGATACAAACCTCCGCCTGATGAAGCGTTCACGGAGAGGAAGCTGGGAGGAACGGGAGTCCAGGCCAACCGTTCCTCTGCTGCGCACCCAGGTTGCAGGTTGGCGGTCGCCGCCTCGCGGAAGGGCGGTTCGGGCGGTGACTCGACGAAGCTCGCTTCACGTGTACGCCGGGCAGCAAGCTTCCGCACAAGTTGAATTGTAGCACAGATTCCAATCGCGTGTCACGGGGTCACCGGATCGAATCCGTGGGGCCGACCCTGGCCACGGCATCATGCCCGCGACAAAGACCAAGAGGGGGGATCCCTGGGTGGAATCCCCCCCCTTGGTCAAGGTGCCCGCCCCCTTTCAGGTTCGCCGATCGGGGCGAGCAGGCCGGGGATGGCCTTACTTCACGAGCACCATCTTCCGCGTCGCCATGAAGTCGCCGGCCTCGATCTTGTAGTAGTAGATCCCTGACGCGGCCGCCGCTCCGTTCCCGTCGCGTCCGTCCCACACCGCGACGTGCTCGCCGGCCGGCATCACGCCGTCGACGAGGGTACGCACGACCCGGCCCTCCACGTCATAGACGCGGAGCGATACCGGAGCCTCGGCGGCCGCCGTGAAGCGGATCTCGGTCGACGGGTTGAAGGGGTTCGGTCGGTTCTGCGCGATCGCGTAGCGGAGCGGTGAAGCCCCCGCTTCCTGCGCCACTCCCTGGGTCTGCGGCAGCACCTCGATCAGGAAGTCATCGATGGCCGCTTCCACGAGCGAGGCTCCGCCCAGGTCGCGGGCCACGAAACGGAACTTCATGGTCGAGGTGAGCGGCACGTAGTTCGTGATGTCGAGCTGCACCTTCTCCCAGTCGTTGTTCGTGTGCCCAAGCCGGGAGATCATGTTGACCCAGGTCGACCCGCCGTTCGTCGAAACGTCGACGTCGAACGCGTCCTCTCCCGGGTTGCCGCCGAGATGATTGGTATAGAAGAGATAGAAAGAGAGCCGCGCGAACGGCTCGCCGGCGAGATTGTAGGTCGCCGTCGCCAGCGTGGTGTAGCCGTTGTCGACGTCGGTCGCCCCGCCGAGCTGCCCGGGCACGCCGTTCTCGGTGATCCAGCACAGGACGCCGGGATCCGGAGTGTGATCATCGGGCGGCTGCGCGAAGTTGGGATTGCCCTGGACGTAGACGATCACCTGGACCGGATCGGCGCGCTCCCAGATGCCGCCGGTGGCGGTGTTGGGACCGACCGTCCAGCCCGGATCGGTTTCCATGTCGGCGACCGCGGCGACCCCCGGCGTGCCCACGAAGAAGCTCAGGAGAACCGTGGGGGCGCCATCGGGATTGGTCACGCGCTCGCCCAGGTCGTTGGCCGCGGCGATGTAGTACTGGACGAGCGTGCCCAGCGGCTGGGCCGGAATCGAGCCGGCGAACTCGTCCGGGTTGCCGGTGGCCGTCATCAGCGACGAACCGAACGCGCCCAGGTTCGAGCGGTAGTAGACCCTGAGCGAATCCGGCTCCAGCGCCCCATCATAGGCGATGATGGTGGCCACGACCGGGTACGGGTTCTGGGTGTCCTGGGTGTCGGCCAGCGGCGTGTGCGCGACATAGACCGGCACCGTGTCGGGACAAGGGAACCCGTGGTTGGTCGCACCTTCGCAGATCTCCGAGTAGTGCGGTGTGCCGTTCAGGAGATTGGCGTCGTCATCGTCGATCACGAAGTAGGCGAGCACCTGATCCGGCTGCACATCCGGCCGGAACACCTTGCGCGCGAAGTGCCAGAGCTCGGCGGTCTTGGCCTTCCCGGCCTCGGGTCCGAGGGAGGCGGTCAGCGCCTGCCACATGTCCCAGTTGAAGCCGCAGATGACGCGGCCCGCCGAGTGAATCGGCTGCCCGACCACATGCGTGGGATAGACGAGCGTGTTCTCGCAGTTGCGGATCCCCGAGGAGCACACGTTCAGGTTGAACCCGCGGCCGATGACGCTGTCGTCGGACATGAGCGTGCCCATGATGTCGCCATTGCCCTCGCCCAGCCCCTCGTTGCCCTGGTCCCCGAGGAGGCTGAACTGCACGCCGTGGCCGAACTCGTGCGCCACGACGTCGCCGATGCGACCGGTGTTGCCGCAGCCGCCCAGCTCCCGGAAGAAGTTCATCGTCGTGCCGGACCAGTTGGCGTTGCAGGCCGCGTTGACGTTCACGTTGACCGTGTACTTCGCGTAATCCCAGGTCGGATCGACCGTCTTGAGATAGGCATCGGTCTCGTTAACGAAGAAGAAGACATCCCGCTCCGCCGGGTGGGAGTTGGCGTCCGTCCACAGCATGGAGAACGGGACGTCGGGCTGGATCGGACTCGAGAACGAAGCGTCGGGGCCGTCCTGGTTGTTGATGTTGGCTTCGGGGCCGTCGAAGGCCGCGGTCACGGTCTGCGATCCGGCGGACCCCGGAATCGAGAAGTTGCCGTCGGCGTCGGTGACCGAGCTGCCGGCCCCGCTCACGTTGATCGTCATCTTGCGGAACGGCGAATCAGGAGTGACTCCGTCGCAGTACCCGGGCCGCTCGACATCACCGGTCGAGGCCCCCGAGTAGAGCTGCTCGACCTCGTTCTCGCGCCAGAAGATCTGGCCGGTCGCGGCATCCACGTAGCTTCGCCAGATGCCGTAGGGCTCGGTGGTGGTCACGCGAACCTGCCAGGCGAGCCGGTACGTGGCGCCGCCCTCGAAGCGCGGCACCGGTACCACGACGAGCTCGGGTGCACCCTCGATGCGATCCACGGCGGGATTGAAGGGCAATGCGTTCTGCGCGGCCCGGCTGGCTGCGGTCGCAGTGAGCGCGGGCGCTGGATCGAGCTCGATCGTCGAGTGGAACTCGGACCCGAAAGCGGCGAGCCGCCCCGAATCAGTGAGAACCAGGCTCACCCGCGCCCCGACCACGGGCACCCCGGCATAGGTCTGCATGAAGTGGACACCGACCTTGCCGGCACCGCGGGCGATCGTGTCGAGGACGAGATCGGTATCCACGGCCTTGAAGATCCCTGGGTGAGAGTCGATGAACTGGCGTGCGATCGACTCCAGCGCCGCATCATCCGCGCCGGCGCTGCCCGGCAAGTCGAGCCCGGTGCCATAGATCCAGGCGGGGGTGTCCGCCGCTCGGTCCCAGCGATAGACCTGCCATACACCTTCGAGCTCGGCGGTCGCCCGTTGAGCTGCCGCGCGCGCCGTCACATGGGTGGGGGCCAGATCGGCGGCATATTCGGGAAGCGGAATCTCGAGGGCTTGGACGTCGGGTTCGGGCTGGACCGCCTGGACCGCCGACGCGCCCATGATCAGGGCCATGGCAACGCCCAGACTCACTCGGGGCAGGGTGGAAAGAGGCCAGAAACGCATCAGGTTCCTCCAAGTGCTTTCGGCTCGGGGGCCCTTTTCCGGGCCAAACGGACCCGGCTATCTCGAACGCGGCTGGAAAGCGAATCGCGAACGGAGAGGGACCAGGGGACTCTCGAGGGGCGCTGGCCGCCGGGACCACCCGGAACATGGCCGCCAACCAGCACCGGTGAGTATACCGCATCTCGCGCGTGGGCGCCATGCTATGATCGGGAAGCCGAATAGCGGGACGGGTCCCGCGTCCCTCCAACCCGCCATCGTCCCCGGGCCGCCATCGCGGGGAGCCGGGCTCCCAAAGCCATCCCCCAGGAGGAACTCCGATGTCTGACCGCCCGGGTTCGCCCCGCCGCGCAGGCCTGGCCGTGGGTCTTGCCGTGGTCGCCGCTGTGGCCGTCATGGGAGCTGTGATCATGGCCCCGGCCACGACCCCCATCGCCAAGACCAAGCGCGCCAGCGGAGCCCTCCATGCTCTCGAGCTGTGGGCGAACGCCCGCGCGTATCCGGGGAAGGTGATCCCCGACGTCGGCCACGCCGCCGCCTTCGCCTACTCCAAGGCGATGCTCGCCGGGGGCGCCCTCGACCGCGCCGACGGCGGCGTCGATCCCTGGCAGGAGATCGGGCCGCACAACATCGGCGGCCGCACCCTCGCCGTCGCCATGAACCCCCAGAACCCCCGGACCCTGTGGGCGGGTGCCGCCTCCGGCGGGCTCTGGCGCACCTTCAACACCGGCGTCGGAGCCGATGCCTGGGATCTCGTCGACACCGGCTTCCCTGTCCTCGGCGTCAGCTCGATCGCCATCGCTCCCCAGGACTCCAACACCCTCTTCATCGGGACCGGTGAGGTCTACGGCTACCAGAACGCGCTCGGCGGGCTCGCCATCCGCTTGACCCGCGGCTCCTACGGCATCGGCATCCTGAAGACCACCGACGGCGGCCAGACCTGGAACCACTCGCTCGACTGGTCCTACAACCAGAAGCGTGGTGTCGCCTCGCTCGCCATGCACCCCACCGATCCCGACATCGTGTATGCCGGCACCACCGAGGGCGTCTACAAGACGACCGACGGCGGGGCGAGCTGGGTAGAGGTGCACGATGTGCTGATGGCGATGCACGTCGTCATCGATGCTTCGAACCCCGATCGCGTCTATGTCGCCTGTGGCGATCTCGGGAGCCCCGGCACCGGCCTCTATCGCTCCACCAACGCCGGCCAGAACTGGACGCAGCTCTCGACCGGGCTCCCCTCGACCTGGTCCGGGAAGGGCTGGCTCGACATCTACGAGGCGAGCCCGAACGTCGTCTACGCGAGCCTCGCCAATGCGGAGTCCGGGATCGGGCTCTATCGCTCCATCGACTACGGCGATAGCTGGCAATTCCTGAACTCGACCAACTACGCCACCTACCAGGGCTGGTACTCGCACTGGGTACACGTCGACCCCACCGACTCGACCTATGTTCTCTGCGCCGGAGTCGACATCTTCCGCTCGACGAACGGGGGGCGCACCCTGAGCCGGGTTTCGGACTGGAGCGCCTGGTATTTCGGCAACGTGCCGCCCGGCGGCCCCGAGGGTCCGCCCAACTACGCGCACGCCGATCATCACTCCGTGATCCACGATCCAGCACGCCCCGACACGCTCTACTTCGGCACCGATGGCGGTGTGTTCCTGAGCACCAACGGCGGGCAGACCTTCGAGGGACACAACGGCGGCTACCAGTCGACCCAGTTCTACAACGGTTTCTCGAGCGCGCTCCTCGACAACAACCTGGCGATCGGCGGCATGCAGGACAACGCGACGGCGATCTACGAGGGCAACCTCGGCTGGCGGCGCGTGATCGGGGGCGACGGCTGCTGGACGGCCATGCATCCGCTCCAGACCAACATCATGTTCGGAACCTCGCAGTACCTCGCCATCCGCAAATCGACCAACACCGGTCAGACGTTCGCGAGCGCCACCTCGGGAATCGGCAGCGATGACGTGGCGTTCGCGGCTCCCTACGTGCTGTCGCCGGCTGTGCCCAACATCATGTATGCAGGACGGACCAAGATCTACCGCACGTCGAACGGCGCCTCGAGCTGGTCCGCGACGAACTCGAACCTGCCGCTCGACGGCAACATGGCGCTGGCGATGGGCATCTCCCAGCTCTCGCCCGACTGGGTGTATGTCGGTACCGCGCCCACGAGCACGAGGGCCGGGGTGTTCCTGACGACCAATAGCGGTGCGTCCTGGACCAACGTGACGGGAAGCCTCCCCGATCGCTACCCGGTGGACATCGCCGTCGATCCGGTCGACCACACGATTGCCTATGTCGCCTTCTCCGGTTTCGGCACCGGCCATCTCTTTCGCACCACCGATGCCGGCGCATCATGGTCGGATCTGAGCGCGGCGCTTCCCGATGTGCCTTCCTCCGCCATCCTGGTCGATCCCGACTATCCGAACGTCCTCTACTTCGGGAACGATGTCGGCGTCTACGCCTCCACCGACGCCGGCCAGACCTGGCAGGAATACATGCTCGGCATGCCCTCGGCCTCCATCGTGATGGATCTCTCGGTGGTGCGCCTGGAGCGCCGGATCCGAGCCGTTACCCACGGCAACGGCGTCTACGAGCGCCCGCTCATCGACCCGAGCGCGGGGATGGGCGAGCCGGAAGCGGCTCCCGCCGCCGGGCTCCGTCTCTTCGCGGCCACACCGAATCCGTTCGCCGGTGCCACCACGATCCGCTTCGCCGTCGATCGGGCGATGCCGGTTTCGGTGCACGTCTATGACGTCACCGGACGCGCCGTGGCCACGCTCCTGGATGGTCGGGTCGAGAGCGGCGAACACAGGGTGGTGCTCGATGCCAGCCGGCTCGGGCTGGCGGCCGGCGTGTACATCGCGCGCGTCGAGGCGCGAGGCGAGGTTCAGAGCCAGCGCCTCGTCCTCGCCCGCTAGGAACGACGGGACCCTCTGCCGCTCTGCCATCGCGGACAAGCGGCAGAGGGTCCTCGTCCGGAAGCACTGAGGAGTGAGACCCCATGCTGGGCGGCCCTCGCACATCGCCGGCGCTACGGCTCGCCGTCGCCGTCATGGTGGCCGCCGTGGCGGCCCGGTACGCATCCCCGCGTGAGTCGAGCCGCGACCCGGCTCCTCCGACCTCGCCGAGCGAGGCCCTCGCCGCTCTCGAATTCTGGGCGAACGCCCGCGCGTATCCGGGGAAGGTGATCCCCGACGTCGGCCACGCCGCCGCCTTCGCCTACTCCAAGGCGATGCTCGCCGGGGGCGCCCTCGACCGCGCCGACGGCGGCGTCGATCCCTGGCAGGAGATCGGGCCGCACAACATCGGCGGCCGCACCCTCGCCGTCGCCATGAACCCCCAGAACCCCCGGACCCTGTGGGCGGGTGCCGCCTCCGGCGGGCTCTGGCGCACCTTCAACACCGGCGTCGGAGCCGATGCCTGGGATCTCGTCGACACCGGCTTCCCTGTCCTCGGCGTCAGCTCGATCGCCATCGCTCCCCAGGACTCCAACACCCTCTTCATCGGGACCGGTGAGGTCTACGGCTACCAGAACGCGCTCGGCGGGCTCGCCATCCGCTTGACCCGCGGCTCCTACGGCATCGGCATCCTGAAGACCACCGACGGCGGCCAGACCTGGAACCACTCGCTCGACTGGTCCTACAACCAGAAGCGTGGTGTCGCCTCGCTCGCCATGCACCCCACCGATCCCGACATCGTGTATGCCGGCACCACCGAGGGCGTCTACAAGACGACCGACGGCGGGGCGAGCTGGGTAGAGGTGCACGATGTGCTGATGGCGATGCACGTCGTCATCGATGCTTCGAACCCCGATCGCGTCTATGTCGCCTGTGGCGATCTCGGGAGCCCCGGCACCGGCCTCTATCGTTCCACCAACGCCGGCGCCACCTGGGAGCGGCTCGCCGACGGGCTTCCGGAGGAGTGGTCCGGGAAGGGCTGGCTCGACATCTACGAGGCGAGCCCGAACGTCGTCTACGCGAGCCTCGCCAATGCGGAAGCCGGCCTCGGGCTCTACCGGTCGACCGATTTCGGCGATAGCTGGCAGCGCCTGAACCCCACCAACTACGCCTCCTACCAGGGCTGGTACTCGCACTGGGTACACGTCGACCCCAATGACTCGACGCTCGTCCTGTGCGGCGGGCTCAATATCTGGCGCTCGACGCATGGCGGGCGCCAGCTGCAAGCGGTCTCCTACTCGGACCAGGCGTACACCGGTATCGTCCCGGCGGGCGAGCCCGAGGGCCCGCCCGACTACGCGCACGCCGATCATCACTTCGTGATCCACGATCCGGCACGCCCCGACACGCTCTACTTCGGCACCGATGGCGGTGTGTTCCTGAGCACCGACGGCGGGCAGACCTTCGAGGGACGCAACGGCGGCTACCAGTCCGCGCAGTTCTACAACGGCTTCACATCGTCCGCACTGGACCAGAGCCTGGCGATCGGCGGCCTTCAAGACAGCTGGACCAATCTCTACGAGGGATCGGTGTCGTGGCGCCGGAAGCTCATCGGGGGCGATGGGGCCTGGACCGCCATGCATCCCGGAAATCCCGACATCCTCTACGGATCAGCTCAGTACCTGCGCATCTGGCGCTCGACCGACGGCGGCGCGACCTGGGAGACGGCGACCGCCGGCATGGGTACCGAGACCCCGGCCTTCATCGCGCCCTATCTCCTCTCGCCGGCGGCTCCGGAGATCATGTACGCGGGACGCACCAAGATCTACCGATCGACGGACGGCGGCCAGAACTGGACGCCGACCAACGACGAGGCCCCGCTCGACGGCAACCCCGCGCTGGCGATGGGCATCTCATCGACATCACCCGACTGGGTCTATGTCAGTACGGCGCCCGTCGAATCGCGCGCCCGCATCTTCCTGACCACCGACGGCGGCGAGAACTGGCAGGACGTGACCGGGACGCTGCCCGATCGCTACCCGGTCGACCTCGCCGTCGATCCGGTGAACCACGAGATCGCGTACGCGGTGTTCTCGGGCTTCGGCACCGGTCATCTCTTTCGTACCACCGATGCCGGTACCACGTGGACCGATCTCAGCACGGCGCTCCCCGATGTCCCCTCCTCGGCCATCGCCATCGATCCCGATTACCGCGACCACCTCTACTTCGGGAACGACCTCGGCGTCTATGCCTCGACCGACGGCGGCGAGAACTGGCAGGAATTCGTCAGCGGCATGCCGGGACCGGCGATCGTGATGGATCTTTCCGTCGTCTACATAAGGACGGCGCCCCCGACCGGTCGCCTGCTGCGCGCCGCCACGCACGGCAACGGGGTCTACGAGCGCCCGCTCATCGATCCCTCGAACGCTGTCACCGACCTCCCGCCGGTTCCGAGTCCCGGGCTCACGCTTCTCACCCCTTCCCCGAATCCCTTCACGTCGACGACGACGCTCCGCTTCGCCATCGACGCTTCCGCTCCGGTCACGGTCCGGGTCATCGACGTGACCGGGCGCGCCAGAGCCACGCTCCTCGACCGCCCGGTCGAGCGCGGAACGCATGTTCTGGTGATCGATGCCGGAAAGCTCGGCCTGGGCTCGGGGATCTACTTCGCACGGATCGAAGCGCCGGGCGTGGTGATGACCCAGCGCCTCGTACTCGCGCGCTAGCGGCTCGAGGCGCTCTTCTCGAGGCGAGCGCCGCCAGAGGCCGGACCTTGCCTACGGACCCGGCGGCAACGCTCTGCCCTCGGCGCCGGGGTCGGCGAATATCGGCGTCAACCCCATCGCCTGCGCGAGCTGGCGTCCCTCGGGATGATTCGGATCCAGCGACAGACAGACCCGGAGCCAGCGCCGCGCGGCCCCTCGATCGCCGCGCTGGTAGGCGATATGCGCGGCGAGCGCCGCATGATAGGGAGTCTCTCCGCCGTAGCGCAGATCGAGCTGATTCAGCGAGTCGGCGCGGGCGAGCTCACCCTGGTTGTAGGCAAGACGAGCCTGATCGCGCGCCACGCAGGCCAGATACTCAGGCGCCAGACGCGGCTGGGCGCGTGCGGCACGCGTGAACAGCGAATCGGCCAGCCGGTCCTGCTCGTTGTTGAAGGCGATACGCGCCCCGGCGTAGAAGCGGAACGCCTCGGGCTCGATGACCACGGCGAGCTCGGAATCGCGTCGATCAGGGCTGAACTGCACGATCGCGTCGGGCGGGCGGCGCCGGAACCCCTGGTCGCCGCCGAATCCGAGCCAGGTCAGGGTCGAGTCGCCGTACCACACGCGCGGCGCCGCCTGGCCGAGAAAGGCGAGTTCGGTCATCCGCGGCATGGCCCAGTAGCGAACGTCCGCACCCGGCGGCAGCTCCGCATGGCGCCCGAGGAGCGCGCGCTCCGTGGCCCGAACGGTGCGCTGCAGACGCGCGAGCCGCGTGAAGGAGATCTGCGAGGCTGATGATGGCGGCTCGGTCGCGACCACGGTGGGCGCCGGTTCCGCCAGGAGGAGGCCGAGACCGCGGCTGGCAGCCAGGCCCACAGCAAGACCCGGGTGCAGAGCGCCGGCCGCCGAGGTCGCAGCCACTCCCAATCCGAGCGCCGGCAGCGTGGTCCGCCATGAATTCCACGGCGGCACGACAACCTGCGGGAGGGAGCCGGCGACAAACCAGATGAGCCCACCGAGGAGGAGAGGAGCCTGCCGCCGCAGTCGGGCCCGCGCCCCGGCTTCGGCGGCGGCCACCAGCGCGGCGAGGATGAGCACGCCGTACGACGAGAGCAGGATGATGCGGTCGACGCCGCGAAGGTCCTCGAAGTTGAGTTGTGCGGAGAGGCTCTCCATGAGAACCCGTGGCGCCGAGGACCACGCGCTGACTGCGGCATCACCGCCGGCAGGCCAGCTCACGCCGTGTGCCCGCGCCACTCCGATCCCCGCAGCCCACGCGACGCCGATGACCACGGCGAGAAGGGCCCAGCTCTGGACCCGCCGGCGCTCGTGCGAATGGAAATAGGCCGCCACCGGCAGCGCGGCCAGGACGAGCAGCCCAGACTCATGAGCGAGGAGCGCCGCACCCGCGGCGAGCGCTGCCGGCAAGCGCTTGCCGGCGAAGCCGGCGGCGAGCGCCGCCGCCGCGGCGAGGAGGAGCAACAGATAATGCGCCCCGCTGGGCCACGCCAGGAGCACGCGCGTCGGCTCGGCGAGCAGAGGAAAACCCGCCATGGCGGCCGCCACCGGCGGCGAGAAGATGCGCCTTGCCGTCCGGTAGATGACGGCGTAGATGAGAAGCAGCATCGTGGCATGCAAGGCCACCGCCCCCCAGGGCGCCACCCTGAGCCAGGGGCCGACCGCGGAGAAGTAGACCTGCCGGCTCAGCGGGCGCCAGTAGAAGGGCGATCCCATCGAATCGAAGAGGTCGATTTTCCCGGCAAAGAGCAGCTTTCCGAGGTAGGCGTAGTCGTCCGCGACGGCGGTGCCGACCGGCGCGCCGCGGCAAGCGAGAAGGAGAAAGGCAAGAGCCAGCACCGCCCCCGCCACCGCCCACACCGGTCCCGGCAAGCGCTCGAGCACGGCATTGAAGCCGGAAACCCACCGTAGAGACCCTGGCAGGCGCATCAGCGTGGCGCGGGTGGTGGCGCCCTCCCGGCGCCCCCCTCGCCCCCCGGAACGGGGAGCCCGGGAGCGCCCGCGGCGCCGCTCCCGTTCCGGCGGCCCGGACCTAGTCGGCAAGGCGGTAGTACTTGCGCTTGCCGAGGCGGATGAGCGCCCCGCCGCCGCGGTAGCGCGCTTCGACATCCGTCACCGGTTCCTGCTCCACGTAGAACCCGCCTTGCTGCATGAGCCGCCGCACCTCGCTCTTCGACGCCGCGAGCTTGAGTGCGACCAGGAGGTCGGGCCACTTGACGCCCTCCCCCGCCGCCGCGCGGGCGAGCTCAGCCGGCAACCGCACCTCGGCCACCTCCTCCGGCGCCGCCTTCTCCTGGACCACCGTCTGGAAATGCGCCGCCGCACCCTCCGCCGCGTCATGACCGTAGTACAGCTCGACCAGATGGAAGGCGAGCTCCTTCTTCACGGTCATCGGGTTCTCGCCCGGGCGCTCGAGGCGCGCGACGAGCTCCCGCTTCCGTTCCGGGGTGAAGGCCGTGGCGAGCTGGATGTAGCTCGCGAGATACTCGTCGGCCACCCGCATCGTCTTGCCGTAGATGTCCTCGGCGCGATCACGGATGGCGATCTCGTTGCCGTAGGACTTGCTCATCTTGCGCCCGTCGGTACCTGGCAAGAGCGGGGTCGTGAGCATGATGTGCGGCTTCTCGCCGAAGTGTTCCTGGATCCAGCGTCCGGCGAGCAGGTTGAAGTGCTGGTCGTAGCCACCCACCTGAACGTCGCACCGGAGAGCATGCGCGTCGTAGCCCTGCATGATGCTGTAGAGCGTCTCGTGCAGGCGCAGCGACTCCCCGCGCTCGAGGCGTTCGGCGAAATCGCGCCGGCTCACGATCCACTTGAGCGGGAAGAGCGCGGCCAGCTCGATCATGTCGGCGAAGGACATCTTGGCCAGCCACTCGCCGTTGGTGCGGACCTCGGTGCGCTCGGGATCGAGGAGGCGGAAGACCTGGCTCTGGTAGTCGCGCGCCATCTCCGTCACCTGCTCGTGTGTGAGGCGCTTGCGCTCGCTCTCCTGACCGCTCGGATCGCCGATGAGGGCCGTGTAGTCACCGACCAGGAACACGACCTGATGGCCCAGCTCCTGGAACTGGCGGAGCTTCTGCACCGACACGAAGTGTCCGATGTGGAGGCTCTTCGCCGTCGGGTCGGCGCCCAGGTAGACGCGGAGCGGGCGCCCGGTGCGCGCGCTCTCGGTGAGACGCTCGCGGAGCTCGGCGGTCATCTGCGTCCGCAGGGTCCGCTCCGGACCCGGGGCGGGGGTACCCGGACCGCCACCCGGCGCCGCGTCCACGGCGAGAGCCGAGGCGCCGATGTCGACGCCCTCGACCTCGTCGGCAAAGAGGCATCCGGACAGGAGAATCTCCAGCTGTTCTTGGACCGGCCGAAACATGGGCCGCATTATCCCACATCACGGCCGGGAGCGGCGGCCCGCATGGTAGAGTCGCCCTCTCTTCCGGGCGGCCTGGCCGCCAGGTCACCATCGGCCCGAGCGAGGGATGTCGAAAACGATGACCCGGACCAACCCCGGCCGCGACGAGATCCGCGATCTCCTCCTCGACGCGCGGCACATCGCCGTGGTCGGGCTCTCGCCCAAACCCGAACGCGCGAGCTATCGGGTCGCCCGCTACCTCAAGGAACGCGGCTACAGGATCATCCCGGTCAATCCCGGCCACGGGGAGATCCTCGGTGAACCGAGCTACCCGCGCCTGTCCGCGATCCCGGCGGCGACGCCGATCGACATCGTCGATCTCTTCCGCCGTTCGTCCCATGTCGGCCCGCACATCGACGAGGCGATCGAGCGCGGCGTGCGCGCGATCTGGATGCAGATCGGCATCGTCGACGAGGGGGCGGCCGCACGCGCCCGCGATGCCGGCATCCTCGTGGTCATGGACCGCTGTCTGATGGTCGAACACTCCGCTCTGATCGGGACTTAGGCCACCCGCGAGGCCGCATCTCGCACCACACCCGTCCTCGCGATCGGAGCGGATGACAGCCGGCGTGAAATGCGTATAATCCTCCGGCCGCTCGCCCGAGCGGCCCGGAGCGCGCCCTCCGCGCCACCGGATCCCGCCCCGACTGGCCGCGACCGCCAGCCCGGATGCGGATGGGTATCGGTCGCAGAGCGAAGACGCTCGAGGTCCACGCCATGATCGTCGGCATTCCCAAGGAATCGTTTCCGGGCGAGAAGCGAGTCGCCTTGATCCCCGCCTCTCTGGCTGGCCTCACCAAGGCCGGACTCAAGATCAAGATCCAGGCCGGTGCGGGTGCCGACGCCGGGTTCCTCGATGCGGCCTATGAGGAGAAGGGGGCGGAGATCGTCGCCTCCCGCGCGGACGTGTTCGCCGGTTCGGACATCCTCCTCACCGTGCGCGCCGCCGGAGCCAACCCCGAGGCCGGCCGTGCCGACATGGCCCACCTCCGCCGCGGACAGGTCCTCGTCGGCATGCTCGATCCGCTCTCGGCCCCCGAACACGTGAAGGAGCTCGCACCGAGCGGCGTCTCGCTCTTCGCGCTCGAGCTGATGCCGCGCATCACGCGCGCGCAGAGCATGGACGTCCTGTCCTCGATGGCCTCGCTCGCCGGGTACAAGGCCGTGCTCCTCGCCGCCATCGCACTGCCGCGCATCTTCCCCATGATGATGACCGCAGCCGGCACGCTGGCGCCGGCGCGTGTGCTGGTCATGGGCGCGGGAGTCGCCGGCCTCCAGGCCATCGCCACCGCCCGTCGCCTCGGCGCGAGGGTGGAGGCCTATGACGTGCGGGCCGCGGCCAAGGAACAGGTGATGAGCATGGGGGCGAAGTTCCTCGAGCTCAACGTCGACGCCGGCGACGCGGAGGACAAGGGCGGCTACGCGCGAGCCATGGGCGAGGACTTCTACCGCCGCCAGCAGGAGGCGATGGCCGCCGCGATCGGGCAATTCGATGTCGTCATCACCACGGCGGCCGTCCCCGGCAAGCGGGCCCCGGTTCTCGTCACCAAGGACGCCGTCCAGCGCATGGCCCCCGGCTCGGTGGTCGTCGATCTGGCAGCCGAGCGCGGTGGCAACTGCGAGCTCACGCGCCCGGACCAGACGGTGGTCGAGCACGGGGTGACGATCCTCGGCCCGACCAACCTCCCGGGCACCGTGCCCGCCCATGCCAGCCAGATGTACGCCAAGAACGTGAGCACGTTCCTGCTCCATCTCGTGAAGGAAGGCCAGCTCAAGCTCGACATGGAGGATGAGATCACCCGCGAGACCCTGGTGGCGCGCGACGGCGACGTGGTTCACGCGCGCCTGCGCGAGCTGCTCGGCCTCGCCCCGGCCTCCGCCGCCAACGAGGCTCCCGCCGCCAACGAGAATCCCGCTCCCGAAAGGAAAGGTTGATGGAAGCTCTGGTGCAAAGCATCACCATCTTCGCCCTCGCCGTGTTCGTGGGCTTCTACGTGATCACCAAGGTGCCCCCGCTCCTCCATACCCCGCTCATGTCGGGGTCCAACGCCATCTCCGGGATCACGCTCATCGGTGCCATGATCTCCGCCGGTACGCCCAATCCGCTGAGCACGATTCTCGGCGTGGCCGCCGTGGTCTTCGCCACGATCAACGTCGTCGGCGGGTTCATGGTGACCCACCGCATGCTGGGTATGTTCCGCAAGAAGGGCTGAGCCGTGCCAACCACAGTCTTGATCAATGTCGGATACCTGATCTCGTCGATCCTCTTCATCTTCGGCATCATGGGGCTGGCCTCGCCCCGCACCGCGGTGCGCGCCAACATGACGGGCGCCATGGGCATGCTGCTCGCGGTGGTGATCACCCTCCTCGACCGCAACATCGTCGAGTTCCAGTACATCTTCCTCGGCGTCATCATCGGCTCGGCGATCGGCGCCCTGCTCGCGACCCGGGTGCAGATGACCGCCATGCCGCAGATGGTGGCGCTCCTCAACGGCTTCGGCGGCGCGGCTTCGGTCCTGGTCGCGGGAGCCGCCCTGGTCGAGGCGCACGTCGTGAGCTCGGCACCCATCGCCCAGGTCGCCGTCGCCAGCGTGGCCTCGGGGCTCATCGGTGCGGTCACCTTCACCGGCAGCATGATCGCCTTCGCCAAGCTCCAGGAGCTGATGACCGACCGCTTCATCCACTTTCCGGGGCAGCAGTTCATCAATCTCGTGCTCCTTCTCATCTGCCTCGGGTTCGGCGCCTGGATCGTGACCGATCCCGGCAACATGATGCCCTACCTGCTCCTGGTGGCCGTCGCCTCCCTGCTCGGCGTCCTCGTCGTGATCCCGATCGGCGGCGCCGACATGCCGGTCGCCATCGCGCTCCTCAACTCCTATTCCGGGCTCGCGGGAGCGGCGACCGGTTTCGTGCTGGCCAACAATGTCCTCATCATCGCCGGCTCGCTGGTCGGCGCCTCGGGGATCATCCTCTCCCAGATCATGTGCAAGGCCATGAACCGCTCGCTCGGCAATGTGCTGATGGGCAAGATGGGGGTCGCCGGTGCCGAGCAACCGACCGCTGACAAGGTCTATGCGGGGAAAGTCAAGTCCTCGAGCCCCGAGGAAGTGGCGATGCTCTTCGACACCGCGCAGCGCGTGGTGATCATCCCGGGTTACGGCATGGCGGTGTCGCAGGCGCAGCATGCGGTGCGCGATCTCACCAACATTCTCACCGCCCGCGGCATCGAGGTCGAGTTCGCCATTCACCCGGTGGCGGGCCGCATGCCGGGACACATGAACGTGCTCCTGGCCGAGGCCGACGTCTCCTACGACAAGCTCAAGGAGATGGACGAGATCAACCCGACGTTCGAGCAGACCGATGTGGCGCTCGTGATCGGCGCCAACGATGTGGTGAACCCGGTGGCTCGCACCGATCCCTCGAGTCCGATCGCCGGCATGCCGATCATCGATGCCGACAAGGCACGCACCGTGGTCGTGGTGAAGCGCAGCCTGAGCCCGGGCTTCGCGGGCATCCCGAACCCGCTCTTCGCCGCCGACAACACCCTGATGCTCTTCGGCGACGGGAAGAAGGCGATCCTCGAGCTGAACGCAGCTCTCAAGGCGGTCTAGTCAAGCGGCCCGGTCAGGGCTTCCCGGTCGCCGGTCGGGATCCGGGCCGACCCGGCTCCGCTACGTCAGTTGAGCTCGCCGCGTTGCTTGCGCGCGGCGCGCAGGCGCGCCCGCGCCTGCGACAGCTCGAGTTCGGCCCGTTCCACGGCCGGCGGTGCCGTCGCCTCGCGCCGGGCCTCGCGCGCCGCCCGGACCGCCGCCTCGGCCGTCGCCGGATCGATCTCCTTGGCCGGCTCGAGCGCGTCGGCGAGCACGATGGCGCGGTTGCGTGAGACCTCGAGGAACCCTCCGCTCACGTAGAAGAACAGGGTCTCGCCGGACGGCAGCTTGACCTCGAGGTTCCCCGCGGCGAGCGGCGTGATGAGCGGGGCGTGATGGGCGAGGACGCCCAGGTAGCCCGCGATCCCCGGGGCGACGAGCGAAGTCACCTTGCCGGTGAACTCCTGCCGGCTCGGGGTGAGGATCTCGAGCGTGAAGACCGGTTCCGCCATCGCCTACACCTTGATCCCCATGGCCTCCGCCTTCTCGAGCACTTGCTCGATCGGGCCGCACATGTAGAAAGCCTGCTCCGGAACCTCGTCCAGCTCCCCGCTCACGATGCGCTTGAAGGCCTGGATCGAGTCGGAGAGCTTGACATACTGCCCCTTCTGGCCGGTGAACTGCTCGGCGACGAAGAACGGCTGCGAGAGGAACTTCTGGATCTTCCGCGCTCGCGACACCGTCACCTTGTCGTCCTCCGACAGCTCGTCCATGCCGAGGATGGCGATGATGTCCTGGAGGTCCTTGTAGCGCTGGAGAATCTGCTGCACCTGACGGGCCACCGCGTAGTGCTCCTCGCCGACGATGTGCGGGTCGAGGATGCGCGAGGTCGAGGCCAGCGGATCGACCGCGGGATAGATCCCTTGCTCGGCGATCTTGCGCTCGAGCACCGTGGTGGCGTCGAGGTGGGAGAAGGTGGTGGCCGGAGCCGGGTCGGTCAGGTCGTCGGCCGGCACGTAGATGGCCTGCACCGAGGTGATCGAGCCTTGCTTGGTCGAGGTGATGCGCTCCTGGAGCTCACCCATCTCGGTGCCGAGGGTCGGCTGGTAACCGACCGCGCTCGGCATGCGACCGAGGAGCGCCGACACCTCGGAGCCGGCCTGCACGAAGCGGAAGATGTTGTCGATGAAGAGCAGCACGTCCTGGTGCTCCTCGTCGCGGAAGTACTCGGCCATGGTGACGCCGGTCAGCCCGACGCGGAGCCGCGCTCCCGGCGGCTCGTTCATCTGACCGAAGACCATGACCGTCTTCGCGATGACGCCCGACTCGGTCATCTCGAGGTAGAGATCGTTCCCCTCGCGCGTGCGCTCGCCGACGCCGGCGAACACCGAGTAGCCGCCGTGCTCGGTGGCGATGTTGCGGATCAGCTCCTGGATGATGACGGTCTTGCCGACGCCGGCGCCGCCGAAGAGGCCGATCTTGCCGCCCTTGGCATAGGGGGCGAGGAGATCGACGACCTTGATCCCGGTCTCGAAGATGCGGGTCTCGGTCTCCTGGTCGGCGAAGGGTGGCGGGTCGCGGTGAATGGGATACTCCTTGCCGCCGGCGCCGAGCGGGCCCTTGCCGTCGATGGTCTCGCCGAGCAGGTTGAAGATGCGGCCCAGGGTCCGCTCCCCGACCGGCACCTTGATCGGCGCCCCGGTGTCGAGCGCCGGCATGCCGCGCACGAGGCCGTCGGTCGACGACAGGGCGACGCAGCGCACCACATTGTCGCCGACATGGAGCGCCACCTCGCAGGTGAGGTCGATGCCGCCCTTCTCGTCCTCGAATCTTGATCGCGTTCATGATCTCGGGCAGCTGGTCGGAGCGGAAGCTCACGTCCACGGTCGGGCCGATGACCTGGACCACCTTGCCCCAGTTCCCGTTCTTCTGTGCCGTCGTCTGTGCCATTCCAGTCGCTTCTCCTGGCGATCGATCGCCCGCGGGCGTTCCGCCCGGTCCTGTCTCCGCCGTGCTACCGGAGCGCCTCCGCGCCCCCGACCAGCTCCGAGATTTCCTTGGTGATCGCCGCCTGCCGGATCCGGTTCCGGAGCAGGACCAGGTCCGCGATCATCTCTTCCGCGTTCTTCGACGCCGATCCCATCGCCACCATGCGCGCCGAATGCTCGGAGGCGAACGATTCGAGCATCGCCGCCATGACCCGGGTCAGCGCGTAGCGCGGCAGGAGGCGCGAGTAGATCTCCTCGGGCGATGGCTCGAAGATGTACTCGACGGCGAGGTCCGCGCTCGACGCTGCGGTCCCGTCCGCCGGCGGCGCCGCGACGATGGGCAGGAACGGCTCCACCACCACCCGCCGGACGAGCGTGGTCACGAAGCGCGATGTCAAGAGGTGCACCTCGCGCACCTGGCGCGCCGTGAAGCGGCCGATCAGATCGTCGGTGATCTCCTGCGCCCGCTCGAGCTCGAGCCGGCCGCCGAAATCCTTGTAGACGCCGGTCATGGGCCAGCTCCGCCGGCGGAAGTACTCCCAGGCCTTCTTGCCGGCGAACATGAGCTCGACCTCGTCGCCCGAGCGCTCTTTCAAGAACTGGACCGCGCGGCGCACGACATTGGTATTGAACGAGCCGCACAACCCGCGATCGGCCGAGATCACGACGAGGAGCACCGGCCCCTCCGCCCGCAGCTCGAAGAGCGGATGGTCGCGGGCCGCCGTGGCCTCGGCCAGATGCTCGAGGATGGCGCCCATGGCCTGGCCGTAAGGCCGGGCCGACTCGGCTGCCCTCTGCGCCCGGCGCAGCTTCGAGGCCGAGACCATCTCCATGGCCTTGGTGATCTGCTGCGTGCTCTGGACGCTGCGGATGCGCCGCTTGAGAACACGTAGGGAGCTCATGGCTTTCCGCTAGGCCGCCGCGAGCTTGATGGCATGCTCGGCGACGAACTTGGCCTTGTACTCCTTGATTGCCGCCGTGAGCGTCTTCTCGAGCGCTTCATCGAGCTGCTTGGTTTCCGCGATCTTGTGCCGGAGATCGGCGTACTTCTCGTCGATGAAGGCATGGAAGCCCTGCTCGAAGGGCTTCACACTCTCGATCGGCATGTCGTCGAGGTAGCCCTGCGTGGCGGCATAGATGATCATGACCTGCTGCTCGACCGGCATCGGCACGAACTGATCCTGCTTGAGTACCTCGACCGTGCGTTCACCGCGCGTGAGCTGGGCCTGGGTCGCCTTGTCGAGGTCGGAACCGAACTGCGCGAAGGCGGCCAGCTCGCGGTACTGGGCCAGGTCGAGACGCAGGCGGCCCGCCACCTGGCGCATGGCCTTGATCTGGGCCGACCCGCCGACTCGCGATACCGAGATCCCGACGTTGATCGCGGGACGGATCCCCGAGTAGAAGAGGTCGCCCTCGAGATAGATCTGCCCGTCGGTGATCGAGATGACGTTGGTCGGGATGTACGCCGAGACGTCGCCGGCCTGGGTCTCGATGACCGGGAGCGCGGTCAGCGAACCGCCGCCGTTCTTGTCGGAGAGCTTGGCGGCACGCTCGAGGAGCCGCGAATGGAGGTAGAAGACGTCTCCGGGATAGGCCTCGCGTCCCGGCGGGCGGCGCAGGAGCAGCGAGAGCTGGCGGTAGGCCTGCGCGTGCTTCGAGAGATCGTCGTAGAAGCAGACCGAGTGCTTCCCGCTATAGAGGAAGTACTCGCCGATCGCGGCGCCCGCGTAGGGAGCGATGTACTGGAGCGGCGCCGGCTGGCTCGCGCTCGCCGCGACCACGGTCGTGTACTCCATCGCGCCATGCTTGCGGAGCACCTCGACCACCTGCGCCACGGTCGATTCCTTCTGGCCGATCGCCACGTAGATGCAGAAGACGTCGGTCCCCTTCTGGTTGATGATGGTGTCGAGGATGATCGCGGTCTTGCCGGTCTGGCGGTCGCCGATGATGAGCTCGCGCTGGCCGCGGCCGATCGGGATCATGGAGTCGATGGCCTTGATTCCGGTCTGCAGCGGCTCCTTCACCGGCTGGCGGTCGATGACACCGGGGGCGTGGCCCTCGATGGTGCGGAACTCCTTGGCCGCGATCGGGCCCTTGCCGTCGAGCGGCTGGCCGAGCGAGTCGACGACGCGGCCGACCAGCGCCGGCCCCACCGGGACCTGGGCGATCTTGCCGGTGCGCGTGACCTGGTCCCCCTCGCGGATCCCCTCGTCGCTGCCGAACAAGACGGCGCCGACGTTGTCCGCTTCGAGGTTGAGCACCATGCCCATGACATCGCCGGGAAAACGCAGGAGCTCCCCCGCCATCGCATCCTCGAGACCCCACACGCGTGCGATCCCGTCTCCCACCTGGAGCACGGTGCCCACACTCTCCATGCGGACCTGGGTCTCGTAGCGCTCCAGCTCCTGCTGGATGACCGCGCTCACCTCTTCGGGCCGAAACGACATGACTTCTAGCTCCCTGTTTCGAGGTCGTCTATCTCGAGCAATCTTCCGGCGTCACCTAGATGACGCGCACCGCCATCAAATCGTCGCGCAGGCGATCCAGCTCCCGCCGCAAGCTCCCGTCCACGAGCTGGTTGTGGAGAAGGACGACGACCCCGCCGATGATCTCCGGATCGACCTCGAGGTCGAGGATGATCGTCTTACGGGTGGTCGCCTCCAGGCGGGCCTTGAGCTTCTCCCTGAGCTCGGGCTTGAGCTCGACCGCCGTCGTCACCCTGGCATGAACGATCCCGCGGTCGGTCTCGATGAGTTCGCGCATGACCTCCTGGATCACCTCCAGGTGGTCGAGACGCCGCTTCTTGAGCAGGAGCTGAAGGAAGTGGAGCGTGAGCGGCCGCACGCGCGGCCCCAGGCTCCGCGTCACGATCTCCGCTTTTTGCTCGTCGAGGACATCCGGCTTGAGGAGGAAATCGCGGAAAGCGCGCTCGGCTTTGAGCAGCTCCACGACGGATGTCAGGTCCGCTTCGACCTGGTCCTGCACGCCCCGCTGCTTGGCGCTCGCATAGAGCGCGGCGGCGTACCGGCGCGCAAGACCGGAGTTGATATGCGTTCCGCTGCTCTGGGTCGCTGACCGAGGCACGATCCCTCCGCTCCGCTACGGCTTGATGCCTTCGAGCTCGTCGATGTACCGGGTGATGAGTTGCTCGTGCACCCCCGGCGTCAGTTGCACGCGGAGCACCTTCTCGCCGGCAACCATCACCATCTTCACCAGGTCATCACGGAGCGCCACTCGCGCCTGCTCGCGCTCGCGTTCGATATCGGCCTTGGCCTTCTCGTAGATTGCGGCGGCCTCCAGACGCGCCTTCTCCTTCATGTCCGCGCCCACCGCCTGCGCCTCGCGCACGGCCTCCTCGATGCGCTTGCGCGCGAGGGCATCGATCTCCTTGAGCTTGTTCTCGAACTCGGCTTCGAGCGCGGCGGCTTGCTGCCTGGCCTGCTCGACCGTCTCGATCTCCTTCTTGATGCGGCTCTGGCGCTCCTCGAGGAGGCCGAGGATCGGCCCCCAGGCCAAGCGCTTGAGCCCGAGAAAGAGAATCAAGAAGCCGATGACGTTGGTTATGAGCTGTGGCCAGCTGATCTCAAGCATCGCGTTCCCTGGACCTCGAGGCGCTGCTCCGGCGAATACCGCCGCCGCGCCTCCCGGTTGATCGCCCTAACTGCCGATCTTCCCCTGCAGCACGAACACGCTGACCAGGGCGTAGATGGTGAGCGCCTCGATGAGCGCGCAGCCGATGATCATGGCAGTCTGGATCTTGGCCGCCGCTTCCGGCTGGCGACCGATCGCCTCCATGGCGGCACCGACCGCGCGGCCGAGACCGAAAGCGGACCCGAAGGCGGCGATCCCCAGACCGATCGGGAGAGCGAGTCCGATGGTTGCGCTGTGATCCATGAACGTAAGACCCCCTTTCAGAGTCGTTCGTGTCCGAGGGGCCGGCAGGACCGGCCCTTCTCCCCTAGTGATGCTCCTCGTGGGGAAGCATCATGAAGAAGTAGATGGTGCTGAGCAGGGTGAAGACCAGAGCCTGAATGAATCCGAAGATGAGGAGCAGCGGATAGACAATCGCCTGCAGGGGGATGCCGAAGGGCAACCCATGCACGAAAGCCCCGAGCAACCCCACGCCCAGGCCGACGAAGACGGCCAGAAGGACGTCCTCGCCGGTGACATTGCCGAAGAGACGGAGGGAGAGGCTCATCGGCTTCACCAGCTCGCCGACAATATGCAGCGGCAACATGATCGGCATCAGGATGAAGCCGACCAGATCCCGGGGCGAGCCGGCCAGGTGATCGAGGTAACCGACGATGCCGAACGACCGGATCCCCGTCCATTGCACGTAGAAGAAGACGCACAGCGCCATGGCCAGCGTCGTATTGAGGTTCGCGGTCGGCGACTTCAAGAACGGCACGAGCCCGGCGTAGTTCATGGTCAGGATGAATACGAAGAGCGTGCCCAGGAACGGCACCAGCCGGCGGCCCTGCGGTCCGAGGATGCCCGTCACGAAGTCGTCGAGGCTCTCGACCACGAACTCGACGCCGTTCTGCAGCGGACCTGGGATGCGATTGAGCGCGCGCGATCCGGCGGCCGCCACCACGAGGATGACCATGATATAGAGGAACATGAACGCCTGGTTCTCCCAGGTGTGCAGGAACTGGGCCCAGGCAGCGTCGGGATAGCGATCGTAGAGGATGGTGATGAGGTTGGGGAGCTCGGGTGGATGCTCCGAGTGCGGAGCGCCGTGCTCTGTGGCCCCGTGCTCTGTGGCCCCGTGCTCTGTGGCGCCGGGCTCTGTGGCCCCGTGCTCTGTGGCGCCGGGTTCCGTGGCCCCGTGCTCCGCGACGCCATGCGGCGCCGCAGTTTGCTCTTCTGCCTCCGTATCCGCCGTACCGGGCTCCACCGTCCCCGGGTGCTGGCCCGATGCCGGCGGCACCAGCCGGCCGGGCCGTAGTGCCGGCAAGCTCGCCAGCGTGACGAGCGCGGCGAAAACGAGACCCAACCGGAACCAGCGCCGAAACGTGCTCCTGTCGCCTCGCGCGGCGCGGGGACTCACCCGTTCGGGACGTCCGGTCATGACGCGGCCGCCTGCCGCCTCTCGGCGGCGAACTGGGCCAGAGCATCGGCAAAGGCCACCGCGAAGGGCACGATGAGTCCGATCACCAGACCTTCAGTACGGAACCAACCGGAGCTGAGCATCAGATATCCAAGTCCGTAGAGAAGGGGAAACTTGACCGAGAGGCCGAGGAGGAGTCCGAACGGACTCGGATGAGCGCGCCGCTCCTCTTCCGTCACGAGCACTCGCTGCAACACGAAACGCACACAGTAGAGGTTACCGACGGCCCACAGATCGCCGGCGAGAACACCGGCGCCCCAGTTGCCGAATCCAAGTCCCAGGAGCACAATGGCTAGGACGAGCCCGCTACCGATGCTGGCCAGGGCGATCTTCTGGACATAGCCGGTACCCTTGCCCGCTTCATCTACCATCGCCCTTATCACCCTCAACATCTTCGCGGCTCGCGAGCTTGATCAACTCGTACGTCTCGCGCCCGGAGGCTATGAGTCCGACGATGATCGACACGATGAGCAGCACGGGCTCGGTGCCGAGTTTGCGATCGAGCCAGCTCCCGACCACGTAACCGAGCAACGGGCCAGCCAGCAGCATGAACGGGATAACCGTGAGGATTCCGACCTGCCGCGCGAGCCGCGCCTGCTCCTTCGACATTCGCGCCAAGGCCTGCCTCTGAGCGTCACCGGGACGCTGATCGGAGGTGGGGGCTTGCGCGCCCGCACCACCTCACAACCCTGCCGGCCTCGCCAGCCGCCAGCCCGCCGCTCTGGACGGCGCGCCAGTCACCGGCGGGGAGTTGCCCGGTCTCGCTAACCGCCATCCCCCTGCGATTGCAACGAACAGTTTTACTTGGGGTTACGGTGCTCGGTGAGGCTTGTGAAAAATGGCGCAAGCCGGCGGAGGCTATCATGGCGGCAGCGGCGGTGTCAAACGACCCGGGGCGCGCTCCCGCGAGGCCGCCGACCGCTCGTGCCGGTGGCCTCTTCAAGCTCCCCCACGCTCTAGAGGTTGACGCCGAAGACGTGGATGACCGTGAGGTAGAGCCCGGCGAGGACGAAAACCGCGCCGGTCAGCGGCCGCGCGACGCGCTCGATCCTCGTCAGGACGTTGAATGCCCGGCCGATCCCCTGGGCGCCGAGGACCAGGAGCACGGAGACGGCCACCACCGGCAGGCCCGTGCCGAGACCGTAGACCGCCGGCAGGAGCACGCGCGAATGGGCATTCACCGCGAGCGGGATGAGCGCGCCGAAGAAGAGCCCGGCCGAGACCGGGCAGAAGGATAGCGCGAAGAGCACTCCGAGGAGACCGGCGCCGGCGACCCCCGACCGGGCGGTGTGCTCCCGGATCGCCGCGCCGACGTTCCAGTTCGGGAGCGGCAGCCGGAGCCAGCCCAGGATCCCGACTCCGATCAGGATGAGAAGCGGCCCGAGGATCTGGTTCATCCGCTCCTGGAGGAAGAACGACACGCTCGGCACCGAGAGCACGCTCGAGACGACGAGCGCGCCAACGAGCACGTAGGTGAGCGCGCGCCCGAGCGAGTAGAGGAACCCGGCGAGGAGCACCCGCCCCGGGCTCCCGACGCTGCGCCCGACGTAGGAGATCGCGGCCACGTTCGAGGCGAGCGGGCACGGGCTGATCGAGGTGAGGATCCCGAGCCAGAGGGCGGTTCCGATCGCGACGAAGAGCGCCGTCATGACGGCTTGCGGCCCAGATAGGCGCGCGTCTCACCCTGGATGTAGCGGATGAAAGCCCCCTTGTCGCCCAGGAGCTCCCACACCTTGGGGAGGTTCTTCCAGGCCACCTGCTTCCCGGAGTGCTCATCCACGAGCACGACCGACTTCGTGAAGAGCTTGTAGTCGTCGATGAAGTGCTCGTTCGCCTCCTCTTCGATGTTCACGGCCTGGAAGACCAGCCGGCCGTCCTCGAGCTCCGCGGCGAAGCCGGTCGTGATCGCTTCGGACGTGTACGCCTCGATCTTCCGGCACGAGTCGCAGCGCCAGGTCGTGTGGAAGTAGTAGGCGCGCACGCGGTGCGCGACCGTCGAGTCGGCGGCCGCCGCCGTGGTGTCGGGATGAGCCTTCGAGGCCGGCGGGTCGGCCTGGGCGCTCCCCGGGAGCACCCAGCCGCCGGCGGCGAGGGCGAGGAGGAGGAAAGCTAGGCGGCGATGTCGACGAACGGATGGGCGGCCCGTTGCATCCTCGATGCGGGAGAGAAGCGGCGTCATGCAAGGATCTCCTTCAGCTGGGCGACGGTCGGGACGCGACCACTCACCTTGACCTTGCCCCCGACGACGAGGGCGGGAGTCGAGAGAATGCCGAAGCTCACGATCTGGTCGAGGTCTGAGACCTTCTCGATCTCGCACTCGAGACCGATCTCCCGGGCCACCTGCTTCGTGCGCTCGTAGAGGAGCTGACAATTCGGACAGCCGGGGCCGAGCAC
Organism: Candidatus Eiseniibacteriota bacterium; assembly: GCA_963823555.1. Lineage (GTDB taxonomy): Bacteria > Eisenbacteria > RBG-16-71-46 > CAVPCR01 > CAVPCR01 > CAVPCR01. The sequence continues at coordinate 458,696 of CAWGMA010000003.1, read as the reverse complement.
TTGGATCTTGGACATGGAGCGTCCTCCTTGAAATCTGCAATGAGTCGACTGGCCGGGCTCGACACGCGGGGTTCGATGTTTCCAGGCAGCATCCCTGTCACCTCCCCGGAAAGAGCGAGCCATAGACGAGCCCTGCCGCCGTCGAGAGCACAATGACGAGGGAGACATAGACGATCGTCTTCTTCATCCCGATGACGCTCCGGATGACGAGCATGCTCGGGAGGGACAGGGCCGGCCCGGCCAGGAGGAGCGCGAGCGCCGGCCCCTTCCCCATGCCGGAGCCCATGAGCCCCTGGAGGATCGGCACCTCGGTCAAGGTGGCGAAGTACATGAAGGCCCCGGAGCAGGCGGCGAAGAGGTTCGCAGATAGGCTGTTGCCGCCGACGAGTCGGGCGACCCACGCCGAGGGGATGAGCCCCTCACGCCCCGGCCGCCCGAGCAGGAAGCCAGCAACGAGGACTCCGGCAAGCAGGAGCGGCAGGATCTGCTTGGCGAATCCCCAGGTGGATTCGACCCAGGCGCCGAGCTCGTCCCGCTGGAACCAGCGGGCGATCGCCGCGACCACGGCGGCGAGGAAGACGACCGAGATCAACCACTTGCCCTGGAAGATCGCCGCCCAGATGGCGCTGTCCGGCCCGACAGGGCGCCCCCAGTTCACGAAGACGAGGACGCCCATCATGCTCGCGAAGAAGACACCGTCCTGCCAGAGCCGCCGCGAGGGCGCCGGAAGGTCCAGTGGTGCGGCTGCGGCGGCTGCGCGCCCCTCCTCTTCCCGCCGGAAGATGAGGTGCATGAGGAGCCCGATGACGACGGCGAACGCGATCGCCCCGACGGCGCGGGCGATGCTGATCTCGGGCCCGAGCACGCGGGCGGTGAGGATGATCGCGAGGACATTGATGGCCGGACCCGAGTAGAGGAAGGCGGTCGCCGGACCGAGCCCTGCGCCTCGCTTGTGGATTCCGGAGAAGAGCGGGAGGACCGTGCAGGAGCAGATCGCGAGGATCGTGCCGGAGACCGCGGCGACCGGGTAGGCCACCCACTTCGAGGCGCCGGCGCCCAGGTACCGCATCACCGAGGCCTGGCTGACGAACACGCTGATCGCGCCAGCGATGAAGAAGGCCGGCACGAGGCAGAGGAGCACATGGTCGCGGGCGTACTCGTGGACCATGGCGAAGGCCTCGAGGATCGCGCCCTGGACGCGCGCATTTCCGGCGGGCAGGAACCAGGCCACGAGGAACGCGGCCGCGATCCAGAGCAGCTTCGTTCGGTCCCTCATCCGACTCTTCCCCTCGGCCCCCACGCATCCTGTTTGGCGATATGGCCAACCCGACATCATCCGGCCAAAAAAACGGAGAGCCCGGCCTCAGCGCGACTCCTTGATGACCTGCATCGCGCAGGAGAAGAAGTTCGTGACGCACGGAGTCAGCAGGCGGTAATGGACGACGCTCCCTTCCCGGCGATCCTCGACGATGCCATGGGCGCGGAGGACGGCGAGGTGCTTGGAGACCGTCGTTTGATCCGAGCCGACGAGCCGCGTGAGATCTCCGGCGCTGCACTCGCCCCGGCTCAAGCGGTCGATGATCATGAGCCGCGACTCGTTCGCAAGCGCCTTCAAGATGCGTGCCTGCGAGCGGAACACGGCCCGATCCCTGGTCGCGATGGGCTGGCTCATGACATGAGAATATGGCCAAATCACCAAGCTGTCAACAGGCGTTCTTTCCTCCTCTCGGGCGTGCGTGGCGAAGCACGTCTCGGGACCGCGTGAGCTGCCGGGGGCCGGGAGCTCCGAGTCGTGCGGCCTGCGGGACACCGGCCAGGAGGAGATGCGGCCGGAGCACGGGAGCCTCGGCCCCGGGCGACCAAGAAGGGCTCGGGACTCCCGCCTCCGGCCGCACGACTCCTTTTGCACATTCCGTTCCTGCCAGCGATGCCGGCTCTCTCGGCACGTCTCCCGCGGTCTATGAGGGAGCCCGTGCATCGGTTAACGTGAAGACGCCGCTGTCAGGAAGAGTTCGATGCATCTGCGCGCCGACAACCTGGATGACCGTCTCGCTCACCAAGGTGACACCTGCCATGACCGGCTCCCGTCTCGACCTGCGCTTCTTCGCCAGGCCGACCTTGACGCTGGCGCGTTCCTTGATCGGCCAGCAGCTCGTACGCCAGGTGGCCGGCCGGAGGCTGGGCGGAATCATCGTCGAGACCGAGGCCTACATCGGCGAGGAGGATCTCGCCTGTCACGCCGCGGCCGGGAGGACGGCGCGAACCGAGGTGATGTACGGCCCACCGGGACATGCCTATGTCTACCTTGTCTATGGCATGCACCACTGCCTCAACGTGGTGAGCGAAGCGGTCGAGTTTCCGGCGGCGGTCCTGATCCGGGCGCTCGAACCGACCGAGGGCATCCTCGAGATGGCGACCCACCGCCGGCTCGGGCCCAAGCTCGAGGCCGAAGTGCGGCGGCGCGGCGGGGGACCAGGAGCGGACCATGGCGGGCGCCGCAGAGAAGGCGCGGCCGGAACCGATCTCACCCCTCTCCTGTCCGCCGCGAGCCGGAACCCGGGCCCGATCTTCCGCTCTCTCCTTTCGGGCCCCGGGAAGCTCTGCCAGGCGCTGGCGATCGATCGCCGGCTCTCGGGGACGAGCCTTCTCGGATCGGATCTCTTCCTCGAGGCCGGGCGCCGGCCGCGCCACATCATGACCACCGAGCGAATCGGAGTGGATTACGCCGGTCCCTGGCGCGAGAAGCCGTGGCGCTTCGTGGTCACGGATTCCCCCTGGATTTCGCGACCCCCGACCCGGCGCGGGATCAGGCCGCCGGGGGCAGCTCGGCCGCTCCGAGCATCACAACCCCCTTGTTGATCACGCGTCCCAGGGCCTCGACGACCTCGAGGTCGTATTGCTTGCCGGAGCGCTTCTTGAGCGAATCGATGGCGCCCTGCACCGCCATCGCCTGCATGTAGACCCGCCCGGAGGTCATGGCATCGAAGGCGTCGGCAACGGCCACGATGCGGGCGCCGAGCGAGATCTCCTCCCCGGCAAGCCCGTCGGGATAGCCGGTGCCGTCGATGTACTCATGGTGGTGCCGCACCATGTCGACCGCCGGCTCGAAGAAGCGGATGCCCTCGAGAATGGCGGCGCCGCGCGCCGGATGACTCATGATGTGAGCGCGCTCCTCACGATCGAGCGCCGCCGGCTTGTTGAGCACCTTGTCCATGATGCCGAGCTTCCCGATGTCATGCAGGTTGGCTCCGATCCGGATGTTCTCGAGCTCCTCGCCCTCCACCCCGATCTCCTCGGCGATCGCCACCGAGTACATGGCGACCCGTTCGGTATGGCCGCGGGTGTAGGTGTCCTTCGCCTCGAGCGTCGAGAGCAGCGTGCGGATCATGCCGAGGCAGGTTTCCTGCAGCTCGCGGAAGAGCTTGGCGTTCTCGAGCGCCACCCCCGCCGTGCGACTGAGGCTCGCCAGCAGCTCGAGATCGGCGCGCTCGTAGGGATGGCCGTTCACCCGCTCCCCGAGGAGAACGACAAGCACGATCTGCCCCTTCATCACCACCGGATCGACGATATGCAGTCCGGCGGCCCGGAACGGTTCGAGCGAGCGGCGGAGCCCCGGACGCCGTAGCAACCATTCGATCTCGGCCGGGCGGTTGCGCTCGCGCAGATAGCGCCCCAGCTCGTCCGTGACGCTGATGCAGGTATTGCTGAGAACGCCACCGCGCAGACCCTTCGCAGCCTGCGGGAGCAACACGCTCTCGCTGTTCTCCGCCGGCAGCAGGAGACAGACCGACGACGCCCCGAGCTGACCAAGCACCATGAGCATGAAGGTGTTGATGAGCTGATCGGGCTTGAGGGAGCCGGCCAGCTCATGGACCATGCTCATCAAGGTCTGGGTCGAGTAGACCTGCTTCTTCAACCGCCGTTCGGTGAGGTCGAGGTTCAGCCGCTGGCGCTCGGCCTCTTCCTCGAGGGCGGTCGTGCGCTTGGTGAGGCGATCCTGTTCCTCGGCCGACTTGAGACAGCGATAGACCTTGGCCAGGAGCTCACGCGGGTAGAACGGCTTGGCCAGGAACTCGGCGGCGCCGGCATCGAGACCCCGGACCCGCGCTTCCTCCTCGGCGTCAGCCGAGATCATGATGATGGGAACAGCCGCCGTTGCTTCGCGTTGCTTGAGCGTGCGGCAGACCTCGAAGCCATCGACTCCCGGCAGGTGCACGTCGAGGATGACGAGCGCCGGAACCTCGGCCTGGGCCGAGGCCAGCGCTTCTTCCCCGCTCTCGACGCAGCGAACCTGATAGCCCTCGCTCTCGAGGGTGACACGAAGCACCTCGAGCGTGTCGGACTGGTCGTCGACGACGAGCAGGGATGGAAGCGGCACCGGTACCGGAACCACCGCTGCGTCTTCGTCTGGCGGAGCGGTCATCCGAGGTCCCCGCTCGTCATGATGGGAGCCGCCCGGGAGGGAGCCCGGGCCGATGGCTCTGGCCGCGCGCGAAGGAAGATCGAGCGCGCGCTTCCCCGCAGGTCAGGGGGTATGCCGGCCGTTGGGCGCCGATCGCACCCGACCCAGCTCGCGGGAGAGGTGTTCGGCATCGCGCGTGAGACTGGCGATGTCATGAGCCACCTCCGAGAGCTGGGTTTCGAGCCGGGACAGGGCGCGCACGAAGGCGGGATCGGTCTTCACCCGCGCCGGCTGACGACGTCTGCCGTTCTGCAGCAGCTTGCTCGCCGGCACCGTGCCGAGCACGCGCAGCTCAGCGCTGACACCCACGAGCCCGGTCTCTATTTCGGCAGCCAGGCCCCTTAGTTTGAGAGCGGTGAGGAGGAGGAGCCGGCGGGAGGAGAGAACCTGGGCCGGAACATTCCATCCCGGGACAGAAGCGGGGTCGCCCTGGCCCGCACCCACCCCCCTGGGACGGAGACCGGCAATGGCCTCGGTGGCGTCGGCCAGCGGCTTGAGACCCTTGGCCTGGGCGGCTAGCTCGGCAATCTCCATCGAGAGCGCGGAGAACACCGCGGCGACGGGCGGGGCATCGCCATCCATCTCACCAGGAGCGGCGTTCGAGGCGGCGCCCGAGCTGGAGCCCGGTCCTGCGTCGGGCCGAGCCGTGATCGGCTCCGGCCCGGTCCTCTGCTCCTCGTTCGCCACGAGCCGCAACCGCCAGTCCTGGAGGTTCTTGACGGCGGCCCGGACGCGCACGAGCGCATCGGAACCGGCGAGGAAGCTCGACTCGGTCAGCCGTCTTGCCTGGTCGAGGATGAGATCCGGCTCCTCGGTCCTCGCTTCCTCGATCTCCTCCATGGGGAGCTGGACCCGGACCGCCGCCAGCTCCACCTCGAGCTCGGCGACACGAGCCGCAAGCTCTCGTGTCTCACGATAGGCGGCGATCACCTGAGAGATCTCGTCCTTGAGATAGCCGCTGGCGAGCAGGGCGCTGCCTGAGGCCCCGTTGGTCGCGGCCGCCACCAGATCGGCGATCTCGCCGAGAAGCGCCTCACGCTGGCGCAAGCGTCGAGAGAGAATCACGCGCGCAATCAAGATACTGAAGCCACAGGCAACGAGCGCACCGAGGATGATGGGAGGGAGCCGGCTCATCGGCGTCCGGTCCAGGCTGCCGGCTGATCGCACCGTTTCTGCATTCCATGGTGAAGGAGACGCGGATCACACGGGAGCATGACCCGTCAAGCGTACCAGATCAGGATGGTGCCTGCAGCGACCGGGCTCGCGGCGCGACCACTCCAGGTTGGGCCAAGTCGCGCTCCACGCCGCGCCTCATGGCCCACCGGACGCGCGGATCCTCTGCGGTTTGCACCGCTCGCAAGCGGCCGGCAACTACGGATCCACCCCTGGTCGGACCCTTCCCCCGCCTGAACCGCCTCATCGCGAGTCGCCGGCGGTGCCGCGCCGGCGGCGCGTTCTTGTGTCCCACACTCGCACTCGCAACCCCCTGCGATGAAGTCAGATGGATGAGTCGCACCATCGCTGCCGCGACTGTCGCGATGCGGGTCGTCGCGACCTCGGCCGTGGCATGCCCGTTGCTCACCTGGGCATGACGAGGGACGCACCGGACAGGATGCGATCACTCCGCCGCCGCTGCGCACCGTCGCCGGCGGCATTGCGATCCAGGGGGCGCCGCGAGCCAAGAGGACCGCCAGGTGAATCCAAGACAGCTGGAATCCAAGAGCACGAACCGCATCGAGCAGCCGAGCTACTTCTTTACGATGAACTGCCTGCTCTGCTCGCGCACGCAGGTCGGCTGGCTCAGCGAACCAGACAACTACATCCAGGATGTGGACGTCTACCTCGAGCAGCTGCTCGCGACGTTCTCGGATCCGAGCTCGTTCGATCGCACCCGCCGCTTCCTCTCCAAGTACGATGGCGAGGTCTTCAAGCGGCTGCGGCGATCGGAACTCGCCCATGTTCGGTACCGAGTGTTGCGCACACCGGCGGACTTCCTTCTGGTATCGGCCTGCACCTTTGCCAGCGCGCCGCTCCGCCGCGGCCGCGTCAAGCAGGAGCCGATCGAGGAAGGCTACATCGGGCGTGGCAAGTCCTACTACCACTTCGCCTATTCGTACAGCCAGCGCTTGCACCGCTCGAACGCGGTGATCGGGGAAGTTCTCGAGAAACTGTCGCTGGGCTTCGACCGCTATGCGCGCATCCTGGCCCACATGCGGGGAGAGCAGAAGGAAGATCTGCTCGCGCGCCTGGCGCAAGGCGAGGCGTTCGTGCTCGAGCGAATCGTGAACCACGATCTCGAGGAAACCACCTTCGCCGAGAAGAAGGACCACCTGCTCGATGCGATCTCGGAGTACCGGAGCACGGGAAGCCAGGAATCCCGGGCTCGCGTGGCCCGCCTCGCTGCCGACCTGGAGGCGCTCAAGCCCGGCTTCCGCGTCGACATCACCCGTTTCGACCTGCCGGCGGTGGGGACCTCGGGCGGTGACGCCATCGACCACGCCGCGCCGGCCTCGGGATCCGGCCTCTAGCTCGCCCCGCCCGACTGCCCGTTCAATCGCCTGAGATAACGTTCGATCTCCAGGCTGATCTTCTCGCGCGCGATGCCGTTCGGCAACAGATGCCCGCCGCGCTCGAGCACCAGGAGCTGCCGGTCTCCCGTGGTCACTCGCTTGTAGATCTCGAGCGAACTCTCGACGCGCACCGTGTCGTCGTCACGCGCATGGATGGCGATCAGCGGACAGCGAACGTGCGTCAGATCCTGGCGCACGAGCCGGAAGAACCGAGCCAGGCCCGCGTACCAGCGCACATAGGTGGCAAACGGGATGCCCTGTCCCGAGGTGACGGTAAGATTCATGAGCGCGCGCGGCCGCATGTGGACGAAGAGCGCGGGCGCGAGCAGGACGAGGCTCGTCACGTCCTCGCGGGCGGCGAGATGAATGGCGAGAGCCGCGCCGAATGAGAATCCGATCACGTGCACGCGCTCATGGCGCGCGCCGAGATCGCGCCAGCTCTGGTTCACAGCCCGGTAGCAGGCCCGCCAATCGACTCCATCGAGCTCGCTCGGCCGTCGCCTGTGCCCGGGCAAGGCGACACCCTCGATCGCGTAGCCCTGCTCATGGAGGAACTCCCCGAGGAACCGCATGTCGCCGGCGGTTCCGGTGGACCCATGGATGAGGAGGCAGGCATCGCTTCCTGCCGGGCCGGGAAAGACGAACGGATCGTCGGAGAGCCCGAGGTGGCTCGGGCCCGGAGCGGAAGTGGGCAACGCGGAGTGCGCCGCGCTCCGGCGCCACGGCAGGCGGAGCAAGATCAGGTCGCCGGAGTCCTGGGGTGCCCGCCGCCCTTGACGAGGAGACAGAGCGCAAGGACCGGCAAGGCGAGAACGAGAGCGGGAACGAGGGCGATGGCGCCGAGCACGGCGCCGGCAACCACGGTGGCGATGGTCCCGGCGATGAACAGAGGGGCAGCCAGGACGAGCAACAGGAGACCCAGGACCGCGCCCAGGATCTTCAAGGGCAGGACCAGGATCCAGCCTGCGAGTCGGAGCGGCAACAGAACCAGACCCAGGAAGGCGGCGGCGAAGACGGCGGCCAGGAGCTTGATCCCGATGGCCGCGGCCAGGAGGAAAACGACCAAGCTCGCGAACCCGACCAGCAAGAGCAACTCGACCATGGAACACCTCCCGAGGCGGGAGCTTACGAGCGACGGCGCGCCATGCGGCGCCGGGCGTCGCCATCGGCTTTACTATATCTACTGGGAGTCCCAGGAGCCAGGTTTCAGGTTCTCGCGGCCGGATCTAGCTCGAGCGGTAGTTCGGCGCTTCGTGGGTGATCGTGACGTCGTGGGGATGGCTCTCGCGGAGACCGGCGAGCGTGATGCGCACGAAGCGGGTGCGGGTGCGGAGCTCCTCGATCGTCGCCGCACCGCAGTAGCCCATCCCCGAGCGCAGCCCGCCGATGAGCTGATAGATGGTGCGGGCGAGCGGGCCGCGATGCGGCACGCGACCCTCGATGCCCTCGGCCACGAGCTTCCCTTCATCCACCCCGGCCTGGCTGTAGCGGTCGCTGCTGCCGCGCTTCATGGCTCCGACCGAGCCCATGCCGCGATAAACCTTGTAGCTGCGGCCCTCGTAGAGCACGGATTCGCCCGGGCTCTCCTCGGTACCGGCGAAGAGGTTGCCGATCATGACCGAACTGGCTCCGGCGGCGAGCGCCTTCACGACATCGCCCGAGTACTTGATGCCGCCGTCCGAGACCACGGGGATGCCGGCCGGAGCGGCCACCTGGACCACGTCGGAGATCGCCGTCAGCTGGGGCACGCCGATGCCGGCGACCACGCGCGTGGTGCAGGTCGAACCCGGTCCGATCCCGACCTTGATGGCGTCGACATCGAGGTCGACGAAGGCGCGTGCCGCTTCCGCGGTGGCGATGTTGCCGGCGATGAGATCGACGTCGGGATACGCGCGCCTGAGGCTACGCACGACGTTCATCACATTGGCCGAATGCCCGTGCGCTGAATCGATGACCAGCACGTCGGCTCCGGCCTCGACGAGGGCGGCGGCGCGCTGCTCCATATCGGGTCCGACGCCGACCGCGGCGCCGACCCTGAGGCGACCGAGCTCATCCTTGCACGCATCCGGATGTTCGATCTGCTTCTGGATGTCCTTGAAGGTGATGAGGCCCTTGAGCTGGTACTCGTCGTCCACGACAAGGAGCTTCTCGATGCGATTCTGCTGCAGCATGACACGCGCCTTGTCGAGCGTCGTCCCCACCGGAACCGTGATCAGATTCTCCTTCGTCATCAGCTTCGACACCGGCTGGCTCTTGTCATCGACGAAGCGCAGATCGCGGTTGGTGAGGATGCCGACCAGCCGGCCCTCGCGGGTGATCGGCACGCCCGAGATCTTGAAATGCGCCATCAGGCGCAGCGCCTCGCTCACGGGGGCCTCGGGCACCAGCGTGATCGGATCGACGATCATCCCGCTCTCGGAGCGCTTGACCTTGTCCACCTCGTGGGCCTGATTGTCGATGGACATGTTCTTGTGCACGATCCCGATGCCGCCTTCGCGCGCGATCGCGATGGCCAGGCCCGATTCGGTCACCGTGTCCATCGCCGCCGAGAGGAGCGGAATGCGGAGCTCGATGCGACGTGAGAGAAGCGTGCGCGTATCGACCTGGGAAGGCAGGATCGCGGAGTGGTTGGGGACGAGGAGCACATCGTCGAAGGTGAGCGCTTCCCCGACGAAGCGGCTCATGAGCGGCGGCACGGGCGTGACGCGGATCGCTGGCATCCCCACGGATCCGCCGGGCTCCGCGGCGGCCGGCGGCGAGTCCGGCGCGGGGTTCGTGGCGGCCGACTTTCCCGCGACCGGTGGCGCAGCGGGCCGCTGCACAGTGGCGATTCGAGATGGTTCGCCCTGGTGTTCGCTGCTCATGATCCTTTCCTCGACTCGCCCTGCGGGGCGCACCCGCTAGGGATCTTCTTCAGGTGCCGGTTCGGTGGGCGGTGTCGGCTCGGGCGTGATGACATCCGGCGTGATCACCTCGGGAGTCGCCGCCTCCGGCACTACCGGCGCGGGCGTGATGACGTCCGGTGTGATCACCTCGGGAGTCGCCGCCTCCGGCGTTACCGGCGCCGGCGTGATGACGTCCGGAGTGATCACCTCGGGAGTCGCCGCCTCCGGCGTTACCGGCGCGGGCGTGATGACGTCCGGTGTGACCGCCTCGGGAGTGACCTCTTCGATGGCCTCGATCTCCTCCGCTTCTTCCTGGCCCCAGTAGTAGCGCAGGCCGATCCGCATCTGGATGAACTGGAGATCGCCGCCGTGTGGGAGGAAATCCGAGCCGTAGACCTCGAGATCGTTGCCCCTCGGATAGGGGAACTTCTCCCGGTCCTCGGAGAAGACGACATGGCCGAGAATCTCGTAGTCCATGGCCACCGCATCGCTGAGGAACTGCTCGACGCCGGCCCGCCCGTAGAAACCGAGGTTGTAGGTGCGGTGCTTGGCCAGCGTGCGGTAGTCGACGGCCACTCGCCGGTCGTGGAAGAGGTCGATCATGTAGACCCCACCGCCCGCGCCGACGTAGGGCACCCAGGTCTCCTTGCCGAAGCGGTACTCGACCCCTCCGGTGAACGGATACATGACCGTCAGCTTCTCGACGCCGTCGGCGTTGAGTCCCTGGCTCTCGCGGAGGTCGGCGTAGTCCGGGGAGGAGAGCCAGCTCTCCTCGTAGGCGTAGGAGTTCCACCCGTACCCGAACTGCCCGACGAGAGCCCACCGCGGCCGGAAGCCGTACTTGAAGAGCGCGTCGAGGGTGAGGCGCGGACGCGCGTGCTTACGGTAATCGTAGTCGCCGATAAGAAGGGAGCTGCCGATGCTGCCACCCAGTCCCAACCGGCCCGTCAGATCCGCCGCCCGCACCTGGCCCGCGAGGCCCAGAGCGAGGCCGGCGGCAACCACCACTTGCAGCAGGCGGCTGCCCGCCCCCTTTCCCATGAGACCGGCTCCTTTACGGTGAGAGGCTTCGAGGTCGCGCATAACGGTGGGGGAATTGGGAATGACTGAATCTAAGGATCCCCCTCCCGATTGTCAAGGTAGGCCCGCCCACCCTGGAGGGCCGGGGCCCGTGGGACCCGCCGGCCCGGGCCGGCACCGAGCCGGGGAGGTGGCCGGGGCCTGCCTCCCCGCCCGGACCTGTGATAACCTTGCCGGCGCTTCAGTCTCGGTGGCGGCGTAGCTCAGCTGGTAGAGCAGCGGAATCATAATCCGCGTGTCGGGGGTTCAAGTCCCTCCGCCGCTACCACCCCCCTTCCCGACCCGGCGCCCAGGACCCGGCCCGCGGGTGGCCGGCTACCACCCCGTGGGCTCATGGCCATAGCCGACCCGCTGCCCGGTGTACTGGTCGCGCGGTGCGCTCTGGAAGATCTCCTCGATCTCGGCCTCGACCTCCGCCGGCAAGGTGACGCCGGCCGCTCCGGCGTTCTCCTCGAGCTGCTTCACGGTGCGGGCGCCGATGATGGCGCTCGACATGGCCGGGAGGCGCAGGCACCAGGCGAGGGCGAGCTGGGCCGCGGTGATGCCCATGCCGGCGGCGATCCGGGCCAGGCGATCAGCGCGCGAGAAGTTCTCCTCGGTCATCCGCCGCTGCATGAACATCGAGGCTTCCTTGTCGGCGGCACGACTTCCGCGCGGCACCTTCCCGCCCGAGTACTTGGCAGTCAAGATGCCCTGGGCGAGAGGCGAGTAGCAGACGATGCCGAGTCCCAGGTCCTCGCAGGTGCGCATGACATCGACCTCGAGACTGCGGTTCATCAGGTTGTAGATGGGCTGATTCGAGACGGGCTGGGCCATGTTGCGGGCGCGGGCCAGATGCACGCACTCGGCGATCTGGACCGCGGACCACTGGCTCACGCCCCAGTAGAAGATCTTGCCCTGGCGCACGAGCGTGTCCATGGCCGCGATCACTTCCCCGAGGGGGGTATCGGGATCGTGGCGGTGGCACTGATAGAGATCGATGTACTCGGTCTTGAGCCGGCGGAGCGAGGCCTCGCACGCCTCGACGATGTGCTTGCGCGAGAGCCCGCGGTCGTTGGGACCGGTGCCCATCTCCCCGTACACCTTGGTGGCGAGAAAGATGTCCGACCGGCGATGCTTGGCGAGGGCGCGGCCGAGCATCTCCTCGGCGGCTCCGCTGGCGTAGACATCGGCGGTGTCGATGAACTGGATGCCGAGATCGAGGGCGCGGCCGACCAGAGCGGCGGCGGTCTTGTCATCGACCTGCTTCGCGAACGTGATCCAGGTGCCGAGGCCGATGACGCTCACCTTGGCCCCGGCCGAACCGAGCTTTCGATATTCCATCCCGTCCTCCCAGCGGCCCCTGGTGCGGGGGCCATCCTGTCCTGGGGCGCAACGAGCGCCGGAAGCGTGAGTCCGGCGCCGGCGAAGATCCCGTTGGCCCGCAAAGCGCGAATCGCCTATTTTACGCTCATGACACCCGTCCACAAGCCATCAACGGCCCTGCCGCCGCGCCCGCCGTTCCGCTTCTCGACCCCCGTGCAGGTGCGGTTCCGCGACACCGACGCCATGGGGCACGTCAACAACGCCGTCTACCTGACCTATCTCGAGATAGCGCGGACCGCCTACTGGGACCGCCTGTTCGCCATCCCATCCTACAATGAAGTTGATTTCATCCTGGCCCGCGTCGAGATCGACTTCGTGGCGCCGGTGAAGGTGCAGCACGAGTGCACGGTATGGATCCGGGTGAACGAGATCGGCAAGAGGAGCTTCCGCTTCGCGTACGAGCTCTATGCCGGGGATCGCCTGGCGGTGCGCGCCGAGAGCGTCCAGGTCATGTACGATTACGCCGCCGAGAGGTCGAAACCCTTGAGCGAGGCGCAGCGCGCCGCCATCCTCGCCTTCGAGGAGCCCGGATCGGCGCGCTTGAAGACGTGAGCGCCCCTGACCCACGCTACAGCCCGAGCTCGCCCTGGCCACCCGCCTCGACACCGCAGATGGGTGCGAACTTCGCATAGAGATCGGCGAGCTTGGCCTGGTAATAGGCCACGTTCTCGTCCGGCTGTTCCGGATTCCACTCCGCGGCGAGGCGCGCCGCCTTGGCCACGGTCACCCGCTTCGAGTCCCCGGTCACGTAGTAGGAGACCTGATCGCCGGGACGCAGGTCGCGCCCCGACGCGAGCGCCAGCTCGTAGGCCGCCGACCGGTTGCGCGATCCGCCTCCGACCTTGTTGCGATAGGCGGCGAGCGAATCGGCCAGGGTCTCGGTCTTCATGAAGTCGCGCACGTGGAGCTCGTGGCGCGCGAACTTCTCGTCGAGCTGCGCATGGAGCGCGGGGATCTCCGCCGCCCGCCCCTCGAGCGCGAGCCGTAGCATGTCGCGGAGGAAATCGCGCTGGAAACGCTCGAGACCACGCGAGCGGAGCCCCGATCCGGTGATCGCCAGCCGCCCATCCTCGTCGAGGAGCGCGTAGTTCTTCATCTTGTAGCTCAGCATGGCGCGATAGCGGCCGGCGAGCTCGACCTGGATTCCCTCCGGCAGCTCCGTGGAGAGCTCCGCGATGAAGGCCTCCGCGCTCGCCTCGTCGCCGCCGACCCCCGGCGGCGGCACGAAGTAGACACCGTCGGTGTCGACCTCGATCGGCTCGGCGCCCCGGCCTTTGAGCCAGTCGATCATCTGCTGGATGATCTCCCGGCCCCGCCGCGTGACCTCGTTCGCCGCCTTGGTGTCGGCCCAGTGGGCGAAGCCGCTCCCCAGGTAGCCATAGAACGAGTTGATGAGGATCTTGAACGTGGACTGGAGCGCGTCGAAGTGATGGCGCTCGGCCGGCGATTGGGCCTTGGCCATGGCGGCGCGCGCCTTGAGGCGGAACTCACGCAGGTCGCGCAGCAATCCGAGGAAGAGATCGAGATCATCGCGCTCCGGGCGGAGTCCGTAGGCGAGCATCACCGAGGGATAGAGGGAGCGCACGTCGGCATGCAGCACCGGCGACACGACACCCTGGCGGTAGACCGCCGTCATGCCGCCCGCGATCTCGCGATCGACGTCGGGTAAGAGCGGGATCGATTGCCCCCGGCGCAGGTGCTCGCGCAGGAAGAGCGCGTTGATCTTGGTCGCGTTCCCGCGCACGACCACGCTCTGGTAGTCATAGGGGAAGATCTGGGTCTGGATGAAATAGCTCCCGGAGAGGAGCTCGGCGAGCTTCCCCACGTCCTGGGCGTCGGCCAGGTTGTAGCGGCGGAGCCGCTCGGGGTCGGTGCGAAAGACCCGGGACACATCGAGGCCGTCGACGATCTCGCGATCCGGTGCAGCCAGGCCGAAGTGGCTCGCCACGTCCTTGAGCCCGTAGCTCTCGAGCTCGCGCGCGCTGACATCGTAGAACTGGACGAGAAGCCAGGTGTCGACGAGATGGCGGCCCCGGACCTCCCAGCGCGGGTAGTCGATGATGCGCTCGGCGATCTGGACCCGCGACGGCCGGCTCCGCGCCGGGGAGCCGTCACGGCCCCACTCGAGATCGAGCTTGTAGCGCTTGGCGCGCACGCGCAGGTACTCGAGATCGAACTTGAAGAGATTGTGCCCCTCGATGACATCGGGATCCCGTTCCCTGATCACCGTGGCGAGGCGCTCGATCATGGCCTTCTCATCCCCATCGCCGCCCCAGATCACCTCCTCGAAGCCGGTCGAATCGGTGACCGCGATCGAGAGAATGCGATCGGTTTCCCGCTCCGGGTTCGAGAACTCGAATCCCTCCTGGCAGTCGGTCTCGATGTCGATCTGGACTCGGTTCAGGTCGGTGAACGTCATGCCCTTGAAGAGCGTCTGCCCGGTGCGCAGGAGGTGCAGGTGAACGCGATCGCCGATGTACAGATAGGGTGCGCTCCGGCTCGAGGAGGTCTCCCCGCTCGCGGTCCGCAGGTGCCGGCGGAGCGCCTCGAGCTCGCGGCCGCCGGGCACGGTCACGAGGTAGCGCAGCTCCCCCTCGCCGCTGAGCTCCTCGACGGCGGTCGTTCCCGAGTAACCGGTGAGGAGATCCCGGTCGGCGATCCAGAGACAGGGCCGGAACTCCTGGCGCACGCGCTCGACAGCCGGCGGCGCCGCGCCGCGGGCGGGCTTTCCGCTCCGGATGAAGAGCTCCATCGTGCGGTCATCCAGCATTTCCACGGCCAGGATCCCGGGGCTCGGATCGGCGCCGAAGAGCACCTCGTTCGGTTCGATGGCGAGGGAAGGCAAGGGCACGATGACCTCGCTTGAGCTAGCGGTCACAGCAAAGGAAAGGGCTCCCGGTCGCGCGCGAGCGCAACCGGGAGCCCACCAACCCGGGAGGCGCCTGGCGCCTCCCGCATGCTAGCACGCGGGCTACCCGCGATCGGGGACCGAGCAGAGGCTCGGCGCCCCGGAACTCGAGCCAGCCTTCCTAGAACTCCGGCGTCTCCAGGATCTTCCCGACCAGCTCCCAGTTGGAGAGGTCGTTGGTGCGATAGACCCAGCCCACCTCGGTGATGGCGACGATCGCGTAGTGACCATCGGCGCCGAACCACGGCACGACGCGCACCACCTTGCCGGGGCGCTCGGGGTGATGGAAGATGTCATCCCCGATCGGCCCGACCTGCCCCCGCTGGAAGGCCCGCAGGTCCTCCAGGAGCGCGGTGCGCTCAGGATCTTCCGATGCCCCGGCCCGCGGCAGGAACGCTGCGGCAACGGCGATGAAGAGAACAACGATGAGAATCCACAGACGAACTGCACGAGACATGGGCTCACCTTCCTCGCGAGAATGGTCGGGCGCCCGCCGGAAAGAAACGCCTTAACCCCCTGCGCCACCTCCAGCGCCGGGCGCCCGCCATCTCGTCATGACGGAACCGCAGACTCTTGCGGCTCCTCGCTCAATTATACTCCCCCTTGCTCCCCCCTGCTCAAGCGGCTACCAGCCCCAGGTCGCGAATCAGGAGCACCCGCAGGCAGTGCTCGCAGTAGGTGACCCGGGTCTCATGGGCCATGATGAAAGCATGGTCCGCGGGGTAGACAGCGCCACATCCGGTACACGTCCGGCTGCGCAGTCGGGCGATCGGGTAGCTCGTCCACGTGCGCAGCCATTCGTACTGATCGCGAATCGGCTTGGGTAGCTGGGCCAGAAGGAGGCTCAGCTGGACTCGCGCCTCCTCGGCCTCGAGCCCCTGGGCGCCGGCCAATGCGGTCTCGATGGTCTCGATCTGGAAGAGAAGGCTGATTAGCGAATCCATCCAGTTATAGGCATGACGCCGTGAACCACGCCGCGCCGGGGTCGGAGTGACCCAGGCGCGCGTGATCGGCGCTATCGCCCCGCTGACCGCTTGTGCACTCGCCATGCCAGTTCGAGACAGTCGCGTGCCCACGATCTGGCAATGGGTTATGGGCGCGATCCCGCTCGCGGAGGACCGGGGCTGGGAGAGTTCGCCCTGAGGGTGCCGCCAGTTGACCCGGGTCGAGCCAGCGCCGGGCCGCCGGGCGGCGGCGAATGCGGCGCCCCGACTCGATTCCGGCCGGGGTTCCGACCCTGGACGCCGGCCGCGCGCCATGCGACGCTCGGCCGGCCGCGCTCCATAGCGACGCTCGGCCGGCCGCGCTCGCCGGCAACAAGAGCATCTCCGGCCTCGCGGCCGGCCCACATCACTCGAGGAGTTCCCTGAATGGATCGCCAGTCGCGCCTCACCCTCGCCGAGCTCGTCCGGTCCCAGCGCGTCGCCGCCCTCGGCACGCTGCGCGAAGGGACGCCGTTCGTGTCGCTCGTGGCCTATGCGCCGGTAGCCGACTTCTCCGCCTTCCTGATCCATGTGAGCCGGCTGGCCTACCACACGCAAGATCTCCTCGCCGATCCTCGGGCCTCGCTCATGATCAGCGAGCCGGACCCGGGCACAGGCGACCCGCAGACGTTGGCTCGCTTCTCGGTCGTCGGTCGAGCCCGGGAGATGCCTGCCGGGGATCCGGGTCTCGAAGCCGCGCGCCAGCTCTATGTCTCCCGCTTCCCGGAAGCTGCCCCGCTCTTCGCGCTGGGCGATTTCGCCATCTTCCGGATCGAGCCCGCAAGCGCGCGCTTCGTCGCCGGCTTCGGCCGCATATTCAACCTCGACGGCGACGATCTGGCGCGTGCCGCCGGCGAAGACCAGGCGTGAACGAGGACCAGCCTTCGCCCTCGGCGCCGGGATCCCTTCCGGCACCCGAGCCGCTGACGGGCTCCGCGCCGCAAGCGAGCAGCGGCCCCGGGGTGGCGTTGGCCGCGCTCTTCCTCATGGCCACTGCCGTCATCGCCCGCGCCGTGCCCCGGCTCGGCGCGGTGATGGAGGGGGGCATCGCGATCATCCGCGACCCCGATGCCTGCTATCACCTCCGGCGGGCCGAGCTCATCGCCGAACGCTTCCCCGATCTGGCTGTCTTCGATCGCTTCATCAATCATCCTCGCGGCGCCTCTGTGATCTGGCCGCCGCTCTACGATCTCGTGCTGGCGGCAATGACCCGGCTCTTCCCCGCGCCCGCCGGCGCGAGCGAGGTGGGACCGAGCCTGGCAGTGGCGCTCCTTCCGCCCGCGCTCTTCGCTCTCACCGTGGTCGCGCTGTTCTTCCTGGCGCGCGCCATGTGGCCGGGTCGCCTTGCGCTCGCGCTGGCGGTGGCAGCGCTGCCCATCCTCCTCCCCGCCAACTATCCCTATACGACGCTCGGGCTCCTCGACCACCATGCCGCCGAGCTGCTCGCCGTCGTGCTCGCGGTGATGGCGCTCGGAACGGCACTCGCCCGCACGGCAGCGGGAGCTCCGCTCTTGCGCACCGCCATCGTCCCCGGCTTGGCGTTGGCCGCGGCCCTTCTCACCCAGCTCACGCTCGTGATCCTGCTCGGGCTCGCCGTGCTCGCCGCTGTTCTCGCTCCCGGTCGAGAGCGCGGGCGCGCGCTCGAGATGACAGCGACGAGCCTGGGGATCGCCACCCTCGTGCTCCTGCCCTGGGCGCTTGCCTACGCGCTCGCGGGAGCTCCGTTCCACCACTATCAGTTCGGGCTCTTCCAGCCGGCTCTGACCGCGGCCGTCGCCCTCGGCACCTACCTCGCAAGCGCGCTCTTCAGCCAGCGGCCGCGGGATGCGCGGCGGCGGCGCGCTCGGGACCGCGAGCCGGCGGGGGATTCGCGCCGCGACCTCCTCCTCGTCGCGGCCGCCGTTCTCTTCGTCGTCCTCATCGCCATCCTCGGCCGCGAGCTCCTGAGCGGCCTCGGTTACGTCACTCGCCGCTTCGCGCCGTGGCAGGCGACGATCGGCGAGAGTCGCCCGCTGTTCGCTACCGGTATCGCCAGCGGCCTTCGCCAGGCGGTGATCGCCCTCTCCGCTCTCGCTCTGCTCCTCCCCGTGGCCTGGTGGCGTCTGGCCCCGCAGATCGAGCACGCCGACCCCAGGCGCCGGCTCTTCCTGCTGACATCGATCCTCTTTGCCGCGCTCGCCGTGCAGCAGATCCGGTTCATGCCGCACCTCTCCCTCTTCATCGGCTTCGGCGCCGCGATCGCGGCCGAGCCGATCATCGCGCGCCTGGGCCGCGGCACCCCGCGCCCGCGAGCGCTCGGCATGGCGATCATCCTCGTCTTGGTGCTCGTCGCTGTGCTGCCCTGTGCTGCCGGTTTCGGGCGCGAGGAAGAGGCGAATCTCGGCTTCGATCGCGCGCGCGCGGTGCTGCGCGATCTCGCCGCCCGCGAACCGGCCGGCGGTGTGCTCGCCGAATGGTCGTTCGGACACTTCATCCAGTACCACGCAAGAAGGCCGGCGGTCACCGACAACTTCGGCGATCACGCCGGCGATCCGCGCCGCGTGCAGCAGTTCTTCCTGGCGACGAGCGAGAACGAGGCGCACGCGGTGGCCGATTCCCTGCGCGTGCGCTACGTGCTGGTGCGGGACCTCGCCGGGGGCTTCGACGGACTGGTGCCGGATGACGCAACGCGCCGGCGCTACCTGGCGAGCGCCACGCTCAGCGCACCGGGACAGGCCACGATCGAGTTCACCCCCGAGATCGAGGAGACGATGCTCTATCGGCTCTCGCGGCGCTTCGGCAGCGGCTTCCAGGGGCAGAGCCGCTTCATTCCCCCGATCGGATGGCTCCGGCTCGTGGCGGCGAGCGATTCGCTCGAGACGCTCCCTGAGGGCAGCACGACCCCCTTCGTCAAGCTCTTCGAGATCGTCCCGGGAGCACGCCTCCGCGTGAACGGCCTCCCTGCATCCACGGAAGGGGTCTTGCTCGCCGCCGTCCGCTCACCCGACGGCCGGCTCTTCCCCTACGTGTCGCCGCTGGCCGCCGATCGGAACGGCGTGATCGAGATCGTCGTGCCCTATCCGACCGCGTCCACACGGCGTCGCGCGGACACGACGGACCTGGCCCCGGCATCGCCCGGCGAGAGCCACTTCGACCGCGGCGAGATCCTCGTCGCCACATCTCCGGAGATCCGGTTACCGCTTCCCGAGATCACCGCCGACGATGTCATGGGCGGCAGCCTGATCGAGATGACTGCCGACTTGCCGCCGTCACCCGTTGCACGCTGAGGAGCCGGCTCAGCCCTGAAAGAGCCGCCACGCCGCCCAGGCGGCGACGAGGAGCGCGACCGCCCAGAAGAACACCTTCAGGATGCGCTTCCTTGTGCGAAAGGCGACGTAGAAAGCGATGAGCCCGACCGCGACGACGAGCGCGGTCTGCATGGGCGTGAGCTCGAGTGTCCCCACGAATTCCCCTCCCGGCTCCGATTTCGGTGGTGGCGAGTGGCACGGCGGTCACCACGCGGGTATCAGCAGCGGCCTGGCGGAAGAGCATAGGCCCTTCTGGGGCTGATCGCCAGTCCTGTGTGCCAGCATGAGACACCTGGAAAGCCACCTCAGGCCCGGCTCATTGACTGGCGGCGGATAACCGAAAACGTCATCGGATACCTCGTGGACTCGGGATCGAGTCCTTTCGTCTGTCAGTCACCGGGAGAAGGCAATGAAACTGCTAGTCACGATCTGCGTTGCGGCGGCGGCCGTGGTGTTCTGTTACGGCGCGGCGGCGGCCGATGACCTCTATGGTCAGCCCAGAACTTCCGTATCCATGTACGGCGGCATGTCCTCCCCGACCGGTTCGATGACCGACTATCACAGCATGGGATTCTCGATCGGCGGCGGGATGGCGTATCAGCTCAACAAGCACCTGGCCATCGATGTCATGTCGGTCGGCTACGACCGGTTCGGGCTGGATAGCAACCAGTTCGCGAGCGAGACCGGCCTTGGCGCCTCCGGCGCCAGCATCAGCATGGTCTCCCTCATGAGCGGCCTCCGGGTCCGCTTCATCCCGCAGGGGTTCACCCCGTACGTCGGGTTCAACGCGGGTCTCGTTCACGCCTCGATCGATGATCTGACCGTGACCGATGGCGTCAGCTCCCAGGAGTTCTTCGGCTACTCGGAGAACGCGCTCGGGATCAGCCTGGGCGGCGGCGTCGAGGGCATGGTCAGCGAGAAGGCCTCGGCCTTCACCGAGCTCCGGATCACGACCGCGTTCACCGACGGCGAGAGCTCGACCTTCATCCCGGTCCGTGGCGGCATGCGCATGCACTTCTAGCAGGATCGCGCTGGTCCAGGGAATGGACCGGTGTGGTCGTAGAGCTGTTGCCAATGACTGGCAGAAGCAAAGCCGGGGGTGGATTCTCCATCCCCGGCTTCGCCGTTTACGCCCCTGAAGCGGGATCTCGCCTAGGGAGGGATCCCGTGGTCATAGAGGTGGAGCGTGTCCACGCAATGGCCATCGACACAGGCGACGCGCGGCAGCGGGGCCAGGTCGCAGGTGGAAACCCAGCCCCAGCGGCGATTGAGCTCGTCGTTGTAGGCGGTGTATTCGCGAACCCGGGCGATGAGCTCGAGGGAGTCGACCGCCGACCTCGCGTAGACGAGATAGCCCCAGGGCCCGCCACAGGGCTTCGTGCCCAGCGCGATGACTGCGCAATCGGTGGAGTCGGCACAGGGCGCGTCACCGATGAGCTCGCGAATCTCCTCTTCCATGGCCTCGAGGCGGGCGATGTCTCTGGCCTCGGAGTCCTCATCGTCGCATCCGGGCGAGGAGAGCGCGATGGCCGCCAGCACCGCCAGCATGACGGCAAGAAGAAAGCTGGAGAGGGGCGGCGAATTGCCGCGAGGACAGGAGATCATGGCGACAGGTTCAGGTCGAAGGTGTATCGGGAATCGGTTTCCGGGGCCATGACGAGCCGGTCATAGAGAGCGCGGTTGGCATCGGCACCGACGAAGTAGGCCGGCCGAGCCTCGCGCTGCGACAGGTCCGCATGGAAGAACGGCCACACCGAATCCTCGGCGGCCGGGGCGAACGGACGCAGGTCGGGCAACACGATGAGCGAGAGATCGCGGCGCTGGTAGGCGCGGTCGATCACATGGTCGAAGCCGGGCTGTCCCGAAGCATCCTCCTTGTCGATTCCCAGGCCCCGGAGATAGGTGGCCTCCTCGCTGGCGCCGGGAAAGTGCGCGCTGTGGCTCGTGTTCTCCGCGACCCGGGCCCCGACGAGCTCCTCATCTGCGACGAGCTCGAACGGGTAGATGCTCCTGATCTCGAGGCGTCGTGTGGGATACCAGAAATCATCTCGACTCACATACTCGCCGTCGAACTGCGTGTACCTCGCATCCGGGATACGGAGCGCCTTCAAGAGGATCGTGTCCGGGGTCGGGCCGGTGTCGACCTCCGTGCCGTAGCGGATGACCAGAGGATCGGGCTCACCCGGAATCGTGTAGGTCGCCGTGAAGGTGGCCGCCAGCGCCTCTCCGGGCCGCACGCGGTCCGTGATGTCGACGACGAGGTACGAGCGGGGCGCGGCGCTCGCGCCCCGCGCCGATCCGGCATCCACCGGGTAGAGATCTTCGAGGATCGTGAAGTCGACGCCCGCGGTGAGCGGATCGAAGAACCCGATCACCGAGTCGAGGGCCGCCAGGGCACCGGGGCGCGGGTCGAGATACGCGACGCCACGGAGGGCGGCCCCGTTGTTGGCCGCATTCCGGTCGTCGTGCCAGAGGCGAAGGTCCGTTATCTCGGGCGGGGCAATCCAGTCGGGATCACCGGGCGGGACCAGCCGTCCGGTGAGAAGTGGATCCACCGGATCGACGACGAAGAAGAAGCGGCGGGCCTCGTAGTCCGCATCCGCGAAGGCGAGCGTGCGGCCATCGGGACACAGGATGATGTCATCGTCCGAGCAGCTGGAAAGGAACCCCGCTGAGACGCCGACGGCCACGAAGGCGGCGAATCCCACTCTGCGACGATCCATCGCACTCCATCCCACGTGCGGGGCGATCGGAAGGGTGGACGCTATGAGGAATAGTACCGTGGGGGCTGCGCCCGGTTCCTGGCCGGGCGTCGCCGGTTCTGTGGCGCCAATCTCGATGGCCCATATTCTCCGGATCCCGGAGGCGCGCTCACTCGCTGCCTGGAGCCCGGATCGGCTGGTATCCAACTCCGGATGTGTACTCGACCGCCTCTTCGACGCGGAGGCCGGATTCCGGCTCGTAGACGGTCTCCCAATGGTGGAAGAAGGCGCCGGTGGTCGCCCCGACTCCAGCACCGGCGCCGGTGAAGAGAGCGAGCAGGATGACGATACCAGCGCCGGATAGTTGACCCCATTCATCGTCCGACGTTCCGAACCACACACAAAGCGCACCGGCACCGGCGACGGCGCCGATCACCGCTCCCTTGCCCGCGTCGTTCTTCGATACCTCGAGACGAGCGACCTCCGGCATGTCCAGCGACTGCACGGGCACGAGGTCGCGCGGCCAGATGAGCGCGTCGGCCGGCCGGGATCGGTGCTCATAGGCGGTCACCGTATCCCGGGTGACCCGGATCATGTCGGCCTCGAACCTGGTGCCGTCGAAGAGGGTGATCTGCGCGTCGCGGAAGGCCGGCACCGAATCGGGAGGGCTCGCCCGGCCCGCGGCGGGCAAGGCCGAGATCAGCAGAGGCACGATGATGACGATCCGTGCGAGGCGGATCATCTGGCTCAGCCGAATCACCGATAGGATTCCTTGATCGCGCCCCAGGTCGTGAGCGTTACGGGCGTCAGCGGATCGCATGCGTCATGCCCTGCCTGCCCGACGCAGATCCGCCCGAGCCGCGGGGACTCGAGGTCGGAGATCCTGTCATCGTGCAGAGCGCAGTCCTCCGCATAGATGCCGCCGGAGTACGAGGGCTCGACAAAGCGCAGACACCCCGCCTCGGCCGTCTCGTAGGAAAGGGTGCCGAGGATGGTGAGGCTCGGGCCGGTGAGGCAGGGGACGATCGTCGCAAAGGAGAGCGTGATGTCATCGAGCACGAGGGCGTGCCCCTGGGACGGCTGGCATTCGAAGTCGACGCAGCAGAGCGTCCACGAGCGGTCCCATGAGACGGCAGCCTGAACGAGCATGACCTCGGAGTGGTTGGCGATGAAGAGGAGGATGGTGCTCGCGGCATGGGCGGGGATGGTCGTCGTGGGCCGCGAGTCGCGGCAGTCGATCGGCAGTGGATCACCGCAGGAGTAGGAAGGCATGGCGTGAAGAGGGAGGGTGAAGTTGGCATTGGGACCGGCCGCGGCAGGACATGCGCCCAGGCCCCAGGCGAGAACCATCGCTTTGAAGGAGAGCCTCATCTGGACTCCGACCAGAGCCTAGCGATAGAGGGCCTTCACCGTCCCCCAGGTCGCCGGCTCGACCGGAACGGCTGACTCGCAGGTGTTCAGGCCACCGGAGCCGACGCAGACCCGAGCGCGGTTGGCCGGCGCGATGGGATCCACCTCATAGGAGCAGCTCAGGGCATGCGTGCCATCGGGAAGCGCGGATTCGATGATCTCCAGACATCCCTCGCCGGGCACCGCCTGCAGGGATCCGATGACCTGCGAGGAACCGCCGGAGAGGCAGTCGAAGGCTGAAGTGCAGCTTCCCTGGACGGGACCAGGGCCGTATGGCGGCGGGAAGGGAATGCCGAGGGCGCCGGGAGGACAGGTCCAGCCTCCGCCGTAGACGATCCACGAGGGATGCCAGTCGAAGGCCCACTGGATGCCGGCGAGATGGTCGTAGTTGCGAGCGACGACGTAGATGTTCACGAGCCTGCCCGGATCGGTGATGGTGACGCTGGGCCCGGCCGGGGCGAGGCAGGGATCCGCGAGGGCGCAGTGAACGAACTCGGTCTGCGCGTGCATGACGAGGGTGGTGCGATGGTTGGGTCCCGCTCCCGCGCCATCGCCCGCGTTGAGGAGGAGAGCGGCAAGGATGAGAGCTGCGACTCGATATCGGAAGGACGAGATCATGGCGATGATTCTGGGAATGGGCGGGCTTGAGGCATGGCCTCCTGCCGGCGAGTGCCGTTACGGGTTTGGCGCCCCGTTCCGACCCTGTGCCTTGATCCGGCCCCAGGTCGCGGGTTCGACCGCGTTCGGACAGGAGCAGCCCACGCCGAATGCACCGATGAGGCCACAGTCGCCGGTCTCCCCGGGCGCGCACGGCGAATCCTCGCACAGGAGCCAGTTGTCAGCCTCCGGATCGCAGAAGCGCGGATCGGCCTCGAGGTTACCGTTGATGCTGGCGAACTCGGCGATGCATCCCACCCAGTCGCCGCCTTCGTTCCCGTAGATGTCGGTGCAGCTCAGGCTCATGGGGGAACCGATGCACTCGATGGCAGCGCCAAGGCCGAACGCCACGATTGACGTTTCGATGATGTTCGCGGTCGCAAACTCGAAGGCGAGTCCGCTGCCGAGCGGTGCCGAGTTGCGGGCGAACGTGCATAACTTGATCACGGTCTCCCCCCTGGCGGAGGAGTGGAGTCCACCGCCCAGCTCCTCGGCCACGTTATCGGTGATCGTGCAGTTCTCGACGGTCGATTCGCCGCCGATCCCAACGCCACCGCCTTGCTCGGCCCGGTTGCCGGAGATGGTGCAGCCGATGAGCTGAGTACGATGGATGACGACACCGCCACCCCTTCCCTGCGACGTATTCTCCTCGAACCTGCATCCGACCACTGAGGATGCGTAAGCCGAAAGCCCCGCCCCACTTCCGGCCCGCGCGATGTTTCGCACAAAGCTGCAGTCTTCCACCCGGCATCGGGTGAGGGTGGCCCCGCCCCCATCCCGCGCCAGATTCTCGATGAAGTCGCAACCCTCGATCCAGGTCTTGGGGAGGTTCACGTCGTACTCCGTCGTGATTCCACCTCCATCCCAGGCCGCCGTGTTACCCACGAACCGGCAGTCCCGGATCACCAGTCCCGACCCATGCAGCGCCAGGGCCCCGCCATAGGGTGCGGCGTTGGCCTCGAAGGTGCAGTCCTCGAAGAGGGAGAAGGATCCGTAGCAGACCGCACCACCACCGCCGCCAACCTGGGGGGAGTTGGGCGGCCCCCCTCCCGTGTTGTACCGGAAGACACAGCTCCGGATCGTCGGCGATCCGCCGGCGATGAAGAGTGCGCCGCCGCCGGTCAGATCGCCGCCATCGCCATCGCCGTTCTGGACGGTGAAGCCCTCGACGATCCCCAGGGGCGGATAGACGCCCGCGATGGTGAACCCCCGGCCGCTCCCCTCGCAATCGATGATGGTCATCTCCGGCCCGCCTTCAGAGCGCACCGCGATGTCCTTGAGCTCGATGCGGAGGTTCTTGTTCCCGGGGCCGGTGTAGGTGCCCGGCGCCACGAGCACCTCGTCGCCGGTGACCGCGGCGTCGATCGCGGCCTGGATGGTGGGATGGTCGGCGGGGACGCGGATGATCGCCGCCGTCGCCGATCCAGGGAGCCAAACAGCGAGGAGAAGGAGCGGGAACAATACACGCATGGCATCCACCACCTTCCGGTGAGCGAAGCTTGCCACACCCCAAGTGCTGCGGCCGCGCGTATGACGATACCGCGGCTGGCGAACCCGGCGCCCGGCACGGCGCTTGCCGCAGCAAGATCGAACCTCAACCCCGCCCCCGACCGCAAGCGCCGTGACGGACGACCGGGTTGGGCGAAGCGATGCGAGCGCAGCGAGCGAGCGGAGCCGCCTAGCCGCGCGTTAAGCGCACCTCGCATGGCGGCCATATTCGAGGTTGGCTGTCACCGTCGTCGTATTCGCTTGCCGGACCGGACTCGGTGTGACACCTGCCTAGGCAGCGCGCAGCGGCGCAAGATCGGCCTTCTTGACGGGGGCGCAGCCAAGGGAACGGAGGACGCGGTTGATTGCCGCAAGCGAGACTCTATCTGGTGCGGTTATCTCGATGCCGATGGGGTGACCACCGCGGCTGAAGTCGATAACCATGCCGGGGTCCACAGGTCGACTTCGAAAGCTGCGTTGCCCCGGTCGTCGTGGCAGGTACAGATAGGCCGCCAGCGGGCGACCGTGACGAAAGGTCACTTCCAAGTATGGCTCATGCATTGCGCTCTTTCTCAGAGTGGATAGGCCGTGACGACAACGAGCCTCTCCGTAGCAATATCAGGCTCGACGATGACTTGCCATCGCCGTCTCCGTAACCGCGTTTCGATGACCCACCGCCCGACAACCACGTCTCTCTCATAGCCTGATGCGCGCTCAAGCATCGTCCTGAGATCGATCTCGGAGAACCGGCGATCAATCATGCGCTTGACCAGGTGCGGGCTCAGTTCGAGTTCCCAGGCACACCAGAGGGGCCACTCTCGCCGTCGCAGCTTCTACCTCCGCGGCCCACCGGTGCCAGGAGTGGCAGCCATCAGTTCCAACCGCTCGCCCGCCATAGGGGGCTCGGGCGTCTCCGAGCCCGACTCCAGTGTACGCAAACGGGTCCCCTCCACCAAGCTGTCAGTGAAAGGGGGCTCGGACCCCTCCTGCACGCGTGACCCCGGGAGCGAGGTGCGCTTAACGATACCGCGGCTGGCGAACCCGGCGCCCGGCGCGGCGCTTGCCGCAGCAAGGA
This sequence comes from Candidatus Eiseniibacteriota bacterium, assembly GCA_963823555.1. Classification (GTDB taxonomy): domain Bacteria; phylum Eisenbacteria; class RBG-16-71-46; order CAVPCR01; family CAVPCR01; genus CAVPCR01. The sequence continues at coordinate 431,824 of CAWGMA010000003.1, read as the reverse complement.
GGACTCCAGCGCGGCCCGTCACGGCAAGCGCCGTGACGGAGAGCGCCGGGTTGGACGCAGCGAGCGCAGCGAGCGGAGCCACCAGGACGCGGGTTGTGCGCGCCGCCATAGATAGGCTACTGGACACTCGCCCTCATTTCACGAGAAGCAGCTTCTGGCTCCAGCGTGCCTCCGGTGATTGCAGCACTGCGATGTACGCCCCGGACTCGACCAAGGTGCCGCGAGAGTCACGGCCGTCCCAGACGATCTCGTGCGGCCCGGACGGCAGGGTACCGTCAAAGAGAATCCGCACCGCACGCCCGGACGTGTCATACACGGCGAGTGTGAGGCTGCGCCGACCCGGGAGCACGAACGCAATGGTAGTCGCGGGGTTGAACGGATTCGGTCGCGCAACCAGCGGCCCAGAGGCGTAATCGGGACTTGTCGGCGCGTCGATTGCCGTTGACACGCACTGCTCGCTCGCCCCGATGAGCCCGCACCCAGGTGGCGAGTTCTCAGGCAGGAGAGGTGACTCCGGCAAGAGGCAGAACGTGCTGCCGCACTGGGTTTCCTCATAGAGAGGCTCGACCGATATGTTCCCGTTGCCAGCGTCATAGCAGGCTGGATCGTCGCCAATGTTATCGAAGAAGTTGTTGCAGGGAGTCGTGAGATGGTTGCAAGCATCGATCCCCGGGCCCACGTTGCTGGTGATGCTCGAACGACGGACCGTCTGGACTCGGCCGAGCGCCGAATCGAAAGCGGGATGGAGGCCGCTGTTTCCGACAATCGTGCAGTTCTCGATGAGATACGCGCCGTTGATGGCAGTTCCGCGGTTCGACCCTCGGTTGCACGCAAAGACGTTATGAAGGAATGTGGTGATACCGTCCGCGTAGCAACCACCACCCGTGCCTGGCTCCCCCAGAGCCTGATTGGCAAACACCACATTGTCTTCGATGATTGTGTCGGATCCGTTGATGAGGATCCCGCCGCCTCGTGAACCGCTGGACGACAAGCCCGCGGTGTTCGAGTAGATGCGGTTCCCCTGGAGTGTCACGCCTTGGGCGGCCACTTCGATCCCGCCCGCAACTCCAGTGATGCTAGCGGCGTGATTCTCGGTGATCCAGCTGTCCTTGATAGCCCCAGCCGTCAGGAGATAGATGCCACCGGCTCTTCTGGAGAACATGTTCTGATCGAGCGTTCCGCTGCCCCCAGTGATGGTGAAACCTCTCACGAGGATTGGCGTCGGCGCGGGCGGAATGAAGAGCACGCTCCCCGAGTCGGGGTGCGATGGGTTCGATCCATCAATGATGGTGGCCACCGGTCCGTCCTCGCTGACCAGGGAGATGCCCTTGCCCATGAAGTTCAGATTCTCGACATAGGTCCCAGCACGGACGAAGACTGTGTCGCCATTGGTGGCCGCGAGGATGGCGGCACCGATCGATGCGTACTGGTCAGGGACGACGAGGGTCGCCGCGCTCAGGGGGTTGGCACCCACGAGCAGGGCAAGAGCCACGAGGGGGATCGCTGCTTTCATTGGGATGCACCTCCGGACTGCGTCCTTGCTGCGCGCATAACGTTTCCGCGGCTGGAGAACCCAGCGGCCGGCGCGGCGCTTGCCGCAGCAAGGGGGCCTCCAGCGCGGCCCGTCACGGCAAGCGCCGTGACGGAGAGCGCCGGGTTGCAGCGAAGCGAGCGCAGCGAGCGGAGCCGCCAGGCCGCGTGTTATGCGAGGAGCGAAGGGAAACTGCGATGAAGCCCAGGACGAGAAGGCCTCAGCCTGCGATGGTCACTCGCGGACTCGGATGCGTCGCTGATCCACGATCCACAGACGATGGGCAGGAGTCTCGGTTTCAAGGAACCTGAGAAGGCGCCGTCCGGCACGAATGATCGTCCTTTTGTCGCTCATCGGCAGTCGGAGGACGATCAAGCCCGGATATTCCTGAGGCGGGTAAGCCCGGATGTCAGCAAAGCCCAGGTCAAGAGTGATGAGCGCTCGCCCCTCGCTCTTGCAGATGGCTGCAAGCTGTGGGTCAGAGGCCCCGCCGAGGCCCTGATCGGTAACGCTCAGCCCATCATGCCCGTGCTTGATGATCAGCTGGGCGAGATCGGTGGGGAGATTCTCGTCAGTCTTGAATCTCATGCGGCGTCATCGCTCGGGAGCGAAAAGACGCGCTCGCTGGCTAGAGCGGCTGCGTAGGCAATGGCCGCGTAGACAGCCTCGCGGGTGAGTGCCGGGTAGCTGGGCAGGATCTCGTCGATGGTCAAGCCGGCGGCGAGGTTGTCGAGGACCACCGACACCATGATGCGGGTGCCCTTGAAACACGCCTTGCCGTGGCACACCTGAGGATCGACGGTGATGTAGTCTTGCCAGGTCATGTTCCTGCTCCGAAGGTGGAGGCCAATGCACGCACAACGATACGGGGATGTTGCACACTCCAGGCCGTCCGCGTCAAGTGCGCGCTTGGCCCTGATTTCCCGCGGATGAAGGCCACCTTGGCTCCAGTGGGATGAACGCAGCAAGTGTTCGAACGGGCACTCGCTCCTCGCATAACGTTTCCGCGGCTGGAGAACCCAGCGGCCGGCGCGGCGCTTGCCGCAGCAAGGGGGACTCCAGCGTAGCCCGTCACGGCAAGCGCCGTGACGGAGAGCGCCGGGTTGGGCGAAGCGATGCGAGCGTAGCGAGCGAGCGGAGCCGCCAGGCCGCGTGTTATGTGCACGGCCGTACTCCGGTTCACTGCGCTCTTGAAGAGAGCGCCGGTTGTTGGAAACCCGATTGCAGCGCAGTGTCTCAAGCAGAAGCGCTCAAGCAGCGCCGCGCTCCCAGCGACGAGCCAGTTGCTCCATGGCGCGAGCGTGCTGCGGCCATCCGTGAAGTGTAGCAGGGTCGAAGTCGGCGCCGTTGGGCCAAACGAGGGTTCTAACCTCGGGGTCGATGCCAACACGATTGAACAGCGTGAGGTCCTGAAGCGGTCCAAATAGCTCGCCGAAGAGGACCGGGCGGAAATCAATGACCTGTGCAGAACCATCGTCGAAGGCGACACGCAGGGTATAAGGCCCAACGATCTCGAAGGACTCGACGCGGACGATTGGGTGCTTCATATGGCCTCGTTAGCGAAGTGGATCGATGGGCAAAGGCCGCTGGCCTGCCTGCAGGCGCTCCCAGTCCTGAAGAAGCTCCTGCTGATGGAGCTCCGCCCATGCCTCAACCAGCCGCTGCTGGCGGCGAGGGAAAGAGCCAGCGAGCAACTCGACGGGGTCAATGCCGAAGACGCCGATATGGTCCTGGTAGTAGGCATGGAAATGAGCCGCGTGATGTGGTTCTCCAGCCTCAGCGAACATTCGGACGATGATCCCAAAGAACCGCGACAGTTCGGGCATGGGACGAGAGTAGCACCGCAGCCACGATCATGCCAGCCGGGGACGTGCGTTCGACGGCCACGATGGCCCGGACAAGGGGCGTCGCGAGATCGCCATCGAGGGTGCTCCATGGCGACGCTGAGAGCTAGACCAAGGCGATCCGAGGCCGTGCACATAACGATACCGCGGCTGGCGAACCCGGCGGCCGGCGCTCGAACCGTTCGTAGGTCGTCTCGAAGAGTTGCTGGCGGCACGGCCGGCGGCACCGGCGACGGTGCTCCATGCGCTGATTGTGCGCGAGGGCTACCAGGGGCATTACGAACGGGTGAAGTGTTGGGTGCGCGAGCGGCGGCGCCTGGAGCGCGCTCGTCGGCGCGCCTGCGTGCGGTTCGAGACCGCGCCCGGACTCGAAGGCCAGTTCGACTGGAAAGGACCGGCACGTGGTCTGCTCCGCGCCGAGCCCGAGACCAGCGTGCACTTCTTCCGCTTTCTGCTCGGGTGGTCGCGGGCACAGTGGACACTCGTCGTGCGCAGCATCAATCTGCCCGCCCTCCTGGCGGCGTTGCGCTGGGCGTTCATCGCAGCCGGGGGTGTGCCGGCGCGAGTGTTGTTCGACAACACGAAGGCGGCGGTCTTGCGGCCGCGCCCGCAGCTCGAGCTCCAGCCCTTCTTCCTGGACGTCTGTCGACACTATGGCTGCGAGCCGGACCCGGCCTGGCCGTATCACCCCGAACGGAAGGGGAAGACCGAACGGAGCTACCGGGATATCGAGGATGCCGGCCTGCTCGAAGAGCAGTACCCGGGCCTGTACGCACTGCAAGATGCCGTGACCGCGCTCGATCGGGCCCGCAACGGACGCGTTCACGGCACCACGGGCGAAGTGCCCTGGGCGCGTCTGGAACGGGAGCGACCGGAACTTCTGGCGCTGCCGGAGATCAGCTTTGATCCACGGTTGCCGGAGACCCGACGGGTGCTGAGCGATTGCACCGTGAGCTTCCATGCCGGACGTTACTCGGTTCCGCATCATCTAGTCGGCTCTCGCGTGGTCGTCAAGATCGATCCGCTGGGCGATGCGATCGAGATCTTCTCGCAAGCCGAGCGTGTAGCCGAACACCGCCAGGTGGCCAAGGGTGAGCGCTCGATCATCGAGGAGCATGTGGCTGCCCTGCGACGCCCCCGGTTCGAACGGCTGCAGGAACGGGCAGCGAAACGCCGACCGGTCACCCGTCGCGTCCACCTGCTCTCGGTGGTGCCCTGGGCCGCGGCCGAGGTCGAGCAGCGCCCGATCGCGGAGTATGTCTCCGTCCTCGGAGGTGTGCGATGAGCCAGCCCACCTACGATCGCCTGGTCACGCAACTCGATCGACTCGGGCTGTGGCGCGTCAAGGACACCCTGCCTGAGGCGCTCAAGAGTGCTGAAGACAGCGAGCTCGGGTATGCGGCTTTCCTCGACCAGCTGCTCGAAGAAGAGATCGCGGCGCGGGAGGAGCGGCGGATCAAGGTGCTCGATGAGGTCGGGTACCTACCGCTCTCGCGTGCCGAAGCCAACTACCTCTTCCAGGTCGTCGCCTACCGCTACGAACGCTCGAGTGTGATCCTCACCTCGAACAAGTCCGTGACCGAGTGGCCAGAGGTCTTCGGCGATCACGCCATCGCCACCGCCATCCTCGATCGGCGACTCCATCACAGCCATGTGTTATCGATCAAGGGACACAGCTACCGGCTGCGGGAACGCACCCTGGCCACGACCCAGGCCCCTGCTCTCGCCCCGGCCTGAGCAGACTCGGAACCAGAAAGGAGGTCAGAACTTACCGTGATCAGCCCGGATCCTCAGCAGGGGTGGTCCACTTTTCGCCGTTCACCTTGGACCAGTTTTCAATGTTCGTTGACAGCCGCGCGTTATGCGCCCTTGGCCAACCCGTAGCACATCGGGTTCCTTTGCTCACGGGCACCCGCACTCCGGTCACAGAAAACCGCCCCTTGCGGGGCCTCGGTGCTTGGGGTAGTCTTACTGGTAAGACTACCAGGGGAGGAACCAGATGCCTACGCTCGCTACAACCAAAATGTCTGCCAAGGGACAGGTCGTCATTCCCGAGAATATCCGCAAACGACTCGGGTTGCAGCCCGGCGCCCAGTTCGTCGTGATCGGCAATGGGGATGTCGTAATCCTCAAGGTCATCGCTCCGCCCTCGGTCGCTGAGTTTGATGACTTGGTGGCCGAGACGCGCAAGGCCGCGCGCCGCGCAAAGGTGAAGCGCTCGGACATCACGCGAGCGGTAGCCGCGACCCGAGGCCGGCAGTGAGGATCGTGGTCGACACCAACGTGCTGATTTCGGGGATCTTCTTCGGTGGCGCACCGTACCGGATCGTCTTGGCGTGGAGAGACGATGAGCTGGATGTGGTTGTGTCGCCAGAGATTGTCGATGAGTACTGGGGCACGGCGCAGAGGATTGCCCAGCGTTTCCCTGGAGTTGATGTCACGCCAATACTGGTCCTGCTCATCTCAAAGGCCACGATCGTTGTCGCCCCAGCTCTCCCGCTGCCTGTGTGCGAAGACAGGGCCGACGACAAGTTTCTGGCCTGCGCCGTGGCCGGCCGAGCGAGGCGCGTTATCAGTGGCGACAGGCATCTCTTAAAGGTCAGCGGATATCGAGGGATAAGCGTCCAGCGCCCGAGGGAGTTTGCGGACAAGTACCTCGGTGATCGCCCAGCGTGACTTTCTCCTACGACCCACGGCCAAGGGCGTATGACGTCTCCGCGGCTGGCGAACCCGGCGCCCGGCGCGGCGCTTGCCGCAGCAAGGGGTACTCCAGCGCAGCCCGTCACGGCAAGCGCCGTGACGGAAAGCGCCGGGTTGCAGCGGAGCGAGCGCAGCGAGCGGAGCCGCCAGGCCGCGTGTTATGACGCCCTACGCACGCAAACCACTGGCAGTACTGCGCCTCGTGGCCCTCACGCTCGCCGGTTCCTCGTCCAGGCCAGCAGGCGATCATGCCAGGCTCGTTGACGCAAATGGTACCGCAGGCCTCTGGGTAGATCGGCCATGCACCCTCAGGACAAGCAAACACAGGTCCCGAAGGCCAGGGCGGATTGAACCTGTCGCAAGCAGCCAGATGAGGGGATCATGTAGAGCTTTCCGATGATCCACGAGCTAGCACCGTAGGTCGCGCAGTCGAACACGGTCGAGATGGTGCCATCAACGGGCCCCGGTCCCGAAGGAACATGCGTTGTGAGTTGGCCTTGCTGGCAGTCCCACTCGCTGTAGGCGAGGGTCCAGGTGCCGGGGTCCCAATCGAAAGCGGTTTGGATTCCAGCGATCGGACCGGTGTTGCGAGTCCAGATGTAGATGACCGTGAGGAATCCAGGAAGAACCGTTGTGCTGATGCCAAAGGCGCAGGGGTCAGTGATGTCGCACTCGCCCGCGCCGAGCTGAATCGCATGCAGGGGAAAGCCAGAGAGAATCTGCCCCGGGACTGCGGTTGGGAATGTGCAGAGGCAGAGTGCGAAGGCTAACGTAAGGCAAAGGGGCTTCATGGACTCCAGGCCGGTTCTTCTTAAGACCAATGGCGTAGGGCGCTTAACGATACCGCGGCTGGCGAACCCGGCGCCCGGCGCGGCGCTTGCCGCAGCAAGGGAGCCTCCAGCGCGGCCCGTCACTGCAAGCGCCGTGACGGAAAGCGCCGGGTTGGGCGTAGCGAGCGCAGCAAGCGGAGCCGCCGGCCACGCGTTAGCCGAACCCCACCCCACCATAGTGCGCTCTCACGACAGATCAATAGGTGTTCTTGATTGCACCCCAGGTTGCTGGCGTGACAGGAACCAGAGACTTGCAGGCGTCAATGCCGCCCTCACCGACGCAGATCTTGCCTCGGTTGGCAGGTGGGACGGGTACGATCGCCCCGGAGCATGTGACAATATGCGTGCCATTTGGAAACCCGGATTCAATGATCTCGAGGCATCCAGTTCCGGGGCGCACGCCAACCCACCCGATCAACATCGAAGCCCCGCCGGAGACGCAATTGAAGATGGCACCGCAGCTGCCGGCGATCGGGCCGGGACCATACGGTGGCTGCTCGGGAATCCCGATGGAGCCGGGAGGGCACAGCCAGAAGCCACCGCCGACGACCAAGGTCGGAGGCCAGTCAAAGGCCCACTGGATCGCGGCGACATCGTCGTAGTTGCGCGCGAAGACGTAGGCATAGAACCACTGCTCAATCGCCGGGATATTCACCCGCGGCTGATTCGGTGCGACACAGGGGTCTACTGCAGGGCAGAAGACGAGTTCACCCTGCACGTCCATCACGATCGTCGGCACTGCCTCGGCGTCCATGGCCGCGGTGAAGCCAATAGCGATGGCGACCACGAGCAAGTGCGGAAGAGGGCATCTACACAGCATGGACGTAGCCTCATGTGCTCGGGACCCGTGGGGTTCGGCTAACTGCCCTTATGCGGCAGACGAACCAAGAGCCCGCGCAGCGCCCTGTGCTATCCCGCCTTCCGCAGGACAGTCACTTCCCGAGTGAGCCGACCCCGAAGACGGGCACGCTCAACCTCCAGATCGTATCTCACCTGCAGATTGAGCCAGAACCGATCCGAGGTACCGAAGTACCGTGACAGCCGAAGCGCCGTATCCGCAGTGACCGCTCGCTTGCCATGCACGATCTCGTTGATTCGGCGGGGAGGGACACTGATGTCCCGCGCAAGCCGGTACTGGCTGATCCCCATTGGATTGAGGAACTCCTCCAGCAAGATCTCACCGGGGTGAACTGGTGGTCGGTTCTTCTTAGGCATTGCTTACGCTTCTCAGTGGTAGTCGACGATTTCAACGTCGTGCGCATCTCCCTCTGCCCAGACGAAGCAGATGCGCCACTGGTCATTGATTCGAATACTATACTGGCCCGCGCGATCTCCGGAGAGCCGCTCCAAGCGATTGCCTGGGGGCACCCGAAGGTCATGCAGGTTCTGGGCAGCGTCCAGCATAGCGAGCTTTCGCTGGGCAATGCGCTGCAAGTCAGTCGGGAGCCTGCGCGAATGCCCTCCACGGAAGACCCTCTCGGTCTCGCGGTCGCCAAAGCTGCGAATCACGCCACCGAGGGTAGCAATCGCTGGACATAACGGCAAGCGTTATTAGTTCAGCTAGCGGCTGGATTGGCGCTTCGGGGGCTGGCTATGGCACTCGTCTGCCGTATAACGATACCGCGGCTGGCGAACCCGGCGCCCGGCACGGCGCTTGCCGCAGCAAGGTGGCCTCCAGCGCGGCCCGTCACGGCAAGCGCCGTGACGGACGACCGGGTTGGGCGGAGCGATGCGAGCGTAGCGAGCGAGCGGAGCCGCCCAGCCGCGTGTTATGCGAGCGGCGTGGAATGGGACAGCGCAGGCTCGGTTGCGCGCCGCGTGTCACTCGAGGCACGAAGTGGCTCGGCTGTGGTGATGCCGCGCTGAGGGCACCTGAGGCGCTAGGCGAGCTTTCGCTTGGCAAGAAGCTCGCGGACCTCGGGCACCAGTTCGACGGGGATACTGATCGTCGTGTGGGTAGTTTCCTCGTAGGCCGCTTCGTCCTCAGCAAGGGCTTCTTCATCCGTCTGCGAAGCGTAATGCTCCAGCACTCGGCGTACCCGCTCCTCATCCCAGCCCGGGGGGAACCTGCTGTCTTGTGTTTGGCTCATTGTCTCTTCTTGAGGCGCCGCCGCAACGCGTGCCGCACCTTTGGCCCAACCTCGTAGGCAGTGATCACGAACACCGAGCCGGGAACGGGGTCCGGGACATAGATGACCCGAAGGTAGCGACCGCCGCGAGTCTGACCGAGGGTGACTCGAGCCCCCTCGCGGCCGGGTCGATCCTCGAGTGGACGGGCCATCACGTCGGACACCTCAATGTCCGAAACACCGTGACCGTTGATATGCGGCTCGCCGGTTTCTGGGTCGATGTAGAACCGAAGCTCCACGCAGCGAGACTAGCGGAGCATCAGGGCTTTGGCAAGTACGTCCGCCTTGTCTCCGACAGCGGGTCGTTAGGAGATCGACAGGGCACTCGTCTGCCGTATAACGATACCGCGACTGGCGAACCCGGCGCCCGGCACGGCGCTTGCCGCAGCAAGGTGGCCTCCAGCACGGCCCGTCACGGCAAGCGCCGTGACGGAGAGCGCCGGGTTGGGCGAAGCGAGCGCAGCGAGCGGAGCCGCCAGGCCGCGTGTTAGGCGCACGCGGGCAACTCAAAGACACGCCGAAAGCAACGAAGCGATCACCGTACCACGACAACCTTGACGGTCGAGGTTGCGGCGCCGTGCTGGACCACAAGAAAGTACACGCCTCCCGGGGCAGTGGTATCGAGTACCCATTCCTCATGCTCCGAACGTAGCAGCCGTCGTCCGTGGTGCCGGCCGCTGGCATCGTACAGCTCGGCCATCGCCGGGAGGAATCTGGCTGGCGTCGCGATTGTCACCGACGCCCGACTCGGATTCGGCGAGACGGTCAGATGGAGCATCTGTTCAGAGGCAGGGAGTTCGAGAGCGCTTGCAGGGCAAGCACCGAGGGCACCGATTGGGCCGCAGCCGCCCGGGTGATTCTCCGGCAGGCAAGGCGAAGACGGTAGAACCCGGTAGTCCCCGGCGTCCGCATCGCAGAACTGCGGGTCCAGTGAGATGTTGCCATTAATGCCGATCGGGTTCTGTAAGTAGCCGCCGAAATTGCCGCCAGCGTTCCCCCAAAGGTCGCTGCAATAGTAGGTAGGATTCGCGCCAGGCTGGAATCCGTGAACGCCACCGCCCACCGGTGCCGCGTTTATGGCCACGAGGGTCAGCCAGACATAAGGAGCAGAGGTAGCGTTGAGCCATATGCCACCGCCGGAATGCTCGGCAGAATTCCCCACTATGGTCGCGTTCCACAGATGAGGCCGCGCGCCGCTGTTGACTAGCACACCCCCGCCATACAACATGGCGGTGTTCCGCGCGATCACGGTGTTCCGCAGATGTAGATATGGAAATGTGGAGACGTTGAAAATGACGCCGCCGCCGGAACTCGCTCGATTGTCTGCGATGATGCAACCATCGATGAGGCCCTGACAGGCATACAGATACAAGCCGCCACCATCGAGCATGGCTACGTTGCCAATGACTCGGTTGTTCACGAATGTGATGATGCAGGCGCGAAACATAACGCCACCACCATCGTTTCCGGCCCCCTGATTGTCGATGATGGCGCAGTCGCGGACGGTGACCGTCGAGTTGATCCCGCGAATGCCGTTGTCGCCAGCGTTACGGATGGTGAATCCCTCGATGGTAACTCCGGCATAGGAGAACGCCAGGACGGGGCCGGACTGCTGGCCATCGAGGACGGTCGCCTCCGCACCCTGTTCACTCGTGAGAGTGAGTCCGCGTTCGTCGAGCACGACCGTGCCGAAGTATGTCCCCGGTCGAACGAGCACCGTATCGCCCTGGGCGCTCGCATTTACCGCCTGCTGGATGGTCGGGTACTGGTCAGGGACGATCAATGTGCGCGCCTCGCCCGGCGAGACTTGGAGCAAGGCTGCCAGTCCAAGCAAAACCGCGCCTTTGCCAAACAACAGCATCTCTCTTCCTCCTCGGATCGCCAGGAGAATCGGCGTCCGGCGTGCGCCTAACGATACCGCGGCTGCTGAACCCGCCGCCCCGGCGCGGCGCTTGCCGCGACGGAGGCGGAGAAGGCAGCAGCAACCAAGCAAGCAAGCGCCGTGACGGACAGCGGCGGGTTGCGCGACCCCGTGGCCGGCGCAGCCGGCGCACGGGGAGCCAGCAGGCCACGTGTTTTGCGCCAACCCCGGGAGGAAGACACAGAGAGGCTGAGAGGCGAAGGCCTGCGCTTCAGGGAGATTCGGTCGAGATAGGCGAGGTGTGTGCGCGAAGCCAATGCGCGAGCTGATCGCGTGAGCAGCGGCCGTTAGCGATCTCGAGAACGATGTGCTCGCTGTCGTCGACGGACGCATCCAAACGCCTGTTGTTGAGAAGCAGCAGAACCTCCATGGCGGCATGCCCGACCCTCTTGTTGCCGTCAACAAAGGGGTGCCCGCTGATGATGAAGTAGCCGAGAGCTGCCGCCTTGTCCTCGATCTCGGGGTAGAAATCGGCACCTTGGAAAGACAGCCGCGCCTGGGCGATGGCTGACTCGAGTGCCCCGAAGTCCCGAACGCCAGCAGCGCCGCCAGTGCGTTGAACGAGCAACTGGTGGAGTTCAAGGACTTCGGCCAGCGTGAGGTAGCGCACTTACGCCAACCGTCTATAGAGCTCGAGATTCTTGGCCAGCACGCGCTCGGCAGCCTCGGTGAAAGCGTCGTCGGGGTGTGATAGGAGGTCGCGGATCGCAGCGGCGGCGAGGTCGGATGGTGAGACGTGAAGGCGAGCGGCGATATCCGCCAGCTGGCGCTCCTGAGCCTGTGTGAGCTTGAGAGACAGTTCCATTGGATTCACCTCGTGGCGCGATTGTAGCGAGATCGCCTCGCCACATCAAGAGAGCCGCGGGCCCCGGTTGTGGTGCAGCTGGTGGCAGGGGTTGACGCAAAACGATACCGCGGCTGGCGAACCCGGTGGCCGGCGCGGCGCTTGCCGCAGAAAGACTGAATCCCAACCCAGCCCCTGACGGCAAGCGCCGTGACGGAAAGCGCCGGGTTGGGCGGAGCAAGCGCAGCGAGCGGAGCCGCCAGGCCGCGTGTTATGCGTCCGGCACCCCTTCAATGTCGCCCGATGATCTCTGTTGAGAAGCGGAGAGCGCGGCTCGCGGGGAGCTTGACGCTATGCAGAGCGCTTAAGGCGTCGAACGGCGATGATGTCGCTGTCCTCGACGTGGCGGACATCGGAGGCATGAAGTGTGACCACGGCTTCGGTCTTCCCAGAGGCGGTGACGAATTCGACCTCGAGGCCGTCAGGTTCGTAGACCTGGACAACGGCACCGAGATCGCCAGCCCTCAGGCTGTGCTCGGGCAGGTCCTTGTTGAGGACGACGGTATCGAGGGTGTGAAAGCTCATTTCCGTTCCCCCGGATAGGCGGTTACGAAGCGAGGGATGGTGTCCCCGGCGAGGAGGATCCAGATGGCGACGACCTCCGCCTGGCGGCCATTGGGTCCACGAAGGGTACCACGAATGAGGTACTTGCGGCCGTAGGGAGACTCCTCCTCGAAGGCGGGGTCATTGGCCAAGAGGTGAGCCCGGAGGTCGGCCTCGAGACGTTGCCAGCGAGAGGCGGAATAGCCGAGCGACCGAAAGAAGATGGCTTTGAAGCGCCCGACGGCGTGAGTTCGGGAGAGGAGATAGCCCCTGAGCTTTTGCGGCTCGATGACGGCCCGGTCCGCGTTGGCGATGGGTGGCATGGATTCCTGGCTGGCCTCCGGGCGAAGAGAGTACTCGACAAAGCCGGTAGTTCAAAGACCCCTGTCGGCGGAGGTGCCGGACGCATAACGATACCGTGGCTGGCGAACCCGGCGGACGGCACGGCGCTTGCCGGAGCAAGGTGACCTCCAGCGCGGCCCGTCACGGCAAGCGCCGTGACGGACGGCGGGTTGGGCGAAGCGATGCGAGCGCAGCGAGCGAGCGGAGCCGCCCAGCCGCGCGTTATGCGCCCGCACGAAGGGACCAGAATCGGGCTGTTCTTTCGCTCGCGTTGTCATCTACTTGAATGCGGCCTTGATCCTGCCCCACGATGACTGATCCACCGAAACTGGGACGTATACAAACTTCATAAGGTACATTGGCTCCGACGCACCGACATGGAGGATGTTGTCGCCATCCAGAGCGATAGAAAAGGGCCAGAGCTCAATCGTGCTATCGAGAATGCCATCCGCGCGAAAGACCTTCACCAGCATTGCCTCCAAATCTGCAACGATGACGCGCTGCCGCGAGTCGACTGCGATGTCGTTCGGGGCACTGTATTGCTCCCCTGGAAGAATCGTGCGCCACTCGTGGAGGATGTCGCCGTCGGCGGAGTAGTGTCGCACCAAGCCTCCGTAGTACTGCGCGACCCATACGCTTCCGTCGATTGCGACCGCGACCCGCCACCAGCCCCAGGCGAAGGTATCGAGCAGTACCCCGCTGGTCGAAAACTTGAGTAGACTATTGCACCGTGGCTATATAGGCAATCCCACCGTGTACGTCGATTGCTGTGCCCATCTCGAGATCGCTACTGGCATAGTCCCAGCCTCCATGCGGTTGGAAGTTCAGGTCGTACCGTTTCAACCCAACCTCGCCGGGAGTAGCCCTCGTGAAGGTAGTTCAAGACATAGAGAAAGTCATCGTCATCGATAGCGATGGCCCTTGCATAGGCGAAGCCCCATTCTTCACGCAAGAGGTCGCCCTGGAAATTGAAGACCTTTATCGTAGGGTACTCGCCCATGTCTAGGACGTAGACGTTGTGTTGCGAGTCAATTGCGATGTCGTCGGCATTACAGAGAAACGAACTTAGGAATTGCCAGGTGCCGTCTGCGAAGGCATTGGTCGGCACTACAGCCGCTGCCACTGGAAGGACCGAGAGCAGGATGCATCCCAACAAGGAGAGATGTCTGATCATCACCACCTCCCGGTGGTTAGCGTGCGGGCGTATAACGTTTCGCGGCCTGGCGAACCCGGCGGCCGGCGCGGCGCTTGCCGCAGCAAGAGCGAACCTCAACCCGTCTCCGATCGCAAGCGCCGTGACGGACGGCGGGTTGGGCGTAGCGATGCGAGCGGAGCGAGCGAGCGGAGCCGCCTAGCCGCGCGTTAGCCGCCCTGTGGAACACCATCACTGGCATTTCATGCGAATGGCGATGACTCTTTCGATGCTCTGTGGTCCACCAATGTCGGCGCGCCGTTCTAGCACGCCGTGGAGAGTATCCGGAGCTACACCGAGGAGGAGCACGCTGGCTTCGTAGCCCCACACCCATGTGACCTTGATGCTGTCGCCCTCAGCGAAGGGTTCCCAACCAGAATGGCTCCACGATGATGAATTGGGCGGGAATGGTAGAGGCGCTACTTGCCATGCTCCGAGTGCGTCAGAGCGGGTCGATGATCGCGAGCCGATGCCCTCGAAGTCAACGATGCGACGCTGATCTCGCTGTGGGAGCAAGCGAAACACCCGAGGAAGTGACGCCTGGGGGAACCCCGGCGGCGCCCCGCGGGGGAGGACTCTTGAACGGCCGAGCACTTCGAGACGATAGCAACCGCTGGCGCGCGCAACGAATACGTAGGTTGCGTCGCCTGGCTCCTGGCTGTAGCCAACCGCTGGGCCCGATGCGCAATGGTCAACACCAGGTGCAGTGCGGCGAATGAGGGCGACGAGGCCAAGCCGAACTTCATCAAGGTGCTTCCCCGGGCGGGCGGCTAACGATACCGCGGCTGGCGAACCCGGCGCCCGGCACGGCGCTTGCCGCAGCAAGATGGACTCCAGCGCGGCCCGTCACTGCAAGCGCCGTGACGGAAAGCGCCGGGTTAGGCGAAGCGAGCGTAGCGAGCGGAGCCGCCAGGCCGCGTGTTTGGCGCCACGCGTAACTTGTTCTATCATTGGGGAACCGTCGCCGACGGGCACGACATTGGATCGATTGTGGTGCCCGAACGCTGCATTCTCAGAAGGACCGCAAGGCGAATGGCTTCGAGTTCATGAGTCTCTGAACGGGAAAGATGATCTGCCAAAGCGGTTCTGCCGGAAAGTGGGCGGTGGTCCATCCAGATGGCCGCAATGCTGTCCTGAGTGGCTAATGGGAAGTGTTTCGACACAGCCAGACGCAGCACATCAACGAAGGCACTTTCCTCCGCGCTGCCAACTAGAAGTGCGCGCGCCTGGCGGTCTTCTCGATGATGGGCGCCCAAGTACACCAAACGTGGACCTGAGGTTACGGGATCTGTAGTACCGAATCGATCGCCTAAGTGGCTAACATCCTCAGGACGAAGGCGCATGCCGCCATCCCACCAGAACTGGAGTTGTTGCCCGGTAGCGTCCAGGATTGTCCCGCCAATTGACCCCCCATCATCGTACTCTTGGGCGCTATGGATTTCGCAGGGCAACTTGAGTCCGAGGCGGCGCTCGATTCTCAACGAGATGGCGGACACTTCGTGATCGTCCCGATGGCAGCCAACGACGCATGCAAGGTAGCATGCGACCCACATGGACATCCAAAGATGCTGCATGAAGTCTCTCATATGAGCTAGATGTAGCGTGGCGCCAAACGATACCGCGGCTGGCGAACCCGGCGCCCGGCGCGGCGCTTGCCGCAGAAAGGTCGAACCTCAACATCGCCCCCGGCCGCAAGCGCCGTGACGGAAGCGCCGGGTTGGGCGAAGCGATGCGAGCGCAGCGAGTGAGCGGAGCCGCCTAGCCGCGCGTTAGGCGCAGCGACGACGCCCTCTCCCGACAACTCCCAGAAATCTCGGCTCTCCTGAACTCCGCCCCTACCGTTACACCTCTCCCCACTTCTTCCTCGCCGAAGCACGAGCGGCGGGAGCTGGCTACACCAGCGCACTCTCCGCCCAAAACGCGTGCCTCAAGCCCGGGCGGCACGAGCTTCAGACGGCGAGCGGTCGTTCGCAGCGCTCCCGATCAAGCCTCGCAACGGGACTCATGGACCCTTCTCTTGCCACAACGAAGCTCCCGTCGCTGCGCCCGGAACCTCTCCCAAGCCCCAATGGCACGGCGCTCAACGAAGACCCGTAGCTGCGCTTAACGATACCGCGGCTGGCGAACCCGGCGCCGGGCACGGCGCTTGCCGCAGCAAGATGGACTCCAGCGCGGCCCGTCACTGCAAGCGCCGTGACGGAAAGCGCCGGGTTAGGCGAAGCGAGCGCAGCGAGCGGAGCCGCCGGCCGCGTGTTTTGCGACGGACACGGGAGAGTCCTGCCGTGAAGGTCATTCCAGGACTGTGTTCTTGATGCGTCCCCATGTGGTGGGGTCGACTCCAGAGGGTTCCGCAACCACTGCGACGGAGGAACAGGATGAGGTGGCTCCGTCAGAGTCCACGATCGTGAGCGTGATATTGAAGTCGCCGGGCGTCGTGTAAGTGCGCAGCGGTTGCGGGCCGACGGCGGTCGCCCCGTCTCCAAATGTCCATGCGAATTGGACCAGCGGGATGCAAGCGATGACGGGGAGCGAGCCCGACCCATCGAATTGAATCGGGACACCAGCTATGCCGTGGTAAGGGCCACCAGCGTCGCAGATCGGGGGGCAATTGCCAGGGCACGGTTCGACGATGCGGGCAATGGTCTCGCAGACGCTGAAGTTGTCATCATTATCCGTGACGAGAAGCGCGACGGTGAAGGAGCCGACGACCTCGTATCTGTGCGTGACCAGCGCGCCGGTGGCGGTGTGCCCATCACCAAACGACCAGACGTAGCTCACGATGACACCGTCGGGGTCGTAGGATCCACGGCCATCAAACTCCACAGCGTGCTGGGGAATGCACTCGTAGGGTCCGCCGTGATCGCAGGTGGGTGGCTCGTTGTCAACTGCCTCGGCAACTCGCATGGTGAGGCTAAGCGCCAGCAACGCCACGCCGGCAAGACCAAGATTACTGCCAAAGATCAAGGTATCTCACCTCCTTGCGACAGGAGTGTTAGCCGCATGCGCTAAGATGGAGGTCCGTACGCGCCCGTCGCAAAACGATACCGCGGCTGGCGAACCCGGCGCCCGGCACGGCGCTTGCCGCAGCAAAGTGGACCTCCAGCGCGGCCCCGTCACGGCAAGCGCCGTGACGGAAAGCGCCGGGTTGGGCGACGCGAGCGCAGCGAGCGGAGCCGCCAGGCCGCGTGTTATGTGCCCTGCACTCGCGGGGACCTGCTACCTACGGGTGAGAATGACCTCCGATGTAGCGAAGTCAACAAATGATGAGCTTGTTGGGGCAGCAAGGTCTCCGGAGATCTCCGCTCGTGTCCGGGCCGTGACTCGCAGGAACACCTGGGATGCGAGCGACCACTGCGATGTCTCGACAACGGCCGACCGTGCACTCGCCTGTAGAGTATCTGAGAAGACGCGAGGGGGAAAGGCGACACTCGATCCAAAGACGCCAAACTCCCCTGGTTCGGAGCCGACGTATTCCCATTGAAGAGCGAGATCGGTGCCCGACGAGAACGTCAGATTCCCAGGCGGCGGTTGCGTGATGGCAACCGTGCATGGCTGATCAGGAGTAGCGAGGGTGCCTGAGGCGCTGACGCCGTCGACGGTGACGGAAAAGGCGTAGGCGTGGCCGGGATTCGTGGGAACCTGCGACAGGAAGGTTGCCTGGTCTGGTGTGTTGTTTGCCGAGTGCTGCATGCCGTGACCATCGAGCAGGACTACAGCAGTGGCAGCCGAAGGGTCGCTGGCATCGAGGCGGGAGACGGCGACGGTGGCAGTTTCCGTGCTGAGCACGAGGGTTGCTTGAATGAGGTAAGCGCTGGCGAGATCGGGAGCCGCGGGGCCATCATCGTCCCCGCAGGAGGGAACGAAGAGCGCCAACGAGACAAGCAGAGGAATAGAGATGATGAGCGCGCTAGCGCGAGGCCTCATGTCGAGTCCCTTTCTCCCAATGGTCAGGTGTGCAGGGCACATAACGATACCGCGGCTGGCGAACCCGGCGCCCGGCGCGGCGCTTGCCGCAGAAAGGTCGAACCTCAACCCCGCCTCCGGCCGCAAGCGCCGTGACGGACGACCGGGTTGGGCGAAGCGATGCGAGCGCAGCGAGTGAGCGGAGCCGCCTAGCCGCGCGTTAGGCGCAGCGACGACGCCCTCTCCCGACAACTCCCAGAAATCTCGGCTCTCCTGAACTCCGCCCCTACCGTTACACCTCTCCCCACTTCTTCCTCGCCGAAGCACGAGCGGCGGGAGCTGGCTACACCAGCGCACTCTCCGCCCAAAACGCGTGCCTCAAGCCCGGGCGGCACGAGCTTCAGACGGCGAGCGGTCGTTCGCAGCGCTCCCGATCAAGCCTCGCAACGGGACTCATGGACCCTTCTCTTGCCACAACGAAGCTCCCGTCGCTGCGCCCGGAACCTCTCCCAAGCCCCAATGGCACGGCGCTCAACGAAGACCCGTAGCTGCGCTTAACGATACCGCGGCTGGCGAACCCGGCGCCCGGCGCGGCGCTTGCCGCAGAAAGGTCGAACCTCAACCCCGCCTCCGGCCGCAAGCGCCGTGACGGACGACCGGGTTGGGCGAAGCGATGCGAGCGCAGCGAGTGAGCGGAGCCGCCTAGCCGCGCGTTAGGCGCAGCGACGACGCCCTCTCCCGACAACTCCCAGAAATCTCGGCTCTCCTGTACTCCGCCCCTACCGTTACACCTCTCCCCACTTCTTCCTCGCCGAAGCACGAGCGGCGGGAGCTGGCTACACCAGCGCACTCTCCGCCCAAAACGCGTGCCTCAAGCCCGGGCGGCACGAGCTTCAGACGGCGAGCGATCGTTCGCAGCGCTCCCGATCAAGCCTCGCAACGGGACTCATGGACCCTTCTCTTGCCACAACGAAGCTCCCGTCGCTGCGCCCGGAACCTCTCCCAAGCCCCAATGGCACGGCGCTCAACGAAGACCCGTAGCTGCGCTTAACGATACCGCGGCTGGCGAACCCGGCGCCGGCACGGCGCTTGCCGCAGCAAGAGGAACCTCCAGCGCTGCCCGTCACGGCAAGCGCCGTGACGGAAGGCGCCGGGTTGCAGCGGAGCGAGCGCAGCGAGCGGAGCCGCCAGGCCGCGTGTTATGCGGCAAGCGAATGGCAACATCATCATTTCCATGTGGCCTTGATTGCCCCCCACGTGGCTTCCTCGACTGCGATTAGGCATGGTGACGCCTTCGTCATGGAGAGCAACGTCAGGAGATTCCCACCTCCGAGCCCCAAACAGCAATGGTATCCGCCAAGAGAGGCGTATACTCCGACCAAGTTGATGACGGCGTCGGCATTGACTAGGACTTGTGAATCAGCGTCGAGGACGAACATGCATGAAGGTGGAAAGAACGTGAAAGGAGGGGACTCCTGTCCTGGCAAGGGGTACCAATTCACATGAACGGAATCGACTGTGACCGGAGGTTGCGGCTCGAACGTCAGACGCTCGACGTATCCTGGAATGTAAGGGGGATATATGGAGGTGCTGTTGGCGAAGCGAAGCCGCAAACCGGGCGGTCGAACATCCAGACCAACACGGATGCGTGGTTTCCCGCTCCCACTCATCAGGGAATGCTGCGAGCACTTCGGCAAGGGGTCGGTGGATGTAAGCGAGGATGCCAGAGAATCGGACGGTGAGACTCTGCGCCATTGGTCGGGAAGCAGGCCCAGGTCGGGTAGAACTCGGCCTCAATGACAATGTCCTGCGCTGGGGCAGAGCCGGCAACCGCAACGAGCAGGATCGCGGCTGGCAAGGATGCCACGCGACGTGCGGGCAAGTTACTCACAGACTGTGCTCCCTGGTCCCAGCAGGCTGCGCTGCTGGCTGGTAGTGCTTCTTAGTGTTCGCGAATGGTCTGCTCTCGCTTGCCGCAAAACGATACCGCGGCTGGCGAACCCGGCGCCCGGCGCGGCGCTTGCCGCAGCAAGGTGAACCTCAACCCCGCCCCGGCCGCAAGCGCCGTGACGGACGACCGGGTTGGGCGAAGCGATGCGAGCGCAGCGAGTGAGCGGAGCCGCCTAGCCGCGCGTTAGGCGCAGCGACGACGCCCTCTCCCGACAACTCCCAGAAATCTCGGCTCTCCTGAACTCCGCCCCTACCGTTACACCTCTCCCCACTTCTTCCTCGCCGAAGCACGAGCGGCGGGAGCTGGCTACACCAGCGCACTCTCCGCCCAAAACGCGTGCCTCAAGCCCGGGCGGCACGAGCTTCAGACGGCGAGCGGTCGTTCGCAGCGCTCCCGATCAAGCCTCGCAACGGGACTCCCGTAGCTGCGCTTAACGATACCGCGGCTGGCGAACCCGGCGCCCGGCGCGGCGCTTGCCGCAGCAAGGTCGACTCCAGCGCGCCCGTCACGGCAAGCGCCGTGACGGAAAGCGCCGGGTTGCGCGAAGCGAGCGCAGCGAGCGGAGCCGCCTAGCCGCGCGTTAGGCGCAGCGACGACGCCCTCTCCCGACAACTCCCAGAAATCTCGGCTCTCCTGAACTCCGCCCCTACCGTTACACCTCTCCCCACTTCTTCCTCGCCGAAGCACGAGCGGCGGGAGCTGGCTACACCAGCGCACTCTCCGCCCAAAACGCGTGCCTCAAGCCCGGGCGGCACGAGCTTCAGACGGCGAGCGATCGTTCGCAGCGCTCCCGATCAAGCCTCGCAACGGGACTCATGGACCCTTCTCTTGCCACAACGAAGCTCCCGTCGCTGCGCCCGGAACCTCTCCCAAGCCCCAATGGCACGGCGCTCAACGAAGACCCGTAGCTGCGCTTAACTGCCCATTGGCGAAGGTCGGTTGAGGAAGGGCATTCAGGCCGACTGTTGGGGCACTGCTGCAGGTCCGGCCCACTCCTCTCAACCGCTTCCGAACCAATCACTAAGCTTCGGCCGGTTCGCTTTTGCCAGGGGCTGCCGAAACGGGCTCTACGAACCATGGTTCGCGAACGGAGGTTGCAGAACCGGCAACAGCGTTGCCTGGGAGACCGGCCGTGAACCAATCGCCCCTATCAAGGATACTCCCATCCCCGCCACTCGCAAGCCAGCCCCCGCCTGGAGGGAAGGGCCACCTTCCGGCACGCCGCTTGCTCCGCCGCCTCCAACGTGCGAGCGCCCAGGACCGAACTCCAACCCTTCCTCGATGCGGTCCGCGACGAGATGCTCCTCCGTCGCTTCAGCAGGAAGACCATCAAGACCTATCTCGGCTCACTGCGCCGTTTTCTCGGCTCGCTTGGCAAGGCGCCCGAGGATGTGACGGAGGACGACATCCGCGACTACCTGCTGGCCGTGGCCAACACCAGCGAGGACGGCTCCAGCAAGATGCGGCTCGCCCGGAACGCGGTTCGCTTCGCCTATCGCTCGGTGCTCAACCGCGAACTGGGAGGGAGCCTGCCTCCGATGCGCGAGAAGCGTGTCGCCCCGCACGTGCTCTCCAGGGATGAAGTGCTCCGACTGCTCGCCGCATTCGAGGATCCACGTTACCGCCTCTTCTTCGGCATCATGTACGCTTCGGGACTTCGGATCGGTGAGGCGGTTCGTCTTCGCATCGCGGATCTCAGCACCGATCGCGGCCAGATCCGAGTCCGCCAGGGGAAGGGCAGGAAGGATCGCTTCTCGCTGCTCCCGGCCTGCCTCTTTCCCCTCCTCGACAGGATCTCCGCCGGGCGCCCGGGCTCCGAGTGGCTGTTCCTGGGAGCGCGACGCGCGGATCGCCCGCATCGTCGCGGCCACCTGACCGAGCGGGCGGCGCAGCGCGCGTTCACGACGGCGGTCGTCAAGGCCAGGCTCGAAGGCCGGGCCACGCCACACACCCTCCGTCACAGCTTCGCCACCCACCTCCTCGAGGCCGGCACCAATCTCCGTGTCATCCAGGCGCTGCTCGGTCACACGAGCGTCAACACCACCACGCGCTACACGCACCTCGCGAAGCCGCAAGCGGAGCTCGCGACGAGCCCGCTCACGATGCTGCCTCCCGCATCGAGCCCGCCCACGCTCGCTCCTTCCGGCCAGCCCGTCGGCCCGAGACTCCTTGTCACCTACGCCTTACGCGAGATTCCCGAGGCGATTGCGGCCCTCCGTGCGCGCGGCGAGGGGCTGCTCCTCAGGAAGGGCGGCCTCATCGCCACGGCTCCCCGACCGATGCCCGTCGCCCGTCACTTCCTGCTCATGCCCACCGCAACCGCTCCCCAGGGCGCGCCACCGCTCACCGCGGAACTCATGATCACGGTCGAGGAGATCCTCGAGATCCCGGATCGCGAGGCGCTCGGCCCCTACCTCAGCCTCCTCGGGATCCCCGTCGCCGAAGCCGAGCGTCGCCTGAACCACCCGAGCCGTCGCGGCGCCTGGTTGTGGCGCGTGTTCATCGATCCCCTCGCGGACCCGGTGCGCGTTCGTCTCGGCGAAACCTCGGCCGGCGTCGTTCGCCTGCGTCCATCCGCCGAGGTGGCCCTCGCGGCGCCCGCCTCCACCGATCGACCAGCGCTCGCTCCCCGGGCGGACTCCGTCCCCTTCACCGGCAGGCCGAACCTGCCCGCTACCGGGGACCGGGCCGGATGGAGGACCGGACGGACTCACGGTCGGGGCGGGCGGCGCTTCACGCCCGCGGCTTCTCCATCAGGCGATTTCCACTTCCTCAGGCGGCCCGCGCGCCCTCGGCGACGCGAATCACATCGAACGGATCGATCTCGGTCGCGGCCGATTGCCCGAGGATCGAGACATTGAGCACGAGGCGCGGGCACCCGGCCCGCCGCCGCCGCATGAGCACGTATCCCTCGAGACCGGCGAGCGGGCCGCGCACGACACGCACGAGATCGCCGCGCCCGAGCTCCGGACCCACCGTCAGCTCTGCTCCTGCCGCGAGCGCCTGACGGATCTGCCGCAGCTCATCGAGCATCACATCCGGCCGGTCGACGCGGAAGACATGCACGACGACGTTCGTCTGCAGCACGTCGAGACGCGCGTGTTCATCGAGGCAGGCGAAGAGATAGCTCGGAAAGAGCGGCAGCGCGTAGACACGGCGCCGTCCGGTGAAGGTCGAGTGCGGCTGGAGCGGAAGATAATGGCGAATGCCGAGCCGGGCGCAGGCCCGACCGAGGATCTTCTCGCAACGGGAGCGCGTGTAGAGGAGGGTCCAGCGCTCGTCGGGGCCGGCGGGGCGAAGGATGTCATCGGGGCGCAGCAACGCCCCACCGCCGGTGACCCCGGCGGCCCCGTTCGAGTCCGCGCTGGGTGCGATCCCAGAATCCGCGGCCATGGGGCACTCCCCTTCCGTCACGGGGATGTTGGCAGCCGCGCCGCCGGGCGCGGCCGCCAGGGCCATGCTGGCCCCACACAGGAAAATCGTATGCCCGCGCTGCGCCTGCGTCAACGACTCAACCTTTTGTGTCACCGTCCGTTTCGCCAGGAGCTCGACCCGGATCGACCTCCGTGGCCCGCCGCCGGGCTGCGATGCGCGCCCGCCGCCGCTCGATCGCTCGCCCCCCGGCGGTCGTCAGGAACCAGAACGGCGCGGTCAGGCTCCCGAGCCCGGGCCGGAGCCCCATCACCCGCGTCACGGGCGGCCGCACGTGGCGGATGGCGAGCCCGCGCAAGGTCGGGAAGATGGTGATGATCGGGAAGATCCGCACCGCCGTCGACAGCACGAAGACCTCGTGATACCCGCTATGGAACAGGAACGGATGGGCGATGAAGATTCCCCCGAGCGCGGTTCCGGCCAGCATGGCGAAACCGTTGACCAGGCTGTGATAGCTGAAGGCGTCCGAGAGCCGGTCCTCGTCGACGAACTCATAGAAGAGGAGAAGCTGGCAGAGCTCGAACCCGGCCCAGGCGAACCCGGAGAACACCTGCAAGACCAGGAGATGATGTAGCTCGCTCGAGAGGGCCCACAGCGCCGGGGCCGGCGAGATGAGGAGCGCGGCGAGCGCGAAGCCCCGGCGCGGGCCGAGGCGGCGCGCCAGCCGCCCCCAGAGCCCCATCGCCAGCGACTTCGAGAGAAACGCCGTGGCGTTGATCACCATGAAGGTCCAGTAGGAGAGCCCGAGATCCTTGAGCATGTAGGGAACGAAGTAGGGAGCCGCGATCATGACCCCGAAGTTCATCGCCCACAGGAAAGGCAGGAGGCGAACTTCTCTCCTATGGCGCAGATTCTTGAGAAAGGTGACGAAGGTCTCGGCGCGCTTGAGTTCCTTGACCGCCGGTCCGGCCTGGAGCGAGAGGAAGACCACCGAGACCAGGCGCATGGCGGCGCCGAAGATCACGAGCCCGGCGAAGCCGGCGGTGGCCGCACCGGCGCGGGCGGCGCGCTCGAGGGCCACGCCCCCGCCGGCGAGCGCGACCACCATGCAGACGTTCACCCAGAGGTTCCGCCGCGCGAAGTAGGTCGAGCGTCGATCGGCGGGCACGAGGAGCGCCATCCAGTGCGTCCACGCCGGGCCGATGGCGAGCACCACGGTCCAGTAGCCGGTGAGGAGGACGAGGAGCGGCGGGAATGCGGGTCCGGAGACGAGAGGCACGAGCGCCACCGAGGCCAGGAGGAGCGCCTGCAGGGTGGCGAGGCCCACCACCCAGCGCTTGAGCCCGCGCACCAGGCGCACGCCGAACGGCGTCAATAATTGCGCAGCTGCTCCAACAAGCTGCGGCACGGAGCTCAGGAGCCCGACCTGATAGGGCGGAACGCCGAGGTGGACGGCGAACGCCGTCAGATACGACTCGGCCCCGCCGGCCATGAAGGAGTAGGCGCAGCCGTCGAGGACCGAGAAGCGGAGCGCCCGCGTCAGTTCCCTGGGTTTCACGTCTGGTTGTCGCGAGGCGCCGCATCATCGGGCGCCGCCGGCTCCCGGTGGTGAATCCGCGGCAGAGTGGCGAGATCGAACTCCGCGATCCTCGCCTGTCCCAGCTCATCGATACGTGCGAGCGCGGCCTCGGCCTCCGTGATCAGGCGCTCGAGATCGAGCGGGGTTGCGAGATCGCGCACCGCGCGCAGCTTCTCGAGCCCTTTCTTGACGAGGCTCCGAGCGCCGCCCTGGTTCTGCATCGCGACCTTGTAGAAGCCGGACGCGATCTGGATCAGCCCTTGATAGAACGTCTTCTCGCGCCCGGCGCGCTCGATCCACACCTCCTCGAGCAGGTCATGCGCCTCGAAGTAGTAACCATCGTTGAAGAGGCGGATACCCTCTCTGGCGGCTGCGGGCAGGTGGACCGGTGGCAAGGATCGTGGCTCCGGAAAGCGCTTCACGCGCTGTTGTGTCTGCGGGCAGTCCCGGGTGGCGCTGACCGGCGATCGGCCGGGCGGCGACCGGCCCCGACCCCATCACCCTCCTGGGGCTTGCCTTGGAAGCGGCGCGCATGGTACCACGGTTGTCGTGACCCGAAGCCACCCCCTCACCCTCAATCACCTCGTCTTCGAGGCGGTCGACCGCCTCCGGAAGCCGGATGCCTTCCGCGCCAAGCGCGACGGCCGCTGGGTGGACGTGTCGCACGCGGAGTTCGCCCGCCAGGTCGAGCGCGTGAGCCTGGGGCTCCTTTCCCTCGGGATCGGTCCCGGTGATCGCGTCGGCATCCTCTCCGAGAACCGCGTCGAGTGGGCGGTCGCCGACGTCGCCATCCTCTGCGCGCGTGCTGTCACCGTTCCCGTGTTCCCGACGATGCTCCCGCACCAGATGGAGTATCAGCTCAAGAACTCGGGGCTCAAGGTGCTCTTCGCGTCGACGCCGAATCAGCTCGAGAAGATCGCGAAGATCCGGAGCGGACTCCCCGATCTCGCCCATGTCATCCCCTTCGAGGCCCCGCTCGGCGATGCGCCGCACACGATCACCCTCGAGGGGTTGATGGCGCGCGGCGACGACTTCGCGCGCACCGCGCCCGGCCGTCATCGCGAGCTGGCCCTCTCTGCCAGGCCCGACGACCTCGCGAGCATCATCTACACCTCGGGCACGACCGGCGTCCCCAAGGGCGTGATGCTGAGCCACGGCAACATCCTCTCGAACGTCCTTTCCATGGTCGAGATCATGGATGTCTCGACGCGCGATTCCTGCCTCTCCTTCCTGCCGCTGAGCCACATCCTCGAGCGCATGGGCGGGCAGTTCGTCATGATCCACGCCGGCTCCACCATCAACTATGCCGAGTCGGTGGAGAAGGTGCCGGTGAACCTGCCCGAGGTGAAGCCGACCATGATCGTCGGCGTGCCGCGGCTCTACGAGAAGGCCTACACCCGCATCATGACCATGGTGGAGAAGCTGCCGCCGGCCCGGAAGAAGCTCATCCACTGGGCTCTCGATGTCGGCTGGAAGGCCGCCGAGCGGCGGCTCGCGCATCGCGCCATCGATCCCCTGCTCGCCATCCAGTGCGCCGCGGCCGACCGGCTGGTGTGGAAGAAGGTGCGCGAGCGCTTCGGGGGCCGCGTGCGCCTTCCCATCACCGGCGGCGCGCCCTTGCCGGTGGCGGTCGCCCGCTTCTTCCACTCCTGCGGCGTCCCGGTGCTCGAGGGCTACGGCCTCACCGAGACCTCGCCGGTGATCGCGGTCAACACCGTGAATCACACCCGGCTCGGCACCGTCGGCAAGCCGGTCCCCGGCATCGAGGTGCGGATCGCCGCCGACGGCGAGATCCTGACCCGCGGCCCGCATGTGATGCGCGGCTACTGGCGAGACGAGATCGCCACCCGTGAGGTCATCGACGACGAGGGCTGGTTCCACACCGGCGACATCGGCCATCTGGACGCGGACGGCTTTCTCTCCATCACCGACCGCAAGAAGGACATCATCATCTCGGCCACCGGCAAGAACATCTCGCCGGCGCCGATCGAGAACCGGATCAAGCAGAGCCCGCTGGTGAGCGAGGTGATCATGATCGCCGACCAGCGGAAGTTCCCGACCGCGCTCATCGTCCCCGACTTCGCCGCGCTCCGCGCCGAGGCCGAGACCATGAGGATCGCGGCCGGCGACGATGCGCAGCTCACGCGCGACCCCCGCCTCATCGCCCGCGTCAAGGCCGACGTCGATCGCGTGATGAAGGATGTCGCGTCTCACGAGCGCATCAAGCGCATCACGCTCATCGATCACGAGTTCACGGTGGCCGGGGGCGAGCTGACGCCCACCCTCAAGCTCAAGCGGAAGGCGATCAGCGACAAGTTCAAGGCGGTGATCGACGCCATGTACGAGGGCAAGCCGCCGGAGGATTGACGGCGCGGAGCGCAATCCAGCAGGAGCGATCTCCGCACCACGAGGCCCGTGCCGATGTCCGCTTCACTCCTCGACAGGCTCCGTCACGGCCCGCCTCTCGTTCTCGACGGCGCGATGGGCACCGAGCTCGAGCGCCGGCAGGTGGCGACCCCGCTCCCGGCGTGGACCGCGGCCGCGCTCGTCGCCGTTCCCGCGGCCGTGCTCGCGATCCACCGCGAATATGTGGCGGCAGGAGCCGACCTCCTCACCACCGCCACTTTTCGGACCACGCGGCGCGCGCTCGCGGCCGCCGGTGCCGCGGAGCGGGCGGCCGAGCTCACCCAGCTCGCGGTGCGCCTCGCCCGCGAGGCCGCGGCGGATGCGTCCCGTCCGGTCTGGGTCCTCGGCTCGATGGCGCCGCTCGAGGACTGCTACCGCCCCGATCTCGTGCCGGAGCCGGAGGCTCTCGCCGCCGAGCACCAGGAGCACGCCCGGAACCTGGCCGGCGCCGGCGTGGACGCCATCCTCATCGAGACCATGAACACCCGGCGCGAGGCCACGGTTGCCGTCGCCGCAGCGTGGGAGACCGGGCTCCCGGTGCTCGCGAGCTTCATCGCCGGGGCGGATGGCAACCTCTTCGACGGCGAGCCGCTCTCGACTCTCGTCCCCGCGCTCATCGCCACCGGGGCCGCCGCCGTCCTTGTCAACTGCACACCCGTTTCGACCACCGAGCGCGTTCTCCCCGCGCTCGCCGCCCTCGCCGGCTCGACGCCGTTCGGCGCTTATGCCAACATCGGCTACCCGCACCCCGGCGGCTGGGAGTTTTCACGGGACCTCGGCCCCGCCGACTTCGCCCGCCATGCCGCGGGCTGGGTCCAGGCCGGAGCCCGGATCGTGGGCGGCTGCTGCGGGACCACCCCCGCCCACATCGCCGCGGTGCGGGCTGCGGTGGATGGCCTTCATCCGCCGCAGCACACCGCTTCGAGCAAGGAGTGATGCATGCCCCGTTCTCGCAGATTGTCGCGTCTGGCCGCTGATGTCATGAATCGCCGCTCGGCGCTCGTCCTCGGCTTCGCCGCCCTCGCCTTCGCCGCCGCCGTCCCCGGCGCGGGCCCCGCGGCCCGCGCCGGCGAACCCAGCGGGAACGCCCTCGGCCCATTCCCCGGCGAGCGCCATCTCGCCAACATCCGCCAGCTCACCTTCGGCGGTGAGAATGCCGAGGCCTACTTCTCCTTCGACGGCAAGTGGCTCGTCTTCCAGGCGACGCGCGACAGCTTCCCATGCGATCAGATCTTCACCATGAAGCCCGACGGCACCGAGGTCCGCCTGGTCTCGACCGGCCGCGGGCGGACGACCTGCGCCTACTTCATGCCCGACGGCAAGCGCATCATCTATGCCTCGACCCACCTCGGCGGTGCCGAGTGTCCGCCCACGCCCGATTACTCGCGCGGCTACGTCTGGCCCATCTATCACAGCTACGATCTGTTCACCTGCACCCCGGACGGCTCGGACATCGAGCGCCTGACCGACACGCCCGGCTATGACGCCGAGGCCACGGTGGGCCCCGACGGCACGATCGTCTTCACCTCGGCGCGCGACGGCGACATCGATCTCTACACCATGTCCCCCGACGGGAAGAACGTCCGCCGCCTGACCGACGAGATCGGCTACGACGGCGGCGCCTTCTTCTCCGCGGATGGGAAGAAGATCATCTACCGGGCCCATCACCCCACCGATCCGGAGAAGATCGCGGACTTCAAGGCGCTCTTGAAGGACGGCCTCATCCGCCCGACCACGCTCGAGATCTTCATCATGAACGCCGACGGCAGCGGCAAGACCCAGCTCACGCACAACGGCAAGGCCAACTTCTGTCCGTTCATGGACCCGTCGGGAAAGAAGGTGATCTTCTCCTCCAACATGGACGACCCCAACTCGCGCGAGTTCGACCTCTACATGATCAACGTGGACGGCACCGGACTCGAGCGCGTCACCACGGCTCCGGCCTTCGACGGGTTCCCGATGTGGAGCCCCGACGGGAAGCGGCTGGTGTGGGGATCGAACCGCATGAGCCAGGAAACGCACGAGACCAACATCTTCATCGCGGACTGGATCGATTGAACACGCGCGACACCCCCGACGTGATCCTGCGCCCGCTCGTCGCGGCGGATGTCGAGGCGATCCTCGCCCTCTGGCGCGCCGCCGGGCTCGAGCACAAGCCCGCCGGGCGCGACCGCCCGGAGGCCCTGGCCGCCCAGATCGCGGCGGCCGCCGGCCTCTTCCTCGGGGCCGAGGTCGAGGGCGTCCTCGTCGGCACCGTCCTCGGGTCGATCGACGGCCGGCAGAAGGGCTGGGTCAACCGCCTGGCCGTCGATCCCCGCTACCGGCGGCAGGGGCTTGCCGCCTGCCTGCTCGCTGCAGTCGAGGAGACGCTCCTCGCCCGCGGCGCCCTCCTCGTCACCGCCCTCATCGAAGTGGAGAACGCGCCCTCCATCGGCCTCTTCCAGGCCTCTGGCTACGAGCAGGTCCCGGGGATCCTCTATCTCCGGAAGCGCTTGAATCCCGCCGTGTGATCTCGCAACAAATAGCCAGTAAATGAGTTAGAGATTTTTGCGGGCGCGGAAGAAATCTCTCAACTTCTAGCTGAATTACACGTAATATGTAATGCATCCCAGCGTAAAGGAGGTAGCCATGAACGAGGAACTGATCCGCAAGGTGACCGAGGCCGTCGCCGCCGCTCTCCGCCAGGCGGGCGACGAGAAGACGGAGAAGTCACAGGGGACGGTCGGCTGCTGCGGCCCCGAGACCGGGGAAGCCGAGCCCCGGGTCGCCGCCGGCAGGACTCCGACCTGCATCTGCATCTGCGTCGACAAGAGGTAGAAGAGAGAACCATGAACGAGAAGACCAAGGGCCCGATCGACATCGCGAGCATCCTGGAGACGGTCCAGGCGAAGCTCCGCGAGAAGGGCATCACGATCGACCTGACCGGGGATGTCGAGGCCTGTTGCTCACCCGAGGGCAAGGTCAAGATGGTCTGTGTCGCGCCCGGCCTCGTTGACTCGGTGCGCGAGATGGGCCGGACCGCGCGCGATCAGGTGGTGATGGTGCGCATCGACGAGAAGACGAGTCAGGCGCTCGATGAGTGGGTCGCCACCGGAGCGGTCAAGAGCCGCTCCGAGGCGGCCGCGCTCTTCATCCGCGAGGGACTCAAGGTGCGCGCCGACGAGCTCGATCGCCTGCGCGACGCGCTGCGCGAGGTCGATGAAGCCCGCGAGCGCCTGCAACGCCGGGCCAAGGAGGTCTTCGGGCCCGGCGAGGAGAAGGCAGGCGACTCGAACTGAACCCGCGAACCCGGGGAGGAGCCATGAACTCGCTGAGGGCGGGCGCGGTAGCGCTCAACTCGCAGCAGTGCGTCCCGCTGGCGACCGCCACTGCGTGGCGCGAGGAGAGAACCCGTCTCCGCGCCGCCAACCATCGCATGCGATCGGAGCTCGAGGCAGCGGCGCGCATCCAGCGCTCGCTCCTCCCCAATCAATCCCCCCTCTTGAAGGGCGTGCGCCTGGCATGGCACGTCGAGCCCAGCACCGAGCTCGCCGGAGACAGCCTCAACCTCTTCCCGCTCGATGACGGCCGGCTCGCCTTCTACATCCTCGATGTCAGCGGGCACGGGCTTCCCGCCGCCATGCTCGGTTTCAGCGTGCACAAGTTCCTGAGTCCGCCGGGAAGCCCCGCGTCGATCGTCGCGGCACGCGACGGTTCAGGCGGCCCGGGTGATGCCCTGGCGCCGGCCGCGGTGCTCCGCGAGCTCAACACCCTCTTCCCGATGGATCCCGAGCTTCATCTCTACTTCACGCTCCTCTACGGGATCCTCGATGTGCGGGCGAGGGAGCTCCGCTTCGCCTCCGCCGGTCACTGCCCGCCGATCATCCTGCGCCCGGATGAAACGCCGGCCGAGATCGCGGCGAACGGCTTCCCGATCGGCGTCAGGCGCGACATCGATCACGACGAGCATCGGCTCGATCTCGACCCCGGGACGCGTCTCCTCCTCTACACCGACGGGATCACCGACGCCATGAACGAGGAAGAGGAGACCTTCGGCACCGAGCGGCTCCTTGCCGCCGTCGAGGAGACGGCGCGGCGCCCGCTGGCCGCGAGCGTGGCCTCGATCCTGGACGCGGCGCGGCGCTTCAGCGCCGGCCGACCGCTCATCGATGACGCGTCGCTGTTGCTCCTGGAAGTCGACTAGCGCGCGGCGAACTGCACCTTGATCTGACCCCAGGTTGCCGGTTCGACCCCATCGGGATCGGGATCCCAGGCCGACGTCGACGGGCGGGGACGAATCGGGCCGACGGTGTGGTTGCCGTCGGTCACGGTCATCCCGGGCAGGTTGTCGAGCGCGCCCGGGCTCGACACTTCGGGTCCGACGCCGGAGGGCATGATCGCTCGTGCCGCCGCCGGTGTCGCGGCGAGGAGAGCGCCGGCCACAACCACCACGACGACCAGAAGCCGGGTCCGCAGAGGCTGCGTCATCGAAGCACCTCCTTCGAGTTCGGGACTGGCCGACACGCCCCGCCCGCTCACGGGCGCCTGAAGCCTCGCTCATCTGTCACCAATCGTGGAGCTACGCGCGGCGGCTGTAAAGACATCCAGATCTACAATCCTCGTTGTAGATCTACTCGGGCGCCCAGAGCCACTCGCCGCCGCCCACGCGCGCCCTGGCGATCCGGCCGGCGGCAAGAAGGCGGTCCCGGGCGGCTCGGATCTCCGGCGGATCCGCGAACCCGCGCAGCACCTCGCGCACTCGCGCCGGCTCGACCGCGCGCGACGAGCGCACGTAGCGCGCGAGGAGTCGCTCGATGCTCTCCTCCCGGCTCTGCTTGGCGGCGTGCACCGCCAGCGCGCGATGAGCCCGCGCGAAGAGATCGAAGAAGGCGCCGTCCGCTTCGGTGTAGTCGACGGTCACGAGCACGAGCCGGCTCTCGAGATCGAGGAGCACGCGATCGAGACTCGCGCCGCGCATGGCCGCCGGCCCGCCCAGGAGTGCCAGACGAAGCGTGCGCTTGGAGGTCGGACCGCGATCGGCGATGAGGGCGACGACGCGCCGCGCCGCGGCGCGCGACTCCTCGCTCCGGCGATCAGGCCTCCGGAGCTCGGCGAGGAGTGCTGCGAAATCGACCACATGCTCGCGCAGGACGAGGGCGTGCCGGCGCCTGAGGATCGGAAGCTCCAGGGCGAGCTTCTTGACGCGAGGGTGATGCCGGATCGTGACGTAGCGCGCATAGAGCGGATGGCCCGCGGCGTCGCCATAGGCGGGAACACCTTCCTTGCCCCCGGCCAGGGCCTCGACAAAGGAGGGAAGGAGAAAGGTCCGGGCCCGGTGCGAGAGCGCGAACCCGGTGTGGCGCAGGAAATCGAGCGCTTGATCGACGTCCGTTATCGGATTGCCGGCGAGGTGCCACAGCCGCAGGCGCTCGGCGCGCAGCCTCGTGAGATCGAACGCCGGGGCCACGCCGGGCGCCGTGGGTTCACGCCCCCGGTGCCGGCGATCCGCTCTCGCTCGCCGCCACCAGCGCGCTCACGCGGTCCCTGACGCGCGCGAGGAGATCCCGATCGCGCGCGCGCATGACGATCCGCACCTGATAGCCCTTGGCCGTCTTCACCGGGTAGGAGCCGATCGCCACTGAAGCGAACTCGCCCTGGATCGCCCGCAGCCCATCGGCCACGTTCCCCTCGCGCAGGTTGGTGACGATCTCCTCGCAGAAGTAGTCGGCGAGCGGCCATTCCGCGGTCATGTGATCCATGATGTCGCGCAAGAGCGCCGGGATTCCCGGTAACACGACAAAGGGCCCGACCCCGAAGCCGAAGGCGCCATAGCGCTCGCCGAGGAGGAGATGCGCGCCGGCGGGTAGATCGGCCATGCCCAGTTCGGATTCGGTGATGACCGACCCGTATCCCGCGCGCAGCCGTTCTTCGGCATCGGCATGGCGGACACACTCGACGCGGAGCGCCATCGCTACCGCCTGCCGCGTGAGATCATCGTGGGTGGGACCGATGCCACCGGTGACGAAGACGAGATCCGCCTCCTGCCGCGCCCGGTCGAGGGCGGTCACGATCCCGGTCAGGGAATCGGGCACGACGTGAATCGAGACCACGTGGAGGCCAAGGACGGTCAGGCGGCGGGCGATGTAAGCGGCGTTCTCGTCCGTGACCTCGCCGCTCAGGATCTCGTCGCCGACGATCAGGATCGTGGCGGAGCGCACGTCGACGTCGGACATCTAGGGTTCGTCTCTGATAATCGCCAGGAGCACGGGCCGCTCTGGTCGCGCGCCGCTAGCGACCGCCGGTCGAGGTCTCGACCGCGCTCTCTTCGTGTTCGTGAGCAGCGAGCCAACGCTCGGCGTCGATCGCCGCCTGACACCCCATGCCGGCGGCGGTGATCGCTTGCCGGTAGACGTGATCGACACAGTCACCGGCGGCGAACACGCCGTCGACGTTGGTCGCGGTGCCCTTGCGGGTGAGGATGTAACCCTGATCGTCGAGCTCGAGCTTGCCGGCGAAGAGCTGGGTGGTGGGGGTGTGGCCGATGGCCACAAAGAGCCCGCCGATCGCGAGCTTCTTCTCCTCGCCCGTCTTCACGTTCTTGACCTTGATGCCGCCGAACTTGCCGCCGTCCTCGATGAGCTCGGTGACGACCGAATCCCAGAGGAAGGATAGCTTGGGCGTCTTCTGCGCCCGTTCCTGCATGATCTTCGAGGCGCGAAGCTCGTTGCGGCGATGGATCAGCACCACGGACTTCCCGAAGCGCGTGAGGAAGGTGGCCTCCTCGATGGCCGAGTCGCCGCCGCCGACGACCGCGATGTCCTCGTCGCGGAAGAAGGCTCCGTCGCAGGTCGCACAGGTCGAGACGCCGCGGCCGGTGAGCTTGCCCTCATTGGGAAGACCGAGGTGACGCGGCGAGGCGCCGGTCGCGATGATCACGGTCCGCGCCAGATACTCCTTGCCGTCGGAGGTCACCTTGAACGGCCGGCGGGAGAAGTCCACGACCTCGGCATCCTGGCGCCGGAGCTCGGCCCCGAACCGTTCGGCCTGCTTGCGCATGTCATCCATGAGCACCGGCCCCATCACCCCTTCCGGGAAGCCCGGGAAGTTCTCCACCTCGGTCGTCGTCATGAGCTGGCCGCCCGCGGCCGCTCCCTCCAAGACGAGGGGCGCCAGGTTGGCGCGTGAGGTGTACAGAGCGGCGGTGAGACCGGCCGGGCCGGATCCGATGATGATGACGTTGCGAGGCTCCATCGTGCTCCTCGTTGTGCCGCGTGGGCGGACTGAACCGTGAGAGATCGTGATCGCCGGCGGCGATGCCGGCCGGGGCTCCATCCGTTGAGATGCGAGCGGAACAGCAGGGATTCCGGCCGGTGATCTTAAGGGACCGCCGCCACATTGACAACCTCAGCAGCTTTGGGCTAGCTTCGGGCGCTCGCCGTCCCCAACTCGCCGCGCGCGACCCATCCGCCCAGCTCCGTTGCCGGGTGTACAAGAAGGGAAACCCATGACCGCGCAGAGCGTTGCGATGGCCGTCCTCCTCATCGCCGCCTTCGGCATCTTCGGCCTCCAGGTCCGCCGCTTGATCGCGACCATGTTCCTCGCCCAGGCGCCGGCCCACCGCACCGATCAGACGGGCGCCGCCTCTCGGGCGTCTTCACCTTCGTCCTCGGCCAGAAGAAGCTGTTCAAGGATCCGGTCCCCGGCCTCATGCACTTCCTCATCTTCTGGGGTTTCCTGGTCCTCACCGTGGGCACCCTCGAGGCGTTCGCCATCGGCCTCAACCGGAACTGGGATTTCTCCTGGCTGGGGATGCCGCTCTACGGGCTCCTCTACCTGGGACAGGACCTGTTCGCCGTGTTCGTGACGGTCGCCATCTTCTATGCGCTCGCGCGCCGGCTCTTCTTCCTGCCGCCGCGCATGCAGGGCCTCGATCGGCACGCGCGCACCGACGGCCTGATCATCCTCCTTCTGATTCTCGCCCTCATGATCACGATCCTCACGACGCGCGGCGCGGCGATCGCGCGCGGCGAGCCCGAGGGCCCGGGGATCGCCTGGCAACCGTTCTCCACGGCCGCAGCGCCACTCTTCGCCGGCATGTCGGCGTCGGCGCTCGCGGCCTTCCACCATGTCTCCTGGTGGTTGCACGTCCTCATCGTGCTCGGCTTCCTCATCTATCTGCCGTCGTCGAAGCATCTCCACATCATGGCTTCGACGTTCAATGTCTACTTCCGGAAGCTCGAGCCGGTGGGCCGCCTCTCGAAGCCTGATCTCGAGGACGAGTCGATCGAGACCTTCGGCGCCAATCAGCTCGCCACCTTCAGCTGGCGCGATGTCCTCGACGGCTACTCCTGCACCGAGTGCGGCAGGTGCACGAGCCTGTGCCCGGCCCACGCAACCGGGAAGCCCCTCGACCCGCGGAAGATCATCACCGACGTCAGGGATTACGCCATGGCGCGCGGCCAGGCGCTGCGCGCGACCGGCGGCGGCAACGGCGGCGGCAACGGCGGGAAGGCGGGCGGCGTCCCCCGCGCCGAGGATCCGGGCATCATTCGCACCTACACGAGCGAGGAGGAGCTCTGGGCCTGCACCACCTGCGGTGCCTGTGTCGAGGCCTGCCCGCTCCTCATCGAGCACGTGCCCAAGATCATCGAGGAGCGGCGGCATCTCGTGCTCATGGAGACGAGCTTCCCCAAGGAGGCCGAGACGGCGCTCCGCGGTTTCGAGACCCAGTCGAATCCCTGGGGCCTCCCGGTCGAGCAGCGGCTCGACTGGGCCGAGGGGCTCGACCGTGCGCACCATGGCCGATCACGCCGACGCCGAGTACCTCTTCTACGTCGGCTGCGCCGGCGCCTACGACGAGCGCAACAAGAAGGTGACGCGGGCGATGGTGCGCATCCTCGATGCCGCGGGGATCGACTTCGCCGTCCTCGGCACCGAGGAGCGCTGCAACGGGGAGTGCGCCCGCCGCATCGGCAACGAGTACCTGGCCCAGGCGATGATGACCGAGCTCACCGAGATCCTGAACGGTTACAAGGTGAAGAAGATCATCACCACCTGCCCGCACTGCTTCAACACGCTCAAGAACGAGTACCCGGCCTTCGGCGGCCACTACGAGGTGGTGCACCACTCCGAGTTCATAAGCCGCCTGATCGCCGCCGGCCGGCTCAAGCTCAAGACCTCCGGCGCCGACGTCGTCTTCCACGACTCCTGCTATCTCGGCCGCTACAACCAGGTCTACGACGAGCCGCGGGCAGCGATCGCCGCCGCCACCGGGCGGGCGCCGCGGGAAGGAACGCGCATTCGCGAGAAGTCCTTCTGCTGCGGGGCGGGCGGCGGGCGCATGTGGATGGAGGAGCATGGCCAGAAGGTGAACATCGAGCGCACCGAGGAACTCCTGGCCACCGGGGCCCGGACCATCGGCGCCGCCTGTCCCTTCTGCATGACC
This sequence comes from Candidatus Eiseniibacteriota bacterium, assembly GCA_963823555.1. Classification (GTDB taxonomy): domain Bacteria; phylum Eisenbacteria; class RBG-16-71-46; order CAVPCR01; family CAVPCR01; genus CAVPCR01. The sequence continues at coordinate 395,313 of CAWGMA010000003.1, read as the reverse complement.
ATGGTCTCGGACGGGGTCAAGGACCAGGGCGCCGAGGTCGAGGTCAAGGACCTGGCCGAGATCGTCGCCGAGGCGCTGGTGTAGCGGCGCCCCGCCCGCGAAATGAAGAGGCCCGCCCCGAACGGGGCGGGCCCTTCGTGCATCTCATCGTGGCGGTTCGATGAGAAAACCCGGCTCAGGATCACAGACGGTCGGTCCCCAGCCGGGACACCGGTTCAATCGTACAAGGACCACATGCGGTTGAGCGAACACCCGCTGCACAGCTTGACCTGATCGTAGCGGTGCGCGCGATGCGAGGCGCGGATCTCCCGCATGACCAGGCTGTTCGCGATCTCGCGCAGCGACTGCTCGCGCGCGTTGCCGACGGCCTCGGCACCCTTGATGTCCATACAGCAGAGCGTGACCTGTCCGGAATAGAGGACGGTCATCGATTTCCATAGATAGACGCACGGCCAGCGCGGCCCGCCCTGCTTCTCGTGGAGCGCCACCTCGGCCTGCCCGGCCCAGTCGTGGGCGTCGATGATGAAGACCTTGTCCGAGTACGGCGTCCAGTCCTGGCGGAACTTCTCCACCTCGTCGCGCGGCTGATCGATGTGGGTGAAGGTCAGGTAGATGTGGGGCGTGAGCGAACGCATCTCGCCGCGCAGTGCGTGGAAGCTCCGCACGTTCTCCGATACCTGATCGAAGCTCAAGGGCAGGCGGATGGTCTCGAACGTCTTCTTGGTGGCGCCGTCGAAGCTGATGTAGAGCTTGTCGAGACCGGCGGAGATCAGGCGCCGCGCGCGATCGTTGTTGAGGAGCGCGCCGTTGGAGTAGATCGTGGTGGTCCTGATGCCCTTGCGTTTCGCGTACTCGATCTTGTCGTAGATCTTGACGTCGATGAGGGGCTCGCCGAAATTGTGCAGCCGGACTTCCTCGACGCCCCAGTCCGCGCACTCATCGACGACCTTCCGGAAGAGATCCATCGGCATGATGCCGATCGAGCGCTGCATCTCGTCGCGCGGGCACATGACGCAGGTCGCGTTGCAGGCGTTGGTGGATTCGGCGTAGACGACCTTGGGCGCGGGCAGTTCGCCGCGCTCGAGCTCGGCGATCTCACGATCCACCAGGGCGCGATAGATGCTCTCGAAGGTGGAGCTGGCCACGATCTTGCGCCGGGCCAGCCGCTGCATCCAGTAGGGCGCGCGCCGCTTGAAGGCAGCCGAGTTGAGGAGGCGAAGGGTGCGCAACAGAGGACTCCGGCGCCGGTGCTCCGGGGATCACGGATCACCCCGGTCTGGATGATGGAGAAGGGACCCCGGACACGGATTGGACCGCGGGGTCCGAGGCCATGCGTCAGGTTGCTTATCGGCTCGCCCCGGTGGGCGGAGCAGTCATTAGCTAAAGGGCTTAGCTACAACCCTCCGTGAGGTGGGAAGGGGCGACCTGCGCGCCGGGACCAGCGCGGCAAGATCCGCCCAAGTGCCCGATATTGTAGGCACATCCGGGGGCAAAGTCAAGGTCGGGGCCGGAGCGGGGGATCCGACCCAGGGGGTGGCGCGGAGCTAGCCGATCAACCGGCTCAGGATCTCGAGCGCGACGATGGCCAGGATCGGCGACACGTCGATCCCGAGCCGCTCCGGCGGCACGATGGCCCGGAACGGGGCGAGAACGGGGTCGGTGAGCCGCCTGAGCTCGCGGATCAAGGCGTGACGGTCGAGGGGTGGGATCCACGACGCCACGACGTCGATGAGGATCAGGACGACGAGCACTTCGATGAGCCCGTCCACGAGTCGGATCAGAAAGGGCATGATGCGCCATCATGCCGCCCTCGCTGCCGCGCGGTCAAGGCGATGTGGCATACTTCTCGCCGGCCGCGGGTGCCGCGGCCGCGACTAGCCCTCTGCCAGGAGAGGATCCCCGCCGGTGCGCGTCACTCTCATCTTCAACCCGGTTGCCGGCACGCGCGACCTGACTTCGCGTCTGGCCGCCATTCACTCGGCCTGCCGCGACCTCGAGGTGGATTACGAGCTCCTCATGCTCGGGCCAGGCCGGCACGCCGACTGGGCTGTAGAGCGCGTGCTCCGGAACCCTCCGGATCGAGTATGGGTGTACGGCGGCGACGGCTCGGTGAATGCGGTCAGCTCCGCGCTCTTGAATACCGGCATCCCGCTCGCCGTCCTTCCCGGGGGCACGGCCAACGTGATCGCTCGCGTGGCAGGCGTTCCCCTGCGCACCACGGAGGCGGTTCGCTTCGCTGCCCTCGAGCAACCGCGTCCCTTCGACGCCTTGCGGGTGAATGGTCGGATCTCGCTTCTGACCTTCGGTGTCGGCTACGACTCGGAAGTCATGGCCACCGCGGATGCGCAGCTCAAGCGGCGTTTCGGTCTCCTCGCCTACATCTACGGCGCTCTCGTGCAGCTTGGGTCCACCGAGACCACCACCTTCGAAGTGGCCGTGGACGATCGCCCTGCGCAGCGGATCGCGGGCCACTGCCTCCTCCTGGCGAACATCGGCAAGCTCTTCGGCGAGTTCGATCTGTTCCCCGATTCGCGCCCGGATGATGCGCGAGTCGATGTTGCGGTGCTCACCCTCGGCGACCTGCGCGACTTCCTGACCCTCTCCGGGCACGTGCTGCAGGGCACCATGGAATTGCATCCCGGCATCAGCTACTTCTCCGGGGCTCGGGTCGAGGCCAGGCTGAGCCGCGCGCTCCGCAGCGAGGTGGACGGCGATGTGGCCGGGCTCACCGATCACATCACGGCGGAGGTGCTCCCGGGAGCGCTGCGCCTCGTGCGCACCGATGTGCCGCGGCGCGGGTTCCTGCTCCCGACCTGGCCGGGTCTCAACCCGGGGCGAGTGGGCTGACGCGGGCGCCAATCGGTCGAGCTTTCGCGATGAGCAGAGCGGGGAGTCCAAGAGGAATCGGCGCCGAGGAGAACCGGACGCGGGCCGCTCGCGTCCAGGCCCTGCAACCCGGCGCCGAAAAAACTCGAGTCAGGGGCGAGATGGGCTAGCTGCGATGGAGAGGATGGAGGCAGCGGACTCCGGCCGCCTCTCCAGTCTCCGAGTAGAGGTAGCCGCCGAAGTTGCCGCACCCCGCATGATCCGCCGCGAGCACCTTGCGCCTTTCGATGGGGCAATAGGCCGCGAACTCGGGAGTCGCCGCCCGGAAACCATCGACATCGCACTCGCAGAGCATCCGGTCACGGATGGAACGGTATGCTGGCATTCGTGCTTCGCCTCCCCCCTTTGTCCACTAAGCGAACTATAGCATGCACCGGACCCATCAAGGAGCATTTGCAACCCTCATGGTGACAACAGATTGAGGGCTTCCGGCAGCGTTGGCCACGCCCCCGGGTCCGGACATTCCGTCAGCTCCGGCATCCTCTCCCGTTCCTCCTGTCAAGACTCCGGCGCGGCGAGCCCCGGCCCTAGCCCCGCGTCCCGGATCGCCCATCGCGGTCCTCGCGGGGCCGGTAGCCCAAGTCGGACTCGGTGAAGGTCTTGCGGTTCATCAGGTAGTCGATGTCCCAGATCGAGTCCTTGCGATCGAAGATCGCCTGCTCGAACTCCCGGCTCATGATGATCGCCTCCTCGGGGCAGGCATCGACGCAGAACCCGCAGAAGACGCAGCGCAGGTTATCGATATCGAAGCGAACCGGGTATTTCTCGATCGACTTGTCCTCGGTCTCGGCGGCCTCGATGGTGATGCATTCGGCCGGACAGATCGTCGCGCAAAGGAAGCAGGCCACGCAGCGCGGGCGGCCGTCCTCGCGCTTGGTGAGAATGTGCGTCCCGCGGAAGCGTCCCGAGTAGTCGCGGTGCTGGTGCGGGTAGAGGACCGTCGGCCGGTCACGACCGGTCACGCTCGCGAGGAACTTGCTCAAGGTGAGCGCCATGCCGGAGAGAATCGCGCCGATCGTGCTCTTGGTCGGCGTCGAGGCGATACCGGGCGAGCGCTCGCGTCCGGTCGGGGGCGCTGGCTTGATCTCGGGCATCATGGTCTGCGACATGGTGAACCTCTCCCGTGCTTCGCTTGCGCTAACCCACCGGCATCAACGCCACGGAGACCGCGGAAACCCGCGGCAGCTCGGGCGCGATCCCCGCGGCCTGCGCTCCAGTCGCCCCCAGACGGTCGAAACGGAGGCCGTGGAAGGCCGGAACCTGGGCCGCCATCGCGGCGAACACGGCGGCCGGATCGAACTTGCCGAGGGGCTCCTCGAGCTTCTCGGCGATGAACTCGAGCACGGTGCCGTCGGCCTCGGCCTCGCCCGGAGGCGACACCGCGGGCTCGACGCGCTGCACGCGCCCCTGGTGATTGACGAGAGTGCCGCGCTTCTCGGCCGCCATCGTGACCGGGAAGACGAGATCGGCGAATTCGAGGAGATCCGCCTCGTGCGCCGAGTGCGCGATCACGGTCCCGGCGCGCTCGAGGATCTGGCGGATCGTTCCCAGGCGATCGCCCTCGGCGATCCGATCGGCGCCGAGGACATAGACGAGGCGGAACGTGCGCCCCGCCGCCTCGGCGAGGCTCACTCCACCCGCCTGGGGGAGGAGCGCCAGGAACTCGGCGCCGCGGCTGTTCGGAAAACGGTCCTTCCGCCGGAGCACGTCGTCTTCCATCTCGCCCGGGCGCTCGTTGGTCGAGCTCACCCGGTAGTCGATGTTCGGCGTCGATAGCACCGCGCGGGCGAAGCGGCCGAAGGTGTAGAGCTCTTCGGTGGTCACCGCCGGCGTGGCGATGGCCAGGATCTCGGACGGATGCTCCCGCGCCTCCCTGATCCGGCGCGACGCGATATCGAGCGCCTTCTCCCAGGGAATGGCGACGAGCCGGTTATCATCGCGCAGGAGAGGCGACTCGAGGCGCGCCGGAGCCCCGACCCGCTTGTAGGACAGCCGCCCCTCGTCACACATCCAGCTCGCGTTCACCGCTGAGTTTCGCCGTGGCACGTAGCGGTAGATGCGGTCGTGGTTCTGGTCGATGCGGATCGAGCACCCGGTCGAGCAGAGGTCGCACACCGAGTTCGCCGACTTGAGGAACCACACCCGCATCTTGAACCGGAAGTCCTTGGAGGTCAGCGCCCCCACCGGACAGAGGTCGGCGAGGTTCCCCGCATAGCGGCTCCGGAGCGGTTCGTCGTCGAAGGTCGTGATCTCGGTGTGGTTGCCGCGCTGCTTGAAGCGGATCTCGCGCTCGCCGTCCACCCTGTCGGAGAAGCGCGTGCAACGCGAGCATAGAACGCAGCGCTCGCTATCGAGAACGATCATGGGCCCGAGGTCGACGACCTTGTGCTTCCGCACCTTGTCCTCGAGACGCACCCGCGACTCGTAGAGACCGTAATCCATGTAGAAGTTCTGCAGGCCGCACTCGCCCGCCTGATCGCAGATCGGGCAATCGATGGGATGGTTGATGAGGATGAACTCGAGCACACCGCGCACCGCCTCGTGGACGCGCGGCGTGTCGGTCCTCACCTTCATTCCCTCGGTGGCCCGGAGCGTGCACGTTGCCACCAGCTTGGGCGCTCCCTCGAGCTCACCCAGGCACATCCGGCAGTTGCCGTCGATGCCGAGATCGGGGTGGTAACAGAAGTGCGGGATATGGATCTTGTTATCGAGCGCCGCCTGAAGCACCGGATAGCCGGCGGGAACATTGAGCTCCCGGCCGTTGACCGTGATCGTGACCCGCTTGTCTTGCTCGTCCGCCAACTTGGCTTCTCCTTGCCGCGTCCGCCGCCGGCTAGCCGACAGCGATCGGGATCCGCTCCCCGGCATCCGGCGCCGGTTCGTGCGACTCGGGCTCCAGGAGCCGCTTGCCGCTCTGGATGAATGCTTCCCATTCGCTCTTGTACTTGGTGACGTAGGCGATCATCGGCGCGGCATCGGCATCGGCCAGCGGGCAGATCGTGTTGCCGAGCATTCCCTTCGCCACCGCGCAGATGAGATCGAGATCTTCGAGGCGCCCCTGTCCGGCCAGGATGCGGCGAATGATCCCCGCGATCCAGCCGGTGCCTTCGCGGCAGGGCGAGCACTGCCCGCACGATTCGTGAGCGAAGAAGTGCGCTACCGAATAGGCGGCCTCGACGATCGAGATCGTGTGATCGAGGACGATCATGCCGCCGGAACCGAGGAAGGTACCGAACTGCGCGATCGATTCGAAATCGAGATTGGCCCGATCCACCTCGTCCGGCGTCAGGATATTGGTCGAGGAGCCGCCGGGGATCACACCCTTGAGCTCGAATCCGTCCTGCATGCCGCCCAGATCGTCCTCGAGGAACTCGCGGAGCGGGAGACCGAGCGGGACCTCGTAGACGCCGGGACGCTGGACCCGCCCCGACACGCTCATGAGCCGCGTGCCGGTCGACTTCTCGGTGCCGATCGCCTTGTAGGCGGCCCCGCCATGGGCCACGATCCAGGGCACGGTGGCGATGGTCTCCACATTGTTGATCACGGTCGGACAGCCGTAGAGGCCCACCGCCGCCGGGAACGGCGGCTTCAAGCGCGGGTAGCCCTTCTTCCCCTCGAGCGACTCGAGGAGCGCGGTCTCCTCGCCACAGATGTAGGCGCCGGCGCCGCGTGCCAGCGTCAGCTTGAGCTCCATGCCCGAGCCCAGGATGTTCTGGCCGAGGAACCCGGCGGCCTCCGCCTCGGCGATGGCGTCGGCCACCCGCCGCGCCGGGGACGCGTACTCGCCGCGGATATAGATGAAGGCGTGGCGCACGCCGAGGGCGAAGCTCGCGATCACGATCCCCTCGATCATGCGATGCGGCAACCGCTCGAGGATGAGGCGATCCTTGAAGGTGCCGGGCTCCGATTCATCGGCATTGACGACGAGATAGATGGGCTTCCCCGACTTCTTGTCGATGAAGCCCCACTTGACGCCGGCCGGGAACCCGGCACCACCGCGGCCGCGAATCCCCGACTCCTTGACCTCGGCGGTCACCTGGTCGGGGGTCATGGTGGCGAGCACCTTCTTGAGGGTCTCGTAACCGCCCTGGGCGCGATAGGCCGCGAGCGTATGCGAATCCTCGCGCTCGAGACCGAGAGTCAAGATCTTGGGGCGCCGCTCGTTCATCCTACCCTCCGCTACCGGTCGAGCTCCCCGGCAATGATGTTCAGGCTGCCGAGGATGGCGACCACATCGGCGATGACCGTGCCGCGCAGCATCTCATCGAAGGCCTGGAAGATGGCGAAACAGGGCGGGCGCACCTTGACCCGGTAGGGCCGTCGCGTTCCGTCCGAGACGATATAGAAGCCAAGCTCTCCGTTGCCGCCCTCGACACAACCGTAGACCTCGCCCGGCGGCGGCTGGACGCCGTGCATGATGAGCTTGAAGTGCGCCATCAGGGCCTCGATGTTCGTGTAGACCTCCTGCTTGGGCGGCAGCGCCACCTCGCGGTTGGTCACGATCACCGGGCCGCCGGGGAGATGGTCGAGCGCCTGTTCGATGATGCGGATGCTCTGCCGCATCTCCTCCATGCGCACGAGATAGCGCGCATAGACGTCGCCCGCCGGCTCCACCGGCACCTGCCACTCGTACTGGTCGTAGCCGTAATACGGAATGTCGCGCCTGACGTCGTAGTCCACCCCCGAGGCCCGCGCGCAGGGTCCGGTCCAGCCCCAGGCGATGGCCCGTTCGCGCGGCATGATCCCGACCCCGGCGCCGCGCAGGCGGAAGATCGGGTTCTTGGTGTTGAGCTTCTCGAGCTCGCTCAGCGCCTGTGGGATGTCCTTGCGGATCATCTTGCGGCAGCGTTCGACCCAGCCCGCGGGCAGATCGAAGGCGAGGCCGCCCAGCCGGACATAGCTCACGGTGAGGCGCGAACCACAGCAGGCCTCGAGCAAATCGTAGATCACCTCGCGGGCGCGGAACGAGTACCAGAAGTTGGTGATCGCGCCGAGATCGACGAGGTTGGTGCCAACGCAGACCATGTGATCCATGATCCGCGTCAGCTCGCTCAGGATGACCCGGATGGCCTGGGCGCGCTCCGGGATGGTGATGCCGAGGAGCTTCTCCACGGTCATCGCATAACCGACCCCGTTGATCATCGAGGAGCAGTAGTTGAGGCGATCAGTATAGGGGATGACGCCCCAGTAATCGTGCGTCTCCGACATCTTCTCGAAGCACCGATGGAGATAGCCGATCTCGGTGCGCGACTCGCGAATGCGCTCTCCTTCGAGGATGCACTCGATACGGAACGTGCCGTGGGTCGCCGGATGCTGCGGCCCGATGTTGACGGTCATCCGCTCGGAAGGGGACTCGGTCGTGATCGGGTTGGTGGTCGTCGTCATGGCTTTCTTTCGCTCGCTGACGCCCCGCGGTTCATGCGGCGCGCCTGACCCCGTCGCCCGGGTGGCGCCTAGTCGGGCGGCGCCCCCGCCTTCTCCTCGCTGAACAGATCGTACGGTCGCGACAATCTGTGCCGCTCCGCCGGGTGATAGTCCTTGCGCAATGCGTGCCCGATGAACTCCGCGTGAGTCAGGATGCGCACCAGGCGCGGATGGCCGCGGAACACGATCCCCATGAGATCCCAGGCCTCGCGCTCGAACCAGTCGGCCGCCGGCCACAGGGGATAGAGCGAATCGAGGATCGGCTCGTCCTCCGCCACCCGCACGCGGAGCCGGACGCGGTGGCCGTGGCGGAGCGAGTAGAGGTTGTAGACCACCTCGAAGCGCGGGTCCTCACCCATGTAGTCCACCGCGGCGATATCCATGAGGTAGTTGTAGTCGAGATCGGGGTGTTCCTTGAGGAGGCGGGCCGCCGCGAGCAGCGCCGCGGGATCGAGGCGGATGGCGAGATCGCCATGGGTCTCGCTCGCCTCGAGCACCCCGTGACCGAGCTCCTGCCGGAGCAGGCGCGCGGTCACGCGCTCGCTCGCCACCGGGCCGCCCGGCGCTCCGTCGCCCGCCGGGTTCTCGATCATCTCGTTCACGCCTTCCCCTCCTTCCCCCACGCCCGGTCGCCGAGGCGACGGACGAACCTACCCCTGGCGCTCGGCCTTGGCCGCGCGCTCGCGGGCCTGGATCTGCGGCCGGGTCTCTCCGCGCTCGATCTTCTTCTTGAGCTCGAGAATGCCGTACAGGAGCCCCTCCGGCGTCGGCGGGCATCCCGGCACGTAGACATCGACCGGGATGATCTCGTCCACACCCTGGAGCACGTGATAGGCGCGGTAGAAGCCTCCTGACGTGGCGCAAGCGCCCATCGCGATCACCCACTTGGGATCGGGCATCTGCTGATAGACGGTCTTCATCACCGGGGCCAGCTTGTCGACCACCGTCCCGGCGACGATGAGGAGATCAGCCTGGCGCGGCGAGAAGCGGATGACCTCGAACCCGAAGCGGGCCAGATCGTAGTGCGAGGATACGACCGACATGACCTCGATCCCGCAGCAGGCCGTGCCGTAGGTCATGGGCCAGAGGGAGTTGCCCCGCGCCCAGTTGATGAAGTCATCGATGCGAGTCGTGAGCCATTGCCCGGGCATGCCGGCCGCGACCTCGCCCTTTGGCGGCGCCGGTTGGCCGTAGGTTGCGATCGGGATCGTCCCCCGAGTGCTGGTCGATGCGCCTGCCATGTCGACTCTCTCCTTGCTGGCTCTCGGCTCCATCTCGGCTAGGAGGCCATGGGTGCCCGCACCAGCTCGCTGCTCTTGCGGCACGCCCGCACATAGGCGACCACGATGATGGCCTCGATCACGAGATAGCCGGCCAGAAGCGGCGGCATCTGCAATGAGGCGCTGCCGCCGGCGTAGCTATGCAATCCGACGAGGAAGTAGTTGACGCCGTAGACCGTGAACACCAGGAGCTGGAGGCCGAGGACCGTGAGCAGGACCTGGCCGCGCTCACGGAGCCATCCGGCCTGCCTCCCGTGCAGAACCACCAGGAAGCCGATGAGCGTGATCAGCGCCCAGGTCTCCTTCGGATCCCAGCCCCAGTAGCGGCCCCACGACGCGTTGGCCCAGATGGCACCGAAGATGATCCCGGCCGCGAGGCAGAGCACCCCGACCTGGATCGCCCGGTACATGATGTTCATGGCATGACGCCGGACATCTCGCTTCTGAGGCGCGAAGATCTGCGCGAACATGATGAAGTGTGCCACCGCCGCGGCCAGGGTCAGCGCCGAATCCCCGAAGAGGATGGTGGTGACGTGGTATTGCAGCCAGGTCGCGTTGAGCACGGCGACCAGGGGACTGATCGCCGAGTCGAGCGGCAAGAAGTTGGCCAGGACGAGCACCACGAAGCCGGCGATGCCGGCCATCGCGCCGTTGATCCGGGTGCGGCTCATGAGCTCGAGGAACATGGCCAGGCCGACGACTCCCCAGCCGATGAAGATCAGCGCCTCGTACATGTTGCCGACCGGAGCGCGGCCGGTGAGGATCGTGCGCAGCACGAGACCATAGGTCTGGATGGCGAAGCCGAGGAGGAGAAGAAGGGTCGAGCTCACGTAGAGCCAGCGCTTCTTCACCGCGAACCCGAACAGGAAGCCGACCGCGGCCAGGAGATAGGGTAGCTGGGCCACGAGATGCGGCCGGATGTGGTTGTACTGGAGCTCGAGACCCAGTCGGCTCTCTTGCGGATAGCTCTGGCCGCCGATCTCCCGCAGCGCAGCCCGTAGCTCGGCGCTCGCCTGGCGGAATCCGGAGCTGTCCCCGGCGCGGAAGGCGCTCTGCATCGCCTCCCAGGGGCCGGTGATCTTGCCGCCGATCGCCGGAGCGGAAGCCACCGCGGGCACCGACAGCCACTCGCCCGGGCCCTGGCCCGTGGTCGGCACCAGGTGCGGTAGCTCACCGTTCATGATCATGCTCATCTCGACCAGGCGGCCGTAGACCGCCGACACCTCGCGCTCGAGGCGATCGAGATCGCCGCCCCCGTGCTGCTTCTCGCGCACCTGATCGACGAGCGTCATCAGCTCCTGATTCTCGACCAGTTCCCGATACGAGAAGCGCTTCCGGTTGAGATCGAGCCCGACCCGCTCCTTGAACGGTTGGAACCCGATCTTGAGCATTTCCTTGTCGAGGAGCGACTCGCCATCGAAGGCGAGCGTGAAGAGAAGGTCCATCGAGCTCATGCCGTCGAAGCTCAGCTTGCCGGTGATCTCACGGGAGGTCTCTCGGGCGTAGCTGTCGAGCGGCTTCAGCCGCCCACCACTCTGCGCGACGATCCATTCGGCCTCGGAGTAATCTACGCGGTCGGCGCGGGCCGGTGGGGGGGCGGTGAGAACACCGGCTGCGACCACGACGGCAAGAAGCAGACCGAGGAGACCTGTGCGTGTGCTAGCTGACATTGGCTTGACTACCTCCCAGGGCCAGGACTGGCGACCGTGTGCAGGTGCGTCCCATCCGCCACCCCTGCTGCGCCTTCACCGGGCGGCACGACACCCCGCTCCGATCCCGTACGGATCAGATAGGGCTTCACGAAGAAGATCAGAATCAAACCCACCACGAGAATGAGGCTTCCGGCATACACGACGGGAACACCGGGGTCCCGCGCCACCGAGAAGATGGAGGTCTCGCGCGCCCCACGCTGGAAGCTCGACTGGAATAGTTTGTAGCCATGGACCTTGAGCGGGTTGTTCATCGAGATCATACGGGAGAACGTCTTGTCCGGCGCGGTGACGATGACATCGGACTCGAAGGACTGCGCCATGCTGATCCCGGGATAGTTGATCTCGCGGAAGTCCTCGAGCTTGACGTTGAACCCGAGGGCATGCTGCTTGGCGCCGTAATCGAGGACGACGGGGATGTCGCCGAGCATGATCTCGCGCGCAGCGCCGACACCCACCCACAGCGAGCGCTCCTCCTCGCCGCTCCGGAGCGTCGCATGCAACGCCGGGTTGCGGGCCTCGCGCCCCGCATTCCACACGCGCTGCTCGAAGCGCGCGTGGTCGAGCACGCGCGCCAGCTTGAAGGTACTCCCCGTCTCCGGGTAGCCGGCCTCGCTGTCGATGGCGATCGTGCCCTGTCTCACGGCGCCGTCCTTGCCCCCGGCGCCGCGGGCAACGAAGTGGATCGCGCCATCCGGTCCACGGATGAACTTGACCTCGCCGGCGATCTCCGGGACGCCGCTCTCACGGCGATAGGTCACGGCCTTGGTCAGTTCGCCGCCATCGCGGTGGTTGACGTTGACATCCGGGTTGTCACTGAAGAGGAGATGGCGCTCATGGATGCCACCCGGACCGGTGACATCGACCACGACCGCGGGGTTCGCCATCGCCGGCGAACGGCTCGAGTACTCCTGGCCGGTGAAGAGGAAATGCGGGTAGAAGGCCTCGATGGTCACCTGGATGCTTGAACCCGGCGGCGAGTGCGGCCGCCCGAGACCCCCGTCGACCGGGATCTGGAGCTTGGTTCCGGTCGTGAGCTCCACCTGGACTTGACCCAGCCCCGAGCTCGTCTCCGGACCCCGCGGCCCCAGCTCTCGCTCCATGGCGGCGGCGTCCGGAGCCTCGACGAAGCTCATGGTGACGGGCGCCACACCGGGCTGCCGGCTCAGCTTCGAATCGGCGAAGATGGCCGTCGTCTGCTCGCCCCCGAAGCCGTGCACCACGAACTCGAGCGCCGGATTGCGCTCGGGGTTGGTGTCCTCGAGCTTGTCCTCGGCGCGGAAGTCGGGATAGAAGCGGTCGACCACGAGCTCGATATCGCCTTCCGGCACGCGGAACACATCTTGGACCTCGGTGCGCCCGCCGAGCTTGTCGTAATGCGTATCGTACTCGCGCGTCACGCGCTCGCCGTTCATCAACGTGCTCACGGTCAGCACATTGTCACTGAGGAGGATGGAGCTCCTCGATTCGCCCTCGGGAATGATGAGCTGCCCCTCGATCTTCATGTTGCGGCTCATGAGACCGCCGATGAGAATCACCATCACGCCGATATGCGTGGTGATGAAACCGATCTGCGATAACCGGCGCTTGAAGCGGCGAATGGTGCAGCACGTCAGATTGATCGCGAAGAAGATGAGCAGCGCGTCGAACCAGCGGGAGTTGTAGAAGAGGAACTGGGCGGCCGCCGTACCGCGGTTGGCTTCGAAGACCGTGCCCGCGATGAGGGCGATGAGGATGATCGCAAGCAGGACCACGGTCAGCTTGACCGAGGTCAGCCACAGGTAGACTTGGTAGAAAGCCGTGTCGCGAAAGCGCGCCATCTTGTCCTATTCGATTGCCGGACCCGCGGGGCGCCTGGAGAGGGAGGGCTTCTCTTCCTACGGAGGGCTCGGACGCCTGGATCGAACGCCTCTTACGATGATCGCGGGGCCGAATCTGCTTATGATCCCCGCAGCGGGCCTCGCGGTTCCCCGGGATACCCGATTTCACACCGTCCTGCCTGACCCGCCGGGCTCCCCCCCTGGCCTCACGCTGGAGCTCTAAGCGTTTGTCGAAATGTGCCTTGGACCGCCCGCGACCAGGGCGCAAAGCCCGAGAGTATGACCGGTCCCCGCCCTGGGGTCAACGATGACCCGCCGGGGCTCCTCCCCGGTCAGGACCCTGAAGGCAGGACGGCCCGCACCCGCTAGTGCCGCTCGGCGAGGGTCGCTGAAACCGATATCTCTTTGTCATCGCGCAAGATAGAGATCTCGACCCGATCTCCCGGGCGATGGCTCTTGAGGGCCTGGGAATAGTCCTTCATGTTGAGGATGGGCCGCCCCTCCCAGCCGACGATGATATCCCCCCCTTGGATCCCTGCCGCCTCGGCCGGGGATCCCTCGCGCACACCGGAGAGCCGGATCCCGCGTTCGACGGGCGTGAAGTCGGGAACCGTGCCCAGATAGGGCCCGTAGCCGCGTCCCCCGTAGCCCTCGCCCCCGCGCTCCCCGCCGCGGGGCAGCCCCCCGTCAGCACGCGCGAACTCGATCGGCGCCCCGCCGGCCAGGTCTCCCGCCACCTTCGCCGCGAGCCGGGTCGCCGACTCGAGGAACGAGTAGTCGAGCCTCTCCCAGTCATCGCTCGGGCGGTGATAGTCCTCGTGCGGGGCCGTGAAGAAGAAGAGCACCGGGAGATTCTGCGCATAGAAGGGCGTATGGTCGCTCGGCCCGTATCCACCCTCGTTGAAGACAGGGGTCAACCCTTCCGCCGCCGCGGCGCTCGCGACGAGCTCGCGGAAGCGCGGCGAGGTGCCAACGCCGGACACCTGGATCTGACGCTCGGGGCCGCGTCCGATCATGTCGAGATTGATCATGGCGCGCGTCGCAGCGATGGGCCACGGCGGATCCTCGACGTAGCGGCTGGAACCGAGGAGACCCATCTCCTCCCCGGTGAAGGCCACGAACACGATCGATCGTGCCGGGGCTTCCTCGCCGGCCATGGCGCCGGCGATCTCGAGGAGGGCCGCAACTCCCGAAGCGTTGTCATCCGCCCCGTTGTGGATCTCGGTCGCGCCGGGCGCCATCGAGCCCCGCCCGCCGCGCCCGAGGTGATCGTAGTGGGCTCCGAGCACGATCGCGGTCGCCTGGCTGTCTGGATCGCTGCCGCCCAGGATGCCGACGACGTTCCATGCTTCGCCCGTCACGGGCTCGACACCGATGGTCATGGCCACCTCGAGATCGAGCGCGAAGGACGCGGGCTCGACGCTGGCGTCGATGCGCGCCGCCGCGGCCGCCAGATCGACGCCGGCCAGCACGCGGGCCAGCACGTCCGAACGGATCTGGGCCGCTGGAAGATGGCCGCTTCCGGCCTCGTCACTTCCATCGAAGGGCAAAAGGTCGTCCTTGTGCCCCGGCGGGGTGATGGCAAGGACGCCGATGGCGCCGTGATCAAGCGCATTCTTGGCCTTGTTGCGCAGATCGGCGTGGATCGTGAGCCGGGTGCCATCGAACGCACTCAACGAGTCATCGACCCCTGGCTCGAAGCGGAAGAGAAGGACCACCTTGCCCGCGACGTCCTGACCGGCGTAGTCATCGTAGGCGGGATCACGGCTCGTGATGCCGTAGCCGCAAAAAACAACGGGTGCACGTAGTTGGCCACGAGTTGGTGTGGCGAAGGCGAACGGGCGCCACTCGCGATCGAGCGCGAGATCGATGGATCGGCCGGCCGCGAGGAGGGTCAACCGGTTCTTCTCACCGGGCCGGGCTCCGAGCTGGGCGACGAAGCGCTGCCGGTAGCTTCCGCCATCGCCGCCGGGGCGGAGCCCGAAGCGGCGGAACTCGGTCTCCAGGTAATGGGCCGCGCGCTCGGCACCGGGCTCTCCGGTCCGCCTTCCCTCCATCTCATCACTGGCCAGCACCCGGACGCAGGCCTGGAGATCCGCCCTCGTGATGGCGGCGCTCGCCCCCGCGCCCACCAGGCCGCCGGGAACAGCGAGCCCGCCGTCGAGCGGGCTCAGCCGCGGCGAGGTCGCGGGCAGGGGATCGAGCGGGGCATGGCGGGCGGCCAGGAAGGCCGCCACCGCGATGGCGAGGATGAGGAGAACGACCTTGTTCATCGGGGCGACCAGTCTCTTTCTCGACCGTGAATTCCGGCGAGTCACCGGGGGAAGGAACTGGATCTTAGTGACGAGTCCCGACCGGCGCAACTGCTGGCTCGGCTTCCGCCTTGGGCTGATCGTCCTTCTCCGGGAGGAGTCGTCAGGCATTGGCAAGGACCGGCATCCGAGCTAGCATCCCAGAGCGCCATCATGGATTTCCCGCGCGCACCAGGCTGCCTGCGCGAAGAGCCCTCCCTCAACTCCAATCCGCGAGATCTGAGCATGAACAACCTCACCACGGAGGCGGTGCTTGCCGCCCTCAAGCCAGTCCCCGACCCCGAGCTCAAGCGCTCGCTGGTCGAGCTCGGCATGATCAAGGACGTCCGGGTCGATGACGGTCGGGTGTCCTTCCTCGTCGAGCTCACGACGCCCGCCTGCCCGCTGAAAGCGGAGATCCAGGCCGATTGCGAGCGAGCCGTGAAGAATCTCCCCGGCGTCACGGCGGTGGAAGTGCGCTTCGGAGCCGAGGTGCGGGGGCTGACCGGAGCGCCGGGAGCAGAGAACCTGATCCCGACGGTCAAGAACACGGTGCTCGTGGCCTCGGGCAAGGGAGGAGTCGGCAAGTCCACGGTGGCCGTGAACCTGGCGGTGGCCCTGGCGCAGGCGGGAGCGCGGGTGGGTCTCCTCGACGCCGACATCTATGGCCCGTCGATCCCGATCATGATGGGGATCAAGGATCCGCCCATGCTCGACGCGGATCAGCGCGTGCGCCCGCTCACCGGCCACGGCATCGAGGTGATGTCGATCGGCTACCTCGTGGATCCCGAGCAGGCGATGATCTGGCGCGGCCCGATGCTGAACGGCGCCGTGATCCAGCTCCTGCGCGACGTGGCCTGGGGCGAGCTCGACTACCTGGTCGTCGATCTGCCGCCGGGAACCGGCGACGTGCAGCTCACGCTCGCCCAGCGCGTGCCGGTGACGGGAGCGGTCGTCGTCACCACGCCGCAGGAGGTGGCTCTGGCCGATGTGGTGCGCGCCAAGCGAATGTTCGACAAGGTGAACATCACGACCCTGGGTCTCATCGAGAACATGTCGAGCTTCGTCTGCCCGAGCTGCAATGCGGTGCACGACATCTTCGCGCGCGACGGCGGCGAGCGGGCCGCCCGGCAGCTCGACATTCCCTTCCTGGGATCGATTCCGATCGATCCCCGCATCCGGGCCGGAGGCGACGCGGGAACGCCGATGATCGTCTCCCATCCCGACTCGCCGGCGAGCGCGGCCTTTCGTGAGACCGCATCGGTGCTGGCCGGCCGGATCGCGGTCCACGTCGTCGAGAGCGCGGCCGGGCACATTCCGATCCGCTTCGTCCCGGGATAGGAACCGGGACGATGTTGCGCCTCACCTCATGGACCGGGAGACGACGCTGATCCTAGGCGACCTTGTTCTGCCTCATGATCTCGCGGTAGGCGCGCAGCTCGGCGAGCAGCTCCTGCTCGGTGAGCCGCGACTGCAGCACGAGCACATCTCCGATGCGGAGCCGGTTCTCGGCCTGAATCGTGAGTAGCTCCTCGAGATCCTCGCGGCCGAGATAGCCGAGCCCGATCGCGACCTCTCCGAAGCGCGGCTTGTCAATGGCGCGAGCCTGGTGGTCGAGGATGTGCTCGAGCTCGTCCGGCCGCAACATGCCGTGATCCATGGCCAGCACGCCGATCAGATGGTTGTTCACGATCTGCGCGCGGCAGGCCTCGTCCATGTCCTTCTTGGATATCCGGCCCCGACTGAGCAGGAATTCTCCGAAGCGCATGCCCTACCTCCGTGTGCGGAGCACCGGCCCGGTTACCCGCGTCCGGCGAGCGAACGGGACCGGTAGGAAGGGCGAGGGGGTTCCGGAGGTCAGGGCACTGGTGTCGGGCAAGCTGAATCGGCCGGCAGGACGAACCGGGAGACCCCCTCTGCCACGTACTGGATCGACCGGGGCGCGAACGGACTTGAGGAACGGATCGGGTGGTTGGGAGCCGGGCGGGCGGGCGAGCCCCGCCGGAACCGACGGGGCGGACCGGGCGCACCGGCAGGAAGCGATCGGTGTCGCGGGATGGGGCACCGGGCGGAGGGAGCGCGTGCCGGCGGCGCCCCGGCCGGCCCTAGCCGCTCGCCACCGGCGCCGGAGCGAGCGTGATCACGCTGTCGGTCCGGGCCGAGGCATAACAGGCCTCAGCGACCTCGAGCGTACGCAGCCCATCGAGGACCGTGATCGGCATCTCCCGGCCGGAGATCAGGCGGCGGCAGAAGTCACGCACCGCCTCCTTGACGGTGAACACCTCCGGCGGCAGGGCCCAGGCGCGTTCGCTCCGTCCGCTCACGTGGAAGAGACGATGATTCCAGTAGTCACCCAGGAACTGGCCGTTGTGTCCGACGACCTCGATGCGACAGCTCCGGCTCTGCGTGTACTTCGAGACCTCGAGCTCGGCATGGATCCGTGTTCGAGCCAGGACGACGCTGGCCGCGAAGAAATCCTCCTGCGCCGGATTGACCACCCGTCGCGAACGACAGAACACCTCCACCACCTCATCCGAGAAGAGCCAGCGGACCGCATCAAAGAGATGCACGCCGGTGAGCAGGATGGACCCCGTGCCGCTCGCCTGATGCGCTTGCTGCCAGGCGAGCGAGCTCGGCTCGAGGCGCTGCGACATGCGGACCTGCACGATCTCGCCCAGCGCCCGCAGTTCCTCTCGCAACGTGCGCAGCATCGTGTTGTAGCGGAGGGTGTGCGCCACCATGACCTGGCAACCGGCCTGCCTGGCCGCCAGGCGTAGCTCCTCCGCCTCCGCAACCGTGGCCACCATCGGCTTCTCCACGAGCACGGCCTTCCGGGCCGCCAGCGCGGTCAAGACCGCCTCCAGATGCGCCACGGGGGGCGTGACCACGACGACAGCATCGACGTCATCGCGGCTGACGAGAGCCCGGACATCCGGCTCGTAGGCGCAACCGAGCTCGGCCGCTTGCGCGGCTCCCGCGGCCTGATCGCGCCGGGTGAGAGCGACCAGCCGGGACTCGGCCACGTCCCTGGCGATGTGCTTTGCATATCGGATGCCGTGCAGGCCGGCGCCGATGAGCCCGATCCGAACTGGAGAAGAAACCATGTTCCGAGACCTCTCGCCGCGCAAACCAACTGATCCGAGCTGCTGCCCGCGGCCCATCTTCTCATGTGCCCGGCCGCCCGGCCAGGGCCGCGCGGCCGGCGCGCCGCGCACTGGGTGGTCAAGAACGTCGACGGCATCACCAGATGTCGGCCAGGCGGCGGCTCCGAGAAAGGCAGCTCCCGCGGCGACCGGTGCCTATCTCCCGTGAGAAGGGAGCCAGCGCGTGCTGGTGATCACGAGCCCCACCATGAGGCATGACCTTTGCAATACCCGGCCATGGCCGCGGACGGGGGAAGGCGGAGGAGGGATCTGGCGAGGGAAGAACGCGGGGAGCGTCAGATCCCTTCTCCGTCTCCCCCACCCTTCAGTGCAGACCCGCGACCGCTGGATCAGTCGAAGAAGATCGACTGGAACTCGCCGCTGCGGCGAAAGCCGAGCTTCTCGTAAAGGCCGATGGCCGGCGTGTTGAAGTCGTTGACGTAGAGCGTGAGCTGCGGGATCTCGCCGAGGAGGCGATTGCAGACCTCGCTCAGTCCGCGCGTCGCGAATCCCAGCCCCCGTCTTTCAGGAGGAGTGAAGACCCCTTCGATCTGAGCCGCCTCCGGAGTACGCGAACTGACATTGCACTTGAAACAGAGCCCCTCCTCGTCCGCCCACAGGAACTCATCCCCGCGCAGGATGCGATCCCGGACGTGGCCCCGGTACTGCTCGGGGCGGCGGCGGAGCGGATCCTCCTCCACTTCCTCGATCATCATGGTCGCCCCCGCCCGCACCAGGAGGTCGAGGTCGCCGAGCGAGGCGCGTCTGAGCCTGGGGGCCGGGAGGTAGAAGAGCGACGAGCGATCGACGACATAGACCGGCTGCGAACGGCGCAGGAGACGGGGCCGGGGACGCCACGGGCGCATCGCCGACCAGAGCTCCTCGACCGTGGCGCTCGCCCCGACGATGTTGCGCATCACGTAGGGCGAGGAACGAAGGGCGTCGCCGAACGCGATCGGGGCCGCCGGGTCGGTGGCGTAGGGCACGACCAGCGTGCTCATCAGCATCACGCCGCCCAACTCACCGTCCGGTTGGCGATGGGCCACGAAGCAGCCGAAACGGCGGCCGATGGCCAGCCCCACACGCAGGATCAGGCCGCGCAGGAACACCGTCTCGATCGGATCGCGGAGGAGGTAGTCGAGAACCTCATCCGTCTCGTCGCGAGAGAGGATGGTAAATGGGGACAGCGTGGTCATGAATGCTCGGGACTCCGGAAGTCTAGCGCCGAGCACAAGTCTAGACGATTCCCCGAACGGCCGCATTACTCCGGGGCGCCATGCGGCTCCGAGGCGACCGCGCTGGTCGCTGGGCGCCCAGCGACTCCAGGTTGCTCGCAGCTACTCGCTGGCCAGTCGGAGCATGAGATCGCCGGACCCGGTGCCGGCTTCCACCTCGCTCTCTCCCGCCCCGATCCTGCAGCGGTAGTGGCCGTGCGCTCCCGTGCGCTCCACCTTCCCATTGAGGGCGTTCGAGGCCTTGAGCGTTCCGCTCCCGCTCTCGAAGTCGAGCCGCATCGAGGCTTGATCATCGATGGTGACGTAGATATCACCGGAACCGGTCTCCAGACGAGCGCGGGCCAGGGTGGGAGACTTGAACAGCGCCGGGCTCTCGACCTTGATGGAACCGGATCCGGTGCCGACACGGACATCGCCCCCACTCACGTTCTTCAGGAGGGCGTCGCCGCTCCCGGTCTCGATGTGAAGCGCCGCTTTCGAGTCGCGGACCTCGACATCACCCGATCCCGTGCTGGCCTTGACCTTCCCCGAAGCCTGAGCGACCACGACGTCTCCGGAACCGGTCTCGGCGACCACCTCGCCTTCGGTGCCGTCGATGGTCAGGTCGCCCGATCCCGTTCCGATCTGGATATCGCCGCGGTGGTTCTTCACGCTGACATCACCCGAACCGGTCTCCGCTTCCAGGCTCCCCTTGACGCTCGATAGGAAGAGATCGCCCATCCCGACCTCGACCGACACGGACCCCTCGACATCCGAGACCGCGACCTCACCCACCACCTCCTCGAGCTTGAACCCCGATCCCGGAGCCAGGAGGACATCGAAATCGACCCAGAGCGCGGCGGCGTCGCTGGCCTTGGATGTGGTGACCGTGACCCGCTTGCCTTCGTAGGTGGTGCGTGTCGTGGACTTGCCGGATCCCGTCCCGCCCAGGTAGGCGTACTCCGTATGGCGATCGAGCGGGTAACGAGCGCGAACCTCGACCCCACCATCCGCTTCGTCGAACTGCACGTCGAGGGCGGCGAGCAGCTCCTTTGCTTCGGCCTCGCTGGCCCCGACGGCATGAACGGTCGCGGTGATGAGGCTCGAGGCGCCCGGGGCACGCCCGACCGTGACCTTGCCGGCCAGATTGCGCACCTCGATCTTGCCCTTCAGGTCGAACGTGCGCTTGACCTCGCTCGTCCGTTCCTCGTCGGCCTGGGCGACCGCTGCGGCCAGGAAGAAGAGAAAGAAACCCGAGACCAGGAGACAGACCAGCCCGGGGTCTGTCCGTCGCCTCGGGGCCTTGAGATCCTCGGTTTCATGTCCAAGCATGGGGTACCTCTGGAACGCCGGAGGGCGTGATCGTGGCCTCGATCCATGCCCGTGGCCGCTTTAGGGCCACTGGGCCGCATCGCCGGCGGGGAGCCGGATCTTCGCGTTCCGCCCCGCGCCGGGAAGATCACTTGAATGGACGTGGATCGAGTGCGCCGCGTTTCGCCCAAGCGCCCTCGGCGGCCCGGGAAAGGCCGAAGGCCCGGAGCCTTGTCAGGCTCCAGGCCTTCAGGTTGGGGCGCTGGTCGGACCGGGTCACCGCCCATGGGCCCGGGCCGTAGCGCCCGCCACCGGCTCGACTGGCGGGGCTCCCGCGCGCTCCGGCGACCGGCTATCCCTCGAAGGGCTCCGGGGACTCGCCCCGCACGCGGTAGTGCAGGACCCAGATCGCCGAGTCATAGGGGGCCGCATCATCGAAGAGGGTATCGCGATCGATCACATCCACTCCGAAGTGCCGCCGACCGACCCGCTCGCGAACCCGCCACGTGCCCTCGAAGACGCCATTCCCGAGGGGGCGGAATTCGTCCTTGAGCGACCCCGTGTGCAGGAAGACGAAATCGGTGGGATCGGTCGTCGTGACGCGGAGTGTCACCTCTTCCCCCGGCTGGAAGGTCATGAGCCCGCTCATGCGCACGAGCTCGAGCGGGTCGGTGATGGTCAGGTTCACCGAGTTCGAGATGACCTCGAGGCTCACGATGTCCTTGGTCGTGGGTTCGGAGAGGATCTCGGTCGCCGAGATGCCCGTGAGCCGCCAGCCACGATGCTGATGCATCGCTTGCTCACGCTGCATGAAGACGGCGCGATGGCGAGCCATGGCCCTGAGCGGCTTGTCGATCACTCCCGGAAGGTAGATGTTATCGGGGTCTTCATAGAACAGATGGAACATCCCGCGGAGCGCCACCCGAGTCGAAACACGGGCCACCGCCGGCTCGCCGTGCGGATGGTCGATCGTGATCTCGCGGCGCACATCGCGGCCGTTGATCTCGCGAACGAAATAGAAGGACTCGATCGGAGCGCCCTCCGGCGTCCGCTTCCCCTGGGTGTTCTCGATCATGACTCGATCAGCCGAGAGCACCTCGCCGCCGTCGAAGTAGTCGCTCTCCTCGGTCATGAGCTGACTCAGGGCACCTTGATCGAACGAGTCGTCAGTGGTGGCATCGGGACTGGTGGTGTCGTCCTGGCCGCACCCGGCCAGCGCGAGCGTCATGAGGCCGAGGATGAAAGGAACCCGCATGGAACGCATCGAAGAATCCTCCCTGGGGCGGTTGAAGTCCCCGCAGCAACGGAATCTGGGCGATGGGCAACCGGCGATGGCTCTCGTCACGACCGGTCGCTGCCGGTCATTGCAACGCCCGTTCCAGTCGGCACCAGGGCTCGCGCTCAGCCACAACTAGCTATCATTTCATGACATGGAGCCGGAGCGGGACATTTCGGCGGAGGCGCCGTCCCGAGCGGCTGTCCCCTGGTGCGCACGCCCGCGGGCGGCGGTGGACCCACACGGCCACCGGTGCCCCCCCAGGAGGACCTGCCGCGCCCGGACCCTCTCCCGGCTGGAGCGGCAGTGGCACGGCCGGGCCGTGGTAGAATCAGCGTCGTTTTCCGGGCCGCACCGAACCCCCGGGCCATCCCCGAATCATCGTCCCAGTCTTCCAGGAGTTACGGTGCCCCTGCCCTGCTCGGACCGCTCCCGCTCGCGAACCTCCCTGGCCGTCGGCGCGGTCCTTGTCGCGCTCTTCGGCCTGGCCCCGGCCGTCGCCGCATCGACGGTCGAGCTCCTGTGTGCCCCGGATATCCCCACCGCCAAGCTCTCGGTACAGCTCGATTGGGACGGCGGCGACTGCCGGCCCGGCGGTCCCGGCCAACCTGGCAATCTGGTCGGCTTCGCCTTCCCCTTCGTCAACTCGCAGGCGGCGGGGGACATCACGCGCATCCGCATGTTCTTCATCGAACCGACGGTCGCCACCTTGAACGTCTACCTCTGGCGCGACGCCAATGGCTCGCCGGACGATACCTGCGGCAATGAGCGATTGAAGCTCCTCCATGCCCCGATCGCGGGCGACAGCGTGTACAGCGAGTATCAAGTCGACCCGCCGCTCGGGCTCGGGCTCGGCGAAACGGTCTGGCTCGGAGCGGTCTACGAATCGGCCGCGATTCCTCCCACCTGGTACATCGGTCGGGTCCCGGGCCCGAGTCAGCCCGGCCGGGCCCTCGCCAACTTGACCGGCGATCACGGCGACTGGTTCGACCTCGACGACTTCGGATACGGACAGTGCTACGGCGTTCGTCTCGAGCTCGAGGTCAACTCACCGCCCAGCGCCGCAGCGGGCGGCCCCTACTGCGGGAGGACCGGCACGGGCATCGCCTTCGATGGCCGCGGATCCTCCGATCCCGACGGCGATACGCTGGCCTATCACTGGGATTTCGGCGACGGGGCGACGGCCACCGGGGCCACGCCGATCCATGCTTACGCCGCGGCGGGTGCCTATCCGGTGGTTCTCACCGTGAGCGACCCCCAGAGTTCCGCCACCGATACGACGATGGCCGTGGTCGACCTTCCGGCGACCGTGCGTGTTCCGGATGACATGACGCTACCCGCCGCGCTGGCGCTGGCCGCGCGCTGCGCGGTCGACACGATCCAGGTCACGGCCGGAAGCTACGAGGGACCGTTCACGCTTTCCGGCTCCGATGCCGTCCTCCTCGCCGTGGATGGCGCCCAGGCGACCGAGCTCGTGCAGATCGAGAGCAATGCGCCCGTGCTGCGCGTCGCCTCGGGTCACCCCCGCATCGAGGGTTTCGCGATCCACGGGAGCGGTCCCGGACTCAAGCTCGAGTCGGCCGCCGAGATCATCGCCTGCCGCATCACGGACTGCGGCGGCACCGGAATCGAGATCGATGCCCCACTGGGAGCGCGGATCACCCAGTGCGTGATCGCGAACAACAGCATCCTCACGAGCGACGGGGGTGGAGTCGAGGTCGCCGGCATGCACGAGGTGACACTCTCCACCATTCACGGCAACGGCGGCTTCGGCATCCGCTCCCGGGTCCTCGCCGGAGGCCCTTCCGACACGGTGGTCGACCGCTGCCTCATCACCGCCACCCGTCTCGGACCGGCCTTCGTCTGCCAGGCGGGAGCCGAGGTGACCGTGTCTTGCAGCGACATCTGGGCCAATGCGGGCGGTGATGCGATCTGCGGGCGCAACGCCGGAGAGAACATCTCCCTCGACCCCCTGTACTGCGATCCCGATTCCGGCGATCTCTCCCTCCGCGCCGACTCGCCCTGCCTCGCGCTCCCGACTTGCGGCGCGATCGGAGCCCTGGGCCAGGGCTGCACGCTGACCGAGAGCCGGATCTCAGGTCGCCTCAGCGGCCCAGGGGGCGCACTCGCCGGAATCACCGTGCAGGCGATCGTTCCCGCGACGGGAGCGGTGGCGGCGAGCGCGGCCACGGAGGTCGATGGAGCGTATGCGCTCACCGCTCTCGGCGCCGGCGCCTATGTCATCGAAGCACTGCCCTCCGGGACCCTGTACATGGGGCAGTACTATCCTGTTCTGCCGAGCCACCTGCCGGAGAACCTGACGCGGGCCGACCGCATCGTCGTCAACGGCGCCGACCAGGTTTCCGGTATCGACTTCTCGCTGGCGACGGGCGGCGCCATGCGCGGCCGCGTCGTCGACGAGTCGAACGGAATGCCTCTGGCCGCCGTGCCGGTCCATCCCTTTCCGCTCGGCGGCGAGCTGTGGCGACCCACGGTGACCAACGAGAACGGCGTGTTCGAGACGGTACCGCTCCCCACCGGGCAGTACGGAGCGCTCACCCCGGGGATCGAGGGCTTCTTCGGCGAGGTGTACCGCGAGCGGAGGAACCCGGCGGCGGCCGATCCGATCCACGTCTTCGCGGGCCAGCGCGTCCTCAATATCGACTTCACGCTCCTGCCGGGAGCAGCGTCGGTTGAGAACGGGCCCACGCCCCCGGCGACCACCCTCGCGCTCGACCCGCCGGTTCCAAACCCCTTCAATCCATCCACGCGCATTCGCTTCCAGCTCCCGGCAGCGGGTCGCGCTCGCCTCGACGTGTTCGACGTCCACGGTCGTCACGTCCGCTCCCTGCTGGACGGCGTCCTCATGTCCGGCGAGCACGAGTTCCGCTGGGACGGCCGCAGTGATGCCGCGCGCAGCATGCCCTCCGGCATCTATCTCGTGCGACTCGAGTCCCAGGGCCGCGCCCTCACCCGCGAGGCCGTGCTCCTGCGTTGACTCCGGCTCGGCTCGGCGCGACCGAGCTCAGTCGCGAGCGTGGACCCCGTCCTGTCCGGCTTCGACCTCGGCCGTTGACTTCGTGCGAGCCCGTCTCCAATATCGCTTCATGAAGAACTGGAGTCGTGAGGACCAGATCGCGTTCCTCGGAACCCTGCCGCTCGCCGAGCTCCACCGGCACTTCGACGGATCGATCCGTCCCATCACCTTGTGGCGACTCTCCGAGAAGTACTACCGCGCCATCCCCGGGATGGCGTTCGAGGGCTTCAAGCGTTTCCTGGCCTGGGACCCGGAGCGGGATCGCACGCTCCTCGACTATCTCGACAAGTTCCACATTCCGCTCCAGTACACCCAGTTCTACGACAACCTGCGGCAGATCGCGCACGAGATCGCTGAGGACGCCTATCGCGACGGCGTGCGGCTGTTCGAGCTCCGGCTGAACCCGATCATCCACCGCCGGGCCGGTCTCACCACCCGCCAGGTGCTGCACTCGGTGCGCAAGGGCCTCATCCGCTTCCGGGCCGAGCACCCGGACTTCCGGGTCGGGATCGTGGTGATCGCGATGCGCAATCATGGCGGCAACATGGCGAACATCCTCTTGCGCGAGGTGGCCGGTGAACGCGAGGACTATCACGACGATGTCGGAGTGGTCGGATTCGACATCGCCGGTGCCGAGCGCCCGTTCCCGCCGGTCTTGTTCGCGGAGGCCTATCGTCTGGCGGGCCGGATGGGACTCCACGGCACCGTGCACGTCGGGGAGGACGAGGGGCCGGACCGGATCTGGGAGGCGATCGAGCACCTCGCCCCGCGCCGCCTCGGCCACGCCGTGTCGGCGGTGCGCGATCACGAGCTCACACGCCGCATTGCCCGCGACGAGATCACGATCGAGGTCTGCCTGAGCTCGAACGTCCAGACCGGAGCGGTCCAGTCTCTCTCCGAGCATCCCCTGGGCAAGTTCCTCGATGCGGGCATCCGCTGTGCCCTGTGCACGGACAACACGACGGTGTCGGACACGACGCTCGTCGACGAGTATCTTCTCGCCATCGATCTCCTCGACCTGAGCGAGGAGGATGTCAGGAGGCTGGCGATGATGGCCTGGGAGTCGACGTTCGTCGGCTGGCGACCGTGGGAACCGGAGAAGCGTCCGGTCTTTCCGCCGCCGCGGACCGCGGCCCGTAGCCGGGGCTAGGGAACCACGGTGATGCGGCGCGTCGCAGCTCCCGCGCTCGTCTCCATCCGCAGGAAATAGACCCCAGCCGCAACTCGCTGTCCGGTGGCATCCGTGCCGTCCCAGTGCGCGCGGTGGCGCCCCGCCGTCAGGCGCCCGTCGACGAGCCGCCTCCGGAGCCGCCCGCTCACGTCGTAGATGAGGATCCGCACCTCGCCCTCCCGGGCGAGCGCGAAGGGCACGGCGGCGGGGCCGGTGGTCGGGCTCGGATAGACGGCGCCGAGGAGCGGTGCCATGACCGGAGCGGCCTCATCGGCGATCCCGACCGGCGGCTCGCCCTCGCCCTCGCGAATGGAATCGACGGCGATGTACCCATGCGGTCCGGCCGCGCTGTCGTCGACGATCTCGATCCGGCAGAGCTCACCCTCGAGCCCGGCGAGATCGAAGGCGCGCTCGACGAGCTCATTCGAATCGTTGCCGCTGGCGCGCCGGAGGACCTCCCCGCTCCCGGCGTCGACGAGCGCAAGGTAGAGGTGGTCGGGATCGTTGCCACCCGCGATCTTGAACGCGAGGTGCCCCCCGGTCACGGTGAAGGGTGCGGAACGCAGGACGCCGGTCCGCTCGAACTCGGGCGGCGCACCCGGGTCGTTGTTGTGGATGGGCCCGGTATAGGTCTCGGCGGTATGAATCCAGAACCAGCCCTCCTCGCCGGAGGGCTGGCCGCCGCGAGCGAATGGACGGTCACCGAACACGGGCTGGTACTCGAAGGCGTCACCCTCGGCGCTCCAACCGCTCCACAGGGTGTTCGTGCTGGAGAACGTGACCCGGTCGCTCGTCCATCTGAGGCTGTCGAACTTGGCGCCGTAGATGACCGTGCCGGAGTGATCCGCGTCGTAGCAGCGCCCCATGAAGGTGGCGTCACCGGCCGACACCACCTCGGTCGGCCCGAAGGCGAGCGGATCGAGCACCTGCGCCTGGGTCTTGTCCCAGCCGCTCATGAGCGCTGGAGAGTGCATGTAGTGGACGCCTGGAACTCCCGACTCGTGGAAGAAGAGGAAGTAGCGATCCGGACGGCGGAAGAGGCTCGTCGATTCGAGCGTGCGATTCGTGTTGTTGATGAAGAGCGGGGCCCCGACATCGACGAAGTTGACGCCATCGCTCGAATAGGCGAGCGCGATCGCCCCGCGAACGCCGACGCCGGTGTAGAGGTCGCTGGCGAGCGCCGTGGCGAGGAGCGCCGTGCCGTTGCCGAGACGGAAGCCGAAGGGATCGCGACCATCGGACCAGATGCCCGGCCGCCAGGCTGACCAGGCTGGATCGGGATGATAGGCGGGAGCATCGACCGAGTAGTCGATCCAGTTGTAGAGATCCAGCGAGAAGGCTGCTCCGACCGCTTGCGTGAGCGAAGAATCCACCCCCGTGTAATAGAGGAAGTAGCCCCCCGTGGGCGAGGCGATGACATGAGGCGCCCACAGGTTCCGGCTCTTCCACCCGCTCTCCGCCGTGTGCAGGACACGCGGCGCATCCGTCCAGTGGATGAGGTCGGTCGACGTCGCGTGGCCGAAGTCGATCATGTTCCCGGGATGCGGCCAGCCCTGGCCGGCAATGCCCACCGTGTAGAAGAGATGGAAGGCACCGCTTGGGTCGCGGATGACGGTGTGATCCGTGATCAGGCCGTCGGGCAGAGCGAACCAGCGTTGCTCGAAATCGGCGGCGAAGAAGGCCATGGCGGGAGCGACGGCGCCGACGACGGTCGCGGTGACGACCGCCATGACAATGAGTGACGCAGTGGTCGCACGGATCATGGATCGTCCGAGAAGAGGTTCAAGTCGACACCTGCGCGATGGATCGGAAGGTCTGGGGGACTTGAGGATCAGCAAGCCGGTGAGCTTCCCAAGAGGGGGCGCCCCCGGGGGTGTGCGGGGCGCCTCAGGGACGAATCGTCGCCAATCCTCTCGCTTCTCGACTAACTCGGAGAGCATAGCACGCGAGAAGCTAAGAATCAACGGTACAATGAGTTGAGAATGTGGAATCT
The DNA here is from genome assembly GCA_963823555.1 of Candidatus Eiseniibacteriota bacterium. Taxonomy (GTDB): domain Bacteria; phylum Eisenbacteria; class RBG-16-71-46; order CAVPCR01; family CAVPCR01; genus CAVPCR01. The sequence goes on along the minus strand of CAWGMA010000003.1, from coordinate 366,758 downwards.
AGGCGGCCTTGTCGCCTGCTGCTTCGCCTGCGGCCCCTGGCGCGCGATCGAGCCCGGTGATGGCCAGCGCGCTGAGCCGCGCCGCCAGCGCCTCGGCCTCGGCGGCGCTCTCCGGCAGGGGGGGCTTCGCCCGGCGCCCGCCCTTCGGCGTGGTCGCCGAGACGCTCGTCGTTCCGGTGATCATCGGAGCCTCGGCCCCGAAGATAGGACTCCCGCTCGCCTCTCGTCTCCGTGCGGTCATGGCCGCCAGCTCGCCGCGGACGCGGAGCAGATTCTCCGCATCACGGCGGAGCGCCACCGCCGTCGCTGCCGAGCTCTCGGCGGCATCCATGGCCCGCATGTCGCCATCCAGCTCGTTGAGCGCCCGCGACACCTTGGCGATCACCTGCTCCTGTTCCTGCGACAGATTCACGATGCTCTCGAGCTGCTGCTGGATGCTGTCCACCGAACCCTCGATCTCCGACACGGCGAGGCTCGTCCGCGCCACCACGGCTCGTCCGCGCTGGACGCGCGTCCGGGTTTCCTGAATGCGGCGCTCGGTGAGCTGGCCGGCTTCGGATGAACGCTCCGCCAGGGCGCGGACCCGCTCGGCGACCACAGCAAAGCCGCGGCCCGATTCCCCGGCCCGGGCCGCCTCGACGGCGGCGTTGAGGGCGAGGATGTTGGTCTCACGGGCAATGTCATCGATCAGATGCATCATCTCGAGGATGGCATCGCTGGCCTCGGCGATCTCCTCCATGGCGACACCCATCTCATCGATGTCGGCCGAGACGCGTTCAGCTTGCTGGCGTGCCTCCAGGACCCGGCTGGAGGCCTCGCCCGCTGCCTCCGCGTGCATGGTGCGGTCGGTGACCGCAGCCAGGGAGACGGCTGCCGTCTCCAGCTGCGAGGCCTGCATCTCGTTCCGCACGGCCAGCTCGGTGCTGGAGTGGCTCAGATACGTGGCACTCGTGGTCAACCGATCCACGGTCGTCTCCAGATCCTGCGCGTGACGGTGGAACCGCGCTTCATAGCTCCCGGCACTGCGATAGCCGGCCAGGCAGGCGAGCACGCCGGCCAGGATGGTGACGATGGCGACCAGGGAGAAATCCTCCACCACCTTGCGCTCGCGCACCTCGACCTGGCCCTGCCAGAGATGGACGATCTGGTCGGAGAGCGCATCCATGCGCTGGCGCTCATCATCGATGAGACTCACCACCGCTCCCGGTTCCACGTTCGCCGGGCTCGAGCGCAGGGAATTGACCGCGGACTGGACGCGATCGTGGCTGCGGGCCAGCGCATCGAGTTCGGCAGCGCTCGCCTGCAGATAATCGCTCGCCGTCCCCTCACTGAGCAGGTCGTCGATCAGGTTGCGGCCGCGGGTCATGAGCTGGGAGATCTCCACCGCGATCAGGGCCGCTTCGCTACGGAGGGCAGTCCTCGGACCGTCGCTCGGATTCGCTGCCGCCCCGTCGGCGCCGGCGACATCCGAGGGCGGCCCCGGGTGCTCGCTCGCGGCCGTCTCGATCACGAGATGCCGGAGATCCTCGAGGCGCATGGCGGTGCGATCGATGAGCTTGGCCACGGTGACCGCGCCGCGTCCCACCCGCTTGCTCTCGCGTGCCAGGGAGTGGTTCACCCAGAGGCCATAGAGGCACGTGGCCAGGATCATGACGAGCAAGAGAACGTGGCCGCTCATCATGCGAAATCTCAAACCGGATCGCATCAGGTCCTCGCTATGGATTCTGGAATGCCGCCAGCGCCATCCCGTGGTGCTCCGTCCAGCCGAGTCCCGGCCACCCCGGCTCCAGCGCTGGTCAGGAAAGCGTGCAGGTCGAGGAGCGGCGCGTCCCCACCAGGATCATCGTCCGGATGGCGAACGCCAAGAACACGTGCCACGGCCAACCCGCACCACCATCGCACCGCGTGCTGCTCGCTGTGGATCACGATGACGCAGCCTGGATGGTCTGCCGAGACAGGATCGGATGAGCTCCGCCCCATCCGTTTCGCGACGTCGATGACCGGTATCATGCGGCCCCCGTGCTGGAGCAGGCCCAGCACGTCGTCGGGGGCACCAGGGACGGGCGTCAGCGACGCGCGATCGCGGATCTCCTCCACCACGCCGACCGGGACCGCTGCCAGATCCTCCCCCACCTCGAAGACCAGGACGCTCTCCATGATCATCTAGGCCGCATCCGACACGGCCGGGAAAGGACGATTCCTGAGAGCCGGCAGGATCGCGGCCAGCCCGTCGACATCGAGCACGAGTCGGGTTTCCCCCTCCTCTCCCAGAGCAGCCAGGCACCACAACGGAGCCCGAACGAGCTCGCGATCGATGGGCCGCGCGACCACGTCGGCCTCGCTCCCGACCTCATCCACCTCGAGGCCGAAGCGGCGGCCCCGGCCCTCGAGAACGACGATGAGCCCGCGCCCGCTCCGGCTCCTCTTGCCGGCCCGACCGGTCTCCTCCGGGTCCCCCTTCCGAGTCCGGATCAGACGCTCCTCGGCGATGCCCAGATGGTGAGCGATCTCGGCCAGGGTGATGAGTGGACCATCCCGCTCGGGATCGATGCCGGAATCGGTCCAGCGCCGTGTGGCATCGTGCGGAATGAAGAAGCTCATGTCTCCGACCCGGACTGGGACGCAGCGCACGACGGCGAATCCGGTATCCGGGACTTGAATGACGAATCGCGATCCCTGCCCGGGCTCGCTGTGGATCCGGACGCTGCCGCGGAGCTGGCGAACCGTCGCGAACACCTGGTCCATGCCGATGCCGCGGCCGGAAAGCTCGTTCACCTCCCGGCGGCAACTCAGGCCGGGGAGGAAGACGAGATGCATCACCTGCTCGTCGCTCATGTGCCTGGCTGATTCGGCGCTGAGAAAGCCCCGTTCGACGGCCGAGCGCCGGAGCGCCTCCACATCGATCCCCGGTCCATCGTCCGCCACCTCGAGGATGAACCACTGCCCCTCCGTCGACGCCCGGAGCACGATCCGACCCCGAGACGATTTGCCCTGCGCCGACCGCCCCCCAGGGGACTCGAGGCCGTGATCCACGGCATTGCGTACCATGTGCGTGAGTGGAGCTTCGAGCTGTTCCATGATGCTCTTGTCGACCGGGGTCAATCCCCCTTCGATGACGACTTCGACCTCCTTGCCGAGCTTGGGCGCGAGGTCCCGGATCATCGCGGCATGACGCTCGAGCAGACGCTTGACGGGCAACCGGCGGATGGCGAGCAGCCGGGCCTGGAGCCTCGCGGCGAGTGGAGCAAAGGCGCTGGTCACGGCCCGCAACTCGCATGCAACCCGCTCCAGCTCCACATCGGGTCGATCACCGCGGGACACGCCCGGTGTTTCCACCATCTCGCGGAGACGGCGATCCAGTCGCGCCATTCGCTCGCCGAAGACACGCAACTCGACCGCGTGATCGAGGAACTCGTCCACGACCTGCGCATCGATGGTGAAGTGCCGCGGGACCAGACTGCCGCGCGGCCCCCCGCCACCTGAGCTGGACATGCCGCGAAGCAAGCTGGCTCCCTTGGCCAAGGGGACACGCACGGCTCGGTCGGCGAGCCAGCGGAGAAGCGATCGCGCGTCGGGCTCCGCGTCGCCACCGAGATCATCGATCCCGCTGGCCCCGCTCGCCGCGGCGAGACGAGCGAGCCGATCCCGGATGGCTCCGAGGCGCGGGGCATCGGCGCTGTTCTGTAGCTCGCGGCCGAGGAACTCGAGATCCTCGGTGACATCCTCGCCCGCGAAGAAGTAACGCGAAGACGGACGACGACCGCCGGCGTTCTCGCTGACCGTCCTGAGGGAGCTCAGGATCTCCTGCTCACGGCTTGTCGGTGGCACGACCGGCTCCCCGCGGCGGTACTCCTCGAGCCGCATCTCGATACAATCGATGGCTGCGGTCAGCGGCTCGATGAGCTGCTCCGGGTCGACGGCACCCTCGCGGGCCGCGCTCACCACGTCCTCGGCGACATGAGCCAGCGGAGTGATGGGGCAGTCCGGCACGAAAGAGCTGTTGCCCTTGAGGGAGTGAAAGCCGCGCATGAGCGCGGTCAGGTCGGGAGCTTCATCCGTGCTCGCGCGCAACTGGTCGAGCTCGGCCCGGACACGGGCCATGAGCTCCTCGGCCGAGTTCAGGAACTCGATGAGAAAGATGGCGTAGGGATCGTTCATGGTCTTGCCGGCAGCCGGAGATCCGGCCCCATCCCGTTATCGTGCGCTCCGATGGCAAACTGGATGGCCGGCAGGGGCGGACCCGACCGCCGGGGAGGGTGAGGGCAGGGAACGGTAGCCGGCGAATCGGCGCGGATTCGGGATGGATCCAATCGAGGCAGTTTCGAGCTAGACTCCCCCCTCGAGCCCGGAGGTTCCGGCTGGAGGAGTTGCCGCCAGGCGGCGCGGGAGTCGACGAGAGATTCTCCAAGGACCATGGCTGAACGCGATTACTACGAGACCCTCGGGGTCGCCCGCGATGCCTCGATCGAGGACATCAAGAAGGCGTACCGGCGCCTGGCCCTCAAGTACCATCCGGACAAGAACCCGGGAAACCAGGAAGCCGAGGACCGCTTCAAGGAGGCCTCGAACGCCTACGAGGTTCTCAGCGACCCCGAGAAGCGGCAGGCCTACGATCAGCGCGGGCGTTCGGGCGTCGAGGACATGGGGTTCCGAGGCTTCAGCTCGACCGAGGACATCTATGCCAGCTTCGGGGACATCTTCGCCGACCTGTTCGGCGGCGGAGCATCGCCCTTCGGTGATCGGCGGGGCTTCCGCCGGAGCCGCTTCGGCCCCGAGGAATTCTCCGAGGAGCCCTTCGGCCGGCGTGGCCGGCGCGGGGCAGACCTCCGCTTCCTCCTCGACCTGAGCTTCCTGGAGGCGGCTCGCGGGACGACCAAGACGCTCAAGTATGAGCGCCTGGCGACCGTGTCGGGTGGAGATCGGCAGCCCGAGACCGAGACGATCTCGGTGCGCCTCAAGCCCGGAGCCGCCGACGGCCAGGTGCTGCGCTTCCGGGGACGGGGAAACGACGCCCCCGGCGGCGGTCCGCCGGGCAACCTCTATATCACCCTCCGCATCACCGCCCATCCCGAGCTCGAGCGGGAAGGTCTGAATGTGAGGAGCCGGGTCTCCGTGCCGTTCTGGATCGCCGCGCTCGGCGGCACGATCGAGGTCGAGACCCTCAAGGGAAGGACCCGCCTGGCGATCCCCGCGGGTACGCCCTCGGGGCGAGTGCTGCGTATGGCCGGCGCCGGAATCGAGGACCACGAGGGGCGTCGCGGCGACCACCTGGCCGAGGTCCTGATCACGGTCCCCACGGACCTGAGCTCCGAGGAGCGTGATATCCTCCGTCAAATCGCGAAAAATCGCGACGACCAGCGGACCCGGACCTCCACGACCCAGACCTGAGCCCACACTTCACTCCCGGGGGCATCTGCCCCTCCGCCACCGCATCCTCGCCTTGGCCTCTCTCTTGCTGCTGCCATGTCCCGGATATTCCGGCCGGTCTGGCCGAGAACGGGGACAAGTCCAAGTGAGACCACGTCTACCCGCCTCAGCGCAGTGACCGGCCCCGAGACAGAACCCCGCCGATGCTGGCTCTTTGCGGATTGCGCCGCGCAGTCTGCAGCAGATCGAACAGGCAGCCGGTGCTCTACCGCCGGCGTCTCACAGTGAGCCGTCATCGACCGGAGCACTTGAGCGATTCGAGGTGGGCATGTGCGCGAAGATGAGGGTTGAGCGCAGAGAGCGAGGATTCTCGCTGGTGGAGATGATGGTGGCGCTGACCCTGATGGCCATCGCCATGGCGACCGCCATTCCCGCCTTCACCCGTCACCTGCGGGCGAACTCGGTCAAGGGCGCCACGATCAGTCTCGCCGCTCACATGCGGCTCGCCCGGCAAAAGGCCGTGACCGAGGGCGTACCGCAAATCGTGAGCTGGGATGAGAACACCGACACGCACCTCATCGTGAGCGACGAGAACGAGAATGGGGTGGCCGACAACGGCGAGCCCACCCTGGGGCCGTTCACGATGCCCGAGCACGTGGCGCTCAGCAATCCGGATTCGCTCGGATTCTCGGGCGATCAGGTGATCTTCATTCGTAACGGGAGCGCCTCGGAAACAGGTCGCCTGGTCGTGAGCGGCCTCGATGGCGAGTCGCAGAGCTTGATCCTGCTGGCTCCAACCGGCCAGGTTCGAGTCGAGTGATGGAGGGTCTGATGCTTGCATTGCGCTGGCCGCTGAGATCGCGCCTCCGGCGCGCTCACCGCCGCGACCGGGGTTTCAGCCTGGTCGAGGTCATGATTGCGCTCACGGTGATGGGGATCGGCCTCCTGGCCATCGCCCAGGTCGTCCCGCTCGCTCTGGCCGGCGTGACCCAGGCGCGGGTTCGCAGCCAGGCGGTCCAGGCCGGCCAGGAGCGTCTCGACGATCTCATGGCCGTCCCTTACGACTCCCTGCAGGCCGGTAACTACTCGGAGTCGATCGATGATTACACGGTGACCTGGACGGTCACGGAAAACGCCCCGGTCCCCGGCTCGAAGCGTATCGACCTGGCTTCGTCCTGGGCCACGCACAAGGGCACGCAGACTGTCGAGCTGACCACCTACCGCAACCGTGGTCGCTGAGCTTCGACGGGACGCGGGCCGGCCGACAAGGCGGGCCTCCGATCCCGGGGAGGACGCGAAATGAAACCCCCGCATGCCAAACGGTCCCGCACCCGCCGGAGCACCTCCGGATTCACCATCACCGAGATGATGGTCACCCTTCTCGCGTTCGCCATCGTCGGCGCGGCCATCTACACGGTGATGATCCGGACCAATCAGTCGCGGTCCGTGGGTTCCTCGATCACCGAGGCCCAGGAGAGCGCTCGCGCCGGGCTCGACATCATCCTGCGCGACCTGCGCGGGGCCGGCTACGGCATCGATGACAACCAGGTGCCGATCGAGATCGCGAGCGAGTATCGCGTCACCTTCGTCATCGACGAGGACCGGGACGGCGCCATCGAACCCGGGGAGCGCGTCACCTTCTTCGTCGACAACAATGCCAGCGACCCGTTCGTGGCCGGGACACCCAATCCGGACGACTACGTCGTGCGCCGGGTGATCTCGACCAGCGGCGACAGCCTGGCGGCCCCGGCGAACGGGGCAGGGGAGGTCGTGGCCTACGGCGTCACGCAGCGCACGCCGGAGAACAACGGGTGGAACATCCGTCTCTTCGACTTCTTCGATCGCGACGGCGGCTCGCTGGTCGGGGCCGGCGACGACCCCGATGGCGCCCAGTACGGGAAGACGGTCCCCGACTCGCTCCTCGGCCTCCCGATCGGAGGCGGCTTCGACAACGAGGTGCGCGTCGTTCGCGTCGATCTCGTCACCGAGGCCAGCCATCGTCATCCCGAGACCCACACCTTCCCGCAGGTGCGGGTGAGCGGCACGATCCATCCGCGTAACCTCTCCCTGGCCGGCTTCGCGCTCCTCGGATCGCCCTGGGGGACCGGGACCGGCACGGGCACCGGAACCGGAACCGGGACCGGGACCGGCACGGGCACCGGAACCGGCACGGGCACCGGCACCGGCACGGCGACCGGCACCGGGATGCCGCCGCAGCAACCCCCGATCCACATCCCGACCGAGCGCGTGCTGAGCCTCATCGTCACCGACCTGCACGAGCTCGACTCGCAGGAGGGCTCCCGCGTCACCGAGAACGACCGGCACGACTGGGACATCATCGTCGGCACCCAGATGAGCGCCAACAACCACCTGCCGGTCTGGTTCGAGGGCCTTCCCGATCTCTACGAGGGTGACCTGCTCTACTCCCCGCAACCGAACTACCTGGGCTACTCGCCGCGCAGCATCAACAACATGGTGAGCGCGAACATCGATGGCAGCGACGAGGACTATCCGGATGTCGTGGTCGCGGTGAGCATCAGCGATGTGGCGGGCGGCTTCGAGGTGTGGCGCAACCAGGGCGACTTTCGCCCCGGCTTCCTGGGATACGGCTCCCAGCCGACCTACGCCAATGCCTTCTACTCCGAGACCAGCGGCCGCGGCCAGTGCATCGATGTCGGCGACTTCGATCGCGACGGCGATGACGACGTCGTGCTCGGAACCAGGGTGGGGAGTCTCGCCGGTCGGATCGAGGTCTGGATGAACAACGGCTACGGCAGCTTCTATCGGACGCGGCTCAAGACCGCCACCGGCGAGGTGACGGCCATCGCGACGGCCGATTTCAACCACGACGGCTACCCGGACTTCGCCGCCGGGACCAAGGACAACAACAACGACAAGGGCGGCCAGATCGAGGTCTGGATCAACGACCGCGATTCCGACTTCGTGCGCCTCACCCCCATCGTCCCGGCGGGCAAGGTGACCGCCCTCGAAGCCGCGAACATGAACGCCGATGACTACCTCGACCTGGTCGTCGGCACGAAGACGGGAACCAACTCGGGCCGGATCCAGCTCTGGCTCAACGACGGCTCCGGGACCATGGCTCTGGGCGACGCGGTCGCCGCCGACGGGATCGTCACCTGCCTCGCCCTCGGCGACCTCGACTACGGGAACGAGTCGCTCGATATCGCCGCCGGCACCAGCTCCCGTTCGGTGCAGATCTGGTTCTGCAACGCCGAGGCGGACCGCCCCGACCAGATCATTCCCGCCGCCGAGTCCTGGGCCGATGCCAACGTCGGCGGCGTGGCCAACGACATCGCGATCCGGAAGATCGAGGCTTCGCGCGATCGCCCCGACTACGACTACCTGAGCGACATCATCCTGGGGACCGCAGTCACCTCGACCAGCGGCGAGATCGTGATCTATCTCAACCCCTACGTCTGGACCCTGCAGTAGTGGTCTTCCCGGGGGTTCAGTCAAGGAGCGTCAAGAGATGGTGCCTTCCGAGAATCGACAGCGCGAGCGCGGCAGCGCGCTCCTGATCAGCCTGCTCGTTCTATTGAGCTTGACGCTGATCAGCGGCCTCTTCATGGCCCAGACCAAGACCGAGACCCAGATCGCGGGTCACGACATGCGCTGGAACCAGGCGCTCTACCATGCCGAGGCGGGCTATGCCGAGACCCTGGCCCGGATGAGCGATCACCGCGATTCCACCAACTTCATCGGCCAGGTTTCGGGCTGGGGTTCGACCCCGGGCTGGGGGCGCTACGTCGTCCTCGGCTCGGGCGAGTCGGCGAACGATCCCGACATCGCCGAGACCGAGACCGATAACCTCGACAACGACGGCGACGGCCAGGTGGACGAGAGCGGGGAGTCGTACCCCGAGGTCCTCACCCGCCAGGCCAACAATGTCGTCAGCTACCCCTGGGCCAAGGTGCACTACAAGCTGACCCAGACCAATCAGGTGGTCCTCTTCGGGGACCACGACCGCAACATGCAGACGCCCCCGATCGAGAACGTGATGCGCGGATTCCCGGTCCTGGTCGTGACCTCGTGCGGCACGCAGGGGGCGGCCAACCGCACGATCGAGGTCGAGGCGATCAAGATGCCGTTCCAGGTCATCGACGCCGCGATCTACTCCGAGGATGACGACTACCAGTTCAACGGCACGCAGTTCCTGATCAGCGGCGGGGACTGGGACCCGGACACCGGGCTCCTGACGGCGAACCCGGAGGTTCCGGGGATCTTGACGACCGGCGACCCCCTGAACATCACCGGCGGCCTCAGCCCGCAGCAGCAGAACAACATCGAGGGCGACGGCTCCGAGCCCTCGGTGCAATCCTCGCCGGTCAACATGGACCTCCAGGCTCTCCGTGACGAGTATGTCGCCTTCGCCGAGCACGTGGTCCCGCAGGGCACGTATGCCAACACCGCCTGGGGAACGCGGACCGAGTACACCGTCGTTCACTGCACCGGAGACATGCACACCTCGGGTGGGGTCAACGGCGGCGGGTTGCTCATCGTCGACGGCGACTTCGACTGCTCGGGCTCCTTCACCTGGTACGGCATGGTGCTCGTCCTCGGCGACATCACCTTCACCGGAGGCGGCGCGGGGATCCATATCTGGGGCGCCGTCCTCTCCCAGGGCGGCATCGACCAGCAGACCGTGGGCGGCAACGCCGACATCCTCTACTCGTCGATCGCGCTCCAGCGCCTGACCGCGATCTCGCCCTACTCGGTGACAACCTGGCGGGAGATGTAGTCCCTGAACACAGCGAGGCCGAGCGCGCTCCGCCGCCACTGGGCGGTCCTCCTCGCCGCGATCTTCGCGCTCGCGCTCTACTTGCCGGCGTGGTCCCCGCTCGCCACCTGGGCTCACTTCGGCGAGGATGGGCCGGAGCTCGAGGCGGCAGGGCGCACGCTCGGCGTGCCGCACCCGACCGGATACCCGCTCCTCATGCTCCTGGTGCGGACGGCCGGCTTCCTGGTCCCGCTCCCGGTGAGCGCGCTCAATGTGATCACCCTGCTCGCGGCGGTGGCGGCGGTGGCGGCCGCCGCCGTGGCTGGACGCGCGCTCGCGGCACGCGTGTTCGGGCGCGACGGGCTCGCGAGCAACGCGGCCGGAGCGCTCGCCGGAGCGTTCCTCGCCGCCTCGCTCACGCTCTGGAATCAGGCCTTGATCGGCGAGGTGTACACGCTCCACCTGGCGATCGTGGCCTCGGCGCTCGCGCTTCTCTTCACCGGCGGGCAGCGGGCTGGCCTCCTCGCCGCGTACCTTCTCGGTCTGGGGATGGCGCACCATCTCCAGACCTTGCCATTCCTGGGCATCACCCTCGCCTACATCGGGCTCCGCTGGATCCGGCGCGGCGAGCGGCCGCGCCTGGCGAACGCCGTCTTCAGTATCCTCCTCTTCCTGATTCCGCTCTCGCTCTACCTCGCGCTGCTCCTCCGCTCGCGATTCAATCCGCCCTTCGACTGGGGCGATCCGGAGACCTGGTCGGGACTGTGGTGGACGATGAGCGGCGCGCCCTTCCGCGGCCACTTCCTGCGCTCCGGTCTCGAACTCTTCGGCGAGCGGTTCCGCGACGCCCTGGTGGCCGGGCCATTCGCCCAGCTCGGGCTGGGCGGCGCGGCCTTTGCCACCGGTGGATTCATCCTCCTCGTGCGACGCGCGTGGCGCGAAGCGGTGGCGCTCATCCTCCTCTTCGTCGGCACGAGCGCCGCCGCCGCCGCCTATGCCATTCCCGATCCCGCGGCGTACTACCTGCCGGCCGTGCTCGCGCTGGCCCTGGCTGCCGGCGTGGGCGCGGTGGCCTTCGTCTCGATCCTCGCCCGCGTCCGGCTTCCCGCGGGCGCTCTGTCCGGCGCACCAGGGGCCGCCGCCGCCGCCGTCGTCGCCGCCGCGCTGTTGAGCCTCGTGGTGGTCTCCGGGCGCGCGGCCGTGAGCGAGCGCGACGATACCGCGTACGAGTACGCGCGCGAGGGAATCGCGGTGCTCGCGCCGGATGCGCTCGTCGTCTCACGCGGTGACGGCCGCACCTTCTCCCTGTGGTACGGCGCGACCGTGCTCTCACCACGCCCTGATGTGGCCGTGCTCTACGACAACCTCATCGACTGGCCGTGGTACCGGCGCTACATCCGCAAGCACCACCCGGGCATCAGGGTGCCCCCGTTCGGGCTCCGTACCTCGCTCTTGCGAGCCTGGCTCATCGAGGGCAACCTCGAGCAGCGGCCGGTCTACGTGACCGAGCTCGAGCCCGAGCTGGTGGCCCGGTTCGCGGTCGAGCCCGCCGGTCCCCTCTACCGCATCACCGGGCGCACGGACATCGCCGCCGGACTCTGACGGGGTTTCGGTGCGCCGCGCCCGGCGCGAAGCATGCGTGATCTAGCAGATGCGCGGGAGCTGCTCGCCGGAGAGCAGATCGATGATGCGGGTGGCACCGATACGGCTCCGCATCGTGACGAGGCCGCGCTCGTCCTCGAGCACGGAGCCGATGATCGCGGCATCCCGGCAGACAGGGTGGGCGCCGAGGATGTCGAGTGCCCGTTCGGCGTCGGCGGCCGCGACGATGGCGATGAAGCGTCCCTCGTTGGCCACGTAGAGGGGATCGAGCCCGAGGATCTCGCAGGCGCCCCGCACATCCTCGCGCGCCGGGATCGCAACCTCCTCGATGCGGAGTTGCCGGCCGGCGGTCGTTGCGATCTCTGAGAGCGCGCTCGCGAGCCCACCGCGGGTGAGATCGCGGAGGCAGTGGACCGCGATGCCCGCGGCGAGGAGATCGGCGATCGGCCGGACGAGGGGCGCGCAATCGCTCTCGACGACGCTCTCGAACTCGAGCCCTTCGCGCACGGCCATGATGGCGATCCCGTGCCGGCCGATGTCCCCGCTCAGGAGGATGACATCTCCCGGTCGGATCTCGGCTGGCCCGATGACGCGCTCGTGCTCGACGACCCCGACCCCCGCCGTGTTGACGAAGAGACCATCCCCCTTGCCACGATCCACGACCTTGGTGTCGCCCGTGACGAAGGCGACCCCCGCCGCGGCGGCCGCCGATTGCATCGAGCGAGCGACCTCCCACAAGGTCGCCATGGGCAGGCCTTCCTCGAGAATGAAACCAGCGCTCAGGTAGAGCGGACGGGCGCCGCACATGGCGAGGTCGTTCACCGTCCCGTTGACGGCGAGACTACCGATGTCGCCGCCAGGAAAGAAGAGCGGCTGCACCACGTAGGAATCGGTGGTGAAGGCGAGCCGGCGCCCGGGAAGCTCGACGACGGCCCCGTCATGGCGGGCATCGAGCGCCGGATGCGCAAATAGCGGCAAGAACATGCGCTCGATGAGGTCGCGCATCAGCGCTCCGCCTCCGCCGTGAGCGAGCAGGATCTGCGGGTATTCGTGGATGGGGATCGGACACTGGAAGCCGGGACCGGCTTCGGGATCGGCTTCGCGGTTCATCGCTGGCTCACACGATCGCCGGCGGCGGCCGGCGCCGCGTTCCACCGCCGATAGCGATAGTAGGCGGCGCAAGCCCCTTCGGAGGAGACCATGGTCGCTCCCAGCGGATGCTCGGGGGTGCAGGTCGTGCCGAAGGCCGGACACTCGAACGGCTTCAGCACCCCCTGCAGCACGAGCCCGCTCCGACAATCGGGGGATTCCTCGGCGGTGTGATCCGCCACCCCGAAGCGCAGCTCGGCGTCGAAGGACGCATACTCCGCGCGCAGGCCGAGTCCGCTCTCGCGGATCTCGCCCACCCCGCGCCATTTCCGCGGCACGACCTGGAACACGCGGCGAATGAGCTCCTGTGCCGGGCGGTTCCCCTGGCGCCGGACCGCACGCGCGTACTGGTTCTCCACTTCGGCTCGCCCCGACTCGAGCTGGCGCACGCACATGAGGATGCCCTGCAGGATATCGACCGGCTCGAATCCGGTGACGACGATCGGCACCCGGTACTTGCTCGCAAGCGGCTCGTACTCCGTGAACCCCATCACCGTACACACGTGGCCGGCAGCAAGAAAGCCCTGCACGGTGTTCGCCGGAGCCGAGAGGATGGCCTCCATGGCCGGCGGCACGAGAACATGCGAGACCAGGATCGAGAAGTTGGCGATCCCCGCCCCCGCGGCCTGGACGACCGCCATGGCGTTGGCGGGTGCTGTGGTCTCGAATCCCACGGCGAAGAAGACCACCTCGCGGTCCGGGTTCTCGCGGGCGATGCGCACCGCATCGAGCGGCGAGTAGACGATGCGCACGTCGCCTCCGGCCGCCTTCACCGAGAACAGATCGCGGGAGATGCCCGGGACCCGTAGCATGTCCCCGAAGGAGCAGAAGACGACCTCCGGGCGGGCGGCGATCTCGAGCGCCTTCTCGATCAGCTCGACCGGTGTGACGCACACCGGACAGCCGGGCCCGTGCACGAGCGTCAGCTCGGGCGGCAGGAGCTCGTCGACGCCGAACTTGACGATGGCATGGGTCTGCCCGCCGCAGATTTCCATGATCGTCCATGGCCGCGTGGTCGCGCGGCGGATGGCTCGAGCATAGCGGGCGGCGGCGGCGCCATCCCGGTACTCGTCGATGAATCTCATTTCGCGCCTTCCTCGAGCCCGGAGATGGGATCGATCTCGGCGAGATCCCCCATCTGCCGCAGGTACTCGAAGACCTGCGCCGCCTCCGCCTCGTCCACGACGCTGATGGCGACCCCGACGTGGACGAGCACGTAGTCCCCCACCTTGGCCTCGGGGACGCAGGACAGGTTCACCTCGCGCACGATCCCGGCGAAATCGACCCGGCCGCTGCGCAAGAGCGGATCCGTCCCATGGACATCAAGGATCTTGCCCGGAACTGCAAGGCACATCGTCGACTCCTCAGCTTTCCCCACGCGCCGCGATCGCGCCGGCGTGGGCGGCGCCGCGACTGCGGGCGGCGAGTGCCGCCACCACCTGGCCGAGCGCGATGCCGCCGTCGTTCGGCGGAAAGCGCTGGTGCCAGTACGGGCGGAACCCGGCCGCCGTGAGACGCGCCACGGTGCGTTCGAGAAGAATGCGATTCTGGAAGCAGCCGCCCGAGAGCACCACCTGCTCCCGGCCGGCGCGCTCGGCCACCATCACGATGGCGGCAGCGAGCGCATCATGGAAACGGTAGGCGATCGACCCCGGCGAACGGCCGTCCTCGAGCGCCGCCAGCATGGCGGCGAAGAGGGGGCCCCAGTCGATCGCGAACGGCAGCACCGGTTCCCGGCGGGCCGGATCCGTTCCCTCTGCATCATGACCCGAAGCGGTGCGTTCGATCAATGCACAGGAGAAGCCTGCGGTCCTGATTTCCGCGCCGCCTTCGGACTCCGCGCCGCCTTCGGACTCCGCCGCGGCCGCCGCGTACTCGATCTCCATCGCTGCCTGCCCCTCGAAGCGCGAGACCTGGCGGAGACCGAGGAGCGCGGCGGCCGCATCGAACAGGCGGCCGGCGCTCGAGGTGCGGGGAGACTGGACGTCCCTGGCCAGCATCTGCCTGAGAACCCCGAGCTCTTCGGTCGTGAACGCCTGGAGCGGCGCCAGCTCGCCGCGGGCGAAGACCCTGTCGCCGAGGAGCTCGTGGAGCGCGCCCAGCGCGGCGCGGCGCGGTTCGCGCACGGCACGCTCGCCACCCGGCAGGCGGAAGGAGCGGAAGGCGGCAAAGCGCTCGGTCGCCGCCGCGTCGCCGCGAAGGAACTCCCCACCCCACACCGTGCCGTCCGGGCCGTAGCCGGTGCCATCCCAGGACACACCGAGTACTTCCCCGGAAAGCTCGTTCTCCGCGAGGCAGGCGGCCACATGAGCGTGGTGATGCTGGATCTGCACCAGCGGCAACCGGGTCGACCGGGCGTAGTGGGTCGAGAGATAGTCGGGATGCAGATCGGCGACCACTCCCGTGGGCGAGGTCGCAAACAGCCTGCTCAGACTCTCGACGCTCCGCCGGAATGCCTCCAGGGCGGCGTCGTTCTCGAGGTCGCCGATGTGCTGGCTCACGAAGATGTTCCGGTCCACGGCGAGCGCCACGGTGTTCTTGAGATGGGCGCCGACGCCGAGGAGCGGCGGTCCGGGGCTGGCCAGCCGGAGCGGCAGCGGTGCATAGCCGCGGGCACGACGCAACACCAGCTCGCGACCGAGCACGACGCGTACGATCGAGTCGTCCACATGGCGCACGATCGGGCGATCGTGCACGAGGAAGAGATCGGCGATGCCGCCCAGCCGCTCGAGCGCTTCCCTCTCGTCGATGCAGATCGGCTCGTCGGAGAGGTTGCCGCTCGTCGCGACCACGGGTCGGGCGATCTCACGCATGAGGAGATGATGCAGCGGGTTCGCCGGCAGCATGATGCCGAGGTAGGGATTACGCGGCGCCACGGCGGATGAGACGCCGGGTGAGGTGCGGGGTGAGGTGCGGGGTGAGTTGCCGGGTGAGGTGCCGGGTGAGGTGCCGGCTGAGGTGCGGCCGGCCGTGGCCGGGCGGCGGCCGAGGAGGACGATCGGCGCTTCAGGAGACTCGAGGAGCCGCTCCTCGAGCGGCGACACCACGCAGTCGGCGCGCACCGTCGCCAGATCCGGATAGAGCAGGGCGAACGGTTTCTCTTCCCGGTGCTTGCGCGCGCGGAGCCGTTCGACAGCCGCCGTGTCGCGCGCATCGACCATCAGATGGTAGCCGCCCAGCCCCTTCACCGCCACGATGGCGCCGGTGGCGATCGCTCGCGCTGCGGCGACGAGCGCCTCATCACCCGCGACTTGCTTGCGGCCCGCCGGGTCCCACAGCGCGAGCCCGGGGCCACAGACTGGACAGGCGATCGGCTGGGCGTGGAACCGGCGATCGCGCGGATCCTCGTACTCGCGACGGCAGTCCGCGCACATCGCGAAGGCGCGCATCGAGGTCGCCGGACGGTCGTAGGGCAGGGCCTCGATGATCGTGAAGCGAGGTCCGCAATGCGTGCAGTTGGTGAATGGAT
Organism: Candidatus Eiseniibacteriota bacterium; assembly: GCA_963823555.1. Classification (GTDB taxonomy): domain Bacteria; phylum Eisenbacteria; class RBG-16-71-46; order CAVPCR01; family CAVPCR01; genus CAVPCR01. The sequence goes on along the minus strand of CAWGMA010000003.1, from coordinate 350,433 downwards.
AACGATAACGCCGGTCGGCGGGATCGAGGATCTCGGCGAGGCAGTCGGCGCAGGTGGCGATGTCGGGAAGCACGACCGTCACGCGCGGCCCGGTCCCGGCGCTCTCGCGGATGGTGAAATCCGGATACCCGGCGACATCGAGGAAGGACGACTCGAGGCTCTGGATCGAAGCCCGCGGCGGACTCTCGGCGGGAAGACGCAGGAGGAACCGATCGAGCCCGGCCCGCTCGCCCTCGACCTCGATGAACACGCCTTCCGGCGCGTTCAACACCCAGCCCCGGAGACCGAGCTCGGTCGCCAGGCGGTAGACGAAGGGCCGGAAGCCGACGCCCTGCACGGCTCCGCGGACCGTGACGCGCACGCGTTCGGTCATGCGTGTCCAGAGGTGTTTCGCGCGCACTCGGCTGCGAGCCAGCCTGCCCACTCCTGGATCCCGGCGCCGGTGGTGCACGAGGTCTCGAGGATGCGAAGCTCGGGGTTGATCTGGAGAGCGTTCTGTTTGAGCACCCCGATGTCGCACGGCAGATAGGGCAGGAGATCGGTCTTGTTGACGACCAGGACCCGGGCGTGGCGGAACATGGCCGGGTACTTGAGCGGCTTGTCGTCGCCCTCGGTGACGCTCAGGATGACCACCTTCATCGCTTCGCCCAGATCGAAGCTCGCCGGGCACACCAGGTTCCCGACGTTCTCGATGATCACGCAATCGAGCTGGTCCAGGGCCAGATTGGTGAGCGCGTCGCGCACCAGCTGCGCCTCGAGATGACAGGCGCCGTGGGTGACGATCTGCACCACGGGCACCTCATAGCGCGCGATGCGACGGGCATCGATATCGGTCTGCACGTCTCCTTCGACGACCCCCACGCGGAGCTTGCCGGAGAGCTCTGTGAGCGTACGTTCGACGAGGCTCGTCTTGCCTGCCCCGGGCGAGCTCACCAGATTGACGGCGAAGATATGGTTCTGCACCAAGAGCTCGCGATTCGCGCGCGCGATGGCATCGTTCTTCTCCAGCACCTTGCGTTCGATGGTGATGACACTCATGACACCCCCTCGGCCAGTTCGAGCTCGACGACAGCGAGCTCCATACCTTGGACGAGCTTGACTTGCGTTCCGCCACAGGATGGGCAGGCGAAGACCAGATCCTCGACCTCGGCCTCGGCGCTGCAGCTGCGGCAGGTGATACGGGCCGGAACGTCCTCGATGGCGAGCCGCGCCGCCGACAGCGCCGTCCCGTCGACCAGCGCGGTGAAGCAGAAGTCGAGCGAGTCGGCGAGCACGCCCGAGAGCCGGCCCACGCGCACGCGGACGCTCTTGAGCCGGGCCCGATCTCCCGGGTCGGGCACGGCCTCCTCGACGATGCCGAGGATCGACTGGGCGATGCCGAGTTCATGCATCCTCGTGCGCTCCGGATTGGGGCTCCGCCGGTTCGCGCCCTGCACACTCGGCGCGGACGAGGTCGAACGTGACCTCGATGACCCGCGGCACGGCGGCCGCGACCGCCGGTGACAGATCGAGAGAGAGCCCGTTCAGCCCCGGGATCGAGACCGTGACGAGATGGATCTTGGGTAGCGGGCCGAGCAATGCCGCGGATTCGACGAGGTCGCGGAGCCCGATGTCGTGGGCAGAGAGCGAGCGCGGGAAGTCGCTGGCGTAGCGCGGCTCGATGACGGCCACTGTGCCAGGTGGTTTGCCGTCCATCGTCGCGTCGATCATGACGACGAGCGGATAGTCCTGGAGCAAGGAGAGCAGATGAAAGCCGCCGGTGCCGCCATCGATGACGTCGACGGCGGGTGGGAGCGCTTGCCCCTGGAGGCGGCGCACGGCATGAACGCCGACTCCCTCGTCGCCCATGAGCAGGTTGCCGATGCCGAGTACGAGGATTCGTTGCTGCCCCATGGCCCGGGACCCCACCATCTGCTGCGCTTGGTCGCTGCCCAGGGACTCCGTTGGTCGGACCCCTGCGGTGCTCGCGCTTGGGCTCGCCCTGACGGTCGCCCGGCCGGCGGCCGGGTCACCGCCTCGACTGTAGCACGCCGCACCCGGCGATGCTGTCGCGCTCGGACCCTGACTGGCAGCAGACTGAGCTTGCCACGGGCACGTTTGCCGTGGCGTCAACGCGGTTGCCGGTTGTGTGAACGGCGTTGTCGGTGTGTGGCGGGTGGTAAGCGGGGGATGAACGCAGTGATCATCAGTTAGGGGAGCGCTGCGACTGGCACGCATCGTGATCTCAGGAGCGGTGGACATGGCACTCGCCGGAGAGATCCCAATGACCGCTCCGATAGGCAATGCGATATGCGCACTCGATCGCCCGCCCGATGGCGCGTCAATCGGCGCCCGCGGCCGGCCGGTCACCACGACCCGCGGCCAGCCGGTCACCGCCGCCGCGCTCGCCGCCGTCACCCGCGCCGCCTTCGAGCTCGATCGCGACACCCGCGCGCTCGCCGGGGCACACCTCGCTCTCGATCGCGAGCTCGCCCGCGGCCTGGTCCGGGTCTGGGACCAGGAGCTGTTTCGACCTCTCGGCTACGCGCGCGCCATCGACTACGCCTACGATCAGCTCGGTCTCAAGGAGGGCAAGGCACGGCAGCTGTTGAAGCTCGGGCGCGCCCTGGGTGCGGTGCCCGAGCTCGAGCGCGCATGGGCCCAGGGCCACCTCCACGCCTCCAAGGTCGGGCCTCTCATGCGGGTCCTCGGTGCGGAGTCCGCGGCCGCCGAGCGCCGGGTGTGGATCGAGCGGGCTGCCGGGTGCTCGGTCACCGAGCTCGGGGCCGCGGTGCGGGCCGAGCTCGAGCGGCGGCGGGTGGAGGCCCCGCAGGTCACGACCCCTGCCCCTGCCGGCGCAACCGCCGACAACACCGTTACCGCACCGAGCGACGCGGCGCCACATGTCGTCGCGGCGTCGTCGAGCCTCGAGGCCCAGCTCCGCCCGGGCTTGAATCTCCTCGACCCCGATGCTCCCGCGGAGGGCGACTGGATGTCGGTGCCCGTCCCCGCGCGCACGAGCGAGCTGTGGGCCGTCGCCGTCGAGTCCGCGCGCAGGGCCGCCGGCCGCGAGGCTCCCCTCCACCAGTGCGCCGAGTGGATCGCCGCCGACTACCTCGCCCGCGTCGGCGACGAGGACCCCGCCGACACCCAGCGCCATGAAGCGGAGTTCCGCCGCCAGCGGGGCGTCGCTGCGCTCAGCCGGCTCATGAACCAGAAGCCCCGCCGCCAGAGCCTCCTCGACATCATCGTCGCCAGCGGTCTCGATTACTCCTTCCTCCCCGCGCCGGGGGACGGGGCGCCGCAGCCGTGCGCGTCCCCACCGTCAGAGAGCACGGAGACCGACACCCGCGCCGCCGCGGGAGCCCATGCGCCCCCCGCACCGGTTCTCGGCCCCGAGGAGCGAGTCGGCAGCACCGGCGACCCCTTCGAGCTCGCCGCCGTTCTCGCCCGGCTCATCACCCGCAAGCGCCGGCTCCGCCTCGAGCTCGGCCGCCACCTCGACCGCCTCGAGCACACCCGCGCCTGGGAACACCTCGGCGCCCGCTCCTACGACCAGTACTGCGCGGACCGCCTCGGCTTCACCCGCCGCCACGCCGAGAGCCTGAGTGCCTTCTCTCGGGCCCTGCGCCGCTTCCGACTGCTGCGCCGCGCCTATCTCGACGGCTCCCTCGGCTACACCGCCACCCGCTCCCTCCTCCGCGTCGTCCACCCCTCCACCGAGCCGCTCTGGGTCGCCTGGGCCCGCGCGCTCTCCGCCCGCGACATCGAGCGCACCGTCGAGCACGCCGCCCTCTACATGCTCCCCGGCGCCGACCCTGCGATCTTGCGCACCTACGCCCAGTGCGTCGCCGACACCACCGCCGCGAACGCGTTTGCAGCGGAGCCGCGAGATCGCCGCCGCCGCGCTCCTGCCATCACGAACGCGTTGGCAGCGGCGGACATGCTCACCGCCGCCGCACCGCCCCTCGGCTGGCCCCTGCCACCCCTCTCCCGCCGCCAGCCACCTCGCATCCGCGGCCTCGACTACGCTCTCCCCCTCCTCCCAGACCGCCCCGTCGCCCGCATCCGCTTCTGGGCTCCCCACGACGTCCTCTCCCTCCTCCGCCGCGCCCTCCGCCGCTGCCGACAGATCCTCGCGCCCCACGCTCACACCGATTCCCCACCCGACTCGGCCTTCCTCGAGGTCCTCCTCGTCCACTTCATCCTCGAGCACGACTCCCCCGCCGCGCGCCGACACCACCGGCTCCACCCCATCGTCCGCCGCGACCGCCACCGCTGCGCCGTGCCCGGCTGCACCTCCCGGCAACACCTCGAGGTCCACCACCTCTGGTTCCGCTCCCGCGGCGGCCCTCACGCCCGGTGGAACCTCGTCACCCTCTGCCGCGCCCACCACGCCCTCCTCCACCAGGGCACCATCGAGATCGGCGGCTGGGCCCCCTGGGCCCTCTCCTTCCGCCTCGGCATCCACCCCCTGACCCGCCACGCCCTCGTCTCCTACACCAACGGCCGCCGCGCCTCGGAGCATCAAGTCCGCGCCGCTATCGACCGCTGGCACACCTGGTGTCGAACCCACCAACACCTCGCTACCGAACAGTTGGCGGCGTGATGAGCAAGCGGACATGCCAAGGGGGCCCCGGAATTCGGAGCCCCCCGTCACTCACCTCTCGTGCGCGCCGCCTCGCCAGGTGCGGCCTCCGTCTACCGGCGCACGCGCCGCTCGATGAACTTCCATCCGCCCGCCATCGAGGAGATGACGCCGCGGCCCTCCACATAGTCGTGATAGAACACGAGGTAGACGTGGATGAAGCTGAAGATGATGAAGAACCACACCATCAGGTGGTGCCACTGGCGGACGGCGAAATCGCCGCCCAGCAACGGCACGATCCAGGCGAAAAGATTCGGGAACCAGGAGTTGCTCATCGCCGCGTACATGCCGAATCCAGTGATCGCCTGGAACAGGAAGACGATGAACGTGAGGAAGTAGGTCAACCCAGCCAGGCTGTTATGCCCGACCGACTCCATCGGGTGCATCTTCGCCTGCAAGATGTCGACCTTCAGCACCTCGCCCATCTCCTTGAACTGGTTCTTGCGATGGATGATGAAGTTGTCCCACTTCGCGTACTTGTTGCCGACGAAACCCCAGTAGAGACGAAAGAGGAAGTTGAAGAAGAAGACGAACCCGGCCACGAAGTGGATGAAGCGAACCGTGCCGAACCAGTAACTGAATGAGGCCTCCCCGCCCACCTGCAGGGTCACCGGCCGGCCGATGATGAGGCCCGTCACGGCAAGCGCAAACACAGCCAGGGCGTTCACCCAGTGGTAGAGCCGAACCGAGAACTCCCAGACGTAGACTCGTTCGATCGTCGTCGTTCCGTTCATCGCTCTCACCTCTCAGAATGTGTTCAGGTGGTGGACGTGAACCCCCTTCTCATCGTGGAGATGAACGGCGCAGGCGATGCAGGGATCGAACGAGTGGATCGTGCGCAGAACCTCCACCGGCTGATCCGCATTGGCGACCGGGGTGCCGAGGAGCGATGCCTCGTAGGCCGAACGCTGGCCCGCCGCGTCGCGCGGCGAGGCGTTCCAGGTGCTCGGCACCACCAGCTGGTAGTTGTCGATCTTCTTGTCCTTGATGACGATCCAGTGGGCGAGCGCGCCGCGCGGCGCCTCGCTCAGTACCCACGCCCCGGGCTTCGCTCGGCCAGGTGTCGGGATCCCACTTGTCGAGGTTGGCCATCCGGGTGTCACCGTTCTTGATGTTGGCGACCAGATCGCCGTAGAACTCCTTGGCCCAGCGGGCGATGAGCACCGTCTCCAGACCCCGGGCCGCGGTCCTCCCCAGCGTCGAGAAGAGTGCGCCGACCGGCACTTCGAGCTGCTTGCAGCGCGCCGTCCACCACTTCCTTGATCTCGGCGCTGCCCGAGGCGTAGCCGACGAGCAGCCGAGCCAGCGGACCGACCTCCATCGGGTGCCCCTTCCAGCGCGGAGTCTTGAGCCAGCTGTACTTCTGCTCCACCTCCAGGTGCTCGTAGGGAGGCTTGGGCCCCGTGTACTTGAACCGGGTCTCCCCCGCCCACGGGTGCTTGCCCTGATCATCGCCGCCCTCGTACTCGTACCAGGAGTGGGCGACGGTCTCGGTCACCTGCTCGGCATCCTTGCCATCCACCGGCCTCACCTCGGCGAGATTGCGGTCGAGGATGACGCCGCGCGGGAACTTGAACTTGCTCGGATCGTGGTAGCCGTGCGTCGGCAGATCACCGTAGGCGAGGTAGTTCGAGAGTCCGCCGCCCACCGCGCCCCAGTCCTTGTAGAAGGAGGCCACGGCCATGAGATCGGGGATGTAGACCTGGTTCACGAAGTCCGCCGCGTCATTGAACAGCTGCCCCACCATGGCCAGCCGCTCGGCGTTGATGGCGTTCGATTCATCGATGTTGACCGCGCAGGCCGCGCCGCCGACCAGGTAGTTCGGGTGCGGGTTCTTACCGCCGAAGACGGTGTGAACCTTCACGATCTCCTTCTGCCACTCCAGGGCCTCGAGGTAGTGCGCGGTCCCGAGCAGGTTCACCTCCGCCGGCAGCTTGTAGGCCGGGTGTCCCCAGTAGGCGTTGGCGAAGATCCCGAGCTGCCCGCTCTCGACGAAGGTCTTGAGGCGGTTCTGGACATCGGCGAAGTAGCGCGGCGAGCTCTTGGGCCAGTTGGAGATGGACTGGGCGATCTCCGAGGTCTTCTTCGGATCGGCCTTGAGAGCGCTGACCACGTCCACCCAGTCGAGAGCGTGCAGATGGTAGAAGTGGACGACATGGTCCTGCAGGTACTGGGCGCAGAACATGAGGTTTCGCACCAGCTCGGCGTTCGGCGGCACGGTGATGTCGAGCGCGTCCTCGACCGTGCGCACCGACGCCAGCGCGTGCACGGTGGTGCATACCCCGCAGGCCCGCTCGGTGAAGGCCCAGGCATCCCGGGGATCACGCCCCTTCAGGATCAGCTCGAAGCCGCGCACCATGGTGCCGGAGCTGTAGGCGTCGACGATGGCGCCGTTCTCCGACCTCCACCTCGATGCGCAGGTGACCCTCGATGCGGGTGATTGGATCGATGACGATGCGAGCCATCACGCGCCTCCTTGCTTGGTGCCCGCGTTCTTGCTGCCGCTCTGGATGCTCTCGGAGATGATCTTCCGCTTCCGGATGTTGGTCGAGATCGCATGCGCGGCGATACCCGCCACGGTGGCCGCTCCCACCGCGAGCCCGACCGTATCGGCCGTGGTCTCGATGCCAAAGCCGGGGAACGCAGCCAGGTGCCGGTAGAACGGCCCGTTGTCCCAGAAATGGCCCTCGCTGCAGCCGATGCAGCCGTGCCCGGACTGGATCGGGAAGCTCACCCCGTTGTTCCAGCGGGTGACACCGCAGGCGTTGTAGGTCACCGGACCGCGGCATCCCACCTTGTAGAGACAGAAGCCGCGCTTGGCGTTCTCGTCGTCGAACCGCTCGACGAAGAGCCCGGCGTCGTAGTTGGGACGGCGGTAGCAGGTGTCATGGACGCGCCGGGAGTAGAACGCCTTGGGCCGGCCAAGCCCATCGAGTTGCGGGATGCGCTCGAAGGCCAGGAGGTGAACCACCGTTCCCGCCATCACCTCGGCGATCGGCGGGCAGCCGGGCACGTTGATGATCGGCACCCCGGAGATCACATCCTTGATTGGAGTGGCGCCGGTCGGATTGGGATTCGCCGCCTGGATGCAACCGTTCGAGGCGCAGCTCCCCCAGGCGATGATCGCCTTGGCACCGCTCGCCGCCTCGTTGACGATGTCGAGCGCGCTGCGTCCCCCGATGCAGCAATAGATGCCATCGTCCTTGGTCGGGATCGAGCCCTCGACCAGCATCAAGTACTCGCCCTTGTGCTTGGTCATGGTCTCGTGCAGCGCCTCTTCCGCCTGCTTCCCGGCCGCCGCCTGCAGCGTCTCGGTGTAGTCGAGCGAGATCTTGTCGAGCACGATGTCGCCGACGATGGGGTGCGATGACCGGATGAAGGACTCGCTGCAGCAGGTGCACTCCTGGAAATGGAACCAGACGACCGGAAGGCGGGGCTTGGTCTCGAGCGCGTGCACCACCCGAGCCAGCCCTGAAGCTTCGATTCCCGCCGCCGCCGCGATCCATCCGCAGAACTGCAGGAAGTCGCGGCGCGAGTAGCCGCGCATCTGCGCGTGCTCCCAGATGGTCAGCGCCTGCTCGCTCATGGGCTCCTCCTCGATTCAAGGTGCCACGGATCCGCCCCGCGCTCCTCTTACCCGGCGCGCCGGACTTCAATGCGACTCGATGTCCTGTTCGAGACGCTCGACACGGAGGAAGGCATCGATCAGCACGTGATCGCCGAGATGGAGATCCGGGGGCATGTCGAGCGCTACGTCGAGGATGGTCCCGGATTCGACAGCCACCCTGACGACGCGTCGTCCTTCGCGCTCGGAGATCTGCACCACCTCTCCGCGGAGGCAGAGCGCCTGCGGTCGTCCCGGCTCGCTGAGCATTCCCTCGCTCCCGCGGCCCGCGTGGTCCCTCGCGTCCTGGCGTCAATGCGGGGCCGCCCACACCAAAGCCCCCTGGCATAGGCCGTACCAGGGGGCTTCACATGGGGGACTTGGACTTAGGAGCGGCGCCAGACCTCCAGCGGCGGGAATCCGTGGAATCGCCCGCGGGTTCCCGCCGCCGCAGTCCGCGCCGGGATCGCCTGCCGGTGGCCGCCGGCGGCGGGCTTCACTCCGTCTCCGTGCCGCCGTCGAGGCCGTACTTCTTGAGCTTGTCCCGCAGCGTCGAGCTGCTCAACCCCAAGGACTTCGCGGCCTGGGCGCGATTACCCGCTGATTCCTTGAGCGCCTGACGCAGCAGGTTCACCTCGAGGCAGGATACGACCTGCGGGAACGACATCGATTCATCGGCGAAGCAGCGCGAGCAGGCATGGATCAGATCCTGGATCGGGTCCGCATGGTGAATCTCGGACGGCAGATCCTCGAGCCGGATCTCGCCGCTGGCGAAGATGCCGATGCGCTGCATCACATTGCGCAGCTCGCGCACGTTCCCGGGCCAGGCATAGCTGACGAGAACTCTGAGCGCCGGAGGCGCGATCGCGAGCTTCTTCTGCGGGGCGAAACGCTCGAGAAAGTGCTCGACCAGGAGCGGGATGTCCTCGGGGCGCTCGCGCAGCGGGGGAATCTCCAGCGGCACGACGTTGATGCGATAGAAGAGATCGGTGCGGAACAGCCCGCGCCCGACCAGCTCCTTGAGATCGATCTTCGATGCAGTGATGAGCCGCACATCGATCGCGATGGACGTGGTGCCACCGACGCGCATCACCTCCCGCGACTCGAGCACGCGGAGGAGCTTCGGCTGGATCGCCGCCGGAACATCGTCGATGTCGTCGAGGAATAGCGAGCCGCCGCTGGCGAGTTCGAAGAGGCCCTTCTTCTGGCTCACGGCGTGCGTGAACGAGCCCCGCTCATGGCCGAAGAGCTCGCTCTCGAGGAGCTCGTGCGGCATCGCGGACAGCGCCACCTTGATGAAAGGCCCTGCCGCCCGCGGGCTGACGCGGTGAATGTAGTCGGCGAAGAGCTCCTTGCCGACTCCGGTTTCACCGATCAGCAGCACCGAGCCGTCGGTAGCGGCAACAGCGCGCACGCGATCGAGGATCTCTCGCATGCGCTCGCTCTGCGTGATGATGGCCAGCGCCGGCGGCGGGGTCATGGTCCTCACACGCTCCTCGGCCGCGGCCTCGCCGCGAGGTCAGGCCCCGAGCTCGGGCAGGGCGGGACTCTCCAGGCTCTTCTTCACGTGCGACATGAAGAAATCGGCGAGCATGCCATCCAGGAGACGATGATCGAAGGAGAGCCCCATGTAACACATCGAGCGGACGGCGATCGAGTCGCTGCCGTCGGCCGCCGGAATCACCATCGGCCGCTTGACGACGGCTCCCACACCGAGGATCGCCACCTGCGGCTGGTTGATGATCGGCGTGCCGAACAGGCTGCCGAAAACACCGGGGTTCGTGATGGTGAAGGTCCCGCCCTGGACCTCCTCCGGCAAGAGCTTCTTCTCGCGGGCGCGCGTGGCCAGATCGGTGATGGCCCGCGACAGACCGACGAGGTTCTTCTCCTCGGCGTTCTTGATCACGGGCACGATGAGCCCCCAGTCGAGGGCGACGGCAATGCCGAGATTGATGTCCTTCTTGTAGATGATGTTCTTGCCGTCGAGCGAGGCATTGGCGATGGGGTACGCGCGCAGGGCGTCGACCACCGCCCGGGCGATGAAGGCGGTGATCGAGAGCTTGACGCCGTTCTCGGCAAGGAAGCGTTCCTTGTTCTTCTGGCGCAGCTTCTCGATCGCGGTCATGTCGATCTCGAAGACCGTCGTCACGTGCGCCGAGGTGCGCCGGCTCATCACCATGTGCTCGGCGATCTTCTGCCGCATGACCGTCATCGCCTCGGTGTGCACGCGCTCACCCGGCAGGAAGGGCGACGGCATGGCCGGCGCGGGTGCGCCCGCGCCGCCCTTCTCGACGTATTCGAGGATATCCTGCTTGGTGACCCGACCCGAGATCCCGGTGCCCGGCACCTGGGCGATGTCGATGCCATGTTCCGCCGCGATGCGGCGCACGATCGGGGTCGAGCGCGTGCGGCGCACCTCGGCGACGGTGGCCGCTCCCCCGTCGCGCCGCGGCGGGGCCGGCGGCGGCGGCGCGGGTGCGGCCGGCGCTGCGGGGGCGGCCGGGGCCTGAGCGGCGGCAGGCGCTTCAATCGCGGCTGCGGGCGCCGGTGCTGTCGCCTCGCCTTCCACGCCGATCCGCGCCACGACGGTGTTCACCTCGACCGTCTGCCCCTCGCCATGGATGATCTCGGCCAGCACACCATCGACCGGCGACGGGATCTCGGCATCGACCTTGTCGGTCGAGATCTCGAAGAGCGGCTCGTCGCGCTTGATGGGATCGCCCACCTTCTTCAGCCACTTGGTGATGGTTCCCTCGGCGACGCTCTCGCCCATCTGCGGCATGACGACGTCGGTGCTCATACGCTCCCTCTTGCCTGCTCGACCGCTTCCTCGACCGGAAGCTGGCGGATTTCCTTGGATTCGACCTCGCCCCCGGCGGACATCTCGTAGACGAGGGGCACTCCGGTTCCCAGCTCGAGCTTCACCACTTCCTCCGGGCTCAGCTTGTCGAGCTGCATCACGATGGATCGGTTCGAGTTGCCGTGGGCCACGACCAGTACGTTCTTCCCTTGCTTGACGTCGCCCAGGATGGCTCGCTCGAAGAAGGGGAGCGTGCGCTCGGCGGTGTTCTTGAGCGCCTCGCCGTTCGGGGGCGCCACATCATAGGAGCGACGCCAGAGATGGACCTGCTCGGCCCCGAAGCGCTGCGCCATCTCGGCCTTGTTGAGACCCTGCAAGTCACCATAGTGGCGTTCGTTCAGGGCCTGGTCGCGAATCACCGGCGGATCCTGGTCGATCTCCTGGAGAATGATGGCGAGTGTCTCCTCGGCGCGCGACAGGACCGAGGTGTAGGCGACATCGAATTGGATCTTGCGGACCAGCCGCGCCGCGACGCGGGCCTCGCGACGCCCCTGCTCGGTGAGCGGGACATCCACCCAGCCTGTGAAACGGTTCTCGCTGTTCCATAGCGACTGCCCGTGTCGGATGAGGACGAGCTTGCTCATCCCTTGGCTTCCTCCTTCAGCCCGGGGGCGACGCCGGGGGTGTTGGGATCGAGCGGGAACGGCCGGCCGGGACCAAAACGCCGGGCCATTCTAGCACGACCCAAGAGGACGGCCGGGGTCACCCCCGGCCGTCTTCGCGAACTCGCTGAAACCCACTAAAAGACTTCTAAGTAATGACTTAGCTCCATTCTGGCCCGGCTAGGCAGGAGCGGCTGCGGTCCGGGGCGCTTCCCGGGCGGCCGCGGGTCGCGCCGCCGGCGGCTCCTGGGTCTCCGCCTGGACCGCGGTCACCGCCGCCATGTGGGCGATCGTCTCCACCGATACGGTGTAGTCGAGGACGTTCACCGGGCGCGCCATCCCCATCATGATCGGACCGATGGCGTTGACGCCCGCCAGGACGTGCAGGAGCTTGAACGCCACGTTGGCCGAGGCGAGATCCGGGAAGATGAGGACTCGGGCGTCGCCGGCGATGCGCGAGTGCGGGAAGTTGCGCGTGGCCAGCTCGGGCACCAGGGCCGCATCGCACTGCATCTCGCCGTCGATCACGAGATCCGGCATCGCCTTCTGGACGATCTGCACCGCCCGCGCCACCTTCTCGGTGAGCGGATGCCGCACCGCCCCGAAGTTGGCGAAGGAGACCATCGCCACCTTGGGAATGATGTCGAAGCGACGTGCGGTGCGGGCGGAGATCATGGCGATCTCTGCCAGTTCCTCCGCGGTGGGCTCGATGTTGACCGAGGTGTCGGCGAAGAAGAGCAGGCGATCGCCGAGCACCATCATGTGCGCGGCCGCCACTCGCTTGATCCCGGGCTTGAGACCGACGATCTGGATGGCCGCGCGCACGACATCGCTGAACGTGTGCTCGATACCGGCGATGGCGCCGTCGGCATCCCCCATGTGCACCATCATCATGGCGTAGACTTGGGGATCCCTGAGCATGCGGCGGGCCCGAGCCGGCGTGACACCCTTGCGCTGCCGCATCTCGTAGAGCTTCTGCGCGTAACGCTCGAGTGACGGCGATTGCGCGACATCGAGCATCTGCGCCCCGTCGAGATCCAGCTCGAGTTCCTGGGCTCGCGCCTTCATGCGCTCGACGTTGCCGAGCAGGATGGGAATGGCGATCCGCTCATCGAGAATGACCTGGCTCGCGCGCAGCACCTTCTCGTCGCCGCCGCGCGGAAAGACGATCCGCGCCGCCTCGCGCCGGGCCTTGTGGATGATCGAGCGCATGACCTGGTGCGAGCGTCCGAGCAGGCCCTCGAGATGATCACGATAGGCGTCGAGATCGGCGATCGGCTCGCGCGCCACCCCGGTCTCCATCGCCGCCTTGGCCACCGCGCTCGCCTCCCACAAGAGCACGCGCGGGTCGAACGGCTTCGGGATCAGGTACTCGGGGCCGAAGTGAAGCGGCGCATCGCCGTAGCTCCGCCGCACGACATCGGGCACATCCTCGCGGGCCAGGGCCGCCAGCGCGTGCGAGGCCGCCGCCTTCATCTCGTCATTGATCGCTCGCGCCCTGACGTCGAGCGCGCCGCGGAAGATGAAGGGGAACCCGAGCACGTTGTTGACCTGGTTCGGGAAATCGGAGCGGCCGGTGGCCATGAGGATGTCGGGACGCGCCCGCTTGGCCTCCTCGTAGCCGATCTCCGGATCGGGGTTGGCCATGGCGAACACGATCGGTTTGCGCGCCATCGAGCGCACCATCTCCTCGCTGACCAGGCCGCCGATCGAGAGCCCGACGAAGACATCGGCGCCCGCCATCGCCTCGGGAAGAGTGCGCGCGGACGTGTCCGCGGCGATCACTTCCTTGTAGGGGTTCATGTCCTGGTCGCGACCCTTGTAGATGACCCCGGCGCGATCCACGAACAAGATGTTCTCTCTGCGCGCGCCCATCTGGACGAACATCTTCGACGTGGCGATCGCGGAAGCGCCGGCGCCGGAGAAGACGACCCGCACCTTGGAGATGTCCTTCTCGGCGACCTCGCACGCGTTGACGAGCGCCGCCGAGGCGATGATCGCGGTCCCATGCTGGTCATCATGAAAGACCGGGATATCGAGCATTTCCTTCAGGCGCTCCTCGATGACGAAGCACTCGGGAGCCTTCACGTCCTCGATGTTGATGCCACCGAACGTGGGCTCGAGCGCCTTGACGACCGAGATGAACTCCTCGATCGAGCTGGTGCGTAGCTCGATGTCGAAGACATCGATATCGGCAAAGCGCTTGAAGAGGACTCCCTTCCCCTCCATGACCGGCTTGCCGGCCTCCGGCCCGATGTTGCCGAGACCGAGAACCGCGGTGCCGTCGGTGATGACGGCCACCAGATTGCCCTTGGCCGTGTACTTGAAGACATCGTGCGGATCCTTGACGATGGCGCGGCACGGCTCGGCGACCCCCGGCGTGTAGGCCATCGAAAGATCGCGCTGCGTGAGGCAGGGCTTGGTGGGAACGACCTGTACCTTCCCGGGCCGTCCCTGGGCGTGGTACTCGAGAACATCCTTCGTGCGAATGAGCATTGGATCAAACCCTCGTCGGGTCCGGCTGCCGCGCGCATCGTGGCGCGGGCGCCCCTCGGGACCCTTGGTAGTGGGGAAGCGCCTCACCGCCGTCCGCGGCCCGGGGCGCTAACGCCAGGTTCCTTCCGTGCATAACCCGGACCCCGGATTCTTCTAGCACAAGTGGTTGCTGCGTTGGCAGTTGACTCCTGGGCACAGGTCGCGGCCGGGGCCCGGCTGACTTTTTTTCCGACTGCGTGACCGGGGGACAGGCGGGCCGTCAGCCGGTTCGACTCACTCGACGAGCACCTTCGTGGCGGTGGAGAAATCCGATCCCCTGAGCTGGACGAAGTAGACCCCGGCCGCGACCCGGGATCCGCCGGCATTCCGTGCGCTCCAGACCACCTCGCCCGCCCCGGCCGTGAGCGGGCGATCGACGAGCCGGGCCACCTCCCGGCCCAGGACATCGATGACCGACAGCCGGACGGGACCGGCGTGGGGCAGCGCGTAGCGGATGAGCGCCTCGCTCGCGATCGGATTCCGTGTGGCGAGCTCGACTCGCGCCACGCTCGGAACCGGCTCCGCGATCGCGACCGTACCGCCCTCGACCTCGGCGAGGATGAAGGCGGCGTTCTCGGGCGTGATGGCAACGTGCTCCTCGTTGGCGAGCGGGAAGTAGGCGGCATCGAAGGGCGTGTGCGCGAGGAGATCGGGATCGCCCGCGATGTCGTAGAAGAGATCGCTCGTGTCGAGAGCCAGGGCGCTCGTGGATGGGATGAAGCAGTGGTTGGGATGGAGCGCGATGATGTCGCCGTAGGGTGCCGGGGTCGCCGCCATCTCCGCCATCGAGTTCCGCCACCCGCCGGGAGCATTGTCGTAGGGCTGGGTTCCGGCCACCGTGACCGTGAGCTCATCGGGCGGCAGGAGGATGATGTCGATGAGCCCGCGGAAGATGGTGGCGCTCGCCCCATCGGGCACGGCCCATACGTTGCCGATCAGGTCGATGTACCAGTTCGAGTATTCCCAGCGGATCAACTGCGCGGCGGGGTTGAAGCCCTGCCCGGTTCGCGCCCCGCTGCCGTTGGCGATCGCGACCAGGCGCGGCCCGGAAGGGTAATCCCCGAGCGCCGAGAGCTCGGCGGCAAGCGCGAACCGTAGGGGATCGCTCTCTCCCGTCGCGCCCGGCGGATCGGTGTGGTGATAGACGAGCATCTGTCGCGCCGCGGGCGCATCGAGGGCGGCGAGCAAGGCCGCGGCCTCCGGCGACTGATCGGCGAAGAACCAGAGCCAGTACTGGATCCCGAGCGGGATGGCGGCCCCGTTCTGGGGGGAATCGAAGGAGATGAAGGTCCGCACCGCGTGCGGCAACGCGTTCATCTCCATGTAGGCGAGCGCATAGCGCCCGACGAGCCCGCCCATGCTGGCCCCGGCGAGGACCACCGTCTGGCCGGGCGCGATCATGCCCTGGATCTGTGCGAGGAGCTCGACCGCGACAAAGGCGTTCCGCTGGATGAAATCGACGGCATCGCCGAAGTTGAGCACCACCGCGTCGTAGCCGCGCAGGCGCAGGGTCTCGATCAGCTCCTCCCGGTTGAGCAGGGCATAGAGCTCGTCCCAGTTCATGCTGTTGTCGAGGTCGAAACCCTCGAGCAACACCACCGGATTGACGAGCGCGGCGTGGCCGGGGGCCAGATAGACGTACGCATCTCCGGTGCCCAATCCGCCATTGAACGGGATCGAGGCGGTCACGTGCAGCGTATCGTCGGGAGCCGGAGTGTCGAGGGCGCGCACATCGAACTCGAAGGCGCCATGCTGGACGCTGCCATCGGCCAGCGTCATGCGCAGCCTGACCACTTTCCGCCCGCTCAGGAGGTAGCGGACGGCGCGTCGTTCGCCGAAGGCCGCCGCGACATAGCCGTTCCCGTCGTCGAAATCGATCTCGAACCTGAGCGGTCGTACCGGATCGTTCGTGAGGTAGATGTCGCGATCGAGGGCGAACACGATGTGATGCCCGCGATGGGTGTCATCACGAAGCGCACTGGCGGCGAAGGCGCGCCCGATCGTGAAGGCATCTCCGACGCCGATCGTGAGGCGCCCCTCGCGCGCCACCAGCGCTCCGGTTTCGAGCGCATCGCGGCGGATCCGATCGTAGCGGAAGTTCATGATCGCGATGGGAATCACGCCGGCGTCGATCAGGGGTTGAGCCTGGGCGGTGACCGCCTCGAGATCGGACCAGGAGGGCGGCGCGAGGGATGCCCGCGAGATCTGGTGGAGCATCTGGCGCCAGTCACGAAGGGTCACCGGCATGGACGCTGCGGTCCCATCATGATCCGTGAGCGGCGCGAGCTCGAGCACGCGGTCGATGAGGACACCCGTCGGGATCTCCTCCGCGGGTAATTCGCCGAGGAGCCCCGCGAGACGGTCGCCGACCCGATCGGCGGTGGCTGGCGTCGCCGCGAGGATGCCGGCGACGAGGAGCGCGAGCCCCCATCGGCGAGCGATGATGGAGCGAGCCATGGTCGCCCCTCCTTTCAATTCCCTGCGGCAGCGGTGCGGAGGATCGCCTTCAGCGCCTCGTAGTTCGCCGGCTGGCCGAGGTCATGTTCGCTCAAGTTGTAGATCGTGATGATGCGGTTCTCCGCGTCGAGGACGACGACATCCCGGTAGGCCACTTCCCACGCGCCCCACACCTGAGCGGTCGAGGTGTCCTGCAACAGGGGGAGATCCCGGCCCAGACACATGGCCTCGACCCCACCCTCGGCTCCCGCCTCGTTGACCCCGAGAATCTGCCCGTCAAGAGCGAGCTCCTCGGCGGCCAGCTCGTCCTGCATCGTGTCGAGGTGGCCGAACTGGCCACGGCAGTACCCTCAGGTGGCGGCCCCGAAGTACCAGGCCGAGATCCGGCCCTCGAACTGGCGGGGCGACACGCCCTGCTCGAACGTGCCCGAGTGGGCGTTCACATCCAGCAGGGTGAAGTCGGCGGCCACCGTGCCGTCGGGCGGCTGGTTGGGGGATGGGTCGTCGTCACCGCATCCGGGCCCCATGAGGAGCGCGATCCAGAGCGCGAGGATGAGGGAGAAGCCGGGGAACTTCATGGGGTCTCCTTACACACGGAACCATCGAAGCCTCTGATCGGGGACCTCTTCATCTTAGCAGATCGGCCCGACGAGCAACGGCGGCGCCCGGTACGTGAGGAATCAGTAGCGGGCCAGGGCACGCGCACGATCGACGATGACTTCGAGCGATGGCAGCACCGCACGTTCGAGGTCATGATGGTAGGGAATCGGGACATCGAGCGCGGCCACGCGTTCGACCGGCGCATCCAGCCACTCGAAACAGGCCTCGCCGATGGCCGCCGCATACTCGGCGCCGACGCCTCCGGTCCGCGACGCCTCGTGCAGCACGAGCGCCCTTCCCGTACGGCGGACCGACCCGTAGACGAGTTCCTCGTGCCACGGGTTCAGGCTCCGCAGATCGACCACCTCGACCTCGATCCCCTCGCCCGCGAGCACCTCGGCCGCGGCCATCGCCCGCTGCACCATGGCCCCGAAGGTGACGACCGTCAGCGCCCGCCCGGGCCGCCGGATCGCCGCTTGCCCGATGGGGATCAGGCCGTCGCCCGCTACATCCAGGGCTTCCTTGACATGCCGGTACAGGAACTTGTGCTCGAAGTAGAGAACCGGGTTGGGATCCCGGATGGCGGCCTTGAGCAGCCCCCGGGCATCGCTCGCCGTGGCCGGAGCGACGATCTTGAGGCCGGGCGTGTGCAGGTAGTAGGCCTCGACGTTCTGCGAGTGGAAGGGACCGGCGCCGACCCCGCCGCCGGCCGGCCCGCGGATCACCATCGGCACCGCCGCACCCCAGCGATAGTGACACTTGGCGGCGAAGTTGGTGACCAGCTGGAACCCATTGGACAGGAAATCCATGAACTGCATCTCGACCACCGGGCGCTGTCCCATGAGAGCGGCGCCGATCGCCGCGCCGACCAGGCCCGCCTCGGTGATCGGCGTATCGATGATGCGCTCGGGACCGAACTCGGCAAGGAGTCCCGCCGTGACGCGGAAGGCGCCACCGTAGGCGCCAATGTCCTCGCCCATGAGAAAGACACGGGGATCGCGCCGCATCTCCTCGGCGAGCGCCATGCGGATGGCTTCGAGGTATGTGTAGTGCTTCACCGGCGTGATGGATTCATGCGTGGGTTAGAGGTGGATCGGATGCCCCTCGACTGCGTGCGCCGCCTCCATCACCGCCTCCGACAGCGTGGGATGGGCATGGATCGCGCGATGGAGCTCCTCGCTCGTCACCTCGAGCCCGAGCGCGGTCACGCACTCGTTGATGAGCTCGGTCGCCTTGGGTCCGATGATGTGCACTCCCAGCACCTGGTCGTACCTGGCGTCGGCCACGATCTTCACGAACCCGATCGACTCGAGGAGAATGCTCGACTTGGAGTTGGCCGAGAAGGGGAAACGGCCCACCCGGACCTCGTATCCCTGCTTCCTGGCCTCCGCCTCGGTGAGACCGACGGCGGCCACCTCCGGCGAAGAGTAGGTGGCTCCCGGCACCAGGTCGTAGTTGATCGGCCGGGGCTCGAGGCCGGCGATGTGCTCGGCAACGAGGATCCCCTCATGTGAAGCGAGGTGCGCGAGCTGGGGGTGCGCGCGATCCTCGAGGGCGACGATGTCGCCGATGGCATAGACGCCGGCCGTCGAGGTGCGCATGAAGTCGTCGACCTTGACGTAACCTCGTTCCATGGTGATCCCGGCTTCCTCGAGGCCGGCGCCGGCGGTGGCGGGCCCGCGGCCGACGGCGACCAGGAGGACGTCGCAAGCGATGGTGTGATCCTTGCCGTCCTTGTCCTTCACCTTGAGCGCGAGCTTCTTGCCGCTCCGATCCACGCCCTCGGCGCGGGCGCCGGTCATGAACGCGATCTCCTGCTTGCGGAAGGCGCGCTCGAGCTCGGCCGAGATCTCCTCGTCCTCGAGCGGGAGGAGATGCGGCAGGAGCTCGACCACCGTCACCTGCGAACCGAAGCGGCTGTAGATCGAGGCGAACTCGACCCCGATGGCGCCGGCGCCGAGAATGGCCATCGACTCGGGCACCTTCTTGAGCGTGAGGGCCTCGGTGCTCGAGATGACCCGCTCGCCGTCGAACTCGAAGCCCGGGAGCGAGCGCGCCACCGAACCGAGCGCGAGCACGACGTGGCGGGCGGCGAGCGTTCGCGTCGAGCCGTCGGCGGCGGTGACCGTGACCTTCCCCGCGCCGGCGAGCCGGCCCACGCCCCGCACCACGTCGACCTTGTTCTTCTTCATCAAGAACTCCACACCCTTGGTGTTCTTGGTCACCACCCGGGTGCGGTACTGATCGAGGGCCGCCATGTCGACGTGCGCGCCGCCTTCGGCGGCGATGCCATAATCCTTGGCGCGGTTGAAATCGTGAAGCACATCGGCGCTGTGGAGGAGAGCCTTGGTTGGAATGCAGCCGACATTGAGACACGTCCCGCCGAGCGTCGCTTCCTTCTCGACGAGAGCGGTCTTCTGCCCGAGCTGCGCGGCACGCACGGCGCAAACATAGCCGCCTGGCCCGGACCCGATGACGACGACATCATAGTTGGCAAGCTCACCGTTCACGGTCTTCTCCTCCGCTCGCGCGGCGTTCGTGACAGAGACGATCATCTGCGATCACTCGACATGCCGTTCGGCGTGGTAGGAACTGCGCACCAGGGGGCCCGATTCCACATGGCGGAAGCCCATGGCCATCCCCTTGGCATGGAGCTCAGCGAACTCGTCCGGATGCAGGTAGCGCGCCACCGCGGTGTGCTTCTTCGTCGGCTGCAGGTACTGACCGAGGGTGAGGATCTCGCACTCGACGCGGCGCAGATCACGCATCACTTCGAGCACCTCTTCGTTGGTTTCGCCCAGCCCGAGCATGAGTCCCGACTTCGTAGGGATGGTGGGGTCGATCCGGCGCGACCGGCCGAGGAGCTCGAGCGAGAGCGGATAGTCGCCACCGAGGCGGATCCGTGGGTAGAGCCGGGGCACGGTCTCGATGTTGTGGTTGAGGACATCGGGACGCGCGGCGAGCACATGACTGAGGCTCTCCTCCCGACCCTGGAAGTCGGGGATCAGCACCTCCACGGCACAGGCCGGAACGCGAGCCCGGATGGCGCGGATCGTCGCCGCGAAGATCTCGGCTCCGCCATCCATGAGATCGTCGCGATCGACCGAGGTCACAACGGCATGCCGGAGCCCCATGCGCTCGACCGCCTCGGCGACGCGTGCCGGCTCCTCCCGATCGAGGCCGACGGGATGCCCCTTGTCGACCGCGCAGTAGCGGCAGCCGCGCGTGCAGATGTCGCCGAGGATCATGAACGTGGCCGTGCCTTGCCCCCAGCATTCGCCGACGTTGGGGCACAGGGCCTCCTCGCACACCGTGTTGAGACGGAGGCCGTGGAGCATCCCGCGCAGGCGCTCGTAGCCCGGCCCCCCTGGCAGCTTCACCTTGAGCCAGTCGGGATGGCGGCGGTGGCGGGCCGGGCTCGTCGTCGCCGGCCCGGTTGCAGCAATGGGGATGTGGATGGGATCGGTGCTCATCTCGTCCCGAAGCCTACCATGGACGCACCCCTGGCTGTCCGCGATCCGCTATGCTCCCGGCTCCGGCCGCCCCGCGGCCGTCACGAACATGCACAAGCGGCTCACCACCCTCCTCGGCCTGGTCTCCTTCGTCGTCGCCTTGCTCGTGCTCCGGCACGAGCTCCAGGAGACGTCGGTGGCGGAGATCGCCAACCAGCTCAGGTCGATCCCCGGCGATCGCATCCTCCTTGCGGTCGCCTTCACGGCGCTCGACTTCCTGCCGCTCATCGGGCTCGACTGGCTCGCGCTCAAGACGATCGGGCGCACACTCCCCTTCCCCCGCCTGGCGGCGACAGCGTTCATCGGTTATGCCTTCAGTCGCGCGATGGGGTTCGCGCTCCTGAGCGGTGGGGCCGTGCGCTACCGCCTCCTTGCCGCCTGGGGCTTGAAGCCGTTCGATGTCGCCAAGCTCATCGCCCTCGCCGCCATGATCTCCTGGCTCGGCTTCCTGTTCGTCGGCGGTGTCGTGCTCCTCCTCGCGCCCCCGTTCGTTCCCGCCACCGTGGCGCTGCCGGCTCGTTCGCCGCGCCTTCTCGGCTTCCTGTTCCTGGTGACCCTGGTCTTCTACCTCGTCTGGTGCGCGCGCCGGGTGAACGCGCTCAAGATCGGATCCTGGCACGTCAATCTGCCGACGATCGAGCGGGCCCTGGCTCAGGTCGCGGTAGCATCGCTCGACTGGGTGCTCGCAGCGAGTGTCCCCTATGTCCTGCTCACCTCCGTTCAGATGCCCTTCGGACATTTCATCGGCGTGTTCATGCTGGCCCAGGTGGCCGGCGTGGCGAGCGCGATCCCCGGTGGGCTGGGCGTGTTCGAGACGGTGATGCTCCTCCTTCTCGGCTCGGCCGCCGACCCCGCGGCCACGATCGGCGCGCTGGCGGTCTATCGTCTGGTCTACTACGTGGCCCCTCTCTCGCTGGCGGCCCTCCTCCTGGGTGCGATCGAGCTTCGCCGCGGCACGCCGCAACCCGGTTCCGGCGGGGACCACCTGTCATCGCGTTGACCACGCGCCCCTCCCTTGCTAGCGTTCTCGGCCCGGCAGATCCCGGCAAGGAGTTACCAAGCCATGTCGAATCTCGAGGACACGACGGCAGACCGACCCTCCAGGAGCGGACGCCCTCTCGTCGTCGTCGGCCTGCTCGTTCTCGCCGCCATCCTCGCCATTATGGTCGTCGTGGTGATCCAGACCGGCGAGCTCGAACGCTTCCAGCGCTTCGGCAAACCACTCCCAGTGCACGGCACGGTGGGCGATTTCGAGCTCACCACTCAGAGCGGCCGGCCGCTGATCCGGGCGGACCTGGACGGGCAGGTATGGATCGCCGATTTCATCTTCACCCGTTGCGAGAGCATCTGCCCACGCATGACCGCCACCATGGCTGAGCTCGCGCGCGCGATGGAGGACGCGCCCACCGTGCGGTTCGTTTCCTTCACCGTCGATCCTGCCTACGACACCTATCTGGTTCTTGCCGACTATGCCGCTCGCTACCAGGCCAACGCGGAACGATGGTACTTCCTGACCGGACGCAAGGAGGTCATCTACCCGCTGCTCTCCGACAGCTTCCACCTGAGCGCCGAAGGAGCCGATGGGGCCTTCGTCCATTCGAACCGCTTCATCCTGATCGATGCGGCCGGTCGCATCCGCGGCTACTACGATTCGACCGACGAGGAGGCGATGCGAAATCTTCGCGCCCACGCCATCCGGCTCGCGCGCGAGGCGAGGTCATCGTGATCGCGGCGCCGGCGGCGACGGGCTCATGATCCCTTATGCGGCGCTCCCGGCCCTGAATGCCGGGCTCAACTCGGCCAGCTTCGCGCTCCTGGTCGCCGGCTACATGGCCATTCGCCGGCGGCGGATCGCGGTCCATCGCGCCTGCATGACCGCGGCGCTCACGACCTCGGTGCTCTTCCTGATTTCGTATCTCACCTACCACGCCCACGCCGGCACCACCCGCTTCGTGGGACCACCCGCCGTGCGGGCCGTGTACCTCGTCATCCTCTTCACGCACACGGTGCTCGCCGCGATCATCGTGCCGCTGGTCATCGTCACCGTGTCGCGGGCGTTGCGCGGCCGCTTCCCGGCTCACCGGAAGATCGCTCGCCTCACGCTCCCGATCTGGCTCTACGTGTCCATCACCGGAGTCGTCATCTACTTCATGCTCTATCACCTCGCCGGCTAGCGCCGCCTGGGCAGACCGCTCGCCATGGGTTAGAATCGGCCGGTCTTTGCCGCAAGTCATGACCCCACGAGGTCAAGGAGAAACGAGAATGAACAGCAGAATCAGGGAGATCCTGAGCTGGTACTCGAACGAAACCCCGGGCGTGCGCGCCCATCTCGCCCGGATGCTGAACCACGGCCGCACCGGCGGCTCGGGGCGCATGGTGATCCTTCCCGTCGACCAGGGGTTCGAGCACGGGCCGGTGCGCTCGTTCGCGCCCAACCCGGCGGGGTTCGACCCCGAGTACCACTTCCAGCTCGCGATCGAGGCGGGGATGAACGCCTATGCCGCGCCGCTGGGCTTCATCCAGGCCTGTGCCGATCGCTACGCCGCCGAGGTTCCGCTCATCCTCAAGGTCAACAACTCCGACACGCTCTACTCGGGTGAGGATCCCTGCCCCGCGGTCACCGCCACGGTGCGCGACGCGCTGGCGCTCGGCTGTGCGGCGATCGGGTTCACCATCTATCCGGGCTCCGCGTTGCGTAACGACATGTACGAGGAGATCCGCGAACTCACCGAGGAGGCCAAGGCTTGCGGGCTCGCGGTCGTCATCTGGTCCTATCCTCGCGGCTCCGGCCTGTCCAAGGAGGGAGAGACGGCCATCGATGTCGCCTGCTACGCGGCGCAGATCGCGTGCCAGCTCGGCGCCAACATCGTCAAGGTCAAACCCCCCACCGCGCACATCGAACAGGCCGAAGCCAAGAAGATGATCGAGAAGTACAACCTCCCGATCGCCACCCTTGCCGACCGCGTGCGCCTGGTGGTGAAGAGCGCCTTCAATGGCAAGCGCATCGTCATCTTCTCGGGCGGTGCGGCCAAGTCGCTGGATGAGATCTATGACGAGTGCCGCGCCATCCGCGATGGCGGCGGCTTCGGTTCGATCATCGGACGCAACTCGTTCCAGCGGCCGAAGGACGAGGCGCTCGCGATGCTCGCCCAGATCATGGATATCTACGGCGGCCAGGAGGCGAAGGCCAAAGCCGGCGCCGAGATCGGCGCCGCGCGCTAGCGCGGAACCCGGAACCAGCAGAGAGCGGGCCCGTGCGCCGCACGGGCGGGCGGCCCGCTCTCGCGTCTCGATGCGCGGCGGCCGCTGCCCGACATCATCGCGGAGTCCCGATGGCTATCCCGACGCAGAAGGCACGCGTCACGGCCGTGCACGAGCTCGCTCCCGACGTGCGCGAGCTCGTCCTGGCTCAGATCCAGAAGCCGATCCACTTCCGACCCGGACAGTGGATCTCCCTCCACCTCCCGGTCGGCGAGCGGCCGCCCCTCATCCGCGCCTACTCGTTGGCGCGGCCCGAATCGCCGTCGGGCGAGCTCACGATCTGCTTCGACCGGGTCGAGGGCGGCCTGGGCTCGGGCTACCTGAACGTGATCGAGCCCGGACAGGAGCTCGCCTTCGCCGGGCCCTTCGGCCATTTCACCGCTCCTGATCCGCTGCCGGAACGTCTCGTGTTCGTCGGCCGCTTCACCGGGATCGTGCCGATCCGCTGCATGGTCGATGCGATCTGCAGCCATCAGCGCGAGCTGGCGCGAGCCCCGGAGATCCTCCTTGTGAACAGCGCCGACCGCCCTGAGAACCTGCTCTATCATGAAGAGTTCGTGGCGTGCGCCCTGCGTTCATCGCGCTTTCGCTACATCGCCACCGTTCCCGGCGGCGGGCCGGGCCTCGATTCCAGGCCCGAGACCGACATCCTGCGGGACGTGCTGGTCGGCGAAGGCTGGGGGGAACGGCTGTTCGTCCCGATGGTGAGTGGGCTCAAGGCCCTGGTCTACCCGGTGCGGGATTTCTTCATGGAGGAGTTCGGCTTCGATCGGCGCGACGTGCGCTGCGAGTCCTACGATTGATCCTGCGCGGAACGGCCGTGGAGGGCTCCGCATGCGACTCGACTTGACTTCCCGGTTCAGGCGCCACCCCTGGCTCTTCGCGGTGCTGCTTGCCGCGATGCTCCTCGCGCGCACCGCGGGGGCCGGAGTCCTCCTCGAGCAGAGCTTCTTCGGCCCCGTCACCCAGCGCACCCTCTACTACAACATCTACCTGCCGGATGGTTACGACACCGGCGAAGAGCGCTATCCCGTCGTCTACCACCTCCACGGTCTCGGTGGCTCGCAGGGCGGCACGCAGAACACGCTCGTCCCCGCCTCCTTCGAGGCGGCGCGCCAGGCCGGCCTCATCGGCCCTGTGATCATCGTCTTCCCCAACGGCTACGGGGACAGCATGTGGGCCGACAGCTGGGACGGCGCCAAGCCGGCGGAAACGAACCTCGTCCACGAGCTCGTGCCCCACGTGGATGCCACCTACCGCACCATTCCGCATCGCGGCCAGCGGGTGATCGAAGGCTTCTCCATGGGCGGCTTCGGCGCCGCCAAGTTCGCGGCCAAGTTCCCCGACCGGTTCGCGATCTGTGTCGCGTACGACGGCGCGTTCCTGACCTGGGACCAGCTCCAGAGCGCGCACCCCGGGATCGCAAGCGGCATCTTCATGAACAGCGAGTCCAGCTTCGACGCGTACTCGCCGTGGACGCACGCCGCGGCCAACGCCCCCGAGCTCCGTGAATCCTCGCACTTCCGGCAGGTCGTGGGGTCCCTGGGCGCCTACAACCGCCCGTTCCGCGATCATCTCCTCGACCTCGGGATCGCGGTCTTCTACGTCGAAACGGGATGCGCTCACTACCTGCCCTGCCTGCTCGAGGCCGAGGGCCTCACCTCCGCCGCCTTCATCCGGACCGCGATGGTCCTGGCCACCGCCGTCGAACCGGCCTCGACGCCGCCCTCGGTCCTACGGCTGTGGGCCGCACCCAACCCGGCCCGGGAATGGAGCCGGATCGGCTTCGAGCTGCCCGCCTCGGGCCCCGTGTCCCTCACCGTCTATGATGCACTCGGTCGCGAGCGCGCGGCTCCCATCCGTGGGGAGCGACTCCCCGCCGGGCCGCACCAGGTGGCCCTGGACACGGCGGCCTGGCCGGCCGGGACCTACTTCTGCCGTCTCGATGCCGGCGCCGGCCACCGGCTCAAACTCGTGATCGCGCCCTAGGTCGCCGCGATGGCGGCTGGTGTTACGATGCGCTAGAATCGTAACACTATGGACCAGCCCACGACCCGCTTCAGCGTCTCCCTGCCCACGGCCCTGGCTCGCGCGCTCGACACCATGGTGCGCGAGAAGGGCTATGACAATCGATCGCTCGCCGTGGCCGACATGATCCGCGCCCAGCTCGTCGAGCACCGCCAGGCGAGAGGCCAGCGCACGATCGCCGGCAGCATCACCCTTGTCTACGATCACCACCGGAGCCGGGTCCAGGATGTCCTCACCTCGGTGCAGCACGATCATCGCGGCGTGATCATCTCCACGCTGCACGCTCACCTCGATCACGATCACTGCCTGGAGATACTCGCCGTTCGCGGCCGCGCCAGCGCCATCAAGAAGCTGGCCGCCGAGCTGATCGCCGCCAAGGGTGTCAAGCACGGCAAGCTCACGATCACGACGACCGGCAAGGACCTGCCGGCATGAGACAGAGCCCGCTGGTAGCGAGCGCCGCCTGCGAGCAGCATCGGAGATGAACCGTGCATGTTCCTGATGGCTTCCTCGACGCGCGCACGGCAGTGGCTTCGGGAGCCCTCGCGGCCGCTGGCGTGGGCATCGCACTCCGTCACGCGCAGCGGCACATCCCCCGCCACGAGGTCCCGCTCCTCGGCATCACCGCCGCGTTCATCTTCGCCGCCCAGATGCTCAACTTCCCGGTCGCCGGGGGCACCTCGGGCCATCTGATCGGGGCCGCCTTGGCCGCGGTGCTCCTGGGCCCCGCCGCCGCCGTCATCGTGATGACCACCGTGCTCGTAGTGCAGTGCTTCCTGTTCGCCGACGGTGGCCTCACGGCGCTCGGCGCCAATGTGTTCAACATGGCGATCGTCAGCGTCCTGGCCGGTCATGTGGCCTACCGACTGGTTCGACGCCTCGACCCCGGTCCCCGCGGCACGATCGCCGGCGCCGCGTTCGCCGGCTGGTGCGCCACGGTGTGCGCCGCGGTCCCGTGTGCCGGAGAGCTGGCCCTGGCGGGGACCACCCCCTGGTCGGCGGTGTTCCCGGCCATGACCGCGGTGCACATGCTCATCGGCCTCGGCGAGGGTCTCATCACGGCGCTCGTCCTCGTCGCCGTGGTCGAAGCCCGCCCTCATCTCGCAGGCGCGAAGACGCGCGCCGGCTCCAGCGCCTGGGGTCCCGTGGTCGCCCTGGGCCTCATCGTGGCCCTGGGTCTCGTCGTCTTCGTGGCTCCGTTTGCGAGCCCGTGGCCCGACGGCCTCGAGCGCGTCGCATCGCATCTCGGCTTCGAGCATCGTTCCCTCGCGCCGCCGATCACGGCGCTGCTCCCCGATTACGAGTTCCCCGGCATCGGTTCGCCGGTCGCCGCCGTGGCCGCCGCAGGAGTCGTGGGCACGCTCATCGTCCTCCTCCTGTCCTGGGCGCTGGCGGAACTCCTCGTTCGCCGCCGCGCCGAGCGGGAGACTTGATGCGCAACCTCCTCGAACCCTATGCGCGCATCGCGAGCCCGATCCACCGGCTACCTGCCGGGCTCAAGCTGGGGCTGGCGCTCATCATGGTGATGGCGACGGCGATCACGCCGCTCTCATCATGGTTCGTGCTGGCGGCCATCGCGGCCCTCCTCGCGGCGAGCGCCGTCCTCTGCCGCGTTCCGATGCGGTTCCTCGTCACGCGACTCCTGATCCTGGAACCGCTGGTTCTCGGCATCGCCGTCTTGAGCCTGTTCCGACCGGGCGGCCGGCAGGTGTTCGCGACCATCGTCATCCGCAGCACGCTCTCCCTTTCGACCATGATCATCCTCTCCAGCACCACCTCCTTCGCCGAGATGCTGCGGACGCTCCGGAAGCTGCGTGTGCCGACGCTCCTCCTGACCACGATCGCACTCATGGTGCGCTACCTGTTCGTACTGGTCGAAGAGATGGAACGTATGCAGCGCGCACGGGCCGCCCGTACCTTCGCGCGGTCACCCCGCCGCCAATGGCGGACGCTGGCGACGGTGGCGGGACGGCTTCTCGTGCGATCGACGGAGCGCGCCGAGCGCATCCATGCCGCGATGGCGGCGCGAGGCTGGAAGTGACTCCCGCGCTCGCGATCCGCGACCTCCACTACCGCTACCCCGACGGGACGCCCGCCCTCTCTGGACTCAGCTTCGAGGTGGCGGAGGGCGACTGCGTCGGCCTCATCGGTCCGAACGGCGCGGGAAAATCCACGCTGCTCCTGCATCTGAACGGGATCCTGCCCGAGCGCCTGCCGCGAACGCCCTCGGTGTTCGTGTTCGGCACACCGCTCGAGGAGGAGAATCTGGCCGCGATCCGTCGGCAGGTCGGTGTCGTGTTCCAGGATCCGGACGACCAGCTCTTCTGCCCGACCGTGATCGAGGACGTGGCCTTCGGTCCGGAGCAGTTCGGTGAGGATCCAGAGCGAGCAGCGGCACAGGCGCTCGATCAGGTTGGACTTCGGGGATATGAGACCCGGGCCCCGCACCACTTGAGCCAGGGTGAGAAACGGCGGGTGTGCCTGGCCGGGGTACTGGCCTGTGCGCCGCGGGTGCTCGTGCTCGATGAGCCCACGAGCGATCTCGATCCGCGCGGCCGGAGGGAGATCAAGGCTCTCGTCGCCGGCATCCCGGCGACCAAGATCATCGCCACTCACGATCTCGAGCTGGTGGTGGAGCTCTGCCCGCGCGCCATCTTGATCGACGGCGGCATGATCGTGGCGGACGGGGCGGCCACGGCGCTCCTCGACGATGAGCCCCTCATGATGGCGCACGGTCTCGAGCGGCCGCACATCCTGCGCCACCGCCATCCGCACTAGCGGGTCGCGCCCCGCTCCCGGGCGACTAGTGCTCCTCGCGCACGAGGTTCCGGTTCCACTGCGGAATCTCTACCTCGATGTCGCTCGTGCCGTCCGGAACGCACTGGCACCCGAGGCGGGACATGGGCGTGAGACCCGGCGCGTTGTCGAGCTGATCTTCCTCGTCTTCGGTGGATGCGCTGCAGCTACCGAGCCCTCGCCTGATGATCACGTGGCAGGTCGAGCAGGCGCAGACCCCGCCGCAAGCGTGATCGAGATCGATGCCGTGTGCGAGGGCGACGTCGAGAATCGAGCCCGCCTGCCCTTCGTGGCCGTAGGGGAGCTTCAGCGGATCCACTTCGACGGTCTTACCGCTGTTGACGAAGGTGATCTTGTAGCGCTTCGTCGGCAGCTTGACCTCGGGTTTCTTGATGTACGGATTGACTCCGCCCATGGCTCTTTCTATGGCTGCGCCGCGCGGCGGCGCGAACCCTGACGCGTCCGTGTCATGCGTCAGGGATGGACCTCGGTCTCAAGCAAGGCACGGTAACACACGTCGACCGGCATCCCTTAGGAGGGCAACCACACCATCGGGGGTGCGGCGAAGGTCATGGCCGCAAGAGCACCTTGCCCGTCGTTCGCCGCGACTCGAGTTCGCGGTGCGCCGCCGCCGCCTGGACGAGCGGCAGCTCGAGCCCGATACGCAGCTTGAGCGAACCATCGGCGAGCCAGCCGAGGATTTCCCCGGCGCGAGCCACGAGCTCCTCGCGCGTGGCCACATAGTGCGCCAGGTTGGGCCGCGTGAGGAAGAGTGAGCCGGACTGGGAGAGCACGAGCGGGTCGATCGGGGGCACGGCCCCGCTCGACTGGCCGTAGAGAACGAGCATGCCGCGCGGCGCCAGCGAGCGCAGACTGCGCTCGTAGGTCGTCCGGCCGACCGCATCGTAGACCACATGGACTCCGCGACCGGCGGTGATGCGGTGGACGGCCTCAGCGAAATCCTCCTCATCGTAGCGGATGACCTCGGCGGCACCGGCGCCACGAGCCAGATCGGCCTTGGCGGCCGAGGATACGGTGGCGATCACGCGCGCCCCGCGCCGCCGGGCGATCTGACAGAGGAGAAGGCCGACTCCACCCGCGGCCGCATGGACGAGACAGCTCTGGCCAGGAGCCAGCGGAAAGGTCGAGGTGGCGAGGTAGTGTGCGGTCATGCCTTGCAGCATCACGGCGGCGGCATCCCGCGCGCTCACCCCTGCAGGCAGCGGCACCAGCCGGGCGGCGGGAACGACCGCCATCTCGGCATAGGCCCCGGGGATCCCGGCCCAGGCCACACGATCGCCGGCGCCGAGAGCGGTGACACCGGATCCGACCTTGGTCACGGTGCCTGCGGCCTCGACGCCGAGGACGGCGGGCAGATCGAGCTTGTACAGACCGCTGCGATGGTAGACGTCGATGAAGTTGACGCCGATCGACTCGATGCGAACCTGCGCCTGATCCGGTCCCGGCTCGGGTGGAGCCAGCTCCTCGAGCTCCATCGCCTCGGGCCCGCCCGGCTGGTGAATTCGGATCGCCTTCATACCCATCTCCTCCCCTGCTCTGGACGGGAGCCGCTACGACTCCTCGTACGAGATCTTCCGCGTCTGCGTGAACTGCCGGAGCCCCTCGGCGGACTCGATGAAACCGTAGCCCGACTGCTTGGCGCCCACCCAGGGCGTGCCGGCGACCCCGCCGATCGAGCGATTGATACCCACCATCCCCGCCTCGAGACTCGGCGCCAGGAGGCGAGCCCGCTCGGGCGAGCTCCACACCGTGGCGCCGAGACCGAAGGTCGTAGCGTTGGCCCTGGTGATCGCCTCCTCGGCGCTTCTCACCCGCTGGATCGCCGCCACGGGTCCGAAGGTCTCCACCTGCATGAGCGCCATATCGTCGGCGACATCGATGACCACCGCCGGCTCGAGGAACCAGCCGGGGCCATCGATCGGCTTCCCGCCATGGAGGATGCTGGCCCCGCGCCGCCGGGCCTCCTCGAGCTGAGCGAGGACATGATCGCGCTGGGCTGCGCTCACCATGGGGCCCATGTCCACCTCATCGCTCGTTCCCGGACCGATCCGCCAGCGACGGGCGCGATCCAGGACTCTTTCGATGAAGGCGTCAGCCACCGCTTCATGCACATAGATGCGCTCGACGGACACGCACACCTGACCTGCATTGCGGAAGGAACCGTTCACCGCGAAATCGGCCGCGCGATCGAGGTCGGCATCTTCGAGCACGACCATGGGATCCTTGCCTCCCAGCTCGAGCACCAGCCGCTTCAGGCTCTTCGCCGCCTCCGCCATGATCGACTTGCCAGCCGCCTGGCTGCCGACGAAGGCCACCATCTGCACGTCGCCGGCCACGAGCACTCTCCCCACATCATCCGCTCCCTGCACGAGCTCCACGACGCCGGCCGGGAGGGTCCGCGCGAGCTTCTCGTGCAACAGCTGCCCCGAGAGTGGGGTGAGCTCGGATGGCTTCCATACCACCGTGTTTCCGGCGAGGAGCGCGGGCGATAGCATCGACTCCGGCATCGAGAGCGGGAAGTTCCACGGCGTGATGACGGCGACCACGCCGAGAGCATCGCGCACGATCTGGGTCACGAGCTTGCCGTCGCGATGTTCTTCGGGTTCGAGCGCCGGGATCAGGTGGTGCAGCGTCTTGAGGCTATCCGCAATGGATTGCGCCTCGGCGAGAGCGGAGCGGCGGAGCTTGCCCATCTCCGCGGTGACCAGGTCGGCCAGGGCCCCGGCCGCCCCCGCCACCTCCTCCCCGGCCGCGGCGAGCGCGGCGGCCCGGGCCGCCGGGGCCAGCGACCGCCAGCCGGGAAGCGCGCGGCGGGCACGGGCCACCGCGGTCTCGACCTCCTCGGGCGTCGAGGCCGCCACCTCGCCCACCGCTTCACCGGTCGCCGGGTTGATCGATCGGAGCATGGGGACGCGTGACCCTGTCGGTGTGTGCTGGTTCATGGCCTCGAGGTTAACGGGGGCCGGCATCGACCACAACACCCGACGCCGGCTTGTGCCGGAACCCCGGGCGCGCTAACGTGCGGCATGTTCCAGATGCGCGGAGGATGACATGCGCCCAGACGATCCGGAGTCCGAGACACCGTCGCCATGGCCCCCCGAAGCGGAGGCGGCGCCGGGCCCGCCACAGAGGCCGGAAGCAGCGCTTCCGCCCGAGTTCCCGCCTCCGCCCGAGCCAGCACCCCCTCCGCCTGAGCCCCCGATCGCAACTCGGGAAGCCCCGGCGACGACCACGCCCGGAATCGAGCCCGGTGCGCGGCGCGCGTTCCATACCTGGGTCGCCGGCTTCATGCTGTTCGCCGTGGCGCTCATTCTCTATGTGGCGACTCTGATGCCCACCGTTGGCAGCGGGGAAACCGCTCGCCTTCAGGCGCATGCAGTCCTCTTCGGCCTCGGTGGCGAGGCGCGCGATCATCCGCTCACGGTCGGGGTCGAGCACCTCTTCACCAGGATCGAGTTCCCCTATGCCTGGTCGACGTGGCTGCCGCTCGGCGATCAAGCCTATCGCGCCAACCTGGC
Organism: Candidatus Eiseniibacteriota bacterium; assembly: GCA_963823555.1. Taxonomy (GTDB): domain Bacteria; phylum Eisenbacteria; class RBG-16-71-46; order CAVPCR01; family CAVPCR01; genus CAVPCR01. Next base: position 318,012 of record CAWGMA010000003.1, on the reverse strand, counting down.
GAGCGGTGTCGTGGCCGCGCTCTGCATTCTCGTTGTCTTCCTGACCGCTCTCGCCCATCTCGACGCGTCCCGGATCGGCGCGCCCCGCCACCGCCTCCTGTTCGCCGCCGCCGGAGCCTCGAGCCTGGCCGTGGCCCATACGTTCTGGGCCCGCGCGGTCGTCGCGCACCACACGCCCGTGGTGGCTCTCCTGCTCGCACTGGCCACCGCCTTCTTCGTGGCGCGGATGCGGGGCCGCGGTGCTTGGACGATCCTCGTGGCCATGGTCCTCTTCGCCCTGGCCATCGCCGATCAACGCGCCGTCGGACTCCTGGCTCCGATCTATCTCATCGCTGGCACCGTCATGCTCTCGGGATCCGGCCGGCCGATCTCGCGCGCCGCCTGGTTCGTGGTGATCGCGTTCATCGTGGGTCTCGTCCCCTTGATCCTGCTCGCCACCCTGGAGCTCGTGCCCACACCACAGGCGACAGCCACCGTGGGCGATGCCTTCCGTCGCATCACGGGCGGACCGGAGTCGCTGCGCTCTCCGCTCGACGCGCTCACCATCGTCGGCACACGACTTCTCGCTTCCTTTCTGGCGGGCATCTTCTTCGCCGTCGTTGGCTTCATTGCCCTGCTCGCGAGAAGCGGTGGCCGCCGCGAGGGACTTCTCCTCCTCGCCCTCCTCGGCGGGGTAGCCGGTGCTTCGCTCCTGAGTCCCGAGGCCGCCGTCGTCGCCTGGGCACCCATCACCGTCGGGGTGGCGGTCGGCGCCGCCATCGTCATGCGGCGCGCGAAGCCGGCGACGGCGATCGTGCTCGCCGTGCTGCTGATCGGGCTTCCGATCGCCACCTATGCCTTCCTGCCCCGGATCACCACCTCGCCGGTGCTCAAGCCCTGGATCGCGACCGCGTTCCCCATCCCGTCTCCCGGTCCCGAGCCGAGGCTCGCCCCCTGGCGCCAGGGGGACCGTTTCGCGCGCGAGGACGCGGAGGCCATGCTGGCGGCGACTCCCCGCGGCGCCTTCCTGGTCACCGATCGCAACCGGCTCGAGACCTTCCGTTACCTCAACGATGTCGAGCAGAAGCGACCTGACGTGGTGACCCTGACGACCAGCGCACGCGACTTCGCCGATGTCATGAGCAGCGCCGTCGCGCGGACCCCGATCGCCGTCGGTGGTTTGTCGGGCCAGGCCCTCGCCCCGGTGCAGCGCGAGGTCGAACTGGTGGCCCGTGGCCCGATCGCGCTCGCGCGCCCGCGGCCGCTGTCGCTCGTCCAGGCCGATCGGCTCTTCGCGGAACACCGGTTCTGGGAGGCCGCTTTCAGCTACGGCGAGGCCTTGACGCCGCGGGCCGGCATCGAGGCCACCGGCATCCAGGGAGTCGTCGAGGATCCCGAGGCGCTCGCCCGCTGGATCGTCTCTCTCACGCAGGCCGAGCTTCCCGAACGCGCCCGGGCCGTCGAGCCGCGCTACCTGGCGGCGGCCGGCGACACCGTGCGCGCCCACGTTCGCCTCGGTGAGCTGTTTGCCGAAACCGGCGGCTCGCAGTGGGCCGAGGACCGGTTCGCCGAGGCGCTCGCCGCATCCCCGTCGCCCGCGCTCGCCGCCTACCTGAACGGCGCCATCGCCGAGGTCCGCGGCCAGGACGAGGAGGCACGCAAGTTCTACGAGCGCGCTCTCAAGCTCAATCCCAATCAGGCCCGCGCCCGCGCTCGCCTCGCCAGGCTGAACGCGGAATCCGGCTCACGGCATTGATCATGCGTGCGCTGCTCGTCGCTGCGGCTCCGCTTCCCCGCCGCGCGCCGCTGGCGCTGGCCCTCCTCCTCGTCTTCGTCACGGCGGCGCGCGCCGAGGCGCCCGCACCGCAACAATCGATCACCGCGCATTGCGGCCGGGAGACCGTCTTCTTCCATGTCGCCGCGCTCAAGGCGAAGAACGGCAGTCTCACCGGCATCGAGGTCGGTCCACTCATGGTGCGCGACCGAGCCGGCTCGCTTCCTTTTCGGCACATGAAGCGGGCCGAGGAGGGAGGGAGCGTGGTCCTCACCTGGGGGGACTCGACCGCCGCGGGCGAGCGGATCGCGATCACCATCCCCTGGGAGAACGAGGCGGAAGGAAGACTCGTCACCGATGGCGATCGCATGCGCTGTGAACGCGGGGGGCAGGAGGAGGAGATGCCGCCCTTCGACGACCCGCCGGTCATCATCAAGCTCTTCGCGCCCGAGTACCCGGTGCAGGCCAAGCAGGCCAAGATCGAGGGCGTCGTCTACGTGCGGATGACGATCGCCGAGACTGGCCGCGTGATCGAAGCTCGAGTTCACCGCTCGGAGACGATTGCCGTTCTCGATGCGGCCGCGGTCGAGGCCGCGAAGCTCTCCATCTTCCGGCCGGCGAATCGCGGGGGTGTCGCGGTCAAGTCGCGGGTGGTGCTGCCCTTCCGCTTCAAGCTGTAGACGCGGCGCGATCCGCGGCTTGCGGGACCTTGCCCTTGGCCGCGGCCTGCTCTTCGGGGTAGTCGTAGACTCCCCGCCCCACCTTCCGCCCCAGACGCCCGGCCTTGACGTACTTCTCGAGCAACGGGCAGGGCCGGTACTTCTCGCCGAGCGTCCGATAGAGGAACTGGAGGATCGAGAGGCGGGTGTCGAGACCGACCAGGTCGACGAGCTCGAAGGGCCCCATGGGATGGTTGAGCCCCAGCCTGAGCGCCTTGTCGATATCGGCGGCCGAAGCCACTCCCTCCTGCAGGAGGTAGAAGGCTTCATTGCCGATGAGCGCATTGATGCGGGTCGTGACGAATCCCGGGGCCTCGGAGATTGCGATGGGCTCCTTCCCCATGCGGCGCGCCGCAGCGAAGGCCAGCGCATGGGTGGTCTCCGAGGTCTGCAAGGCGCGCACCACCTCGACCAGGCGCATGAGATGCACCGGATTGAAGAAGTGCATGCCGATCACCCGTTCCGGGCGCTCGATCGATCCGGCGATCTCGGTGATGGAGAGAGCGGAGGTATTGGTGGCGAGAACCGCGTGCGGCGGCGCCAGACGAGACAGCGCCCGGAACATCTCGATCTTGAGCGCGATGTCCTCGGGTACGGCCTCGATGACCAGATCGACACCGCGCGCCGCATCCTCCAGACGCGTGGTCAAACGTAGGTTCTGGCGGGCGGCGGCCGCCGCCGCCGCCTCCACCTTGCCGCGCTCGACACCCTTGGCGAGAGACGTTTCGATCGCCGCCCGCGCGCGGGACAGAGCAGCCTCGTCGACGTCGTAGAGCATCGTCTCCATGCCGCCGAGCGCCGAGACCTGGGCGATGCCGCGCCCCATCGTGCCGCCGCCGATCACCGCTACCCGGCGCAGCTGAACATCTGCTGTCATTCTGGTCCTCTCGAGGTCAGCAACCAAGAACTCATCGCAGTAGCCTGCGCGCCGTCATGGGCGACGTCTCGTCCAGAACTGCTCGGGATCGATCTCGGTCAGGAGATTGCGCTCGCGCACGGTCGGTGCAGGAGTGACCATGACCGGCTCGCGCACCCGGAGCGGCCACCCGGTGGCCGCGAGCACCTGCTCGGTGCTCACTCCGGGGTGCACGCTCGCCAGATAGGCCTCGCCGTCGTCCGCGAAGCGCAGGACGGCCAGATCGGTGATGATGGCGGAGGGCCCGCCGGGAGGCAGACCGATCCGCTCGCGCCACCCCGGCCCATCGCCGTGCCCGGGGCCCGTGACATAGTGCACGCGCTCGGGGAAGCGACGGCGTTCGTGCGGCAGGAGAATCACGGTGCGCCGGGCGAGGCAGGCGATGTCGGCAGCCCCACCGCTTCCCGGCAAGCGTTTGTCGCCGTCCTCGCCGGGGACCAGCGTCGAGTTCAGGTTGCCGAAGCGATCGACCTCCCCGGCACCGAGGAAACCGACGTCGACACGCCCTTGCTGCAGGAGACTCATCACCCCCTGCAGGTCGGAGCACATGGAGGCGCCGCGCAGGTTGGGCGGGTCCGCCATGGTGACGATCGGCGTGGTGGCCGGGTGATCGCGCACGACCCCGTTCTCGTAGAGCGCGATCGCGCGCGGGGCATGGGTGAGCTTGGCGAGATGGAAGGCGATCATCGGCAAGCGCATGCCGACGAAGACGATCTCGCCGTCCTGGATCTCCCGTGCTCCGGCGACGATCATGAGCTCGTCGAGGTCGATGCCGGTCCCGGTGGAACCGCCGGCGTCGACCTGCTCGTTCGCACCGAGCCTGCTCGCCCGCGTGTCGTCCATCTCGCCTCCCCGTCCTGGCTATGCCGGCGGCCGCCGCGGTCGCTACTCGCCGCGGAAGGTCGGGATCCGCTTGGTCACGTAGGCGTTGAGCCCCTCCTTGGCATCATCCGACTGGAATAGCTGCTGCTGCAGCTCGCGCTCGATGGCCAGCCCCTCGCCGAAACCGCACTCCGGACCGGACTGCACGGCGCGCTTGATGCGCCCGACCGCCTTCGCTGCCTTGTTCGGCGGCACGAACTGACCGGCATACTCCATCACCTGGCGCATGAAGTCCTCGGGCGATCCGGCGATGATCTGGTTCACGAGCCCCATGTCGACCGCCTCCTCGAAGGAGAAGGTGCGACCGGTCACCATGAGCTCGATCGCCTTCGGCTTGCCGATGAGGCGGGCCAGGCGCTGCGTGCCGCCCGTGCCGGGCAGCACCCCGAGGGTGACCTCGGGGAGCCCGATCTTGCCGCCGTCCTTGCGCGCGATGCGCATGTCGGCCGCCATCGCGATCTCGAGCCCGCCGCCCACCGTGTGCCCGTTCAAGGCCGCGATCACGAGCTTCGGGGTCTGCTCGAGGCGGCTCAGGGTCTCGTTGGCGTGGAGACAGAAGTAGTACTTGAACTGCGGCGTGACCTCGGTGAGCATCTGGATGTTGGCACCCGCCGAGAAGAACTTGTCGCCCTTCCCGCGCAGCAGGATCACGTGCACGTCATCATCCATGCGCGCCTTGAGAATCGCTTCGTCGAGCTGCAGCATCATCTCGTAGGTATAGGTGTTCGCCGGCGGGTCGTCCATCTCGATGACAGCGATCCCCTTCTCGGTGCGGTAGTGGATGAGCTTGGTCTCGGTGGCAACCATCTGCTGGGCCATGTTCGGTCGTCGCTCCTTGTTTCGTCTCGGGTCTTCTGCGTCCGCGCGGCCTCAGCCGAGGTCCACCCAGACACTCTTCACATGCGTGTATTGCTCGAGGGCTTCCATCCCCATGTCGCGGCCGAAGCCTGATTGCTTCACGCCCCCGAAGGGAACGGCATTGTCATAGATGCCGTAGGTGTTGACCCACACGGTCCCCGCGTGGAGCGCGCGCGCCACGCGATGGGCCTGTCCGATGTCGCGGGTCCACACCGCGGCGGCAAGGCCGTACATGGTGTCGTTGGCCTTGGCCACGGCATCGTCGGCGTCCTGGACCGCGATCACGGCGAGGACCGGACCGAAGATCTCCTCGCGGGCGATGGTCATCCCCGGCTCGACCTGGTCGAAGACCGTGGGCTTGACGAAGTAGCCCACGCTGCCATGCCGTTCGCCGCCGGTGACCACACGCGCGCCCTCGCGCTTGCCGCTGTCGATGTAGCGGAGGATCACGTCCATCTGATCCGCGGACACCTGCGGACCCATGCGCGTCTTCGGATCGAGGGGATCCCCGAGGACCATGCCGTCGACCTTCTGCTTGAGCCGCGCCACGACCTCCTCATGGATCTCCGCCGCGACCAGGAGCCGGGATCCCGCAGCGCACACCTCGCCCTTGTTGTAGAAGATGCCGTTCAGAGCGCCCTTGACCGCGGCGTCGATGTCGGCGTCCGCGAGCACGATGTTCGGCGACTTGCCGCCGAGCTCGAGCGAGACGCGTTTCACCGTGCCGGCGGCCCGCCGCATGATCTCGCGCCCGACCTCGGTGGATCCGGTGAAGGCGATCTTGTCGACGAGCGGATGCTCGACGAGCGCGTTGCCGGCGACCGATCCCTTGCCGGGGACGACGTTGAGGACCCCATCCGGGATTCCGGCCTCGCGCGCGAGCTCGGCGAGCCGGAGCGCGGAGAGCGGGGTCGGGGTGGCCGGCTTCAAGACCACCGTGCACCCGGCGGCGAGCGCGGGCGCGATCTTCCACGTGGCGATGAGGAGAGGGAAGTTCCATGGAACGATGGCGCCGACCACACCGACCGGCTCGCGCAGCGTGTAGTTGAACGCGCTCCTGCGGGTCGGGATGGTCTCGCCGTGGATCTTGGTCGTCGCCCCGGCATAGAAGCGGAAGCAATCGGCAACCAGCGGCACCTCGATCTTCCGCGACTCGAAGATCGTCTTGCCCTGGTTTCGGGTCTCGATCGTGGCGATCGCGTCCGCGTCGGCCTCGACGAGATCGGCCAGCCGCCACAGGAGTCGGCCGCGCTCGCTCGGAGCCAGCTTGGCCCAGGGCCCGCTGTCGAAGGCCTCCCGGGCGGCCCGGACGGCACGATCGACATCCTCGACCCCGGCCTCGGCGACCTCGGTGAGCACCTCGCCCAAGGCCGGCTCGTAAACCGGGTAGGTCCTTCCGTTCTGGGCGCTTCCGGCGCTGCCGCCGATCCAGAGCTGGCCCGGACGGAGCCGTTCACGTACTGCCTGGGACATGTCTTCCTCGATCGGGTTGGATCTCGAGCCAGGGAGGCTTCTCGAGAAACGCGCAGGGCGAGACGGGAGTCCTCGCGACCCAGAGCCAGCGGGGTGCCCGCCGGCTCCAACTTGCCGCAGGCGGCCGGCCCGGGATTGGCCGTCGGAAAGCGCTAACGCTAAGGCCAGATGCCCGGAATGTCAATCGCCCCGCCAGGCCTGCAACGTGCTCTCAGCCATCTCCGTCGCGTGCCTATAACAATCAGACTGACAATAGCTTACGCTATCTCAACAGGCCTGGAAGAGGGTCCCGGCTTGACGCCATCCCGGCCTATCCGGTAATTTCTTCGAACGAACGTCCGAACGGCTCCCTCCCAAGAAGTGAGATGGCCAACACCCCCCGCTACCAGGATCGGCGAGAAGCCCTCCTCGGCGTCGCCGCACGCATCTTCGCCGAGAACGGATACCACCGGGCCACGATGCGCGACATCGCGCGCGGCGCCGGTTCGAGCCTGGCGGGGTTGTACTACTACTTTCCGACCAAGGAGGAGATCCTGTTCGAGGTCTCGGCACGCACTCTCGATACGGTGATCGAGGGCGCGCGGGCGAGCACCGAGCTCGTGGCTCCTCCCGAAGAACGGCTCCGTCAGTTCGTGCGGAGCCACCTGAGCTACTTCGCTCAGCACCTGACCGAGATGAAGGTCTTGAGCCACGAGTCGGACTCCCTCAGCGGCGAGTTCCGGCAGCGCATCCAGGAGCGGAAGCGAGCCTACGTTTCCTTGGCCACCGCGATCGTGTCCGGGCTCCGTGCCGACGGCCGGCCCGCACGCCATGGCGGAAGCACCGGGGAACCGCGTGTCGCAGCGCTCTCGCTGTTCGGGATGATGAACTGGATCTATACCTGGTATCGGGGGCCGGGCGATGGCGATCACATGACGGGAGAGGACCCCGGCATCGAATCGATTGCCGAGATGATGAGCGAGATCTTCCTCCGGGGTTTCGTCCGGGCTGAAGAGGCCATCGCCCGACCAGCGGGCGCCGGCGCCGATTCCGCGACGATCGACGCTCCGGAGCGGGTGACCATTAACGAGAAAGGATAGGAATCGAGATGGCTTCGCGCATTGCCACCTTCGACGACTGGATCGCCCTCTTCGATCAGTGGCTCGTCGACATCGGCTATGACAAGGAAATGATCAAGGACTTCGTCCTCGACATCAAGTTCGCCGATCTGCCGACCGATGAGATCCAGTTCGGCGGCTACCGCGGCCGCTCGAAGTGGGAGACGGTGCTGCAGATTCCCGATCAGCGCATCCGTGACGCCCTCTTGCACCTCATCGTCTATCAGAGCGATACCGAGTTCGCCTCGGTCGAGCAGCAGCGCAACCTGGTGGCGGCCGCTCCCAGCGACTATGACCTCTATTCCCTGCTCCGGGTCAACGTCGAGGAGATGCGACACGGCTGGCAGATGTGCTACCTGATGGTGCAGTACTTCGGCGAGTCGGGACGAATCGAGGCCCAGAAGCAGCTGGAGCGCCGCGCTTTCAACCATACCCGGCTCCTGGGTTCGTTCAACGAGCCGGTCAACGACTGGCTGGACTTCTTCACCTATACCAACTTCGTCGATCGCGACGGCAAGTTCCAGCTCAAGATGCTCTCGACCAGCTCGTTCGCCCCGCTGGCCCGTTCGGTACGCGCCATGCTCAAGGAAGAGCAGTTCCACATGGGCACGGGCAACAACGGCTTGCGCCGGATCCTCAAGGCGGGGCGTGTTCCGTCGACTGTCGTCCAGCGGTATCTCAACAAGTGGATCCCGACCGCCTACGACCTGTTCGGCGTCGATCACTCGACGTCGGCCGAGTGGGCGTACCTGTGGGGCTTGAAGGGACGGTATGACGAGGAGGAGTGCAGCGAGGAACCCGATCGCACATCGCTCAACGATCGAGCGCGGAGCCAGTACCACGACGAGGTCGACGAGCTCATCCAGGGACTCAACAAGGTCGTCGCCGAAGGGCAGCCGCCCCTCTACACCCCCGATATGCGTTTCAACCGCAAGATCGGCGACCATGCCGGAGCGCTCGTGAGCGTCGACGGCGAGCCCCTGTCCGCCGACGAGCACGCGCGCCACCTGGCCGAAGTGCTCCCGGGCGCCGAGGATGAGAAGCTCATCGCGAGCCTCACCAAGGAGAAGGACTGGATCGAGCCGAAGAAGTCCGGAGCGGCGGCCTAGGATCCGCAAGCCGGATTTCGGGTCAGCCGGCGTCTCGCCCCAGCCAGATGGGCTCGGGCTGGCCCGCGCTCGAGTTCACGGCCCGGGCCAGGACGAAGAGGTAATCGGAGAGCCGGTTCACGTAGGCGAGGATCTCGCCGCGGACGGGTTCCGTCGCGGCCAGGGTCACGATCGTGCGCTCGGCCCGCCGGCAGACGGTCCGCGCCAGGTGAAGGCTCGCCGCCGCGCGCGTGCCGCCGGGCAAGATGAAGTGCTTGAGCGGGGGTAAGCCGTCGGTGAGGCGGTCGATTTCCGCCTCGAGCCAGGAAGTCTCCGTGGCATCGAGCAGGGCAATCCGGTGCTCTGATCCGGCGCGGGGCGCCACCGTGGCCAGCTCCGCGCCAAGCGAGAACAGCGCGTTCTGGATCCGGACGAGGGCCTGGGCATGAGGATTCTCGTTGAGTTCGGCGAGCGCGAGCCCGAGCGTCGCGTTGAGTTCGTCGACGGTTCCGTAGGCGGCCACCCGCGGTATGCTCTTGCGGACCCGCCCCCCGCCGATGAGACCGGTGTCGCCCTGGTCACCGGTTCGTGTGTAGATCTTCATCCGGTCAGCATATCATTCCTGTGATGAACTCGCTCCTGCGCCAGATGGTCCAGACGATCCGGACCCGCCGGCTGTTTCCGGAGCCCGGGGTCGCCATCGTTGCCGTCTCCGGTGGACCGGACTCGATGGCCCTGCTGCATGCGCTCGAGGAGCTCAAGAAGACCCTCGACCTCGATCTCGTCGTCGCCCATCTCGACCATGGCCTGCGCGGCGACGAGGCGACCGCTGATGCGGCGCTGGTCGGTGAGACCGCCGGACGCCTGGGGATCCCGGCCGCATTCGCCTACCGCCCGGTGAGACCAGGCCCCGGAGAGAGCCTGGAAGAGACGGCTCGCAACGTGCGCTACGCCTTCTTGGGCGAGGTGGCAGACCGCTACCGGGCGCGCTACATCGTGATCGGACATACGGCGGATGACCAGGCCGAAACGCTGCTCATGCGCCTGATGCGCGGGGCCGGTCCCCGCGGGCTCAAGGCCATGACCTCCCTGGCCGAGCGCACTGGAGCCGCCGTGGTGCGTCCCATGCTCGATACGCCGCGCGATGTCACGCGTGATTACCTGAACGAGCACGGAATTGCATTCCGGCTCGATCGCACCAATCGCGATCTCCGGCTGGCGCGGAACCGCACCCGACACGTGCTGATGCCGCTCCTGGCCTCGGAATTCAACCCGGCCATCGTGGCCACCCTGTCGCGGACCGCCGAGCTCATGCACGAGGTCGACGAGTACCTGACCCGACGCGTGGAGGAGGTCTTCTCCGAGGTCGCCCTCTGGCCGATCGACCGCGGTCAGGCGGCGGAGCCCACGGGCCGATCGCATCCGTGCTGGCCGGACCTCCCCTGGCCGCGGATCCCCGGGCCCCACGCCGACTGCGTCGTGCTTGATATCCCGCGCCTGAATTCATACGATCAGGTGCTGCGCCGATACCTCATGAGGTACGCCATCCTGCTTCTCCGCAACGACTTGCGCGGCATCGGATTCGACCATGTCGACGCCCTGGTGGCCCTGGCCGCTCCCCAGGGGCACGGTCGTCAGGTGGATCTCCCTGGCGAGCTGGTTGGGCTCCGCGAAGGAAACGAGCTATCCATCTGGTCTGGTCCCCCAGGAGAGGCCAAGCCCATCCCTTTCACCCCCCTGCCCCTGGAGGGTCCGATCGACCTTTCCGAGTTCGGTCTGCGCATCGAGTCGCGGCCCGTCAAGCTCGCCGAATCGACGGCCGATGAAAGGGTTAGCGGTTATTCTGGAACCGGGAAGGTGGCGCCGGCGGTGACCGGTGTGGGGACAGCCGCGGGGGTCGGACGAGGGGAAGGAGAGTCGCCCGCGCGGGCGGTGTTCAATCGCGCCGAGCTTCGGTTGCCACTGGCGATTCGCTCGCGGCGGGCGGGGGATCGTATTCTCCCCCTGGGGATGGAGGCCGACAAGAAGGTCAAGGACATCCTCATCGATCTGAGGGTGCCCCGCCGCCTGCGGGCGCATGTTCCCATCCTCGTCGATGGGAGCGGCGAAGATGAACGGGTGCTGTGGGTGGCCGGCTGTCGCCGGAGCGCCCATGCCCTCGTGGTTGCGAACACGGTCGAGACCGTGGAGGTACGGATATCCGCCTTGAAGTCGTAGAGGAAGGGACCCTGGTCACCCTGCCGGGTCTGGGCGCGGTCGAGGTCCTGATTCCGGCCGAGCGCATCGCCGCGCGCGTGGCCGAGATGGGGGCCGTTCTTTCCGCGGAGTACGTGGGGAGGAATCCGCTCTTCGTGAGCATTCTGAAGGGCGGCATCGTGTTCCTTTCAGACCTCATGCGGGCGGTGACCACGCCCCATGAGATCGATTTCCTGGCCGTGTCGAGCTATGGCGAGCGCACGGAATCAAGCGGTCGCGTGCGCCTGGTGCACGATCTGAGCAGCGAGGTCAAGGGGCGGGATGTGGTCCTCGTCGAAGACATCGTGGATACCGGACTCACCTTGCGCTTCCTGCTCGACTATCTGGAATTGCGCCATCCGGCCTCGCTCAAGGTATGCGCCCTCCTCATGAAGGACATCGATGATCCGCACGCTGTGGAGCCGGAATTCATCGGCTTCCGCATTCCGAACCGATTCGTCATCGGCTACGGGATGGACCTCGCCGGGCAGTATCGCAACCTACCGTTCGTGGCCGCGCTCTGCGGCAGCGGCGGCTCCGATTCTTCAGATCGCAGGCAGAGAATAGACTCATGAACGATCAGATCCTTCGGCTCGAGGACCAGCGCGACGATTCCCGGCGAAAGCCGGCGCCCCCCCGCCGCCGTCCGCCCTCGCGGCCGCCGCGCCCGCAGCTCAACACGCCACCGACGAGGCCTTTGCGCACGCTCGCCTTCTGGCTGGTGCTGTTGCTCCTCGCCGTCGTCATCTTCCAGTTCTACAACGATAACCGGGTCACGGAGCTCAAGATCTCCTACTCCGACTTCAATTCCCAGATCGAGTCGGGAAACCTGAAGACCGTGACCTACTCGGACAGCCGGGAGATCCACGGCGAGCTGAAGCAGGAAGCCATCGCCTCGATGAACGAGCGGCGGATGACCTATACGCGCTTCTTCGTGCGCCTGCCGCTCGAGGACGAGACGCTGCTTCACCGCATCGAGGAGAAGAACCCCGGGGTGGAGATCATCGCCGACGCTCAGCGCTTCAGCTGGATGCAGGCGTTCGCCACCTGGCTGCCCATCGTCCTCATCATTGCCTTCTGGTTGTTCGTGATCCGTCAGATCCAATCCGGTGGCTCGACCGCGCTCAAGTTCGGCAAGAGCCGGGCCAAGGTGTTGCTCGAGGATCACCCCAAGGTCACCTTCGACGACGTCGCCGGCGCCGACGAGGCCAAGGAGGAGCTGCAGGAGGTCATCGAGTTCCTGCGAGAACCCAAGAAGTTCCAGGCGCTCGGCGGGCGCATTCCCAAGGGAGCGCTCCTGCTCGGCCCGCCCGGAACCGGCAAGACCCTCCTGGCCCGCGCCGTGGCCGGCGAGGCCGGTGTGCCCTTCTTCTCGATGTCGGGTTCCGATTTCGTCGAGATGTTCGTCGGTGTCGGCGCCTCCCGCGTGCGCGACCTCTTCGAACAGGGGAAGAAGAACGCACCCTGCATCATCTTCATCGACGAGATCGATGCCGTCGGCCGCCATCGCGGCGCCGGGCTCGGCGGCGGGCACGACGAGCGCGAGCAGACCCTGAACCAGCTCCTGGTCGAGATGGACGGCTTCGAGTCGAACGATGGGGTCATCCTGATCGCCGCCACCAACCGCCCCGACGTGCTCGATCCGGCGCTCCTGCGGCCGGGACGCTTCGACCGGCAGATCGTCGTCGACCGGCCCGATGTGCGCGGGCGTGAGGGCATCCTCAAGGTGCACGCCCGGAACATCCCGCTCGGCGATGACGTCGACATGAGCATCCTTGCCCGCGGCACCCCCGGCCTCGCCGGCGCCGACCTCGCCAACCTGGTCAACGAAGCGGCGCTCCTGGCCGCGCGGCGCGACCACCGCAAGGTGTCGATGCGCGACTTCGAGGACTCGAAGGACAAGGTGATGCTGGGCACCGAACGGCGCAGCCTCGTCATCTCCGACAAGGAGAAGCGCACCACCGCCTACCACGAGTCCGGCCACGCCCTGGTCGCCTGGCTGCTCCCGGGCACCGATCCCATCCACAAGGTGACGATCATCCCGCGCGGGCGAGCGCTCGGTCTCGTCTACCAGCTGCCGGCGGACGACCGCTTCAATGACAATCGCGAGCAGATGAAGATGCGGCTTGCGATCTTGATGGGCGGGCGGGCGGCCGAGGAGCTCGTGCTCGGCCAGCTCACCTCGGGCGCCGCCAACGACATCCGGATGGCAACCGAGATCTCGCGCAAGATGGTCTGCGAATGGGGCATGTCCGAGCGCCTCGGCCCCATCGCCTTCGGCAAGCACGAGGACCTGGTCTTCCTCGGCCGCGAGATCTCCCAGCACAAGGACTACTCGGAGTCGACCGCCCAGCTCATCGACGAGGAAGTCCGGAAGTTCGTCGAGGACGCCGAAGGCCAGGCCAAGACGCTCCTCGCCGACAACATCGACAAGCTGCACATGCTGGCCTCCACGCTCCTCGAGCGCGAGATCCTCGACGGCGAGGAGATCGGGCGCCTGCTCAAGGGCGAGGGGCTGGATCCGTTGCCCGCCAAGGTCAACGGGAAGGGTGAAGAGAACACGGGCAAGGATAGCCCGGCGCCGGCCGCGGAGGATGCCGAGGCCCGTGCCGCCGAGGACGAAGCCGCCGCCGACCTGCCGTCGGCGGCGCGAGCGAACAAGGGGCAGGACAGCCGCCACGAGAGCATCAATGAACCGAGCCGCACCGGGGAGAGCGCAGGGCACTAGCAGGGAAAGCAGCCGCGGCCCAGGCGCGCACCACGGTGGCGGACCCACCCCGACCTCCCTGGATCTGCGCGGGCGGAGGCTCGACCTCCGCCGCCCGCAGGTCATGGGCATCCTCAACCTGACCCCCGATTCCTTCTCCGATGGCGGTTGCTTCTCGAGTCCGGAAGCAGCCCGGGAGCGGGCGCTCGCGATGGCCGCCGAGGGGGCGGATCTGATCGATCTCGGTGCGGTGAGCACGCGCCCCGGGGCGATCCCGGTCTCCATCGCGGAGGAGCTGGAGCGCCTCATCCCGGCCCTCGACCTGATCCGCGCCGCGGTCGACCTCCCGCTCTCGGTGGACACGTTCCGCCCCGAGGTGGCTCTTGCCGCTGCCCGGGCCGGAGCCGATTGCCTCAACGACGTCACCGCGCTCGGCGAGTCGGATGCCCTGGCGCGCATCGCCGCCTCCCACGAGATGGGTCTCGTCCTCATGCACATGCGCGGAACACCCGAGACGATGCAGCTCGATACGCGCTACGATGACGTCATCGATGAGGTGAGCACCTTCCTGGCTGCCGCGGTGAACCGCGCCGCGGCCACGGGAATGCCGCGATCGCGCATCCTCATCGACCCCGGCATCGGGTTTGGCAAGAGCGTCGAGGGCAACCTCGCGCTCCTGGCTCGTCTCGGTGAGCTGGCGCGGCTCGGGCAGCCCATACTCGTCGGTGCCTCGCGCAAGTCGTTCATCGGGAAGATCCTCGATGTCGAGGTTGGAGATCGACTCGAGGGCAGTGTGGCCGCGGCGGTGGCCGCCGTGCTCGCCGGAGCCCACGTCCTCAGGGTCCATGATGTCAAGGCCACGGCGCGCGCGGTCCGCCTGGCAGCCGCGATCCGCGGCGCCAGGAGCACGGCCGAGGACACCGGGAGCCGGTGATGAGCCATGTCTTCGCCCTCAACTGGGTCTTCGTCGTCATCGACATCGCATTGATCTCGGTGCTCATCTATCGCCTGTTGCTGCTCATCCGCGGCACGCGGGCGGCCCAGATGTTCATCGGCCTCTTGACCCTCGTCGTCCTCTCGATCACCGCGGACTGGCTCGAACTCGGGGGGCTCAACTGGCTCATCTCCAACCTGAAGACGGTGTGGGTGGTGGCCTTCCTCATCCTGTTCCAGCCCGAGCTCCGGCGCGGACTGGCCCAGATCGGACAGAGCCGGTTGTTCGCCCCGCTCGTGACCGGCACCCGCTATGCCGTGCTCGGCGAGATCGTGAAGGCGGTCGAGGAGATGTCCGAGGAGAAGATCGGCGGCCTGATCGTTCTCGAGCGGACGATGGGGCTGCGCAACTACGTGGAGACGGGGACCCGCCTGGACGCCGCCGTGACCTCGGAACTCTTGCTCACCATCTTCACCCCGCGGACCACGCTCCATGACGGAGCGGTGATCCTCCACGGCGACCGCGTCGTCGCCGCCGGGTGCATCCTGCCGCTGTCGCAGAATCCACGTCTTTCCCAGACCATCGGGACCCGCCACCGCGCGGCGCTGGGCCTGGCTGAGGAGACCGATGCGGTCGTGGTCGTGGTCTCGGAAGAGACCGGGGCGATCTCGATCGCCTCGGATGGCAAGCTGATCAGGCGTCTCGACGCCGGGACCCTGCGCAGCGAGCTCTCACGCCGCTTCCTCGGCCGTGAGAGCAGCGAGGAATAGTCCCCGGGTTGCTACCTGGCCTCGCGGAAGTGCTCGTAGCCGCCGTGATCGAGCGGGCGTGGCGGACGGCCCGGAACCCGGATGGTGAGCCCGGACTCCTTGAGCACGACCTCTCCGATCTCGGTCAAGCGCACTCCGAGCGCCGCGAGCGCGTCGGTGACGGCGTGGACGTGATCGGCCGGCACCGTCATCAGGAGCTCATAGTCCTCTCCACCATGGAGGGCGAGGACGAGCGGATCGTCACCGTGTGAAATCGCAAGACGGCGCGCTCCGGCACCGATGGGCACGGCCGATTCATCGAGAATCACGCCCACCTGACTGGCCTCGGCGATCAGATGCAGCTCCGAAGCCAGGCCATCCGAGATATCGATGAGCGCGGTGGCGCCAGCGGCCGCGGCCGCCGCACCGGCAGCGACCGGAGGTATGGGCCGTAGAAAGCGGCGCACCGCGCCGGCCAGCTCATGGGCCTCCGGGCTATCGGCGCGCGGAACGACATGACGTGCGGCCAGGCGCCGATCCAGATCGGCGAGCGGGCTGGCCGCGCGCAGCCAGCCGTGGGCTGCGGGCGCGGGCGGGGGCTCGAGCCGCTTGAGCTCGGCCAGGACGCGGAGCCCGGCCGCGGCGTCGCCGAGCTCCCCGGTGACCAGGATCCGGTCCCCGGCGCGGGCCCCGCTGCGCGCCCGCAGCGCCTGAGGGGCGGCGCTGCCGAGAATGGTGGCCGTGACGACGAGCATGGAAGACGACGTGGTGTCCCCCCCCAGCACCACCAGATGGTGGCGGTCCCCGGCCTCGACCATCCCGGCGGTCATGTCGAGGAACTCGTGCTCGAGCATCGCGCTCGGCGCGGAAATGGCGACAACCGCGGCGAGCGGGTGACCACCCATCGCGCCGATGTCGCTCACGGCGCTCTGGATGAGCTTGTAGCCGAGATCGGTGGGGGTGGTCCAGGCGCGCTCGAAGTGGACGCCCTCGACGAGAGAGTCCGTCGTCACGATGCAGGCTTCCCCTGCCGGCAGGAGGAACGCGGCGGCGTCATCTCCGGGCCCGACCACGAGGGGCGGCTCGGACCCCCGTCCGGCACCATCCGCCCCATCCGCCGGCCGTCTTCGAGCGAGCTGGGCGATGACCTCGCTAACCAGCGCCCGCTCGCCGACCGACTTGAGGCTGGCCCGACCATGCCCCCTGGTCGGTCTCGACAGGATCCCAGACTCCTCTTCACTCATGGCGCACCTCGCTCCGGGGTATGGGGCAACTCTACCGCCAATGGCGCATCACGGAAACCGATTGGCTCAGGGACCGGCGGCGCCCGATCGCCAGGCCCGAACGGCCCCGACCGGGGTCGGGACCCCAAAGGACGAGGCCCGGTGGGCTCATCGGTCCACCGGGCCTCGCTCCGTCTTGCGGCCCTTCCTATCAGGCTGTCCTCGCGGTCACGACCGCGGGGACACGCCGTGACTTCACTAGACCTTGATCACGTTGGCGGCTTGCTTGCCCTTCTGGCCTTCCACCAGATCGAACTCGACGCTCTGGCCCTCTGCCAGCGTCTTGAACCCTTCACACTGGATGGCCGAGTAGTGGACGAAGACGTCGTCTCCGGTCTCTAGCTTGATGAATCCGTAGCCCTTGGCCTCGTTGAACCATTTGACGGAGCCTTGTGATCTCACGAGCGGGTCCTCCTGTGACCGGAAGGAGTGGGAGCGGGATGGACCGCATCAACCCGGCGCCGCCGCGCGAGCAGCGGCACCGCAAAACCAAGCAAGAAAGGGCCTCCCCTGATCAGGGAAGGCCCGAAAAACTCATGGTCGAACTGAAGAACTGCACTTCGTAGTACCAGGCTGCGGCCGCGGTGCGGAATCCAGATCCTCACCACCGCATGGACCGGATTCTAGCATCGTCATCAAGATCCGGTCAAGACGATTCGGCTTGACTTGGATGATGCGGGAGAATCAGTGCGCTAGCACCTCGGTGAGTGAAATGCGAACGCTGCGCCCGCGCTTCTCGATCGAAATCTTCTCTTCACGCGCGAGCCATCCAAGCGCCAGGTACGCGCTCTCGGTATCGAGTCCTGTCTTCTCGCGCACCTTGGCCAGAGACGCCGAACCGCCTTCCTTCTGGAGGCACTGCCAGATGTCACCTGCTGCAAGTCCGATGCGATCCCTCATGGCGATCACTTTCCTCCTCTATTCAAGTCACGCAATGGCATCGAGGTATCGCCCCTGGCCATTGACTGGCGCGAGCGTGCCGGCCGCGAATCCCTTCTCCGGCCCGTCGCGCGTTCCCGCGCCTCGGTAAACTTAGGGGGATGGAAAACTAGCACGCAGATTGCGAAGCAGTCAACCGAGGCGGGACATGAGGAGATGAAAGCGGGAGGGTCTGAAGAACTTGCTGAGCGCGACCGCGATGACGGCTGCGGTCCGGGCCCCCGACCCCGGAAGAGGCCCGGATCCCGCAGCCGCCATCACGATGCGAGCATTCGCTTCATGGGCATCTGCAAGCTCCGAGCCAATTCGACCCCTGCACGGCGGCTCCCGAGGAGGGCGATTCGTGCCTTCCCGGGCGTTGAGACATGTCGGTACTCGGACGCATGGTCCGCGACGCGTCGACCTGTCGACATGGAGCCTCGATCAGGCCGGCCAGTCCTCGAGCCCGGGTGCTTCGTCCGGCACGAAGCGAGGTCCGGGCGGATGAGGCACCAGATGGGCCAGTAGCTCGGCCAGGGTCACCAGATCGAGCGCATTGTGGTGCAGAACCGCGCTCATCGCTGTCGGATCGCCGTCACGCGCAAAGCGATGAAACAGACCGGGTATCTCCCTGCCCGGCACATCCCCGAAGCGACGCCGCTCGCACACGAGCCACTCGAGGGTCACGAGCCGGCAGTTCGGGACCCGCCCCCGGAATGCCCGCCGGGCGTGATGCAAGAGATCGAGATGGGAAGGGGGAGAAGGGAAGGACATCCGGTGGCGACAGGCGCGATCGACGAGCATGGGCAGATCGAAGGACTTCCCGTTGTAGCTCACCAGCAGCGGATGCGCTCGCACCGCTGCGGCGACCATCGCGATCAGGGCCGGCTCCTCGAGGTAGTTGCGCGCAAGCAGCTGGCGGAGCCGGATACCCTCCGGACTCATCGTGAGTAGACCGGCCAGGAAGACCGGATTCCCGGCGAGACCGGCGGTTTCCAGATCGAGCAGCAAGGCTCCCTCCAGGCCCTGCTCCTTCAAGTCCAGAAACTCCCCGCTGAGCCAGCCCGGAGCGGTAAGGGAAAGCCGCTCGCGGGCGTCGGCCAGCTTGGCGAGGAGACGCGCATATCCCTGATCTCCCGCCCCGCGCCAAACCTCGTGGAGGTGAAGCGGGCCGAGTGGTGTCTCCACTTCGCCGCCAGGCAAGAGCCCATCGAGTCGGGGCCGGTCGCGACGGATCGGGGTCCGCGTTCCAGGCGCGGCAGGAATGGAGAGCCCGCCGTCCACCGGCCACGAGCCGGCCGGTGGCCCACCGGCTGCGCCTGCGCTCGGTGATCGGCGCTCGCGCAGGAGCGCGCCGAGACGCCGCGTGAGGCTCTCGCCGCCGGATCGCCCGCCGGTCGCGGCCCGGCT
This sequence comes from Candidatus Eiseniibacteriota bacterium, assembly GCA_963823555.1. Taxonomy (GTDB): domain Bacteria; phylum Eisenbacteria; class RBG-16-71-46; order CAVPCR01; family CAVPCR01; genus CAVPCR01. Next base: position 298,990 of record CAWGMA010000003.1, on the reverse strand, counting down.
CGTCCCTTCACGCATCACGATCGGCGCCATCAGCCCGCTGGCCACCGCTGCCGATCTCGACACCCGCGATCCCCGATTCGCGGCGAAGCGCCTCGAGAAGCTTGAGGGTGGCCGATTTGCTCGGGATCGGGTGGCCGTGGCCGAGATCCGGATCCTGCTGCTGGGCAGGACGCAGGATCGGCAACGCGACACAGGACGGGCAGCCATCGGCACATGGACAATCGCGCGCCAGCTCCTCGGCGGCGGCGAGGATCTCCTCGCATCGCGTGTAGCCATGCTCGGCGAAGCCGAGTCCGCCAGGATAGCGATCGAAGAGAAAGATCGCCGGCCGGCCGAGGTTTCTGGCGTCGATGACACCACCGAGATCCATGGGATCGCACATGGCATGCATCGGCAACACGGTGACGAGGAGATTGCGCAAGCCGCCGAGCGCGCGGTAAGGCGACCCGTCGCGACTCGCCACCGCCATCGCGTTCTCTCCCACCCACAGCCACATCGCGCGAGTGAGAAGGGTGAGCCGGGGCAGATCGAGCGGGTGATAGCCGATGGCCTCGCGGGTCCGGAACTGGATCTTCTTCATGGCAATGGTCTGCCAGCTCACCTCGACCTCGCCGAAGCCGAGGAGCGGTGTCGCGCCGCCGGCGATGCCGGCGCTCGGGACTCCATGCGACTCGCCCTGTGCCTCGGGCTCGATACCGAGCGAGCGGCGCGAGTCCTCGCCGAGCACCCGGATCGCCGTGTCGAGCACAGGCTGCGTGTAGTAGTCGACCTCCCGGCGTTCCACGAGGGCGATCTTCTCGGTGAGATCGAGCTCGCGCACGATGAAGCTCTCGCCCTCGTGCAAGTAGACCGCCTCGGGATAGACGAGCTCGAGGCCGCTGATGGCATCCACGGTACCCACGACGCTCCCACTCCGAGCGATATCCTGGATCGTGTACGTATCGTCGGAGACGGCTCGCAGATTGATGCCATGCGACGGCGATTCCGGGGACGACCAGAAGCGGAGGCCCGATTGCGCCGCCAACCGCCCTTCATCGGTGAGGAGGTCGGCTACGGGCAAGGCCAGCGACCCGAACAACGAAAGATCCGCCGCAGTGAGCGGTAGCTCGTGCGCCGCGCATCCGAGCTGGCCGGCGAGAATGTAGGGATTCTCGGGGTCGATCACCGCACACTCCGGCGAGCGCGCGAGGAATGCCCCGGGGTGGCGCACCAGGAACTGATCGATCGGATCCTCGTGGGCCACGACCAGGGCCAGGCTCTCCCTGAGTCCGCGGCCGGCGCGCCCGATCTGCTGCCAGGCGCTGGCGATCGTCGATGGGAAACCGACGAGGATGGCGGCATCGAGGCCGCCGACATCGATGCCGAGCTCGAGCGCATTGGTGGCGACCACCCCGACCAGCTCTCCCGAGAACAACCGCCTCTCGATGGCGCGGCGTTCCGCCGGCAGATAGCCGGAGCGGTACGGGCTCAGCCGCTCGGCGAGGCCGCCGCCACGGGCGGCGAGCGCCTCGCGCGCATAGCGATAGACGAGCTCCGCGGCGACCCGGGACTTGGTGAAGGCGATGGTCGCCACGCCCCGGCCGATGAGGGCGGCGAGATGACGCGCCGCATCGAGGTTGGCGGAGCGCCGGGTGAGCCCGGCGGGATCGAGCGGAGCCGGGTTCCAGAAGGCGAGGGTGCGGCGGCCGCGGGGGGCCCCATCGACCTCGACTGCGGTCGCCGGGCGGCCGAGGAGCCGGCTGGCGAGCGCCGCGGCATTGCCGATGGTCGCCGAGGAAGCGATCACCCGCGGCGCGGCCCCGTAGTGAGCCGCCAGACGGTCGAGACGGCGCAACACGTTGGCGACCTGCGAGCCGAAGATGCCCCGGTAGACATGGATCTCATCGATGACGATGAAGGCGAGCCCGCTCAGGAACCGACTGAAGCGCGTGTGGTAGGGCAAGATCCCCTGATGCAACATGTCCGGGTTGGTGAGGATGAGATTGGCGGACTCACGCAACTTCTTGCGTGCATGCTGCCCGGTGTCGCCATCGTAGACGCCGGCGCGCATGAGCTCGCAGAGCGCGGGCGAGGCGGCGGCCAGCCGGTTCAGGCTCTTGAGCTGGTCCTGGGCCAGCGCCTTGGTGGGAAAGACGTAGAGCGCCGTGGCTCCGGGATCGGCGAGCAATGTCTCGAGAATCGGCAGGTTGTAGGCCAGGGTCTTCCCGCTGGCTGTTCCCGTCAGCACCACCTGATCCCTGCCGGCCCGCGCGTTGCCGAGCGCCTCCACCTGATGGGTGTAGAGGCGGGGAATCTCGAGCCGGTCGAGCATCTCGACGAGAGCCGCCGGCAACGGCGGCTCGGGCTCCGCGTAGGCGGTGCCGCGTGGCGCCAGCTCGGCGACATGCTTGAGCTCGCCGCGATAGTCGGGATCGCACTGGGCGGAGGAGAGGAAATTCCGGACCCAGCCGGCCTCGCGTCCGGGTCCAGGATCGGCCTCCATCCGGGCAAAGAGATCGAAGGCTCGGGACATCACACCTCCCTGAGCAGGAGCTCCTGCATGAGCTGCGCGTTCCTGGCCGCCTGCCCCGCATGACAGTTGTTGAAGAAGACATAGACCTTCTCGGCGCGGAGGGCGAGGTCGTGGATCTTCCCTACCCACTCGCTGAGCTCGGACGGAGAATAGAGGTAGTCATAGCGATCACCCTCGCCTCGCCCCCACCAGTTGGCGGTGTTGCGCCCGTGGAATCGCACGTAGCCCTGGGGGGCCGTGAGCTCGATGACGGGCGGCATGAGGCCCTTGAGGTTGGGCTCATCGACAACGCAGTAGCCGATGTCGACATCGCGCAAGAGGGCAAAGGTCTCCGGCTGGGACCAGGCTGCGTTGCGGAACTCGGCGAACAGGGGCCATTCAGGAAGAGCGGCTCTGGCCCCGGCGAGCAGACACCGGCTCCCCGCGCTGGGGCGGAAGCTCCACGGGAACTGCAAGAGCACGCCGTCGAGCTTGCCGGCCGCATCAAGCGGGTCCAGGCAGTCGCGAAAGGCGGCGATCTCCGCCGTGTCGAGCCGCCGTTCATGGGTCAAGGTGCGGGGGGCCTTCACCGTGAAGCGGAATCCGGGCGGGGTCTTCCTGGCCATCTGCTCGGTGACGCGCGGCGGGGGCACTCGGTAATAGGTGGAGTTGACCTCGACAATGGGAAAGTGCCTGGTGTAGAAGGGGAGCATCTCGGAGCGGGGCAGCCGGAATGGGTAGAAGGGACCGATCCAGTCGGAGAAGCTGTAGCCGGAGGTGCCCACCAGGATCTTCCGGTCGGGATCCCAGGCGGGCGTGCCGGAGCGCATCTCACCCTGAGGAGATGGCTCGCGAACCGGCTCAGGTTCCTGCGGGTCGGGAGCGAAGAGATCGCGAGTGACTCGGTCGCTCATGATGATTCCCATGGAGCACGGCCAGGATTCGCGCTCGGGTCATGACATTATCGCCGAATCGGTCGCGCAGGTGATCCACGGCTCCCAGCACGTCCCGGTGACGGCGATCAGCGGAAAAGAGTGAATCCGTCCACTCTCCTTTCATGAGGCCGCTCATCGAGACCCCGAGGAGACGAAGCGGCAAGCGGCCGCGGTTTCGATGCAGGATCTCCCGCGCCACCGGATAGATCGCGCGCTCCTCATCGGTCGGGCGTTCGAGCGTGCGTTGACGGGTGATGGTACGGAAGTCGGTGAATCGGATCTTCACGGTCACGGTCCGGCCTTGCATGCCCGCCCGCCTGAGCCTCCGGGCCACTTGCTCGGTCAGGCGGAGCAGCAGCGCATCGAGCTTCTCCCCATCGGCTTCGTCGCGAGCGAGGGTGTGTTCGTGTCCCATCGACTTGATGGGAACCCCTTCGGTGTATGGAATGAGCGGCGTCTCATCCTCCCCACGCGCCATGTGCCGCAAGACGCCTCCCACGACTCCAAATGAGCGCACGAGAAGCCCACGGGGAGCCTGGGCGAGGTCGCCGATGGTGCGAATACCGAGAACGGCTAGAGTCGCAGCGGTCTTCTCCCCGACTCCCCAGAGCTCGTCCGCAGGTTCCGGCCAGAAGCGTCGCTGGAACGAGTCCCGGTCGAGTACCGTGAGTCCATGCGGCTTCTCCACGCTCGAGGCCATCTTGGCCACGAGCTTGTTCGGACCGATCCCGATCGATGCCGAAAGCCGAAGACGGCGGTCGATCGTGTCCTGGATCCTGGTCCCGATATCCCGACCTTCGTTCAAGCCACTCACCTGACCACTGATCTCGACGAATGCCTCGTCGATCGAGAATGGTTCGACCTGCGGGGAGAACTCGCGAAGAATCTCCAGCATGCGGATCGAGTAGTAGATGTACTTGGGGGGATCGCCAGGCAGGAAGACCGCCTGCGGGCACCGGCGGGCAGCCTCAGCGATCGACATGCCCGGGTGGATTCCGAACGGCCGAGCGGCGTAGGAGGCGGTGGCCACAACCCCGCGCCCTCCAGGACGCCCGCCCACGATGACCGGACGATGGCGCAGGGCTGGATGGGCCAGCACCTCGACCGAGGCAAAGTAGGCATCCATGTCGACATGGAGGATCACCCGCGAGCCTGGGAACTCGACTCCGCTTTCTCCCGTAAGCCCCGACATGGGCGCCACCTCGAAGCAGTCTGGCCGCTATCTATTTGAAATAAATGGTGATTGACCGCATAGCAATGCATTAGATTAGCATACTTCAGTATAGCTATCAAGCGGGTTGGTCCAGCCTTCTTTGCTCCCTCTCCTGGCCCCATGCTAGATTCCTTCTGGTTTCATTCAGGTCGAGGCTGGCCGCCAGGTGAGGTTCCTACTCACGTCCCGTTCCCCGTAGGGCGATGCGCATCGGTTTCTTCACCGACTCCTACCGCCCCAATTTGAACGGCGTCGTGGTCTCGATAGAGACCTTCGCCGCTGAGGTTGCACGGCTTGGGTCCAGGGTCGTTGTCTTCGCGCCACGCAACGAGATCACCGGCTTCCTGACGCAGCGCATCCTGCGCTCGACGAGCACGCTGCCTCCAGGCATCGAGGCCATCTACTGGGTGCCTTCGCTTCCACTCATCACCGAACGCTCTCAAGGACTGGCCCTGCCCATCGCCCACCGCCTCCGCCAGCTATCGGAGGAGCACGGACTGGACGTGGTCCACACCCATACTCCGTTCGGCCTCGGTTACGCCGGCGTCCAGACTGGACGCTCTCTGGGACTACCGCTGATCCACACCTACCACACGTACTACGCCGAGTACGGGCACTACCTCAAAGCTGGCGCCGGGCTGGCCCGGCGAATCACCCCGGCCTACAGCCGCTGGTTCTGCAACCTGCACGATCGCATTCTCGCGCCATCGAACGATATTCGAGAGGTCCTGATCGGGTACGGCGTGCGCCGCCCGGTCGAGGTGCTGATGACAGGCGTGCCCATCCCGCCCGAGACAGCTCCGGCCGATCGACTCCTGGCCCGCATCCATCTCGGGATCGCCCCGGACTCGCGCGTGCTTCTCTTTGTCGGTCGGCTGGCTCGAGAGAAGAACATCGATCGGCTGCTCGACGTGCTTCATGCGCTTCGTCGGCAAGTCGGCAACATCGAGCTCGTGATCGCCGGTGACGGCCCGGACCGCACTCGTCTCGAGCAGATGACGCGCGAGCGTCAGCTCACCGCTCATGTCCGCTTCCTCGGCTGGATCCCGCATCCGGAGATCGAGACCTGCTACCGCGCCGCCGACGTCTTCGTGTCCGCCTCGGTGACCGAGACCCAGGGCCTTGCCCTGCTCGAAGCGATGGCGGCCGGCTGCCCGGTCGTCGCCGTCCGCGGGCCGGGCATCGTGGACCTCATCGCCGATGGGACGAGCGGTTTGCTCATCGAGCCAGATGGGGACTCATTCGCGGCACGCGTCCGGGACGTCCTCGGCGATCCCGCCCTCGCCTGCCGTCTCGGTGCCGGTGCCCGCCAGCGGGCCGGTAGCTTGGACGCCGCCCACCAGGCGGCACTGCTCCATGAGCGCTATGCCGAGCTTCGCGCCAATGCCCGCGGGGAACGGCGCGGACTCCGGGGGCTCGCCACCCGGGCCCGGGAGGAGGTTTCAGCCTGGCGCTAGCTCGGCTGAAGGCCGCCGTCCGAGGCCGGGAGGCACGTCTGATCGTGAAACGGGCCGGCGATCCGACCGATCCAAAGAGGCGAATGCAGAATCCCCGTCCAGACAGGCAGTGGTTCGTTTTCCCGATTGGAATCCAGAGATGAACGCTTTCAAGACCACCATCCTCCTGGCGGCCCTGACCGGGATCCTGGTCGCGGCCGGACAGGCCCTGGGGGGGCGCGAGGGCGCCATCATGGCCCTCGTCCTCGCCGGCGTCATGAACTTCGGGAGCTACTGGTTCTCGGACAAGATCGTGCTCGCGACCTACCGCGCCGTCCCGATCGAGAAGTTGCCGCCCGAGTTGTCCCGCGCCGGAACTCGGCTCAAGGGCATTGTCGAGCGTCTGGCGATGAAGGCGGGCATGCCGATACCCAGCGTCTATGTGATTCCCAGCCACACGCCGAATGCGTTCGCCACCGGGCGCAATCCCGAGCATGCCGCGGTGGCGGCGACGGTCGGCATACTCGAGATCCTCGACGATGAGGAGATCGAAGGGGTGATGGCGCACGAGCTCGCCCACGTCCGGCATCGCGACATTCTCACCGGGTCGATCGTGGCGACCGTCGCCGGCGCCATATCAATCCTCGCCAACATGGCGCAATGGGCCCTGATCTTCGGTGGCGGCCGCCGCAGCGACGAACACTCGGGCGGAGGCGGGCTCGGCCTGATCGCCATGATGATCGTGGCTCCGATCGCCGCCACCATCATCCAGCTCGCGATCTCCCGCAGTCGCGAATATGCCGCCGACTCGGGTGCTGCCGTTCTCACCAGCAATCCGCTCGGGCTCGCCCGGGCGCTCGAGAAGCTGGAGGCGGCGGCCACTCAGCGGCCGATGCGGTCGGCCACCCCGTCGACGGCGCACATGTTCATCGTGAACCCGCTCCGGGGCGGTGGGCTCGCCGCGCTCTTCTCCACCCATCCGCCGATGGCCGAGCGCGTCCAGCGCCTGCGGGCCATGGCCGGAGCTGCGGCGGTCTGACCTGGAGGAAGCAAGGCTGGGGAATCAGTCCTCGGTGGTGAAGGACCAGACCGGGCCCGACGCTTCGGCGCCGTGCTGATCGCGAGCCACGATGCGCCAGTAGTAGGTGGTCTCGGGCAGGACCCCACCCAGGAAGTAGCTCCTGTCCTCGGTCGTTGCGATCGGACCGCCGGGATCCGGCGTGGTTCCGAAGTAGACGTCGTACTCCTCGGGCCCGTCCTCGGGATCGCGACCGCACCCCCAGCGCAGGCGGACGATGATCCCGACATCGGTTTCGCCGTCGTCCGGGTTCGGGTTGCAGGGTTCGTCCGGCGGGTAGTTGGTGGTGAACTGCCAGATCGGCCCCGAGGTCGCCGCACCACGCTCATCACGGGCCTCGATCCGCCAGAAGTAATCGGCGCCCTCCTCGAGCACCGGCGAGTAGGCCTTTTCCGTCACGGTGGCCACCGAGTCCGGATCGGTGGCATCGCCACGCTCGAGGAAGACCACGAACTCGACGGCGTCCCCTTCGACATCGTCACCGCCGCTCCAGGTGAGAGTGGCATCGATGAGGACTTCCTTCGCGTTGTGCGGCGGATCGGGAGCGGTGGGTACGCTCGGCGGCGTGTTCGGCGGCTCCGCGGTCCGGAACTGCCAGATCGGCCCCGGCACCGTGTGACCGTGATCGTCCGCAGCCTCCACCTGCCAGTAGTAGTCCGTATCCGATTCCAGGTCGGCCAGGCGCAAGGACCGGGTCGAGACCTCGGCGAAGAAGGGGGGCGGCGTCTGCGTGCCGAAGCGCACCGCGAAGGTCACGGGATCCAGTTCCGGATCGATCCCTCCGGACCAGGTGAGCGTGACGGCCAGGCTGTCGATGGTGGCGCCGTCGGCCGGGTTGATCGGTGGAGCAGGGGCCGAGGGCGGCTGGTTCTCGGGTAGCTCGGTGGTGAACCACCACAAGGGCCCCGCGGTACGGCCACCCCGTCCATCATCGGCGACGATCTTCCAGTAGTAGCGCGTCTCGCGCGCCAGGGGCGCCGGCGGAGCGTAGGGTGGCGCGGCCACGGTGGCGGCGAGCGGAGGGTTCTGGGTAGTGCCGAGATAGACCTCGAAGACGACCGTGTCCCCGTCGGGATCCGTGCCGCAGCCCCAGACCAGGCGCGTCGTATCCGCGACCCCCGTCGCCAGCTGGGGGGGATACTGGTTGCACGGCGCGCTGGGGGGCTGGTTCCCCGGTGCGGCGGTCGTGAAGCTCCACAAGGGACTGGCGGTCCGGCCACCGCGCCCATCATCGGCGACGATCCGCCAGTAGTAGCGGGTTTCGAGATCGAGCGGTGTCGCCGGGACGTGGAGCGGGGACGACACCGTGGCCATGAGCGGTGGATTCGTGGTGGTGCCGAGATAGACCTCGAAACTGAGCTCATCCTCGTCCGGATCGGTGGCGCAGCCCCATGCGAGGCGCGTCGTGTCCGCCACCGACGGCGCCTGATCGGCGGGATAGGGGCTGCACGGCGTATCCGGCGGCGAGTTCTCCGGTGTGAACGGCACCGTGGTGAAACGCCAGGGCGGGCCTTCGGCGCTGCCGCCGGCCGATCGGGCCACCACCCTCCAGACGTAGGCCGTGGCGTGGGCGAGGGCACCAGGGGCGTACTCGGATACCGCGAGATCCGTCGCGATCTGATCCAAGCTCTCGACGTCGGTCCCGAGCCAGAAGTCGTAGACCACCTGTTCGCCGCCATCCGATCCACCGGTCCACGTGAACATCGTATCAACCGGGACCGCATTGGCACCGTCGGTGGGATACGGACTCGAGGGCACACGCGGCGGTACCGGACTCTCGCCACCGGTCTGGAACGAGAACGCAAAGGGATCCTCGAGCCAGCCACCGCCAGCTGAGGCGACGTCGCGAACCATGACATCGACCTGGCGATCGCCCGGGAGTGCATGGTCGGGAATGAAGACGAACCGTTGCTGATCCGTGTCGCCGACCACCGTGCCTGATATGGCAATGGACTGCGTGGAGACGTGAAACGTCGATCCTGGCCGCACGGTGGACGGATTCATCGCCTCGCTGAAGACAACGATGATCGTAGCGGCGGTATCGATATCGGCGGCACCGGCGATCGGAGTGGTCTGCACGACCGTGGGCGGGGTGGAGTCGGCCGGTAGCTCGGGCGGCTCGACCGTCGAGGAGCAGGCGAGCGCCACGAGGCCGATCGCGAGGAGGACGGCCGCCCTGGACCGCTTCCAGGACCGGGCACCGCGGAGACGCGCAGGCGGCGGGTCCAGGCGGGAATCTCGAAGTGGGATGGACATGATCAGCTTCAGGGTGCCGCTCCCGGGGGAATTCACCCCGTGCCGGGACCTAGCGGGGGCGGGACACCGGCGGGAACGGGGGAGACAGCCAGTGACTGGGCATTATTCTACCATTGACGGCGCGCCGGGGCAAAGCTCGGCCCGTCAACGGTCAAGGCGACTGGAACGGTTCTAGGCGCCGTCGATCCGCGCCACGAAGTTGAAATGCGTGTCGTAGAGCCGGACCACAACGGCATCGAAGGCCGCGTCGGGATGATCGCCTTCGGCTTCGGCCACCACTCGCCCACCGGCATCGAGCAGGAGCGCCTGGCCGCGGTACTTGCCGTTCTCGATCGGACCGACCTCGACGCGGACTCGAGCCTTCTTGCCGGCCTTGAGGACGAAGCCGTTGAATCGCTGATCGCTGTAGAGATTGCGCACCTGATAGAGCTGGCTTGACATATCACCACCCTCCCCCGGCCCGGCATTGTGCCGCCGCGAGCTCCCGGCGGCAAGCAGGCAAAGTGACGGCGGGGCGGCGCGGGACTCGCCCGCACCGCCCCGCCACGGTTTGCCGGACGCGCCGGCCGACCGGCGCACCTTCCGGCCGTTGCTACTTCACGAGCACCATCTTCCGCGTCGCCGCCTGACCGGCCGCCTCGACGCGGTAGTAGTAGACCCCGGACGACACGCTCTGGCCGCCGTCATCGAGGCCGTTCCAGGTGACCGACTTCTCGCCCGCCTCCTGGACCGCGCGCACGAGCGTACGCACCTGGCGCCCGGAGACATCGAAGACCGTGACCGCGACCTCGCTCCGCTCCGGCAGCGAGTAGCTGATGGTCGTCGACGGGTTGAAGGGGTTGGGCTGGTTCGGCCCGACCGCAAAGCGGGCGGGAACCGCCGCCGCCGGCTCCGAAACCGCCGCCGAGGCCTGGTTGGTGAGGATCACGAGATCGTCCACCGCCGCCTCGACGATCGACCCCGTACCGAGGTCGCTCGCCCTGAAGCGGAGCTGGACCTGGTCGGGAGTCCCGAAGAGGGCCACGATGTCGACCACGATCGGCACCCAGGTGTTCTGCTGGGTGTCCGGCGGATTGATGTTCTCGACGCTCGTCCAGTTGACACCGCCGTCGTTCGAGACATCGACCACCCAGTTGTCGGCGTTGGGCGAGCTGCCGCGGTTGTTCGAGTACCAGCGGTAGTACGCCACCTTGCAGTTCTGGGTCGCCTGCGAGAGATCGTAGACCGGCGTCAGGAGCGAGGTCGTCCCGCCGTCCACGTCATTCTCGCCGATCGCGCCGCCCGGTGTGCCCTGGCCGGTGACGAAGCAGTTGACGCCCGGCGCCGGCGTGTAGTCATCCTCCGGCTGCGCGGCGGTGCCGTTGGGATCCACGCGCACCCAGATCCCGGTCGTGGCGTTGTCGCCCGGGGCGCCGACGGTCCAGCCGGAGTTGATCTCGAGCTCGTCGACGACCGTCGCCACGAAGAACTGGTGCAACGTGTTCGGGGCATCGGGCGGCGAGGTCCGCTCGAAGCCCTCGTCGTTCCGGCTGTAGATGTAGTACTCGACCGAGGCGTCCTGCGCCTGCGGCGGGATCTCTGCCGAGTACGTGTCCGGGCCGGAGCTCGTCATCGGCTCCTCGGTGAACGCCCCGCCGTCGATCCGGTAGAAGAGCCGCACGTCCTCGATCGCACCCTGGTAGGCCACGACGTTGGCCTCGATGGTGAAGGCGTTCACGTGGTCGGTCGTCGAGTGCGGCGGCGTGTGCTGGACCTGGACGATGAGGATCTCCGGGCAGGAGAAGCCGTGGTTCATCGCCCCCTCGCACAGCTCATCGTAGTGCGGGGTGCCGTTGTTCACGTTGCCGTCGTCGTCATCGGTGATGAAGTAGGCGAGCACCTGATCCGGCTGGGTCTGGGGACGGAGGACCTTGCGGCTGAAGTGCCAGAGATCGGCGATGGTCGCCTTGCCCTGCTCCGGACCGAGCGACAGCTCGAGCGCCTGCCGCGAATCCCAGTTGAACCCGCAGATCACGCGCCCGGCCGAGTGGATGGGCTGACCGACCACGTCTCCGGGGTAGCGCAGCGTGTTCTCGCAATCGCGGATCCCGCTCGTGCAGTTGTTCAGGTAGAAGCCACGACCGATGACCGAGTCGTCGATCATGAGGCTGCCCGAGATGTCCGAGTTGCCCTCGCCGAGGCCCTCTCCACCCTGGCCGCCGAGGAGCGTGTACTGGATGCCGTGACCGTACTCGTGCGCCATGACATCGTTGATGATGCCGGTGTTGGCGCAACCGCCGCCCTCGCGGAAGAAGTTCATCGTCCACGTCGTCCAGTTGGCGTTGCAGCTCGAGTTGACGTTGACGTTGGCATTGTGCTTGGGAATGCTCCAGGTGGGATCGATGCCGGTGATGAAGCGGTTGGTGGCGTTGATCCAGTAGAAGCAATCGCGCTCGGCGCGCCGCGACGGCGTGGCATCCGTGAAGTTGATCGCGAGCGGCACGTCCTCCTGGATCGTCCCGTTGAAGACGGCATCCCCGAACTGAACGTCGTTGACGTTGAGGTTGGTGCCGTCGAACTGGCAGGTCACGGCGCGATTGCCGCCGGTACCGGCGATCGAGAAATCACCGTTGATATCGGTGGTCGCGGTCCCGGCCCCGGTCACGGTCACCGTCATTTCGCTGAGCGGCCACGGGTCGGGAGCCGGGCCCGCGCAGTAGCCGCTGCCCTCGTCGACCACTCCGGTCACCGTCCCGGAGTAGGCATTGTGGACGTCGTTGTAGCGCCAGATGATCTGACCCGAGTGGGCGTCGACATGGGACACCCAGGCCCCGTAGGGCTCGGCCGTCGCCACCGTCATCCGCCACACGAGGTGGTACTCGACCCCGCTCTCGCCGCCGGGAACCGGCAGGACGAGGAGCTCGGGCGCGGAGAGCACGCGGTCGGTCGCCGGGTTGAAGGGCAACGCCGCGCGCGCGATGCCCTCGGCCTCCTGGCCCTGGATTGCCGGCGCCGGGTTCACATCGATCCCACGATGGAAGCTCGAGCCGAAGACGAAGAGACGCCCGGTCTCGGTGAAGACCGTGCGCACGCGCCCGCCGATGACCGGGATTCCGTGATAGCGCTGCCCGTAGTGCACCGCCACCTTGCCGGCCCCACGCACGACGTTTTCCACCATCAGGTCGGAAGCGTCCGCGCCGAGCAGATCGGCATTGCCGGCGACGAATCGGTCGGCGGTCTCCGCAGCCTCGGTGTCGGCGAGAAGTCCCGCCGGCGCGAGCTCGACGCCCGAGCCGAGCACCAGCTCGGGAGAGCGCGAGAGCGGATCCCAGAGTGCGACCTGCCAGGTGCCGCCGTAGCGGGCGGTCATCTCGTCGATGGTCGCCGTGGCTCCCGGAATACCCGCCGGATCGACGATGGGCGGGGTCTCCGGGAGGGCGATGTCGAAGACGTGAGCGTCCTCGCTCTGGACGATGGCCAGCGCCTGACCGGCACCGACCATGAGACATCCGATGGCGAGGAGGAATCCCAATCGCTTCATGGCCATCACTGCTCCTCTTTGTCGAGTCCGCTCTCGGGCGCGGGCTCGTCCATGATGCACACGCAGGGCGAAGGCAACGGGCCGGCGATTGCACTGGGCCGCCACTTGCCTTCGGGAATGAGCTCCACCGCTGGCGCCGGGTGGCCGGCATGGGTCACTCGCCCGAAGCGAGTGACACCGGGTCCAGGAGAACCGAAGATTGCCGGAGACAGGTTAACCACCGCTGATGGCGCGACCGGCTGGATCAGGGAGGCTTCGGTGCCGCAACACGTTGTCCGTGAAGGCGATCCGACAACTGTAGTATAGCTGAATCGTGGTCCGGCGTCAATCTTGACGGGGAGGAAAGAGCCCGCCATGCATTGAAGAGGGCCCCTGCTCTTGCGAGCAGAGGCCCTCGCGTCGCGGATCGTTGGATTCGGGGCACGTCCGCGAGACAGTCGCCGGCGTCCTGGCAACGCGAAGAGGTGCATGTCCAGGGCGCGCGTGGCGTGATGCTACCAGTCCGGATTCGACTCGAGCAAGCGAAAAGGCGCGTCCTCATGCGACAAATCACCCCTGGCGGGAGAATGAACCGGGAAATTCCCGGGCTCCGGCTATTCCTCCCCGCCTGGACCGTGGCGTGTCCAGTGCTGGGCGTGCCCGGCGAGCAGGTTCCGGATGAGCTCATCCACGTTCTCGCGGGTGGTGCTCGAGACCGCCAGGCTCAGGGGGTGCGAGGCCCTGAGCCCCATCAGCCGGATGTCGTCCGCCGGCATCAGGTCGATCTTGTTGAAGACCAGGATTCGCGGCTTGGCCATGCAACCGAGCTCCTCGAGAACCGTGTGCACCGCCGCGATGTGCTGCATGACGTAGGCGCTGGTGGCATCCACGACATGGACGAGCAGGTCGGCTTCAGTGACTTCTTCCAGCGTCGCGCGGAAGGATGCGATCAGATGATGAGGCAGATTGCGGATGAAGCCGACGGTATCCGAGAGGAGGACAAGATGCCGGCCCGGCAGCACCAGCTGGCGGGTGGTCGCATCGAGGGTGGCGAACAGCCGGTTCTCGGTGAACACCTGGGATCGGGTGAGCAGGTTGAAGAGAGTCGACTTGCCGGCATTGGTATAGCCGACGAGCGCCACTCGAAAGACACTGCGGCGCCGGCGCCGCTGGACAGTGCGTTCCTTCTGGATGTCGGCCAGCTTGCGCTTGAGGAGCGCGATCTTCTCGCGCACCCGCCGGCGATCGACTTCGAGCTGAGTCTCGCCGGGACCGCGCGTGCCGATGCCCCCGCCGGTGCGCGACAGGTGCTGCCACATCCGGGTCAGTCGCGGCAAGGTGTACTGGAGCTGGGCCAGCTCGACCTGAATACGCGCCTCCCGCGTCCGCGCCCGGGAGGCGAAGATGTCGAGGATGATCTCGGAACGATCGATGATCTTGCGCCCGGTCGCCTTCTCCAGATTGCGGAGCTGGGCCGGCGTCAGATCGTGATCGAACACGACGATGTCGGCACTGGCTTGGGCGGCCTTGGACCTGATCTCATCGACCTTGCCGCGCGTGACGAAGGTCGCGGGATTCATGCGGCCGTGGGGCTGGATGACGGTCTCGACCACCCGGGCCCCGGCGGTGCCGGCCAGTTCCGCCAGCTCTTCGAGCGACTCCTTCCACCCGCCGTGCAGTCCGCCTTCCGCAATACCCACGAGCAGCGCCCGTTCGCGCCGGTTGCGTTCCTGCCTGACTTCGTAGATCGGAGGTCACCTCCCTTCGCGACCCGAGTCGCGACTCAGGTTGATCGCAAAGGAACGGGTGATGACGCCGCGAGCGATGGTGGCTTCGCCACGCAAGGTCTGGACCATGGGGCGCTGATCGATGAGGTCCCGGAAGACGTCGCTTCCTTCTCCCACCACCAGGTGGACGGGGATGCGAACGGTCGTCGTGTCCTGCTTCGGACACTTGATCTCTCCGGACCAGCGCACCTCCCCGACCGAAACCTCGTCGAGGGTCAGAGCTCCGGCGATCTCGACCAGAGTGATCTCGAAGCTGTTCTGATTGTCGACGGTGAGAACCAGGCTGAGGTTGACCGTCCCTCCGGAGAACGCTCGCACCTCGATGTCGGCGAGCGTCATGACGGGAGCGGAGATCTCGGCGGCGGGGTTGCAGGCAGCGACCCCGATCGCGACCGCCATGCTGATGGCCAGCCGGCGGGGAACCTCACTTCGCGGTGAGTTCCGCAACATCGGTTGCTCCTATCACTGGCGGAACATGACCCGTTCGTTGGCGAACAACCTGAGCGCGACCACCAGCCCCAGGAGCCCGATGAACAGGGTGCTGGCGATCGCGAGCAGAATATGCGTCGGTTCGGCGCCCCCGGCCAGGATCTGGCGCTGCACCTGAGTCGTGCCCACGATGGGCAGAAGGAACCCCTGAGTCGTGGGCTCGGCTTCACTGGCCACCGAGAGCACCGCGAGCACCGCGACACACATGATGAAGTAAGTGGCGAAGGTCTGCCCTTCGCGCGTGCTGCGCGCGAAGCAGCCGAAGGCGAGCAAGGTCGCGCTCATGAGGAAGGCGACCGGCAAGATCATGACGAGGAGGACACCGATCGCCCACAGCGGCAGAACGATCTGGCCATCGGCGAGCGATTGCGCGGTGAGCGGCAGGGACAGGGTCAGGGTGAGCCCGGTGAGACCCATCACCCCGGCCGCCGTGGCCATCAGCGAAGTGGCGAAGAACTTGCCAAGGAGCAGCTGAGACCGCGAGGCGGCGCTCACCAGGACGGTTTCGAGGGTGCTGCGCTCCTTCTCCCCAGCCGTGGTGTCGATGGCCGTATGCGAGGCGGCGGAGGCGATGAGAAGCACCAGGATGTAGGGGACGAGCGTACCGAGAAGATAGGACCCCATTTCCTGGGCGGTGGCCACGTTCTCGGAACGGATGCGGGCCGCATCGACCTCTCCCCCCGCCCCCCCCAGCCGGCCGAGCTCGGCGCGCAGGATCTGCTCCCGATATCGTCCCAACCCCTCCTCGACCTGGCTCCGGGCCCGGCGGGAGAGGGTGCTCGTCTCGTCGTAGAAGATGCGGAGCGTCGATGGCGCGCCGACGACGACGGCCTGCTCGTAGGCCGGCGGCACGATGATCAGCGCCTCGATGAATCCTTTCTTGACCGCCGTCGGCCCGAGATCGACCGGAACGATCTCGATCTGCTTCCATCCCGACAGCGTGGCGGCGAGGTGCGGGGCGTGCTCGGCTCCGGCGATGGCGACCCTGAGGCTCCGTTCGCTGGTGCGGGCCTCGTTGGCCCGGGACACCTGCCCGATGGTGATGAAGACGATCGGATAGAGGACCAGGGGCAGGACAAAGGCGAGCAACAACGTCCGCGAATCGCGAATCGTATCGAGGAGCTCCTTGCGAGCAACGATCCAGGTTCGACGCACGGTTCCTCTGTTCTCTCAGGATCGAGCGAGCACTTCGCATCGGACCATACTGCGGGCCCAGGATAGCATCTGGCCGGGTTCCTCGCCTACCCGTCCACCTCGGCGACGGCGGCGGCAAAGGCCGCCTCCAGATCCTCGTATCCGATCGTGAGCTCGTGCGGAGTGCCATGGGCAAGCAGACGCCCGCGGTGGATGACCGCGACGTGATCGCAGAGCCGGGCCGCTTCGTGCATGACGTGCGTCGAGAAGAGAACGCAGCGCCCATCACCCCGCATCTCGCGGATCAGGTGACCCACTTCACGGGCGCCCAGCACGTCGAGGCCGGCGGTCGGTTCGTCGAGGATGAGCACCGGCGGATCGTGGATGAGCGCGCGCGCCAGGTTGACCCGCTGCTTGAGCCCGGTCGAGAGCCGGCCGACCCGCCGGTCGGCAAAGGAGCGGAGGGCGAACCGATCGATGAGCACTCCCGACCTGCGACCGGCCTCGGCCGCGCTCAGACCCTCGAGCTGTCCGAAATAGACGAGGATCTCGCGGGCGGTCAACCGGTCATAGAGACGGGTGTCGCCGGAGAGGAAACCGATGGCTCCCCGCACCTCGTCGCCTTGGCTGGCGATGTCGTATCCGGCGATGGAGGCCGATCCCGAGGTCGGTTTGAGTACGGTGGCGAGCATGCGCAGGGTGGTCGTCTTGCCGGCGCCGTTCAGGCCCAGGAGACCGAAGACCTCTCCGCCGTCCACGGCGAACGAGAACTGCTCGACCGCATGCACTGGCCCCGACTTTCCTCCGTCGAAGGTCTTGGTGAGGTCACGCACCTCGATCATGGCCGTCATGGGCGGGCAAGCTAGCATGCGGTCTGGACGAGGGTCAACGCGGCTCGCTCCGCTGGAAGAGGCGCAGGGGCCAGAACAGGAGCCGGTCGAGCATCGCGCCGAGCCGGCCGGGGCCGGCAAGCTGCATGAAGCGCAGTCGATCATCGGCGCGGAGCGCTCCTGTGAGCGGCAGGAGCAGGTTGTAGGTGACGAGAACGAGAACAGCCAGACCCAGCTCGACGAGCGGACGGCCTTGAGCCAGACGAATGGCTGCCACGTAACCGCCGAGGCCGATCGCGGCGCCGATCACGAGCACGCGCGCGAGACCGGCGTGATCCCAGGCGATGGCGGCCACCCGATCCCCGGCCAGGACATTCCATATGGCGGCCAGCGTCGAGGCGGCGAGGTGCGCGATGACGATGCCCCGGAGGCCGAGCCGGGGCATCAGGAACATGCCCAGTCCGACGTAGGTCGCCAGCCAGATCACGTCCGAGGTGAGGGCGAGCCCGATACGGTCGATGGCGCGCAGGAGAGTCGTGATCGGAGCATAGGCCGCCATGAGCACGACTGAGATCGTGAGCACGCGGAGGAGATCAGCGGCCGCCAGGAACGTGGGGTTCGCGACCACGAGCACTGCCACCTCGGCCGCCGCCAGGACGAGCACGGCGAACAGCATGGCCACGGCGAGCTGGACCTTGATCAGGAAGCCGACGTCGTACCTGAGCTCCTCGCGGCGGCCCAGTTCCCAGCGCCGGGTGATCTCGGGGGCGGCGACCTGCAGCGGCACCGCCAGCAGACGCTTCAGAAGGAAGGTGATGCGCTCGGCGACGAAGAAGATGGAGACCAGCTCGAAGGAGAGGAAGAGACTCACCAGGAGCTTGTCCGCATAGCCGAAGCCGATGCCGATGATGCCGTTGATCGCCGCCCCCCACCAGAAGGGGGTGATATCGGCGAGGAGTGGCGGCAGGTCGCGCGCCCTCCGCTCCGTTCCCGTGGCTGGCGGCTGGCGCAGCACGCGCAGCAAGAGTCCGATGGCGATCGCGGCGACGACGAGACCCGAGATGAGGCTCATCGAGAGCAGGAGGGGGACGGTGAGCCGTTCGCGGAGGACGAGGATGCCGAGCGTGATCGCTCCCACGTTCAGGTTCTCGAGCACGGCCGGGTAACTCATGCGGCGGAGCCCATCGAAACCGGCGTAGGTCACCTGGCGGAGCGCGGTGGCGACGAAGACCGCAGTGGCCAGAAGCACGTTGGTCACGGCCGGTGGCACGGTGTAGAGACGCGCGAGGATCGATGGCGCGACATGCGCCACGACGAGGAGCAGGATCACGGCGAGGATGCCGACGAGGCTCCAGGCCAGGGCGAGCAAGCGCCGGATCCGGCCCACTTCGCCCAGCGCATCGTACTTCGCCGTGTAGCGCAGGACGACCGTGGGCAGACCCACGGCCGCCAGCACCGAGACGATGGCTCCGATGGCGAATGTCGCCGAGTACTCCCCCAGTGCTGCCTGGGTGAAGTAGCGCGTGAGGAGCTTGATCTGGAGGAAAGAGAGAAGCGTGTTGGTGGCAAAGGCGGCGGCGACTGCCGAGGTGTTGCGGACGATGCGCGACATACCCCGCCCTTCTACCAGACCGCCTGGGGACAGATCCGCCTGAAATCGCAGCGGTCGCAGGTGCGGAGGGAGGGACGAGCCGTGAAATCGCCGCGGCGCAGCCCATCCTCGGTCTTCGCGACGAGATCCTCCGCCCTCGAGAGATCCTCGGCGCTCGGCGCAACCCGGCCCCGGCACCCCGACTCGACGAAACGCAGCTCGACCGCCCGCGGCTCGATCCCGGCCTGGGCCGCATAGGCGAGGGCGTAGAGCCGGAGCTGGTCGCTCTTCCGTGCTCGCTCCGCCGCTTCCGCGGCATCCTCGACCTGAGAGGTCTTGTAGTCGATGATCGTCGCGCCGTCCGGATCGAGATCCACGCGATCGAAACGCCCCTCCACCTGCACCTTGCCCCGGACGATGGAAAACGGCTTCTCGACCTGGGCTGGTATCGTGGTCGACGTGGCCTCCTCGGCGTGGAAGCGCTCGATCGCGCGGATTCCTGCTGCCAACCGCCGTTCCTCGTGCTCGCGACTCAAGAAGCCCTCGCTGCGCCAGTTCTTCCTGAGGACATCCAGCACCGCGGGCAGCGGTGGCGGATCGCCGCGCATCTTCCCCTTGAGGAACTCGGCGATCGCCGCGTGCACCGCCTTGCCGAAATTCTGGCTGTGGTGAGCGATCGCCGGCGCCTTGAGGATGTAGCCATAGCGATAACGGAGCGGACATTCGCGGTAGGTGTCGATCTGGGACCAGGAGAGGCGGATCGTCTCGTCGGGTCCCACGAGCCGCGGGGGGGCGGGCGGGGGTGCCGGGTTCGCGGCGTGCTTTCCGAGCACGGCGATCGTCCCCGCCGCCCCGGTCGCCTGCGCCGCCTCCGCCGGCAGGTCGAGCGCCTCGAGCACGAAGGAGCTGGTCTTCCGGAGCCGCGGCCCGCCGTGGTCCGCCGCGCTCGTCAGGATCAAGAGCTCCCGCGCCCGCGTCATGGCCACATAGAAGAGACGGCGCTCTTCCTGGCGATGGAAATTCCCGCCGGCGACCTTCTGCCGGTAGAGCTCGAGCGGCATCTCGAGCGCCTCGCCCCGACTGGTGGTCGGGAACTTCTGATCCACCAGATTGACGACGAAGACGACGCGGAACTCGAGGCCCTTGGCCCGATGCACGGTGAGAACGCGCACCGCGTCGAAATCGGGATCGGGCTCGACCGCTTGCGGATCTTCTCCCGCTTCGATCAGGAGCTCGAGATGATCCACGAAGGAGTGGACGCGATCCGCGACCGCGATCTCCTCGTAGCGCTGGACCTGATGGAAGAAGCGGGCGAGGTTTCGGACCTGGTCCTCGGCAGCCAGGGTCTCGGCGGCCGTCAGCTCGGCGAGGTAGCCGGTGTCGGTGAGAAACTCGTAGAGGAGGCTCCCCGTTGCCAGATGCCGTGATCGCTCACGGTAATGAGCGAGATCGCGGTGGAGGCGCTCGATGGCAGCCACTCCCTCCGCGCTCAGCGGTTCAGACCCTTCAACACCGCTCTCGACCGCCGCGCCCCCGGCGGCCGCTGCCTGCGCCATCGCCCAGGCGAGGGGGCGTCGCTTGAGCCGGGCGAGGTCGGCGAGGGTCGTCAGATCGAGCATCGGCACCCGGTAGACATCCGAGGCAGCGAGCGCGAACAGGCTCTGGGACTCGGTCGGTCGGGCCACCGCGCGCATGAAATCGATCGCCGTCCGCACTTCCTCGCGCCGGAACAGGCCGCGGGCGCCCGAGAACTCGTGCGGGATACCGGCGGCGCCGAGAGCGGCCAGGAACGGCTCGGCATCGCGATTCGAGCGGACGAGGATCGCGATGTCGCGGTAGCCGTACCGGCCGCTGGCCACCAGCTCGGCAATGCGGGCCTTCACCGCATCCGCCTCCGTCCCCAGGATGTCATGGCGATGCTGCTCGATCGTTCCGGGAGCGTCGACCATCGAGCGCAGGCGCTTCTCGATCGACTCCTTCACCTCGAGCCGCTCGGGGTTGTTGTACTGGATGAGCCGGTAGGCCGCATCGAGGATGTTCTGCCCGGAACGATAGGAGCGGGTGAGCACGACGAGCTTGCGATCTGGATAGGCTGCCGTGAAACCCAGGATGTTGCTCAAGGCGGCGCCCCGGAACTTGTAGATCGACTGGTCGTCGTCGCCGACCACGGTCACGTTGCGGCGCTCGCCGGCGAGGAGCTTCAGGAGCTCGAACTGGACCACGTTCGTGTCCTGGAACTCATCGACCAGGATGTAGCGGAAGCGGCGGCGCACCGCTGCCAGCACATGCTCGTGTTCGCGGAGGAGGCGGAGCGCCAACAGGAGCTGATCGCCGAAGTCGATGCGGTTCGCCGCATGAAGCTCCTCGTCCATGACCCGGTAGACCTCGGCGATCTCGAGCTGGCGCTCGGCCTGGGCGAGCCGGGCCCGCGCCTCCGGATCCTGCGGATCCGCGGCGACCGCCGCCTCGACCGCGGCGCGCTCCTTGCGGGCGTAGACCAGGTAATCCTCCGGGAGCACCGCTTCGTCCTTGGCCCGAGCGATGAGGCGCATGAGCGCGGCCAGATGGCGGCCCGGATTCCCGAGCGGCAAGAGGCGCCGGAGCGGCAGGCGGAAGAGGCGCTCGCGGAAGAAGACCATGCGCTCGGGCTCGTTCAGCACGATGGCGGTGTCGGGCAGCCCGAGCTCGAGCGCATATTCGCGATAGAGGCGATCGCCGAAGGCATGGAAGGTGGAGATCCACATGTCGGTGTAGCCGTACGGCACGAGCAGGTCGACCCGCGCCTCCATCTCGGCGGCGGCGCGCTCGGTGAACGTGAGCGCGAGAATCTCGGCGGGGTGGGCCTTCTTGGCGGCGATCAGGTACGCGATGCGATGGGCGATCACTCGCGTCTTGCCGGTACCGGCGCCGGCGACGACCAGGAGCGGCCCCTCGCCGTGCATCACCGCGGCCAGCTGGTCGGCGTCGAGGTCGGCGACCGCGGTGGCGATGGCCTCCTCGCTCGCCGGCTCGGTGACCCATGCCGGCGGGGAACCGGGATCGGTCGCATCGTCGGGGAGTGGCAGCTCGGCTTGCACCCGATCGCGGTGCATCACCATCTCAGCGCGCTTCGCCCGTGTACTCGGGGGGCAGGCTCAAGGGGATGAGCGGCTCTCCCCCCGGAGGGTCGCCGATCGCCGGAGCATTGCCGACGAGCACCGTGACCAGGTCGTCGGGATGCAGGTACTCCCGGGCAGCGTGCTCCACCTGGGCGGCGGTCACGGCGCGCAGGCGATCGAGATAGGTATCGAAGTAGCCCGGGTCACGCCCCGAAAGCTCGAGGTCCATGAGTTGCTCCAGCGTGGTCACCGCATTGGTCCAGCGCTGCACATAGGAATGGGCGATCGAATCCTTGGCTTCCTCCACGGCGGCCGCATCGGGCGGGCGGGTCTGCATGCCCTGGATCTCGTCGGTCATGATCTCGACGGCGCGGTAAGTGCTCGCCGCCTTGGTCTCGCACCAGGCCGCGAAGAGACCGATATCGGGTGTGTCGAGCTCGTAGCGGCTGCGCACTGCATAGGCGAGCCCTTCATCGCTGCGCACCCGCTCCCCGAGCCGGGAACGGAAGCCCCGTCCGCCGAGGATGAAGTTCATGACCCGGATCGCGAACTCATCGGGATGCCCGCGCTCGACGCCGAGATGTCCGATCCGGATCGTGGTCTGCGGGATGTCCTTCTGGAAAAGGTAGATCCTCGCCGGCGCGGTCGCCGCGCGATCCACCGGCGGGGGGGCTGCGAGCTCGCCCGAACCACGCGGCCAGTCGCCGAAGGCGCGATGCAGGAGCTCGAGCACGGGATCCCGAGCGAAGTCACCGGCCAGCCCGATGAGCGTCCGCTCCGGCACGTAGAAGCGATCATGGCGGGAAGCAAGATCGTCACGCGTGACCCCCTCCACGGCCGAGAGCCGGAGGATCCGTCCCAGGGGATGGTCGCCATACAGCTGATGCTCGAAGAGGGTGCTCGAGACCCAACCCGGATGGTCCTTCTGGCGGAGGATCGAGGCACGCTCGGACTTCTTCACGAGAGCGAGCTTCTCGTCGGGCAGAGCTGGACGGAGGAGAAGGTCGGATAGCAGCGCGATCGCCTCCGGCGCATCCTCGGGAAGGCAGCGGAGCGTGCCGCCCGCGCTCTCGACATCGCTCCAGATGCTCATGCGGGCGGCGATGCGATCGAGGAGAGCATCCACCTCGTCGCTCGAGCGGTTCTCCGCGCCACCGATCTGGATGAGCTGAGCGAGCATGGCCGACTCGCGCTCCTCGTTCGCCTCTTCGAAGAAGACCCCATCCTTGAGCCGGATGATGATCCCGACCCGCGGCACGCTCGACTCGGGATAGAGGAAGATCGTGAGTCCGTTGTCGAAGACGAGCCGCTCCACCTCGCGGCCCACGGCTGGGACCCGCCACGTGATGGGCGGAGACGCGAGCTTCTCGATCTCTCGCACGAGCTCGGATTGCCGCCGATCCGCGCCGGCCTCTGGTTCCTCCTCTTCGTGCTGGGCCGGGACCGCGGCGGTCATGGTCAAGGAGAGAACGATGGCGCCAAGGAAGGCGCCCCCCCGCAGGGCGACCCATCGCGGCGGTCGGACCGGGGTCATGGCTCCCCCTCCTCCGGTCGCCTGAGCTCGACGCGGATCTCGTTCCGCGGCGTCAGGTATTCGGCTGCCACGCGCATCACGTCATCCGCCGTGACGGCGTCGATCCGATCCACGTACTCGTAACCGGCGCGCCAGCTCCCGGCCATGCACTCGTTCTGCGCAAGCCACCGCGCGAAGGAGATGTTCGACTCGAACCGGTAGACGAGGCTCGCGCGCATTCGCTTGCGCACGGCCGCAAGCTCGTCGGGCGAGGCCGGCGCCTGGGCGAGGCGCGCCATCTCCTCGCGCGCCATGGCCTCGACCTCGGTGAGCGAGCGCCCGGCCAGCGGCTGGAGCGCAACCTCGAGGAGCCCGGGATCGATGCCCAGCTCGAGATCCGCCCGGGCGTAGCGCGCCGCCTGCTCGGTGAGAATGAGCCGCTTCCGGAGCCGGGAGGTGCGCCCGTCGCCGAGCACCGTGGTCAGCACATCGAGGGCTGGAAAGTCCGGATGATGGAAACTGGGAACACGGTAGGCGAGGGTTAGCTGTGGCTCCGCGTCGAACTCGACCAGGCGCTCACGGCGGCCCTGGAGCGGCGGTTCCGCGGGGCGCCGCGGTCGCGCCACCGGGCGCGATTCGATGCGTCCGAAGTGCTTGCGCACCAGGGCCTCGGCGGCCTCCGGGGCGAAGTCCCCGACGAGAATGCCCACGGCATTCGCCGGCTGATAGAAGGTCCGGTAGAACTCGAGCACCTGATCGCGCCTGAGATGCTCGAGATCGCTCATCCAGCCGATGACCGGGTTCCCGTAGGGATGCACGGTGAACGCGGTCGCGGCCAGGGCCTCGGAGAGCATTCCCTCCGGTGTCGACTCCCGGGAGCGGCGGCGCTCCTCCTGGACCACGCTCCGCTCCGAGTAGAACTCGCGGAGCACGGACCCGGTGAGGCGCTCGGCTTCGATCATCGCCCACACCTCGAGCTGGTTCGAGGGCAGGACGACATAGTATCCGGTCATGTCGCGACCGGTGAAGGCGTTCTTGATGCTGCCGCCATGGCGATCGTAGGTGCCCCAGATCTCGTTCTTGATGACATGTTGCCGCATTTCCGCCTCTAGCCGTTCGGCCTCGGCGGTCAAGCGCTCGAGCTCCGGGCTCGTCGGTGGATCGGGGGCCGCCAGCACCCCCGGCGGATTCGTGGCAAGAAGCCGATCCTGCTCGGCATCGATCGCATCCATGGCGCGCTCGATCGCCGCGAGCGTCTCCTTCTCGGCGCCCCAGTCGGCGGTGCCCAGGCGCGCGGTGCCCTTGAACTGCATGTGCTCGAGAAAATGCGCCATGCCGGTCGCGCCGCGCGGCTCGTCGGCGCTCCCCACCCGGAAGGCGATGAAGGCCGCCACGGTCGGTGACTGGTGGCGCTCGACGAAGAGGAAGCGCATGCCGTTGGGCAGCTTGATCTCCTTGACGAGATCATCGGGAACACCTGCGAGCAGCGGATCAGAGACAAGGAGGGAGATGAGGAGAAGAAAGCTCGAACCCGCGGCGACGAGTGGCGCGGGACATCGGGGTCTGGCAGTCGATGGCTTCATCGCCCTGGCATCATACACCGGTTCGCGCCCGGCGTCGCTCACGCTGCAACGAGGACGATGACTCCGAGGCCGACGGCGAACATGCCGAGGAACGCCAGGAGGAGGGTTCTGCCGAATCGTGTCCCGCCGGCGGCAAAGCCGAAGCCGGTCTTGAAGACGGCGTTGGCGAGAAGGGCGGCGAGCACCGACAGGAGACCCGCCGCCATTCCCAGTTGACCTTGCTTGACCAGATTGGCGAGCGAGATCGAGATGGCATCGACGTCGATGAGTCCGGCGACCAGGCTCGAGGTCAACGCGCCGCTGGCACCGAAGCGGGCGGCCGCGACCTTCGAGATGAAGAGGATCACGGTGAAGATGAGGCCGAACTGGAGGGCAGGCCGGAGCGAGAACGGGTTGCGCAGGATGGGGCGTGCCCCGGCTGCCCCCTCGGGGCCCGTCCGCCGCACCCGGCGCGCCACCCACCAGCCGATCACGAGGCCAGCGGCGAACATCGCCATGAGCGGCCTCAGGGCGCGGAGGGCCATCTCCTGGTTCATGGCGTAGATGATCACCGCCACGCGCGGAAACTGGACGGCGTTCGAGATGATCGCGGCCCAGGCGTATTCCCGCCAGCGCTCGGGCTCCTCGCGCGCGCCCTCGGCGAAAGCCGTGGTGGTGGCCGTGGTGGAGGCGACCGCACCCATGATCCCGGTCAGGAGGAGGCCCCGGGACCCGCCCAGGAATCGGGTGAGGAAGTACCCGACATAGGAGACGGAAGACACCAGGATCACGAACTTCCAGATGGTCCGCGGCGCGAAGAAGCCGTAGGGGCCGTACTCGCCTTCCGGCAGCAGGGGATAGACGATGAAGACGATGGCCAGGAACTTGACCGTGTCGTAGAACTCGACCTTGGAGATGACATCGCGCACGAGATGGGTGACCGGAGCCTTCACCATCAAGATGATGGTGACGCCGACGGCCACGCCCAGGGCGAGGAGGCCGAGATCGGACTGCTGCGTCATGAACCCGAGCCAGAAGGTCAGGAGCGCGGCGAGCTCGGTCGTGATCCCGTGCTCGGTGCGATCCTTGATGCGACGAACCGCGATGATCACGACCATGGCGGCGAACGAGATGGCGGTGATGGGCACCGACTCGAGGAAACCGGCGACGCTGCCGGAGATGGCGATGAAGATGAAATCGCGGAGCCCGGGGGCAGCGGCCCGTGCGGCGTCCATGCCCCGGCTCTCGCGCTCGGCGCCGATCAGGAAGCCGATGGCAAGCGCCTGGATGAGCCCGATGACGATGGAATCGATGGGATACGGCATGACGGCTCGCAGCACCGCGGGGAGACGTCCGCGGCCGAGCATACCATGGGCAGGAGCCGGCGGCGGGTGGCGAGGATCCGCCGCCCGTGCGACAATCCCTTGATCCGCGAGGATCGGAGACGGCCATGAGTTTCCTGTCCCAAGTAAGCCGGCTGCCGCGGCTCGGACTCGGGGTGTCGACGGAATACGGGGCCGGCGACACCGCAAGCGCCCTCGACCCGATTGCGCTCCGCGAGCGGTATCCTGCCTACGCGCGCTTCCTCGAGATCGGCATCGAGGTCGCGAAGGGGCTCGATCGTCACGCCAGCGCCTGGGTCGAACGCGGCTGGCCCACGACCTACCGCCTCCTGGACGTCAACCTCGACGAGCCGGAGGATTTCGACGACGCCTGGATCGCCGAGGTGCGGGCGATCGCTGCCTGGATCCGCCCGTCCTGGATGTGCGGAGATGCCGGGCTCTGGCACTCCGGCTCGCGCGAGCGCGGACACATGCTGCTCCTGCCGCCCGTGCTGTCGGAGGATTCGGCGCGGGCCGCGGCGGCGGGGATCGTGCGCCTGCGTAACGCCTCGGGCCTCGAGGTGCTACCGGAGAATCCCTCGGGCATGGTCTACCTCGGTGATCTGCACCTGCTCGACTACTTTGCGCGCGTCATCGACCTCGCCGACACCGGGATGCTCCTCGACTGCGCCCATCTCGCCATCTATCAGCGCGCCAAGGGTCACCCGCCGCTCACCGCCCTCGACGGCTTTCCCCTGGAGCGCGTGACCGAGCTCCACGTGGCCGGCGCCAGCGAGAGCGAGGTCGCCGGCTTCCGCTTCCTCGAGGACGACCACAATGTCGACGTCCTCCCCGACACCTGGCAGATCTTCGAGCATGTGGTACCGCGCACCCCCAACCTGCGCGCCGTCGTCTTCGAGTGCGAGCGAAACCACCTCGAAGCCTGCCTCCCGGGATTCGGGCGCATCGCGGCGATGCTCGC
Source organism: Candidatus Eiseniibacteriota bacterium (assembly GCA_963823555.1). Classification (GTDB taxonomy): domain Bacteria; phylum Eisenbacteria; class RBG-16-71-46; order CAVPCR01; family CAVPCR01; genus CAVPCR01. Next base: position 271,774 of record CAWGMA010000003.1, on the reverse strand, counting down.
CGGCACCCGGCTCGCCGAAGCGGTCCAGGCGGCGCATCCGGGAGCGGAGATGCATTCCGGATCCGGCGAGCCGCAGTAATCAGGTCACTCCGCGCAGGAGCGCCTCGCCGGCCGCGACCTGATCCTTGGTGCCGAGGAGCAGAACGACATCGCCCACCTCGAGCCGCGTGTCGGGCGGCGGGTTCGAGATCGCCTCGGCGCCGCGCTTGACGGCGGCCACCGCAGCCCCGGTGCGGCTCCGGATCTGGCTCTCGGCGAGCGTCATTCCCGCCACCGGGGACTCGCGCTCGACGCGCACGATCTCGGTCTTGATCCCCGCCAGGTTGCCGATGAGGCTCACGCCCGGCAGATCGCGATAGCGGAGCATGACGTAGGCATCCTGCCGGATGGCGCTGCTCAGCTCCTCGATGACATCCCCCGGCACCATGTAGTGGCGTAGGACGCGCGAGAAGATCTCGATCGAGGTCTCGAACTCCTCCGGCACCACCTCGCTGGCCCCGGCCACCGCGAGCGGCTCCACCTCCTGGAAGTAGCGCGTGCGAACGATGACGTCCGCCTGCGGATTCAGGCGCCGTGCCAGCTCGGTGATGCGGCGAGTCGCCGCCGGGTCCGAGATCGCGATCACGATCACTCTCGCCTGGCGCACGTTGATGCCCTCGAGGACCGAGGCCTGGCAGGCATCTCCGTACACGATCGGCACGTCGCGCTGGCGCTCGGCGGCTACCGTCTGCGCATTCATCTCGACGACGACATAGCGGATGTCCGCCTCCTCGAGCACATGGGCCAGGTTCCGGCCGTTGAGCCCGAAGCCGATGATGATCGTGTGATCCTGGAGCTCGTCCGGGGAATGCGCCCGGACCCTGGCGTCGGCGGACCCATCGCCCTCGGCATGGCGGCGGGCGAACAGCCCGGCCAGCTTCACCCCGCCGCTCAGGAGGAAGGGTGTCGCCATCATGCTGAGGACCGCCGAGGCCAGGATCGGCTGCCGGAGATGCTCGGGAGTGAGTCCATAGCCGAATCCGACGGCGGCGAGGACGAAGGAGAACTCCCCGACCTGGGCCAGCCCCAGGCTCGCGACGAGCCCCACGCGCTGCGGATAGCGCAGGAGAAGGAATACCGCGAACCCGGTCACGATCGCCTTGAGCAGCACCACCGCGAGGACGAAGATCAACATGAAGAGGGGAGCGGCGGCGATCACACGCAGGTTGAGCAACATGCCGGCGGAGAGGAAGAAGACGCTCGCCAGCGTGTCACGGAATGGCAGCACATCGCTCAGGGCCTGGTGGCTGTACTCGGATTCCGAGATCACGAGCCCGGCGATGAAGGCGCCGAGAGCGAGCGAGAGACCGATGCGCTGAGAGATCCAGGCCGTGCCGATGCAGACGAGGATGACGGAAAGGACGAAGACCTCCCGGCTCCGGGTGTTGGCCGCGACCGCGAGCAGTCGGGGCACGACCCGCCGGGAGAGGACCACGGTGAAGAAGATGACGAGCACCGCCTGCCCGAGAACCAGGAGGAGCCGCGTCACCTCGGTCTTCCCGCCGGCCAGGAGCGGGGTCACGAGCATCATCGGGACCACGCACAGATCCTGGAAGATGAGGATGGCGACGGCGATGCGCCCGTGCGGGGCGTCGATCTCGCCACGATCGCTAAGGAGCTTCAAGACGATGGCGGTCGAGCTGAGAGCGACCAGCATGCCGGCGAAGATCCCTTCGCGGAGCGTCATGCCGAGGAACGACATCGCGGCGGCGGCGGTGAGCGCGATGGTCACCCCCACCTGCACGGTCCCCGCGGTGAGCGCGATCGAGCGCAGACGCCGGAGCTCGCCCAGGGAGAACTCGAGCCCGATCGTGAACATGAGGACGATGACCCCGACCTCGGCGAGGCTCTCCACCTGCTCGGCGTGCCGGATGAGCCCGAGCCCATGAGGACCGGCGAGGACGCCGGCAAGGAGGAAGCCGACGATCGCCGGCAGGCGCAGGCGATGGAAGAGGAGCACCACGACCACGCCCAGGGCGAGGAGAACGGCGAGATCGCGGAGAAAGGGAGCGAGCATCAGGGCCCTCGGTATCCATCGGGGCGGCGAGGGACGCCGGCCCGGCCAGCGAGCGAGAGCATAGACGAGTTTCGCGCGCTGCGGGCGCTAGCCCGCCCCGGCACCGGCCCCGGTCCCGCCGGCCCCGATCAGGGCGAGGCCGAGATCGTTGACGTGAGTCCCGGTGGGCCCGGTGCGGATCAGACAGTGGAGTGCATCGAGCGTGGGATAGGAGTCGTTGCGCTCGAGCGCGGCGGCGAGGTCGAGACCTGCCTCCCGGGCGGCGCGAGCCGTCGATCCATCGACGAGCGCGCCGGCGGCGTCGGTCGGCCCATCGGTGCCGTCGGTGCCGAGCGCGGCGAGGCAGATATCCCGCACCCCGTCGAGGACCATGGCGGCCGCGAGCGCGAGTTCCTGGTTCCGCCCACCGCGCCCCGCGCCGCGCACGGTGACCGTGGTCTCGCCCGCCCAGATGAGCGCGACGGGCGGCGCTGGATCGCCGGCGCCACGGATCGCGCGCGCCTGGGCCGCCATCATCCGTCCCACCTCCCGCGCTTCGCCGGCGACCTCGGTCGAGAGGACGAGCGATCGGAACCCGAGCTCCGCCGCCTTCTCCGCCGCCGCCTCGGCGGCCATGGCGCCGCTGCCGAGAATGTGGCTCCGAGCGCGGGATGCCAGCGCATCCGCCGGCTTGAGGGTCTCGGCTTCCTCGCCGCGCGCGCCGCGCGCGAAGAGATCCCGCACCGCGGCGGGCGCCCCGCCGGCGCGACGATCGAGAATGGCGAGCGCGGCGGCAAACGTCGTCGGATCGGCGGCAGCGACCCCGCTCCCGATCGTCGCCGGCGAGTCGCCGATCACATCCGAGATCAGGAGCGCCACGACGCGGGCCGGCGCCGCCATCCGGAGGAGCCCCCCACCCTTCACCAGGTCCATGTGCTTCCGCACCGTGTTGAGCTCGTCGATATCGGCTCCGCTCCGGAGCAGGAGCGCCGTCACCGCCTCGATCGCATCCAGCGTGAGCGGCGGACGCGGCACGCAGACGAGCGCGGAGGCCCCACCGGTGACGAGAACGAGAACGAGATCATCAGCCCGCCCGCCGCCGAGGAACTCGATCACGCGCGCGCCGGCGCGAACGCTGCGCGCATCGGGGAGCGGATGCCCCGCCTCGACCACTTCCACACGCGGCGGCATGGGACCACGCGCATGCCCTTCCTTGGTGATGACGAGTCCGTCCGCGTGGCGATCATCGAGACGTGTTGCGACCGCCTGGGCCAGCGCCGGCGCCGCCTTGCCGAGCGCAAGCAGGCGAAGGCGGCCGCCCGGGACGAGCGGCTCGCGCTTCCCGCCCACGACGATCGCCTCGTTGTCGACGGCGAGCGCGCGCTCGACGAGGCGATGCGGCTGCACAGCCGCGAGCGCCGCCTCCCAGATCACGCGGGCGGCGGCTCTGGAATCTTCTACCGCACCGGCATGAGGCGACATCATCTCGAGCCCCCTCCTCGGCTCCCGATCCCCGGCGATTGACCGCAGGCTTCGTGGCAGGTAAGGTCATGTTAGCGTATGACACTCATCATGTCGTCAGAGAGAGATCATCGCCATGAAGTTCGATACCGCCCTGCGTGAGTACGTCCTGAGCAAGATCGCCGAGATCGGCGCTGCGGACCTCCTCGTCGGCATCCCCGCCTACAACAGCGAAGAGTCCATTGTCACGGTGATGAGCGCGGTCTATGCCGGGCTCGAGCGCTATTACCCGGATCGCCGCTGCGTGCTCTACGTCTCCGACGGCGGATCTCTCGATTACACGCGCGAGCTCGCCCAGAAGACCAAGTCGCCGAAGGTCCCCAAGATCGTCGCCATCTACCGCGGCATCGGCGGCAAGGGCACGGCACTCAGGGCCGTGTTCCAGGCCGGCGAGCGGCTGGGGGTCAAGGCCTGCGCCGTCTTCGACTCGGATCTCCGCAGCATTACCCCGGAATGGGTGCCGGCGCTCATCGAACCGGTGCTCAACCAGGGGTATGACTTTGCGAGCCCCTATTACATCCGGCACAAGTACGACGGCACGATCACCAATCACATCGCCTATGCCATGACCCGTGCGCTCTACGGCAAACGCGTGCGGCAACCGATCGGCGGCGATTTCGCCTTCTCGCGGCCGATGATCGAGTTCTTCACCCATGCCGATGTCTGGGATTCCGATGTCGCCAAGTTCGGCGTCGACATCTGGATGACCACGGTCGCCATCAACGAGGGCTTCCGCGTCTGCGAGGCGCACCTCGGCGCCAAGATCCATGACCCCAAGGACCCGGCGCTGCACCTCGGGCCCATGTTCCGGCAGGTGGTCGGCACGCTGTTCGGCATGATGCCGCGCTACGAGACCACCTGGCGGCGGGTCCAGGGCTCGGAGCCGATCCCGCTCCTCGGCACTCCCGCCGAGGTCGAGCCGCCGCCGATCACGCCGGCCATCGATCGCATGCACACCAACTTCCGGGCTGGCTTCGAGCACTTCAGCCCACTGTGGCGCGAGATCCTCGCCCCCGAGACCTACGACCGCCTGGCCGAGCTCGCTTCCCATCAGGCGCCGGAGGCGTCCTTCGATGCGCAGACCTGGTCCCACATGGTGTACGACTTCGCCTACAGCTACTTGCGCTGGTCGCGCGACCGCTACAAGCTCATCGAGACGATGACGCCCATCTACTACGGCCGCATCGCCTCCTACATGATCGAGACCGCGGACATGACGACGGCCGAGGCCGATGAGATCGTCGAGCGGCAGGCCGAGATCTTCGAGCACGAGAAGCCCTATCTCATCCAGCGCCTCGAGCACTGGGACACTCTCATCCCCTCGGTCTAAAGACGAGCGGGTGAGATGGGGAACTCCCGCCTCCTGCGTCCGCTCCCCGCCGGGGCACGCCTGGCCGTGATCACCGATGTCGATGGCTGCCTCCTCGATGCCCGCACCTATCGCCTCGGCCCGGCGCGCGTTGCCGCCCGCCGGCTCGCCCGGAGTGGGATCCCGATCATCCTCTGCACGAGCAAGACCCGGGCGGAGGTACGCGTTCTCCGCGAGGAGCTCGGCCTCCGTCTCCCAGCGATCATCGAAAGCGGGGGCGCCGTGGTGGTCCCGGTGGGGACGCTGCCCGTCCCGGCGGGTCGCGGCTCCCGCACGCGCGACGGGCTGCTCGTCCCGCTGGCCGCCGGCATCGACGAGGTACGCGCCGGGCTCGCCGCCATCGAGCGCTTGATGCCGGGCGGAGTCCGCGGTTTCACCGACATGACCCGGCGCGAAGTGCTGGCCTGGACCGGGCTCAAGCCCGCAGCGGTGACGCGATCGCGGCGCCGCGAGTTCGATGAACCCTTCGTCTTCCTGCGTGATCCGCGCCCGCACCGGAAGGCCATTCGCCTCCTTCTGGCCGACCGCGGGCTTGCGATCACCCGCGGCGCGATCATGAACCACCTGCACGGGCGCACCGACAAGGGGCACGCGGCGCGCATCGTCATGCGCTGGCTCACCCGCGCTCACGGTCCGTTCGTGACGGTGGGGCTGGGCGATGGCCCCCATGATCTCGCCCTCCTCCGCGCCGTCGACCGGCCGGTCATCGTGCCGCATCCGGACGGGAAGCCCGATCCCTACCTCCGACGCGGCCTCCCCCGGGCTCCGGTCGCCCCGGCGCCGGGCCCGCGCGGCTGGGCCGCCGTGGCCGAGGAGATCCTCGCCGCTGAACCTGGAAGGGTCACGGCTCGTCGCCGGCCATGAGGGTCTCGAGCTCCATCCACCGCGCATAGGCCTTCTGAATCTCGCCTTCGACCGTGGCCAGCTGCTGCGTCGCCGACGCGACCTCGTCTCCTCGCGTCGCGTAGAACTCCGGTGACGCCATCAGCGTGTAGAGGTTCCGTCTCTCGGCCTCGAGGCTCTCGATTCTCCCCGGCAGCTCCCCCAGCTCGCGCTTTTCCTTGAACCCGATGCGCCGCGATGGCGCCGTGGCCGGCGCCGGTTTCGGCCGGGCCGGCCTGGCGGCGGGCGGAGCCGCGGCGGACTTCTGCTGGCGGAGCCAGTCTTCGTAGCCGCCGATGTACTCGCGCCACTGGCCGCCGCCCTCCCAGGCGAGGGTCGAGGTGACCACGTTGTCGAGGAACGATCGGTCGTGTGAGACGACGAGCAATGTGCCCTGAAACTCGAGCAGCAGATCTTCGAGCAGTTCGAGCGTCTCGAGATCGAGATCGTTGGTTGGTTCGTCCAGGACGAGGAGGTTGCAGGGACGGGCGAGGATCTTCGCCAGGCGAAGCCGCTTTCGCTCGCCGCCGGACAGTTTGAGGACAGGACCCTGGATCTGGTCCGGTGTGAAGAGGAAGTCGCGCAGATAGCCCACCACGTGGCGTTCACCGCGACCCACCGCGATCATCTCGCGTCCTTCGGCGACATTCTCGAGGACGGTCTTGGCATCATCGAGGCCTTCGTGAAGCTGCTCGAAGTGCGCGACCTCGAGCTTGGTGCCCGCGGTCACCGTGCCCCCTGCGGGTAGCACCTCGCCGAGGAGCAGGCTGATCAGCGTCGTCTTGCCGCACCCGTTCGGTCCCAGGATCCCAACGCGATCGCCGCGCAGCAGGGTCCAGGTGAATCCGCGAACGATCGGTCCGCTGTCAAATGCGTACCCGAGATCCCGGCAGCGCAGCACCACGCGCCCGGACCTCTCGGCCTCCTGCAGCTGCGCCTTCACGCGTCCCGTCTCGTCGCGACGCGCCCGGCGCTCGGCGCGCAGGGACTCGAGGGCCCGCACCCGACCCTCATTCCGCGTGCGCCGCGCCTTGATTCCGCGCCGCACCCATGCCTCCTCCTGTGCCAGCTTCTTGTCGAAGAGCGCGTCTTGCGCCGCCTCGATGCGGAGCTCGTCTTCCCGCTTCTCGAGATAGGCGTCATACGTGGAGCGATAGCTGCGGATCACGCCGCGGTCCAGATCGAGGATGCGCGTGGTGAGGTTGCGGAGAAAGCTCCGATCGTGGGTGACGAAGACCAGCGTGCCCCGCCTGCGCTTGAGCGCCTCCTCGAGGTGACGGATGGCGTCGATATCGAGATGATTGGTCGGCTCGTCGAGGATGAGGAGATCTGGATCGCGCACGAGGGCCGCCGCCAGCAGGACGCGCCGCTTGGACCCGGCGGAAAGCGCCTCGAAGGCGGCGTCCAGATCGAGCGTCAGGTCGTGCGCGGCCCGATCGATTCGGGTTTCGATCTCCCATGCGGCGTCGCTCCGGGTCGCGCCGCACACATCATGCAGGTACTCGCGGACGGTACCGGCAAGATCCGGGGGCACGTCCTGCGGGAGGCTCGCCACGCGCAGGCCCGGCTTGCGGATCACTTCGCCGGAGTCCGGGACGAGGGTGCCCTCGAGAACCTTGAGGAGGGTCGACTTGCCGGCGCCATTGCGCCCCAGGAGCCCGAGCCGTTCCCCGTCTTCAATCTGGAGATTCACCGAGTTGAGGACGGCGGGCCCGGCGAAGGTGAGGCTCACGTCGTTCAGGCTGAGCAACGCCATGGGATCACTCGTCTCCTCCCCTGCATCAGAAGCCGGGACCCGGGATCGGGAACGGCCTCCCTGACATCGCCCACCACTGAATCCGCCAGGCCCTTCTGCACTGGACGCCTTCTTGCAGCAGCCCCCAGTCTAGCACTCGATCTCCTGCGGGTAGCGGAAGGGCGGGCCGGGGAGCGAGCGGCCGAGAGGGTCTCGGCTTCGAGACCGCAGACCGCGGAGCTGGTAGACTCGACCGCCGACGGGCGACCGAGATCCCAGGGCCGAGTTCCTCTTCATCCCTGCCATCGTGTCATGCAGTCGCCCCCAAGCCCGAGTGATGCCGATGTCCCGCGCCGATCTCCATGTCCACGCCTTGATGGATGAAGCGCTCTTCTTCTTCCGCGGGCGCCCGGGGCGGGGCGGCGTGGCGCTCGACCCCGATGACATCTTCCGCAACCAGGTCACCGTCGCCGGCTGGCGCGCGGGTGGCTTCGGAATCGCCGTCGTGGCTCTCTACTCGCCCGCGATCCTCCATCGCGGGCGGGGCCACTTGCGGGAGATCCAGCGCCAGGCCGCCGCAGTCCGCGATTTCGCCCGGGCTCATCCCGCCCAGGTCGAGATGGCGCTCGACCCGGAGCGGCGCGGCGCATCGCCCTGAGCGGTCGCACCGCGCTGGTCCTCGCCGTCGAGGGCGCCCATGGCATCGCCACGGCCGACGACGTGGCGGCGCTCCACGGCGCCGGGGTGCGCCTCCTGACCCTCGCCCACCTCAGGGACAATGCGGTGGCCGCCGCGGCCGCGGCGCGCCATCCGCTCGATGGACCGAACTGGTGGTTCACGCGCCGCCGGCGCGCGCGCGGCATCTGGCGCAACGAGCGCGGACTCACCGCGCTCGGCACCGAGGTCGTGCGCCGCATGCAGCAACTGGGAATGGTGATCGATCTCGCCCATGCCAGCGATCGCGCCTTCCAGGAAGTGCTCGCGCTCACGGCGAGTGACTCGACGCCGCTTCTGGTCACGCACACCGGGAGCCGTGCTCTGGCCCCGGGCGAACGCAACCTCGCCGATGAGGAGGCGCAGTCGGTCGCGACGCGCGGGGGCATGATCGGCGTCAGCCTGTGGCGCCGTCTGCTTGCGGTCCCCCGTGCTGCGCGTCCCGCGGGATTCGTCCCCGGCACCACCGATGCCTATGTGCTCCACTACCGGCATCTGGCACAGGTTGCCGGTGCCGAGGCGATCGCGCTCGGCAGCGATCTGAACGGGATGATCTGGCGGCCGCGGGGCAGCACCGCCTGTCCCTGCGGGGTCCGTCATCTCGGAGACTGGCCCGAGCTCGAGCGGGCGCTCGTCGCCGCCGGGCTACCGGAGACCGCGCTCGCCGCCACCGGGGAGCGACTGCTCACGGCCTGGGACGGCATCCACGCGCTTCGGACATCCGGCATGACCGGAGCCCCGAGATCCGCCACCACCGAGCGAGGATGACCATGCTCTTCACCCGCGAGGAAATGAGCTACGACTTCGGCGGCGCCCGCCTCGATGTCGAGCGGGACCGCGAGCTCCTCGTCTTCATCTTCAGCCAGTTCCTCTACGGGGAGGTGACGGGGATCCAGGTCGGGCACTGGCTCCATCACGCCCCTGATTTCGCGGCCGCCCGCTTCTTCGCCCGGCAGTCGGTGGAGGAGCTCACTCACGTCGTCCACATCCGCCGCATCTTCGACATTCTGGGTGTCGAGCCGACGCCTCCGCACCCGCTCATGCGCTTCCTCGCCACCGGATTCATCGGCGGCGCCTTCGAGGAGCATGTCGCCCTCGAGATGGCGCAGGGCGAGGGCTTCGTCCTCATGGTGTTCTACGCGCTCATCGATCTCATCGACGAACCGCGGATCCGGCGCTCGCTCGAGAACGCGGTCAAGCAGGAGGAACGGCATGTCGACTTCGGCGAGGAGCGCACGCGCCGCGCGGTGGCCGCCGATCCGACCCTGGCGCGGCATCTTCTCGGGCTCAACCTGGTGAGCTTGATCGCCATGCGCCGCTTCGCCCGTGGCGCCATCGCCCGCGCCGCCGATCCCGAACATCCGGTGCTCCGCCAGCTGCCGGGATTCCTCGAGCGGACGACGGAGGTCACCGAGGAGCGGCTGCGCCGGATCGGCATCCTCACCCGGCCCCTCGCCGAGATCGGCACCGTCGAGCGCGCCTTCTTGATCGCGAGCGCGTTCGGCCGCCGGACGGTGCGCCGTATGATCCCGCGGCGCCGACGCTATCTCACCGACACCTATCTCGATGATCCGTTCTTCAAGCTACCTGCCACGCCGGAGGAGGACGATTCGGCATGAAGACCCATCGCCAGGAGCTCAAGATCACGACCCGCAAGGAACGCGAGTTCCTGAACATCACGCCCCAGGTGGAGGCCGCGGTCGCGGCGAGCGGGGTCCAGAACGGGCTCTGTCTGGTCAACTCGATGCACATCACCGCGAGCGTCTACATCAACGATGACGAGTCGGGACTTCTCGCCGACTTCGCCCGCTGGCTCGAGGAGCTCGCTCCCTACCGCCCCGGGCCCGAGCACTACCAGCACCATAGGACCGGCGAGGACAACGCGGATGCGCATCTGAAGCGGCAGATCATGGGCCGCGAGGTGGTGGTCGCGATCACGGACGGACAGCTCGACTTCGGCCCCTGGGAGCAGATCTTCTACGGCGAGTTCGACGGCCGGCGCCCGAAGCGGGTGCTGCTGAAGATCATCGGAGAGTAGCCGGGCACCAGCAGAGAGGGCGGCAGGATCGATCCCGCCGCCCTTCTGCGCTCCCGCCCGCGCCCCCCGGGCTAATGGATACCGAGCGCGGGGAAGTAATTGGGCTCGTCGAGCTTCGTCTGGTAGGCCGCGTTGAACGTGACGAGGAAGGACGGAGCCCCCTGGATGCTCGTCACGATGAGCTTCGCATAGTGGTTGTTGCCGGTCCGGACCGCGTACACGTGGCCGACCGTCAGGAGCACCGACTCGCCGGTCGAGGCATAGCCGTCAATCGGAGCCACGCTCGAGCCGTCCAGGTCCGCCATCCAGCCCAGATCCTGCACGCCGCCGCCGTTCATGCCGGCGAGCCACGAGCGGATGTTGGTGTTGTTGACGCCTGGATCGAAGGCCTCGTGCACGATGTCGGTGCCGCTGTTGTTCGTGTAGTTCGCCGATGCGAGATCGAGCGGAACCGCCTCGACCTGGAAACCCTCGAAATCGAACCCGGCTCGCGAGTCGTCGCCAATGACGTCGTTCGTGGAGGCGGATGCGAGCACGATGCCCGAGATGTCCGGGCGCGGGGTATCGGCGATGATGTTGCTCGCGAGGCTGATCTCGCCGCCACCATCACGGAAAGCGCACACGCTGAAGCTGTACGTGCGGCCGTTCTCGAGGCCCCCGATCAGCGTGCTCCGCTGCACACCGGACGCGCCGAACGGCATGCGGTCGACCTCGACGAACCCCGTCGGCAGCTGCGCCGAGCGGTCCGTCTCGTAATCCCCTTCACGCATGAAGACGATGTAACCTTCGAACCCGCTCTCGAAGTTGCTCGTGAACCAGATGAGCGAGACTTCCCCGTTGCCGGTGATGCTCGTGAGCCCGAGCGGCGGTGCCAGCTCGTCCTCGTTGACGGTGTCGAGGACCCCGCTGTCGTCGCAGCCGGTGAGGATGACCGCCACGGCGAGACTCAAGGCGATGCCGAGTGGCCAGAGGCGCGCCGAGCGGCGCGAAAACGTGCAAGCGCTCATCGTACGAATCTCCTCTACTGGATCAGGGGCTCCCTCCACCCCCGAAGCCCCCATGAGCCCATCCTGGGTTGAACCGCCCGGTCGAGAATGGACCGATCCGGTCGCTTCCTGTCCGGCCCAGGGCGCGATCTCCCGGCTTTGCGGTGGGCCCCAGGGAGTAGAAGCAAGTTCGATGCCTGGCTGGCCAGCGCCCCTTCCGACAGGGCCATCGGCTCTCGTGGCTTGCACTTCCCAGCTCGCCATGGTGCCCCGGCGTCAACCACGGTCGTCGCGTGCTGCAGCATCCCCGCCACGGAAGTCGCGACAGCGGTCGAGCCAGCGCTCGACGAGCTCCGGATAGGCGGCAAGCGGCAGGTGGACATAGCTCGCGAGCACGTTCCCCTCGAGCCAGCCGTCGGCTACGCCGGCGATCCCCGGCCCTGGGTCGAGGCGATAGGCGAAGCGCGCGCCTTCCCCGGGAAGCTCCACCACCGAGTTGTGGAACACGTGGCCGCGCAGGTGACTGCCGGCGGGAACGAGCGGCGTATCAACCTCGACATCGATGTCGACGTAGGCGATCGCTTGCCGCCCACCCATGCGCACGTGACCGTCGAGGACCCCCACCATCGCCCGCCGCGGCCCGCGCGCGGCGGCAATCGAGCGGCAGAGATACATGAGCCCGCCGCATTCGGCGTAGATGGGCATGCCGGAACGCGCCGACTCGGCGATCTCGGCGCGGAGGATCGTGTTGGCCTCGAGCGCATCGAGATGCCGCTCCGGAAATCCGCCGCCCAGATAGAGCCCGCCCAGATTCTCCGGCAGCTCCTCGTCGTGCATCGGCGAGAAGAGCACGAGTTCGGCGCCAGCGGCGATGAGCCCGTCGAGCGTGTCCTGATAGTAGAACCCGAACGCTTCGTCGCGGGCGATGCCGATCCGAACCGGTGCCGGCCGCGCACCCCCGTTCCGCCGGCGTCCCGCCTCTGCGGCCGCGAGCGCCGGCACCCGGGTGGCGATGTCCAGGATGGCATCGATATCGAGATGGCTTGCCACCTCGAGCGCCATCTCCCGCAAGGCCTTCGCCGCTCCGGTTTGCTCCCAGGCCGGGATGAGACCGAGATGCCGCTCCGGCATCCTGAGGCGCTCCTCGGCCGGCACCGCGCCGAGCACGGGAAGCTCGGCCTTCGCGAGCGCCTCGGCGCAAGCCTGGGCATGTCGATCGCCGACGACGCGATTGAGAACGACACCGGCCACGTTCACCTCGGGATCGAAGAGGCGATAGCCGAGGGCGGCGGCACCCGCGGAGCCGGCCATGGCGAACACGTCGAGCACGAGGATCACGGGCAGACCGAGTCGCTTGGCGATGTCCGCGCTTGCGGTTCCGCTCTCGCCGGCGCCGGCGCCGTCGAAGAGTCCCATCATGCCCTCGACGACGGCGATGTCGGCACCGCCGCGGAGCGCGCGGGTGAAGGTGGCATCGAGGCGATCCCCCGGCATCATCCAGCCATCGAGGTTGTAGCAGGGCCGGCGCGTGAGCGCGGCATGGAAGCTCGTGTCGATGAAGTCGGGGCCGACCTTGAACGGCTGAACCTTCAGCTTACGTTCGACGAGCGCGGCGAGGATCCCGAGCGTGATCGTGGTCTTGCCGACACCGCTCCGCGGCCCGGCGATGAGGAGTCGTTGCATGCCCGGAGCATAGCATCACCCGTCGAGCACTCGTTCCTCGCCTGGCACGGCCCCACACAGATCGACGAGCGCCTGCCGGGTATCGGCGAGGCAGCGCGGGAGGAGATCCGCCACGCCCGCCCCGCGCGGCGCGTAGATGACGAGGAAGATGCGGGTGGTGCCCTCGTGTACTCGGGTGCGGAACGAGTCCGAGGTCGGGGCGCCGAAGGGCTCCCCGTCGTCGAACAAAGCGGGGCGATTCTCGAGGTTCACCCGCTCCTTTCCAATCCCGGGATAGCCGTCGCCGGGAGCACCCCGCCTGAGAAGCAGCGGTCCATGGAGCGCCGAATGATCATAGAGCCCCATGGGCAGGAGCCAGCGCAGCGAGCACAGGTTCACGGTGTCGACGACATTGTTCACCGCATGGAGCCCCTGCCCCTTGAGAACGCGGCGGAGAAGGGCCTCGGACGAGGGCCGGTTCTTGGTGGGATCGGTGCCGAGGGCGCTCATGAGACGCCGGACCGGCCCGATGCCCGGGACGTTGCCGATCGCCTGGTCCGCGTGCCTCGTGCGATGCGCCTCCGCCACGGCGGCGATGGCTCGTGCGATCTCCGGTCCGCTGGGACCGACCGCGAGGCCGCCTGCGGTCAGGAGCCCGAGATCGAGGAGAGGCGCGAGTTCGGGTGCGATCGTGAGCGGTGGAATCGCGAGCGTATCGCCCTCATGTGCCATCTTCGTCCCCCGGTGCCGGTCGGCCGCGCTTGCAGCCCGGGTCCGGCTTCCGTAGTCTCAGCGGCCGGCGCCCGGGTGCCATCGATCACGGCCCGCCGCCGAGGACCATCGCCCAGCCCCGTGGCCAAGAAACACATCCATGTCCCAATCAGCGCCTTCGCCCATCACCATCCCCACTCCGGCCGCCCTCCGCGAGCTCGCCGAACGCGCCGCGCTTCTGGCCGGCGACTACCTCCGCGACCAGTTCGGCAGGAGCGGTCGCATCACCCTCAAGGGGGCCATCGATCTCGTCACCGAGGCTGATCACGCCGCGGAGGAGATCATCGTGCGCGCCATTCGCGGCGAGCGGCCCGGGGATGCCTTGCTCGCCGAGGAGCGCGGCGGCGATGGGGAGCCGGTGATCCGGGGCGTGCGATGGATCATCGATCCCCTCGACGGCACCACCAACTTCGCCCGCTCTTTCCCCATGTTCGCCGTCTCGGTGGGCGCCGAGCTGAACGGCGAGCTCGCGGCCGGAGCCGTCCACGTGCCGATGCTGGGCGAGCTCTTCTCGGCGGCGCACGGCGGCGGCGCCACGCTGAACGGAGCGCCGATCCAGGTTTCCGCGACGCCGCGGCTCGACCGCGGCTTCCTCGCCACCGGTTTCCCGTACGACATCCGCACCAATCCCAGCAACAATCTCGATCACTTCGGGCGCTTCGCGACCCGCGCCCTCGCCATCCGCCGCGCGGGAGCGGCGGCCATCGATCTCGCCTATGTGGCCTGCGGCCGCTTCGATGGGTTCTGGGAGCTCCGGCTCAAGCCATGGGACCTGGCGGCCGGGGCGCTCCTCGTGCGCGAGGCTGGAGGCCGGATCACCGAGACCGATGGCGGCGCCTTCCGCCTGGTCACCGCGGGGGTTTGCGCCTCGAACGCGCTCATCCACGACGAGATGCTCGCCGTGCTGGCGCTCGCCCACTCGGCGCGCGACTGACGGCGCCATCTGGCACCTGACGCCGCTCACGCCATCCCGCACTCAGGCCGTGGCTCCGCCGCAGCTCGAGCCGGCCCCGGCGATACAGCCGAAGCAGTGCCGTGAAGTGACGATCGCCCGCCCCTCGTGACGCGCGAGATCGAAATCGAGGATGTCCCGGCCGGCGCCGGCTTCGACCGGTAGCTCGAGCATCTGGTTGAAATCGCAGTCGTAGAGCTGACCGTCCCAGCCCACGGAGATCATGCTGCGGCACATCACCGACTCGGCGGCCAGGGGGTTGAAGGCGTCGATCAGCCGTTGCATGTAGCCTTCGTAGTTGCCGCTCTCGATCAGGAAATCGAGGAAGCGGCTGATCGGCATGTTCGTGATGGTGTAGACGCCGTCGATGGCGATCCCGTGGCGACGGGAGAGCTCGCGCTTGAAGTCGGCCGCGACACTCTCCTGCGGCGGCGACAGGAAAGCGCCGACCGGGTTGGTGACGAGCGTCAGGCGGAGCCCGCTCCCCCGGCCGTATCCGGCTTCATTCAGCCGCTCGAGAGCGCGGATCGAACTCGCGAAGACCCCATCCCCGCGCTGCGCGTCGGTCTGGCGCTCCTGGTAATAGGGCAAGCTGGCGATGATCTCCACCTCGTTCGCGGCCAGGAAGGCGATCAGGTCCGACTGCGGCTCCACATTGAGGACGGTGAGGTTGCAGCGATCGATGACATGACGGCCGAGCTTTCGCGCACCGTGGACCAGAGGGCGGAAGGCGGGATGGAGCTCCGGCGCACCGCCGGTGAGGTCCACGATCGGTATCTCGGTCTCGCTCAACACGCGCAGGCACGCTGCGGCGGTCTCCGCGCTCATTGTCTCGCGGCGGTCCGGACCGGCGTCGACATGACAATGCCGGCAGGTCTGGTTGCAGAGCTTGCCGAGGTTGATCTGCATGACCTGGATCTGCGTGGTGCGGAGGGGCCAGAGACCGACCCGGCGGAGCTTGTCCTCGAAGCGCGGGAGACCGTTCGCCCCGGCGAGGATTTCCCGCTGGTGGCGGGGATCGGCGAGCGGACTCTCGCGGCGCTTGAGGCTCAAGACGGAATTCACCATGCGCCCGCCCTACATGCCCAGCTTGGAGACGATGTTCTTCATCTGCACCCCGTGCACCAGGGATGCTCCGCCGCGAATCGCGTTGGCGACATGGATGGCCTCGGTCATCTGCTCCAGGTTCGACCCCTTCTCGAGGCAGGCCTGGGTGTAGGCATCGATGCAGTACGGACATTGCACGGCGGTGGCCACCGCGAGCGCGATCAGGGACTTCTCCCGCTCGCCGAGGGCCCCCTCGGCGAACACCGCAGAGTAGTACTCCATGTACTTCTTCCAGAGCTCGGGGGCACCCTCACCCATCTCGGCAAAGCGCGACAGGTCGGCGGGCTTGTAGTAAGTCTCGGACATGGACTGCTCCTCGATGCGGGAGTGAGCCGCAGACGGGGGCCAGGGCAAGGGGGCCAGGGGGGCCGGGATTCTATCGCAGCGACGGCCGCGCGCGCTAGCGGATCACCATCATCTTGCGGGTGAAGGTCTCCCCTCCCGCGCGGAGCGTGGCCAGATACACTCCGCTCGCCACGGTGAGTCCGCGCTCGTCCCGCCCATCCCAGCGCGCGCTGTGGTAGCCCGCCGGGAACGTGGCGCCGTCGATCACGCGCTTGATCAGCCGTCCGCCCACGTCATGCACCCGGAGCTCGACCCGCGCTGCCGCCGGCAGCTCGAAGGGGATCACGGTCGATGGATTGAACGGGTTCGGCCGGTTCTGTCCGAGCGCCACCTGGAGCGGGAGGACCGCCGCCTCGCCGGCCAGGAGATGCACCGGCTTCGGGTTCGCATCGACCCCCACTGCCTCCGCGCGCGTGACGCGCACCATCACATCGCCGGTCGCTGCGGCGCGCACTCGCAGCTGGAGAGGCCAGCTCGTTCCCGCGGCCAGCACGGGGCCGCCGGGTGTGCGGCGCACGGTCGCCGTCAGGCGTCCGGGTCCAGTCGCGGTCCAGACCATGACCAGCCCCTCCCCGTCGGGGCCCAGCTCGGGGTCGGCGCTCCCCCCCTCGACCTCCACCGCCACCAGGAGGCCGGCCAGCGGGTCCGCGGTCGTGATCTCGATCGGCACGATCCCGGCCGCCGGTGGCGGGCCGAGGGCAATGAGCGCGCCATGGGCCGCGCTCTCCTCGAACCCGGCATCCACGAAGGGCCGCCCGCGCCCGGCGATCTCCCCCGCGATCATGTCATCGACGCCGCAGAGAATGTCGCGAACGTCGATGAGCGCATCACGGGTTCCATCCGCGGCCAGTGAATCGGCCTCGCTGGCCACCGCATCCCCGATGATGATGCTCTCGACACGCACCAGCTCGTCGAGCGTGACGCTCCCGGAATGGTCGAAGTCGGCGCACAGATCGGGTGGCACCAGGTCGTAGATCGCGAAGACGCTGGGGGTGATGGCGACCACATCCGGGACCCCCACCCCGCGCATGCGCAGCACGGCATTGAAGGTCTCGGGTGCGGTCACGAGCCAGAGGAACTCGCCGTCATTGGGCGTCGATGCCACCACGGTCTCGAAGGATCCCACCGGACCATCACGCCCGAGCTCGATCGACACCGAATCGACGACACCCGCGGTCGCCCACCGAATCGCCTGCGTGGAGCCGATACGCCACTCGACGCGCGCGCCCGGCGCCGGAGCGGTGATGGTGAGCGAACGGTTCACGAGCGTGAATGGCTGCGACGTGGCCCCGGTCGACGGCGGCCGCGGATCGATGACGCGGATGCGCACGCCGGGGAGCGTGAGCGAGAGCTCGGGGACGAGCCAGGGCTCCTCGCCGTCATTGGGCGTCGAGGGGAAGAGCACTTGACTGCCGCCTCCCGGCAGCACGAGCTCGATCCGCACCGAATCGATCTCACCCACGGTGCGCCAGCGGAGGAGCTGTGTCGTGGCCTCGGACCAGCTCTCGCCGCCGGCCGGGGAGAGCACGAGGAAGGCGCGGTCGAGGATGACGAAAGGACCGCTCTCCACCGTCACCTCCGGGGCCGCCGGGTAGTCGAGACGCACCCGGGCCGCGGTCGCGTCCCCGTTGACCGCGGGCACCACCCACGGCAGGAAGCCGGTGTTGGGCTGCTCCGAGGCGATCACCTGCCAGGTATCGCTCGGGCTCTCGCGATAGCTCACCGTCACCACCGGCACCTCCCCCCGCGTCGACCAGCGGATGGTATCGGCCGCCGTCTCGGTGAGCGTGTCGAGCACCGCCGGGCGCGTGATCAAAAGAGCGCGGTTCATGATGATGAAGGGATCACCCTCGTCGAAGACGCCCGGGTTGTTGGTGTCGGTGACGCGGATCTGGGCTGCGCGATAGTCGCGATCCACGAGCGGCACCTGCCAGTTGTAGCTGCCCGTGTTCGCCACGTTGCTCGTGATCGGCACCCAGTCGAGCGCTGGATCGAGTCGGTAGTCGATCGAGACCCGCTGCAGGGTCCCCGCCCAGTCCCATTCGATCCGGAAGGTGGTCGTTTCCGAGAGGCTGTCGGTCACCGTCGGACGCACCACGTCGAGCACGCGGTTGAGCACGGTGAACGGGTTCGACACCGAGAGCACCGCGCCTGGATCCGAGGCGTCCGAGATCCGGAGCTGAACTGCGTTCTCCTCCTGGTCGACGCGGAGCACGGTCCAGATGATCTGCTCGGTGTTGGGCCATACTCCAGGCCCCTGCGGCACCCACGCCGCGCCGGGGCGAATGCGAGCTTCCACCAGCACCGAATCGATGCAGTCGGAGAGCCAGCTCACGGGCACGGCATCGCCCTCGGTGTAGGTTTCGCCACCTACCGGGCGCAGGAAGGCGATGGCGCGATTGGTGAGCGTGAACGGTGACCAGGTAGCCGTCACGGTCTGGTCCGTGGCCTGTCGCACGCGCAGCTGAACCTGATCGCTCGTGGCCGGGACATCGGGAGTCGGGAAGAGGGCGGACCCCGTGTTGGGAACGGCCGTGACCACCGGATTCCAGGCCGAATCGGGGTCGATGCGCCACTCGATGTCCACGGTCGGAACCGAACCCCGCGTCTCCCACACGATCGCAACCGTGTCCGCCTCGCACTCGATGCTCCCGGGCGCGGGCAGGACCGGCGTGAGCGTGCGATTGACCAGGGTGAAGGGTTGGCTCAGAGCCTGAGCGAGATCCGGGCCGACCGCGACATCCGTGATGCGGATCTGCGCTTCCGGCTCGTCGGCCGCCACCTCCGGCGTGTTCCACTGGTAGGAACCGGAGTTGGGCACGGAGGCGGCAACGGCCTCCCAGGCATCAGCGGGCCGGCGCCGGAACTCGATCCGCACGTTGTCGATGAGTCCGGCGCTCGACCACGTGATCGGCGTCTGGATGCGTTCCGAGATCTCGCTGCCCGGTGCCGGATCGACGATCGAGAGAGCGCGGTTCTGGATGATGAAGAGCTGGGATTCGCTGTTGATCGGATCGCTTCGCGGGTCGAGCTCCCGGATCCGGACCTGCGCCTGGGGTTGATCCTGCGTCACCGCCGCCACGAGCCAGACATAGCTCCCATCGGTCGCGGGCCGCCGCGCGATCTCCTGGTAGATCTCGAGCGGGTTCCGGCGGAATTCGATGGCGACATCCCCCACCGGCCCGTTCACCGTCCACTCGATCGTCTGGCTGGAGGCCTCGGACCACACGACTCCGGCCGACGGCGACGAGATCGCGAGTGAACGGTTGCGGATCGTGAACTCGTCGCTCGTGTCCCGCGTGGACAGGGTGTCGGCGGCATCCAGGATGCGCACCTGGGCGCGGTTCTGGGTCGCCGCTACTTCGGGCACGGTCCAGGTATAGCGGCCGTCGTTGGGCTCGGTGGCGGCGATCTGCTGCCAGGCGCCCGTCGGCGACAGGCGGACCTCGAGCCGCACCTGCGATACGAATCCGACACTCGTCCACCTGATGTCGGTGACCGTCGTCTCGTAGAAGGAGTCCCCGCTCGCCGGCGCGGTGACCGTGAGCACGCGGTTCCGGATCGTGAAGGGATCGCTCCGGTCCTCGAGCTGCGGATCCGCGGCGCGGCGGACGCGGACGAGGACGCCGGTCTCGTCTGCACTGCCGATGTCCGGCACCTGCCACTGGAGAGAGCCGGCATCCGCCGGCGCGGTGCCGATGAGCGTCCACGTCGAGGTGGGCCGCAGGCG
Organism: Candidatus Eiseniibacteriota bacterium; assembly: GCA_963823555.1. Lineage (GTDB taxonomy): Bacteria > Eisenbacteria > RBG-16-71-46 > CAVPCR01 > CAVPCR01 > CAVPCR01. The sequence goes on along the minus strand of CAWGMA010000003.1, from coordinate 251,927 downwards.
GTACTCGACGGCCACCTGGCCGATCGACCCGATCGCGGTCCACTGGATCGACTGCGTCGAGCCTTCCGACCACACCACTCCGGCCGCCGGCGCCGTGACGACGAGGTCGTTCACGAGCACGGGGGCGGTGTCTGTCCCGATCAGGCCCCCGGGGTCGCGAACGCGCAGGGTCGCGGTGTAGGCGCCGCCCTGGGCGTAGGTCTTCGACGGATTGGCCTGGGTCGAGGTCGTCCCGTCGCCGAACTCCCAGAGATATGTCAGCGCATCTCCGTCAGGGTCGCTCGAACCCGCCGACGAGAACGCGATCGGGACGCCGCGGTCTCCGTTGTAGATCGGCGCCGAGGGCGGGCCGGCCTCGGCCACCGGCGGGCGATTGACCGTCGCCTGCGCCGTGTCCTCGTTGAAGAGCCCGCCCGGATCCGTCACCCGGAGCGTCACCGCGTACACGCCACCCACCGCGTATGTCTTCGCCGGATTGGCCTGCGTCGACGTCGTCCCGTCGCCGAACGTCCAAAGGTAGGTCAGCGCCTGGCCATCCGGATCGCTCGAACCCGCCGACGAGAACGCGATCGGTGAGCCCTGGTTCCCCGCGTACGGACCGTTGGCGTTCGCCACCGGCGGCCGGTTCACCGTCGCCTCGGCCGTGTCCTCGTTGAAGAGCCCGCCCGGATCCGTCACTCTGAGCGTCACCGCGTACACACCACCCACCGCGTATGTCTTCGCCGGATTGGCTGCCGTCGAGGTCGTCCCGTCGCCGAAGGTCCAGAGATACGTGAGCGCACCGCCCTCCGGATCGCTCGAGCCCGCCGACGAGAATGCAATCGGCTGACCCGCGTTCCCCGTGTAGGGCCCATTGGCCTCCGCCACCGGCGGCCGGTTGATCGTGGCCGTCGTCGTGTCCTCATCGAACAGGAGATCCGGGTCGGTCACCCGGAGCGTCACCGTGTACACGCCACCCACCGCGTACGTCTTCGTCGGATTGGCCGCCGTCGAGGTCGTCCCGTCGCCAAACGTCCACAGGTAGGTCAGCGCCTGGCCATCCGGATCGCTCGAGCCCGCCGACGAGAACGCGATCGGCTGGCCCTGGTTCCCCGCGTAGGGACCGTTGGCGTTCGCCACCGGCGGCCGGGCGATCGTGGCGGTCGTCGTATCCTGGGCGAAGAGCCCGCCCGGATCGGTCACGCGCAAGGTCACCGTGTACACGCCACCCACCGCGTACGTCTTCGTCGGATTGGCCGCGTCGAGGTCGTCCCGTCCCCGAAGGTCCACAGATAGGCGAGCGCGTCGCCGTCGGGATCGCTCGAGCCCGCCGACGAGAAGTTGATCGGCTGCCCCAGGCTGGCCGTATAGGGACCGTTCGCCTCCGCCACCGGCGGCCGGTTCACGCGGACCGCAGCCGCGTCCTCGCTGAAGAGCCCCCCCGGATCCGTCACCCGGAGCGTTGCGGCGAAGACGCCGCCGGTCGCATAGGTGTGACTCGGATTGGCCGCAGTCGAGGTCGAGCCGTCTCCGAAGTTCCAGAGATAGGTGAGCGCGCCGCCCTCCGGATCGCTCGAGCCCGCCGACGAGAACGCGATCGCCTGACCCTGGTTCCCCGTGTAGGGACCGTTCGCCTCCGCCACCGGCGGCCGGTTGACCGTCGCCTCGGCCGTGTCCTCGCTGAAGAGCCCGCCCGGATCCGTCACCCGGAGCGTCACCGTGTACACGCCACCCACGGCGTACGTCTTCGTCGGATTGGCCGCCGTCGAGGTCGTCCCGTCGCCGAAGGTCCAGAGATAGGTGAGCGCCTGGCCATCCGGATCGCTCGAGCCCGCCGACGAGAATGCGATCGGTGAGCCCTGGTTCCCCGTGTAGGGACCGTTCGCCTCCGCCACCGGCGGCCGGTTCACCGTCGCCTCGGCCGTGTCCTCGCTGAAGAGCCCGCCCGGATCCGTCACTCTGAGCGTCACCGTGTACACACCACCCACCACGTACGTCTTCGCCGGATTGGCCTGCGTCGAGGTCGTCCCGTCGCCAAACGTCCAGAGATAGGTCAGCACCTGGCCATCCGGATCGCTCGAGCCCGCCGACGAGAATGCGATCGGTGAGCCCTGGTTCCCCGTGTAGGGACCGTTCGCCTCCGCCACCGGCGGCCGGTTGATCGTCGCCGTCGTCGTGTCCTCATCGAACAGGAGATCCGGATCGGTCACGCGCAACGTCACCGTGTACACGCCGCCCACCGCGTACGTCTTCGTCGGATTGGCCGCAGTCGAGGTCGTCCCGTCACCAAACGTCCACAGGTAGGTCAGCGCCTGGCCATCCGGATCGCTCGAGCCCGCCGACGAGAATGCGATCGGTTGCCCCTGGTTCCCCGTGTAGGGACCGTTGGCGTTCGCCACCGGCGGGCGGGCGATCGTGGCCTCGGCCGTGTCCTCGGCGAAGAGCCCGCCCGGATCGGTCACCCGCAAGGTCACCGTGTACACGCCACCCACCGCGTACGTCTTCGTCGGGTTGGCCTGCGTCGACGTCGTCCCGTCCCCGAAGCTCCACAGATAGGCGAGCGTATCGCCGTCGGGATCGCTCGAGCCCGCCGACGAGAAGTTGATCGGCTGCCCCAGGCTGGCCGTATAGGGACCGTTCGCCTCCGCCACCGGCGGCCGGTTGATCGTCGCCGTCGTCGAGACCTGGTTCGTGAGCCCTCCCGGATCCATGACCTGGAGGAGAACGACAAACACGCCTCCCGTCGCGTACGTCTTCGTCGGGTTGGCCGCAGTCGAGGTCGAGCCGTCCCCGAAGTCCCACCGGTAGGTGAGCGTGTCGCCGTCGGGATCGCTCGAGCCCGCCGACGAGAACGCGATCGGCTGGCCCAGGTTGGCCGTATAGGGACCGTTCGGATTCGCCACCGGCGGGCGGTTCACCGTCGCCGTCGTCGTTCCTGCATCCGATAGCCCGCCGGGATCGGTCACGGTGAGGGTGACCGTGAAGATGCCTCCGCTCGAGTACGTATGGTTCGGATTGCGCTGCGTGGCGGTGGATCCGTCACCGAAGTCCCAGAGGTAGCTGAGCTGATCGCCGTCCGGATCGCTCGACCCCGCCGACGAGAAGCTGATCGGCTGGCCCAGGTTGGCCGCATAGGGACCGTTCGGATTCGCGGCCGGCGTCCGGTTCACCGTGGCCGTCGTCGTGGCGACGTCGGTCAGGAACTCGGGGTCGGTGACCGTGAGCGTCACGACGAAGGGACCGCCGGCGGCGTAGGTGTGACTCGGCGTGGCACCGGTGGCGGTGGTCCCGTCTCCGAAGTCCCAGACGTAGCCGAGGAGGCCACCGTCCGGATCGAAGGAGCCCGTTCCATCGAAGGCGATCGGCTGGCCTTCGTTGCCGGAGTACGGTCCGCCGGGATCGGCGACCGGCGGCGACTGCGCCCATGCGGAGGCAGCCAGGCAACAGGTCGCGGCGAGGAGGCCGAGCCAGACCGCGAGCACCGGACGAATGCGGTGGGGGCGCGCGCTCATCGCCGCACCTGGCCGTCGAAGAAGTAGACCGTGAAGGGCGGCTCAGCCGCGGCATCGGTGAAGATGGCGCCCTGGAAGATGAGATCGGTCACGAGGTCGCCCGGCGCCTCCGGCCGGAAACGGAATCGGATCTCGAGCACCTCGTCCTGGCCGGGGGCGATCCTGGCTGCGCCGTCCTCCGACCACAAGACGGCGCGGTAGAGACCGGGGACCCCGGGCTGGCCGCCCGCGCCGCGGAAGGCGGCGACCCTGGTTCCCGTCGCCGCAGCCCCGAGCGGCTCGAGGAGAGCCGAATCGAAGCAGAGATCGAGCTCGATCGCGCGCACGGGCGCCGAGTGGGACGCCATGACGGGGATCACGATCTCGTCATTGGCCGCGATCTGCGGCGCGCCGATCGCGAGCACCGCCCGGCGGCCGGTGGGGTAGAGCGGAACGACGATCCGCTGTCTGGACCCGGAGGGCACGGCGAACGGACCGCCATGACCCGTGAACACGATCTCCTTGAGGGCCGTCACGGTGAGCTGCGCCGAGTAGCCACTCCCCGGAGGCAGGTCGCCGATGACGAGGTCACTCGACTCGGTGCGCGCCGGGATCGTGAAGGTGTGCGTGCTCGTCTCTCCGACCTCGGAACGGAGGTCGATCTCGACTTCGACCTCGGTCGGAAATCCGGTCGGTACGGGCTCGCAGGGAGCCGCCCCCCGGACACCTGGAGCTCCCGCGGCGGGCGCCAGTGGACCCTCGACCACATGGACGGCGAAGGACACGGCGCCAGGGGCCACGATGGGGGCCACGGCCGGATCGTGGGCGCAGTCGGCGCCGATGATGAGGATGGCGAGGAGCGCGACCGCGCGCAGGGCGCGCCGCGAGGTCAGCGGCCCCCTCATCGCCGGCCCCAGGCGAGGAGTCCGAACGCGATCGTCACGTCGTGACCGATCAAATCGATGGTCTTGTCCTCGGCATTACCCGCATAGAAGGTGTAGGCAAGATCGGCAGTGATGGCGGATCCGAACTGCCGCCGGTAGCGCGGACCGACCTCGAACACGAAACCATCGCCCGTGCCGCTTTTCGCTTCGCCGTACCAGCTGGCTCCGACCCGTCCGCCCAGACGGCTCGCCGCGCTCAGCTTGCCGTAGAATCCCCCTCCTACTCGCAAGATATTGCCACCGACATCACGGACCGGAGACGCGCCCTCGGCGCTCACGATCTCGGTGTCTTGCTTGAAGAGCGCTCCCGCGTCGAGCTCGAGGACCCCCGCCAGATGCTCCTCGGCCATGGTCAAGCCGAGCTCGACCTCGCTCCCTTCCTGGATCTCGTCCACGCCGTCGCGCTGATCGGTTCCGTACGTGGCGAAACGAACCTGAGTCCGCCAGTCCCGGGCGATGGCCCGCGCCTCGAGTCGGACCAGAACCGATAGCTCATCTCCAGGCTCGTAGTTGGCCTCGACTCCGGACAGGGGGTCCTGGAAGGGGAAGTCGCCCTTCAGGGTGTAGGAGACACCACCCGCGAGGGCGACGCCGCGCCCCAGGACGGCCGAGTAGCCGCCGCGCATCTCGACATCGGTGCCCTCCCCGTAGCGTTTCACCCAGAATCCGAGGATGCGGTCATTGAGGACCCGGGCCACCGCATCCTCCTGCGGATCGAGGACGCTCTCGCCGGTGGGCACACGCACGCCGAGCCCGAGGGAGACGCGATTGCCGGGGAGGAGGTAGTTGACGCCGAGCTTGCCGTCGGTCACACCCTCGAGCGTTCCTTCCTCACCGGCACCGAGGGAGAGGCCGGAGGAGGCGGCGCTGAACAGGTAGGAGAAATCGAGGCTCTTCGTGAGCGATGTGCGCACGAAGACGGGTACGGCGAACTGATCGACGCTCGAGTCGCCGCTCTCCTGCTGGATGGACCAGGTGCGGTAGTTGAGACCGACATCGATCGAGGTGGCGCCGATCGGAGTCGGACCGACATCGAACGGCTGCAACTCGCGCTGCACGATGGAATCCGCCCAGGACACAGTGGACCCAAGGACGAGGAGCTGAAGCCCGAAGATGATGACGGCCCACGTCGTCGAGCCAGGGCCGGGCCTTTCCATCTCAGCTGCCGGCTGTGGCCGCCTCCGGGCGAGTGATGCGCGCATCGGGCCCATCATCGCGGCAACCGCACCGGGAACACGGCCGAGCCGGCTCCCGCCGCGCGATTGATGGAGAAGTTGTCGCCATCTCCGGCGGGCCCGCCCACTCGCCCCACCTCGTTCGTGGTGCGGGCAAGGAGGTCGCGTTCGGATGAGCGGGCTCGGGCGTCCGCGAGCGCGACCTCGTAGGCTTGAAGGACCGACTCCGGCTCCCCCGCCTTTCCGCGACAAGACGTGAGCCGCAGCTGGGCTTCCCGCGCCGCGGCGAAGTCTGGATCGAGGGCGGTGGCCTGGGCCAGCTTTTCCATTGCCGCCGCCCGGTCTCCTGCCCGCTCGAGGGCCATACCCTCACCATAGAGAGCGATGGCATATCCGCTCTGGGAGGAGAAGCGCCTCATCCCTGCCTCATCCACCGGCGAGAACTCGATCTCGAGGGCCTGGGTCACGTGGAAGAGCAGCGTCTGCTCGAACTCGACGAGAGATCCGGTGCGTGCCTGCTGGTACTCGAGATGCACCTCCCGTGGCGAGGCGTTGTCCTCGCCAGCGGCGGAGCGGGCATTCAGGTCGATGAGCACGGGAGCCGCCGAGATGACCTCTCCCACATCCGACAGCGTGCCGTCGAGAACGTAACGAGCCCCCGTGAGGCGGGCCAGCCGATCGCGCAGGTCGTTGCCGATCACCGCATCGAGAGGCACCTCGAGCGCGGTCATGAAAGCCTCGACCTCGGCGAAAGGCACCGCTTCCGGTGACGGCGCGGCCCTCCAGTCAGCGCTCAGCACCGAGGCCAGCCCGAGCCTGAGACTCTGGGCGCCGGGCGTCGCCTGATACAGCCTGAAGGGCAGGATGAGCAGCCGGTCGCCGGGAGGGAGGGTTCCGGCCTTCTCCTCGGCCAGGCGCGTCGCCACGAGGTCAGCCACGTACTGCGACTCGACGAGGCTGCGCCGGCAAATGAGATCGGCTTCGTAATCGCTGATCCCGTCTCCGGCGACCACGCGGTGCTCCAGGTGGCGATAGTGGACGGCGGCCTCAGCGTAGCGGGAGGATCTCTCGTAGGCGGCTGCCAGGTAGACCTCGGTGCGTCCGTCATCGGGATCGAGCGCATGGGCACGAGCCAGCCGATCGATCGCCTGATCCAGATCACCCTGCTCGAACGCGACGATGCCGCTATCGCGCAGAACGTCCGGGTTGTCGGGATGCCCCTCCAGAGCCGAATCGAGGAGTTGCTCGGCGGCAGCGAGGTCGCCGCCGGCCCGGTAGCGCTCCAGGCGCCGCTCGTAGACCGGGACACATGCCGAGACGGAAACGGCCAGGAACAGGCTCAGGATGTGGACGCCGAGTTGATGGTGATTGATGCGCTCGAGCATGAGGTCTGTGGGCGTGGTGGTTACTCCGTCGCCCGCAGCCGGGGGCACCCGAACATCGGTGGCAGCAGCGGGTGAAGTCGCGCGATTCCCAGGCTTTCCTGTGCTGGGACGCGAACGCGGCATCAATTCTCCCCTCCCCCGGCAGTGCCGTCAACCTGAACGAGGGGGCAATGCCCCGGCTGAGGCCCTGTTCCAGGTTGAATCAGAACGGTCTTCTGCTGGTCAGCGCCGTGGCCGGCTGCTCGTGTATAATGGTGGTGCGCTCCCACCAGCCAGATATCGAACAACCGCCGGCGGCGGCCCCACCTGGCGATGGCCTGTTCTGGGTCCCTCGGACGCTTTCCCGACCATCACCGTCCTGACGAGGAGATACCTCAACCATGATCGGTCTTCCGCGGCGCCCCAGTCCGGGATCCGCCTCCCGGATCCGACTCTTGTGGCCCGTCCTCCCGCTCGCGCTGGCGCTCGCCCTGACCACGGCCCTCTTCCTCGCGCCACCGGCTCTTGCCACGCCGCTCGAGCTGCATCCCTTCGCTGATCCGGCGCTGTTCCCCCAGGAACCGCACCCGCTGATCGATGCCAAGCACGCCCTCGAGATGCAGCGCGAGCCGATGTCCATCGAGCCGGCCCTGGGTCAGACCGACTTCGATGTCCTCCACTATGACCTCGCTCTCGACATCGATTTCATCGGCGAATCGATCAGCGGCGTCCTCACGGTGACCAGCGAGAGCATCGTGGCGAGCCTGACGACGCTCGTCCTCGATCTGCACCCCGCCATGGTGGTGAGCGCGGTCGACCGCGACGGCATCCCGCTCCCCTACACTCACGCCAACAACCTCCTCACCGTGAACCTCGACCGGCCCTTTGCCCCCGGCGAGCCGTTCGCGGTGCGGGTCACCTATGGTGGGCAACCGGCCCAAGGGGGATTCCTGGCCTTCGGCTTCGGAGCCCACAACGGCGCGCTGATCGCCGCCTCCCTCTCCGAGCCCAACTACGCGCGGAACTGGTGGCCCTGCAAGGACGTGCCGGACGACAAGGCCACGGCGGACTTGCACTTCACCGTACCCGACACCATGGTCGTCGCCTCGAACGGCCTCCTCGTCGGCACCACCGCGCCGGCCCCAGGCAAGATCACCTACCACTGGCGGGAGATCTATCCGATCTCGACCTACCTGGTGAGCGTCACCGCGACCAACTTCACCGTCTTCGAGGACCAGTACATTTCGGCGAGCCAGGACACGATGCCGGTCATCTTCTACTCGTATCCGGAGCGGCTCACACAGGCACAGGAGGACTGGAGCGTCACCGTGCCCATGATCGAGATCTACGCCGACCGTTTCGGGGAGTACCCGTTCCTCGCGGAGAAGTACGGGATGGCGATGTTCCAGTGGGGCGGCGCCATGGAGCATCAGACCTGCACCACCTACTCGGCGGGTCTCACCCGCGGCGACCACTCCTATGACTGGGTCGTGGCGCACGAGCTGTCCCACCAGTGGTGGGGGGATTCCGTCACGCTCGGGGACTGGCGGGATATCTGGCTCAACGAGGGCTTCGCCACCTACAGCGAGGCGGTCTGGGTCGAGGCCGTGCAGGGATTCGATGCCTATGTCCTCTACATGCGCGGGCTCGACATCGGCTCCTTCCAGGGGCCGATCTACGATCCGACCTACCTCTTCAGCAGCACCGTCTACAAGAAGGGCGGGTGGGTGCTGCACATGCTCCGCCATGTGATGGGAGATGCCGCCTTCGAACAGCTGCTCCGCCAGTGGGCGATCCAGTACGCATACGGGAACGCCGTGACCGCGGACTTCCAGGCCCTCGCCGAGTCGATCCATGGCGCCGATCTCGACTGGTTCTTCATGCCCTGGATCTACGGCGTGAACCGCCCGCTCTACACCTACTGGTGGCTGCCGGTGGATCGGGGCGGCGGCGACTGGGCGGTGAGCCTGCATGTCGAGCAGGTGCAGATCAATGCACCGCCGTTCACGATGCCGATCGATATCGGCGTCGTCAGTGCCGCCGGCGACACCACCTGGTCGGTGATCACCGACAGTCTCGCCGTGCAGAGCTTTGCAGTCGCCGCGAGCGGGGAGCCGGTTGCCGTGCTCTTCGACCCGTACTACTGGATCCTCCGCGGCGCGGTCGAGGTGGATCCGCCGACCACGGCCACGCCCGGCCCGGTGGCCTCCCCCGCCCTGGCCTTCCAGCTCGCCCCGGTCCGGCCCAACCCGGCCCCGGGGCCGTTTGCCGTCGAGTACTCGCTCGATCGACCGCTCGAGGTCGTCGTCCGCCTGGTGGACGTCACGGGGAGGGTGGCGGCGCGCATCGATCAGGGCATGCAGGCGGCCGGCAGCCATCGTTTCACGCTGAATCGCGATCTCGCGCCCGGGGTCTACTTCTTGAGCCTGGACGCGGGAGGGCGCCAGGCTTCGCAGCGCGTGATCATCGCCCCCTGATCCGCAGGAGTCAGACCCGTCCCATCAGGTAGAGGATGAGCGAGAGCGCGTTATAGAGGGCGTGGAGCGCGATGGCGGGGATGATCGATCCGGTGCGCTCCACCACCAGCGCCAGGGTCATCCCGATCCACCACAGCGGGAGCACGTGGTCCATGTCGAGGTGGGCGACGGCGAAGATGAAGCCCGAGGCGAACACCGCCAGCGGCACCCCGGCGCGATCGCGAAAGGCCCGATAGATCACCCCGCGATAGACCACCTCTTCGATGACCGGCGCGGTGACGACAACCGTGACCGCGACCGCCACCACACCCAACATTCCCCCGGCCGGTCCGAGCAGCATCTCGAGCAACGGCTCGGCGTTCGAGTGTGGTTCACGGCCCACGATCTTCGTGAAGGCGAGGTCGTGCGCTGCGGAGAGGATGACCAGAGGCACGCTGAGGAGAAGAGCCGGGCGCAGGACGTCGCGGGCGGACACCGGCGCCAGGCCGGCGCCACCCATGCCCACTCCCCGCGCGCGATAGACGAAAGCGACCAGGAGCAGCGTCCCCAGGTTGCCGGCTGCGGTGCCGGCGAGCGTGGAGATGGCCCCGGCACGCGTGATGTCGTCGATGGCCAGCACCGACTCGGGCGCGCCGAAGCCAATCCAGGCGATGGCGAAGGCGGCGCCGATACCGATCAGATCGTCGATCGCGGTCAGGAAGAGCCCGGCTCCGAGCCCGAGCGGAGCGCGCCAGGAGGCCAGGGCGCGCCGGGCGGCGCGGTCGGACTTGGCCGGAGGCACGCCATCACCATCCCCGGACGTGCTCGCCGCCAGGTCGGCGACCATGCGGCGCTCGCCGGCCACCCAGACGAAGAGCGCGATCGGGAGATAGAGACAGATGGCGAGGAGGACCGCAGCCAGCGCGGTGACGGCAATGACCGCCACCACGGCGAGCGGGCTGACGTAGCGGAGGCGCGTGACGGCAGCGGGGATGCTGCCGGCGCGAAGGTCGGCGACCGCCGCCAGGACCTCGATGAGCGGGGTCCCCATCCCGACCGGAAAGACCCGGGCCTCATCGCCGAGGTCCAGGAGCCGCTCCAGGTCGCGCCCGGTCATTGCCTCGCGCGCATCGCGATCGAGGGCGACAAGAATCGAGTCGGCGGCACCCTCCGTGCCGGGACTCGCATCATCGGAGGCGGAGACCTCGGCCGGCGACCACACGGCCATGGAGGTCAAGACCACCAGCGCGGCGAGGCCCGACCGCCAGGGGTGGGTGCGCTGCGCGCCCGTCTCGATGCCCGATGCTCGCTTCATGGCGCGCGACCTTATCATCTCGCGCCGGCGAGGTGGCGCCGGGATCGATTCGACGGCAGCCGTTTATCCGCTCGTGCCCGGCGCTCCGCCGGCCGGAGCATCGCCTGACGGAGCTTCTCCTGCCGGAGGCGCCGGCGGCGCCTCGGCCTTCATGCTCAGGAGATCCTTGTAGAAGGGATCGATGCGGTAGGGCGCCAGCTCGTAGATCCAGTCGCGGTCCGCGGCCTTGGCGTAGTAGAGCCCGTTGCCGCCTTGCGCCCCGACCAGGAGCTCGATCCCGGTGCCGTCGAGGCGCTCCGCCCGCACCCGGAGCCTGGGCTTGTCGAGCCCGGCCTCGGCCACCGTGACCGCGGAATCGGGATAGGCATTGGCGATGAGCTTGGCCACGTTGCGTAGAAGGTTGTCCATCTCTTCGGTGCGCACCGGGAAACTGAGCGGCTCCTTGAGGAGCCAGCTGCCATCGGCCTCCTTCTCGAAGACGATGGTCGAATCACCGCGCTCGACTATGAGCCTGGTGAGGTCAACCGGCTCGACATCGAAGATCTTCCGATCCTGCCAGGCGCGCGCATCGCGCGCGAAGAGGGCCCGGACCCGATCGGTGGAGGAATAGACGAACTCCTCGCCGGATGGACGGAAGTAGTTGCCCCCCTCCGGGGTGAACTTGCCGAGGAGCATGTCGACGACGGGATCACCGCCGCCGGCATAGAGCTGGACATGAGCCGCGCTCGCTGAATCGACCTCGAAGACCGTGAACTTCTCGGCGTTCTTGGACACGAGCTGCGTCTTCTCGAATCGGTCGACCGCCTCCAGCGCCCGGTTGATCGAGGCGGTATCGGCGGGCAACGGGCGTGGGCCGCCGATCAGCCACAATCCATCGCGGAGCACGAGATCGACGGTATCGGCACGATTCACGACGTGGATACGATCGATCTCTTCCGCTTTGAAATCGGGGTAGAGCTCGTCTGTCTTCTTCTTTCCTCCCGACCACGGCTGTTCCAGGACCAGAGCGACGAGCAAGAGACCCAGGAGAACGAGCGCCATGTTGCGCATCTGTCGAGCTTCCATGTCCTGCCTACTCCTCCTGTCCGGCCGCCGGCAAACCTCCCGCCGGCGCCGACCCGGGCGCGATCCGCTAGATGCTCCCCGTCCCCCCCGAGGGGCCTCGCAGCGCGGACTCGAACGTCTGCTTCCCGCGCCGTCGCGCCATCCACTGGCCGATGCCGAAGATCGTGAGCAGGATCGGCATGCCGAAGATCCCGGCGTACTTGATCGCGCTCCGCTTGCCGGCGGCCTCATCCTTGAGGATTTCGGGATCGAGGGGGCGGTCGCTCACCGTACGGGAGCGGATGGCGATGAGCTCGTCTCCGAGCGCCATCCAATCGAGCGCGTTCAGGAAGAAGGTGATGTTCGACGGATACTGGCTCAGGAAGTTGGCGTTGATGAACTGCGAGGTCCCCACCACCAGGAGCTGCGTCTCGGTGCTGAGATCGATCAGCGGCTCGTCGGGCGGCGCCGGCGCCACCCCCGCCGTCGTATCGGCCGGAGCCGGCGGGATGTCCTTGCCGGCGAAATAGCTCTGGAACTGGCCGCTGAGCGCCGCCACCACTCCATGGCTCTTGATGCGGTTGGGATCCGGCATCCACTGCTGTTGCGGCGCCAGGTTGAAGGGGCCGCTCTGCGTCCAGGACTGATCCGACGTCCAGGCGAGCTTGGTGAAGGTGACCGCGGCCGGCTTCATCTCGGTTTCCTCGACCGGGCTCACCCACGGCAGCACCAGCGATTCGAGCTTGCTCACGATCGGATTGGTCTGATCGAAGTTCTGCTTCACGATGCGCGGCCAGTACGGATACCGGACCATGAACCGCATGTAGCCGGAGGTGAAGCCGGCTGTCGCGCTCACGTTGTCGAGGACCAGATCCTCGTCGATCCGCACGCCGTAGGCCGGGAGCAGGTTCTCGAGTCCCGAGCGCAGGGGCCGGGCCTGCAGGGCTCCGCCCATGAGCGCGATGGCGTCCTCGAGCACGATCAGGCGTCCGCCGCGCATGAAGTACTGGTCGATCAGGTACTTCTCGCGTTCGCTGATCGCGTCCGCGCCGGCGATGACCAGCACGTCGACGTCGGCCGGCACCGGGCTCCGCCCGCCCTGGAGATCCACCGCGCGCACCGTGTACTGCTTCTCGGCTTCCTGGCGCACGGGGTCGAACGCGTCGTTGATACCCGGCTCGCCGTGCCCGGTCAGGAAACCGATCACCTTCTTCTTCTCTTGCAGGACCTTGACGATCGAGGAGGCCAGATCGTACTCCAGGTTCTCGGTCGAATAGACCACCGGAATGGTCTCGCTGCGGTCCTCATAGAGCATGGCCATGCCGAGGTAGGCGTTCTGGATCGAGCGGCTGTCGCTCTGGATGACATCGAGCTGGACCTGGGGGATGCCGAGCCGCCGCACCCGGTTCTCGACCTCGGGGTCGGTCGATGGATCCTCGAAATCGACGACCAGATTGCCGTGCGAATAGGCGGCGAACTCGTCGAGCAGATCTCGAACCTCGCTGTTCAGTGTGGCGAGATATGAGGGCAGGTCCTTCGAGAAGTAGACCTTGAGGTTCACGATGTCGTCCATGCGCCCGAGAATGGAACGGGTCGCTGGTGAGATCGTGAACTCCTTGTTCTGGGTCAAGTCGATCCGGGAGAAATTCCTGGCCGCCAGGTAGTTGACGAGCACCAGGATGGCAAGGAACAGGATGGACGCGACGACCGCGTTGCGTCCGGCTTGCATCCGTCGCGAACTCATGACATCGACCTCATAGCCATTCCACCATTCACCGCGCCCGGCGCGGCTATGCCTTCCGCGCCTCGATCACGCGGACATTCAGAAAGAGGAAGAACGCGATCACGGACCCGTAGTAGATCAGATCACGCGAATCCAGCACGCCCCGCCCGATCGACTCGAAGTGGTTGCCGAGCCCCAGATAGTCGAAGAACGGAACCACCGCCTTGGGGGCATTGAAGAGCACCAGATCGTTGCCGATGAAGAAGAGGATGAAACAGACCACCCAGCCCACGATGGCGGCCACGATCTGGTTCGAGCTCATGCTCGAGACGAAGATCCCGATCGCCAGATAGGCCGCTCCCATCAGCATGCCGCCGACGTAACCGGCCACGATGACGCCCACATCGGGATCGCCGAACCGGGCCACGGTGAGCGGGATGGGAAGGGTGAGCGCGAGGCCGACGGCAAGAAACGCAAGACCCGCCAGGTACTTGCCGAGCACGGCCTCATGGTCGCGCACCGGCAATGTCATGAGCACTTCCATCGTGCCGATCTTCCGCTCCTCGGCCCACAGGCGCATGGTGACCACGGGCACGAAGAAGAGGAAAAGCCAGGGCAAGATGTCAAAGTAGTTCCGCATCGACGCGTAATCGATCACGAAGAAGGTCTGGTAGAAGAACCACCCCGACACGATCAGGAAGGCGCTGATGAAGATGTAAGCGATGGGCGAGCGGAAGTAGCTCTTGAACTCGCGCTTGAAGATGGCAAGGATCGTTTTCATCTGGTTCTTTCGCGGCTATCCAGAGCCCGTGCCAGCTGCACCCGGCCCCGTTCCCGGTTCCGACTGCGTGAGCCGGATGAAGACGTCTTCGAGAGACGATGCCTCCGGCGCAAGCTCGCTCAGTGGCCACCGATGGTCGACCGCGACCTGGAAGATGCGTTCGGCCACGTCGTCCTCGTGCGCCGCCTTGACTTCGAAGCGGACGCGATCTCCAGCGGGCCGGCCGACGGCACGCAAGGCGTGCACGCCGGGCACCTCGGCGAGGCGGGCCGAGATGTCCTCCGCCGGACCACGCAGCGTGACGAAGAAGCGATCACCACCCCGAGCCCGCTCCCCGAGCTCGTCGGGAGCGCCGTCAGCGACGATCTGCCCGTTGTGGATGATGATCACGCGGTTGCAGGTGGCGTTGACCTCGGGGAGGATGTGCGTGGAGAGGATGACGGTCTTCTCCCGTCCGATCTCCTTGATGAGCTCGCGGATCTCGATGATCTGCTTCGGGTCGAGTCCCGAGGTCGGCTCATCGAGGATCAGCACATCGGGATCGTGGATCAGGGTCTGGGCCAGGCCGACACGCTGGCGATATCCCTTCGACAGCTCGCCGATGTCCTTCTTGACGACGCGCTCCAGCCCGCAGATGCCGATCATGTCCTGGATGCGCTGGCGCCGGCGCGGGCCGGCGAGTCCCCGCACCTCGGCGATGAACTCGAGGTAGTCGAGGACTCCCATCTCGGCGTAGAGCGGGGCGCTCTCCGGCAGGTATCCGATCCTTCGCCGCACATCCAGGGGTTGCCGCATGACGTCGAAGCCCGCCACCTCGGCCGACCCGGCGTCGGGAGGCAAGTAACACGTGAGCATGCGCATGGTGGTCGTCTTGCCGGCGCCGTTCGGCCCGAGGAAGCCGACCACTTCCCGGCGCTGAACATCGAAGCTCACGTTCTCGACGGCGATGGTCGGCCCGAACCGCTTGCTCAGACTCTTGACTTGAATCATGGCTTTCAGTTGGGAAGCGCGCGCCCGAGTCGGAGGCATTCGACCCGGTGGGCGGGCCGTGACCCGCCTCGAGCACCGGTTCGGGACATCGCCAGTCGAGGGATTCGCGACCGCGAATGAAAGAGCCTCGCCGGAACATCCCGGTTGAGCGGGACGCCAGCGATGCTTTCCCGGCCTCCGGGGACGAGCGCGCAGTGTCCGGAAAACAGGCAGAGAGTCTAGGAATGGGATCGAACAGCTGTCAAGAGCACCGCGCGGGACGGGTGGCGGGCCCGAGTGACGGCGAAAGGCGGCCGTAAGTCATGAAGGCAGGCAGAAATAGGCCGGGGCCGGCGTCGTCTCTCCCGGGCGCTCGCTCCGAGGATGGCTGGCTGGGTCCGAAACCCGAGGCCACGAGCTCGCAGAACCCGGCTGGGCTCCCCCAATCACCCGCACCGGATCCGGCTTCCCTGGAGAGACGACACCGGCCCCGACTGGAGGCCGCCTGAGGCCGGAGGTCCGGGGAGGAGGATGGCCTGGAACCGGACCTCGGCCTCGATCGCTCTCATCTTCTCAGGAACGGAAGGTCGCCCGACGCTTCCCCGACATTTTTCCCGCCTTTCCCCGCGGCGGCTGCGCCCGGGGCGGGCGCGGACCGCGGCGCGAAGAGGGCCGGAACGATCTGGGGGCCCCGTGCTAGGATGTCGGGCCCCGGCGCCGCGAAGCGGAGCGCTGCGCCGGCCAGAGGAGGTTTGCTCTATGGCGACACGTCCCACCGGACCGCATGACCCCAATTCCAGATCCGGATGGTCCGAGCCTGCCTCTCGCCCCGGTGCGGGCTTCACCCACTCCCGGGGGAGCGATCGCCGGTCGTTACGCATCTACTTCGTCGGCGCCCATGCCACCGGCAAGACCACGCTCGCTCGCTATGTCCGCGACCGCTACGGGCTCAAGCTCATCAGCGAAGTCGCCCGCTCGATCCTCGCCGAGATGGAGGTCAGCCTCGATCGCCTGCGCTCGAATCTCGACCAGGTGAATCGCTACCAGATCGAGGTCTTTCGCCGCCAGATCGAAGCCGAGCGCGATGCCGGTGACGCCTTCGTATCCGACCGCGCCTTCTGCAATCTCGCCTACACGGCCAACCACGGCACCGTCATGCACGAGCTGTTCCGCGATCCGGCGCTCGAGGAATACATGCGCTGGGTAGCCGGGGGCCTGGTCTTCTTCGTCCGGCCGCATCCCGATCTGGTGCAGACCGACGGCATCCGCGCCGCGCTGCGCTGGGAGGACGTCGTCCTCATCGATGGCATGGTGAAGCTCCTGCTCGAGATGTATGCGGTTCCCTACATCACCGTGGCCAGCCTCTCCATGCAGGAGCGCGTGCGGCTCGTCGAGGAGGTCATCCATCTGCGCTATCCGGATCTGGGAGCCCGCCACCGCGGGACGGCAGCCCGTGAGGAGACGCCGACTCCACGCATGCCTCACGTGCACCGCGCGCCAGAAGCCGGCGGCTCGCGCGTGATGGAGACGCCCCCCCCGCTGCCGGGAGAGTCCGCAGCGAACGGGGAAGCGCTGGCTCAGGCCCTCCATCAGCCGCACTCACGGGACTACGGACCCGAGTCCTAGTCCATCACGAGCGCCATCGAGCGACCTCGTGCGTGCCGAGCGTCTGACTTCACGATCCGAGATCGAGACCTACCTGCGCCGCGACGCGTTCCTCCATCTCTACGAGATCGGCGATCTCGACGACTTCTTCTGGCCGCACACCACCTGGTACGGACTCCGCGACGGGAACCTGCTCACCGCCGTGGCGCTCCTCTACACCGGCAGCGACCTGCCCGTTCTGCTCGCGCTCGACCGCGACCCAGGACCGATGGCGAGCCTGCTCACCGCTCTCGCGCCCGATCTGCCGCCGCGCTTCTACTCGCACCTGAGTGGGGATCTCGCCTCCCGACTGACACCGGGGAGACGAGTCGATGCCCGCGGCACCCATCTCAAGATGGCGCTCACCGATCCCGCCCGGGCCCGCGCCACCGATGGCAGCACCGCCGGGCAGCTGACGGCCCGCGACCGCGACGCCCTCGAAGCGCTCTACGAGGCGAGCTATCCTGGCCACTGGTTCGATCCGCGCATGCTCGAAACCGGCTACTACTTCGGGATCCGGGAGCGAGGCGAGCTCGTGAGCGTCGCCGGCGTGCATGTCTACTCGGCGCGCTACCGGGTGGCGGCGCTCGGCAACATCACCACCCGCCCGGATCGGCGCGGCCGCGGTCTCGCCACCGGGACCACCGCGCGGCTCGTCCAGGCGCTCCTCGCGTCAACCGATCTCATAGGCCTCAACGTCAAGGCGGACCACGCGACCGCCATCGGCTGCTATGAACGCCTCGGCTTCGCCCCCGTCGCCCGCTACGAGGAGGCGCTCTTCTCGGGCTGAGGACCCGCCCGGGCCGAGCGGCCGCCGATCAGCTACAATGGAGGGCGTGCCGCCACGCTGTCCTCGCGACTCGCGCGCCTGACGCTCAACCTTCCCCTGGGCCTCGAACGGAGACATCATGCCCGAGCGAAACCGACCTCTGATCCTGATCGCCTGCGCCCTCTTCGGCATCCTCTCGCTGTCATCGCCGCCCCGGGCAGCAGCCGACCCGAGTCTCCCCCGGCCGGCGCCCGAGGTCCTCGACGACCCGCCGGGCATCCCCGCCCGGCCCGATCCGCTGGCGCCCCCGGCCGAGCCCGTCCGCTTCCGCCAGTACACCGCGCATCAGGTCAACGTCGAGCCTGGTCGGCGCCAACATCCAGGGCGACGCCGCCAACGAGCCGTCGATCGCGGTGAACCCGCTCGAACCCAACAAGATGGCGATCGGCTGGCGGCAGTTCGACACCGTGAGCTCGAACTTCCGCCAGGCCGGCTGGGCCTACACGACCGACGGCGGGCGGACCTGGACCTTCCCCGGCGTGCTCGACCCGGACGTCTTCCGCAGCGATCCGGTGCTCACCTTCGACAAGGACGGCGTCTTCTACTACTCGAGCCTCCAGCAGACCTTTCTTGTCGATCTCTTCCGCTCGACCGACAACGGGATGACCTGGGGCTCGCCGGTGGCCGCCTTCGGCGGCGACAAGCAGTGGATCACCATCGATCGCACCGATGGCATCGGGATCGGGCTACCTCTATCAGAGCTGGAGCACGGCGGGGAGCTGCTGCGGGAGCAATATCTTCACCCGCTCGACCGACGGCGGGCAGAGCTTCCAGACGCCGGTGACGATCCCCAACACGCCGGTCTGGGGCACGCTCGACGTGGCGCCCGAACGGCACGCTCTACATCTCGGGGAGCGACTTCGGCTCCCCGTTCTACGTCGCCCGCTCGACCAACGCGCAGAACTCGCGGATCCTCGCCCACCTTCCAGCTGGCCGATGTCGACATGGGCGGCAATCTCGGCTTCTCGACCGGCCCCAACCCGGGCGGGCTCCTGGGCCAGTTCTGGATCGCCGTCGATCACTCGGATGGTCCCACCGGCGGCTGGGTCTACGTCCTGGCGTCGGTCGAACCCCGCCGGCACCGATCCCCTCGACGTCCATTTCGCGCGCTCGACCGACGGCGGCGTCACCTTGGGCCCGTGGGTCCGCGTCAACGACGACCCGAGCGCACCCAACAACTGGCAGTGGTTCGCCACGATGTCGGTGGCGCCGAACGGTCGCATCGATGCCGTCTGGAACGACACCCGGGACACCGGAGTCGTCAACTGACTCTGCGCTCTACTACTCGTTCTCGACCGACGGCGGCGCGACCTGGTCGGCCGAACGAGCGGGTGAGCGAGTACTGGGACAGCTTCCTCGGCTGGCCCCAGCAGAACAAGATCGGCGACTACTACCACATGATCTCGGATGACGTGGGCGCCAAGCCTGGCCTGGGCGGCCACCTTCAACGGCGAGCAGGACGTCTACTACACGCGGATCGGTGACTACGACTGCAACGTGAACAGCGTTCCCGACACGCTCGACATCCAGCTCGGCACGAGCCCGGACACGAACCAGAACGGCATTCCCGATGAGTGCGAGGACATCGTCGCGATGGTGGATAGCGGGGCGCCCGCGGCAAGCTCGGCCCTCCGCCTCTACCCGAGCTCGCCCAATCCGTTCAACCCGGCCACGACCATCCGCTTCGAGGCCGCCGGCGAGACCGTGCGCCTCGCGGTCTACGACATCGACGGCCGCTTCGTGCGGACGCTCTTCTCCGGCGCCGCCGGCAACGGCATCGAGAGCGTGACCTGGGATGGGCGCGACGAGAGGGGCCAGTCACTGGCCTCGGGTGTGTACTACTGCCGGCTCGAGTCGAGAAACGGCAGCACCTCGCAGGCGATGGTGCTGCTCGAATAGCCGAGCGTGATGTCCCCGGCGGCCGGTGCCGGCCGCCGGGGCAGCCCGGTCGCCCTGCCGCGCGGCCTAGCGCCGGGCGGGCGCCGGATCGGGGATCTCCTCCTCGATGCGGGCCAGACGACGGGCGATCTCGACCTTGTCCTCGAGGTGGGCGAGGGTGCGAATCATGAGCTTCGCCCCATCGGGAGAACCCCCGCCGTGCATGCATCCCGGCACCCCGCCGCCGATCGTGCACCACTCGACGAGCCGTGCCGCTCTCGCCCGCGCCTCGCCGCTCGCCCGGGCCTTCATGTACTTCTGGATCAAATGACCGTAGCGGGTCGAGGCGAAGTCCTTGGCCGACGGCATACATCCCGTTTCCGCGATGCCGCCGGCGATGTCCTGCGCCAGCACCGACGTCTGATAGGGCAAGGTGGCCACGTGCACCTTGTTGACGTTCGAGAGGAGCTGATCGCACTGCCATGCTCCGGAGGGATGGGGCCGTCCCATCGCCGCCGCCGCGATGCCCATGCCGAAGGTGGTCTCGTTGTTGATGTGCATCTGGACCACCTTATCCGTGAAGACCTTGGCCGAGAGCCCGTTGGCCCTCGCGGTGAGGATCGCGGACCCGATCTTGACGTCGCCCTGCCCGGCGACACAGCCTCCGATCGCGGCGCGGTAGGGACCGATGAAGCTCATCACGGCCGTCTTGGTGTGACTCACCTCTCCACACATGAAGATGCGTTCGCGCGGCACGAACACGTCCTCGAAGAGAAGAAAGGCCTGGGTGATGCCGCCTTCGCAGACCGGGTTATCGAAGCCCTCCTCGTAGTCGCGGCCATCGCTGGGATGGCGGGTCTCGACGATGGTGAGCCCCTCGCTGTCGCGGGGAATGACGAAAGACACCGCGTAGTCGGCCTCCGCCTCGCCGTAGGCGCTCCCGGGCAGGACGAAGATCTCGTTGGCGGCGGCCACCCCGCAGATCATGAGCTTGGCGCCTCGCACCACGATGCCGTCGTCGCGCCGCTCGACGATCCTGAGGAAGAGATCGGGATCCTCCTGCTGCGAGGGAGTCTTGGTGCGATCCCCCTTGGCATCGGTGAGCGCTCCGGAGATCGTGATATCGAGGCTCTGTGCCTCACGAAGCCACCGGAGCAGACGTTCGTGATAGCCCGTTCCGAGATCGCGATCCATCTCCCAGGTGGTGATGAACATCGCGTTGAGCGCGTTCCAGCCGGCACAGCGCCCTCCGGTACAGGTGCCCGTGAGATGGAACATGAGCCGTTTCATACGTGAATTGGCGTACATGTCTTCCGGCGAGCGAAGGATGGAGAGGTAGCGACTGATGGGTTCGCCCGTGAGATGCGAAGTCGCGGTGACGAGCGGTCGCAGCTCGGGATCGGCGGCGGCCTTGAAGGTCCAGCCGTGGCCCTCGACCGTGCGACGTGTGGCGGGATGCGTGGTGACGTCGGTGATGAGCTCGTCGAACTTGTAGATGTTCGGGCGCATGGCCCGGAGCGAGGCGAGGTAGTCGGCGTAGGTCTTGATCGCCATGGCGAGAGCCTCCCGGCAAGCGGCGATTTCCGAAGCGGCCCGATGGGCCAGACGGTAGCACGCCCGGGACCCCACGCGCTCCGCTTCGGATCCCTCGCGCAGGCCCGGCGACGGCCGGTCGGGTCTTGCAGCTGATCCACCCGGGCCTCAGATCCGGCTATGCGCAAGCCTGGATGAGACTTAGGAAACAACCCCGGCCGCGAGGCCGAGACGCTTTCCCGGCGGTAGCGACACGGCGAAATTCCTCCGTCACTAGATCGCTTCGAGGACCTCGAGCGCGGTCGAGTAGCGTCCGAAGGGCGGCATGATGTAGCAGCCCTGGATCTCGGGAAACTCCTTGGCGGCGGCCAGAGCCTCGCGCGCGATGGCGATGCCTTCGGCCTGCGCCGCTTCCTTGGAGGCGTCGCTCGCCCGCTTCATGCGCTCGCGGATCGACGCCGGAATCGCCATTCCCGGCACCTCGTTGTGGAGGAACTCGGCGTTGCGATAGCTCGAGAGCGGCAGGATCCCGACCAGGACCGGGATCGGCACCGGGCGCGCCCGCCGCAGGAACTCCTCGAGGAACCGGACGTCATAGACCGGCTGGGTGAGGCAGTACTCGGCGCCCGCCTCGAGCTTGAGCTTGAAACGCTGCACCTCGGTGTCGAGATCGATGGCTCCCGGGTTGGCGCCCACGCCGAGGAGCAATGAGGTCGGCTCGCCGACTTCGTTTCCCGCCATGTCGAGCCCGACGTTCAGGCGGCTGGCAAAGCGCGTGAGGCCGATCGAGTCGACGTCGAAGACCGCCGTGGCGTCGGGATAGTCACCCATCTTGGGCGGATCGCCGGTGACGATGAGGACGTTGCGCAGCCCGATCGCATTCAAGCCGATGAGATCCGCCTGCATGCTGAGGAGGTTCCGGTCGCGGCAGCAGAAGTGGACGATCGTCTCCACTCCCTGGTTCATCATGAGCACAGCGAGGGCCAGCGGACTCATGCGCGCCGAGGCCCGGGGGCCGTCGGCGATGTTGATGGCATCGATCCCTTCACCGCGCAGCATCATCGCCCCCTCGACCGCCTTGGTCGGGTCGGTGCCGCGCGGCGGATCGATCTCCACCGAGACCACGAACGTCTTCCCGAGCTTGGCCCCCAGCGGCGTCTTCTCCGCGGGAGGCTTCTGCTTGCGCATCGGATGCGGGGCTTCCTCGACCACCTCGATCTGACGCGTGGCCGCCTTCATCGGCACCAGCTGGCGCACGAAGACTCGCATCTGCTTGATGTGCTCGGGGGTGGTGCCGCAGCACCCGCCCACCATGCTCGCCCCGGACTGGATGAATCGGCGAGCGTACTCGGCGAGGTACTCCGGCGTGGCGAGGAAGATGAGCCGGTTCTGCACCTCGCGCGGCAGGCCGGCGTTGGGCTGCACCGCGATCGGCTTCTTGGTGATCCGCACCATGCGCTCGACGACCTCGAGCACGTCGTTGGGACCGGTCGAGCAGTTGACGCCGATCACGTCGGCGCCCTCGATCTCGGCGAAGGCGGCCGCCTCCTCGGGGGAGACCCCGATGTTGGTCAGCCGGTTGTGGTCGAAGGAGAAGCTGGCGATGACCGGTAGCTCGGCTGCCCCCCGTGCGGCCCGGAGCGCGGCCCCCATCTCGGGTAGGGCATGGAATGTCTCGAGAACGATCAGGTCCGCCCCGCCCGCGGCGAGACCCAGGATCTGCTCCCGGAACGCGGCCTCGACCTCCGGAGGATCGAGCGGACCGAGCGGATGCAGCTGGCCGCCCACGGGTCCCACCGAGCCGGCGACCCAGGCTGAGTCACCCGCCACCTGGCGGGCGATGGCGGCCCCCCGCTGATTGAGCTCCTGGACCTTGTCCTCGAGCCCGTGGGGCTGCAGCTTGTATCGGTTTGCGCCGAAGGTATTGGTGGTGAGCACCTCGGCGCCGGCGTCGAGATACTGCTTGTGGATCTCGGCGATGAGCGCCGGGCTCGTGAGGTTGAGCTCGTCGAAGCAGCGATTCAGGAAGATGCCCCGCGCATAGAGCATGGTGCCCATGGCGCCGTCGGACACGACGATCGAGTTCTGGACGGCATCGAGGAATGACTTGGTGCGCCGGGGTGCGGGAGCGCCGCCGCGAGGGGTGGACTCCCCTCCGGGGGAACGCCCGGCTGCTCCCGGAGTGCCGGAAGCCGCGGTCTTGGACGTCATGGGCAATACCTTGCGTCGCTCGAGGAGCGGGGGGTTCGAAGGGGCGCCGGGCGGCGCCCGGGAAAACGGACCCTACTCTAGCACAAGATATCCCCGGCCACGGCGTCATGGGCCTCGACCGGCATCCATGATGGCGCATCCGAAGGAGGGCTGGCCGTTGCAATCAGTCGCCACGCGCTTCAGAAAGGGTCTCTTCCGGGCCTCGTGTCGCCCACTACCTCTCGTCCTCCTTGCCGCCGTCATCATTCATGGAACCGCGGCCGCCAGCGATTGCATCGAGTACGGCAACTACCTGCACTGGACAGGGGGAGTCGATACGCCGGGATCGGGATATCGAGTAGCGGTTCACGGCTATTACGCCTACGTGGGCGACTGGGACGCGGGGCTCCAGATCGTGGACATCTCGAACCCCGCGACCCCGGTGATCGTCGGCACCGCCGACACCCCCGGCTATGCGTTCGGGGTTACCGTCGCCTATCCCCTGGTCCTGGTCACCGATTATGACGCCGGGCTCAAGATCGTCGATGTGTCGAACCCCAGGGCGCCCGTCATCGTGGGCGCGATCGATACGCCCGGGATCGCCTTCGCGGTCTCTGTCGCCGGCTCCATCGCCTATCTCGCCGACTGGAATGCCGGTCTCCAGGTCGTGGACATCTCGGATCCCACGGCACCCGCGATCATCGCGACGATCGACACTCCCGGCTATGCCCTCGGCATCGATGTCGCCGGCTCCTACGCCTATGTCGCCGACAGCTACTTCGGTCTCGAGGTCATCGACATCACGAATCCGGCCGCGCCCCGGATGGTCGGCAATGCGGACACGCCCGGCACCGCCCGCGGCGTGACCGTGATCGGAGGCCTCGCCTACGTTGCCGACTGGAACGCCGGCCTCCAGATCGTGAATGTGGCGAACCCCACCGCGCCGGCGATCATCGGGGCGATCGATACTCCGGATCTCGCCTACGGCGTCGCCATCGCGGGCTCGCACGCCTATGTCGTCGACGGCGAATCCGGACTGCATGCCATCGACATCTCGGTCCCCGCGGCACCCGAACTGGTGGGTGGATTCGATACTCCGGACCTGGCCTCGGGGGTGGCCATCGCGGGCTCGCTCGCCTACATCGCCGATGCCGCTTCGGGCCTCATCCTGGTCGACGTGTCGAACCCGGCGTCGGTCGTGGCCGTGAGCAACCTGGCCGCCCCGAGCGAGGCCAGCGCGGTGGCGCTATCCGGAAATCTCGCCTATGTCGCCGATGGTCGATCCGGGCTACGCGTCATCGATGTCAACACACCGCTGGCCCCCTTGCTTCGCGGCAGCGTGAACACCCCGGACTACGCGGCTCGAGTCGCGGCCAGCGGAACGCAGGCATACGTCGCGGATCTTGCCTCGGGCCTCGAGATCATCGATGCGAGCGATCCCGGCGCTCCATTCATTGTCGGCAGCTTCGACACTCCGGACTCCGCCTCCGCGGTGACGCTCTCCGGCCATCTCGCGCTGGTGGCCGACGGCGCCACCGGCCTCCTCGTCATCGACGTGGCGAATCCACGGACTCCAGCGCTCGTCGGCAGCGCCGACACTCCGGGCTTCGCCTGCGACGTCGCGGTGGCGGGAGCGTTCGCCTATGTCGCCGACCGAACGGGCGGCCTCCTGGTCGTGGATATGGGCAATCCCGCCGCCCCCACGATCATCGGCAACCTCGCCATCCCGACGCGGGCGTGCGCCGTGGCGGTTTCCGGGCGCACCGTGGTCATCGCCGACGGCAGCGCCGGGTTGCATGTCATCGATGTGCGGAACCCAATGGAGCCGGTCCTCGCCGCCACCATCGACATCCCGGAGACGGCGGCGAGCGTCACCATCTCGTCGAACCATGCGTATGTCGCCACCCGCGGCACGGGAGTGACGGTCATCGACCTCAACGTGCCGACGGCCCCTGTCGTGCTCGGGAGCGCGAACACCCCGGGCAGCGCGCGCGGCATCGCGGTCGACTCCCCCTACGCCTTCGTCGCCGACTTCGACATGGGCCTCGCGGTGCTACCGGCGCAGTGCGCGAGCGCCAATCCGGTGGCGATCTCGAGCCTCACGGCGATGCCGGAGGGGGGCGCCATCGTGGTCGCCTGGGCGACATCGTTCGAGGAAGACCTGGTCGGCTTCCATGTCGAGCGCGCGACCGGGAATGGATTCGAGCGCATGACGGCGACACCGATCGCCGCGCCGGCACCCTACCGCTTCCGTGATGCGCGCGTGAATCCGGGCGCGACCTATCGCTACCGGATCCTGGCGCTGGATCGCTCCGGCGGCACGCAGACCTTCGGTCCGGTCACGGCGACCGCGCCCCTCGCCACACCACCGCTCGCGCTTGGAGCGATCCAGCCGAATCCCTTCAGCGACGCGGCGACGATCCGCTTCGCGCTGCCGGCGAGGACCACCGTGCGCGTGTCGGTGATCGACGTCTCCGGGCGCCTCGTCCGTACGCTCGTGGCGGCCACGCTCGAGGCGGGTGAGCACCGCACGAGCTGGGACGGCCGGGATGAGTCGGGAGCGACTCAGAGCTCGGGCGTCTACTTCACCCGGGTCGAGGCCGGAGGACGCACGGTTTCCCGGCCGCTGGTGCGCTTGCGTTAGAGCCCGAGACGGCTCCGCGCCTGGTCGACGGTGAAGCGCGGATCGGCTCGGCCCTCGAGCTCGATCTCGACTCCCGACTGCGCCGCGCCCGGCGACAGCACGACACGCCGTCCTCCTTGCTCGATCGTCCCCGCTCTCGCACCCGCTCTGGCGCGCACCGCCGTGATACGGAACCCGAGTGGGGCCCGGAACACGATGGCCGCCGGCGCTGGCGGCGGTCCGCCGATCGTGATCGGAGTCGCGGGCGCAGGAAGATGGGGGCGAGGCTCGAGGAAACGGGCGGGGGGGGTGGCACCGAGGGCCGCGCGCAGCGCGAGCGTCCGCCCGGCATCGGATGCCGCCTTGATCTCGAGCGCGAGATCGACCCAGCCGAAATGGGTTGCCGCGCCCTCGAACTTGATCGTCGCCCCTGACTCGAGCCAGGCCGGAGACAACCCGCCCCCGATGAGCAGCGTATCGCTCGCCGCGCCCACGCGCCCCACCTCGCGCAGCAGCATGTCGCGCAGCAGGAGCAGGTAGCGGGCGGAGAAGGTGTTGTGCGGCGGGATGTTCTCGAGCGGCCACACGTTGCGTGTGTAGCTGTTGATGAGCTCGGCCCCGCCGTACGTGCTCGTCGCGTGCCCCAGGAGGCCATCATAGAAGATGGTGAGGAGATGCTCGCGATCGGTATCACTGCCGGCGCCGAGGAGCGCGTGGCCGAGCGCGACCGGCAGGTAGTGGTGGATCAAGCTCGTGTTGAAGCCGAGCGGATAGGGATAGAGACCTTCCTGGAGCCGTCCACTCCAGGCGTCGAGGCTCGTCCGCAGCCGGGGATCGTCGCCGCGCCAGGTGCGGGTCGGGTAGGCGATCTCGAGATTGCCCCAGTCGAGGCCCCCGCGGACCGATGATGGCTGGTCGTATCCGGCCTGCGTGCCGGCGCCCTCGAATGTCGCCGTGATCAGCCCGCCGGTCCGCTTCTCGAGTTTGACGAGATACCGGGCCAGATCCTCCTCGAACTGGGCATCGAGCCGCTGCCAGGAGCGCACCGAGTCGGCATCGCCCGCCAGCTTCGCCACATCGATTGCCGCCGCCAGTCCGGCGCTCGCCCACAGGTTGTGGCCGACGATGTGCGCCGCCACCACCTGCTCGTTGTCCTTCATGATCGTGGCCGGCAGGATGCCGGGGAATTCGGTGTCCCACTCTCCGCGCTCTCCGGGCGAATCGGCGCGGTAGGGCGCGAGCGCGTTCCGATACCAGTCGACAGCGCGGGCCACGCGATCCATCACCGCCACGGCGAACCCGCGATCTCGGGTCAGCGCCAGGTGCTCGCCCAGCGCCCACAGCGCGAGTCCGATCCCATCGTGCTGTTCCACGTGGGAGAGGAGCTGTCCGTCAGCGGCCTGATGCGTGAGCATGGTCTCTAGACCGGCGCGGGCTTCGGCGTGGTAACCGAACTGGTCGAGCGCGACCATCGTGTAGGCGGCATCCCGCATGTAGAACTCGCGGTAGAGAAAGGGCGCGCCGAGAACGACGACGCGATCGCCGGCGCTCACCAGGGATCCCCCGAGAATGTGATAGAGAGAGGCGCCAGCGGTCTCGGCCGGACCGGTCTCGGGCAGCTCGATCGCGGCGCCGGCGGCAAGTCGCTGGGCCCAATCGCGTCCGGCGGCCGCGGTCATGGCCGCTCCGTCTCCGGCACCCAGCGCCGCCACCGGCGTTTCGTCGCCATGATCCACGGCGACCGGGAAGAACGGCATCCGGACCTCGAGCGCGAACTCGCCCTGCGGCCGGTAGATGAGCTCGAGAACATCGTCCGCCGGTTCACCGCTCGGACCCAGCCCGGGGGAGACCGAATCGGGGGCGACGCTCAGAAGGAGAACAAGGGAATCGGCCACGGCGATCCCCGTGCGACCGCCAGCGGTCGCGAGTCGTGCCGGACGGGCCGGCGTCAGGCGCCGGCTCACGATGCCGTCACGCAAGGTGACGGCCGCGCGGAGACCGGTGTCGGCCGAGATGCGCAAGGCGACGCGCGGCAAGGAGCCGCTCGAGGATGAGGCCGCCCCCGGTTGGACGCGGATCCGGAGCAGGGCCACCGGCTGCTCGACGCGGCACGTCACGGTGTCGTGGTTCCCCGCCGACCCGCGGAAGCGAAGGTCCACGGGAAGACCCTGGGCGCGCACCGCGATCGCCGTGAGCTCGAGATCCGACCCGGCTTCCTGTGCCTGCGTGCGGGCGACTCCTGGCCCGGATTCACCCCAGACCCAGGGTTCGAGGGAGGCGCCGTCCAGCGTGATGCCCAGGGTGACCGTTTCGGAACGCACCCAGCCTTCCGGCGTGAGCTGAAAGGCATGCGTCCCCCCGTCGACCCCGAGCATGGCAAAGGGATGAACGAGGTAATCAGCGGCTGACGGGAGGGCCAGACCGAGAATGCCGGCAGCGACAAGACAGAGGATGGTTGGTCTATTCATCTTTCGTGGCCAGGTAGCGAACGGCAATGCCCAGAGACAGGACCCGACAGTTCACGCTTGCGAACCCGGCTCGCGCCAGGAGCCCTGCGAACTGGTCGGGGGCGGGAAAGTCGACGATGGAGTCGCCGAGGTAACGATAGGCTCGAGGGGCAGGCGAGAGAAGGGCGGCCAGGCGCGGCAGCAGATGGCGGAGATAGAACAGGTAGGGTCCGCGGACCGCAGCCGCCGGCGGCAAGGCGAACTCGAGCACCACGAGCCTTCCGCCCGGACGCAGAGCGCGCTGGATCTCCGTGAGCGCCCGCAGGCGGTCGGGGACATTGCGGATACCGAATCCGACGATGGCTCCACGCGCGGATCCGTCCCGCACCGGCAACGCCATGGCATCGCCGACCGTCGCCGGCGCCCGCGACCCGTTGTGGAGCCCCGCGCGCTCGGTGTAGCGGCGCAGCATGAGCCGCGACAGATCGACATTGACGGTGCGGATGCCCGGGACCTGCCTCGCCGCCTCGAACGCAAGATCTCCCGTCCCACCGCAGATATCGAGAAGGAGATCACCGGGGGCGAGTCCCAGCGCCCGCACGGCCTCCCGGCGCCAACGCCGGTCGATGCCCAGACTGAGCACCCGGTTGAGGAGATCGTAGCGTGGGGCCACGGCGTCGAACATGGCCCCGACCTCATCGCGGGTGATCAGCGTGTCCATGCGCCGGGACATGATGCGCTAGTCGGCCCAGGGCCGGAAGAGGGGCGCGTCCATGCCGAGGAAGGCGACGGCGCGGGCCACGATGAAATCGGCGAGGTCGGCGATGGTCTCGGGCCCGTAGTAGAAGGCCGGCATGGCCGGCACGAGCCTGATGCCGGCATCGATGGCGCGCAGCATGTTCTCGACATGGATGCGGTTGAGCGGCGTCTCCCGCGGCACCAGTACGAGCGGCCGCCCCTCCTTGAGCGTGACATCGGCGGCGCGCTCGATCAGGTTGGAAGCCCTCCCGGTGACGATGCCCGAAAGCGTCCCCATCGAGCACGGCGCCACCACCATGCCCGACGTCGCCACCGAGCCCGAGGCGAGCGGCGCCCCGATGTCGCCCCAGTGATGGGTGACGAGGGTCCCCGTCTCCAGGGCGGACCGGTCGGCAGGGTAGAGACCGGCCAGGAGCTCGGAGACCGCCTCCCCAGCGTAGTTCGCTTCCTCCCGCAGCACGCGCTGGCCGGACGGAGAGATCACCATCTCCACCCGGGCTCCGGTCATGAGCAGGAAGCGCAGCAGGCGGAGGCCATAGATGGCACCGCTGGCTCCGGTCATGGCGACGACGACGCGGGGTGAGGGCTGCCTGGCGTTCATGGCAGCCATGGGCGCGCGGCGAGCACGGCGGAGAGAAACACGAAGCTCACGACTCCATTCAGATCGAAGAAGGCACGATTGACTCGCGACAGATCGTCGGCCCGGACGAGCCGGTGCTCGTAGACGAGTGCACCCGCAACCACCGCCACCCCGACCCAGTAGATCGGCCCCAGATCGAGCATCCGGCCGAAGGCGGCGAACCCGATCACGGTCAGGATGTGCAGCACGCGCGCGACGCGAAGAGCGGCCTCGATGCCGAAGCGCGCCGGCAGCGAATGGAGCCCATGCCCGCGGTCGAACGCCACATCCTGACAGGCATAGATCGTGTCGAACCCGGCGACCCAGGTCAAGACCGCAACCCCCAGGACGAGGGGCGCGGTATTGAGCCCACCGGTCACGGCGATCCACGCTCCCAGTGGCGCGCCGGCCAGAGCGAGCCCGAGGGCGAACTGGCTCGCCCATGTGAAGCGCTTGGTCAGAGAGTAGCCGAGGAGGATGACGATCGCGACCGGGGTCAGGAGGAGCGGCAGCGGACCGAGCGCGGCGGCCGCCATGAAGAAGACCCCGGCGCTCAGGATGACGAGCGCGAGCACGGCGGCCGGGCTCACCTTTCCAGCCGGCAACTCGCGGTCGCGCGTGCGCGGGTTCTCGCGATCGATCTCCTCATCGACGAGGCGGTTCCAGGCCATGGCCATGGTTCGCGCCCCGACCATGGCCACGATGATCCACAAGACGCGGCCCCGGGTCAGCGGAGCGAAGCGGGCGGCGCAGGCCGCACTGGCGAGAGCAAAGGGCAGGGCAAAGACCGAGTGCGAGAAGCGAACCAGGCGGCCGAGGACGAGGATGCGCTCGCCGAAACCGGCGATCCCCCGGCCCGGGGGGTCGGTGCTCCGCATATCTGTCAAGCCGGCCATCCGTGGGTTGGGGAGGCTAATCGCCGGATCGAGCGCCGGAGGTCCGCGTCCGCGTCCTGCGCGCCACGAAGACCACGCCTCCCAGCGCGCCGAGGGCGAGGGTGATGAGGCGGTTGATGATCGAGAGCCCCATCGAGAACGAGGCCGGTATTCCGGCCGCCCCGAGGAAGTAGACGGTGAGCCCCTCGCGCACGCCGAGTCCGTTCACGGTGAGCGGAATCAGGCTCACGAACTCGATGAGCGGGAAGAACGAGAAGAAGAGCGGGAGATGGATGTGCCCGTGCAAGGATACCGCCATCATGTAGTAGGCGAAGAGCACCACCACCTGGAGCACGACTCCGGTCAAGCAAGCCCGGGCAAAGGCCCCCGGCCGGCCGCGGAGATCGCGCAAGACGGAGAACACGATCTGCATCTTCTCGCCGGGGAGCCGGCGGCTGATGAACCGTGGGAGGCGGGGAGCCAGGATGCTCCACCAGCTCTCCGCATGCAGGCCGGCGACGAGCAGGCCGAGCGCCGCAGCGAGCACGGTGCCACATGCCACATAGAGCGTCCACGGCGGGAACGGCAGCTCCGCCCGCGCGAACCACACGGCGATCGGACAGATCAGGAACAGCGCGATGACCCCCGTGAAGCGTTCGATGACAACGCTGGCCACCGGTCGGAGGGTCTTGGAGCTGTAACGTGCCAGCCCGTAGGCCCGGTAAGCATCGCCACCCACACTGCCCGGGAGGAAGAGATTGAAGAAGCCGCTCACCGTCATCATCTCGAGCAGGACATGGAATGGAGCGCGCAGGCCGAAGTCGTGGAGCAAGCCCCACCAGCGGTAGGTGCGGATGACCATGACCAGGAGGCAGAGCGCGAAGGACAGCGTCAGCCACCTCCAGTCGACATGGACCAGGAGGCTCAGAATCTGCTGCGGGCTCGAAATGAGAAGCAGCAAGGAGAAGGAGGCGAGCCCGAGGACGAGCCGTACCCGCTTGCTGCGCCCCACGGCACGCACCCGCGCCCCACCGCTCATGGCCGCGGCGGGGGAATCCACCACGGGTGGGCCCGCCGGTCCGCTCCCCGCGCCTTGCGCCTCAGAGGCGACGAGCGCCGGCAGATCGGTGCGCGGAGGCGGCGCCGTGAACGAGCCATCCGCCGACCTGTCGCGTGCCCTGGGAGTCCGCTGCATGCCCGGTATATGCCGTTCCTGGTTGGCGCCCTCGGCGGCGGGAGAGCAGGCCCAAGCCCGCATATGACTCCAGCCTCCGGACGGCGGATCGTTACGGAAGGGTGGCGTGAAGGCGTGATCGCTGGAGATGAAGCTGGAACGACCAAGAAACCGGCAAGAAGTATACCAGGGCCCTTCCCGAGATGGAACCGGGGAGGGAACTCGGCGTCCCCTCCCCGACCCCCGGCTTCGAGCGAATCCGGTCCGTCCTATTCGAGCACGACGATGTTCTTCTTCTCGCAGATGTCCTTCAGCTGGCGCGGCCAGATGGTCACGCTGACCTCGCCCAGGTGGGCTTTCCGCAAGAGCAGCATCACGGTCCGCGACTGGCCGATGCCGCCGCCGATCGAGAGCGGGATCTGGTCGTTCAGGATCGCCTGATGATAGGGCAGCTTGAGGAAGTCGAGTTGCCCCGAGATCTCCAGCTGCTGCTTCAAGGTCTCCTTGGTCACCCGGATTCCCATCGAGGTCAGCTCGTGGCGGCGCTTCGTCACCGGGTTCCAGACCAGGATGTCGCCGTTCAATCCGTGGGTATCCTTCCCGGTCCACTGCTTGGTCGGAGTAGCCCAGTCATCATAATCGGCCGCCCGCATCTCGTGCGGATAGCCGTCCTGCAGCACCCAGCCGATCCCGATGATGAAGATCGCCGGATACTTCTCCGAGATGACTCGAGTCTCCCGCTGCTTGCGCGGCAAGTCGGGATACATGTCGAGGATCTCCTCGGCATGCAGGAAAGTGAGCTCATCGGGAAGTTCTGGATAGCGTGGATCCTTGAGCTTGGGGAACTCCTTCATGACGAAGGTCTCGGCCCCCTTGATCACCTTCCAGATGCGGCGCACGGTGTCCTTGAGATAATCGAGGTTCCGCATCTCGGGCGCGATGACCTTTTCCCAGTCCCATTGATCGACATACGAGCTGTGATCGTGGTCGAGGAAATAGTCCTTACGCACGGCGCGCATGTCGGTGACGATGCCCTCGCCGACGTTGCAGTTGAATTGCTTCAGGGCCGGCCTCTTCCACTTGGTGGCGGCCTGCACCACCTGGGCGTCGATCCGCTTCGGCAGCCCGAGTCCGCAGGGGAACTCGATCGGCGTGCGTGAACCGTCCCGGTCGAGATAGTCGTTCACTCCGCTCTCACGATCCACGATCAGCGGCACTTCGACCCGGAACAGGTTCAGCTCCTTGCAGAGACCGTCCTCGATATAGCGTTTGACCGCCGTGATCGCCTTCTGCGTCTCTTTCGGATCAAGGAGCGACCGGTAGTCGGTCGGCAGGATCTTGTCGACTTCTTCGTAGGTGCTAATGCCAGGACCGGCCAGATCGGCCACCTTGTCAGCCATGTTTCCTCCTCCCCAGTACATCCCACCTGCGGGCCCGAGCGGATGCCGTGATCCCGGCACCAAACGCTTCCCGGAAATCCGCCAACAGCCCGGAAAGCCTAGCGCTCGGGCCGGGCGCTTTCCAGGGCAATCGCCGGCCCGCCCGCCCGGAGCCGGTAAGCGCTAGTCGACCCAGCGGATGCGCTCGGCCCCGGGGCCGCCGAGGAGCGGCGCGTAAGGGTTCCCGCCGAGCTCCGTCCCCGGGGCCGGAGCGACCGTGATCATCCGCGCCAGGCGCCCCGGCGCCAGCTCGCCCAGCTCCGAGCCGAAGCCGAGCGCCCGCGCGCCGCCGCGGGTGGCGGCGTGAACCAGCTCGGCTGGAGCCAGGTCGTAATCGTTCGCCGCCGCCAGTTCCGAGAACAGGTTCAGATCGGGGGCCGAGGCCAGGCTGTCGGTGCCGAGAGCGAGCGGGACGCCCGCGCGCTGCAAGGCGGCAGCCGGAGCGACGCCCACGCCGAGCGCCCGGTTGGAGCGCGGGCAGAGGCATGCCGTCACCGGCGCCCGGCGCAGGATTTCTATCCCACGAGGGGAAATCTGCGTCACGTGCACGACCAACTGCGGAGCCTCGAACCAGCCGATTCGATCGAGGTAGACGACCGTGGGGTCGCCCGGGGGCTCCCAGCCGGAGACGGTGGTGCCCAGTCGCCGCTTCAGCTCGGCGATGGGTCCGGTGCCGGCCCGCATGAACTCCTCCTCGGCCGGGGATTCGGCCAGATGAATCGAAGTCGGTCGATCTTCCCGGGCGTTGACGCCGCGGATCAAGCGCAGGAGCCGCATCGACACCGAGTAGGGCGCATGCGGCGCCAGCGAGTGGCGGAACATGGGAAGCGCGACCGTTCGTTCCTCACCCGACACGAGCCGCGTGCGCGCCTCGGCCAGAGCCGACTCGGCTCGCCGCGGATCGAAGGCCAGCACTTCATGAAAGATGCGCGCCGCCAGCCGGGAGCGAGCGAGCGCCGCAACGGCCCGGCCGAGGCCGGTGACATCGCCCACGAGCCCGGTGCCGGTGTCGAGACAGCTCGCGATGGCGTCGTCGATCGCCGGCTCGGCCGCAGCCGGAGACAGGTCGGCGGCCAGCGTTGCCGTCTCGAGGAGCCACGCGCCGAAGCCGTCTGCGGAAGGAACGCGCCCGGCCAGAGCCGAGAGCTCGAGATGCGTGTGCGCGTTGACGAGGGCGGGGAGCAGGACGACCTCCCCATGATCATGGATGGGACCGCGGTGATGCGCGGCGAGATCGCGATGGGGCCCGACGGCCAGGATCTCGCGATCGAATCCGCTCTGTCTGCCCGCGGCCGCGGGACCGACCACCACCGCCCCGTCAGGGATCGGCGGCACATGGATCGGCAGCACCCAGCGGGCGCGGTGGAGAACCGGCGCGGCGGCGCCGGCGCGGCGGCGCTCCGGCCCGGAACCGAGTTCAGACGGCATCGGCGGCGCGACCGGCCATGATGAGCGCGGCCGGCGCCGGCCGCCCGCCCGCCAGGAGCCCGAGCTCCCCGGCCAGCTCGAGGTAGCGCGCGAGCCCCTCGAGCTCGCGCGGACCGAGGACGAAGGAGATCGCCTCTCTCAGATAGCGCAGATTTCTCGCCTCCTCATCGGGATTTTGCGCGGCGGTGCGAGCGATCTCCGGCAACTGTGCCAGGCCCCGCGCCCGCGCCGCGGTGAGCTCGGCCACGACCTCCGGGGTCACGCGCTCGGGCCTCCCGGCCCAGACGGCGAAGACGAACGGCAACCCGGTCCACTTCGTCCAGGCATCGCCGAGATCGAGCACACGGAGATCGGCACGGGCACGGAAATCCGGATCCGTGTCCAGGGCCAGAGCCGGGTCGCCGATCAAGAGCGCCGCATCGTGCCGGGCGAGCATCGCGCGCCAGTCCGGCTCGGCGGCGACGAACCGCGGCGTGAGGCCATAGCACCGCGTCATGAGAATACGGAGGAGCACGGCCGAGGATCGGGAGCTCTCGTCGACGGCGATCGAGCGCACCTCGCGCAAGTCGACCTTGGTCACCAGGACGACCGAACGCACCGGCCCATCGGCGGCGATGGCGATACCAGGAACGACGGTGAGCGATGGATCATCACCGAGCCCGATGGCGGGTATGATCCCGAGATCCGCCTGTCCCGAGGCGACGAGCTCCCAGCATCGCGCCGGCACCGCCGAGACCAGCTCGCAGCGCTCTTCGAGCCCGGCGATCAGAGGGCGCGCGTTGAGGTAGCGGACCACCGCCAGGACCAGGCGCCGGCCCTCGTTCCAGCCGCCCCCCGGCGCGATCACTCTTGCCACCAGCTTCGCGGCCGGTCCGGCAGCTGGATGCCCAGGCTGGGCCACAGCGCATCCACCCGCGCCTGGACCGCGGGGGACATCACCATCTCCGGCGGCCAGTCGCGCGTGAACCCCTCGCTCGGCCACTTGTGGGTGGCGTCGATCCCCATCTTCGAACCGAAACAGAGGAGCGGTGCTGCGTGATCGAGCTCATCGACTGGGCCGTCGACGAAGACGATGTCACGGCGGGGATCGATGTGGTTGGTCGCCTTCCACAACACCTCGCGCGGATCGTGCACGTTCACGTCCTTGTCGACGACGAGGATGATCTTGGAGAACATGAGCTGGCCCAGCCCCCAGAAGGCGCTCATCACCTTGCGCGCGTGTCCGGGATAGCGCTTGTCGATCGAGACGATGACCAGGTTGTGAAAGCAGCTCTCGACCGGCAGGTTCATGTCGACGATCTCCGGGAGCTGCTTCTTCAGGAGCGGGAGAAAGATGCGTTCGGTGGCCTTGCCGAGGAAGGCATCCTCCTGCGGCGGCGGGCCCACGATGGTCGAGATGTAGATCGGATCCCGGCGATGGGTGATCGCGGTCAAGCGGAACACCGGAAAGTCATCCGGCAGCGAGTAGTAGCCCGTGTGATCGCCGAAGGGGCCCTCGCGCCGGCGTTCGCCGGGCTCGACGTAGCCCTCGAGGATGATCTCGGCCGTGGCCGGCACCTCGAGATCGACGGTCTTGCACTTGACGAGGTCGACCCCGCGCTTGCGCACGAAGCCGGCGAACAGGAGCTCGTCCACATCGTCGGGGAGCGGAGCGGTCGCTGCGTAGGTGAGAAGCGGGTCCCCGCCGAGGGCCACGGCCACCGGCAAGCGCTCGCCGCGGCGCTCCGCCACCCAGTAGTGCCCGGCTCCTCCCTTGTGGCGGTGCCAGTGCATGCCGGTCGAGCGCTGATCGAAGACCTGCATGCGGTACATCCCCATGTTGCGCCCGCCGGTCTCGGGATGCCGGGTGAAGACGAGAGGCAATGTGATGAAGGGCCCGCCGTCGTCGGGCCAGCACTGGATCACGGGCAGCGCATCGAGACGGGCCTCGTCCCCGATCCGCACCACCTCCTGACACGGGCCGTCCTTGACGATCCGCGGTCCGATCTCGGAGAGCTCCTTCAGGCGCGGCAGCATCTTGAGCTTGTCGAGCATGGTGAGACCGCGGCCCGAGCCGGTGGCGCCGCGCGGCATGTCGAGCACGGCCTCGATCTCCACCACCAGGTCCTCGATGCGATCGACGCCGAGAGCCATGGTCAGGCGCTCCATCGAACCGAACGCGTTCATGAGCACGGGGATCGTGTGCCCGCGCACGTTCTCGAAGTAGAGGGCCGGCCCCCCGGCGCGCACCGTGCGATCGGTGATCGCGCTCACCTCGAGCTTGGGATCGACCTCGGCGCGGATCCGACAGAGCTCGCCAGCGGTCTCGAGATCGGCGACGAACTCGCGGAGGTCACGATAGGGGCGGCGGACCGCCCGGGGGCGCGGATCACGAGAGGCCGTGACCGAATGGGAATCTGGACTCGGCGGCATGGGATCCCTGGATGGTTGGCTCTTGGCTGGACGTGCTCTCGAGCGAGCGCGCGGGGAAGGCGGCAGTCTAGCAAGGCCCCTCGGGACCGTCAAAAGGTGGGCGGCCCGGCCGGCATCATGGCGGTACGTGCCGGAAGCGAACCGCCTGGACCGGGCCGCCTCTAGGTCCCCACCCGCATCTCCTCGAGCCAGCGCTCGACCGCAGGCATATCAGCGGCGTACTCGACACCCCGCGGGCCCCGGCGCGCACCGCGTGCTCCCCGTCCGCCCACCAGGAGTCGCACCGGCCGGGGCAACAGCCGGCGCAGCTCGGCGATCACGCGATCGGTATCCACGCCGCCCGTGGCGAGCGAGATGCTGATCCCGACAGCGGCGGCGCCCAGCTCGGTGGCCGCCGCGGCAATCTCCACCGCTGGCGTATGCGTACCGATGATCGCGGGCCGTACCCCACGGACCGCAAGCAGGAGCGCCGTCATCTGCAGACCGAGTCCATGCGCTTCACCGGTCAACGTGGCGAGCACGATCACCGGCGCCTGGTCGGGCACGACCGTGTCGAGGCGCAACGTTCGCATCACGTCATCGAGCACGCCCGACAGGTGGTGCTCGTGGCGGATGTCAATCTCGCCCTCGACCCAGTTTCGGCCCACGGCGTCGAGGAGCGGACTCACGATGGTCGTCAGGAATGCGACTGGCCCCAGTTCGTTCGCCCGGGCACTGAGCTCGGCCGTGAGCCCCGGCCCGTCCAGCACGCGCACTCGGTCCAGGAGACGGCGGATCTCCGGAGCTGTTTCTTGTGCGGACTGCCCGGCGCGGAGCAGACCCCTTATCTCCGCATCGTCCATGCGGACGACGCGCGCCGGGCGGTGGCCGCGAGCAAGCGCCTCGGCGACCTGCCTGAGCCACCTCACATGTTCGCGCGTGTAGCGACGATGCCCGGATTCGAGACGCACGGGAGAAGGTCGGCCGTAACGCCGCTCCCAGACCCGGATCGTGTCCGGAGTGACCCCCGTGGCCTGGGCCAGCTCTCCGATCGAGAGCAGGCCCAGGCCCGGCTCGGCAAGATCACCCCCGGCGGGGCCTTCCTTACGAGGGGGGAGGGACATGGTGATCATTCTACCTAGTTGGGATTGACGGTCGCCACCGTCCACGGCCAGACGGCCGTATCGATGATGAGGAGTCGGAAGGGCTCGTCGATGCCCACTTCGGGCGAGAGCGCGCCGGCTGCCACGGCGATCGCCCTGAGACCGACTGCAGTGGTCACGTTGAACGTCGCCACCGGAGTGGTCGTCCCGGTAGGCGCCACGCCGATCAGCAGCGCGGCCGCCGGCACCTCGGTCCCCTCTTCCACCGAGGATTCGGCGAAGGCGAGATCAGTGAAGGGAGCGAGCGGCGTCAGCACGTTGCCCGACACGGTGCCCACGTCGACCGCGGGCGCATCGGGTGAGGCGTGAGCGACGCGCAAGAGAGGCGTGGCGAGTTCGCGATCGAAGCCGTCGGCCAGCGGGAAGAGCTGGAATGACGGCTCACCGCTTTCCGGAGACAAGAATCCGGTGGCGATCGCCAGGTAGCGCTCTCCCGCCGCGAGGGACGGTGTCGTCAGCGAGGCGGCCGCATTCGAAGTCCCGGTCGCGCGAAACTCGAGAGTGTAAGCGGCCGGTGCCACCTGCACCGGGTCCGAGAGATCGCCGAAGGCGAGATTGCTGACCAGGATCGTCGACGTACCCCCGACAGCGATGTCCACGGCGGGCGCGTCCGGTGATGCATGCAGCGCATACACCACGGGGTTCTGCTTGATGAAGCCGATCGCACCCTCGGGGCCGACGGCAAGCAGTGAGAAGCCATCGTCATCACGCGGGGGCTGACTCAGGAGCCCGGTCGCGATCACGAAGATCTCGGCCCCGGCCGGCAGCGCCGGCGTCGTGAAGGCCGTCACCCGGGCGAGCGGAGAGCCCGCCCAGATCCCGATGGCCAGCGCCTCGCCGCTCGGCAGCTCGACGCCCGTCGCGCCGGTGTCCGCGAAGCGAGCGAAGTCTGTGATCTCCGGAGTGCCATCGTTGCCCACGTCCACCGCCACGGATGGCGCGTCGGCTCCGGCATGAACGATTCGAGCGCGAACGCTCGTGCCCGGATCGGCGAAGCCCTCGACCAGGGGCAGGATGCGGAAAGCGTCTGCTGCTCCGGTGGCCCCGATCAGCCCGGCTGCGACGGCCGTGATGCGATCATCGGCTCCAATCGCGAGGTCGCCGGTCTCGAACACCGGAGTCGACCCCGGATCGGCGCCGGCCGGGCGCAGCTGGATCTTCACGGTTCCGGCATCCACCGTCAGGTAGTCGGTGGCCTCGCCGTAGGCGACGTTCGTGAACAAGGGCGTCGAGCTACCGGCGGCATAGACGTCGACCGCAGGCGCATCGGGAGAGCTGTGAACGACGCGGATGGCCGGAACCTCCGGCATCGGGATCATGCCATTGTCACCATCGTCATCGTCACCGCATCCGGCGACGAGGACCACGAGGAGGACGAGACTCATCGGCATCAGCTTCCGGCGGAAGAGCTGAGAGAACATGGCGAGCCAACTCCTTTGGGGGTTCGATTGGATTGGGCTGTCTGGGTTACGTCCGGAACCTCCGGCACCCCGTTCACTCCATGGGATTCCGCCGGCCCCCCGGTCCGATTCAGATATGTCTAAATTAGATATTAGACAATCATCTGGCCAGTGCCGGGCTGAGCGATATAACGTGTTGAATAACAATGTATTATGAGTCTGGAGTAGGCACGCTGCGGCCCTCCGGCTACCCTGGCTCGGTCCACACCGATCCCTCAGGCGGTCTTCCGCCCTCCACGAGGTTCCAATTTTCCAATGAGTTCGCGTCGCTCTCACGCTCTGCCCGCGCTGGCCTTTGCCGGCTCGACCGCGATCTGGGGCAGCACCTTCCTCGCGATCTCGTTCGGGAACGACACGGTGCCGGCGATCTGGGCGGCGTCGCTTCGCCTCGGTCTGGCGACCCTCATCCTCGGCTCGATCCTGGCCTTGACCGGCCAGGGTTGGCCCCGCGGAGCGGCGCTCAGGGCCGCGGCCGGCTACGGGTTTCTCGTCCTCGGACTCAACTTCGCACTCCTCTACTGGGGGCAGAAGACGGTGCCCTCCGGGATCACGTCGGTCTTCTATGCCACGATCCCGCTGACAACGGCGATCGTGGCCAGGGCTATCGGCCTCGAGCGCCTGACGAAGCAAAAGATCGGCGGCGCCCTTCTTGCCCTCGTCGGCGTCGGCATCATCTTCTCCGGGGAGCTCGCCGATACGAGCGCGGAGACGCTCCCGATGCTCGCCATCTGGGCGGGGGCCACGCTGGCTGCGATCGGGGGCGTGGTCTTGAAACGTGGCCCCAGGCAGTCAGCCATCGGGGCCAACGCCGTGGGATCGGGTGTGGGTTGTGCCGTGTGTCTGGTCGTGAGCCTTCTGGCCGGTGAGCCGCATCCGGTGCCCCGCGTCTTCGCCGAGTGGTTCCCCATCCTCTACTTGACGCTTGCCGGCTCGGTGGGGGCGTTCGTCCTCTACGCGTGGCTCCTCAAGCACTGGAGCGCCAGCCGGACCAGCCTGTCCTCGGTCATCGTCCCCGTGGTCGCCGTCATCCTCGGCGCGCTCGTGCGCCACGAGCGGCTGTCAGGATCGAGCTTCGCCGGCGCCTTGCTCGTGCTGGCGGGGGTCTGGGTTTCCTTTCGTGGCAGGCGGAAGGAG
This sequence comes from Candidatus Eiseniibacteriota bacterium, assembly GCA_963823555.1. Taxonomy (GTDB): domain Bacteria; phylum Eisenbacteria; class RBG-16-71-46; order CAVPCR01; family CAVPCR01; genus CAVPCR01. Next base: position 211,100 of record CAWGMA010000003.1, on the reverse strand, counting down.
CCGGCCCAGTAGGGCTGGGCTCAGTCCACCGAGGGCAAACTCGAGGCCTCGCCCTCGCCGGGATCGCGCTCCGGCTTTCCAAGGAGCCGCGCCCGCTTGAGGACATCGCGGCCCAACCGCTTGCGAACCGCATCCGTGGCCCGCGCCAGGCGTTCAAGCCGCTCCTCCCTGGAATCGGGATCGGCGGCCCTCGTCGCGAAGAGCTCGAACTGCCGCTCGGACCGCACCGTCGCGGGTTCCAGGCCGCTCATTCCGACCCCGAGCAGCCGCACGCCTCGCCCTCCGAGATGAATCCGCTCGCGGAAGAGCATACGCGCGGTGCTCACGATGACCTCGGCGAGATCGGTCGCGGCATCGAGGGTGTGAGCGCGGGTCCAGGTGGTGAAGTCTCCGGTGCGCACCTTGAGGTGCACCGTGCGTCCACGCAACCCGGCGGCGCGCAATTGCCGGGCCACGCCCTCGGCCCGGGCCAGGAGCGACTCATCGATCTCGTCGGGGGCACGAAGATCATTGAGATAGGTCCGCTCCTCGGACATCGACTTGGCCTCATGCTCGGGCACCACCGGGCGTGTGTCCTCACCGCGGGCGAGGGCGCGGAGGTGATGGGCCGCCGACTCGCCGACGAGGCGAGCAATGACTTCAGCTTCGGACTCGACCAGGTCCCGGACGATCCTGATCCTGCCCGACTCGAGACGCTGGGCCGTCTTCGGGCCCACGCCCCAGAGCCGCCCCACCGGCAGCGGCCACAAGCGCTCGGGAACGAGCGACAGGGGGAACACCACGAGTCCGTCCGGCTTCTCCATGTCGGAGGCGAGCTTGGCCAGGAACTTGTTGGGGGCGACACCGACCGAGGCGGTCAGTCGCTCCTGAGTCCGGATGCGCTGCTTGAGGGCGACAGCGACCTCGCGGCCGGCCTGGAGATCCCGTGCGATGCCGGAGAGATCGAGGAATGCCTCGTCGATCGAGAGCGGCTCGATGATCGGCGTGAACCCGGCAAGGATGGACCGGATCGCATGCGACACCCGGACATAGAGATCCATGCGACCCGGAAGCCAGGTCGCGTCGGGACAGAGCCGCTCGGCGGTGAGGGACGGCATCGCCGAGCGCACACCGAATCGGCGCGCCTCGTAGGAACACGTCGACACCACGCCACGCCGACCGCGGTGGCCGATGATGAGCGGCTTCCCGGCCAGCGCGGGATCCTCGCGCACCTCGACGGCGGCATAGAACGCATCCATATCGAGATGGAGGATCACGCGCTCACGCGCCGATGCCGTGAAGGAGGACATGGCTTTCTCTTATCACCGATGGGAGGCGCGGCCGGGCACGAAAAGTCTCCTATGTCCCGCGCCGCGGCGCAACAAGCTCCGGGCCGCTCCGACCGATGCCGGCCGGCTTCCCTGGGCGGGACGGCGTCACGGCGCTATACTCCGGGCGCCATGGACAGGGATCTCGAACGGATCTTCATCGGCCGCACCTACGATGATTTCCTCTTCCGGCCGCAACTGGGTCGGGTCGCCTCGCGCCGACGGGTCTCCCTCACGACGCGGCTCTCCAAGCACCATGCCCTCCACTTCCCCATCGTCTCCGCCAACATGGACAGCGTCACCGAGATGCAGATGGCGAAGACGATGGCGCTCGAGGGCGGCATCGGTTTCATCCATCGCGCGATGCCGATCGCCGAGCAGGTCGCCATGGTGAAGCGGGTGAAACGGAGTCAGGGCTACGTCGTCGAGCAGCCGCTCTCTCTCCCCCGGGACGTCACCATCCGCGATGCCATCGAGTTCATCAAGCAGCACAACATCACCGGCATCCTGATCGAGGAAGAGCATGGCAGTCGCGTCCTCGCCGGCCTGCTCTCGAACCGCGATATCCCCTGGACCGGGGATCGGCTCGATCATCGTGTCGATGAGTTCATGACGCCACGCCAGAAGCTGATCATCGCCCGGCCGGGGATCGCGGCCGAGGATGCCGAGCAGGTGATGTTCGAGCACCGGATCGAGAAGCTGCCGCTCGTCGACGAGGAAGGCCACATTGCCGGTCTCATCACCAAGAAGGACATCCTGATCTCACGCCAGCTTCCCGGTTCGAGCCGGGACGCGAAGGGGCGACTGCTGGTCGGCGCGGCGGTCGGTGCGCGCGGAGATTCCGTCGAACGCGCCCAGGAGCTTCTGGCCGCCGGCACCGATGCCATCCTCGTCGACATCGCCCATGGGCATTCGCTGGCCATGCGGGATGCCGTGGCCGCGCTCCGCCGTCATCTCGGCGATCTCACGCTCATCGCCGGCAATGTGGGCACCGCCGATGGTGCCCGCTTCCTCGCCGATCTCGGCGTCGATGGCATCAAGATCGGCATCGGACCCGGACGCGGCTGCCGCACGCGGCTCGAAACGGCCGCCGGTGTGCCCCAGCTGCAGGCGATTCGCGAGATCCACTGTGCGCTGGGCGACTCGATCCCGCTGATCGCCGACGGTGGCGTGCGTCACGACAAGGACGTCTTCCTGGCCCTCATCTGCGGGGCCTCGACCGTGATGCTCGGCAGCATGCTCTCCGGGACCGACGAAGCACCGGGGCATGTGATCGAGGACCCCGCCACTCGTGAGAAGCGCAAGATCTATCGCGGTATGACCTCTCCCCAGGCGGTCTTCGGAGCGCAGCTCGAGGATGATGGCGAGCCGCTCGAATCGGCGCTGGGCATCCCGGCAGAAGGCCATGAGGTCCAGATCCCCTACCAGGGGAGTGTCGTCGCCATCCTCCATCGGCTGCGCGGGCATCTGCAATCGGCTGTGAGCTACGGCGGCGGGACCACGCTCGCCGAGGTCCGAGCGCAAGTGCTCTCCGATCCTCTCCGCTTTCTGACACCGCTCTCCGCTGCATCTCGCCGCGAATCCTACGAGCGGTGAAGGCGAATTCATGATTCCGCTTTACAGAGCCCTGCGATGCGCGTAGAGTGTTCGCATATCAATCCGGTGGGAATCCGCCGTGCGAACCCCTAAGGAGCGTTTACGCATGAAGATCAACGTCCTCATCATCACCGGCCAGGTCCCTTGCCTGGTCGTCCTTCCCCCGGCTGGGGATGGAGGGAGCCCGGCTTCCTAGGACGTTGACTTGAGACTCGTCCTTCGAGCCCGCTCCCTCGCCGGGGAGCGGGCTCGATCGCTTTCTGCCGACTGAATCCGGCCCGAGCCCGCTCTCCGCCCGTTCCCCGACCGCTGACCCATGGCCTCGCGACGGCGGCGCTTGAAGGCGCCGCCGCACAGGAACAGGGCGATGAACGCCAATCATCGACTCATCTGGCAACTGACCAGGGGACAACGCCTCCGCTATGGCGGAGCGCTATTCGCGCTCGTCCTCGGCTCATGCTTCATATACCTGGTCCCGCTCGTGCCCCAGGTGGTGCTCGACGGCGTGCTCACGAGCGAGCCCGAGAGGGCGGCCCCGCTCGTCCGGTGGGCTGTCGGTCTTGCCGGCGGACGCGAGTTCCTGCAGAGCCATCTCTGGATCGCGGCGGTGGCCATCGTCGTCCTGACAGCGATCGCCGGCGGGTTCGCCTACCTGCGCGGACGCTGGTCGGCCATGGCCAGCGAGTCCATCGCGCGCCGCGTCCGTGATCGGCTCCATGACCATCTCGCGCATCTGCCGGCGGCCTACCACGACCGGGCCGAAACCGGGGACCTCGTGCAGCGATGCACCTCCGACGTGGAGACGTTTCGCCAGTTCCTGGCCACTCAGATCGTCGAGATCGGACGGGCGGCGCTCATGATGATGGTGCCGATTCCGCTCATGGTGGCCCTCGACTGGCGACTCGCCGCCGTTTCGGTGGTCTTCATCCCCCCGATCGTCATCTTCTCGTTCTTCTTCTTCAGGAGGGTGCGAGCGACGTTCAAGCTGGTGGATGAAGCCGAGGGGCGAATGACGAGCACCCTCCAGGAGAACCTGACCGGGATCCGGGTGGTGCGTGCCTTCGCCCGCCAGGACTTCGAGAAGGAGAAGTTCGGCGAGCGGATTCGAACCTATCGCGATCTCGACACGCAGTACTTCCGGCTCCTCGCCTGGTACTGGTCGATCTCCGACTTCATGTGCATGGGCCAGAAGGTGGTGCTGGTGGCGGTGGGCGGCCTCTGGCTGGCGCTGGGGCAGATCCCGGTGGGCACGTTCTACTTCTTCCTCGCTGCGGTGAACATGTTCATCTGGCCGATCCGCATGCTTGGTCGCATCCTGACCGAGCTCGGCAAGGCCTCGGTGGCCATGGGCCGCATCGAGGAAATCCTCGGTGCCGAGCGCGAGAGCGAGGTGATCCTGCGCGGCGGACCGCTGACGGTCGCCGGCGATATCGAGTTCGAAGGGGTGAGCTTCGCCCATGGCGACGGCCCGCGAGTCCTCGATCAGGTCTCTTTCCGCGTGGGATCGGGCGAGACGCTGGCGCTGCTCGGCCCCTCCGGCGCGGGCAAGTCGACGATCGTGAACCTCCTCCTCCGCTTCTACGACCCGACTCAGGGCTCGATCCGCATCGACGGGCGGGAGATCACGACCCTCGGCCGGAAGGCGCTCAGGGCCCACATCGCCGTCGTCATGCAGGAGCCCTTTCTCTACTCGAAGTCGGTGCGGGAGAACATCCGCCTCGGACGGGGCACCGCCCGCGACGAGGAGATCGTCGAGGCGGCCGCCACCGCCTGCGTGCACGATTCGATCACCGGCTTCGAGGCCGGATACGACACGCTCGTTGGCGAGCGCGGAGTCACGCTCTCGGGCGGCCAGCGCCAGCGGGTGGCGCTCGCCCGCGCGCTCGTGCGCGAGCCCGCGATCCTGATCCTGGACGACGCGCTGTCCGCGGTGGACACGGAGACCGAGAGCATGATCCTCACCGCGCTCCGCGCGCGGCGCGGCCGCTACACGACCGTGGTCATCGCCCACCGGCTGTCCACGCTCATGCACGCGGACCGCATCGTGGCTCTGGACCGGGGCCGAGTCCTGCAGGAGGGATCGCATACCACACTGCTCGCGGAAGACGGCCTCTACCGCCGGCTCTGGCAGATCCAGACGGCGCTCGAGGAGAATCTGCGCGACGAATTGCTGGACGAGGAGGCGACCGAGACCTCGGAGGTGTCGTCATGATGGAACATGAACTACAAGACGAGCAGCCGCTCAGGGGTCTCGACGTCGCCCTCTGGCGGCGCATCGTCGCGCATGCCCGTCCCTATCGCCGGCGGCTGGCCACGCTCGCCCTATGCGGCGTCGTGCTCGCTGTCGCCGACGCCGTCCTGCCGCTATTGACCGGCCGGATCATCGACAGCGCGACGGCCGCCGACAGGCAGGCCCTGGCCCGCTACGGCATCTACTACCTCGGACTGGTGGCCGTCATCGCGCTTCTCATCTGGCGCTTCATCGTGACGGCCGGCGGCACGGCGGCGGCACTCGCTCACGACCTCCGGCGGGACGCTTTCGCCCATCTGCAGGAGCTCTCGTTCTCGTTCTATGACCGCCGCCCCGTGGGCTGGCTGATGGCGCGGCTCACCTCCGATGCCAGTCGCCTGTCCTCGGTCATCCCCTGGACCATGCTCGACATGGTCTGGGGATCGGCGCTGCTCACCGGCATCACCGTCTTCATGCTCACTCTCCACTGGCGGCTGGCCCTCATGGTGATGGTCATCGTGCCCCCGCTCGTGGTGGTGAGCCTCTGGTTCCAGCGGCGGCTCCTGCGCACCCAGCGGGCGGTGCGCCGCATCAACTCCCAGATCACCGCCAGCTTCAACGAGGCGATCACCGGAGTGCAGACGACCAAGTCGCTGGGACGGGAGGCGGAGAGCCTGGCCGAATTCCAGGTGCTCTCCGGCGAGATGTACCAGTCCTCGATCCGGAACGCCCTCACGGCGGCGGTCTACCTGCCGATCGTCATCACGCTGGGCAGCGTGGGGGCGGGACTCGCGCTCTGGCGCGGTGGGATCGCCGTCGGCGGCGAGTTGAGCCTGGGAACTCTCATCGCCTTCATGCAGTACGCGACCCTGTTCACGATCCCCATCCAGGAAATGGCGGAGCGTTTCACCCAGCTGCAGGCGGCCCAGGCTTCGGCCGAGCGGCTGCAGGGGCTCCTCGACACGGTGCCCGAAGTCCGGGATACACCGGCCGCGCTCGCCGCGGATCCGCCCCCGGGCCGGATCGCGACGGTCGAGTTCGACCATGTGTCGTTCGCCTACCAGGCGGGGGAACCGGTGCTCGACGATTTCAACCTCGCGGTGCATGCGGGCGAGACCATCGCCCTGGTCGGGGCCACGGGAAGCGGCAAGAGCACGATCATGGGGCTTCTCTGCCGCTTCTACGAGCCGACCGCGGGCGCGATCAAGCTCAACGGGCGCGATTATCGCGACTACTCGCTTCCCTGGCTGCAATCGCGTCTCGGCACCGTGCTCCAGTCACCGCATCTCTTCAGCGGGACCATCGCCGAGAACATCCGCTACGGGAGGCTCGAGGCGACCGACGAGGAGATGCTCGCCGCGGCGCGATGGGCCAATGCGGACCGCTTCATCGCCGGTCTGCCGGAGGGCTACGCCACGCCCGTGGGTGAGGGTGGAACCAGGCTGTCGACCGGACAGAAGCAGCTCGTCGCGCTCGCGCGCGCCGTGCTTGCTGATCCCGAGATCTTCATCCTGGATGAGGCGACATCGTCGGTGGATACGGAGACGGAGCGCCTGATCCAGGACGGCATCGAGAAGATCCTGACGGGCAGACTGAGCTTCGTGATCGCCCATCGGCTCTCCACCATCCGCTCCGCGAGCCGGATCCTCGTCATCGAGGACGGTCGGATCATCGAGCAGGGACGCCATGCCGAACTCCTGACACAGCGTGGCGCCTACTACCGGCTCTACACCAATCAGTTCGCACGCGAGTCGGAGGAGAAGGTGCTTCTCGGGAGCTAGCGGCGACTCGAGGGCAAAGCACGACCCCCGCCGGCGTCGATGGCGCTGGCGGGGGTTCTCTTCTCCGTTCCGGCCCGCACGCGCGGGCCGGAATGAGCTCGGTGGAGGGCCTGCTGGATTCTAATGGCCGCCGACGGCTTCCTTCGTCTTCTCGCCGGCGTCCTTGGCCGCCTCACCGACCGCTTCGCCGGCGTCCTTGGCCGCCTCGCCGACCGCTTCGCCGGCGTCCTTGGCCGCCTCGCCGACCGCTTCGCCAGCTCCTTCAACCGCCTCGCCGACCGCTTCGCCGGCCTGCTCGGCGCCTTCCTGAACGGCCTCACCCGCCTGTTCCATCGCTTGACCGGCTTCGTGTCCCGCCTGCTCGGCTTCCTTCGTGCCGCAGGCAAGGAACGCGGATCCGATCAGCAACAGCATCGCCAAGATCAGCCAAGACCTGTGCTTCATCGTTCTGCTCCCTTAATAGAGGTCGATGTGGCCGGATACCCGCCGCTCCCGTGGCGCAGTCGATCGGGTCGAACCCCGGACAAGAGCCAACTCGCGTCCGCGGCAGCACATCGCGAGACCGAATGCCGACAGCGGAATGTAGCGGAAGCGACTGAACTCCGCAATCCGGGCCCTGGGCGCTGAGCCGAAGCGTGGACCGGCCGCGGCAACAGCGCCTCAACGCCAGGCATGACATAGGGTTAGAACCAGGAAGGCAAATCTGGCCACACCTGCTACCATCCGTCGCCTGTAGAGCCCGTGCAGGCCACAGCCGTTCTGAGGAGATGATGGACCGGATGATGACCTTGGCATCGGATGAAGGTGCGGATGAGCGAAGGACGCCGTCCGTTCCCCGCGAGACCTACGAGCAGCGCCTCGCGGCACGACGGAGCGAGGCCGATCGTCTCGGCCGGCGCGACATCGCCATCGCCAACGCTCGCCTCGCGGCCTTCGCCGCGCTCGTGCTCCTGGCCTGGCTGGCCATCGCGCGTCACGCCTTCTCCATCCTCTGGCTATCCGTTCCGCTGGCCCTCTTCGTGATTCTCGTCCTCCTGCACGCGCGGGTCCGTACCGCGCGAGCCCAGGTGCTGCGCGCGGCCGAGTTCTATGACCGCGGCCTCGAACGCCTCGCGGATGACTGGGCTGGCCGTGGCGAGGCCGGCGAGCGCTTCCGCACCGAGGATCACCCGTACGCGGCGGACCTCGACGTCTTCGGCATCGGCTCTCTCTTCGAGCTCCTCTGTCAGGCTCGCACCAGTCGCGGCATGGAGACTCTCGCCTCGTGGCTCATTGCGCCGGCCACGCTGGCCGTGCTCCGCGACCGCCAGGGGGCGGTCGCCGAGCTCAGGGACCGGCTCGACCTGCGGGAAGATCTCGCCGTTCTCGGTCCCGATGTCGAGGCCGGCATGAATCCGGTCGAGCTCTCGATCTGGGGGGCGGGGCCGATCATGCTCCACCCGACGAGAGCCCGGGCGATCGCTCTCCTCCTCGGCGTGCTGGGGATCGCAACGCTCGTGGGCTGGCTCCGCTTCGGCCTCGGTCCATACCCGTTCGTCGCCGTCGTGCTCGCGAGGATGCTCTTCGAGAGGTCCTTCAAGGACCGCGTTCAGCTCGTGCACGCGGGCGCCGAGCACGCCGCCGCCGAGCTGTCGCTCCTCGCTCATCTTCTCGCCCGCATCGAGCGCGAGCCATGGCAGGCGACGCGACTGCGGACGCTGCGGGCCTCACTCGAATTCGCGGGGGTTCCCGCCTCGAGGCAGATCGCCCGGCTCGCGCGCTTGATCGAGCTGGCCGATTCGCAGCACAACCTCTTCTTTGCGCCGCTGGCGTTCCTCCTCCTCTGGCGACTGCAGCTCGCCTTCGCCATCGAGTCCTGGCGCGCGCGGCACGGGCGGGAGATCCAGGCCTGGATCGACGCCGTGGCGGAGATCGAAGCCCTGTCCTCGCTCGCGAGCCACGCCTACGAGCATCCGGCGGATCCCTTCCCCGAGATCGCCGCTGAAGGCCCCCTGTTCGAGGCCGAGGGGGTCGGGCACCCACTGATTCCGGAGCGCCTCCTCGTGCGGAACGACCTCCGGCTCGACCGCGAGCTCCAGGTGCTGGTGGTGAGCGGCTCCAACATGTCGGGGAAGAGCACGCTCCTCCGCACCGCGGGCGTGAACACGGTGCTGGCCCTGGCCGGCGGCCCGGTGCGGGCTCATCGGCTTCGCCTGTCACCGCTCGCCGTCGGCGCGACGATCGGTATCCACGACTCCCTCAAGGCAGGGGTCTCGCGCTTCTATGCGGAGATCACGCGGCTCAAGCAGCTGGTCGAGCTCGGGCGTGGAGCGCCGCCTTTGCTCTTCCTGTTCGATGAGCTCCTTCACGGCACCAACTCCCATGACCGGAAGATCGGTGCGGAGGCGGTGGTGCGAAGCCTCATCGAGCGGGGCGCGATCGGACTCGTGACCACCCATGATCTCGCGCTCGCCCACGTCGCCGAAGTGCTGGCCCCCCGCGCCGCGAACGTGCACTTCGAGGATCATCTCGAGGACGGCCGCATGACCTTCGACTACCAGATGCGGCCGGGAGTCGTCACCAAGAGCAACGCCCTCGCCCTGATGCGCGCCGTCGGGCTCGAGGTATGAAGACCCACGAGGAGAAGCCATGACTCCCGATCCCGTCCGCATAGCGATCTTCGGCAATGGCTTCGCGCGGACGACCATCCTGCCCTGCCTCCGCCACGTCGAGGGCGTCACCCTTGCCGGCATCGCGAGCCCGACCATCGATCGCACGCGGCAGACCGCCCGTGAGTTCGGCATCGAGGCGGCCGCCGCCGACCACCGGGAGATCCTGGACCGGGCGCGCCCCGATCTCGTCTTCATCGTCACTCCCCCTCACCGCCATCTCGAGCAGACACGCGATGCGCTGGCCGCGGGCTGCCATGTGGTATGCGAGAAGCCGACCGCGATGAGCCGGGAGGAGAGCGCCGCGATGCTCGGGGCGGCGGAGAGCGCGCCCGGACGGCTCGCGCTCCTCGACCACGAGCTACGCTTCGATCCGCGGCGCCGGGCCCTCGAGGAACTCGTCGCCGAGGGCGCGCTCGGCACCATCTATCACGCCAGCTACACGCTCCTCTCGAGCGGCCGCCAGGATCCCGGAAGGCCCTGGTCCTGGTGGAGCGACGCAGCGGCCGGGGGCGGGGCCTGGGGAGCGATCGGCTCGCACGCAGTGGACACGCTGCGAGTCTATCTCGGCGAGGTCGAATCGGTGCGGGGCCGCCTCGAGACGTTCGTCAAGGAGCGGCCCGATCCCGCGCGCGGGAAGCCGCGGCCGGTGACCGCGGATGACTACGCCGCCGCGTGGATCCGGTTCCGCTCGGGCACGGCGGCGACGATCACGATCTCGGTCGTCGAGGGCAGTCGGCGGCACGAGTTCTCGCTCGCCGGTTCCCGCGGCGCCGCGTGCTGGGCGGAACAGGGGCCATTGCTCCTGAGCGTTGGGGGCAAGGGCTGGCAACCCATGGATGTCATCGATGATCTCCCCGATTCGGCCGCCCTGGGCATCCCCTCGAGCGATTGGGCGCGCTCCTTCCTCCGCTATGCACGCGAGATCGTGGCCGCGATCCGCGCCGGAGGGACCGCGGTTCCCGGCGCTGCAGCATTCACCGACGGACACCGGAACCAGGAAGTCCTCGACTCGGTCCGCCGCTCGGCGGCGACGGAAGGCTGGGTGTCCGTCGACGTATCGGACCGGGACTAGCGCAGGTCGCTCAGGAGCACCGCATCGCCGATCGCCTCGCCTCGGGAGTAGGCGATCTGCTTCCCGTCGGGGGACCAGTCGAAGGAGAAGATGCGACCGCTCTCGAAGTTCGTGACCTGCTCGGGCGGCCCACCCCCGAGCGGCTGCCGCCAGATGTTCGAGACCCCATCCTGGGTCTGCACGTAGGCGATCGCATCGGATGTGGACGCCCAGCGCGTATCCCCCACACCCTCGGGCGCGTCGTAGCTGTGGAGAAGATCGCCGCCCAGAGCCGGGATGATGCCCGCGGCCGTCACGTAGCGATCGCCCTCCGGGCGCAGGTATCCGTGGAGGATCATCTTCCCGTCGGGGGAGAACCGGGCCATGCCCCGCGGTTCGGTGAGGATCTCGGTCGGTTCGTCGCCGTTCAGCCTCGCCTTCCACACGGTCCTCTCCGTTCCGCGATTCACATAGAGCATCCACTGGTCGTCGGGAGAGAGATCGAAGCAGATCTCGCCCTCACCCCTGGTGATCGCGGTCGGGTTCCCGCCGTCGGGGTCGAGCCGGTAGACATGCGGCACGCCGCCGTCGCGGAAGGAGGTGCAGAGGATGAAGCTGCCGTCGGCGGCGGGCAGGGGATTGAAGAACTGCCGGGATTCGGTGGTCAGGCGCTTCTGCTCGCCGCTCTCGGGATCGCACATCCAGAGGTCGATCGAGCTGTTCCGGTTGGCCAGGAAGGTGATCTTGCCGGATCGACCCCAGCGCACCTGCTCGACGAACTCGCTGCGCTCGAGGGCCAGGCTCCGGGCTCGTCCCGCATCCTCCGCCGGGGCCAGCCACAGGTTCGAGCTGAAGCTCGTCTGCACCGTGACGAGGGTTCGCGCATCCGCGGTCAGGCTCGCCCGGTGGTAGTTGTTGAGGTCGTTGGTGATCCTCCTCGGCTCGCCCCCGGGATACCCGATATGCCAGATCTGGCGATTGTTGACCGACTCCTCGGTGCTCGCAACGACGATGAGGCCCGTGCCGTCCGGGAGCCAGGCCAGTCCACCCACGTTGGCCCAATGCTCGCCACCGAGGGGACGATCATCGCCGGACGCGACATCGACCACGACCACGATTGAATGCTCTCCTCCCTCGATGCTCGTGGCGACCGCGGCGATGGTCTTGCCATCCGGTGACCAGGCCAGCACGCTCAGGTCGTAGGGCTCAGGATCCTTGCGCTCGGCGATCTTCCGCTCTCCGGTCCCGTCCGCGGCGGCCACGAGGATGGCGCTCGAGTTCTCGTCGGGATAGCCGCGCGCGAAGGCGATCTGGCTGCCATCAGGCGAGAACGTCACCGGCGTATCGACATCGAAGATGAGCTTTCGCGGCGTGCCCCCCAGGACCGGCACCTGATAGAGCAACGAGTACAGGCGTACATCGCGCTCGCTGCGGGTGTAGTAGACGTAGTTGCCGTCCGGGGTGAGGGCGATGCCGCCGAATGGAGTACCCGCCGCCACGATCTCGACATCGCTCCCGGTCGCCACCTGGCGCACCCGGAGACTCTGTTTGCCCGCCTCCTCGACCGCCTGCACGACCACCTTGCCATCGGGGGAGATGGCGGCATCACGCACCTTGCCGCTCCCGGTGAGGCTCGTGATGCGCATCGACTCGAACGGCACGGGCTCACCCGGAGCGCCCGCGCGCCGCCCGAGGAGATAGGCCCCGCCGAGGACCGCGGCCACGAGCATAAGGGCCAGAGCGCCCATGCGAACCCACGACCGCGGGCCGCGGCCGCGCACCGGCGCCAGCTCACCCACCGAGCTCCCGGAGGATGAGCCCGGCGAGAGCTGGTCGTACTCCTGGGCGAGGTCGTTGAGCTCGATCGCCAGATCCTTCATCGACTGGTATCGCTGCTCGGGATCCTTGGCCAGGCAACGGCGGATGAGGCGGCGGAGCTCCCCCGGCACGTCCGGATTCAGCTGATCCACGGGCACGGGCTTCTCGCGGAGGATCTTGTGCATGACCTCGATGTCGGTATCGCCCTGGAAGGGACGCTGGCCGGCCGCGGCTTCGTAGAGGATGCAGCCGAAGGAGAAGATGTCGGAACGCGCGTCGACGCTCTTCCCCTGCACCTGTTCGGGGGACATGTAGCCGACCGTGCCGAGGACAGCGCCGGCGCGGGTCGGCGATCCGGCCGCGGTCGTGGCATCGGTGGTCTGCCCGGTGGACGAGGAAGGCTGGGACTCGGTCAGCTTGGCGAGCCCGAAATCGAGGACCTTGGCATAGCCGTCGCGGGTGATCATGATGTTGTCGGGCTTGAGGTCGCGATGGACGATGCCCGCAGCATGCGCCTTGGCCAGGCCCTCGGCGGCCTGGGCGAGATAGACGAGGAGAACGCGGAGCTCGGTCTTCTCGTCGTGGATCTTCGCCCGCAGCGTGTCCCCCTCGACGAACTCCATCGCGATGTAGTGGACCGAGGATTCCTCCCGCTCCCCCTCATCCGGCTCCCCGTTCGGACGCACCCGGGCCTCGCCGATCTCGTGCACGGTGACGATGTTGGGATGGCTGAGCGACGACGCCGACCTGGCCTCCTGCACGAACCGGTGCAGCCGCTCGCTGTTCTGGACGAGCTCGGGAGGCAGGATCTTCAAGGCGATCGTGCGCCCGAGGGTCGTGTCCTCGGCCTTGTAGACCTCGCCCATGCCGCCGGCGCCGACCAGGGAGAGGAGGCGGTAGTGAGAAACCGTGGATCCGGATCGGAGCGTGCTCTTCATGCCGGGAGCATAGCACTCGGCCGGCCCCGGGGCGCCCGACAGTGGAAAGAAGAGCGGGAGGCGATGGGAACGCCTCCCGCCCGCTGATCAGTCGCCTGGCGACCTCGAACTACCGCACGAGCACGAGCTTCTGCACACGCGACTCGCCCGCCGCCTCGAGCCGGCAGAAGTAGACCGCGGAGGGCATCGCCGCTCCCGCGCCGTCCCGGCCGTCCCAGGTCAGAGCCGTCGTGCCGGCCAGGAGCTCGCCATCGGCGAGGACGCGCACCTCCCGCCCCGTGACGTCGAAGATGGCGAGCCGCACCTTGCCTCCCGGTTCGGGTACCGTGAAGCGGATCTCGGTCCAGGGGTTGAAGGGATTCGGCTTCACCGGCTCGAGCACCACCTGGCGCGGCGCCACCGGCTCCGGCGAGGACACCGCCGACGACGGCTGCTCGTAGACGACGATCGCGAAATCGTCGACCGCCGCCTCGACGATCGAGCCGGGCGAGTCGTCGCGCGCGATGAAGCGGAAGCGCACCTGCGAGGTGAGCTGGATGTAGTCCGCGAGCCAGCGCTCGACCAGCCGCCAGCTGCGATCGCTGGTGAGCGCGGTCTCGATCCGCACCCAGGTCGCACCGCCGTCCGAGGAGGCATCCACCGCCCACTCGTCCGTCTCCGGCCCCGATCCGGTGTCGTTCGTGAACCAGCGGTAGTAGCGGACCCCGGCGTTCTGGAGCCCGGAGAGATCGTAGATCGGGCTCTTGACCGTGGTCTTGCCGTTGTCGACGTCGTTCGTACCCTGGCTCTGCCCTGGTGCCGCGTTCCCCGTCACCCAGCAGGCGACCCCCGGGGCCGGCGTGTGATCGTCCTCCGGCTGCACCGGGGAGGTGCCGCTGTAAGAACCGACCGGATCGGCGCGCACCCAGATGCCTGCGGTCGCGTTGTCGCCGGTGTCCCCGACGGTCCAGCCGCTATCGGCCTCGAACTCGTCGTTGAACGCCGTCGTGATCTGTCCGACGAAGAAGCGATGCCAGGTGAGCGGTGCATCGGCCGGGCTCGTCACCCGGTAGCCGCTCACGCCCTGGACCGAGACGTAGTAATCGACGAAGGTGCCGCCCTGCTGGGCCGGGATGAAGCCCTCGTACTCGTTCGGATTCGCGGTCACGGTGAGCGGCACATCGAAGGTGCCGGCCTGAGTCGAGTAGCGGACGAAGGTCGAATCGGGGTTGAGAGCCTCGAGGGCGCTGACCTCGGCCACCACGCGATACGGGTTCAGGATATCGGTCGTGTTCCCGAGCGGCGTGTGGGTCATGACCACGGCCGGCGCCTTCGCCATCGTCGCCAGGAGGCCGACCGCGGTCTTGACCGATCGCTCCGCCAGCGCCTCCGAGTTGTAGCTGACACCGATCACATCGTTCGTGGTGTGGATGTAGGGGCTGTAGGCCCCGCTGTCCTCGAAGAAGAGGACGGCGTCGTAACCGGCGGCCCAGAAGGAGGCGTGGTCGCTGCTGGCCCCGCCTGGCAGCGAACCGGGCACGATCGAGAAGCCCGGGACGTAGAAGCCGCCGACCTCGACTACGAGGTCGCGGATCCAGGCCGAGCCCGAGTTGGAGATGATGTCGAGATCGAGGAGATCGCCCGCCTGCAGGTACCCGATCATGTCCACCTGGACCATGCCCAGGATGTCGTCGCCGTTGGTCCGCGCCTGGCTGGCGTAGGCCTCGCTGCCGAGAAGGCCCTGCTCCTCGCCCGCGAAGGCGACGAAGGTGATCGTGTAGTCGTGCGGGTACTGGCTCAGGATGCGCGCGCACTCGAGAACGCAGGCGGTGCCGGAGGCATCATCATCGGCTCCCGGAGCTGGGGCCGTAGAGGATCCGGTTGTCGAATCGTAGTGGCCGCCGATGACGACGACCCGCTCGGGGAAGCGCGTCCCGGGGATGGAGGCGACGACGTTGTCGCTGTAGGTGCTGCTCCAGTGCTGGTAGTAGACGCTGTCGATGCCGAAGGACACGAACTGGTCATGGACCCAGCGTGCCGCCGCATCGGCGCTGTCCGTCGCCGAGTGGCGAGTGACGAAGTTCTGCATGCGCTGGACCATGGCCGTGACGCCTGCGATCGAGACCTGGTCCACCATCTGCTGGATCGCCGGATCGGGATCGAGCGCCATTGCCGGCGGCAGGGGGCGGGCCGCGGCCGGGACGCGGATCGGGCGCATGAAGACCCGGGCGACCTCGATGGAAGCGCCCGAGATCTGATCCACTTGCTCGGATGTGGCGACCATGACAGCATCCGTGCCCGCCGACCACAAGACGCGCGTCCCGGGCGCGATGGCGGCGAGATCGGCGCCGGCCGGAACTCCGGCCGTGTAGTACGTCTTGCCCTCCAGGCTCGTGTCGAGGATCCGCCACTCGAGATCCGCGGCATCCAGCGCGGCGAGGCGTTCGGGAGAGGCCACGACGAGAAGGATGCTGCCCAGGTCACGAACCACCATGAGGTCTTCCGCCAGGAGCGCCGCCGCCGTTTGCGGGCCGGGGTTCTCGACCAAGATGAGCGCCTGCCCGGGCTGAGCCGAGAGGGCTGGATGTGCGGCGCCGAAGGTAAGCGTGGACGCAAGCAAGGCGAAGATGAGATATCTCATGGTCGATCCCCCAGGAGTGAACGGATGCGGCACCAGCACAGCCCTTCATTCTACCATGACTATATGAGATTTGCTAAGTGATTATGTAATAGATGTTTAGACCATGGCGGCGGCTGGCCCTCGCCCTCACCGCGAGCCTCCTTGCCATCTTTCAGGCGGCGACCCTCCTGGCGGCAACCACTGCTCCGGGAGGCGAGGCGGCGGAGCTGGGCGAGGTCTTGCCCATGTGGTCGGCGCTCCCCTTCGTCGCCACCTTGCTCGCCATCGCCCTCGGGCCGCTCCTGGCCCCGCGGTTCTGGCACCACCACTATCCCAAGCTCACGCTGGCCATCGCGCTCTCGTTCGCCATCCCCTTCCTCGCCGCCTACCGCGGTGCCGCATGGACCGAGATCCTCCACACCTATCTGCTCGACTATCTCCCCTTCATCATTCTCCTGTGGGGTCTGTTCACGGTCGCCGGTGGCGTCGTCCTGCGCGGAACGTTCGCCGGCACGCCACCTGTCAACACGGCGCTCATCCTGACCGGAACATTGCTCGCCTCCTGGATGGGAACAACCGGTGCTTCCATGCTCCTCATTCGCCCCACACTGAGGGCCAATGCTCGCCGCAAGCACAAGGTGCATGTCGTCGTCTTCTTCATCTTCCTCGTATCCAACATCGGCGGCTCCCTGACGCCGCTCGGTGATCCCCCGCTCTTCCTTGGCTTCCTGCGCGGCGTGCCGTTCTTCTGGACTCTGCGTCTCCTGCCCATCACCGCCTTCGTCGCGGGCACGGTTCTCGCCCTGTTCTATGTCATCGACCGGCACTACTACCGGCGCGAGGCTCGCGACGCTGCCGCGGCCCGGGCCGCCCAGGCCGCGGAATCGGCCGCCGCCCTCGCCGCCGGTGTGCCGCCGGCCCCGGAACAAGTCGAGGACACGCCCCGCGAACGGCTCCGACTCGACGGCGCCCACAACTTCCTCTTCCTCGCCGGCATCGTCGGAGCGGTGCTGCTATCCGGGCTCTGGCACGGTCCGACCCTGGCTCTGGGCAGCTTGCATCTCAAGGCCCAGAACCTGTCGCGCGACGCGCTCATCGTGGTCATGGGATTGCTCTCCCTGGCGACGACCCGGAGGGTGCTGCGGCAGGCGAACGGCTTCACCTGGGCGCCGATTCGCGAGGTCGCCATTCTCTTCGCCGGGATCTTCATGACCATCATCCCCGCGCTGGCCATTCTCAAGGCCGGCGAGCGGGGCCCCCTGGCCTTCGTCATCAGCAGTCTCAACCAACCGGCCGATTTCTTCTGGATCACGGGGGCTCTGTCCTCGTTCCTCGACAATGCCCCGACGTACCTCACCTTCTTCAATGCAGAGCTCGGACGCTTCTACGCGGGAGTCCCGGAACTCACCGCCGTGCATCGCCTGACGGTGGAACACGTGCGCTACCTGGCGGCGATCTCGGCCGGAGCCGTGTTCATGGGAGCCAACACCTACATCGGAAACGCTCCCAACTTCATGGTCAAGTCGATCGCTGACGAGGCCGGCGTGGCCATGCCGTCCTTCTTCGGCTATCTCTTGCGCTGGGCCGTACCGGTCCTGATTCCGGTATTCTTGGTCACAGCCTGGATCTTCTTCTAGAACCGGGCGCGGAGGTGTGTCGATGCCGAGTCCATACCACGAGCTCGTGATCGAGGGGCCCCGGCCCTGGACCTTCGGCTTCATCCAGGGCTTCCTGCGCGGCAGCGGTATCCATGCGCCGGTGCTCGATGCCGAGGCCGAGGGCTTCGCCGGTGACAGCCTGATCGAGCGCTTGCGCGACCTGTTGCATCCGGACAACGCGGTCATGCACTTCCTGGTCCCCGCCGAGGCGCTCCCCGAGGTCCGACAAGCGATCGCGGATCCGATCGCCGAGCAACGCCAGGTGCATCTGCGGAGCGAACGCGGGATTGCCGGAGCTCGCTTCGATTTCTCGCTCGCCGTCTACTCCCCGGCCCATGCGGCCAAGATCCGTCTCTTCTTGAGCCAGCTGCCGGAGGGGGTCACCCTCACCGGAGATACCGCCTTCAAGGAGACCGTGGAACCGGGTGCGGGCGGCGTGCACAGCTACGTCCCCGCGCACGCTCTTGAATTCAAGGGCCGCGGCGGCGTCGAGGGCGACCTGGATGGAGTGCTCGCTGTCTTTCGCGGGTGTCGCGACGAGGACCTGATCAGGGAGCGTGCCCTGCGCCTGATCCCCGCCGTGGACTCCGCGCCCTGACCGGATCCCCGCTCGTCAGACTCACCGCCCCATGTAGGCGCGCCATTGCAGCGCGACCCGCCGGCGCAGGAGGACACGCTCGGCTTCGGTCTGCTCCGTCGTGGTGAGATCGACGAGGAAACGCACGGCCCGCGCCTCGCGGACCGCGATCGGCACCCCATCACGAAAGAGGATCCGGTTCCCCGTGAGCGCGGGGAGTCGTTCCCCGGGCGTGATGATCCCGAGCAGATTGAGCGGATCGGCCGCGCTCACCGCGATGAGCTCGCCGCTCCCCGTCTCGCGCCGGGTCGCGCGCACGTAGCTCACGGCCTCGGGCAGCGCGTACTGCTCCCCGGCGAACCCGGCCACGAAACGGCCACCTCGGATCTCGCCCCGCGCCTCGAGCCGGCGATAGACGCGCAAGAGATCGCGCCATGGCGGGAGCGTGCCCTCGCGGACCGCCAGCCGCCGGAAGACGACGCCATAGCGCAGGAGCAACGCGCGCGCGATCGTCTCGGCCGCCGGCCCATCGCGGACCGTGTGATCGCCGGTCAGCCCCTCCCCGGGAGTGACGCGGGTCCAGCGCCCCGCCGTCTCCATGCCGAACACAGCGCCGCGGCGGCGCCGGCGCCGCCCGCCAAGCGGCGGGCGCGCGGCCGACGGCGTGAGCAGCGCCCGGAGTCCCGTGAAGCTGTCGGCCGTGGCGAGCCCATGCGCCACCAGCTCGGCGAGCGCCGCCTCGACCTGCGTGCGCAGAAGCCCCGTTCCGCGTCCGATCTCGGGAAAGAACGACGCACCGTCGTGGATCAGGAAGTCGAGCACGCGACGGCCGTCGGGAGACAGCGGTGAGGCATCCAGCGAAACCGGCGGCATGGCCTCCCGCCATGCCCCCAGATGCTCGCGCGGAATGATGGCGATCGGAGTGGAGCGCACCGGCGCCACGCGCCCGCGTCGTTTCCCGTTCGCTCGCGGCGGCGTGAGCCGGAGCCAGGCGACACGGCCGGAGAGGCAGAGTCCGTCGAGCCATAGTGGATCGTACTCGCCAAGGCGTGCCGTCAGGATCTCGCTCTCCCACGACGCCGCCGGGGCCTCGAAGCCGGCGAGCTGCTCGAGGATGAGCGCGAGCGCCTCCGGACCGGCCATGCGGCGGGACGGTGTCACCCGTTGCCACGAGCAGAGGAAGCGCATGAAGTCGGCGCTCGAGACCGGCTCGATCTCGCTTCGCAGGCGATGGAGCGTGTAGCGATGGATGCGGGCGAGAAGCCGGCGCTCGCACCATTCGGTCTCGGCCGTCCCCGGCGTGAAGCGGCCGCGAAGAGCGAAGCCCTCGCTCTCGAGAGCGGCGAGCGCCGCGGCGATCGCTCCCGGCGCGACCGCGAGCGCGCGGGCGAGGGCCGTGGCCACGACGGGCCCCGAGCTCTCGAGGCGCCCGCGCACGATCTCGACCAGCGCCTCGTCCGGCGTCCACACCCGCGCCGCCGGCGCGGCCGGGGCGGTGATCGGCGGATCGAGCCGCGCCTCCGGATGGAGCGCGCCGAGCTCGGGTAGGCGCTCGGCGGCCACCCACAGCGAAGGGCCGGTTGGGACCTCGAGCCGGGTCGCGCGGCGAGCGGTGACCAGCCCGGCGAGAAGCTCGCGCCAGCGCGGCTCGGCTTCCATCTCGGCCGCGGTCAGACCGCCGAGCAGGCACATCGCGTCGTGCAGCTCGTCGGCGGTCTCCACCTGGGGCCAGGCCTCGGCGCGCACGCGTTCGATCGCGCTCGCATCGAGCGCGCCCAGATCGGATGCCGTTTCCGGATCGAGCCAGCGCCGGCTCAAGACCGCCTGTGTCCGCCGCTCCTCGAGCGGCGCGTCGTCGAGAAACGCGTAGGGACGCGCGCTCAGGATCTCCTGTGCCAGCGGCGAGGGCTCGGTCAGATCGCGGGCCACGAGCTCCCGCTCGCCGCTCTCGATCGATGTCAGCAGCGATTCCAGCGCCTCGATGTCCATCGCCTCGTCCAGGCAGTCGCGAATGGTCTCGAGAACGAGCGGATGCTCGGGAACCTGCGCGGGCCCGGCGCAGGTTCTCGAGGCACGCGACCTGATCGGGAAAGACGAGCGCGAGCAGATCGTCGGCGTCCATGCGCTGGAAGCGGGGTGGCACCTTGCGGCCGCCGCGGAAGCGCAGCACCGCGAGGGCGCGGGTCGTGTTCCAGCGCCAGCGGGTGGCGAACATGGGTGCGGCCAGCAGCGCCTGCACCAGCACGTCGCGCACGGTGGCCGAGCTGAGGAACCCGAAGATCGCGTCGAGCGGGAAGCTGTGCGTGGGGCCGAGCGAGAGCACGATCGCGTCCTCGGTGGCCGCCGCCTGCAGCTCGAAGTTGAAGCGCTGGCAGAAGCGCTTGCGCAACGACAGCCCCCAGGCGCGATTGAGACGGCTGCCGAAGGGCGCGTGCACGACGAGCTGCATGCCGCCGCTCTCGTCGAAGAAGCGTTCGACCACGATGGTCTCCTGCGTCGGCATGACCCCGAGCGCCGCGCGCGCCGCGCCCAGGTAATCGACGATCTGCTCGGCGGCAGGGCGAGCGATTCCGATCTCCGCTTCGAGCCACGCGCGTGCCGCCGCGGGCCCCCCCTGCAGCAGACGCTCCGCCACCGCGGAGCGGAAGCGCGACACCGACGACGACAGCTCCGCGGTGCGGCCCGGCGCCTCGCCGAACCAGAACGGGATCGTCGGCGGCTCGCCGCGCGCATCCTCGACGCGAACGCGACCCGGCTCGATGCGCAGGATCCGCCACGAGGCGTTGCCGAGCTGGAAGATGTCGCCCGCCATGCTCTCGATGGCGAAGTCCTCGTTCACCGTGCCGACGAGAGTCCCGGCGGGCTCGAGCACGACCTCGTAGTCGGCGGTGTCCGGGATGGCGCCGCCCGATGTGATGGCGGCGAGCCGCGCCCCGCGCCGGGCCCGCAAGCGCCCGTTCACCTGATCGCGGTGGAGATAGGCGCCGCGCCGGCCGCGCCGCGTCGTGAAGCCGTCGGCGAGCATGCCCGACCACCTGATCGAAGTCGCTCGCGCGCGAGTCGGCGGAACGGATGGGCGCGGCGTACGAGTCGAAGAGCTCGTCCTCGCTCCACTCCTCGGCGGCCACCGCGGCCACGATCTGCTGGGCCAGGATGTCGAGCGGCGCCTCGGGGATCATGATCCGGTCGAGCTCGCCGCGGCCGACCGAGTCGAGCAGCGCCGCGCACTCGACGAGCTCGTCGCGGCTGGTCGGGAACAGCCGCCCCTTCGGCACCCCCGCCAGGTGGTGCCCGGAACGGCCGACTCGCTGCAGGAACGTGGCGATCGAGCGCGTCGAGCCGATCTGGCACACCAGATCGACGGCACCGATGTCGATGCCCAGCTCGAGCGACGCGGTGGCCACGAGCGCCTTGAGCTCGCCGGCCTTGAGTCGCTGCTCGGCCAGGAAGCGCTGCTCGCGCGCGAGGCTCCCGTGATGGGACGTGACATGCTCCTCGCCCAGACGCTCGCTCAGATGCCGGCTCAACCGTTCGGCGAGCCGCCGGGTGTTGACGAAGACGAGTGTCGTCCGGTGCTCGCGGATGAGATCGGCGAGGCGATCGTAGACCTCGGTCCAGACCTCGGCGGACATCACGGCCTCGAGCGGCGAACGCGGGAGCTCGAGCGCGAGATCGAGGGTCCGCCGGTGGCCGGCGTCGATGATCGTGCACTCTGGCTCGCCGTTGGCTGCGATGTGCTCCGCGCCGACCAGGAAGCGGGCGATCTCGTCGATGGGACGCTGGGTCGCGGAGAGTCCGATGCGCACGAGCCCCTGGTCCCCGCCTCGATGCGCGCTCGTGAGCGCAGCCAGCCGCTCGAGCGACAGGGCCAGATGCGAGCCCCGCTTGTCGCGCACGAGGGCGTGAATCTCGTCGACGATCACGGTGTGCGCGGTGGCGAGCATGCGCCGCCCGCGCTCGCTCGTGAGCAGGATGTACAGCGACTCCGGGGTGGTGACGAAGAGGTGCGGCGGGCGCGCGACCATGGCCTGGCGCGCCGCGGCCGGGGTGTCCCCGGTGCGCACCGAGGTCCGGATGCCGGCGGCGGGGAGCCCGAGCGCCTCGAGTTCACGACCGATGCCCAGGAGCGGCTCCTCGAGGTTGCGCTGGATGTCATTGGAGAGCGCCTTCAGCGGCGATACGTAGACGACCTGGGTCTCATCGGGGAGCACGCCGTCCCGCGCGACTCCCTGCCGCACAAGAGCGTCAATGGCGGCCAGGAACGCGGCCAGCGTCTTCCCCGAACCGGTGGGCGCGGCGATGAGCGTGTTCCGCCGCGCCTGGATGGCAGGCCAGCCGCGAACCTGCGGCTCGGTCGGCGGACCGAGCTCCCCTGCGAACCAGCGCGCGACGGCGGGATGGAAGCTCTCGAGGATGTCGAGGGTCATGGGATCGGGCTCCGCCGGGGGGGGGATTTCATTCTACTCGATACCCCCGCGCCTCGCAGCCGGCACGAGCGTGATATCATGCCCTGGGTCTGTGGCTTCCAAGTGGCGGAGGTATCATGTCATCCCGTATCAGGATTGCGTTCCCAGCGCTCATGGCGGTTCTCATTGCCGTCGCCTGCGGCTCGAACACGGAGCTCGTCGGACGGTGGCGCGACCCCAGCTACACCGGCCAGCCGGTCTCGAGCATGATGGTGATCGCAGCAGGTCGGTCGGAGGAAAACCGCCGGCTCTTCGAGACCGAGCTCGCCGGGCGGCTGGAAGAACACGGGGTGCGCGCGTTGCTGGGGTACCAGGTCCTGCCGACGAGCGATTTCACCCGCGAAGAGGTCGAAGCCGAGGTGAAGAAAGCAGGCGTCGAGGCCGTGATCGTCACCCGCCTCAAGAACATCGATACCACGACGACCTACACCGATCCGGCGAGCTACACGGTGCCGCAGTCCTACTATAACGGCTACTACAACTACTACTACCAGTCCTACCAGACCGTGGTCGAGCCCGCTCAGGAGCAGACCGCATTGACGGTCGTTCTCGAGAGCAATCTCTACGATGTGGCGACCGAGAAGCTCCTGTGGACGGCGGTGTCCGAGACCTTCGATCCGAAATCGGTCTCCGATGTCGTCAAGCAGGTGAGCAGCGCCGTGGTCGAGGACCTGAAGACACAGGGCCTCGTCCGCAAGTAGGCGTGCGCTCCGAGGCCGGAAGAGATTGAGGGCGGCTCCTCCGGGAGCCGCCCTCGTGTCATCGCTCGTGCATTCGCTCGATCGGCCGGCTACTCGTACATCGACTTGATGCTGCCCCAGGTCGAGTTCTCGACCGGAGTCGCGCCGCACTCGCGCCCGGAATAGGCGAGAACATAGTCCCCGGTCGAGCCGCCGAAGCCGCCGACCCGCAGCACATAGGTGCCGTCGGCGGGCGCGATCCAGGCGAGCTCGGAGAGGAGCCCGCAGGTGTCGTCGTTGCAGGCGAGGGCGACCTGGCCACCGCAGGCCCCGGCATTCAGCGGCCAGATGGAGAGACCGGTGTCGAAATTCGCGGTCCCGCCCTGCTGGCAGAAGGTGAACGTGTAGCCACCGTTGGCGATGGCGCAGAACTGGTAGGAGTAGTCGCCATTGCTCGCACCGAGCGTGGAGCCGGCGATCGTCTGGTAGGCCCCGGTGATCGTCAGCGACGATTCGACATCGGGACACGGATCGCAGTGAGAATCGCTTCCCTTCTGGGCCAGGGCCGAGACCGGGAGCACGAGAATGAAGAGAAGAGCCAATAACAGGTTCCGCATGGGAAGCCTCCTCTGGGATCTGGCGGGATTGCGTTCGACCGGGAAGCTGGGCCCGGTCCGGGACTGAACGCCTCGAGAATAACACGCGGGTTCACCGGGATGCACGGAGCACGTTCAATTGAAAGAGGGCGCCTCCATGTGGAACCACCCCCTTTTCCATCTCGCCATGAACAACTACGGAGTGTCGACCGCGATCCCGACGAAGTCGAGCCAGGATTGGCCGGGCGCCGCCCCGGACTCGAAGGCGTAGTCGGAACGCCATCATGATATGGTCAGGTATCCAGGCGAACGCCAGCGGCCTCAAGAACGGCAGGGGGTCGATGGAATGACCGCCATTCGCCACGAGGTCCGGCCGTGAAGAAGCGAAACAACCGCAAACCCCGGAGTCCGTTTCGCGCGGCGCTGGCCGAGAGCGCGCGCGACCGCGGGAAACGGCGCTGGATCTTCGTCCCCTACGATCAACTGTCGGACGAGATCGGACCCCTGGCGCGCGAGGATCCGCGCGAGCTCGGGGTCATCATGGTCGAGTGTCCGGGCAAGGCGGCACGCCGGCCCTATCACCGGCAGAAGCTCGCGCTGGTGCTCGCCAACATGCGGCACTTCGCGCTCGAGCAGGCGGCACGGGGTGTTGCGGTCCTGCATGTCGTCGCGCCTCACTCCTACGCGGAGGCGCTGGCGCCACTCGCGCGCGAGCTGGGCCCGATCCGCGTCATGCGCCCGGCAGAGCGCGAACTCTGCGCCGATCTGGCCCGGCTGGCCGTGGCCGGTCAGCTCGAGCTGCTGCCGCACGAGGGCTGGCTCACGACCCGGGAGCAGTTCACTGCCTTGGCCGGGGATCCGCCGTGGCGCCTGGACCGCTTCTATCGGGCGGCGCGCCGGGCGACCGGGACGCTCGTGGCGAGGGGCCGGCCGGCCGGCGGCAAGTGGAGCTTCGATACCGAGAACCGCTTGCCCTGGAAGGGCGATCCCCCGGCGCCGACCGCACCGCGCTTCCAGTCCGACCCCATCAAGGACGAAGTCGCCGATCTGATCGCCGCGCGCTACGGAGATCATCCCGGTCAGCTCGACCTCGAGGCGCTGCCGGCGACCCGCGACGATGCCGAGCACCTGTGGCGCTGGGCTCAGACGGAATGCCTCCCGCATTTCGGGCCGTTCGAGGACGCCATGTCGGCGCGCTCGCGCGGGCTCTTCCATACCCGCATCTCCTCGCTCCTGAACCTGCATCGCCTGCTGCCGGCACGCGTGGTGCGGGATGCCGCGCGACTCGACATCCCGCTAGCGAGCAAGGAAGGATTCATCCGGCAGGTTCTCGGCTGGCGCGAGTTCATGCGTCACGTGCACGAAGCGACCGATGGCTTTCGCCGCCTGCCGGGAGCGGGCCTGCGCGTGCGCACGGCGGAGCACGAGGATGGCGGCGCCGAGCCCTCTTTCCTCGGCGCGGCCGGCCCCTTGCCGCCCGCCTACTGGGGCCGGATCCGATCCGGCCTGGCCTGCCTCGACACGGTGGTCAGCGATGTGTGGCGCGAAGGGTACAGCCACCACATCACCCGGCTCATGGTTCTCGCCAACATCGCCACGTTGCTCGACGTCTCGCCCCGCGCTCTCACCGACTGGTTCTGGGTCGCCTTCACGGACGCCTACGACTGGGTCGTGGAACCGAACGTGCTCGGGATGGGCACCTACGCCGCAGGCGATCTCATGACCACCAAGCCCTATGTCTCGGGCGCGGCCTACATCGACCGCATGAGCGATCTTTGCCCGCCCTGCGCCTTCGACCCCCGGGCGAACTGCCCGCTCACTCCCCTCTACTGGGCCTTCCTGGCGCGCCACGAGCCAGAGCTGGACGCAAACCCGCGAATGCGTTTGCCCTTGGCCGCGCTCCGCAAGCGCAGCGCCGCGGCGAGAAAGCGCGATCAATCCGCCTTCCGCAGGGCGAGCGCCGAGCTCGCTCGTGGGCGCCCGTTGTCACCGGGGCGGGACGGCTAGAACCCTCGGAGCGCGATGTCGCCTCGAGCCGTCTCGAGAATGATCGACCCCGCCCCCGAACTACGGGGGTCCCATCACATCCGGGCGCGAAAGGCCTCGGCGTAACCGGTGAGCTCGACGAACCCGCGGCCCGTGATCGGGGCCCCTCCGCGACTGCCGCTGATCCCGACGGCCCCTTCCCAGTAGGTGACGCCGGTCGATTCCCGAGTCACCAGTTCCTGGTCGGGAAGCCGAGGTGTGAGCGTGAGCTCGAGCGCCGCGCCGGGAACGCGGACCCGCCATCCCGCGGGGTAGACCGCCCCGCTCCGGGGGCTCCGCCAGCTCGACTCGCTCGTCACCGTGAACGCTTCGCGGTCGAGATGGGTGACGCGGCCGGCCTCATCGACGAGGCTCCCGCTCGAGGCCGGGGACGGTGTGCCGTCGGAGCGACGCAGGAGATAGAGCATGAGCTCCGTGCCGTCATCGAGCTGCAATCCGAACCAGTCCCAGCCCACGAGGTCGGACGCGAGCTCACCGGTCGTGAACTCGTGGTCCATCCAGGCCTCGCCGCGCACGCTGAGCGTGCGGTCTCCGAGATGGACCGTGCCGCTCGCCGCCATGCGGGTCAGCGAGTAGTAGGTGGAAGCCTGGCCCGGTTCATCCCCCTTCCGGCTCCATCCCGCCTCTCCGTGCAGGGCCGGAGGCTTCAACGGGACGAGCGTGAGGTCGACGCCGCACTCCTCCGCCTCGACCGCGACCAGATGATGAGCACCGTCGGGCGCCAGGGTCGCCGACCAGTCTCCCGCCCACACGTGATAGCGCACGGAGTCGGCTCCGGCAAGCCCGAGGGCATCCCGTTCGAGCCGCTCGGCGACGTGGAAGCGCCGCGCTGCGAAGTCCCCGATGGCGAGGTGCGCAAAGTAGATGTCGCGGAGCGCCCAGAGTGATGGTCGCGGCGGTTCAGGACGAGCGATCCCGCTCCGGAAGAAAGTGAGCTGGAATCCCAGATCCGATGGCGCTTGCTTGCGACCCGGCTTGCCGCCGGCATCGCCAGGCGCCTCGAACCAAAGATGTCCGGTGTAGTACCACCACTCGGTGCGGTAGGCGGGATGGGCGGCGTGATCCTCGGGAAAACGCAGCTCGTATCCAGGTTCCAGCGGGCGGAAGGAATCATCGGCCGGGAGCCATCCCGGGAATATCTGCGTCACAGCGCAGATAAGCAATGCGACGCCCCCGGCGCCGGCGCGGTGCCGTGCCCAAGCAAGCGGGCCCGCGACCGACATCGATCTGTCGTGACGCGGGCCCGTGGCCGTCATGATTCTCGAATACGCGAAGGCGCTTTGGTTACTTGACCTCGATCGTGACCTTCTCCATCACGAGCTTCTCTTTGGTCGTCCCGCTCTCGGAGCCGGCGGCCTCCAGGGCCTTGAGCACATCCATCCCCTCGACGACCTCGCCGAAGAGCGTGTGCTTGCCGTCGAGCCAGGGCGTCGGCTTGAAGGTCAGGAAGAACTGGCTGCCGTCCGTGCCGGGGCCGGCGTTGGCCATCGAGAGCAGGCCGGGCTTGTCATGCTTGACCTTGGAATCGAACTCGCCCCCGTACTTGTAGCCCGGGCCCCCGGTGCCACTACCGAGCGGACAACCACCCTGCGCCATGAAGCCGGTGATCACGCGATGGAAGGTGAGGCCATCGTAGAAGCCGAGCTTGGTGAGATAGATGAAGCTCGTCACGTGCATGGGCGCCACCTTCGGCATGAACTTGATCAGGATCGGCCCCTTGCTGGTGACCATCTTCGCATAGTACGTGTGTGTCGAATCGAAGGTGGCCATCTCGGGCTTCGGGATAGTCGTGCGCCAGGCCGGGTCGGACTTGTCCACGCCAGCCTTGGCGATCATCTCGTCGATTTGCGTCATTGCCTTGTCCTTTGGGTTGTCGGCGGCCAGGGCCTGGCCGGCGATCCCGAGGGCCAGGATCGCGCATACCATCATTCTGTGCATCTTCTTGTACCTCATGGCTTTCGAGCGGTAGCCACGGCTGAGTCCATGGCATCGACGAGGGGGGTGCCGCGGCGGGCGGGAAGCATAGCACGAGAGACGGGAGCGGGGCGAGTCCGCTCGCTCCACGAATCGCCGCTGGCGCGCTCCGCCCCCCGCGGCTACTCGGCGCGCAGGCTCGCCGCCGGGTCCGTACGGATCGCGGTCCGCGCCGGCAGCCATGCCGCCAGCACGGATGCCACGGCGATGACCACGAACGCCTCGATGAGGACACGCGGAGTCAGGACCCAGAGGAGGGTCCACCCGAAGAACTGGCGGTTGATGACGAAGACGAGGAGCAGCGCGAGGCCGATGCCGGTCGCCACGCCCACGACCAGCGCGGCGAGGCCGATCAGGAGCGCCTCGCCGAACACCATCCGCCGCACCTGCCCCGCCCTGGCGCCGATCGCGCGCAGGATACCGATCTCGGCCCGGCGCTCGGCCACGCTCACCGTCAGCGAGAAGAAGACTCCGGCCATGGCCACGATGAGGGTGATGAACTTGAGGGTCATGGTCACCGCAAAGGTCTGATCGAACTGCTCGAGCGCGGCATCCCGGATGTCGCGGTTCGACCGGATGAGGAGCGCGTGCTCGCGACCCACGCCGGCAGCGATGGCCTGCCTGAAGGCCGCCGCGCCCGCCGGGTCCTCGAGATAGAGCGCAAGCGAGTTGATCGCCGGATCCCGGTAGAGCGCCGCGTAGTGCGGCCGATGAAACAAGACGAGACCGGCATCGCTCGAATAGTCGTAGAACACCCCGGCGATCCTGAGCGCGGCGGGACCGGAGGGCGTGGCGAGATGAAGCGTATCCCCCTCGGCCAGGTGCTGATGGCGGGAGAAGGGCTCGCTCACGATCACCCCGTGATCCCGGATGGCCTGGGCGAGAATCGACGAGGATCGGCCCCGACGGAACAGGAACGCCGATTCTTGCGCGATGACGTCAAAGTTGACGGCACCCCCGTGAACCCGGCGCCCGCCCACTTCGAGCTCGACGATGCGGAGCTCGTCGCGGGCTCGGATACCGGGCAACCGCCCGATCCGGGCGCTGACCTCCCCGGGCAGCTCGGCCGCCCCCCGGCGGCGCGCTGGCTCGCGGGCGCGACATAGAGGTCGGCGCGGATGGTCTGCCCGATCCAGAGGTCCACCGTGCGCCGGAAGCTGTCGATCATGATGGTGACGCCGATCACCATGGCGAGCGCCGAGCTGAGCGCGGCGATGGTGACCGCCGCCCGCCGGAGGCCGGCCCGGAGCTGCCCGGCGGCCAGACGCATGCTCACGCTCCGCCCGGCCAGCGCTCGGGCGGCGGCGATGAGACCCACCGCCGCCGCCGGTGCCGCCAGCGCCCCGGCCGTGAGGATGCAGAGCGCCGCCAGGAACCCCGCCGCCGGGTGCCAGCTCGCGAGCCGCGACATGGAGAGGATCGCGGCGAGGGCGCCTGCGGCGAGCGCCGCCGCGAGCAGGCGCAGCGGGCGGAGCCAGCCGAGCGCCGGATACCGGCCCTCGGTCAGGACCACCTGCGGCTCGAGCCCTGCTGCCTCGCGCGCCGGTGCCCAGCCGGCGAAGAGAACCGCCCCGGCTCCGGCCACTGCCGCCGCGAGGAGCACGCGCGGTTCGATGAAGAGCTCGCGCACCGCCACCTGGACGTAGAGCGCCGAGACGGTGCGCGCGATCGAGCTCAGCACGAACCGGGCGAGGAGCACCCCCAACCCGAGGCCGGCCGCGATGCCGATGGCCCCCAGCACGCCGGTCTCGAGCAGAACGAGTCGTCGGACCATCCGCCGTGGCGTGCCCAGAGCACGGAGGATGCCGATCTCACGCCGGCGGCGCACGACCTCGGTGGTCGCAGCGTTGTAGACGAGGAAGACACCGACGAAGAGCGAGATCAGGCTGAGCGCCGTCAAGTTGAGCCGGAAAGCGGCGAGCATGGTCTCGACCTGCGTCGTGCGAGCGCCCGGACGCCGCACGCTGGCATCCGCCGGCCACCCGTTTGCGGCGAGCGCCTGCAAGCGGATGCCGGTCGAGTCCGGATCGGCGGCGATGAGATCGATGCGATCGAGCTGCCCGAGCTTGCCCGACACCTCCTGCGCCGTCGCCAGATCGACGACGACGATTCGTTCGGCGGTGCGCTCGATCTCTCCGGAGAAGCGCAGGAGGCCGCGCACCCGGAGCGTGTCCGGGGCGCTCCGGGCCAGGATGACGAGCGGACTCCCGATCTCGAGCCCGAGCGTCCTGGCCAGCGAGGCGGGCACGAGGGCGCCGCGCGCATCGGCGAGCCACGACAGGTATCCATCCGCAGCGCCATCGGCGGCGACGACGTCATAGGTACGGAAAGGTCCGTTCGAGAAGCTGTCGACGCCGATGAGCTCCAGGACCTCGCCGGGGTGGTCCGGCAAGAGAGCATGAGCCGTGACGAGAGGCGTGGCGGCGGTGATGCCGGGGAGCCGCCGCACGCGCACGTACAGGCTGTCCGGAAGACCGTTGCCGCCACCGGCGATCTCCAGGTTCGCCCGCCCGGCCACCGCGTCGACCGTGGCGGCGAAGGTGCGAAGCACCGTGCGATTCGCGATCTGGATCGCCACGAAGACCGCCACTCCCAGCGCGATACCGAGCACCGCGAGGAGAAAGAGCCCTGGCGCGCGGCCCGTGTGGCGGAGGCTGGTCCAGACGAGGAGGCGGGGGATCACAGCCTGTCCTGGCCCTCGCCCGCCGCCTCGTCGCTCTCGATGCGCCCATCACGCATGGTGACGACGCGATCGGCGACGCGGGCGAGCTCGGTAGCATGAGTGGCGAGCACGACGGTCGTGCCCCGGCTCGCCGGCAGGGCGCGCAGGAGCCGGATGATCTCGGCTCCGGTCCCGCTGTCCAGATTCCCCGTCGGCTCATCGGCGAGGAGCAGCGGGGCCTCGTTGACCAGGGCGCGAGCGATCGCGCCACGCTGGCGCTCGCCGCCGGAGAGCGCGGTCGCCCGGCGAGCGCCGAGCCCGGAGAGCCCGACGGCGCGGAGCAGATCCTCGGCCCTCTGGCGCGCGGCGGCAACACCGGCGCCGGCGAGCAACGCCGGCAGCATCACGTTCTCGCTCAGGTCGAGCGTGGGGAGCAGATTGAAGAACTGGAAGACGAAACCCACCTCGCGCTGGCGGATGGCGGTGCGCGACTCGTCATCGAGGCGAGCGATCTCCCGGCCGCGAAGCCATACCTCGCCCGAACGCGGGCGATCCATGGCCCCCATCACATGGAGGAGAGTGCTCTTGCCGCAGCCGCTCTGACCGACGATGGCCACGAACTCGCCGGCCTTCACCGAGAGCGTCACGCCGCGCAGCGCCACGACCTCGACCCCGTCATCGGCATAGACATGGTGAACGTCGCGGAGCAGAAGGAGATCGCTCTCACCGGCTCGGTGGTCCATGAGCGAGATCCTAGCACCGGCCAGGCGGCACTTCCTGCTATCCTCGCCACCGGGAGGACAACCGCCATGAGCGTTGCCAGCTTCGAGGGCAAGACGCCGACGATCGGCGAAGCGACCTACATTCATCCATCGGCCGATGTCTTCGGGGATGTCGTGATCGGCCGCGGCTGCTGGATCGGCCCCGGCGCCCGCATCCGCGGCGACTACGGCACGATCCACATCGGCGACTTCACCAGCATCGAGGACAACTGCGTCATCCACGCCCGGCCGGGTGAGGTGTGCACGATCGGAAACTGGGTCACCGTCGGACACGGCTCGATCATCCACAACGCCCTGCGCATCGAGGATTATGTCGTCATCGGCATGGGCGCGGTCGTGAGCGACTGGACCGTTCTCGGGACCTGGGCGGTCGTCGGCGAGGGCTGTGTCGTGCGCCAGCGCCAGGAGATCCCGCCCGGACAGATCGCGGTCGGCGTTCCAGCCAGGATCCTCGAGAAGACGGTCGACGAGCGTTACAAGGCCGAGTGGCTCCACTTCAAGAAGACCTACGTCGATCTGGCCCGGCGCTATCCCAAGGGGTTCATCCCGCTCGCTCGCAGCTAGCGTTCCCGCCCGGCGCGAGCCGCTTCCCACGCCCAGGCGCCAGTGGTAATGTCACTTGGCTCTGGAATCCTGCGCCGGCCTGCATTGGCTGTGCCGCGCGCCGTCGAGAGGCTCCCCACCCCGAGGCCAGGATGCGCCACTCAACCTCTCTCCGCCCTGCCCTCTTCAGCGTCCTGGCCCTCGCTGTTCTGGCTGGATGCGGTTCCCATGGTCAGGAAACGCTCGACCTTCCCGGCCCTGCTGCGGCCAAGGTCGATCCCGAGCTGCGCCGCACCGCCTCCCAGCTCCTGAGCGAAGGAAAAGGGGACTCGCTTCTCTCGGTGCTCGTCCGGGTCGATGAAGCGGCTTCCAGCCCCTTCCTCGAGTCGAGGGGGATGCGCGTCGACACGGTTGTCGGCGACGTCCTCACCGGCTGGATCCAGCCGCGCTCGCTGGCCGAGATCGCCGCGCTGGACGAGGTGATCCAGATCGAGCCTGCTCGCCAGATGCAGATCAAGTGACAACGACCATCACGCTCTGAAGGGGCACTTCATGATGAACGCGATAAGGGTCTCCCGACGGTCCGGGTTGCTGGTCGCCGCACTTCTCATCTCGGCAACGTCCGCGGTGGCGGCTCCTTCGCTCTCGCCCGAGGAGGGACGCAAGGTCCAGCCCCTGCTCGCCCTGGCCGCCGAGCCGCTCTATGAAGCCGCCGCGAGCCCGGGCCGGGGCGCGCCCATGCTGAGCCCGGCTGCGTCGGCGCTCGGGGCCCGACTCCTGGCCGGGGTTCCGGTCGCCGATCTCCTCCTTGCCGTCGCAGGCGGTGATGTGACGTCGTTATCGGCGCTCGGCCTCGAGATCGATACGGTCATCGGCGAAGTGGCCACGGCGCGCGCGGTGCCCCTCGCTCTTGTTGACGACATCGCCCGACTGCCGGTGGTCGAACGCGTCCAGGCCGCCGGCCGGATGCGCCTCATGAACGACCTGAGCGTTCCCGACACGGGCGCCCCCGGCGTGTGGTCGGAGTACGGAGCAACCGGAGAGGGCGTGATCGTTGGTGTCATCGACACCGGCATCGATACCGAGCATCCCGACTTCCAGAATCCCGACGGCACGACCCGCATCAAGTTCCTGCTCGACCTGAGCGTGCCGGGCAACGGCCCCTTCGGCGGCACGCTCCTCACCGCCGCCCAGATCGATCAGGGCGCCACAGCGCGCGATGTCGTCGGCCACGGCACCCATGTCGCCGGCAGCGCCGCCGGTGGCGGCCGCGTCATGTCGGGCATGAGAGGGGTCGCGCCCGGCGCCGATCTCATCATCGTCAACGGCGATCGCGCGGGCTCGGGGGGCCTGAGCGAGGCCGATGTCGTCAACGCCCTCTCCTTCATCGATCAGAAGGCCGCCGAGCTCGGCCAGCCCTACGTGACCAATCTGAGCTTCGGCGGCCATTTCGGGGCCCACGACGGCTCGGCGCTGCAGGAGGTGGCGATCGACAACCTGGTGGGCAGCGGCAGGCCGGGAAAGGCCATCGTCGCGGCGGCCGGCAACGAGCGCAGCCTGCCGGCGCAGCATGCCGCCTCGGACTACGTGAGCGGAGTCAACGATCTCCGCTTCACGATCCCGGATTACGTACCGGCGTCCGGCGTGCAGAACGACTTCGTG
Source organism: Candidatus Eiseniibacteriota bacterium (assembly GCA_963823555.1). Classification (GTDB taxonomy): domain Bacteria; phylum Eisenbacteria; class RBG-16-71-46; order CAVPCR01; family CAVPCR01; genus CAVPCR01. The sequence goes on along the minus strand of CAWGMA010000003.1, from coordinate 177,483 downwards.
CTCATCAACCTCTGGTACGAGACCTTCGCCGGATTCTCGATCACGGTCATCACGCCCAACGGACTGGCCGTCGGCCCGTTCGCTCCCGGTGAGTCGAACGCTCCGAGCGGCACCTTCAGCGAGGACGGTCTGATCCTGGTCCAGAACGTCGGAGCGGGCGCCAACCCGGCCAACGGCGACTTCGAGGCCAACATCCTGGTCATCGATATCCCCGGCGCCCAGCCCGTGCCCGGCAGCTGGCGGATCCGCCTCGAGAACGGCGCCGGCCCCTTCGATGCCTACATCTCCATCAGCACCTTCGAGCCGACCCTGCCCGGAGCCGCCACCGCCTTCGGCAGCTTCGCCAGTTCCACCGGCTTCGTTTCGGAGCCGGGCACGGCGCGCAACGCCATCACCGTCGGCGCCCATACGACCAAGATCGAATGGGATGACAAGGACGGCAACCACTTCGACCTGCGCACCCTCGGCCTACCCAACGCCGCCTTCGGCGCGATCGCACCCTTCTCCAACGCCGGGCCGACGCGCGACGGGAGAATCAAGCCGGAGCTCTGCGCACCGGGGATGGAGATTGCCTCCTGCTTCTCCGTCGATGCTCCGCCGACGTCGCCGTCATCGAGCTTTGCCTCGCCGTTTCCGCAGTTCCCCAACATGTTCCTCCTCGCCGGCGACCGCTATGCCATCCAGCAAGGCACGAGCCAGGCCGCGCCGCATGTCACTGGAGCCGTGGCCCTGCTCCTGGAGCTCCATCCCGACTGGGACATCGTCGATCTGAAGCGCGCCTTGACCACCACCGCTCGTTCCGATGCCTTCACGGGTCTCTTGCCCAACGCTCTATGGGGGTACGGGAAGCTCGATGTCCTCGCCGCCGCGAACGCCGCCGCATCCGACACCACCATCGCCGGCGACATCGATGGCAACGGCGTCCTCGAAATCACCGATGCGCTCCTCGCCCTCGACTATGTCCTGGAGGTCCAGCAGCCGACCCCCGAGGAGCGTGATCGCACGGACATGAACCGTGACGAGATCATCGATGTCGGTGACGTGGTCCTGGTGATCCGCGCCATCATGGCGGCCGGTGCGTTCGCGAACCCACCCGTGCCGCCGGTCGGCGCGGTGACATGGATCCTCCCGATCACGATCCAGGCGGCTGCTCCCGTGTCGGGGCTCGAGCTCGACCTGGCGCCGGCGCCAGGAGGCACCCTGACACCACTCGCCGCCGCGGTGCGCGGCGCGCGGAGCGGCGTTCTCGCCCTCGGCTCGCCGCGCGATGCCGAGGGGACCACACGCCTCATGGCGCTCGCCGCCGACGGGCATTCGCTGAGCGGCGGGAACCCCGTCATCAACCTGCCCTTCGTCGCGGCCGCGGGAGCCGAGACGGCGGCCTGGCGCCCGCTGCGCCTCGACCTCGTCGGTCCGGGTGGCGAGCACGTCGCCGGGACCGTCTCCTTCGGCGCCCCCATTCCGGATCCGGCGGGCGGCGGCGCACCGGCGTCGCTACGGATATGGGCGGCCACGCAGAATCCCTTTGCCGGTCCCGCCCGTATCGCCATCGAGGTGCCAGGCAGGGAAAATCGGCGCGTTACCGTGGGAATCTATGATGTGTCGGGACGGCTGGTGGCCATGCCGGCCGATGATACGCGCGCGCCAGGCCGGCATGAGATCGTCTGGGACGGCCGCGGGTCCAGGGGACGGCCGCTGCCGGCAGGAGTCTACTGGGCACGCGTGACGGCCGGCGGTGAGAGTGCAACCGCGCGGCTCACGGTGGTGCGATGAGCAACACGGCCGATCACCCGGCGAGCACACCGCAAGGAGGAGGACAACCCTTGGCAGCCACGATGAGCGTCCGATCGATACCCTCGCTGCGCCGGTGCGCTCTTGCCACGGCGGTTCTCTCCTTCATTCTCCTTGCCGGCTGCGGCGGGGGTGATGACGACGATGGCAACGGGCCGCCACCCTTCACCCCCGACCTGACGAACGTCCTTCGCATCGATGATGCCGCCGGGGCGCCAGGAGCCGCCGTCACGGTGAGCTTCCGGCTCGAGAACACGAGCTCGCTCACCGGGCTGCAATTCGACCTCGGCTATGACGCCGCCCTTCTGAGCGTGACCGCGGCCGGCGCCGGCGCCCGCGCCGCGGACTTCGACGCTCAGGTGAACGAGATCGCGGGCGGATTGGCCCGCGTGATCCTCGTGGACCTGAATGGCACATCCGAGATCCCGCCCGGCGACGGGATCGTGGTCACCGCCACGGTCGAGGTCGCCAGCAACGCGGCCACCGGGACCTCATCCCTCCGCGTCGCCAGCGCCACGGGCGTCAACGGCGGGTCGACGACGGTGCCGCTCGGTGGTTCGAGCGCCACCTTCACCGTGCGCTAGATGACGACGGCGGTGCCGCTCACGCTCACCATGAGCATGCTGCCGTTGGCGCCGAGGATCGCTTCGCCCGTCACCACTCCCTTGTAGTCGGCGATGCGCTTGCCCTCGATGGTCGGCGTCGTGGTCATGATCATGATCAATCCTCCTTGTCCGCGGTCTTGCCGGCTGAATCCTCGGCATGGGCGACGTGCCAGGCAGCATGCCGTGCCGTCGCTCGCACTAACTCCCCGCACGCGCTCCGTCCAAGCTGGCTCAACACCGGCAGGGCACCCGGATCCCCGCTCTCCCCCATGGCCTCGATCGCGGCGAGCCGGGTGTCGAGCAACGGCGCGTCGAGAAGCCCCACGAGCCGCGCCTGGATCTCCGGTCGTCGCTCGGGCAACTCAGATGCCAGGGTGCCGAGCCCAAGGATCGCCGCGCGCCGGGCCTCACCCGGTATGTCCTCGCCTGTGCCGCGCATGAGATCCGGCAGCACGGCCTCATCCTCGAGGGCGGCAAGGCCGGCGTAGGCGCCACGCGCGATCTCGTCGGCGTGGGCGCTCCGCTGCCGGAGATGCAAGAGACGCTGGTGCGCCCGTACATCCCCGGTGGCACCCAGCGCCTCGGCGGCGGCGCCGACCACATACGGACTCGGATCGCGGTCGATGAGATCGAGCAGGCGGTCCGCCGCGCGCGCCGAGGCGAATTCGCCGAGCGCCGTGGCCACGGCCAGGCGGACACGCGCATCGGGATCGGCCAGTCCGCTGGCCAGCGTGTCGAGCGCCGATTCGGTGCCGAGCTCGCCGAGACTGGCCGCGGCCCGGGCGCGCACGTGCCGCGAGGTGTCCTCGCGCAGGGCACGGGCGAGCGCGGCGAGCGCCGTCGTGTCTCCGGGGAATGCACCGAGCGCGCGAACCGCCGCCACGCGCCCCAGAACCTCCGTGGTGCTGGCCAGCTCGAGCGCCCACTCGGCGGCCGGCTTCTGGAAGTCGATCTCGGCGAGGAGCCAGCCGGCCGGATCGAGCTGGACGAAGCTGGGACGCGCCGCCGCCGGAAAATGGAACGTCTCCCGCGCGCCCCGGAGGCGCACGCGATGGTCCACGACCTCCGGCCGGCCGGCGTCCGGAACCGCCGTCACGATGCGGATGTCGAGCGCCGTGTCGAAGAACAACGGCGAATCGTCGACTCCCTGAGTCTGCTCGATCTCGATTTCGACCTGCCCGAGCTCGCGGTCCCAGGACCAGCTCGCCGCGAGCACAGGGTGGCCGCTGCGGTAGAGCCACTGGTCGAAGAACACGCCGAGATCGCGCCCCGACACTTCCTCGCAGATCCTACGCAGATCGGATGTCTCGACTTCCCTCCAGGCAAAGGCGGCGACATAGCGGTGGAGCGCCGTCCAGAACACCTCCTCGCCGAGCTCTTTCCGCAGCATGTGCAAGACCAGAGCTGCCTTGCTGTAGGTGTGGGCATCCAAGAGGTCCACCGGTTCGACGAAGACATCGGTGACGATGGCCCGCCGGTAGTCCTCCTCGTACTCCTCGAGGTAGTTCTCGCGGTCATTCAGCAGGCGGTCGACCAGGCCCTCCTCTCCCCACCGGGCCTCGTAGTAGATCGCCTCGGCGTAGGTCGCAAAACCCTCGTTGAGCCAGAGCTGGCTCCAGCTCCGGCAGGTGATCATGTTGCCGAACCAGGAATGCGCCAGCTCATGCGCCACGAGGTCGTCCGAGGTGTACGTGAGGTGCGCGGCCTCATCGTGCAGGGTCCGCTCCATCAGCGTCGTGGCGCTCACGTTCTCCATGCCCCAGTAGGCAAAGTCGCGCACCGTGACCTGGGCGTACTTCTCGAACGGATAGGGATGAGCGAAAGCCCGGGCGAACGTCTGCACCATATCGGCGGTGTGGCCGAAGCTCCGCTCGGCGAGCGGTTCGAGCCCGCGCTCGACATAGACCTCGAGCGGAACCTCGCCGGCCTGCGCCGGCAGCCGGACGAAATCGCCCACGGCGAGGGAGAACAGGTAGTTGACGTGGGGATGGTCCTCGCGCCAGTGAAACGTCACGGTGCGATCTGGGTTTTCGCGCCGGGCGACCAGGAGGCCGTTGCCGACCGCGGTGAGGCCTTCCGGCACCGTGACCACGAGCTCGCTCGTCGCCCGGTCATTGGGGTAGTCCCACGCCGGATACCAGAAGCGATTCTCCTCGGCTTCACCCTGGCTCCATATCTGGAGCGAGCGGCCGCCGGCGGGATCGGCGGCGACGAAGGTGAGACCGGTCGCAGGATGCGCGGTGTAGCGCACCCGCACCCGGAGCGTCTCCCCGGGGGCGGCGCTTCGCGGCAGGGCGACGCGCAGGAGCCCGGGTTCGACTGCGGTGCCCGCGCTGTCGATGGTCCCTTCCCGTTCGATCCAGGCGGCTTCAATGGCCAGGTCCGCGGCATGAAGCGGGACCTCGGTGATCGAACCGCTGAGCGGGCTCAGGGTCAGGGTCGCCTCGCCGGAGATCCGCCCGGCCTCCGGATCCAGCGCGAGCTCGAGCTTCAGATGGTGCACGTCGAAGGTGCGGGTGGGCATCTCCTGACGTGTGGCCCGCTCGATCGTGAGAACCGGCGCCGGCTTCAAGGGCGGACCGGCCGCGCGCGCCATGGCGGCGGGCAGCATGGCTGCCGCCAGAACTGCCAGGAGAAAGCCCGAACCCCGAAAGCCCCTTGCCTTCATCACTTTCTCGACCGGGACCGATCTCGCTGGAGCATAGCGCAACGGATGGTGCGGCGGCTGCCGACCTGCCACTGGCTCCCCGGCGGGGGCTCGGCTATGATCCACTGCTACCGCCAGGAAGGGGCAGCCCAGACGCCCCAGAAGCCCCCGGGGCCGGATGGATCCGGCACCCCCGACCCCCGTTGCCAGCGGAAGAGGTATTCATGCATCGCCCGACACTGGATCGCTCTCTGCGTTTCCTCGGTTGCGTGGCCCTGGCGGCATTCGCGATCGCCTTTCATGCCCTGTCCGGAGAAAGCGCCAACCGGGTGGCGAACACGCCAGGCCCCGCCTTCACCTCGAGGATGGAGAGCAAGCCCGGCGGCCACGGGGACCGGATCTCGGTGATCCGTCGCGGGCGGACCCAGCCCGATCCCGTAGCCGACCGGACCATGATCACCCTTGCCAGCGGTATCCGCTTCGACACCCGCATGGGCGAGCCCCCTCTTCCGGATGCCCTCCGCGGCGACCCCGGATCCGACGCGGCGGGATACTTCATCGTCCAGTTCGCCGGCCCGATCGAGGCCGAATGGAAGGCTGATCTCGAATCCCTCGGCGGCCGCATCCATGCCTATCTCCCGCACGACGCCTTCCTGGTCCGCCTTCCCGCCGGCGCGCGCGAGACCATCGCGCGCATGCCCCGAGTCGAGTGGACCGGCGCCTACCACCCGGCCTACAAGCTGGCGGCCGCTCCCGAGATGGCGCCCGGCCGCCGGGGGGACAGCTACGTCCTCCAGGTGTTCGACGGCGAACCCGCCGACATCATCGCCGCGCGCATCGCCACCCTCGGCGGCAACGTCGTCGAGCGCTCGCGCGGGCGGAACCAGCTCATCCGCTTCCAGGCCGGAAGCGACATCCTACCCGACCTGGCGCGGGAGACGGCGGTGGCATGGATCGAGCCCTGGCACCCGAACCGCATCGTCAACTCGAACGCGCAGTGGGTGGTGCAGACCTGGGTCAGCTCGGACCGCCGCATCTGGGACCTCGGCATCCGCGGCGAGGGCCAGATGGTCTCGACGGCCGACTCGGGGATCCGCACCACGCACAATCAGTTCCGCGATCCCGTGATCTCCATCACCGGCTACGGCCAGTACCCGGATCATCGCAAGCTCGTGGCCTATGTGAAGACGAACGAGGATCCGCGCATCCTCTTCGGCGACGAGAGCGGACACGGCACCCACACCGGTTGCACCGTCGCCGGGGACGACTCACCGTTCGCCACCGATCTCCGCGACGGCATGGCGCCCGCGGCGCAGCTCTACTTCTGCGATGGCGGTGGCAGCGACCCGGTCGCGATCTACGTGCCGATCGACCTCAACGATCTCCTCGTCCTCCCCTACACCGGGAATGCCGCGGGCGGGGCGCGCATCATGTCGAACTCGTGGAGCAGATCAGCCGCTGCCGGCGACTACGACTTCCAGGCCATGACGGTCGACCAGTTCATGTGGGAGCACCCCGACTTCCTCCCCTTCTTCGCCGACGGCAACTCGGGCGGCACGGGGACAGTGGGAAGCCCGGCAACCGCCAAGAACTGCGTATCGGCCGGCGGAACCGGCAACGGCACGGCGGCCAACACCATCTACAGCTCGACCTCGGGGGGCCCGGCGGACGACGGCCGACTGAAGCCGACCGTCTGCGCACCGGCGGTCGCGGTCTCGAGCGCCTTCTTCAGCGGGGACGCCTCCTATGCCTCGCTCTCCGGCACCAGCATGGCGACGCCGGCCATGGCGGGCGCCGCCGCGCTGATGCGCCAGTACTTGACCGAGGGCTGGTACCCGACCGGCGCCAAGGTGCCGGCCAACGGCTTCACGCCGTCGGCGGCCTTGCTCAAGGCCATGGTGGTCAACTCCGGGGACAATTCGGTCAGCGGCTACTCGATCCCCTCCAATCGCATCGGCTGGGGCCGCGTGCTCACCGACAACGTGCTCTACTTCGCCGGTGACACCCGGCGGACGGCGCTCGTGGACTTCACGACCGGCCTTCTCACCGGCGAGTATGTCGAATTCGCGGTCGAGGTCACCGACGCGACGCAGCCGATCGAGGCGACCCTGGTCTGGACCGACTACCCCTCGACGCCGGCCGCGGCGATCAACCTGGTCAACAACCTCGACCTCATCGCCACCGAGCCGGGTGGAGCGGTCTACCGCGGCAACTTCTATGCCGCCGGCCAGTCGTCGACCGGCGGGACCGCCGACGCCATCAACGTCGAGGAGTGCGTCCAGCGCAACCTGCCATCCGCGGGCACGTGGATCCTCAGGGTGGAGGCCGCGAACGTTCCCTTCGGCCCGCAGCCTTTCGCGCTGGTGGTCACCGGTGGGCTGGCGAGCGGCCTCGCCGTGGTCGAGCTGAATCAGGCCGCCTACGGCGCCGAGGACACGGTGGCCATCCGCGTCACCGACCCGGATGCAGCGCTGCCGCTGACCGTGAGCGTCAGCTCCACCACCGAGTCGACGCCGGAAGTGGTGAGCCTCGACGGGGGGGACGGCATCTTCACCGGCGCGATCCCGATTTCCCTCGCCGCTCCGGCGGCGGACGGTCGCATCCAGGTGTCGAATGGCGACGAGATCACCGTGACCTACCTCGACCCGAATCCAATCGCGGCCCGCGCCACGGTCAATCTCCTGGGTCCTGTGATCACCGCAGTGCACGCCGGCAACCAGAGCCAGGATGGAGCCACCATCACGTGGCTCACCTCAACGCCCGCGAGCTCGAGGGTCTACTACGGGACGACGCCGCTCCTCGGCGCCGAGACCGAGCTCGAGCCGGCCCTGGTCACCACGCACGCGGTCACGATCACCGGGCTCGCAACGAACCAGACCTATTACTTCGACGTCGAATCCGTGGATCATCAGGGGAACGGCGTGCGCGACGACGCGGGGGGAGTCCATTACCGCTTCACGACCGATTCGCGACGCGATGTTCTCGTGGTCATCACCGACAGCTCCTTCGACAAGAGGGGCTATTACGAGACGGCGCTCTCGTCCCGCGGGTGGGCCCACGCGATCTGGGAGGGAGCTCTCGCCAGCCCGCCGCGCCTGGGCAATCTCGATTCCGGACTGCGCTCCTTCAAGGCCGTCGTCTGGCAGCCGGGCCTCGAGCAGTACCCGGTGATCACCGATGCCGCGCGTGACACGCTCACCGCCCTGAACGCCGGCGGAGCCCGCTGGGCCATCTTCTCCCACGATGTGGCCTGGGATTTCTCGGAACCGAGCTCTCCCGACTACTCCCCGGCGCGAAAGGCCTGGTTCGAGACCGAGCTCAAGGCCATCTGGCAGGCCGACCCGGCGACCTGGAGCTCGGTCCTCGGCATCGCCGGCGACCCGATCAGCGGCACCTACACCGCAGGCATTCCTTACACGCCGCACCGTTCGGGGGCCGCCGGCGACGAGATCAACCCCAACCCGGTCGGCGGCACCGCGCTGGCCAGCTGGCGGAACAACGACACCTCTCCCGATGACATTGCCATTCGTTTCACAGGCGCAATGCCTGCGGGTGATCCCGGTAGTGCCGTGTGGGGTGGGCAGCCGACGAAGATCTCCACCAACTTCTACGAGTGGGCGCATCTGAATGCCGTTGTCCCCGATGACGAGGCGCGAGCGGACATCCTCGACCGGACCCTGATCTGGCTCATCGGCCACGATCATCCGGATGTCACCGTGACGGGGCCGGACGGGGGCGAGGTGATCACGAGCGGCCCGGTGGCCATCTCCTGGACCGAATCGGCGGCCGCCGGATTCACGGTCGCATCGCGGACCATCCACGTCAGCTCGAACGGAGGCGAGTCGTGGAACCTGGTCGCGGCGGCTCCGGGCCCGCCGCCCTACTCCTGGAATCCGGCGGGCTTCCCCAACGGCACCCGCTACCGGATCCGAGTCGCCATCACCGACAACGGATCGCCCTCTCTCCGCGGGCGCGATGACTCGAACGGAGATCTCACGCTCCATCTCCCGGGCGGCGATCTGACCGGACCGGTGGTGGTGGCGGGCTCGATCGCGGTCGATCCGCTGCCCATCCGGGCCAGCGAGGCGACATCCCTCGCGGCCACCGTGACCGACGCGAACACGGGGGGCTCCAACATCCTCGCTGCCGAGTGGTCGGCCGGCCTCAACCCCGCCCCGGCCGGCACCGGCACGGCCATGACCGGTGACTTCGGCACGATCACGGTCGGCGTCATGGCGGAGATTCCAGCGGGAACCTTCGGCGAGGACTTCGTGACCCTGTGGGTGCGCGCCAAGGACCAGGGTGGGGCCTGGGGTGGAGCCGCGAGTCTCAGAGTTCCCGTGAACGCGGGTCCCACGGGTATCGGCTCCGAGGCAAGCGCCGAGTTCCGCTTCGGCCTCGATCAGAACGCGCCCAATCCATTCAACCCGGCGACGACGATTCGCTTCACGCTCGAATCGGAAGCGCCGGTCGCGCTCACCATCTTCGATGTGGCGGGGCGGGCCGTTCGCAGCCTGGTCAGCGGCCAGCTCGCCGGCGGCACCCACGTCGTGGCCTGGGACGGACGGGACGAGCGCGGTGCGCCGGTGGCGAGCGGGATCTACCTCTACAAGCTCGTCACGCCGGACCGGGCGGCTGTCCGCAAGATGGTGTTGCTGCAGTAACACCCGACGGGGCGACAGCTGAAGCACCGGAGCCGGGCGGGAGCCCCGCCCGGACTCGGGAGTCCGGGCGGCCGGGACCTGGCACCCGCAGAGGAAAGGGCCGGGAGCGGGAACCCCGAGAAAGGCCCCCATAAGAAAAGGCCCGGCTTGCCGGTGGACCTGCGGCCAGTGGGATCCCCCGGAAGTCGGGCCTGGCCTGAGCGGGATGTGGCAACCACGGCCACAGCCACGTCTCACGCTCAGACTGCACAGTCACTATCGAGCTTTCCTTGCGACCTCGCTATAGGTCATTTTCTGTGCCGTTATAAGGAAATGTCTTACAACTTTGAGCCGATCTAACCTTTAGCAGAGGGGAGCCCAGGAAAATCCTCTGACAGACCGGCTGACGGCTCGCGGCCCTCCTCGGCCTGCGATCCGAGGATATGGAGCTGCACGAGCTCGGGAACGGAGCTGACCCCGGTCTTCTGCATGATGTGCGCACGATGCACATCGCAGGTCTTCTTGGCCATCTCGAGCTCGTCGGCGATCGCCTTGACCGGCAGGCCTCGCACCAGGAGATCGAGTACCTGCCGCTCGCGCCTGGTGAGCAGGTCGAGACGGGCGCCGGCGTCCCGGATCCGGGCCCGTTGCAGCCTCTCCTGCCGGTTCACCTCGATCTCGCGCTGGATCATGTCGATCAACGCCTGGCCACAGAAGGGCTTCTCGAGGAAGTTCTTGGCGCCTTTCTTCATGGCGCGGACCGCGGTGGATACCTCGCCATGCGCCGTGATGAAGATGATGGGAATGATGCAGCGCTCGGCCCTCAATCGCTCCTGGAGCTCGAGTCCGCTCATCCCCGGCATGGCCAGATCGAGAACCAGGCACCCGGGTCGCCCGAGGTCGCAGGCGTCGAGAAACTCCTGCGCCGAGGCGAAGGTCTCGGTCGGGAGATTCACCGTCTCGAGCAGGAGGCGCAACGAATTGCGCACGCCCGGATCGTCGTCGACCACGAACACGGTGGGGACGGCTTCATCAACTGCATCAACCGACATCACGCATCCTCCCGGGATCGCTTGCCGGCCGCGGCCGGCAAGCTGAAGCAGAAGGTCGCTCCCGGACCCTCGCCCTCCTCGGCCCACAGGCGGCCGCCGGCGGCCTCGACGATGGAGTGGCTGATCGAGAGCCCGAGCCCCATGCCCCCAGGCTTCATGGTGAAGAAGGGTTCGAAGAGCCGAGTCCTCACGTCTGCGGGGATGCCTGGCCCGGTGTCCCCTACTTCAACTGCGACCGACCTCTCGGATTGCCTCGTTCGCAGCGAGAGCCGGCGCTCCCCGTCCCCATCCGCCATGGCGTCGAGCCCGTTACGGATCAGGTTCAGGATCACCTGCTGGATCTGCACGCCATCGACGCGAACGAGGGAGAGATCGGAAGCCAGGTCGAGGTCGAGCTTCACCTCGCGCGCGCGAATATCGGCATGCGCCAGTTCGAGCACCTCGTTCACAAGGGTGTTCACGTCGTGCAGGGTGCGCTCGGGTTCCCCGCCACGCGCAAAGGATCTGACGCGCTGCAGGATGTGTCCCGCGCGCTGGGCCTCGGCCGCGGCCTCGTCCATCGCCGCGAGCGCCTCCGGGGAGGCGGTGCAATCCCGGCGCAGGAGACGGCGCCCCGCATCGAGGTAGTTCATCACGGCGGTCAGGGGCTGGTTGAGCTCGTGGGCCAGCTGAGACGCCATCTCCCCGATCGTCGACAGGCGGGCCACCTGCGCCAGCTCGCGCTGCAGGCGGGCCACGCGCTCCTCGGTCTGCTTCCGCTGGGAGATGTCGCGGACCACGATGATCATCTCGCCGGCTTCTCCAGCGGCCGCTTCGACACGCTTCCCGATGGCTTCGACCCATTTGTAGGAGCCGCTCTTCATCCGGAAGCGGAAGATCACGGTCGCCGTGCCCGAGCGGGACACCACCTCCTCCGAGGCCCGCACCACCGTCTCCAGGTCATCAGGATGGACCACGTCATAGCCGCTGCGACCCAGGAGATCTTCCGGCGCATACCCGGCCATGCCGTAGATCGCCGGCGAGACGTAGGTGCAGATCCCATCGGCCGCGAGGCGGGTGATGAGGTCGCTCGTGTTCTCGGCCAGAAGACGGTACAGCTCGACGCTGCGGCGTAGCGACTCCTCAACACGCAGGCGTTCACCCGCCTCCCGCTCGAGCCGCTCGTTGGCCAGCTGGAGCGCGGCCGTTCGCTCCAGGATGCGGCTCTCGAGCTCCTCGTTGATGTGCCCCAGGTCGTCATGAGCCCGGCGCAAGCTCTCGTGCGCCAGCCGGAGCGCCTCATGGGCGGCCCGGGCCTCGACCTCGGCCTGGCGGCGCTCGGTCACATCCAGCGCGAGACCGAGAACACCCACCACGCGACCGGCCGGATCGCACAGCGACTCGAGATGGGACGTGAACGTGCGTCCCTGCCACTCGCTATCGTAGGAGACCTTCTCCCCGGTCAGGGCCCGGCGATGCGCAGCAATGGGAGGAAAGTCCGGATCATCGGTCCCGAAGTATTCCCAGATCGTCATCCCGACGACCTCGTTCGGAACGCGACCGAGAGCGACCAGCCCGCGACCGTTGCTCGACGTGAAGACGAGATCCCGCCCCATCGTCCAGATGACCGCTGGCAGCTGCTCGGTCATCATGCGGAACATCGAGGCGCGCTCGCCCTCGGCGTCGGCATCGCGCTTGAGCTCGGTGATGTCCTCGGCCACACCGATGTACCACCATCCGCCATCGGGAGCGGGCACCAGGAGCCCCTGGCTGCGCAACCAGCGGGTTCCACCGTCGGGACGGGTGACCCGGAATACCTGGTGATCCGGCACCGGCAGCCCACGTACGCGGCGATTGATCGCATCGAGGACCTGAGATCGATCATGCGGGTGCATGGCCTCGATCCACGACATGGGATTCGCATAGATGCTCGCCCGGGTGCGGCCGAGGACCCGCTCGCATGCCGGACTCACGTAGATGATTCGCGTCAGGTCCGGGGTGATGACCCAGAAGATGCGGTCGAGATTCTCGACGAGGGCTCTGAAGACCTGGGCGCGCTCGCCCTCGGCGGCGCCGTTCGCAGCCGTCGCGGCGGAAGGCGCAGGGGCTCCTCGCCCGGCGTGGGCGTCGCCTTCAGGAGGGGATTCGGCGCTTGCAGGGCGGGCCGGCGGCGATGCGCGGCGCATGGGGACCTCCTCGAACGGCTCCAGATGCCATTCATGTTAGACCCCGCGGCCGGATGGGGCAACGGCGGCCTCAGGGGCGCGAGCACCGGTCGCGCTGCCCCGCAGCCCCATCCTCGGGTCCTGCAGCGCGTTTCGGTGCCATCCCATCTGCGCTATCATCGCCGGGTATCCCGCATCCGGGGAAACCCAGGTCACCTAGCCGAGGAGTCGGTCGATGCCAGTGGTCGAGAGCTCGCCTGAATTCGTTAGCCGTGTCTATGCCCGCATGGAGGAGAATTTCCCCAGGATCAGTCGCCGGCTCGGTCGCCCGCTCACGCTCGCGGAGAAGATCCTCTATACCCATCTCGCCGATCCCGAACACCAGGAGCTCGCCCCGGGCAAGGCCTACCTTGCCCTCTATCCCGATCGGGTCGCCATGCAGGACGCGACCGCGCAGATGGCCTTGCTCCAGTTCATGCAGGCGGGACTTCCCGAGGTGGCGGTGCCGACCACCGTGCACTGCGATCACCTCATCCAGGCGCGCACTGGAGCCGCCGCCGACATGAAGATGGCACTCAGCGAGAACAGCGAGGTCTACGAGTTCCTGCGCTCGGTGTCGGCCAAGTACGGAATCGGCTTCTGGCAACCCGGGGCCGGGATCATTCACCAGGTCGTGCTCGAGCACTACGCCTTCCCCGGCGGGCTCTTGATCGGCACCGACTCGCACACGCCGAACGCCGGAGGCCTCGGCATGTGCGCCGTGGGCGTTGGTGGGGCCGATGCGGTCGACGTGATGGCCGGGTTCCCGTGGGAAGTGCTCGAGCCGGAGCTCATCGGTGTCAAGCTCACGGGCGAGCTCTCCGGCTGGACGGCCCCCAAGGACGTCATCCTCCATCTGTGCGGCCTGCTCACGGTGAAGGGCGGCACCAACAAGATCGTCGAGTACTTTGGTCCGGGCGCCCGGGCCATCAGTGCCACGGGCAAGGGCACGATCACCAACATGGGCGCCGAGCTCGGAGCCACCACCTCGATCTTCCCCTTCGATGATCGAATGGATGCCTACCTGAGGGCCACGAACCGCGCCCAGCTCGCCGAGCTGGCGCGCCAGCACAAGCACCTCCTCGCGGCCGACCCCGAGGTCGAAGCTGCTCCCGAGAAGTTCTTCTCGCGCGTCGTCGAGATCGATCTCTCCAAGCTCGAGCCGTATGTCGTCGGCCCGCACACGCCCGATCTCGCGCGGCCGGTGTCGCGACTCGCCGCCGATGTCGCCAAGGATGGCTATCCCGATCAGCTGACGGCGGCGCTCATCGGCAGCTGCACCAATTCCTCGTACGAGGACATCGCCCGCACCGCCGACATCGCTGAGCAGGCCCACGCTCATGGCCAGCGGGCGGCGTCGCCGCTCCTGGTCACCCCGGGCAGTGATCAGATCTATGCCACCATCCAGCGCGATGGGCTCATGGCCAGGATCGAGGCGGTCGGCGGCACGGTGCTCGCCAACGCCTGCGGCCCGTGCATCGGGCAGTGGCGGCGGGAGGAGCCGAAGAAGGGCGAGCGCAACTCGATCATCACCTCGTTCAATCGCAACTTCCCCGGGCGCAACGACGCGAACCCGGAGACCATGGCCTTCATCGCCAGCCCGGAGGTGGTCATGGCCTACGGGCTCGCGGGGAGACTCTCCTTCAATCCACTCGCGGACTCGCTGACGGCGCCGGACGGCAAGACCTGGAAGCTCGCTCCGCCGAAGAAGGCCCCCGAGTTGCCCGCGGCGGGCTTCGCAGCCACGGCGGGCGGCTACGTGGCACCGGCAACCCACCCTGATCTGGTCTCGGTGCAGATCGACAGGGCCAGCAAGCGGCTGGCGGTACTCAGCCCGTTCTCAGCCCCGGACCCCGCTCGCTTCCGCGAGATGCCGGTGCTCTTGAAGACGAAGGGCAAGACCACCACGGACCACATCTCACCGGCCGGACCCTGGCTCCGCTTCCGCGGCCATCTCGATGCCATCAGCGACAACATGTTCACCGGCGCCACCAATGCCTTCACGGGGGAGCGCGGGACGACCATGGACCTGGCCAGCCAGGAGCGCGGCCGGCCGGTACCCGACGTCGCGCGGCGCTACAAGGCCTCGGGTCTCATGTGGGTGGTGGTCGGCGACGAGAACTACGGCGAAGGATCGAGCCGTGAGCACGCGGCCATGTCGCCCCGGCACCTGGGTGCGGCGGCGATCATCGCGCGCAGCTTCGCCCGCATCCACGAGACCAACCTCAAGAAGCAGGGGATCCTGCCGCTCACCTTCGTCAACTCGGCGGACTACGACCGGGTGCACGAGGACGATCGCATCACCATTCTCGACCTGGACGGTCTCGCTCCCGGGAAGAAGGTATCGGCGGTCCTCCACCACACCGACGGCACTCGGGAGACGATCGAGCTCGGGCACACGCTGAGCCGCGAGCAACTGACCTGGTTCCGCGCCGGGTCGGCCTTGAACTTGCTCCGGGAACGGGAGGAGAAGAAGAGGTCGGGCGTCAAGGGCTAGACCGACGACGCCGATAACTCCATCTGGATATGATCGCGCGCGCTACCGACCCGAACTCGATCGTCGTGGCTCTGGAGACAGACGGGCTCGTCCTTGTCGATGACCTCGTCACCCCCGAATCCCTGATCGCCATGCAGGAAGCGTTCAGTGTCGTGCTCGGCCAGATGAGCTGGAACACGTCGCGGGGCTACCAGAAGACGGACAAGCATCGGCTCATGGTCGAGGACATCCTCACCCTCGATCCCGCATTCCAGGAACTTGGACTCCATCCGCTGGTCAAGGAGGTGATGCGCCTCTATATCGGCCCGCAGTTCTCGCTGAGCGAGGTGCGCGGCTGGGAAACAGTGGCGACCCGCGACAATTTCCACGGCTGGCACAACGACGCCTGGTACGACCACAACCTGCCCGTGGTGCCGCGCGAGGTGAAGCTGGGTCTCTACCTCAGTGATGTGGAGACCGGCCACTTCTCCTATATTCGCGGCACACACGTCAATAACCGCCATCGGCACTGGAACGACCGCGAGATCGCCCACGTCCGCGACCAGATCGAGCACGTCAAGGGTCCGGCGGGGACCACGTTCTTGTTCGATACCGCGGGCATCCATCGCCAGTCGAGCCCCGTACTGAAGCCACGGCGGGTCATCTTCTTCAATTACCACGATCCCGACATTCCGCTGCAGGAGATCGATGTCCGGGCCTATCGCTATCATCCGCTCATCCTGAACGCAGCCTTCCTCGGCGCGCTCACGGCCGAGGACATGCGCATCCTCGGCTTCGGGAGTCAGAAGAAGTTCCAGCGTCATCGCCAGTCCAACCATCGCTATCGCCGGCTGGCGGGCGCCTACTCCTGGATGTTCGATCGGGTGATCTCCCTGGAGGGCGCCCTGCGCTATCTCGGCACCGGCGCCGACTACGCAAGGCGAAAGCTGCGCCGGCGCTGAGGGCGGGATGGCTCTGCGATTCGGGATCGCGACATGAATCACAACATCCCACCCACGAACTCGAGGCGGTGATGGCCGGACGCGGCGCCTTGAGCACGGTCGGCTTGACCCTCGGCGCGCTCGTCGCCTTTGCCGCGAACTCGGTCCTCTGCCGGCTCGCTCTCGGCCCCGCATCGATCGATCCCGCTGCCTTCACGGCGCTGCGCCTCGCCGCCGGCGCCATCACCCTGTGGGCGATCGCCGTGGCCCTCGGGCACAGGCGCCCGGTGGGAGTTTCCGGGACCTGGACCTCGACGGTCATGTTGTTCGTCTACGCCGCCGCGTTTTCCTTCGCCTACGTGAAGCTCACGGCCGGAGTGGGGGCGCTCGTGCTCTTCGGCGCCGTCCAGGCCACCATGATCCTCTCCGGACTCAGATCCGGCGAGCGACCTCACCCGATGCAGTGGATGGGCATCACGGTCGCCATCGTCGGGCTCGTCGTGCTGGTGCGCCCGGGCATCCAGGCACCACCCACCTCCGGCTCCCTGCTCATGGCCATGGCCGGCATCGCCTGGGGAATCTACTCGCTGCGCGGCCGCACCGCCGTCGACCCCATGGCGGCCACCACCGACCACTTCGTCCGGTCGCTGCCGCTGGTCGCAGCGCTGGCCCTGATCCGCCTGCCCACACTCCACACCTCGACGCGCGGTACGATACTCGCGATCGTCTCGGGAGCCATCACCTCCGGGCTCGGATACGTCGTCTGGTATGCCGCTCTCCCCGCCATGACCGCCACCCGGGCGGCGGTCGTCCAGCTCACGGTGCCGGTGCTGGCGGCCCTTGGTGGAGTGATCTTCCTCGCCGAGGAACCCACGCTGCGGCTTCTCGTCGCCGCGATGCTCATCCTCGGTGGCGTGGCGCTAGCGGCGGTGGGACGCGGACAGATGATCCGCAATCTGATCGAACACGAGGAGCGGTCCTCCACCTGGAGCGATCGCCGCTAGCGATCGCCCGCCGGTGGGCGCGCGCCCTCGGCGGGAAGGGAAACGCCTCCCAGCTCCGCGAGGCGCGCGAGGCGCGCCCCCTCCTTCTCCACGAACCACGGGTCCTTGCTCAGCAGTTCATGGGCGCGCGCAAAGGAGGGCGCGGCTTCATCCGGGCGGCCAAGAGCGAGCAGGCACTCGCCGATCTCTTCGTCCACGAAGCCGTCGGTCTCTCCGCTCGCGGTGAGCTCCTGCTCCAGGGTCCGCTGCATGGCGAGCGCTTCCTCGGTACGCCCCAGCGAGCGATAGGTGCGGGCCACGCACCACTTGGCGATCCTCGTCTCTCGCGGCTGCTTCTTCTCCTCGCGGAAGGCGAGCCCCTTCTCGAACATGTCGAGCGCCTGGTCGTAGTCCCCCAGGTCGTGATAGGTCCACCCCACGTTGTTGTAGAGGGATCCGAGCCACCCTCGCGCCCGCTCGCTCCCGGCTGCCTCCGCCGCAGCGATGGCCTTCCGGTTCCAGACCAGCGCCTCCGCCGGCGGCTCGATGATTCCCATCATGTGGGCCGCGTCGATCGCGTGATACTCGGCTCCCGCCGCCTGAGCTTCCTCCCAGGCGGAGAGGAAGAGCGGGCGCGCCCGCTCCGGCTCCTGCGCCGAGTTGAATACTCGACCGCGTTCGAGGAGGTAGCGCACGCGAGCCACGGCAAGGCTGTCGGTGAGCATTCCCGCGGCCTCGTCGAGCGTGGCATGGGCATCGGTGAACTTCCGCTGCAGACCCTGGGTGCGCGCGATCTGGGTCAGGAGCTGCACCAGGTAGTCCGCGTCGCCGGCCGATCGGGCAGCAGGCAGGAGACTCCTGAACACCGCCTCGGTCGAATCCGGATGCGCGTAATCCCACCGGGCATCGAAGTCCTGGAGCTCGCTCGTCCCGGCACTCGCGTCATTGCCCTTCGCCATCATTCCTCCGATCATCAGAGCCCCCAGGAACAGGACCATGCTCTGCGTCCTGCTCATGATCCCCATCCTCCTTCTTCCCGCCGGGCGAGCAGCTTGGCCACGCCGCGCTCGACCGACCGGTCGACTGCATCCTCCAGCACTGCGGCGAGCGGCACCCAGCGGGCGGCCCCCACACCGAGACCGGCGCGTAGCTCGGTAGCGCGGGCACGGAAGAAGGCGCGCACGTCGAAGTGCTCATGACGGGGCTCGGCGCCGTGTGCCGGAATGGGATGGATGTCCAGGTCGAGGAGTCGGTGGCGGCGCCCGTGAGCGGCGAGAACATCGAGTCCCAGAACACCGGTCTCCTCCCGCACCTCGCGCTGGGCCGCGGCGAGGACGTCCGGGTCCCCGGGATCGATGTGCCCTCCAGGCTGGAGCCAGCGGCCGAGCCGCTGGTGGAAGATGAGGAGCAGCGCCCCTTCATCCGGCGCCAGCACGAAAGCACTGGCGGTGAAATGCCCAGGCACGAAATGGTGGCGGGAGAACACATCTGCGGGCGTGCCAGCGAGGGCCAGCATCCGCTCGCGGTGAGCGGCTTCCTGACCGTCGGCGGGGACATGCGCCTGCAGCTCGGCCAGAAGCCGGGCCTGGCGGATGTCATGGCCCTTCATCGGGTGCTGCTGGGTCTTCATTCCGGGACTCCCAGACCTCTCGGAGAGCGGAAGCATGGCACAGGAGGCCCCTTCGTGCACGCCCGATCAACCGACCACTGGCCAGGGTGGGGATCCTCCTGCGATGCGCCGGATCGAAGGCGCCACCGGGACGCATCGCGAGATCGGCCACGACATGCGATAATCCGCTCCGGCAACCCAGCAAGTCGAACCCACGGAATGACCCGCATGATTCAAGGCGTCGAGTTCAAGTCCCTGGTCACCCATCCCGATACTCGCGGCTTCTTCCGTGAGCTCATCCGCGCCAGCGATCCCTTCTTCCAGGAGGGATTTGCCCAGTGGAGCCACAGCCTCATGGCGGAGAACGTGGTCAAGGCTTGGCACTTCCATCATCGGCAGGTGGATTGGTGGTACGTCGCCATCGGTGAGCTGGACGTGGCGCTGTGGGATCTTCGTTCGTCGAGCCCCACGCATCGCACCCTCATGCAGTTCCGGCTCAAGGAGGCGGCCCCTCAGATCCTGCGAATTCCCCCCGGGGTAGCCCACGGCTGCAAGGTGAAGAGCCCGCAGGCCCACCTCTTCTACATCACGAGTCGGACCTACGACCCGGAAGACGAGGGGCGGTACCCCTTCGACACCGCGAACATCCCTCACTCCTGGGGCGACTCCGCCCACCTGGTCGTGGCCGACCGGGACCGCCGGGTCCACATCCCACCCTATCCCTCTCCGGGCACCACCCCCCTGTCTCCTTGATCCCGGGGCCGTACGCCCTCGACGGTGACGACATGGCCGGGCAACCACCTGGCGCGTCGACAGTTTGTCCGCAAGAATGGCCTCCTTTCGCCTGCGTCAAGCCCATTACCATTGAAATGACAATAAGTTACATATTTATCATGACTGCATCCTTTTCGGCACGGGGCCTGCCAGGGAAAGGACTACGGACTGCACCCGCCAGAGGCGGCAGGTTGGTCTGCGCTCTGCCTCAAGGGACTTCGTTGGAGCGCCCCGGCGTGGCTCTCCTGGAGCGTTCGAATGCCAGTATCCCGGTTCGAAGTCCAGGAATGGATGACCCCGGCGCCCGAGACGGCAGGTCCCGCGTGTACGGTCCTGGAAGCCCGTCGGCTGATGGATGCAGGGGGCTTCCGGCACCTTCCCGTGGTGGAGCAAGGACGCGTGATCGGGATCGTCTCCGATCGCGACCTGCGAACCATCTGGCCATCCATGATGGCACCCCCGGGCGACAAGGAGACCGAAGCCCAGCTCAATCGCATCGCTGTCCGACAGATCATGACGCAGAAGCCGCTGGTGGTCGGCCCACACACGAGTCTGGCCGATGCCACCAGGCTCCTGGTGGACCATCAGGTGGGTGCGCTGCCGGTCCTGGCGGGCGACGAGATCGTGGGGATCTTCTCTGAAAGCGATGCCCTTCGGGCCTTGCTGGCGGTGCTGGCGCTGATCCAGAACTCGCGCCGGAGCAATGAAATCTGGCAGCAGGGGTGAACTGAAGCCGGTCCGCTGAAACAGGGCCGACAGGGGGAACGGATAGAGTCTTAGGAGCGCGACCGGGACCGCGCTCCAACTAGGGTGTCGGGTCGGGGGGCCTGGCACCCAAGGGCGCGACGCTACGCCAGTAGCGTGCGCTGCCGGCCCGTGGGACGACCGGGACCGTCTCACGGCCGGAACATGGGCCGGGTGGCTGCCTCTGGCCACCCGGCCCTCTCCTTTGCCTTGCGCGTCCGGAGCCCGAATCCCGACGCTGCAAGCTGCTACCGGGTCGGATCCCGAGGTGGCCGGGTCGCCAGCTGGCAGAGGAAGCTGATCCGCATACGGTTCAGGTGCTGCGGCACGATCGTCCAGGAGCTCTGGACCACGAGCGCCTCCTGAAGAGATCGGATCTCCATCTCCGTGATCTGTTCGACATCGTTCAGGTGGACGAGAAGATGATCCCGATCCACCCACTCGTGATCGAGAGGGCGCGTCTTGAAGTGCGGGCTGAGGTGGCCGCGATCCAGGTTCGCGCGGAACCGATCGAGGACCTCGCTCTCCCGATCCTTGAGAATCTGGTCCTGGTCACGCACGGCGGTTTCCTCCCCAGGGTGGAGGCACGGGCGGACTGCTGTATCCGCATGTCACGGAAGCAACGTGCCACGGTGCAGGAAACCAGAGTCGGGCCCCCGCTCGCCATCCGCATCAGCAGTCGACCCCGTGTCCACGGCCGATTTTCCATACCGGACATAATGTCCGACCATGGCGGCCGACAAAACCGAGCCGGTCAGGTCGCCATCCAAGGTCAGCTACAACTCTATATTTTACATAATGATATGGGCTGCATTCGATGCCGGGTCGATCCGGCCGTTGGACTCCTTTTTGCCCTGAATAACCACGGGTTGCCCGCCCCTCTCTTGTGCGCGGCCGGTACCGACGTCGCCCCCGGTGCTGGCGAGCACGAGGTCCTGGGAGAGAAGACATGTTCGCGACGATCGCCACCATTCTCGTTCCGCTCGACGTGGGCGAACCGTGCGAGGCGATCGCAGGCTGGGCGATCGAATGGGCGCGCATGAAGCGCTCGCGACTCGTCCTCCTGCATGTCTTGCCCCAGGTCAATGCCTATGCAACCCCGGTGTTCGTGGACCAGCGTACCTATGATGACTACTACGCGCGGGCCCGCGAAGGCGCGACGGGACGCCTGGAGCGCATCGCGGCCACGGCCTTCGCGGCCGGCGTCGAGGCCACGGTCAGCGTGCGTGTCGGCTTCGCCGCGGAGGAGATCCTGGCAGCCGCGGGGGAGGAAGGGGCTGATCTCATCATCCTGGGAACTCATGGCCGGCGGGGCCTTGCTCACCTGGTTCTCGGTTCGACCGCGGAGAAGGTGGTCCGGCTAGCCCATTGCTCGGTCTTCGTGGTGAAGGAGCCACATCCGGTAGGACAGGAAGGCCAGGCCGAATCGCACTCGGCCGGAACCGCCTAGGCCGGAGGAGAAGAATATGGTGCATTCGACTTCACCCGCAGTCCCGGTCGGCAAGCATAGCGAGCCAGAGATCCCTGCCGGGGATCGCGGTCTCGTGGCCATCGACCAGGAGCTGTGCAAGGGTTGCTCGCTCTGCGTGGTCTTCTGCCCGCCGAAGGTGATCTCGCTTTCCGATGGGTTCAATGCGCACGGCTATCACCCGGCCATCTATTCGGGCTCGGGGTGCACGGGCTGTGCGATCTGCTTCTATGTTTGCCCCGAGCCGGGGACGATCTCCGTCTATCGACGCGAGGAGGAGAAGCGATGACCGCAACCACCACTCCCCCGACGGGCGCCGCTCCCTCGTCGGACCCGAAGCCAGCGGCCGGGCGCGCTTCCTCCCAACCCACGATCCTGATCAAGGGCAATGAAGCGGCAGTCCGCGGCGCCGTGCTCGCCGGTTGTCGCTGCTATTTCGGTTATCCGATCACCCCGGCGAGCGAGATCGCCCATGAGGCGGCTCGGCTGCTGCCGCTGGTGGGCGGCACGTTCATCCAGGCCGAGAGCGAGACCGCGGCGATCAACATGGTGTACGGGGCTTCGGCAGCGGGGGTCCGGACGATGACCGCCTCCTCGAGCCCCGGCATCAGCCTGAAGCAGGAGGGCATCTCCTACGCCGCCGGATCGGAGCTGCCGCTCGTGCTCATCGACATCATGCGCGGCGGCCCCGGCCTCGGCAACATCGGGCCCGAGCAGGCTGACTACTTCCAGATGGTCAAGGGCGGGGGACACGGCAACTATCGCGTCATCGTGCTGGCTCCGGCGTCGGCGCAGGAGATGTGCGACTTCACGATGCTCGCGTTCGAGCTGGCCGACCAGTACCGCAATCCGGTCTGTGTCATCGCGGACGGCACCATCGGGCAGATGATGGAGCCCGTGACCCTTCCCGAGCCGAAGCTGCCCCCGGGCGATCCCGAGTGGGCTGTGCGCGGTGACGCCGCGTCGATGCACAATCTGATCTCGTCGATCCACCTCGACCACCACGAGCTCGAGGACCACATCCGACACCTCAAGCGGAAGTACGACGAGATCGAGCTCAAGGAGACGCGCTGGACGACCTACCGCGCCGAGGACGCCGAGGTCGCGATCGTCGCCTACGGGATCGTCGCCCGTCTCATGCAGAGCGTGGTCGACATCGCCCGCGAACGGGGCATCCGCGTCGGCCTCTTCCGGCCCATCACGCTCTGGCCCTTCCCCTCCGAACCCCTGGCCGAGCTCGCCGAGCAATCACGATTCCTGCTCACGGTCGAGCTCTCAACCGGTCAAATGGTCGAAGATGTACGGCTCGCGGCCGGCAGCCTCGCCCCGGTCCACTTCTACGGGCGCGTCGGGGGCGTGCTGCCCGAGGTGAGCGAGGTTCTCGACAAGCTCGAGGAGCTCATGGGGCTCCGGCCCGACCCAGGAGGTGAGTAATGACCAAGGTCTTCACCAAGCCCGATACCTTCTACGACATCTTCGAGCGCAAGGGCGGGCCGGACCCCGAGGCCACGCACTACTGCCCGGGATGCGGGCACGGCATCCTGCACAAGCTCATTGCCGAGGCGGTGGACGACCTCGGCATCCGCGAGCGCACCATCCTCGTGAGCCCGGTCGGCTGCTCGGTCTTCGCCTACTACTACTTCGACCTCGGCAACGTGCAGGCAGCCCACGGCCGGGCTCCGGCCGTGGCCACCGGGATCAAGCGCGCGCGGCCGGAGTCGATCGTCCTCACCTACCAGGGAGACGGCGACCTGGCCGCGATCGGGCTCAACAACATCCTGCAGGCGGCCAACCGTGGCGAGCACATGACCGTCTTCTTCATCAACAACGCCCTGTACGGAATGACCGGCGGTCAGATGGCGCCGACATCGCTGATCGGGCAGAAGACGACGACGACTCCCTACGGACGCAGCGTCGAGAACGAGGGCTTCCCCCTCGCCATGTGCGAGCTGATCTCGGCGATTCGCACTCCGGTGTACATCGAGCGCGTCTCGGTGGCCTCGCCCAAGCACATCATGAAGACGCGCAAGGCCGTGCGGCACGCCCTCCAGTGTCAGGTGGAGGGCAAGGGATTCTCGTTCGTCGAAGTGCTGGCACAGTGCCCCACGGGCTGGAAGATGACCCCCGAGCAATCCTTGACCTGGATCGAAGAGAACCTGCTTCCCGTCTTCCCGCTCAAGGTCTTCCGCGATGAATTCGAGACCCATGAGAGCCACCCGCGGCATGCCACCACGGTCACCGTGGACGACATCCGCAGGGCGGTCTACCCGACGAAGGCGGGAAAGACGCCGGCCTCGGCGCCCGTGGACGAGGTAGGCCCCGAGGTAGGCGGCGATGGCAATGGCGGCTCGCCCGCCGATGGGCGCCCCGGCTCGGCGCCGACGAGCGCCGGCTCCGCCGGGCAGAGTCCCAGGGCGGCAGGCACGGATGCCCCAGGGACCGCGGCGGCTCCCGCCGAGCGCGGGACGAGCGAAGTGCGGCTCAAGATCGCGGGCTTCGGAGGTCAAGGCATCCTCTATCTCGGCGAGGTGCTGGCCACGGCCGGGATGCGCGAGGGCTACCATGTGAGCTGGCTCCCGTCCTACGGTCCGGAGATGCGAGGTGGCACCGCCCACTGTCATGTCACCGTATCGCCCAAGATGGTGGGATCGCCGATCGTCGAGCACGCCACCCACCTGATTGCCATGAACCGGCCATCCCTCGAGAAGTTCACTCGCGACGTGAATCCAGGGGGCATGGTGATCTACGATTCATCGCTCATCGACGTCGAGCCGCCGCGGGACGACGTCGTCGCCGTGCCCGTCGCGGCGACCAAGGCTGCCGATGAGATCGGCGCCGCCCGAGTGGCCAACATCGTGATGCTGGGAGCTTTCGTCGCCCGGATGGGGTATCCGGCCCTCGAGACCGTGGTCAACGCCGTGGCGGAGGCTGGCGGGCGCGCCGAACTCATCGCCCTCAACAAGAAGGCGCTGGCAGCCGGCTACGAACTGGGCAAGAACGCCAAGGTGAAGCAGCCGACGCGGGCCTGACGGAGGACGACCGGACAGGACTGAATCGGGCTCGACAGGGAGCCGCGGATGACCTATGATCCCGGCTCAATGACGGCGCCCTGCCAGCCGAATCTTCGCGAGTGCGGCCCTCGCGAACGCGGCGGCGGGGCGCCCTTCTCTTGCTCCTCTCCTGATTCCAACCTCCGGCCGGGCGATGCAGCCTCGAGGGTGCCGACCCGTAGCGGCCGGACAACTCAAGCTCTGACAGCGAATTGCCGAATCACCCATCAGGGCGGTGCCCTCCCGGGCGGCTCTGGCTTTGGGGCCCGGCCATCGCTATACTCCCAGCTTCTTCTGCCCCCACCCGGGTTTCCTGCCCCATCGGCCGAGAGGATCAGCGGAGAACAGACTCGGTGAGAGGACGGACCGCCCACGGCTGGATCACGCGCTCCCGGCACTCGCTTCCGGCCGGCAGAGCCTCGCTTCTCTCCCTCGCCGTCATCGGGTCCGTCTTGATCTCATCCCTTCCCGGTCTGGCGACCCCGGGTCGCGCCGTCAAGGCCCCCGACTTCTCCTCCGCTCCGGGTCCCGACCTCCACGTGCTGCAACTCGCGCTCGAAGCGGCGGCCGAGGCCCGTGGTACGGTCGCTGTCGAGAACCCATCGCTGCTCACGGTCATCGACTATTCCCGCCCGTCGACGGAACAGCGACTCTGGGTGCTCGACCTCGACCGCAGGCAGGTCCTGTTCGCGGAACTGGTGGCACATGGTCGCGGCAGCGGAGAGAACCACGCAACGCGCTTCTCGAACCGGCCGGGGAGCCATCAGTCGAGTCTGGGCCTGTTCTTGACGCTCGACACCTATGTCGGCAGAAACGGCTACTCGCTGCGCATGCAGGGCCTCGAACCCGGCATCAACGACCAGGCTCTCGAGCGCGCAATCGTCATGCACGGCGCTCCCTACGTCAGCTCCGAGACAGCGGGAGCGCTGGGGCGGCTGGGGCGCAGCTGGGGTTGTCCGGCGCTCAGTCTCGACGTCGCCCGCGACCTGATCGACACCATCAAGCAGGGCTCGCTTGTCTTCGCCTATTATCCGGACGCCGCCTGGTTGCTCGAGTCGCCCTTCCTGGGCGCCGGCGGCAGGCCGCGGGCGGCGGCAACGACGACATCTTCCACTCGAAACCCACAGCCGGGAAGTTTAGCGCGCTAGAGGCGAACTCTCCCGGCACGCGGCCCCTGGCAGATCTTGCCAGCAGAGGCAGCATGCTACACTCCCGCGCATGGATGCAATTCGTAACGTCGCCATCGTCGCCCATGTCGACCATGGCAAGACCACCCTTGTCGACGCGATGCTCAGGCAGAGTGGGATATTCCGCGAAGGACAGGCCGTGGTGGATCGAGTCATGGATTCGATCGACCTCGAGCGCGAACGCGGCATCACCATCCTGGCCAAGAACACGGCGGTCCATTATCGCGATACCAAGATCAACATCGTGGATACGCCCGGCCACGCCGACTTCGGTGGCGAGGTCGAGCGCACGCTCAAGATGGTGGACGGAGCGATGCTCCTCGTCGACGCCTCCGAGGGCCCGCTGCCACAGACCCGCTTCGTCCTCGGCAAGGTGCTCGCCGATCGGTTGCCGCTGGTGGTTGTCATCAACAAGATCGACCGCCCCGATGCCCGGATCGCCGCCGTCGTCGACGAGGTCTACTCGCTCTTCATCGACCTCGATGCCACCGAGGATCAGCTCGACTTCCCACTCGTCTACACCAACGCGCGCACCGGCACGGCCACCCTCGATCCGAACCGCACGGGCACCGACTTGAGGCCCTTCTTCGATCTCATCATCGATCACATCCCGCCACCGCAAGCCGATGTTTCCCGCCCCCTCCAGTTCCAGATCGCAAGTCTCGACTACAACGACTACGTCGGCCGCCTGGTCATTGGCCGGGTGCACGCCGGGGTGCTGCGTCGCGGGGATCCGGTGGCGCTCGTCAAGCTCGACGGCTCGATCGTACCGGCCAAGATCACCATGCTCTATACCTTCGACGGACTGAAGCGCGTGGAAACCGCCGAGGTGCCGGCCGGCGACCTGTGCGCCATCGCCGGCATCGACGGCATCGACATCGGCGAGACCATCGCCGATGCGCTCGAGCCGGTCGCCGTGCCACCGATCACGGTCGAGGAGCCGACCGTCTCGATGGTGTTCTCGGTCAACTCATCCCCCCTCGCCGGCCGCGAGGGGCGCTTTCTCACCTCCCGCCATCTGCGGGAGCGCCTCGAGCATGAAGACCGCATCAACGTCTCGATCCGCGTGCTGCCGACCGCGACGGCGGACTCCTTCGAGGTCCAGGGGCGGGGCGAGCTCCAGCTCGCCATCCTGATCGAGATGATGCGCCGGGAAGGTTTCGAGCTCGCCGCCGGGAAGCCCGAGGTCATCTTGAAGGAGATCAACGGGCAGAAGCATGAGCCTTACGAGGAGCTGTACGTCGACTGCCCCGAGGAATTCATCGGTGTCGTGACGCAGAAGCTCTCCTCTCGCAAGGGACGGCTGTCCGGAATGGTGAACCATGGCACCGGGCGGGTGCGCATGACGTTCATCATCCCCGCCCGGGGACTCATCGGCTTCCGGAGCGAGTTCCTCACCGACACTCGCGGCACGGGAATCCTGAACCGGCTCTTTGCCGGCTACCAGCCGTGGGCGGGACCGATCCCCGCCCGTTCGACGGGGTCCCTGGTCGCCGATCGACCCGGTCCCTCGACCGCGTACGCCCTCGAGCACTTGCAGGACCGTGGCGTTCTCTTCATCGGGGCGGGGATGCCGCTCTACGAAGGTCTCGTCGTCGGCGAGCACTCCCGCCCCGGCGATCTCGACGTCAACGCCGCCAAGGAGAAGAAGCTCACCAACATCCGCTCCTCGACCGGTGAGGAGACGATCCGCCTGATCCCGCCGCACCAGATGGGGCTCGAGGAATCCCTCGCCTTCATCGCCGAGGACGAGCTCGTCGAGGTGACGCCGAGCGCGATCCGGCTCCGCAAGCGCGTCCTCTCTCGCCAGCAGCGGCCGAAGTGGAGCTTGAAGAGCTGACCGCTCCAAACACCTGCGGGGCGCCGGCATGAGCCGGACGCCCCGCTTAGGACCAGCCCGGCCGCCGCAGCGGCCGGCGGCGTTTACTTGACGAGCGTCATGCGGCCGGTGAGGGTCCGGCCGGCGGCGCGTAGCTCGTAGAGGTAGATCCCCGACCCCACGGCCCGGCCTGCTTGATCGGTGCCATCCCAGACCGCGGCGTGCTGTCCCGCAGCGATCGTGCCGTCGACGAGCGTTCGCACCAGCCTCCCACTCGAGTCGTACACCTTGAGCGTAGCGTGACCTGCCACCGGCAGGTCGAAGCTCAGGGTCGTCACCGGATTGAACGGGTTCGGGCGGTTGGCGTGCAGGGCGAGCCCGGCCGGTGCGGCCGCGGTCTCGGTGACGGCGGTCGAGGCCAGGATCTGGAAGTTCGCGTTCGACATGTCGAAGAAGATGTTGTCCGCCGCCTCCACCTTGATGCGCGCGAAGGTCGTGGGGATGTTGGGGACGACGACGTTCTCCGTGCCGTCATTCGGCGTTCCGGAAACGAGCACGGTGTTGAAGTTGTTCCCGGCGTCGGTCGAGAGGAGGATGTTCACGGTCTGGCAGCTGATCGGCGCCACATTGGTGCCCGCGACATCCCAGCTGACCGCCTGCTGAGTACCACCCGGCCACTGCACCGCGGTGTTCGGCGCGGTGACGAGGAAGGGCCCCGCGGAGGACACGGCAAAGGAGATCTGATCGTTCGCCACACCGACGCCGCCCACCTGGAAGTCACGCACGGTGACCCTGAACGACAGGTTGCGGGCGTACGTGGGCAGGATCTCGCCGATCGTCTGCGTATTGAAGATGATGTCGCTCAGCTTGGGGAAAGTGCGCGATGGACTCGCCACCGGGTCGAACGAGCGGAAGATGGGCGCGTTGCCGGACGGCGAGCTCGGCGCTCCCGCCGGCCCGAGGTCGGATTCCTCCCAGCAGTAGGTCGGGGTTCCGGTGGTGGTCGCCGAGGCGGTCAGCACGAAGGGCGTGCGCAGGGGAATCGTGAACCCGCCGGTACCGGCCTCGACGACCGGCTCGAGGACGCCGGTCGCGGTGGTCACGGGACAGCTGTTGCCCGATCCGATGGTCGAGTAGTTGACGATCTCCTGGATGTTGATCCAGTGGAAGTAGTCGTCGCTGTGGAGCTGCAGATTCTGCGGGCTGCAGATCCCGGCGTAGGCCATGATCGTCGACCCGCTCCCCGGCTCGTACGCGGTCGAGGCATTGCGATTGCCGCCGGCGCAAGCCCCGGCGTTGCCGTTGAAGCTGTGGTTGCCACCGTACTGATGGCCTATCTCATGGGCGACATAGTCGATGTAGAACGGATCGCCGGTGGGCTGTGGCAGCCCGGTCACGCCGCGGGCCTTGAGCCCGGAGCGGCACACGACACCCAGCGAGGCCACCCCGCCCCCACCCGTCGAGAACACGTGCCCGATGTCGTAGTTGGCGCTCCCGATCACCGCGTCGAGGTTCGTCTGGTTCTGGCCGAGCATGGTGAATCCGTCATTGTTGGTGTAGGGATCGGTGCTCGGGTTGGTGTAGATGATGAGGTTGTTGTTGGAAACGAGCTCCATGCGGATCGAGACCTCGCGCTCGTAGACCCCGGTGACCCGGTTCATCGCGGTCGTCACCGCGGCGAGGCCCAGAGCCACCGTCCCGCCGTGGAAGATCGTGTACTCGCCGGTGGCGGCGACGGCGGTGCGGTAGGTGCGAAGCTGCGTGCCCGAACGCTGGGCGCCGCCGGTAGCGGCGACGAGGGCCGCGATCTCGGCCGCCATGTTGTCCTCATCGAGCAACGTGCAGCCCAGACCCCGGTCCGAGACGAAGTCCCGCTTCCAGTAGCTCTGGTAGTGGGTCACATCGCTCCTCTGCAGGGGATCGATGTAGATCGAGCCACCGGCGGCCAGGATGAGGGCGTGGAAGCCGGCCGGCGTGAGATCCAGACGGACGGTGGCCGTGGCGTCATCGAGGCCGCGGCCGGAGTAGGTGCGGATCTCGGGATACTGCGCCCCCAGATCCGGGTGCATGACCGGCGACTCGACGATCTGGAAACGGCCGGAGCGACCGTCGGGAAGCGGCAGCTCGATCTCGGTGCCCTCCCCCACCGGCGCGGCGCTCTCGAGCGGGGTGCGCGCGAGCAACGCGCGCAGCGCCTCGACATCCAGGGCGAGCACTCGGTACTGCTCAGGCACGATGTCCCGCTCTCCGGTAGGAGCGATGGCGGCCAGGGACATGTCAGACCAGAGGGGCGAAGCGGCGCCGGCCGGGCTCGCCGCGAGAATGGAGAGACCGGAGCCCAGGATCAGGGCGGCACAGAGCGTCGTCGTCAACCTGCGAAGCATGGGTATGTCCTCTGCGCGTTCTCCAGCGGGAACGGCGGGCGTAGGTGCTGGTGGGATAAGCGGGAGCGCCGGGGAGGCGCCCGCCAGGCTCGCACCATCAAGCATAGCGCGACCCGGGGTCCCGTGCATCACCTGTCTTCGGGCCGGTGCTCGGCCTGGGCGCGCGCCCAGGCTCCAAAGGCAGAAGGCGGGCGCCGTTGCCGGCGCCCGCCTTCGGTTCAGCCAATCACCCCTTGCGGGATGCGATCTAGCGGTAGAAGGCCTTCACGTTGCCCCAGGTCGACGGCTCGACCGCAGTCGCACCGCAGTCCGGAATGCCGGGGCCGGTGAGGGTCAGGATGTACTTCGAGCCGCAGGGAACGCCCGAGAAGACATCCGGACCGGCCCAGAGCCAGAAGCTCCCGGGGCCATTGAAGGTCAGGTTCGAGGACTGGACGCAGGACGGCGCGGTGGTCGTGCTCAGGTAGTTGACGCAGTCGCCGATCGTGCCCACGAACAGGCGGAGCGTGTAGCCGTCACCGATACCGCTGTAGTTGAAGGTGCCGGCGCCGACGGTGATCGAGTACCAGTCGGTGTCACGGTAGCTTCCGCCCTGGAAGAGGTAGGTGCCCGTCTCGCCGCAGATCGTCCCGCACTCAACCGGCTGGAAGATGTTCGGCGTCGAGTTGCAGCCACCGTTGTAGTTGTCGACGTAGTCCGTGCCGCAGACCGGCTCGCCCTCGACCTGGACGCCTGGCGGGCAGGACGGGATGCAGGGGACGAGCTCCGTGATGTTCATGACGTAGGACCCGCAGCTCGTGGAGAAGCCGCTGACGCCGATGTGGTAGGTCCGGCCGGCGGTGAAGGTGACGGCCAGCTCGGACTGGAGTCCGCAGAAGTCGTCGTTGCAGGCGATCTCGACGCCGTTCTCGAGAACGTAGAGAGCGGTGTCGTAGCCCGAACCACAGAGGGAGATGATGACGTTCGAAGTCGTGGCCGGATTGTACACGTAGAAGAGATCGGGCGCCGCATTGGCCGCGCAGCTGGCGACGTAGTCCTGCGTGTGACCGCAGGTGTTGTCCCCATCGCTGTAGGGCAGCGAGGGGATGACCGTCGCAGTCGCGATCGTCTCACCGCCGGTATCAGGCGTACCACTGGGCGGTCCCGGCGGCAGCACATCCTTGATGGGAGGCTCGAACACGTTGGAGGTGCTCTCCAGAGCCACTGCGGATGCCGTTACAAAAAGCAATCCCGTACACAGAACCATTAGGAATCGCTTCATCAGATGAATCCCTCCAGGAGGCATGTGCCCTCCCAGGATGGTCTCGCGACAGGGGGCATGTGCCGATGTCAGGAGCCCGGATGTCACACAGCTCGCCCTCCCCGGACGGGGATGCCCGGGAGCGAACCGAACTTTTACAAAAATATCACACTCCGGCTGGCGCTGTAAAGGACTATTTGTCATGGGTTTCGAGCGCCGTACAACCCCTGGGGGGAGGAATCGGACCCACCCCCGGTCCTAGAACTCGGCGCTCACTCCGAGGGTGGGCAAGAAGCCGATGCCTTGCTCGGCCACGACCTCCTCGTCCCAGAAGTCCCAGCTCGGCGGCACCGGCGCCGCGTAGTCGTAGATGTTCTGGATGTCGAGGAAGGCGACGATCGACCAGCTCGTGAACGAGAAGCGGCGATCCACGCGCACGTCGAGCGAGTGCGTCGCGCCGAGGCGGGAGCTCAGGTACTCCTCCGGCAGATTCGAGATGACGCCGCCGTTCGTCGCCGGATCGTAGACCGGCGTGTACGGCGCCCCCGAGGCGTAGCGCCACTTGCTGCTCACCTCCCAGCGCGGACTGATGACGTAGCCGCCGGAGATGGTGAAGACCGCGGCCTGGTCGAACTGGCCGGGGTAAGTCTTGCCGTTCGGCGCCGTGTAGCGGGTGCGGCTGAGGGTCAGGCCCACCGTGCCGTAGCAGGGCACCGCCGCGAACTTCTTCTGCGCGAGGACGTCGACGCCGTAGGCCTCGCCCTCGCCGATCGGGTCGAGCGGGATGTACCCGAACGACTGGAAGTCGTCGTCCCGGCCGCCGAAGCCGACGCCGGTGTTGGTGAGGACGAGGTAGTCGGTCTCCGGCGTCGCCCCGGCCGGGAGGTCCGAGTAGCGCTTGTAGAACCCCTCGGCGGAGAGGTTCAGGTCGGGGCGCACCCGGTAGTCGACGCCGGCGATCGGCATGTCGTTGCGGAGCGCCTTCAGGTCGCGGTTCTCGGGATTCCCGAGCCACACGTAGGACGGCATCTGGTAGTAGGTCCCGAAGCTCCCCTTGAGCGTGAGCCGGTCCGTGAGGCCATAGCGAAGCGAGAAACGCCCGGCCGGATAGAGCGTGTCGTCCAGGTTCTCGAAGTAGTCGAGCCGGAATCCCGCGGTCCATTCGACGCGGGCGACGCGACGCTTGGCCTCGACCCAGGTGGCGAGCTTGAAGCCGCCCGCGTCGCCCACGATCTCCGCGGGCAAGTCGAGATCCTCGCGCGCAACGTAGCGCCCGCTCCGGTCGTACACGGAGTCGGCGAAGGCCGTCATGTAATCGACACCCGCGCGCTTCACGCCGGCGCCCGCGCTCAGATCGAAGCCGGCGGGGAGACGGCGCGTCCCCTCGGCGCGGAGCGCGGTCTCGCGCTCGAGCGCGTCGCTCGTGAAGTATGCGACCTGGTTCGTGTCGGCCTGTGCGAACGTGAAGTCCACCTGGTTGTAGCCGCCGATCACGTCGAGGAACCCCTGATCGAAGAGCCGGCGGAGGCGGAGGCCGCCGATCCAGCGGTCCTGGGTGTTGCCGAGGATGCCGGCGTTCACCACCTTGTCCTCGCTCGTCGAGGACTCGCGATCGACGTTGTCGAGTGCGCCGAGACCGAGGAACGAGAGCTCGTAGCGTTCGTTGATGCGGTAGTCGCCGGCCAGGTTGAAGTCGCTATAGACCGGGATGAACGGCTGGTCGAGGGCGCGGAAGAGGAGGTCGAGGTAGCTCTTTCGCGCAGAGAAGAGGAAGTGCCCGTCGTTCTCCCCCGGCAGCGGCCCCTCGAGGTTGAGGCCGAACTGGGTGGCGGAGATGGTCGCCTTGCCGCCCACCCGGTCAGAGCGCGCCTCGCGCATCTCGATCGAGAGGACCGAGGACATCTTGTCGCCGTACGTGGAGCCGAAGCCGCCGGTCGAGAAGTCGACACCGTCGATGAAGTCGAGATTGACGAAGCTGAGCGCGCCGCCCGCCGCACCCTGGTTCCCGAAGTGGTTGATGTTGGGGACCTCGAGCCCGTTCACGATGTAGAGGTTCTCGCTCGGGCCGCCGCCGCGGACGAGGAGATCGTTCCGCCCGCCCTGGTTGACGAGGGCGACGCCGGGCAGGGTCGAGATCGTGCGCACGATGTCCTCGAAGCCGCCCGGGAAGCGCCGGATCTCCTCGCGGGAGAGGCTCACCGAACTGGTCGGGTTCGCGCTGCTGGCGAAGAAGCTGGGGCGAACCTCGATGGTCTCGCCCCGGACCGGCTCCGGCATGAGCTCGCGCTCGACCGTGGTGGGCACCCCTGGCTTGACCACGACATCGGTGACCACGACCGGTTCGTAGCTGACGAAGGTGATATTGAGGTTGTAGTTGCCTGGAGGCAGGTCCTCGATCGTGAACTCCCCGGCGCGATCGGCCACCGCTCCGCGGTCGGTGCCGACGACCGCGATGCTGGCCCCGGCCAGTGGCTGCTTGGTCTCCCCGTCCAGGACACGGCCGTGGATCGCTCCTGGCCCGGCGGCCAGGAGGCCCCCGCGTGGGTCGAGGAGTCCGAGGATCAGGACCAGGACCAGGACGGACAATTTGGACCGACGGATGGGCATCACCTCTATTAGACCGCTTTCGCGACCGGACGTCGCCGGGAAAGCAAAGACCTCGCGTCCGTGACCCTGCCACGGGGCAAGGCCGATGATAGACTGGCTCCTGCAGGCAGGTGCTGCCAGCGAGCCGACGATAGAGGCCACTTCTGGAAATGTTCAGACGGGAGTGATCAGTGACAGCAACGAATGACGTATGGCCCAGCGGGATGCCCGAGGTGGGCCAGAAAGCGCGGCAGTCACGCCAGGTTTCGCGGCGAGATATCGAGCTCTTCACCGCCATGAGCGGCGACCGCAATCCCCTGCACTATGACGAAGCTGCCGCGCGCGCCACCCGCTTCGGCGGCATCGTCGTCCAGGGCGGCGTCACGAGCGCCATCCTGAATGCAGTGGTCGCCGAGAACCTGCCGGGGCCCGGCACGGTCTTTCTCCAGGTCAACTGGAGCTTCAAGGCGCCGGTCCGTCCCGGCGATACGATCACGGGCGAGGTCGAGGTGACGAAGGTCCGCGCCGACAAGCCGATCACCGAGCTCGAGACGCGGGTCCTGCTCGCGGACGGCCGTGTCGTTCTCGAGGGCACCGCGGTCTGCTATACGATGCCGCTTCCGACTCGAGCATGAACGAGCAAGAGGCGCTACGCGCCATCGTCGAGGGCACCGCGACCGCTACCGGGGAGCCCTTCTTCCGCGAGCTGGTTCGCCACCTGGCCCGAGCCCTCGACGTGCGCGGGGCGTGGGTCACCGAGTTCGTCGCCGAACGGCGGCGGATGCGAGCCTATGCCTTCTGGCTCGAGGACCGCTGGGTCGAGGACTACGAATACGCTCTGGCCGGCACTCCGTGCGAGCCGGTGATCGACAACGATCGCCTGGTGCTCATCCCCGACCGCGTCATCGAGCTGTTTCCCGAAGACCCCGATCTGCCCCCGGCCGAAGCCGTGAGCTACATGGGGGTGCCGCTCCACGATACGGACGGCGCCATCCTGGGCCACCTGGCTGTGCTCGACTCCCGCCCGATGCCGGAGGATCCCCGCCATACCGATCTGTTCCGCATCTTCGCCAACCGCGCCGCGGCCGAGCTGCGCCGCCTGCGCGCCGAAGGCGAGGTCCGGGAGCGGGAGCTCAAGCTGAGCCGGCTGGTCGACAGCGCCATGGACGCGATCATCGAGTTCGATGCGGACTTCCGCGTCACGCGCGTGAACCCGGCCGCCGAGGCGGTCTTCGCTTGCCAGGCGACGGCATGGATGGGCCGATCCCTCACCGACTTCCTGCGCGCCGATGCGCCGGATCGCCTGGCGGCACTCACGCGCGAGCTGGACGGCCTGCCTCCAGGTCGCCGTACCACGTGGGTGGCGGGCGGGTTGAGTGCCGCTCGCGCCGACGGCAGCGAGTTCCCTGCCGAGGCATCGCTATCCCAGTTCATGGTCCGCAACCACCGCTTCTACACCCTCATCCTGCGCAACATCGACGACCGCCTGGCGGCCGAGCGACGCATCCATTCGCTGGAGCTGGAAGCAGAGACCCTGCGCCAGGAGCTGCGCGATCTCGGCCAGTACGGACAGATCCTCGGCAACAGCAAGGCTCTGCTCACCGTGCTCCGCGATGTCGATCAGGTGGCGGACACCGATGCCACGGTCCTGATCCAGGGCGAGACCGGAACCGGGAAGGAGCTCATCGCCGCTGCGATCCACGGCGCCAGCAAGCGCCGCGGCCAGCCCATGATCAAGGTCAACTGCGCGGCGATCCCGGCCAACCTCGTGGAGAGCGAGCTCTTCGGGCACGAGCGCGGCGCCTTCACCGGAGCCACGCAGCGGCGCGACGGACGATTCGCCCTGGCGGATCGCGGCACGATCTTCCTCGACGAGGTCGGGGAGCTGCCGATCGATCTCCAGGGCAAGCTGTTGCGCGTGCTGCAGGAGGGCGAATTCGAACCGGTCGGCAGCTCGCGCACGCGCCAGGTCGATGTGCGCGTGATCGCCGCCACCAATCGAGAGCTCGCCGGGGCCATCAAGGACGGCTCGTTTCGGGAGGATCTCTACTACCGGCTCAACGTGTTCCCGATCCGGGTGCCTCCGCTGCGTGAGCGCGGCGAGGACGTCCTGCTCCTCGCGGACATGTTCGTCACGAAGTTCGCGCGCGAGATGGGCCGCAAGGTCTCGCCCCTGGACGAAGCAGCGAAGCTCAGGCTTCGCGGATACAGCTGGC
This sequence comes from Candidatus Eiseniibacteriota bacterium, assembly GCA_963823555.1. Lineage (GTDB taxonomy): Bacteria > Eisenbacteria > RBG-16-71-46 > CAVPCR01 > CAVPCR01 > CAVPCR01. The sequence goes on along the minus strand of CAWGMA010000003.1, from coordinate 141,085 downwards.
CCGGCAACGTCCGTGAGTTACGCAATGTGATCGAGCGCGCCGTGATCACCGCACGGCAGGGGCGCGTCGATCTGGAACGCATGCTGTCGGGAGCGGCGACCGAGAGGGGTCCTGATGCATCGCCCCCCGATCGCGTGCTGACGGAGGGGGAGCTGCGCGCGATCGAGCGCGCGAACATCGAGCGAGCCCTCGCGGCCACGAACGGCAAGATCGCCGGGCCCGACGGCGCGGCGCGCCTGCTCGGGATCCGACCCACGACCTTGAGCTCCCGCATCAAGGCGCTGAAGATCCATCCGGGACCGGACTGAATGAGTGGCGGGTCGCTGGCGCGACGGCGGCGGGTGGATGATGGAGAGCGGACAGCATACGGCGGATTCCGATCAGAGGTGCCGCGTTAGCCCGCGACTTCAGAACGCTCCTTCGAGCACGTACACATCCCCGGTATCGGTGTCCCGGGTGTAGATGACGCTCCGGCCGTCGGGGCTGAAGCCGCCGTTGTGCACGTGCCACAACCCCTCCCCGACGGCGAGCGCCTGGGCGGGACCTGCCGCGCGGGGCAACCCGTCATCACCCATCTTGAGGCGCAGGAGCTGGAGGTTCATGTTGAAGTGGCTCCGCGCCGCGCAGTAGCTGAGCGCGCTCCCATCCGGCGCCACGGCCGGCTCCATGTTGGGCTCGTCGACGAGGGTGATCTCCTTTCCGCTCCTGAGATCCGCCGCGCGCAGCTCCGTGGGATGATCTGCGGGTGTGTAGATGATGTGGTCTCGATCCATGAACCAATCGAAGGTGACCACCCCGGAACGTCATCCTCCGGGGGCTGGGGTTCGTTCACGTCTACTTGGGGGGCCGGAGCCTTCCCCGCTCGTCACGAGCGCCGGCGCAGCTTCCAGGCCTGTTCCGCCGGATAGCGGTGGGCCCAGTCGGCGGTGAAGCCGAACTTCATCTCCGGGCCCGGCCGCGGCGCCCTGAGCTCGAGGAAGTCGATGACCTCGAACCCGGTCTCCCGGAACAGCCGGAACCAGCCGGAGATCGGGAGATTGAACTCGATTCCCCCGGGCTCGTCGACCGCATTGGACCAGTCGAAGCGGTGCATCGAGAAATAGTCCCGCTCCAGGCGCTCGGTGTACGGAAGAGCGCCGTTCTCGGGCGAGCACAGGCACGCGAGCGCCGACGTCCCGAGGAACACGAGCTCACCGCCGGGACGAAGGAGCCGGTGGGCCTCCGGGATCCAGAGGTGCGGATCGCACCAGATGGCCGCCCCGTACTCGCTGATCGCAAAGTCGAAGCTCCGGTCGGGATAGGGTACGGCCTCGGCATTGCCATGGATGAGGGTCAGCTCGACGCCGTGCTCGGCGGACAGACGCCGGGCGGTCCGGAGCTGCGCGATCGAGTTGTCGATCCCCACCACGCGCGCGCCGCGGCGCGCCATCCAGGCCGACACATAGGCGGTGCCGCAACCGAGCTCGATGGCATCGAGCCCCGTCATGTCCTCCGGCAGCAGACGGAGCTCCGCTTCGGGGATGCCCCAGATGCCCCAGCTCGGCCCGGCCACCCAGTTCCGCTCGCCCGCGGCCACCCACTCCGGGGCGTGCTCGTCCCAGTGCTGGCGATTGGCGATGACATGATCGGGGGGTTGGGCGGGCAAGGGACCTCCTGGCTCTGTGCTCGAAGATAGTAGCAGCTTCGGGCTGGCACGGCGGGTGCAACGCTCCGCACGGTGCCAGAAGGCGAGCGAGAAAGAGGAGATCGTGATGCGATTTGGAGGTGGGCGATGCATTCCGCAATGAAACCGGCCGTCTTCGTGGCGATCCTCACCCTGTCTACCGGGTGCGGTGGGTCGAGCGTTCTCATGTCCCCCCGGATGGACTTGCAGGCGTTCCACAGGATCGGACTCGTCGAGTTCACGTCCAACGCCGAAGGCGATCTGAATGCGCTGGCGAGCCAGGAGTTCATCCAGAAGCTGCAGTCGGCGCAGCCCGGAGTGCCGGTGCTCGAGCTGGGGAACGAGGACGCGGTGCGGCGGGCCATCGGGCGCGAGAATATCGACGCGGCCGCTGTCCAGGAGATCGGGAAGATCTACAACGTCGATGCGGTCATCGTCGGCAACCTGGAAGTCACCGATGTGAAACCCAAGGTCGGATGGTCACAGCTCACGTCGGCGAGCGTTCAGGCGGACGTCGAGGCCGCGCTCACCACACGGCTGCTCGAGGCCGGCGGCGGGGCGACCATGTGGACCCGCTCGGCACGCGCCAAGAAGACCGTGGCGAATGCCGGCATCAACTCCCAGGGGGTCCACTTCGAGGCGAGTGATCCGGAGGCAGCCTATGGCAGCCTCGTCCACCATCTGATCCATGATGTGACCGAGGATTTTCGACCGTACTGGGTCAAGCAGTAGCTCAGGGATCCGGCCGCTCGCCTAGGCGAACTCCGCTCGCGCGATGGCTTCCGCCCACGCCCGCCACGAGCCTGCCACGGGCTCGCTGAAGGTCTCGCCGAACGTCGCCGGATCGGCGACACAGAGCCCGTGAATCACCATCTCGCGCGGCATCGCGAGCCCGATCTCGCGACCGAACTCGAGCATCTCGCGGAAAGGCAGCGTGTGGAGAGAGCGGTAGCCGAAGCCCCGCGGCAGCTCTTCCGGTGTCGTGCGCACCATGGTGCCGGGCAGGTCCTCGTCCGAAACGTAGGCATCGACGACGATCACCCGGTCGTAGCCGGCCACGATCGGCAGGAGATCGATGGTGGCGACGCAGGCCTCGACGAGATCCGCACGGTCCCCCGCGACGTCCGCCACCGCGCGCGCCGCCCTGAGCCCGACGCCGTCGTCGCCGAGGATCTCGTTCCCGAGCCCGAGCACGAGCGTGCGCTCGCCGTTCCGCTTCATCCTGGCCTGCTCTTCTCTGCTACCGACGTCACTTACGCACCAGGCGATCGACCTCCGCCCCGGTGTGATCCAGGAGCCGTATCTCGAGCGGCATCTGCCCGGGGAGCGAGTGGGTGGCGCACCCGATGCACGGATCGTAGGCGCGGAAGGCCATCTCGATCATGTTGAGAATGCCCTCGGAGAGCTTCCCGGTGCTCTCGATCAACGCCTTGCTCGCCTTCTTCACCGAGAGGTTGAGCGCCGCATAGTTGTTGGTGGTGCCGACGATCAGGTTCACCTGCTCGAGGATCCCCTTCTCGTCCGTGACGTAATGATGGTAGAGAATGCCGCGCGGGGCCTCGACCACCCCCACGCCCTCGGTCGGCGTCGCCGTGGGCACGGTACGGATGTTGGGATCGGTGATCTCCGGATCCCGCGCCAGGGCGAGTGCGGTCTCGGCGGCGTTCACGAGCTCGATCACGCGCGCCCAGTGGTAGGCGAGGGTGTTGTGCACCGGCCGCCCGCCCAGGGTCTGCATCATCCGCTCCCACTGCTCGTGGGCAATCGGGGTCGACATGCCCTCGGCCACGTTCAGGCGCGCGAGCGGCGCGGCGCGGTAGACCCCGCTCTCCATGCCGTCCGTGAACCCCTTCCAGCCCCGCGCCTTCAGATAGGGGAACTTGAGGTAGGACCAGGGCTCCACGTGCTCGGCGATGTGCGATAGATAGTCGGCGGCAGCGAACCGGGCGATCTCCTGCCCGCGCGTATCCACCACTCGCACCGTCCCGTCGTAGTAGTCGGGGTGGTTGTTCTGGTCGACGAGCCCCATGTAGTGAGTCTCGTGCTTGAAGGCATCGTTCAAGATGAGATCCAGGTACTCCTGATTCGAAAGCACGATGTCATCGAGGATCTTGAGCGTGAACTTCCCGAACTCGACCAGGTCGGCGCAGATCTCCTCGCAGCGCTTGCGCTCCTCTTCCGAGAGCCCGCGGCTGACGCCGCCGGGAAGCGAGGTCACCTGGTGGATCGACTTGCCCCCGAGGAGCTTGATGATCTCCTGCGCTTTGGCCCGGCTCTCGATCACCTTCTTGCCGGCATCGAGACCCACCTTGTGGATGAGACCGAAGACGTTGCGCTCGGCCACCGGCGCCTGCGGACCGACGACGAAGTCGGGGCCCGACAGGACATAGAAGTGGACCGCATGGTCGGCGACGTAGAAGGTGTTGTAGAGGAGCCGGCGGAGCTTCTTCGCCGCCGGCGGGGGATCGACGTGATAGACCGCGTCGCAGGCCTTGGCGCTCGCCATGTGGTGCGCTTCGGGACAGACGCCGCAGATGCGGGTCGTGATCCGCGGCATCTCCTCCACTGGCCGCCCGACGCAGAACTGCTCGAAGCCACGGAGCTCCGGCACGCGCAGGTAGGTGTTGGCGACCCGCCCCTCCTCATCGAGGAAGATATCGATGCGCCCATGCCCCTCGAGGCGGGTGATCGGATCGATCGAGATCCGCTTCAGGTTGGTGGCCACGGCGCGCTTCTCGATCGGTTCGCGGCGGATTCCGGGGGCCTCAGCCCCGCTCTTCACGGTCATGGCTGAACCCTCCTCAGGAGCGAGTGGGCCATGCTGAAACGATAGAAGGTGCCCACGGGATCGGCGATCTGCCCCATGATCTGCTCGAGCTCGAGCTCGTCCGTCGAGTCCACGACCGAGGCCAGGGCCGAGATCATCTTGGCGCCCTGGTCATGGACAAGCGGCGGCGGTCCGTAGCAGCCGCGGCAGGGCATGCCCGCCGTGGGGCAGAGCGCGCCGCAGCCGGAGCGCGTGGCCGGCCCCAGGCAGATGATGCCCTGGTCGAGGAGGCAGCGATCCGCCTCGGCGAGCACCTGGTGCGGGCGCACGAACTGGGTCAGGCGCTTCTCCTCGCGCTCGCGCGTGCACTCCTCGCAGCAGGTCTCCTGCCCCGCCCCGATCACGCTGCCCTTCGGCGGCAGCGGCGCGCCGGAGATGATGAGCTCGAGCACCTCCCAGATGCGCTGGGCCTGGGGCGGGCAACCGGGAATGATGTAGTCCACGTCCACGACCTGATCGAGCGCCTTCACCGATTCGTAGAGCTCGGGCAGCTCGACCTCGCCTTCGGGAAGATCGAAGCGCGTCCTCGGCTCCCCACCGTTCGCCGCATCGGTCGACGGCGAATCGTGATAGACGAAACGCAGGATCTTCTCCTTCGTCGTCGTGTTGGCGAGCGCCGGGATGCACCCTTCGTGGGCGCAGGACCCGAAAGCGACGAGAACCTTGGCCCTCTCGCGCAGCACCTTCGCCAGGTGCTCGTTCTCCGCGTTCCGGATCGCGCCGTTGAACAGACAGATGTCGATCGACCCCGGCGCCATCGCTTCGACATCGGCGTACTTGACATCCATCGCCACCGGCCAGAAAACGAGCTCGAAGTTGGGTTCGATCTCGAGCACCTTCTCGTGGAGATCGAGGATGGCGATCTCGCAGCCGCCGCAGCTCGCCGCCCAGTAGAGGGCGAGCTTCGGCCTCTGCTTCGGCATCGCTTCGGCCGGCGCCGCCGGCTGGCTCTCGACCCGGTCGGGATTATCCATCGGTCGCACCCCCGTTACGTCACGAGCTCGAGCGGACCCAGCTCGCGGACCTCTGTTTCCATTTCCTTGCTCACGCGCGCGAATTTCTCACCCTCGGAAGCGGAGATCCACTCGAGCCGCACCCGCCGCTCATCAATGCCGAAATCGGTGACCATCTTCTTGATCAGCATGAACCGGCGCAGACACTTGAAGTTGCCTTCCTGGTAATGGCAATCGCCCGGATGGCAGCCGGCGAGCAACACCGCATCCGCCCCCCCGGCCAGCGCCTTGAAGACGAATCCGGGGTCGATTCGACCCGTGCACATGACGCGGATCACCCGGAGCGAGGGCGAGGAGGAAAGCCGGGACACGCCGGCCAGATCCGCCCCCGAGTAGGCGCACCAGTTGCAGAGGAAACCGACGATCTTGGGCTCGAACCCACCGTTATCCATGGGGCATCTCCCTCCTATACCGCCAGGATGCCTTCGATCTCGGCATAGATCTGGTCATCGGTGAAGCCCTTGCCCGAGATCGCGCCGGCCGGGCAGGCCGCCACACAGGTGCCGCAGCCCTTGCACAGGGCTTCCACCACCTCGGCGACCTTCTTCTCCTCGTTCCAGTGCACCGCGTTGTACGGGCAGAGGTTGTTGCAGGTACGGCAGCCGCCGCAGAGCGTGGCATCGACCTCGGCCTTGACCGGATCGATCATGAGCTCACCCCGCGCGATCAAACCGAGCATGCGCGATGCGGCAGCCGAGGCCTGGGCCACCGTGTCCGGAATGTCCTTCGGCCCCTGCGCGCACCCGGCGATGGTGATGCCGTCGCTCGCGGTCCCGGTCGGATCGAGCTTCGGATGCCGCTCGAGCAGGAAGCCGTCCGGGCTCTGGCTCAGCCGCAGGAGGTGCCGGAGCTCGGCCGATCCGGTGGCCGGCTCGAGGCCGCAGCAGAGGATGACCATGTCGACCGGGATCTCGCGGAACTTGCCGAGAAGCGTGTCCTCGGCGCGCACCAGGAGAAAGCCCTCGCCCGGCGCCACATGCGGCGCGGCGATGACTTCGGCCACCTTGCCGCGGATGACGTTGGTTCCCTCCTCGAGCACGCGCCCGAAGAACTCCTCGTAGCCCTTCCCGAAGGCCCGCATGTCGATGTAGAACTGGTAGATCTCGGCGTCGGTACGATCGTGGACCAGATGCGCGAACTTGAGCGCATACATGCAGCAGACGCGCGAGCAGTAGCGGTTGTAGTTCTCGTCGCGCGAGCCGACACAGTGGACGATGGCGACGGCGCGCGGCGCCTGCCCGTTCTTGAGGAGCACCTTGCCCCCCGTGGGACCGGTGGCCGACAGCATGCGCTCGAACTCGAGGCTCGTGACCACGTTGTCGAGCTTGCCATAGCCGTATTGCGCCATGCGCCGCGGATCGAAGAGGCTGAACCCGGTCGAGACGAGGATCTGCCCGACCTCGAGATCGAGCACCTCGTCGCGGAGCGCATGGTCCACCGCCCCCGGCTGACAGGCCTTGACACACTGGTAGCAATCGACGCACACCCCGCAGTGGAGACAGCGCTTGGCCTCCGCCACGGCTTGCTCCTCGGTGTAGCCGAGCTCGACTTCCTCCCAGCCCCGCGCCCGCGTCGCGCCGTCGAGCTTCGGCATCGCCTGCCGCGGCTCCTTCGGGATCTGCGTGTAGGGCTGCGAGTAGGGATGGGGCCGGAACTCCTCCCCCCGGCGGATCTCCGACGGCACCATGTGGGTCTCGAAATCCGCGAGCGGCTCTCCGCGCAGGTGCTTGTCGATCGCCTCCGCGGCGCGCTTTCCGGCGCCCATGGCCGCGATCACCGTCGCCGGCCCGAAGACCACATCACCGCCGGCGAAGATACCCGGCACGTTGGTCGCGAAAGTCTCCCGGTTCACGATCAGGGTGTCGCTCTTGCTCCTGTGGAGCCCCGATTCGGGCGCCTTCTTGCCGTTGCCGTTACCGTCACCATGGCCGACGAAATCGAGATCCGGTCGCTGGCCGACGGCAGCGATCACCATGTCGAAGGCGAGGTCGTGCTCCGAGCCGGTGACCGGCACCGGGCGCCGCCGCCCGGAGGCATCGGGCTCACCGAGCTCCATGCGCACGCAGCGCAGGCCGACCAGCCGACCGTGCTCGCCGATGGCCTCCACCGGCGCGGTGAGATACGCGAAGCGCACACCCTCGGCTTCCGCATCCACGATCTCGTGCTCGACCGCCGGCATCTCGGCGCGGGTCCGGCGGTAGAGAATCGTCACCCGCTCCGCCCCCTCGCGCAGCACCGTTCGCGCCGCGTCGACGGCGGTGTTGCCACCACCGATCACCGCCACGTTCTTGCCCACAGGTTGCTTGATTCCGAGCGCGCAGCGCCGGAGGAAGTTCACGCCCTGGAGGACACCCGGCAGATCCTCGCCGGGGATCCCGAGCGCGATCCCGTGATGCGCTCCGCTGGCGATGAAGATGGCCTTCACACCCTCGTTCCACACCTCGTCGAGGGTCAGATCCCGGCCCACGGTGACTCCGAGACGGAACTCGACCCCGAGCTGGCGGATGAAGTCGATATCCTCCTCCAGCTTCTCGCGCGGCAGGCGATACGACGGGATGCCGACGGCCAGCATGCCGCCGATGACGTGATGCTGCTCGAAGACGACGGGGCGGTAGCCGCGGATGGCCAGGTCATGCGCGCAGGCGAGCCCCGCCGGGCCGCTGCCGATGATCGCCACCTTGTCGTGTTCCGTGATCCCGCCCTTTGGCTCCAGCTCGCCGTGACCGTTGTGCTCGTGCTGCCAGTCGAGCGCGAAGCGCTTCAGGTGCTGGATCGAGACCGGCTCGTCGACGAACCCGCGGTTGCACTCGGACTCGCAGGGGTGATAGCAGACGCGCCCGCAGATCGCGGGCAACGGGTTCCGCATGCGAATGAGCTCCGCCGCCTCGGCAAAGCGCCGCTCGGCGATGAGAGCGATGTACCCCGCCGCTTCCTGCCCGATGGGGCAGGCCTCGCGGCACGGCGGTCGCTCCTGCTTCTCGATCAGATAGGTGTTGGGCACCGCCTGGGGGAATGCCTTGTGGATGGCGGTGCGGGTCTTGAGCCCCAGGTCGAAAGGATTGGGCACGCGGACCGGGCACACCTTCTCGCATTCCTGGCAGGATGTGCACTTGTCGGTGACGTAGCGCGAGCGCTTCCGCACCTGCACCTGGAAGTTGCCGGCATAGCCGGCCACCTCCTCGACCTGACTCTGGGTAAGAATGTGGATGTTCTCGCGATGGCTCACCGACACCATCTTCGGCGTCAGGATGCAGGAGGAGCAATCGAGCGTGGGGAACGTCTTGTCGAAGCGCGCCATGTTCCCGCCGATCGTCGACTCGCGCTCGACGAGATAGACCTCGTGCCCGGCCTCGGCCAGGTCGAGAGCGGCCTGGATGCCCGCGATGCCGGCGCCGATCACCATGGTGTTGGGATTGATCTTGGCGGTCGAGGCAAAGAGCGGCTCCTGGTGGGCGACCCGCCGCACCGCGGCGTGGGACAGAGCCAGCGCCTTGCGTGTTGCGGCGGCGCGATCGCTGTGCACCCAGGCGCAATGCTCGCGCACGTTGGCCATGTGGAAGAGGAACGCGTTCAGCCCGGCTCGATCACAGGCGCCGCGGAACGTGAGCTCGTGCATCTGCGGGGAACAGGCCGCGACCACGACGCGGTTCACCCCCCGCTCCCGGATGTCCTGGCCGATGAGATCCTGCCCGGGCTGCGAGCACATGAACTGGTAATCGCGGGCCACGACGACACCGGGCAGCTCGCCGATCTGCCGGGCGATGGTCTCGACATCCACCGTGCCCGCGATGTTGGTGCCGCAGTGACAGATGAAGAATCCGATCCGCCGTTCGTCGCCGTTCTTCATCGTGAGGCTCCTGCTAGGGCCGTGAGCCGCTCGCCGAGTGGCAACAGGCTCTTGTGAAGATCCATCTCCTCGGGGCTCGCCCCGAGAGCGAGACCGAGGAGCTGGGTGAAGAAGAGGATCGGAAGCGGCCGGTGGCCGTTCCGCTTCTGCTTGCCCAGCTGCATGGTCTCGAGATTCATGTGACAGAGCGGACAGGTGGTCACGATCACCTCGGCGCCGTGGCTCATGGCGCAGTCGAGGATGTCGTGGGTGAGCTCGGCTCCCACCTCCGGGTAGGTCGTCATCAACATGCCGCCGCAGCAACGCACGCGGTCCGGGAAGTAGATGCACTCCCCGCCCAACGCGGCGAACAGGTCATCCATCGTGGTCGGCCAGTCGCGATCGTCGAAGGCCGGCTCCGGACGCACGATCTGGCAACCGTAGTAGGGAGCGATCTTGAGCCCATTGAGGTTCCGCACCGCGCGCCGCGCCACCGCACCGGCCCCGATGTCGTTGACGATGATGTCGAGCGGATGGCGGACGCTCACCGTCTGCTTGTAGGAGAGGCCAGCTTCCTTGAGGGCCGCATCGACCTCCGCGCGCAGACCGGGGACCTCCCGCAGGTAGCGGTTGGTCTTGAGCAGCGTCGTGTAACAGGCACTGCAGGGTGCCACGAGGGGCGCTCCAACTTGCTCGGCGAGGGCCAGGTTCCGCGCCGAGACCGAGAGGGCCACGGTCTCGCGGACCGACATGTACATCGTGGCCCCGCAGCAGTTCCAGTCCTCGAGCTCCACGAGCTCATGGCCGAGGAGCTCCATCACCTTGCGCAACGAACGATCGTAGGGAGTGCACGAGCCCTCGAGACTGCAGCCCGGATAATAGGTGTACTTCATGCCCGCACCCCTCCTCCGGCGCCGGCGGTGGCCCGTTCGGCGACGGTGCCATAGCCCACATAGCCCAGCGCCGCCCGCTCTTCGCGCGGATAGATCTGCTCCATCTCCTCGGCCTTGGCGATGATGCGCCGGAGCCCGTCGAGCCCCTTGACGCGCTTCGTGCGCCAGGGCAGGCGGCCGGCACGCAGGAGCCTCCAGCCGAGCGGCAACATGCCGAGGAGGCTCAGCGGCTTGGTCCTGAGGCTGTAGCGCATGACGAGCCCGAGTTCCTCGTTGCGCCCGGTGCGGTTGACCTGCTTGACGAACTCCTCGGACAGGGCGTAGATGGGCAGCCCGGACATGCGGATGTTGCCCTCGAGCGCCATGCGCTTGAGGCCGTAGATCAGGTCGGTCACCTTGATCCCGGACGGACAGCGCACGGTGCACGCGTAGCACGAAGCGCAGATCCAGATCGTGCGGCTGCGCAGGATCGACTCGATGTCTCCGGCGCGGAAGTAGGCGACGATCTGGCGCGGTTGGACATCCATGGCGTAGCTCACGGGGCAGGATCCGGAGCAAGTTCCGCACTGAATGCAGCGGCGCAGGCGGTCGCCCCCAGGGATGCGTTCCACCTGGGACAGGAAGGCGGCGCGCAGCGCGCTCTCGCGCGCCGAGAGCTCGCCCGGACGCGGCGGGGCGCCGTTGGTCGGGTCGGCCGTGATCACGTCACTTCTCCCTTCTCGGAGCGTGGCCCAGGCCCGGCTCGAGACGCCAGGGCAGCTTCCCGGGCCGCCCGTAGTTCGGATAGCGCACGAGAAGATCCTTCTCTTGAGCCAGCGTCATCCAGTGCTGGTACTCCATGTCGGCAAGGAAGCGGAACATGGCGCGTCCCGAGAGATCGTCGGTGTCGCGCGCCGCGCGCAGGTAGAACTCCCGGGAGGTGCGCTCCTCCTCGATGGCGAGGTCGATCACTTCCTCGATGCTCTTGGTGGCCCGCTGCTCGCCGGTCTGCATGCCCTTGGGCAGATGGGAAGGGGGGATCTCGAGAGGCACCGTGCCGGCGACCTCCTGCCAGCGTTCCTCGAGGTAAGCGAGGTGCTGCTGCTCGTCGGCCGCCAGGAGCTCGAAGCGACGGCGAACGAGGGGATCCTCGGCCCGCGTGGCGAGCTCCTCGTAGATCTTGTGGGCATCGACTTCGGCCCGAATGGCGACACCCAGGGCTTCGAGCGCGGTGAGTCCTGCGGGCTCGTGCTCGGCCATGGCGGGGACCTCCTTGGTGCCGGCTCGAGCCCAGGCATCGCGCGGGCGCCGGAGACGGCGTTGGAGCCTCGGGATGGCGGTCCGGGCTCTCGAGCCCCGGACCGCCTGCCCTCACAGCACATCCCCCAGGTGACGCCCGCCAGGAAGGCGGCGCGTCACGCACCTCCCCTAATGAGGGTTACGGCCGCGGGCAACTGAAGTAAAATTAATTGAATGACTTTCTTGCATAAGGAAAGATGAACTGGAGCGGTATCCGATGACGGACGCCGTCGGGAGTTCCTGACCATGCTCGACGCCATGCAGGTCTTCGTGGATGTCATCGAGCTCCGGAGCTTCTCCCGCGCCGCCCTCAAGAACTACCTGACGCAATCGGCGGTCTCCCAGAAGATCCAGAAGCTGGAAGAGACCGTGGGACAGCCGCTCATCCTGCGCGGCCGCGGTCGCCTGCGTCCCACCGAGGCCGGGCAAGTCTTCTTCGGTGCCGCCAAGGAGATCCTCGACCGCTATGCCCGGGTCCGCGAGGAGATTGCCGGGCTCGATGCCACAGTGGCTGGACAGGTGCGCATCGGCACCATTCCCTCGGTCGGACTCCACGAGCTCCCGGAATACCTCAAGACCTTCTTGAAGACCTATCCCGCCGTGGGCCTGCAGCTCGAGTACCGGAAAGCCCAGGCCATCTACGCTGGAGTCGTCGATTTCACGCTCGATGTCGGCATCGTCGCCTATCCCGTCCGCCATCCCCAGATCCACACCATCGCCTTCCGCCATGACCAGCTCATCCTCATCGCGCCGCCCAATCATCCGCTGGCCGCGAAGCGCAGCATCGATATCGGGAGTCTCGACAAGATGCCGTTCATCGCGTTCGAGAGCCACACGCCGACGCGGCGGGCCGTCGATCGTCTGCTCGAGCAGGCGAACGTCGAGGTGCAGATGGTGCACGAGTTCGACAACGTCGAGATGATCAAGCGCGCCGTCGAGATCGGAGCCGGGGTCTCCATCGTGCCGCGAGCCACCGTCGGGCACGAGATCGACTGCGGAACCCTGGTGCAACGGCCGTTGCACGGGCATGTCTGGGAGCGCCCCCTGGCCATCATCCACCGCAAGGGAGCGAGGCCGAACATCGCGACCCAGAAGCTCATCGAGCTCCTGACCGCCAAACCCACGGCATGAATCTCCCCCCGCCATCGACGGCCAGCGCGCGGACCCTCTTCAGCATCTTCCTGCTCGCCCTGGCCGTCCGGCTCCTCTATCTCCTCGCGCTGGCGCGAACCCCCTTCCTCGAGCATCCGCTCCTCGATCCTCGCCTCTACGACCTGTGGGCCCAGCGCATCGCCGCCGGCGAGTGGCTGGGCCGGGAGGTCTTCTATGCCAATCCGCTCTATCCGTATTACCTGGGCGTCATCTATGCCGCGATCGGCCGTCACCTGCTCGTGGTCCATCTGATCCAGCACATCCTCGGGAGTCTCCTCCCCGTGCTGCTGGTCGTGATCGGGGCCCGGCTCTTCGATCGGCGGGTCGGCCTCGCGGCGGGAATCGGCGCGGCACTCTACGCCCCCTTCGTCTTTCACGAGGGGAGCCTGATGATCGAATCACTGGCCCCGTTCCTCTGCGCGCTCACCCTCTTCCTCATTGTCCGGGCCGACGATCGCCGGACGGTCGCTTCCTGGTTCATCGCCGGCCTCGCCAACGGCATCTTCGTCCTCGCCCGGCCCAGCCTCACTCCGCTCGCGGGGGCGACCTGGGCCGTGGTCGGCCCCGGCGGCGCGCCGGCCGGCCGGCGTGGCGCGCACGCGGCCGTCTTCCTTCTCGGTGTGCTCCTCGCCATTCTTCCGGTGACCGCGCGCAATTTCGCCGTGTCACGCCAGTTCGTGCTGATCACCGCGCACGGCGGCGAGGCCTTCTATGTGGGCAATCACCCGGGAGCCGATGGATATGGCACCCAGCCGGAATGGGTCGATTCGGGGCCGGCCACCGAGCACGAATCCTACCGGCGGCGCGCCAGCGCCATCCTCGGGCGCGAGGTCACGCTCGCCGAATCCTCGCGCTACTGGTCTGCGCAGGCGCTCGACTTCGTGCGGCGCGAGCCTCTGGCCTATGCGCGGCTGCTCGCTCGCAAGATCTACCTGTTCCTTCATGCCTACGAGAAGGGGGACAACACGAACTACTACTTCGCGCGGGAACAGATCCCGCTCCTTCGCTTCCTGCCCATCTCCTTCGGTATCGTGGTGCCGCTGGCCGCACTCGGGTTGTGGGTGACACGGCGGGACTGGCGCCGCATGGGGATCGTGCCGCTGTTTGCAGCCACGTACGCACTCGGGGTCATCCTCTATTTCGTGCTGGCTCGTTACCGGCTCGCCGTGGTGGTTCCCGTCCTCCTCCTCGCCGCCAGCGGTGCGGTGTGGCTCGCGACCGCCGTGCGTGCCCGCCGATTCGTCGCGGCGGCTGCCGGGTTCGCGCTTTGCATCGCGCTCGGCATCGTGGTCCACGTGGCGACCGGGGCGGTGGTCAAGGACGATCCCGCCACCACCCACAACAACTACGGGCTCGTCCTCGAGGAAGCCGGTCTCCTCGATGAGGCTGCGGACGAGTATCGGGCCGCGATCGGGCTCGTGCCGGAGCGAGCGCTATACCTGAGCAACCTCGCCCAGGTGGAGCGGCAGCGTGGCCATCGTGAGGAGGCCCGGGCGTTGCTCGAGGAAGCGCTGCGCCTCGAGCCGGGATTCGCGGCGGCGCATGCCGAGCTCGGCTTCCTGGCCGAGGAAGAGGGACGTCTCGCCGAGGCATTGAGCGAGTACACGCGGTCGGTCGAGCTGGATCCCACGCTGATCGGACCGGCTCTCAATGCTGCGGTGCTCCTCGAGCGCTCGGAGCAGGTCATGGCGGCCGAGACCATGTACCGCCGCGCGCTCGCGGCGAACCCGGAGGGATACCGGGAGCGGCTCGGGCTCGCTCTCTTCCTCATGCGCGGCGGAAGGCCATGCGATGCCGGGCCGCATTTCGCCGCGGCCCGGCCGCAGGCGCCGAACGCGGCGACCGCGGCCCGTCTCGATTCGCTGGTCGCCGAGATCCGCCGCGCCTGCGGCGAGTAACGGCTCGCCCGCGGCCTACCTGCCGCCGGCGGGGGAACGCTTCGCCGTCCCAGGCGACCCCGCTGACTTCTCGACCTGGGCTGCGGGCTTCGGCTCGACGCGGGCCGGACCCGGCTTCCCCACCAGGGTCAGCCAGCCCCAGTGATCCTCGAGCCGGCCGTGAATGGCGTCATCGTAGCCGCGTTCGAGCATGCGCGTGATGGGCCCGGGCACGGTGTACCCGATGCGCACGTGATCGATCGAGCGCACCGGGGTGATCTCGGCCGCCGTGCCGGTCAAGAAGATCTCCTCGGCCACGTAGAGCATCTCGCGCGGAATGCGACGCTCCTCGACGCGGAGGCCCTTCTCGCGAGCAAGCGTCATCACCGTGTCGCGGGTGATGCCGATCAGGAGCGCAGAGTCCCAGGGCGGCGTATAGAGCACGCCGTCGAGGACCATGAAGATGTTCTCGCCGCTGCCCTCGCTCACGAAGCCCTCGGCATCGAGCGCCACGGCCTCGGCATAGCCATCGGCGAGCGCGTCCATCTTGATGAGCTGCGAGCTCATGTAGTTGGCGCCTGCCTTCGCCATCGCGGGCAGCGTGTCGGGAGCGAAGCGCCGCCAGGACGACACCTTGATGTCGACACCGACCGTCTCCGAACCTTCGCCCAGATAGCGGCCCCAGGGCCAGGCGCCGACCGCGATGTCGATCGGGCACTCGCGGGGATCGAGACCCAGCACCTTGTATCCGCGATAGACCACGGGCCGGACATAGCACTCCTCGAGACCGTTCTTCTCGATGACAGCACGGATGGCATCTTCCACCTCGGCGGGAGTGATGTTCGGTTCCATGCGGTAGATGCGACAGGAGTTGAACAGGCGCCGGACGTGTTCGCCGAGGCGGAATACGGCCGGCCCCCTGGGCGTCCGGTAACAGCGGATCCCCTCGAAGACGCTCGATCCGTAATGGACGACATGCGACATGACGTGTATGTGGGCATCGTCCCAGCGCACGAATTCGCCGTTCATCCAGATCCAATCGGTCTTGGCTAGTGCCATCGGCTCACCTCCCTTTCATGGGCGTTCGGTCTCGGTCTGAAGCAGGGTGGCGCACCCCGGCGGACCGGCCGCGCCCGCGGACCCGCCCTTAGCCGTAAGCCACGCTGATGAGCTGCAAACGAGTGTCCTTGAGCCTGAGCGCGGCGATGTGGGCGACTCCGCTCATCATCACGAAGCCCAGGTGCGGATCGCTGACCATGAGTTCACGCAGGGCCCGGCCATCGGTGGCGAGCAGCACCGAGTCCTCGATGCAGACGGCGGAGGCCGTGTAGCGGTAGGGCTCGACCAGGGCCCCCCAGCCGAAGCACTCCCCGGGGGAGATGCTCTCGACGACCATGTACCGTCCGCTGCCGAGATCGATCTGGATGCCGACTCGCCCGCTCTCGAGGAAGTAGAGATCCCGCGCCGAATCGTTCTCTTCGAAGATCCGGTCGCGGAACTGGTAGTCGACTCGCCGCGTCAGCGCCGCGATCTTCTCGATCTCGGCATCGGTGAGCTCGGACAGGAGCTCGAACCGGCGCAGATCCCTGATCATCGTGGTATCGGTTGTCATCGCTGCTTTCACCCACTCTTGATGCCGCCCAGGAGGCATCGGATACGGGCGACCACCTCGTCGAGAGCCGCCTCCGCCGCCGGTGACAGCCCACGGCCCAGCCCAACAGACTCCGGCACGAACCCGATCACCCGCAACGGCGGCAACTCGAGACCGAGTGCCGCTGCCAGCGAGATCAAGCCGCCGAGCTCGAACTCGTGGGTCGAGAACGAGACGGTGCCCGCGCTCAGCGCGGCCCGATCCAGCTCGAACTCGACCACCGTCCCCTTCTTCCGCCCCAACATGCGCACCGCATCGATCACGATGACGCGATTGTAGCGCCCGATATCGGCCAGCACATCGATCGCCGAGGTCCCGGCATCCCGGAGCTCGACGGCTGGCGGCAGGCCGGTGCTCTCGAGTCGCGAGATGGCCGCCGAGCCGAAGCCCTCGTCCCCCAGGAGCGCGTTACCGATGCCGAGCACGAGGACCCGGCTGCGGCGCCGGGGTCTTCTCCCTTGCCGCGGCCCGCTCTCGTGGCGCTTGGCTTGGCGATCGGCCGTGTCGATGGGATTCACGATCCTGCCCCTGCTCTACCGCGGTGCCCACTGCATCCGGAGCTCATTCACCCATTCGGCAAGCTGTTCGCGGCGAAGGATCGCGCTGCGCATATCGGTCGCATCCCGCGCACCTTGTCCCGCGTCACCGGCGGCGGCGCGCACCGCCTGCGTCCCGGCCACGCCGCATCCCAGGATCACGAAGGTCGAGGGCGGGATGCCTTCGCGAGCAACAGCGGGCAGGGTGTGCAGTGACTGGAAGGCGAAGACGATCTGGTTGGCGGAGAGGAGAGCGATCTCCTCGGTTTCGAGGGGCCCGATCTTTGCGAGGAGCTCGGACCGGCTGCACACCTCCACCTCGTCGTAGACGATGTGCCGACCGGCTTCACGATAGCTCTCATCCGCATAGCCCGCGCCGTGGCCGGCCCCGGCCTCGACGTAGACCCGATGGTCGTGTTCGACCAGGAGGCGGACTTGATGGGGCGTGAGCCCGACGCGGCACTCATCTGGGGCTCGCTCCCTCGGCACTCCGATCCGCATGGAAACGAGACCTCCTCCTCGGGGAACGTTCGCGGCGTGAACCCGCAGAAGCCAAGGAAGGAGGCTTTCAGGGCCGCGCGCGGCGCCCCACAACGAGTGGACTGCAGAAAGGATGCCGCTTGTCCGTCCGCGGGCGGAGCCGGGGACGCTGCCTCCACTTACAGCTTCCAATCACCGCCGCGAGAAGGTGAGCGGGGTGGCGTTTCCGGACTTCTTGGCAGGTGGCCGAGGCAATCCCGGAGACACCCTGGCAGGAGCCGCATCGTGCTTGCCGGCCGGCCGCGCTAGGCTTGCCGCGCGACGACACTTACGATCGTGGATCGGGTGATGAGACCGACCAGGACACCAGTGGTCGGATCGACCACGAGCACCGCCCCGACACCCTCGTCCACCATGCGCGCGACGGCCTTCCCCGCTCGCTCGGTCGTGGGCAAGGCAACCACGGGAGTCGACATCACCTCGGCCACCGGCAGGGCGAGAAGTCGCTCCATTTCGTCTCGCTTGAGCACGGTGAACGGAACGGGAACACTGCGGGCAAGGTCGCGTGCGGTGACGAGGCCCACGGGACGACCGCGATCGACCACGGGGATATGCCCGGCACCGGTCTGGCTCATGCGCGACTGCACGGTGCGCAGCGAGTCGGTCACATTCACCGTGACCGGATCCCTGATCATCAACTCGCCGAGCGGCTGATCGAGCCAGCTCGGATGCGGCTCGCGAGTCGCAGGAGCGGCTGCGGAATCGGCGTGCTTGGTACCCATGGCGGACTTTCTCGCCTCGCGAAAGTATGAGGGCGCCAGGGACCAGCCCTGGCGCCCTCTCGACGGGTCGCTTCCAACTCCCCGGGCAACCAGCCTCCGGGTCGGCGCCTCCGCTTCCGTCCCCATCCCGGCGCCTGGCCGGACCCGAAGGTCCGGATCGCCATCACGAGCGGTCTTCCGCCCGGAGGCCGGTGGGCCGGGGAGTCAGCGAGCGACGCGGTCCCAGCACCCATCCCCATTTGGGTACCGGTTCCTCCCTGATGCTCGAGTGCGCGCTTCCGGGTAGCCCCGGCCTCGCGCACCTCGTCAGGAGGTCTCCACCCATCCCATCCACCACACCACCGATCTCTCTTTCGATTGTTCGGTGTCCCTGACCGCGTGAAGCAATTTGCAGCAGCCGTACCAGGCCGGATCGCCCTTTCGGTCCTCAGCGCAGAAATCGGATAACCACTTGTCCATATATCACTTGCAAGCGCGCCGAGGAGTCCGGTCGGGCTCCGGGGCAACCTTCGAGATGCCCCCTCTCCGGGCCCTCTGCGCCATTTCGACCCGGACCTTCAAGAAGTATCTGCCACCCTGTCAGCTGGCCTGGCGCTCGTCCCGGCCCCCGCCCCGGCGATCCGCCTTCCAGCACAAGCACCGGGCTCCCGATCCCCCCGGCAGGCCGTCCGTGCATTAGTATTGGCGGCGCCGAAGCGTGCACGTGCGCCGCGGGGCTCGTTCTCGCCCCACCATAGCTTGTATGCCACGAGATCTCGTCTTTGAGGAGGAGTTGCGATGACGGTGGAAAATGCCCACCAGAAGGAACTGACGATCGAGGAGCAGATGAACGCGATTCATCTCGTGCTCCAGCACTTCGACACGGAGCATGAGGGCCACGTGATCGGCGACCACCTCCAGTTGAAGGAGATCCCGGCTCCCCTCGAGGGCGAGAAGAGGCCACTCAAGGTCGGCCAGTTCTACATGCGCGATCCTCGCGGCGCGGTGCCGGAGTTCCATGCTCTCATCCAGCGTGACCAATTGCCGAAAGTCGCTGAGATGGTGCACCGGTTCCATCTCCCCGTGGGGCGCGGCGCCGATCTGCTGCCGCAGCTCACGGAGGCTGATCTGCGTGACGAGGAATTCGTGGTCGAGCGCACGAGCACTCCCACCATCATTCTCATCGTCTTCCTTCTCCTGCTCGCGGCCGCGAGCGCCTGGACCTCGTGGCAGCACTTTGCGCCGCACGAGCGCTCCGCCACCGTGGAGGAGATGTTCCTCCAGGCCGGAACACCGCCTGTGCAGCAGGCATTCCTGTCCTGGCTCTTCTTCCCCGATCACTCTCGCCAGCTGCACGTCGCGTTGCCGGAGATTCGCTTCGTGGATGAGCGCCGGGCCATTCTCGCCGACGGTTCCTTCCTGCTGATCGAGAACGGTGGCGACATGCGTGCCCATGCCGCGCGCGCCGAGGAAGCACGCGCGCCTCTCACGCTCACCGTGCGAGCGGATACATCGGGTGTCGTTGTGAAGAAGATGACGGTCGGTCACGAGGTCATCTCGTGGTCGGGAGACGTCAGCCTGCTCGGCAAGTTTCCACCGGTCCCCACGGCTCCTGCGCGCGCCGAATATCCTCCGCCCTCCGGCTTCATCGCGGTCAAGGCACTGCCATACGACGACGAGGAGGTGCTGAAGCCACTGGCCGACCAGCGCATCTCCGTGACTGGCCAGGTCACCCGCAGCCGGGATCACCGTGTGCTCAAGTTCCTCGATGGGAGTGCGATCATCCTCAATCCGCTGCCGCCGGATTCGCCACTCGAGTTCTTGCTTTCGACCTTCGAGGGAGACGAGCGCACCAAGGTCACCGCGGACCTGATCTTCACCCGCCTCTACCCCTTCGAGGACAAGAAGAATCCCGAGCAGTCCCGGCGGGCCACACGTCTGGTCGGTGAGGGCGACGTGCAGTCGGCTTCCGTCCAGGACTTCCACGTCGTCGGGAGATAGCGCCCTCCCAGAGCTCGATCCTCAAGACCCCCTCGCCCGGCGCCGCATCCCGGCCCGCCCTGTCATCTTGTCCGACGGGGCGGGTCGTGCGACACTTTGTCGACTCCCCGCGGGTCGCTGCGCCGCCCCAAAATCCATTAAGTCATTATTTTGCATAGCGTTAAATGCACTGAACGGGGCTCCCGTGCTGGCACGGCTCGTGCGACTAAAGTGCAAGGTCTGAGCCCCGCCAGCCCACGGTGAAGCGATTTCCAGCCTGCGAGGTGTGATGTGAACGGGACCAAGGCTGTCATCCTCGTCATCGATGACGAGGCGCACATCCGAGAATCCCTGGACAAGACCCTGACCAAGGAGGGGTTCGCGGTCGCCCAGGCCGCCACCGGCCAGGAGGCCCTCGAGCTCCTCCGTGAGCGGTCGGTCAACCTCGCCCTCTGCGATCTGCGCATGCCGATCATGGATGGCATGCAGTTCTTGAAGGCGGCCCGGGCCATGCGTCCGGAGACCGAGGTCGTGATGATGACCGGCTACGGGACGGTCGAGACCGCGGTCGAGGCGATCAAGCTCGGCGCCTACGATTTCATCGAGAAACCGTTCAAGCGCATCGAGCTCGTGAAGACGGTCGAGAAGGCCCTCGAGAAGCAGAATCTGCTATTCGAGAACAAGCGCCTGCGCGAGGAACTCGACGGCGATGTCTCCGGCCCGCGCTCGGTGATCGGGGTCAGCCGCTCGATGCTGCAAGTCATCGAGCTCGTCAACCAGGTGGCCGATTCAGCGGCGACCATCCTCATCGAGGGCGAGAGCGGCACCGGCAAGGAGGTCATCGCCAACGCCATCCACTATCGCTCGCACCGCCGCACACGCCCGTTCATCAAGGTGAGCTGCGCGGCGCTCCCCGAGACCCTGCTCGAGGCCGAGCTCTTCGGCTACGAGAAGGGCGCCTTCACCGGTGCCATCGGGCGCAAGAGCGGCCGTTTCGAGCTTGCGGACTCGGGTACGCTGTTCATGGATGAAGTCGGCGAGATCCCGCCATCCATGCAGGTCAAGCTCCTGCGCGTGCTGCAGGAGGGGGAGTTCGAGCGCCTCGGCGGCACCAAGACCCTGCGCGTCGACGTACGCCTGGTCGCCGCCACCAATCGCAACCTCGCCGAGCTCGTGAAGCGCGGAAAGTTCCGCGAGGATCTCTACTACCGGCTCAACGTCATCACGGTCTCGATTCCGCCACTGCGCGAGCGACGAGAGGACATCCCGCTCCTCGTCGACCACTTCATCCGGCGTTATGCTCGCCGCAACAACCGCGCCATCGCCGGCATCGCCAAGGAGGCGATGGATCGGCTGCTGGAGCACTCGTGGCCCGGAAACGTGCGCGAGCTCGAGAACACGATCGAACGCGCCATCGTCCTCACCCGCGACACGATGATCACCGCCGATGCTCTGCCGCCCGCCATCCTGGCCTCGGCGACTCCGTCGTCGCGCGTCGTCGTCCCGATCGGCATGAAGATGCAGGACGTGCAGCGCCTGATGATCAACGAGACGCTGCGCCACACCGGCGGTAACCGGGAGCTTGCAGCCAAGCTCCTCGGCATCGCCTCGCGCACGATCTACCGCAAGATCGGGCCGCGCCCGTCCGAGGAGAGCGATGCGGAGCACGAACCCACCGGCTCCGGCGGTTCCGATCCCGATGAAGAGGACGGGATGGACGACAGCGCAGGCGAATCGGACGCCGCCCAGGAGCAGGAGGCCGGCGAGGAGGATCGTTTCGAGGAGCGCGCCACGAGCCCCGAGGCCCCACCTCCGGCCTGATCGACACTCCGATCAGCTCGTTCCGCGCCGGCGACCCTCGATGTAGAGCATGGGCACCGTGAGGGCGAGCCCGCCCTGGGTGCGCGCCAGGGCATCGAGCCGGGCCTCGATCTCGGCGAAGACCGACTCGTCGTCTCCCGGATCCAGCACCTTCCGCCAGGCATCGAGGAACCCGCAGCGGGTCAGGGCATGGCGCAGGAACGCTCCTCCGTCCAGATACCGTAACCGGAACTCCTCCTCGATGACCCGCGTCACGCGAAACCCCGAGGCCTCGATGAGAGCGCACAGCGCGTCCCGGGTCCCGCGGCGGTTCTCCTCCTGAGCGAGCCGATCGAGCGCGCCATCCCGGCCGCGCTCGGCGAGCACGCTGCGGAAGACCTCGTAGAACTCCCGCATGTGACCCCGCATGTTCGTGGTCAACGCGATCCGCGCCTCGGGCCGGCCCACCCGTGCGCACTCCCCGAGGACAGCCGGCGCATCCCGGAAGTTGTTGACTCCGACGTTCGAAACCACGAGATCGAACTGCCCGGACGGCAAGGGCAGGGCGGCGCCATCGGCCCGGACCAGAGTGACGTTCTCCAGCTCGTAGGTGCGCCGCTTGAGCGCCGCCCGCGCGAGCGCCGGCGGGGAGATGTCGACACCGAACAAGCTCGATGACGGGCCGAGCATGTGGGCCAGCTCGAAGAGTGGGAACCCGTTGCCGCAGCCGACATCGAGAACGCGAAGGCCGGGGAGCAGGGGAATCTCCTCGAGGAGCAGGAGGCCGAAGCGGGCAGCCCACAGCGACACCTCATCGAACACGGAGACCAGGGTCGGGTCCCCGGAATCGAACTCACGAGCGAGGTAGTCCTGCATGGACGAGGCATTCTCCGCAGCCGGGGTCACGAGGCTGAGGGTTCGGCACCCCGCGCGGCGCTCGACACTCTCAGCCGCACCCGCAAACGCTCTGGCAGCACGATGCGGAAGGTGGCGCCCCGGCCCGGCTGCCCGGTGCACTTCACCTCGCCGCCATGCTCCAGCACGACCTGCTGTACGAACGCGAGACCGAGCCCGGTGCCCGTGTCCTTCGTCGAGTAGAAGGGGTCGAAGACCTTCTGCGTTTGCTCCGGCTCGATCCCGACGCCGGTGTCGACCACCAGGACCTCGATGGCCCCGTCCTCGCCCTCGCGGAGCTCGATCGTGACCTTGCCGCCCTTCGGCATCGCTTCCTGCGAGTTGCGCAGGAGATTGAGCAGGACCTGGCGGAACTGGCTCCGATCGAGGTAGACGATCGGCCCGTGGTCGACGGCGTCGATCTCACTCTCGACACGGGAGCGCTCGAACTCGGGCGCCAGGAACTTGAGCACTTGCTCGGCGAGCTCGCGCAGGTTCACCTGCTCCAGATCAAGTCGCGGCATGCGGGCGAACTGCAGGTACTCCTCGACGATGCGGCTCAGACGGTCGATCTCGCCCGCGATGGCGCGCAGCAGATCGACTCCCTCGGCGGTATCGACGCCATGATAGGAGACGAGCTCATCGTTCAGGAGCTCGGTATTGAGGGAGATCGAGCTCAGCGGATTGCGGATCTCGTGCGCCACCTTGGCCGCCATGCTGCCGACAGCCGCCAGCCGCTCCCACTTCGAGAGCTGACGGGTGCGCTCGCTCACGATCTGCTCGAGCCTTTCATTCTGGTCGCGGACGAGCGCCAGGGTGCGACTGATGTACGACTCGGTCACGAGGATCATGTCGAGGAGAATGATCTTGTGGAGCGCGAGCATCACCTGCTGCTCCTCGCTCGTGGCGCATGGCATGAGGCTCGGGATCATGTCGCGCAGGTACAGCCAGTAGGAACCCAGGTACCAGCGCGGGGCGAGCCCGATGCGCTCGTGGGTGGTGCCGATACGGAGGCGGTCCTTCAGGTACTCCTCGCCGTAGTCCCCGGCGCCGAGCGACTGCAGGTAGCCTCGCTGGAGCTCCTTGAGACGCCCGCCCACGTCGGCTCGCGAGAGGAGATCGCGGGTGGGCCCATGGGCCTGGAGATGGTCATAGAAGCGATCGACGATGGCATCGATCTGATCGGCATAGCGGCCCTGAGCGGCGCGGAGCCGCTCGGCATCCTCCGCGCCGAACTGGAGGAAGTGCTTCATTTCCTCCCATAGCGCCGGGGTGGGGCCTTCGGGGGGGATGTCGTAGATCGGAGCGGGCTCTCCCGCATCCGCCGGGCGCGTCGTCACCTGATCTCCTCCTTCGCTCGTGCCAAAACGGACCGGTCGATCATTCCACGTCCCCCGGCACAAGTCCAGGCAGGCGGATGGTAGACTGCGCGACCGTGTCCATCTTCGAGCTCAGCGGGCGGACCGCCCTGGTGACTGGCGCCTCGAGCGGCATCGGCCGCGCGATCGCCCTGGCGCTCGCCCGCGAGGGCGTCTCGCTGGTCATCACCGCGCGCCGCGCCGATCGGCTCGAGGCGCTGGCGCGGGAGATCACAGCTGGCGGCCATCCGGCGCCGAGGATCGTCCCCGGCGACCTCGCCGCGAGCGGCGGGCCCGAGCAGGTGTTCGCCGCCGCGAGCGCCGCCGCCCAGCGGCCGATCGACATTCTCGTCAACAACGCGGGCTTCGGCCACGTGGGGGCCTTCGGCGAGTCCGATCCGGATCGGATCACGGAGATGCTGCGCCTCAACATCGACGCCCTGGTGCGCCTGACGCGGCTGGCCCTGCCCGACATGATCGCGCGGGGCTCGGGCGCCATCCTCCAGGTCGCCTCCACCGCGGCGTTCGTTCCCTTGCCGT
The DNA here is from genome assembly GCA_963823555.1 of Candidatus Eiseniibacteriota bacterium. Lineage (GTDB taxonomy): Bacteria > Eisenbacteria > RBG-16-71-46 > CAVPCR01 > CAVPCR01 > CAVPCR01. The sequence goes on along the minus strand of CAWGMA010000003.1, from coordinate 116,556 downwards.
ACTCGGCAACCTATGCCGCCACCAAGGCCTTCGTGGTCAGCTTCTCCGAGGCCGTTCACGCCGAGGTCGCAGAGCATGGCGTGCACATGGTCTGCCTCTGCCCCGGCCGCACCGACACCGAGTTCTTTGCCGCTGCGGGATACGATCCGGCGGCGATGCGCAACCGTGGTGCGGACTGGATGACGGCGGAAGCGGTGGCGGCGGAAGGCATCCGGGCCCTCAGGCGCGGATCCGCGCTCAGGCCGGCTGGGGTCCTGAACCGCCTGTTCGTGGCGCTCACGCACCTCGTCCCGCGCGCTGTCCTCCGCGGCGGCGCCGCTCGTGTCATGCGCCAGCGCCGGCGCGCGATGACGATTGCCGGCAGGAAAGGTGGTAAAATGACGACATGAGTACCATGCTCCTGCGACTCCTTGCTCTCCTCGTCGTCGTTCTCACCGCCCGGGCCGCCTCGGCAGAGACCCTTCTCGTCCGCACCCTCGATCCCGCCACCGGCGGGCCCATCGCCGGCGCCTTCGTTCTCGTCGGGCCGGCGGCGGAGGATCCCTTCCCCGGGAACTCGGGCCTCACCGGCCCGGATGGCACGATCCTCTTCTCCGACCCGGGGCTCATCGGATCGCAGATGGTCACCGCCGGCACCGCGGAGCACGCCTATGTGACCATCACCGCGGCACCGCTCGGCACGGTGACGCTCCACCTGCCGCTCCGCGCCGCTCCGGACACGCTCCCCGACCCCGTGGCGCGCGTCACCGGGCGCGGTCTCAACATCGCGACCACGTCCAACGACGGCAACCTCGACATCGGCTTTGCGCTGCCGGCGCTCGATCTGACCTCGCTCATCGGCACCACCCTGCTCGGTAGCGGCGGCGCACCCTTCGAGTCGCCGCCAGACACGGCCAACTTCCCCGCCCCCATCGGTCCCACCGAGGTGCCGGGGATCATGACCATGCCGACGCAGACCGAGCTCTTGTTCCTCGTGTTCCAGAAGCCGGTCTACAAGATCGACCTCCCCGATCAGACGACGCAGTCCCTGTTCTGTCTCTCCGGTCGGATCGCGATCGCCGACCTCACCGCTCTCGGTGGCACCGACCTCTTCGCGCTCTTGAACGCGTTCTCGATGCGGGAGGTCGGCGTCGAGCGCCACCGTGCGATCACGAACGGCGCGGTCATCGACATCGACGTCGATCTCAATCTGAGCCCGACCCTGAACGTGCAGTTTGCCGGGGTCCCTGCGGGGGATGAGATCTCGGCCGGCTCCGCGGCGCGCATCACCGAGCCGGGAGGGCTCGAGCGCTATGTGCTCTACGACGGCAAGAGCCGGCTCATCGACCAGGGATCAGCGCTCACCCTGTCCTCGCTCAACCCGGCCGGCGATCTCGCGGATGCCGTGAATGCCGTGGTCGCCACGCACGGGGACAGCGCCGCCACGCCGGAGTTCCTCTCCGGGATCATCAAGCGCGACGGCTTCGCCGTTCCCGCGACCCTCGTCATGGACACGTTCATGCTGACGCCCGAGATCGCGCAGCAGGGCTCGCGCTTCGACTTCACCGATGCCACGAACCCGGGTGTGTCGCCGACCCCGACGTGGGCCCAGGCCGGCTTCGTCCTCACCGATGTGGAAGGCGGCTCGGGTGTGCCGACGACGACGCACTGGGTCGTCTACGTGCCGGCCGCCGAGCTCGGCTTCACGCTGCCGGCCCTGCCGGCGGGCGCCCCGCCGTCGCTCCCCGATCCGGGAACGACGCCCGAGGCCGATCGCCTGCGCGTCACGCTCGTGGCCAACAACCAGACCGGCGACGCCGCAGCCGTGCTCGCGGACCCCCTCGGCGACGCCACGCACTTCGCGCTCCGCACCGCCGATGTGCGACCGCCCACGTCCGGCGTGGCGGCGGCCGAGCCGGCGCCGATCGCCGCGGCGCGCCTCGGAAGCCCGCGCCCCAACCCCTTCAACCCCCGCGTCGTGGTCCCGGTGACTCCGGCCCTGGATGGCGCGCTCGCCCTCGACATCGTGGCCACGAGCGGGCGCGTCGTGCGCCGCCTGACGGCGCCGGGATCGGCCTTCGAGACCACTGCTCTCGTCTGGGACGGGCGCGATCAAGACGGTCGAGATGCGCCATCGGGCGTGTACATCGCGCGCCTCTCCGGTGTCGCGGGCGCCGAGGTCAAGATGGTGCTGCTCAGATAGCCGGGAGCGGCTAGCCTTGAGTCAGCGCCGCACAGGAAAGGCAGGGATGCGCGGCATGGCGACCCGACCGCTACACCCGGTGCTTCTGGCCCTGGCTGTGATCGCCGCGACCACGAGCACGAACGCGCCGGCCGACGAGAGCGCTGCCCCGGACTCCGGAGCGCCGGCGGCAGTCATCGCGCGCGCGCTTCCCGCCGGCGTTCGAGCGGTGCCTCCGGTGTTCACCGGTGATGGCTGCACCACCGGCCAGACCAACGATCTGGATGCCGAAGCCGGCATCTTCGGCGCCGAGCGCACCCAGACCCCCTGCTTGCCGGGGGAATCGGGACGGGAGGGGGATCTCACGGGCTTCGCCTTCGTCGTGAACGGATGCCTCGACGGCGGCATCGGCGAGATCGCGCTCTGCTTCGCGACGGCGCCCATCGGTGACACCTTCTATCTCTTCGTCTGGCGCAGCGTCGGCGGGCTACCGAACGACGCCTGCGGCCTCGCCGCCTACGGCGCACGGCAGGTGCTGCAGACCGAGTTCCCGTCCTTCTCGGTCTACGACATCTGCGATCGGCAGGTCCCGATCGCCGATGGCGAGCGGGTCTTCGTCGGGGTCGTCTACCGCGTCGTCGCCCAGATCTTCGGTCCGCACTGGTTCATGGCGCGCAACGCCGAAGATGGGTTCGCCGATCTCGGCTATATCAACCAGACCGGAGCCGACGGCGACTGGGTCGACATGAACACGCTCGGGCTCGGAATCGGCAATCGCTGGGGCGTCATCATGACCAACTTGACGACGTGCGCGCCGGCTCCCGTGGAGGAAACGAGCTGGGGCGCGGTGAAGGCCCTCCTCTGGTGAGTCGTTCGCGACGCGGGGCCCAGGACACGCGGCCCCGCCCGCGCTCCCCGAGCGAGCTGCACCGCCCCGGCGCCCGCGCGCTTCCGGGCCGTTCCTCGCGGCGTTGCTCGCCAACCCGATCGCCATCGCGGTCGCGGTGGCGGTCGTGGCCCGGATCGCGCACATGACGGGCTTCGCGCGGAGCCCGCTCGCGGCCGCACTCATCCTCGACGCCGAGTTCTACGATGCCTGGGCCCGCCGCATCGCCGCGGGCGACTGGATCGGCCAGGGCGCCTTCTTTGCGAACCCGCTCTACGCCTATTTTCTAGGCGTTCTCTATCGCCTCTTCGGTCCGAGCGCCGAGCTCGCGCGCCTCGTGCAGCACGCCCTCGGGGTCGGCACGGTGGCCCTGATCGCGATGACCGGGCGCCGCGCCTTCGGCGCCGGCCCGGCGCTCGCCGCGGGCCTTCTCGCCGCGCTCTACCGGCCCTTCCTCCTCTACGAGGATCTCCTCCTCACCGAGACGCTGATCGTGTTCCTCGGCGCTCTCGCGCTCTACCTCGCCCTCGCCGCGGACCAGGCGCGAAGCGGCGCCGGTCCGCCCGGGCGCGTCGATGCACGCCATCTCGCCGCGGGACTCGTCCTCGGGCTCGGGCTCCTGGCGCGGCCGACTCTCCTGCCGCTCGCCGTCATCCTCTGGCTCGTCGTCGCCTCGCGCCGCGGCGCCACGATCGCCGCGCTCGGCCTCGTCCTCGCCGTGGCCCCGGTGACGATTCGCAACTGGGCCGTGGCGGGTTCCCCGATCCTCATCACCGCGCACGGCGGCGAGACGTTCTATGTCGGGAACCGGCCGGGCGCCGACGGCTCGAACCTGCAGCCCGATTTCGTGCGCTCGGGCCCCCTCACCGAGCATGAGGATTACCGGCGCGAGGCGGCGCGCCGCCTGGGCCGAGAGGTCGGCCTCGTCGAGTCCTCGCGTTACTGGCGGAACGAGGCCCTCAAGTGGATCGGCGAGAATCCCGGCGACTGGCTCCGGCTCACCGGCAAGAAGGCGTCCCTCCTCTTCCATGCCTACGAGAAGGGCGACAACGAGGACCCCGAGACCGCCGCGGAGATGATCGCGATCGAGCGCCTGCCGCTCCCCGCCTACCCGATCGTGCTCGCGCTCGGCATCCTGGGGATGGCGAGCGCCCTGGCCTTCCGCGGGAGGGTGCCCGGGCTGTTGCCCGCCGCCGTCGTCTCGGCGGAGCCCCCTGGCCGCGCGGCGGCGCTCCTTGCCCTCGGCGCCCTCGCCTACGCCCTCGGAATCCTTCTCTACTTCGTGACCGCCCGCTACCGGCTCCCGCTCGCGGTGCCGCTCCTCCCCCTCGCGGGCTATGGCGTCGTCGCGCTGGTCGCGCTCGCCGGCACCCGCGCCCTGAAGCCGCTCGTCCCCGCCGCGCTTCTCGTCGCCGGGATCGTCCTCGTCCTCCACCGCCCCCTCGCCGCCATCGATCGCAACAACCCGGCGATTGCTGCGGTCAACCTCGGATACTTGCGCGAGCAGGCGGGGGACGTGGAAGGCGCGATCGCGTCCTATCGCGAGGCCATCGGGCTCGCGCCCCGCTTCGCCCTCGCCCATTTCAACCTGGGCGTGGCTGAGAGGCGGCGGGGCAATCTCGAGGCTGCCGGGGCCGCATTCCGCCAGGCCCTCGCCATCGATCCCGAATACGCCGACGCTCTCGATCAGCTCGCGATGACCCTCGAGCAGGGCGGAGAACGCGATTCCTCGCTCGTTCTCTACCATCGCGCGATCGCCATCGATTCGACGCGCGCCCGCTACTGGAAGGATCTGGGACGGCTCCATGTGCTGCGCGGCGAGCCGGAGCTGGCGCTCGCGTCCTGGATCAAGGCCTTCCGGCTCGACCCCACCGATTCGACGACCGCCCGGCGCGCGATCACGCTCCAGTACGAGATGGCGGCGGCGGCCCAGGCGGCGGATTCGGCGCGGGCGGGCGGGGGGATGTCGCCCGGGCAGCCAGGCGGGATGTCACCTTAGGCTGACGGCCCGCACGCCGGCCTGGCCACCGGGGAACAGGAGCTGGACGTAGTAGCTGCCGGCAGCCACCGGGCCCCCCCTCGCGTCACGCCCGTCCCAGGGGATCCGGCTCCGTCCTTCCGGCAGCGGACCATCGTGGAGCACGCGCACGAGGCGCCCCGCAGCATTGTAGGCCGCGATGCGCATCGATCCTGCCGCAACGAGCTCGATCTCGACCGTGGTCGATTCGTGGAATGGGTTCGGACTGGCACCGACCTTCACGCGCTCCGGTACCGCGGCCGCCAGATCGATGGCCGCTGGACCGAACCACACCGCATCGAGGAACGGCCGTCCGAGCTCGCCCTCCCGCTTCAACCACACCGCTGCCGGCCCGGATCCCGGCCACACCGCCATGCCGAGCGCAAAGGTCGGCTCCCCGTCGTCACTGACCGCGGAGGCAGAGCTGGGTCCGCCGGGATTCCGGGCCAGGATCGGGCGATAGAGGATCTCGTCCCCGCCGGCGCGATAGAGGAGATAGACATAGAGATCGTCGCGCGCCGCGACGAACTCCGCCGCCGCTTCGGCGGCCGCGACGAGCGGCACGTCGGGGGCGATGAAGGTCGCGCCCTCGTCGGTCGAGTGCGCGGCCCGCAACGCGCCGTCACCGGCGGCATAGATCGCAAGCACATCCGGACCCGTGCTGCCGCTCATGCACACCGCCGACGGCGCGAGGGCAGCGCCCACGACCCCGGTCTCCGCCTCGAAGGGGACCGCCGGGTCGCCGCCGGTGAGATGCCGGCGATGAGCCAGGCGCGAGGCGACGAGGTCGCGCACCACCCAGCCCACATGCACGATCCCGCCCGGACCGGCGTGGAGCGCCGCGCTCGTGATCTCCTCCGGGATCAGGGCCGATGCCACCTCGACCGGCACGCTCCAGCTCGCGCCACCATCGGTGGAGCGCGCGAAGTCGAGCACTACCTCGAGCCCGCCGTTGATGCGTGGCGCCCGGTAGGCGAGATACACGCGATCGGGATCCTCGGGATCGACGGCGAGCGCGGGCTCCTGGATGACCTCGGCCACCACCACGGTCTCTAGCTCCCAGCTCGGCGGATCGACGGCCAGCGTGCGCGCCACGCGCATGCGGAACTCATCGGGAGTCTGCTCGAGCAGGGCAACCACGAGCGCGTCGCCCCCCGTGGCCCCGGTCAGATGCACGAGCGCCGGCGCGAGGAAGTTGTGCTCCGGATTGGGATCGGCAAAGACGCCGTAGGGAGAGTAGGTCACGCCGTCATCGATCGAGCGCAGGATCTCGACGCCCACCGTGCCCGGCGGATCGAAACGCGTGAGCGCAACGTAGATCTCCCCTGCGGCGCCGATGGCAACCGCGGGCGGCGCGTAGTCCGCCGGCACTTCCGTGATCGGGCGATCCGGCGACGGCGGCCAGACGAGCGTGGCGCCACCGGTGCGCGGCAGGACAGCGGCGACCAGGGCAAGGAGCAGGATCGGCAGGCGAACGGGTGACGCATGGCGGAGACTTCTCCGCGAGGGGGCGTCACTCCAGACGTTCGAGCCCCAGAGACCGCGCCAAGGCCTCGACGCGCTCGTCGAACTCCTCGATGCTGGACATGATGGTTTCGATGCACTCGTTGAGGTCATGGACCACGGCGACCGATACGGGTTGATTGCCGACTCGCCCCTCCTCGGCGATCGCGCGCAGCGTTCCGAGGAGATCGAGCTTCTCCTGGGCGAGAAAGGTGAGATCGAAAGCGAACTGGCGGAGCTCCTGCACGAGATCCGCCGCGTCGAGCTTCGCGCTCATGCCGTTCCCTTCTCCGCGGTCAGGCGCCGCCTGCGCGGTGGATATGGCACCGCCGCGGCGCGGCGGCGGGATTCCCAGCGAGGCAGGAAGCGGTTGCTCTGCACTCAATTGTGACGATCGCCCCATCTCGCTGTCAACCCGGAGGCTCCGCCGGCGACGGAACGATCGATACGCCCCGATCTCCCCCCTTCTCGATCGGGGACATCCTGGGGCAACTGCCCCTGGGCTCAGCACCGGCCCGATGCGTTTCCGCGCCCCGTTCCCTGGACGCAAGTCCAGTCCTTGCCCTATAATGATGGTGATCGCTCCCCAGCGGAGCCTGGCTCCGCCACCTTACCTTCAGGTCCAGCCCACCGGCCTTGAACATCCAGAGCTGAGGTCATCCGTGATCCGGTGGTATCCCCACGAACGCATGAAGACACGTCGGCTCGATCGCGCCGCGATCGGCTTCCTTGCCCTATCGGCAGTCCTCGTCGCGGCCACGGCCGGGGCGGCCGCGCCCGGCCCGCAGGTGCCGGACATCGATCGCGAGGCGCTCCGCGCCCGCGCCCGGACCGATTTCGCGGCGGTTGCCGCCTCCCTGCCGGCGGGCACCACGCTCTCTTCCGAGGTCGAGCAGGTCTACATCGACGCCTACGTCGCCCTCCGCACCCGGAAGCTGGAACCCTGTCCCTCGCCCGGGGACGCTACGGGTGAGGCGCGCCCGCCGTTGCTCCTGCGCGATCCGCTGCCCATGGCGCGCGCCGTTCCCGACACCGACACCGTCCTCACCTGGGGCAAGGTGTTCCTCGATCTGGACGCTGACTCGACCTACGACGCCGGCGAGCCCGGCATCGAGGATGTGCTCGTTTCGCGCGGGACCCAGGCCTTCCCCGACGATTTCCTGGGGCCGGGAGTCAAGTTCACCCTCGCCGACGGGTCGTTCAGCTTCTTGACGCCGCTCCAGGATTCGCGCTTCATCTTCGTCACCGTCCCCAGCGGCTACACGGCGACCACTCCCTTCTTCCACCGCCTGACGGGCGCGAGCCCCGACACCGTCTACTTCGGCCTGGTCGCCACCCCGGAGACCGCCGATCCGGTCTTCCGCTGGGTGCAGATCTCCGACATGCAGGTCGACACCGATGCCTACACCGGGGACGAGCTCTCCGCCGACCTGGCGGAGCTCGAGCAGCTGCCCGAGCTTCCCGACTTCATCATCATCACCGGCGATCTCGTTCAGACCGGCTCCATCGAGCCCCAGTTCGACACCTTCCTCGCCGGCATCGCCGGCCACACCATCCCCCTGCACCCCGGTTACGGAGACCACGACTCCTGCGACGACACGCCGCGGGTCACCAACTTCGAGAACTACATCGGCCCGACCTGCTATTCCTTCGAACACGGCGGCATCCACTTCATCCTCTACAATGACATCGATGCCGTCGACGTGCGCGGCGAGTTCATCCAGTTCGGCTGGCTGTTCCAGGACATCGTGGCGGCACACTCGCAGAACCTGCCCATCGTGATCTGCAAGCACACGATGCCGCTGGCCGAGGAGATCGCGCTCTACAACGGGCTGGGTGGTGTGGTCGGCGCCTTCTCCGGGCACTGGCACGGCTCGCGCGTGCGCCTCCTCGAGGGCATCTTCGACATCAACACCCCACCCAGCCGTTATGCCGGCATCGACAAGTCCTCGCGCGGGTTCCGCACCAACGACATGAGCCCGGGCGCGATCCAGACCACCTACCACCTCTACGGGATCGACGATCACGCGAGGATCGCGATCCCCGCTGACGGTGACACGGTGATCGCCGGCCCGGTCGCGGTGCGGATCAACGCATACGACTCGGTGGACCCCTTCACGTCGGCCAGCTTCGCCCTCGACGGCCCGGTGTCCTCCGGTCCGCACCCTCTGGCCGCCGATGGCTCCTGGGCCTGGGAAGGCACCTGGGACGCCGCCGCCGCACCCGACGGCGACTACACGCTCACCGCCACCGTGACGCCCGAGGCGGGGAGCCCCGTCACCGAACAGATCACCTTCACGCTGGTGCGCGCCTCGGTCACCGCCGCCGATCCTTACACCGACTGGCCCAGCTACAAGCGCGACGCCACGGGCAGCGGGCATACCCCCGAGGACCTGATCCCGCCCCTGCGAGTGGCCTGGGTGAGGCACCTGGGCGGGCGCAACAACGTCGAGTCGCCGGTCGTCGCCGGCGGCCGGGTGTATGTCGGCACGTCCAACATCACCACCATCAACGAGGCCGCCCTCAACTGCTTCGACGCGGTGAGCGGCAACCTCCTGTGGCGCTTCCCGGCCCGCACCGACGTCAAGTCGACACCCTGTGTCGCCAGCGGCCGGGTCTTCTTCACCAACTCGATCGGCACCGTGTTCGCGCTCGATGCCGCCACCGGGGCTCAGCTCTGGACCGCTCAGCTCGGCGACTCGACGACCCGCTGGGAGATGACCTCGCCCACCGCCTCCGGCAACCTCGTGTTCGTCGGCGGCACCCCGGCCATGACCGCCCTCGATGCGGCGACCGGCGGCGTGGTATGGCAGTACGTGGGGGACGCGAGCCCGGTCGCCGATTTCATTCCCTCGATCTACTCGGCACCGGCCGTGAGCGGCGACACCGTCGTCTTCACGGCCAACCGCGGCATCTACGCCTTCGACCGCAACACGGGCGCGCTCCGCTGGAGCTACGTGGGAGGCGCGCATCAGCACCGTTCCGCCGCGATCGTCGGCGACATCGTCTACACGGCGGGAGGCGGTTTCGCCAGCCAGCGGCTCAAGGCCTACGATCTCACCACGGGCCAGCTCCTCTACTCCGGAACCTACGGCCAGACCGAATCCACGGCGGGCGTGGTGGTGACGCCGTCACGTGTGGTGGCCGTCCACGGGGGCAACTCGCAGTCGACCCCCCCTACCCCCGCTTACCTCCAGGGCTGGTTGCCGACCTTCGGCACGAACCTCATCTGGAACTTCGCCGTCGGCGCGCCCATCGCCAGCTCGCGCCCTTACCAGCGAGTCACGGGCTCGATCAACTCGACCCCCGCGGTGGCCAACAACACCGCCTACTTCGGCGCCGATGACGGGAACCTCTACGCCGTCGACGTCGCCGCGGGCACCGAGCTCTGGCGTTTCGACTTCGGCATCCCGGTGCGCTCATCCCCGGCCATCGCCGGTAACATGCTCTTCGTCACCACCGCCGATGGCTCGCTGTACGCCTTCGTCTCGACCGTGGTCAGTACCGCCGGCACCGGGCCCGTCGCCGCGGCGCCCCTCCGCACGCGACTCCTCGGCAACCGGCCCAACCCCTTCAACCCGTCGACGACGATCACCTTCGACGTGGGGCCGGCGGGGGCGACGAAGCCGGTGACGCTCCGCGTGTACGATTCGGCGGGTCGCCAGGTGCGCACGCTCTGCGATGGACCGCTCGCGGCCGGGAGGCATCTGGTCGCCTGGGACGGCCGCAACGACGGCGCGCAGGCGGTGGCCTCCGGGGTCTACTTCTATCGCCTCGAGGTGGAAGGCGAAGCGTTCGAGGATCGTCTGGTGCTCGTCCGCTAGTATGGAACGACCGCTCGCGCGCCCGGCTAGACGTCGAGATTCCGCACCGCGAGGGCGTTCTCCTCGATGAACTGGCGCCGCGGCTCGACCTCGTCCCCCATCAGGATGGTGAAGATGCGGTCGGCCTCGACGGCGTCCTCGAGCGTGACCTTCAGGATCACGCGCCGCGCCGGGTCCATCGTCGTCTCCCAGAGCTGCTCCGGGTTCATCTCACCGAGCCCCTTGTAGCGCTGGATCGAAACACCCTTCATCCCGCCCATTTCGTCGACCACCTTCTGCTTCTCGTCCTCGCCCCAGGCATAGCGCTCATCCTTGCTCTTCTTGATGCGGTAGAGCGGTGGCTGCGCCACGAAGATGTGGCCCTGCTTGATGAGCTGCTTCATGTAGCGGTAGAAGAACGTGAGGAGCAAGGTGCGAATGTGAGCTCCGTCGACGTCGGCGTCGGTCATGATGATGACCTTGTGGTAGCGGAGCTTGGAAATGTCGAACTCGTCATCGCCGACACTGGTGCCGATCGCCGAGATGATCGTGCGCACTTCCTCGTTGGCGAGAGCGCGGTCGAGACGCGCTTTCTCGACATTGATGATCTTGCCGCGAAGCGGGAGAATGGCCTGGAACTCGCGGCGCCGGCCCATCTTGGCCGATCCTCCGGCGGAGTCGCCCTCGACCAGGTAGAGCTCGCACTCCTCCGGATTGCGGGAAGCGCAGTCGGCCAGCTTCCCGGGCAGCGAGCCCGAATCGAGAACACCCTTGCGCCGGGCGAGATCGCGCGCCTTGCGCGCGGCCTCGCGTGCTTGCGCCGCCGAGATCGTCTTCTCGATGATCTGGCGGGCCTGGGTCGGGTGCTCCTCCAGGTACTCGGTCAGCTCCTCCCCTGTCACCGACTCGACGATACCCTTGACCTCCGAGTTCCCGAGCTTGGTCTTGGTCTGCCCCTCGAACTGCGGACTGGTGAGCTTCACCGAGAGCACGGCGGTCAACCCCTCGCGCGTGTCGTCGCCCGAGAGCGTCCCCTTGAAGTTCTTGAGCAGGTTCTCCTTGCGCGCATAGTTGTTCAGTGACCGGGTGAGCGCGCCACGGAAGCCGATGAGGTGAGTGCCCCCCTCGATGGTGTTGATGTTGTTGACGAAGCTGAACACGTTCTCCAGATACGAATCGTTGTACTGGAGGGCCACCTCCACCACGACATTGTCCCGGACCTTGACGAAATACACCGGCTCGTGAAGGGGGTTCTTGTTCTGATTGAGGAACTCGACGAAGGAGACGACGCCGCCCTCGTAATGGAAGACATGCGACTTCCCGGAACGTTCATCGGTGAACGCGATCCGCACTCCCTTGTTGAGGAAGGCGAGTTCGCGCAGCCGCTGTGACAGCGTGTCGAAGCCAAAGTCGAGCGTCTCGAAAACGAGCGGATCCGGCCGGAACGTGACGATGGTCCCCATGCGGTCGGTGTCGCCGATGATCTTCATGTCGTAGGCCGGCTCACCGCGGACGTAGCGCTGGTGGTAGATGTTGCCTTCGCGATGGACCTCGACGTTGAGCCATTCGGACAGCCCGTTGACGACGGACACCCCGACGCCATGGAGACCGCCGGAGATGCGGTAGGACTTGTTGTCGAACTTGCCGCCGGCATGCAGCGTGGTCATCACGACTTCGAGCGCGGGACGTTGCTGCCCGGGATGGATGTCAACCGGGATACCGCGCCCGTTGTCCTCGACGGTGACGCTCGAGTCCTCGTGGATCGTGACGATGATGCTGTCACAGGCGCCGGCCAGCGCCTCATCGACCGAGTTGTCGACGACCTCATACACCATGTGATGGAGACCGCTGATCCCGGTCGAGCCGATGTACATGGCGGGGCGCTTGCGCACTCCCTCGAGGCCCTTCAGGACCTGGATGGTGGTGGCGTCGTAGTGGTGCCCGGTATCAGTCGGCGGCGGATCGCCAGGGGCCTGGACGGTGTCCGCCTGGCCTCCGGGTTCTTTCATGCGTCACGCTCCTTGGGGTCGGCTTGCTCGGCCACTGTTCGACTTCGCTAGCAGGGCGGGGTTCGAGGGGGCCCTGCCAGGGACGGCTCGACCACGAAGATGATATCGCGAATGACCGGGATCCGCGCCCCGGTGGCGCGGTTGACTTGCTCCACGAGCTGCGGCTTGAGCGCCACGAGGTGGTGCATCCACACCGATCCGGGCACCTGCACCGTGAGTCGGCCGTCGTGGTAGGCGACCGCCCGACTCCGCCGGGCGACCTCCGGGCCGACGGCCTCCGCCCACCCGACCACCCCGCGCCAACCCACCAGGTTCCGCCGCACCGCTTCCGGGAGAGCAGCGAGAACGGTGCCTCCAAGGGGCTCGAGCTTCTGGCAGCGCCACCGATCTCCACGCGCCGGCATCATCGGTCGGCCTTCCCTCAATCATTCAGCCGCAGCGGCATGACCAGCGCCAGGCTCTCCTCCGGACCCTCGGCCGCCGGCGTCAACACCGCCGCCGTGGTCGGTTTGTCCAGAGCCAGGACCACACTCTCGCCCTCCATGTTACGGAGAGCCTCGGACAGGTACGATGCGTTGAAGCCCACATCGAGGTCCTCACCGGTGTAGTCGCCTGCCAGCGTCTCGCTGGCCTCGCCGACATCGTTCGTCTGCACCTTGAGGTCGACCTTGTCCTTGCTTACCGAGAGCCGCACCTGATGGGTCAGCGAGTCGGCGAGGATCGAGACCCGCCGCAGGGAGGAGATGAGCGAGCCCCGGTTGACCGTCACTCGCTTCGGATTGTCGCGCGGGATCACCTGCTCGTAATTGGGGAAAGGTCCCTCCAGCAACCGCGAATAGATCGTCGTCTCTCCGACCACGAACACGGCGTAGTTGCGGGCGAGCATCAGTTCCACGGGCGAGCCGCTGTCGCCAGCGATCTTCTGCACGAGATTCAGCGTCTTCGGCGGAATGATGACGTCTGCCTTCTTGGCGCCGCGGAGTGCTGGGTCGCGCAGCGTGAAGCGGGCCAGGCGGTGGCCGTCGGTCGCGACCAGGCGCACCGCCCCATCCCTGAACTCGAGCAGCATCCCATTGAGGACAGGTCGCGTCTCATCACTGGAAACCGCGTAGACCGTCGAGCGGATGGCACGGGCGAACTCCGGCCCCGGGATGGCGAGCTTCGATCCCTCCTCGATTTCCGGGAGCTTGGGGAACTCCTCAGGGTCCATCCCCATGAGAGTGAACTGCCCGATCGAGCAGTCGAGCGTGAGCTTCAGCTCGTCACTCCCGACCTTGACCTCATCCGGAGGCAACTCACGCACGATTTCTGCGAAGCGCCGGGCCGGCACCGTGACCTTGCCGCTCAGTGCTACGTTCGAGGCCGTCTCCGTGCACACCGAAACGTCCAGATCGGTGCACGTCAGCTTGAGCTTGCCCTCGCTCGCTTCGAGGAGGAAGTTGGAGAGAATCGGTAACGTGCTCTTCGGCGGCACCGCCGCAACCACCGACTGCAGCGTGCGCGACAGACTCTCCTTGGGCATCGTGAATTTCATGCGATTCCCCGCTCGCGGGCGGCCGGCGCCACGCGTTTCAGCCGATCTAAGACGTTATCCTCTTTAGAGTTATTCAGATGAGGATGCCGCCAGCGATTGTATCCCAGGGCATCTTGATGTGGCAAGTTGAGAAAGCTTCGACTGGAAGCTCACTTCAAGGGGGCGAGCGCATCTACTTCTTCCTTCTTGAAGAAATACAAAGATGGTTGCTGTAGGGGTGGTGCAAACCGGCACAGGCTCTCCATCTGGGTTGAGGTCCAACGAGATAGAGCGGTTGCGGGGTGGGGATGACCTGTGGGGGCGTCGTGGGGAATGAAGCGGGGTAGGTGGGGTTTCGATCGAAGGAGGCAGTCATGCCCCATCCTCCCCAGCGAATCCCGAGCTTTCTCCGGGGCGGGTCTCAAGCGGCCAGAGTGTCTCCGGCGGCCACCGGAGGACCGGAGCGCCCAGAGGGAGAAAAAAACCGGATCCACGGCGTTATCCACCGCCCGCGTGGACCAAGCGAGGGTGCGTCCCGGCGAAGCTTGCGCTACGCTCACCGGTCATGGTGCATGGAGTTCAGCTTGACCGTAGCCCGGCCGGTCGCCGGGAGCTGGAACGGGTCTTCGACCTCTTTCCAGACCTGCCGCGCGAGGCGGTCCTCAAGGAGGATCTGCTGCGGCTCGGGGTTGCGTTCAGCGAGGCCGCCCTGGCGCAGGCTTCCTCTGGTAAGCCAAAGTCCTATTTCATTTTCTCCTTTGATCGCATTCCTCTGGCCCAGATGGCCCAGGGCGAGGACAAGCGCGCCCCCGAGGAGATCGCCCTGTTTGGCGGGCGCTGGCAGCTCAGGAGAACCATCGTTTCCGTTCGTGTCAACCCAGGGTCCCCCTACCGGGTCGTGCTCGCGGGCGAGGCTGGACCGGAGGCGGAACATCCAGGCCCCATCCTCACGCTCGAGGGGGTGCCCTTGAGCAGGGTCGAGTTCCCCTGCGCGCCGGCCTACTACCGAAACGTGCTCTCTTCGGGGCGCCCGATCACCGAAGTGGCACCCTGCATCGAGTGGGGTTATCTCATCTACCTGACGGTCTTCCGCCTCTGCCAGTACTTCGGCCGGGACGAGGAGTGCCGATTCTGCGACATCAACGAGAACTTCCGTCAGCAGCGGCACGCCGGCCGCCCGTACGTTTCCGTGAAGGATGTCGAGGAGGTGGTCGAGGCGATGTCGGTGATCGCCGAGCTGGATCACGAGGCGCAGGCGTACACCATCACCGGGGGTGCGATCACCGGAGAAATCGCCGGCCTGGCCGAGGGTCCCTTCTACGCTCGTTATGCCGAGGCCATCGAGAAGCGACTTCCGCACCGCTGGATATCGAAGGTGGTCACGCAGGCCTTGCCGCGCGCGGACGTGCAGCGGTACAAGGATGCTGGCGTCCGCATCTACCATCCGAACTATGAGATATGGGATGCGCAGAAATTCGACCTCATCTGTCCCGGTAAGGCGCGCTACATCGGCCGTGCCGAGTGGATTCGCCGGATCGAGGATGCAGCCACCATCTTCCGCCCCGAGCACATCATCCCGAACTTCGTCGCCGGCGTGGAGATGGCCGCGCCGCACGGGTTCACGAGTATCAGCGCCGCACTGGACTCGACGGGCGAGGGGCTCGACCACTTCATGCGTCAGGGCATCATCCCGCGCTTCACGACCTGGTGTCCCGAACCTCTTTCGGAACTCGGGCGCATCCAGGGCGCAGCGCCGCTCGAGTATCACGCCGGGCTGCTGCGGGTGTGGCGCGACACCCATGCCGCGCATGAGTGCCGCGTCCCACCCGGCTACGGCCCGCCAGGAGCGGGAAAGGCGCTCTTCTCCGTGAGCGCATTCATGGACGTCATCGACCCGGAGACACCGGTGGCTGCGGTCTAGTGCGCGGCGTGCCCACGGTATCGAGGAATCAACATGAGTTCCATTGGAGCGCATCGAATGCGGCGAGGGCAGGTGCAGGGAGCGATCGTCTGCCTGGTCATCGGTCTGTGCATGGCACGTCCCGGGGCTGCTCTCCGGCCGACGGTCAAGTACTCGAGCACCCCTGAGATGGCCAAGATCGCCTATGACGACGTGACCCTGTCGACCCGGGACGGCATTCTCCTGCACGCGTGGTTCATGCCCTTCCAGGATCAGGAGGGGCGGGCTTTTCGTGATCCCGGGCCGATCGTCATCCTTCCCACGGACGGCAGCGATAACATGGGCTCGGTGCTCTGGCACTACTACAATTTCTTCCGCGGCACGCCGTGGCATGTGTTGACCTTCGACTGGCGAGGGTTCGGCACGAGCGAGGCATGGGGGATCGACACCACTCAGGTCGTCATTCCAGAGTTCCGAACCGATCTTGCCGGGGCCATCGAGTACGCAAAGAACCGACCCGAGTTCGATGGCGAGAACATCGCCATCTTTGCCACGGGGCCCGCGGCCGCAGTCGCCCTGGCGGTCGCCAGCGAGCGCAACGACATCCGCGCTCTGGCGCTGCGCGGGGTGTACTCGACCGAGGCCGAGTTCTGCGCGAATCTGACCCGCTCCGGGGCGATGGAAACGTGTGGCCGCGGCAGCCGCTGGCCGGCGGCGAAGGAGCCGATCCGAGTGGCGGGCCAGGTCCGCGTCCCCACGTTCATCGTGGTCGGCGATAGCGACAAGTTCAGCCCACCGGCCATGGCCCAGGCGGTTCACGACTCCCTCTCGGGGGAGAGGGAACTCTGGGTGGCTCCGAGTGCCGGCCACTCCGGATACGAGTCGCCGGAGTTCGTCCACATGAAGCCGTTCGCTGTGAAGCTGCACGGGTTCCTCAAGAGCCACATCGGGACGGCAGGGCACTAGGGGCTCGCAGGCGGCCCCTGCAGGCATTGTGAATGCGTTGGCAATGTGGACACCTGCGACCCAAAAACCCCTGTTTTGACGCCCCTTGTCTTATCTAATCCCCATCAGAATAACGACTTGAGAATGACTGGCGAGGTGTGGATAAGTTGGTGGACGTCGGCCGGACCCATCAAGGAAAATCCGCTGGCGGTGCGGTTGCCTGGCGGCGAACGGCCGCTCTATCCTTGCAGTCTTCATGGAGAGACCCCCCAGCTCGGGGCGGTAGCCGTGGTGTCGATCCCTGGGCCAAGAGCCTATCCGGGAGCCGAAATGAAGGAATGCGCGTACTGCGGAGAGGAGTTCAAGGGAAAGGGCGTGGTGGTGAACGGAGAGACCTTCTGTTCGGATGAGTGCGCCCAGTCCTTTGCCGATGAGCAGGGGTACGATGACCAGGAGGACGATGACTACGACATCGATGACGAGTAGCCCGCGGGTCGCTGCCCACCTGATTTCGGCGTGAGCGATCTCAGCGCATTCTATGAGGGATGGGCCGCCGAGCGGGAGCGCAGCGAGACCATCCTCGACTACGAGCGCCAGGCCTCGCGCTGGAAATGGCGCGAGATGGAGCGCTTGATCCGGACCGAGAGCCGGACTCCCCGGAGCATCCTCGAGTTCGGCTGCGGCTCCGGCGAGATGCTGGAGCTTGCCGGAAAGGCTTTTCCCGATGCGGTGCTCCACGGCATCGACCTTTCGGAGCGCATGGTCGCGATGGCGGGGGCACGCCTCCCTCGAGCTCGGCTCCAGGTGGGAGGCATCGAGCGACTCGAATCCGGGTCCGAGCGCGTGGATCTCGTGCTCGCGGTCGACATCCTCGAGCACTTGCCGGACCCGGCGCGAGCGATGCGCGCCCTCGGGCTTGCTGGACGCGACGTGGCGCTGAAGATCCCGCTCGAGAAGCGCGTGATCCGTCTCGGATGGCGCCGGCAGAGGCCGGGCCCGGAACATCACATCGCCGGTCATCTCCACTTCTGGACGCTCGGGCAATCTCGATCCCTCATCCGCCAGGGTGGGCTCAGGATCGTGGCCGAGAATTGTGTGGACCCGCCCGAAGCCATCCGGTATCACGCTGTCACCCAGGTGCCCCCACCGGGAGCGGACCGTGCACTGGGCGGGCGGGTCGTCGGCGCTGGCAGACGCGCTCACCATGCCATGGAGGTCAGGCTCGAGCGCTGGTCCTGCCTCCACCATCCAACGTTGCACCGGCTCCTGTTCGGATCGAGCCACTTCGTGGTCGCCCGCCGGGATGAGGGAGAAACGAAGGTGGCGAGCGGGTAGACGCCCAGGTCGCTCTGCCGGAAGTGGCTATCGAGGGGCCCGGGCTGGGCCGCAGGGGGAATGGATCCAGTGTCCCAGATCGAGACCTCCCTCCTGGCGGTGATTGGGCGGGACGACCGCCCTCCGCGCCCAGATGTCCCGAAGGCCGCATGCTCCATGACCGATAAGTCCAGCGGGACCATGGCCGGCGCGGCTCTGCGCCCCGGCTTCGCAGGAGCTCTCATACCCTGCCCCGAGGTAATGACGCGAGGAGCTTACGGCCCCGACCTGCACCCTGCTTCCAGGGGCCGGAGTCGGGGTTTTGGAGGTTCAGCCTTGACGCAAGGACATGCCATGGTGCTCGGCGCGTGCGCCGGAGCGCCCGAGGTCGATCCGCGACCACTGGCTCAGGGACGGGCTCCGATGATGGCGCCTGGGATCCCCGGGCAGCCGAAGCGACTGGGGCTCACCGTGCTCGCTGTCTTCGTGGTCGCCGCGCTGGGCTGTGGGCCCAAGCCCGAGGCCACCGTGGAGCAGGGATCCCCAACCGGTCCACCCGGGTGGGAGCAGATGGAGTGGGGACCCTGGGCGATCGAAGGCGGGGACTCGACCTCGGTGGCGGTCAAGGCCGAGGAGTACCTGACAGCGGCCGAAGCCGCGCTCACGATGGCCGCCGAGCGGCAGGCCGCCGCGGACATCGATGGCTATCGCGAATCGCTCGCCGGGGCGTTCGAGTTCCTGCGCGCCGCCGAGACGATCATGTGCGAGGATGCCGCCTCGTTCGCCTACATGCGGCCGGCTTACGAGGGGCTGATCGCCGATCTGCGCAACGGAATGGCCACCGCCGGCGTGGAAACGGCAAGCGACCTCTATGCCTCACCGGATGAGCTTGCCCGCGCCGGCGAGGTGCATCTGGCCAACGGCGCCACCTACGAGATGCCCATCGATCCGGACGACCCGCTGGTGGCCAAGTATCTGGCGCTCTTCAAGGAGGGCAAGCGCCGGGAGTACCTGGAGAACGCCTTCGAGCGATCGAACAGCTACCGGGCCATGATCCTCGAGGAGATCCGCAAGCAAGGGCTCCCCGAGGAGCTGTGGGTGGTCCCCATCGTCGAGAGCGGCTACAAGGTGAACGCCTACTCCCGGGCGCGGGCGGTCGGCCTCTGGCAGTTCATGACGACCACGGGCCGCAACTATGGCCTCACCATCAACGAGTGGGTCGACGAGCGCCGGGATCCGGTCAAGTCGACCCGGGCCGCCATGGCCTACCTCAAGGACCTCTATCTCTGGTTCAACAACTGGGACTTTGCGCTGGCCGCCTACAACCGCGGCGAGGGGGGCATCCACCGCGATATCCAGAAGTCGCGCATCGCCGATTTCATGGAGATGGCCGAGCTCGGAGCCACGCATACCGAGACCCAGAACCACGTTCCGCAGATCCACGCCGCCGCGATCATTGCCAAGCACCCGGAGAAGTACGGGTTCAAGCTCGTCGACAACCCGATCCAGGCAGATACCGTGGTGATCGACTACGTGGTGGACCTCGAGCTGGTGGCTGAATGCGTCGGGGCGACGGAGCGCGACCTACGGGAGCTCAACCCGGAGCTCAGGACCTGGATCACCCCCGTGCTCTCGGTGGACTATCCCACCTATACGCTCAAGCTCCCTCCGGGCACGGCTGATCACTTCCGCACCCAGATCGCCCAGCACGAAGACAAGACGCCGCGGCGCCAGATGACCTACGTGGTACGAAAGGGCGACACGCTGGGCGGCATCGCGCACAAGTTCGGGGTCGGCACGACGGACCTGAAGCGCTGGAACAACCTGAAGTCGAGCCGGATCCGGCGCGGGCAGAAACTGGTGGTGATCCCCGATCGCGACAGGGTGCGGACGAGCCGCGAGGTGGTGGCCGATGCGAGCACCGGAGCCGGAAACTCCTCGGGCGCGACTGCCGGTTCGGGCGGCGGCCAGGGGAGCTCGGACACGCGCATCCACACCGTCCAGCGGGGGGACACGCTGTACGACATCGCCCTGCGCTACGGGACGAGCGTCGGCGAGCTACGCCGGCTCAACGGACTGAGCTCGAAGGGGAAGATCTACCCCGGGCAGAAGCTCAAGTTGCAGGACGGCAACTCGGACTGACGGACCTGGCGGAAGAACAGGGGCCGGCAAAAC
The DNA here is from genome assembly GCA_963823555.1 of Candidatus Eiseniibacteriota bacterium. Classification (GTDB taxonomy): domain Bacteria; phylum Eisenbacteria; class RBG-16-71-46; order CAVPCR01; family CAVPCR01; genus CAVPCR01. Next base: position 96,330 of record CAWGMA010000003.1, on the reverse strand, counting down.
AGAGGACGGCGTGGCCCTCCAGGAGATCCTGGGGGACCGCGCCGTCCAGGTGCGAGGCCATGGTGCTCCCCGTAACCTAATGCTCTTCCGGCTATCCTCCCACTGAGACCCCCAGCGCCTGGGTGACCTCGAGAAGCAGGCCCCGGAGCTGCGGGTCGGTGGTGGCCAGGCTCTCGATCTTGTCGCAGCCGTGCATCACGGTCGTATGGTCCCGGCCGCCGAGCTCCTGGCCGATATCCCCGAAGCTCATGCCGGTGTGCTTGCGCATCAGATACATGCACATCTGCCGCGGGGTCACGATGGCGTTGGTTCTCCTGCGGCCGCGCAGCTGCTCCAGCTCGATGCCGAAAACCTGGGCTGTGGCTTCCATGATGCGGCGCGGGCTCAGAGCCCGTCGCTGCCCGCGAAAGAGATCGCTGAGCACTTGCTCCGCGAATGCAACGTCCACCTTGCGGTTCATGTTCCGGGCCAAGGCGAAGAGACGGGTGAGGCACCCCTCCAGCTCCCGGATGTTGCTCCTGATGTTCTGAGCGATGAGGAGAGCCACGTCGTCCCGGAGCGAGACCCCCTTGAACTCCGCATGCTTGCGCAGGATGGCGATGCGGGTTTCGAGATCGGGCGCCTGGATATCGGTGACGAGTCCCCAGCCGAAGCGCGAGATGAGGCGATCCTCGAGGCCGTCGATTTCCTTGGGTGGACAGTCGCAGGAGATCACGATCTGCCGGTGGGCCTCGTGGAGGGCGTTGAAGGTATGGAAGAACTCCTCCTGGGTGGAGTCCTTACCGGCGAGGAACTGGACATCGTCGATGAGCAGGACGTCCATCGAGCGGTAGCGGCGCTTGAATTCGATCGTCCGCCCGCGCTGGATGGCGTTGATCATCTCGGTCATGAACTTCTCACCGGTTGCGTAGCACACGTGTGCATCGGAGTTGAGCGCCAACACTCGCGTGCCAATTGCATGGAGGATGTGAGTTTTTCCTAGGCCGACCCCGCCGTAGACGAACAGCGGGTTGTAGACCTTGCCGGGGCGCTCCGCGACGGCTTGGGCCGCCGCATTGGCAAACTGATTGCATGCGCCGACGACGAAGGTCTCGAAGGTATGACGGTGATTGAGCCCCCATGCATGCCGGAGGCGCGGCTCCAAAGTGACCGGCTCGGGGCTCTTGGCGGCGGCCTCAGCGGGTTGACGCTGAATCGAGAAGGAGATTTTGGCTTTGAGTCCGAGCACGGACTCGACGCTGCTTTCGATCAGGCTGCGGTAGTGCTCGTCGACCCAGTCCTTGATGAACGAGTCGCGCACTCCGATGACGAGCTGGCTTCCATCGAAGGCGAGAAGCTGAAGCGGGCGAATCCAGGTGTCGAAGCTTCGACCTGGAACGAGAATCCGCAACTGCTCCTGCACCCGGTCCCACACCGAGTCCTCGTGGGACTCCAAACTCCCGTTGGCTATCGTCACCTCTATGACCCTCGGGCGCTGGTTGGTTGTGGCCGCCATTACTGCAAGAATGAAGAAGCGCCAAGGCGAGCGGGGCCGTTTGGCGAAGGGGCAAAAAACCACCCTCCGCCACATGCGTGACCAGCTTGATGCGAAGCTATGCAGATGATGCGGGTGCAGATTACAGCGGCCCCGGCAGGAGCCCGATCACTTCGAGCAATCCACAGGGCTTGGGAGAATCAGCCGCCCGTGGAAGGGATGGCTCGCGGAATCCACCGGCCTCAGGTCTCGGGCTTTTCCCTTGGGCGAAGGGCAATCTATCACCGCGTAGGTGACGCAATCAAGAGGTTTTTTCCGCTTGACGAGGTCGCGGAGCATCAATAATATCCACCGGATTATGCACACAAGGGGGATATGCGCGGCCGGCGCACCACCGCGCGATGCAGGCGAGATCTCTGAGCAGCCGTTAAGCTGTTCAGCCTCAACCGAGTGAGCAAGGGGTACTCCAGAAGTGAAGCGCACGTACCAGCCGCACAAGAAGAGCCGCAAGCGGACGCACGGGTTTCGCAAGCGGATGAGCACCAAGAATGGACGAGCGATCCTCTCCCGTCGTCGCGCCAAGGGTCGGCATCGCCTCTGCGTCTGAGCCCGAAGGGCCGCGTTCGATCCGCACGCCGCGCTCGCGCATTCCTGCAAGAATCAAGCTCAAGCTACGTAGCGAGTTCCGCGCCATCTTCGAGTCGGGTGAGCGAATGGCGGGTCGGCTGGTCGTCGTCTGCGTGCTCCGGAACACTGCCGAGCACAAGTTCGGCGTTGTGGCCAGCCGGCGGGTCGGGGGAGCAGTGGAGCGCAATCGCGCAAAGCGCCTTCTAAGGGAGGCATACCGGCTCAATCAGCACCGGCTCGCGGCTCCTTGCCATATGGCGCTGATCGCGCGCTCCGGCTGCGTGCGGGCCAGGCGGAGCGAGGTCGATGCCGACTTGATTTCCGTCCTGGCGAAGCTACGATGTCTCGGCGCCGTGCTTCCACCTTCGACCGAGGCGCAGGGATGAAGGCCTTGGTGCTCATGGTGCTCGGCGTCTATCGCCGTTTCATCTCCCCTACGCTGCCCGTGGCGTGTCGATTCGCTCCGAGCTGCTCGGCGTATGCCGAGGAGGCCATCGATCGCTACGGTGCCTGGTATGGCGGCTGGCTCGCGGCGCGCCGGCTTCTTCGCTGTCATCCCTGGCACGAGGGGGGCTACGATCCCGTTCGCTGACACTTCGCGATTTGAGCAGCACCGCGATTCCTTCACGGACCACCCGAACTAGGACTCATGGATAGAAGAACTCTCCTCGCGTTCCTCCTGGCGGGGGTGGTGCTCATTGGCTGGAGCATCCTCTTCCCCACGCCGCGGAAGCCGGCATCAGAGCAGGCGCAGGACGTCGCGTCCGCGCCGGGGTTGGCCTCCATTGCAGATGATGAGCAGCCATCCAGCGTCATGTCCGGCACTGGGGATGCGGTCCCTGCGGAAGCCCCGCTGGAGGGGGGTGTCGCAGGGTCCCCCGGGGCGCCCACCTGGGAGCCGCAGCCGGTCGATTCGGTCGAGGTCGAGACCAACCTGCTCAGAGTGCGCATCCATACCCATGGGGCGGGGCTCCTCCTGGTCGAGCTCAAGGACTACCCGAGCGGATTCGAACCCGGCACGGTCGTGGATCTCGTTCGCGCCGGCCAGGAAGCCCTCGACGTCCAGCTGGCCTGGGGCCAGCCCGAGGCGAGAAGGCTGTCCCTGGCGAATGCCCTCTATGCAGCCGAGCGTGAGGCACGCGTCGTCGATGGGGTCAAGTTGCAGCTGGTGACCCTAACCGCTCGCCGTACGGACGGGCTCGTCGTCAGGCGCATCTATAGGTTCCGGGATGGCGTCTACGAGGTGGACCACCAGATCGATATCACCGGGCTCAGCGGTGATCTCGAGTCCCCGGAGATGGTCGTGGGCTGGCGCACGGGCATTCCTTACACGGAGGGCGACCGCAGCTCCAACGAGCAGCACTTCGCAAGCCTGATCCGCGTCGGGGACGAGGTTTCGAGCTGGGCTCCCGGCAAGTTCAAGAACGGCCCGCGCGTCGTGGAGGGCGCGGTGCGCTGGGCAGCGGCCAGCAACAAGTACTTCCTGGCTGCCCTGGTTCCCGCCGCCGGGACCGCCATCGCCGCTGGCGCCGATGGCGACGCGTCGTCCCACCGCAACTCGGTCTGGCTCCGTATGCCGGCAGCGGCCACCGACGCGGCCCGGGCCGACGTGAAGCTCTATCTCGGGCCCAAGGACCTCGCCCGCGTCAAGGCAGTCGACCCCGCGCTCAGCGACGCCGTGAGCCTGGGCTACCGCTGGATGCGCCCGCTGACCCTGCCGACGCTCTCGGTCCTCAAGTTCACCTATCGCCTCATCCCCAACTATGGGCTGGTGATCATCGTGCTCTCGGTGTTGATCCGCGTGATCCTGTACCCGCTCAACCGATCGAGCATGCGCTCGATGAAGGCGATGCAGCGGGTGCAGCCCGAGATGGAGGCCCTGCGCAAGAAGTACGCCGACAAGCCCCAGGAGATGAACAAGCAGCTCATGGAGCTGTACAAGAAGCACAAGGTGAACCCGGTAGGCGGCTGCCTGCCCATGGTTCTTCAGATGCCGGTGCTGTTCGCCCTGTACTTCTCGTTCATGTTCGCCATCGATCTGAGGTTGGCGCCCTTCGTGGCCTGGATCCACGATCTCTCGGCACCGGACACCGTGGCCCACATCTCCGGGTTCCCCATTCATGTTCTTCCATTGATCATGACCGGGGTCTCGCTCCTGCAGGCGCGTTCGACGCCGACCGATCCGCGGCAGAAGGCGATGACCACCCTCATGCCCATCATGCTTCTGGTCTTCTTCTACGGGATGCCGTCAGGACTGGTCCTCTACTGGACCGTGACCAACCTCGTGACCTGGGTGCAGCAGGTCATCATGAACCGCGCCGACGGAATGCAGCCGGTCCCGGTTGTGAGCGCGGATGCCACGACTTCACCTCCCGGCGAGCCGGGACCCAAAGAGGTCCGGGCGCGCCCGGCCGGCGGTTAGCCGGCAGTCAAGCAGCGCAGGAGTGAGCATGTTCGAGGACGCAAAGCCGCTGTCAGCAGAAGCCGAGGGGAAAGCCGTCGACGAGGCTGTAGCCGAGGGAAAGACCGTCGACGAGGCAGTGCGGAAGGCGCTCATCGCCACCGGCTGGGCCCGAGACCAGGTTACGATCGAGGTGCTGGATTCGGGTGCGCGCAGCGCCTGGGTAAGTTCCAGCGTGGCCCGCGTGCGGCTCCACCGCAAGACAGGAGATGCCTTCGCCCTGGCCAAGGAGGTGACCGCCGAGCTCCTGAAGCGCGTAGGTCTCGAGGCGCGGATCCAGGTCGAGAGCCGTCCGGATCATATCCAGGTGCAGGTGCAGGGCGATAACCTGGAAGATGTGCTCCTCATCGAGGACGGAGAGCCGCTGGATGCGCTTCAGCATCTGGTGAGCCGGATCGTCTCGAAGCAGAGCGCAAGCCGCCAGCTGGTCTCGGTCGATCTCGGCGGATATCGCGAGCGCCGGGAGCGAGAGCTTCGCGACATGGCCTACCGGCTCGCGGACGAGGTCCGTGAAACGGGCGAGAAGATCCTGACCAACCCCCTCGGAGCCGGCGAGCGCCGCGTGATTCACCTCGCGCTCAACGAGGATCCCGACATTACGACCTTTGCCATCGGCGACGGGCTAGTGAAGCAGATTGCCATCGCGCCGATCGATCAGGCTCCCCCACCCGAGGAGCGGCGGCCGGCCGACCGCCGGTTCCGTGGCGGTCGGGAAGGACGAGGCAGGGATCGGGAGCGGGGGCGTGGCGAGGATCGCCCGCGCCGCGAGCAGGGGCACAGGGATCATGGTTCGGGATCGGATCGCGGTCGGGGCGGAGGCCATGGCGGTCGGGTCGGGGGCCGCGGCGGGTCCGGTGGCCGGGATCGCAACGGCGCTCGCGGTGACCGCGGCCGCTCGGGCGGTGGCGGCCGCGGCGACCGGTCGGGCAGCAGCTACGGTGATCGGCGCTAGAGCGGGTCACCGAGGGGAGCCACGGCGATCGACCGGCATTTCGACTCCACCGCGAGGCCGCCCCTCCGCAGCCCGATGCCCCTGCCGGCGGGCCCCCCGCGGGAGTTCGAGCTCCGCGAGGCGGAGGTGGTGGGCCGCGAGATCAGCACGCTCGGGCTCGAAGTAACCGCCGCGGCGGTCCAGGCGCTTGCTCTCTACTTGCGGCGCATTCGCCAGTGGAACGAGCGCATCAATCTCGTTTCGGCGGCCGATGTCGAGCGCCTCGGTCGCCGCCATCTTCTCGAGAGCTTCAACGTGCGAGCGTGCTCGATACCGCTCGAGAACCAGCGCCTGGCCGATGTCGGAAGCGGCGCCGGGTTCCCGGGCCTGCCTCTGGCCGTGCTCCTCCCCGACCTCGAAGTGCTGCTCATCGAATCGGTGCGCAAGAAGGCGCGATTCCTCGAGGCGATCACGGCGGAGCTGGGGCTTGGGCCTCGAGTGCGCGTGGCCGCTGAGAGGGCCGAGGTTCTCGGCGCCATGCCCCAGCACCGCGGCGCGTACTCGGTGGTGACGCTGCGAGGGTTCGGGCCTCTCTCCAAGGCAGTGCGAGACTGCGGGGCGCTCGTGGCGCCTGATGGGCTTCTTGTCGCCTTCAAGGGCAGCGCACCGGAGGACGAGATCCGAGATGCACTGCCCGCGTTCCGCGACCAGAGATTCGTTCTCGTCGATATCGTGCCGATGCGCTGGGGCGAGGGCCGCATGGTGATCATCAAGCGACGGGGCTAGGCAGTGCAGGTGACGAGCGAGAGTGTCTGCGTCTTCGTCTTCCGGCGTCGTGGCCGGCAGGTCGAGTTCCTCCTCCTGCACCGCATTCCCTCGCGCGGCGGATTCTGGCAGTCGGTGTCCGGGCGCATCGAGCCCGGCGAGAAGGCCGAGGCTGCTGCGCGGCGCGAAGTGAGCGAGGAGACGGGTCTCACCCCGATCACGGTCATTCTCCTCGAGAAAGTGAATGTCTTCTACAACGCCCCCATCGAGGCGATTCACCTCGAACCATGCTTCGGGGTCGAGGTGCGCGACGAGGATGTGAGGCTGTCGTCCGAGCATGACGAGCACCGCTGGGTGGAGTACCCGGAAGCTCGCCATCTGATACCGTTCGCCGGAGTCAGAGCAGCGCTCGACGAGCTACACGAGCGCATCGGAGCCGACGACCGATGAGCGACGGGGCCGCCACGAGTGATGCGGGAAATCCGGCGCCTGAAGCCGATCCATTAGCAGGCCTATCGCCGGAAGCGAGACTCTATCGGTTGCCGATCGTAGCGCTCGATTTCGAGACCACGGGGCTTGCAGCGCAGCGTGGCGATGCGGTGTGCGAAGTGGCTCTTGTTGCCGCGTGTGGCGATCACACCGAAGTCGCTCTCTCCACACTGATCGATCCGGGCCGTCGGCTCTCCGAGATGACGAGGCAGCTCACCGGGATTGCCGATGCGGATCTGGTCGGGGCCCCCAGACTGAACGACGTGATCCCAGAGATGCGGCGCGTGATCGGCAGCAAGCCGATCGTCATGCACAACGCCCCCTTCGACCTGCACTTCTTGCAGGATGGTATGGCTGCCGCCGGCCATCCACCCCTCGGCAATCTCGCACTGGACACGCTATTGATGGCGCGCTTCCTGGACCGAAATCGCGAGGGCAATTCTTTGCGGCAAACCGCAGAACGTTACGGTATCGAGCGAGGGCGATCCCACCGCGCCGCCGATGATGCCCGCGTCACCGCGCTCGCCTACCATGCGCTGGTCCCCTACCTCGAGTTGCGCGGTATCCACACGGTGAACGATGTCGTGCGGGGGCGCATGGCGGGCCCGGCGCATCTCTTCGCCGAGCGACCATCCAGCATGCTTCTCGACCTGGTGTCGCGCGTGGTGGGGAGCGGGGCCATCGTCGACATCGTGTATGCGGTCCGTCCCGGGGCCCCAGGCATCGAGCGGCGCGTGCGGCCAGAGCGCCTGGATGGGGAGCGCTACCTTGTGGGCTGGGATCTCGATGTGGAGGAGGAGCGGACCTATCGGCTAGACAAGGTTCTGGTTCTGAGCGACGGCATGACGACCTACATGAGCCCGTGGGTGCTGCCGGAGGAAGTACCGCCAGGATTGCGTCGCTAGCCCGAGTTCAATTGTAAACAATTGCTATTATTAGCTTTATGAGTTGATGCCCCCAACGTTCCACGTGGAACACCGGTGGTCGGTCTGGTTCTCAAGAGCGGCTGGTGTCCAGAGTTCGTCCCTCACTGCAGTCACAACCTGCCAACGCCAGGTCCTGGTCGCTGATCATCGAGAGCCAACCTCAATGCTCTCGAGTCCCTGTCTCCACAAGGACACGTTCCCGTGCTGCACCGCCACCTGCGTTCTGATCGCACAATCAAGGACACGGTGATGTTCCACGTGGAACATCAGTGATTCAAGCGGAGGGTTGACGGTCCTAATGATGTTTCAGCGGAAACATCCTGGAACCGGACCCGCGCGCCCCGTCTGACCAACTCCCTCGGGGGTGTTCCACGTGGAACATTGGAGTCGGGGCCAAGGGAGAGTGCCCGATGTTCCAGCGGAGACATCTCGGACCTGGGCCTCGCACACCCAGCCTGCAATGCCTGGTCCACCGCCCTTGCCACTCGAGCTCGAGCCGGCGGCAGGGAGCAATCACCGGTGCTTCTGCGCTGCCCGTCACCCGGGTCCTTCGGAGGCCATTGGGCAAGATGTTCCACGTGGAACATCGGAGTCGGGTGTCAAGACGGAGTGCCCGATGTTTCAGCGGAAACATCTCGTAGCCGGGTCCCCGCGTACCCAGGCTGCCCAACCCACTCGGGGGTGTTCCACGTGGAACACCCCAGGCTAGAACCCTTCCGCCCCGATCCCTGGTCCACCGCTCCCCCCCCAGAGCTCGAGCCGGCGGCGGCAGGGAGCGATCACCGGTGCTTCTGCGCTGCCCGTCACCCAGGTCCTTTGGAGGCCATTGGGCAAGATGTTCCACGTGGAACATCGGAGTCGGGTGTCAAAGGGGGAGTGCCCGATGTTCCAGCGAAAACATCTCGGATCTGGACCCCGCGCACCCAGCCTGCAATGCCTGGTCCACCGCTCCCCCCGCCCAGAGCTCGAGCCGGAGGCAGGGAGCGATCACCGGTGCATCCACGCTGCCCGTCACCCGGGTCCTTCGAAGGCCGATGGGCAAGATGTTCCACGTGGAACATCGGACTTGGGGGCAAGGGGGAGCGCCCGATGTTTCAGCGGAAACATCTCGGAACCCGGGCCCCGCGTACCCAGGCTGCCCAACCCTCTCTTCGTAGGTGTTCCACGTGGAACACCCCAGGCTAGAACCTCCCGCCCCGATGCCTGGTCGTCGCCCTTCCCACCCAGAGCTCGAGCCGGAGGGGCAGGGAGCGATCACCGGTGCATCCACGCTGCCCGTCACCCGGGTCCTTCGGAGGCCGATGGGCAAGATGTTCCACGTGGAACATCGGAGTCGGGGGTCAAGGGGGAGTGCCCGATGTTCCAGCGGAAACATCTCGGATCTGGACCCAGCACCCAGGCTGCCCGACCCACTCGGGGGTGTTCCACGTGGAACACCCCAGGCTAGAACCTTCCGCCCGATGCCTGGTCCACCGCCCTTCCCACCCAGAGCTCGAGCCGGCGGCGGCAGGGAGCGATCACCGGTGCTTCTGCGCTGCCCGTCACCCAGGCCCTTTGGAGGCCATTGGGCAAGATGTTCCACGTGGAACATCGGAGTCGGGGCCAAGGGGGAGTGCCCGATGTTTCAGCGGAAACATCTCGTATCCGGACCCCGCATACCAGCCTGCCCACCCCCTCTTGGAGGTGTTCCACGTGGAACATCGGAGTCGGGGCCAAGGGGGAGTGCCCGATGTTTCAGCGGAAACATCTCGTAACCGGGCCCCGCGTCCCAGGCTTCCCAACCGCCTCTCGGAGGTGTTCCACGTGGAACACCACAGGTACCTGGTCCACCGCCCTTGCCACCCAGAGCTCGAGCCGGCGGCAGGGAGCGATCACCGGTGCTTCTGCGCTGCCCGTCACCCAGGCCCTTTGGAGGCCATTGGGCAAGATGTTCCACGTGGAACATCGGAGTCGGGGGTCAAGGAGGAGTGCCCGATGTTTCAGCGGAAACATCTCGTAACCGGGTCCCCGCGTCCCAGGCTGCCCAACCGCCTCTTCGGAGGTGTTCCACGTGGAACACCACAGGCTAGAATCTTCCGCCCCGACGCCTGGTCCACCGCTCTTGCCACTCGAGCTCGAACCGGCGCAGGGAGTGATCCCGGTGATTCCGCGCTGGCCGTCACCCGGGTCCTTCGGGGGCCATCGGGCAAGATGTTCCACGTGGAACACCCCGCCAAGATCATCGAGAGGATGTCTTTATGGCCAAAGGCTGGTACTTGCTTCCTCCGCACGGTCTGCTTGAGGGTGTTCGCTCTAGGCTCCTAACATGTTTTACATAAAGGATATACAGAACACCCTGGACCCACACCCCAGGAATCAGCTACAAGGACGGATCGGAGCGTGCCCCGCGCGTCAGGCCATCAGGACGGCCCCGACAAACACTTAAGTAGTTATGTGACAATGGTTTACAATGCAGCTGGCGGTTCTCAGCGGGGTCGAGTCGTAGCCATCGCCAACCAGAAGGGCGGCGTTGGCAAGACCACCACAGCCGTCAACCTTGGGGCTTCCCTGGCCCTGGCGGGGAAGAAGGTCCTTCTCATCGATCTGGATCCCCAGGGCAACGCCTCGAGTGGCGTGGGGGTGAGTCCCGAAACCGAGCCCGTCGGAATCTACGAGGTCTTGATCGATGGGCAGCCCCTGGCCGAGGCACGGATTGCCACGGAGGTCAACGGTCTTGATGCCGTGGCGTCCGGGCAGCGTCTCGGTGGAGCGGAGGTTGAACTCGTGCCGGTCCCGGAGCGTGAGTTCATCCTGCGCCGCGCGCTGGCCCCGGTTCGCGGCGAGTACGACTACGTTCTCCTCGATTGCCCACCTTCTCTCGGGCTTCTAACGGTCAACGGCCTGACGGCGGCGGACTCGGTCATGATTCCGTTGCAGTGCGAGTACTACGCGCTCGAGGGATTGAGCCAGTTGCTCAACGCGATCCGGCTCGTGCAGCAGAATCTGAATCCCGATCTGCGTATCGAGGGAGTCGTGCTCACCATGTACGACGGTCGTCTCAACCTCTCGCAGCAGATCGTGGAGGAAGCCCGGCGGTTCTTTGCCGAGAGGGTCTACAAGACCCTCATCCCGCGGAATGTGCGGCTTAGCGAAGCCCCCAGCTTCGGTAAGCCGGCCGTGCTCTACGACCGCAGTTGTGCCGGCTCGGAGAGCTATCTCAACCTTGCACAGGAAGTGATCGCCAATGGTTAGGAAAGCGCTTGGACGCGGACTGGAAGCCCTCATCCCCAACGCTCGCGAGCTTCTCGAAGCTCCGAGTGAGCAGCCCGGTGCGGAGGATCATCGCGAGAAGTCCCCGACTCCCGGCGCGGCACCCGGCATCGCGGTGCAGCCGGCGCCGGAGCCGGCGCGTGAACCGGCCGAAAGGCCGGTGCCTGATCGCGCCGGCGAAGCACAACGTCCCCCCATGGAAGCTGGACCCGCACCACTGCGAACTCCGGCGGTGCCAGGCGATGGATCGGCTGCCAACACGGGCGTCGACGCCCCGCAGGCATCCCCGCCGCCGGCACCCACAGCCAAGACGGCACCCGTGCCTGGATCGTACGCCTTCGGCCCCGCCCCGGATTCCAAGCGCGCTCTCGCCTCCGGGCGCGCCAGCGTGGTGATCGACATCGCGCTCGATCGCATCAAGCCGAACCCGTTCCAGCCGCGAGAGCGTTTCGACGACGCGGAGACCGATGAGCTCGCCGCCTCGATCCGGTCCAAGGGCCTGTTGCAGCCGGTGCTTCTCCGCCGCCAGGGCGTCGGATACGAGCTCATCGCCGGCGAGCGCCGCCTGCGTGCAGCGCGGCGGGCGGGTCTGACGTCGGTCCCGGCGATCGTGCGCGATGCGTCCGACCGCGAGGTCGTCGAGCTCGCGCTCATTGAGAACGAGCAACGAGTCGATCTCACGCCCATCGAGTCCGCGCGCAGCTATGTCCGCATTCTCGAGGAGTTCCAGCTCTCGCAGGTCGAGCTCGCCGATGTTCTCGGTCGCGATCGCTCGACGGTGAGCAATCTCATCAGACTTCTCAAGCTTCCGGAGAAGGTGCAGACCCTGATCCAGGAGAAGCGCCTTTCGATGGGGCATGCCCGCGCGCTCCTTGGCGTCGAGGACTCCAAGCGCTGCATCGCCCTGGCCGAGCGCACGGTCAAGCAGGGGCTCCCGGTGCGAAGCGTCGAACGCCTGGTGCAGTCGACCCCGCGCCGGCGGGGCGTGGCCCGCGCCAAGGAACAGGACGCGGAGCTGTACCCCTTCGAGGAGCGGCTGCGCCGGCGCTTCGCCACGCAGGTTCACATCCACCGTCGCAACGGGCGCGGCCGGATTGAAATCGAGTTCTACAACGCGGACGATCTCGAGCGGATCCTGGAGGAGCTCGGCGCGCTCCGCGACGGCTGATCTGGCTGGCTCTGGTCATGACTGACTCCGGCGAACACTCCGGTCACGAGGACCGCCCGCCAACTGGCCGGCGCGTCCAGATCTCGGTCACCCGCGACGGAGCCGGGCGGCCTATCGTACTGAGCGTTCCCGACTGGCTCTTCAATGCGGCGCTCGCCAGCGCGGCGGCGCTGGCGGTGCTCGTCGTCGGCGGAGGTGTGCTCACCGCGCGCATGGGCGCGGAGCTCAGGCGCCTGCACGAGATCGAAGAGGAAAACGCCGCGCTCCGTATCGAGAACCGGAAGGTCGAAGTGCTGGCCAGCGAGCTCGAAGAGCTGGATGGATTACGCGAGCAGATTCTCTTCCTGGCAGGCGCCGGCTCCGGGAACGATGAAGCTGTAGGCGGCTCCGGGACGAAGCCCCCGCCGAGCAAGCGATCGTCGGCTGCGACGGCTGGTAGCGTCGTTGCGGCGGAGGGGACTCGCGAGTCCGGAAGCGGTTCCGATGAGACGGCGCGCCGAAACGTGCCGGCCATTCCGATTCCGTTACTCCCGCCCGGCGCCCGCCCTGCCGAGCCGAGCCATCAGGCAGGGGGGGCCCGCCCGACCGAAGCGGCAGTACAGGCATCGGGCGCGCCTGCCTTCCGCTGGCCGGTTGAGGGGGTTGTCTCCAAGGGCTTCCAGGTCAACACCACTCCGGCACGCGAGCATCACGGCGTCGACATCGCCGCGCCTCATGGCACTCCCGTGCTGGCGGCGGCGCCTGGGGTCGTGGCGAGCGTCGGGATCGACAGCGTGTTCGGGTACATGGTGGTGATCGATCACGGAGGCAGGTTGCAGAGTCTCTACGGTCACAACTCGCGGATCATGGTCGGGATGGGCGACTCGGTTCGAGCCGGTCAGGAGATCGCCAAGGTCGGATCGACCGGGGAGAGCACGGCACCGCACGTCCACTTCGAGATCCGGCGCGGCGGGCGTCCGGTGGATCCCCGGCGCCTGGTGACCCGGTAGGACGGCCTTGCGCCTGGTGATCCGGTAGGACGGCCCAGCCCCAGGTGGTCCGGAGTCGCGACTCCCGGCCGGGAACCCCGCCCCTGGGGCCGGGTTCTAGGCCTGCGCAGTGGATTTGTGGATAACCGATCTCGGCTGCTTCCGGCACCGCAACCTGCTAAGCTGCAAGAGCTTGCTTTCGAGCTGGACCCCGGACCGCAGCCCCTTCTCAACCGGTCCCGCAACCTGCCAGCGGCCGCGACCTCTGCTCCATCGATGCTTCAGATGCTTCAGCGGAAGCGATGATCCCTAAGGAGGACCGCTTGTCGGCGACAACGACCACTCACGAAGACGACGTCCGCGCCGTCGAGACCATGAAGCAGGCCCACGACCGCATTCTGGCCGAGATCCGCAAGGTCATCGTCGGGCAGGAGCGCGTGATCGAGGAGCTCCTGATCGCCCTCTTCGCCGGTGGCCACTGCCTGCTCATCGGCGTTCCGGGGCTGGCCAAGACACTGCTCATTCACAGCCTGGCCGATGTCCTCGATCTCCGTTTCAACCGCATCCAGTTCACGCCCGACCTGATGCCCTCCGACATCACCGGCACCGACATCATCGAGGAGGATTCGACCACGGGCAAGCGGGCCTTCAAGTTCATCCGCGGTCCGGTCTTCGCCAACATCGTCCTGGCCGACGAGATCAACCGCACCCCGCCGAAGACGCAGGCCGCCCTGCTCCAGGCCATGCAGGAGTACCAGGTGACGGCGGGCGGGGAGACCTACGGGCTCGAGCGCCCGTTCTTCGTGCTGGCCACCCAGAATCCGATCGAGCTCGAGGGCACCTATCCGCTGCCCGAAGCGCAGCTCGACCGCTTCATGTTCAACATCCACGTCGACTACCCATCGGAGGACGAGGAGGTCGAGATCGTCACCTCGACCACGAGCGCCTACGAGGCCGAGCTCGAGCGAGTGCTCTCGGGTGACGACATCATGAGCTTGCAGAAGCTCGTGCGCCGCGTTCCCGTGGGCGAGCACGTGGTGAAGTACGCGGTCAAGCTGGCGCGGTTGACCCGGCCGAAGGCCGACGAATCTCCGCAGTTCATCAAGGACTACGTCGGGTGGGGGGCGGGCCCGCGAGCCTCCCAGTACCTCGTGCTCGGGGCCAAGTGCCGCGCCGTTCTCCTCGGCCGCTATTCGCCCACGATCGAGGACGTGCGCGCCGTGGCGCCCTCGGTGCTACGGCACCGCATCGTCACCAACTTCACCGCCGAGTCGGAAGGTATCGGGGCCGGAGAGATCGTCGACCGCCTCCTGGCGGAGACCCCGGTCCCGGTGGGCCCGGGGCGGTGAGATCCCGGCCGCGATAGGAACACCCGAAGAATAGAAAGCGATCAACGGACTCAAGCCGATGGCAGCTCCAGAGACCCGCCAGTACCTCGATCCGAACATCATCTCCCGCCTCCGCAAGCTCGACCTGAAGGCCAAGCTGGTGGTCGAGGGCTTCATGACGGGTCTGCACCGGAGTCCCTACCACGGCTTCTCGGTCGAGTTCGCCGAGCATCGCCAGTACATGCCTGGCGACCCGATTCGCGACCTCGACTGGAAGGTCTACGCCAAGTCGGATCGCTTCTACATCAAGCAGTACGAGGACGAGACCAACCTCAGGGCTCACATCCTGCTCGATGTCAGCCGGTCCATGACCTATGCCGGCGCGGGGGCCATCTCCAAGCTCGAATACGCCAAGCACCTGGCCGCGGCGCTGGCCTACCTGATGCTCCACCAGCAGGACGCGGTCGGCCTCCTGCTCTTTGCCGACTCGATCCGCCGCTACATTCCCTCGCGCTCGGTGCTCAGGCATCTGCGCGTCATCCTCAAGGAGCTCGAGCAGGCCGAGCAGGGTGTCACCACCGATGTCGGGACCTGCCTGTCGCAGATCGCCGATCGCATCCGGCGGCGCGGTCTCGTGATCGTGCTCTCCGATCTCCTCGATGATCCCGAACAGGTCCTGCAGGGGCTCAAGCACTTTCGCTACAAGCAGCATGACGTGATCGTGTTCCAGATCCTCGATGAGGACGAGTGTGCCTTCCCGTTCCACGACGAGCTCGGGTTCGTCGATCTCGAGAGCGGGGAGGAGGTCGTCGCCCAGTCCTGGGTGGTGGCGAACGAGTATCGGAAGACGGTCGCGGACTGGACGGAGGCCTACCGCCGCGCCTGTGGCGAGCAGCAGATCGAGTTCGTACCGATCACCAACAAGACCCCTTTCGACCGGGCGCTTCTCCGTTTCATCGAGAAGCGGGCGCGGCTGCACTAGGGCCGGGGGCGGGGACGGGCGGCGATGCCGGGCTTGAGCTTCCTCAATGCAATCTTCCTGGCGGGGATCGCCGCCGCTGCCCTGCCGATCCTGATCCACCTGTTCAGCCGCCGGCGGGCGCGGCGTATCCTGTGGAGCTCGACACGCTTCCTGCGTGAGCTGAACCGCCAGCGTATTCGCCGCGTCAAGCTCCGCCAGCTCCTGCTGCTCGTTCTCCGGGTTCTCGCCATCGTTCTCTTCGCGCTGGCCATGGGACGCCCGGCCCTGACCGGCAGCCTCCGCGCCGGGGGCAAGGCGCCCAGCACGGTCGCCATCGTGCTCGACACCAGCGGGTCGATGCGGGCCGCTCGGGAGGGCGAGCCGGTCTTCGTCGCGGCCCGGGAGCGGGCGGCCGAGGTGCTCTCGTTGCTCGCCGACGAGGACGAGGCCTACCTGATCACGGCGGATGCCGGCGCCGAGAGCATGACGCCCTACGCGGTCGAGGATCTCGGCTTGCTTCGCGATCAGGCCGAGAAGATCGAGCCGACCTACCGCGCGGGGTCGATGCGCGAGGGGCTCATGCTGGCCAGCCGACTCCTCAAGTCCAGCAAGAACCTGAACCGCGAGCTCTTCGTGATCTCCGACCTCCAGCGCTCGGGGTGGCCGTCACCGGCCGATTCGGCCACCACGGGTGTGGACCTGCCGGACGGGGCCACGGTGTGCCTCCTCGGGCTCGGCGACGAGCAGGTGGAGAACATCTCGATCGATGATGTCCGGGTGGAGCACGATCGCCTGCGCGGGACCGACGTGGCGCTCGATGTCCAGCTCACCAATCACAGCGCTCGCGAGCAGGCCGCCGTTCCGGTGCGGGCCCTCGTCGGCGAGAGCCGGGTGGCGGAGGTGTTCGCCTCGCTCCCCGCCGGAGCGAGCTCCCGGGTGCGGATCGATCTCGGCCCGGGTCCCTGGCCCGAGCGGTCCGGACGGGTGAGCATTCCCGAGGATGGGCTCTCGATCGACGATGTCCGCTACTTCGTCCTCGGTGACGAGGGGAGGCCGATCATCGGCGTGGTGGCGGATCAGGGCAGCATGGCAGGGTCCTTTGTCCGGCTCGGCCTCGAGCCGGATCCCGGCCGGGGTCCGTACGAGGCGCGACCCATTGTCGCGACGGATCTCGGGCGGACCGATCTGCGCGAGATGAGTGTCCTCATCCTGGCCGGCCCGGGTCGGCTCGACCAGGACGCGATCGAGCGCCTGCGCGCCTTCGTGCGCAATGGCGGCGGCCTTCTCATCTTCCCTGGTGAGGCGAGCGACCTCCGCTTCTACAGCGACCGCGTCCTTCCGGGCTTCCTGCCGATCAAGCTCGCCGGCGTCATCGAGTCAGGAGGGGGAGCAGCCGGTGCCGCGGCCAGGGGGACCTTCCAGCTCACGCCCACGGTGATCGGCCATCCGGTGTTCACTGGATTCGGTGCCGAACCCGGCGAGCGCCTGACGCATGCCCGCTTCACGCGGGTGGTGAAGGTGGTGCCGAACGGGGCGCGCGTGATCGCTGAGTTCCGTCCCGATCTGCCGGCGATGGTCGAGGGTGAAGGCGTGCTGTTCTTCGCCTCCTCGGTCGATCGCGCCTGGAACGACCTGCCGACGAGCGGCGCCTTCGTGCCCATGCTGCATCAGGCGGTCAGGTACCTGACCCGCGCCACGGGGGATGCGGCTGTCGTCCTGGCCGGGGATCGGATCGAGCGCCTCGTGGCCGTTCCGGAGTCGCCGACCCGCTATCGTGCCGTGGCCCCGGATGGGAGCGAGATCCCGGTCGAGGCGGTCGATCGCGGGGCGTTTCTCCTCCTGCGCACGCCGCCCATCGAGCGACCTGGCATCTATCCAATCGTCGACGACTCGGGCGCCGACGTGGCTCTCACCGCCGTCAACACCGATACCCGTGAGAGCGACCTCACGGTCGCGGACGTGGATGAGCTCAAGGGTCTCTTCGCGGATCATCCATTCGCCTATGTGAGCGCCGATCGAGACGTCGAGGCGAATGTGCGGGAGATCAGGCAGGGGCGCGAGCTGTGGCGGCCGATTCTCCTCCTCGCGCTCGCCATGCTGGTGGTCGAGGTGCTCCTCTCGCGGGGCAAGGGGGCGTTCACTCCGGCGGCCAGCTGAGCCCGGCCGCCGCGGCAGCCATTCCCCCTCACCCTCGTCGCTTCAGCGAGCCGCGAAGACCACCTCCGCCAGGAGCATTCCGCCCAGGAGCAGGCGGCCGGCGCGGGTCGACAGGAAACGCCCGCCGCGATCGAGGACGCGGTCACAGGTCGACGGCGCCAGGAGTGCCAGCGCGGCGATCGACAGCGCACCAAGTACGGCCATCGAGACGAGCGGGTTCAGGGCGAAAGCACCGCTCGGGTCCGCGCTGGCCAGGCGGACGAGGGCGCGCGTGCCGCCGCACCCGGGGCAGGGAATCCCGGTGAGCGCGTGGAATGGGCAGGCGATGAGGCCGGCCCCCGATAGGGCCCCGAGTAGCGCGCCCGCCGGCGGCAGGCTCAACAGGAAGAGCAGCATCGCCGCAGCGACGCCTCCGAGGAGGGCGAGCGTGCGGCGATCGGCCCTTCTTCTCGCGGTCTCAGGGTCCATGGCCCGACTCAGAGCGATTGCAGCCCCAGCCAGCCCGCGACTCCCGCCAGCATCAGCATGTAGAGGACGATTCCACAGCAGACGAGCGCCGGCAGGAGGACGGCGGCGAGCGAGCGGCCAAGGGTGGTCCGATGCACTTCCTTCAATCCGATCACGGCGATGACGAGCCACCAGACGGTGCTCACGAGCCCGCCGCAGACAGGGACGAGCTGGAACAGCTCGGGCGCCGAGGCGTAGCAGAGGACACGGAAGGTGGCGAGGAATCCCTCCCGAGCTCCGCCGACCAGCATGAGGAAGAGATGGATGACAGCGGCCGTGATCAGGATGCTGATCGGGATCCAGACGGGGGAGAGCGCGGCCACTAGGACGGTGGTGCCGATGCTGAAGAAGGCCTCGGCCGCATCGCCGCCCTGATAGAGGCCGAGCGAGCTCAGCAGCGACTGCCAGTAGATGCTCATGATGACGGCCGGCACGCCGACGAGGATCGCGAACAGGAGCGGGCTGCCGACGGCGCCGAGCGGCGGTGGCGGCACGGGTCCCTGCGGAGGGAGCCGCGAGAAGAAAGTCGAGGGCTGGAAGAGAGACTGCTTGATGGTCTCGATCAGAGCCGGGAAGAAGCCGATCCGATCGCGCTGTTCCCAGGGAATGCCGCCGGGCCCGGAGGGAGGAGGCGGCGATCCGTAGCCCGGGGGCGCGCCGAGGGGCGGCCCGCCCGGCGGTGTTCCTCCGGTGGTGGGTGGCTCCTCGCGTGGAGGTGAGGCCTCACGGGGCGGCTGTCCCGTGCCGCTGCCCGTCTCGCCCGCTTCTCGGTCCTGGTCCGGGTCGTTTCTCAGGTCGCGATCGTCCCATCCGCCGTCCATTCCGACCTCCATCGATCCAGCCACGGATCGCCGGCACTCCGGCTGAGCCTGGACATGATGGTGCGCCGACTCGAAATTGCGCCGGTCTTGCCCGCCCGGGTAGACTCAATCGCTTCGCCTCTCGAGGCTCGGCCCGGGCCACGCACATCGAGCCCATGTTGCCACGCCAGCGTGTCACCTCCAAGAGGCAAGCCGAAGGACGCACGGCGATCATGACCCGGGAGCTCTCGAGCCCGAACCACCGGAAGGGTCCGCCCTGGCCCCACAGCCTGGAAGTTCCATGACGAAAACGGCGAGTCCTGACGTCATCACGAGCCTGCTCGAGCAGAGCCGGCGGAGCGTTCCGCTGGGTGAGCTCATCGCGGCCCTGGCCCCGAACGCGGGCCCGCGACCGTCGGTCCGCGGGCTCTCCGGCTCCGCCCGCGCTCTGGTCCTGGCCCACGTCTTCCGCGAGCTCGAGCGCACCCTGCTCATCGTCGTCGCCGACCAGGAGGGAGGCGAGGCCCTGCGCGACGACATCGAGGCTGCGCTCGGCCCCGAGCATGTCCTCTATCTCCCTGAGTTCGAGACCTCGCCCTACGACATTCGCTCGCCTCACCTGACCATCCTCGATGCCAGATTGACCGCGCTCGCGGAGCTACTCTCGGGGCGGCGCGCGGTGGTCGTGGCCACCGCCGCCTCGCTCGCCACCAAGGTCCCCGCTCCGGAGGTGATGCGGCGGAGCGTGCTCGCGCTCGGCGTCGGCGATCCGCTCGACGCCGACGAGCTCACGCACTGGCTCATCGATCTCGGTTACAAGCGAGTGCCTCTCGTCGAGGAGCAGGGCGACATCGCACGCCGTGGCGGCATCGTCGACGTCTTCTCCTTCGGGCGCGAGAACCCGGTTCGCATCGAGTTCGACGGGGACGAGATCGTCTCGCTGCGCGAGTTCGAGCCGTCCTCCCAGCGCTCGGTGGAACGCATCGAACGCCTTCTCCTCCTGCCAAGGCGGGAGATGGTCATCGATGAAGCGACGGCGGAGAAGGCAGCGGCTGCCATTCGCGCTGCCGCGGGCAACACCCACGATGCCGAGCAGCACGCGAGCTCGATCCTCCACGAGCGCTACTACGTCGAGATGCGGCGGATCGCCGGCTTCGTCGACCAGGGCTGGGGGTCCGTGCTGCGCTACTTCCCCGCCGACACGCTGACCGTGCGGGATGCGCCCGCGCGCCTCGGGGAGCATGCCGGCGAGAAGGCCGTGGCCGCGGCCCGCGATCACGAGGAGCGCGAACGCCATCGCGAGCTGGTGTCACCACCGGATGCCTTCCTCGTGCCCTGGGACGAGCTCGAGACCGAGCTCATCCGGAAGCCGGGATTCGATCTCGAGCTCCAGCGCCGTACGGCGACCCTCGCCGAGACGCTGCGCGGACTCGACCTGCCGGTGGCCGCCGATCTGCCCGCCGATATCGCCGCCCTCGTCGCCGGCGACCGGGACGACGACCCCGGCGCGGAGCCGGCCACTTCCTCCGCGGGACCGGCGGCGGCCTCGCCCGAACCCGGCCGCCCGCAGATCCGGTTCGAGGTGCGCGGGCAGGAGAGCTTCGGGCGCTCGGCCGAGGTGCTCCATCAGTTCATGCGGGCGCAGATGGCGGCGCACAACCGCACCGTCATCCTCTGCGACAATCCGGGCCAGCGCGACCACCTGCGGGAGCTCCTCGCCGAGTACGCGGTCGAGGTCGAGGTCGGGCATCTCTCGGGCGGGTTCCTGTGGCGCGAGGTGAGGCTCTGCGTTCTGACCGACCACGAGATCTTCGCCCGCTTCCGCCGCCGCCGCTCGCGCCGGCGCTTCAAGGCCGGGATCTCGATCCCCGACCTGATGGCGCTCAAGGCCGGGGATTTCGTGGTCCACGTCGACCACGGCATCGGCATCTATCGCGGCACCAAGCGGCTGACGATCGACGGCCATGAGACCGACTGCCTCGAGATCCACTACCAGCGCGGCGACAAGCTCTTCATCCCCGTCGATCAGTTCGACCTGGTGCAGAAGTACGCGCTCGAGGAGGGCCAGCACGCGCCGGGTCTGTCCCGCCTCGGCGGCACCGCCTGGGCTCGCACCAAGGCCAAGGCCAAGAAGGCGATCGAGGAGATGGCCGACGAGCTCCTGCGCGTGGGAGCGATCCGCTCGACGCGCCCCGGCTACGCCTTCGCGCGCCGACACCGTCTGGCAGCGCGAGCTCGAGTCCTCGTTCATCTACGAGGACACCCCGGACCAGGCGCGGGTCACCGACGAGATCAAGCGCGACATGGAAGCCGCCAAGCCGATGGACCGCCTGGTCTGCGGCGACGTCGGCTACGGCAAGACCGAGGTCGCGATGCGCGCCGCCTTCAAGGCGGTGCAGGACCAGAAGCAGGTCGCCGTGCTCGTCCCCACGACCATCCTCGCCCAGCAGCACCACTTCACCTTCCGCGAGCGTCTCGAGGAATTCCCGGTGAAGGTCGAGATGCTGTCGCGGTTCCGCACCGCCGCCGAGCAGCGGCAGGTGGTCGCGGCGCTGAAGCGCGGCGAGGTGGACATCGTGATCGGCACGCACCGGCTGCTACAGAAGGACGTCGAGTTCCGCGATCTGGGGCTCATCGTCATCGACGAGGAGCAGCGCTTCGGCGTCAAGCACAAGGAGCGGCTCAAGCAGTTTCGCACCGTGGCCGACGTCCTGACCCTGACCGCGACCCCGATCCCGCGCACCCTCCACCTCTCGCTCCTGGGCGCCCGCGACATCTCGCTCATCAACACCCCGCCGCGCGACCGGGTGCCGATCCACACCGAGATCGTCGAGTTCGAGCGCGAGCTGATCGTGGACGCGCTGCTCCGCGAGGCGGACCGCGGCGGGCAGTCGTTCTTCGTCCACAACCGCGTGCAGTCGATCGATGCGATGGTCGGGTTCCTGCGCAAGGTCTGCCCCCAGCTCCGCTTCGCGGTGGCGCACGGGCAGATGCCGGAGCGCGCGCTGGAGAAGGTCATCGTCGACTTCATGGACAAGAAGTACGACGTGCTCATCACGACGATGATCATCGAGTCGGGTGTGGACATGCCCGCGGTGAACACCATGATCGTGAACCGCGCCGATCGCTTCGGCCTCGCTCAGCTCTACCAGCTTCGCGGCCGGGTGGGGCGCTCGAACCAGCGCGCCTACTGCTATCTGCTCGTGCCGCCGCACCGGGCCCTGACCGAGACCGCCGAGCGCCGGCTCCGGGTGATCGAGGAGTACGACGAGCTCGGCGCCGGCTTCAAGATCGCGATGAAGGATCTGGAGATCCGCGGCGCCGGCAACCTCCTCGGCGCCGAGCAACACGGGCACATCATCTCGGTCGGCTTCGATCTCTACTGCCGGCTGCTCGAGGAGACGATCGCCGAGCTCAAGGGGGAGGCCCCGGCCGAGAAGGCCGAATGCCGGGTGGCCACCGAGCTCGACGCCTACCTGCCCGACGATTACGTGGGAACCCCGACCGAGAAGATCACCTTCTACAAGCGGCTGGCCGACACCAGCGAGGAGGCGCAGGTCCGGGCCCTCGAGGAGGAGCTCGCCGACCGCTTCGGGCAGCTGCCGCCGCCCGCGGTCAACCTGCTCGCCCTCCGCCGGATCAAGCTCCGGGCGGGGGAGGCTGGCATGAGCCAGGTCGATGTCGGCAAGCACCGGGTGCGATTCGACTTCGCGAAGCCCCCGAG
This sequence comes from Candidatus Eiseniibacteriota bacterium, assembly GCA_963823555.1. Taxonomy (GTDB): domain Bacteria; phylum Eisenbacteria; class RBG-16-71-46; order CAVPCR01; family CAVPCR01; genus CAVPCR01. The sequence goes on along the minus strand of CAWGMA010000003.1, from coordinate 73,795 downwards.
CAAGGAGCAGATCCGGAAGCTCCTCGAGCGCTCGCGGCTCCGCCTCGAGTTCGGCGCCGGGGTGCCCTTCACCATCCTCGTGCGCGAGGTGGGGGAGCGCCCGCTCGCGGTCGCCGACGAGGTCCTGGACGGGCTCGCGCCGGAGGTCCCGGTCACCGGGGGTGGCGCGGACGCGGCGGGAGCAAGCACCGGGCGGGCGAGCGGGCCGCCGCGCCGGGAGCCGGCGGACAGCGCGCGTTGACCTTGGCTTGGGGGAATGTCACAGTCTCGGATCGGCCTCCATTCGCGGCGCCAGATCACTGCGATCGGCAGCCTCTTGCCTCCCGCAAAGGACGGGTTCCCTTGTCCATCCATGACGATTCGATCGAGGCCCGATCCGCGGCGGATTCGAAGCCGCATCAGGGTCGAGCCACCCTTGTGTCCAGCGCATTCCTGACGGCGATCCTCGCTGGTCTCGTGATCGTGGCGCCGCGCTCCGGGGCCGGCGAGCCGAGCATGGTCGAGGGGGTTGCCGCCCAGGTCGGCGACGAGGTGGTGCTCTCGAGCGAGGTCGAGGAGCAGCTCGCCTTCCTCCGCATGCGCGCCAACCTCCCCGACACCAGCATCGCCCGCGCCCGCGAGGAGATCTTGCAGAGCCTCATCGACGAGAAGATCGTGGTGCAGGAAGCGCGCGCCCGGGGCATCACGGTCACCGACGTCGAGGTCGAGCAGGCCGTCAGCCAGCATCTCGACTCGGTCAAGCAGCAGATGGGGGGCGATGAGGTCTTCCAGCAGGAGCTCAAGAAGGAAGGTCTCACCGAGGAGGACCTGCGCGCGCGCTACCGCGAGGATGCGCGGCGGGAGATCCTGACCTCGCGGCTCATGCAGCGCGAGGTCTACTCGAAGATCGAGATCCCCGAGACGGAGCTCAAGGCCTACTACGAGGAGCACCGTTCCGAGCTGCCCAAGAAGCCGGGCAAGCTCACGCTGGCCCACATCTTCATCGCGCTCAAGGCCAACGAGGAGGCCATCGCTCGCGCCCAGGCCAAGCTCGATCGCATCGAGGGCCGTCTCACGGCCGGTGAGGACTTCGCAACCATCGCTCGCGAGGAGTCGGATGACGCCGCGAGCCGCCAGAACGCGGGGGACCTCGGCTGGTTCGCGCCGGGCGACATCGACCCGCGGATTGCCGCCGAGGTCCAGAAGCTCGCGCCGGGCGACATCTCCCCGCCCTTCCAGGTGCCGCAGGGCGTCGAGATCATCCGGCTCATCGAGCGCGAGGGGGAACGGGCTCATCTCGCCCACATCAGGGTGGCGATCGAGCTCAGTGAAGCCGATCGCCAGCGCGCGCGCACGGAAGCCGAGAAGGTGCACAAGCTGGCCAAGGACGGCGCCGACTTTGCCGCTCTCGCCCGCGAGCACTCGGATGATCTCGAGAGCGCCGAGAAGGGCGGCAGCCTCGGCGATTTCGATGAGGCCGAGCTGAATCCCGTGATCGCAGCGGCCGTGCGCGGGCTCGCTGCCGGCCAGATCAGCGAGGGCGTGAGCTCGGACGCCGGATATCACATCTTCAAGGTGCTCAAGCGGGAAGGCGGCGGCGAGTACAGCTACGAGGAGGTCCAGGAGCGACTCCGGATGCGCATGCTCGAGGAACGCGCCGTGGTTCTCACCGAGGAGTGGCTCGCCGGGGTGCGCAAGAACTACTTCGTGCGGCGCACCGAGCATGCGCCCTCCGCGCCCGGTCCCTCTGGACCCCAGATGGGGGTGAGAGCGGTGGTCGCTGGCGGCGTCGATTCAGCTGGAGCGCGCACCCCCGAGACGGAGGAGGCCCCCTAGCCCGTGGTCGGCGAGATCGCCATCGTCGATGGAGTGCGCACCCCGTTCTCGCGGGCGGGGAAGCTCCTGCGTGGCGTTCCCGCCGCGCAGATGGCGCGGATCGCGCTCCGTGAGCTCATCGATCGCACCGCTCTCGATCCCGCGCTCATCGATCATGTCGTGATCGGGAATGTCTCCGCTCCCGACGAGGCCGCCAACGTGGCCCGCGTGATCGCCATCGAGGCCGGCCTCCCGCCCCGTGTATCCGCCTCCGTCATCAACCTGAACGGTGCTTCCGGTCTCGAGGCCATCGCCGCCGCGACGCGACTCGTCGCCACCGGCGCGGCGAGCGTCGTCGTTGCGGGAGGCGTGGAATCGATGAGCCGCTCTCCCCTCCTGCTCGTCGATGACGCCGAGGCGGTGCGCGCCGACATCCCGTGGCTCCGCCCGCGAGCGGCGGTCTCGACCGCCACCGGCCGGCGGCCGGCGGGGCGCGTGGCCGCGGCCCGCGAGCGGGGGGCCGTCGATCCGCTCTCCGGCCTTCATCCTGGCGAGTCGGCGGAGATGCTGGCGAAGGAATGGAAGATCTCGCGGGAGGCGCAGGACGATCTGGCGCTCCTGAGCCACCGCCGGGCGGTGGCCGCGCGGCCCAGGCTCGCGGCCGAGATCGTGCCCGTCTATCCTCACAGCGGGGAGACGCCGGTGGTGGCCGAGGACGAGGGTCCCGACAGTGCCCTGACCGCCGAGGATCTGGCCGGGCGCGAGCCGATCTTCGATGGGCGCTATGGCACGGTGACGGCCGGCAACGCCGCCGGGATCGCCGACGGAGCGGCGATCTGCCTCGTCACGAGCGTCCGGCGGGCGCGCGAGCTGGGTCTCCATCCGCTCGCCCGCATCCGGTCCCATGCCGTGGTGGGGGTGGAGCCCGCGCGCATGGGCCTCGGCCCCGCCCACGCTACGCCCCGGGCCCTCGACCTGGGGCGGGTCGACTTTCGCGACATCCAGCTCATCGAGATGCACGAGGCCTTCGCCGCCTTCGTTCTTGCCAACGAGGCGGCCTTCGCCTCGCGGACCTTCGCCGCGGCGAATCTGGGACGAGGGACGGCGATCGGGGAGATCGATCGGGATCGCTTGAACGTGAACGGCGGCGCGATCGCGCTCGGCCACCCGGTGGGCGCCTCCGGCGCGCGCCTCGTTCTCACGCTGATCAGGGAGATGGACCGGCGTGACGTGAACCTCGGGCTCGTGACCGTGAGCGTCGGCGGCGGGCAGGGCGCCGCCATGGTCCTCGAACGGTAGGGGGGAAGAGGGACGTGAACGACGAAGAGCGACCGGACAGAGACGCCGCGGGCGGTGGACAGCTCGAGCTCGGACGGCAGCCCGGACCCCCGGTGCGGATCGACCGCGGCCCGGACAACATCCTCTATCTCACGTTCGATGATCCGGAGCGTCCGGTCAATCTCTTCACCCGTGAGGTGCTCGAAACGCTCGATCAGCTCCTCGATGACCTGGCGCGAGCGACCGAGGCGAGCGCGGTCATCGCGCGCAGCTTCAAGCGGGACGCCTTCCTCTCCGGCGCCGACCTCGATGAGATCGCGCGCCTCCGCACCAAGCGCGACGCGTTCGAGGCGGTGCGCCTGGGGCAGCGAGTCTTCGCCAAGGTCGAGACGCTGCGCCTCCCGGTGATCGCCGCCATCGACGGCGCCTGTCTCGGCGGCGGCGCCGAGTTCGCGCTCGCGTGCCACTATCGCCTGCTGAGCGATCGGCCATCGACCGCGATCGGGTTCCCCGGGCTCGAGCTCGGCCTGATGCCGGCCTGGGGCGGGACGCAGCGCCTGCCGCAGGTGATCGGCATCCGCCGCGCGCTCGGGCTCCTCCTCTCGGGCCGCGTTCTCGGCCCGGAGGAGGCGCGGGCGAAGGGGCTCGCCGACGAGGTGTATCCGGCCGAGCTCTTCGCCGATCAGGCGCTCGCCTATGCGCGGCGGGTGGTGGCCGAGAAGCGCGGCCCGCGCCGCGCGCTGCCCCGGCTCAGCGGCTGGGAGCGGCTCATCGAGCACACGCGGCTCGGCCGCACCAAGATCTTCGATCGGGCTCACGAGGAGCTCTACGCGCGCACCCACGGGCTCTATCCCGCGCCGCCCGCGGTCCTCGCCGCGGTGCGCGTCGGGACCGAGCTCGGGAACCGCGCCGGCTATGTCGTCGAGGCACGGGGGGCGAGCGAGCTCCTGATCTCGTCGGCCACCCGCAACATGCTGGCGCTCCATTTCACGGCCGCGGCCATCAAGAAGTCGCGGGGAGTCGCCGATAGTCGCGTCGAGGCGAGGCCGGTGCGCGACATCGGGGTCGTGGGCGCGGGCACGATGGGGAGCGGTATCGCCTACGTGGCGACGCGGGCCGAGATCCCGGTCCGGATGCGCGACATCAAGCACGAGGCCAACGCCCGCGCCCTGAACCAGGTGCGCGAGCTCTACCGGCCCCAGGTCGAGCGCGAGGAGGTGACCCCGGCCGAGGTCGAGCGGCGAATGGCGCTCATCGCCCCGACCCTCGAGCTCAAGGGGTTCCGCCGTTCCGATCTCGTGATCGAGTCGGTGGTCGAGGACCTGGAGACCAAGCTCGCGCTCCTCCGCGAGCTCGAGCCGGAGGTGCGCGAGGACGCGATCATCGCCTCGAACACCTCCTCACTCTCGATCACGGCGCTCGGCGCCGCCCTGTGGCGGCCGTCCCGGTTCCTGGGCATGCACTTCTTCCCTCCGGTGAGGGGGAACCGCCTCGTCGAGATCGTCCGCGGCGAGCAGACCGAGGACGAGGCCGTGGCCACCGCCTTCGCGCTCGCCAAACGCCTCGGCAAGGTCCCGATCGTGGTCGCCGATCGGCCCGGCTTCCTCGTCCATCGCATCCTCGCGCCCTATCTGAACGAGGCCACGATCCTGGTCGAGGAAGGGCTCGCCATCGATGTCGTCGATCGCGCGATGCGAAACTTCGGCATGCCACTGGGCCCGCTCGAGCTCCTGGACGAGATCGGCCTCGACGTGGCGGTGAGGGCCGGGGAGAACCTCAGGCGGGCGACCGGGATCACGCCGTCGCCGCTTCTCACGGCGCTCGTCGCCCAGGGTCGCCTCGGACGGAAGGCGGGGCTCGGCTTCTACCGCACGACCGGAAGCGTGAAGCGGGTGGATGCCGATGTGCTCGGGCTCATCGAGTCGTTGCCGGCGGGGACGGCGAGCGAGGGGGCGGGCACGCCCGAGTTCACCGCCAACGTCCAGGAGCGGCTGGTGCTCCCGATGATCAACGAGGCCGCCCGGGCGCTCGCCGAGGGCGCGGTCCAAGGACCGGAGCTCGTCGACTTGGCGATGGTGCTGGGCGCCGGATTCCCGTCCTTCCGGGGCGGGATCCTGCGCTACGCCGACTCGCTCGATCTCGTGATCCTCGTCGAGCGCATGCACGTTCTCGCCAGCGAAGGCCGCGATCGTTACCTGCCGGCTCCGCTCCTCGCGGACCTGGCGCGGCAAGGAAAGAAGTTCCATCCCGACCGGTGAGGAGGGGGGAGGTCATGGAGCACGCAGCAGGGAAGCAGACGAGCGGTGCGCCCGCGGCCGGCGGCGGGAAGCCGGCGGGGCCGCCCGACGGCGGGGTCGATGGATTCATGAAGGGGCTCTTCATCGGCGCCCTCCTCGAGGACATCGTGTTCCCGTACCCCGAGATGGATGCCGGCGAGGCAAGCGAGCTCGATCTCGTGCTCGGCGCCTTCCGCCGCTTCGCCGAGGACAAGATCGATGCGGTCGCGATCGATGCCGCGGCCCGGATCCCGGACGAGGTGATCCGGGGCCTGGCCGAGATGGGGGCGCTCGGGCTCACCATTCCCGAGGAGCAGGACGGGTTCGGCATGTCGACGAGCGCCTACTGCCGGTTCATGGAGCAGGTGGCGGGCCACTGTGGGGCCACGGCGACACTCATCGGTGGCCACCAGTCGCTCGCCGCCAAGGGCGTCATCCTCTTCGGCACCGACGAGCAGAGAAAGCGCTTCCTGCCGCGGATGGCCTCGGGAGAGCTCGTCGGCGCCTTCTCGCTCAGCGAGTCGGGAGCGGGCTCCGATGCCGCCGCACTGCGTACGGTCGCGACCTGGGATCCCGCGGAGCAGGTCTACGTCCTCAATGGCACCAAGCAGTGGTGCACGAACGGCGGCTACTGCGATCTCCTCCTCGTCTTCGCGCGCACGCCCGATCTCGGCCCGGTCAAGAAGGGTCGCGACATCACCGCCTTCCTGGTCGAGATGACCACCCCCGGCGTCGAGCGTGGCAAGGAAGAGCACAAGATGGGGATCCGCGGCTCGTCGACCACCGACATCCTCTTCCAGAACGCCAGCGTGCCGGCGGCGAACGTGCTCGGGAAGAAGGGCGAGGGCCTGAAGATCGCGCTCACGATCCTGAACACCGGCCGGCTCTCGATCGGCGCCTGCTGCGTCGGCGCGGCCAGGCGCATGCTCGCGGCCGCCGTGGCCCACGCCGCCGAGCGCCAGCAGTTCGACACGTATCTCAAGGACTTCGAGCTCATCCAGCAGATGATCGCCGAGATGGCGAGCCTGACCTATGCCATGGAGAGCGTCGTCTATCTCACGGCGGGGATCGCCGACCGCGGCGGCGCCGACTTCGCCGTCGAGTCGGCGATGACCAAGACCTTCTGCTCCGAGGGGCTCTGGACCATCGTCAACCACGCCGTCCAGATCAACGGCGGGAACGGCTTCATCACCGAGTATCCCTACGAGCGCTTCCTCCGTGACTGCCGCGTCAACATGATCTTCGAGGGTACGAACGAGATCCAGCGCTTGAACATCGCCGGCACCGGCCTCAAGGCGCCCACCCAGGCGCTCCGCGAGGAGGCCGCCAGGCAGAAGATGGGCGAGCTCAGCGCCTTCGCGAGCTTCGCCAGGCGGCTCGTCACCCGGGAGGTGATCCGCGAGCGCTTCGAGCACGTGGCGGCCGAGCTCAAGACCGAGGCGGGGATGGTGGAGGAGGGAGTGCGCGCGCTGGCGGCGGCGAGCGAGGCGATGCTCTTGCCGTCACCGCGAGGCGTTGCCGCAGCGTCAGCTCGCGATGGCGCGGCTCGCCGATGCGGCGAGCGACATCTACGCCATGACCGCGTGCCTCTCACGGACGACGGCGCTCATCGCGAAGAACGGCGCCGACGGCGCCGCGCGCGAGATCGATTTGACGCGGCTCTTCTGCGCCGAGGCCCGGCGGCGGATCGACCGCGCGCTCGCGGCGACGGAGTCGAACTCGGACGAGCTCGTGCGCCGGGTGTCGGATCGGACCTGCGCCGATCTCGCGTAGGTGCGGCGGCGGCTTCGGTCGCTTGCGAGGGGGGCGCTCCGGCTCGAACAGTCCTCGCGCGCCTGCGGAGTGCGTGCCACCAGGACGAGGGTCTGCAGCAACTGGCGCGCTGCGGAACTCGCCGTCGGCCCCCCTCGCTTCGCCCCTCGCCGCCCGGGTCTGCTCTCTTGAAGAGCGGCCGCTGGTAAGCGCGTCTGGCAGAGGGCTTGCAGCCTGTTCTGGCTGCTGCTAAAGTCAGCCGTGAGTGCCTCGCCGCGGGGCACTGAGGCCGTAGAAGAGACCTCCATCGCCCAGGCGAGGCTTGAGCCTCGGATCCCAGCCGAGGCGGGCTGGACGCAACTGCCCTGCTCGGACCCAGCGAGTCCCGGAGCGGGTCGGGGCAGCGGCTGGAGGTCGGGATGCACGCCGCACGCCGCACGCCGCACGCCGCACGCCGCACGCCGCACGCTGAATGTGGTAGGGACTTGCGCGCTCTTACCGCTGCTGGCCTTCATCAGCCATGGGGATGCTCTTCCTCACACCTCGCGCTGACGCCCGCCCCGAAGTCACTTCTTTCGGTGACCTGCACTTCCTGATCTCCTTTCATCCCGAGGATCTGCGTCTGGGCACCGCAACAATCGAGATGCTCTACACGACCACCCTCGGCGGCATCTTCGCCGTGGACCTCGATGCAGGCGCGCCCAATCCAGGGTGGCCGATCCAGGTCACGGAATCGATCGTCGGCTCCCCGGTGATCGGGAGCCTGACCAATCGCGGGAAAGCTCGATCTCCTGGTCCTGGATCGGGGTGGCACGCTTCATCTCTGGCAGTCGGACGTGGACTCGACGGGGCTCGAGGGTGGGGCGGCAGTCACTGGGCGCAGCCACCCAGTGCCCGACCCGCAACCTCGACCCGCATTGTGTTCCATAGCGGAGTGAAGCAGGAGGCCCGCCTCCGGATCTTTGGTGTATCCGGGCGGTTGGTGCGAACGCTGGTTGATGGGCCGGTTGAGCCGGGAGTGCACGAGGCGACGTGGGATGGCCTCGATGGAGACGGTCGGCCGGTTTCCTCGGGCGTGTACTTCTACGAGCTTGAGCTTGGAAGGTCGAGAAGCAGCCGGAAGATGCTGCTCTTGCGCTGAATGGCGAGAGGAGACGAAGATGAACAGCTTCGCAAAGGGCAAGGGAAGCGGAGGCTGTTCCTTGCCTGGTGCTGTTGTGCACTAGCAGGCCTCGTGTGGACGCTAGCCGTTCCCTGTCAGGCCGGCCTCATCAGAGTGCCGGAGGACTACCCGACATTCAGGGGGGGGCTCGGTGCTACCAGCTCGGGCGACACGCTGCTCGTCTCCGCCGGGCTCTACTTTGAGTCTGGGGAAGCAGCCACCGTCAGCCCAGGAGTGACAGTCATTGGAGCTGGATGGGAGTACCCGCTTGGTGGGACGATTCTCTTCGGCGTCCCGCTCACCTTCCCAGCCGGCTCCGGTCCAGCGATCGTTCAGGACCTGTGGATGTTTGGCGGGCTACGTGTTCAGCGACAATCCACTGGCCGTCGTCCGCGGTTGTTTCTTTGCGACCTGGGATCCAGGCTGGCCACACGCTCTGGTGATCAACTGCCGCGGCGGATTGACCGTGGAGGATTCGTTCATTCGCTGCTATGTGACGCACGAACTCAACGAGTACGTTCGCATCACTGGAGGAGCATTCTCGATGCGCAGCTGCGTGATGGCAGTGCCTCTTGCCTACCGGCTAATCGCGATCCAGAACTTCGGGCCTCCGATCACTTCCGTCGATATCATCGATAACACCTTCTATTCGGATGAGGGAATGAGCCTATATGTAGACGGGTATCCGGTGCCCCCTCCAGCCGTGCGTTTCATCAACAACATCTTCTATGCCGATCCCGATGCCCGTCAAGGAATCGGATGTTTGAACGGTGCTGAGGCTACGGTGCAGTACAATGCCTGGCACCCCGCCCCGCAGACTGCTTGCGGTTCGCCGGATAGCACGAACATTATCGCGGACCCGCTCTTCTGCAATCCTCGATACTGGGGCGAGATCGAGCTCGAGGACCTGGAGCTCGATTGGGCTTCGCCATGCATCGGCGCGGGGCAAGGCGGGACGACGATAGGAGCTCTGGGTGTAGGATGTGGGATCCCATCGGGAATCCCTGGAGCTGAGGCCTCGGTACCCCCACTCCAGCTGGAGGTGGTACCGAACCCGGTTGGGCAGGGTGGGACCATCTTCCTGACGGCGAAGGAGCCGATCCCGGTGTTGCTCGAGCTCTATGACAGCGCGGGACGACTGGAGGGCCGGCGTACCCTGCCGGTGCGGACCGGAATCAGCTCGTACAGCTTGAGCGAAGGGCTCGACGTGTCGCCTCGTCGGGGTGTCTATTTCCTGGTGGCTAGCCACGGTCGCCAACGAGCCGTGCAGAAGGTCGTTGTTCTGCGGTGACATGGAAGCGGAGGGAAGGGAACACGCCTGTTGACGCCAGCTCGAGGGTGCGAGCACCCCGTTCGTCGGTTCCGGGAGCTCTCGCGGACGACGGCGCTCATAGCGAAGAACGGCGCCGACGGCGCGACGGCGCGACGCGGGATGGCGTACCACCTGGAAGTAGCTTGTTCGCAACCGGCGCGCTGCGGAACTCGCCGTCGGCCCCCCTCGCTTCGCGCCTCGCCGCCCGGGGCCAGTCGCCCTGCCAGGTGCCGTCGGCTCTTGACGACGGTCTCGTCATTTGTCATGATAAATGACGACTATGGCGACACGGCTGCCCACCCCACCCCCTGCCATCGCGCGCATCGCCGACCTCGACGGCTGGCTGGCGAAGAAGTCTCACTTTCTCTTCGGCCCGCGGCAGACGGGGAAGACGTTCCTCCTGCGGCGTTCGCTGCCAAGGGCGCGGGTTTATGACCTGCTGGATACGTCGGTCTACCTCGCCCTGAGCCAGCGTCCCTCGCGTCTGGCCGAGGAGCTGTCGGCGGGCGATCGGCTCATAGTCATCGACGAGATCCAGCGGCTGCCGGAGCTTCTCAACGAGGTCCATCGGCTGATCGAGGATCGCGGTGTCCGCTTCCTCCTGACCGGATCGAGCGCCCGCAAGCTCCGGCGGGGCGGGGTGAACCTCCTCGGCGGCCGGGCCCGCACCCGCTACCTTCACCCGCTCTGCTTCCGGGAGCTCGGGGAGCACTTCGACCTGCGACGGGCGATCGAGCGCGGCCTCTTGCCATCGATCTACTTCTCCGCAGACCCCGCCGCCGATCTCAAAGCCTATTGCGGGACCTATCTCCAGCAGGAGATCGTCGCCGAGGGTGCCACACGCAATGTGCCGGCATTCAGCCGGTTCCTGCAGATGGCCGCCCTGTGCAACGCCACGATCGTGAATTACACCAATGTGGCGAGCGATGCCCAGGTGCCTCGAACGACCGTCTACGAGTACTTCGAGATCCTCAAGGACACGCTGCTCCTGCATGAAGTGCCCGCGTGGCGGCAGTCGAAGAAGAGAAAGCCGCTCGTGTCCTCCAAGTACTACTTCTTTGACGTGGGGGTGGTCTCGGCGCTCCAGGGGCGCCTGGTGAAACCGGGGACGCCTGAATTCGGACCGGCGTTCGAGACGTGGTTGTTCCACGAGCTTGCCTGTTATCGTGACTACGTTTCAGGTGAGACCGTGAGCCACTGGCGATCGGCGTCCGGGTTCGAGGTCGATTTCATCCTCGGCGACCACACCGCCATCGAGGTCAAGGCGAAGGAGAACGTCTCATCTCAGGAATTGAGGCCACTCAGGGCTCTGGCTGAGGAGAAGAAGCTCCGGCGATTCCTCTGCGTGAGCCTCGAGCCCAGGCGGCGTCGGCTCGAGGGCGTGACCATTCTCCCCGTTCGTCAGTTCCTGGAAGATCTGTGGGGCGGCGAGTTCGCAACTTGAGAGGAATCCCGGAGCGCGAAGCGAGCTGGAAGATGGAGGCAGCATGACCACGCGCGATCGTATCCTCGGCGCCATCGAGAAGGAGGCGCTGGCGCTGGCCGGTCTGGCGCGCCGGATCCACGCGAACCCTGAGCTCCGCTTCGCCGAGACGAAAGCCTCGGCCTGGTTGAGCGAGGCGGCGGGCCGCGCATCGCGGTCCTCGCCGAGTACGATGCGCTCCCCGAGATCGGGCACGCCTGCGGTCACAACCTCATTGCCGGCGGTGCGCTCGGGGCCTTTCATCGGGCTCGCGTCAGTCGCGAACGAGCTTCCTGGCGAGGTCATCCTTCTCGGCACGCCGGCCGAGGAGGGCGGCGGCGGCAAGATCAAGCTCCTCGAGGCCGACGCCTTCGCGGGGCTCGATGCCGCCATCATGTTCCATCCCCTCGATCGCGATCTGCTCGCGCATGGCGCGCTCGCGAGCGAGTGGGTGACCTTCCGCTTCACCGGTCGGGCCTCGCATGCCGTGAGCTCACCCTGGGACGGGAACTCGGCCCGGCGTGATCCAGACCTTCCAGCTCCATCGACAGCCAGCGCGTGCATTTCCGGGATGGCGCGCGAGTCCACGGCTTCATCACCGATGGCGGCCAGGCCGTGACCATTATCCCCGAGCGCGCGGAGTTCGACTGGGGCCGGTAGTCTCGTCAGGTAGGGCGCGATGCGAGGGGGGCCGACGGCGAGTTCCGCAGCGCGCCAGCGGCAATGAGCTTCGTCCCGGTGGCACGCGATCCGCAGGCGCGCGAGGACTGTCCGAGCCGGAGCGCCCCCCTCGCGAGCGGCCCCCGCCGACCCTGCTCTAGCCGCGGCCTCACCGCAGGAGCACGGCGCGCGCGTCGCGGGTCTTGCCGCCGGCCTCGAGGCGGAGCCAGTAGACGCCGCTCGCCACCGAGCGGCCCTGCCCATCGCGGCCGTCCCACTCGAGGCGGTGCCGTCCGGGCGCGAGCGGCGCGTCGAGGAGCACGCGGAGGCGCCGGCCCTGGACATCGTGGATCACGGCGCGCACCTGGCCCTGCTCCGGTACCTCGAGGACGAAGACCGCGCGCGGGTTGAAGGGGTTGGGATAGGGGCCGCGGATCGCAAGCGCGCGCGGGAGCGTCCCGGGAGCGCCGTCATCACCGATCCCGATGTCGGTGCCGTTGGTGGCGCCGGGAGTCGGGGTCGGGAGGATCCGCCAGGTGCCGCCATCGGGGAGCCGGCCGTAGGAGACGTCGGTCGCCTGCGGTCCGAAGGTGAGACTGTCGATGATCCCCACGCCGAGCACGACCGAATCGAAGAAGCCGAGCTGCTCACCCGCGGCATCGAGCCTGAAGGTGGTGTGGAGCGGTCCCTCGAACGGCTCGCCGTCGCACCACACGATCAGGTACTCGCCCGGCGGCAGGTTCACGTCCGGCGGGAACACCCACTTGGTGGGGTTGGTGAGGTTGTCGGTCAGGTGCTTGCCGCCGAGACGGAGCGTGTCCTGCCCCGCGTTCCAGATCTCGACCCAGTCGTCGTAGTCGCCGAACTCGTCCTGGATGGTGGCGGCGTTCGAGGCCATGAACTCGTTCAAGTAGGCGGGCGGGGCCTCGTAGCCGGTGAGATAGCTGTAGGTGAGGAGCGGCGCGTCGGGGGGATCGTTGGTGACCGCACCGAGGTCGTCGACCGCGCGCAGGTAGTAGTGGACGGTGGTGAGCGGCGGCTGTCCCGGGATCTCGGCGCCGAAGGTGCCATCGCCCGCGTCGCCGTCCCCGTGCAGGCCGTCATCGTACATCGTCTCGGTGACGTAGCCCGCTCCGGCGTCGTACTTGAGCTGCGTCAGCGCGAGCCCGCCCTCGTCCCAGAAGGTCGCGGTCACCCGCACCGGCGCGTTGGCACCGGGCGCGGGCGGGAAGTGGACGACATCGTCGATCTGCGGCTTGATGTTGCCGCCGCCGACGTTCGCCGCCCCGGGGGTCGGAGTCGGCAGGAGCTGCCAGTAGGGGCTGCCGTCCGGGAGGCGCCCGTAGCTCACATCGGTGAGCTGGCGATCGAAGACGCGGACGTCGATCGGGGCCGAGGTGGCGAGCGGACCCGAGAAGAGGCCGACCGCCTCGCCCTTCTTCTCGAGCTTGAAGGGCGCGTGCCACGGCCCCTCGGCGGGCTCCGAGTCGGCCCAGATGATGAGGTGATCGCCGGGCTGGAGCGTGGTGTCGGGTAGCGCGAAGCGCCCGGGCAGGCCGAGGTCGTCGGTCAGGTAGAGCCCGAGGGTGCTGACCGGCGCGCCGCCGCGATTCAAGATCTCGATCCAGTCGTCGTGATCGCCCCACTCGTCGGTGACGGTGGTGGCGTTCGAGGCCATGAGCTCGTTGATGACGAGGTCGGACGGGGCCTCGACGACCGCGATCTCGTTGAGGAGTGAAGTCGTGCGCCCGGAGACGAAGGTGCGGAGCTCGGCCGGGCTCGCCTCGAACCAGTCGTTCTTCTCCCAGCCCCACTTCCACCAGTCGCGCCTCGCATCCACCTCGACCTCGGCATGGACCGAGTCGATGAGACCATCGGTGGCCGGACCGGAGAACGTGGTGGCGAGGATCTGCCGCACCCGATCCAGATGGAGCTGGCGGAGCATGGGATCCGATTGCACCTTCCCGAAGAGGCGGTTGCCGGCACCCAGGAACACCGACTCGTTGTAGGCGAAAACATCGCTGAAGGGCCAGACGACACCGAAGGTGAGGTCGGTGTCGAAGGGGATCATGGTCCAGCGGTCGGTGGTGAGATCGTGATGGAAGAACCAGTTCTTGAAGGTGATGTCCGTGTTCTGCAACACGACCTGGGTCGAGTAGAAGTCGAGGAAGCGATTGAGATCCATCTTCCGGGCGATGAAGTGGAAGGCCGAATCCGCGCTCGCGAAGTTGAGACCCTCGATGAAGCTGATGAGATCCGAATAGTCGCCGGGGTCGCCCAGCTCCTTCTCGTAGGCGAGCATGTAATCCCCGGGTGTGGCGAGCGGGATCAGGTTGCTATGGACCCCGGGCGGTGGCGAGCTCACCGGCTTGTACATGGTGGCGTTGACGGTGGCGAGCCCCAGGCGCGTGAGCGATTCGACGTCGACGTTCTCGACGTCGTTCCGTACCCCCATCCACTTGCCGTTCACGATCATGTGGACGAAGCGCGAGCGCGGCGCCGGGCAGCCGTTTCGCGCGAAGAGATCATAGGAGAGGCGCTCGCGGAGGAGCGACTTGTCGATGTACTCCGAGTTGAGGTTGAAGTTCTCGCGCCCCTCGAAGAGGCCCGTGCCGAGCTTGACCTTCCAGGATTTCTTGAGGAGGGAGCGCGAGACGTTGCCCCGGTAGCGGCAGGTGGCGTCGGTGTAGAGGTCCTGGTCGAAGGCGACATCGCACTGGTAGTAGGTGTCAAGCGTTGGGTTGTCGTCCAGCCGCTCGAGGCTGTCAGGAGCGATGATCACGTGCACCGCGGGGAGCGTGGTCGCGGTCTGCGCGAGCGAGCTCGCGCTCACCGGGTCGGTTGGATCGGAGGCGTTGCCGTAGGCGTCGACGGCGCGCACCCGGTAGTGGAAGGGGCCGCCGGGGGGAAGGCGATCCATGCGGCGGGAGACGCGGTCGACGGTGGCGACCGGAGTGAAGGGCCCGCCGGCGCTCGTTGCCCGCTCGACCTGGTAGGCGGCGATGTCGTCCTCCGGGTTCGGGTCCCAGTCGAGGGCGACCGCCTCGTAGTTGTCGGCGGCGGTGAGGCCGGTCGGCAGCGCCGGCGGCGTCGAGTCGGGTGCACGTGAGACGACCGAGATCCCGGCCAGTGACGCGAAGCCGAAATCGGGCTGGAGGACGACGTTGAGGACGCCGTCGGTCACCGTGGCGGCGAAGGTGAAGTCGATGGCATACGTGCGCTCGACGAGCGCATAGAGGTCGATGTTGGCAGCGACCTCCTGACCCTCGATGCGAACATCGAACTGGTTCTCGCCCGTCGAGTGCTTGAAGTTGTCGATCATGCGGAGGCGGACGAGGTAGTCGCCGTTCGGGACGTCGAAGCGATACTCGAGCGGATTGGGAATGAAGCTGTTGCGCGTATAGGCGTAGAGCAGGGGATCCGGCGTGCCGCCAACCGCATTCCAGGTGTAGTTGTCCCAGCCCGCGATGTAGCCCGCATCACCGGCAACGTAGACGCGGTCCGCCACGAAGAGCGTTCCGTTCTGGGCGGTGTAGTTCACCGAACCGCAGTTGATGTGCATCTCGTAGGCGGCGGCCGGCAGCGCGGAGAGGGCTGTGATCAGGGTCAAGAGCGCGGCAGCCGGGATGCCGGGAACGAGCGCGCGAACCGTTCGTGAAGAGCGCATGCGCGATGTCCTCGAAGTCTTAGGGGGGGCGCTCCATCCTGGGCGGCCTCCCGCAGCCAGGTCAGGACGTCACCAGCCGCGTGGTGGGCGACGCGGTCGGCGTGTGGCGGCCGAGGGAAGCTCGGCGGCAGCGACCACGGTATTATAGCATGCGCCTTACAGGCGACTCAAGATGATGCGCGGCGGGAGCTTAGCGGGTGTTCGGGGTGGGTTGCCCGGCGCGGCGCTCGCGCCGGGCGGGGCAGGCCGTTCGTTCAGCGCAATCGCACCCACTTGCGCGTGCACGTTGCATTGCCGGTCTCGAGAAGGAAGAAGTAGGTGCCGCTTGGGAGCTCCCCCGGGTCCCAGGTGAAGGCGTGGGTTCCAGGAGGATGGGGGCGTGATGAGATGACGCGCGCGACCTTGCGGCCGGCGGCGGTGAAGATGGAAAGTGAAACGATGGATTCGCTCCCCAGGAAGATCTCGAGGCGTACCGGGCCGCCGGTGGGATCGGGATGGACGGTGAGGGAGGGTTGAGCCTCCAGCGGCCGCGGCGCCGGGAGATCCACCGCCTCGACCAGATGGAGGTCGTCGGCGACCACCTCGGTTTCCGCTGAAACACCCGGCCCCATGGCGTGGGCCGCGCCCTCGAGGCGGATCACGAAGCGGAGCCGTGTGGCGCCGAGAGGGGCTTCATGGAGGGGGAGGATCTCGTCCAGAAATTCCTCGTGACAGCCGGGCTCGGTGCGGGCGATCGAGAGGGTGGCGAGATCGTGACGCTCGAGCTCGCCGCCGGAAGCACCTCGGTAGGAAGCCGAAAGGGTGGCGCGGGCCGAGGCCGCCGCCCCGGGGGTGGCGCCGATGATGGCGATGGCCCGGAGCGCGATGTGCACCGCCTGCAGGGCAGCCGGCTCGGCGAGCGGGATCGCCTCCGATTCGGCCGCGATCGCGAGTTGCGAGCGCGCCGGCCACGGCGGGTCGGGATCCGGGGCGCCGGGCGGCTCGGCGGGCGCAGTCAGTCCGGAGGCGCGGACATTGACGTGGAGGGATGACTGCATGCCAATCGGTGCGCCGAGCGGCGGGTCGCCGATGCCGTGCGAGGAGGCGGCCTCGCCGCGCATCGCCTCCGCGACGATCGAGAGCGACCAGGGGCTCTCGATCTCGAAGTCGCCGCCGGCGATCATCCCATCCCAGGCGAGAGTGAAGTCGGGGCTCGTTGCCGCCGGAAGCCCGCCTCCTATGATCCGCACCCGGCATGGTTGCCCCACCGGAAGCCAGGAGGGGATCGCCCATGCGAACGCGCCGCCGTTCGGCACCCGCGCCGCGATCGGCACGGGGAACGTGGCCCCGCCGTCGGTCGAGAGCGCGAGATCGACCGTGTCCCGGCAAGGTGCCGCCCAGCGCACCCAGTGCGTCGTGCCGCGCATCCAGCTCTCGCCGCCGGCGGGCGAGAGCACGGAAGCCGGCGGCTCGCCGCTCGCGAGGCGAAAGATCCCGCTCCGCACGGTGCGGGAGTCGCCCTCGACATCCGTGACCGTGAGGGCGATCAGGGCCGAGTCGGCGGCCGCGGCCGGCGGCTGCCAGACCAGGCTCCGCTCCTCGCCGCCGAGGCTCGCGATCTCCTCCCAGGTCGCCCCGCCGTCGATCGAGAGGGCCAGCCGCTGCGTGGCGATGCCGTCGTCCGCCTTCTCGTCGGCCGCCCGCCAGGCAATCTCTTGCGGACATGAGTAGATGATTGCGCCAGCGGCCGGCGTCGTGATGGAAGCGAACGGTGCATGGCGCCACCTCGACTCGAGGCGGAGCCCCGAGAAGGCCACGCGATCGAAGCGCGCGTGCGCCCCGCCGTCGGCGACGAGCCCGCGCGTGTCGTCGCGCTCGCCTGGGGTGGCAACCGAGCCGAGGACGAGCGCGCCATCGAGCCAGACATCATGGAAGAGCCCGCCGCCATCGGGGGCGAAGGTCAGGACCTCGAGGCGATGGGTCGCGCTTCCCGGATCGGGAACGGTCACGGCGCTGACGAGGCTGTCCCCGGTGCTCGCCCACACCCGCATCTGCAGCTCGTACGCGCCGGCCGAGCCGCGACCGAGGACCACCCGCACCTGGCCGTCACCTTCACCGGACCCGGCTGCTCCGGAAACGGCAAGGCCCGCGGCGTCGCCGGAGACGAGAGGCGAGAGCAGCGCCACATCCGCCGCGAAGCGCGCGGCGCGTGAATTCCACTCGGCAAATGGCAGCGTGTACCAGTCCGGCGGCCACTGGCTCCGGAAGAACGCGCGATTCGTCGCCCGCTGGTCGCCGTCGCCCGTGCCCAGGAGGGAGCCCGAGGCCAGCTCCCATGTTCCGGTGCCGACCGTCCACGTCGCAAGGCTTCCCGGCTCCAGGCTCGTCATGCCGGTGAACGCATCGAGGAAGAACGCGAACGGCACCCACCCCGCTTCATCGGCCGCGTACGGCAGTGCATGCGGATCTCCCGGGCTCGAGTAGGGCCGGGTCGAGGTCAGCGCCGCCACCCTTCCGAAGCGCTGCGCGGGATTGTGCGCGGGGCCGTGCGGCGCGTAGTTGCCCACATCGTGCCACAGGGCGCCGCCCACCGAGGGCACGCGCCGCGTTCCCCACAGGAGATCGGCCACGAGCCAGCCGCGCTCGGGCTCGGCGCCGGTGTCGATGGCCTCGGGAGCGGGGATCACCTCGACCGCGAGGTCGGACCAGTGGACGGTGGGCCCGGCTCGAGTCGAGATCTCTTCGTCGGCGCGCTCGAAGCACCCGAGGGGATCGCCCTCGCTCACCTCGGCGAAGCGCCCCGGTGTCGGATAGAAGCCGTGCGACGCCTCGCCCTCGCCGGTGCCGCCGATGCAGCCCGTGAGCCGGCCGTGTCCGCCGACGAACGCCACGGGATGCGTCGCCTCCGTGATGATGCAATGCTCCGCGAGCGGCATCCCGGGCGGGCGGACGAGGTGGATCCGGTGGGCGAAGTACTCGATGTCGAGCGCGGTAGCCGAATCGGGATCGTCGCTCGAGACGATGACATTCATACCCTCCCAGTCGCCCTCGTGATTGTTGATCCAGTCGTTGAAGGGAAAGAAGAACCAGTACTGGATGAGAACACGGCCGGGCGCGCAGCCCGCCTCCTCGCAGCGGCGGAGGTGAGCGTAGGCGGTGGGCGGAAAATCCGCCCCGGGCCGCGTCCACTCGTTCCCTGATTCCCAGACCTGATACCACTCGGCCGGCTCGTCGACGGCCGGGTTGCCGTACTCCCAGTGAAAGCGAAGCGAGTAGGGACCGAACAGCATCGCCGGCGGCGCGATCTGGCGGAGGATCGGATCATCGCTGAGCGCCGAGTAATCATGCTGCGGATCGCTCTCGGCGAGCGGAGGCGCCCAGCCCGCGGCCGCGACCCAGTGATCGCCGTAGGGATAGTCGAGGGGCTGCTGTCTCCAGAGGACGAAGAGGCGATCGGCAGGCAAGCCCTCGCCGGGCGCGGCACCGGCGAGCCCCATGATCTCGACCGGCACCGGATAGACCGGCACGCGGATGCCGTTCCGCTCGATATCAGGGGCGTGCAGCGCGAGCGTGGGCGCGAAGCGGCGAGCGAGCGGAAGCTCGCGCTCGTCCTCGATCCCGTTCCCGTCCAGGTCCGTGGCGCGAGCGATGCCGGGGCCGGGCGTTGCGATCGCGGCCGCGGCGAGCACGAGCACCGCGTGTGCGATGTGACTTCGGCAGCCCATGAAGCCGGGACGCGCAAGGGTCATGCCGTCCTGCGGGCGGCAGGTGCGGGGTGACAACCCCGTGACTTCGCAGCACGAAGGCCTGCCTTCCCTGGAAGACCCTGTCGTAGCCGCCGGCCACCACGTTGACCACAGTGCAGACCCTGTTGACACGGCCTCCCGCCGCCGGCCGGGATGATCTATGATGCGGCGGGTTTCTCGCGGTCGTCTCCTTGCTGCAAGGAACAGGCTGTATCGGATGCGCAGGACCGCCAGGCGAGTCAGGAGGGCGAACTTGATGAATCAGTGGCAGAAGGCAATTCTGGGAACTTGGGTCGCGGTTCTGCTCGTGAGCATGCTGGTCACGGGATCACTCGCCGAGGAGGAGTCGAAGCGGGATCTCACCCCCGCCAAGGGCTTCAACCTCTACGACGGTGACCGCGGCCGCGTGGACTTCAGCTTCTACACCTACCTTCGCTACCTGAACCAGCGCGGGCTCGATGACACCTACATCAACGCGGCCGGCGAGACCGTGGAGCTGGACCAGCGCGACGATCTCCAGTTCCAGAAGGGGATCCTCTACTTCAAGGGCTGGCTGGGCACGCCCAAGTTCCGCTACCTGTCGTATGTCTGGACCTCCAACACGAGCCAGGGGCTCGGCGCCCAGGTGGTTCTCGCCGGGAATCTCACCTACCGGTTCAACGAGCACGTCACGGTGGGAGGCGGCATCGGCGGCCTGCCGACGACGCGGACGACGCGCGGCACCTTTCCGTTCTGGGCGAAGCAAGACAATCGCACGATCGGCGATGAGTTCTTCCGCGGTTCCTACACGAGCGGCATCTGGGCCGAGGGCGACATCACCGATGGCCTCCACTACAAGGGCATGCTGGGCGACAACCTGAGCCAGCTCGGCGTGGATGCGGGCCAGCTCGCCCCGGGCATGAACACCCTATCGGGAGCGCTGTGGTGGACGGGGGGAGGTTTCGGCACCTACGAGGGCTTCGGTGACTTCGACGGGCATGAGGCGCTGGCCACGAACCTGGGTACCGCCTTCACCGCCAGCCGCGAGACGAGGCAGAACCAGCCGCGCACGGAGGATCCCGAGAACACCCAGATCCGGCTGTCCAACGGCACGGGGATCTTCCAGCCCGGTGCCTTCGGCGAGGGGCTCCTGGTCGAGCAGGCGGACTACCGCATGTCGGCCTTCGATGGGGCGCTCAAGTACCGCGGCTACGCGCTCGAGGGGGACTACTACATCCGGTGGGTGCAGAACCTGAAGGCCAACGGCCCCTTGCCGGTGGACGACCTCTATGATCACGGCTTCCAGGCCCAGGCATCCGCGATGGTGATTCCGCAGACCCTCATGCTCTACGGGTTCACCTCGCGCATCTTCGGCGAGTACGGGATCCCTTGGGATGCCGGCGGCGGCATCAACTACTACCCATTCAAGACGCGGATCCTGCGCTTCAATCCGGAGCTCATCTATGTCGACAGCTCTCCCGTGGGCTACCTGAGCTATCCGCTCCTGGTCGGTTCCAACGGACCGGTCTTCATGATGAACATCGAGCTCTTCTTCTGAGAGGCGGCGAGGCGGTCGGCCGCGAAGTCGATCGAACTGATCCTGCGCTCGCGGGGCGGCTCATGATAGAATCGAGGGGACGGCGATCAACCGACCCGGCGAGAATCGATCATGAGCCGTTCCCATCACCTGACGATCCTGCTCCTGCTCGCAGTCATGGCGGCGATACCTGTCGTCGCTCTGGCCGCCGAGACCGCACTCGTCGGGATCGTTCGCGATGCGGAGACCTCGGCACCGCTGGCCGGGGCGGTGATCTCTCTCCCCGATCTCGCGCGCACCACGATCACCGATGCCGGGGGGCGGTACATCCTCGCCCGTGTCCCACCCGGACCGCGGCACATCACGATTCGCCGCATCGGCTATGCCCCGCGTTCCCTCCATGCGCTCGTGCCCCGGGAGGGAGAGCTCGAGATCAACGTCTCCCTTCCTCCCGAGCCGCTGCCGGTCGAGGCCCAGAATGTCCGCGCGCCGATCTTCGTTCGTGGCGCCGATACGGGTGAGAGCGCCGAGTACCCGGACCGCGAGTCCTCGATCGCTGCGGTGCGCCACCATCCACTGCTCGCCGAACCGGATGTCTTTCCCGCGCTCGGCGGCGGCGAGGTCGTGCTCGAGGCCGAGACGCCGCACGCGCTCCACGTTCGCGGTGGCGAAGCGGGTGAAACCGCCTATTCGCTGGATGGGATCCCGGTCCTGAACCCGTATCACACGACGGGGATGTCGAGCGCCTTCAACCCCGATGCGCTGTCCAGTCTGTCAATCGCATCGACCGCTCCCGCACTCGCCCGCGCGCACGCGCTCTCCGCTGCGGTCGATGCCGTCACGCGGACACCTGGGCCGCGGCTTCGTGCCCAGGGATCGCTCAGCACGACTCAGGGTCGGGTGACGGTCGATGGTCCTCTCGGCACGGGCGGCGCGGGCTACGTCTTGAGCCTGCGCTCGGGCCTCCACGATCTGATCGCCCCGGCGGGCGAGCCTTCCTACGTCGAGAGCCAGGCGGTCGACTGGCTCGCCAAGCTGGAGACGCCCGTGTTCGGCGGGCGGTTGCGAGTGCTCGGCTACGACAACGGGAACGAGATCGGTGCATCGGGTGCTGCGGCGGCGGAAACCGAGGCTGGCGCCGATTCGCCACGCAACGACATCGAGTGGCACAGCCAGTCCCTTGGCGCCGAGTGGCGCCGCGAGTACTCGCGGGTCGCGCTCCTCATGCGCGGCTACCACGCGGCGGGCGAGGCCAGCGCGGTCTGGGCGACGGCGAAGGCCGGGCTCGCGCTGTCTTCCACCCGCCGCGACGCGGGGTTTTTCGCCGCTCTCGAGCACTCATCCCCACAGGCCACCTCGGCCGGGGAACTCCGGGTCGAGACCATCACGACTTCCTATCGGGTCGGGTCCGACAGCGACGCCGTGCCCTCGTTCGGGCTCGAGGTCCTGACGCCGGTCGTGACCTTGGCCGGCCGTCACATCCGTCATCTCGCACCGCGCACGGAAGCCACCTTTTCCCTCTCCCTGGCCACGACGGGAGCGGAATGGCGCGCGGCGCCCGGCACCGAGATCCGGTGGGCGCCCTCGACCAGGACCACACTTTCCGCCCGTTACGCGCGGGCGCACCAGTTCGCGCAGTCGCTCCGCAATGCGGAGTCGGTGGTGGGGAACGTCTTCCCTGCCGAGCTCTATATCGGTACCGCTGCCCCCGGCGTGCCGATCGCGGCGAGCGATCTGGGAGTCCTCGCCGCCGAATATCGCCCCCGGGCCGGCGTGCGCCTCGGCCTGCAGGCCTACGCGCGCCGAGCGCGCGGCCTCCTGCTCGCCGCACCCGAATCGAGCGCTCCTTTCGCGACCGGTGAGTTCGCCGTCGGTTCGGGATCGGCGCAGGGCATCGCGGTCGACCTCGCGGCGAGCGGGGTTCGCTACGGCGTCGTTGCGAGCTACGGTCTCCAGCGCGTGCGCCTCACGAGCGAGGACGGGAGCTATGTCCCCTCTCACGGCGCCGTCCACCGCCTCGAGGGCGGCGTGACAGTCTTCCCGACCTCCACGCTCTCGTTCCGGGTGGGCGCGGAAGCAGCTTTCGGGCGCCGCACCACGATCGCATCCGGCAGTCTCGAGTGGGAGGCCTGCAATCTCCTCGACCTCGGCTGCGAGTTCGCCGGCAACCCCGAGCTCGACGGCGGGTCGCTCGGCGCAGCCGCGCTTCCCGCCTACTCGCGCGTGGACTTCGGGGTGCGCAAGCACTGGCACCTCACGGCTGGGGGACGGGATGCGGAGGTGGCGCTGTTCGGGACGGTCACGAACCTCCTCGGCCGGCGGAACACCTTGACCTATCTCCGCGATCCGGAGACCGGCGAGGTGGCCGCGATCGAGATGCGCCCGCTGGCGCCGCTGGTTCTCGGGATCGACTGGCGCTTCTGAGTCCCGGCCGGTCCGGGACAGCGCCGGATCCACCCCGGAGTGTCACAAATCCCCCGGGCCTGGGGTTCCTATGATGAGGCCCATTGGGCTGCCGGTGCGCGGCCTCAGTGCGGCGCGGTCGAATCACGGTCGCCACAGGAGCGAGGTCCACTGAACGCGGGAACCACATCGTTCCACGATCGATTCGTGGAGCTTTTCGATAGCCACTTTCAGCGGCTGTGGCGCGTCATGGATCGTCTCTCGGGCGAGCCGGAGCTGGCGTCGGACCTGGTGCAGGAGGCGTTCATCAAGCTCTATCAGAGGGGGGCGATGCCGGAGACGCCGGAAGCCTGGCTCATCACCGTGGCCTTGAACCTCTTCCGGAACCAGATGACGACGCGCAGGCGGCGGCTGAGTCTCTTGGCCAGGGAGGGAGCGGAGAGCATGCACGCCCCGCCGTCTCCAGCTCCGGATGAGACGGCGATGGCGGAGGATTCCCGCCGGGCCGTGCGGCGAGCGCTCGAGCAACTGCCGGAGCGCGAACGGGCGATGCTGCTGCTCATGGCCGAGGGCTACCGCTACCGCGATATCGCGGCGGCCCTCGAGCTGAACGAAGCGAGTGTGGGGGTGCTCCTGGCGCGCGCCAAGCGCGCATTCCGCGAGATCTACGCGAGGACGGAGGGTGCTTGCGATGCACCTCGATGACGAACGGATAGAACGCCTCTTGCACAGCGAGCTGCCCGTCGCGGCGGATGCTCCTGCCCGCATGCACATGAGGGACTGTGGCGCTTGTCGTGAGCGCGTGGCCGTGGCAGAACGGGAAGAGGCCGCGGTGCTCAGGCTGCTCCAGGAGCTCGACCACGAGCCGCCTCTTGTGGCCGCCGGAGACGTGATGGCGAGGGCGCGGAGCGCCACAATCTCGGCCTCGGCGCCGCGCGGAGCGCGATCCCAGTGGCGCCGGCGAGCGGCCGGCCTCCTCGTGGCGCTCGGCATCGCCGGTGCGGCGTATGCCCTTCCCGGATCTCCCGTGCCCGGATGGGTGGATGCGGTCGTGGAGCGCATCGGATCGCTCACGCGTCCTTCGATCCCCATTGCCCCGGAGGTGACGCCGGGTCCGGCCGTCGCGCCGCCGGCGAGCGGTGGCATCGCCGTCGCGCCGGGGCCGAACCTCTCGATCGAGTTCGTGCAAACCCAGTCCGCTGGCGCGATCGAAGTGCTGCTCACCGCCGGCGACGACGTGCTCGTCCGCACCGCGCAAGGGGCGGCGACCTTCACCTCGGAGGTGGATCGACTCGTTGTCGACAACACGGGTTCGGGGGCCAGCTTCGAGATCCAGATCCCGCGCGCGGCACCCCGGGTCGAGATCCGGGTGGCCGGAAGGCAGGTCTTTCTCAAGGAAGGCGCGCGCGTCCTCACCGAAGCGGCAGACCTCCGCGGATCGTACTTGCTCCCGCTCGAACCCTAGGATCGCGGCCGGGGCGGCTGTCACAAATCCAACGTCTCGCTTGCTCCCTCCGTGATCACCAGCGGGTCCGAGCGGACCGGAAAGGGGAATGCCATGCGTTCATGTTTCGTTGCCTGCCATCGGGCGTTCGCAGTCCTGGTGCTCGTGGCGTGCGTCTTCTCGGCCGCAGGCTGCGACGACAATCCAATGAGCCCGCCCTACCACCCGGAGCTCCCGACCGAATGGGCCGGCGCCGTGACCAACGCCTTCTTCCCGCTCGTCCCGGGGACGCGGGCGGTCTTCGAAGCCGACACCGATGAGGGCCACGAGAGGATCGTGGTCGAGGTCCTCTCGGCGCCGCGGGTGGTGAACGGCGTCACGGCCACGGCCGTCAGCGACAGCGTCTACCTCGATGGAGGTCTGATCGAAGCGACATTCGATTGGTTCGCCCAGGACATCGAGGGCAACGTCTGGTATCTGGGGGAGGATTCGAAGGAGATCGAGGACGGCCAGGTCGTGAGCACCGAGGGTTCCTGGGAGTGGGGCGTCGATGGCGCGCTCCCCGGGATCATCATGTGGAGCAATCCCGGCGCGCATATCGGGGAGGAGTACCGGCAGGAGTACTACGAGGATGAGGCGGAGGACTGGGGGAAGGTCATCGCCGTCGATCAGTCCGCCACGGTCCCCTACGGCGACTTCACCGGATGTGTCCAGATCGAGGAGTGGAACGGCCTCGAGTCCGGCGCTCATGAGAACAAGTACTACGCTTCGGGGATCGGTGTCGTGCTCGAGGTCGGTGGCGAGCGCGTCGAGCTCGTGGAGCTGACGCAGCCGTAGGGTCGGAGCGGCCTAGTCCCCCGGGCGCGCCCAGTCGAGAAGGACCGCTCGCTCCTCGGCGTTGAGCCAGGATTCGGGGTGTCCGAGCTTGTAGCTCAGAAGCGGCATCTTGCCCTCTTGGAGCTGCTTGGTGATGTCCTCGAACGCCTCCTGCTGGGCCTCGAAATCGAGAACGGGCCACTCGGAGAAGTTCAAGTCCTTGCGTCCGTCCTTGACGTGATCCGCAAGGAGCCACGAGACCGGCGCCACGCGGCTGTACCACGGCCAGCGGGTCTCGTTCGAATGGCAGTCGTAGCAGGCGCGGCGCAGGAGCGCCTTGACCTCGGTGGAGGCAACCACGTCCGACGTCACCGGCGGGTTGGTGCGTTTCACCGGCCAGAACTGGATCAACACGAGGAGCGCGGCCACGACGGCCGCGCTCCTCCACAAGAGCTTCCTTCCGCGCACGATTCACTCTCCCAGGGACCAGAGGCCGAACCGATCTGCTACTTCGCCTGCTGCAACTGCTCGAGCATCTTCTTGGCCTGCTCGTTCTCCGGATCCAGCTCGAGCGCCTTGTTCACGCTCGCCAGGGCGCCGGCGGTGTCACCCTTGGCTTGCAGCATGTGCGCCTTCATCAGGTGGCTCTCGGCATCCTTGGGATTCATCTCGAGATTGAGGTCGACCATGGTCATGGCGGCGTTCATGTCGCCCTTCTCCTGGGCGAGGACCTGTGCCACCTGGCCCAGGGTCTCGGGGCTGAAATCGTAGGACCCGGTGCCGTAGTAGTCCTGGCGCAGCTCCTTGTACTTGGCCGCGGCGGCCGGCGCGCCTTCCTTCTCGGTGACCTCGAGCAGCACCTGATCAAGGGTGGCGGGGTCCGTGAGACCGCGATGGCAGGTGATGCAGCTCACCTGGGCATTCTTCTCGCCCGCGGCGGGGAGCAGCTTCTTGTTGATCTCCCCCACCATGGCCATCATGCCGCGGGCGACCTTCTTGTGATCCAGTTCATCCGTGGCCCAGTCGATCGAGGAGAAGTCCCCTGGAGCCTTCTGGACGTGGCAGTGGGTGCAGCGCACGCCGAGCGCCGCCGAGAAGTCCTTCATCGCGTCCACCAGCTCGCGCTTGCCGACGTCCTTGGGGAAGACCTTGAGGTTCGTGAACTGGTCGGGGACCTGGGCCTGGGCGCCACCCGCCATCAGGAATGCGGCGAGCAGGCAGGCTACGGCACATGGGATCAGGCTGATTCTCTTCATGATCACTCCCGTCGGGTTGCCAGTCTGGGACCTTGACGGGGCGAATCCTACGACATCGGGACGCGAACGGCCAGTCCCTGGTGGGCCTGGCCGTCAAGGGCGGATGACAGTCGGGATCAGTCTTCCTCGCCGTCGTGGTCGTCGTCCTCGAAGGCCTTGATCGAGTTCTTGATATTCTCCTCGACCATGCTCTCGTTCGGCTCGCCGGTGGTGGCGGTCCGCGGGTCGATGAGCGTGCCCGACGAGTCGCGGAACCAGCGCGACATGTCGAAGCGCAAGGTGACATTGGCAGGGTCCGAATCATCGGCGATGACTAGTGGGGGCGATAGTTCCCGCTCCTGCTCCTCGTCGAGATCGGTCACGAACGTGAACGCCTCACCGTTGAACGTGCCCTCGACACGGATGCTCGCGTCCTCCATCTGGGGGTGAGCCTGGCGGAAGACGGCCTCCGCCGGGTCGTCACCGCTCACTTTGTGGATGTCGAACTCGACCTCGTCATAGCTCCCCGGTGTGACCGCGATCGCCACCACCTGCTCTGTTCCGCCGTCGAGCGGCAGGTCGAGAAGGATCGGGCCACTCGTGAATTCGTCGCAGCCGGAGGAGTCCTCGTCGCAGTCGGGCGAGTCGATGGTCTCGAGCTCGACCTCCTTGAGCACAACCTCGGCGCGGGTAACGATCAGGGTGTTCTCGCCATCGAAGAGCGTGTCCGATGCCGCGGCCGGGAGCGGCGCTCCGGCGGCGAGGCGGCTCCCGGGCGGACGCGTGGTGGCCGAGAGGGAGAGCTGTGAGGTTCTGGGCTGGCTGCTATCGCCGCACGCTGAAACCACGGCCAGGGCGGCGATGGCGACGAGGATCAGTGCTCGAGTCATCGTTCTTCCTTCTTGGTACCTGGTGAATGACGGGTTGGGGTTCGTATGGCGCTGAGCAAGGACGATGCCGGACCCCAGGGGGTGAGGAAGAAGCCTTCCTGCAGCCGCTTGCGCCGGTCATGCCGGCCCGAACCCAGCTCCCCGACGGCTGCGGACTGCACCAGGCTGATGCATGATGCACATGGGCAGCCGGGCCGACAGCCGCTCCGTGCGGGGCTGGGCGTCCGTGTTGCCCTGTATTCGTTGCTGGCGTAGAGTCCCCGCCATGGCTGCCAGCGGAGGGCTCACAACGCCCGGTCGCTCACTCCATCTCGTCGCAATCACCCAGATTGCCGTCATTGCGTTGTCATTGCTCGGGCTCTTCGAGCTCGCCCACGCCCACCCCAAGACCGATGTCATCAAGCTCGCCAACGGGGATGTCCTGACCGGCGAGATCAAGGGGATGAGCCGCGCCCAGCTCACGCTGAGCACCGATCCCTCACCCGACAAGATCTACCTCAAGTGGGAGTGGGTGGCCGAGGTCACCTCGAAGTATCTCTATGAGGTCGAGGACGAGGACGGACTCAGGTACTTCGGGACCCTGGCGCCGGGCGATGAGGCGGGCAGGATCACGGTGCGCGGTGTGGAGGGAGCGGATGAGAGCCTGTTGATGTTCGATGTGGTCAGCATCACCCCTATCAACAAGACGTTCTGGTCTCGCCTCTCGGGCGACGCCGGGTTGGGCTTTGGATACTCTCAGGCCAACACCGTGGTGCAGTGGAGCGCGAACGGGACCGTAACGTACGTGAGCCGGAAATGGACCGTGAACCTCCAGGGATCGAGCTTCTTCTCCTCGCAGGAGAATGCCGCGGAGACGATCAGAAACTGGGTGTCGCTCGAAGGCACCCGGAATCTGCCGGAGCGGCTGCTGGTGGTCAGCGGCTTCAAGGGCGAACAGAACCCGGACCAG
Organism: Candidatus Eiseniibacteriota bacterium; assembly: GCA_963823555.1. Taxonomy (GTDB): domain Bacteria; phylum Eisenbacteria; class RBG-16-71-46; order CAVPCR01; family CAVPCR01; genus CAVPCR01. Next base: position 45,454 of record CAWGMA010000003.1, on the reverse strand, counting down.
GGATACGATCCCCGGTTCACCATCTGGCTCGGCGGGGGCCGGTTTCTGGTCAAGGAGAACCACCAGATACTGAGCCTGGCGCTCGCGGTATCCGGGGTATCAGAGCGTTCGGTGGGAGGGGCTGATTACGAAACCTCCTCGGAACTGAGCGCCCCCTTGAACCTGCAGCGATTCTTCTACGAACGGCCGAAGCGCGATCTGACGGTGAACCTGACTCCCTCGGTGAGCCTCAACGATCTCGAGCGCTATCGCCTCAGCTTCAGCGCAACCGGGCGCTGGGAGACCATCAAGAACCTCTATATCGAGCTCACGCTCCAGGAATCCTACGATGCCAGGCCGCCAGGGACAGGGGATGCAGCGAAGAACGATCTCACGATCACAACCGGCGTGAGCTATTCCTTCCCCTGAGTGCGTCGAGACTCCGATGCGCCGCCTGCCCGATTACAAGCACCTTTCGACCGAGGCGCAGCGCCGTCTTGGCCCGGATGGTGCCCATCGACTCCTCGATGCCGGTAGGGCATGGTGCCTGGCGCCCGCGCTCAAGGCGGGGGGCGCCGTCATCTTTCCGCACGCCGGCATCGAGACCTGCGGCCATCTGATCGCGGCGGCGGTGCATGCGGCTCTCGACACGGATGCCGAGCGGGTGCTGGTGATCGGGGTGCTCCACGCCCTGACCCCGGAGCTCGAGACGGCGCGCCGGCGAGTCGCGGAGGGCAGCGATCCGAGCAACGAGCGGTCATGGGGCATCCAAGGGCCGGGGCTCGCGGGCCACGAGGACTGGAGGCAGGAGTTCTCCCTCGATCACTTCCTCTTTCTGTGGGGCGTGGAGACGCAGCGGCGGGGTATCGATGGCCCGGAGCTCGTCCTCCGCTATCCGCATCTCGCGGGGGGCCATCCCGAGCGGCTGCCCGGGATCGGCGAGCTCGAGCAGCGCGCGCGCGACTCGGTCATCGTGGCCACGGCCGACCCCTTCCACCATGGCGTGGGTTACGGGGATCCAGCGGAGCGAGCCCTTCTTCCCGAGCAGGGGGGACTCGAGCGCGCGCGACGCAAGATCGACGAGGGGTTCGCGCTCCTCGGAGCCGGCCGCTACCGCGAGTACAATCAGCACTGTGTCGACAACAAGAGCGATGCCCGTGACGTGGGTCAAGTGGTCCGGCACCTCATGGGACCGTTCACAGCCACGATCCATGAACTCGTTGTGGAAGACACATCGGAAGCCTATGGCGCGGCGCCGCCGACCTGGGTGGCCGGGGGATTGATCGAGCTCCGGCCCGCCGACGCGTCGTGCTGAGAAGGGATGTGATGGCCCGTCAGAAGCTCACTTTCCGCGAACTGACCCCGGAGACATGGCCGGATTTCGTCGCGCTCTTCGGGCCGCGCGGCGCTTGCGGTGGCTGCTGGTGCATGTGGTGGCGAGTGAGCAGCCGGGAGTTCAACGCCCAAAAGGGAGAGAAGAACCGGCGCGCGATGAAGGCGATCGTCGGCGGGGGTGCGATCCCCGGGATTCTCGCCTATCACGAAGGCACCCCCGTCGGGTGGTGCTCGGTCGCGCCCCGCGAGGAGTTCCCCCGCCTCGCGCGCTCGAAGATCCTGAGCCCGGTCGATTCGAAGCCGGTGTGGTCGGTGGTCTGTTTCTTCATCCAGAAGGAGTACCGGCGGCGCGGCGTGGCGACGTTGCTGCTTCGAGCCGCTGTCGACTTCGTCAGACGACAAGGTGGCTGCATCGTCGAGGGCTACGCCGTCGAGCCCGCGAGCGGCAAGACCGCGGATGCGTTCGCCTATCATGGTCCGGCTACGCTCTATCGCGCCGCGGGATTCAGGGAGGCCGCCCGCCGCTCTCCCACGCGGCCGATCATGCGGCGCCGGCTGCGGCCAGCGCTGAGCTGACTCGCCTCCCTTGTTCGCTCCTTTTCCCCCGTCGTCGGACCGCCCGCGTCGTCACCTCTTGTGAAGGCGGGTGGTCGACCGGAACCGCGCTGCACCCGCCATGGACTCTGGACCGCCTGGAGGTGCACCGTGAAGGCGCGAGCATGTGCTGCGAACCTATTCATCTGTATCGCATCATTGGTCTGGCCTGGCGCCGCGCTTGCCGATTCGCCGGCGCGGGTCGAGTTTGGATTCTCATCGGGATGGCCCCCCGGAGTGGTCCCCGCGGATCAGCCGCCGGGCGCAGCCGCGCTCGCCATTTGCCATGACGGCCTCTGGGAAGACGCCGAGTTCTGCGGCCGGGACGCCTACCTCAATACCGCTGCCGCCGAGTTGAACCACGACTGCTACTCGGATGCGGTCGATTTCGGGCTGTTCGGCCGGCAGTGGATGCTCTTCGGTCCGGGCCTGAGTGCCGATCTCAACGGCGATGGATCGGTCTTCATCATCGATCTGGAACTGCTCAGGCAGGGGATCTTCCGCCGAGCCTGCCCCGGTACGCCGTCCGGCATGCAGCCGGATCAGTGTCAAGGGAGCGTGGCCCTTTCCTTCTCCAGTGATCCAACCACCATCGTGCGAGAGAAGACGATTGGCGCGGGTACGATCGACAGTCTCTATGTCGTCGTCGACGGCTACTCGCAGGCGTCCTTCATGGAGATCGGCGTGGTTTCCAGCGAGAACATCTGGATCTCGGGGCAGCAGGTGATGATGGCGAACGGCGGTGAGATCCAGGGGTGGGGGCGGTTCGATATCTACCCTCGCTACAGTTACGCTGCATCGACCACCGTGGGGCAGAACGTGTTCCTCGATGGGCCGCGTGTCTTCAGCAAGATCCGCTTCTTCGTAAGTGACTCCGCGCCGGCATGGATCAAGCTCGAAGGCTTCCCCATCGGGCCCGGAGTGTTGCCGGGGCGGCTGCGATGGACCGGGCTGGCCGGGGACCACAGCGTGGACTTCGCCAGCGTGCTGAATGCGGGCATCAACGGTTCGCCGCCGCCCGGGGTCTCGACCTGCGGCACGCAGATGGATGATCCGTGCAGCGGTGTCGAGCCGATCTGCGATGCGGGCGGGCCCTACAGCGGTGAGGCCGGATCCGCGCTCGAGTTCGACGGCTCGGCGTCCTACGACCCGGATCCCGGTGGCAGCGTGGTGGCGTATTTCTGGGATTTCGGGGACGGCCTGCTGGGCATCGGAGCCCTTGCTTCCCACGTCTACGAGCTTCCCGGCGTGTACACGGTCACCCTGACGGTAACGGACGCGAGTGGGCGCTTCAGCTCGTGCCCGACCAGCGCCGATGTGAACGCGCTCCCGCTCTGCGACGCCGGTGGCCCGTACTCCGGCGAAGTCGGGGAGACCATCACCTTCGATGGCCGCGGGTCGCAGGACCCCGACGGTACGATCGTCGAGTACCAGTGGGATTTCGGCGACGGCACGACCGGGACCGGTCCGACCCCGCAGCACACGTACGCCGGCACCGGCAGCTTCACGGTCGCGCTCTGTGTGACCGATGACCGCGATGGTGTGAGCTGCTGTTCAACGACCGCGGAGATCAGCGAGCAGACCGCGGTGGGTGACGATCCTCTGGCGTCTGCGGGGTCGCCCCAGCGCGTCGCTCTCGGTCCGATCCGCCCCAATCCCTTCAATCCCTCGACTCTGATCCGTTACGAGCTGCCGGAACCGGCACGGGTGGTCCTGCAGATCTACGACGTACGTGGTCGCAATGTCCGCGTCCTGGTGGATGGCGGGCGCGAAGCCGGGTATCACGCGATCGCCTGGAATGGGGAGGACGAGGTCGGCCGCGCGGTGCGCTCCGGCGTCTATATCTGCCGCCTCGAAGCCGGTGGCCGGAGTATCTCGGAGAAGATCGTGCTCGCCCGGTGAGGATCCGAAACCGGGACGCCGCTACTCCGGCCGGCCCGCCACCGAAAGTCGCCGGTCGAGGTCGTAGGCCGCACTGATGAGCGCCAGGTGGGTGAACGCCTGGGGGAAGTTCCCCAGGTGTTCCCCGCGCGGGCCGAGCTGTTCGGCGAAGAGCCCGAGGTGATTGGCATAGCCGAGCATCTTCTCGAAGTAGAAGCGTGCCTTCTCGAGATCTCCCGACCGCGACAGGCACTCGACGTACCAGAAGCTGCACAGGCTGAAGGTGCCTTCCCGCCCCTCGAGCCCGTCCGAGAAGTGATCCCCGGTGTGGTAGCGGTAGACGAGCGAGTCGCTCACCAGATCGGCCTCGATCGCCCTGAGCGTCGAGAGAAAGCGCGGATCCTTGGCGCTGATGAAGCGGACCAGAGGCATGATGAGCGCCCCGGCATCGAGCACGGTCGCGCCCTTGTACTGCACGAAGGCCCCCAGCCGCGCGTTCCAGAAATTCGTGAAGATGTCGCGGTAGATCTCGTCCCTCGTCTCGAACCAGCGGGGAAGCGGCCCGGGAAGGGAGCGCTTGCGGGCCAGGCGGATGGCTCGGTCGAGGGCAACCCAGCACATGAGGCGAGAGAACAGGAACTCCTGACGGGGGCCCCGCGTTTCCCAGATGCCTTCGTCGGGGAGCTGCCAGTTGTCACAGACCCAGTCGACGAGAGGAACCAGGTGGCACCAGAGGTCATAGGAAATCTGGGATCCGTACTTGTCGTGGAGATACACCGCGTCCATGAGTTCGCCGTAGATGTCGAGCTGGAGCTGATTGTAGGCGGCATTGCCGATCCGCACCGGGACCGAACCCCGATAGCCGGCGAAGTGCCGGAGTTCCTCCTCCTTGAGCTCCATGTGGCCGTCGGCGGCGTACATGATGCCGAGCGCATCCCCGGTTTCGATCTCCGCGCATCGTGCTCCGATCCAGTCCATGAACCGCGCCGCCTCATCGGTGTATCCGAGGCGGAACAGCGCATAGGCGGCAAAGGAGGTGTCGCGGATCCAGGTGTAGCGATAGTCCCAGTTGCGCTCTCCTCCGATCTCTTCCGGTAGGCCGTAGGTAGCCGCCGCGACCATGGAGCCGTGCTTCTGTGAGAACAGCAACTTGAGTGTGAGCGCCGAGCGGTTGACCATCTCCCGCCAGCGTCCGTTGTACGTGGAGCGCCCGATCCAGGAGCGCCAGAAGTTGAGGGTCTGCTTGAAAGAGTCGGCAACGTAGTGCGCTGCCGAGCAGGGTGACTCTTCGCCCGCTGTGGCCTGTTCGAGCACGAACGCGGCGGACTCCCCCGAGCGCAGCGTGAACTCGGCGCAGGCGTCCCCGTTGCGGATCTCGACGGGAACCTCGGTGCGGAGACGAAGCGCCGGGTTGGGGCCGCCCTCGGGGATGAAGACGACAGCACCGTCAGCATTCCGCTCGATGTGATGGCGCGCTCTCCCGTAGTCGAACCGCGGCGCCAGCCGCATGCGGATATGGCTCTCGCCGCGCACCGCCTTCACGCGCCGCACGAGGTTATGGGCGACCCCATCCTCCTCGACCGGCATGAAGTCGGATATCTCGGCGACACCCTCCGCGGAGAGAAAGCGGGTGAGGAGAATGTTCGAGTCGGGTAGATAGATCTGTTTCCGGGTCGCTTCTTCGCGGCTCGGCGCCAGCTCGAACGAGCCCCCGCGCTGGGCGTCCAGCAGCGAGGCGAAGATCGACGGCGAGTCGAAATCGGGGAAGCAGAGGAAGTCGATCGTCGCGTCCGTGCTGACAAGGGCGACCGTGTGGAGATCGCCGATGATGCCATGGTTCTCGATGGGCGGATAGGCTTCCATCTCCAGATCTCAAGGTGTCGCCGGGGCGGTGCCGTGCGTGTAGACATGGACGTCGCGCTGCGGGAACGGAATCGAGATGCTCGCCGCGTCGAAGCGCTGCTTGACCTGCTGGGTGACATCCCAGTAGACGGTCCAGTAGTCGGCGGTCTTGGCCCACGGCCGGCAGATGAAGTTCACCGAGGAATCGCCGAGCTCGTTCAGGCGCACGACCGGGGCCGGTTCCTTGAGCACCAGCGGATGGGCGGCGACCACCTCTTCGAGGATCTTGCGAGCAAGATCGGCGTCGTCGTCATACCCGATTCCGAAGATGAGATCCACGCGGCGCTGGTCGTTCACCGTGATGTTCGTGATGACACTGCTCCAGACATTGCCGTTGGGAATGACGATCACCTGGTTGTCGCCGGTGACCAGGGTCGTCGAGACCAGGCTGACCTCCTTGACCGTGCCCGTGGTCCCGGCCAGGGTGACGACGTTCCCGACATCGAACGGCTTGTAGATCATGATCAGGAGACCGGCCGCGAAGTTCGAGAGCGTGCTCTGCATCGCAAAGGCGATGATGAAGCTGGCGCCGCCGATCATGGCCAACACGGGCGACATGTTGACACCGAGGAGCGAGGCGACGATGGCGAGTCCGATGATCAGCGTGAGCCAGTAGGCAGCGCGGACCAGAAAGTCCTTGAGCAGCTTGGAGATGTCCGGCACGCGGCCGAGGGCCCTTCCGGTCAAGGCGAACACGATCTTCGCCACCGCGCCCAGGAGCATCAGTGCGATCACGAAGAGCACGATCCGGATGGCCCAGCGGATGCCGCCGTCACGGGAAGTGAGCCACCTCTTGGCCAGGGCCCAGAGGGTCGAGATCTGGGTCGACTTGAGCCCCTCTTGGCCACGGCGCTCATGTACTGGCGGTAGGTGGCGATCTTCGCTGGATCGCCGCCCTTGCCCTCCCAGGCGGAGAGCACGGCTGAGAAGCGCTCGAAGATCTCGCGTCGTTCGGCTCGGACGGCCATGACGGCCTCGCCTGCAGCGGCCGTCTCGGCTTCGCTGGCTCTTCCTAGCCTGAGTCGGGCGTCGACGACCTTCTGGGTCTCGGCCTTGGCGAGAGCCAGCCAGGCGTCGGCCTCGGCGGCGAGATCAGCCTCGGTGAGCGGTGAGAGCCGGAGACTCATCTGATCGAGCGGAGTCGATGGCGGGACAGCCGGTCCTGCCGGCGCTTCCGGCGCCGTGGATGCTGCTGGCACTTCGGCGTCCGGTGTGTCCTCGGCAACGGACAGGGTCGGGACCACGATGAGGACAGGAAGCATCAGCAACAGCATCGTCAAGCGATCTGCTCGGGTCCTAGCGATCATATTTCTCTCGCTTCCTTTCATCACGCTCATGGTCCGATGCCCCGGCTTATAGCACATCGCTGACGACTCATGGCGGGCATCGACCCGGCGCGCATGGCGTCGTCATGGCCCGCGTCTCGAGCGGTCTCATTTCTTCTTGTGCGCGTGCACCTTGGCGATCATGTCGTCCGACCAGTTGTCCTGGTGGCATTTCACGCAGAACTCCTTTCCCGGCATGACGAGGCCGGCCGCCTTGGCCTGCGCCGGGTCCTTCATGATCGCCATCACCTTGTACTCGCTCCCCGGTCCATGGCACGACTCGCAGTCGAGCGCCGGGCTTTCGGCCGCGTGCTTCGTCGCCGCCCAGGAGTCGTACTGGAGCTTGTGGCACATCTTGCACTTCTCGGCACCGATGCGCGTCAAGCCGGCCTTGGTCGCCCGAACCTCGATCCGCGCCGCGGCGGCTTCCGGGGCGGGCGGGGACGCCGGCGTCGACTCCGGCGCGGATCGTACCGCCGGCTCGGCGGCGACGGCCGCGGGCTCGCTCGTCGCGGCAGGCACAGGCTGGCTCGTCGCTTCGGTCGGAGCGGGCGCCGATGTCTCCTCCGCCGCTGCCGGGAGCTCCGCCGGAGAAGCCGCGGTGCCGGCCGCTGCGGCCTCCGGCTCCGCGGCCGGTGCCGGGGCCGCGGCCTCGGGCCGGGCCGCGGGGGATGGCTCGGGGCTGCGCGCCCCACGGTCCGAGCAACCGATGATCGAGATCGCACCCGCGAGGATGATCGCGATACTCATCGAGCGATTGATCTTCATGACGCCTCCTGCATCGTGAAAGAGTGGGTTCCGGCATTGTACCGGCTTCGTGGAAGATGATCCGCACCCACTCCGGGGCCTGTAGACTCCGAGGTCCAGAAGGCCGGGACAGGATCTGGCACCGCGGCCGTCGAGACGGTAACCTCTATGGGCCCTCGAGCCCGGCGGGGCCGGCCGGCAGCGGATCTGTTGTCCCGAAGCCCCGGTCCGTGGGGCGTTGTCACATCGATCAAGGATTGGCCATGCGAGCGATATCGATTCTCACCGTGGCGGCCGGGGTGGCGCTTCTCATGGGTGCTGGCTCCTGGGCCGAGGACAAGCCGGCCCCGGCGGCCACCGAGCTGGGGGGGTGGCGCGCCCCTGAAGAAGCACGTGGGGTTCCGAACCCGATCGCGGCGGGCGAGGAATCCGTGGCGCGGGGAGCGGCTATCTACCGGAGCACCTGTCTGGGTTGCCACGGCGCCGACGGTCACGGTGACGGCAAGATGGCCAAGGGGCTCTCGAGGAAGCCGGCCGACATCGTCCATCGAATCCCTGCGCAGAGCGATGGGGAGCTCTTCTGGAAGATCACCGAAGGCAGGCGGCCCATGCCCAGCTTCGAGAAGGACCTCGAGCCCGAACAGCGCTGGGATGTCATCAACTACTTGCGCCACCTGGTAGCCGCGTCGGCGAGCCCGGACTCGGCCGCGACCATGCCGGATTCGGTCAGGGCCAAGGCGACACCCAAGGCAGCCATGTACGAGCTGGAATAGGCTCGGCGCGGCCCCCCCCAGCAGGTAACAAGAGATGGAAACCCTGGCGACTCTGGGTCTCATGCTCGGCACGAGCTGGGCCACGGGCATCAATCTCTATGCCGTCGTGTTCGTCCTCGGGCTCACCCATCGCCTGGGATGGATCGATCTCCCCAGCTCGCTCGATCCCTTGAGCAGCGTGGTCGTCCTCGTGACTGCGGGTCTCTTCTACGTGATCGAGTTCGTGGCCGACAAGATCCCGGCGGTCGATTCGGTGTGGGATACGATCCATACCTTCATCCGTCCGCTCGGGGGAGCGGCGCTCGCCTACATGGCGGTCGGTGACACCTCTCCGATCTTTCAGGTGATGGCGGCGCTCCTCGGCGGCACGGTGGCTCTCAATTCGCATCTCACCAAGGCGACCTCACGGGCGGCCATCAACGCCTCGCCCGAGCCGTTCTCGAACTGGACGGCGAGCCTCGCCGGCGACGGCCTGGTTCTCGGCCTCCTCTGGCTCGCGGTCGCGCATCCGGTGATCGCGTTCTTCGTCGTCATGGCCCTCGTCCTGGTCTCGATATGGTTCCTGTCGCGGATGGTGAAGTTCCTGCGCTCGGTATTCACCTTCGCCGGGAGCGAGACCCCGGCCGCGGGGCGCTAGCGGCCGGGCGATGATCGAGCGGAAGAACATCTCGAGCGGGGCCCCCTGGGAACCCATCGTCGGCTACTCGCGCGCCGTGCGCGTCGGCAACCAGGTTCATGTCGCCGGAACCACCGCCACCGACGCCGCCGGGCGGCTCGTGGGCGCCGGCGATGCCTACGCCCAGGCCGTGCAGGCGCTCCGCAACATCGAGGCGGCGCTCTCCGCGGCCGGGGCGCGAATGTCCGACGTGGTGCGCACCCGCATGTACGTCACCAACATCGACGACTGGGAGGCCATCGGGCGGGCGCATGCCGAGTTCTTCCGGGATATCCGCCCGGCGGCGACCATGGTCGAGGTGAAGCGGCTCGTGAGCCCCGACATGCTGGTCGAGATCGAGGTCGATGCGGTGATCGCGGGCGCGCCTTGACTCTCGCTGTGCCGTGATCCCCTGCCGCAGCAGAGACCGGTGGCAGCGAAGCTTCAGTAGATGAAGCGCCGGATGTCGTAGAGCGCGATCGGCGCCGCGACCCCCGCCGCGCGCAGCCCGTCGCGGATCTCCGCCGCCTGGGCCGCGAGACCAGCGGCATCGAGGCGGTCCGCCCCGGTGCCACGCTCCTCGTACACCGAGCCGGGGTGGATGACGAGGGGTGACAGGTAGATCCGATCGCGCCGCGTTGCCTGCATCGCAACGATCGTGCGCACCGTGTCCGCGACGTGGGCGCGAGCCAGGCCGGCGCCGCCGGCGCCGACGAGGACGATGATCCCGAGCCGGACAGCCGCGGCGCGCGTCGCCGCGGCCAGCGCGATCGCCTGCTCCGCCTCGGCGGGCTTCCCGAGCTGCGCCAGCACATCGGCGTTGCCGCTCTCGAGCCCGAGGGCCACGCTCTCGAGTCCTCGCGCTCGCAATTCTCGATAGTCATCCGCGGTTTTCGGCGCCGAGAAGGCGTCGACGAACGCGGCCAGCCGGTCGAATCCCGCAGGAGCGCCGACCCGGGCCAGCTCCTCGCGCACGATCTCGATGAGCGGGAGGAGCTTCTCCTGCGCCACGCAGAGCGCATTGGCCTGACCCAGGAAGATGCCGCGGCGGAGCGGCAGCGCGCGGCCGACGAGCGCCAGCACCGCCTCGACGTGGCTGCGCAGGAGCTCTGGTGTCTTGAGCGTGAAGGTGGCGTCGCGGTAGAGGTGGCAGAACGTGCAGCGGTTCCACGAGCAGCCGGAGGTGAGCTGGACGACGAGCGAGCGGTTCTCAGCCGGCGGCAGGATGGGGATGGGGTCGTAGATCGTGCGGAAGCGTTCGATCTCCGCGCGGTAACGAGCCGGATCCCAGCGTCCGGCCCGGGCCAGCGGTCCCGCGATCGTGGCCGGCGCCGCCGCCGGCAGCGCCCGCGCGGCCGCTCGCACGAGAGCGCCCGCATTCTCCATCAGCTCCTCGGCGCGCTCCTCGGCGATGAGCTCGATCGCGAGCGAACGGAACGCATCATCGCGTTCGATCACCACCCGGCGCACGCGCCCATCGAACCCACGCTGGTAGGAGTCGCCGCCGATCCAGGCGCGATGCAAGCGGCCTTCGAGATCGAGATGAACGAGATCCCCGCCGGCGGCGAAGAGGGAGAGCAGATGATCCTTGCGGGCGAGGATGAGTCCGCCCGTCCCCAGCGTCAGCACCTCACGGTAGGCGCGGCCGATCTCATGCGGTGTCGCGGGGACGGCGGGGAGGTCGAACCCCTCCTCCATCTCGAGGCGTGTCACGGTCGTCGGTCATGTTCCAGGCTCCGTCATGTTCCGCCCGCGCCGAGCTTCGACAGGATCTTGTAGTGGGCCAGCGTCCGCCCGATCATGCGATGACCTCCCGGGGATGGAATGAGCCCCGTGCTCGGAGCGATGGCCGGAGTCTACCATTGACCTGTGGCGAACCCGCGGGCTACCGGAGGAGAACGGCCTTGCCGCGATCGCGCACGCGGCCATCGATCCGCAGCTCGTAGAGGTAGGCGCCGGAAGGCAGCGCGGCTCCCGCCGCGTCACGCCCGTCCCACTCGATGGTGCTGGTTCCGGCCGCGACCCGGCCGTCGAGGAGCGAGCGCATGAGCCGTCCTCTCACATCGTAGAGGCGGAGGCTGGCCACTCCCGCGCGCGCGAACGAGAGCTCGATCGTCAGCAGTGGATTGAAGGGGTTGGGCCGGAGCGACACGATCGCCCGCGCCACATCCGGGCTCGATCCGCCGGCGCTCGCCGGGGTGTTCTCGATCTTGCCGCGGAGCACGAACTTGAAATCATCCGGCGTGAGGCTTCCGGTGTCCATGACCGGATGCCAGCTCGCGTCCGAGTACTGGATGGCGTTGGCGCCGGGCGGGTTCGTCTGTCCAGGGATCGTGATCGGCGGCACGAAGGGTCCGGAGCTGAGCGTCCCGTCCACCTGCCAGTCGATCCAGTAGGTGCCGGGCGGGAGCGTCCAGCCCTCGACCTCGCACCTGAGCCGGTAGACCGCGCGGTCGGTGGCGGTGGGGACCGTCGTCTCGTCGGTGCGATAGAGCGTGTCCCAGACCGCTCCGGTGAGCAGATTGGTGAGCGAGTCCCCGTACACCACGCGGCTACCTGGTTCGAGCGGCGAGCCTTCCCAGATGCGGACGTTGGCGTGGTGGATGGTCGGGTTCCCGGGGCCGGCTCCGGTCTGATAGGCGAAGAACTCGATCTGCTCGATGGTCCATGCGTCATCCGCGGTGAAGTCATCGGCCACACGCGCCCCGGTGGCGACATGGTGGCTGTAGCCCATGATCGCTTCCCCGAGGGTCACGCTCTCTCTCGCGCTGGCATCGGCGCCGCCGGCGCCCTGGCCGGGATGGGTCACGAGGGGACCGTTGTCCCAGAGGACCGGCACCACCGGCGGCGGGGGCGGCGGGCCATGCGCCGCCGCCACCAGCGCGAAGTCGGCATCGAGCTCCGGCGTCTCGAGGTGGGAGTCCTCGATCAGCTCGTCGGCGATGACCGCGACGGTCCACGTCCCGGGCTCCGGATCGGCGATGAAGATGTTCTCGACCGTGTCGATCGTGTTCGAGGCGCCGCCGGGAGTGGACCAGTTGTCGTCGATCAGGCCGACGTTGCCCCAGTAGATCGTTCCCAGCGGGCTCGTGGCGCGGAGCGAGAGATCGTTGATCCGGTGCTGCGTCGACCCGACGTTGCCGCGCGGATCGGCGTAGACCAGCGTGGCGCGGAGCTCGGTGTCGGTGTCGCCGACCTCGATCTGGTACTCCCGTGATTCGAAGGGCGCGAGGATGTCGCTCTCGTCGATGATCAGGATGTGCTCCCGGTCATCGTAGAGCTTCTGGAGGTCGGCCATGCCCCAGCCCTGCTTGAAGCGATCGAGATCGCCGTTCGGCCCCGCAACGTGCCAGTCGTAGCGGAAGGCGGTGTTGACCATGAGCGCCTTGGCCGTCGTCATGTGCGGGCGATCGTCGAACACCGAGGGGCCGCCGCCGAACCCCGGGAAGACTCCCTCGTGCCACATCTGGAAGAAGAGGCCGAAGTGTCCACCGATGATCGGCGTGGCGGCGCTGGTGCCGCCATGGTGGCGGTGTATCCGCCGCCAACCGTCGTCGTGTAGACATAGTCGCAGAAGTGCGCGAGGTCGGGCTTGATGCGGCCGTCGGCGGCCGGCCCGATGCTCGCGTAGCCATCCCAGCGGTCGTCGCTCCGGTCGAGCGTGTCGTGGTGCTTGATGCCGCCGCAGGAGACGATGTTCTTGGCCCAGGCCTGCGGGCGCGACCCCTGGTCGCCGTCGTTGCTCTGCGACTGGGTGATCACGATGTCGTAGAGGAAGAGGATGTCGTCCATCTCGGCCGAGATCGTCGTGTACTCGGTCGAGAGCGGATCCCCGGTGCTGTCGGTCTGGAAGACGGCGCGGTAGGGACCGGCCGGGTCGACCAGCTCCGCGGTGTGCTGGTAGCGAGTCGGCCCGCCGCCGAGCAGCGGCGTGCGATAGGCGAAGATCCCCTGCCCGTCGGGCAGGAGCCCGCGCGCGCGGGGGTTGAGTCCCTGCGCGAAGACGATGCCGAAGACGCGCGTGCCGTGCACGATGTCGCCGCCGGGAAGGTGCACGAGCGGCGGATGCGCCCACTCCGGATGCGTGAGCTCGAGCTCGGTGTCCATGACCTCGCCGGAGACCCCGGTCCCGAGGAAGCCGAGGGTCTTGTGGATGTAGTCGCTGCCGCCGATCACGCGCACGATGTCCATGTCGGCTTCCATCTCGCCCTTGCGATCGATGAACATGACCTCGTCGCGCCGGGCCGCGGCGAGCAGCTGCGCGCCGTCGAGCGTGGCCTCGAGGCGGAAGCCCGCCGGCGTCGTGCCGTGCACGAGGCCGCCGGCCGCCTCGATCGCGGTGGCCACGCGGGCCTGCGCCTCCGGTCCGCGTTCGTAGAGCATGATCGAGTAGCGTCGCGGCGCGAGCGTGCCGGATGCGGCGAGCGGGGCGAGGATCTCCGCCTCGATCTTGTAGGCTGGATGCACCGGGCCGACCCAGCGCACGAGCGGGAGCCGGCTCAACTCCGCCCGCGCGGCGGCGGGCAGCCGCGCGATGAGCGCCTGGTCGGCGAGCGGGGTGTAGACTTGCCCACCGAGGTCGCGGATCGCGGTTGCGTATTCGGCCAGCGGGCGCGTCCGGAACTGGACGATCGCAAGCTCGCTTGCCCCATCGGCCGCGAGCGCGGGCGCCACTTCGGGTGGTCGTACGAGGGGATCGAACTCCGCGTAGCGGAGGCGCAGGGTGGCGCTGGCCTCGCGGACGCGCGCGAACCGCCGGCCATCGAGACTGATGGCGTAGGTGGGGATCAGGCGACCGTCGGGAAGCTCCTCACCCCACAGGAGAACGACACCCCGGGAGCCCGGAAGCGCGAGGGCTTGCGGATTCCGGATGAGGTACGTCGTCGTGTGGATGGTGATGCCGTCGAACTCGATGGCATGATCGGAGTGAGTGAGCGGAAGCGGGGCCGCACCGGCTCTGTGGGGAGAGGCGGCGAGAACGCAGAGTGCGGCGAGTGGGAGAAGCAACCCTGTCGAGCTCGATCGTGGCATCCGCCTCTCCCCGCGCTACGCAAGCCGCCGGTGACGGCCGACACGATTATACCTCAAGCGAGCGTCCATGGATGAAGGTGCCATGATCACCTCGGCCTCGGGCCAGGAGGCGCGCCGGGAGGCGCGCCGGTTCCTCGCCGACCGCATGCTCGCGCGTCTGGCGCGCTGGCTGCGGGTGGCCGGGGAAGACGTGATCTCCCCCGCGTTGCCCGGCAGCCACGAGCCCACGCGCGCCGGGCTGGCGCGGCTCGCGCGCATCGAATCGCGCACCGTCGTGACCCGCGATCGCACCTTTCCCTTGCCGCGGCACCATCGCCTTCTCATCCTCGCCACCGATCTCGATTCTCAGCTGCGCGAGTTCTATCGGGCCTTCCCCGCCGACCCGCTGGCGCGCCTGTTCACGCGCTGCAGCCTCTGCAACGGCCTCACCGAGACGGTCGCGCTCGGCGAGGTGGTGGCTGATGTGCCCGCCGTCGTTCGCGAGCGCGGGCGCGACTTCCGGCGCTGTCTCGCGTGCGGGCAGGTCTACTGGGAGGGGAGTCACACCGCGCACATTCGCGCCCGGCTCGGGGCGCTCGACCTGGGGGCGGGCTCGCGGCCCATCGCTCCGCTACGGCCACCGGTGGGCGGTCTCGCGGTCGACGACCACCGGGGGTGGGCGCGCTTCGACGACTTCCTGCGCGAGCTCCTGTCCCGGCTCGATCTCTCGTGGTCCGGATATCGCAAGCCGCGCCGCCACCTCCGCTCGCGCCTCGTCGCGCGCATGGCGGCGCTCGGAATCGAGAGCTACGCCGGATATCTCGATCACGTGACCGCGCATCCCGAGGAGGAGATACGGCTCACCGAGATCCTCGGCGTCACGATCTCGCGATTCTTCCGCGATCGCGAGGACTGGTTCCATCTGGCGGAGACGGCCCTGCCGGCGCTCGCCGCGCTCGGGCGGGCGGCCCGCGCCGCGAGCCTGGGTTGCGCTTCGGGAGAGGAGCCGTACACGCTCCGCCTCCTGTGGAACGAACGCTGGCCCGCTGCGGGTCTCGACATCCTCGCCGTCGACGTGCGCGAGGAGGTGCTCGAACGAGCCCGGACGGCGGCGTATCCCCCGGCCAGCGTGCATTCCGTGCCGGCCGATGTCCTGGCCCGTCGCTTCGCGCCGGAAGCGACCGCGGACGGCACGGTCTACCGGCTCGCCCCCGCACTCACCGCCGGCGTGCGTTTCGTGCGCCGCGATTTCATGCGGGAACCCCTGCCCGCGCCGCTCGATTTGATCCTCTGTCGCAACGTGGCATTCACCTATCTTGGCGCCGCGCGGCAGCGCGCCATGGCCGAACGGTTCGCCGCGGCGCTTCGTCCCGGCGGCTACCTCATGATCGGAGGCGGCGAGCGCCTGCCGGCGGCAACCGGTGGCCTCGAGCGCGCCGGCCGGTGTCTTTACCGGAAGGCCGCCGTGGCGTAGGATCAAGCGACGCCATGGAGATCTTCAAGCAGTTCACCTTCGAAGCCGCTCACGATCTGCCCAATGCCCCGCCCGATCACAAGTGCCGGCGGCTGCACGGGCATTCCTACCGCGTGACCATCGTCGTCCGCGGTGAGCTCGAGGCCGAGCAGGGCTGGGTCATGGACTTCGCCGACCTGAAGGACGCCTTCGCCGAGTGCCGCGAGGCGCTCGACCATCGCTACCTGAACGACATCCCCGGCCTCGAGAACCCCACCGCCGAGCGCATCGCGATCTGGATCTGGCAGAAGCTCGTGTCCCGCCTCCTCGGGCTCGCCGAGATCCGCATCGACGAGACGTGCACCGCTGGCTGCGTCTATCGCGGCGAGTGATCCCATCGTGAGCAGACCGGACTTCGATACCGTCAATTCCGCCTTCATCGCAGCCATGGAGGAGGACTACCGCCGCCATCCGGACTCGGTGCCGCCTGCGTGGCGAGCGTTCTTCGAGGATCGGGCGAGAGAAGAGTCGGCGCCGAGAACCGGTACCCCGGAAGCGGCTCCTGCTGCTGTGGCGGGAGGGGATCTCATCCCCATCACCGGCCCGGCGCTGCGTCTCTCGAAGAACATGGAAGCATCGCTCGAGGTCCCGACCGCGACCTCGTTCCGCGATGTGGAGGTCTCCATCCTCGCCGATTTCCGCGCCACGATGAACCGCTCGCTCGCGATCCGGGGCAAGAAGCTCTCCTTCACGCATGTCATCGGCTGGGCCATCGTGCGTGCTTGCGACCGCTTCCCGGTCATGTTCCAGGCCGTGGTGGATGTTGGCGGGGCGCCCCACCGTCGCGTGCCGGACCGGATGGGCCTCGGCCTCGCCGTGGACGTGGAGCGCAAGGACGGGAGCCGCAACCTCCTGGTCCCGATCATCAAGGACGCCCATCGCCTGTCCTTCGGCGAGTACCTCGCCGAGTACGAGCGTCTCGTCGCCGGGGCCCGCGAGGGCAAGCTCCTGCCCGACGCCTATCAGGGCGGCACGATCACGCTCACCAACCCCGGCACGATCGGGACCGTCGCCTCCGTGCCGCGTCTCATGTCGGGCCAGGGCTCGATCATCGCGACCGGTGCGATCCGCGATGTCGCCGGCCGGCGCCTGCTCACGATGACGAGCACCTATGACCACCGCATCATCCAGGGGGCCGAGTCCGGGATGTTTCTCGAGCTCGTGGACACGGCTCCTCGGGGGTGATGCCCGGTTCTACGAGGAGATCGCCGAGGAGCTGGGGATCGAGTGGGCGGGCCGCACGACGGCACCCCCCCTGGCGGTGAGCCTGCCGGCAGGGGTCGGCGGCGCCCGGCGATCGGTTTCGGACTCGACACCCTCGCTCACGTCGCCGCGGCCATGCGGCTCGTCCGGGACGTTCCGGACTCACGGCTACCTTGCCGCCCAGCTCGATCCGCTCGGCACGCCGCCGCGCGGCGAGCCGGGTCTCGACCCCGCCTACATGGGCCTGACGCCGGAGATCATGGCCGCAGATTCCCGATCGGCGTCCTCAACACCTTCGTCGGCGGCGAGACCCTTGCGGACGCCGTGCCGCGCCTCCGCGAGACGTACTGCGGGACGATCGCCTACGAGATCGAGCACATCGCCAACCACGACGAACGCTCGTGGCTGCGACGCGTCATCGAGTCGCGCGAGCACTTCCTGCCCCTCGTCGGACGACGACGCAGCGACTGCTCTTGCCGACCTGACCCGGGTCGATACGCTCGAGACGTTTCTGCACGCGTCCTACCTCGGGCACAAGCGATTCGGGATCGAGGGGCTCGACATGCATCGTGCCCGATGCTGCGGCGCGGCATCGAGCTGTCGTACGAGCAGGGGACGCACGACATCGTCATGGGGATGGCGCATCGCGGCCGGCTCAACGTGCTCGCGCACATCCTCGGCCTGTCCTACGAGGTGCTGCTCGCCGAGTTCGAGGGCGGGCGCGCGGTCGAGGAGACCCTCACGCCCGCGCGGCGGCACCGGCGACGTGAAGTACCACCACGGCGCCGACGGGGACGTTCACCACGCGGCGCGTCGGCGAGTCCCTGAGATCGCCGCTGATGCCGAACCCCAGCCATCTCGAGGCCGTCGATCCCGTGGTCGAGGGCTTCACGCGCGCGCACGCAGACCGACCGCACCGGTGCCGAGGCCCTGCCACGAGCCGTGCTGCGTGCTGCCGATCCTGATCCACGGGGACGCCGCCTTCGCCGCGCAGGGTGTCGTCGCCGAGACGCTCAACCTCTCGAAGCTCGCGGCTACGGCACCGGCGGTACCCTCCACGTCATCATGAACAACCAGATCGGCTTCACGACCGATCCGCGCGATGCGCGCGTCCACCGATTTCGCGAGCGATCTCGCCAAGGGGCTTCGACATGCCGATCGTGCACGTCAACGCCGACGATCCCGAGGCCTGCATCGCTGTCGTGAACCTCGCGATGATGTACCGGCGGAAGTTCGCGAACGACGTCGTCATCAACCTGGTCGGGTACCGCCGGCACGGGCACAACGAGGGGGACGAGCCGCGCTACACGCAGCCCGTGATGTACAAGGCCGATCGACAAGCATCCGACCGGTGCGGGCGATCTATGCCCGACGTCTGGCCCGGCTCGGTATCGTCACGCAGGATGAGTGCCGCCGCCGAGACCGATAGCGAATGTACCAGATCGCTCATCAAGACCCAGGAGGAGCTGCGCGCCGACTCGCCGACGGCGAGTGGGACGGCGCCGAGCCCGACCGAGTCACCGGCGACGGTCGTCGATCGTCACGGAGCCGGAGACGGCGGTACCGGATCGCATGCTCCGCGGAGCTGAACTCCGAGCTTCACCGGGTGCCGGACGGGGTTCAACCTGAACCGGAAGCTCGTGAAGCTCTTCCGCCTGCGGAGCGAGATCACTTCCGACTCGGCTCTCGACTGGGGCCACGCCGAGGCGCTCGCGCTCGCGTCGCTGCGTGTCGACGGCGTCCCGATCCGGCTCACCGGCCAGGACACGGTGCGCGGGACGTTCAGCCAGCGCCACCTCGTGCTGCATGACGCGGAGACCGGCGCGCAGTATCGTCCCGATCCAGCACCTCGCCCGGGCCGTGGGCCCGCTCGAGCTGCACAACTCGCCGCTCTCGGAGTACGGGGTGCTCGGGTTCGAGTACGGCTACTCGGTCGCTGATACCGGAGCGCTGGTGATCTGGGAGGCCCAGTTCGGCGACTTCGCCAACGGCGCCGAGATCGTCATCGACCAGTTCATCATCGCCGGGCTCGCCAAGTGGGGACTGTCACCTCGCGGCTCACGATGCTCCTGCCGCACGGCTACGAGGGACAGGGTCCAGAGCACTCGAGCGCGCGGGTCGAGCGCTACCTCGCCCTGGCGGTCGAGGGCAACATCCGCGTCGCCAACTGCTCGACGCCGGCCCAGTACTTCCATCTCCTGCGCCGGCAGGCCCTCCACCGTGAGATCCGGCCGCTCGTCGTCTTCACGCCGAAGAGCCTGCTCCGGCATCCGCGCGCCGTATCGTCGCTCGCTGCGCTCTCGAGCGGCGGATTCCAGCCGGTGCTCGACGATCCGGTCCTCCCCGGGAAGGCGAAGGCCATCACGCGTCTCGTTCTCTGTTCCGGGAAGATCTTCTACGAGGTGGCCGACCGATGAGCGGTCGAAAAGCGGCGAGCACGGTCGCGATCGGGCGCATCGAGCTCCTGTACCCGTTCCCGCGGGATCAAGTCGCGAAACTGATCGGGACCTACCCCAAGCTGCGCGAGATCGTCTGGCTCCAGGAGGAACCCGCCAACATGGGTGCGCGGAAGTGGGTCGATCCCGCTTCTCGACGAACTGGCGCCCGCCGGGGTCCGGGTGCGGAGTGTCACGCGTCCCGAGCGGTCGAGCCCGGCCGAGGGTTACCCGGCGGCGCACAAGGCGGAGCAGGCGCGGCTCGTGGGCGAGGCGTTGGGCTGAGGACCGCTTCGGCTAGCGACTCTCCGGCTTCTTGATCTCGAGCGCCTGCATGCGCGACTTGAACGTGGACGGGCTGATCCCGACGAGGGCCGCCGCCCCGTGTTCCCCGGCCACGCGCCAGCCCGCTTGCTCGAGCGCGGCGATCATGTTCTCCCGCTCGATCTGCCGGAGCCGGCGCTCGGTCAGGATCTCGCCTGCCGGCACGGCAGGCGAGGGCGCTGCGGTCGGCGCCGTCGCGGCGACCGGGACCACACTCTCGAGATTCAGCCGCCCGCTCGTCGCGGTGATGATCGCGCGCTCGATCACGTTGCGAACCTCGCGCACGTTCCCCGGCCACGAGTAGGACTTGAGCGCGGCGATGTCGGCGGCCGCCAGCGGCTCGAAGGTGCGCCCCAGCCCACGCGCCAGCTTCTCGCGGATCGCCGTCGCCAGGAGCACGATGTCGTCCCCGCGCTCGCGGAGCGGCGGCAGGCGGAGCGGGAAGACGCTCAGGCGGTAGTAGAGGTCCTCGCGGAACTCGCCCTTTGCCACCGACTGCTCGAGATCGCGATTGGTGGCGGCGATCACGCGCACGTTCACCTTCCGCGTGCGCGAGCTGCCCACGGGCTCGAACTCTCCCTCCTGCAGCACGCGCAGGAGCTTGCCCTGGAGCTCGAGCGGCAGCTCCCCGATCTCGTCGAGGAAGATGGTGCCGCCGTCGGCGAGCGCGAAACGCCCTTCGCGCTGCTGCGTGGCCCCGGTGAAGGCTCCGCGCTCGTGCCCGAAGAACTCGCTCTCGATGAGGGTTGCCGGGATCGCGGCGCAGTTGACCTTGATGAGCGGCTTCGTCTTGCGCGCGCTCCGATTGTGGATCGCCCGCGCGAAGAGCTCCTTGCCCGTTCCGGTCTCGCCGAGGATCAGAACCGTGGCGTCGGTCGCCGCCACCTGCTCGACCCCCTTGAGGGCGATTCGCAGGGCCGGACTCTTGCCGATGATCTCCTCGAACCCGTGGTCGGCCTCGAGCTCCTCGCGGAGATAATCGGCCTGCGCGCTCAGGGAGCGGATCGTGCGCTCGGCCTCGAGGCGCTCGTCGACGTTGCGGAGAATCACCGTGTAGAAGGGCCGGCCGCGAATCTCGAAGCGGGAGAGCGTGGCCTCGGCGGGGAAGGAGGGCTTGCCCTCGGGCTGGGCGGTGAAACCGCCGGGAATCCACAGCGAGCGCTCGCTCCCGGTGCGGCGATCGAGCTCGCCGGCGAGATCGCGGAGCTTCTGCGTCGCCGGAGCACCCAGGAGGTGCTCGACAGACGCGCCGCGGAGAGCCTCGCCCGGCGCGCCGAAGGTCTTCTCGGCGGCGGCGTTGACCATCGTGATCCGGAGCTCGCGATCGAGCTCGAGGATCGCATCCATCGCGCTTCCGATCAGACGGTCGAGCTTCTCCTTCCCCTCGCGGAGATCATCCTCCATGCGAAGCCGTCGCATCTCCGCCATGGCGCGGCTCGCGAAGATCTGGAACAGCGGCACCAGTCGCTTCTCGGCGGGCATCGGCCGGTTGTCGACCACCGCGAGGTGACCGAGCACCTTGCGGTCGGCGGCGAGGAGCGGCATGCCCAGGTAACTGACCACGCCCGCGGAACGGAAGCTCTGGGGTTGCCTGGGATAGAGATCGACGATGCGCTCCGGTAGATGCACGAGGCGCGTTTCCTTGATCGCGGGCTCGCAGGGAGTGCCCGCGATGTCGTACTCGTACCCCTCCACCCACTGTCCGTTGAACCAGAAGGCGAGCGCGCGCAAGCGCTCCTTCTCCTCGATGTACTCCGTGAGCCACGCCCCGCAGGTGTCGAGCGTGCCGGCGAGGTTCTGGACCAGAGCCCGGTAGAACTCGAGACCGGTCTCGGCGGCGGTGCCGGTGACGACGGCGCGAAGCGCCGCCTCCTCATCGATCCGCCGTTCCGCTCGTCCGTCTGACACCTCTCCGATCCCTCCTGACCTTGCTTTCGGCCCGCCAACCGATGGTACGCGGTGCCCGGGCCCGTGGCGACGATTTCTCGTCTCCTGGGCCGACGAAATCTCGTCGTTCACGAGATCTCGTCGCCGTTCCGGGATCAGCGAATCTCGCTAACTTGTTGATTAGTAATTCGATACTGGATTCTTCCAGTCTGGCACACCGGGTGCTGTAGTGGGTGATCGAGCCCGACGGCGCCGGTCCTCGGCCCGGGGCTCCAGCAACCCAAACCACATAAGAGGAGATACGAGCCATGACGACCACGATGACCCAGCCCAAGCGCCAGCCCGAGCCCCTGAACGGCGTCGATGTCCCGAAGCTCTTCGCCACTCTCGATGTCGTGAAGGGTCAGCCCGAGATCGCCAAGTTCCAGTTCCGCGCCGTGAACCGCTGGCAGCAGGGCACGCACAGCCGCACTCGCTTCGAGTCGTTCTACGGCGCCGGCGGCGAGCAGCAGCACGTGCGCGAGTTCACCTTCGACGCGGACCACCCGGAGGTCCTCGTCGGTCGCGACCAGGGTCCGACCCCGGCCGAGATCCTGCTCGGCGCCCTCGCCTCCTGCCTCACCGCGGGGATCGGCAACATCGCCTCCGCGCGCGGGGTGACGCTCTACGAGGTGGAATCGACGGTCGAGGGCGACATCGATCTCAACGGCCTCCTCGGTCTCTCCGCCGAGGTGCGGAACGGTTACCAGCAGATCAAGGTCCACTTCAAGATCAAGGGTGACGCTTCAGCGGAGAAGCTGAACGCGATCGTGATGCAGTCACGGGCCCGTTCGGCCGTGTTCGACATCGTCACCAACGGCGTCCCGGTCGCCATCTCGGTCGACGCGGGGTGAACGCAGGGAGCATGAACACGAGCGAGGCCGCCGGCCCTCCGATCATCGGATCCGGCCGGCGGCCCCAACATTCGAGGAGTCAGGTCATGAAGAACACGGACGTGATCATCATCGGCGGAGGGCAGGCGGGACTCGCGATGAGCCGCTGTCTCACCGAGCGCGCGATCGACCACGTCGTGCTCGAGCGGGGACGCGTCGGCGAGCGGTGGCGGAGCGAGCGCTGGGATTCCCTGCGCCTCCTCACGCCGAGATGGCAGTCGCGGCTTCCCGGTTACCGCTACCAGGGGCCTGATCCCGATGGCTTCATGGCGAAGCACGAGGTGATCGACCTGCTCGAGGATTACTCGCGCTCGATCGCGGCGCCGGTTCACACCGGAGTCACCGTGACCGCGGTGGAGCGGAATGCGGCGGGCTACCGGATCGCGACCGACCAGGGTGATTGGCATGCGGCCAACGTCGTCGTCGCCACCGGACACTGCGACATCCCACACGTTCCTGACATGGCGGCGAGCCTCTCGCCGGACGTGGCCCA
Source organism: Candidatus Eiseniibacteriota bacterium (assembly GCA_963823555.1). Lineage (GTDB taxonomy): Bacteria > Eisenbacteria > RBG-16-71-46 > CAVPCR01 > CAVPCR01 > CAVPCR01. The sequence goes on along the minus strand of CAWGMA010000003.1, from coordinate 22,466 downwards.
GGTGGTTCCCTCCCGCTACCGCAATCCCGATCAACTGCCGGCGGGCGGAGTCCTCGTCATCGGCGCCTCGGCGACCGGGATCCAGCTGGCCGCCGAGATCCATCGCTCCGGCCGACCGGTGACGCTCGCCGTGGGCCGGCACATCCGCCTGCCGCGCCGTTACCGCGGTCGGGACATCCTCTACTGGCTCGACGCGATGGGCACTCTCAACCAGTCGGCCGATGAGGTGTTCGATCTCGAGGCCTCGCGGCGTCAGCCGTCGCTCCAGCTCATCGGAAGCCCCGCCCATCGCCCGCTCGACCTGGGCGTGCTCGCGGCCTCCGGGGTGCGCCTCGTGGGCCGCGCGGCGGCGGCGGCGGGGGCGCGGATGACCTTCGCTCCGGACCTCGCCGGTACGGTGGCTGCCGCGGATGCGAAGCTCGCGCGCCAGCTCCGGCGCATCGATGACTTCATCGCGCGCGTCGGGCTGTCCGCCGAGGTGCCTCCGGCGGCGCCGGTCGCCCCCATTCGCGTCCCGGCAGCACCGGAGGAGCTGGATCTCGCCGCCGAGGGCATTCGCACCGTCGTGTGGGCCACGGGCTATCGCCGCAGCTACCCGTGGCTCCGCGTGCCGGTGCTCGATGAGCGGGGCGAGATCCGGCACACGGGTGGAGTCACCGCCGCCGAGGGGCTCTATGTCCTCGGGCTCATGTTCCTCCGTCGTCGCAACTCGAGCTTCATCGATGGGGTGGGCGCCGACGCGCGGCATCTGGCCGGGCACATCGCGTGCCGCATGGCGCGAGTCCACGAAGCGCCCGCCACCGTGGCGGCCTGAAGGATCGCGCCAGGATCGAAGGAGAGGAGATCGCCATGAACCGCGAGTCGACAGGGAATGCGGAGATGGGAAGTCTGCATCCCGAGTACGATGTGATCGTCGTCGGTGCCCGGGTTGCCGGCGCCTCCACCGCCATGCTGCTCGCCCGCCACGGTCTCCGCGTTCTCGCCGTGGACCGCGGCCGCGCCGGCACGGATACGCTATCGACGCATGCCTTGATGCGGGGCGGCGTGCTCCAGCTCGAGCGCTGGGGGTTGCGCGCGGCGGTCGCCGCCAGCGGGACGCCGGCGATCCGGACCACGTCCTTCCATTATGCCGACGAGGAGATCGCGATCGCCATCAAGCCCCGCGACGGGGTGGATGCGCTCTATGCGCCGCGGCGCACCGTGCTCGACGCGATCCTCGTCGATGCGGCGCGGGATGCGGGGGCCGATGTGGCTCACGGCGTGCAGGTGATCGATGTGACACGAGACGACGTTGGCCGCGTGAACGGCGTGGTCGTGGCCGAGCCCGGTGGCGGCGTGCGGCGCATCGCCGCCGGTATCGTGATCGGCGCCGATGGCCTGCGCTCGAGGATCGCGGATCTCGTCGAGGCGCCGGTGGTGGCCGCGGGCGATCACGCGGCTGCGGTCGTCTATGGCTACTGGAACGGTCTCGAGGTCAACGGTTTTCACTGGCACTATCGCCCGGGAGTGAGCGCCGGCGTGATCCCCACGAATGACCGGGCGACGTGCGTGTTCGTCGCCTTCTCGCCGGCGAGGTTCCATGCCGAGCTGTCCGGGGGAGTGGAGGCGATGTACCGGCGCGTTCTCGCCGAGAGCGCTCCCGGGCTCAGGCCCCAGCTCGCAGGCGCGTCGCTTGCGGGGCGCCTGCATGCGTTCCCCGGGATGCCGGGCTTTCTCCGCCGCGCGGCGGGGCCGGGCTGGGCGCTCGTCGGGGATGCCGGCTTCTTCCGCGACCCGATCACCGCGCACGGCATCAGCGATGCGCTTCGCGACGCGGAGCTCCTCGCGAACGCCATCGCTCGCGGGGGCGACCAGGCACTCGCCGCCTACGAGGCGACGCGCGACGAGCTCGCGGGCGGCTTTCTCGAGATCAGCGATCGCGTGGCGGCGTTCGACTGGGATCTCGAGGAGGTCAAGGTGCATCATCTGGCCCTCAGCAAGCAGATGGCTCGCGAGGTGGATCTGTTGCGTGCGCTCGCGCTGCCTCCCGCGGCGGCGGCACTCGCCTGATCCCGGCCGCGGTCGACAGCGCGGCCGGCGTTCGCGAACGAGCTTGCGGATTCCATCGTCCCTGTCACTGGATCCCGGGACGAGGAACTCGAGAGTGATCGAACGGGCTCGTGGACTGCTTGACCGAGTGGTGGTAGGTTTGATGTGGCTTCTGCGGGGACGCGGTCCCGACTTGGATGGTCGCGCATGCGGTGTTTGCGGCCCTTTTCCACCGTCATTCTCCTCTCGCTGCTCCTGGTGTTGCCCGCGCGTGGCACCCCTTCTGAGTGCATCGACTATGCCGAGTACCTCCACTGGATCGGCAGCATCGGTCTCGATGTCGCGCCACGAGAGGTGGTTCTCTCTGGAACGCTTGCCTTCGCTGCGACCGGAGACTTGAGCTACGGCTCCCTCGATGTGATCGACATCTCCGATTCGTCTGCACCCGCACTCGTGACGCGCCTGGGCACTGGTGGCTTTGCCCGCGATATCGTCCTCCGCGGGGATCACGCGTTCCTTGCCGTCGAAGGAGTTGGTCTCGTCATCGCCGACATAACCTCTCCTGCCTCCCCGATCGTGGTCGGGACCTGCGGGATGTCTCTTGGCGGTTACGGCGTCGCGGCGGCGAACCACTTCGCCTACGTCGTCAACTATGCCGGGCTCCGGGTCGTCGATGTCTCGGACGTGGAGCATCCTGTCGTGCGCGGTGCGGTCGAGACATCGGGTTTCGCTGTAGGGGTTGGGGTTGATGGCACACTGGCCTATGTGGCGGACGGGTATTCAGGGCTCGTGGTCGTTGACGTGTCCGACGCTGCTTCGCCGCGGATCGTCGGCCGCGTGGACACCCCCGGTTTCGCCTACGCCGCCATCCCGGCCGGCGAAGTCGTCTACGTTCCTGATCGCGAGCAGGGACTCGCCGTCGTCTCGGTCGCCGACCCGGCGGCTCCCGTCATCGTGAGCCAGCTGGCAGTCCCCGGGGAGGTGTGGGACATGGGGATCGAAGGGGACCGTGGCTACATGACCGGGCATGGCGGCGGGCTCACCATTCTCGATCTCACCGATCCTACCGCTCCGGAGATCGCAGGCGGCTTCGCCCTGGGCGGGGAAGACGTGGCGGTCGCTGGCGCTCTCGTCTGTGTCGCCGACGGGAGGGAGAATCTGCACTTCGTCGACGTGACCTCCCCCGATACCCCGCCCCTGGTCGGGCATACAGAGACTCCCGGGCGAGCCTGGGATGTGGCCCTTTCCGGGGATTACGCCTATGTCGCCGATGACTGGCAAGGTGGCCTGCAGATCATCGACATCACCATCCCCACGGGTCCGCGGATCGTCGGCAACGCCCCGGTGTTCGGCGCGAATGAACTGGCGATGGCCCCGCCGCTCGTGTATGTCGCGATGCGGGATCTTGGGCTACGAATCGTGGATGTCTCCGATCCAACCGCTCCGGTGATACTCGGTGGCGCGAGCATCGGGGGAGGTGCGCGTGGTGTGGCGGTGAGCGGGCATCATGCCTATGTGGCCGGGCACACCCTCAATGTCCTCGATGTGACGAACCCCGCGGCACCTGTTCTCCTGGCTGAGGTCCCGACCGGGGATGAGTTCCCGTCGCGTCTGGCGATTACCGGCAACCACCTTTACATCACGACTCTTGGCGCGGGGCTCCTCATCGCGGACATCACGGAGCCTGCGACGCCCCGCTTCATCGGCCATGCCGATCTGCCTTCGTATTACACCTATGGTGTCATGGTGAGCAATGGCTTTGCCTATGTTGCGGGAGAAGGTTTTCCCACCAGGGAAGATCTCATGATCCTCGATGTCTCGGACCCGACCGCTCCGGTGCTCACCGGGACGGTGGGCTTTCGCGGGCGAGCCCGCGACGTTGTGGTCCACGGTCACTACGCCTACGTCGCCTCCTACTACGGCGGCTGGCTCGAGGTGGTGGACGTCCGGGATCCCGCATCCCCGCGGATCGTCGGCAACCGCGCGACGGCGGGCGGCTCCGCCGGCGTGGCGACAAACGGCCGCGAGGTGTACGTGGCAGGAGGCAACGGCGGTGTCTTCGTCTTGCCGATGCAGTGCGACATCCCGGTTCCCGTCGAGATCGGCTCGTTCGTTGCGATTCCCGAGTCAGGTGGCATCCGCGTTGCCTGGTCGGTGGGGGAGAGCTCCGGGTTGCTTGCCTTTCATCTCCATCGCTCGGAGACGGTTGGCCTTCAGGGGCGGCGCATCCACTCGATCGATCCGCCGACCGCGGCCGGCCCCGGGCCATTCGCCTTCCTGGATTCGAATGTCGTCCCCCGGATCACGTACTTCTATCGCCTGGAGGCCGTGGACACTCGCGGCCGCGTCACTCTCCACGGTCCGGCGGCGGCCCAGGCTGCTGGAGGCGCACGGCTTGCTCCCGCGATCCGGGTTCGGGCGGCGAATCCGCTCACCTCGGATGCGTTCCCGGCGGTCGTCGAGTTCGATGCTGGCGGACCGGGCCGGGTACGGGTTTCCCTCTGCGACGTCTCGGGCCGGCTCGTGGTTCTGCTGCACGATGGGGCGACAGGGAGTGGAACTCAGGCCGTATCCTGGGATGGACGAGCTGCGAGCGGCCACCCCATTCCTGCGGGGATCTACTTCGTCCGACTCGATACCGATGGAGCAACGATCAGCCGCCGTGTCGTGGTGGTACCCTGACCCGAGTCAGGCACAGGAGCGTTGAGATTCCGCAGATCGGAGGACGTGCTCATGATCTCACGCTGTGTGAAGCAGTCGGCCGATGGGTTATTCAAGGTCTTGTTCGCTCTATCCATCTTGCTCATGCCGATCGCCTGCGCCCAGCAGGAGCAAGCGGTCGAAGAGAAGGCGGCGGAGGAGAACGAGGTTCCCGCGAAGGTGAGGGCGGCTCTCGAGGCCAGATTCCCCGGGGCCGAGATCCGCGAGTGGAGCCAGGAGAAGGAGGGCGACATCGTCGTCGTCGATGTCGAGTTCGAGGTGGATGGGAGGAAGCTGGAGGCGGACATCAAGGAGGACGGCACCCTCCACAACTGGGAGCAGCAGATCCCCGAGTCGGATCTGCCCGCGGCGGTCCGGAACGCCGTGGCGAGCAGGTATCCCGGCGCCGCACTCAAGGAGATCATGGAAACGAGGGCGGTAAGGGAAGGTGAGGACGTGATCGAGGAATACGAGATCATCCTGGCAACGGGCGCCGCCAGGGACGTCGAGGTCACGCTGGCCCCGGATGGCACGTTCCTCGAGGACGCCGGCAGTGAACAATCCGAGGAGCCGGAATAGTCCCCTGGTAGAAGGGGATGCGGCCGTCGTGGAGGGGCGGCAAACGCCTTGAGGATGACTCGGAGTCACTGCTAGTCTTGACCCTTGGTCCGACGCGGGGCACCCCCGGTCACCGCTGGTGAGGCTCGCCGCCCCGCGGACTGGAGGTCGAAGATGACCGCCGTGCCCCAGTATCCGACGGCATACCCCATGGTGGCGCGCCCGGCGCCCGGGCAGGGAGCATGCGCCGAGGACCCGGAGCCGCAGGCCGACCGCGAGACGGCGCCGATCGACAGCCTCGATCTGCCTCTCGACGGCGAGTCCTGGGCGGTCCTCTACACCCGCTCGCGGCGAGAGAAGCAGGTGGGTCGTGCCTGCGAGCGTCTCCATGTTCGGCATTACCTTCCTCTCCGCGATCACCGAACGGGCACGCTTCGCCGCCGTGTCCATCAGGTGCCGCTCTTCGCGAGCTACGTCTTTGCCTGCCTGACGCCTGAGTGGCGGGTGGCGCTCCTGGAAACGGGCGCCATCGCGCGAATGATCCCCGTCACGCGACCGGAGCGACTGCTCGCGGAGCTCCGTCAGATCCGTGCAGCCCTGGCGACCGGGGCGGATCTCGTGCCGTCCCCGGCGCTCGAGCGAGGCATGCGGGTGCGGGTGACCAGCGGACCTCTTGCCGGTATCGAGGGCCTGGTGGCCGGACGCTGGTTCCGGCGGGGGCGCGCCAGACTCGTGCTCAACGTGAGCGTTCTCGGCCGCGGTGCGGCGGTCGAGATCGACGCGCGTGACGTGGAGCCCGTTTGCGATCCGCGACGTCATGCGGCCACCAGCATGGCGGCCGGGCTCGACGTGGACGCGAGCGCACATCGCTACGCACGGGCGACCTGAGAGGAACCGCGGCGGCTCCGCACACGGGCCGCTCAGCGATGGCTCGGGGACCTCGACGTGGCCGCATCTTCCCGCGTAGCCGCCGGGCGCGCTTTTTTTGGCCGCCTGACGGTGAGAGGGACGAAGTCTGCCCGCTCGTGGTGCTGGGCTCCTTACAGATCATGGACCCCGAGGAGTGATGAGATGAGGTTCATGATGCAAGGGCCGCTGTTCCGGGCAGCGGCAGGTGCGGAGATCGGGGGCCACAGCGGATCGCTCGTGGCGGAGGGCTGGTCGGACGCGCCGGGCGCCGCGCCCCCGCCGGGCGCCGCGCGCCCGCGTCCCCCGAAGCTTCTGGATCGGATGCGGATGGCCATCCGGGCGCGCCACTACAGCTACCGCACGGAGAAGGCGTACGTCGGCTGGGTCAAGCGGTTCATCTTCTTCCACCGGAAGCGTCACCCGCTGGAGATGGCGGAGGCAGAGATCACCGCCTTTCTCTCGAGCCTGGCGGCTCGCGGCGTGAGTGCATCGACGCAGAACCAGGCCCTGAGCGCGCTGCTGTTTCTCTATCGCGAGGTGCTGGATCGAGACCTTGCCTGGATGGACGGAATCGTCCGCGCCAAGCGCCCGCAGCGCCTGCCGGTCGTCCTGATCCGGGACGAGGTGGAGGCGATTCTCTCTCATCTCCACGGCACGCACTGGATCATGGCCTCGCTTCTCTACGGTGCGGGTCTGCGCGTGATGGAATGCTGCCGGATCCGGGTCAAGGATGTGGACATGGCTCGCAACGAGATCCTGGTCCGTGACGGGAAGGGGAGGAAGGACCGCATCACCATGCTTCCGAGGAGGGTGAAGGCTCCGCTCGCGGCGCATCTCGAGCGGGTGCGGAAGCAGCATGGGGCGGCCTTGCGGGATGGACTGGGGAGTGTGGAATTGCCTTATGCGCTAGCCACCAAGTACCCGAACGCGAGCCGCGAATGGGCCTGGCAGTGGGTCTTCCCGGCCAGTCGACCGTACGTGGATCGTGTCAGCGGGGAGCGCCGGCGGCATCACCTGCACGAGTCGGTGCTGCAGCGCGCGGTCAAGGAGGCCGTGCGGCGCGCCGGTATCCCCAAGCCGGCGAGCTGTCACTCGCTGCGGCACTCGTTTGCGACCCACCTGCTCGAGGCCGGCTACGACATCCGGACGATCCAGGAACTCCTCGGCCACCGCGATGTGAGTACCACGATGATCTACACGCACGTGCTCAACCGGGGCGGGCGGGGTGTGAGGAGCCCACTCGACTGAGCCGGGGCCGGGCGGGCCTGGCTTCGCAGCGGCTTCTCCACCACGCGACAGGACGAAGTGAAGCGTGTATCCGGATATCCCGCGTGAGGCCGCTAGATAGCACGGTATGGGTACGGGCCGATTCCAGCGGAATGGCCGCGAGCATCACGTCTTTCCCCTCGCGGCCCATTGAGATAGCCTGGCACCGCCCTGCAACGAGAAGCGAGATATCCATGCGGTATACTTCACGTTATACGCACATCAATCGAGGGTGAGCGCATGCCGTACGTTGGCTTCCACGACCACTTTCCAGAGATCGCAAGGCGAGAAACGCGAACGGTTACCCTCCTCGCCTCGTCGCCGTTCAAGTTGCCGGCGGGGGAATATGCGCTCCTGGAGATGTACTGTGACGAGCCTGAGTGCGACTGCCGACGTGTGTTCTTCTACGTCGTCTCCTCTCGCAGCAAGTCCGCGGAAGCTGTCGTGGCCTACGGCTGGGAGCCGGCCGAGTTCTACGCGAAGTGGGCCCACGAGGACGATCCGGAGGTCGTTCACCAAGTGAAGGGCCCCATTCTCAACCTGGCGAGTCCGCAGTCAGGGCACGCTCCCGAGATCCTGCGGCTCATCGAGGAAGTCGTGCTTCAAGATCCGCAATACGTTGGGCGACTCAGGGCGCACTACGACCTCTTCAGGCGCCGAATCGATGGAGACAAGAACTCCGCGGAAAGAAGTCCGAAGCGTGAAGGTGGCAGACAGTGACGTATAACTACCGGCTGAACCCGACGGTCGGCCCCGTCACGACCCTTGCAGAGAGCGCAAGGGTCGCGCCGGGCCCGCCCGCGGGTTAGCCGTGCGTTAGCCAGTCAGATGGGCCCTTGGCTTGGCAGCCGGCCAATGGGAGAATAGGGGCATGAGCGAACCAGCCATCGACATCAACAAACTCTCGCCGGATGAACGGCTCAAGTTGCTTGAGAAGCTGTGGGACAGCCTAGAGGACCAGGACGTACCGCTGACGGCCCGGCAGCGGGAGGAGTTGGACCGACGCCTCGACGATCTTGATCGGGACGGACCTCGTGGAATCCCATGGGATGAGGTTCTTCAGCGCCTCGAGCACGAGACTCCGTGAAGGTCGTCGTTCGGCCGGCGGCCGCCGCAGACATTGAGGAGGCGTTCCGCTGGTACCGCGAGCGGGGCCCTGCCCTTGGTGAGGCGTTCCTCGAAGCCCTGCGTTCCACAATGGAGCGGGTTCTCGAGAACCCCAGGGCGTTCCCCGTTCTCCATCGCGACACGCGCCGAATTCGGGTGAGGCGGTTCCCCTACGGACTCTTCTATCGGCTCTACAGCGACACAATTGTCGTGGTGGCATGTATGCATGGTCGTCGCGATCCACGCAGATGGCGGTCGAGGGGCTGATGGCTAACAGCAGGGTGAACCTGACGGCCCGCCCGTCACGGGCCTTGCGTGCGCAAGGCCCGCACCGGGTTCGGCCCGCGGGTTACCCTGAACGTTCGCCGGAGACAAACCAATAACGAGATCACCATGACCAAGAAGCAAGGCACTCAGTTCCTGCACCATTTCGGCCCGCTCCTCGATGCGCTCCGGGCTCTCGGCGGCTCGGCCACACCCGACGAAGCGACCGACAAGGTCGCCGAGTTGTCTGGCATCTCTGAGGAGCAGTTGAACGAGACACTCCCCTCCGGTGGACCGCGATTCAAGAACCAAGTTGCTTGGGCGCGGTTCTACCTCAAGCGCGAGGGCCTTCTCGATTCTTCCAATCGTGGGGTTTGGAGCCTGACTGACAACGGCTCCAAGACTCACCTCACCTACGCCGACGCGCAGGAGATCTTCCGCAAGCAAGTCCAAGCCGACGCCGCAAGACGGAGGCAGAGGCAGGAGCTCACAACTCCGGACGACACTGAATCACCAGACGATGTGGACATCTCGGCCTCCGCAAACTACCGTGAGCAACTTCTCGACATCATCATAGCTCTGCCCTTCGCGGGATTCGAGCGACTCTCTCAGCGGCTGCTTCGCGAAGCAGGATTCCAGCAGGTCTCACTGACTGGCCGTTCCGGCGACGAGGGGATCGACGGCGAGGGAATTCTCGAGGTGAATCCCTTCGTTACCTTCAAGGTTCTGTTTCAGTGCAAACGATATCGGAGCAGCGTCGGGGCGCCCGTGGTTCGGGACTTCCGTGGAGCCATGCTCGGTCGTGCCGACAAGGGTATAATCCTAACGACGGGGACGTTCACACAAGAAGCTCGACGAGAGGCTCGTCGGGACGGCGCTCCCCCATTGAGCTCGTCGACGGCAATAAGCTCGTCGAGATGTTCCAGAGACTGGAACTCGGCCTCACACCCCGCCTTACCTTTGACGTTGACGACAAGTTCTTCGACGAATTCCGAGAGTGAGCGAAGCGACGAGGTTCTGCTGCAACTCCGCGCAAGGCTCAAGGTGTCGAGACCGAGACAAAGCGACGGCGAACAACGGCATGCAGCTGACGGCCAAGGTGTCACGCCCCTGGCGACAGCGGCGCCTGCGGCGCCGCGGACTTGGTCGGCGCGCCAGGGGCGCGCCACCTTGCCCGCAGCTGATGCCGGACGTTATGCTACAAAGTAGCTGGACGAGCGAGATGAAGCTTTATCGACCAGTTGGCCTGCACGAACTCCGCCTGGTGTACGCGTCGGGCATGCGCGAGTTTCCGCCCAGACTCCCCGCTACGAGCCGATTTTCTCTCCGTCCTCAGCATCGGTTACGCCCGGCAGATTGCACGAGACTGGAACACGCAGGAGGCTCCGTTCGCAGGGTACGTCACCGAGTTCGAAGTCGACGACTTCTACGTCTCACGATTCGAGCCTCGGCGCGTGGGTAGCAACGGCGCGCCTCGAGCTTTGGGTGCCTGCCGAGGACTTGGCCGAGTTCAACCGGAATATCGCGGGAACAATCGCTGTTCCGAGCGGCTACTTCGGCTCGAGCTTCGTCGGTGAAATCCCGAATCGATTCATGCTCGCTGACCGAACGGCCAGCGAGCAACTTCACGGTCTTTCGGAGATTTTGGCCTACAACGGCATGGATTTCATATGCGAAGTGAGCGCCAACAACCAAGCTGTCTTCCTCAACTACGCGTTCTGGCTCTGCGACCCTTCTGTCCGGCAGGACATGACGGAGGAACGCCGGCTCGAAGTTCTAAAGGCGGTCAATCAATGCTGGGCTGAACGCAAGGTCGCCATCGAACTCCCCAGCCAAGGCGAGTATATGGCATAACCACGCGCTGCAGCTGCCCGCCGGCAACGCAAGTTTGGTAGTAGAATCGGAGCATCGCGAAGTTGCCGGCGGCAGCTGAGCGCGCACGTAGGCCACTGGCACGCGGCTGTTGGAAATGGGGCAAAGTGCTAGACTAAGTCCATGTCGCCAACGATCCTGCGCGCGGGGCCATATCGGCTGTTCTTCTTCTCCAATGAGATTGGAGAGCCCCCGCACGTTCACGTCCAGCGCGAAGGGATGTTGGCGAAGTTCTGGCTCAATCCGGTCCGTCTGGCTCGGTCCACAGGTTTCTCGCCATGGGAACTCCGGAGAATCCAGGCGATCGTGCTTGAGAACTCGACTATTCTGCAGGAGGCCTGGGATGAGTACTTCCCCGATTGAACTCCGTCCGCTGGCTCGGACCGTCTCCATCTCGGACGACGAACTCACTGTTGGGCTTGCGGATGGACGGGTCATAACGGCTCCTCTCGTTTGGTTCCCGCGGCTTCTTCATGCAACGGCCTCGGCGAGGAACAACTGGGAGATCCTCGGAGACGGCGAGGGCATTCATTGGCCTGATGCTGATGAGGACCTGAGTGTCGAGGGACTTCTCGCTGGTACCCGGGCAAGGGGGGTGGCCTAACCTTGATGTAGCAAAAAGGCTCGGTCACCCGAGCCTTTCCGCTTGAAGTAGGGCCTTCCGTTGTGGTTTGAAGGCGTTGTACCAGAACACCACTCGACCTCAACGAAAGGCCACATACTGTGAGACGAAGAAAAGCGGATTTGAGTCGGCGAGTCAATGGTGATCTTCACGTCGAGTTCTCCGCGACCGGCCTGACCTCGTACGCTGGTCTCGAGCTGTTCAGCCGCTACCTGCGCGCCATCGAGTTCAACAAGCTCCTCCGACAACACCTCGCCGGAGCGGGGGTCTGCGGTGACTTCGGCCTGGTGTCGATGGTCCGGTTGCTGATCGCTCTCCTGGTCGTCGGTGGGCGACGACTTCACCATGTCGCCTTCCTCAATCACGATCCGCTGGTGCTGCGCTTCTGCGCTCTGGCTGATCTCCCGGCCGTCCACACCGTCAGCCGCTGGTTGAAGCGCTTCACCGAAGCGTCGCTGCAACGGCTCCGGGCGCTGAATGCCGCTGTCGTGGCTCGGGCCATCACCCGGTTGCCCCTGGCCACCCTGACCATCGATGTCGACGGCACCGTCAACTCCACCGGCCTCAAGGTGGAGCGGGCGTTCCGTGGCTTCAATCCCCACCACCGCAAGGTGCCGAGCTACTACCCGATCACCGCCCACCTGGCCGAGACCGGGCACATCCTGCGGGTGAAGAATCGCTCGGGGAACGTCCACGACGGCAAGAAGTCCATCGCGTTCCTCCGCGACCTCTTCACGCAGGTCGCCGAGACGCTCGGCCACGACTACCGGCTCGACTTCCGCCTCGATGGGGCCTTCTTTCGCCGTGAAGTCTTCCAGCTGCTGGAAACCCGTGCCGCCGGCTACGCGATCAAGGTCCCCTTCTGGCGCTGGCTCGATCTGAAGAGCCTGATCCGCGCACGCCGCCGCTGGAAGCGGCTCGAGCCGAGGTGGATGCCTTCGAGCAGCAGATCACCCTCGAGAAGTGGGCGCTGACCCTTCGCGTCGTCATCTATCGCAAGAAGGTCCATCACCGCACGCGCAAGAACTACCAGCTCGACCTCTTCGACCCCGACAACGGCACCTACGAGTACTCCGCCGTCGCCACCAACCTGACCCTCGATCCCCGACGTCTGTGGCACTTCATGGGCGGTCGGGGCGCCCACGAGAAGACGATCGGGGAACTGAAGACCGGTCTCGCCTTCGACACGATCCCGACCCATCACTACGGCGCCAACAGCGCCTGGCAGCAGCTCGTCGTTCTCGCCCACAACCTGCTGACCAACTTCCAGATCGAGACCGGCGCCCCCAGGCGACCTCGTTCCAGGAAGCGCACAACGCTCTTCGTCCTCAAGAGCATCCGTACGCTCCGCTTTGAGCTCTTCAACCGTGCCGGCGAGATCGTCAAGCCAGCCGGAGCGACCGTGCTCCGCCTGGCTCGCAACGCCACGACCGAAGCCTTGTTCCATCGTATCGCTCATGCCCTCAGCCAAGCCGCCTGACTTTTCGCTACATTGAGGCTAACAGCCGCATGCAGCGGCCGGCGCTGTGCGCCGCCGCTGATGCCCCACGTTAGGTTGCCAAACGATGCATTTGGAAGTGAGCGACACCGATGATTGACGCCGTCCTCGCCATAGCCCTATTCGTGGCAGGGGTGGTGCTTGCCGCTGCAAGCCAGATTGTGCTCCAGGAGCCCCTTCATCACTTCTTGGCACGAATCGTCTCAGGAGGGCTCCCTCGCCCGGGACGTCATGTCCGAGGAATCTGGGAATGCTGCTATAGGTACCCATCGAAGGGCATTTTCAGGTACGAACAGCAGCTAATGCGTCTCAGTCAGGTTGGCCCTTTCGTCGTTGCTCGCAACGTGACATCTCAATCCCATACTCACCGGCTTTCAGGTCGCCTGAAGAGTGCAACGTATCTGACGGGTCGCTGGGAGAACTTGGCCGAAGGCGAAATCTGGCATGGGACGTTCCAGTTCGTGCTCCATACTACTGGCAATGCCATGCTCGGAAAGTGGCTCGGCTTTGATTCTCAGGGTACCGTCGAGTACGGGCCGTGGGCATGGAAGCTCGTGAGCAGAGACACATCCAAGCGCTCGGTCAGCGCGCTGCGCGAGAGTTGGAAACCGGACGCTGCTCTGGTGGACCTTTGTCGCCCGCCCCAGGACGGACTGAAAGAACTCGTGAGTCGCTATGGCGAAGCGTGGACTAGCCAGGATGTGGATGCGTTGGGCAGCCTCTTCACTTCTGATGCTATCTACCAAGAACGGGCCTTTGATCGCCCCCTTAAAGGTATCGCTGAAATACGACAATACTGGGAGCGAAAGGTCGTTGACCAACAGGCAAGCATACAGTTCCGGATACTCTCGCTTCACGGGGGCGGTGAAACGGGGGTCGCAGAGTGGGAGGCAGAATTTGATGATCTCGTCCAGGGCGTGCGAAAACAGATCCGAGAGGTCGCAATCATAGAGCTGTCCAATGGCAGAATTGCTAGCTTGCGTGAGTACTGGAGTTCGAAGCGAGTATGAGAGGCAACCTAACAACAGCATGCAGCGGACGGCGCTCCGCGCCGCTGCTGATGCTGGGCGTTAGGCCTCCCGGGAACGCTCATGGCGCGCTGGCCAGCCGAACCGGAACCGAATGCCGGGCGTCCTCGCAGCACCCATGACATGAACGAAGGGAACCCCCGCACGGCATGAACAGCGACGCCTTCAAGGACATCGAGAAGCTCGAAGCCGACCTCTGGGAGGCCGCGGACAACCTCCGCGCCAACTCCAAGCTCACCTCCAGCGACTACTTCATGCCGGTGCTGGGCGTCATCTTCCTGCGCCACGCCGCCAACCGCTTCGACGCCGCGCACCGGCAGATCGAGGCCGACCAGGCCAGCGGCAAGATGCCGAAGCGCAAGGTCCTGCCGGCCGACTACATCGCGCCGCCGCTCGCTCTACCTGCCCGAGAAGGCCCGCTACGACTGGATCATGCAGCAGGCCGCCGTGAGCGGCGCCGACCTGCCCAAGCTCGTCACCGAGGCCATGACCGCCATCGAGGCCGAGTTCGAGCCGCTCCTCGGCGTGCTGCCCAAGGACTACGGCATCTTCGAGACCAAGGTGCTCGAAGACCTGATGCGCCTGTTCAACAGCGAGCAGATCAAGCAGGCCACCGGCGACGTCTTCGGCCGCATCTACGAGTACTTCCTCGCCAAGTTCTCGATCCAGAAGGCGCACGACAACGGCGAGTTCTTCACGCCGTCGTCGATCGTGCAGACCATCGTCAACGTCATCGAGCCCGACCACGGCACGGTGTTCGACCCGGCCTGCGGCTCGGGCGGCATGTTCGTGCAGTCCAGCCACTTCATCGAGCACGAGGGCGGCGACACGGCGAAGAAGGTCGTCTTCTACGGCCAGGAGAAGAACCGCGACACCATCCGCATCGCCAAGATGAACCTCGCGGTGCACGGGCTGGAGGGCAAGATCGCCGAGGCCATCACCTACTACCAGGACGAGCACAGCCTCGTCGGCAAGTGCGACTTCGTGATGGCCAATCCGCCCTTCAACGTGGACCTGGTGGACGCCGAGCGCATCAAGGGCGACCCGCGCCTGCCCTTCGGCCTGCCGGGCGTGAACAAGCAGAAGAAGGTCTGCAACGGCAACTACCTCTGGATCTCCTACTTCTGGAGCTACCTGAGCGACAAGGGCCGCGCCGGCTTCGTCATGTCCTCGCAGGCGTCCAGCGCCGGGCACGGCGAGAAGGAGGTGCGCCAGAAGATCGTCGAGACCGGCGACGTGGACGTGATGATCTCCATCCGCTCCAACTTCTTCTACACCCGCACCGTCCCCTGCGAGCTGTGGCACTTCGACCGGGCCAAGCCGGCCGAGCGCCGCGACAAGGTGCTGATGCTCGACGCGCGCAACGTCTACCGCAAGGTCACGCGCAAGATCTACGACTTCTCGCCCGAGCAGATGCAGAACCTCGCGGCCATCGTCTGGCTCTACCGCGGCCAGCAGGAGCGCTTCCTCGGGCTGGTGAAGGACTACCTCGGCCGCGTCTGCGCGATCTCGTGGCGGTCGCTGATCGGGTCGAGCAGCTCGATGCGCTCGGCGCCCGAGAGATCGGCGACGGCGCCATCGTATACCGCCTCACTGCGTGCTTCGACCCAGGCGAGTCCTTGTAGGAACTCGGTCGGCGCGTCGTCGTCGGCCAGCGACAGCTCTAGGTCGATGAACTCGTGGACCCGCGCGTCGAGTGCGCCGGGGCTTCGCTTGGGCTCGGTGGTCGCCGGCAGGATCGTTTCGGCAAGGGTAGCGACCGCGTGCGCCTGCTCTCGGGTGAACAGAAGAGGCTGCCACTCCGTTCCTTCTTCGACCGCGACCCGCAAGATCGCGCCGGCAGGTCCAACCGCAAAGGCCCACACCGGAGAGTGGCGGCGGCTCCGCCGAGCACCGCGCGGCGGCTGATCTCGGATCTCGGGCGGTCGGTGGGGACAGTTCGCTCGACCATGCTTCTGCGCTCCGTTCTCGACTTCGCTCCGATCTTAACGGAGCACGCGCTCGAGCCCAGAATGGAGAGCCCGAGGCCGAGTACCGAGACCTCGGTGTCAGATCATGATTGGGCGCTCGCCGTCCCAGCGCCACATCGCATGTCCAGCAAGCAGGTGGACGCCACCCAACCAGCGATCGCAACCGAGGACGTCGATGGCGTCGAGCTCGCCGCTCGCCACTGCCTCGCCGTCTGGCGTCAACCGGGCTGTGCGGCATGCCCTCGCCGGCGTCACCGATCCTCGACCCTGCTCGAGGATCAGCAAGGCTCGGGGCTCGGTTGCCAGCGCCTCGATGCGATCGAAGAAAACCAGGTCGCCCAGGAACGGAGCCTGCTCGCGCCGCTGGGAATCGCAGAACAGCTCGCCCAGGGTACGGCTCCGTCCGTTCACTTGTTCAGCGCCTGTTGCTCGGTGCGGCCCAGGCCGTTGCGAGTCGAGGGCGGCTCTTGGAGCAGTCTCGTCATCGCGTTGGCCAGGAACGGAAGCGCGGGCCGCGGATGAGTTGCCAGGTCGAGCCAACAGAGCGGATCGGCGCGGAAGGCTCGCCAGCCTTCCTGGCCGAGCTTCAACAGATCGCGGCCGACGGTGATCCGGTCGTCGAACAGCGCCGGGAAGTACTCGGGTTCGAGTTGGCCGAGGCCGAGAAAGGACGACACCGACTCGTGGTCGCCAATAGAGACCAGGCTGAGCCTGCTACCGCTTGCAGCGGGTGCGTTGCGCTGGACGTTGCCTGGCCATCGGCCGTGGAACCAGTCGAGCAGCTGCAAGAGCTGGAGCTGATCGTAGAGATCGTGCTCGAACCACAGGCAGACCTCGTCGCAGAAAAAGAGACCGCTCGAGGCGACGGTTTCGTTCCTCGAATCGTTCTCGCGCGCTCTCGGGATCGCTCCAACCCTGGCTTGCGACGAAGGCGGCGCGAACCACACTCAGCTCGCCGAGCGCCAGACCGGCAGAAACCGGCCCCTCGTGAAGAACGTCGTCCCAGGAAAAGACCTCGCCGTCGACACCCGAATTGCGGATGCGAGCGGCCGCCGATTCGCCGTTGGTGATGTGGGTGATCAACCCGCGAACCAATCGTTACGTGGGGAGCGACGGTCGCTCCGCCGTCGCTCCGAGGCCAGCGCTCAGGGGAAGCCGATTTTTGCGTTGAGAATCCCCGCCGCACTGGAGCCGGCCTGAAACTCGATCGTGCCGCCTGACTGGAGCGTCACGGTGACTCCGGGGTTGACGCCAAAGCCGCTGGCGGCGGTGATCTTGGTGCACGCCTCGCATCAGCTTCTCGACCGGGCCTTGAGTTGGTGGGGCCATTGTGCCACGAGTGTTGGAACCTGCTTGGCCTGGTCGCGACTTCAACGATTCCGTGGGAACGATTGGACCGATCAAGAGTCGGGGCATGGATTGCTGACTCGCCCGAGGAGAACCGCGCACCGCTGTCTCCACCCGAAGCGGTCTCGGTCCCAGGCTCCGCGGCTCGAAGCCGATCGCCTCGAGCTGCGCGATCTCAGCATCGATCAGGCCGCCCTCCGGACCGACCAAGACTACCGTGGGGCCCGGGATCGAAGCTGCAAAGGGATGCTCGGCGTCGCCGTCGGCGAGGTAGCCCTTCGAGTCGACGAGTCGCGCCGCCAGAAGCTCGACGGCGTCGTTCCAGCTGCGCTCGATCTCGAAGCCTCGGCAGGGCCGTGTCGCGGCCCTGCGCGAGACCCAGGAGCAGATGCCGCTCGAGCCTTGCCGGCTCGAGCAGCGAGCTGCTCCAGAAGCTCTTTTCGACCCGCGCGCTGTCGAACGCCATCTCCTTGACTCCCATGGTCGTCGCGGACTGCAGGATGCGGCCCAGGAACTTGGGCCGGGGCAGGGCGAGCACCAGCGAGGCGGGGAGCGGCGCTGGCGGATCCGAATCGAGCTCGACCTCGAGACGACACCCGCGCACATCGATCGCGAGCACGGTCGCGCGACCGACCTTGCCGTCGAGCAACCCCGCCTTCAGGGAGTCGCCGACCTCGGCCCGCAGCACTTTGCGCAGGTGAACGAGCCGCTCGTCGCGGACCGTCGCCTCCGCGTGGGTCACGCGATGGCAGTCAGGACCGCCGCGGTCGAAGTCTTCTTCGGTCAGCAGCAGGAGGTTCAAGCGCCGTTCTTCGCGCTGGGTCGCTCCGACTCGAGCAGCTCTCGGGCGGCCGTGATGCTGAGCTGACGCAGCCAGTGATCGGCGAGCACGATGCGCGACCATGGCCTCGGCCATCGGTACGAAGCGCGGCAGCAGGCACGGGATCGTGGCGGCCCTTGGTGCGGATCGTCGTCGGTTCGCCGCGATTCGTCACCGTGTCTTGCTCGCGCGGCAAGCTGCTGGTCGGCTTGACGCCGCACGCAGGACGATCGGCATGCCCGACGAGATGCCGCCGAGCATGCCGCCGTGGCGGTTCGTGTCGGGTCACGATCGCGCGGTGTCGCCCTCGTTGCGACAGAACGGTCGTTGTTCTCGCTCCCCCTCGCGCGTCGCGCAGCCGAAGCCAGTGCCGTACTCGACGCCGAGCACCGCCGGCAGGCTGAACAGGGCCTTGCGAGATCGGCCTTGAGCTTGTCGAACACCGGCTCGCCCCAACCCGCCGGGACACTCCGGGGCGACGATCTCGGCCACGCCGCCGATCGAGTCGCCTGCTTGCGCACCTTCTCGATCAGCTCGATCATCCGCCGCCGCGCGTCGGTCCGGGCAGCGGACGATGTTCGCCTCGACGTCGGCGACTGGTCGACCCCCGCGGCGTGCCGGCACCGGCGTCAGCGATGACGAGCCGACCTGGCGCACGTAGCCGACGACCGCGACGCCGTGGAGCGACTCGCAGCAGCTTCTTGGCGACCGCGCCGGCCGCGACCCGGACGTTGGTCTCGCGCGCGCTCGAAGCGACCACCGCCGCGATAGTCGCGGCGACCGTACTTGGCGTCGAAGGTGTAATCGGCGTGGCCGGGTCGGATTTACTGTCGCGATGTCGGTCGAGTAGTCGCGCGAGCGTTGATCGCGGTTGCGAATCACGATCGCGAGATCGCGGTGCCGGTGGTGTGCCCCCGAAGACCCCCGAGAGGATCTCCGCGTCGTCGGCTCTCCTGGCGCTGGGTGGTGACCTCGACGACTGGCCGGGGCGACGCCGCGCCAGATCGGGCCGGAGGTCGGCCTCGGACAGCCGAGAGCCGGCCGGTACCCCGTCGACGATCGCGACATTGGCCGGCCCGTGGCTCTCGCCGGCGGTCGTGATGCGGAAGACGTGTCCGAAGCTATTACCTGGCATGTGCGTTCTCTACGCTGGGCTCGGTTCCCGGGGGTGGTCGCAGGTCGAAGATAGTAGCCGAGCGAGCTCACCCGCTCTGAAGGTCGTACTTCATGATCCGTCCGTGGCGACCGTCGATCTCGCGCTCGAGCTCGTAGACGCCGCCTGGCGGACTCGGCATCTCAGTGAGCGCGGTGTCGATCCTCTGGCGATCGCGGTCACCGAGCTGGGCGGGTTGAAGAGCCATCAAATCGTGGCTGCCATCGCCGACGCCAACGATCACCGCAGCCACGCTCGGACGCTCAAGGACCCAGCGAGTCGCGATCGCCGGGATCGTGGTGTGGCGATCCCGCGCCACCGCGTGAAGAGTCTGGAGCAGTCGCTGCAAACAGTGCCAGCCGCCCAGCTCGTCGACGATCAGCCGATACTTGACCAGCGATCGGTTCGCCAGCTCGATCGGTCCGGCGCCGCCAAGCATCGCTCAGCGAGAAAGCCACCGGCGAGTGCCGTAGCAGAGCAGACGAACCCCGCGACGCGGCAGAGATCGCCGAGGTCGCCGCCGGACGGCGGTCGAGCAGCGAGTACTGCACCTGGACGAGGGCAATCGGAATCCCGCTCGAGAGCGATCTCGAGAGTGCGCGGCGTCGAAGTTGGTGACCCCGAGATGACGGATCTTGCCGGCGCGCCGCAGGTCGGCGAGCCAGTGTACGACGTCGACACAACCCGTTGTCTGGTAGCCCCACCAGTGGAACTGAACCGAGTCCGAGACGTCGACGCCGAGACGGCGGAGCGAGCGGTCGACGACGCGCGCGACCGAGCGCCGGTCGAGTCGAGGCTAAGGAGCGCCAGGTCGGGGACGAGCTTCGTGTGGACCTGGACCGTGCGCGGCGCCGAGGTGCGCGCCGAGCCCGGCGAGTAGCCGCCGTAGCAGCTCTTCGACGCCGGTGTAGATGTCGGCGCAGTCGAAGGTGTCGAAACCGAGACGAGTGCGCTCGAGCAGGCGGCGCAGAAGCGTTTCTTCGTCGAGAGCCCGCGAGCCGTGGCCCGCCGACAGCTGCCAGCAGCCTTGAATCCAGCGCGGCACGGTGTATCCCGGCGCGATCTCGACGCGCTCGACCGCCAAGCGTTCTCCCTCCTCGCCACGGGTCACGGCGCCCCTGGGTCCGGCGACGCTCATTCGTCCTTTTTGGGGGCTGGGTCGGGCGCCGACGAGAGCGGCGTGCGGGTCACCTCGGAATGTCGGAACACCCGCTCGCCGACCCGAGTGATCCGGAACACCGCGCCGCACAGCGGATCGGGCAGGCGATGTCGCTGTCGGTGGTCATCCAGTCATTGGCATGGGTCTGCCGCTGCTTGGCCGGCAACAACGGCAGCAAGGCCGCGAGGGCATAGATCGGAAACGACTGACCGGGCGGCAGGGTCAGATTTTCGCCGCAGAGCTCGAAGTAGTCGCCGATTCGGTGGTTGCACACCATCTCCAGGCCGGGGTGGAGCCGATCACTTCCACGCGCAAATCGAAAAGGGTGAACTCGTCGTCGTGGTGGGGCTCGCTCACAGACGATTCCTACCAGCAACCGAGCCGCTTCGCCAAGGCGCGGGCCTAGCAGCCGGAGGGACTTTCACCACGGGCTGTTCTGAAATTGCCCTTCTCCTTTGAGGAGGCGGACACAGTCCGCCTCGGCCGAGCTAGCCATGAAAAGCCATGATTCGGTGAAATGTTTCATCCTCGTCGGAGCCTCGAGGGCCATCCTGGACTGTTCTGAAAATGCGCCCCTTCGAAGAGACGAAAGCGGACAGAGTCCGCCTCGGCCGCGCAAGCGCGGCCGCTCCACTCGAGCCGAATCCAGTGAGGCGTTTTCATCCTCATCGGCGCCCCGAAGGGGCATGCACGACTGTTCTGAAAAGGCCTCTTTCCCAGAGACGTGGAAGTTCGAATAGAGCGCCCTCCAAGACGTCCGCAAGGCGGCGGACTCGGGTCGTCCCGCAGGGTGCCTCTCGGAGGAGCGCAGCGAGAACCCCACGATCCACCGCCACGCCCGAAGCGACGGAGAGCGGAGCCGAGGCCTACCCTCTGGATTCACCCGCCAGCCGAGGCGTCACCCAGCGGGGCGACTCCGATCCGCCGCCGCTGTTACATCTGGCTCAGGCGCTTTCATACTCATCGACGCCCCGAAGGGGCATTCGGGACTGCTACGCCCTCAGTCGGCGCGTAGCGCCGTGACCGGGTCGGTCCGAGCTGCGCGCCAGGCGGGCACGACACTCGCGCCCGCGGTGACCGCGATCATCACTGCCGCCACCGAGCCGAGCGTCAGCGGATCGATCGGGCTCACCTCGAACAGCAGGCCCGCCATGAAGCGAGTCATGAACAGGGCGCCGAGAAGTCCACAGGCCACGCCCACGATCGAGAGACGCAAACTCTGTCGAAGCACCCACGACGAAACCTCGGTCCGATCGGCGCCCAAAGCCATGCGCAGACCGATCTCGCGCAGCCGTCGTCCGACGCTGTAGCTGACCAGGCCATAGAGCCCGACCGCGGCGAGCAAAAGAGCCACCAAGGCAAACAAAGCCAACAGCTGGGTGAGGAAACGATCGACGGCCACCGAGCTACGGATGAGATCCCTCATCGTCGACACGCTCGGCGCCGCGGTCGGGTCGAGCGCAGTGATCGCTTGGCGCACGGCGGGAATCACCGAGTCTGGATCGCCACCAGCTCTGACCACCAAGAACATGCCGCGGGTGGGCAGCTGCTCGAACGGGAAGTACGCGGCATTGCGTGACTCGGCGCGCAGACCGAAGTTCTTGACGTCGTGAGCGACGCCGACGATCTCCCGCCACACCGGCGCGCTCGCCCGGTTGACGTTGATGCGTTTACCGAGCGCGCTCTCGGATCCGAAGCTGCGCCTGGCCAGGGTCTGGTTGACGATGACCACCGGTGCTGCGTCCTGGGTGTCGCGCGAGTCGAAGCCTCGTCCTTCAACCAGCTCGAGGCCCAGGGTCGGAAAATAGTCGGGGGTCGCGCGCCGGATCCAGGCCACTTGCCCTTCGCCGGGCTTGGGCAGCGCTCGCCCCTCGATATGGAAGTTGACGTCGCTGTCGAAGCCGGCGAGCGGCAGGGCGTCCACCGAGCCGACTGAAGCAACGCCGGGCACCGCGCGAAGCCGTTCCTCCAGGGTCCGATAGTGGTCCTTACCGCGTCGATGCTGTCGAACGGCGCGGGCGGCGCGCCGACGAAGAAGCTCACCAGGCGTTCGGGTCGAAAGCCGAGATCGACCTGGGTGAGCGCGCGGAAGCTTCGGATCAGTAGCCCAGCCCCGACCAGCAAGATCAGAGCAATACGAGAAATGGAACGAAGCAGCAGGACAG
>CAWGMA010000002.1:0-725716 GCA_963823555.1 Candidatus Eiseniibacteriota bacterium | reverse complement strand
CGGAGCCGAACACAGGCTTTGTGGCCATGGTTGCTGCCGGGAGTGGCGGAAGTCACAACCTGGGACTCAGGGCTAACGGCTCGATAGCCGCCTTGGGACGGAACAACGCCGGGCAGTGCGACGTGCCGGAGCCAATGAAGGCTTCGTTGGTATGGGGCCGGCGCTTTCGCCGGGTTCGGGCTCAGAGCCGATGGGTCGATCGTGGCCTGGGGAGACAACGACTACGGGCAACTGGATGTTCCGGAGCCCAACGCTGGCTTCGCCGCCGTCGCTGCGCGCAGCAGCTTCCATGTCCTTGGACTCAAAGGGGAGCAGACCGATGTGCGCGATGAGCGCGGCGCACGGAGAGCCCCCATCGGACTCGGCGTCGCTCCGAATCCCTTCCGTTTTGGTACGCGCATTCGGTGTGAGGTGCCCTATCCGCAGGACTCGTCTTGCCGTCTACGATCTGTCCGGGCGTCTCGTACGTACGTTGAGCGGACACGAACGAGGCACGGGCGAGTGGCAGGTCGTGTGGGACGGCCGCAACGACCTGGGCTATAGGGTCCCAGCTGGTGTCTACCTCATCAGACTGGAGGCCGGGCAAGAAGTGCACGTGACTCGCACTGTCCTGCTTCCTTAGCGGAAGAACTTGCGGGAAGATGAAGCGTGGGCGCATAAGATTTCGATCGGGCTTTGTGGCCTGACCTCAAGTGTAGGAGGGGGAATTGGGGAAGGGAAGGACGGCATTCGGCGGGGGCGTGGTGGGTGCATGGTGCGCGACGGCACGGCGGGGCGATGGCATCGGCGCCGTTGCCAGCGCGGCGTGCTGCTAGGCACGGAGTTGTCCGATCACTCCGGCGGGATGCGCGGAGCGTCGCGGGGTCGCTGTGGTTTTGGGGCGGGCCGGTGGTGGTCGGGCATGGCTTGCCGATAGCCCCGTCACCAGCGGCGCGGTGAGGTGTCACGACGGTGGTGGCCGGGGGGCCATGGAGACGCGAGGCGGGGGGTGCCTCACAAACATCTCCGTCGGATTCGAGGTGTCGAGCGGCAGCGCCTCGTCCGAGGTGTCCAGCACGAGCTCGGTCGCGTCGGCTCGCGCCAGCGCTGGTGGGCGGAGGGCAGGCGGAGATGGCGGAGGATCAGGTCGGCACCTTGGGGTCGGAAGATGAGGGCGGAAGGCGATGGCGGAGGTGGCAGCGGGGAGAAGCGCAGGCGTCGACGTGGCACGCGGCAGAGCAGCTGGGCCCAGGGGAGCGAGCGTCGACGGCGGGGCATGGTGGTGGCGGGTGAGGGCGCCGCAAGCGGCGCGGTCGGAGTGAGCTCGGCTTCGGGGTCACGGTGCGGGTGATCGCTGGCGGGTGGGCCCGGCGTGAGCGCGAGCGGTGCGGTGGTGGTGGAGGTACCGCGGGCGCGAGCGCAGCGGTTGGCGAGGGCACCGTGATAGTGGACGAGATGGCTGTAGGGGGCGGGAACAGAGTGGCGAGTCGGCGCAGGAGAATTCGAGGGGCTCGAGTACGAGCGCGGTCGCACCCTGGGCGTGGGGCCACGGTCGCGCAGGTGGATGATGCGACCGTCGGTGCGGCGTGCGAGGAGGCCCTGGGCGAAGGGAGCGCGCAGGCCGTAGCGGCAGAGGCGCTCGAGGGCAAGCCGATCGCCGGCGGCGACGGCGTGGGCGGCGTGAAGGGAGAAGCCGGCAACCTTGGCGCAGAGCGGTTTGGGTTTGGGCTCCCGGTCTTCGGGAAGCGCGAGCTGGGGTGAGGGAAGGGGTGGTGCGACGGCGGCGGCGAGGTCGCTCTGGAGTGCGGCGGCGATCGCCTCGAGGAGCGCCGCGGTCTCGCTCTCGTCATCGGTCCGCCGCTCGATAACGGCGGTGAGGCGGCGGGCGATCTTGAGGGTGAGGGCCTCGATCTCGGCGGTGGTGGGTGTGGGGAGCGGTACGAAGTGGGTCACCATCGGTGCGGGGGACGAAGAGCCCATCGGGGAGGAGGCAGTGAACGTGGGGGTGGAGGTTGAGGGCGCCGCCGAAGCGCTGGACGAAGGAGACCGCTCCCGACTGCCCGCCCGCGATGCCGAGCTCGCGGCCGCGACGGCGTTGCCAGGCGAAGACGGTGCGCAGGAAGGTGGCGAGAAGCGCGCTGAACAGCGCGCGGTCGACGGCGAGACGGAAGCGGAGCACCCAGGGAAAGGTCAGCACCCACTGGCGGTAGGGAGCCTCTGGGAGGAGCTGGTCGACGAGGAAGGCGGCGGTGTCGGCCATGCGGCGGCCAAAGCAGCTCGGACAGAGGCGCCCCTTGCAGGAGAAGGCGACCAGGCGTTCGCAGCCGCAGCGTGGACAGCGCAGGCGTGCAAAGCCGTGGGCGAGGATGCCGCAGTCGAGGTAGCGGCGGAAGGCGCGCTCGGCCGCCGATGCCAAGGTGCTCGACGAGGACCACGAGACCGGGGCCAAGAAGTTCAGGTACGTGCGGACGGGCGAGGACCACTTCTCGCTCGCGTTCACGTACGCCTGGATGGCAGCCGAGCGTCACGGTGGACCGAGGGTAAGAGTCATCGATCTCGGGCGACCGCTGGGCGGCCGCAGCCGTGGCCGGGCCAGAGGCTCCTGGGGCGGTCACTGCTTGACGGGATACCGGGGCGACGAGGCGCGTGGTAAGATTGGGGCAAAAGAACCGGCTGAGGACGCAGCCTTGCGTCGGCTGGTTCGGGCGTCGGGTGCCGGCGCCTTTTACCCACGGGTCCTTCCCCAGAGGACGTGCGGGCAATGGCGGCCGACCTCAACGCCGAGGAGGACGCTATGTGCCACCGTCTGATTGTCCTCGCCACCCTCACCGCCATCTTGGTTTCCGCCCCGCCTGCCCACGCGGTCACGATCACGTTCGAGACCCGCCCGGATGGGAGCGAGATTCGCGACGGCGGTCCCTTTACCTGCGGAGAGATAAGCCCTGAAGCGTTTCGAGACTGGGGTGTTCTCTTGACCCCCGTGCCGGGCGATACGCTCAACATCCTGCCAACGCTTGGTGAGTGCCTGTCTGTGCCAAACGCCCTCGGGCTCTGCTCGCAAAACGGAGAGCTTAACATCACGTTCGTCCCGGCCTGGCACGGGCACGAGCACCGTCGTGAGCGGCATCGACCTCGCAATGATGACCGCGACGCTGCTGCCCTGGTTCGGGGGCATCAATACGTTCGACGCCGAGGGGGCTCTTCTGACTCGTGGGTGCTTCCTCATACCGGTTTCTGCCGAGAGCCTCCAGCCTACTACGACTACTACCACTTCTCCGCCCCCGGGCGCATTGCCCGGGTCGAATGTACCTTCCAATACACATTCATCGACGATCTCATCGTGACCGAAGCCTCCACGCCCGTCGACGGATCGACGTGGGGAAGGATCAAGGCCTTCTACCCATAGGAGGGTTCCTACCATGGCCAAGCCACGATGGCTGCGCTGGTGTCCCGGATCGGTGTACCGAACTGCTTTCACGCTTCTCCTCCTTCTCGGCTCCGCATGGCTCCTTGTCCCCCTGTCCTGGAGCCAGCCCGGTGGTCCTGAGAGCCCCGCCTACTGCATCCCCGAACCCTACTACCCGAACTGCACCGGCGCCCCATCGGAATGCGGCCAGTGGGAGCTCTGCCCCTCGTACTTCGAAGCCATCCATGCCGCGCTCGTCCACCGCACCAACCCGGTACGAAGGTCCTCGCCTGGGGCTACAACAGCACCGGCATCGGGGATTTCAGCGACCTCGCCTGTGGACCCTGGCCACCGACTTGAACCCCTGCGGCGTCTGGAGCGACACGCTCTCGTCGCCCAGTCACTACGGCCAGGACAACCAGTTTCCTGCCGATCCCTCGTGTCTCCTCCGCCATCCGCAGGTATTCGGCGATGTGCGCCGGGCATGACTTCACCGAGGATGGGAAGCTCCAGATCGTGAGCGGCATCGAGGATCTCGGCTATCGAACGATCGGTTTTCCTTCCATGCCGTGCGCTTCGACCCAGCGGCCGCATCGCCTGGCGGCTTCTCCGCGTACGCCGACAACCTCTACCGCCAGCGCTGGTACCCGAGTCCGCGCACGCGCTCGGGACCCCGACGCCGCCGAACGCGAACCCCGGGGCAAGCTCTACGCCTGGAACGGCATCCAGGATGATACGTGCTACGTCTCGCCCTACCCCGACGCGGTTCCCTGAGCGCTGGGACGACACCAAGCTGGGAGACGTTGCTTCCGCAGGGACAAAACGAGTGCCACCCGACGATGAGCGCCTATGCCCCGGTCGTCATGATCCCCGACAGCACGTGGACGGGCCCGGGCCGCGGCCGCTGGCTCACGGTGAGCCAGGTCGAGAACCCCTCGACGCAGCTCCCGGACACCTGGGCGACGGCCCCGAGAGTTGCCTACGCTCACGTTGCCTGATGTGTTGCGCCAGCATCGCGACGGATCGGAGGTTCTCGCTCCCTTCGAGCTCAATACGAACGGGACCTACAAGAGCGGCCCCAACCTCTACTTGATCGGGGGTTGGACCGCGACGGACGCCCAAGGGCTCTGCGGCTCCCACGCACCACACCCCTGCGTCTCCTACTTCAACGCGCAGACGAAGACGTGGATCGACAAGGCTCCGCTGTCGATCGCCCGCCAGGACCACAATGCGGTCCTCTCCGGATGGCATGATCTTCGTCGCCGGCGGCAGCAAGCAGCTCGACTGCTGCGCCCACGATCCGACCACGAACTGCGGGGCCGATTACTGGCAGCCGCCGTACCCCGGGTCGCGAGTGCATCGCCAGGATCCCCGAGCTCTACGACCCGACGACGGATACCTGGCGGCGGCTCGCGCCGCACTCGACGGCGCGGACCTACCACTCCGAGGCGTTGCTTCTCCCCCGATGGGCGCGTCTACCTGGGCGGCGGCGAGTACCTCAAGGGCGGTATTATCCCGCCTCCGCCGCAATGCCTCGTCACCACCGAGCACATGACGTCGACGATGGAGGTCTACAAGCCTCCCTACATGTTCAAGACCCGGCCGGCGATCGACCCGCTCGGCTTGAACCAAGTGACCTACAACTCCATCATCACCTTCACCGTCAGCGGCTGGCAGGCCGGAAACTCCAAGGTTCTCCTCGTCCGCCAGGGATCGGCCACCCACGGCCACGAGATGTCCCAGCGCACCGTGCACCTGCTCATCACCAAGGAGAAGCAGCTCTCCGGGCAGAACTACGAGATAAAGGCCCGCATCCCCTCGGCGCCAACCGGCATCTTGCCTCCCGGCTGGTACATGCTGTGGATCGTCACCAACTGGTCGAACTCGACCGACCGCCGCCCCTGCCAGGAGGCGCGGTGGGTTCGGCTGACCTACGGGATCCCCTTTGCGCCACCTGAAGGGGGTGAGGATGTCTCGCATGAAACCGTGCTCATGGATGTGCTCTCGACGTCTGTGGCAACAGGGGCGATCGAACTCGTGGTCACGGCGCCGGGGGGCGTGCTCAAGATCTACGAGACGTGTCGGGTCGTCATGTGTGCACGCTGAGCGCACGTCTCCCGGCGGGGCCAAGTCGGATCCGGTGGGATGGCAAGGCCGAGAACGGTCGCATGATGCCCGCGGGCGTCTACCTGGCACGCGCCGTCACAGCCGGAGGCTCTGTGCAGGTCAGAAAGGTGGTTCTGCTTCACTAGCGAGACCTGCCCCGGGCCTGAGGGGCTGTTGATGATGAAGGAGTGGACTTGGGGAATAGCTCCCCCTACCCCCAGGGGCTGGCGTGCCCCTTTTCCGCCCCTTTCGCCAGGGGCCATGCCCTTTTTGGGCAGTTCCGGGAAGGCCGAGCAGGCGACCGGAAGACGATGTGATCGATGAGGGGAACCGGAGGGCCTGGCTTCTCCTCGGCGGAGAAGTCGTACTCGTGCCGCTCGGGGTTGCCGCAGTACACGGTCCCACGGTCGGTCAGCATCCGCAGCAGGGAGATGCCCATCTCATCGAAGAACGGCAGCACCCGATCGTTCAGCAGATCCGCCGCCGTGATCGGCGTCTTCATCGTGTACAACTTGGCAAAGGCCACCCGACTGTAGGTGTCGATGAACGTCTGCTGGTAGTCCCGCTACGCCTTTCATCGTCCCGACGTAGAACGTGTCCTGCGCTCCCAGGTACCCCGGATGCTGGGTCTCGATCTCGCCGTAGGCCTCTTTCTCTTCCTTCGCCGACTCCAAGGCCCGGAGTTGCTCTTCCGTGAGCAGCATCCCCTCCTGCGCTACCTTTTCTTCCAAGGCCTTCAGCCGCTTCCGCTTCGTCTCCAGTCCATGGCGCTGCCAAATGCCTCACACCCAGCCGGTGACAGCTGATGCCCCTTGAGCTCCAACAGCTTGTCCGCGGCCCGCACTTGCCCGTAGGCCGGATACTCCAGGGCCAATGCCACGACCGCCGCTTCCACCTCCTCCGGACAACGGTTGCGACGATTAGGCTTCAGACGGCTCATCTCCCGGCCGAGCCCCGCTCCAGCCCGTCCTGCTCGTAGCGCTCCTTCAGCCGGTAGAAGGTGTCGCGCGAATAGCCCAGCTGCCGACAGGCCTCACTCACGTTCCCGAGGTATGAGGCTAGGTCTAGCAGATTCATCTTGGCTCGGATAAGCTTCATCTGGGTCGTCATGGGTCTTCCTCCTTGGTTGGTTTGGACACTTCCCAAGAAGGGTACCCGGACGACCCGTCCTCTTCCAGGCGGGTTGTCAGATCAAGTCGTAACTAGTGCACATAAAGCCGCCCGAATCCGGCGACGACTTGCCGAGGCCGGAAGAGCACCTGCACGCGGCGACGTGTGCGGTTGCTACCAGGAGCGTCCGAGTGCTTTGACCTGGCCCCAGGTGGCCGGCTCGACCGCCGCGCCGCAGCCGATCCCGAGCGCTCCGATGAGACCGCACCCGGTCGGCGACCGAGCGGGCGAGCAAGGCAAAGAGCGTCGAGCGTGTAATCCTCGCACAGCAGAGGATCGAGAGAAAAGTTGTCACCCAGATCGGTCCCGCAGAGTTCATCGCCACCCTGATTGCCGAAGACATCGGAGCACTCGAAGGCGCCAGCACCGTCGCACATGACCCCGCGACTATCATTGAATGCCACGATGGATCCCGACATTGTGCCATTATACATAAGGACAGTCAGCCAGTAGGATCGATTGCGTACGATTGTGCAACTCTCGATAGAGGTCGCCGTCAGGATACCGACTTGGTACGTCGAGGGGGGGGCGGTGAATCCGTTGTCGACCACTAGCGTCCGCACATACCGACTTGAACCGCTCAGGACCCAACCCCTATCGCTGAGATTGTCGCGAATTGTGCACTCAATGAACTCAGGCACACCCACGCTCTTATATACAGCTCCTCCATCATGCGCGCGATTGCCTATGATCGTGCATCGTTCTAGGCGCGGGGAAGCGTGGCGAGCACCCAAACCGCCCCCGTTGCCGCTGCATTGGTTGTTTCGTATGGTACACGCCGAGAAGTTGACCGTACTCGCGAATACATCAAGATGCCACCTCCATCATACTCTGCATAATTGTCCTGGATAACACAGTCTTGAATTGTTGCACTGCCGCCAATCAACACGAGGCCGCCACCGACGCCGATCAGGTCAGGAAAGCTGGACCCAAGACCATTCGTGAGGGTGAAGCCGGTGAGAACGAGGTTCTCGGCTCCAAGAGCGCACAACACGCTCAGCGTGTCGGGCCGTGACGGAAAGCGACCGTCGATCACGGTGACATCCGGCCCGCCTAGGGACCGCAGGGTGATCGACTTGCCGAGATCGAGGTTCTCTACGTACGTTCCCGGGCGAACGAGAATCGTGTCAGCGTCGAGGGATGCGTCGATCGCGGCCTGGATGGTGACGAATTGGTCGGGGACGACCCACGTCTCTGCCGAAGCATCCCCAATGCGGGAGTAGCAGGCGATCATCGCCAGCGCAAGCCATCTCATGCCTCCTCCGTGGGCAATTGAGCCCGATAGTTCCAAGCGTTTGGACTTAGGGGAAGAATCCCGGGGGGATCCCCATCGCCGTCCGCGCATAGCGGTGGCTGAGCCCTCTGGCCCTTCTAGCGGAATGCACGGGCAGAGCTTGACACAATCGTGCACGGAGCCCTCGGTGTGAATCTGGTCAACAACCCATTCACCCGCGTGGAGATCGCCCGGACCCGAGGTCCAATAGCCCCAAATGGTGATAACTGTGCCTTCTTGGTACCCGCAGCGTTCGACTATCAGCGTTTCATAGAAGTATCCGTCGACCCAAACACCAGAAGGGCATGGGTCCGGATCTGTATTCGTGTCGGACGTCCCCGACGGCACGTGGAGAAAGGTCTGCACCTACCTCGAGCGTGTTCGCTGGCACTATGGCCCAGGCGAAGTCCTCAACCTCACACCAGGCTCCAGCCTCACCAACCAGCAGCAGTGCCACTGCCAGAGCAGCGGCAGTAGCGCTCCAAAGCGAAGGGTACAGCAGGCCATGTCTCCCTCCCTATCGCATCGCGTCGATGGCGATTCCGACCGTGATGTTCTGTTGGCTTCGCTGTCTGCCGGACGCTGCCGGGCCTTCGGCGTCGCTGGCGGCGTGGTCTTCAACATGCTTCCGCTGCGGCTGGTCGTCTGGCCAAGCCGCAATTTGCTTGTATAGCATGGACCAGTCCATGTGAACGCCCTCTGGGGGCGGCCCTGGGCTGGACCGCTAGAGGGCACGGCATGCCATGGACGCGGGTCTCCGGCGGATCGGATGGCCGAACTGACGGCCAGGCTCTCCGAGCCCTGCCACTTTGTCTGCGGGAGATTCTCCTGGTATCGTGCTAGTCAATG
The DNA here is from genome assembly GCA_963823555.1 of Candidatus Eiseniibacteriota bacterium. Lineage (GTDB taxonomy): Bacteria > Eisenbacteria > RBG-16-71-46 > CAVPCR01 > CAVPCR01 > CAVPCR01. The sequence goes on along the minus strand of CAWGMA010000002.1, from coordinate 716,933 downwards.
CTGGGAAGTCGCAAAATCGTAAGGTTGTTCTTGAGCTTGGTAGGGTGAGGTCGGAGGAAGTTGGAGCGGGCGTCTCGGGCCGTGACCTGCGTGACCTGCACCCCGATCGCTGTCGCGGTCGAGTCGAGTAAGTGCTTCCTGCACAGCAGGTTGTGATGACGGTCGTCGGATGGTCGGCATGACGAATTGTCAGCTTGGCCGTAGTGTCCCGAAAAGTCGATCGCGTAGTGACCGAAAATACGATCGTGCTGCCAGAGCGGCAGTTACGGTGCATCTGATAGCCTTCTCGGATGCTCAATGCCATTCGCTTCCGCCTCTTCCTGGCTACCTTTGCCTGGCAAGGTGGGCAGTCGCCAGAAGCGCTGTGGGATGAGGCACAAGGGATCGCCAGCCTGGGCGGAAGCACTAGAGGGACCTGGCGGGGAGGTCGCAAAGAGAGAGAGGTTCGAACACCGTCCCACTTGGGGAGCCACCGTTCGGAGTCGCGAGCTGCAAGCGACCCCGTGGTTGACAGGAGACCCCGACGGAGAGATCCGCCGGGGTCTCGTGGTTGAGCGAGAAATGGCACCGGGTTGCGGGTGCAAGCGCGGCGGGTGCGACTCTCTGTTCGCGAACAGTGCTAGTTGGCGGCCCGAGATGTGGACCTCGAAATGGGCCCGTGGGACCCCAAACTCTCTTCCCCTCTCGGCGACAGTCGGAGAACTGGTTAACAAGGGTGGTCTACTCGGGGGGCCAAGTAGGACGGGTTTCGAAGTCCCAACCCGGTCAGCAGCCGCTTCTTCCGCCATGGGGTCAGGCACACTGTCTTGCCCTATCGATCAGTAGTCCCTCCCTTGCAACCCGTTAGCGTCTCCGCTTAGTCCTGATACCTAGCCTTGATCCGCCCCCAGGTAGAGGGCTCGACGGCGTTCGGACACGAGCAGCCCACATCGAGAGCACCGATCAGCCCGAGTCGCCGGACTGGGCAGGTGCACATTTCGATTCTTCGCAGAGCTGCCAGTCGTCAGCCTTGGGATCGCAGAAGCGCGGGTCGGCAGAGATGTTGCCGTCCGTTCCAAACTGCTCGCTAATGCACCCCACCCAGTCCCCACCTTCGTTGCCGTAGATGTCGCTGCAGGTCATAGTTGCCAGCGCCAGCCCTGCACAAGCGACAGCCGAGCCTCCTTGTCCCGTGGCTATGATGACGTTGTCAAGCTGGTGGGTCACTGGGGTAACACTGAACACCCCAATGCCACTCGCCTCTTGCGCGCTGTTGCGCGCTATTGTGCAGTTCCTGATCACGACAGGTTCCCGACTGCCACAGGATATTCCACCTCCCCAATTCACCGCCGCGTTGTCAGCGATAATGCACTCTTCGATGGTTGCTGCCCCATGGATCGAAATGCCAGCTCCTGATCCTGCGCGGTTCCTAGTGAGCACACACCCGCTGATTTCTGAATCCGTGGTTGCGAGCCCACCTCCACCTGATGCGACATTGCCAGTGAAGATGCAGTCCCGCACGGAGCAGTACAAGGCCGCGAGCCCACCGCTGCTCCCTTCGGCGACATTGTCCACGAAGCTGCAACCTGTGACCTTACCACCACAGACGAAGGCACCGCCTGAAAGCGGTGCCGTGTTGGAGTTGAATACGCAACCCTCGATCACCGGTGGTTCAATCACTGCATCACACACGGACACGCCCAATCCGCCGCCATCAGTTACCGATCCGATTGCTCTGTTCTCGACGAAGGAACAGCGCCTTACAACTACTGATGACTGGTGTCCTCCCAGGCCTCCTCCAACAGCGCCAGTCCCAACGGCTGCATTCCGCTCGAACCTGCAATCTTCGATGATCGGCGCGCCTCCATAGCATGAGATCCCCCCGCCTCCCCCATTGAAATTCGCACCATGGGCTGAATTGCTCCGGAGAATGCAGTTGCGGATGATCAACGACGAGCCCCCGACGAACATCCCGCCGCCGCCGACCGGGTCCCCACCATCCGCGTCCCCGTTCTGGACGGTGAACCCCTCGACGAGGCCGAGGGGGCTGTTGACTCCCGCAATGAAGAAGCCGCGACCCGACCCCTCGCAGTCTATGATCGTCACCTCTGGACCACCCTCCGAGCGCACCGCGATGTCCTTGCCCTCAATGCGCACGTTCTTGTTCCCGGGACCTGTGTAGGTTCCAGTTGCCACTAGCACCTCGTCCCCGGTCGCTGCCGCGTCGACAGCAGCCTGGATCGTCGGCTGGTCGGCAGGGACCCGGATCGTCCCAGCCGACGCCGGGTCCCCACCAGCTATAATCCAGGTGAGCGCTAGGAGCAGGGGCCAGTTCCGGTTGGGCCTTCCGCCCAATGGCGGCCGTTCCGCGTCCGGGTGGATCACCATGGGTCACCTCTATCTTACGAGCACCACCCGCTCGGTCAGCCGCGAACGACCAAAGCGAAACTCGACGAAGTAGACTCCGGAGTGAGCTCCAAGCCCTTCATCAGTCCTTCCATCCCAGGTCAGCTGGTGTCGCTGGCTCACAATCCCCTGGCCAGCAACGATACGGACGAGACGGCCCGAAGCGTCATAGACGCGTACGGTCAAAGGAAGAGGCGTCTCTAGATTCACTTGGAAGGTTGCTCCGCTCGCACCCACGAGAGGACTGAGCCTCGAGACCATCACTTTAGATTCATTGCCATCCGCTTGGGCTGACCGCGCCACCAACGAGTTGTCCCCAACATCCAGGGTCACGTCCTCAAAATGCTCGTTGACGATCTGAAGAAGAGGGCTGTCCCCATCGAACCCGATCGCCCCGGGACCTGTGACATGCAGATCGAAACGCGCAATCGCACGAATCTCGCCGCCACGGAGGGGGTTGAATGCCGCGGCGTAGGCCATTCGGTACATGCCATCACCGGGGTAGCCCAGGAGCTGGCCTGGCAGCAATTCCGCATCGAGCCCCTCAAAGCACCATTCCTTTGGCCATTGCAGCCGAGCGTGGATTCCGCGAATGCAATCATAGCCCTGAGCGTACATGAGTATGGACCTGCACCCCAAAAGTTGGACAGCCTGGACCCCCGATTACTGTGACTACTCCTCGCCTCGATGGCGCCGGACGTAGGCGATCGGCGTCAAGTTGCCGATCGAGGAGTGCCGACGCTTGGAATTGTAGTGATGCATTCTCCTGCCTGCAAGCGTGACGAGTTGCTCGAGACTGGTCGCTTCTGCGAACAGCTCCCGGTTCTCGGTCTTGAATCGCCCGTTGAAGGACTCCATCTCGGCGTTGTCGCGAGCGCCGCGCAGCGCGTACGACAGCCGCACCCGATCTTCGATCAGCAACCGCCGGACCCAGACGTCGCTCGTGTACACGGAGTCCCGGTCGTGGTGCACGATGATGCCCGCGATCGCGACACCCAGCCCACGCAGCGTACGACGAGCGCGGTTCCAGGCCTGCAGCGCGAGCGCTCGGTTGCGGCTGCGCCCCGTGGAGTGTCCCACAGCCAGCTTCGACCGGCTGTCCAGGATCGCCATGAGCCAGCCCTTGCCGCCGCCGTACACAAGCTCCGTGAAATCGGTCACGAGCACCTCGAACATCCCCGGCTCGTGATCGAGCGCCAGCAGCAGATTGGCGCGGTCGCCAGCGGCCGTGATCGCACCGCGAACCGCGCTCGTCCGCGGCGCCCGGGGCCGGCGGAGTGTCGCAAGCCCCCAGATTCGAGCCAGTTTCTGCACCACCTTGTGATTGACCGGGTACCCAACGCGCTCGCAGAGTTCGGCTGTCGACCGCCGGTACCCGTACTCCGGGAACGCCGAGGCGATCCGCAGCAGCGGTGCTTTCAGGGACGCGTGCTTTTCCTCGTACTGGAGCCGGCGTGCCTGGTAGTACCACGTCGATCGCGACAGATCCACGACCGACAGTGCGACACCCAGGTCCACGGACCGCTGGGCGTCGCGCACCAGTGCGGCCTTCTGCGATGGACTCATCCGGTCCGTCCCAAGAAGTTTTTTAAAAGAGCCAGCTCCACTTCCTTGCGCCCCAGAAGCTGCTCGAGCTCGGCGATCTGCTTCGCATGCTGCTCTGCCGGCGAACTGCTCTCGAACAGCTCGTGCCCGCGCCGTAGCACGGTCTCCTTCCACAGCGCCAGCGAATTGGGGTGCACCTGGTATGCGCGAGCGATCTCCGCGGCGGGCCGCTTGCCTTGGAGCAAATCGAGTACGGCCTTGAACTTCGCCTGGGACGTGAATTTCCGCCTGCCTCGTGGCATCGATCAACCTCCGGGTATGCCGGGTCACCCCTACGATGACCCGAACGCCTTCCGGGGGTCAATCCACACTCAGGCTATGTCCAAAAAACGGGGTTCATATCCGTTTTAAGCGTGTCGAGCAATTCCTTTTACTTCGCCACCGGAGACAGGTAGAAGTAGTCGAACAGCAAGCGGGCGATCTCGGCAATTGCCCGATCCCTGTCCGACTCGGAGGTCTCGCTGCTGTTCGTGAACACGGCGATGGCAAACCGCCGACCGTCGGGGAGCGTGATATAGCCGACGTCGTTGGCGATTCCCCCTGCGGTTCCGGTCTTGTGCGCTACGGGCGTTCCCTTCGGCAACAGCCCCTTGATACGGTCAGCGCCGGTGCGCGTGCGCGACATGACTCCTAATAGGAACTCGCGGCTTTCCGGGCTCATCGCCGTGCCACCGTCGATGGCAAGCAGCAGTTGCAGCATCGCAAGGGGCGTTGCGTGGTCGCGGGGATCCGCCTCGAAGTCCGGATTGCGATCACCCTGCGCCGCCGCCAGTGCCGGGTTGTTTCTGTAGGCCTCCGCAACGACTTCTGGCGTGGCCAGTCCCGGCAGGCCATAGAAATCCCTGAGAATCTCGCCGGTAAGCCGATCGACCCTGAAATCGGTGATCCCGAGCCTGCGCAGGTTCTCGGTCACCGCCGCTGGTCCGCCTGCCAGGCCCATGGAGACGTCGGTCGCCGTGTTGTCGCTCTCCGTGATCATCACCTCGATCAGGTTCGCCACCGAGAGCTGGAGCCCGGGGTGGGGGAATGTCTCGGCAAGCGCAGTTACGCCGACGACCATCATGTCGAGCGGGACTTCGACCAGTTGGTCGAGACTGAGTTCCCCCCTGTCCACGCGATCCAGCACGGTCGTGGCGATCGCCACCTTGTAGGTGCTGGCCATGGCGAAGGTCTCATCGCCATTGAACGCGATGACCTCGTCGCCGCCGATTTCCTGCGCCGCGAATCCTATGCGCCCGGCAAGCCCCGACGCGATCTGCTCGATCGCGGCACCAACAGATTGTCCTTGCGTTGTCTGGCCGTATGCCGGGCCGAAGGTAGCCGCCGCGGAAACCGCGAGGGCTACGATAACATGACGATATTTCATTTTTGGTTTCTCCTTCTGTGAGACGAGTTTCGGGCGCAAGCGCCACGATGTGTACCATTTTTGTCAGCAATCGCGCTATAGGTAGCCACGGATTTCGCGGATAGGGGGCCAGGCGATTTCGCCGCATAGGGAGCCACCTGTTTTCGCCCGAAAGGTTGCCACCCGCTTTCGCGGGGTGGGAGCCAGGGGGGAGTCGGGGGCTCGAGTCGGACCCGGAGCGCGAAGGACCGGCGGCGGGACGGGGTGGCGGGGTGCGGTGGTCCTTCCCGCACACGGGGTACCTTCCTTGGAGGCTTTATAACCAGGGAGGGTAGCCCCGTGGCAGGAAGGAGACTGATGACACTCGACGTACGCGAACTCGTGCGCCGGCTGCGCGCCGGCGAGACCGACCGGGCGATCGCCCGCGACCTCGGAATCGCCCGCAAGACCGTGGGTAAGTACCGCAAGCTGGCCCAGGCCGAGGATCTCCTCACCGGGCCGCTGGTGAGCCCCGAGGAACTCGACCGCCGGCTCAAGGCAAGCCTGCCTCCACCGACCTTGCCTCGTCAAGGGTACAAGGCGGCGCCGTTCGAGGCCGTGATCCGGAGCTATCGGGAGCAGGGGGTGGAGTCCCGCGCCATCTTCGAGCGGCTCGGGACGAGCATCGGTTCCTGGGGAGCTACTCGGCGGTGCATCGCTACGTGCGCTTCCTCGAGGGCGACCCGCGTGAGGCGTTCGTGCGGATCGAGGTCGCACCCGGGGAGGAGGCCCAGGTCGACTTCGGGTATGCGGGGCGGATGTTCGATCGGAAGACGGGAAAGTGGCGGAAGGCCTGGGCGTTCGTGATGACGCTGTCGCACAGCCGGCACCAGTACGCCGTCTTCGTCTTCGACCAGTCGGTCGCGACCTGGATTCGCTGCCATCGGGAGGCGTTCGAGCACTTCGGGGGTGTGCCCAGGCGGGTCGTCCTCGAAAATGTTCCGCGGAACATTTTCGAGCTTCTGTTGCCGGTTGCGTTATGTGGCCGGCGACGACCTATGCCCGGTGACACCAGGGTTGTCGGCCGGCACCGGCCACATAACGATCAGAGCGACGACAGCCAGTTGAGCAGCGCTTCGTCCGTCCTCCAGACCGGGCGATGGCGGGATCCCCCCGAAGCACCTGGTGGCTCGGTGTGGCGCAACGCCTCGATCTTCGCCTTCGTGTTGATCTCGGCGTAGCGGTTCGTCGTGGTGAGATCCGCGTGCCCCAGCCAGCCACGGATGACGTTCACTTCGACGCCTGCCTCGAGGAGGTGGACCGCGGCGGTGTGGCGGAAGATGTGCGGGCTCGCCCTGCGCCCTGTGCGGCCATCATCGAGGTGCCCGGTGTGGCGGCGGACGATCTTGTAGATGCCGAAGCGAGTGAGGGCGTCCCCGGTCGCGGATCGGAACACCGGGGCGCTCGGGTCCCTTGGGCGCGTTCGACGTGTCGAGCAGCTCGGTCAGGAGCGCTGCGGTCTGGCGCCACAGGGGGCAGGTGCGCCACTTGTCGCCCTTTCCGTGGAGACGGACGAGAGCAGCCTCGCCGAGCTCGAGGTGCTCGACCCGCAAGTCGGCGACCTCCTGCACCCGCGCCCCGGTGTTGTAGAGGAACAGGAGCAAGGCGCGGTCTCGCAGGGCGAGTCGCCCCGTCCGAGGGAGGCCGCGGAAGAGCGCCTCGATCTCGTCGCGCTCGAGGAAGTGTGTCCCTGCCGGTGCCGCCCGCTTCATGGGGATGGCTGCCACCTGCTGACAGGTCCCGAGCATCTCGGGCTCCCGGCTGGCGATGTAGTCGAACAGGGTGTGCAGCGCCGCCAGGCGTTGGTTGCGCGTGCGGACATGGTTGCCTCGGGCCTCCTCGAGATAGCGGAGGAAGCCGAGGACCCGCTCGAAGCTCAGGTCCTCGACGCCGAGCCTGGTGATCTTCGCCTTCTTGTTCTCGGCTACGAAGCACAGCAGGAGCCGGACGGTGTCCCGGTAGCTGCGCACCGTGGCCGGACGGAGCCCCTTCACCGCGACCAGATGGTCGACGAAGAAGGAGTGGACGAGTGGTCCGAGTGGTCGCGACTCGCTCATCGGCTTCTCCTCCGACCACACGGGCGCGGCGAAGGCCTCGAACCGCCGGCTGGCCTCGGCGAGCAGCTGGGGGGTGATGGTGAGGTAGACGGCTGTGGAGATCGGGCTGACGTGACCCATGAAGGTCGAGAGCCGGTAGAGCCTTGCCTGTGGGTCGACGCCTTCCCGATACCAGCGCAACAGGCACCCCACCGCGAAGGAGTGGCGGAGGCAATGAAGCACGGGCGGGCAGACGCCCTCTGGGAGCGGGAAGGCGAGCGTCATGACGAGCCGGTGGAACACTTGGCTCGCGCTACACGGGTGCACGCTGCGCCGGCCGTCGAAGCTGAACAGCGGGTCGTTACTGCAGTCTCCTTCCTGCCACGGGGCTACCCTCCCTGGTTATAAAGCCTCCAAGGAAGGTACCCCGTGTGCGGGAAGGACCACCGCACCCCGCCACCCCGTCCCGCCGCCGGTCCTTCGCGCTCCGGGTCCGACTCGAGCCCCCGGTTCCGCCCCCCCCTGGCTCCCACCCCGCGAAAGCGGGTGGCAACCTATCGGGCGAAAACAGATGGCTCCCTATGCGGCGAAATCGCCTGGCCCCCTATCCGCGAAATCCGTGGCTACCTATAGCGCGATTGCTGACACCAGGCGCGGATCCTGGCCGACCCGCCGAATCTCAGCCAGCACGAAGTTCTCGACCTCGGCAGCAGGCAGTGACTTCGTCGGGCATGCCTGCCACCCCTCCTTCATCGCCCGCGAGCACACGTAGTATCGATATCGCTTCTCGCCCTACTTCGAGTAGGTGTGAACCATGGCCGCCCCGCACGGGTCGCAGCGGAGGAGACCCTGCAGGAGGGCGCCATGGCGGTTCCGGACGGCCTGGCCACCGTTCATGCCTTTTCGCCGGAGAAGCCTCTGCACCTCGACCCACATCTGCATCGACACGATCGCTGCCTGCTCGCCGTCGTACATCTGTCCTTGGTACCGCAGCTTGCCCGCGTAGGTGGCATTCCGGAGGAGGTTATGAAGCGCGGTCTTGTCAAATGCTCTCCCCGTGCGGACACGACCATCTCGCGTCACCCAGCATTTCGTCGTCCACCGCCTTCGGGCGAGCTCCTTCACCGTCGCTAGCAGCGACTCCTCCGCGAGATAGAGACTGAAAATAGCCCTCACCCGTTCGGCCTCCGCCTCGTTGACCACGAGCCGACCACCGTCAGGACTCACGTCGTAGCCGAAGATCGGCGTCCCGCCGACCCACTTTCCGCGCCGTCGTGCCGCCGACATTTTGTCACGTGTCCTCTCGCCGATGATCTCGCGCTCGTATTGCGCGAACGAAAGGAGCACGTTCAGGAGGAGGCGACCGATCGATGTCGCGGTGTTGAACTGCTGCGTTACCGAGACGAATGAGACTCGACACCGGTCGAGAGTCTCGATGATGCGAGAGAAATCGAGAAGCGAACGACTCAGGCGGTCAACCTTGTAGACCGCGATGCAGTCGATCTTCCCCGCCTCGGCGTCGGCGAGAAGCCGCTTGAGCGCCGGTCGGTCCATGGTTCCGCCCGAGAAACCGCCGTCGTCGTAGCGATCAGGCAGGCAGACCCAGCCTTCGCTCTTCTGGCTCGCGATGTAAGCCTCGCCGGCGTCGCGCTGGGCGTCGAGGGTGTTGAACTCCTGCTCAAGGCCCTCTTCGGTCGACTTCCTGGTGTAGACCGCGCAGCGCACGACCGATCCCTGTTTCTCGCACGCACGCTTCGGCTCCTTGCTCCGGATCACCTGCTACCTCCGCTCTTCTGCATGCCGAAGAAGAGGTACCCGTTCCAGTGACTGCCGGTCACCTCCCTCGCCACCGCCGTGAGCGATCGGTAGACCTCGCCGTCGTACTCAAAGCCTCGGTCGAGCACGGTGACCTTGATCAGCCGTCCTTGGTACTCACGTGTCAGCACCGTGCCGGGCATCGGCAGCCGCTCATCACGGGAGGCGGGCACCTCCCGAGTCACGGTAGAGCCCGAGGCGACCGCCGCACTGGCGACCTGGCTCGGAGCCAGCATCCGGAAGACGGACTCTCGGGCCAGTTCTTCCGCGCGGCGACGGGCGCGCTCGGACAGACCTCCTTCGGCTTGCGCCTGGAGACCCCAGGCGATCCGCCGCCACAGGAACTGCTTGTGACGTGATCGGCTCTCCTCGCCGAGGACCGTCGCGTATCGCTCCCGCAGTTCGGGAACGGTCATGCGGCGGAGCGCCCGGATCTGCGCACTCAGACCTGCTCTATTCATGTGGTCGCCTCCTCGTTCTCCATCCCGCTCACGGGGTCGGCGACCAATGAGGGTCTCGGCTCGGGGAGAGAGTCCAGCCTGCTCTCGGTTAACAGAGGTCGCGAGTCGGGCGCCAACTCGGGCTCGCCTCTCTGCTTCTTGAGCCGCATGCACCCGACGGCGAGGATCGCGACCACCTCGGCAAACCGTTCGTCGGGCGACATCTCGTCCGGGATCGACAGGAACTCCATCCCACCTCCGCGCAGGTGCCGATGCCGCTCACGTAGCCGGCTCGTATGAGTGAAGGCGCCGAGGTTGCCCACAGCGCCTTCCGCTTAGGAGCCCAGCTTTCGCGGTCGTTCGCCACCGCGTCCGTCGCAGCAGCACTTCCTACTTCCTATATACCGGCGTGGAGTTCGAGGTGTCGGTTCGGGGTTCGAGTTGGACGCGGTCGTTAACGGGTTCGCCCGAGAAAGGAGAGAGTCGGAGAGTTCGAGGCCGGGATTCTGGGGGAGCGGACGGGACCCCTGGGGTTCGGCTCGTAATCCGACATGGACACGTGCGAACAGAGAGTCGGGCGGAACGGCATGCAGACAGCGGATTCGTCGAGGAATCTCGCGCAAAGACGTGGCCCCAGCGGATCACTCCACCAGGGCCACGCGTTAACCTCGGAACCGCCTGCATTTAGCGGTCCCGGACTCTGGCTCCCCGGGTGGGACGGTATTCGAACCACTCTCCGCCTCTGTGGCGGCCTCTACTCGTCCTCCGGTGCTCGCCAGGCCTACCTGATCACTACTAGCCGCGACCGAGCAGCCACCTCTCCTCCGCCGTCCGACCCCAGCTCCAGAAAATACACCCCTGAGGCCATATCACCGCCTCTGATCAGGTCGCGCCACGACATCCGGCCACCTCTGCCCTCACCGCTCCGCCTCGCCACCAGTCGACCTGCGGTGTCGTAGAGCCGCAACTCCGACGCGACCCCTGCTCTCATCCACTCGATCGTCCCTGCCCCCCGCAGCGGGTTCGGCAACACGCGCAAGAGCGGGCCAATCCTTGGCACTCCCTCATCCGCCACCCCGATCGGTGCCGCACACGCCACCGGGTGAGCCCCGATCAGCCCGCACCCTACCGGCGAATGCGCGGGGGCGCAGGGCGACGTCTCCGCCAGTGTGTAGTCTCCAGCCACCGCATTGCAGAAGAGCGGGTCGGCCGAGAAGCAACCGTTGATTCCCAGTTGGTCGGCGATGCACCCGGTCCAGTCGCCGCCTGCGTTCCCATAGATATTGGTGCACGACATCGCGGCGAGTCCGCTACCCGCGCAAGTCACCGCTTCGCCTTCCCTACCAAAGGCCAGAATCGTGTTCTCGATCTCTATCGGTATCTCTCTCACCCAGATCCCACCCCCAAGCGGTGCCGCGTTGCCAATAAGCGTGCAACCAGACAGAGTCACAGAAGATGGTACCGCTCCCCACACACTCAGAGCCCCGCCGTCGCCCGCCGCATCATTTGCGTCAAACGTACACCCCGCAATCCACGTCGGTTGCGCGCAGTACATGTAGATGCCGCCACCGTCATTAGCGTAGTTCCCAGAGAATTGGCAATCTTGGATTGCCAGCGATTGGGACGTATTCCAGAAGATGCCTCCACCTCTCTGACTCGCCGAGTTCCCTGAGAACTCGCAGCGAACGATGTTGCACCCACCCGACATGCCAAATCCTGTCGGTCTGCAGGCCCCTCCGACTTCCGTGGCGTGGTTATTCGTGAAACGGCAGCCGGTCAGCTCATATCCACCGGCCAGCCCTGCAGAAAGCCTGGCTGTATTCCCATCGAAGATGCAGTCTCGATAAACGCTCCCGCCGTTTGCGCCTCCTCCGTTGTGATCGGCATGATTGTCCATGAACACACACCGCTCAACAACTGCTCTACCAATATACATCCCTCCCCCATACCCCCCGACCTCCGGCAAGCCGAGAGCGCGATTCCCGACGAAAACACAGTCAGAAATGTACGGTGTGACCGTGGTCGTGCTCCGAAACGCCATCCCTCCACCACCGGGATAGTCGTAACCGGGAGCATAATTCAATGCTGCATTGTCCTCAAACAAGCAACCCGTCATCGTGAAAGCGTCAACGCCATCTCCTCTAATCCCACCACCGCTGTACTCGGCCATGTTCATCCTGAAAGTGCAGCTGTCGATGCTCGCCGCTCCTCCGAGAAGCCACATCCCTGCACCTTCCTTTCCTGTGTTCCCGAGGAAACTGCATCGCTCGGCCACGAGGGTTGACCCCGAGGCATAGATTCCTCCCGCCAGGTTCAATGGGGTGTTGTCCGTGAAGCTGCAGTCCGACGTCGTCGCTGAACTGGACACCAAGTAGAGACCAGCGCCTATGCTGGCTCCGTTCTGTGAGAAGAGGCATCGCGACGCACTCATCGTCGAACCCTCTACATACAAGCCGCCGCCCCAGTTATCCGCCGTGTTGCCCGCGAGTTCGCAGTCGATCAGCGTCACTCCCGAAGCGACGAAGCCTCCGCCGCCTGTGTTCGCATGGTTCGATTCCAGACGACAGTCCCGGATCGTCGGTGTTGCCCCGCCTTCGATCAGGAACCCGCCACCGAAGGTCCCCGCTGCGAACCCGTTCCGGATCGTGAAGCCGTCGACAGTCGCCAACGCCGGCTCTCCGCTGTGGAAGTGAAGCCCGCGACCCTGATCCTGGCAGTCGATGGTCGTCATATCGGCTCCCTCGGCGGACCGCAGAACGAGGGTCTTCCCTCCGAAGTCGAGGTCCCGGTTCGCAGCGCCGATGTACGTCCCCGCCGCCACGAGCACGGTGTCCCCAGGTGCGGCGGCGTTGATGCCCGCCTGGATGGTTGGTTGATCCGCGGGAACCTGAATGATCGCACCCGCGGCTGGTGTGATCAGCAGCATCTCAATACAAATACTCACGAATACTAATCGCATGATATCCAAGCCTCGGAGGATCATGACTCCTAGGTCCTAACTCCCGCGGAGGACGCAAAGTCAGTTCATGGAGTGCAGGTCTCACAAACCCTGAAGCATCCTCCGCCCAGCACGCCTCGTGGTTCTCGGAGGCAAGCGAGAGTGGCGACTTGCATGGCTTGGCATGGCCGAGTCGCGACCACTCTCCTCCGCCCCAGAGGTGGATTCGCAGGGGCGATGCAGTTGGATCCTCCCGCTCCCTCCTGGGTACTCCACCGTTCGTGAGAGGGGAAGGGGCTCACCGGAACGACCGTGGCGGTCGGGGAACGGCCAACCCACGCGATCCGCGCGAGCTTTGCCTTCAGAACGGAGAGCATAGGCAAGGGGAGTAAATGTTGTCAAGTTGATTCGCGCTGCGGGGGGGCTACCGACTTGGGACCGTTTGGATGCGCCGTCCCCCCATGTGTCAAGCGCCCCGACTCACTTGAACGGCGGCGTGAGGAACATGAATCCGAGTTCGAGTCCGCCGCCCTCGTTGCCTTCGAGCCCGTCGCCGTAGGTCAGCGCCGCGACGACGTACTTGCTCTCCCAACGCACGCCAGCTTTGTATTGCACGGCAGCCTCAGCTTCGCCCTCAGCTCCGAAAATCTCCAGCACGATCGCCGACTGCGGGACGACCTTGTAGATGGCCAGGCGGGAGGACCAGGTGAACGCAGCCGCGTGCTCCTCTTGTGAACCGTAGTCGATGTTCCAGGTCCCGCCGGGCATGAGGTCCCACGAGAGAGTGTTGTCGAAGAACGGAAAGGTCACCGGAACACTGACCCAGTAGCTCTTGAATTCACCGATCAGCTGCCCCGATTCCTGGTACCCCGGGGCCTGGCCGATTCCAGCCATGACCGCCGCTCCTTTGGTCCGTGCATCGTCCTGAACAATGAGCCGCTTGAGATAGACCGTAGTGGAGTAGTGGGCCGTCGTGTTCCCTTCGTCTGCTTTGTACAAGAAGGCCCCGATGTCGAGTTCCCAACCGTCGAGGAAGCCGTACCCCAGGTACATCGTCGAGTAGTGCTCACCCAGGGTGGCGACGCCCACGCCGGTGGCGTAGGGAAGCACCCACCAGTTGTCGGAGTTGAACTGTTGGGCCCGGGCCTGGCTCGAGCAGAGGCCGAGGACTACGAGCACGGCCGCCAGCAACCAACAGGTTCTGGAACCGAAGGCTGCGCCTAGGCTATGAGCGATACGACTGCGCACCATGAATCCCCGATTCATTGGAATGTTCGCGCTCCGAAGGAAATGGCTGAAACACAGGTTCTCTCATTCATGCACGCCTGACAATCCAAAATTCGAAGGGCCTGTGCCGGAGCCAGACTTCCTGGAGAGTTCGCCGCAGCCGCTGGAGGCCTGGCCTGATCCGCTCGTCTCGCGCTTCAAGTGCCGACAGGCGACAAAGGCCCAAAGACCCTGGACTCACCTGAGACAGGGGTTGCTGTTGGCCGGATGGCGACGAGTTCGCACGTCGGGTACTTGGCTCCCCGGACGGGCCGCCCGTTAAACAGCCGTCTGCGCGTCGGTGAGAATCTGAGAGGTTGAGACCGGTTTCCAGCCTGGGCAGTTAACTGAATGGCCGTGCGCCGAGCCTGACGAGACGATCAGCCACACCTGCGATGGAGTACATATCGTGCAAGCCCGCAACGACTTGTCAGATCGCGGGCGGGCAGTCGGGAGCGGTCTCCTTCGTCCAGCGCTTCGGCGGCGCCCTCAACCTCCACCCCCACGTTCACTGCCTCCTCCCCGATGGGCTCTTCGTCCCCCGCACCGATGGTGACCCGCTCGACTTCGTACCGCTCCCCACACCCACCACCGCCGAGATCGAGGCCCTCACCCTCAAGATCGCCCGCCGCCTCACCGCCGTTATCGAGCGGCGGACCGATGACGAGAGCGAGACCACGGCGCTTCTCGAGGCGATCGCCGCCGCACTCCAGAGCGACCTCGCCGCCGCCGTCGCACCACCCCTTCCCTCACCCCAGCTCGCGCTTCCCGAAGACCGGGAGCCCGAACCCAAACCGCTCTGCGCCAAGGTTGCCGGCTTCTCCCTTCACGCCGCCCACGCCGTCGCCGCCGGCGATCGGCTTGCCCTCGAGCGCCTCTGCCGCTACGGCCTGCGCGCTCCCTTCGCCCAAGGGCGTCTCGCACGGCGCAGCGACGGTCGCATCGTCTACCACCTGCGCCGGCCCTGGCCCCACGCCCAGGGTGCGACCTCGCTCGTACTCGAGCCCCTCGATCTCCTGCGCCGACTCGCCGCTCTGGTCCCCGCCCCCTACAGCCATCTCGTCCGCTATCACGGTGCCTTCGCCAACCGCTCGCGCTGGCGCCCGCGGTTACCACCACCGCCACCACCACCGCTCGCGCTCACGCCGGGCCCACCCGCCAGCGATCAGCCGCACCGTGACCCCGAAGCCGAGCTCACTCCGACCGCGCCGCTTGCGGCGCCCGCGCCCGCCACCACCATGCCCCACCGTCGACGCTCGCTCCCCTGGGCCCAGCTGCTCTGCCGCGTGTTCCACCTCGACGCCCTGCGCTGTCCCCGCTGCACCTCCGCCATGGCCGTCCTTGCCCTCATCTCCGACCCCAAGGTGCTGACCTCGATCAGGTCATCCGCCATCTCCGCCTGCCCACCGCACCACCAGCGCTGGCGCGAGCCGACGCAACCGAGCTCCCGCTTGAGATGTGGGATGAGGCAGCGCCGCTCGACACTGATCCGCTGGACGATGTTGGTGAGGCACCCCCCGCCTCGCGGTCTCCATCGGCCCGGCCGCCACCGTCGTGACACCTCACCCGCGCTGGTGACGGGGCTATGGGCAAGCCATGCCACCACCACCGGCCCGCCCCAAAACGGCAGCGAACCCCGCGACGCTCCGCGCATCCCGCCGGAGTGATGGGACAACTCCGTGCGGTCGCAGTACGCCGCGCCCACCGACGCCCGATGCCATCGCCCCGCCGTGCCATCGCGCACCATGCACCCACCACGCCCCCGCCCAACGCCGTCCTTCCCTTCCCCAATCCCCCCTCCTACACTTGAGGTCAGGCCAAAAGCCCGATGAAATATCTCATGAAATATCTTATGCGCCGGCTGCTGCCGATCACCATCGGCAGCGCAAGGGGAGAGGCGCGCCCTGCGGGATCGGGTGTCGGTCGGCGGGGCCGCATCGCGGTGCGGCGGCCGCGGCCACCCCGCGGCAACGTCGGGCCACGACGCGCAGTCGCCGGTCACGCCACGCCGCGGTCGCCTCCCGGTCGGTCGCGCGCGCGGCTTGGCTCCCCGTTCTCCTCCTCCTCCCGGGCTTATTGACGAAAGGAAATTCCTATCCCTTATCCCTTATCCCGTCTACCCCTGAGCACCCCCCCGCGCGGAGAGCCTGCCTGCACTCGTCAAGAGCGTTGCGTTTTCTGCTGAGCGCTGCTAGCCTATTACATGGATTGTGGTTCGCACCCGAACCTGAATTGCTGTCCATGTGATCCTGTCATTTCATTGGGGAAATGCACAGGATGCGTCTCTCGTAACCTGGCAACCTCGGCGGATCACGTCGTCCTGGTCGCACAGCGCAGCTTCGGCCGAGCACTCTGCGTTCGGCAGCACTGCGACTAGCGCCAGCGGAGGCTCACCATGCGTTATCAGCACAGCACTTTCTGGTCCTTCATCCTCTGCATGTCCCTCGGGGTCACGCTCGCGATCCAGTCTGCCGCAGGCAGTCCGCTCATCTTCGAGCCCAACTCTGTTGTTGTCGGCCAGGATGCGGTGAGCCGGCCGGCGGCACCAAACGTGGGACCGAGCGAGACGTCGGCGGCGCTGGTTGGCGGGGATGACTCCGCCGGAGGACCGCCGCCGGCGGCACCAAACGTGGGACAAAGCGAGACGCCGGCCGCGCTGGCTGGCGGGGATGACTCAGCCGGAGGACCAGGGCTCGTCACCGATCCGCCCGATGTCCTTGCCAATCTCACCTGCGCCTGGGGCAGCTTCGACGGCTCGCGCATCAACTACACCGACGGCCAGCTCACCGGCAACGCTCACTCGACTCTACGCAGCATCATCACGAGCAACGGCGGCTCCATCGCGCCGCCGACCCCGACCCTGACTCCGGCCTACCTGAGCACCGTCGACGTCTTCTACACCTCGCTCCTCAGCACGTCGACCGGCGCCCTCGCCCCCGCCGAACAGACCGCCCTCCAGAACTGGATCGCGGCCGGCGGCACCCTGATCGTGTCCGCCGACATCCTCTCCCTGCCCGCCTACGAGTCGTTCACGTCCTTCTACCAGGTGACCAACTACCAGGCACTCAGCCACAGCGGATCCGGGTCCCCGGTCACCGCCCATCCGATCACGAACGGGGTCAGCTCCTACGCCTACGCCACCGAGTGCACTTTCACGTATGGTCCCGACGCGCTCCTCCTCGGCAACAACGGGTTCGGGAACGACTTCATGGTCGTTCTCGAGCCGGCAACCGGCTTCCTCGCCGACGGGCGCATCCTCGTCCTCGGTGACCACAACATGCTCACCAATTCGCTGATCGGCAATGCGGACAACACCCTGCTCGCGAACAACATCGCCGCCTGGGCCTGCACCCCGCCGTCCAGCTGCGCCTGGGGCAGCTTCGACGGCTCGCGCATCAACTACGCCAGCGGTCCGCTCACCGGCAGCGCTCACTCGACTCTACGCAGCATCATCACGAGCAACGGTGGCTACGCCGCGCCGCCGACCCCGACCCTGACTCCGGCCTACCTGAGCACCGTCGACGTCTTCTACACCTCGCTCCTCAGCACGTCGACCGGCGCCCTCGCCCCCGCCGAACAGACCGCCCTCCAGAACTGGATCGCGGCCGGCGGCACCCTGATCGTGTCCGCCGACATCCTCTCCCTGCCCGCCTACGAGTCGTTCACGTCCTTCTACCAGGTGACCAACTACCAGGCACTCAGCCACAGCGGATCCGGGTCCCCGGTCACCGCCCATCCGATCACGAACGGGGTCAGCTCCTACGCCTACGCCACCGAGTGCACTTTCACGTATGGTCCCGACGCGCTCCTCCTCGGCAACAACGGGTTCGGGAACGACTTCATGGTCGTTCTCGAGCCGGCAACCGGCTTCCTCGCCGACGGGCGCATCCTCGTCCTCGGTGACCACAACATGCTCACCAATTCGCTGATCGGCAATGCGGACAACACCCTGCTCGCGAACAACATCGCCGCCTGGGCCTGTGCGGGAGGCACGACGGGAGTGGCGGAGGCGCCCCCCGTAGCAGGCACGCTCATGGTGAGCGTGGCTCCGAACCCCTTCTCCAGTGCCACGGCCTTCCATCTCGATACCGATGCCGGTGGTCGGGTAGAGGTCAGGGTCTACGACGTAGCAGGCCGTCAGGTGGCTCGGCTGAGCGAGAGCCTCGCCCCCAGTGGGTCTTTCGAGCTCCCATGGGACGGGCGCGACGCGTCTGGGCGCGATCTGGCACGGGGGACCTACTTCTATAGAGTGACCGGACCGACCGGAACTCCGAAGATGACCGGGAAGCTGATCAAGATCCAGTAGGCAATCCACGGGTGACGAGAGCACTGGACTCGCCGCTGTGATCCGCAACCTGGGCCGGCCTGGGAGCCGGCCCAGCTCACCGCCGGCCAGAAGCCCCACCTGGTCGATCCCAGGACCGGCGAGTGCCTCCCGGTCGAGTTCTTCGTGGCCGCCTTCGGCGCGTCCAAGCGCGGTGCGGGCAGCGACGCGAGGCGAACCGCCGACACCAGCAAAGCGAGGAAGACCGGCTCGATCAACGGGATCGGCAACGGGCCTATCGCCGACGGCGAGCCCCCGCCGGCGTGACGGATCACAGTAGAAGCGCCCATGGCTGCGCTGACGTGGTTCGATGGGGATGACCTCGGCGGCCTCTTGCCGCTCGCTCGCTATGCGGCCCGCGCCCCCCCTCGCCCTCACCCGCCGACGCTCTGCGCTGTCCCCGCTGCACCTCCGCCATGGCCGTCCTCGCCCTCATCTCCGACCCCAAGGTGCTGACCTCGATCCTCCGCCATCTCCGCCTGCCCACCGCGCCACCAGCGCTGGCGCGAGCCGAGGCAACCGAGCTCCCGCTTGAGATGTGGGATGAGGCAGCGCCGCTCGACCACGATCGCGTGGACGATGTTGGTGAGGCACCCCCCGCCTCGCGGTCTCCATCGGCCCGGCCGCCACCGTCGTGACACCTCACCCGCGCTGGTGACGGGGCTATGGGCAAGCCATGCCACCACCACCGGCCCGCCCCAAAACGGCAGCGAACCCCGCGACGCTCCGCGCATCCCGCCGGAGTGATGGGAGACCTCCGTGCCCTTGCCGCACGCCGCGCTCAATGATGGGCCGATGCCATCGCCCCGCCGTGCCATCGCGGCGCCATGGGCCCCTCCGCTCCCCCCCGACACGCTCCTTCCCTTCCCCAATCCCCCCTCCTACACTTGAGGTCAGGCCAAAAGCCCGATGAAATATCGGCTCTTCAGGCTTTCGTGTGGGCGAAACGAGCTGAGCTGACCGGTGCTACCTTCGGGGCGGGCGAGTACCCCCTGGAGGACCGGTCATGGACGACAAGAGTCTGTACGCCACGCTGCTGGGTGGAGGGACAGACAGGGAGACAGTTTTCGGGAGGCACAGGCAGATACTACGGGGCCGGTGGTTTACCCTTCCAGAGGCGACGGCCCCCGGGGGTTTTGGGTTCGGGGATGTAGGTGCGGATCCCCGCGGCCTTGAAGTCCGCAATCGTCTCCGTCGCGTGACCCGTGGGTCCCGGCCGCCGCCCACCGTTCGCGCGCGCGCAGCATTTCGTCATGGGAGCGGTACTTCTTGATGCCGGGCGGGAATGACAATGCGGCGATGCGGTGCGCGAGATCCATGAGCCCGAAAGCAATCACCAGGTTCTCGGGATCCAGCGGGCGGCGGGGAGAGCCCGCGGGCATATCCTCCACGGATCGGTATCGCCGCACTCCCATCAGGCATCCTCCGGGAGATCGAATCGTTCACGGATAGCGGCGGCGTCAATGCGGTCCTGCGGGCGGGCCGTCCCCCTCTTCATGCGGTAAAGCGCGCGCGGCGTGGCAACCCGGATCGTGATGCCCTCCACGACGATCGCCTCCGCCTCCAAGTCCTCGAACCGGAACGCCTCGCCAAGCCGGGTCAGGATGTCGAGCGAGTAGAGGCCATGAGGTGGTGTGTACTCGATCGCGGGATAGCTTCCCCCGAGGTCCTCTGCCGTGATCAGGTCCACATTGGGATCCTCAGGGAAGAGCGTCTTGAGCGCACGGCGGAGACGGGCGATGTTCTCCGGGTCGGCAGCCACGAACAAGTCCATGTCCCGCGTGGCTCGGATGAGCCCCTGCGCGGCCATGGCCATCGAGCCCACGAGCACGTAACGGACTCCCTCTCGCTCGAAGGCGGCCAGGATTCGTTTGGCTTCACCGAAGTCCATGCGGAACCGATTCTACCTTGGCACGGGCGGCGGGTCCACTGCGAAGAGCGGCAGCGGAATTACCGGGAGCGCAGGATGACGTCCTCTCACGTCTCGCACCGCGTCGCGCTGCCGAGAAGCTGGACGCAGCACGTCCGATCGGCCCTGCTCCATGCCATCTCCCTGGTCGCCTCGGGATGGAGGGGGCTCTCGGCCGCGGGGGGAGGCGGATGTCCGGCCGGATGACCGGGGCGCTCGAAGAACGAGAATCGTTCGCACACCGTCCAAGGTGGGGAGCCAACGTCCGGAGTCGCGAGCTGCAAGCGACCCCGTGGTTGACGTGTGGCCCCGTGGAGCGATCCGCCGGGGTCGCGGCGTTACGCGAGAAATGGCACCGAGTTGCGAGTACGCGCGCGGCGGGCGCGACTCTTTGTTAGCGAACCGTACGCGTTGGCGGCCCGAGATGGGGTCGCGAAATGGGCGGATGGGACGCGAAACTCCCTCGCTCCCGGAGAGAGTCCTGCTCGCGGCGGGTGCGGAAGAACCGCCCGCGCTCGCCGGCGGCACCTGCCCTGTACTGATCCAGCGATTCTCGGCGCCCCGCCCCCGCGGCTGAATGTGTTGCGAGAGCGGATGTTGTCCTTTGCGCGTGAACGATCTCGCAATTGAATTCCGGGAGGCGCAGGATGATGTCCACTCGCGTGTCACACACCGTCGCCCTGCCGACAAGCTGGACGCGGTACGTCCGCTCCGCCCTGTTCCAGGCCATGTCGCTGGCCGCGACGGGTGGACCCTCACCCGCGCCGAGGGGGGTACGAGCGCAGGGGGTGCCAGAAGCCTCCAGGTGGGTCCTCCTGAATTCAGGGGCTGAAGGGCCGAACAAGAGCCGTAAGATCAACGCTTGAAACTGGATAGCGGCAGGGAGTTCGGGCCGAGAATCGCTGGACTAGTACAGTGACTCCTACTCGAACTCCGTCAGCGATGGGCGAGGTTGTGGTTTCGGTCTGAATGGCCACAGTCTCAACAGATAGGTGGTGACTCCGATGGCAACGCCAAGCAGAATCAACACCAGCCACCAATGTGGAATCGCCAACCACGCCGTAGAGCCGACTGTCAGCCAAAGCAACAGGATGGTGAGTGCCCTCTGCTTGACTGGTATGTGTCTGCCTTCTCGGAAGTTCCTGATGTACGCTCCACACCAGCGATTGGCTATCAGCCAGCGATAGAACCTCTCTGAGCTACGAGCATAGCAGATAGCTGCCAGCAGCAGGAAGGGAGTGGTGGGCAGCAGCGGCAAGAGCATGCCCAGCAGTCCCAGCACCACACATAGGGTGCCCAAGATGATCAGCAGAGCTCTTATGGGTCCCTTCAACTGCATCACCGCCGCGCCGACCTCCATCAAGCCAGGTCGGCCCCATGCTCCTGCAACAGCGACCTGAGGACGGAACGGTGGCAGCGCTCCTCGTCCGCGCAGTAGCAGCCCACCGAGAGGTTGGTCTGGCGGGAGAGCGCGGCCAGGAGTGCGAGGAGGCGCGTGGCCTCGGGGCGCTTCATCTCGGCGCGGTATCGCCGCACGAAGCTCCGCCATGCGCGCTCGTCGGAAGCTCCGAGCGCCTCCTTGAGCAAGCCCTCCGAGGGCGCGAGCTCCGGCACCCACACATCGTAGAAGTTCCGGGACGCGTACTCCGCCTTCGGCACGCCGCGCGGCGGGCGGCGCACCGTCCCCAGGCGCAGGCCCTCATCGCGTGTCCGCGGGCTGCCCAACCGCACCACCAGAATGGCCAACTCGAATCGCCTCCGTCGCTCGGCGGGCGTGCTGCCAGCCGGCAATGTGCGCGGCACGCGCTCTCCGCCGGCGCCTCCGGTGCCGCGACGAACCCTCAGAACCCCCTGCCCAGCTCGTAGGCTCTCCGCAGATTCCGCTCGCGGTGCGTGTCGTCGAGCGGCATCATGCCGCCGAGGATCTCCATGTGGGCTTCCTTGACGCCGACCCCGAGCAGGCGGTCGTTCAGCATGATGCGCCGCATGCTGTCCGCGATGCCGGTCTCCTCCAGGTGCTCCGCCGTGTGGCCCGCCGAGCACACGACAAGTGCCTTCTCGATGCTCATCCTGGTGCGGCGAGTCCCGGTCGCATCATAGAGGTAGGCGTACCCGCAGGTGAAGACCCGGTCGAACCACCCCTTGAGCTTCGCCGGACAATCGCTCCACCACACCGGATAGATGAAGACCAGCCCACCGGCGCCGTTGATCCTGGCCTGCTCGCGCTCGACGTCTCGGGGCACCGGCAGATCCGGGCTTCCGGAGGTCTCTCGGAGGTACTGCGCTTCATCCATCTCCGACTGAAAGCCGATCGCGTAGAGGTCGGCGACTTCGTAGCTGTGCCTCGCTTCCTCGAGACCCCGGGTGAAGGCGGCGAGCACGCTCTTGCTGAAGGACTTGTGGCTCGGATGAGCGAAGACTATGTAGACGTGCATGGTCCCACCATCCCCGCGCGCGCACCCATGTACATCATACAACGAATGGGATGAACCGGCGAGTGCGCGCCATGTACTCCCGGTACTGGCCGCCGAAGCAAGCGAAGTTCTCCGCCTCCTGAAGCGAGGCGTGGAGCAGCGGCTACTCGAACCAACCGGCAAGCCCCAGGAACGGTCCCGGCAAGCCCGCCGTCGGGATGGACACGACGATCCGCTCCTCGCCGCGGTCCAGGTCCTTGAGCCACACGTCGCACGAGTCGGCCCGGCCGGACAGCGGGAGGCTCGCCGCCGCGACGTACCGTCCTGAGGAGGAAAGCGAGTATGCGACCTGGATCCCGGTATACAACGTGGCCGCCGGGGTGAAGCTCACGTCCGTGCCCTCTCCCATGTCCGCCCGCGCCCGGATCAGGGAGAAGCGGAACGGATGGCGCTCGCGCTCCTCCCCGCTCGCGGGCTGCATCGTTTCGAAGAGATACTCGCCGCTCGGCAGCACTCCGATCGCCCGTGCCGCCAGGAGCGGCGGCGATCCGTCGTCGAGCGGCAACACAGCAAGTCGCTCGAGATGGCTGCCGTCTTCGTCCATCAAGTACGTCCCCACCCGGTCGTACGATTCCTCCGAGGTGAGGTCGGCATCCCCGGTGTCGAGCGAGAAGTAGAGCCGCTCGCGTCCCGGGACCCAGCCGACGCTCGTGGCGTAGCAGTCCAGAAACATCTCGGTGACATCGATCTGATGGAGAAGCGTCCCGGTCGTAACATCGTGGAGGAAGATGAACTGGCGCCGGTCCATTCCGCTGACGTAGCCGATGCGGGTCCCGGTCGCGTTGACGAAGAGATCGCCCGCCGATCCGTCGCCCATCAGCGGGCCGATCCGCCGTACCGCGTTCGAGCCGTCGGCCGCGAGCTCGTAGAGCCCGCGCTCGGCCGGAGCGGGGAGCGCCCCGCGCCGGCCGGCCGCTCGCGCGAACATCCTGCCGCCGGCGGCGACCGGGAAGTGGAAAACGTAGAGGGACTGCGTCAGGACGATGGACGTCGCCTCGTCGGCGAAGACGAGGGCGGACCTGAGCGCCGGCCCGAGCACGGAACGGACGGGCACGGCAGGCTCAGGCAGCTCGGTGCGGCGACCCCGCCGGAACGCCCGCAGCATCGACCTCACCGATGATGCGCTCGACCAGCCGCCTGAGGGGGCGGCGATGGACGGCGATCAGGAGCCACGGCCATACGAATCCCCAGAACAGGACCATTCCCCAGAACCCCGCGACGCTCCGCGCATCCCGCCGGAGTGGTGGGGGACCTCCGTGCCCTAGCCGCGCGCCGCGCTCAGCAATGGGCCGATGCCATCGCCCCGCCGTGCCATCGCGGCGCCATGGGCCCCTCCGCTCCCCCCCGACACGCTCCTCCCCTTCCCCAATCCCCCGTCCTATACTTGAGGTCAGGCCAAAGGGCCGATGAAAGATCCTATGCGCTCGGCGCCTATCGTGAGCGGGAGCAGCGTGCCGGCGAGAAGGAGCAGGGCATCGCGGCGCGCCTCGCGCCAGGTCCAATCAGTGAGCCCCGCCCGGCGCGCGACATCGAAGCCGAGAGCGGCGAGCGTGGCGAGGGAAACGACGAGTGGACCCGCCAGGACTCCCATGGCCACCCCCCACCTGAGCCAGGGGGCGTTGTCGCCCAACCCCGCGTGAACTGCCGGCAAGAGGAGCCGGAACGCCGGCGGGAGCCAGAGGAGGGCGGAGACCAGACCCACCCACTGGCTACGCTGCATGAAGGCGAAGTACGAGGGGGGCCGCTCGCGCAGGGCGACGCGGTGCGACCACAGGGCAAGCCCCAGGGGAAGGACGAAGGCAGCTACCAGAACGACGCCGGCCATGAGGACGTTATCGGCAACCGGCGTCCTGGTCTGGAGGAGGCGCCGCCCACCCCAGGCCGCGATAGATCTCGTCGAGTCGACTAGCCCGGATCAACTGGATCGCCGAACCCACCGGACTTGCTTCGCGGCTACTTGATGGCTATCGGATTGACGATCGCCTGCACGCCACCGGTTATCCGCGGCGTTCCAAGCGTGAAGAAGAACTCCCACGCCTTGTCGCGTGCAAGCTCGGCTGTATTCATGCTCTCGAGCAGGTAGACGCCGTTCATCGCCAGCAGGATCTGGTGGACCTCGTATACGCCGGCGCCGTTCTCGAAGGGGATCACCTCGAAGCTCGGCGTGTCGATGCCGACCGCCGCCACCTCCAAAGAGGCGAGGTATCGTGAGCCATCGCGCCCGAGGCCTGGGCCAACGGAGATGAAGCGCTCGTTGTCCTTTCCGAGGAGCTGCATCCATCCCGTGTGAAAGAGCACGACATCACCTTTCTCGATTGCCTTGATGCTCTGCCGCTTCATCGCCCCCTCGATCTCAGCCCGGTTGATCGCGGTGCCCTCCTTCACGATGTCGGTGCCAAGATACCCGGCGATGTCGAGAAGAACGCCCCGGGTCACAATCGCCGGGATGTTCTCGACACCGAGCTTGGTCAGGCCGTCCGGGCGCACGAAGTCGGCCGCCCTGTTGCAGTTGAAATAGACATTGTCGATGCCGACATGCCCCAACCCGTCGATCTGCGAACCGATGCCGACCCAGCCCGTGATGATGTCGTCGTTGTAGGTGGTCTTGGTCGGCCCCATACCGACGCCGCCGGCCTGGTCCGGTTGCAGCACGGTAATGCTGAATCTCCGCGTGCCGTATGCGGGCGTGTCCTTGTTGGTCTCGATGCCGAGCCGGTAGGACTTTCCCGCGGTGATCAGTTTCGACGCGGAGAGCGTCTTGGCCGGCGTAACGTGCCTGACGTTCCCGATCTGATCATCGGGGCCGAACCTGGACGCGGTTTGGCAGGGGCCATCCTGCGCGTGGGCCAAGGCAGCCAGCAGCAAGCCGGCGGCGAGCATCGGCAGGAACTGAGATTCGAGCAGAGTCCGCATCTTCACATTGACCACCTTTCCGCGGGGTTGAAGCTAGAGCGCTTCTCGGGCGCCCGCCGTCAGGGGCCCGTCAGCGTCCGCACCGGTCGCGCGCTACGCCCTCGCCGGCGCCGCGGGCACGGCCTTCGTGCTCCCGGCGCGCCAGGCCGCGACGATGAAGCCGGCCTCGAGCAGCGCGACGACCATCATGGTGTTGAGGAGGTTGCCGCTGCCGAAGCCGTAGGAGTGCAGCCCCGAGCCGAGGACGTAGTTCACGCCCGAGGTAGGTCATCAGGATCGTCCAGAAGGCGACGATGCGACCACGCGCGACGCCGAACGAGCCGATCTGGCCGTCGATGCGCGCGTGCAGGATCGCCATGTAGGCGAGGAACGCGACCAGCGACCAGACCTCCTTCGGGTCCCAGCCCCAGTAGCGGCCCCACGACGAGGCGGCCCAGATCGAGCCGGTCAGGATGCCGGCGATGAGCAGGATCGAGCCGACGTGCATGTACCAGTAGAGCGAGCTCGTTCCACGTTCGTCGCCAGCTCGGCCGCGCGCCGGGGCGCGAAGAGCCGCGACGCCCGACCGGACGAGGTGGGCGAGGAACGTGGCGATCGCGAACGTCGAGTAGCTCACCATGATGATCGGCACGTGGATCGCGAGCCACGGCGTGCCGGAGAGCACCGGCGGCATCGGGTGGATGAACGGGTCGATCGGCAGGCGGTCGACGCAGCAGCATGGCGAGCGCCGACATCGCGGCGGCGTTGAAGATCAGCATGCGGTTGCGCAGCGAGCAGCGAGATCACCGCCGAAGAGCCCGACGCCCCAGCCGAGGAAGAGCATCGACTCGTACATGTTCGAGGCCGGGATGCGCCCGCGCGACCTGCCAGCGCGTCGCGATGCCCCAGGTCATCACCGCGAAGCCGGCGACCATGCCGGCGGCGACCAGCCAGCGCAGCCGCCAGCGGTCGCGCTCGAGCGTCATGCCGGCGGCGAGCGCGGCGGGCAGCAGCAGCCACCAGGCGATGCGCGGAAAGTCCACCGCGTTGTAGAGCAGCTCACGCTGGATCGCGGCCGGGGTGGGGTAGAACGTAGGCGCGCCCGCGCGCGCCTGCGCCTCCATCTTCGTCCACGTCTCGAGCGAGTTCGGGAACGGCGGCGCGCGCCAGAGGTCCACGCGGTTCTCGCCCGGCATGGTGCGGATGGCCTCGCCGTTCAGGAACACGTGCAGGACCGTGAGGCGCTCGTTGAACTCGAGCAGGTCCTTGTCCCCGGGCTCGGGGTCGTGGCGGTGGCTGGCACGCTCGAGCGCCGGACCCATGAGCGCGAGCAGCCGCTGACTGGAGAGCAGCTTCTGGTAGCTCGTGTGCCGCGTGTTCGCGGGCAGGCCGACGGTGGTCGCGATGAGCGGGTCGATCTTCACGATCGGTTCGCGCATCCAGCCCTCCGGGTCGAGCGACCAGCCCATCACCATCGCCACGGGGTCCATGCCCTTCCAGCGCCGCTGGCCGGTCACCTGCAGCACGGCGTCGCGCGCCTGCGTGTCGAACGGCATCTCGCGGCCGTCGTACTGGACGGGCAACTGCTTGAGCGCCGGCAGGGCGTCGGCGGATGGCAGCTGCGCCGCCCCGGCGGCCGGCGGGCCGCCGGCCAGAGCCGCCGCACCGAGCGCGGCGGCGAGCACCACGATGTGCAGCCTCGCAACCGGCGCGCCGGCCGGCGCGGTGCGCAGCTTCACGGCGGCACGGTGCTGGAAGATGCGCGTGACCATCACCACCAGCATGCCGCCGACGAGCAAGTAGTACCCCCAGAAGACGATGTCCTGCCCCGGGTCCCTCGCGACCGAGAGCACGGACATCTCGCGGCCCTCGCTGAACTGGTAGCTGGACTGGAAGAAGCGGTAGCCGCCGTGCGTGAACGGCTTGTTCATCTCGATCACGGCCGGGATCGCGCGCCCGCCGTCCAGCACCGTGATGCGGCTCCGGTACATCGAGGCGCGCTGCGTGCCGGGATAGACGTCCATCTGGAAGTCGTCGAGACGGACGGTGAACGGAATCGGAGTGGCCGACTCGTGGCCGTCCACGAGGCGCAGGAACTGGTTCGAGCTCTCGCCCTCCCACAGGCCGAGCTGTCCGTCTACGCCCTTCCACGCGGTCACCACGGCGCCCGCGAGGATGAGCAGCATCGAGGTGTGCGTGATCAGGAATCCGATGCGCCAGCGGTTGCGCGGCCAGCGTGCCCAGAGCGCGGCCGTGACGTTGAGCGCGAACACGCCCTGCAGCGCGAAGAACCACGGCGCGTAGTAGACGGCCCGGGCGGCTGCAGTGCCACGCAGCGACTCGAGGATGGTGCCGACCGACAGGACGATGGCGAGCAGGATCAGCAGCGCGGTCGTCAGCTTGAGCGAGGCGAGCACGCGAACGAATGGAGGCATGATCAGTTCCTTCCGACAGGTGGGGGCGGAATGCACGAGGGAGGATAGCCGCTGCTGGCCCCGGCCGCGATGGGCCGTTCGGCTACCGGCCGGGGGGCCCGGGGGCCCCTCCGGGGCGGGCGGCCGGACCCTCGGCTCCGGGACGGGGCCCGCCCCAGCTGTCACGCAACGCTGTTTCGACCTTTCTGCCCGCCCCAGTTGGAGCCGCGTCGGCAGCCAGGTCGAGCGTGGCGTTGGGGCGGTCCTGGTCCCCGAAATCGATCGTGTTCGTCGCGGCGTCGAAGCTGGCGACGTCGCCGTCGACCGCATCGGTCAGCGTCCCAGCGCCATCGACCGCGGCGAAGATAGCGGATTCTTCCGCGGCAGTGCAGTCCGGATCGGCGCAGACGTCGACCGAGGCGTCGACCTTGATCGTCGCCGGCAGGTACTGGAACGCGGCGGGATCGAGCACGTCCCCGGCGCTGACGTCGAGGATCGCGTCCCCCGGGTTGTTGATGTAGAAGAGGAACTTCACGGTTACGCCGGCGGGGACGTCGGCGCCCGAGGGGATCGGCGTTCCGTCAGCCTGGAAGGCCCGTTTGATGAGGCGGGGTTCGATCTTCTCGCTCCCTAGAGCCTGGTAGGTCCCCGCGTCTTGTGGCTCCCGAGAACTCGTAGTCGTTGCCCCGCCTCACCTTGTCATCCCACCGGCGCACCGCCTCGCACCCGCCGAGGGGCCCGGCCAGGCCCCGTGGTACACTCCGCGCCTTTCGCCAGCGCCGGAGCCGACCACGAACCATGAACGCCGTCCTCGTCGCCATATACGCCTGTATTGTCAACGCCTTCCGCTCCCGTGCCTCGATGCAGCTCGAGATTCTGGCCCTGCGGCACCAGCTGGCCGTCTACCAGCGATCGGCCAAGCGCCCGCGACGAGCCGCCTGACGAGCGACGAAGCCACCCCGTCTCGCAGACCATCTATCCCGTGCCAGCCACAGGATGACGGGGACGCCGACGTTCCCAACCCAGCCGGCCCTTACCTCTGTTGCCTCGTTCACCCGACAGCCGCGCCGCGCGGACCCTCGCCGTGTTCCCGGCCGCCTCCCGACTCGACCTCTGCCCCGCAAGATGGGTTTTCGGGAGCAACAAGCCCCGTCATCCCTGGCGAGCCGCAGATCACCTTCCGGCTGATCCTCCGCCCGGAACGTGCTATGCTGTTATTCTAGAATGGATTGCGGGGTCGGGGAGGTCACCTGTGATCCAGTGGCCACAGGACAGCCGTGCCAACAAATCGCGGCCACCACCGCGGGTTCTGAGTCTTATCCGCTCAACCTCGTATCAAAGGCTCGGGGCTCCTTGTCTATTGTTCATGATGAAGTGCGGAGGTCGAGGCGTATCTGCGACCGAGCCGCCTCCGAGCCGGCATCAACCTGTTCAGAACGGGAGGCTATCAATGTTCGAACGTGGTGCTTGGTCGTCGTGGCTGATGGTTCTGCCCCTCCTGGTCGCCATCACGGGTCACTCCTCCGCCGACCCTCCGCAGTCGTACTCCTGGAAGTACTACCGTCCGGGCAACACCGGCGTCATGGGCGACTACAGCGACGCCCTCTGGATCGCCCCCGACGGCACGCCCTACATCGGCTGCTACGACCCGTTCTTCGAGGAGGGCGGCTTCTCCCGATTCATCGCAGCCGAGAACCGCTGGGAGAACTTCTCCAACGTCGACTACCCGGTCATCGGCGATCCGGAGAACACCGGCGCCGCCCGCATCAGCGACATCGCGCCCGACGCCGACGGCGCGCTCTGGATGGGCACCTGGCGCGGCGCGCTCTACTTCGATCCCGCCGTCGGGCCCGAGCTCGCTCGTTCGCTACGACGCCGTGCAACTCCCCGATGCCCGGCGGGCGCACGATGGACGTGAGCGTGGCGCCCGACGGATCGGTCTGGTTCGCCTGCTACGGCAACGGCGGCGGCCTCGCCCGCTACGTCCCGAGCACGGACACCTGGACGGTCTGGGGCTACGGCTCGAACGCCAACGGCTGGCCCGGGTGGACCGCGACCAGCAGTGCGGCGCGTCCAGCCGAAGCCGGGCGGCGGCTACCTCGTCTGGATCGACGACGCCTTCGGCATCGCGCGCTACGACAGCGACACCGACCTGTTCACCGTGCTGCCGAACGACGACGTGCCCGGGCGAGATCGAGGCCATCCCTCACGACGACGCCTGCGACGACGTGGGCAACTGCTGGATGCTCCGCTTCGTCACGCCGGGACAGGGCTACTCGCTCGAGTACCGGCGGCCCGACGGAACCTGGGTGGCGCCGCCCAGCCGTCCGTTCGCCGTTCTATGCCTTCGATGCCGTTCCGGGCCTTCGGCGACGGCGAGGTCCTCCTCATCGGCGGCAACAGCGAGGCCTGGCACTTCGACGGCGCCGGCTGGTCGAACCTCGGCAGCTGGCGCGCCGGCGGCTTCACCTACGCCATCGACATGGACAGCGCGGGCAACGTCTGGGTCTCCGGCAACGGCGGCGCCGCCCGGCGCGACGCCGAGACCGGCTTCTGGCAGCGCTACCGCATCACGAACACCGGGCAGATGGACAACTTCCTCCGCGACATCGCCTTCGCGCCGAACGGCGACGTCTGGGTCACCGACAACGCGGGCCCGGGCGTCGGCGGCATCGGCGTCTTCGACGGCGAGCGCTGGCACAACCACAACGTCCTGACCTACGGGCTCGGGCGAGGACTGGCCCTTCCCGACCGACAACGCCGACGCGATCACCTACCGCGAATCGATCGGGCAACGTCGCCTTCAACCCGATGTTCAACGGCATCCGCGAGTGGGACGGCTGCGGGCTACATCGACCCTCGAGGAGGGCTCCTCGTCCGACGGACTGGTCGAGGACTCGGAGGGCCGCCTCTGGACGATGGGGAACTACTTCAGCCTCCGCTACCACGACGGGACCGGCTTCCACGACGGTGCCGATCGCGGGCTGGGGCGCGAACGTCGGTCCGGGATCCGGATCGTCCCGGCACCGTCTGGGCGTGCGCCAACCTCGAGGTGGTGCGCACCGACGGCAACTACCGCTTCTCGCGCGAGAACGCCGACTTCCCCGAGCTCAACCCGATGCACGATGTGCTCACCGACGGTCGCCGCGGCTCCCGGGGCATCGCCTGGGTGGGGAGCACCGAGGGTCTCTTCCGCCTCGACGCGAACACCGGCACGCACCAGTGGTGGCACCAAGCAACTCCGACCTTCCCGGACGACCAGGTCACGCCGCTCGCCGTGTCTCCCGACGGACTCGTCTGGTTCACGAACTTCAACAGCCAGGGCGTCGAGCCGTCGCTCGTCTGGTTCGACGGGATCGAGTTCGGAGCGATCACCCGCGACCAGGGACTGCCGCACGCGCAGATCTACGACGCCGAGGTGCGGGCGGTCCCCGGCGGCTACGAGATCTGGCTGGCCTGCGCCAGCCGGGGCATCGCCGTGCTCACCGTGCCCGACCAGGGTCCGGTCGCCGTGGATGATGCCGAAACCCCATCCGCTGCGCCGCGGTTGGTCAAGAGCGTCCCCAATCCCTTCGGGTCATCGACGGCACTCTCCTTCTCGCTCGAGAATCCGGGCAGGGTGCGGCTCGACATCTTCGATGTGACCGGCAGACTCGTCCGCAAGCTGGTGTACGAGGAAATGCCCTCAGGTTCCCACGTCGTGAGCTGGGATGCGCGTGACGCTCTCGGACACGAAGTGAAGAGCGGCACCTACTTCTATCGGTTCGAGGCGCTTGAGCGGAGCGAGACCGGCCGGATGGTCTTGACTCGCTGACTGCTGACCCGGGATGACTGCTGACCGGGATGAGCGTAGCGGCGGGACGACCTCGACCGCGGCAGATGCGTGGTTGTGCCTTTCACCCGGCGCCTGTTCGCGTACTGCTGTTTGAGCCGGCGCCTCCGGGCTCGAGAAGCCGCCGCGAGGGGCCGCCGTCCACGATCACCTCGATCGGGCAACCGACTGTAGCGCGTACCAGGTCACCGAGACGCGCGATCTCCTCGTTCGACGGTGATCGCCTGGCAGAGGCGTCGGTTCCGCGATCACTGGCGCAGACTTTCCCAGTCCGGCAGGCCTGGACACCCGGCGGTCACGAAGGAAGTCCGCGAACTCATTCGAAGGATGTCTTCCGCGAACCCGCTCTGGGGCGAGCCCAGAGTCCTCGGCGAACTCCGCAAGATCGGCATCGCTGTCGCGAAGTCCACCGTCGAGCGGTACATGGTCCGACCCCGAGAGCCGTCCTCGCCAACTTGGAAGGCGTTCCTCAAGAACCATCTGGCCGACACGGTCGCCATCGACTTCTTCGTCGTACCGACCGTGAGGTTCCATGTCCTTTGCGCCTGAGCACCGCTCGGTTCAACCGCACACAGCCGGCGCGGTCGTCGAGATCGTCGAGGTTAGCGGGTTGCATCACCATTACGAGCGACGAGCCGCCTGACGAGCGACGAAGCCACCCCGTCTCGCAGACCATCTATCCCGTGCCAGCCACAGGATGACGGGGACGCCGACGTTCCCAACCCAGCCGGCCCTTACCTCTGTTGCCTCGTTCACCCGACAGCCGCGCCGCGCGGACCCTCGCCGTGTTCCCGGCCGCCTCCCGACTCGACCTCTGCCCCGTAAGATGGGTTTTCGGGAGCAACAGGGCGACGCTAGCCGGAGCTTCTCCGGCACTCGGAGGCACGCGGGCGGCAAGCGACGAAGCGAAGGAGCCGCCGGCGATCGCATGGCCACGCGTCGATCGTGACTGCCCTGCGGTACGGCCGCCAGCGAGACCCTCAGCGATGTGGAGCTTCGCCGGGGTCTCGGCGCGCGCCGGCCTCCGCGCTTCTCTCTTTGCCCGGCTCGGTCATGAGCGCTGGCGCGCGCACGTCGCGCCGTTTCACCAGGCGCAACGCAATGCCCATCCGCAAGATCCCGCGCAGCATACCCGATAGCTGCATGACCTCTGCCGTGTCATTCCACTTGTCCTGGCGCCGAATCCGGACCCACTGGCGGATCTCCGGCACCATGGCGATGGAAAAGACGATGTTGACGAACACCGCCCACATGATCACCGCTTCGTCGTGCGTGCGCAGCCACACCCACGGCACGATGAGCAGGACACCACCCATGTAGGCTACGATGACGTCGCGCACGACCACGAGCCCGAGAAGCATGCCGGCAAGCGATGTGACGATGACACCGATGGGGTCGATCACGAGCAGGCCACCGTAGGCCACCGAGATCCCGCGCCCACCGCGGAATCCGTGCCAAACCGGCCACACGTGGCCCAGCATGCCGGCGGCACCACACCAGAGGTAGAGCGTGCGGTCCGGGAACAGGTGGCGCACGAGCAGCATCGGCAGCGCGATCTTCAGCAAGTCGAGCACGTAGGTGAGAAACCCGTACCGAGGTCCGATCTGAAGCGAGACCGACGTGGCGCTCACAGTCCGCAGCTTCATTGTGTGCTCGCTGCCCTCCAGCCGGAGAGTGGTGCCTTGCCGCGCGCGCGCGCCGGGCGCGGCGAGGCGCGTGACAAGGCGGGCCGTCGAGATCGAACCCAGCAGGTAGCCGGCGAGCACCGCCAGCGGGACATGCGGTGTCATGTGCCGCTTTCCCTTTCATCACCATCGTGAAGGTAAACCCGCCCTGCACCGCCATCGACGACGATGCGCTGGCCCTCGCGGATGCGCGACAGCGCATCCCTTACGCTTACCACCGCGGGAAGCCCGTACTCGCGCGCGACGATCGCCGCATGGCAAAGCTGGCCTCCGGTCTCGGAGACGACTGCGCCGACCTCGGCGAACAGCAGCGTCCAGCCGGCGTCGGTGAACGGCGTCACGAGCGCGTCGTCCACCGTGAGCACGCCGCGAACCGCGGTGGGGTCCCGAACGAGGCGCGCGGTGAGGTGCCGCACCCCGGGACTCGCCGGGATCCCGACCAGATACTCGAGATCTGCTGCCGGTGCCGGAACCACCCGCTCGCTCTGCTCGCCCGCCAGCGTGTCTTCGGGTTCGATCAGAGCGTCCTCCTCCATCTCGCGCCGCCGCTGGCGCGCGAGCGCCCGGGTCGCCGCGGGGGGCCGCTCACCCCCGGTCGCTTCGTGTAGCTCATCGAGCATCAGCATGAAGACGTCGGGGGCTTCGTCGAGGGCCCCGGCGACCGCGAGTCGCCGACCCTGCTCGAGAAACACGCGCCGCATTTCAGCCGCGTCCCTCGACATGAGCAGACTCGTACGCTCGCGCAGGCGCATCCACCGGGACGTCGAGCGCAGAAGCCGCTCGAACACCAGCCGCTTCACCGGGCCGAAGCCCGCACGGACCCGATCCGCCGCATCGGCCCGCTTGGATTTGCCAGCGCGTTGGACGGACCCGCCGGATTGTAGCGCGCGCGCGATCGCGACCCATACTTGGCCTCGTTGCTCGGACCAGGTGGGCCGCGTGAAGTCCGTGCCGTTGGCGCTCAAGTGGCCGAAGCGTTCGAGCAGTCGATCCACCTCGCGCATGAGCGCCGGGCCGCTCACTTCCTTGGCGAGCCGCGCCCGCATGGCGTCGTCGTCGCCGGCCAGCATGGCCAGGTGCGTTGCGGTGTCGAGCCCGACGGCCCCGCGCGCGACCTGTTCGAGCGCGCGCTCCGGGCTGGCACCCGCTTCATCACGCAGACCGAGCAGAAGGTCCTTGACGTCGACGTGGGGTGCGTGGCGTCGGATCATGCGACCCAGGATGCGGGCGCGGATGTGCAGGTTGAGGGCGCTGACCCACGCATACCACTGCGTGCGGCCATGTAGCGTCTGCAGATCGCGGCTGGTGGATGCGAGCACCTCGTTTCCCGCGACCGGCCAGTCCACGTCCTGGAGGCGTGCGGTGTGCCGGGCATGCTCCTCGATGAACCTCTCGACCTCGTGATCGAGGCGCCCATTCCGCCAGGCGAACACGCAGAAGCGCAGGGCCGAGCGTACGAGACGGGGTGTCATGCGGGGCGGTCGGAAGCGCGCCTTGTCGCCACGCAGCATCCATTCGAACGTGTTGGCGGGGAACCCGGCGCGTTCGAGCAGGCCGCCGATGAGCGTCATGTCGGCGTAGAGCCGCGAGTGGATGCGGCGAATGATCGTGCTGTAGTCGAAGTCACTTTCGCCGATGAGGCTGGTGAACACGCGGTGGAACACGGTGCGCGTCATGCCGAGGCTGTTAGTAGACCATAGGAGCGGGGCCACGAGTCCCGGCGTCCACTCGCGAAGGAGGCGGTTCGAGTAGACGTGTTGTCCGCTGAGAGTGGTGATGGGTCGCGCCTGAAGCAGCGTCGCGCGATCGCCGTCCAATGCCCACTCGATGTCCTGCGGCTCGCCGGCAAATCGCTCGCAGTCACGAGCCAGCGCAGCGAGTGTCCGCACCGGCGCCTCGGGGAGCAGCGGGGCGCCCGCCCGGGCTGGCCGAGACTCCTCGAGCACGCCGCGCTCATCCACCACGAACCGGTCGGGCACGACCCGTCCCCCCACGGCTCTCCCAGAGCCTCCCGCGGCGGCTTCGATCACCACGCACTTCCGCCCGCTGTGCGGGTCTGCGCTGAACGCGACGCCGGTCACCGTGGCCGTCGCCATCTCCTGCACGAGCACCGCTGCTGCAACATCGCCGAGCGGGTCGGCGGCCGGGGCTCCCGCGGCCCGGTGGGCGTAGGTGGCGGCGTCCTCACCGAAACACGACGCGAAGCACTGGCGCACGGCCCGCAGCAGTTCGGCGTCGTCGGCCACGTCGAGCAGCGAAATAAGTTGCCCGGCCCACGACGCGACGAGGCCATCCTCAGCGCGCATGGACGACCGCACAGCGAGGGGCCTGCGCAGTGCACGCGTGTGGTCGAGCAGCCGGCGTTCGAATCCGTCCGGCCATGCCCCGTGGATCATGCGCTCGCGGGCCTCGGCGAGAGCCTCGGCGGTCAGCGGCGCGCCGGCCGCCGGAAGTCGCAGGCCGCAGGATCGTCTGAGGCGGCGGAACGCCTCGGTCGTGACCACCACGCCGGCTGGCACAGGAAAGCCCGCACGGATCAGCTTGGCGAGGCTGGCGGCCTTGCCGCCGGTGAGCGCAGCATCGGTGGCGCGCCGTGAGTGGAGTGGGACGAAGTTGGGCATGGGGTCTCAGGGCGCGGGCACAGGCGTGGGAGCAGGAGCAGGTGCCGGTGCCGGTGCGTCAACCTCCCCGCCGCGGCGCAGCGCGGCCTTGGTGAATAGGGATTCCGGGATGCGCACGTCGAACTCAATGCTGTGGACCAGGAACTCGGTGCCGCCACCGTCGCGGTTGGCATCGCGGAACACCATCCGCGTCGGCACCCAGCGTCCGCCCATCGCCACCACCTCTCGCACCTCGGTCGTCTTGAGCAGCCGACCGCTCTTTGCGAAGCGCTCCTCGCGCAGTACCACGCCGCGCTCCTGGTCCACGTGGATGCGCCGCGACGGGTAGGCCACGCTGGAGTCGCGCGCACGGAGATCGAGCACCCAGCACGCGCGGCCGTCGACGGTCGCGCTGTCGGTAACCGTCGCGGTGTAGAGGTTGAGAAGTCGCGGGTCCTCCATCAGGTCCTCGTACGACAGGTCCGAGCCGAGCACCGCGTTGCGCAGCAGGTGGCCCGAGATCTGGAGGGTACGGTCGGTCGCGGGGCTGTAGGTCCACAGCATGTCGTTGAGCTTGAGCATGCGGGTGCCACGCTCGCGCGCCGGCGACAGGTAATCGGTGAACGAACGCTCCATGCCCTGGATCCACGACCGCATACCGACCTCGCGGTTGCCGCGGCGGCCATGGATGATCATGGTCGCGAGCGTGGCCTTGGTGTCTGAGCCGATGTTGGCGTCCACGCGCCGCAATACATCGTCGCCGGATGGCATCTCGGCGCGCACCGGTGGCGCGGGAACGGCGGCGAGGAACAGCACGAGCAGCGCCGACGCGCCGGGAGCGGCCTCGGGGCGGCGGGATGGGCGGCGATCCGGCATCATGCCTCGAACTCCTTCGTCAGTTGGGAGGTGCGGCGGCGGAACACCCCGGTCCAGGCGATGGCGGTGCCCAGCAGCGTCGCCCCGACGCCGGGCAGGAAGCCGATGACCCACGACGCGGGCGTGACGCGGGCGCGCATGACGCTCGAGGCCACCATGTCGGAGTGACGCAACACCGAGCCGAGGTCGAGACCGACCGCCTCGAGCCGGTACGAAATCGCCAGTCCCAGCACGGTGCCCGCCAGCGACCCGATCACGCCCACCATGAAGGACTCCGCGAGCATCGCACCGTAGATGTGGCGGCGCGCCTCGCCGAGCGCGAGCCGCAGCCCGATCTCCCCGTAGCGCCGCACCCCGGCGATCAGCCCGGAGTTCCACAGCACGATCGACATCACCACCAGGAACAGACCGACCAGCGCCGCCGAGACCGCGGACGCCAGGTCCAGTACCTGGCCCAGGCCCGCCTGTTCGCGCAGCGTCAGGACCACTGGCGCGAACTCGTCGGTCACGAACTCGTCGGTCGCGAACTCGCCCGCCGCGCCCGCGTCATCGCCGGCAGCGGCGGCGTCGGGCGCCCCCGCGAGGCCCGCCTCGCGCAGGTCTTCCGCGACGCGGCGCGCGCGCGCATCGTCGTACAGGCCGCCCGGTGCGAAGCCCACGATCTCCCCCGCTGCATCGTCCATGTCGAGCGCCGCGCGCGCGTCGGCGATGTCGATGAGAACAGTGCCGCGGTCGAGCGCGGCGATGCCAAAGCGCACGGTGCCGGCGAGGCGCAGGTTCCAGGTCGTCAGGCTCCCGTCCATGGTCGAGGACACCAGCGTGGCGACGTCACCGGGCGCGAGCCCCAGCTGGCGCGCGAGCGCATCCGTGGCCAGCATCTCGCCGGCCTCCGCGGGCAGCCGCCCGCGCGCCAGCAGGCGCCGTAGCTCGAGCAGGTCGTGCTCGGGCGCGCCCTCCCCGGCGAGCGCCAGCCCGAGGCCGCGCACGGGCGCC
Source organism: Candidatus Eiseniibacteriota bacterium (assembly GCA_963823555.1). Classification (GTDB taxonomy): domain Bacteria; phylum Eisenbacteria; class RBG-16-71-46; order CAVPCR01; family CAVPCR01; genus CAVPCR01. The sequence continues at coordinate 679,065 of CAWGMA010000002.1, read as the reverse complement.
TGGGCGCGGGTTTCCCCCGCGGCGTCAGGCACATCGAGCAGGCCGGCGATACGGATGCGCGGGGTCCACGTCCACCCCGGTGCGGCCGCGCGCAGCGAGTCGAGCAGCGCGCTCGCTCCCAGCAGCGCGAGGTCGTTGGGAGCCATGTCGGACTCGCGCGCGTAGGCGCGCGACACCACCTTGAGGTGGCCGGTCTCGTAGGCCGCGTTGGTCCGCACCAGGTCGCTCGAGATGCCCGACACCCAGCTGACCAGCACAACGGTGAGCGCCACGCCGAACAGCACGATGGCGACCGGGAAGCGGCTGCGCGCCGGGTCGCGTAACAGGCCCATGAGCAGGAAGCGGATCACCCGAGCCTCCCGCGCAGCGCCTCGGTGGGCCGCAGGCGCGCGATGCGCCGCGCCGGCAGCCACGCCACCACCGTGGTTGCCGCCAGCACCACGAGGATGGTCGTGAACACCAGGCCCGCGCCGTACAGCGGGTAGATGCGGTCGCCGAGCGCGAACCCGTAGCGGTCGGTCGAGGCCGTGACCTTCCAGCCGGAATGCGCGAACCACGCCAGCAGCGGCGTGGCCCACGCCGCGCCGGCGAGAGCCGCGAACAGCCCATGCAGCGCACCCTCGAGCGTGAACAACGTTACCACCTGGCGGCGTGTCATGCCGAGCGCCATCAGCGTGCCGATCTCCTTCCGGCGGTGGAAGATCGAAAGGACCTGGGTGTCGAAGATGGCGAGAAGGCCGAGCATCAGCAGGAGCGAGTAAACGAACCACGAGCCGATCGCCTTGCCCCGCACGACCCGGTGCACGTCGGCCAGCAGTTCGCCGGTGTCGTGGAAAGCCCAGCCGGGCGGTGGTGGCGGCGGTCGCATGCCGGCCGCGAGCGTGACCAGCGTGGCTTCGCCCTCCATCCCGGAGAGCGCGCGCAGAGTCGCGAGCGGCATCCAGACCTGTCCCACGTCCACACGCTGAACCGGCGTGTTCATGATGGCGACGACGCGGCCCTCACGCGCGTCGAAAGCACCCGCGCGGTCGCGCCACTGCAACACCACCGCGTCGCCCTCGGCGAGGCCCACGGTGCGCGCCATGCGAGTTCCCACCAGCAGGGGGATCGCGCCCTCGGCTGTCGCGCGCCGCGCGGCGTCGCCGTCGAGCACCGCGGTCGGCAACGCCACCGCGCGCTGGTGGGGCGGCACGCCCTTGAGCAGCACCGGGCGCATGCGGCCCTCGCGGTACAGCGCGCCCGACAGCACCAGCACCGGCGCGGCGCGCCCGTCGGCCTCGAGCGCGCCGAGCGCCACGCCGGGCGAACCGTGCGCGCGCTCGAGCGTGAGCGGGTCGAACGGGTCCCAGGCCTCGTTCCAGAACTGCCCTCCGCCGTACTCGACCTCGAGGCTGGCGCGTGTCATCTGGCGGTTCATGCCCGCCAGCAAGCCCTGGGCGGCGACGATGGTCACGAACACCAGCGACAACACCACCACGTTGAGCACGGTGCGCGTGCCGGCGGCACGCAGGTTGCGCAGCGCGAGCCCGAGCAGCATCATGCCCCGCCTCCAGTCGGCGGTTCGCGGCGCTCATCGCGTTCCACACGCCCGTCAGCGAGCGTGATGACGCGGCGCAGGTAGCGGATGACCTTCTCGTCGTGGGTCGAGAACAGAAACGTGGTCCCGAGCGAACGGTTCAGTCGTTCCATGATCTGGATGACGTTGTGGGAGTTGCGCACGTCGAGGTTGGCGGTTGGCTCGTCCGCGAGCACCAACTCGGGTTCCTTGACGATGGCGCGCGCGATCGCGACGCGCTGGCTCTGGCCCCCCGACAGCTGGTGCGGGCGCGACCCGCCGCGGTCCGCGAGCTCCACCAGCTCGAGCGCTCGCGTCACCCGTGCACGCCGCTCGGCGGCTGCCACCCGCAGCAACAGCAGCGGGAACTCGACGTTCTCGGCCACCGTGTACGCCGGCAGCAGGTTGAAGGTCTGGAACACGAACCCGATGTATCGATTGCGTAGCGCCGACGCCTCGCTCTCTGCGAGCGCACCGATGTCGCGCTCCAGTACGTGCGCGCTGCCCGAGGTGGGCACGTCGAGCGAGCCGACGATGTTGAGCAGTGTGGTCTTGCCCGAACCGCTCGGCCCCACGAGCCCGGCGAACTCGCCGCGCGCCACGTCGAGACTGACGCGGTCGAGCGCGGTGAGCGTCTCACCGCCCATCGGGTAGGTCTTGACCAGGTCACGAGTGCGGATGACGGGCTGCCCGTCCGACCTGCCGTGGCGCACTTCAGTTCCCGTCATCGCTACTCCGTCCCGTGTTGGTAGACCAGCATCAGCTGCCCCCCATTGCCGGCGGGGAACGCCCCGTCCGGGCCGAATGCGCCCAGCGCGTCGCCGCCGCGGAATCCGAGAAGGTGCACGCTCCAGTGGTCCCACGTGCGCCGCACCTCGATCACCTGACTGTCCGCGCCGGTCTCCCAGTCCTTGAACCCGAACCCGCGCACCGTGTCGAGCACGCCGAGGCGCAGGAATACCGAGAACGCGGTCAGGTCGCGACCCGTGCCGCGCGCGAGCGGGTCGTCTGAAGCGTCGAGGCGCATGTGCTCGAGGGCGACTGTGAGGCCGTCGAGCACGCCAAACGTGTAGTCCCCGCCCGCGCACAGCGCGCTCTGCCAGCCGCCGGACAGCGGCGTGTCGCGCAGGTCCGTCCAGGAGCCCTCCAGCCACGCGCCGATGCCGACGTCCCACCGCGCGTCGAAGCCGAAGCGGTCCTCGGCGATCTCCTGCGACATCGGCGGCGCGCCCGGCGTGCCGGGGAGCGCGAACTCCGCGGTGCGGTGATGGTAGGCGCCGGCGACCTCGCCACGAGGCACGGGAACCTGCAACCGCGCTCCGGCCTCGGGCTCGTCGCCGGACGAGGGCAGCAGGTCCCAGCCGCGGCGCTCGTCGTTGCCGAGTAGGCCCCACGCCCACAACCCAGCGCCGTACGGCAGCGACTGGCGCCAACGTACCCCCCACACTCCCGCGGTCGCCTTGAGCGGGTCGCGTGGATCGAGGGTGTCGAACCACATCAGCGGCCGCAGCAGCGTGGCCGAGCCGAAGTCGACCTGCTGCAGGCCCGCGCGCACCTCGGTCGCCGACCCCGCCACGCTCGCCCACAGCCGGTAGAACGACGCATCGGTGTCGGTCTCGACCGGTGCATCGCGCGGCCAGCGTGTTTCCGCCTGCAACTCGCCGGCCGCATCCGCGTCGAACGACAGCCCCGGCCGGGCCTTCCAAGTCACCAGCGCCTCGGGCACGTAGCGCAGCCGCACCCCGGGCGTCACCTGTTCGCGGTCACCGAAGATGCCCATCGCGGACGCCTCGCCGCGCCACTCAAGCGCCGTGCCGGCTCGCGCCGGCCCGGCCCCGCCCACCCAGAGCGCGAGCAGCGCGAGTAGCGCCACATCGCGTACGGTGCCCGGCGCGGCGAGCGCGCGCCCTGGCCCTTCACGCGCTGCGGGGCGCTCAGTAGCGCACGCGGCCATTGCGCACCTCCGCGCTCGGCCGGCGGCGGAAGTAACGGTGGAACAGCGTTCGTGACACCGCGCCGTCGATGGCCGCGACCGACTCGACGAACTCTTCCCCATGCGCGGCGGCCAGGTTGTCGGTGCCGACGATCGGCACGATGCGATCGGCACCTACGGCCCGGCGGGTGATCGAGGACAGACGCTCGGCGGGCGGGCGCTCTGGGGCAGAGCAGCCGATCACGAACACGCGGCCCTCGACCTCGGGCAGGATCGCCTCGAGGACGCTGCCACCGGGAAAGCCGGTGGTGCCGGTGACGATGTGGTCGTAGTCGACCTGGGCTCCGCCGGCGCTCGCTGCTCCGGCAGGTTGTGAATGCTGACGTCCCATAGCCACCCTCAATTCTACTGCGGTTCGTAGCCAAAGGCGAAGGTAGGAGGGCGGTCCGAAGGACTGGCGAGTAGTGGTGGGCACTTTGGCGCAGGTGGCGGTTGGCTTCGTCGCCATCAGGCTGAGGGGAGCGGGTTCGGTGGGTCCAGGATCGGTCATGGCACGGCGATGCCTGGCAAGCCGTGGCCGTTGCAACCGCGGGTTCGGGCGCAGCCGCCTCGGCGAGCACGCGCTCCGGGATCGACCGCCTGAGCGAACCCCGCGACGCTCCGCGCATCCCGCCGGAGTGGTGGGGGACCTCCGTGCCCTAGCCGCGCGCCGCGCTCAGCAATGGGCCGATGCCATCGCCCCGCCGTGCCATCGCGGCGCCATGGGCCCCTCCGCTTCCCCCCGACACGCTCCTTCCCTTCCCCAATCCCCCGTCCTACACCTGAGGTCAGGCCAAAGGGCCGATGAAAGATCCTATGCGCCCAGACTCTCACGGGGATGCGCGCGGTCGCTGTGATAGGCGAGATAGGCAAGGAGTGCGGCGGTCTTGTGCGTCGGAAAGCGGGTGAGCGTGGACTCTCCGCGCACGATTCGGAGACCGCCGAAAAGCTCGATGCGGCAGCACACGGCCATGGGATTGCGAACCTCCCGCAGACGCTGTCTCTGGCTTGCCCGATCGATCGTGGCCCGGAGCAGCTCGGGGGCCCTCGCCGGCGAGCCTCCGGACGCCTTCGATGATACCACGTTGGCAGCTCGTCCGGTCGCGGTCGAGCACTCGACACCCCCCCCTAGTTCGTTGTCATTGTGCAAATTAGGATACGAGCTGGCGCACAGTCCACCTTTTTCAGAGTTCTGTGAGAGTTGAGCCTCATGATGCGACCGCGACTGCGCGAGCCGCGCTTGCTGGACCTGTTTCGCTCCAGCCGGATGCGGTTTAGGCCGCGCTCGAAGCAAGGAGGACCGTGTCATGGGACGCTTGTCTCGAATCCACTGGGGCTCATGGCCCTTGCTCATCGTAAGTCTCTGTTTCGTGGTCCTGGTGGGATGTCAGGACGGATCGGGGCCCGGCTTGGTCAACTCGCCTGATGGAAAACCAGCCTACGACGGGGCGAAGCCGCCACCACCGCCGCCGGCCAATCCCGAAATCGCCGGGATGTACCGAGGCGACATTGTCATCATGGATGCAGATGGATCGAATGTGACCCCCGTCGTCTTGAGCGAAGGAGGCCAGATCATTGGACAGGCATCCTGGTCCCCGGATGGCACTCAACTCGTCTACATGGAGCACTATACTGGCTTATGGGTGGTGAACAGGGATGGGTCGAACAACCACCTGATTGTTCCCCACTCTGCATGTGGCAGGAAGTGCAACGAACCTCGCTGGTCGCCTGCTGGCGATGAGATTTCTTGTATCAACTCAGAGGACTGGACCTGGACGCTCTGGATCTTTCCCGCCTCGGGTGGTGCGGGTGAGATCCTCTATCAGACTTCTGACGCCGCCATCAGCCGTCCCGAGTGGAACTCCGACGGCACGCAGCTGGTGTTCGATTCGTCGACATGGGTCGGGTCTTCTACGCTCCAGGTCATCGATCGAGCGACCGGAGTCCGAACGTCTGTCCTCAGCATTCCTGAAACGGAGGGGAGGTTCGTCAGCGGCAGCTGGGCACGCCAGGGGGTCGATACGATCGCCTACTTCTTCTGGGATAATGTCAACGGAGGCGACCCTCAGATCTACACGCTGGATATCAGCGAGCCCGGGCAAACCCCCGAGTTTGTCACTTACGGGATGTGGCCGATCTTCTCGCCGGACAACGCCAAGATCGTCTTCGAAGGACCCGTCCCGCACCGGTTGACTTATTCATACACCTTTGCCACCGGCGCGATCGATCTGATCAGCCGCAAGGTCAGTCACACCGACTGGCGAAGGTAACCAAGGGAGGAGACAGCTCGAATGGTGGGCAATGCGTCGCGCGGCGCGAAGTCACCGATCGCTTTGGAGGGCGCGGCCGTGCTTTCTTCTGCTGCCCACTCGCTTCCGGCTTCGGCACGATGCCTGTTCGCCTCCGGTACCGATTCCCCAGGCCCCCGGGTCCCCCCCGCGACGTCGTGATCGGGCCCACGCAGTGCGAGGTGACGACGGCAGTGCCGGCCACTGCCTCACCTGGGCTGCAGGGTCTTGCTCTGCTTACGGCAGAGCCCAATCCAACCTGGGGTACGGTCCGGCTCGGATTCGATCTGCCGTACAGGTTGGAGGCACAGCTCAGGATCTACGAAGTGGCCGGACGGTGCGTGCGCAGGCTCATGGATGCGGCGGGGCCGAACGCGGTGATCTGGGATCGTCGAGATGACAAGGGCCGTATCGTCGCAGGAGACCTCTATGTCGCCCGGCTCACCTGGGCGGACGGGTCGGCATCGAGGCGCGTGATCATGGCCAGGTGAGTGCCTAGAGAATCAGGGAGCGGGTGTCGAGGTCGGGCCGGCCACCGAACTCCATCGCAGGCCCTGATCCGTGGGGCGGTTGTTGTAGCAGTCGAGTGGCAGGTAGCCATTGCACGACTCGAAGCTCGATTGCTTGGCATGAAGTGGAAGATCGACGAGAGGATTCTCCCCTGGTATCGCCTGCGGTGCAATGCAAATGACGGCAACAAGGAGCGCCTGAAGTTGACCCGGCTCTCTAGAATGCTCTCCTCATCGTACACCTCCGTAGTGTTGTGCTCCGAGCCGGCCTGTTCAACGAAGATAGACGAACTTGACAGGTGCTGGTTGTTGACCGCCCCCTTCCGGAAGCGCGAAGTAGACCCCAAAGAGGTAAGCATCGAGGACCTCGGTCCTCCCAGGCGCGGGGCGATCGCGTCCGATACGGCCGATCCGGTCTAGACAAACGACGCGACTTCGACCATACTCCTGCGTTGATCCCGAGGCTCCATCCGTTCACGGGCGGCCGTCCGGCCCGGAATGACCCAGGGGCGTGCCTCGCTCGCGTGCCCTGCTCCACAGCGACTGTGACAGCCCACGCCGCGACCAAACGAATCGATATGGCCTCCTCTTCTCGCCGCAAGGAGAGCAAGCCTGGAGGTCCCTCATGTATGCGGAGCTGGCTCCGGATCTGCCGAAGACCCGACTTCGTCTTCTTCTCGGTCTTGTCGCGTTCTTCCTCGCCATCTCGACTTCATCCGCCATCGGCGTCTGTCCAGAGTGGCGTGCCGGGCCCTTCACGGGGGGGGTGACCTCACCCAACGGTCCGATCAACGCATCGATTGTGTGGGATCCCGACGGCGCCGGTCCTCGCCAGGAGCTTCTCATCGTCGGTGGCGAGTTCACAAGCATCGGGGGAGTCCAAGTGAGCAACGTCGCGTCATGGGACGGAACTGTCTGGCGGGACCTGGCGGGAGGAGTGGACGGCCCCATTCGCGCCTTGGCCATCCATGAAGGGATCCTCGTTGCCGCCGGCTCGTTCACCAGCGCAGGAGGCGTCCAAGCGAGGTTTGTGGCGCGTTACAACGATCTGTACTGGTCTCCGATGGGCAATGGGATGCTGGGAGGGTCCTCCGTCTATGCCCTTGCGACCTACAACGGACAGCTCTACGCGGGGGGCAACTTCAACAACAACACGCGGCGTTGGGATGCCCCCAGCTCGACTTGGGTCAGCTTCGGGAGCTCTCTGGACGGGCCCGTCTACGCGCTGGCCGCGTATGGCAGCTACCTCTACGCCGGCGGGGATTTCCAGAACGGCGGTCTCGAGAGCATGCCGTTTCTCGCCAAGTGGAGCGGCTCCTCATGGAGTTCGGTCGCCGATGGGGACGGCGGTCTCGACGACGACGTCTACGCGCTTCATGTGTACAACGGGATGCTGGCCGTGGGTGGGGCATTCGCGCACATCGACAACCAGGGGGTTCCGCAGAAGTGGTGCATCCTCTGGGATGGGACTCGCTGGCTGACGATGGACTGCGGGAACCCCTGCTCGCTTGGCGCGCCCGTGTACTCCCTCACCAGCTATGATGGCTACCTTCACGCGGGAGGGGAGTTCCATGCGGGAGGCACGACCGCGATGATCCGCCGGGTGGCTCGCTGGGACGTCAGCGGGTGGCAGGCGCTGGGGGGCGGCATCGGCGCCGGTGTGGCGAACGGCGAGGCAGTCTACACGATGGCGGAGTACCGCGGAGAGCTGTTTGCCGGCGGCACATTCAACATCCCGGTGCGGAACCTCGCCCGCTGGAACGGCACCTCCTGGAACGACAGCAGCGCTCCCGTGAGCGTCAATGCCCTCGCCGTCTATGGAAACCGGGTCGGGCTTGCCGGTTCGTTCTCGCAGTACTTCCCGGAAGGCGAGTCGTCTCACATCGCCGCTTGGGACGGGCAGCAGCTCCTTCCTCTTGAAACGGGTACGAACGCCCCCGTCATGGCCCTCACCGGCTATACGATTACCAGTCCCCCCCAGAGGAACGTTCTGGTCGTCGGTGGTCAGTTCACTACGGCCGGGGGAGTGAGCGCCATGCGCGTGGCCCAGTGGACCGAATCGGACGACATCCTCTTGACCGGGTGGTCAGCGCTCGGAGATGGGTTCAACGGCGACGTCCTCGCGCTCGGCCGCTTTGCAGGCACAACGGTCGCCGGCGGAGGATTCACGCGCTCGGGACCAAATCCACTCCTGCACGTCGCCCGGTGGAACGGGTCGGTCTGGGAAGCCATGGGGACCGGAATCAACGGTGCCGTCTTCTCCCTCAAGGGGTACTCGTTGAACGCCACGACGAGCGTGATGCTGGCCGGTGGTCTCTTCACTTCGGCCAACGGCACTTCGGCCCTGTGCATCGCATCCTGGATAGACCGCCTGGATCTCCCCGATACTCCCTGGTCCCCCCTGGGTAGCGGTCTCAACGGCGCGGTCTATGCCATCGAGCGGCATAGCGGCTCCACGTACGCCGGCGGAGCTTTCGCCGCATCCGGCTCCGGCACGCCGCTCAACCACGTCGCGCGCTTCAGCGGGGGGGATTGGGTCGCCGTCGGGACAGGTCTTCCCGGAACCGTTTTCGCACTCAAGTCGGAGGGCGGATTCCTTTACGCCACCGGAGATTTCCCCGGGTCGGTCGCCCGGTTCGAGGATGGAGCCTGGGTCATAGTGGATGGCGGTGTGGACGCGACGGCCCGCGCGGTTGCGGCCTACCACGGGGAACTGTTCGTGGGTGGGGACTTCACGTCGGTCGGGAGCGTGAACATCCCAACCCTCGGCGCGGCACGCTTCCTGACGACGGGGGTACCCTGGATCGCCGTCCATCCCTTCCCACAAACTGTTGGCGAGGGTGAGAATGCAAGCTTCTCGGTCTATCCCGCCAATGGATACTGGGACTTGGCCTTCTCTTGGCGCCGAAACGGCATTCCCCTGGAAGACGGGGCGACGGGTCATGGATCGACGATCTTCGGTGCGGCGACTCGGGATCTGACGATCCAGCAGGTAGCGGCGGCCGACTCCGGCGCCTACGACTGCGTGGTATCGAACCCCTGTGGCAGCGAGACCAGCTACGCGGCCATTCTGACGGTGACGATGCCCTCCGGTGTGGCGGAAGCCCTGCCGGTTGGTGGCACTTTCCTGTCGGTCTTCCCGAATCCCGCTCGCGGCGCAGCGGCGATCGTCCTCGATCTTCCTGCGGAGGGGAGAGTCGATGCCGGCATCTACGACGTGTCTGGCCGAAAAGTGCGGGATCTGATGGGCGGAGTGCTGCTTGCAGGCCGACACCAGTTCGCCTGGGACGGCAGGGATCAGGCTGGCCGAGCGCTGGTCGCAGGCGTCTACTTCGTGAGAGTGGACGCTCCGCAGTTCAACACCAGCAAGCCTGTCGTCTGGATCCGCTGACAGGGAGGGCACGGGCGGGATCGGTGGGCCGCCTGTCGATCTGGCCGGCGCTGCAGACCTGAACGATCGAAACCCCGGGATGGGACACGTATCTCCACGGGATGAGATACGACCCCGGTGTACTGATCCAGCGATTCTCGGCGCCCCGCCCCCGCGGCTGAACGTGTTGCGAGAGCGGATGTTATCCTGTGCGAGTGAACGATCTCGCGGTTGAATTCCGGGAGGCGCAGGATGATGTCCACTCGCGTGTCACACACCGTCGCCCTGCCGACAAGCTGCACGCGGTACGTCCGCTCCGCCCTGTTCCAGGCCATGTCGCTGGCCGCGACGGGTGGACCCTCACCCGCGCCGAGGGGGGTACGAGCGCAGGGGGTGCCAGAAGCCTCCAGGTGGGTCCTCCTGAATTCAGGGGCTGAAGGGCCGAACAAGAGCCGTAAGATCAACGCTTGAAACTGGATAGCGGCAGGGAGTTCGGGCCGAGAATCGCTGGACTAGTACAAGGGATTTCGACACGGAGAGGAGTGGATGGTCTCGCACTACCTCTTCGAGAAACAGACCAACGACCGGGAGAGCAGAGAGGAAGCATGAGCATGGGCAGGGGCATGAACATGAGCACCGGCACGCATGACGACGCTCGCGCCGCCGAGCGACTCGAGGAGATCGAGGTGCTCGATCCTGACGGCAGGCGCCAGAGGCTCGGTGATCTCTGGCGGGACCGGACCGTGGTGCTCGCCTTCGTCCGCCACTTCGGGTGACTCTTCTGCCGCGAGCAGGTCGCGCAGTTGCGTGACTCACTACCCGAGATCCGCCGCCTGGGCGCCGAGCTGGTCGTCGTCGGCAACGGGAGCCCGGAGCATGCGGCCGACTTCCGTGATTCGGAGCGAGTCGAGCACCCGCTCTTCGCCGACCCGGAGCTCCGCGCCTATGCCGCTGCCGGCCTCCGGCGCGGCGTCGCGAGCTCGGTCGGATTCCGGACCCTGCGCCACGCCTGGCGCGCCTGGCGCGCCGGCAAGCGCCAGCAGGATATCCAGGGGGACCCCTGGCAGCAGGGAGGGTGCTTCGTCATCCGGCCGGGCGGCCGTGTCGTCTTCGCCCAGGTGAGCCGCGAGGCCGGCGACCACGCCGATCCGGAACGGATCATCGCCGCGCTGCGGGAGGAGTAGAATCGGCGGCCGCGCATCGCCTCGGGCAAAACACCAGCCCTTCAACCCACGGAGCCTCTGCTCATGCCCCAACCCGACGAGCCGCTGTTCGAGTCTGAAGCGCCGCACCCCACAGGCGCGGCCGGCCCGGAGCCGCCGCTTCGCGATCGGATCCGTGGTCTGGTGCGAGGCCAACCCTATGCCGTGCTCTGCACGCAGGGCGAGGGACAGCCCTACGGATCGCTCGTGGCCTTCGCCTTCACCGATGACATGAGGCACGCGGTTTTCGCCACACCGACCGCGACGCGGAAGTATCGCCTTCTCACCGAGTGCGATCATGTCGCTCTCCTGATCGACAATCGGCCCGATCGCTCGGGAGAGCTGATGGAGATCGAGGCGGTCACGGTGACCGGTCGAGTCCAGGAGACCTCGCGTGACCGCGGCGATCATGATCGGTGGGCCGAGCTGCTGATCCGTCGCCACCCGTATCTCGAGTCGTTCGTCGCCGCACCCTCCTGCGCCCTCTTCCGCGTCGACGTCATCCGCTACCTCCACGTCCACCGATTCCAGGAGGTCCGCCAGTGGATTCCGTCCGACCCCTCGTAGTGCCGCTGTCGGACTCGAGGTGCGGAGAGGAAGCGATCGTCGGCGGCAAGGCATCCTCGACCGCGCGTCTCGCCGCCGCCGGTTTTCGCGTGCCGCCCGGGTTCGCGATCACCGTGCACGCCTACGAGTCCTTCGCCGCCGGCCATGGGATCGACGGCGCCATTCGCATGGAGCTCGGTCGCAAGTCGCTGGACGAGATGCGCTGGGAGGAGATCTGGGACGCGGCGTTACGCATTCGCTCCCTCTTCCTCGGTCACCCGCTCTCGCTCGAGCTCACGCGGGCGATCACCGAGGCGCGGAGATCGCTTGGCGCGCCGGCGTCGCTCGCGGTCCGATCGTCGGCTCCCGGCGAGGACTCGGCCGGCCGATCCTTCGCCGGCTTGCACGAGTCGGTGACCGGGGTCTCCGGAGACGCGGCGCTCGCCGATGCCATCCGGCTGGTCTGGGCCTCCCTCTGGTCGGACGCGGCCCTCCTCTACCGCCGCGAGCTCGACCTGGACCCGGCCCACAGTCGCATGGCCGTGCTGGTTCAGGAGATGGTGCTCGCCGATCGGTCGGGCGTCGCGTTCGGTCGCGATCCTCGCAGCCCCGGCGCCGAGCAGGCGATCATCGAGGCGGTGCCCGGTCCCTGCAGCCTCCTGGTCGACGGGCTGGTGGATCCCGATCACTGGCAGATCGATCGCCAATCGAGGCGCGTCGTGAGCTGGAGGCCCGGCGCACGCTTGGCGGCCGGCGATGGCGAAAGCGAGGCCGCGGGCGAGCACGGCGCCGATTCCGACGCCGAGCCTCTCCTCGAGACCCGTGATCTCGATGCCATCCTGACCGCGCTCTTCTCGGTCGAGGAGCTCTTCCGCTGGGATCCGGACATGGAATGGACCGGGCGCGCCGAGGCGCTGACGATCCTACAATCCCGCCCGATCACCACACGCGCCCCCGACCCCGATGATCCACGCGATTGGTACCTGACCCTGCGCCCGGGCGACGAGCGCCTCCGTCGTCTTCGCCGGCGCGTCGCCGACGAGCTGATCCCGGAGCTGCGGGCGGAGGGACGGCGCCTGGCCGATGCCAAGCTCGAGCGGTCGAGCGATCGCGAGCTCGCCGACGCCCTCGAGGAGAGGCTCGAATCTTTCGAGCGCTGGAAGAAGATCTACTGGGACGAGTTCATCCCGTTCGCGCACGGCGTCCGGCGGCTGGCGCTCTACTTCAACGACGCCGTTCGCCCCGATGACCCCTACGCGTTCGTGGGCCTGCTCCGGGACCAGACGCTGATGGCCAGCCAGCGGAACCGGGCGTTGCGAGGGCTGGCGGAGAGCCTCCGGGACCACGTTGAGCTGCGCGCGGCGCTCGGCCGGCTGGTCGAGGCCCGAGGCGCCGGCCCGCTGCCGTGGCCGGATGTGCGGGAGTCGATTCGCGGCGGCGGCGGCGCCGACCAGTGGGCCGCCAGGTTCGAAGAGCTGAGCGAGCGCTTCTTCGACGTCGCCCACGAGCATCGCCGCCTCGCCGACGACGCGGGCCCGCTCGTCAGGATCATTCTCGAACTGACTCGTGGATCCGAGGACGTGGGCAGTACGCGCCAGGCCGATGACGGAGCGGTCGCGGGTCACGACCCCGCGGATCTCGAGCGACGTCTGTTCGACGCGGTCGGCCCCGAGCGCCACGGCGAGGCGATGGAGGTCATCGAGACCGGTCGCCTGAGTTGGAAGCTCAGGGACGACGACAACCTGCTGGTCGGCCGCATCGAGAGCCAGCTCCTGCGCGCCCTCGATCTGGCGGCGGGGCGGCTCAGGGCCGCCGGCCGGCTGATCGGAGAGCCGGGGCCCGACGCCTCGACCATCGCCCGGATCGCGCACGCCCTGCGCGATTCGCGCGGCGAGCGCGGCGAGCGGGTCGAGATCGAGGCACCGCCGGTCGCCAGGTCCGGTGTCGAAGGCGGATCCGCCCCCGTCGATCGCGGCGAGACACCGAGGCAGCTGATCGGCCAGCCGGCGGCGCCCGGGGTCGCCACCGGTCGCGTCCGCTGCCTCCGGCACCTCGAGGATATGGGACGGTTCCGGCAAGGAGACGTCCTCGTCTGCGATGCCATTCAACCCACGATCACGCACCTGGTGCCGCTGGCCCGGGCGATCGTCGAGCGACGCGGAGGCATGCTGATCCACGGTGCGATCATCGCTCGCGAGCTCGGGATCCCCTGCGTCAATGGTGTCCACGATGCCACCCAGCTGCTCGACGACGGCGAGCTCGTCACCGTCGACGGCTACCTCGGCATCGTCACCGTCGGCCCGCCCGAATTCGATCTGGAGCTCGGTTAGCGCCGGCGCTACCGTCGGCGCGGCCGCAGGCGCTCGCGGCAACGGCGGCGCCTGCGACAGCCCGGAGAGGAGACGCCCACCGTGGAACGAGTACTGGTCACCGGCGCGACAGGCTTCATCGGCCTCGAGGTCGTGCGCCTCCTCGTCGAGAAAGGACTACGACCCCGCGCGATGGTGCGCCGTCCGCTGCGCGGCGCGCTCCTCCCCTCGACAAGGTCGAGGTGATGCAGGGGGATCTCGAGAGCGCGGAGAGCTTGCGGCGCGCCGTCGATGGCATCGACACCATCTTTCATCTCGGCGCGCGCGCGGCCTTCGAGGACTACGAGCTCCTGCGGCCGACGATCGTCGACGGTTCGGTCGCTCTGATGCGCGCCGCTGCCGACGCCGGCGTCGAGCGGTTCGTCTACTCGAGCAGCCTCCTCGTCTACGACACGCAATCGCGCCCGATCGACCGGGAGACGCCGGCGACCTCGACCATGGGTTACGGTCGAGCCAAGCGCGAGAGCGAGGAGCAGCTCGAGCGGATGGCGGCGGCGGCCGGCATGCCGTTCGCCGCCATACGACTACCCCACGTCTACGGAGCGCGGGACCTGATCTTCGAGCAGGTGAGACGTGGGCGTCCGATCTACCCGGGGATGGGTAACAACGCCTACGCCCACATGCATGCGGAAGACTCCGCGCGGGTGTTGCGCCGTGTCTCCCTCGGAGAACATGCGGAAGATGAACTCGAACGTCCGACTCGACGTGTCGAGCTCGCGCTCGAGGAACACGCCGGAGAAGAACGGACGGAAGAAGCGCTCGATCATCGCCTCGGAGAAGCCGTGAGCTTCGAGCGCGTCGCGGGTCGACCGCTCGGGGCGGGCGGCGAGGTCGGCGAGCGTGCCGGCGAGCACCCGCCGGCGGAGGGTGGCGACCCGCAGCTTGTCGGAGAGGCTGCCGAGCGGGGAGAAGAGCGTTCCGAGCGCGGCGAGCGGCTGGCGCCACGGGTCGGCGAGGCGGTGAAAGCCGCCCGCATGGCGGACGAGGGCGCCGGGGACGAAGGGACGAAGATCGAGCGCGGCGTAGTCGAGGAACCTGCGCGCCTCGGGATAGGCGGTGAGCAGCACCTGGAACCCTCGATCCAGGCGGAATCCATCCACCTGTGGGTGCGAACCCGTCCGCCGACTCCGCTTGTCGCCTCGAGGATCCGGAACGAGACGCCGGCCTCTTGCAGGCGCCGCGCGCAGCCAAGGCCGGCGAGCCCGGCACCGATGATGATGACGTCGGCATCGGGGCGACTCATCGCCGGTCGCTCGTCGTCGGTGAACCAACGCTCGCCGCTTGCGAGATCAGCCACGCCGCGGCGGCCAGCCCCGAGAGCGCCGCGCCCTCGACCCGTGGCCCACCGAAGGCGTCGCCGGCGAAGACGAGCGGTGGAGGACCGGGGGAGACGAGACAGGGCTCGGGGTGAAGGTCGACCGGCTGGCTGTATCGCCACCGGTGCACCTGCGTCGACAGGATCTCCCCTCCGATCCACTCGGCAGCGGCTTCCAGAAGCAGGCGGGCAACCTCATCCGACGCCGAGTCCCAGTGAGCCTGGCTGAACTCGGGACCCGCGTGAACGGTAAGGGTCGTCGCCTCGGGGGAGATCCCCTTCTTCCGGTTGTCCGCGATCCAGCCGATCGGCTCGCCGTCGAGACGCATTGCCCCCGGCTCGGGCACCCGGCTCGCGCCGTCGATCCGTGCGAGAAGGGCGATGCAGGGCGCGTAGGTGATGCGCTCGAGCGACCCACGCACCGCCTCCGGCAGCCGCACGCCGCCGGCGTCGACGAGAGCCAGGGACTGCGGCACCGGCGGAGTGAGGATGAGCGCTCCGGCGCGGTGCTCGGTCTCGCCGTCATCGGCGCGAACCCGCCAGCGCCCCTCGGCCTCATCGATGGAGGCCACGCGCTCATTCAGTCTCACGTCGATCCCTTGGCTCAGATGCTTCGGGATCTCCGACATGCCGGCGCTGCCTCGATAGCGCGGGTGTCCGTCGGACGACTCGAGACGCTTGCCGCCCGCGAAGCCATCGGCCCAGACCCGCGCCACGCCGGCCTCCAGCCACTCATCAACCCATGCCTTGAAGGCACCGTCACGCGCGGTGAAGAACTGCGCACCATGATCCCACACGGCTCGCCCGACCTCCGCAGCGCCGGCCGCCGGTTCGAACCACCGCGTCGCCATCCGCCCGCCGACGCCCCGCGCCTTGTCCAGGACAAGGACTTCGAAGCCGCGATCGACGAGCGTTCGCGCCGCCAACAATCCGGCAATGCCGGCACCGACTACTATGCAGGAATCGAGCTCTCGCCTCGGGTCCATGGGTTCCCCCCGTGTCTCGATCAGGAGCCTACCAGCCCTCGGTTCCGGGCTCGCCCTTGAACGGCCCGACCACGTCGTCGGTCACCCAACCACCGTAGAAGCCGCCCGGCTGCGGTCGGACCACTTCTTCACCCACCCTGCACTCGTCCATCGGCCCTGCGTAGAAGGCGACGTGGTCCTTGATCGGCGCAAAGGCCGTCGTCGGCTCGGGATAGGTCCAACCGGCCGACTCGGCGGCACGATCGCCCACTCGCACCGAGACGTAGGAGGCCCCGCCCTTCCACTCGCAAAACGAGGCGCGCCGACCCGGAACCAGGTGCTCGCGCCTCAGATCTTCGGGTGGGATGTAGTAGACAGGCGGGTGGCTGGTTTCGAGCACACGCCATGCCCTGGTCGTGTCGGCGATCACGGTCCCGTTGAATACGACGCGAACGCGCCTTCCAACCCGCTCGAGCCGCGGTGGTCGAGGATAGTCCCAGACCGACTCCTGGCCGGCCCTGGGCTTTTTCGGTACTGGTCTCATCGGACGACTCCTCTGTCTCAAGTGTTGTTGCTACTTAGAGGCGTTGGACTACCTTCCAGATCCGGAATCTCTCGCCCCTCGCCCGGCTACTACTAGTAGCAAGTCGCGTGGAGTCTTCAGCAGCCAGGACAGTGGGAGATCGAGGGCATGTCGACCAGCGAATCGGAGACGACCGAACAGATCCCGACGAATCCGGCCCACGTCGTCTTCGGCGCCACCGGCGGGATCGGATCGGAGCTCTGCCGCCGCCTGAGCGCGCGGAGCGCGTCTCGTCGTGGCCAGTCGCGACGCGGCGAAGGTCGAGTCGCTTGCGAGCGAGCTAGGTGCGCATTCATTCGTCCTCGACGCCGCGCGCGGCGAAGAAGTCGATCGCTGCATCGAGGACGCGGTCAACCACCACGGACGACTCGACGGCGTCGCCAACTGCGTCGGCTCGCTGCTGCTCAAGCCGGCGCACCTCACCACCGACGCCGAGTGGGAGGCGACCCTCCGCACCAACCTGGGCTCGGCCTTCGCCGTCGTGCGTGCCGCGGCTCGCGCCATGATGCCGAGCGGCGGCTCGATCGTCCTCGTCTCCACCGCGGCGGCCCGCATCGGTATCGCCAATCACGAGGCGATCGCCGCCGCCAAGGCCGGTGTTCAGGGCCTCGCGTTGTCGGCGGCCGCCACCTACGCGGGACGGCGCATCCGCGTCAACGCCGTGGCGCCCGGGCAGGTGGAGACTCCTCTCACCGAGCGGATCACACGGAGCGAAGCCAGTCGCAAGACATCGGAGGGGATGCACGCGCTCGGGCGAATCGGCCGGCCGGCGGACGTCGCCTCGCTCATGGCCTGGCTCCTCGACCCCGACAACGACTGGGTATCGGGGCAGGTCTTCGGGGTCGACGGCGGCCTCGCGACCCTGCGATCGCGCTAGCGATTCCAGGCACCGCGCAGATGCCGCGCAGATACCGCACGGTTGCCGGACGGATGCCGCGCAGATACCGCACAGATGCCGGAGAGCACCTTGCAGCCGCCTGACCCAACCACCACCCCGAGCTGGATGCGGCTCGTTCTCTATCTCGCCGCCGCCTACAACATCATGTGGGGAGCGATCGTGGTGATCGCGCCGCTCGCTCCTTTCCGCTGGGCGGGCATGGAGCTGCCCAGGTACCCTGAGATCTGGCAGTGCGTCGGGATGATCGTCGGCGCACCACGTACACGTCGCGAGCGACGGCTTCGGGACCGGGTTCATAGGCCATGGCTCACCCCCTGGGTTCAGCCTATAATAGTGTAGAAGTGTCTCTTAATTCAGGCCTTGACTTGGTCCCATTGAGGCTGACACGAAACACGCCTGAAGTTGACCCGGCTCTTTGGAATGCTCTCCTCATCGTACACCTCCGTAGTGTTGTGCTCCGAGCCGGCCTGTTCAACGAAGATAGACGAACTTGACAGGTGCTGGTTGTTGACCGCCCCCTTCCGGAAGCGCGAAGTAGACCCCAGTCGGAACAGATTGCCCAGGCAACCACTCCCAATGCCCGTTGATCGGCTTGATCCGATGTACGATGCGCCCTTGCGAATCGATGATGTTGAGCACCATCGACATCGGCGACACCGGATAGAACTGGAGTCGACCCCAAGCGGGATTCGGCGCCACCGTCAAGAACTGAGTCGTCGGCGCCCCTGCCTCCGGAACACTAGTGATTCCACACCCCACGGGCAGTGCGCCGATCAGGCCGCATCCAGGAGGGGCTTGCGGCGGAGCGCATGGCGATGTCGCCCTGAGGGCATAGTCCTCCACTTCTGGAGCACAGTACTGCGGATCCAAAGAAAGGTCGTCGCTCGAAGGCAGGAAGCCCTCGAAGTCCTCTCCGGCGTTACCCCAAGAGTCATTACAACCGGTGGCGAATCCGCCTCCTGGTCCTTCATATCTAATCCCACTTCCGATCCCTGAGTTGGTCACAAGGTTGTTGAACAGAGCGACACCCATTGGCTGGTAGACTGCTATGCCGCCCCCGCGAAGGCCTGAGCAGCCATCGATTGTGTTCTGCTCGGCACTGCTTCCGGAATTCAGCAGGGCAAGACCTCCGCCAATCTGGCCAGCCACGCTGCGCAGGACGATGTTATCGCGAACGGTAATGCTGGCATCACCGCCCAATAGGGCCATTGCACCACCATGCGTGCCGGCCGAATTGTCGGAGAACAGGTTCCCAGAAATCTCCAGCAGTCGGCCACCAATGATCACTACCGCTCCGCCCTCTGCAGTTGCCTGATTCTCGATGAATGCGTTGTCTCTGATGACCAGTGGAGGTGGCGATTCCTCACGATTGATCGCCCTGGTGCCGATCGCAGCTCCCTTGAGGGCTGCGTTTCTGGTGAACCGGTTGTTTTCGATGATGCCGGTGATGCCGTCACCTCCAATCGCAATTCCTGCACCCCAATCGAGTGCCGTATTGTCCTCGAAGATGCAGTCGCTGACGTGGATTGAACCAGTAGATGACCCCATAAAGGCGATCGTCATCGCACCACCCTCAAGCCCCGTGTTACCAACAAACCGGCAATCTCTGATCTCGATATCACCTTGGTCATGCAACCCGCAAGACAGGGCAGTATCAGTTGCGTCACGTATCGTGAATCCAACAAGGATGAACGGAACGCCTAGCAGGGGTTGCTCGCACGTTATAGCTCTCGTGTCGTGGTGCAGCACAGTCACCTGGGGACCGCCACTTCCAAGCAGCGTGACACCAAAGGGGATTTCCAACGACTCGTAGTACGTGCCAGGAGCCACCAGGATGGTATCCCCCCATGCAAACTGGAGGGAACCCAGGGCATCGGATATCGTCGGATAGTCGATTGGAACATGAATGACGGCTGCACTTGCCAGCGGTGGCATGCAGAGGTTCACGAGACCCATGACAGGAATGGACGCCGCGGCGACGACGGCGAGCAGTAGAGGAAGAGATGGGGAACGTACCTTCCAGGCGAGAAGACGGCGGCATGAGGTGCGCATCCCGACCTCCGACCGCTGCCCGACCCGCTCCGGGACTCGCATGGTCCGGGCAGGGCTGATTGCATGCACCGCGGCTTGCCCCGGCTGGGAACCGAGGCGCTTCCCGGCTGCCGTTGAGCCAGGATCCTCACCCATAAGAATGGCTCGGCCAGCGGCTCGGGGCAAGTAATGATCAGGTGCCGGTGAGAAGCTCCCCTCTTCGACAGAGCTAGAATAGAACTCGGCGCTCACCCCGAGGGTCGGCAAGATGCCGAGGCCCTGCTCGGCCACGACCTCCTCGTCCCAGAAGTCCCAGCTCGGCGGCACCGGCGCCGCGTAGTCATAGATGTCTGGATGGGCTCTTGACTAAGAATTAACATCGACAAACTGAAACTCCCGCGCCTGCCTCCCATCCTAGGTTTGAGAGCGCGCCGCTCGGGTCGCGTTCTTCGTCCAGGCCCAACACCGATGATTGAGAGGAGGCGAATCCTATGACTGCTCTTATGAATACCCATCGTGCTCTGGCCCTGTCCGCGTTGGGAATGCTCCTGGTGGTGAGCATGGCCTCTGCGCAGACGGCGGATGTCCAGGTCATTCACAATTCGCCCGATCCCCTGGCGGCTGAAGTGGACATCTATATCAATGACGGCCTCGCCATCGACAACTTCGCTTTCCGGACCGCCACTGGCCTCGTGACTCTGGAGGCCGACGTGATGCTGAACATCGGCGTGGCTCCTGGAAACAGCACGGGACCTGGAGATATCCTCGCCACCTTCCCCGTGATACTCGCGGCTGGCGAGAAGTACGTAGTCATGGCTTCGGGCGTTCTCGATCCCAGTCTGCCCATGAACCCCGAGGGAATTTCGACCGAGTTCAATCTCGAGATCTTCCCGATGCTGCGCACCATGGGCACGGGCGGCAACGTGGATATCCTCGCTTTCCACGGTGCGCCAGATGCGCCCTCTGTCGATGTGCTGGCCGAGGGTGTCGGTCCACTGTTCGAGAATCTGGCCTTCAAGCAATTCTCGATGGACTACATCTCGGTGCCGCCCAGCATGTATACGCTCTTGGTCACCCCCGCGGGCATGCCCGGTAACGTAGTGGCCGCGTTCCTGGCGGATCTATCGGGTCTCGGCGGTGGCGCCGCGGTGGTCTTCGCCTCGGGCTATCTGACGCCGGGCGCCCCGTACGGGTTCGGCCTGTTTGCGGCTCTGGTGGACGGGACGGTGATCGAACTCCCGCGGGGAGCCACCCCGGTCGAAGCGGCGACCTGGGGATCGATCAAGAATCTGATGAGTCAGTAGTCCGTCTGAACTGCTGGTTCCTGGAGGGGCGGCTTCCGGTTGAGGGGCCGCCCCTTCCGTCTTGAGCCCCTGGCGCTCTCCTGGCAATGAGGCTGGCTGGGCAGAAGCGATTTGTGGCGGGGAGTCCTGCAACGCGCGCAGCGCGGGGAGTGTACCTGGAAGAAGGACCCGGGCCCGGCCGCGAGATCCTGAACCACGAGGAGGTTCCATGCGCTTCCTATCCACGGCATCCCGCCCGTGGCTGGCCCGTGTGCCGGCTTGACGATCCTCGCCATTCTCATGCAGGTCCGACCCGCCCCCGCGCAGTTCGCACGTCCGGGCGAGCTGCAGGCGGCCGAGCAGAAGGCGGATCCGGCCGAGGTCGAGCGCGCGAGAAGATCCTGCGTGCTGGCAACTACGGTCTTGTGAAAGCCGAGATCCTTCCCTGAGGGATCGACTATCTCCGCTTCGACCGGTTCGCCCATGGCGATGACGCATTCGCGGCCGCCACGGCAGCCGTGAACTTTCTTGGCAACAGCCGCGCGGTCATTCTCGATCTTCGCAACAATGGTGGTGGTTCGGCGGCCATGATCCGCTACCTCTGCGGATACCTCTTTGCCGAGGAGACGCATCTCATCAACTGGGACATCCGGGCCGAGAAGGAGACAGTCCACTCCGACCGCGCCGCTTGCGGCGCCCGCACCCACCACCTTGCCACGCCGCCGCCGCGCACTGCCCTGGGCCCAGCTGCTCTGCCGGGTGTTCCACCTCGACGCCCTGCGCTGTCCCCGGTGTTGTTGGCGCTCATAGGGGGAACCACGGGTCCGGGCGGTCCGCT
Source organism: Candidatus Eiseniibacteriota bacterium (assembly GCA_963823555.1). Taxonomy (GTDB): domain Bacteria; phylum Eisenbacteria; class RBG-16-71-46; order CAVPCR01; family CAVPCR01; genus CAVPCR01. Next base: position 657,341 of record CAWGMA010000002.1, on the reverse strand, counting down.
GAAGTGGATGGTCCACTTCACCCCTCCGGAGCGTCCATGTCGAGAGCCAGGTGCGTGCGCCAGCCGTGGTAGTAGCGGAAGTAGCTCCGGAGAATGCCTATCAGGTGCCGTTTGTTCATCACGATGACGTGGTCGAGGCACTCGCGGCGGAGGGTGCCGATCAGCCGCTCGACGTACGGGTTCTGCCAGGGACTACGCGGCGCGGTAATGATCTGCTCCATCCCCAAAACACGAACTCGCTATGCGCAGGAGCCGATCGCGCTGCCTGATGGGCAGCTGTCGCGCATCGGCTCGCCTCGTCGGATGCTCGATACGACCCGACCGCGCGAGTTCAGCATATAGTACACTATGAGAGTGGCCCTTGATCCAAGACCTCGACTTGGTCCCATTGAGGTTGACAGGAGACAACACGAAACAGTGGAGACCACCCTGCACGATATGCTGCGTACATTCCCCCATGAGGGCACTACGCTGACGCGCATCCAATCGGGGGACTCGTGATGGCGCGGCGTCGCGTGCTCGTGCTCTTCGCGCACCCCGCCCTGCAGCGATCGCGCGTGAACAGCCGCCTGCTTGCCGCGCCTCGGGAGTTGCCCGACGTTCACCTCCACGATCTCTACGAGATGTATCCGCGCCTTGACATCGACGTGCGGCGCGAGCAGGAGCTGTTGCTAGCCCACGATGTCTTCGTTTGCCAGCACCCATTCTACTGGTACAGCACGCCGTCGATCGTGAAGGAGTGGCAGGACCTCGTGCTTGAGCACGGCTGGGCCTATGGCGCGCAGGGCACCGCGCTGCGCGGCAAGCGCTGGCTCCAGGTGGTGACCACTGGCGGCCGCGAGGAGGCCTACTGTGCCCAAGGATCCAATCGCCTCACCGTTCGCCAGTTGCTTGCGCCGCTGGAGCAGACTGCGCGCCTCTGCGGGATGGAATTCCTGCCGCCGTTCGTTGTGCACGGCACCCACGCGATGGACGACGAGGCCATTGCCCGACACGTCCGCGACTACCGGGAGGTGCTGGAGGCTCTGCAGGAGGACCGCGTGGACATCGCGGCTGTCTCCGCATCGCCACGCCTCAACGTGGATCTAAAGCGTGCCCTGCGCCCGCGCGAGAAGGCCTGACGATGGCGGCGCAGGATCTCTTCGTCTCCGCGTTCGTGTACCTGGCCACGGCCGTGATCGCCGTGCCCTTGGCGAAGCGACTCGGTCTCGGTTCGGTGCTCGGCTACCTGCTAGGCGGCATTGCTATCGGTCCGTTCGCGCTTGGCCTGGTGGGCGCGGAGGGACAGGACGTCATGCACTTCGCCGAGTTCGGCGTCGTGCTCATGCTCTTTGTCATCGGCCTCGAGTTGCAACCGCAGCTACTCTGGCGGCTGCGGACGCCGATTCTCGGGCTTGGCGGACTGCAGATCCTGGTCACCGCTGCCGCCGTCGCCGGCATCGGCTTGGCGGCGGGACTCGTCTGGCAGGTCGCCGTGGCAGTCGGCTTCTGCCTGGCGCTGTCTTCCACGGCCATCGTGCTGCAGACCCTCGCCGAGAAGCGACAGCTGCAGACCGACGGTGGGCAGGGCGCCTTTGCGGTACTGCTCTGTCAGGACGTTGCCGTCATCCCGCTGCTGGCGCTGCTCCCGTTGCTGGCAACGCTGCCCTCGGCGGGCGATCACACCGATGACCACCATGCGCAAGCCATCACCTGGGTGGCGGGGTTCCCGGCCTGGGGACAGACCCTGGCAGTGCTCGCCGCCGTCGCCCTGATCGTGATCGCCGGTCGCTTCCTGGTGCGACCCGCGCTGCGCTTCATCGCGCGGGCTCGCCTCCACGAGGTGTTCACCGCTGCGTCCTTGCTGCTGGTCGTGGGCATCGCCTTGCTGATGCGCGAGGTCGGGCTGAGCCCGGCTCTGGGCACTTTCCTCGCCGGGGTCGTGCTCGCCAACAGCGAGTATCGCCACGAGCTCGAGAGCGACATCGAACCGTTCAAGGGGTTGCTCCTCGGCGTGTTCTTCATCGCTGTCGGCGCGTCCATCGACTTCGCCCTCATCGCCGAGCGGCCGGGAGAGATCGCCGCACTGGTCGGGGCGCTGCTGCTGGTGAAGTTCGTGGTGCTGTTTGTCCTCGGCCACCTCTTCCGCATGAGCCTCGACCAGAACCTGCTCTTCGCCTTCGCGCTGGCCCAGGGTGGCGAGTTCGCCTTCGTGCTCTTCTCCTTTGCGGTCCAGAGCAATGTAGTGCCGGCAGACGTTGCCTCGCCCCTGATAGCCGTCGTGGCGCTGAGCATGGCCCTGACGCCGCTGCTGCTGCTCTTCCAGGAGCGCGTGCTGCAACCGCACGTCGGCACCCACGAGGTGGACGATCGCGAGAGCGACGTCGCGCCACAGCACAATCCAGTGCTCATCGCCGGCTTCGGTGACTTTGGAAACGTGGTGGGACGTCTGCTGTGGGCCAACGGCGTGGGCTGTACTGTTCTCGACAACGACAGCGACCGCGTGGAGATCCTGCGCAAGCTGGGCCTGAAGGTCTACTACGGCGATGCCACGCGCACCGATCTACTGCGCGTGGCGGGCGCGGCCGAGGCCCGGCTGCTCGTGATCGCGCTGGAGGATCCCGAGGCGGTCTCGCGCTTGGTGCGCGTTGTCCGCCAGCACCACCCGCACCTACAGATCCTGGCGCGCGCCACCGGCCGCGTGCATGCCTATGAACTGCTGGAGGCCGGCGTCGAGAAGGTATACCGTCAAACCCTCGACAGCTCGCTACAGCTCGGGGTGGACGCGCTCCGTGCTCTCGGTCTCCGCGGCCTCCAGGCGCGCCGCGCCGCCGATCTGTTCCGACGCCGCGACGAGGAGCATCTGCGCGAACTCGCCGCCATGCGCCACGACCAGGGCGCCTACTTCAGTCGCGCCCGCGAGATGATCGCCGAGCTAGAGCGTTTGCTCGCCAGCGAGCAATTCGAGGAAGCCGCCAGCGTGCGCGATGCCGCCTGGGATGCGGAGTCGCTGCGTCGCGAATTCGGCGGCGGAGCCGAAGGATCGTCATGAGTAACTTGTCCGTCCCGAAAGCTCTGTAGGGAGTAGTGTCCGAAAATACAATCGCGCTGCCAACGCAGTCGGGAGCGGTCACCTTCGTCCAGCGCTTCGGCGGCGCCCTCAACCTCCACCCCCACGTTCACTGCCTCCTCCCCGATGGGCTCTTCGTCCCCCGCACCGATGGTGAACTGATCCAGCGAATCTCGGCGCCCCGTCCTGGTGGCGGAACCTGAGGCACCGACGGATGTCATCCTGCGAAAGTCGTCGATCTCGCGAGTGAATTCACGGGAGGCGGAGGATGATGTCCGAGGCCGCCTGGCGCCGCGGACCCACGCACCGGTAGACCCGGACCACGATTCCGCATCTGCAACCCGCACCCCTGCACTTGCGGGTACCCTGGCGATACGAGCGGGTGGCCCGACCACCTGCGGCGGGGCCGCGACCAACCACCGGGATTGCCCTCCTGTTTCCGCTGGAACACCCGGAAACGTGTTTCCGCTGAAACATCCAAGGAGCCTTGTTTCCGCTGTTCGCCGCCGCCAGCGACCATGATCGGCTTCCCCTCCCGGCCGCGGCGCGGCGGCACGGCGGGCTCGCCAGCGTGCACATGAGCATGGGGCCATCTCAGGCGAGTGATACAATGGAGGCGTCTCTACTCCCGCCGCCGCTCAAGGAGGGTCCTCCCGTGCTTCTGCGCAGGTTCGGTCTGGCCCTTGGTCTCCTCCTGGCCTTTGCCACCACATCACCCGCGGCAACGATACGCGTCCCCGCCGACCAGCCCACCATCCAGGCCGGGATCGACGCCGCCTCGGAGCTCGACACGGTCCTCGTCGCTCCCGGCACCTACTGGGGCCCCGGAAACCGCGATCTCCACTTCGACGGCCAGAACCGCATCATCGTCTCCGAGCAGGGCGCGGGCGCGACCACGATCGACGCCGCCCTCGGCCAGGGCGGACTCCCGGGGCGCGTGTTCAATCTGCTCATGGTCGGAGCGGCGACCACGATCGCCGGCTTCACGATCCAGGGGGGCGACTCGCGGACGCTGAGCCTGAACGGGGCCGGCGGCGGCGCCCTGCTCGTCGTCTCCGCGCCCACCTTTCGCGACTGCGTGTTCCGTTCCAACCGCGCCGAGAACCGGACCAACGGCGGCGGCGGCGCCGTCGCCTGCATCAGCTCCTCGGCTCGATTCGAGGACTGCACCTTCCTCGACAACGTGGTCCAGGGACAGCAGGCCGCCGGGGGCGCCGTTGCCTGCTACGCACCATCAACACCGATGTTCCTGCGATGTCACTTCGAGAACAACCAGGTGTTCTACCTGCACCAGATCCACTCGGCCGCTGCCGGAGCGCTCCTGGCCATGGACCATGCCGACCCGCTCATCGAGGAATGCACCTTCACCGGCAACACCTCGGACACGATCGCCGGTGCGATCTTCACGGGCTACTTCACGGTCGTCACCATCCGCCGCTGCATCTTCCGAGAGAACGTCGCCCACAACGGCGGCGCGGGGATCCTCCAGGGCTCCGTCTCCGTGGAGGACTGCGAGTTCATCGCGAACTCGGCTCGGTTCGGCGGCGGACTCGAGCTCTCAGCCGGCCCCAGCATGGTCGTGCGGCGGTGCCTCTTCACCGGCAACTCGGCGGCCGACGAGGGCGGCGGATGTCGCGCCGCCAACGGCGAGCAGAGGATCGAGGAATGCGTGTTCACGGGCAACGAATCCGCCTTCGGTGGCGCGCTCCAGCTCTACGACACCATGGCGACGGTCGACCACTGCACGATGGCCGGAAACAGCTCGGGGATCATGGTCGGTCGGGATGGCAACTCGATCCCATCGTACTTGACCGTGAGCAACTCGATCATCAGCTCGAGCACGGAGGGCGCCGCCATCCGCTGCTCCGCTGTAAGCTCCGCGGTCGTGTCCTGCACCGATATCTTCGCCAATGCAGGCGGAGACTGGGACGATTGCATCGCAGGCCAGGGCGGAGCGAACGGGAATTTCTCACTCGACCCTGACTTCTGCGAGCCGGAGGTCGGGGACTTCGCGCTCGCCCCGGCATCTCCCTGTGCACCCGCCCACTCCCCACCGGGCTGCGGGTTGATCGGCGCCCTCGCCGTCGGCTGTGCCACCGACGTGGCCGCGGGCGAGGCACCTCCCGCCATGGACCAGCTCGTGGTGAGCCCGAACCCCGTGCGCTGGGCGGCTGAGTTCGCGCTCGCCGGCGCCGGCCCGCGCATCCTCGAGATCTACGACGCGCAAGGTCGCCTCGTCGATCGGCTCACGGGGAGCGGGGGACGATGGGTGTGGACGCCCGGCACGGCGGTACCGGCCGGTGTGTACTTCGCCAGGCTCGGCGGAGATGGATCGGCTCCGGGGGCGATCAAGTTCCTCAGGCTGAGATAGGCGAGCGATCGGGCGGGATCGCAGGCCAGCCCGGTGTGCGTGCTGTAGATCTGACCCGAGAACCTGCACGGTGAACTGGGCCACCGAATCTCGGCGGCGCGCTCGGTGGTCGATCCTGTTGCCGAGGTGAATGCCGCGGCGCCACGATCCGCGCCACCGACGGTGGTGCGAGCTGGATGCTCATCGACCAGTTCCCGGCATTCACCACCGATCTCGAGGACCTGCTGGTCCTTGCCGGCGGAGACCTGATCGCGGTGGGCGCCGCGCCGGGGATCTTCCGCTCGACGGATGACGGCAGCACCGGATCCCGGCCGGCCTGAACCCACGGCTCGACCTTCTCGTGAGCAACCTGGCCGGCGGCGCCGAGATGCGTGAACCAAACCGCCGGCCCAGGTATGCCGAGATCACATCCATTTGATACAACCCGTGGGCATTGTCCAACAACGGGTACAAGCCATTGACGAACTCAGAGTAGCTGATCGTTCCTTCGATGGGTCTTCGTGGTATGCAGTTCTTGGCTTTGCCATTGATAGTCCTGCTCGATTTGACTATGCTTTCCCGGCGTTTCGGGACCGGCCGTGAGGGTTGCGAGCCGGTGAAGAGTGTCCCTGTACACCCAACTCTTCCCTATGCAGATACCCGGAATGCTCGAAGGTCAACCTCTCACCGTGGCCGTCCAGGAGGAGAGGAGGAGTGTTTCCCGGCCTCCTGACCTCCGGAGACCCGTCTCGGGCGCCTTCACTTCATGCCAGAGCATCCATCAGCCGCGCCCTCGTGGGCCCCCGGCGGGAGGTTTCCATGCGCCGTTTCTACATGCGGTCTCCTGGGATTTCGGCCTCTCTTCTTGCCGTCGGTCTCCTGATCCTCTTCACGGCCCCCGTTCTTGCCACGAGCGACCTGGTCATCAGCCAGGTGTACGGCGGCGGTGGCAACAGCGGATCGACCTACACGAGCGATTTCATCGAGCTGTTCAACAGGAGCGGCGTTCCGATCAACGTCTCTGGATGGTCGGTTCAGTACGCCTCGTCCGCGGGAAGCACGTGGCAGGTGACGCTGCTGGGCGGGACCATCCCCGCGGGTGGGTACTATCTGGTGCAGGAAGCCCAGGGTGCCGGCGGAACTACGCCGCTCCCGACGCCGGACGCCTCCGGCACGATCTCCTTGTCGGCCACGAGCGGGAAGGTCGCGCTGGTGCAGTCCGCGACCGCCCTTTCGGGCGCCTGCCCGCCGGGCTATGTGGATCTGGTGGGCTACGGCAGCGCGAACTGCTTCGAAGGCGCGGGCGCGTGCCCGGTGCTCTCCAACACGAACGCCGGCTTCCGTCTCAACGAGGGTTGCACGGACACCGATGACAACGCGGCCGATTTCTTGCCCGGAACCGCGGCGCCGAGGAACAGTGCCTCGCCGGTCAACCTCTGCTCGCCCATCTCCGTCGATCCGACGAGCTGGGGCTCGGTGAAGGCTCTCTACCGGTAGGGCGAACGCGCAATCTCCGGCGGGAGCGTGCTCTAGCTGAAGTCGGCGGACCCGCTCCCCGCCTGAACCCTCCATCCGGCATCCTGGCTCTCACCAGGTGGAGGGAGAGAACCATGAACCTGATCCCGACCCGGGAGACCCAGCTCCTCAAGGACCACTTTGACAAGAACCTGACCGCACCGGTCACGATCGAGCTCTACACGCAACGCGAATCCAAGATCATCCTGCCGATCCAGGAGTGCATGACCTGCAAGGAGACGCGCGAGCTCCTGACCGAGGTGGCATCGCTCTCCGACTCGATCCAGCTCGAGGTACGGGACTTCGTGGCCGACGAGGCCGCGGCCCGGGCCGAGGGCATCGACCACATTCCGGCCTTCACGCTCAAGGGAGCGGCCAAGGGGCGGGTGCGCTACATCGGAATCCCCAGCGGCTACGAGTTCGCAAGCCTGGTCCAGGACCTGGTCGAGGTCTCCAGCGGGACGACCACCCTCACTCCGGAGACCCGGGAGACACTTGCCGGACTCAAGGAGGACGTCCACATCCAGGTCTTCGTCACCCCCACCTGACCGCACTGCCCGGGCGCGGCGCGCCTGGCTCATCAGTTCGCGATCGAGAGCGAGCGAGTGACGGCGGATGTGGTCGAAGCGAGCGAGTTCCCTGATCTCGTGCGGCGCTACGACATCTCCGGGGTGCCGAAGATCGTGATCAACGACCGGGTCGAGCTCCTCGGCGCGCAGGGAGAATCCCGCTTCCTGGCCGCGGTGCTCGAGGCGCAGAAGAAGGTGACGGCCTGACGAAGCAGCCGGGACCGGCAGCCGGCGCAGCCGGCAAGCGCCATCAGATTCTCGTTCTTGGGTGCGCGTTGCCTGTCTGTGGACGCGTGATCCAGAAGTCGCGGGGATAGAGACGGTAGAGGCGGACCGTCTCCCCCGCGACTCCCTTCAGGTATCCGTCATACGACTGGAACTGCTTCTCCGGCCCGATGATGAAGGACTGCCCGGCGCCCGGCGCGGGCACTCCGGCCTCCCCCACCCCGGGCAACACCTTCCCGTAGACGGACTCCATTCGCGCCCGCAACTCGCCGTAGAGATCGGGGTCGGAGCGGAGATCGAGGAGCGCGGTGCGGAAATCGCGCACGACCTCGGGTGTCACGCCGTCGGTCAAGTCGGCCGCCATCGCCTCGCCTCGCTGCTCGTAGCGCTGAGCACCGCGATCGGAGGAGAAAGCCTGCGCCAGCGAGTACTCGGCAAGCGACGTGTCGGCGGGCGCGTTCTCAAGCTCATCCACCACGAAGCGAACGGTCTGGGCGAGATCGGGACAGCGCTCGGCGTAGTACATGATCCGCCCCTGGCTCTCGCTCGAGCCCACCCCGTTCGAGTAGGCGAGCCCGGCGCCCCAGGTGCGCATGAAGAGACTGTGGGCGCCGCCGCCGGCATAGAGTCGCGAGGCCAGAAAGTTGAGGAGCGAGGCGCGGTCGGTCTCGAAGTAGCTCGGCGCCGGGGCGCTGTTCATCACGACCCCGTTCCGCGTGCTCTCATTCAGGAGTCCGACCGTGGTCGGAGGCGGGCCGCCCTTCTCCCCGGCCACGGCCAGCTCCGGGATGCGGTCGCCGGCACGGAGAGCGACCCGGGGCTGCGCGCCGTAGGTCTGCCGCACCGCCGGTTCGCGGCCCAGACGGGCGGCCAGGGCCGCCATGCTGGGCTCGAGCTCGGCGGCCGTCCTCGTGCTCGCCACCAGGAAACCCCGCAGGTTGTCCGCGCGCAGGATGAGGTTCCTGACCTGGGCGAGCGCCGCCAATGCCGTTGCCGGTGGTACGGCGAGGTCCGCCGCCATCTGCGCGCAGAGATAGCTCCAGTCCTGCGCCAGGGTCTCCTCGGGAAGCGCAGGGAGGCTCTGCCTGAGATCCCGTGCCGCCGCCGCGATCGCCTCCCGGCTCGCGACGGGGAGCGCCGCCGCCGCCGTGACCAGCCGGCCCGCCGCCGGAGACAGATCGACGCCGGCCGCGCTGTCGGCGAGTGCCGTGGCCAGGGCCACAAGCCCGGCGCGATCGCTCATCTCGCCGAAATCCGCGACATCCATCAGAAATCCCCTGGTCGCGGCGAGCTCCTCGGCGGCGCCCGGGTCCTTGAGAAGCCAGCGCAGCCGGTGCAGCGCATGCTCCTGGGTGAGGAAGCACTGCGCGTGGAGGAAGAGCGGATCGTCCTGCTGGCGGTAGCCGTCGGAGGGCTCCCGCACCCACATCTCCTCCCACTCGTGCATGCGGTCGCGGGCCCGGGCCAGCGCACCGTCCACCACGTCACGAAGCCGCGGCAGGTTCTCGACCCGCCAGTCGGGCGCGAACAGGGCCTCCCCCATCCATCCGAGCGCGCGCTCGGTCTCGCCGATATCCGTCCCTCCGGCCCTCAGGGCGAGCTCGGTGCGTCCCGTGCGCTGGTCCGACGTGAAGTAGGTGGTGAGCTCGAGGATCTCCCGGCGGATCGCCTCCTTCATCGCGTCGTAGGTCAGGGGTTTCCCATCCTGGATCACCCCGACATCGGCCAGGAGCGTGGGCAGCGCCGGCACGTAGACGAGAAGCGACTCCGGCACCACGTCGAGACGGAACGCCATGCCGATCGTGGCTCCGCTCAGGTTCTCGAAGATCGAGGTCACGAGCGGGGCGCCATCCGCGCCGGGGAATTCCCCGACCTCGTAGCGCAGGAGGTCATCGAGGGTGAGCGGAGGCTGATCGATGAAGCGCGGCAGCGCGGTGTCCGCGGCCGCAGCGTCGATCTCGGCGGTGGCCGCATCATACTCCTCCCGGAAGTGCGCGATCGCCGCCTCGGGACTCTCGACTCCGTAGCGGCGCTCGAGATCGGCGGTGAAGCGGGCGATGCGGTCGGCACGAGCGGCCTCCGAGCGGGCCAGGATCTCCGGGTTGGGCTTGACGGCGACCGCCGCCGGCGTTCGCGTCACGAGCTGCCAGGCCGCGATGCGCTCCCGCCAGAAGTTGCGATCAGACGCGATCAGCTGCTCGACGGCCGAGAATGGCTCCTGCATGGCCAGCGAACGGCGAGCGCCGCCGGCCGTGGCCAGGTGGTCGAGATGCTCCATCCAGGCGGCACCGAGATTGCGGGCGCCGAAACCGGGTGGTGAGTTCAAGAACTTGCGGAGGGAACGGCGACTCTCGATGAGGCGGCCTAGCGCCCGCTGGTTGTAGGCGCGAAGCTCTGGGGATCCATCGGCGAAGTCGGCCACCCGCGCCAGCTCACCGAGGATGACCTCCCGCACCGCCTCGATCTTCTCGGGTGTCATCACATCGGGGCGGACATTGCCGAGACCGATGAAGAAGGGGTGCCCCGGGTATGCGGTGGTCCAGCTCAAGATCTCCGTGGCCCCGGTGTCCATGCCCCGGGTCTGCGAGTCGACGAACCGGCGATAGAGATCGGAGGTCTCGCCGCCGGCCAGGTTGCCCACGAGAAGGTCGAGGAGAAGGGCCTCCCCGAGGTCGAGATCGAGCCGCGGCGCCCAGCCGAGAAGGATCATCCCCGGCTCGTTCGGATTCGGGTGCGGGAACTCGGCGACGCGCACCGCGCCCGGCGCGGCGGGCCTCGCGGACGGCAGGCGATCGTAGGCCGTGGCCGGATCGGCTCCGGGGCGGGCCTCCGGTTCCACCCGGGCGAGGATCGCGCTCAGGCGCTCGAGGCAATCGTCGAGGGCGATCTCGTCCGGGATGGTCACGATCATGCCCATGTTCGACAGGCGATGCGTGTCGGCGAGGAATTCCCGCATGTGCCCGGGGACCATGGTGCGGATCGAATCGGGAAAGCCCCCCGAGGAGAGCGCGAGCGGATGGCGCGCACCGTAGAGAAGCGGCTCCAGCTGGCGCATGAGAGGGCTCCACGGGCGCTCGAAGCTCGAGACCATCTCGTTGTAGACGGTTCCCTTCTCCTCGAGGTGGACGTCCCCGGTCGACGGGTCGACGGCGACACCCATGTTGCAGACCTCGCGCCGGATCTCCTCGTCGGTGAAATCGGGATGGACGAGAGCAGCGAGCTTGGCCTCGAGGAGATCGTAGAAGGTCTCGGCGCCGGCCGCGGTGTGGAAGTGGTAGCAGGTACGAAGCCGCATGGTGAAGGCCGAGCTCGTGCCGAGCGACATCTCCTCGAGCGAGGCCACGGCGCGTCCCCGCACGCCCTTGCCGAGGAGCAGGTGCTCGCAGGTGTGGGGCTCACCGCGATCGGAGGAGGGCGGCGTGTTCACGTACATGAAGGCCTGCGGTACCGACTGGATGCGGAGGCAGTCGAGGACCATGCCGCTCGGCCCGTGGCGGAGTCGAGCCCCCATGACCATTCCGGCCTCGTTGTCGTAGAGGCATTCGACCCGAAAGGCCGCGATCGTCTGGTCGGGACCCATGGCGGCGAAATCCCGATCCGCGGCCGGGGCGGGGGCGGCGAGCACGACAGCGGCCATGGCGGTCATGGTGGCCGCGCGAAGCATGGCGTGGAGCATGGGGCTGGGCATGGATCCTCTCCGGCGTGGGGGCAGAACGTCCGTGGAGAGGATAGGATGGCAGGCAAAACACGAACAGACAAGCCTTCGCTGTCCACAGCTGAGGCGACGCCGGAGCCGGCCGATCGCTAGGCCAGATCGAAGACCAGAACCTCGGCCGGCGTCTCGCCATCCCTCCCGGCCAGCACGAGAGTGGTCTCATCCGAGATCGCCGCTCCATCCCCGGCGCCCATGGCCACTCCATTGAGCTCGATGGCACCACGGGCCACATGCACCCAGGTGTGACGTCCGTTCGCGAGCTCGTGCCGCACCTCGGCGCCGGAACCAAGGAGCGAGGCATGGACGGCGGCGTCGGCATTGATCGTGATCGCGCCGGCATGGCCGTCGCGGGCAGCGATGAGCCGCAGCTTTCCTTCCCGCTCCGACGATGGAAAGGCCTTCTGCTCGTAGCCCGGTGTGATCCCCTTCTTCGCCGGCAGGATCCAGATCTGGAGGAAATGCACGGGATCGGTGGGCGACGGGTTGAACTCGCTGTGCAGGACCCCGGTGCCCGCGCTCATGCGCTGCACCTCACCCGGGCGGATGATCGATCCGTTCCCCATCGAGTCCTTGTGCTCGAGCGCTCCCGAGAGGAGATAGGTGATGATCTCCATGTCGCGATGCGGATGCGTGCCGAAACCGGTGCCGGGCTTGACACGGTCCTCGTTGATGACGCGGAGCCCGCGAAAACCCCTGTGCGACGGGTCATGGTAGTCGGCGAAGGAGAAGGTGTGGCGGGTGTCGAGCCAGCCGTGGTCGGCGCCGCCCCGCTCGGCGGCCGGTCTGAGCGTGATCATCCTCTCCCTCCTCGGTGATGCCTCGAGCGGCGCCCGACGGGGTCGCCCGGATGGAGAAGTCCCGGCCCGGCGCCCCCCGGCGGGGCCCTCGCCCCACCCGACGCGGGCCGGAATCCCCCATCCTTGATTCCGATCCCGCCTGCCGGTGACTGGTCGTCAAATCGCTGTCAAACCCCCGCGCGCGACTCCTGGCGGCCGGGGCGGGCATCGGCTAGCCTTGCCGGGCTGCCGCCGTCACCCGAACCCGGGAGACCCCGATCCGAACCGAGCCCAATCCCCTCGCCGGCCGCCCGCGGCCCTACGTCATGGCCCATCGCGGCGACTCCGACCATGCGCCGGAGAACACGCCCGCCGCGTTCCAGCTTGCGGTCGAGGCCGGGGCCGACATCATCGAGACCGATCTCTGGTTCACGGCCGACGGCCACCTCGTCTGCCATCACGATGCGACGCTCGAGCGCATGACCGGCGATCCGCGGCCGGTGAGCGCGGTCACGCTCGCCGAGATCCAGGCGCTGCGCGTGCGCTCGCGCTTCGCCGACCGCTTTCCCGACGAGCGGATCCCGACCCTCGCCGAGGTCCTCGCCGGGATGTCGCCGCGCATCCTCCTCGCCCTCGAGCTCAAGGATCCGCGATTCGCCACCGCGGATGCGGCGCAAGCTCTGGCGGGAGCGATCGCCGAGCGCATCGGGGCGCGGTCTGTCTTCGCCATCTCGTTCCAGCTCGAGCGCGTGAAGCAGCTCAAGGCGGTGGCCCCGGGGTGCCCGACCGGTCATATCTCCATCCACAACCCGCTGCCGACTCAGCCGACCGAGCTTCTCGGGCCCTACTGGACGCTCCTCAAGCTGAATCCCTTCTACGTGCGCCTCGCCCACCGGCGCGGGCAGCTCGTCTGTCCGCTCGACCCGGATCTCAACCGGCGGCTGCCGCGCTACATCGAGATGGATGTGGATGCGGTCCTGACTAACGATCCCGGCGGCACGCGCGCTGCGATCGCGCGGCTTGGCGGCCGGGCAGCCGATTGATCGAGGACATGGAGGTGCGTGAGATTCCGGACGGCTACGAACTGTGGATGGCCTGGGTGAGCCGGGGTATCGCCTGCGGGCGGGCGGTGAGGTGACGCAGCGGAGGATGCTGCTGCTGCAGTAACGACGGGCGGGAAGATGTCCCACGGATCCGGCATTCCCCCGCTCCGGGCTTGCTGCTATTCTCATCCCGACATGATGAAACAATCCGACCCATCCGGGATGGTCCCGGCGCCGGGGACCGCATTCCCCGATCACAGCGCGATCATCGGGCGGAACTTCTACATTTACACGCGGGTCCGCACCCGGGTCGCCGTCGGCATCCTGTTCGCATCGATCTTCGCCCGTTACGCGCTCCGCATGCAGCGGTTCGATGTGAACGCCTTCGTGCTCCTGGCCGTCTGCATCGCGCTCTACAACAGTGCGGCCTGGGCCTTCTTCCGCCGGTACCGGGATCCCGAAGTGTGGTGGGTTTCGCGACGCCTCCTGGCAGTGACCTATGGCGCCGTGATTCTCGATTTCCTGGCGCTGACCGTCGCGGTGTGGCTCGTCGGGGGCGGCCGTTCCCCGTTCGCTACCTTCTATCTGCTCCACGTGATGGTGAGCTCGATCCTGCTCTCCCGCCGGGCGGCGATCGCGCTCTCGGCGGTCGCCTATTCCCTCTTCGTGTTGCTCGTTGTCGTCGAGTGGTCGGGACTGGCAACCCCTCCGCTGCTCGTCGGCGCCGCCGCCCGGAAGGACCCCTCACCGGCATCTACGCGCTCACGCTCGTCGCGGTCTACGGCATGCTGTTCTCGACCAGCGTGTTCCTGCTGCTCGGACTCACGGGATCCCTGCGGAGCGTGGAGCGGCGGATCCTCCTCGCCAACGAGGAACTGCGCCGGCTGTCCCAGCAGCGCAAGGACTTCCTTCACATTGCGGCTCACAACCTCAGAGCCCCGGTCGGCGCCGTCAGCATGCTGCTCGAGAACATGCGCGAGGGCGCGGCGGGAGCGATCACCGAGAAGCAGCGCGACTGGCTCGATCGCAGCCTGAAACGGCTCGGCGATCTCACCGATTTCATGATCAACATCCAGACCCTGTCGCTGCTCGAGACCGACCTCATCAACTCGCAGTTCGCCAAGGTCGATCTGTTCCGGGTGATCACGCGCCTGGTCGAGAATTACAGGGACATGGCCGAGGCTCGCCATCACCGGCTGGAGCTCGAGATCTCCGCCCGGCGCCCCAGGTGCTGGGGCACGAGCGCCTCCTGCAAGAGGCGATCGTCAACTACATCACGAACGCCATCAAGTACACGCCGGAGGGCGGACACATCGTGGTTCGCCTCCTGTACCGGGAGCCGATGGTACGCGTCGAGGTCAGCGACAACGGGAACGGCATCGCCAGGGAGGACCAGGCCCGGCTCTTCCAGGAGTTCGTGCGCCTTCCGCACAAGGGAGGGCAGCGCGGGTGGAGCCAAGGGCAGCGGCCTGGGCCTCTCGATCGTGCAGCGGATCGTCGAGGCCCATGGCGGGAGGGTCGGGGTCGAGAGCGAGCCCGGGAAGGGAAGCACCTTCTTCGTCGAGCTGCCGGCGCTCGAGGCGTAGGGCCGGGATCCACCCGGACCGAGCGCGACCCGATGAGCCGATCTTCCCCCGTTAGCGGCCCAGACGCGCCTTCAGCACACCGAGCAGGGTAGCGCTGTCGATCGGCTTCTGGAACACGCCGGCGAGGCCCAGCGCCACCGGGTCCACGGTCAGGCTCAGGTTCTCCCCCACCGAGCTCAGCATGAAGATCGGCGCGGTCGTTGCCCAGCAGGCGGAGCTCCTTGACGAAGCTCGTACCGGTGTCGACCTCCTCCATCATCAGGTCGACGATCACGAGGTCGGGTCTCCTCTTCTTGTAGAGCTCGACCCCCTCCTCGCCGCTTGCCGCCTCGATCATCTCGTAGCCGTTGGTCTCGAGCAGTGTGCGCACGACCTCGCGATAGTCGGGATCATCGTCCACGAACAGGACGATCGGCTTTCCCTCGGACATCGCGATCACCTCTCCTGGTCGACGGCGGCGTCACCGGCGAACACGCCGCTCCGCAAGGCGCCGGTCATGAAGTCGACGGCGCCGACCAGGTTGTCGCCGGGCTCGGCGGCGACAGCTCCTCGCCGAACTCGCTGAACTCGTAGCCCCGGATCCCCAGGACGAACCCCGCGGTCGGACCACCGAAGTGCTCCTGCGCGAGCGAGAGAACGGTCTCGGGCGCCAACGCATGGGTCGAGAACTCCGCACGGCACCGCGGCTCGAGGCGGCGCAGCGCGAAAGGGGCCCGAATCCCGCGATCCGCGTCGGCGAAGACGACGACGTCGTGCTCGGCGACGAGGGCGGCATCCTCGATCCCGAGCTGGTAGCCCGGATTCCATCGTCACCCGGTCTCCGATTTCGTGACCACACAGCTCTCGGACCAGAGCCGGCCCGAGCCCGTCGTCACCACGGCCCGGGTTGCCGTAGCCGTATACCAGCACCCGTGCCGTCAATCCTTCGTCCTCCGGTCGACGATCCTGCCCTCGGCGTCGACGAGCTCGACTACCAAGGGCATCTGCCCGAGGGCGTGCGTGGCGCAGGAGAGACAGGGATCGTAGGCCCGGATCGCCACCTCGACGTGGTTCAGCAGCCCCTCGGTGATCTGCCGGCCATCCAGGATACCGCCGGGCCACGCTTGCCACCGCGCGATTCATCGGTTCGTTGTTGCTGGTCGTCGAGACGATGAGGTTCGCCATCGTCACCTGGTCGTTCTCGTCCACCCGGTAGTGATGGAAGAGCGTCCCGCGCGGTGCCTCGATGACGGCCACTGCCTCGCTGCCGCCGCTCTCCGCTCGACCACCAGATCGTTGCCCTGCAGATCCGGATCGTGGAGCAGCTCCTCGATCTTCTCGACCGCGTGCAGGAGCTCGATCATCCGCGCCCAGTGGTAAGCCATGGTGAGCGGGCTCGGCTTGCCGCCGAAACGCACGCTTGAACTCCTGCCGTTCGGCCTCGGCCTCGGGCGTGTCGATGAAGTCGCAGGCGCTGACCCGCGCCAGCGGGCCGACCCGGTACCATCCGTTCTCCGCGCCCAGAGCCTTGAGGAACGGGAACTTCATGTAGGACCAGGGCCGCACTTCCTCGGCGATGTGGTCGAGATAATGCTGCGGCTCCACGTGATCGAAGATCGATGTTGCCCTCGGCGATCGACCGCCCGCAGGCCGCCGTCGTAGAGGTCCATCGCGCCGTCAGCACGCACGAGCGAGAGGTGGTTCGAGGGGAAGAGCCGCAATTCGCCGAGCATCTCGCAGATGAGCAGAGCGTGTACTCGCGCGCCAGCTCGACCGCGGTCGCGCGCCCAGGCCGGCATCGGCTCGAGGCCGGCGCAGAGCGCGTCCCGCTCCGCGGTCGACAGGTTCTTGTTGATACCGCCTGGGATGGCGCCGGTGCCGTGGATCTTCTTACCCGCAGTCGCCTGGATGATCTCCTGTCCGTACCGGCGCATCAGGATGCCCTGGCGGGCGAGCTCGGGGTGCTTCGCGGCGACGCCGATCACGTTGCGGAAGGCGGGGTCGGAGCCGAAGCCGAAGAGGAGATCGGGTGAGGCCAGGTAGAAGAAGTGCAGGGCATGGGACTGCAACATCTGCCCGTAGTGCATCAACCGGCGCATCTTCTCGGCGGTCGGCGTGAGCTGCTCACCGCCCACCAGGCGGTCGACGGCCTTGGCCGCGCACAGGTGATGACTCACCGGACAGATGCCGCAAAGGCGCTGCACCGCCACCGGCATCTCCCAGTAGGGCCGCCCCTGGATGAAGCGCTCGAAGCCGCGGAACTCGACGATGTGGAGCCGCGCCTGCGCGACGCGCCCGGCCTCGTCGAGGAGGATCGTGACCTTACCGTGCCCCTCGACGCGCGTCAGGGGTTCGATGACGACACGGTTCTTCGCGTTCGTGGTCATCGCACACCTCAGTCGTACTTGATGAGCTCGTAGGGCAGCTCGACCGCTTCGCCGCCGAGCAAGGCCGTGAGCGCCCGCCACAGGGTCTCAGCGCTCGGCGGACATCCGGGCAGGTGGTAGTCGATCTTGACCACCTCGTGCGCCGGGTAGACCTTGTCGAGAAGGAGCGGGAGCTCGGGGTCGTTCGGGACGAGACCGCCGGGGTTGTGCACGGAGGGTCCGCGCACGTAGGCCTCCTCGAGGCACTCCTGCGAGTGGAACCATGTTCCTGAGAGCGGGAATCCCGCCCATGGTCGCGCAGTCCCCGACCGAGACCAGCACGGCACAGTGCTCGCGGAAGCGGCGCAGGACCTCGACGTTCTCCTCGTTCGCGCAGCCACCCTCGATCAACCCGACGGCGCAGGGCGCTGTGAAATCCTTGAAGTCGTTGATCGGCGACTTGTCGAAGGCCACGACCTCGGCCAGATCGAGGATGCGCTCGTCGAGATCGAGCAGTGACATGTGGCAACCAAAGCAACCGCAGAGCGATGTCGTGGCGACCCTGGGCTTGTTCATCGCTGGTCTTCCTCCGGCGTGGCGGCCGCCCCGATCGGCGTCCTGTCGTAGAGCCGCTGGCCCACGGGAACGACGAATCCGACGCGTTTCCTGAGCAGCGCCCCCACCGGACAGACTTGAAGAGCGTGGTCGGTCACGTCCGCGTCGGTATCCCTGAGCCGCGATCCGGAGCTCACGGCGATCCGCTTGTGTGCGCCCCGCCCGACGAAGCCGAAGACGTTCTTCCGGTCCAGATCGCGCGATGCGCGCACGCAGCGCGCGCAGAGGATGCAGCGGTTGTGATCGATGAGGATGTCCGGGTGCGAGGCGTCGACCTCCCGGATGGGAAACTGGAACTCGAAGCGGGGAGCGGAGATCGCGAAGCGGTAGCCGAGCGCCTGGAGCTCGCAGTTGCCGCTCTTCTCGCAGGACATGCAGAAGTGGTTACCCTCGACGAACAGCATCTCGAGCAGCAGCTTGCGGTGAGCGTTGAGCTCCTCGGTGTCGTTCTCGACGACCATGCCGCCACTCGCCGGCGTGGTGCAGGCAGCGACCAGCCGGCCGTTTGCCTTCACCGTGCAGAGGCGACAGCTCCCGAACGGCTCGAGACCCGGCAGATGACAGAGCCGGGGAATGTAGAGGCCGGCCGGTCCGCCGCCTGAATGATTGTCTCGCCCGGCTCGGCTGCGATCTCACTACCATCGAGGATGAAGCGCCAGCCGTCACCCATGAGTGCCTCCCGCGCGGATCTGCGTCGCCTCGGCGGTCGCCGCTGCGAGGTCGAACGACCGACGGAACTTCCGCGGGTCCTCCTTGACCCGCGACTCGTAGAGCGGCCTGAAGCTCGCAAGCGAGGTCAGAACGGGAAGGAACGAGGTCTGTCCGAGGCCGCAGCGGCTCGTGGCCTTCATGGTCCGGGCGATCGCCTCGAACTCGACCAGATCGCCCGGCTCCCCGCGGCCGCCGAGAACCCGCTCGAGGCCCTTGCAGCAGGAGCACATTCCCGACGCGGCACGGTGTGCAGTAGCCGCAGCTCTCATCGACGAAGAACTCCATGTACATGCGGGCGATCTCGATCACGTCCCGCCCGGGGCCGAACACCACCATGGCTCCGCCCGTGGCCAGATCGTCGAAGCAGATCGTGCGATCGAAATCCGCCGGGCCGATCATCCGACCGCTCGGCCCGCCGATCTGGACCGCGATGGCATCGCCGCCGTCGGCCAGGGCCAGGATGTCGCGGACCCTGGTGCCGAACGGCACCTCGTAGACCCCGGCCTGCCGCACGTCGCCCGAGATGCTGAGGAGCTTCGTGCCGGAGCTCTGCGCGGTCCCGTAGTCGGAAAAGGTGGCCGGGCCCGACTCGAGGATCCGGGTCGCGCAGGCCAGCGTCTCGACGTTGTTGACCACCGTCGGGAACCCGAGGTAGCCGCGCTGCGCGGGGAACGGTGGCCGGTTGCGTGGATCGCCGCGCAGACCCTCGCACGAGTTGAGGAGCGCCGTCTCCTCGCCGCAGACGTAGGCGCCCGCTCCCATCGCGATGCGGATGTCGAAGTCGAAGGAGTGTCGCGCGCCGATGCTCTTGCCGAGCAGCCCGTCGGCGCGCCGCCTCGCCAGCACGTCCTCGAGGAACTCCCTCAGGTAGGCGTACTCGCCGCGGAGATAGAGGATCCCCTGGTTGGCGCCGATCGCGTACCCGGCGATGGTCATGCCGGCGAAGACCCGATCGGGAAACTCGGTCAGGAGCGCGCGATCCTTGAAGGTCCCGGGCTCGCCCTCATCGGCGTTGCAGACGACGAACTTGCGTTCTCCAGGTGCGGCCCGCGCGAACTCCCACTTGATCCCGGTCGGGAACCCGGCCCCGCCGCGACCGCGGAGGCGGGCCGTCTTCACGGCGTTGATCACCTCTCTCGGGCTCATCGCCGCCGCCTTGCGGATCGCCTCGCCGCGGCGCGCCGGGGCGAGGACGATCGGGCCCGCCATGCGAATGTTGTTCTTCACCATCGAGCGGACGAGGATGTGCGCGTTGTTGCCGTCGCCGAGCTTCCGGACCAGGCGTTCCGGCGCCATGTGCGCCCGGAGCTCGGCGACGATCTCGCGCGCCATGTCGCTCGACATCTCGGTGATGACGACCTCGTTGACAAGCGCGGCCGGCGCCTGATCGCTCATCCCGATGCATGCCGTGCGCTCGAGCGTGATCGCGCCGTCCGGGGTCGTCTCCCCGAGACCGATGCCGAGCTCTTCGCAGAACGCCCGGGCGACACGCTCGTACCCGGAGAGGCGGTCGACGACATCGTCACACAGCCGGATGACGACGGCCCCCTTCGGCTCCTCCCCCAGGAAGGCGTAAAAGGAGACGAGACTTTGCACTGTGAGTCGGGGTACGGCGAGGATGCGGTGAATCTCGTCGATCGCCTGCGGCGAGATGCAGCCGCATTGCGATTGGACTTCGCGGGCGATATCCAGCAGACGGGTCGGATCGTTATCGAAGGCGCGGCAGATCTGGCTGACTATCTTCTTCACGGAGGCGGTCATGTCGAAACCCCTCACCACCACACCACGGTGCTCCTGACCGCCAGGAGGCCCCGATCCCCGATCACGCGCCGGGGATGCGCCAACCGGCGTGCGAGCAGTATACACCAAGGAAGATGATGCGGCGATCGCCGCGAAAAAAGGGGCGATCACATTCTGGGTTAGTGACCAGGCTGCGGCTCCCCTGCACCGTTCGCCTGGATCGCCTGTCACGATGACAGACTCGCTGATCCAGACCAGACAAGGAGTTCCTGTGTGGACCAAGCCACCTGCCAGTTCGTCCTAACGCACGACTCCCCCTGGTCCGTTTCATGTTCCGTTCCCTGGACAATGACGACGGAGCGACCCGTGACCTCCGAGTCCCCACTGCAATTCCGATTCTCGAGGAATGAGCTCCGGGTCGCGCGGCTTGTAACACCAGATGGAGCACTGAGCAGCAAGATACTGCTCCTCGAGTAGCCGGCGACCGCTCACAGGGCGGAACCCGGATCTGGAT
Source organism: Candidatus Eiseniibacteriota bacterium (assembly GCA_963823555.1). Classification (GTDB taxonomy): domain Bacteria; phylum Eisenbacteria; class RBG-16-71-46; order CAVPCR01; family CAVPCR01; genus CAVPCR01. Next base: position 636,588 of record CAWGMA010000002.1, on the reverse strand, counting down.
ACCAACGCGTCGGCTGTAGGGGCCCGGTGGTGCCCGCCGTGGTACAATGCCGGGCCCTTCCCGGTGTCGCGCTGCGGCCCAACAAAACCGAGGAGTTTCTGCATGGATCAAGCCACTCGCCAGATCGTCCTGGACGCCGTCAAGACGGCGATCATCACCGAGCTTCGGGGCCTCGAGATCTACAAGGCCGCCGCCGAGCGCACGACCGACCCTTCGGCCCGTCTCATGTTCCAGTCCCTGGCCACCGATGAAGAACATCACAAGGCCTTCCTCGAGCAGAACTTCAAGAGCCTGCTCGAGAAGGGGGAATGGGCGGTTCCCGCGACTCCCGAGAACCTCTCCCCGCTCGACGAGTCCGAAGTCATCACACCGCAGTTCCTGAAGCGCGTGAAGGGCGGGTCGTTCGAGATGGCCGTGGTCGCCGCGGGTTGCGAGCTGGAGCTGTCGGCCATCAACTTCTACACCAAAGCGGCCCAGGACTGCCCGGACGAGGAGTCGGCCAAGGTGTTCCGCTTCCTGGCCGACTGGGAGAAGGGACACCTGGAGTCCTTGAACCTGCTGGAAGCGCGGATGAAGGACGAGTACTTCGCCGAACGGGGATTCTCACCGATGTGATGTCGGGGAAGCCTTCCACTGGAAGATCGCTCCCGCTGTTCGCCATCACCAGCCAAGGACCGGGCCCGGCCGGCCGGGAGATCGGACAATGCCGCTGCTTCTCACCCGTCGCGATGTCGAGTCGGTGCTGACGATGAAGGAGACGATCGCCGCGGTCGAGGTCGGCCTGTGTCAGCTCGCGAGCGGGCGCGCGATCCTGCCGCAGCGGACGGCCATCCGCATGAACGAGCATCACGGCCTGCACCTCGGCATGCCGGCCTACATCGCCGGCGCGACCGATGGCGATCCGGGCACCCTGGCGCTCAAGGCGGTGACCGTCTACCCGGACAATCCGTCCCGCCACCAGCTGCCGACGATCTTCGGGACGATCCTCCTCAACGACGCCCGCACGGGCGAGCTCGTGGCGATCATGGACGCCGGGTTCCTGACCGCGATGCGGACGGGTGCGGCCTCGGGGGTCGCGACCAGGTACCTCGCCCGCGAGGACTCACGGAGCGCCGGCATCTTCGGCGCGGGCGCCCAGGCGCGCACGCAGCTCATGGCGGTGGCCGAGACGCGGCGGCTCGATCGCGCCGTGGTCTCGGATCTCGTGCCCGAGATGCGAGACCGTTTCGCGTCCGAGATGAGCGCCAGCCTCGGTTTCCCGGTGACGGCGACCAGCAGCCCGGATGACTGCCTGGCGTGCGACATCGTCATCACGGCGACCTCGAGCGCGACACCGATCTTCGACGGAAGGAAGCTGCGCCCGGGAACCCATGTCAACGGCATCGGATCGCACTCGCCGAACGCCCGCGAGCTCGACACGGAGGCGATCCGGCGGTCCACGGTCGTGGCCGATCACAAACCGGCCTGCCTTGCCGAGGCGGGGGATCTCCTCCTCGCGATCCAGGAGGGAGCAATCACCGAGGCTCACATCGTGGCGTCGATCGGTGAGATCGCGGCCGGCACGCGGCCGGGGCGGACATCGCAGGACGAGATCACACTCTTCAAGTCGGTCGGTCTCGCCGTCGAGGACGTGGCGACGGCCCGGCGCGTCTACGAGCTCGCGCGCGCGGCGGGGGTGGGCAAGGAGATCGAGGTCTAGGGGCCTCTACCATGGCACTCGCCCGAATCAGACGTCTCGCCGGGCGGCGGACCCGCATCGAGCAGGATGGACCCGAGTGGGTCGGCGGGCGGGTGGAGACGCCCTTCTACATCACCGAGGACACCCCCTACCGGCCACACATGATCCTCTGGCTGGAGATGCCCGGGGCCATCGTCGTGTCCTACAAGCTGATCCGCCCCGAGGACCCACGGTCCGCGCTGGGCGCTGCGCTGCTCGCGGCCATCGAGTCCCCCCTCAACGGCGAACCACGACGGCCCGCCACCGTCCGGGTGGCCGACCAGGGACTTGCCGCGGAGGTGCGACCGGTCCTGCCGGGGGTTCCGATCGTCGTGGCCCCGACGCCCGAGATCGGAGAGGTCCTCGATTTCATGGCCGAGGCCTCGGCCGATGAGGGTGGCGGCAAGAAGCCGAGCTACTTCGAAGGTGGCCGCGTTGGACCCGATGCGGTCAAGAACCTGTTCACGGCCGCCAGGACCCTCCACGCGATCGCCCCGTGGAAGGTCGCGGGCGACAGCCAGATCCTGCGCGTGGATATCCCGGCCTACGGCGTCGAGGGGGCGTGCCTGTCCATCATCGGCGCGCTCGGGGAGTCGACGGGACTCATCCTCTTTCCTTCGCTCGAGGGCTTCGAGCGCTTCATCGATCTGGCCGATGCGCCCCGTCGCGGGCGGCGCTCGATCGACCTGGGGAGCACGATCCTCTCCCTGAACTACGAGGCGGGCTCTGAACTGCCCCCGAGCATGTTCCGCGAGGCGCTCGAGCACGGATGGCCCGTCGCCAACGCCGGCGCCTACCCGCTCGTGCAGCACCGAGACCGCGATGGTCTGCTCAGGCCCCTGGAGGAACGGGACGTCCGCATCATGTCGGCCTCGGCGACGTCCCTCGTCGCCTTCTTCCTCAAGCACGGGAGCATCTTCGGAGAGGACGTGTTCGATCCCATCTGCGAGTCCTACTTCGATCAGAATGACCTCGAGGTCCGCTTCACCGTCCCCTACGAAGCGGCGGAGGAGTTCGCGGTGAACGCTCCCGGCAACAGGGCGCCGGTCGTCGGTCGCAATCAGCCGTGCCCCTGCGGCAGCGGGAGGAAGTACAAGCAGTGCTGCCTGCGGCGCGGGGAGACAGCGCGCGGGCCTGCCGCTCCTCCAGATGGCGAGGACTCCCCCGCACCCATCCATGAGCTGGACCGCAAGCTCGCGAGCACACTGGACCGCTTCGCCCGCGATCGATTCGGACCGGGCTGGATGGCGGCGGCCGCCGGCGCCTTCCGCGATCCATCGGCCGTGGATCAGCTCCTGCCGCAATGGGCCATCTACCACGAGCCCGTGGCGAAGAAGCCGGTCGTCGAGTGGTTTCTCGATGAGCGTGCTGACCGGCTGCAAGGAGAGGCGCTCTCCTGGCTCCACGCCCAGCGCGCCGCCTGGCTCTCGGTGTGGGAGGTGACCGCCGTCGAGCCCGGACGGAGCCTGACCCTGAGCGATCTCCTGACCGGCGAGAACCGGATCGTGCGGGAGACGTCGGCCTCTGGATTGCTGGCGCCGCGCGACGCCATCCTCGCGCGCGTGGTCGATCACGAAGGGGCCACGGTGCTGTGCGGCGTTCATCCGAGCCCCATGCCACCCCTGGCCGCCGCCGCCGTCGTCGAGCGGGCGCGGAAGAAGCTCCGCCGCACGGGCCCGATCCCGATCGAGCGCATGCGCGGGGAGGCGATCGGGCGCACGCTCATCGCCCGCTGGGAGGAGGAGATCGAAAGAGCCAGGCTGGCGGCCGCTCAGCGGCCGGAGCTCCAGAACACCGATGGAGATCCCCTGCTCTTCACGATCGACCACTTCGCCTTCGCGCCCAAGGACCGGGCGGAGATCGAACGCCGGCTCGCAACCATGGCGGATCCGCCTGCGGCCGAGGAAGCCGACTCGACCTACGTCTTCATGAAGCCGACCGGCGCGAGGCAGGTCGGAGGGGGAAACACCGTCATCGGGACAGCCACGGTATCGGGCAAGAAGCTCCGCCTCGAGAGCAACTCGATCGCGCGAGCCGATGCGCTCCGCCAGCGCCTCACCGAGTCACTGGGTTCCCTCATCACCCATCGCGCCCGCGAGCACGCCGATCCGCTGAGCGCCGCGAGAGACGCCCGCGAGATCGCGGCACCGCACGCCCCGCCCCTTGATCTGCCGGAGGAGGAGATGGATCGGGTCCTCCGCGAGATGAAGGCGAGACACTATGCCGACTGGGCGGACCATCCGCTCCCGGCGCTCGGCGGCCAGAAGCCACGGACCGCGGTGAAGACCAGGTCGGGCCGGAAGAAGGTCGACACGCTGCTCAAGGAAATGGAGAGGCACGAGGCCAGGCTGCCAGCGGGGCAGCGGTTCGACTTCAACCGCATCCGCCGGGAGCTCGAGTTCGAGGAGTAGGCGGATCAGGCCGACCAGTCGGCCGGCACGCGGACGTAGGAGGGATCGAGCTCGGCCACCGAGGCGCACCCGAGGAGCTTGAGCGTGCGCACGATGTCGGTGCGGAGGATCTCGAGAGCGCGGGACACCCCGGCCTCGCCGGCCGCCGCGAGGCCGTAGGCGTAGGCGCGACCGACCAGCACGGCCCGCGCCCCCATGCTGAGCGCCTTCACGACATCGCTCCCCCGCCTGACGCCGCCGTCGAGGAGCACGTCGACGCGCCCGCCCACGACATCGACGATCTCCGGCAGCACGCGGAGCGTGGCGGCCACGCCGTCGAGCTGCCGGCCACCGTGGTTCGACACCACGACCGCGGCGGCGCCATGGTCCATCGCCTTCAAGGCATCGCCGGCGGTATGCGCGCCCTTGGCGATGATCGGCCCCTGCCACGCCTCCCGGATCCAGTCGAAATCGCCCCACGAGATCATCGATTGCTCGAGCGCCGCCGTGACGTCGGCGTAGGCCATGGGCCCTTCGGGCAAGACGATGTTCGGAAACCCCATGAGGCCGCCGTCCCTGAGCGTGTCCCAGAGCCAGCCGGGTCGCTCGAGCACCTGCCCGAGATAAGGCACGCTCGAGAGGTTCTGCGCGATGAGCTCCTTGACGCCGTTCCGCCAGTCGCGCTCGCGCATGCCGGCGACCGGCGTGTCGATGGTGACGACGAGCGCCGAGTAGCCGGCAGCCCGGGCGCGCGCGATGCCCGCGAGCGCGACCTCCCGGCCCCCGATCAGATAGAGCTGGTACCAGGCCGGGCCCGTTGTGGCCGCCTTGACGTCCTCGAGGCGGCATCCGGACAGGGTCGAGAGGGCGTAGATGGTGCCGGCCTTGCCGGCCGCTCGCGCTGCCTGTTCCTCGCCGCGCGGCCAGAACAGGCGACTGCTCCCCACCGGCGCACAGATGACAGGCATGGAGAGGCGCTCGCCGAGAACGGTCGTACTGAGGTCGCAGGTGTAGGTCGCGACCGCCGAGCGCGGGCGGAAGAGGACCTGATCGAAGGCGACCTCGTTCTCGCGGAGCGTGCGCTCGCTCTCCGCGCCCCCGTCGATGTAATCGAAGACCGCCTGCGGCAACCGGCGGCGGGCTCGTTCGCGGAGATCCGCGATCGTGACGACATGCGGCGGCTGGGTCGAGCGCATGGCCCCTGTCAACCCCACCGGCCGCAGCCGGCCGTCAGCGGGCGCCCCCGGCCGGGCTCACGCCATGGCCCGTCATCGCCGCCACCTGCTGGGCCTCCTCCGCCGCGAGCTCGGTCCCCGGCGCCTCGACCCGGGTGAAGCGGGCGAGCAGGGTGTAGACCACCGGCACCAGCAGCAGGGTCAGGAAGGTCGAGAACAGCATCCCGCCGACGACCGCGATGCCCAGCGGCCGCCGCGACTCGGCGCCGGCGCCGAAGCCGATGGCGATCGGCAGGACGCCGAAGATCGTCGAGAACGAGGTCATCAGGATCGGGCGCAGGCGGATCCGCGACGCCTCGACCACCGCCTCGATCGAGCGCCTGGCCGCGCGCGCGCAGCTGGTTGGCGAACTCGACGATCAGGATCGCGTTCTTGGTCACCAGCCCGATCAGCATGATCAGCCCGATCTGCGAGTAGATGTTCAGGCTCTGCTCGAAGAGCGAAGAGCGAGACCAGCGCCCCGAACACCGCCAGCGGCACCGAGAGCAGGATCGTCAGCGGGTGGATGAAGCTCTCGAACTGCGCCGCGAGCACCAGGTAGATGAAGACGATGGCGAGCAGGAACATGAAGTAGAGCGTGGCCGCTGGACTCGCGGAACTCGCGCGACTGGCCGGCCAGATCGCGCTGGATGCCGGCCGGGCAGGTCGTCGCTGCGCGATGCGGTCGAGATCGTCCAGCGCCTTGCCCAGGCTCACGCCCGGGGCCAGGTTGGCGGTGATGGTGGCCGAGCGCACGCGGTTGAAGTGGTTCAGCTCCTTGGGCGCCACCGTCTCCGCGCACCTTGACCACGTTGGCCAGCTGCACCAGCCCGCCGCGTGCCCCGCAGGTAGATCTCGTCGATCACGTCGGGCGTGGCGCGGCCGCGCGGCCGCATCTGGGCGATGACGTCGTACTGCTTGGTGCCGCGCTTGAAGTCGCCGACCACGCGGCCGCCGAGGAGCGTCTCCAGCGTGGTGCCGATGTCGGTCACCGAGACGCCGAGGCCCGAGGCCCGCTCGCGGTCGATGCGTGATGTCGAGCTGCGGCTTGTTGAGGCGCAGGTCGCGAGTCGAGGTTGACCAGGTAGCCGAGCTCGCCGGCCTTGGCCATCATGATGCCCACCGCCTGGCTGCAGCTCCTCGTAGCTGTCGGCCTGCAGCACGTACTCGACGTCCGACGAGCGAGAAGCGGCCGCCGAGGCTGGGCGGATTGATCAGGAAGGCCAGCACGCCGGGGATCGCCAAGCAGCTGCGGGAAGAGCTGCGGCCACGATCTCCTGCTGCGAGCGCTCGCGCTCGCCGCGCGGCTTCAGGTTCAGGAAGACGAAGCCGTTGGTCACGCGGCCCGGGCCGCCGAAGCCGAGGCCGGTGGCGGTGAACAGGCCCGCGCCGCTCGGGCAGCGGCAGCAGCCGGTCCTCGATCTGCGCGCATGTAGCGGTCGGTGTACTCGAGGGTCGCGCCCTCGGGCGCGATGACGATGCCGAAGGCGATGCCGCGGTCCTCGGTGGGCACCAGCTCGCGCGGCAGCAGCCGGAAGATCCAGACCGCTGCCGCCGACCAGCAGCACGGCCGCCAGCGATGCACCAGCCAGCGCGCGGCGCAGCGCGCAGCGCAGGACGCGCGCGTAGATCGCGGTCGAGCCAGTCGAAGAAGGCGTCGAAGGAGCGCGTCGGCCCAGCTCGCGGCTCGCCGCCGTGCAGCGGCTTCAGGATCCGCGAGCAGAGCATCGGCGTCAGGGTCAGCGCCACGAAGCCCGAGATGAGCACCGCCACCGCCACCGAGATGCCGAACTCGCGGAACAGCCGGCCCACCGTGCCGGTCAGAAAGGCCACCGGGATGAACACCGCCACCAGGGCGACGGTGGTGGCGACGACGGCGAAGCCGATCTCCTTGGCGCCGTCGAAGGCGGCCCGCAGGCGCGGCTTGCCCATCTCCATGTGCCGGAAGATGTTCTCGAGCACGACGATGGCGTCGTCGACCACCAGGCCGATGGCCAGCACCAGCGCCAGCAGGGTCAGGATGTTGATGGTGAAGCCCAGGAAGTAGGCGACGGTGAAGGTGCCGATGATCGAGATGGGGATGGCGACGATCGGGATGATCGTGGCGCGGAAGCTCTTCAGGAAGACGAGGATCACCAGCACCACCAGGCACATGGCGATGAGCAGGGTCTGTGCGCACCTCGTCGATCGAGTCCTGGATGAAGACCGACGAGTCGTAGGCGACGTCGAGCCGCATGCCCTCGGGCAGCAGCTGGCCTGAGCTCGGGCAGCGCGCGCGCGCACCGCCGCCGCCACGTCGAGGGTGCTCGCCTTGCGTCTGCTTGACGATGCCCAGGCCGACGGCCGGCTGGCCGTTGAAGCGGGCCATGGTGCGCTCGTCCTCGGCGCCGACCTCGACCTCGGCGACGTCGCCCAGGCGCACGACGTCGTCGCCGTCGCTGGGCGACGATGATGGCGCGCGAACTCCTCGGGGTGTCGCAGCTCGCCGCGGGTGCGCACGGCGAACTCGCGCTCGGCGCCCTCGACCCGGCCGCCGGGGATCTCGGCGTTCTCGCGCGCGGATCGGCGCGCTCGACGTCCTGCGCGGTCAGGCCGTGGGCGGCCATGCGCTGCGGATCGAGCCAGACCCGCATGGCGTAGCGCCGCTCGCCGCCGATGAAGACCGAGCCGACGCCGGGCAGCCGCTGCAGCCGCTCCTTGAGGATGCGGTCGGCGACGTCGGAGAGCTCGAGCGGCGGTGTGCCGGTCGCTCGACAGCGCCGAGCCAGATGATGGGCTGGGCGTTGACGTCGACCTTGGCGACGATCGGGTCCTCGGCCTCGCGCGGCAGGCGGCCGCGGATGCGCGACACGCGGTCGCGCACGTCGTTGGCCGCCTCGTCGACGTCGCGGTTGCAGCTCGAACTCGATGGTGATCACCGAGCCCTGCTCGCGGCTCGAGGAGGTGATGCGTCTTGACCGCCCTCGATGGTCGAGAACTGCTCCTCGAGCACGTCGGTGATCTCGGTCTCGACCACGCTCGGGCTGGCGCCGCGGTAGAAGGTGGTGATCGAGACGATCGGCGGATCGATGTCCGGGTACTCGCGCACCGGCAGCCGCGTGAAGGAGATGAGCCCGAAGAGGACGATCGCCAGGCTCATCACCGTCGCGAAGACCGGCCGCTGGATGGAGATCTCGCTCAGCTTCATCGGGTGATCTTTCCCTCGCCTAGCTCCAGATGTGTCCCTTGAAGAAGAGCGCCGAGAGCGGCGGCAGCGTCAGGTCGAGCGACCACGGTCGGCCATGCGCCCCCGCGGGCCCGGCATCCACGCGCCCGGCGTTGCCGAGCCCGCTGCCCCAGTACTCGCGGGCGTCGGAGTTGAGGATTTCGAGCCAGGTCCCGCCCCCGGGGACGCCGACCCGGTAGTGGAAACGCGGCACCGGGGTCAGGTTGAGCACCACCAGGATGACCTCGCTCGAGTGCTTGGCGCGACGGATGAAGGAGAGCACGCTCTGATCGGTGTCGTTGCAGTCGATCCACTCGAAGCCCGCGGGATGGAAGTCGAGATCGTAGAGGGCCGGCTCCTGGCGGTAGACGCGGTTGAGATCGGCCACCCAGCGCGCGATGCCGGCGTGGGGCTCGTGGGCCAGAACATGCCAGTCGAGACTCTGGTCGTGGTTCCACTCGCCCCACTGCCCGATCTCACCGCCCATGAACAGGAGCTTCTTCGCCGCCTGCCCGTACATGTAACCGTAGAGGAGCCGCAGGTTCGCGAACTTCTGCCAGTCGTCACCCGGCATCTTGCCGAGGAGCGAGCCCTTACCGTGCACCACCTCGTCGTGTGAGAGGGGCAGGATGAAGTTCTCATGGAACGCATAGAGCATGCGGAAGGTGAGGTTGTTGTGGTGATGGCGCCGGTAGATCGGATCGCGCCCCATGTAGGACAGGGTGTCGTGCATCCAGCCCATGTCCCACTTGAGCCCGAAACCGAGACCGCCGAGATGGGTCGGACGGGACACCATGGGCCACGCCGTCGACTCCTCGGCGATCATCTGCACATCGGGGAAGCGGGCGTAGGCCGCCTCGTTGAGCCGGCGCAGGAAGCGGATCGCCCCCAGGTTCTCGCGGCCGCCGAACTGGTTCGGGATCCACTCCCCCTGCTGCCGCGAGTAATCCAGGTAGAGCATGGAGGCCACGGCATCGACGCGGAGACCATCGACGTGGTAGCGGTCGAGCCAGAGGAATGCGCTCGACAGGAGAAAGCTCGGCACCTCGTTGCGATCGTAGTTGAAGATGGAGCTGCCCCAGTCCGGGTGGTAGCCCTGGCGCGGATCGGCATGCTCGAAGAGATGGGTGCCGTCGAAGTACGCGAGACCATGCTGGTCGGTCGGGAAATGCGAGGGGACCCAATCGAGGATGACGCCGATGTTGCGCTGGTGCAGATAATCGACGAGGAACATGAAATCCTGCGGCGTGCCGAAGCGGCTCGTGGGCGCGAAGAACCCGGTCGTCTGATAGCCCCACGACCCGTAGAACGGGTGCTCCATGATCGGCAGGAACTCGACGTGCGTGAACCCCATGCGCAGCACGTGGTCGGCGAGCGCCGGCGCGAGCTCACGATAGGTGAGCGAGCGATTGCCCTCCTCGGGCACCCGCGCCCACGAACCGAGGTGCACCTCGTAGATCGAGAGCGGGCGATCGAGTCCGTTCCGCTCGCGCCGTGACGCCATCCACTCGGCGTCGTTCCAGGTGTAATCGAGATTCCAGACGATCGAGGCCGTGCGCGGCGGCACCTCGTGCCGGAACCCGAAGGGATCGGCCTTGTCGACGCGATATCCGTTGTGCCGCGAGGCGATGTGATACTTGTAGACAGCTCCGTGCTCGAGGCCGGGGATGAACCCCTCCCAGATGCCCGAGCTCCCGCGCGGATGGAGCGGATGGCGGTCGCGGCTCCAGCCGTTGAAGTCCCCGGAGACGAAGACCTGTTCGGCGCTGGGAGCCCACACCGCGAAGTAGACGCCGCGCACACCCGCCCGTTCCATCGAGTGCGCGCCGAGGTGATCGAAGAGGTAGGCGTGCGTGCCCTCGTTGAAGAGATACAGATCCTGATCGGACAGTCGGGTGACGTCGTGATGGACCATGGGTTCCGCCTCGGGCGCGGGCGATCCACCCATCGAGGTCGATCTCCCGGCGGGGATGGGCCGTCCGGTGATGGTCATGGCTTCTCCGCCTGGGCTGAGTCACCCGCTGTCTCGGAGGCGCCAGGACCGCCGGGAGCACCGGAGGCCGGACCACCAGGCTGGCTCGTGACCGGCATCACCCGCGCCCCCTCGAAGAGCTTCTGGTGCCCCGCGCGCACCACCTTCATTCCGGGCTCGAGCCCCTCGACCACCTCGACCACGGCCGGCAACCGCGTCCCCAGCTCGAGGGCGGTCCGCGTCACCGTCGAGTCGGGCTTGACCACGAAGACGAAGGTCTGATTGCCCTCGGCGAACACCGCCTCGTTGGGGATGGTGAGCGCGTTCGCACGCTCGCTCAGCACGGCCGACACATTGGCCGACATCCCGGGCCGGAAGCGATCGCCGGAGTTCTTGACGCGCGCGATGATCTTCGCACTCCTGAGCACGGGATCCAGGACCGGATCGACGACATCGATCACGCCCGTGAGCTCGACTCCGGGGTAGGCCGGCGTCGTCACCGTCACCCGCGCGCCGCGCTTGAGCAGCGACATGTAGCGCTCGGGCGCCGCAAAGGTAACCTTGATCTCGTGGATGGCAGCCATCTCGGTGATCGGATCGCCGGGGCGGAGAAACGCCCCCGGGCTTACCTGCCGCGCGCCGATCCTGCCGTCCCAGGGTGCGGTGATGCGGGTCTTGGCGAAGCGGGCGCGGGCCAGCGCGAGGTTGGCATCCGCCACCTTGAGCTCCGCCGCGGCATTGTCGAGATCCTGAGGCGCGCCGGCGTTCTGGTCGACGATCTCCTTCACGCGATCGTAGATGATCCGCTGCTGATCGCGGAGCGCCTCGGCACGCGCCACCTCGGCCGCCAGCTGTTCATCGTCGAGCTTGGCGATCAGATCGCCCCGGCTCACGCTCTGCCCCTCGCGGAAAGGCAAGCTCACGAGCAGGCCGGGGATCTCGGCGACCACCGTGATCGCCTCCCCCGCCTCGATGGTGCCGACGGCCTCGAACCGATCGAGCACCGGAGCCTGTACGACAGGCGCCACCTCGACCGGCATCGGGGGCGGCGCGAAGCCGCCCGGACCACCACCCGGACCGCCGCGCTGGCAGCCGGCGGCGGCGGCGAGGCACACGCCGAGGGCGAGCAACAGGGGTGTGGCGATAGGGGTGGGAGCCTTCATGGGAACCCGATTCATCATGTCAATTGCTTCCGTCATGGCGATGGGGTCGCCGTGCCCGTCGGGTACACGCCGGCGGTTAGACGCCTGAGTTCCGCCGCCGCCTTGGCGGTACGAACGAGGGCCTGGGAATAGCGCTGCTCGGCCGAGGCCAGGTCGGCCGCCAGTCGCACCAGCTCGAAGGCGGTCGAGCGACCGGCCTGATACTCGAGATTGCCGATGCGCACCTGCTCGCGCGATGCCTCGACCCCGCGGGTCGCCGCCTCCAGGCGCCGCGTCGAGTTGGCGAGCTCGCGATGCGCGACGCGAACCTGCTGCTCGAGAGCATACTCCTGGGCGCGCACCTGCTCCCGGGCCCGGGCGACCTCGGCCCGCAAGCGATCGCGCTCGCCCCGCCCCTCGCGCAGCCCGAGCGGGAACTCGACACGGATTCCTGCGGACCAGTTGGGGAAATCGCGAGCCAGGGCGTCGCTGGTGGCGTCACCGCGATCGCCATAGATCGATGTCCGCAGGGTGTCGCCACCGAAGATCACATCCCTCTGATCACCGGCGAGACCGACGCCGCCGAGCGATCCGAAGACGTCGAGCGTGGGCAGGGCATCCCATTTGGCGCCATCGGCCAGGGCCTGGACCGCCTCCACCCGCCGCTCCCCGGCCTGGAGCGCCCGGTTCCGGGTCACCGCCCAGCTGACGAGCGAATCCGGGGATTCGACCGGGAAATCGCGTGGCGGTTCCGCCGTCGGCCGGTAACGCAGGGACGGCAACACCGGACGCTGGCCGATGAGCGAGGCAAGGTTGTCGGACACGGCATCGAGCGCTTCCTCGCGGTCGATCACGACCTGCTCCTGCTCGGCAAGGAACACTCGAGCGTTGGCCACGTCACCAGGTCCGACGAGCCCGACCCCGGCGCGCAGCTCGGCCTGCTGGACGAGCGCGGCAGCGCCGTCGCGGATGAGCCGCTGCACCGCAAGATCTCGCGCCGCGGCGTAGAGATCCCAGTAGTTCTTCTCGACGTCGGTTCGGACCGCGAGGGTGGCATCATCGTACCGGGCTGTCGCCGCCTCGAGCTCGCGCTCGGCGGCCGAGAGCTCGCTGCGCGTCGAGGGGCCGAAACCCTTGAGCAGGGGCTGGCGCACGGCGAGCTTGCCCGCAGCGTCGTACTGCGGATTGAGCGCCGCGAAGATGGAGTTCGTGCTGAGTCGTGCGCTCTCAAGCGAGGCCTCGACCTCGGTGCCGAACGGGAGCTGGATGCGGGCTCCTCCCTCGATCCTCGAGTCCTCGGTCTCGAGCACCTCGGCGCCGGCGAAGGGCGTGGCAGCGGGAATCTCATCCCCTCGCCACTCCGACCCGGCAAAGAGCTCGGGATCGAAGGCACCCTTCTCGCGCCGCACGGCGCCGCGGGCGGCGCTCAGATCGGCCTCCGCCTCGCGGGCGATCGTGGACTGGGCAAGTCCTCTCGCCACCGCGTCATCGAGCGCCAGATCATCTCCCTCGATCTCGGCGAGGGCCATGGCGAGGGCGCTATCGGGATTGGAGATGATGCCCGGACGGACGCGACCTGAGGTGGACGGGGGAGGCGACTGCGCCAGGGCCACTCCGGAAACGGCAACAACGGCGAGCAGGGCGCCGAGGCCACCGCGGCGAATGAAGGTCATACTCGTCCAGATCCTCGCAACGAAGTTCGTCAGGGCCGGGGGAAGCGGGAGGCCCGCCAGCCTGTGAGGGGAGATTGAGACAGGGAGGGACGCAGCATAGCACGCCTCCCGGGACCTATATTGTGGGATCGGGGCCGATGCGGCGAGGTTGCGAGTTGTGACAGAGATTTGACAGATTCACACTTGAGGGTCCGGAAGCGCGCTGGTCCGGGCCCGCGAGAGGGGCCTGGATTCCACCAGATTCCCTGTCACCAGCGGGGCGGTCGCGGCATTGAACCGATGAGAGGCCCCGCCGGCCGCCGGGTGCTCGAGCCCGGGCCGGGCTCAGGAATCCGAGGCGGGGCCGACCCAGTCCCTCCACAAGGAGCGAGCCATGCCAGCGACCGGACTCGAACCCAGACCCGCCCCACCCGCCCCCACCGGCCTTGTCGCCGTGGACGGGCGCACCTTCCCGCTCGCGGGGGCGGCGATCCGCGCCCATGCGGCGGCCGGCCTCGCCCGGACCACCTTCGAGCAGCACTACACGAACCCCCACGCCGAGCCACTCGAGGTGCTCTACACGCTCCCGCTCCCCGCCGACGGCGCGGTCATCGGCTACACGATCCACTGCGGCGACAAGATCATCCGCGGCCACGTCGAAACTTGCGAGGATGCGCAGAAAACCTATCAGCACGCGCTGGCGGAAGGTCGCATCGCCGGCCTCCTCACCCAGGAGCGCGCCGACACCTTCACGCAACAGCTCGGTAGCCTGCCGCCGGGCGCCGAGGTCCGGGTCGAGATCGACGTCCTCCATCCCCTGGGCTTCCATCCGGCTCTCGAAACCTCCCGCGCGGAGTGGGAGTACCGATTCCCCACCGTCGTCGGGGTGCGCTACGAGGGCGCGGCGGGCCGCGTCCCCGACGCCGATCGGCTCGCCGCCGAGCGCGCGGATGCCAGCGGCACCCCGGCGCGGCTCTCGCTCGAGCTGGCGATCGCCGACGGCGATGGCGGGACACTCGCGCCGCAATCGTCGAGCCATGACATCATCGTGGCCGATGCTGGCGATGGCAGCGGAGGGGCGGGCGCCGCTCCGCCACGCAAGGGAGCCGTGGTCCGCCTCGAGCAACCGGCCCGTCTGGATCGCGACGTGGTCATCACCTGGCAGGCGGGATCGAGCACGCTCGAGGCGCGACTGGTGATGGGCCCCGGACTATCCGGCGATGGCGGTCGCTACGGACTCCTCACCATCACTCCACCCATCTCCGCGCCGGCGTTCGCGCGCGACCTCACGATCCTCATCGACGCCAGCGGATCGATGAGCGGAAAGCCCCTGGCGGCAGCCAAGGCGGTGGCGAGCCGGCTCCTGCAAAGCCTCACACCCGATGATCGCTTCGAGATCCTGGCCTTCGCCAGGGATACCACCACGCTGGTGGGCGGGCCCGTGGCGGCCAGCGGCGAGAACATCGCGCGAGCGATCGAGAAGCTCGCTGCCCTGCAGGCCCGCGGTGGCACCGAGATGGCGGACGCGATTCGCCGTGCGCTCTCGCCATTGCGCTCGGATTCGCTGCGCCAGGTCGTGCTCCTCTCCGACGGTTACATCGGATTCGAGAACGAGGTCGTGGCCCACGTGCTCCAGGATCTCCCGGCGGGCGCGCGTCTCCACACGGTCGGGATCGGGCACTCTCCCAACCGTTCGCTCACGCGGGCGGCGGCACGGGCTGGACGCGGTATCGAACTCCTGGTCGCCGGCAGGTACGATCTGGACCGCGCAACCTCGCGCCTCCTCGCCGCGACCGTGGCGCCCATCCTCACCGATCTCGAGATCTCGGGCTCGGCGCTCATCGGCCAGGCGCCCGCGCGGGCGCGGGACGTGCTCGCCGGCGAGCCGCTGCGGATGGCGTTGGCCTTCGACCCGCGTGGCGGTGAGCTCGTGCTCAGCGGGCACCGGACCGGGGAAACCCGGACCTGGGAGCAGCGGTGGACCGTCCCCGCGGGGGATGGCGCCGATCTTGACGGATCAACGCAGATTCCCATCGGGGCGCTCTACGGCCGCGAGGCGATCGAGGACGAGGAGATGCGGCTCGCCGCGGCTGGCCAGCATGGCCGCGCGCAGGTGCCAGGAATCGCTCGGGCAGATCGAGGCGCTAGGGCTCCGGCACCGCATCGCGAGCCGCCGCACGAGCCTCGTCGCCGTCGCCGAGGACCCGACCGTCGATCCCCGCGATCCGCGGCGCCGGGTGCGACTGGCAGTCGAGCTGCCTTACGGGGTGAGTGCCGAGGGCGCCGGGCTCATGGCCATGCGCGGGGCGGGTGTCCATCCGGGAGTGGCCGCCGGCACGGCGTCCTACCTGAGGACCGCCAAGGGAGGGTGGAGATTCGGGGCCGAGATGGATGCCGGCCCCGAGATGCATGCCGGGCCGTCGTTCTTCCATCTGCGAGACGTGCCGAGGATTCCCGCGCGCTGCATCCGCATCGAGGGGGATCTCCTCGTGATCGAGTTCGAGTCGCCGACCACGGTCTTCAAGATGCCCAAGAGACGCACCCCCATCCATGTGCGGCTCGCCGGCGGAGGAACGGCGGAGGCCAGGGTGGATCAGAAGCTCAGCACCAGCGGCGGGAAGCACGCCGCTGGACTCACGCTCCGGCTTGCGTTCCGGACGAAGGACCACATGCCCTGGCCAGAGGCGCCTCGGAGTGTGGATTGGGAGCGAGACGGCCTCACGTTCCGTCTCGAGGTGGAGATGGTGCCTGGAGGCTAGAGATGTCTGCTCCGCCCGACGGCCATCCGGAACCGCGGGAGACGAAGGCGATCGAGGTCGATAGCGATCTCGATCGCGCCTTCGCGCGCGTGCGCGGCGGCGACCCGGAAGCGTTCGCCGACTGGCTCCGTTCGGCCGAGATCCCGCTGCGCCGTAGCCTCGAGACCTTCGCCCGCGACGTGGATATCGAGGCCGTGCTGCAGGAGGGACTCCTCCGCATGTGGGTCCTCGCTCCGACGCTCGACCTGAGCGGGCGGAACGCGTCGCTCCGCTATGCCATCCGGATCACGCGCAACCTCGCCCTCGGCGAGGTGAGACGACTCGGCCGGACCACACCCCTCGATCTCGAGTCGCTCGAGCGACTGCCCGAAGCGCAGACGGATCCCGATCCGCCCGCCGACCCGAACCTGCGCCGACTCATCCTCGGCTGCATCGACCGGTTGCCGGAGCGGCCGCGTGCCGCGCTCAACGCCCGCATCCAGGATGCCGGTCGCTCTCCTGACCGCGCCCTGGCCACCACCGTCAAGATGAAGACCAACACTTTTCTCCAGAACATCGTGAGGGCACGCCGGCTCATGGCGGAGTGCCTCGAGCGGGCCGGGGTCGCGTTGGTGGAGGCAATGCCATGAACCCGCGTGAAGAGATGGATGTCCTCATCGAGATCGCAGCCAGCGCCTTCCGCGAGCGGGATCCGTCGACGGGCGGCATCCGCCCATCGGCAACCTTCTTCGATCTGGCGCCGGCGGAGCGGGACGAGCTCTTCAGCCGGCAGATGGCGAGCCGAGTCCTGGAGCGCACGCTGGATGCCGGCGGTCTCAGCACGACGGCGCGGGCGGTGCTGGCGCGGGCGTCACTCCTCGACCAGGCACCGGGCTAGCGGGCGGCCAGCGAGTGCGGCGAGCTAGCGCGGGCGCCCGACCGGCATCAAGCCGAGCGGCGCCTCGCTGTCGGGAACGTCGAGGACCTTCCGCACCGCATCGTCATCGAAGGCTCCGACCATGCAGGTGCCGAGCCCGAGCGCGGTGGCCTCGAGGTAGATGTTCTCGACGACGTGCCCCACCTCCATGTGCACGTAGCGCTCCGCCCGCTCACCGTACTTGCGCGAGGTGCGCGAGTAGATGGCGTTGATGGCGATCAAGGCCGGCGCCTCCACCATCCAGTCCTGGTCGAGCGCGGCGTCAGCCAGCTTCCGGCGCCGGTCGCCATCGGCGACCGGGATGAGCTGGTGCCGCTTCGGATCGTAGCGGTAGACGCCGGGAGCCAGACCTTCGACGTTTCCCGCGACGAGATGAATCTCGAGCGGATAGAGCGCGCCCGCCGAGGGCGCCGTGCGCCCGCCATCGGGCGAGGTCACACCCTGGGCGGCCCACAGGAGCTGGCCCGCCTCGGCGAGCGTGAGCGGAGTCGGCTTGAACTCGCGCACCGAGCGGCGCGCCGCGAGCGCCGAGTCGAGGCTCATGCGCCCGGTGCGATCGGGCGCCGGCAGGGAAACGGGGTCCGTCCTGGTCTGGGGCATCGCGATACCTCCAAGCAGCGAGACGACCACCCATGGTAGCAGCACCCTGGCCGCGCGCTCGGCTCCCAAGACCGGAGCACTCATCCCTCCTCGATCTTGCCTCGCCGCCGCGCACCGCGCTTCCCGGCGAGATTGCGATCGGCATAGGCCGCAACCTCGATGAGCTGTTCGAGCGGCTTCTCCAGTCGGGGATCCTGGTGGCTACGGAGCACGACTTCCTTCGCGAAGAGCATGGCCAGGTAGCGCAGCTTGAGCGCTGGCTGCTCGGCGATGGCGCGGTACTCGCGATGACCCGAGTTGACCTGCCATTGGCCGCCCTGCATTCGCGATCGCCATCCCGCGCCGGGCTGATGCACGAATTCCGGCTCCGGGATGCCCTCATCGGTCCGACCGGATCCCGGGAGCTCGAACAGCACCTCGACCGGGGCCTCGGCGTGCGCCTCCCGCCCACCCGCGCTCGCGACAGCCGTGAGCGCGCCCTCCGCCGCCTCGCTCGCGGCGCGGAAGCGCATGCTGGCGCCGGTGATATCACCCTCGGCATGGACCAGGAATCCGATCGGGCCGTCGACCGACCATCGGAACTCGACTGCGTCCACGATCACGCGCTCGGTGGCATCGAGGGCGATCGCGCGCACGCGGCGCTCGCCGCCGCACTCGACGCGGACGATCGCGGGGACGATACGCACCGCGATGAGCGGACCGGGCGGAAAGAGATGCGCGGTCTCGGTCGAGAGCGGGATCGACACATCCTCTTCCCGCTCGGGGGAGCCCGACGCCTGGGATGGCTCTTGAGAGTCGGCACCCGGCGACGGACCACGATCATCGCCGCGACCGTCACCGCCCTCGCCCCCGGTGGTCTCCTTCCCACCTGGACCCGCGCCGCGATCGCGTCCACCATCGACGGGCAACAACGCGAAGCGCGGGCGCTGGCGATAGAAATCACGGAAGGCGCGTTGCAGGTCGCGGATGAGCGAGCGATCGAACTCGTCGGCGCGCCGTCGCTCGATGTCGGCGAGGAGTTCCGTGAGCACCGGCTCGACGACGCGCAGAGCGCGGGAGAAGTTCTCCGCGGCGTCATCGATAACGATCCCGCGCCGGCTTCCCGGCGCGACCTGGAAGCCGGGAAAGTCGACCATGCCCGAGAGTCGCGTGTCATTCCACGGTGGCCGGTCGAGCCCGAGCGAGGCAAGCGCGTGGAAGCTCTCGGCAACGAGCGTTCCCGCGGCATAGACCGCGAGTCCGCGCGGTTCGTCGGCACCGGCAGCGGCTTCCTCGCCGCTCAGATAGATCTCGAAGCGCACGGGCGGGTGACCCGGTACATCCACCGGGCCGATCCCCTCGAGCTGCTCGCCAAGAAACCGCGGTGGCTTGACCGGCACGAGCCGCTGGGCTCTGCCACGAGACAGGCGGTCCTCGACGAGGAGCTCGACCGCGCGGGCGAGGAGTTGCCCGCGGAGCTCCGCTGCCAGGTAGTCGGCGGCTCGCCGGCCTGACAGAGCTCCAAGCGCGCCGCGGTGCAGGTCCACGATCACGATCTCGGTCCACAGCTCATCGAGTGGCAACCGGCCGCGCAAGGGCTCGATCAGGTAGTCGGCGCGGTCGCGGTGGAGAACGAGGCGATGCGCGCGCTGCCCCGGAACGCTCGTCCGCATCTCGAGCGTCTGCCCCAGACTCCAGAACCCGAGGAGACCGATGCCATACTGCCCCTGGGTCATGAGCTGGAGGCGCTGTTCCGGGGAGAGGTCGCGCTTCCTGCTGTGGCCGATGTGAGTCGCGATGTAGCGGAGCGCCTCGGTCCGATCCATCTCCGGGATCACGCCCGTGCCGTCATCGAAGATGCGGAGGCAGGTGCAACCCTTCTCGCGGAGCCGCGTCACACGGATGCGATGCGCGTTCGCGTCGAGGCTGTTCTGCACCAGCTCGGCGAGCGCCTTTCGCGGATCAGGCTGGCTCAGGGCCAGCCAGCGTATGAGCTCGAAGGGATCATGCGCGCGCACGCGACCGGTGACGGCATCCGGGGGCTTGGCCTGGCGACGGCGCCGGGGCGGAGATGGAGCGGTGGTCCGGGGCATCGGGAGGAGCTTACCACGGAGGCTTCACCGGATCAGCACCATGGCCCGCGCGGCGGAGAATGACCCCGCCTCGAGACGATAGAAGTACGTCCCCGATGCCGCCCGGCGGCCGGCGCCGTCGCGGCCGTCCCAGATGACGCGATACGCCGCGGGTCCGGTCTGGAAGCCCGCGGCCAGCACGCGCACGAGCCGCCCCGTCGCGTCGTAAACACGCAGGTCGACCGCCGCCGACACCGGGACCTCATAGGAGATCGTCGTCGCCGGATTGAACGGATTGGGCGTGTTCCCGTGGAGAACGAACACGGCCGCCGGCGCCGGGACCTCGCTGATCCCGATCTGCGGCCACGAGACGCCGGCGAGGCTGATCTCGTAGCTCCCCTCCTCGTAGGCGACACCTCCCCATGCTGCGAGCGGACCGGGTGCACCTGGACCGTCGGGGGCCCGCTCCTCATCGTAGGGCGCGTCGAGCCAGATCTCGCGGCCCTGGGCATCGAGCGCGTCCCAGTCATAGGCGCTCACGCCGAGGTAGTAGCTGCCAGCGACGGTCACGTTCGCGGGCGTGATCGTCGAGAGCACGCCGCAATCCGGATCGTCATCATCGAACGTGATGCCATTCCCATCCCGCGCAAAGAGCCAGAGCTGGGTGTCGGGATCGCTGCTGCAGGTCGAGGCCTCGAAGGTGGCCGGATCATCGATCCGTATGAGATAGAGGTCGGCGTCGCCACCGGCCGAGAGCGTTCCGATGATCGCGGTGAGCGCTCCTGAACCCAGTGGGACCTGGGCGGTCGCGGGGAGATCGCCGGCGTCGCCGGCCTCGTTCCATACCTGAGCCGCCGCCGCGCTCGCGGTGGCGGCGCCAAGCAGCAGGGCGACAAGCAGGAGGGGCCAGCGCGCCGGTTGCTTGATCATGACGGAGATTCCTGCACGCGTGAGGTGGACGCGGAGCCCTGGCGGAAAGGCCCAGGGCTCCGCTCGATCGACCCGACTAGTGGTTCAGGATGATGCGCAAGGGGGCATGCTCGACCCCATCCATCTTGAGGAAGTAGACACCGGACGGCAGGTTCCGCTGTCCAGCGAAGCTCTGCCACGAGATGCGGTTGCCCTCGACGCTCCGCTCGACGACGAGGCGGCCGGCCGCGTTGTAGAGCCGCAACGAGGTCGCAGGATTCTCGCTCAACCACTCGATCACGCCGTCCCCGCGCAGGGGGTTGGGGTAGGCGCGCATGTCGAGGGCGAGCGCCGGTGAGCGCGCTCCGCCAGGCGCGTACGGCACAGGCCGCTCGTAACCATCGGTCAACGTCTCGAGGAAGGCGACGATCGCATCCTCTTCCTCGTCGGTCAGACCGAGATTGCCGAGCTCATCCCGGTTGACGTTCTCCGGCACCTCGGGCGCCGGCCACGGCTCCACGTCGCGCGTGTTGTAGAAGTGGACGATCTCCTTCAGGGTCTTGAAGTAGCCGTTGTGGCCATAGGCCTTCACCAGATCGCTCCCCGGCTTCTGTCCCACGTTGCGCAGGGTCGGGACCTTGTGCTTCCCCATGTTCTCCGCTGCCTGCCCCTCGTAGCCGGCACGAGCCAGGAAGCCGCCGAGACCGGGGTCGATCCAGTCGTAGCCGCTCGGGTTCCACTTGGGCGGCATCGAGTAGAAGGGATTCTCGGGGTTCTTTGGAACACCGAGATTGTCATACGTGAAATCGGTGAAGAGGGCGCCTGTCCCGTCGCTGGGATGGCATGCGGCGCAGTTCCCCTTCGCCGGGTCGTTGAAGAGCTCGAGCCCCCACTCCTCTTCCGGAGTGAAGAGGTCGGGCGCGATGTCGAACTTGGAGGAGAAGGGGTTCACCTCCGGCGACTGCTCGTAGGCCGAGATCGAGCGGGCGATGCGCTCGTACGTGCCCGCGACGTCATGCACGAAATCGAGGGATCCCGGCCCCCACACCTGCTCGAAGAGGTCGGCGTAGTCCGACTGGCTGACCTTGATGCAGACCAGCTTCGGACTGGGGTTGTTCTGCTCGAGGGGATTCAGGAACGGACCCTGAGCCTGCTCGGCCAGTGGATCGCCCAGGGTCCAGCCGGTCGCCCGGCCGTCCCAGAACATGCCCCCGATCCACACCTCCTCGACATCGTCGTAGTAGAGAACGGGGCTCTCGCCACCGTAGGCCGAGGTCGGGGGCTTGCGATTTCCGAACCGGGTGTGAACCGCTCCCGGATAGACCGCACCGGCCTCATTGAGCGCCGTATCAGGGCCCGTGAATCCCCACTCCGGAGCATGGCAGGCGGCGCAGGACTGGCCCGGCGGCGTGGAGAGGTTGGTGTCGAAGAAGAGCTCCTTGCCCAGCTGCTCGAGAGGTGTCAGGTCAGCGAAGGTGATAGTGGGCAGGAGGCACGCAAGGCACACGACGACAAGAGCTGCCAGGCACTTCATGAGGTGCCTCCTCTGGGTTGCAGATGTCGGCGCGGGTGGGAACCGGAGGATGCTACCACTTGCTGTGGCGACCTCTCAACTCATCCATCGACGTTGTGCCAGGGCAATAATCGCAACAATGTCCTGGTGTGTTCAGCTGTGGCGCTGGACAGCCAGCAAGGAGGAACCCTGGCGCGCATATCGCAAACGTCGTGCCAGCGGAGACAGGCTGATCCACTGGTTCAGCGAGAACTCCGCCCTTGAGAGAGTTCTGCGAGCTGTTTCCGCTGGAACATGGCCGGGGGTGTCACCGGAACTCGGCGGGATGTTTCCGCGGAAACATATACTGGAGGTGTTTCCGCTGGAACGCGGCCGGCCGATGTTTCCGCGGAAACACGGTAGGCCGCCCGCCGCTCGTGCGCCTGCCACGGCCGCCGGTGCCGCGAGCGGTAGTAAGTCGAGCGCAGCTCCTCCGGGTCCCCGCCTGCGGTCACCACGGCTTCCATCGTCTCCATCTTCTCCATCGGCTCCGACTCCGCATCCTCAGCCCCCGCCTCCGCCTCCCGGAGCCACTCCCAGAACTCCTCGTCTCCCATCGCCCCGGCTTCTCCCATGACCCATCGCTCACCCCGCACCGCCACGAACCGGAGTTCCCCCTCCACCCGCTCGCAGCGCAAGAGCCCCGCGTGCACCAGCTGATGGTGGAACCGGCAGAGGTAGACGAGATTCGAGCGCACATGCCGCCCGCCCTCCCACACCGGCACGAGATGATGGAGGTCGAGCCACAGCCGCCGCCGGCAGCCCGGGACCCGGCAGCGGTGCCCATCGCGGAGCGCCACCGCGCGCCGTGTCACCTCGGGCACCGTGCGCGTGCGACGGCTCGCCGCGAGCCCCTCCTTCCCCTCCCTGACCACCCGGAGCGCACAGTCGCAGAGGAGCCGCTCGACGACCTCCCGCGGTAACGGCGCTTCCCCCGCCGCGTCGTCGGTCTCGACCCAGCTCCCGCCATCCTCGCCCACGTGCACCACCACCTCGTAGCGCTCCGCCGTCCGGACCTCCCCCACCTCCCCCGAGAGCGAGTCCGCCGCCAGGTAGACGAGCGCCTCCGACCCCGAGAGGCTCCCGCCAGCCTCACGCCGGATCCGCTCCAGCGCCCGCATCACCACCATCATCTCCTCCGCCGGGAGATCCACCACCATCCGCGTCGTGTGCGCGTTGACCGCCTTCGTGAGGAGCCGCCTCCTCGTCGGCTCCCCCCGCGTCGCCCGCGCCGCCATCACCTCGAGCTCCTCCGCCGTCCGCTCCCGCGCCGCACGGAGCCACTCCCCCTCCGTCTCCGCCGTCGCCACCCGCGTCACCGCCCTCACCTTGGAGTACGAGAGCTCGCCGCACCGCAATGCGCCGCCTCGAGCGCCGGCAACGACTCGAGCGCGAACGCGACCCGGATCCGCTCCCGGGCCGCGACCCCGGTGATGCCGCAGACGAGCTCGAGGTAATGAGCGAGGGTGGTGCACCCGAAGTGCTCGTAGCCCTCGCAGGCATCCATCTCCCGGATGAGGACCAGGAGCCGCCACGTGTTGCAGCTCGCGACCCGGGCCTGGCGGAGGAACTCCGTGTGCAGGGTCTCGGCTGTCAGATTGGTGGGAGGAAGCGTGGGCGCGACACGATCGGGCACAACCACGGGAACGGAGGTCGACATGGCGATGCTCCTTCCGGGGGTCTTGCTGAATTGTCGCGGGGAGGGAAACTCGCAATCAGACTAACGATGTCGCCATCGCCGAGCAAGCACTTTCTGCATCCACGAGCATATTTCTGCGGCCGGCACACACACGGATCGCCGCCCATCAACTCGCTGCATAACCACTTCGCCAATCACACTTCGCGAAACTGGGTTCGCAAAGCCGAGCTCGCAACATTTACGCAAAGGCGAAGCACTGGACTCGCCATCACTCCCCCACCAGCACCAGCCCCGCCGGCAGCGCCTCGCCGAAGGCCTCGCTCGCCTCCTCGCGCTCGAGCTCGCCGCCCTCGAGAACGAGCACACGCGCCCGCTCGAACGCGTGCTTCGTCTTCCCCTCCGCCCCTGCTGCCGCTCGCGCGATCTTCTCGGCCGCCTCGGCGCGCAAGCCCTCGTCGATGTCGCGCTCCCGGTCGCCCGTGCGCCGCGCCATGTGCGCGAGCGCCACCGCCGTCGCCTCCGGCAGGCGCCACTCCCCGACTACCAGGCGCCGGATCCAGCCCTCGACCGCGCGCCGGTTCACCACCTGATTGGCGGGGCCGTGGAACGGCACGCGCGCCCCGACCCGGCCGAGCGCCCACAGATCCGCCGCGGTCGCTCCGCGCTCGACGCGATCGGCGAGCGCCTGACCGTAATCCACCTTGCGCGCGCGATCGAGCTCCTCGAGGCTCACCGCGCACCGCCACATCTCGACCTGTTCCTGCTTGCCGAGGCGCTTCCCTTCCTTCGAGCGCTTGGCCGGGCCGGCAACCAACGAGGGCGCGAGCTGGGCATGGATCTGCTCCTGCTGCCCCTGCGAAAGACCGCCCGCCACACGCCGCCACAGGATCCACCACTCGGTGCGACATTGCTCGTCGCCGGGATGCAGGATGCCCGCGTGCCAGATCTTCCACAGCTCCTTCAACCGCCAGTCGTCCATCGGATAGCCGAAGCCCGGGCGGAGGGCGTAGCCGGCGAGGTTGGTCCAGCGCGCGTCGTGCGCCGCACTCTTCCGCCGGGACTCGCGCACCTTCAAGAGTAGCTCGCCGAGCTTGCGCAGGACGGGAAGCGGCCACTCCTCCTTCTCGAGATCGAGAACGGTGCGGAGCTCGCGCATGACGCGCGCCGGCGGGATCGGCTCGCCCTCCCATGTCGGATCGAAGCAGGCGCGTATCACGGCATCCAGCCCCTCGACGATCGACTCGTCGATCGTCACGCCGCGATCCTCGATGCCGCCGGGAGCCGCCTCGCCCTCGGCGGCGGCCGCCATCGCGTCGCGGAGCTGGAACTCGAGGCGCCAGCGGTGCTCGGTCTCCTTGGAAAAGCAGTAGATGTCGAGCGTCCCGAGCTCGGTGAGCCGGGCGCCGATCCTGACCGGCAGCCGCCGCTCTCCCGTCTTCTTGCCAAAGCGGAGGAGGGTGCGAATCGGCGGCAGCGGCACCACCGCGTCGCGCTCGACGACGACGAGATCACCGGTCGGATCGGTGCGCACGCTCGAGGAGTAGAGGTTGAAGGCCACCGGTCGGTTGACGTGCGCCTCGAAGGGACGATCGAGCTCGACCGTGGTGCCCTCCTCGGTGCCGCGCCGGACCACCGACACGACGGCGACCGGATCCGCGAGCCCCGCCACCGCCTGGGCCGCCTCCGGCGGCGCCGCCTGGAGATCGATGCCGACGTAGTACCCGCGCGCGCTCCCGCCATGGATGCGCACACCCTTGCCGCGGCGCACGTGCCCGTAGTAGGCGGCACCCCGCGCCACGGCCAGGGCGAGGCTCGGGCTCGTGAGCAGCACCGGCTCGTACGCGGGATCCTCGCCCTTGAACCACTGGGCGATGGCATCGCGCACGCGATGACGCAGGGGCTCGGGTGTGAGCGCCGCCCCGTTGAAGAGGATGGCATCGGGACGCACCAGGCCCGTCTTCGAGACGCTCCTCGGGTTGATCTCGGCCGCCGCGTCGCGATGCCGGCGCAGGAACGAGGCGAGATGCTTCGTCACGGCCGCATCGGCGACGTACGGCAATCCGAATTCGGAAAAGCCGGCCTTCCGTCGCTCCGGCTCGGCATCCGGCGGCACCAGGGGGAAGAACCCCGAGAGAATCGTCTCCGCGGTCTCGTCGCGGGCGAGCTCGTCGCGGAGCAAACCGCCGACCACGCTCGTCGACTTGCCGAGGAGGGTGATGGGCACGGTCGTGGGCGCGCCGGACTCCTCGGCGAGCAGATCCTCCTTGGCGAGACGCGCGGCGTGCACGAGCCCGGCCCAGGCTTGCGGCTCGAGCTTCCCGGTCTTCCCGGTGAGCCGCTCCTCGACCCGGCGCGCGAGCGCGAGATCCATGTTGTCCCCGCCGAGAAGCAGGTGCTCGCCGACGGCGACGCGCTCGAAGCGGAGGCCCTTCTGCCCCTCATCGACGACGATCAGGGTGAAGTCGGTGGTACCGCCGCCGACATCGCAGACCAGGATGACCTGCCCGGCGTGCAATGACTCCCGCCACGACGATTCATGGCCGACGATCCAGGCATAGAAGGCCGCCTGCGGCTCCTCGATCATCGTCACCCGGGTGAGACCCGCCTGGCGCGCCGCCTCGAGCGTGAGCTCGCGCGCCACCTCGTCGAACGAAGCGGGGACCGTGAGCGCGACCTCCTGTCGCTCGAGGAACAGAGATTCGTCGCCGCCCGCGATGGCGTGATTCCACGCCTCGCGCATGTGGGCGAGATAGCGGCTCGAGGCCTCGACCGGGGACAGTCGCGCCACCTCATCGCTGGCATCGCCCCAGGGCAGGATGCGGGCGGTGCGATCGACGCCGCCATGGCAGAGCCACGACTTGGCCGAGGTGACGAGACGCGCCGGCACGCGCGCCCCCTGCCGGCGCGCGAACTCGCCGACCGCGTGATCGCGTGCCGGATCCCACGGCAAGCGCGTGGCCCCCGCGGGCAGCTCGTGAGCGCCCGGCAGGTAGAGGAAGGATGGCAAGGTGGATCGCGGCTGGGTGTCGCCTTCGGCCACGAGCTGCGGCACGTCGAAGCCGTGGACTCGAGGCGTGTCACCGGTTCGCTCGCGGGTGTCGATGTACGCGACCGCCGAGTTGGTGGTGCCGAGATCGATCCCCACCAGATAGCGCGAGCGCTCTCTGTCGTCGCCGGACATCGTGGTTGTCATCTTGGTTGCTCCGTCACCTGCTCGCGCACGTTGAACTCCAGCTTCCAGCGGCGGTCGGCCGCATCGCGGGCGACGCACCAGATCTCGAGCGTGCCGATCTCCGTCACGCGCGACACGATCCGCACCGGAACCGTGGTCCCGCCGGTCCCCTCGGCGGCAGGCAGGGTGGCCACGACGGGTTCGAGCTCCTCGAGATCGTCGAACTCCCAGCTCTCGACCACGGCGCCGATCCCATCGTCGCGGCGCACGCTCGAGGCGAGGAGGCGAAACGCGACCGGTTCGCCGACGACGAGGCCGAACTCGCGATCGCGGAGCGCCGCCTCGCTTCCCTCCTCCATGCCGAAGGGCGCCACGCACACCGCCTTGAGCGGGGCGGGCACACCGGGCACGGCGGGCATCGCGGTTTCGATGCCGATGTAATAGGCACGCGCCGTGCCGCCGCGGATGCGAACGCCCCGCCCGCGCCGCGCGAGCCCGTAGTAGGCCGCACCGCGCGCCACCGCGAGATCGAGATCGGCGCTCTCCAGGAGCTTGAGGGGCTGACCCGCCCAGCCACCGAGCACCTCCATCACTCGCCCCGCGAGCGCGGGCGACTTCATGACGCCGCCGTTCATGAGAACCGCAGTCGGCAGGCGCCGCCCGTTCTCGCCCTCCGGCGCATGGCGCGCCAGGAACCAGGCGATGTGGCGGGTCACGGCGGGATCGGCCTCGTAGGGCAGGCCAAGCTCGCGCATGCCGCTCTTCGACTCGGCATGCGGCCGATCGCTCGCCGCGCAGACCGGGAAGAAACCATCGACGAGCACGCTCACCACTTCCTCGCGCGTGAGCTCGGTGCGGATCGTGCCGCCGATCAGCCTGGAGCCGCGCCCCAGGACGACGATCGGCTCGCTCGTCACCGTTTCATCGGCCAGGAGCCGCTCCTTGGCGGCGCGCGAGCTGTGCCACAGGCTCCGCATCTGCCAGCCATCGAGCTTGTGCCCGTCGCGCGCGAGCTTCGCCGCCACGGCGTGCGCGAGCGCGAGATCCATGTTGTCGCCGCCGAGAAGGAGGTGATCACCCACGGCGACGCGCTCGAGGACGAGGCTGCCCGCCTCCTCGGAGACAGCGATCAGGCTGAGGTCGGTGGTGCCGCCCCCGACATCGCAGACGAGGACGAGATCGCCCACCTCGACCTTCTCGCGCCAGGACTCGCCCAGGTGATCGAGCCAGGCGTAGAACGCGGCCTGCGGTTCCTCGATGAGCGTGACGTGCTCGAAACCGGCCTCCGCCGCCGCGCGGGCGGTGAGCTCGCGTGCCGCCGCGTCGAAGGAGGCGGGAACGGTGAGATACACCTCCTGCTTCTCGAGGCGGAGATTCTTCTCCGCGGCGCGCGCGTTCCAGGTGTCGCGGAGATGCTCGAGGATGCGCTGCTGTGCCACGAGCGGCGACAGCCGCTCGACATCCTCGGGCGCTTCCCAGGGCAGGAGCGGCGATGTGCGATCGACGCCGGCATGGCGTAGCCACGACTTGGCGGAGGCGACGACCCGCCCCGGCACCTCCGCACCGCGCTCGCGGGCGAACTCGCCGACCCCGTAGCGACGGCGCCTGGCCCAGGGCAGATCGAGGCTGCCCTCGGGGAGATCGTGCTCGCCGGCGATATAGATGAAGGAGGGCAAGAGGTCGCGCGGCGCGACATCGCCGGGGGCGATCACCTGCGGCACCTCGAGCACGCGGATCGGGGCGTGGGTGGACGCAAGGCCGCCCCCCGCTGCATCCCCGTCCGCGGTCGCCGTATCGACGTAGGCCAGGACCGAGTTGGTGGTGCCGAGGTCGATGCCGACGATCACTCGCGATTCGCGCTCGGGGCTCATCACGAACCGATCTCGACCTCGGCCGGGGCCACGATCGAGGGATCCTGTCCGAGCGGATCGGCGGGCAGATCGATCCGGCGCGTGCGCCAGCCGCGGTGGCGGAGGACACCGCGGAACGGCGGCTTGCCGCTCACGTTGCCGGTCAGGCGGATGGCGGAGGCGTCGAAGTCGCGCTCGACGAGGACCCGCGCCCCCTCGTCCTCCGGGCGCACGGGCTCGAGGGCCATGTGCTCGTCGAGCACCTTGCGGCAGCTCGCATGGATCGCGCGCACCGCCGCCCCCACCTGCGCGTCCGGATAGGCCGCGATGTCCTCGCGCAGGAAATCGACGAGCCGGCCCTC
Organism: Candidatus Eiseniibacteriota bacterium; assembly: GCA_963823555.1. GTDB lineage: Bacteria > Eisenbacteria > RBG-16-71-46 > CAVPCR01 > CAVPCR01 > CAVPCR01. The sequence continues at coordinate 607,486 of CAWGMA010000002.1, read as the reverse complement.
GCGCTGCAGGATGGCGAGGAGGGCGACCGCCGGATCACGGCGCACGACCTTCTCTCCCGGCTTGACCGCGGTGCGCGCCGTCGCCCCCGCGAAGTCGAGCCAGGCGACGAGCACCACCCCGCCGAAGGCGAGGAGCCCCGCCGCCATCGCCGCCGGGCTCGCCGGACCGGAGAAGATGGCGTTCACGCTCGGGGCGAGCCCGAGCGCGTTGGCGGTGAGTACGCCGACGACGGCCGCGACGAGCAAACCCACGACCGCGGCAGCGATGATGGTGCGCAGAACGGGGAACTTGGGCGACATGGCGAACCTCCACTGGAAAAGACGCGGGCGACGATTGTGCCACGTCGCGCCCGCCGGGGAAAGTGGGCTCCGGGCGGGCCTTCCGGGAGGCTACCGGGCTGCGTTGAAACCGCCACGAGCTCGAACCGGATCTCGGCCGGACCGCGATCGGCGCGGAACGGGTTCGGTCCGCTCGCGATGAACCGGCTCTCGCGGGCGGGCGCCGTCCAGCTCGCGGTCGCGGGTCCGAACCACTCCGTGTCACCGCGGAGATCGATCGCCTCGAGCCAGTAGAAGGACTCAGCGTTCGCGGGCGGGCTGGGATCGAGGAAGCGATAGGGTCCACCGGGTGCGATCATGCTGGTGGTGAGGCGCCGCCGCTCGCCATCGCGGCGCGGCGAGCGATGCACATGGAATCCGGCGTGATCGGACTCGAAGGCGGTGGACCAGGTGACGAGCACGCCCTCGGGGACCGGGTCGGCGAGGAAGGTCGAGATCTCGACGGCGTTCGGAGAGCGGAAGCGGCCGCGAAGGATCGCGGCGTAGTTGCTCTCCGACTTGAGGCAACCGGCGACGAGATCGGTGATCCCATCGCCATCGAAGTCGCCGGCGGCGAGGCCGCCGATCGCGTCCCCCGCCCCGTAGGAGATGCGCGCGGGCTCGAAGGTGCCGTCGCCCCGGCCGAAGCACCCCGTCGAAGTTCATGTCGGCGACGGCGACGAGCCCGCCACCCTCCGCATAGACCTGACGCGACGGCGAGAAGAGGATCTCCTCGGCCGATGTTTCAGCGGAAACAAGGAGAGCGAGACACGCGAACGCAAGAAGGCGGGCCGCGCCGGCAGGCGCGCCCGGGAGGCGGGGAGAACGGCCGGTCATCTTGGATTGCCCTCTCTGGCACGGGGAGTGCCGGACGTGGGGACGACGCTCGCGGATTGTACCACCGTCTAGCGCCCGACGATGACCTCCTGAAGCGGAAGGAAATCGTGCACCGCCGCGATCTCGAAGCCGGCCGCCTTCATCTCGGCGAGGGTGTCCGCGGTCAGGTACTCCTCGAGCTCCCCTTCGGGACGCGCCCCCGGCATCTCCCGGGCCAGCTTGTGGGCGTCCCACTGGACGAGCACGAGCTGACCCCCCGGCTTGAGGTCCTGACGCAAGCCGGCAAGGAACTCCACCGGCTTCTCGACGAGATGGATGACGTTCACGAGGAGAATGCGATCGAAGGTGGAATCCGGTAGCGCCGCATCCTCGGGCGTACCCAGGACAACACGGACGGTGGCGACCTTCTCCTTCTCCGCGCGCACGCGAATCACCTCGAGCGCTTCCTCGTCGATCTCGTTGGCGTAGACGAGCCCATCCCCTCCCACCTTCTCGGCCAGGCGGAAGGTGAAGTACCCCGTCCCCGCCCCGACATCGGCGACGACCATGCCGGGCGCGACGCCGATCGCCGCCATCACCTGCTCCGGGAGCTGCCACATCCAGCGGTTGCGCTCGCATGCGTCCCCATCATCGGGCGCTCCGCCCTCCTGGTGGTGCTGGTGCTCCTGCGCCAGGACCGGCATCGCTTGAAGAAGACCGAGGGCAAGCAGCACGATCAGCCGGCATTTCCGCGTTAATCTCATGACGATCTCCCCGCCGCTGTCCGGAGCGGCGCGACGAGCCATTCCAGCGCCACGCCCGGCCCGCCGCCTTTCCCCGTTGCCGCGCGCCCTCGCCTCTGCTAAGAACGCGCCGTGGATACAATACAGAGTCACATCTCGACCAGCTCGCCCGAGTTCAAGGCGAGCACCGATCACCACCGGAAACTCGCTGCCGAGCTCCGCGAGCGGATCGCGAAGGCCCGCCAGGGCGGCCCCGAGACCGCCGTCGCCCTCCACCGCAAGCGCGGCAAGCTCATGCCGCACGAGCGGATCGAGCGCCTCGTCGATCCCGGAACACCGTTCCTCGAGCTCTCGGCCCTCGCCGCCAATGGCCTTCACAAGGGCGAGGTGCCGGCGGCCGGGATCGTCACCGGGGTCGGGCTCGTTGCCGGGCGCGAGTGCATGATCGTTGCCAACGACGCCACGGTGAAGGGCGGCACCTACTTCCCCGAGACCATCAAGAAGCACATCCGGGCCCAGGAGATCGCGCTCGACAACCGCCTGCCGACGATCTACCTCGTCGATTCGGGGGGCGTCTTCCTCCCGCTCCAGGCCGAGGTCTTTCCCGACAAGGAGCACTTCGGGCGCATCTTCTACAACCAGGCGGTGATGTCGGCGCTCGACATCCCGCAGGTCTCGGTCGTCCTCGGCATGTGCACGGCCGGCGGCGCCTACGTGCCGGCGATGTCCGACGAGAACATCATCGTCAAGGGGCAGGGCACGATCTATCTGGGCGGCCCGCCGCTCGTCAAGGCGGCGACCGGCGAGGAGGTGACGACCGAGGAGCTCGGCGGCGGCGAGATGCACTCGCGCATCTCGGGCGTCACCGATCACCTTGCCGCCGACGAGGAAGAAGCGATCCACATCTGCCGCAATGTGATCGAGAATCTGAACACGGTGAAGCGGGTCGATCTCGACATCGCCCCGCCCGAGGACCCGCTCTACCCGCCCGAGGAGATCTACGGCATCCTCCCCACCGACACCCGCCACCCCTACGATGTCCACGAGCTCATCGCCCGCCTCGTCGACGGCAGCCGCTTCCACGAGTTCAAGGCGAGCTACGGCCCGACGCTCGTCACCGGGTTCGCGCGCTGGATGGGCTATCCGGTCGGGATCGTCGCCAACAACGGCGTCCTCTTCTCCGAGAGCGCGCTCAAGGGCACGCACTTCATCGAGCTCTGCAGCCAGCGCCGGATCCCGCTCCTCTTCCTGCAGAACATCACCGGCTTCATGGTCGGCAAGCGCTACGAGCAGGGTGGGATCGCCAAGGACGGCGCCAAGATGGTGCAGGCGGTGGCCACCGCCGCCGTGCCGCGCATCACCGTCATCATCGGCGCCTCCCACGGCGCCGGCAACTACGCCATGTGCGGCCGCGGCTACCGGCCGCGCTTCCTCTTCACCTGGCCCAACGCGCGGGTCTCGGTGATGGGCGCCGAGCAGGCATCGAGCGTGCTCGTGCAGGTCAAGCGCGATCAGCTGGCGCGCGAAGGGAAGACGCTCTCCCACGAGGAGGCGGAGAAGATCGCCGCTCCCGTCATCGAGAAGTACGAGCGGGAAGGCAGCCCGTACTTCGGCACGGCGTACCTCTGGGACGACGGCATCATCGACCCGGCCGAGACCCGCGAGGCGGTCGCCCTCGCTCTCTCCGCGTGCCTGAACGCGCCGGTCGAGCCCAGCGTCGCCCCCGTCTACCGCATGTAGGCACAAGGCTCCGGCAATCCGAGGTCAGCCCCGATGGAAACGCTACGCATCGACGAGACCGACGGCATAGCGACCGTGCGCCTCCACCGCCCCGAGGTGCGGAACGCGTTCAATGAGGTGGTGATCGCCGAGCTCACGCAGGCCTTCGGCGCCCTCGGAGCGGACGTGCGCGCCGTCGTCCTGACCGGGGCGGGCGGCGTCTTCTGCGCCGGGGCCGATGTCAACTGGATGCGGAAGTCGGCCGGCTACACCGCGGCCGAGAACGAGCACGACGCGATGGCGATGGCCGGCATGTTCCGCGCCATCGACCGCTGTCCCTGCCCCGTCATCGGGCGTGTCGAGGGCGCAGCGCTCGGCGGCGCCATGGGGCTCATCGCCGTCTGCGACATCGTTGTCGCCGCCGCGGACGTCAAGTTCGGATTCACCGAGGTGCGGCTCGGCATCGTGCCCGCCGTGATCTCGACCTTCGTCCTGCCGAAGATCGGACCGGCGGCCGCGCGCCGCTACTTCGTGACCGGGGAGATCTTCGATGCCGCCCAGGCGCGCGCCATGGGCCTCGTGCACGAGATCGTCCCGGCACCCGCGCTCGATTCCAGGGTCGCGGAGATCGTCACCGAGATCCGGAAGTCGGGCCCGCGCGCCGCGGCCGAGGCCAAGGCGCTCATCCGCGACATGCTGGCGCACGGGGCGGATCAGGATGCCGCCGCCCGGCACGCGGCCAGGACGATCGCCCGGGTTCGGGTCTCCCCCGAGGGACAGGAAGGCCTCGGCGCCTTCCTCGCCAAGCGCCGGCCGGGATGGCTCGAAACCTCATCTAACTAGATAACACACAAAGAGATAGCGTCTTTCCGGAGAACTCGGCGGGCCGCGTTCGCTCGCTCCCCTCGGCGGGAGCGCCACGCGATTCACAGTCTCTTCCCCGCGCTTCCGCATTTCATGTAGCATGCTTGACCTTGTAAGCAGGCGGGACCATGACAATCGATTCCACCCGGACCATCCGGGAGCGGAGCCGCCGTTTACTGGACCGAAGGCCCTCAATCCAGATCGCAGGCCGCCGCGAGGCGGCAGATCAATCGGAGACCGCAATGTTCAGGAATTCGCTCAAGACAGCGATTCTCGTCGCCCTTTCGCTCTTCGTCATCGCCGGCTGCGCCCAGGACAAGCAGCTGGCCCAGACTGCCATCCAGAACGCCGAGAAGGCGCTCAACGACATGTCGGCCGACGCCATGGCCTACATGCCCGAGGAGTTCCAGGCGGCGCAGGATGCGCTCGCGGCCGCCAAGGCGAGCTTCGAGGCAGGCAACTTCAAGGAGGCCGCGGCCGCGGCTCAGGAGATCGCCACCCGCGCACCGGAGATGGCGACCGAGCTCACGACCAGGAAGCAGGAGCTGACCGCGGCGTGGGCGGACATGAACGCCGCGATGCCGGCCACGATGAGCGGCATCCAGAGCCAGGTCGACAAGATCGTCGCCACCAAGAAGCTCCCCAAGGGCATTGACGCCGCCAAGATGGAAGAGATCTCGGCTCAGGTCGCGAGCTTGAACCAGGCCTGGACCGAGGCCTCCAGCGCGGCCGCCGCGGGCAGCATGGCGGAGGCCGTGGCCAAGGGCAAGATGGTCCAGGATGGCGCCGCCATGGTCATGACCACGCTCGGCATGTAATCGCCGCCGTAGCTCATGGCCAGTTCGCGGCAGCGACTGGACAGACCGTGTCTGATCGGAATCGCGGGCCCGTCCTGCGCCGGCAAGGGTGAGATCGCGAAAGCGCTCGCTCTCGAGCTGCGCACGACGCGGCCCGCGATTCTTTCCCTGGATTCGTACTACCGAGACCTGGCCGAGATCGAGCTCCGTTGCCGCGGCGAGCGGAACTTCGATGTCCCCGAAGCCCTGGACGATGAGCTCATCTTCCAGCATGTCGCGGCCCTGGCGCGCGGCGAGTCGATCGCGGTGCCGATCTACGAGTTCCCCGTGCACGCGCGCGCCCCGCACACGATTCCCCTGGCGCCGGGCGGGCTCGTGATCGTCGAGGGGCTGTTCACCTTCTACTGGGAGACGCTACGGACGCACCTGGAGGAGCGCATCTTCGTCGACGCCGGAGACGAGATCTGCCTCGCACGCCGTCTCGCGCGCGATGTCCGCGAGCGCGGGCGCACCGAGGAGTCCATTCGCCGCCAGTGGGAATGTAACGTGCGACCGATGTACGAGCGTCACGTCCTTCCCACGCGCGCACATGCGACGCTCATCGTCGACGGCGAGGAACCGGTCGCGGCATCGGCGGCCGCGATCCTCGCGGTGCTGCGACCTCGACTTCCCGGCTGAGAGCTAGGCGCCGCCCGAAACCTCGGCGGTATAGAGGTAGCGCTTCCGCACCACGTCCATGTGATGCAGCTCGTGCCCGGCGATGATCCATGGGAGGGACCGCACGGTCTGTTCGCGCTCGTTGGCCCGCCCGGTGAGCGGCAGCGCTTCGTCATGGAGGCCGGCGAACAGGGCGATCGTGGCCTGTCGCACGAGGCGGAGCTCACGGGCCAGATCACCCAGCGCTCGAGCATCGAAGCGGCCGGCCGTGACGTAGGCATCCTCCCCGAACCCGGGAAGAGCTGTCCGGTCGCCGCGAGCGAAACAGAGCGCGCGATAGGCGAACACCCGCTCCGAATCGATCACGTGGCCCACGATTTCCTTGATGCTCCACTTCCCCGGTGCATAGCGGAATAGCGCGCGATCCTCGGTCAGGTCACCGAGAATCGTCGCCGTCTCCTCCATCTGGGAGGAGAGGATCTCGAGAATGTCGCCCTCGGGAACGAGGCGGATATAGCGCTCGAAGTAGGCCGGGTACTCGCTGGCTTGCGGCCGCTGGCTCATTTTCTTGCTCATGACATCCACCTCCCAGGTGGCGCCAGTCTAGCAAACGGCGGATCAACATGCGGGTCTCCTTGCCAATCGGCACCGGGCCTGGTAGCATCGAGTTACGCGGTTCTCCTCCCGCTCCTCGCCGCCCGCGGCGAGGTCACGCCCATCCCCAAACGGGCAGAAGAGCAGGTGCATGCCTTCACCTGCCAGCGGCCGCTCGACGGGCGCGTAGACGCTTCCGCGCCCATTCCTTGCGTTGTCCTCACGTCCCACCCGTCCGTTCCTCCATGCCAAGGCGTTCCCGGCGCCGCTGGGAGCTCGACATGACCTTGCGCATTCTCCTCGTCCTCACCCTGATGGCCATCTCGACGAGTGTTGCCGCCGCGGATGAGCACCGGATCCCGCTGGCAGGCAGCACCTCGGAGCTCACTCCGGTCGCCGAGGGCCGCGATGGGCTCACCTTCCGCGTGGCGGTCGGCGAGCTCAGCGGTCTCGACGTGGGCACGCCCGCGGGCGACTTCACGCGTCTTCTCATCCCTGGCTTCCACGCCACGAAGACCGTAGGAGCACCCGAGCTCCCGATGATGAACCGCCTGATCGCGATTCCGGTCGGGGCGCGGACCCGGATCGAGATCCTCTCGAGCCGGAGCCGAACGATCGATCTCGCCGACCACGGCATCCGCCATCGGCTCATGCCGGCTCAGCAGAGCATGCCCAAGAACGCGGACCCGGCGACCTGGCCCTTCCGTCTACGAGCCGGCGAGCTACGAGGTCGATCGCGCCGGTCAGGAGCTGGTCTCGGTGGTGCCCAGCGGACGGCTGCGTGGCACTGGACATGGGACGGGTGGAGGTGTCGCCGGTCGAGTACTTCCCGCGGACGAACCAGATCCGCGTCACCGAGGAGATCGAGTTCCGCGTGGTCTTCGAGAACGCCGATCTCGCCGCGACCGATGCCGCTCTATGCCGCGCACCTATAGCCCGTTCTTCGTGCCCGTCTACGGGCAGGTGGCCGGGTTCCGCGGTCTCCACGACAGCTACCCCGACCGGGTGCGCGATGTCGTCACCATGGTGATCGTGACGCCGCCCGAGTTCGAGGCGACAGCTCGCCGGACTTCGTCGACTGGAAGACCGAGCGCGGCTTCCACGTGATCGTCGGCGTGCCGCGGGACGCCGGAGGTGGGGACGACGACCGACCAGATCCAGACCTGGCTGCACGGGCTCTACAACAACGCGCACGCCCGGAGCTGCCGGCGCCGAGCTTCGTCCTCTTCGTCGGCGACGTCGACGCAGATGCCGACCTTCACCCTCGAGCGGCGACGCCACCGACCGGCCCTACTGCGCCGTCGACGCGCGACCTCGTGCCCGACATGTACTACGGGCGCTTCTCGGCCACGAACCCGACCCAGCTCCAGGCCATCCTCGACAAGACGCTCATGTACGACCAGTTCACCATGCCCGATCCCGAGCTATCTGGGCGAGGTGGTGATGATCGCGGGCATGGACGGCAGCTTCGGTCAGGTCTGGGCCAACGGCCAGATCAACTACGGGACGAGCCTACTACTTCAACGCCGCCCACGGCATCTTCAGCCACACCTATCTCTACCCGCAGTCGGGGAGCCAGGCCGCCGCACATCGTCCAGAACGTGAGCGACGGCGTCGCCTACGTCAACTACACGGCGCACGGCAGCCAGACCTCGCTGGTCGGATCCCGTCCTTCACCCAGGCGCAACGTCAACAGCCTGCAGAACGCCGGCGAGTACTGCCTCGCCGTCGGCAACTGCTGCCTGACGAGCTCCTACGAGGTGCGCGCGAGTGCTTCGCCGAGACCTGGCTCCGGGCGCCGAACAAGGGCGCGATCGGCTACATCGGCGGCTCGCAACTCGACCTACTGGGACGAGGACTACTGGTGGGGCGTCGGCTACGGCCAGCATCGTCGAGCATCCCGACCTACGAGGGCCGCGGACTCGGCGCCTACGACGGCGTCTTCCACGACCACGGCGAGGCGATGACGCAGTGGTACGTGACCAACGACGCCCTCATCTTCTGCGGCAACCTCGCCGTGATGGAAGTCGGGATCGAGCCGGACCACCTACTACTGGAACATCTACAACCTGATGGGCGATCCGAGCCTCTCGCACCTACCTCGGCGTGCCGAGCGACGAACCCGGTCGCCCATCCGGCGACGCTCTTCACCAACACCGACGTCGGTCGACGTCGACGGCGGTACCCGGAAGCTACGTCGGCCTGACCCAGGACGGCGAGCTCGTCGGCGCCGGCACGGTCGGATGAGAGCGGGAGCGTCGACGCTCACATCTGAGCTCGCTCCTGGTACCTGGGTCGGCCCGCCTGGTCGTGATGGCGCAGAACCGCGAGCCCTACATCACCGACCTGAACGTCATCGTACCGGCGGTGGTGACCCTCGACCCGAGCGTCATCGAGGCCAACGTGACGACCCCGGTCACGGTCGGCGTCTACGAGGCGGACGGCGTCGACGCCCGACCGGGAATCGAGGTCTGGGCGGAGGGTCTCGCTTACTCGACGCCCCACTCGGTGACCGGGGCCGGCGGGCAGTGCGTCGTGACGATCAACTATCCGTACGGTCCGAGCCTCGACATCGTGGGCAAGGATCCGGCAGATCCGTGGGAGCTCTTCCGCGTCGACCTCGAGGTGATCGCACTCCCGCTCTCCGATCCCGATCTCTACGTGACGACGTCGATCGGGCTCGATGACGCCTTCCCGCTGAACCTGCCGGGCGTGCTGCACGCGGACGTCTCCGAACCCGGACACACCCTGTGGGCCTTCGTCAACGACGACCCCGGCGTGAGCACGAGCGGCACCACCCTGACGCTCACACCGCACGAGCTGGGCGAGGTGCGCGGCGTCATCGCCATCTCGGGGTACGACCTCCACGAGGAGACCTTCCCCATCATCGAGGCCTACGGCACGCTCGCCGGGAACGTGAGCTCCGGGGCCACACCGGTCGCGGGGGCGCTCGTCCGCGGCTATGACATGGACGGCGGGCTCGCCTTCCAGGCGACGACGAATGCGAGCGGCGACTACGCGATGCCGGATCCGATCCTCGTCGACCAGTACACGATCAAGGTGGACCGCTTCGGCTACCTGCACTGGGAGGAGCCTTACTTCCTCAATTATGGGGACAACGTGCTCTCGATCGAGCTCGACCCGGCGCCCTCGGGCGTCCTCTCCGGCACCGTCACCGAGACCGGGACCGGAGCGCCGCTCGCCGCCACGGTCAAGCTCTACCGCTTCGACACCAACGAGCTCATCGCCGAGACCACGACCGACCCCGGAACCGGCGCCTACACCTCGCCGGCGGTCCCCTACTTCGAGTACGTGGTCAAGGTGCGAGCCTTCCGCCACATCCCGGTGACGCTCCCGATCACGATCGAGGAGCCCGTCACCGAGAAGCACTTCGTGCTCGACCCGACAGCCGGCGATCTCCTCGTCATCGATGACACAGCCAAGGCCGGAGAGCGGCCGGCCAAGGTCGAGGAGAAGACAGGGGAGATCCTCGCCGCGGGCTCGATCGTCCTCGAGGACGACAAGTCGGTCGCCGAGGTCCAGACCGATCTCGAGGACCTGGGTTATGCCGTGACCGTGGAGACGATGGGGACGACGAACCCGGCGACCTGGCCGGACTACGATCTCCTCCTCGTCTGTAGCGGAAGCAACATCACGACCCTCAACGATGCGAACTTCCGCACGGCACTCCAGAACTACGTCACGGCCGGCGGCCATCTCCTCGTCGAGGGCGGCGAGGTCGGCTATGACCACTACGGCAACACCGCCTTCGCCTCGACCGTGCTGCACATCAGCGACTGGAACCACGATCAGAGCGGCAACGTGACCGTGGCCACGCCGGCGCATCGCGTGGTGAGCGTACCCAACGTGATCACCGGGCCGATCACCATGAACTATGTGGGCTACGGCGACGAGGACGCGCTCGTGCAGACGCCGGACGCGGTGATGGTCGGCAACTGGTCGACTTACCCGAGCGACGCCTCGATCATCGCCTACGATCCGAACCCCGCCCCCGAGGGCGGTCAGATCGTCTTCTTCGCCTTCAACTACGGGGCGATGGACGCGAACGTGCGGCCGCAGCTCATCGAGAACGCGGTCCTCTGGCTCATCACCCCCGAGGCCGGCACGTCGTCGGTCGCGGGAAGGGTGACCCTCGACGGCGAGAGCGATCACTCCGGCGTCCGGGTGGCTGCCGTTCCCAACGGCGGCTTCGTCGTCACCGGCACGAGCGGTGAGTACACGCTGCCCGGGCTGTTCGCCGGGGACTACCAGATCATCGCCACCAAGGACGGCTGGTCGACCGGGGTCGAGGAGGTGACCCTCACCGAGGGCCAGCACATGACAGGCGTCGACTTCACGCTGACGCCGGTCACCGAGACGACACTCTGCCGGCAGCCCAATCTCCCGATTCCCGACAACAGCCCGACGGGGGTCATTGACCGGATGCCGGTGGCGATCGGCGGGACCATCACCGCGCTCGAGGTCCATCTCGACATCACGCACACCTACATCGGCGATCTCCAGGTGACGCTCACCTCGCCGCGCGGGACGAGCGTCATGCTGCACAACCGGTCGGGCGGCACCACCGACAACATCCACTGCTGGTATCCGACGGAGGTCGCCCCGGCGCAGAGCCTCGATGCCTTCATCGGCGAGCCGACCGACGGCGAGTGGTCGCTCCATGTCGCCGATCTCGCCGGCGTGGACACCGGCACCCTCAACGAGTGGTGCCTCAGGTTCCGCTACGGCTCGACGACCGGCGTCGGCGCGGATGGCGCGCCGTTGCCGGCGGAGGTGGCGCTCGGCGCGAACGTGCCGAACCCCTTCAACCCGGCGACCCGGATCGACTTCGCGCTGCCGCAGGCGAGCGAGATCGATCTCGCGGTGTTCGATGTCTCCGGGCGGCGGGTGGCGACACTCGCCTCCGGGCCATGGGCGGCCGGGCTCCATCACGTGATCTGGCACGGTCGCGACTCGAGCGGTCGCACCGTGGCGAGCGGCCTCTACTTCTACCGGCTCGATGCGGACGGCCGGACGCTCACGCGGCGGATGCTGCTCCTCAAGTAGTCATCCTGAGACGCAGGAACCCACGAGCGGCCCCGCCTCCGGGCGGGGCCGCGAACCAAAGGAACCACCATGATCCGCCTCGCCCATGCGCCCTCGCCTGCCGTCATCGCCGGAATCGGACTCCTGCTCGCCACGGGGATCGCCGCCGCCGCGCCGATCCCGGTCGACGACCACGGTCTTCCGCTATGGGAGGCACGGATCTACGAGGACTTCCCCGTCCGGTTCGAGGCGGCGGACGCCGCCGCCCTGGCCGATCTCCTCGAGCGGGTGCCGCTCGCCGAGTTCGACCGCGAGAACGTGCAGATCGTCGTCGACGGCGTGAAGGAGAGCCATCTCGTCATCGAGACCCGGGTCACGGCGGAGGAAGCCGACCGGCTCGAGCAGGCCGGGGTCGTCCATGAACGCCTGCCGGATCGCGAAGCCGAGGCGAGGCGGGCCATCGAGGCGGCATGGGCGGCGCAGGCTGAACTCGGCGGTGACGAGCTCCGCCTGGGCAAGATGGGCGTCTATCACACCTACGCGCAGATCGGCGAGATCCTCGCCCAGACCGAGCTCGACCATCCCGCGATCGCCCGGGCGGGGTCGATGGGGCAATCGGTCCTGGGCCGTGAGCTGTGGTCGATCGTGATCAGCGACAACGCGGCGAACGAGGAAGCGGAGCCCGAGGTCCGGCTCGTGAGCACGATCCATGGCAACGAGCCGCCCGGGCTCGAGATGCTCCTCTATCTCGTCGACTACCTGACCACCAACTACGGGGTCGTCCCCGAGGTCACCAACCTCGTCGACCACTACGAGATCCACATCGTGCCCTGCCTCAATCCCGATGGTCTCGTCGCCGGGACGCGCCGCAACGCCCACAACATGGACCTCAACCGGAACTTCCCGGTGCCGGATGGCTCGATCGGGGATGACGGCACGTACGCCGAGGAGCCCGAGACCATCGTCATCAAGAACCACGGCTACACGCACAACTTCGTGATCAGCGAGAACGGGCACGCGGGAGCGCTGGTCGTCAACTATGTGTGGGATCACACCTCGGTGCTCGCCCCCGACAACGATGCCATCGTGCTCCTCTGTCTCGAGTACTCGACCTACAACCTCCCGATGTACAACGGCAGCTTCCCGCAGGGCATCACCAACGGCTACGCCTGGTACGAGGTGAATGGCAGTCTTCAAGATTGGTCGTATCACGAGACCGGAGGGATCGACAACACGATCGAGTGCTCGAACGCCTTCATGCCGCCCGCGAGCACTCTCGACCAGCTCTGGAACGAGAACCGCGAGAGCTTCATGCATTTCATCAAGGCGGCGCGCTACGGGGTGAACGGGATCGTGACCGCCTCCGACTCGGGCCTGCCGCTCGCCGCCACGGTGAGCGTGGTCGGGAACTCGAAACCCGTCTTCACCGACCCCGACTTCGGCGACTACTACAAGCTCCTCGAGACCGGCACCTACGACCTCGTGTTCTCGGCGCCGGGGTACACGACCCGCACCATGACCGGAGTCACGACCACCTGGGGCACGCCGACCGTGCTCGATGTCGCCCTCGATCCGGAGCAGGTGAGCCAGGTCGCCGGACATGTCCGGGATACGATGGGAGCCGGGCTCGACGCGACGCTCGAGATCCGCACCCACCCGGTGGGGACCCCGGTCGCGACCGTGCACTCGAATGCGGCGAACGGTGGGGCGTACAGCGTCGACCTCGCCTATGGCGACTACCGCTTCGACGTCTCGAGCCCGGGCCATGTGCCGGCGACTCTGATCGTGACCGTGGACGAACCCGGGGAGACCTTCGACTTCGTCCTGCCCGAGGCCGAGGAGACGATCCTCTTCGCCGACGACTTCGAGGCGGGAGGAGCCCTGTGGACCGGGGGCTGGGCGCTGACGACGGCCACCTACCACAGCCCGACGACCGCGATGACCGACAGCCCGGGGACGAACTACCCGGCGAACGCCACCAACCCCTGCGCCATGTCGGCGCCCGTCGATCTCACCCGGATCGCGAGCGGGAGCCTCACGTTCTGGTCGCGGTGGGACATCGAGCCCGACTGGGATTGCGTGAAGCTCGAGCTCTCGGTGGACGGCGGCACGAGCTGGCAGGCGGTGGCCACCAGCCTCACGGTCCCGGGAAGCGGCCAGGGCACGCAGGTGCCGGTCGGGGTCCCGGTCTACGAGGGAACGCAAACCGCCTGGGTCGAGAGCCAGGTCGATCTCGGGCCGTGGCTCGATCGGAGCGATGTGCGTTTCCGCTTCCTTCTCCGCAGCGATGGCTCGCTGCAGCGGGATGGATTCACGTTCGATGACTTCGTGATCCAGGGGCTGAGGGCCTCGTCAGGCATCGCCGCGGATGCGGGAGCCTCGACCGTGCGCATCGCGCCCACCTTCGCCAATCCGTTCCATCCGGGCGGGACGATCCGCTTCACGACACCGGGAGCGGCGCGAACGCGGCTGGCGATCCACGATGTGGCAGGTCGGGTCGTGCGCGTGCTCGCGGACCGGGCTCTGCCCGCGGGCGAGCATGCCCTCGTCTGGGACGGGCGCGCCACGAGCGGCGCTCTGGCGCCGCGCGGCGTGTACTTCCTTCGCCTCGAGGCGGAGGGCGGCGCACGCGCGGCGGCGCGGATCGTTCTCGTCCGTTAGGTCGACTCGAACCTTTGACCGAGTCCAGCACCACGCCGCACGCCCGGAGACGTCTCTTGCCGGGAGCGACGGCTGGCGCTAGGCTTGATGGTGCACAAGGAGGGCGCGAGTCATGTTGACTTCGTCGCACCGCTTCGATCGGTCCCGCCATCCCGGCTTCCTCCTCGTCGCCGCGCTGCTCGCCGCCGCGATGCTCATCCTCGTGGAAGTGGCCGAGGGCCAGTTCGGCTTCCAGATCTGGAACATCTCCGGGACCCCGGGCTCTTCGCGGGAGCCGGTGACCGCCGACTCTTACTACGGACACCTCGTCGCCTGGGAGGAGTCGGGCGCGGAGATCGTGACGCGTCGCTTCGCGGCCGACATGATCTTCCCGCCGATCTCGCTCGGGCCGGGGCGGGATCCGGCCATGTGCTCAGCAGTGGGGCGGGTGTTCATCGCCTTCGCCCGCGAGGATGCGATCGTCGTTCACGAGTGGCTGGGAGAGGAGTGGTCGGCGCCGGTCATCCTCTCGAGCGGGATGGGATTCCCGACGGCCAGCCCCGAGTTCGGCATTCGCCTCGAAACGGCGGATGAGCCGATCTATCTCGCCTGGGTCGAGGAACGCCGCTCGCTCGAGAGCGACATCTGGTTCAGTGAGCGCGTGGGCGGCGCGTGGCGGACGCCCGTGCGCCTGAGGGAACGGATCTTCGGATCGGCCGACTTCGCCGGCGTCCAGGTGGAACCGGTCGGGATCGATGGGAGCGAGGAACCCCGCGTCTACTGGTTCGAGAACGACACGGAGATCCTGTTCCTGGAGCGGAGCGCCGGGCAGTGGCTCGGCCCCTTCACGGTGCCGGGTTCCTTCGGCCCCACGATGGAGGTCGCCGCCGGCCCTGACGGGCGCCATCACATCCTCACCAACGGCCCGCAGCCCACCTGCCCGTGCAACATCATGCTCTATGTCGAGGAGACGGCGACCGGCTGGACCGATCCCGAGGACATCTCGGTCCCCATGGACGAGTACACCTGGCCGCGCTACCCGGCGCTCCGGATCGACGGTCTCGGCCGGGCGCATGCCTTCTGGTACCAGTCGGCTTACGACTTCATGCTGCAGCCGACCGGGGAGGCGATGTTCTATTTCAGCCGCACCAACGGCGTATGGCTCGACGATTCCTGGTTCTTCGAGATGCATGCCGGCATCGACAATGCCCTCTCGGTTCGCGGCTTTCCCGTGTTCGCGTGGGTGGAGGGGGATCCGGGCAGCGAGGAGGTCTTTGTCGGCTTCGACTACGGGGACCTCGGCGTGGGCGACGCCGGGGAGGCGCCAGGGGCGGCGCGCTGGATCTCGGCATACCCCAACCCGGCGAGCGGCTTGACGCGGATCGAGGTCGGCGGGCTCGATCGTCCGGAGGCAGTCGGCGTGTTCGACGTCAACGGCCGGCGAGTGGCCGAAGTCGCGCTCACGCCGGCCGGCGCGCGGGCGCTCGCCATCTGGAACGGACAGGACGATCGCGGACGCCCGTGTCCCGCCGGGGCTTACTGGCTCGTCGCGCCGGCGGGGATGGAACGGCTCATCACGCGCGTGACCCTCGTGCGGTGATGGTGCTGGAGCCCGCGGCGCCGGCGCAGAACTAGTAGCCCACGGTCAGGCTGAGCCCCATCTGCGCGCAGTAGCGGCTCAGGTCGTCAACGACCTCGTAGGACGGCATGGAGGTGTTCACCACCTTGGCCGTCCAGGTCACCTTCTCCCCGCTCGGCAGCTTTCGCAGCTTACTCTTGATCTCCGCAATTCCTTGCGCCGTGATCTCGGCGTTCTTGATCTCGTCGAAGGAACGCAGGCGGTTGGCCCCGGGCAGGAGGGAGAAGTTCCAGGCGCCGCCGGCCTCCCAGCTGTAGAGATCGTAGCCCGTCGCGGCCGGAGTGACCGCCTCCACCTTGGCCGACGCCGAGGCCGACGTGGATGTCGACGTCGTGGCCGAGGCGGATCCCGCGGCGGAAGTCGTCGTGACCGCTTCCGTGCTGGCGGTCTCGGCCGTCGTGGCCGTGGAGGACGCCGGCATCCCTCCCGAGCGGCAGCCGGCGGACAGGCAGGCGAACACCAGGAAGGCGATCGAAACCAGAGCGAGCGAGCCACGCTTCATCTTTCCACCTCCGCGCGGGGGACCGGACCGGCGATTCATGGCTGGCCGCCGGCCGCCGACAGTCTAGCGGCAGGGACCTTCCCTGCCAAGCGGGGCGCGGTTGCGACGGCCGGTTCGAGCACCTAGACTGCCGGGCCAGGTGGCCGTCCTCTGGTTGGGAGAACCCATGAACGATCGCTTCGTGCAGACTGTCGCCGCGGTGGGTGCCGCCATCCTCGTCGTCATCGCCGCCGGTTGCGGCCAGAACGGGCATCAGGACGCTGAAACGCCGGGCGCACGGACCGACAGACAGGCCTGAGGTCCATGGGGAGATGATTCCAGGAACCTGGATGCGGCCTTCCGGAGCTGCGGAGGCCGATGCGCCGAAATCCGGACTCCTCTTCATCGAGGGCGGCGTCTTCCGTCTGGTCGGCGACCTGCGGATGAACGGGGTGTCATGGTCGCTCGCGGGCGACAGCCTCGTCGTCACCACCAACAGCGAACGCTATCCCGAACCCGAGGCGACCCGCCTCCACGTGGCCGAGTGCACGCCATCCACGCTCACGCTCGCCGGTCCGGGCTATCTGGCCGGCACCTACGAGCGCGACAACGGCGCCAGCGCCCTCGTCACCGGATCGGTCCTCTATCGCCAGCGGATCGCGCTGCCGCCGGACGCCGTGATCCAGGTGAAGCTCCAGGATGTCTCGCGCATGGATGCTCCGGCGGTCACCCTCGCCGCGGAGGTGATCCCCGCCGCCGGACGCCAGGTGCCCTTCCCCTTCACCCTCGCCTACTCCACGGACGCGATCGACTCGCGTGACACCTATGCGGTATCCGCCCGCATCACGGCCGGCGGTCAGCTGCGCTTCATCAATACCACCGCCCACCACGTCATCACGCGCGAGAGCCCGAGCCAGATCGAGATCGTGGTGGAACCGGTGGGCCGCTAGGAGGCCCCGCTCACTCGCCGTAGAAGGGCTCGATCGCGGCCACATAATCGAGGCTCGCGAGCCGCACCAGCACACCGCGGAAATCCGGCTGATGGGTGTGCCCCAGGCACAGGAGCTGGTCATCGCGACAGCCGATGCGCCCGCGGGCTCCGCGCATGACCTCGACCGTGGGATCGATCGCCCGGACCTCGGCGACGGCAGCCTCGGTCGCCGGAACGCAGAACTCGTAGCTCACGGCGTGGAGGCCGTCCGGCGGCCCGGCGAGGCCATCGGCGTTGATGGCGGCAAGATCGAGATGGATCTTCTTGATCGCCGTCTCCGTGGCCCGATCGGCGTTCCCGGCGCAGGCCAGGAGCGAGAGCCCGGCCAGCATGGCCGTCACTCCACGAGGGTGGGCGCCATCACGCCGATTCATCGGGACCGCGTCCCTTGATGTGCCGCTCGATGCGGTCATCGATCTCCCCCAGGTAGGCGGTGAGCGTGTTCCCCGATTCGCTCACCACTGCGTGCAGGTCCTGATCGAGCCGATCCAGACGCGACTGGAGACCCGCGCGCGCCTCCGCACTGGTGGTGGCGATTCGCTCGAGCTCCACCTCCAGGTAGTTGCGCAGCTCCGTGAAGCGGGAGACCTCGGCCTGCTCGGCCAGCTCCATCTGTCGCGCCAGCTCACGCGAGTGGCGCCGGGAGTCGGCGAGCGCGGTGGCCTGCTGGTAGACCGCGAAGACGAGGAAGATGAAGGTGACGACCGCCGTCAGGACGAGCATGACGAGCCCGAGCGGGGCCTCGACCGTGACGAAGAGAAGCGACAGCACCGTCGGCGTGGTGAACGCGGTCCAGTTGATCACTGCGAACACCGCGACCAGGCCGACGATCAAGATCAGGAGCAACGTGCGCAGGGGCATTGAGTCCTCCGTCAGCTAGGTGCCGCCTCATTCGAGGCGGCGCTCACGCGATGGATCGGCCGGCAGGATCCTATCAATCCGGCTTTGCCGGGGAAACCGGGAATGTGATACAACGACCCGCAAGCACGGTCAATCCTGGTCCAATCAGCGCCGCGCCCGCGACGAAGCGGGCTACCGTCGCCCAAGCAAAGGAGGAGGGACATGGCTTCGTTCGTTCAGCGCATGATCGGAGCAGCCAAGCTCGACGTCGCGACTTATGAGGAGGTCGAGCATGATACCAGGGCCACCGGCCAGGCGATGATGGTGGTCCTGCTGTCCAGCCTCGCCTCCGGCGTCGTGTTCCGCGAAGAGGGAGCGATGGGGTTTGTCGGCGGTGTCATCGCCGCCCTCGCCAGCTGGATCGTCTGGGCGATCGTGACCAACCTGATCGGCACCAAGCTGCTGCCGGGCCCCGAGACCCGCTCCAATACCGGGCAGCTCCTGCGCACGATCGGCTTTGCGCAGTCCCCGGGGATCCTGCGTGTGCTGGGCGGGATCCCGATTCTCGGCTGGGTCGTGCTCACGGTCACCGGGATCTGGACCCTGATCACGTTCGTGGTCGCGGTGCGTCAGGCTCTCGATTACCGGGGCACGGGCCGGGCGATCCTGGTCTGCGCGATCGGCTGGGTCATCCAGTTGATCGTGTTCGCGCTCATCCTCGGGGTCTTTGGCATCCGCCCGGGTCTGGAAGCGGCGCCAGCCTGACGGTTCGTGGCGCGCTACCGGAGCGCGCGCAGGATGCGGGCCGTCGTGAGCGCCTGTCCGGCGTGCCGCTGCGCGTGCTCGGCGGCATGGGTGATGGCGCCGAGGACGGTCGTCGGGAGCGCGGCGCGACCCACCGCGCGCGGATCGAGGAGCGTTTCCCGCGGCGTCGCGCGCAGCTGATCGAGCGCCCGCGCGAGCGCCCGGTCGACCTCACGCCGGAGCTCCCCGGCGTCCGGAGGATGCTCCCCCGGATCCGCCTCGGCCCGGGCACTCGCGATCTGCTCCGGAGTGAGCGCTTCTCCACGCGCGTAGGTGAGCAGTCGCTCCGTGGTGCCGGCCACATGCCGGAGATGGAACCCGATCGTCGCCGCTCCCCCCGGCACCGGCGCCCACACCTCGGCCGCCGTCAGGCCATCGACCGCGGCCGCGCAATCCTCGCCGGCCTGGATGAAGCCGAGGGCCGCGGGCGTGAGCCAGGGATCGATCCCCGTGACGGGACCACGGAGCCAGGCGGCAGGTTGGGTCATCACGAAACTCCTTCTTGTCCCGCGCGCCGACTCGTCTCCGGCCTGGAAGCGGGAGCTGCGCGAAACGCGGCGCGTTCGAACCAGTTGTCACGGTAGTAGTGTCCGCCGCCGAGAGCGGCGATGGCGCTCGCCAGAAAGTAGGCAGGAAGGAAGAACGGCCCCCAGCGCTCGTACTGGCGCACGTGCACGCGCTCGTGCTCGCGGCAGGCGGTGAGGCACTCGTCGTTCCGGCCGAGGACGACATGGCCGAGGGTCATGGCAGCCGCACCGCGGGCGATGGGCACGCCATGACGGAGAAGATGCGCCAGAAGACCGCCATGCGCCTCGATCACACCGTGAACGAGCCACACCCGGCCCCCGCCGAGAAGGGCGAGCGGAAGGGCGGCGAGGCCGATGAGAGTGGCGGGCAGGGCCCAGAGACGGGCGCAGAGGAAACGAGCGATCTTCACCCGCATCATGATGAGCCATGTGCGGATGAAGTCAAGCTAGCGAACGAGGACGAGCTTGGCGGCGGGAACCGTGTTCCCGCGACTGGAGCCGGAGACCCGGAGGAAGTAGACGCCTCCCGGGAGCGGGCGGCCGCTCTCATCGCGGCCGCTCCAGTCGAGAACGATCTCTCCCGCCGGGAACACCCCGGCGCCGAGCACGCGCACCAGACGGCCGTCGCTGCCCACGAGCTCGAGTCGCCCGGCGATCGGCACGTCGGCGATCAGGCGCAGGTTTGTCGATGACAACGCAGGATTCGGCGCCAGGCGGAGCTGGGGGCCGGCCGGCGGTTGGACCCGGAACTCGCCGGCGCTCGTGGCGGGAAGGAGCACCGAGGCGTAGGTGTCCTGGTTGCCGTTCCGGGTGTCGGTCCAGATCGGATGCGCGATCCCGGCGCCGACGGCCACCCCGCTGTACTCGCCGATGAGACCCGCCGGCACGAGCGCCAGCGCGCCGTCCTCCGGCTGCCAGCCGTCCGCGAGGCCGGCCGGTATCGCCGGCGGTGTGCCGGCAAAGGCGTCAGCCGGGCTCGACGACACGTTCGTCACGCGCTCGTTCGGCTCCCAGGTGATGCCGCCGTCACTCGACTTCGAATAGTAGATGTGCCAGCGGAAGTTCTCGGAATCATCCCGCCGGTCGTACCAGATCGCATGCAGCATGCCGTGATCATCGCAGGTGATCCAGGGATGGAACTGATCGCGGAGGAGGCCCTGGGTGTCGTCGTTGACCCGCATGCGAGCGCTCCAGGAACGACCGGAATCGCTCGAGTAGCGGAGCCAGATATCCATGCCGTTCCCGGGAACCGCGTGGTCGGCGTAGACGCAGTAGACGCGTCCCGCCCAGGGGCCGCTCGTCTCGTCCAGCGCCAGACTCGGATAGGGAAAGACGAGGATGCCGCCGTTCACGTAGGCCCCGGCGGCGGTGATCGTGGTTGTGAGCACGCGGTCGATGTTCCAGGTGATGCCCCCGTTGGTGGAGACATCGAAGACGATGCGGTTCTTGGCGAGGTCGTCCCAGGCCACCAGGAGATCGCCATCGGCGAGGACGAGCGGGACCGGCCACTGGCCCTGCGATCCGGCATCGGAGACATTCACCGCCGCCGACCAGCTGCCACCCCGGTTGAGGGATCGGACGCACTTGATGGTGCCGTTGCCGATGCTCGACCAGGCGATGTAGAGGTAGCCATCGCGAGCGCCATGCGTGCGATCGACGGCGATCCATTCCTTGTCCTCGAAGACACCCCCGCTCGAATAGACCGCGGTGAAGGGACCGTCCCAGTACTCGCCGCCATAGGCCGAGCGATGGACGACGAGCTGGTTGGGGCCACCCGATTCGAAGTTGATGACGCTCAGGTAGAACGTCCCGTCGTGATGCACGGTGAGCACCGGGTCGCTGTCCCACGGGAAGAGCCCCTGGACCAGGAAGTCGGTCCAGGTGAAGCCGCCATCGAAGGAGTAGCCGACACCGACACGCCGGTAGCCGTAGCGGAAGTCCCGCCAGCAGGCGACCACGTTGGCCGGGTTGGTGGGGTTGACGCAGATCTGCTGCTCGTTCTGGACCTCGGTGGTCGCGTCCGAGTGGATGCGGATCTGCGGGTAGTCGGCGGGCGCGGGGACCGGGACCGAGATCAGCAGGAAGCACGAGACGGCGATGCAGAGGGCAGGAAGGTCCATGGCCACCTCCAGCGCGTGCCCGGGGCTTATCACGCGAGCCGGCACCATCTTAACACCATCCCGCAGATGCTCTTCGCCGGCCCCGGCAACCGCGATCTTGACGGCTGGACGGGCTTCCTGGCATCATTTATATAGTGTCCCCCTTGTGAGCCTGCCGCAGCCCACCCCTCTCCTACCAGGAGAAGCCTCAATGCTCCGTGCTGCCCGAGCCACGCTCCCGCGTGTCCTTCTTGGCGCCCTTGCCTGTGCTGCTCTCTTCATCGCCCCCGCCCGCCTGATCGCGGAGCCACCGGCCGAGGAGCGTGGCGACAAGCTCGCGAGCGCCCCGGCCGAGGCGCTCGCCATACTCGGCGGCGAGCGCCTCGCCACGGCCGGCCCGGGCGGCCAGACCGCGCTGCGCCTCGTGCCGCAGATGGAGAGCCTCGCCGGAGCCTTCTCGGCAGACAGCCTGATGGCGAACGTGACGCTGCTCTCGAGCTATCCCACGCGGTACACATCGAACGCCAACTATGCCGCCGCCGCCGCCATGATGCGCGATCGCCTCGCCGCGCTCGGACTCGATCAGGTCTACCTGCACGACTTCACGTGCTGTGGCGGGACGCGGCAGAACGTGGTCGGGGTCAAGCTCGGCACGGTCCGACCGGACGAGATCGTGATCATCGGCGCGCATCTCGATTGCACGTCGCAGACGCCGCAGACCAATGCCCCCGGCGCCGAGGACAACGGCACAGGATCGGCAGCGGTCTACGAGGCGGCGCGGCTCCTCGCCGGAGTCGATACCGAGCGCACCGTCCACTTCGTCCTCTTCGGGGGAGAGGAGCAGGGGCTCATCGGGAGCGAGGCCTATGCCGCCCAGGCCGACGCCCAGAACTGGAACATCGCCGGCGTCATCATCATGGACATGGTGGGCTATTACGGAGCCGGTGGGGCCGATCTCTGGCTCGAGGGCTTCACCACCGGCACCAACTCGATGTGGCTCGTCGATCTCGTCCGCCAGCACGCCGAGACCTATGGCGGCCTGAGCGTCTACGTCTATCCGGGGAACGGCTGGGGCAGCGATCACGAGTCCTTCCACGACCATGGCTTCCCGGCCATGCTCTCGATCGAGAACGAGTGGGATAGCTACCCCTGCTACCACCGCTCGTGCGACACCCCGTCCAACCTGACGGCCAGCTTCTTCCGCCGGATCGCCGCCGCCAACGGCACCGCCGCCCTCGAGCTCGCGGTGCCGGCCTTCACCCCGGCTTCGCTCGGCGGACACATCGATCTGGCCGGCACGAGCGACGATTCGGGAGCGACGGTGACGCTCCTCGGCACCGCCTACCCGCCCTTCGTCACCGGGTCCGACGGGCTCTACGCCCTCCCCAACCTCCTCCCGGGAAGCTACGACCTGCGCGCGGAGAAGGAGGGTTACCTGCCGGTGACGATGACGGGTGTTGTCCTCTCATCGGGGGAGAACGCGATCATCGACTTCCTGCTCCAGCCCGAGCTGAGCGCCATCGCCGACAGCGACGCGCCGGTGGCTCCGCCGGCGCTGGTCGCGCTCGCCCCGGCCACGCCGACCCCCTTCAGCTCCTCGACCGAGATCGCCTTCACGCTCGAGGCGGCGGGCCGGGTCTGGCTCCGCATCGTCGACGCGCAGGGACGCACGGTACGGGAGATGCTGGCCGGCGAGGAGAAGAGCGCCCAGGAGCACCGGCTCCGCTGGGATGGACGCGATGCGAGCGGGAGTGACGTGGCCTCGGGCGTCTACTGGGCGGAGATCCGGGCCGAGCGCGCCGAGCGTGGCGCCGCCGCGGGCGCCCTGCGTGGCGTGGCGCGGTCGCCGCTCGTGCGGCTCAGGTAGCGGAAACACCCGCCCGCCTTGTTTCAGCGGAAACAATCGCTTGCCTTGTTTCAGCGGAAACAATCGCTTGCCTTGTTTCAGCGGAAACACCCGCCCGCCTTGTTTCAGCGGAAACAACCGCTTGCCATGTTTCAGCGGAAACAACCGCCGGGCGAGAGTGTCCTCGTCCTGACTTGGTCAGCCCGTCCCCTGAAGACGGCGCCGCGCCCGGCCGAGCATGCGGCGCGCCGCAGGCGGCGTGACCAGCCGCACGAGCTCGATCACCGGCTCGGTCGCGGGGCGGATCCACAGCGAATGCAGTAGATCGGCCGCCGCCGACTGCCTCCGTCCCATCTCGAGGTAGCCGATACCCGAGTCGAGGTAGGCGAGCGCGAGCGCCCGCCGCCACAGGGGGCCGCGGTGCTCCCCGTGATTGCGGGACAGGACCTCGAGCCGCGCCGCCCGCATGGTGTCCACATCGCGGATCCTGCTCCCCTCGCGCATCCGGTAGTGGACGAGAGGCGTGTCCACGTACCCCACCTCCCCCCGCGCGGCCAGCCGGATCCACAGGTCCCAGTTCTCGCAGGAGGGGAGATCGGGATCGAAGAGCCCGGCGGCCATGAGCTCGCTCCGCGGGGCCACCACGGTCGAGACCTGGATGCAGTTCTTGATGCGGAGGACATCGGCGGCATGGCGCCCGGAGCAGGCCCGGGTCGAGGCGACGGTGCGAAAGACGGTGCCGGCCTCGTCGATCAAGGACACGCCGGAGTAGACGAGGACGAGATCCGGCGCTTCCCGGAGGAGCTCCAGCTGTCGCGCGAGCTTGGTCGGGAGCCACACATCGTCGGCGTCGAGGAAGGCGATGTGCGTGCCTCTCGCCTCCCGGACCCCGAGGTTGCGGGCGCGCGCCGGGCCGCCCTGCGGCGTCCGGAAGTACCGCACCGGATCCCCGAAACTCCTGATCAGGGTCGCGGTGTCATCGGTCGACCCGTCGTCGATGACGATGACCTCGAGCGGAGCCACGGTCTGATCGAGGGCGCTCCGGATGGCTTCATGGATCGTGGCGGCGGCGTTGTAGGCCGGCATCACGACCGCGATGGTGGGGGCGGCGGACCTGGCGGGCATCGGCTCCTTTCGGGGTGGATGCAGGGCACTTCCAGATGAAGGCCAACGCCGCCAGAGACTAGGGTACGGACGCCGTGAGCCGCAAGCGGGGGCCGTCGAGACCCACCACCTCGGCCTTCGGGCGGGGGCTCGCGGCCGCAAGCCACTTCTCGACGGCCTGCCGCGTCTCCCGGGAGGGCTTGGCGTTGCCGGCCTGGGCCAGCTCCGCGAGAACCCAGCGATTGCCGGCCCGGGCGAGCGACAGCGTGCAGCGCTGCGCGAGAAGGACGCGATAGACATAGAGCTGTCGCCGCATGGCGATCCGCGCCGCATAGGAGCCGACGCAGTTCTTCTGGATCCGTCCCTCCTCGAGCAACTCGTCGGATGTCGTGATCGGGATGATCTTCTCGGTCCCGGGCACCGGCGGCGGCGGGAACACCTGGAGAGGTCCGGCGGAGCGCTCGATCCGGGTCATCTCGAGGATGAGCGTCTCGTGGAGAGCGAAGAGATCGCCCAGCCCGCGGAGCGGCGGGAACCGGGGCGCGGGCCCGCGGACGGCGCGGAGCATCTCGAGGGAGTCGCGGAGGAGATGGGAGGCCTCGGGAGAACGGTCCTCGATGCGAGACAGGGCGATCTCGGCGAGAAGGCTCGGTGTCGCGAGGGGCAGGAGCTCGGGATCGGTTGCGATCCTGATCGCTCCCGTGTTGATCCGCGGCAAGTGGGACAGGATCTTCATGATCCGGGGAAAGGCCATGCTCTGCCGCAGGTAGAGAAGGCCGGTGATGCTGATCGACCTGCGGACGACCTTGGCCAGGACCCTGCGGGCGGCTTCGGTGGCGGGGAAGCCGAGCCATGCGAGGATGTCCCGCTGCTTCTTCCCGGACTTGAGGAGCGCCCGTGCCGAACGTAGCGGCTGCCTGACCCGGGGCACATGGTAGACCCAGTTCGAGGCGAGGGCATAGGCCAGCGCAGGGTTGGTGAGCACGAGATCCATGGCCGCCGGACCGCAGCGGGCGACGAAGGAGAGCAGATGCCAGTGCCGGGACGGGAAGGGGGCGATCACGCTCCTCGACTCCTCCGGGATCGTCGCGCACCACCGGAGCCAGAGGAGCTCCCGTCGGTGCGCAAGGCCCAGCGGGCGCACGAAGCAAGGACCGAGCAGCAACTGCCCGCCCTCATCGAGCGCCAGCGAGAGCGTCGCGATCCTCCCGTCCAGATCGTTGGCCGGGAGGCGGATATCCGGGCGGTAGCGCCGCCAGACGGGGTGATCTCGGGTCTTCGTCCACGCCCCCGGCTCCGGCCATCCGACCATCACCGAGATGGCATCACGTTCGAACAGGAGGAGCTTGCCCCTCTGCTCCTCGAAGGCGGTGCCGGGACGCGGCGCGATGAAGGGTTCTGCCATGGTGTCCTCATGCCGCTCCGGCCGTGGTCATGCCGCTCCGGTGAGCAGCGAGCTCCCGCCCTCCGTCGGCCACGCGGAGGACCATCTCATCCCCGACCCCGACGCCGCCGGCGGCGATGGCTCGCGTGACCGGGGCGACCACGAGCTCCTCCACCGCGCGCTCGAGATGCCGCGCGCCGAAACGCCAGCTCATGCCCCGCCGGGCCACGAGCTCCACCGCGTCGGGCTCGAGCTTCACCTCGAGCCCTCTCCCGACCACGCCGAAGCGGGTCAGGGCCTGCTCGGCGCGAAGCCGGACCATGGAGTCGAGATCAAGAGCCGTGAAGGGCCGGAAGAGGCAGATGGCATCGAGCCGGTTCACGAACTCGACCCCGTAGCGGTTGATGACGCTGCACTCCATCTCCTTCAGGAGATGGCCCGTCTCGGTCTCCGTCCGGTATCCGGGTGGCGTCCCCTGGAAGACCTCCGCACCGACCGTGGTCGTGGCGATGATGACGACGCTCTGCAACCGCACCGTCTGTCCGGCTCCATCGACGAACCGGCCCTCATCGAAGAGCTGGAAGAGGAGCTCGTGGACCTCGCCGTCCCCCTTGTCCATCTCGTCGAGGAGGAGGACCGCGACCGCTCGCCCGCGGAGGCACCAGCTCAGGAGCCCGTACTGGATGGGCGCGGCATCGTGCCCCCGCGCCCCGAAGAGGATGTCCCGGTTCTTCTCGCGATCCTTGAGCACCTCGCCCACGTTGATGCGGACCAGGGCATCCTCGGGACCGCGCGTGCTGAGCAATCGCGCCAGAGCCCGGGCAAGCTGGGTCTTGCCGACTCCCGTCGGCCCGGCGAAGAGAAAGGCACCGAGCGGCCGATCGGGGTCGGCGGTCCCGGCCTTCAGGCGGAGGAGCGTGTCGGCCATGCGCTCGACGACGTCGTGCTGCCCGATGACCTCGGTCCGCAGCTGTGCGAGGACCTGCTCCTTCGTCAGGGGGATCCGATCGCTGACGAGGGTCAACGGCAGCCCCGCCCCCTCGGCGAAATCGGCGTACACATCGTCCGGCGAGAGCGGCCCGTTGCCGACCCGGGCAAGGTGCCGCGTGACCGCGGCCTCGAGCAGGCGGGACGATCGAACCGGGTCCCGCTCCCCGTGTCCGAAGCGACCGGTCACGCTGAGAGCGGCATCCATGACCGAGCCATCCACCTCCCAGCCCCTGGAACGCGCCATCGCTTCGAGAATGCCCCGTGTCTCTGGAATACCGGGCTCGTCCACCGCAACGACATTGAAGTGAGACTGCAGCTTGGGATAGAGCCCGAAGGTCAGACGCAGGGAATCGGGGAGGCTCTCGACGATGACATCAATCCCCAGCTCCTGGAGTCTGCCCATGGAGGGCACGTCGCCCGGGTCCAGGACTGGAAAGCAGACGACGGGCCGGCTGGTCCGGGATTCCTGGCCGACCAGCTGCACGAACTTCTCCCGCGCCGCCTCCAGGCTGCCGGCCATCACCGCATGCCGCACATCCCAGTCTGGATGGACGAGAAGAAAGCGGGCCCGGCCGAAGCTCCCCCCGAACCCCGGATCCAGAGCAGCCATGCGGGCCACGTGCTCGATGATCCGGGTCTTGCCGACGCCGTGCTCGCCAACCAGGAGCGGGATCCTGGTCTTCAGATCCAGCGTGGCCAGGATGGAACGCGCAAGCTCATCCCGGAAGAAGGTGGGATCGAGCTTCCCGGCGCGCGCCAGGGATGTGAGATCGCGATCGACGAAGGAGTCGAGAACGAACTCCCGCATGGACCCACGCCTGCCATGCGAGCGCGACCCGCGCTGCCCCCGCGCCGCGGATCCACGCCGTCGCCATGGGAGAAACCTCAGAATTTCCATCGCACACCCCACCAGGGCTGTGTATCGCCTCGAGTCAACGGAGCGTGACCTCAGCGCGACGCCACCGCGCCGATGCCACCCCGCCGCCTCGACTCCTCCCTGATCCGCCGCCTCACCTTGGAGAGGATGACGGCGATCGTGCCCACGCTGTAGCCGGTCCTCTGGGCCAGCTCCCGAGCGGAGAGACCCTGCCCGGGGTCGTTGTGCAGAAGCCAGATCTCGCGCCACACGGGATTGGGGACAGCGACCTCGAGGATCTCGACCGCCTCCATGCGCAGGCAAGCGGTCGGTCCCACGGGCCGTCTGTCCTCGAGTGTGCGACAGGAGTCGGCAACATCATCGAGTCTACTCAGCAGGCGACGGTAGACCGCCTCTCGTCGCGCACACTTCCAGGCTGCGCGACGAGCGATGGTCGTGACCCAGGTCATGACCTGCGATTCGCCGCGGAAGTTACGACCGTACCGACAGATAGCCATCACGGCGTCGGAAGTGGCCGTATCCACGAGATCGGGATGTTGTGATGTAAGGACAGCCCGGACTATCGGGCGGACGACAGGGAGAAACTCGCGAGCAATGCGCTCGGCATCGCCGCTACGCAGAAGATCAGCTAGGCGATCCGCAGAATGGATGATGGCGGCACGGGCTCGTCCCTCCTTCTACAGGGTCCCAGGACCCTGTGGCGGTTCCCCGCCGCAGAACCCGGATCCATGCGGCGGTGGATGGGTGGTGGTTCTGCACACTGACCTGTCCTCAAACTGGGCGGGCTCGAGGGGGCCGGGTTCCGTGCTGCGCTCGACTCGATCGACGGTTGCGTTGCAGGCGGACCGGGGAAGAGCATTCTATTCGATACGAGCAGCTCAAGGAAGATCTTTTTAATGCGAACGACGAAAATCGTGACCATTCCTCGCTGCGCGAGCCGCGCTGATGGTGCGCTCCGGAACATTAAGGATCGTCGACCGCGACGACTCTCATCAGATGCATGCCAGATCACCCGCGAGAGAACCGGCGACTGCATTCAACGGCGCAGTTGAGAGGAATCGGCCATGGATCTCGAGCTCATCACGCGCAAGTTCCAGCAGATCGGCGCGCGTCTCCTGGTGGAAGCAGTCGCCGAGACTCCACCATCCCTCCGGCACCTTGCCCGCATGCGCGACGTGGGTCGGAAGCCGGGGCCGGGGCGCGACCCCGCCGCCTCTTTCGATGTCCGCTCCGATCGCGGCCGGGAGCACTTCCTCCTCCGGATCAGTCCACCGCGCGTCACCGAGCTCCGCGTCATCGACCTGGCGCCCGAGCGCCGACATCTTCTCCTGCAGCTCATCGAGTACGGCGACCGGGCGAAGCACAAGTTCCTGTGCGGCCACGACAGCGCCACTGGTTCGTCGCCGCGATCCCCCCGGTCGGCGGGGTGACCTCGGTCGAGACGGCGGTGGAAGCGCTCAAGCCCTCCGGGGTGCTGGCTGCTCAGGTAAGTTCGAGACCTGTGCGACTGGCGTCTACAAGCCCACCTCATACGGCTCGGGAGGTCACCGAAGCCGGGCACGACGTCGATGCCAGCGTCAACTCGGCCAACACGGCCCGAATCAGGGGCCGAGCGTGTCCCGCAGGCGAGGCGATAGCAGCAGCACAGGTCCTCGGCCACCGGCAGCGGCCCGGAGCCGGTGGACCGAGGACCTCAACCTAGACCCATCGACAAACGGTCACTTAATGGCAATTAGCTTGTGCGAGTAATGTGCGTTTCCAACTTCGATGCGCGCATAGTAGACACCTGACCCGACCTGCATTCCAGAGGTGTCTCTTCCATTCCAGCGGATCGTGTGCCATCCCGCGGCCAAGTTGCGGTCAACCAGGTCGGCTACAAGACGTCCCTGTACATCATAGATGCACAGGGTAACGTGCGCATCAGTCTCCAGTTGGATCTTGAGCGTCGCCTCAGGATTGAACGGATTCGGGTGACTTGTCAGAATGTCAGACGGGGACGCGCCATTCGAAGGATCTGCGGCAACATCACCAAGCAGCAATTCGGGAGTATCTAGGATCAAACGAGGCGCCAGGCTCTGAGTCACCAATCGCCATGGCTCCCTCACGCGAGTAGAAACGGATGTTACCATGACCGATTGTTGGCTTGTAGATTAGCCAACCATGGAACTCCTCGCCGGACAGAGCATCAATGACGTCCTGGGTCACATCCCAGATCACCACCCCGCTCATCCCGTTGGTGATGATCACGCTAGGAGCCGTGCTGGCGGCAATTGCGGTCTCCGCCCCAGACCAGCCGTCGTCGCAATCCGCCGCCTGGTTCTCAATGTCCGCGTCAGTTGGGCAGTTCCACGTCACGCCCACACCTGTTCCCCGGTCTTGTTCGGACGGAGGGAGATCCATCTTCTTCCCGTTGCCTTCCGTCCACCCTTGGGTCACGCGGCTCACCTTGACAGGCCGCCCCTCAGCCCCCCATTCCGAGGGGGGAACATCATCGTTGATGGTGAGGACCAGGGATGCCCGTGTCCAACCATTGGTCGGAACCGCTCCCAAGTCGAAGTCCACCAACGACCGCACGCTTCCGTTTTGGCGGACCACAAGCCCTGGGTTTGCCCCCTCGTTCAGATTCGGCCAGCCCCCACGGAGGATACTATCCTCAAAAGCAAGCAACTCCACGGTTTCCGGGCTAGGACACCCGAACCGAATCTCATCGATGATGCCGTAGAAGTAATTCTGACCGGTCGATGCGTTGCCGACAACGACCGGAGTCGTCGTATTGTTGAAGTTGCGGTTCACCATTCCTGAGCCAACGAGCTGCCCGTCAACCCAGATCTCACCAGACGTGCCTCGCACCACTGCCTGTACGCAGTACCAGCGACCCGTGACGATGGGTGTTACCGCTGGATCCGAGTACACTCCACTGCTTCCATCTCCTACGAGTTGCCACTGAGGGAGCGAACCCGGGACTGGGTCTCTATGCAGATAGAGCCCATATTCCGATCCCGCAGGGTTGTGGTTCGCGTATTTCGTAAAGATGCCGTATCCATGATCGCCAATCGATGGCAGGCGCGTAAACAGCACATACAATACAATCTCGAAATCGACAAGGGTGAAGATATCCGCATCACCGTAGTAGATGCGCCCACCCTCTTATGCAGACCCCTTGTCCGACTGATCCACTGCAGAAGCTCGCACTTCCCGAAGGCGTGCCACCGCAGAAATTGCCCTCGAATGAGCATGTGAAATCTCCTGAACACAGGGGCACGACTGGAGTGCTTGGACATGTCTGTGCAGAAGCCGCATGCGTCACAGAGGCAAAGAGAGCAACGGCCATAATCAGGCGGAGCATGCCTTGAGATGTCAAGAGGTTCATCCCTGCGTCCTCCTTGGCCCAGACCAACTACCGGGCCTTACGTGATCTTCATGAGCGACCCCGCGAGTCGCGGCCGCTGTTTCCCCACCTGAGGTGAAGCCGATACCAGGCTCATGCCCAGGATCGCTGTGCTGGGCATCCCCCCTAAGGAAGCGCGCCACCCCGGTCAAGGGCGGCCAGTGGCGGCCCCACCGCGACTCGGTGCCTGTACGCGCCGCCACCAAGAAGAGCGATCGAGCCACCGGATCTGTGATCAGAATTGCCGTGTTGGCGGCAGCAACCCGGCGCCCGCAGCGGATGGTGCCGACCTTGACCAGCTGGCCGTTTCGCTATCTGATTCCACGACAATGGGTAAAGACACTCTGACAACGAGATTTGAAATCGCGGGGTGGTGCCTTAAGATGCTGGACAGTCGTGACCTCGGCGTTGGCTCTGCTCCACCCGTTGAGGAATGAACCGTCATGGAACCGCTCCAACCGCGCCACGCAATCGACAGATTCGCGGAACGTCACTACCGCTCCCTGATCCACATTGCAGCCTGGATGCTTCGACGCGACCCGAAAGCCAGCCTGCAGGCGGAAGATCTGGTCAACAGCACTTTTCGCCGATTCCTTCAGGGAACCTGGGCAGTAGTCGAGGAATCCGACCATCTGCGCCGCCGACTCATCTGGAAGATGCGTCGCATCCTTATCGACAAGGCTCGGTCCCGTCGAGTGAGGGAGAAGGCGGGCTACAAGAACCGTGTTCCGCTGGATGATTCGCTTCACGCTGACACCGGGATCGCTGATCCAATGGATCTCCGTGATGCCATCGAGCGACTTGGTCGCGTGCAGCCCTGGGGCCCACGCGCTGCGTATCTGATTGACTTGGTCTACTACGACGGCCACAGAGTCAAGGACGCGGCGGCAGTAGTCCACCTCCAGCGCGAGAGCGCACAGCGGGAAATGAGAAAGGCACTGGACTGGCTTCGCGATAACATCGATGAATGAGAGCAGGCGGCATGTCGTCCTCTTTCCGTCCCGCACGGGTTGTACGCCTCACAGCATGCGCTCTTGCTCTTGCCACCGTCGCCTGGCTAGGCGCAACCCGGCTCGTGAACTACGATTTCTCACCAGTTGCGAGTCACTACATCCCCCCTGGCGGCCGGGTTCTCGTCGGCGACATCGACGCGAACGACTCCCCTGACCTTGTCATCATCACACCGCGTCACATCGTCGCATCGCAGTTCCAGGACAATCGGAATCTGTTCGATCGCACATTGCCACCGGACTGGATAGTCAGTCCTCCCCTACTGGCACGGTGCGAGGGAACCAGCCATGATCTTCTCGCTGTCCCCTACCTGACGAACCTTACCGACTCTAGTCAGTGCATGCTGTTCACGCCAGGGCTGGCCACGCGATGGTCCACCCTCGAGCCCGAGAGCCGTCTTCGCTGGCCGCATCGCGATGGCGGTCCAACGAGCACGTTCAGCGCCTACCTTCCGATGTCATGTCTCACCATCAACGGGCGCCAGAGTGTCATCGTCAACGTGCACACCGAGTTTTACAAGGTGGACGGAGAGCCCGCTCCGCGGTCCCTCGACGTGTTCGACCTCGCGAGCGGGCGCCGCATGTGGTCGCAGCTCATGGGCCCGGCACCCATGAGCATCGCGCTCTATGATCTGGATGGCGACGGCGAGGATGAGATTGTCGTTGGCACATATGCCCCGAACAACGGCCCTGAAGCCTCCGGCACGAAGGACGACGAGTGCTGGGTCTTTGCATTCGACCAGACGGGACAAGAGCTGTGGCGCGTCCAGGTGGGTGGTGTCTATTGTGGAGCCGAGGTCATCGTCTGCGATCTCGATGGAGACGGCAGGCCGGAAGTGCTGGCCGGGCTCGCTTGTGTGGAGAGCGGGGCATCTCCCGGCACGATCCTCGTTCTCGATCCCGAGACAGGGAGAGAGATCGGCCGCGCTCGGTGGGAACAAGCTGTCGTCGCTCTCCTGAACCCAGACTCTCTTGGTGTGCACGAGCGCGATGGGCGGGTACTGGCCGTCGTCAAGCCGCCGGAGGTGCTCCTCCTCGGTCCGGACCTCTCGCCAAGACGCCGACAGCCGCTCGGCGGACCGGAGGTGGGGGTGGGCCTCGTGGGAACCGCGCGCGTGGGCGAGGATCGCGAACCCTTGCTCCTCGTCGATACGTCGGGATCGCTTCGCGGATTCGACGGCCAGCTGCGGCTTCGGTGCGAGCGCCCCTATAACGATCCGGAACGCAGATATGGTCAAGCGGTCAGGAGCGGAGCAGAAAACAGCGTTCCCGATCGGATCGCCATCCAGGATGGGGCGATCGTCGGCCTCTTTGACTTCGTGCCACAGCCAGCCCCGTCCTGGATGTGGATCACGGGGGCAGTCGCTCTTCTTCTTATGGTCCTTGATATTGCCTGGCCCTGGGCTGTCAGGTGGTGGGGTACTCGAGTCGGAGACTACATACTCCTCGGAAAGCACCCCTTGGGCGAGGGCGGCATGGGCGAGGCATGGCTCGCCAGGCCGATGAGGAGCGGCAACGTCCGCGATCATGTCGTGATCAAGTTCCTCGGGAAGGAGCGCCTGAACGATAAGCAGAGCCGTGCCCGCTTCACCAGAGAGGCCAGGATTCTGAAGGACCTCGTCCACGAGAACATCGCCCAGTTGTTCCATACGGATGTCGACGACAAACGCCCCTACCTTGTGATGCAGCTGGTACCTGGCATCACGCTCGAGAAACGACTGGATGGGCTACCCACCGGTCTGGACGTGAAGGCGGCTTGCACCATTGCCCGGCACGTCGCGCGCGCTCTCGAGTACGCGCATCGCCAGGGTGTCGTGCATCGCGATGTCAAGCCGCTCAATGTGATCGTGGACGAGGGTCTCAAGGCCACCCTCATTGACTTCGGCCTCGCCAAGGCGCTCGATCCAAGTACGGATCTCGGACCGAGGATCAGCCTCAGTCAGGACTGCGTCGGGACTCCGGGTTACATGCCCCCGGAGCGGATCATGCGTGCACTTGGAGACCTGCGCGAGGCGCCTGACGCGAGCGACTGGCAAGGCGATGTATGGGGATTCGGTGCTGTCTTCTATCGCTGCCTTACCGGGAGGCTCGCGTATGGCACTTTCGAGGATATGAGGCGACTTCCCGAATGGGAGGGGCTCCCCCCGATGTTCCACCTGCGGTGCTGCACCTCGTCGAAGCCTGCCTGAGCTTCGATCCCGGGAAGCGACCGCCCATGCGGCAGGTACTGGTGGAGCTCGAAGCGATATCTCTCCCGGAAACCTGATCACACATTGCCCCTGTCAATCGCTCTGCAAGGTGAGGCCACGAGTCCGTCCGTGGCTGGACACTCGAGCAGCGCTGGGACGACGCAGGGAGATCCGGCAATCACGGTGCGAGGGGGCGGTGGGCCGCCCGCCCCCGAGCACCTCGGAGTAGCCCGGTGGCCATCTCAGCTGCTATCCTCCTCCCGTCCCGGAGAAGGGGGCCGCGGCCGTGAACCAGGAAGGTGCCCTTGAGGGCAGGTCGCCACTGGCGACCTGCTGCTTCCGTATCTCCTCTCCTCCACTCCCCGCATCGCTCGCCGCCGCCGCCGCTGCTCCTCTCCACCGCCACCATCCTCGTCTCCCCCGCCTCCCCCGCGCCCGACTGGCTCGAGCAGGTCTGTCAGGAAACAGAGTCCATCGAAGCTCCCGCGAAGGCCGACGGGTTCATCCTCCACGACACGACGGAGATCGAGATCCCTGCAAAGGGTGCGGTCAAGAGCCATGTGCGCCGTGCCGTCCGCATCCTCACCGTCGACGGCGAGGATTACGCGACCCTCAGCGAGGAGATCGCTCCCTTCTGCAAGGTCGAGGACCTGAAGGGCTGGCTCATCCTGCCGAGCGGCAAGACGGTCGAGCTCTCCCGGTCCGACATCCTCGAGATCGGCTCTCCCGAGGCCGGGAGCTACTACACCGATAGCCGTCTTCTCGAGGCCCGCCTCCCCGATCCTCGACCGGGAGCCGTGGCCGCCTTCGAGTACAAGGTCGTCGAGGATGGATGGATCGGCGCGTTCCAGTCCTTCACCTTCCAGGTCCAGGATCCGGTTCACTTCGCCGAGCTCTCGGTCCGCATCCCCGATGGCTGGCAACTCGCCGCCGAGGAATGGATGACGGAGGGCATCGAGCACGCGGAAGCAGGATGGGCTCCACACCTGGACGGCACGCGACCTCGCCTATCGCCCCGAGGAACCTTTCATGCCCTCCTGGGGGCGCCTCGCCCGGCGGGTCAACCTCGCGGCGCACGATCCCTCCTCGCACGACGAGACCCGGTTCCCCGACTGGCAATCGGTGGCCTCGTGGTGCGCCGAGCTGCACGACCCGCACGCAGCACCCGACGCGCGGCTCACGCTCCTCGCCGGGGAGCTGACCGCCGGACTCGAAACACCGCAGGCGAAGTTCGATACGATCGGCACCTATGTGCGGGATCAGATCCGGTACGTGGCGGTCGAGATCGGGAAGAACCGCTGGGAGCCGCGCGACGCTGCCCTGACCCAGCGCAACCTCTACGGCGACTGCAAGGACAAGGCGACCCTCATGCGGGCGCTCCTCCTTGCCGCCGGCATCCCCTCGGTCTCCGTTCTCGCCAACGGACAGCGTCCGGCCCTTCCCGGTCTGCCCTCTCCCTTCCAGTTCAATCACTGCATCGTCGGCGTCCCGGCCGCGAGCCTCGCCGCGGCCGGGGAGAGCCCTCCCGGCAGCGTCGACGCCTGGGTCTTCTTCGATCCGACCGACCCCACGGCCCGCCCCGGCCGGATCCCCTCAGGTCTCGAGAGCACAGCCGTGCTTCCTGCCGCCAGCCAGTCAGCGGGGCTGATCGAGCTGCCGGATGCCTCGGCCGAAGACAACCGGCGATGCTATGGCGCCTTCGCTCGCCTCGATCCCGCCGGGAGCATCGAGGCCAGCGTGCGGATCTGCGACCACGGCGACTGGGCCGCTTCGTCGGCCCACCGCATGAGCTCGACGACCGAGAGCAAGCAGGTGGAGAACTGGCAGAAGGTGCTGTCGCGGGTGTCTCCCGGAGCCCGGATCTCGAACTTCAGCTCGGCAGTCGACGGCGATTCGGCCTGGGTCACCTTCCAGGTCCACACAAGGGTCGCCTCCGGATCGGGGACCATGATCCTCCTCAATCCGGACTTCATCCGTCGCGTCGAATGGCCGGACCTGAGTGCTCCGGAACGCACGCATCCGATCTGGCTCGGCTCTCCCGTCCAGGTCCTCACCGACATCACGTGGCAGTTCCCGTCGAACTGGACGGCCGAACCCGTGGCGCCCATTCATAGCTCCTGTGCCGCGGGACGCATCGACTGCGAGGTGACATCGTCCGGAAACAGCCTCCGCTATGTCGCGCTCATGGAGCGCAACGGCGCTCTGCTCGAGCCCGAGCACTACGCGGAGGTCCAGCGCTTCGTCAAGGATGCCCGGGCCATGCAGGCCATGGCCGTCGTCGTGAAGGAGTGACGAGGATGAGACCAAGACTGCTCATGTCGATCGTGATGCTGGCCGTCTCCCTCCCGGCGATCACGAGCCACGCCCAGCAGTTCGCATGGGACCCCATCACCGAGGCCGACTGGAGAGCCGCCGAGGATGCCCCCAGCTCGGACGTCGGGGCCACGATGATCTTCGAGCGGGTGGTCGCCGACGACAGCCTCCTCGTCCATGACCGGACCTATCTCACCGTGTACCGGCGGATCCTGATCCACAACGCCGACGGGCGAAAGTGGGCTGACGTGACCATGCCCTACGTCCACAAGCAGCAGACGGTCGAGGCGGTTGCAGCACGGACCGTGCGACCCGATGGGTCCAGCACGAATCTCGGGCAGTCGGAGATCCGGGACACCGAGGTGGTGAAGGGCAAGGGCGTCAAGATCAAGGCCACTGCCTTCGCCATACCCGGGGTGACCGACAACTGCATCATCGAGTACTACATGCGGTACCGCCTGCCGGACAGCAACCGGCGCTGGATCGTGCGGAAGGAGATGCCGCTCCTGAACGGCGAGTACCGCTGGCGCTACTACCGTGGGGCCGAGCTCGAGCAGGAGGCCCTGGATGTCATGGCCAGCTGGAAGATCACGGCCACCTACATGATGGTCAACTCGAACACCATCGTCACTCCCTTCGCCTATCCCGACCGCGTCCAGCAGACCGAGTACCGGTTCCAGGCGCACGACGTTCCCGCCTACATGGAGGAGCCCTATGCTCTTCCGGATGCGGCACGGCTGCCACAGGTGCGCTTCTACTACCTCCGCGGAGGTGCTGCGGAGGAGTTCTGGAACGGGACGGCGAAGGTTGTCGAGGATGAGATCAAGAAGCAGATGCGCGCCACGGCAGAGGTGAACCGGACCTGCGGGAACTTCAAGAAGGCGGACTCGGATGACGCCATCGCCTGCGAGGGCTATTGCTGGGTCCAGGAGAACGTGCGGAACACGTCGTACGCGCGACGGAGCCGGAGCTGTCGGGATTCGAAGACGGTCGACGACATCATCAAGGCGAAGTGCGGCTCTCAGGGAGACATCAACACGCTCTATCTGGCCATGATGCGAAAGCTTGGCAATGACGCGAGCATCGCCTACGTCGTCGATCGCGACGAGGGATCATTCGTGCCGGCCGCCAAGTTCTGGCAGTTCGATCGTTCGCTCGTCGCCTGGAGGCAGGCCGACGGCGCCTATCGCTTCATGTCCCCCGGCGATGCCTACCTGGAGCCTGGCGACGTCCACTGGCTGAACGAGGGAGCCACGGCCTTCGTGGTCCGCAGGGAAAAGGGCAACGATTCGGCCTACGAGCTGGTCGCGGTGCCCTACTCCCCGCCGGACTCCAACTCGACGACGCGGACGGTGGCCCTGGCGCTGGATCTCGAGCGATCGAAGGCCACGGGAGTCGTCTCCGAGACGCGGACCGGCCACGCTGCCAGGGATGTTCGGCTTGCCTGTCACGAGTTGACGGTGGAACGGAAGCTGGATGAGCTCGAGCAGGCGCTCGAGGAGGGCGTGCCCGCGGCCGAGATCGATTCGGTCGGGGTGCTCGGCCTGGCCAGTTCGCATGGCCCGCTCCGGATTGACGGCGACCTCGAGGCGCCGCTTGCCGAACAGGTGCTGCCGGGGCGGGTGGTGGCCCCGCCGTTCGGGGTGATTCGCAAGGACCCGAGCCCCTTCGCGAACGCGCGCCGGCAGAGTCCGATCGTCTTCAACTACCCGTACCTGGTGACGGAGCGGGTGAGCATCGCCATCCCCGATGGCATGACCGTCGAGGCTTTGCCTGCTGACATGAGCTTCGCGAATGACGTGGGCAGCGTCGAGGCGCGGTTCACCGAGGATGGTGGCAAGGTCCATGCCGATCACGTGTTCCGTGTCAACGGGGCGCGGTGGGAGGTGGCGGACTACGAGAAGGTGCAGGCCCTCTTCGACAAGGAGGCAGGGCTCTCGACGATGGCAGTTGTTCTTGCCTCTGGCGGGCCTCCACGGCACGGTCGTCGTCTGGGGGTCCTGTAGCTTCGGGGTCTGCGACATTCCCCCGCCCAACGCCGACTTCATCGCCATCGCCGCCGGGGAGAAGCACTGCCTCGGTCTCAAGTCCGATGGCCAGATCGTCGCCTGGGGAGACAACATCTGGGGGCAGCGGGACATTCCCTCGCCAAACACCGATTTCGTCGCCGTTGCTGCTTGCGAGTCATTCAGCCTCGGCCTCAAGACGGATGGGCGGATCATCGCCTGGGGGAACAACGATTACAATCAGATGGAGGTCCCCACACCGAATGGAGGTTTCGTTGCGATTGCCGCAGGCTACTACCACGGCCTGGGTTTGAAGGCTGACGGTAGCATCATCG
Source organism: Candidatus Eiseniibacteriota bacterium (assembly GCA_963823555.1). Taxonomy (GTDB): domain Bacteria; phylum Eisenbacteria; class RBG-16-71-46; order CAVPCR01; family CAVPCR01; genus CAVPCR01. The sequence continues at coordinate 568,469 of CAWGMA010000002.1, read as the reverse complement.
GCTGGGGCGGCTGTTTCTCCGGTTCATGCGATCCCCCATCACCGAACGCCGGATTCGTTGCGATAGCCGCCGGCGAGGGTCACAGCCTCGGCCTCAAGTCCGATGGTCGCATCGTCGCCTGGGGCAGCAACTACAGCGGCCAGTGCAACGTGCCCGATCCAAATGCCGACTTCGTCGCGGCCGCGGCTGGCGGAGATTTCAGCCTTGGCCTGAAGCGCCGCGGCATCACCGTCCGCGTTCCCTCAGAGCAACCGACCCTGCAGCTGGGCATCAACATCGCCGGGAGCGGTGATACGGTCCTCGTAGCACCTGGCACCTATGCGGGTACCGGCAACAAGAACCTCGACTTCTACGGCCGGAACATAGTCCTCCTATCGGAGAGCGGACCCGAGGCAACAATCATCGACTGCCAGGGAGATGGTCGTGCCATCTACCTGCATTCGGGAGAGACCAACGCCGCAATCATCGATGGCTTCACGATGAGAGGCGGTCAGGGCTTCGAGTGGCCTCTCAATGAAGGCGGCGCGATCTCCTGCATGGGTGCATCGCCGACCATACAGAAGTGCATCTTGACGGAGAACACCGCCTTCGGTGGCGGAGCGATCGCGCTCGAGGGCGGGACGCCCCGAATCGTGGACTGCGTGGTCAGCGGAAATCGTGCCGAGCACAACGGCGGCGGCATCATCATCATCGACAGCACTGCGGAGATCACCGGGTGCTTGATCGAGGACAACCTCTCCGGGTGGATAGACTTTGGAGTCGGTGGCGGCGTGTGCGTCAAGCGGTTCCCTCGCAATGACTGACTGCGTCATTCGCAACAACAGAGTTCAGAGTTACGGCGATGACCAGTTCTCGCTGGCCGACGGGGGTGGCTTGTACGCATCTGGGACCGTACGGCTGACTCGCTGCGACTTCGTCGGCAATCTCGCGCTGGCCAGCAACGACAACTCTTACAACGTATCACGCGGGGGCGGAGCCGCACTGGGAGACAGCGCCTTGCTCAATTCCTGTCTCTTCAGCAACAACGAGGCCAGGAGCATCTCGGGGCCGGACTCCTACTGGGGCAATGATGCCTACGGCGGAGGGCTCTACTGCGAATCCGCCCTCATCAACGAATGCCGGTTCGAGGGCAACTCAGCGGAGAGTCTGGGTAATCCAGAAGGTAATACAGCAGCAGGAGGCGGGCTCTACTCCGAGGTCGCGTTCGCCGTCGATTGCCTCTTCGTCAAGAACTCGGTCTCGGGGCCGAGACCGGGATCCCGGGCATTTCGACCGCGCGCGCCGCACGCGTGGAGGAGGCCTGTCGGCGGCGGCGGCGCCGTTACCTCCGGGTCGCACTTCATCGGGTGCACCTTCAGTGGCAACTCGGCACAGACATCGGGAGCCGCGGTTCACATGCGCGACCCCGGCACGATCACCTTTGACAACACGATCATCGCCTTCTCGATGCTCGCAAGCGTCGTCGAATGTGCCGGCGGCGCCTTCCCCGTTCTCTCCTGCTGCGACGTCTTCGGCAACACGGGCGGCGACTGGGTGGGATGCCTTGCCGGCCAGTCCGGAGTCAACGGCAACTTCTCGGCCGACCCGCTCTTCTGCCTGCCGGCCGACCACAACTACACCATCGATGCCAACTCGCCCTGCGCGCCAGAGCATGCCCCGGGAGAATGCGGCCTCATCGGCGCCCTGCCGGTGGGATGTGGGGCGACTGCCGTTGCGGAGGCGGATGCCCCCGCGGCACGTCCCGTGGTTCGCGTCCTTCCCAATCCGCTCTCCGGGCAGGGGTTCGTTTCCTGGGATGACACGGGTGCGGGTCCGCGCATGGCGCAGCTCTACAACCTCGCGGGCAGGCTCGTCCTCGAACGCGAACTCATGAGCCCAGGCCCCGGCGGACAGCAAATTGCCTGGAGTGATCTCACGGCGGGAACCGAACTCGCCTCCGGCGTCTACTTCCTCAGGCTCGCGCCCTTCACGGCTGAGGGGTCGGTTCGGGTACTACTGATGAAATAGGAACAGTGACGGCCTGAACTTGCCGTGACGAGCTTCCCCACGGGATCGCTCTCCTCCCAGAAGAAGCGGAGCCTGCCCCACCTCGGCAGGGCAGGCTCCACGGCTCCCCTCCGGGACCAGGTCTTTCCTATCTCACGACGATCGGCCGGGTCAGCGTCACGCCGTTGGCCTGGATCCGGGCGTAGTAGACGCCGCGCGCCACGGCACCCATGTTCCAGGTGACGCTGTGCCCGCCGCGCTCGCGGAACGCGTTCTCGAGCGTGGCGACATGGCGACCGGCCACGTCGTACACGGCCAGGTTGACCGCACCACCGCTCGGCAGTGTGTAGCTGATCACCGCGAGCTCACGCGTGACCTCGGGCCGGCCCATCTCGACCGAGGTGATCTCCTTCCCGACGCCCTCGCCTGGTGGCAGGATGGAAGGATCGCACGGACCGAACGAGCTCACGATCTGGCCGTCGTCGATGCACACGTGGCCGGGTCTCATGTCGTGCGGCACGCAGACCGTGGCCGTGCCCGTGCAGGAGCCACCTCGATCATCCGATGCCGTGAAGTGGATCACGTAGACGCGGCCGTTGCCGGGGCCACCGACGGACTGCTCTGCCACGTCGTCGCCCAATCCACCGGGCACCATGAGGTACGAGGGTCCCATCCGCTCGGCGCGGATCTGGAGCTGATCACCCATCATCCGCGCATCGGGGCAGAAGCTCCCGTCACCTTGACCGTCGAGCGGCTCGTCCTGGGTGACATCGTCGATCACGATGGTCACTGGGTCCCCGTCGGGATCGGTGACCCCCACGATCTCGACATTCACGAACTTGTGCCGTGGCGGCCAGAGCTCGTCCGGAGTCGCCATCGCCGTCGTGCAGTCCGGCGGCCGGTTGGCGCACTGGATGGTGAGATCGTAGAGGATCGGGCTGTCCTGGATTCCGGGCTCATGGCTGAGCACGGTTCTGATCTCGATGTAGCGACCCATGACACCGGCGAACGGAACGCCGTTCATCACCGAGACCCAGGGCTGACTGGGCAGACCGGCAATGGTATCGGCGGCCCGCACCTCGACGGTGATGCCCGTGCCCAGGGGCTCCAGGCTCGCCCACGATGCGATCCCCCACTCCTCGCCAGGGGTTCCGCTGTCGAAGACGACATCCCACAACCCCGACAGCACCACCCCGACGAGGACGCCGCCGGTCATGTCGCTGTAGTTGTAGGGGCCGGCTCCCGGTCCGAGATCGACGGTGAGGTCCACCGCTCCCAGGCCACCTCCACCGGAAGGATCGATCCTCATGGCGTTGTTGGAATCGAGGTTGGTGACCCAGACCTTGCCGTCGGCGTCCACGGCGACCCCGGTAGGCTGCAACCCGACGTTGATGGTGTTCAGGAGATTGCCACCGTTGTCGAGACGCGTCACGGTGTTGCTACCGCTGTTGGCGACCCAGACATGGTTGTCGACCGGCGTCACCGCCACACCGCGGGAGCTCGATCCGCCGGTTGGCCTGGGGAAGCCAGGCTGGATCGTGCCATCCGGAGCGATCTTGACGATCGAGTTGTTGCTCCACATCGCGTTCCAGATGTACCCGTTGGTATCGATCCCGAGGCCATACGACTGACTGACCGGGATGCAGGTCGAAACCGAGGTGGTCAGATCGCGCCGGAGGAGCGCGTTCTGACTGATCGTGGCCGACCACAGCACGTTGTTGCCGTCGATCAGCCCGCCGTAGCCGCCGCAATCAGGCGAGGGGAAGGTGGAGAGGATGGCACCCGTGTCGCCGTCCAGCTGATCGAAGAACGTGGGCGTGAACGGGTAGCCACCGACCCATACGTCGTTATTGCCGTCCACCGAGACATGGCGCACGTTGGGCCCCGTGGTGCGCTGGAAGATGAGGATGCACTCGTCATCCGCATCCTCGACGATCCCGACCGGGCCACCGACACCGTCCGTGATGTCCGGCCAGGACAGGATGTGGCCCAGCCCCCGGGATGTCTTGATGTAGCCGTCGCTATCGCGATCGACGGCCGTGCTGTAGAGGAAGGGCGGAGCCAGGTACTCGCCGTTCGGGTCCGGCGTGAAGGTCCCGTCCGGGTTCTTGATGCCGCGGGTCCCGCCGATCACGAGACCGATCTTGACCACGGACCCCTGGCCGCCTCCCGACTCGTCACGGTTCCCGGTCCACACGTTCCCGAAGAAATCGACCGTGGTCCGGGAGGGGTTGAGACCGCGACCCTCGGGAGCCGACCTGTACTCGCCCAGAATCGCGCCCGTTTCGGTATCCACGCGGCACACGGTCCCGCGGGCCGAATTGGCGATCCAGATGAAGGGGAATGGTTCGGGAAACGCATTGAGCTGGAGCTGATCGTTGTTGGGCGGATCGTGATTGACGTTGACGAGGATCCCCTCGTCGAAATCCGCATCAGTCGTGTAGGTGCGAGAGCACACCGAGGCCAGCGACGGGCTCGGCAGCCACAAGATCATGAACGAGACAAGAACGAGAACGGACGGTAAGATGCGACCTAGCCGTCTCATGAGAGTGTTCTCCCTGCGATGCCCCGGGTTCCCTCGTGCCCGGAGGGAAGGCGACCGATTGCTTTCTCCCAATCTCACATACACATTGCTGCAACATCCATTGCAGGGTTGCGTGGATGAAGGAGGCTTGTCCTCGTGCAACGCGTTGAATCTTCACACGATGAGAGAAGGCGAAATCCGGCGCTGGGTGCGCGCCCGCAGGAATTGCCGTGGGGCAACCAGCAACTCCAGTCATCCGTGTGGAAGGGTGCGGCATCGGCCCTCCGGGCCGGGACGGTCGCCCGCGGAAGCGGTGAGCTTCGCTGCGGACCGCGGGAACATAGCACAACGCCGCGATGAAATGAACTGGAATCCGCTCACAAGCAGGGAGCGGGCAGCCACACCGTTCGACCGCGATTCCAGGGCGGGCAAACGGATGCGCCGGCTACGCCATCGCCTGCTTGGGCCGGAATGCCTCGGCGTTATGCTCGAAGTCCCAGATCATCGGCGGCTCGACACCGAACACGCGCGCGAAGCAGTAGAGCTGACCACGATGGTGCAGGTACTCGTCGTGACTGATCCCCATCATCATCCAGCCGGGAAGCGACATGTTCCAGGGAGTCGCGACCGTCGCCGACAGGTGCTGGTCGGTGATCGCCGCCACGGCCTTGCTCCCCGAGTTCCAGCTCTTCTCGACGAACTTCATCACATCCGCCTTGGTCTTGAGACCCGCGGCCATCGACTTCTCGGCGGACTCGTCGGCCTTGACCGCGCCATTGACGATGCCTTGAGGGATCTCGTCGATGAGGACGTTGTACATGTGCACGATGAGCTCGGCCGGCGTCCGCATGCCAGGTATCGGATAAGCGTGAAGCTTGGCTTCCGGCAGGGACTCGATGAGTCGCAACGTGATGCCGTGCCTTTGCCGCATCAGATCCCACATGCCGTTCAAAGCCTGCTTGTTCAGCATTGAAGTACTCCTCTCGCATGACGCGTGGTTGCGATCAATGGAAATCTGAAATCACGACCGAGGGTGTCATGGCTCCTGTTGCGCGTCAACCGGAAGTCGTCCGTGTCGACATGGCGCGCTCACTCGTGCTGCTCCGCTGAGCCGATCACCGTGCTTTGGCAATCCAGCGCCGCAATCTCGTACCAGCCGAGCCGACCGAGCTCGTCGAGCATGACCTCGGCCGCGAGGCAGTGAGCTAGCGCCGTGGGATGCCCGTCCCCGGAGATGATGAGGTGACCGGGAGGATAGGCACTGAGCGCCGGACCCAGATTCACGTAGGCGAGGCCGAGCCGCTCAGCCAGCTCCCGGAGCCAGGCGTCCACCTCGCTCGAAGTCGGAGGACGGTCCCGTCCGGTGAACTCGGACTCCGGCCACAGGACGATCATCATCCGACCGCCCGAATCGGCCACCGCGCCGGCGAGCATCTCGATTCGCCTGCCGTCGCCGGCGAACAGTGCACTGAACGAGCCATCCGCCGAAGGCACAGGCTCGGTGCTCTGGGTGAGCGTCACGGTGGTGGCGCGTACCCCAAGACGCCATGACGCGCGCTCCCAGGCGCGATAGAGATGCATGCCCAGCACCGAGGTCGCCTTCAGGCGCTTCAACTTCTCGCTCTTCGCCAGGACATGTGCCCGCTCGGCCGCGGGCAGCGGCTGGCGCTGCAGGAGACCCTCCCAGATCACCAGCACGACGACTTCCGGGCGCAGGGAAGGCACGAGCCGGCGTCCGAACCCGGCGATCTGGTAGATGCCGAAACCGGGCTGGCCGCCGTTGATGGCGGAAATATCCTCAGGAAGACATCCGCTCACCCGCCCGACGAACGTCCTCTCCTCCTCGATCAGGGATCCAAAGGTGAACGAATCACCGAGGAACAACACGTGTCGCGATGACAGCGAGGCGACACCGGGACCGCGAAGCCCGAGCTCGTTGATGCGGACGTGCGACCCGGCGTAGGGGATCGACCGAACCTGACACCCAACGTCGGCATCCTGCTGGTTGGGCTCGAGCACGAACATGAGCTCCGGATCCGTCACATATCGGAGCCGGTGATCCGGGAAGAAGGCGCGACAGGCCATCTCCGCGGACAGGCAGAAGAACAGGACGGAGCCTGCCAGCAAGACGAGACCCAAGAGGAGCGGCGACCCGGCACGGGGCATGCCCAGGCACTCCTCGCACAGGCCGGCTTCCAGGCCGGCCCCGGATCAGAACAGCGTGTAGATGAACGGCGCCAGGGCGGATCCCTGGGCGAAGATGAGCAGCGAGCCGAAGAGGAACATCATGACGATGATGGGCATCAGCCACCACTTCTTGCGCACGCGCATGAAGGCCCACAACTCACTGAAGACGCTGTTCTTGGCCATTGTGATCGGTCCTCGGAACTCCTGAGTTCTCAGAACTGACGGTGCAGGTCGCTGTGTCGGGAGGGATCGCGGGGGATCCAGACCCCCTTCTGTCCGGGGCGCTGGAGCGGGTTGCGACCAATCGCCCGGGCCAGGAGGCCGACCGGCGCGAACACGAGGAAGTATACCAGGCCCATGAAGATGGGCGTCGTGACCTTGGAGATGGCCCTGGCCATCCCCATCCACCCCGCCTGGACCGGGCCGAGCCGGGTGGGGGCGACGAGGCCGGCGAGGGCGAGCAGGATCCCGATCCCGGCGAAGATCTGCGGCGCCAGGTCGTGACCCCGCCACCAGGAGAGGGCGCCGAGCACGCAGAAGGCCGCGCCGACGGTGAGTCCGAAGCGACGGCCCTCGCGGGGGGTCAGTCGAGCACGAATTCGTGCTTCCAATCCTCGGTCTCCTTCCACTCCGGCTGCTCGCTCTTGTCGAGGAGGAACGGCCCCAGGACCAGATGGTCGATGTGGGTCCGCATGAAGCAGCGATACGCATCAAGCGGCGTGCAGACGATCGGCTCGCCGCGCACGTTGAAGGACGTGTTCACCACGAGCCCACAGCCCGTGAGCCGCTCGAACTCCTTGATGAGATCGTAGTAGTCGGGATTGGTGTCGCGGCTCACGGTCTGGACGCGCGCCGAGTAGTCGACGTGCGTGATCGCCGGGATGTCGGAGCGCGGCACGTTCAGCTTGTCGATGCCCCAGAGCCGGTGCTGCGCGTCGGTCATCGGGATCTGGCGCTCCTTCTTCACGGGGGCGACAAGGAGCATGTAGGGCGAATCGACGTCGAGCTCGAAGTAGTCGGCGACACGCTCGCGGAGCACGCTCGGCGCGAAGGGGCGGAATCCCTCGCGGAACTTGATCTTCAAGTTCATCTGCGCCTGCATGCGCGGGCTTCGCGGGTCGCCGAGGATGCTGCGCGAGCCGAGCGCCCGGGGACCGAACTCCATTCGCCCGTTGAACCAGCCGATGATCTTCTCCTCGGCGAGGAGCGCTGCCGCGCGCTGGATCAGGGTCTCACGATCGAGGCGCGTGTAGGCAGCACCCGCCGTCTTCAGGAAGCTCTCGATCTCCGCGTCGGCGAACCCTGGCCCCAGATAGGCCCCCTTCATCCCGTCGCGGCCCGGGGTCACCGCCCGCGGCTTCTCGCAGTGACGGTGCCAGATCAGGGTGGCGATCCCGAGCGCGCCCCCCGCGTCGCCCGCCGCCGGCTGGATCCAGATGCTCTTGAACGGTCCCTCGCGGAGAAGCCGGCCGTTGGCCACACAGTTGAGGGCGACCCCGCCCGCCATGCACAGGTTGTCGAGCCCGGTCTCGCGATGCGCGGTGCGCGCCATCCGCATCACGATCTCCTCGCACACGACCTGGACCGAGCGCGCGAGATCCATCTCCCGCTGGGTGAGCTTCGTCTCCGGCACTCGCGGCGGCCCGCCGAACAGCTCGTCGAAGGCGCCATTGGTCATGGTGAGCCCGGTCAGGTAGTTGAAGTACTTCTGGTTCAGGACGAAGGACCCATCCTCGTGCAGATCGATGAGCTCGCTGAGAATGGTATCGACGTACTTCGGCTCCCCGTAGGGCGCCAGCCCCATCACCTTGTACTCGCCGGAATTGACCTTGAATCCGGTGTAATAGGTGAAGGCCGAGTACAGGAGACCGAGCGAGTCCGGCCAGTGGAGCTCCCTCTGGAGCACGATGTCGCGATCGCGGCCCACTCCGATCGAGGCCGTCGCCCACTCGCCGACGCCATCCATGGTGAGGATGGCGGCCTCGGTGAACGGAGACGGGAAGAACGCGCTCGCGGCATGCGATTCGTGATGCTCGGCATAGAGGATGTCACCCTCGTACCCGAGCGCCTCGCGGATCTGCCGGTCCATGTAGAGCTTGTCCTTGATCCATAGCGGACCGGCCTGCAGGAACGAGGAGAAGCCACGGGGCGCAACCCCGACGTAGGTCTCGAGGATGCGCTCGAACTTGAGGAGCGGCTTGTCGTAGAAGCCGACAAGGGTGAGATCGGAGGCGCGGATCCCGGCTTCCTTGAGACAGTACTCGACCGCCCGCTCGGGGAACGCGGCGTCACCCTTCTTGCGGGTGAAGCGCTCCTCCTGCGCGGCGGCGACGATCTCGCCGTCGGCCAGGAGGCAAGCGGCGCTGTCGTGATAGAAGGCGGAGATGCCGAGGATGGTGGTCCGTTTCATCGTGATCTGGTTCTTGAGCCCCGGCACCTGGGCGCCGCAAGGTTCGGCGGCACGGGGGGATACGGTCCCGGCAGGAGCCGGGACAACCGCGGGTGGCGGGGCAAGGGAAGCCGAACGCGAAGAGCCTACCACCGCCGAGCCCGGGCCCGCAGCATGAGTTATCGGGACGGGGAGCCTCGATATTAAGCCCTTACCGGGCTCGGGGATCGGGCCCCGGCCCCCGGTACCACTCGAGCGTATGCCGGATCGCCTCGCGGTGCGGCGTCACCGTGGCCCCGAAGATGCGCTCGAACCGCGAGTGATCGACGACGAAGGGGGCGGTGAACTGATAGGCCGTCTCCCTGAGCTCGCGCATCACCGGGTTGACGAGCCCGAGCGCCGAGATCATCCAGGCCGGCGCGGCTCGGAGCGAGAGCTTCCGCCCGAGCTCCTCACCCACGAGCGCCACCAGGTCCCGCGTGGTGATGGTGGGCGCGCTGGGAACGTGCCACACCTCTCCGTACGCATGCTCGCTCTCGCCGAGCATGACGAGCGCGCGGGCAAAGTCGTGGATGTAGATGTAGGTATGCGGGAGATCGGGATCCCCGAGGACCGGGACCGGTTTCCTGGCGAGAGCGGCGGTGAAGACCTGTTCGCCCAGGGCGGAGATGCGGACCCAGGGCCCGTAGAAGTCCGGTGCACGCCCGATCGTCACGCGGACGCGTCCGGCGGCATGCGCCGCCATGACCTCGGCGGCGAGGCGAGCGCGGGTCCGTCCCTTGCGTCCGGTGGCGGCCGGCGGCAACGCCTCGTGAAGGACGCCGGCCACGGGGCCATACGCATAGAGGTTGTCGCCGCAGACGAGGCGTGCGCCGTTGGCCGCCGCCCCCTCGGTGATCCCGCTCCACAGGGGCGGCAGCTTCTCCGGCCATTCGTTGTAAGCGACATTCGTGCAGTTGTAGACGACAGTCGCACCGGAGCACGCGGTGCGAGCAGCGGTGGGATCGGTCATATCGGCGGCCCCGATCTCGACACCGTCCGGTACCACAGCCCGGCCGTTCCGGCTCACGATACGTACTCGCACCCGGCGCGCAGCCAGCTCGCGCGCAACGCCGAGACCTAGCGGTCCCGCTCCGACGACGACGTGAAGATCGCTGAGCTCGGGCACGGCGTCCTTCCCGTTACCTGGTCACGATCACGCGCAGCGCCTGCTCGCGGCTGGTGCTGCCACCGGGCGGATCGATCGCGAGGAAGTAGACGCCGGCAGGCAGCGAGACGCCGCGAGTGAGATCGCTCCACGCCAGGCGATGCGTCCCCGCCGCGCGCGATCCGAGATCCCGGGCCAGGATGACGCGGCCGGCGAGATCGTAGAGCCGCGCGTGCTGCGCGCCGCCTGCATCGGAACGCCATTCGAGGACCGCGTCGCCATCGAGAGGATTGGGGTAGACGCGCACGAGTCGAGGTGCCGCGGGCGAGTCCCCGGCCGGCACGGCGACGACACCGCAACCCACTCCAAGCGCCCCGATGAGACCGCATGACGCGGGCGCGTTGTCCTCGGCGCAGGGAGAGGCGGCGTCGAGCGTGTAGTTGCCGATCGCGGGCTGGCAGAAGAGCGGATCGGCGGCCAGGTTGCCGCTCGAGCCGGCCTGGTCGGCGATGCAGCCCACCCAGTCGCCGCCGGCGTTGCCGAAGACATCGGAGCACGTGAGCTCGGGCCGGGTGCCCCCGCTGCAGAGGATGGCGGCGGGCGTCTGCGAGAAGGCGACGATCGTGTTGTCGATCAGCACCACGCCGCCGTCGCGGAGGTGGATCGCAGCGCCCCCCGTGGCAGCCGAGTTGCGGCTGAAGGTCGAGCGCGTGAAGCGCGAGCCACCCGCGACCGCGGCGCCGCCGCCCTCGGCGCGATCCTCGGCGCGGAGGGACCGGACGGCGCCATCCGGCCGGCTGCCGCCGCCGACCACGGCGTTATCGATGAAGAGGCATCCGGTCACGATCGCATCGGCGGCATGGAGCGCGCCCCCGGCGCCGATGTTGCCGTCGGGGTTGCCATCGCAGAGGACGCCGTTGTTCTCGAAGACGCAGTTGTCGAGAACGGCGGAGCGGCAGGCCAGGGCGCCGCCGTAGGCCTCGTTGCCCCAGGCCGAGAGCTGGGGATCGGAGGTGCTCCGCGCCTCGTTGCCGCGGAAGACGCACTCGGTGAGGGTGAGGCCGCCGACCCGGAGCAGGGCAGCACCCCCCTCGGCGAAGTTCCCGCTCCCGATGTTCTCGGATACGGCGGCGTTGTCGAGGAAGAGGCAGCGAGTGAGGCTCGCCGTCCCGAGCTCGGCGTAGATGGCGCCGCCGCCCGCGTAGCTGCATCCATCACAGCTCCAGCTCTCGACCTGGTTCCCGGCGAAGGTGCAGTCGGTGATGGTGAGATCGCAGGACTCGGCATAGACAGCCCCGCCCCATCCCACATTGCCGCCCGCCACGTTCTCGACAAAGCGGCAGCCGGCGAGCTCGACGGCACCGCCCTCGCAGTAGAGGCCGCCGCCCTTCTCCTCCGCGGCATTTCCGGAGATCTGGCAGTCGATGAGCCTGGCGCTCGAGTTGTAGAGGGCGATGGCACCGCCATCCCAGGCCCCCGCTCACCCCGCGCCGCAAACCCCCAGGATCATGTTACGGATCGTGGGTGAGGAGCTGGCGCAGACCACGGCGCCACCCACGACACCGTAGGGGTCGAGGTAGGTGGCCATGCCGCGGAGAACGGAGAAGCCGTCGATGACCGCCGAGTTGGTCTCCCCCGCGCGCAGGTAGAAGGCGCGATCGATGTTCTCGCAGTCGATGATCGTCGCCTCGGGTCCCGCCTCGGAGCGCAGGACGATGTCGCGCCCGCGGAAGTCGATGTTCTGATTCTCGGCTCCGTAATAGGTCCCGGGGGCGACGAGGACGGTGTCGCCGGCCACCGCGGCGTCGATCGCGAGCTGGATCGAGGGCCGATCGGCGGGGACGTGGATCGTGGCGGCCCGGGCGGCGACGGACGGGAGGAGGGCCAGGAGGCCAGTGGCCACGATGAGGGCAAGGGCCCAACCTCGGGCCCGCGTGGACTCAGGCAGATGCCGGCCGGTCATGCACACTCCTTGCTCCAAGATCAGCTCGCCTTACGGAAGCTCTTCTCGACGGCAACCGGGACATCGATGGCCACGAACATCCTGCTGGGATAGAGGTAATCCTCGCCGGATTCATCGATGACCCGAACCAGGTTTCGCTTCGCCGCCTCCGGGTCGGACAGACTGCGGTATATCCTCCGACTGACAAGAGAAGCTCGGAACCCTCTGTTTGAGAGGCAGACCACGTAGTGCGCTTTCTGGTCTCGTCGTGCCATATTCATCGATCCACAATTCGTTTGATCTTGAGCTCCTTCCGCCCGATGCCGAAGGCTTCATACCAGTGTACCTCCGCCACGAACGCAGGGCCACCATCAACCCGGACTCGAGCAATCCCTCTCCGCTTGCGCCAGCGCCCCGGACCGTACACCCTCCGGAGACGAGGCAGCTCGCGGATCCGCCGCCCTATCGCTATCGTCTCCATCTCTGTGATCTCGCCGAGGATCTCGATTCGCATCCCGTCAACCCACCTGTGATCTCATGCAGCGAAGGCACACACTCAACGAATATGATAGCGGATATGATAGCGGACCCGGGCCCATGGCGCTTCTCCCAGGGGCGCTGGCTCCTGCAAGCCGCGTTTCAGCGGAAACCATCCGGAGAGCGCTCTTGCCCGAGGCGCCCCGGGGTGTAAGCTCTATTCGGCGCCCGACGGCGCCGGGAGAAGCACCATGACCCGAACCTCCCACAGCGCCGCGCTCTCGGTGGCTCTCGCTGCGCTCTTCATCGCGAGCCCGGCCCTCGCCGCGAACGAGAACACGACGATCCTCTTCCACGCGGTCGACCTCGTTCTCGCTCCCTGCAACCAGGCGGATCTCGACGGGGTGGACTGCGAGTCGACGCTCCCGGTCACGGATCTCTCCGGGATGCAGACCGCCTGCGTGCTCGTGCTCCTCCGGAACTACGACTCGGTCTGGGGCGTCCAGTGCGCCTTCGAGGTGCCGGACTCCTGGGCCTTCGGCTTCGGGCTGTGGGATTGCTTGACATCCCTCTACGAGTTGCCACCAGGACCGCCGTGGGGGCCAGTTCGTGGTTCGCTCACGCTTCCCTTCGACCAGGTCGTCACCGGGGGCGCGCTCGTGGCCTTCGGCCGGATGACGTTCTACGCCGTCGATCAGGGATGCATCGAGATCATCGAATCCGCCTTTCCCAACGGTACGCACGTGCTCTCCCCGACCTTCGAGGTCACGCCCATTCCGCCATCGAGCCGCGGGCGGGCCTGCGTCGGTCCCGGCGGTCACGATGCCTGCTATCCGCTCGCCCCGGTCACCCCCGTCACCTGGGGCCGCATCAAGAGCCAGTATTGACCACGACCGCCCCACCGCTCTCGTTTGCGGAGGCGGCGGGGAGTGGCGTATGATCATCACCGATTGGCTAGCAGTTCCCTCGCTTGCCGAGCGCCGCACCCCATCCCGCCGCCCGACGACGAGGCCGGATTCCCACCTGGTCCCAAGGAGGACACATGGACCGACCGGCGCTCATCTCGTCGCTTGCTGTCTTGGCGCTAGCTCTCTCTTCGCTTCCTGCCGGGGCCACGACGATCCACGTCCCCAGCCAGTATCCGACGATCCAGACCGGCATCGACGCCGCCTTGCCCGGAGATGTCGTCGTTGTCGCGTGCGGCACCTACTACGAGCACTCGATCCGAATGGAACCGGGGATCGAGCTACGCAGCGAGACCGGTGAGGCCGACTGCGTCACGATCGATGTCGCCGGCAATTTCAATGGGATCTGGTGCCTGTCCCTTGATCAGCCTAGCCTGATCAAGGGACTCACGATCACCGGTGCGGCCAGGAACGCACTGGACATCCTCTACTCTGAGGTGACTGTCGAAAACTGCAGGTTCTGGAGGAATGTCTCGACCGATCCGGTCGGCGACGGGACAGCGGCGCATTGTGGCTTCTGCCAATATGGGCCCACGTTGATCAACTGCCGGTTCGAGGAAAACGAGTCCCTCGTGGCAGGGGCCGGCTTCAGTGCTCACGCGTCGAATCCCATCCTCGTTGGCTGCGTGTTCACGGACAACCATGCCCTTGAAGCGGGCGGCGGGATCCACAGCTCACAGTCAAATCCTGTCTTGACCGACTGTGTCTTCGAACGAAACTCCGCCTTGCGTGGTGGTGGAGCCGTGTTCGCAGATGGATATCCAGTGTTAACCCGATGTGCATTCGAGGCCAATTCGGCATTGTCGACAGGAGGTGGCGCCCTCTTCGCCCGTTCAGTGCCTGCACTCGAGGACTGCACCTTCCGAGCGTGCCAGGCCGACACGGCGGGAGGAGGGATACACTGGTCGCTGTCTTCCGGTGATATCACCAATTGCTTGTTCGAGAGCAATCAATCGTCATACGCTGGAGGAGGCGGTGCTGAACTCTTCGAATCGAACACATACTTGGAGAACTGCACCTTCACGGGAAACTCCGCTACCCAGGGAGGCGGGATCAACTTCAACCTCTCGGGTTTGGCCCTGGTCGGATGCTCCTTCACGGACTGTGATGCCACCAATGGCGGCGGCGGTGGCCTGAACGCCAACAATTGCGTCGGTACTGTCGACGGCTGCACGTTCACCGCCAACACCGCCGGCGGGCCGGGGGGCGGGTCCCACATCGGCAGCTCTCCCATCGAGGTGACGAGCTCGATCTTCGAGAACAACTCGGGAATGCGGGGCGGGGGGCTCTCCTTCGGCGACTCGGGAGGACTGGTCGAGGGCTGCACCTTCCGCGGCAATCACGCCACCTCGAACGGCGGCGGCATGAACGTGAGCTTCCGGGATCCGACCGTCCGCAACTGCCTGTTCGAGGGGAACACGACCGCAGGTCCTGGTGGCGGCCTCTCCTGCTATCGTTCGTGGGCCACGATCACGCTCAGCATCTTCGCCCACAACACGAGCCAGGAGACCGGAGGGGGAATCGCCAGCTACATCCGATCGAACCCGACGATCGAGTCCTGCACCTTCTACGGCAACGCGGCCACCCTCGGCGGGGGCGGAGTGGCGAGCACCTCCGAGGCGACCACGGCGCTCGATCGATGCATCGTCTCCTACAGCACCGCGGGCGGGTCGGTCCTCTGTGATTCGACGAGCAGCCTGACGCTTTCCTGCTCGGACATCTTCGGCAACCTGGGCGGCGACTGGATCGACTGCGCCGCCGGGCAGAACGGCGTGAACGGCAACTTCTCCTACGCGCCGCTCTTCTGCGATCCCGACAACGTCAACTTTCACCTCGCCGAGGGTTCGTCATGCGCGAATGCCCCCGGCTGCGGCCTCGTCGGGGCGCTTCCCATCGGCTGCGCTCCACTTGCCAGCAACCCACAATCTGTCGATGCGGCTCGGAGCCACTTCCTCGGCCCCAGCGTTCCGAACCCGTTCCGCGAGTCGGCCGAGATCCGTTACGACCTCGATACGACCGGCAATCAAGCTCTCGTCAAGTTCGACATCTACGGCGCCGACGGTCGTCTCGTTCGCCGTCTCCTGAACGAATCGCGGCAGCCGGGCGTCCATGCGGTGCGCTGGGATGGAAGGAACGACGGCGGCCAGCGACTGCCCTCCGGGATCTACTTCGGCCGGCTCCACGTCGGGGATCAGGTGGAGAGCCTGCGGATCGTCCTCCTCGAGTGAGGTTCCCGTTCCAGCGGAAACATTCGGGCAGCGGAGGGACATCCCGCCGCTGCCCCGAGCAGTCCACCATTCCCAAGTTGCCATCCCCCGCCGGCCCGCGTACCTTCATATGTCTATGAAAGTCCTCGTGGCCAACCGGGGCGAGATCGCCTGCCGTATCCTCCACACCTTGAACGAGATGGGAATCCCGTCGGTGGCGGTCTATACCGACGT
Organism: Candidatus Eiseniibacteriota bacterium; assembly: GCA_963823555.1. Lineage (GTDB taxonomy): Bacteria > Eisenbacteria > RBG-16-71-46 > CAVPCR01 > CAVPCR01 > CAVPCR01. Next base: position 552,411 of record CAWGMA010000002.1, on the reverse strand, counting down.
CGATCGCGACTCCCCGCATGTCTGGCTCGCCGGTGAAGCGGTGGCTCTCGGCGCCACCGACAGCTACCTGAAGCCCGACCTGATCCTCGACGCGGCGCGCACGACCGGCGCCACGGCGATCCATCCCGGATACGGTTTCCTCTCCCAGAACGCGGCCTTCGCCCGCGCCTGCCGCGAGGCCAGGATCCGATTCATCGGACCCTCGGCCGAATCGATGCTCGCCCTCGGCGAGAAGCGCGCCGCGCGCACGACGGCCGAGGCCGCGGGCGTCCCCGTGATCCCCGGAGCCAAGGAGTGCGACTCGCTCGATGACGCCCGCCACGCCGCCGAGCGCGTCGGGTATCCGATCCTCTTGAAGGCCGCCGGCGGCGGCGGCGGCAAGGGCATGCGGCTCGTCCAGAGCGAGGGCGAGCTCGCCGAGGCCTTCGCCGGCGCCAAGCGCGAATCGCTCGCCGCCTTCGCCGACGACCGGCTCCTCGTCGAGCGCTACGTTCACCCGGCGCGCCACGTCGAGGTGCAGATCCTCGGCGACGGCAACGACGCGATCGCCCTCGGGGAACGCGAGTGCAGCCTCCAGCGCCGCTACCAGAAGATCATCGAAGAATCGCCCTCGACCGCCATCAGCGAGCGGACCCGGCGCGCGCTCTGCGACTCGGCGGTGGCCCTCGCCCGCGCCGTCCAGTACGAGAGCGCGGGCACGGTCGAGTTCCTGGTCGGCCCCGACGAGGACTACTACTTCCTCGAGGTCAACACCCGGCTCCAGGTGGAGCACCCGGTGACCGAGCTCCGCACCGGCGTCGATCTCGTGCGTGCCCAGGTCGAGGTCGCCCGCGGCGGCGCACTCCCCGAGCCGCCCGCGCCGCGTGGCCACGCCATCGAGGCGCGGCTCTACGCCGAGGACCCCTACCGCGAATTCTTGCCTGCGACCGGGAAAATCTTGATGCTCGAGTGGCCGCTCCGCCCGCACGTCCGCATCGACACCGGGATCCGCGAGGGGCAGGACATCCTCCCGTTCTACGATCCCATCATCGCCAAGCTCATCACCTGGGGCGAGGATCGGGAGGCGGCCCGCCTCCGCATGGTGACGGCGCTTCGCGAGACCGTGCTCCTCGGGCTCGCCACCAACCAGTCCTTCCTTCTCGACATCCTGACCTCGGACTTCTTCATCCAGGGCGAGACCTTCACGACGACGATCGAGAAACGGAGCTGGCCCGCCCCCGAGGTGCCCGAGGAGGTCACGGCCGCCGCGCGCGAGGCCATGCGCACGCTCGCGGCGAGCGACGGCGGTGCCGCCAGCGACTCGACCGGAACCGATGGGCTCGGTGATCGCTATTCGCCGTGGCGCCGCCTCGGCGCCTTCCGCATGGCGACGGCCGACGCCGATGCGAGCGGAGGTGCATCATGAGCTGGACCACGCTCGATATCGACGGCCGGCGCCAGCGCGCCGCGGTGGCGCGCACGCGCGAGGGGGTCTGGATCTCCTGGGAGGGACGCACGACCTTCATCGCCGCCGAGGAGCGCCGCGCGAGCTCGCGCAGTGAGGCCGTGCACGATGAGATCCGCGCCCCCATGACCGGCAAGGTGATCCAGGTGCGCGTCGCCGCCGGCGAGGAGGTCGAGTCCGGCGCCGTGCTCGTCGTCCTCGAGGCGATGAAGATGGAGTATCGCCTGACCGCGCCCCGCGCCGGTCGAGTCGAGGCCATTCACTGCCAGGAGGGCGAGCTCGTCGACCTCGGGAAGACCCTCGTCACCCTCTTCGAACCGCCCGCAGCGGCGGCGAACGCGGAACCTGCGATACCCGAGACCGCATCCAGAGCGGGATGATCCGGATCGTCGAGGTCGGCCCGCGCGACGGGCTGCAGAACGAGGCGGCGCTCATCCCGACCGCGGTGAAGATCGCCTACATCGACGCCCTGTCCGCGTCGGGGCTCGGCGAGATCGAGGCGAGCGCCTTCGTCTCGCCGCGCTGGGTGCCGCAGCTCGCGGATGCCGAGGCGGTCTTCGCCGGCATCACCCGTCGCCCGGGGATCGTCTACTCGGCCCTCGTCCCCAACGAGAGAGGGCTCGACCGCGCCCTTTCGACCCAGGTCGACCGTATCGCCCTCTTCACCGCCGCCACCGAGACCTTCAACCGGAAGAACATCAACGCCACGATCGACGAGTCCATCGCACGCTTCGTCCCGGTGATGCGGCGCGCGCTCGATGCGCGCCTCCCGGCCCGCGGCTACGTGTCGACCGCGTTCTGGTGCCCGTACGAGGGGAAGACCGACCCCGAGCACACGATCGAGGTCATCGACCGGCTCTTCGACCTCGGCGTCGAGGAGGTGTCGATCGGGGACACGATCGGCAAGGCGACGCCGGAGGAGGTGACCGCACTCCTCGACCTCATTCTCCCTCGCGTGCCGGCCGAGAGCCTGGCCATGCACTTCCACGACACCTTCGGCCACGCGGTCCCCAACATGCTTGCCGCCCTCGCCCGGGGCATCACCATCTTCGATTCGTCGACCGGTGGCATCGGCGGCTGCCCCTACGCACCCGGCGCCTCGGGGAACATCTCGACCGAGAAGCTGATCGCTGCCCTCGACACCGCCGGCCACGCGGTGCCCGTCAATCGCGCGGCGCTCGCGCGCGCCCGCGAGATCATCATCCCCGCCCTCGGCCACCCGCCGCTCTAGGCGGCACCACCCCGGCCATTGCCAGGGGACCCCGGCCCCCCTATCATGAGCGGGTAGCGGGGCTCCTCATACCCGCACGAGCGCTCGAAATCGAGGGCGCACCCGCGCTCCGCCTCCGACGCGGGCCGGCGCCGTGCCAGGGTTCGAGGCGGTGGAGGGGATGGTCATGAGGACCGGTCTTCTCGCTCTCGCGCTCACCGCGATGACGCTCCTGCTCGTTGCCACCTCACGGGCCGCGGACTGCGTCGACTGTCACGCCAAGATCACGCCGAACATCGTCTCCGACTGGAAGCAGAGCAAGCACAGCCAGGGCGACGTCGGCTGCGACGCCTGTCACGGCGACGGGCACATGTCGGCCGAGGACGTGGCCAAGGTCCAGATTCCCACTCCCGAGACCTGTGCCGCCTGTCACGACGACGCAGGTCCAGCAGTTCAAGCGCGGCAAGCACGCGCTGGCCTGGGCGGCGATGAAGGCCATGCCGACCACCCACTGGCAGCCGATGGCGCTGACCGCAGGGCATGAAGGGCTGCGGCGGCTGCCACAAGATCGGCCTCAAGACCGAGGTCGAGATCGAGGACATGCGCGCCAGGCGGCTCGATGTTCGGCATCGCCTCGTGCGACGCCTGCCACACGCGGCACACCTTCTCGGTCGACGAAGCGCGCGCAGCCCCAGGCCTGCCAGACCTGCCACATGGGCTTCGATCACCCGCAGTGGGAGATGTACTCGGCGTCGAAGCACGGCGTCCGCCACTCTCCTGAAGCAGAACGGCACCCTGCCCGAGACGACTGCCGCCCCCACCTGCCAGACCTGCCACATGCAGGACGGCAATCACGAGGTGCGCACGGCGTGGGGGTTCCTCGCCGTGCGCCTGCCGCTGCCCGAGGACGAGGCAATGGGCGGCGGACCGCGCCACCATCCTCCAGGCGCTCGGTGTCCTCGATCCGGACGGCAACCCGACCGCGCGGCTCGAGGTGGTGAAGGCCGCCGATGTCGCCCGGCTCACCGAGGAGGCGTGGCAGGACGAGCGCGACAAGATGATCGCGGCCTGCAGCCAGTGCCACTCGGAGAACTTCGCGCGCGGCGAGCTCGAGAAGGGCGACGAGATGATCCGCGAGGCCGATCACCTGATGGCGGAGGCGATCCGTGAGGTGGCCGGGCTCTACGAGGACGGCCTCCTCGAGAAGCCCGCGGCCTACGCCGCAGCGTTCCCCGATCTGCTCACCTTCCACGACGCGCCGACGCCGATCGAGCAGCAGCTCTTCGTCATGTTCCTCGAGCACCGCATGCGGGCGTTCCAGGGCACCTTCCACGCCAATCCGGACTACGCGCTGTGGTACGGCTGGAGCGAGATGCAGCGGGACCTGACCGAGATCAAGGCGATGGCGGTCGAGATGCGGCACTCGCGGCGCTGATGGCGGGGCGAGCGGCGAGAGCCGCGTGCCGCTACTCGAGGCGGAGCGCCACCACCGGATCGACCCGGGCGGCGCGATTGGCGGGATAGAGTCCGAAGAAGACGCCGATCGCCACCGAGAAGAGGACGGCGATCGCCACCATCTCGGGGCGGATCACCACCGGGAAGCGGGTGAGCGCGGCGATCGCCGCCGCTCCCCCGCCCCCGAGGATGAGGCCGAGCACCCCACCGATCCCGGTCAGGGTGCCCGATTCGATCAGCACCTCGAGGAGGATGTCGCGGCGGCGCGCGCCTACCGCGCGGCGGACGCCGATCTCGCGCGTGCGCTCGGTCACCGACACCAGCATGATGTTCATGACGCCGATGCCACCGACGAGGAGACCGATCGAGGAGATGATGACGAGCGCCAGCGCGATCGGACCGGTGATGCGGTCGACGAGCTCCTGCACCGCGTCGGCCGAGAACACGGCGAAGTTGTCCGGCTCCCCGGGCTTGAGACCGCGGCGGACGCGCATCACCGCCCGCGCCTCGTCCATCGCGGTCTCGGCGCGCACTCCCTCGTTCACCGTCAGCATCGCATAGCCGGTGTCCCGCTCCTCCTTCCAGTCCTTGAGGAAGGTCGAGTAGGGGATGGCGATGAAGTTCTCCCCCATCTCCCCGGCCAGCGAGCGCCGCTCGGCGAAGGAGCCGACGACCTCGTAGAGGTTCTCCCCCAGGCGGAGCCGCTTCCCCACCGGATCGACATCGGAGAAGAGATCCCGGGCTGGACCCGCGGCGACCACACACACCCGCCGGCGGTGATCGATGTCGCTCTCGGTGAAGTAACGGCCCTCGGCGAGCGGGATCGAGTAGAAGGTGTGGAAGTGAGGCCCGGTCCCGATCACGGCCACCGGACGGGTACGCCGCCCGCGGTAGTGGAGGAGCGTCATGCGGCCGCCGGTTTCGATGTAGTACTCGGCGCGATCGACGCTCGGGCAGAGGCGTCCCAGCGCCGCGGCATCGTCGGGGACGATATCGGGCCGGGCGGCGAAGTCCTCGTAGGATCCGCCGACGAAGATGTCATAGCGCGTGACGTAGATCACGACCCGGTCGGTGTTGGCGATGTCGGCGGCGATCTTCTCGCCGAGCCCGGAGAGAATGGCGACCATGGCCATGAGCGCGGCGACCCCGATCGCGACCCCGAGGACGAGGAGCGCCGAGCGCAGGCGGTGGCTGCGGATGACCTCGAGCCCCATCTTGACGCTCTCGCCGAGGAGCCCGAAGCGGGAAGCGCCCGGCCGGCGCGGGCGGTCATTCATGGCGCTGACACTCATTCATGGCGGAGCGCATCCACCGGATCGAGCCGCGCCGCGCGGCTGGCCGGATAGAGTCCGAAGAAGATGCCGACGGCGGCGGTCGCCCCCAGGCTGACGGCGATCGACCAGGGCTTGATGGCATAGGGCAGGGGCGAGAAGCGCGCGATCAGGGCCGCGGCGAGGAAGCCGGCGGCGACCCCGATGACGCCGCCGGTCGCCGACAGGGTCACCGATTCGACGAGGAACTGCCGCAGGATGTCGCCGCGCCGGGCCCCGATCGCCATCCGGACGCCGATCTCGCGGGTGCGCTCGTTCACCGAGACCAGCATGATGTTCATGATCACGATGCCGCCGATGACGAGCGAGAGCGAGACCAGGAAGATGAGCGCCGTGAAGATCGAGCGCGAGATGGCGGCCCACAGGTCGAGCAGCGCGGCCGAGGTGATGATGGCGAAGTCATCGGGCTCATCGGGCCGCAGGCGGTGCCGGATGCGCATGGCGGCGGTGACTTCCTCGATCACCGCCGGGTTGTCCTCCACCCGGGCCACCCGGATCGGCACCGTCACCGAGGTGAAGCGCGGCCCGTAGAGCTGGTGGAACACGCCGATCGGGATCAGCACCCGGAGATTGGGGTTCGAGCCGGCGACCGACGGCTTCTCGGCAAGCGCTCCGATCACGCGGAAGTGCATCCTCCCGATCCGGATCGTGCGGTCGATGGGCGGCTCGTCGCGGAAGAGCTTCTCGACGAGATCGAACCCGATGACCGCCACCGCCTGCCGGGTGTCGATCTCGAGCGGCGTGAACGAGCGCCCCTGCATGAGCTCGAGGCTCCGGATCACGCCCACCTCGACCGTCCAGCCCTCGACCGGCACCGTGGCGATCGACCGCCCGCGATAGGCCACCGGTGCTCTCGCCCCCACCCGGGCCCCCACCGCATGCTCGGTCCCCAGCCGCTCGCTGATGTCGTCGCGATCGGCGAGCGTGATATCCGGATTCCGCAAGGACTCGAGGAACTTCTCGAAGTTGCTGAGCGCCTGGAGCTCGTTACGCTGCGCGAGGGTGATGACGTTCGACCCCTCGTCGGCGATCTCCTCCCTGACGTAGCGGTTCATGCCGTCGATGATCGAGACCACGGCGACCACCGAGACCACGCCGACGATGTTGCCGAGGAGCGTGAGGAAGGTGCGCACCTTGTTGGCGCGAAGCGAACCGAGCGCGATCTTGATGCTCTCGCCAAGCTGCATCGCCAAACCTCTCGGGATCGGGCGCAGCGGCGGCCTCGCGCCCGCCCTACGACTCCGTCTTGCCGCCCTTGGCCCGCTTCACGCGATCGCCCGAGTGGAGCTCGCGCAGCACCTTGAAGGGCCCGGAGACGACCTCGGCGCCGGCCTCGATGCCTCCGGTGAGCTCGAAGTGCCGCTCGCCGGTGATGCCGATCGTGACCGGCACGAAGCGGGCGCGATCCTTCTCGACGACGAGGAGCCCGTAGGTCTCCCGCCGCACCCGGCGCCCCGAAGCATCGACCGTGTCCGCCGCCGCACGCTCGGTCGCGGGTGTGCGCCCGCGGCGTCCGGGATTCTCGGCGTGACGCGATTCGAGCTCGGGATCGCGATAGACGAGGGCGCCGATCGAGACCGAGAGCGCCGAGTCGCGGACGGCGGTGACGATGTCCGCCGTGGCGGAGAGACCGGGGCGAAGACCGGGCAGCGTGTCGGCGAGGCGCACCACGACCTCGAAGTCGGCGGAGGTCTCGCCGACCCCGCCCAGGCCGCGCTTGGCCGAGCTCCCGATCTCGGTCACGGCGCCATGGAGGATGGAATCGGGAAAGGCGTCGACCGTGACCTCCGCCGGCTGGCCGATCTTCACGTTGACGACATCGGTCTCGTCGACGTCGATCCGCGCCTCCATGGTGGCGAGGTCGGAGATGGTGAGGAGCACGGTGCCCGGGTTGTTCATGGTCCCCGTGACCACGGTCTCCCCTTCCTCGATGTTGAGACGCGTGATGACGCCTGCCATCTCCGCCGCGATCGTGACCTGGCCGAGCTCGTAGCGCGCCTGACGGAGGAGCGCCTCCTGCTGGGCGAGCCGGGCCCTGGCGGCGGCGAGGGCGGCGATCGCGCGTTCCTCCCGGCGCCGGATCTGGTCGAGCTCGGTCGCCGAGGCCAGATCGCGTGCGGCCAGGGCCTCGATGCGCTCCCGCTCGGCCGTGGTCTCGGCGAGTGTTGCTTCCGCGCCCTCGCGCTCGGCGCCTGCGGCGGCGATGGCCGCCCGCAGCTGATCGACCTGGCTCTCGAAGGGCGTGGGATCGATGCGGAGGAGGAGCTGGCCGGCCTTGACGGTGTCGCCCTCGTCGACCGCGAGCTCGACCACCTTGCCCGGGGTGGCCGCGCTCACCTCGACCTTGCGCCTGGGGTCGATCCAGCCGGAGCCGCTCACGACCGCACGCAGCGGCCGGCGCTCCACCTGCTCCATCTCGACCGCATGCTCGGGCTCGCGATTGCGGAGAATGTTGGCGGCAAGGAGGGCGCCGAGAAGCAGCACTCCGGCCCCGATGGCGATGATCTTCTTGGGCCTGGTCACGGCTCGCGTCACTGTGGGGATGGTCATCTCCCGCCGGCGGCGGGACCGCGGGGCATCTTAGCACGCGGGACGGCTTCGCGTTACAATGCGCGCCCCCCCTCCAGCGACCAGACCGGAGTCGACCATGGACCTGTTCGTGATCGCGCAGCTCGCCGGGGGCATCGTCCTCCTCATCGTCGGCGCCGAGTCCCTCGTGCGCGGGGCATCGCGCCTCGCCGCGGCCGTGGGCATCTCGCCCCTCACGGTGGGGCTCACCGTCGTCGCCTACGGCACGAGCGCGCCGGAGCTCGCGGTGAGCCTGAGTGCCGCGATGAAGGGCAGCGCCGACATCGCCGTCGCCAACGTCGTCGGCAGCAACATCATGAACCTGCTCTTCGTGCTCGGCCTGAGCGCGATCCTGGCCCCGCTCACGGTCTCGGCGCAGGTGGTGCGCCAGGACGTGCCGATCATGATCGCCTGCGCGCTGGCCCTGATCCCGCTCACCGCCAACGGCAAGCTCGGCCTCATCGAGGGTTCGATCATGACCCTCGGCCTCGTCGCCTACACGGTGTGGGTGGTGCGGCAGGGCCGGCGGGAAAAGGCGGCGATCCAGGACGAGTACGCGCAGGAGTTCGCCGCCGCGAAGCTCAGGCCCGAGGGCGCGGGCGCGATCGCGCGCCAGATCTTCTTCGTCCTCGCCGGTCTCGCGCTCCTCGTCCTCGGGGCGGACTGGCTCGTCGCCGGCGCAGTCTCGGTGGCGCGCGCGATCGGCGTGAGCGAGGTCGTGATCGGTCTCACCATCGTCGCCGCCGGCACCTCGCTCCCGGAAGCGGCGACCTCGATCCTCGCGACCGTGCGCGGCGAGCGCGACATCGCGATCGGGAACGTGATCGGGAGCTCGATCTACAACGTGCTCGCCATCCTCGGCCTGGCGAGCCTCTTCTCCCCCGGCGGGCTCACCGTGGCCCCCTCGCTCATCGCCTTCGACATCCCGGCGCTGGTGGCGGCCTCGGTGGCCAGCCTCCCCATCTTCTACACCGGCTACACGATCGCGCGCTGGGAGGGCATCGTCTTTCTCGGCTACTACGGCGCCTATGTCCTCTACCTCGTCCTCGCCACAGCGCGCCACGATGCGCTTCCCATCTTCTCGTCGGCGATGCTCCTCTTCGTCCTGCCCCTGACCGCGATCACGCTCGCCGTGCTCACGGCGCGCGCCTTCAGGCAGAACCGGCGCTAGCGCCGCCAGAACGCCGGCAGCACGAGCACGAGGAGGGTGAAGATCTCGAGCCGGCCGGCGAGCATGGCGAGGGCGAGCACGAGCTTCACCGCCGGCGGGAAATGAGCGAAGTTCTCGGCGGGGCCGATCTCCCCGAGCCCCGGACCCACGTTGCTGAGCGCGGTGAGCGACGCCGAGAAGGCGGTGACGAGGTCGTAGCCGGCGGCGGCGGTGACGGCGGCCGCCACCAGCGCGATCGCGAAGTAGGCGGTGAGGAAGGCCCAGACTCCGGCCAGCACCCCGGCCGGCACGGCGCGCCCCGCGTACTTGATGGGGACGACGGCGTGCGGATGGAGGAGCCGACCCACCACCGAGATGAGAGCCCGGATCCCGAGGAGCGCCCTCAAGCTCTTGATGCCGCCCCCGGTCGATCCCGCCATGCCGCCCAGGATCATGAGCTGCAGGAGGACGAGCTGGGCGAGGCTCGGCCAGTACTCGAAATCGGCCGTGCCGTACCCCGTGGTCGTCACGATCGAGATCACCTGGAAGACGACGGTGCGGAGCGCCGGTTCCGCCCCGATTCCGCCCCACGGCACCACGACGAGGAGGATGACGCAAGCTACTGCGATCACGAGCAGGAAATAGCGGAGCTCGGCATCGCGGAGCACATCGCGCCAACGGCCCTGCAACAGCCGGTAGTGGAGCACGAAGTTGATGGCGGCGATCAGCATGAAGAGGCTCACGATCCACTCGATCGCGGGCGAGGCATAGGCCCCCACCGAGGCGTCGCGCGGCGAGAACCCACCGGTGGCGAGCGTGGTGAAGGAATGGCAGAGCGCGTCGAACCAGCTCATGCCGGCGACACGGAGCGCGAGGCACTCGGCGGTGGTGAACCCGACATAGACCATCCACAGGTGGCGCGCGGTCTCGGCCAGACGCGGAGTCAGCTTGTCGGCGACCGGTCCCGGCACCTCGGCCTTGAAGAGCTGCATGCCACCGATGCCGAGAATCGGCATGATGGCGATCGTGAAGAGGATGATCCCCATCCCGCCGAGCCACTGGGTGAAGGAGCGCCAGAGGAGGAGCGCGTGCGGACTGCCCTCGATCCGGGTCATCACGGTCGAGCCGGTGGTGGTGAACCCCGACACCGATTCGAAGATGGCATCCACCGGACCGAGCACCCCGGTGGCGGTGTAGGGAATGGCGCCGAAGAGCGAGGCGATGAACCAGGCACTGGCGACGACCACGAACCCGTCGCGCGGCCGGAGCGTGGTCGAGGGGGCGCGCACGGCGACGACGAGGACCGCCCCCGAGATCCCCGAGGTCAAAGCACTCGCGAGGTAGGGCAGAACGGACTCCCGGTAGATGACCGCCGCCACCGCGGGCACCAGCTGGAAGATGCCGAGGAGGACGAGGAGCCAGCCGAGGATTCGCAGGTCGAGCCGTAGATTCACGCCGCGGTCTTCCCCCGTCAGGCGGTGAGAAAGGATGCGATCTTCGGCACGCGATCGACATCGGCGATCAGGAGCACCTCATCGCCGGCTTCCACGCGGTCGCCACCACGCGGGACCAGGATGCGCCCGCCACGACGCAGAGCCGCGACGAGGAGGCCGCGCGGCAGGTCGAGCTGGGCCAGATTCCGCGCCGTGAGCCGCGCCCCGGCGGCGACCTCGGCCTCGACGACCTCGATCTCCTCCTCCAGGAGCGCGGCCACCGAGCGCACGCGACCGCCGCGGATGTGCTGCATGGCGAGGCTCACCGCCAGGAGACGCGGGCTGATGATGGCGTCGATGCCGATCTCGGCGACGAGATGAGCGAGGGCCGGATTGTCGACGAGCGCGAACGCCCGATGCGCGCCGAACTGCTTGGCGAGGAGCCCGGCCACGAGATTGGTCTCGTGATCGGCGGTCACGGCGACGAACGTGGAGATGCGCTCGATCTCCTCTTCCTCGAGGATGGCCTGGTCGGTCACGGCGCCGTGAACGACGAGCGTGTCACCGAGCACGTCGGCGGCTTCCCGAGCCAGCTCGGCGCTCTCCTCGACGAGGATGACCTGCATCTCTCGCGACTCGAGCCGCTTCGCGAGCTGGATCCCCACCGGCGAGGCGCCGGCGATCATCACCCGGTGGCGGGCCTCGCGCGGCGCGCCGACGAGCGTCAGCACGTTGTCGAGCTGATTGCGCGCGATCACGAAATAGGCGACATCACCGGCGAGCATCTGCTCGGCCCCATGCGGGATGATCCACTCGTCGCGGCGCTGGATGGCGACGACGAGGGTCGGGGTGTTGGCGAAGAGCAGATGCATGTGCGAGACGGGAAAGCCGGCGAAGTCCGAGTCGGGGCTGATGCGGAAGCCGGCCACGAACACTTCCCCGTCGAGGAATGAGACGACGTCGAGCGCCCCGGGCACCTCGAGGAGGGCGCAGATGCGGTCGACGGCGGCGGCCCCGGGGTTGACGCAGATCAGGCGCCGCCCGGGATGCTGGCGCGCAAGCGCGGCGAAGGCCTCCTCGTTCTCGCTCTCGCGGATGCGGATGACGATGGTCGGGACCTCGAAGAGGCTGGCCGCGAGCAACCCGACCACGAGATTCACTTCGTCGTGGTCGGTGGTGGCGACGACGAGACCGGCCTTCTTCGCATCGGCCTGGCGCAGCCTCTCGGCGGTGGCCCCGCTGCCCTCGATGACGCGGGTGTCGAGCGACTCGGAGAGCTCACGAGCCCGGCGCGTGTTCTCCTCGATGAGCACGACATCGTGCCCATCACGGGACAACCGCGAAGAGAGCGTGGAACCCACGAGCCCGCCGCCGACGATGACAATGTGCAAGGTCGAGCCTCCTCCACCAAGCTACCCGAAGAGCCTAGACTTCCGGCGCGGCCACGCCAAGAGGCACCGAGCCTTGCCTGCCCAGCGGCCAGAACCGGACAGACGATACGAGGAGAGACGCGCATCCTGCAATGAGGATTTTAGATTTGTGCATCTGCCATTCGGCTCGATTCAATTGACGCGTCAACAAGATGCTGTTGTACTTGATGTCGAGCATCCGTCCCCAACGGCTGCCGCAGGAGGCTGCCATGGCTTTGTCGCGGACCTGTTTTGTGGTCGGGTGCATCCTCGCTCTCCTCGCTCTCCTCGCTCCCCTCGCTCCACGGGCGAGTGCCGGCCACGGCCCGACCGGGAGCGCTCACATCGAGCGACTCCGCGCCGCCAAGAGGGCGGGCGACGTGGCCGCCGCCGTCGCCATCGATCCGGGTCTCATGAATGAGAGCGCCGGAACCGCCCTCCCCGCCTCCCAGGTCGAGCGGGTCGTACGCACCGAGCTCCTCCAGCGCGGCGGCGGCTGGCGTGCCGACGTGCTGGTCTCGGATCCCAGCCGCGCGTCCGCATCACCCGCCATGGCCATCCAGAGCGACGGCACGCTCTACGTCGTGGTGGAGGAGCAGACGAGCAACTACCTCGACATCTACAAATCACCCGACGGCGGGTTCATGTGGACCTACGAGTTCAGTCTCGTCACCGCTCAGGATCCGACCCGACCGGCGATCGCCATCGGCGAGGGGGTGCACGATCGCCTCCTCATCGTGTACGAGTACGGCCGCGGCACCAATAGCTCGGCGATCCATGCCTACTGGGAGGATCTCGACGGCGGCGGCTCCGCGGCCGTCCTGATCGAAGCCAATCCGCTCGGCGTTGCCAACCCGCAGATCTGTGTGGACAACCCGGAATACGACTACTGGTACGCCTACGTCACGTATGTCCGGGCCCGGCTCGTCGATCAGCCGGATGCCAGCGATCTGCGCTTCAGCCGGACCGTGAATTTCGGCGACGGCTGGACGGCACCGGCCACGCTCGCCCAGGACATCGCGGAGCTCGATCGCCCCGACATCGACTATGGCGGCGACAACCTCTACGTCACCTTCACGCGCCTCTACGCTCCGGGGGATCGCGATGTCCACGTGCGCCGCAGCAACGACCTGGGATCGAACTGGGACAGCGAGCTCCTGATCGGTGGATCCGCCGCTGACGAGTACCACCCGCGCGTGGCGGCCACCAACGGCGACGATGCCGTCGCTGTCGCCTACACGCGCCTGCGCTCAGCGCAGAACACGGACATCGAATGCTATGCGAGCACGAACGCCGGCGCGAGCTGGAGCTACGCGCTCATGCCCTACACGGCTGCCGCCGAAGACCTCGTCGATTTGACCGTGAGCGAGTCGTTCGGGCGCATTCACGCCGCCTTCTGGCGCGACTTCAACATCGTCTACACCTGGGCGGACTGCGCCGCGCCGCAGGCATGGGCCGACGCCGAGATCATCAACGAGGACCGGGCCGCCGTCCCCGGTCAGCGGCCGGCGATCGCCGCCAACCCCTGGAAGCCGGTCGAGCCCTGTGTGGCCTGGAGCGACTTCCGCGTGTCGGGCTACTGGCGCATCTACTTCGATGCCGCCTATCCGCTCGGCGACTTCGCCGTGATCGCCTCCATCGATCTCGCCGAGGAAGTGCTGGTGCTCCTCAACTGGAAGAGCCTGATCGGCTACGACGCCTATCAGGTGGTGCTCGAGTGGATCTATGGCACGTATCCCGGCGCCGATGACGCCGAGAAGATCTGGAACTACCTCGCGGATCACTACCAGGAGATCAGCCATGTGCTCCTGATCGGCGACGTGGACGAGCTCCCCATGCGCCGGCTCTACCCCGACGGGAATCCCGGCGGTCTTCTCGGCTACGGGACCGACTATTACTACGCCAAGCTCGACGTGGCGGACTGGGACCAGGATGACGACGGCCGCTGGGGGGAGTTCCTGGAGGACGGGTTCGACCCGGTGCCCGATCTCCTCGTCGGCCGCATCCCCTTCAACGACGAGGCGGTCGTCCAGACCATCTGCTTCAACATCACCAGCTTCGAATCGAGCTCGGGGCCGTGGAGGCGAAAGGCCCTCCTGGCCCATGGGCTCATGGACATGCAGACCGACGGGGGCGACCTGGGCGAGCTCTTGCGGCAGGACTTTCTCGGTCCCTGGAGCGTCGAGACGCTCTACGAGAAGGGTGGCCTCGCACCCTCGATCCACCCCTGCACGGCGCCCCTCAGCACCGAATCCTACCGCTCGCGCTGCACCCTCGAGCGCCAGGCTCTCGTGAGCTGTGTCGCGCACGGGCATCCTGGAGGCATGTCCGGTCAGCGCTGGATCGACGACCACATCCCCAACGAGCGACCGGACTACAAGCTCGGGGAAGTGGGCTACACGGAATTCAGCCGGGCCGGCGATATCCCCGCTCACCCGGTGTCGGCGGTGGTGTTCCTGAACGGCTGCTCGACCGCGCCCATCTTCGGGCCCGACTCGCTCGCCGATGCCTCGCCGCTCCGCTCCCGCTACCTGATCCGGACTCCACGCTCGGGCACCATGCTGAAGAACTACCTCCGCTACGGAGCGCCGGCGGTGATCGGCTCGACAGCAGGCTCCGAATACAAGGAACGGTGGGCATCGCCCACGGACGGCGGGGGCCAGTCCCTGAGCTACTACTTCTACGATGACCTGCTCGACGACCACATGCAGGTCGGCCAGGCCTTCTACGACGCCATGCTCCATCACGCCGCGATGCATGGCCTCGATCGCGGGATCCGGGTCTTCAACTACTACGGCGATCCCTCGTTGAGCCTCGATGTGCCGGAGTATCTCGCCGGGGCGATGGACAAGCCCCTGGCGACCGGCCCGACCGTGCGACCCGCCGGCTGGAGGAGCGCCATCGCCGCCGGGCGCGATCGCGCCGATTCCGCCCCACCACCCGCAGCGCCGCTCATCGATCAACCGCCGACCTGGGCCGAGACCGCGGCGATGGATGCCGCCATCACCGTCAATCACGTGATCGAGCCCGCGCCGGGGTCGATCCTGGCCGCGGTCATGACGCATATCGACACCATCACCACGCGCGGTCAGGTCATGCGCTCCACCGATTCCGGAGCAAGCTGGGAGTCACTCGGGACCCTCACCGGCTGCCGCGCCATCACGGCGATCGGCCAGGCGGAACCGCAGGCGCTCCTGGCCGCCGGCTGGGCGGATCTCGGCGATTCCCGGCCGGGAGTCATCTACCGCTCGGGTGATCAGGGCGAAACCTGGGAGATCGTCTTCACGATCCCCGAGGGAATCGTCACCGCGCTCGTGGCGGTCGGCCCCGGCGAGTGGCTGGCCGCAGCCTACGGCCGGCCCGAAGCGAATCTGGGCGGCTTCATCCTGCGCACGATGGATTCCGGCTCGAGCTGGCAGCCCTGGGGCGAGCTCGGCGAGGACATGTACCCGCACTCTCTCGCCCGCGGGGGCTCGGGCCTCGTCTTCGCCGGAGTGAGCTTCGACGAGGGGCAGGCCGGCTCGATCCTGCGCTCCGATAACGGCATCGAGTGGCTGCCGATGTCCGGGCTCGAACCCGATGTGAGATCGGTGTACGCGCTGCTCCCGACCCCGGAGTGGCTCTATGCGGCCGTCGAGGAGAGCGATGCGGGCTTCGTCTACGTCACCGAGCCGCTCGGCACGGTGTGGACGAAGACCACCGAGTTCCCGGACCCGGATGTGCGCGCCGTCGAGAGCCTGGCGCGCGATCGATGGGGGAAGGTCTATGCCGGCGTCGAGGTCGATCGCGGCGGCAGCGCGACGCGGGTCTATCGCATGACGCCCGGCCCCGCCGGATTCGGCGACTGGGAGGCGTACGGCGGCGCCATCGATGCGGCCGAGGCGGTCCACGCCCTCGCCGCCACCAGCGCGTGCATCGTGGCCGGGACCGCCTTCAACGGCGTGCCGGGGTTCGGGCGCGTGCTGCGCTGCGCGCTCGAGGGCGTCGTGGGGGTCGGAGATCAGGGCGCGGCACCGGCGCCCGGGTTCGAGCTGGGACAGAACATTCCCAATCCGTTCAACCCACGGACCCTGATCCGCTACACGCTGCCGGCACCGGGTGGTGTCCGCATCGATATCTATGACACAATGGGCCGGCGCGTGCGCGCTCTCGTGCACAGCGACTCGGAATCCGCCGGACCGCACACCGCCATCTGGGACGGCACCGATGACCGGGGCCGCGCGGTGGCCTCGGGTGTCTACTTCTACCGTCTGGATGCGGGCGCCGCCAGCGAGGTGCGGCGGATGGTGCTCATTCGTTGAGACGAGGTGAAGGTGAGAATCCTGCTCACGGGCGCTACCGGATACATCGGCGGCGCGGTCGGCTCGGCGCTGGCCGCGGCCGGACACGAGATCATCGGGCTCGTGCGTTCCGCCGAGGCGGCCCGCAAGGCGGCGGCACGCGGCTTCACCGAGCTCCGTGGCGATCTCCGCGACACCGACCTCCTGGCCGATGCGGCGCACACCGCCGACGCGGCGGTGCACGCGGCGAACCTGAACAGCGCCGAGACCCCGGCCGCTGACGCGGCGGCGGTGACCGCCATCCTCGATGGCCTTGCCGGGAGCGGCAAGCCCTTCATCTATACGAGCGGAGTCTGGGTCCTGGGCAGCACGGGAGATCGGGTGGCCGATGAGGGGAGTCCGCTGCAACCGACCCCGCTCGTGACCTGGCGGCCGGCCGTGGAACGGGAGGTCCTGGCCTCGGCGCAGGGCGGCGTGTGCTCGACCGTGATCCGGCCCGCCATCGTCTACGGACTCAACGGGGGCATGATCGCCGCGATGGTGGCCGAGGCACGGCGCGAAGGACGGGTTCGCTTCGTGGGCGACGGGCGGAACCACTGGCCGCTCGTGCAACTCGAGGACCTGGCCGAGCTCTATACCCTCGCCCTCGACCGCGCCCCCGCCGGCTCGCTCTTCCTCGCGGCTCACGGGCCATCGGTCCCGGTGCGCGTGATCGCCGAGGTAGCCAGCCGCGCCGGAGGCGCCGGAGGCAAGGTCGAGAGCTGGCCGCTCGCGGCGGCGCGGGAGGTGCTCGGTCCGTACGCCGATGCGCTGGTGCTCGATCAGCGGGTCACGAGCGAGAGAGCGCGCCGCATGCTCGGGTGGTCACCCCGAGGCGCGGCGTTCGATGCCGATCTCGCGGCGCCAGGGGGGAGCGGTTAGGCGCGGTCCACCTGCGGCCACGTAGTCCACGCCGGCGAAATCGATCTCGATGCCAGTGATGAGAACGATTCGATCGCACCCGCAATCACCGCAGAATCCCAGCACGCAATGACCCGCGGTGTCGGTCGGCTGCTCACTCCCGCACTCGGCACAGATCCAGGTCGCGGCAATGGTCTCGATCACGAGCTCGGAATCGGCACAGGCGGTCCCTGCCTTGCGCGCCTCGAAGGCGGCGACCAGAGCCCGCGGCTCCACTCCCGAGAGCTCGCCCACGCGCAGCCTGATCGAGCTAACGCGCTCGCCGCGGTGAGCCGCCGCTTCACAGCAGACCAGATCGAGGAGCGTCTGGGCAAAGAGGAGTTCGTGCATCGTTTCGACCACGGTGCCGGCCGATCGATCGACCGCGGAACCGGCAGCCACGCTGGCACCGGCCCGGAGGCCGGGCTGCGTCAAATGGCGCAGCGGACAACCCTCTGAGTGATGCATCAACGGTGCCGCGGAGCCTGCCGGGAGCGATCACTAATTCGTTGTCGGGCGCGGGGCTATCGAATGGACCAGGGAGTGGGCGGTATGCCGGTGTCGATTCCAGGACGATCTGACCGACCAGGGTGGTGGCGGTGGGGCACAATGGCAGGTCGGGTCGCTGATCTGCCGTCCGGCTCTCGCCTGGACCTTGACTGGACTCAAGACCCGGATCACACCTAGACTGGGACCAAATGAGACTTTTCCCTATGCCCCGTGGATGCATCGTAGGCGCCCTGATCGGTGTCCTGACCTTGTCGAACGGGCCGGCGATGGCTCGCCCGCTCGACCCCATCGACTATGGCCACTACCTACACTGGCTCGCCCGCATCGATACGCCCGAGTACGCGACCGCGGTCGCGCTCTCCGGCGGCCAGGCCTACGTCACGGATGGCGATTTCGGACTCGTCGCAGTCGATGTGGCCGATCCCTCTTCGCCCCGCATCATCGCCCGGAGCCGCATTCCCGGCGGAGCGCGCGATGTAGCGGCGACCGCGACCCATGCCTTCGTGGTCGGAGCCGACTGCGGCCTTCTCGTCTTCGACCTGTCCGCTCCCGGGGAACTTCCCATCATCGGCAGCGTCGAGGATCTGGGCACGCCCCATGCGGTGGCAGTGGCCGGAACGCACGTCTTCGTCGCCGACGGAACGCTCGGGCTCCAGGTCATCGACGTCACGGATCCGACGCGGCCGTCCCTCGTCGGGCAGGCCCTGACGCGCGACGCACGGGACGTCGCCATCGATGGCACTCATGCCTACGTGGCCGATCATCGCCTCGGCCTCCATGTGATCGACGTCACCGATCCGACGTATCCGATCACGGTGGCGCGGCTCGACACGCCGGGGAACTCAGCCGGGGTCGCCGTCGATGGCACGCACGCGTTCGTGGCCGATGGCTTCCAGGGCGGACTCGTCGTCGTCGACATCACCGATCCGGCGGCGCCACGCATCGAGACCGAGATCGCGGCTCCCGGGGAGGCGTTCGCGGTGGCGGTCGCCGGCGGACATGCCTACTTCGGCGGTGATGGGCTCGTGGTCGCCGATGTCGGCGTCCCACGGCAGCCGAAGCTCCTCGGTCGCGTGCCGCTCGCCGATTTCGCGTTCGGCATCGCGATCGAGGACGGCTTCGCCTACATCGCCGACAACACGGCGGGCTTGCAGGTGATCGACGTCACCAATCCGGCGGCCGTGGTGCCGGTGGCGGCGCTCGACGTGAACGGCCGCGCGCGCGGGGTGGCGATCGCGGAGCTGGAGAGCGGCGGGCCGGTGATCGCGGCGGTGGCGGGGAACGAGGGCGGGCTCGGCGTCATCGACCTCGGCGACCCGACCGCTCCGCGCCTGGTGCGCACCGTGCTCACTCCGGATCTGGCGTACGGGGTCGCGATCGCGGGCGCGCATGCGTTGGTGGCGGCCCATGCGGCCGGGCTCGCCATCGTCGATCTGTCGCAACCCGCGGCGGCGCGCCTCGCGGGCACGATCGACACGCCCTACGGCGCCTGGGAGGTGGCCGCGGCCGGGGATCTGGCCTACGTCGCCGACTTCCAGGCCGGGCTCGAGATCATCTCGATCGTCGATCCCGAGCGGCCGCGGATGATCGCCCGCATCGACACCCCGGGCGATGCCTGGGACGTGGCCTTGAGCGGCCATCATGCGCTCGTCGCCGACGGGGATCATGGCCTCACGATCATCGACATCGCGAATCCGGCGGCGCCGCATCTCAGCGGCGGCATCGACACCGACGGCCGCGCCGTCGCCGTGGCCGCCGCCGGTGGATTCGCCTATGTGGCCGATGGCCCGGGGGCGGACGTCCATATCATCGACATCACGAACCCCGCCGCACCCGAGCTCGTGGCGAGCATCACCACGCCCAGCGGGGCGCGCGATGTGTTCGTCGCCGGCGGCACGGCCTACGTGGCCGGAGAGGAGTCCGGTTTCCAGGTGATCGACATCCGCGATCCGCGCCGGCCGCGGCTCATGGGCGGGGCCGACACGCCGGGAAACGCCACCGGGGTGGCGGTCGGCGGGGGCCTCGTCGCCATCGCCGACGGCAGGTCGGGCCTCATGATCTTCCCGCCCCAGCGTCCCTGATGGATATGGTCTCGAGCTATCACGAGCGCACCAAGCATCACCGCCATCGCTTCGCGGCTGGACCGGGGATGCTCGACTGGGCCACCCAGCCCGATCCTTTTCGCCGCTATCGCGGCGCGCCGCTCATGGCGCTGCCGCTGAACGTCCCGTTGCCGGCGCTCCCCTATGAGACTCTCCACGCGCGCGATGCCGGGGTGAGAGCGGCTCCCCTTGACATCGCCTCGCTCTCGCTCTTCTTCCGTCTCTCGCTCTCCCTCACCGCCTGGAAGGAGTTCCGCGGCACGCGCTGGGCGCTCCGCGCCAATCCCTCGAGCGGGAACCTGCATCCGACCGAGGGCTATGCCGTCTTGCCCGCGATCGAGGGACTGGGGAGCACCCCCGGCGTCTACCATTACACGCCGCGCGAGCACGCGCTCGAAGAGCGCGCCGCGATCCCGGCCGGGTCGTTCGCGGCGCTTGCGGCGGGCCGGCCCGAGCCGTGCTTCCTTGCCGGGCTCTCCTCCATCCACTGGCGCGAGGCCTGGAAATACGGGGAGCGCGCCTATCGCTACTGCCAGCACGACTGCGGGCACGCGATCGCCGCGCTCCGCCTGGCGGCCGCCGCCCTCGGCTGGAGCGCGCGCCTCGTCGCGGCGGATGACGAGGCGACAGGGGCCCTCCTCGGTCTCGATCGCGAGGGCGACTTCCCGGGCGGCGCCGAGCGCGAGGAGCCCGATTGCCTGATCGAGGTCACGCCGGGGCCGGGAGCAGCCGAGGCGGTCCCGCTTCCAGTGGATGCGGCGCGAGCCGCCGCGGCGAGCGGCGTCTGGAGTGGGCAGGCGAACCGGCTCAGCGCGGAGCACGCGCACGACTGGCCGGTCATCGATCAAGTGACCGCTGCCGCCCATGGCTCGCTCGTCGTGGATATTCACGAATGGGATGAAGAACTGGCGGGCGGCGCCGGTCCTGCCGCGGCTCCCCTGACGAGCGGCAAGACCGCAGCCGAGGTGATCCTCGGCCGGCGGAGCGCGGTCGCCATGGACGCGGAGACCCGGATCCCCGTTGCCACCTTCTATCGGATGCTGGCGCGCCTGATGCCGGGCGCCAGGAATGCGGCCATCCCCTGGGATGCGCTCCCCTGGAGGCCTCGGGTCCATCTCGCGCTCTTCGTCCACCGGGTCGACGGCCTCGATCCCGGACTCTATCTCCTCGCGCGCGACCCACGGAAGATTGCGTTCTTGCGCGACTCTTTGCGCCGCGATCTCGCCTGGGAGCCGGCGCCCGGCTCCTCGCCCGATCTCCCCTTCTTCCTCCTCGCGAGCGGCGACCTCCGAGGCATCGCCGCCGAGATCTCCTGCCAGCAGGCGATCGCGGCCGATGGCGCCGCAAGCCTCGGGATGCTCGCCGAGATGCGGACGAGCCTCGAGCGCTTCGGCGCGCCGTTCTACCGCCGGCTCTTCTGGGAAACGGGCATGATCGGGCAGGTGCTCTATCTCGAGGCCGAGGCGGCGGGGATCCGGGGCACCGGCATCGGCTGCTACTTCGATGACCTCGTGCACGAGCTCTGCGGCATCACCGATGACCGGTTGCAGAGCCTCTACCACTTCACGGTGGGGGGCGCCGTGGAGGATTCGCGCCTTACCACGCTCCCCCCGTATCCCGCCGGGGGAAGCGAGCCGCCCGGGTGAGATCCTCAGTCCTTGCCCTCACTCTCGCTCCAAAGCTACCATTCTTGCCATGAACGACCGCACGCGTGACGAGTGGATCGCCGACTTCCAGGCGGCCGCCCGGAGGACCCTGGAAGAACGGCTTCGCTACGCCTTCATCCACACCTACAAGCCGGTTCTCGACGACGCCCGGTATCGCTCCTTCGACACGATGGAGGACTACCGCAGGTGGTGCGAGACCTGCCTTCCGTCCTGGTTGGGTTATGGACGCTCGCTTTGAGTACCGTCAAGCCGTCGAGATCGCCGTGGTGTTCAAGAAGCACCGCGTCCGTTTCCTATTCATAGGAAAGTCGGGCGCGATCATTCTCGGCTACCCGGACACGACGCAGGACGCCGATCTCTTCGTGGAGAAGAGCCCGGAGAACGGCCGCCGCATCGCGGCCGCCCTCCTCGAGCTCGGTTTCCGCCTCGAACCCGAGCATCGGGAGGAGATCGAGCGCGGGAAGGACTTCGTGCAGCTTCGCCAGGGTCCCTTCGATCTCGATCTCGTCTTCGCACCCGATGGAATCGAGACATTCGCCGAGGCGGCGGGCCGCGCGCTGGAGATCGAGGGGATCCCGGTCTGTCATATCGATGACATCATCCGCAGCAAGGAAGCGACCGGCCGGGTGAAGGACCGCGAGTCCCTGCCCCGGCTCAGGGCATTCCGGGATTGGTGGATGAAGGAACGCCGCGAGTAGGCTCGATCAATGACCTCCTCAGGGAACAGCGACGACCTTCTGCACGGCACGCTCCTGACCCTGTCGAAGCATCACTCCTCGAGCCAGCGGATCTCGCCCGTCGCCGTGAGGAGGAGTCCCGCGCGCAGGCGGCGGGATCCGAGCCATCCGCTCAGGCGGATCATGTCGCCGTAGATGCGTAGCTGCTCGGCGTAGGCGGGATAGGCCGCCGCCAGGTCCCCGGCCACCGGTTGATCGGTCTTCCAGTCGAGCACGTGCACCGTGTCCGCACCCACGGCGATGAGATCGACGGCGCCGCGGACGAGCGTTGTCGTATCGGCCGCGGGCGCCGTCAGATCGACCTCGGTGGCAAGGTCGAGAACGCTGAGCCCGGCCGCCTCGAGCGCGGCGAGAGCGCGGCGGACATCGCTCCGCGCTTCGCTCTCGAGCCGCGCCAGGATCTTTCGCTCCTCGCTTCGCAGCTCGACGCTCACCGTCGCGAGCGCCTGCGCCACCGCTTCCTCGACGTCCGCACCGGCCCCGAGCACGATCTCGAGGGCCCGGTGCACGGCAATGCCGAAGTGGCGGCCATGGCGCGACTGCTCGGCCTTGGCGGCGCGCTCATCGACGTCGGGTTCCGACTCCGCCGTGACCACATCGACCCCGCGTTCCCTCGGGATCACGGCACGCACACGCTCGTGCGCGAGCTCGGTCGCGGCCCGCGGCACATGACGCGGGGTCGCGGCCGCGGCCAGCGATGCGGCGAAGTCGGCCTTCGTCGCCTCGAGTTCGCGGTCGAGCGCTTCATCGGCAACGAGCGCCGGCAGGGCCGGCGCGGCGCCGCCCCCCCACGCGCCCACTCCGGCACCTGGTCCGGACGATAGGGTTCGAACCACCTGATGAGCTCGCGCGCCACCTCATCATCGGCGCGACCGGCCAGACACGCCGTGGCGTAGTTGTCCTTCCGGCGCGGCGACGGCAGCGGGAGCACGAGGAGATCGCGCGCCCGGGTCGCCGCCACGTAGAAGAGACGCGCCTTCTCGTGGATCCGGTGCCGCTGCTCGCGCTCGGCGAGATCGGACCCCACAGGCTCGGCCACCTTCACCGGGCGCAGTCCGAGCGCCCACGAGCGCCGATCGCGACCGATGAGCCATGGCTCGATGATCCACCAGTCGTGCATCACCTGGAAGCCATCCCAGATGATGACGACGGGGTACTCGAGCCCCTTGGCCTGATGGATCGTGGTCACGCGCACCGCCTCTTCGCCCATGGGTTCCGGCAGATCGAGGTAGACCGGGCGATCCGCCCAGTCGCGCGGCGCGATCGTCGCGGTGTCGAAATCGAGACCTTCGGCGATCGCGCGCCGCTCGATCTCGAAGGCGACCTGATAGAGGGCGGAGAGCATCTGCCGCCCGTTGGCCCCGGCGAGAACAGCGCGCCCGAGGCCGGTGCGCTCGATCAGATCGCGGGCGGTGGCACCGGGCGGGCGCGCATGCCGCTCGCGGCGAAGCTCGCGCACGAGATCGGTGGCGGCCCGGACGCGCGCCAGCCGCTCATCGAGCTCGGCCGCGGGCACATCGCCCAGGGCCTCCTTCCCGAGCCGAAAGGCGGCCCGATCGAGCGCGAGATCGGCGGCATCGAGCGCGAAGAACGGCGGCGCGTGGAGGGCCGCCGCGGCCACGCCGTCGTCGGGATCGGCGATCGCACGGAGCGCGAGGAGGTAGCGGCGGACGAGCGGATGCGAAAGGAGGAGCTTCCCGCCGCGGATCGAGTACTCGATACCATGCGCATCGAAGCGCTCGAGGAGATGGTCGAGGTGCGTCGTCGTGGCGGCGAGGACGGCGATATCCCCGGCCCGCACCGCTCGCTCGGCGCCGGTGGCCGGATCCCGGACCTGGAAGCCGGAAGCGAGAAGCCAGTCGACATAGGCGGCGATCGCCTCGGACTCGATCGGCCGTCCCTCCCCTTCGGCATGGAGCGACTCTCCGCCCGCGCCGGCATAGGGGACGACATGCACCGGCGGCGGCCCCGGCGGAATCCCCGGGGCGGGCTCGATCGGCCCATAGAAGGCCTGCCCGCTCTCCGCGTCGAGCCCCCCCACCGTCGCTGCGGCTGAGCGCTTGATCTTGGGATCGGGGCGATCGAGGACATCAGCGAGGCGCGCGTTCAGGTAGCGCACGAGCTCGGGCCGGCTCCGGAAATTGGTGACGAGCGAGATCACGCGCGCCCCCTGGGCGCGGAGCATGGATTCGGCCTCGGCGTAGGTCGCCACGTCGGCGCGCCGGAAGCGGTAGATCGACTGCTTGGGATCGCCGACCAGGGTCAGGCGACCCGGCCGGAGCTCGACCTCGCTCCAGGTGCCGGCCCTGGCGCCGTCCTCGCACAGGTAGAACAGGATCTCGCACTGCAGGGGATCGGTGTCCTGGAACTCGTCGACGAAGATGTGCGCGAAGCGATCCTGATAGAACCGGCGCACCTCCGGGTTGTCGCGGAGCAGGTTCCGGAGCTTGATCAGGATGTCGACGAAGTCGACGCTCTCATGCTCGGCCTTGACCTGGTCGTAGAGCGCCTCGGCCACCGGCGCGAGCCGCACGATGCGCGCCGCAAGCCAGCGATAGGGGCCGAGCAAGCGCTCGGGCAGGTCCTCGGGGACGATCGAGCCCTTGCCCGGGCTCTCTCCCCGAAATGCCTTGAGGACCCGCCATCCAACCTGACCCGCCCCGTCGAAATCGCGGCCCTTCTGCAGCCGCTTGCGGGTGATTCCGTCGATCGCCTCCCTGAGCAAGGCAAACGCCGCTTCCGGATCGTCCGTATCGCATAGCGTTTCGAGCTGAGTGATCATGTGGCGCACGTGACGGGCGCCGCGCGATGAGCCGACGATTCTCCCCTTGAGTTCCGCAAGCGTGCTGATCGCAGCCTTCATCGCCTCGAGCCCCGGATCGGGCACCGCCGGCGGGGTGAACTCGATATCCCGCTTCTCGATCATGCGCATGATCACGCCCTCGAGCGACGGCACCTCGGTCCCGTAGGCGTTCTCCCTGCGCTCGATCGTGAGCCCGCTGCGGGTCGCCGCGCGGATCGTCTGTTCCGCCTCCGAGACGAGCTCGGGAGTGAGGCGCGACCGCCCGGTGGCCCCGCTCAGCGCGGGCTCGAGCTCGTCCGCGAGCTCCCCGGTCTCGACGAGCACCCGCAGCCGGCGGAAGGTCTCGCGCATCAGGCTCTCGTTGTCCTCGGCGAGCACGTAGGCCGGGCTCAGCCGGGCCTCGATCGGCCGCAGACGGAGGAGGCTGTCGGCGAAGCCGTGAATGGTGCCGATGGCGGCCGCGTCGAGAGCGGTGAGGGCCGCGCGCAGGAGATCGGATCGCTCCTGATCGCGGGCGCGGAGCGCCTGATCGAGATCGGAGAGGATGCGCTCGCGGATGCGGAAGCGAAGCTCGCCGGCGGCGCGCCGGGTGAAGGTGATGACGGCGAGCCGGTCGATGGGGACCGGGGCGAGATCGGCCTTTGGTGGCACGATGAAGGCCATCACGCGATCGATGATGCTCGTCGTCTTGCCGGTGCCGGCACCGGCGATGACGAGGAGGTTCTGTTCGCGCTCGGTGCGGATCGCCCCGCGCGCATCCTCGTCGACGAGGGGCGGAGGAATGGGCCCCGGGGAGGTGTGGCGCGCGCTCATTCCGCCGCCTCCTCCTCGACCGCGGCGCCCTTGAAGTCGCGAAACGCGACGAGCGCCGCCGGTACCCCGGCTCCGGCCCGGGCGAGCTTCGCCGCCGCCCGGTCGCGCGCGCGATCGCCGCAAGAGGGCTGATACGGGCAGAACTTGCAGTCATCGGCCAGCGGCGTGCGCAGGAAGGCGCCGGCGGCGAGGAGACCGCGCGCCATGTCGAGCCAGGCATGGGTGTTGCCACGGAGCCGCGCCAGCTCCTCGCCCTCGAAGCGGCGCTCGGGGTCGCGCGGCATGTCGGCGGGATAGACATAGGCCGCGGCGTGGACCTTCTCGCCGGCCGATGCCCCGGCGGCCTCGAGTGCCAGGGCGTAGACACCGATCTGGAGATCGATGGCGGGGTCGAGATCGTATTCCCCGCGATCCCGCGCGCGCCCGGTCTTCAGGTCGCGCACCTCGAGCCCGCCCGTGTCGAGGCGATCGACGCGATCGATCTTGCCGGTGACGTAGAGCGGCCCCGCCGGGCGCTCGATGGCCACGGGAGCGTCGACTC
Organism: Candidatus Eiseniibacteriota bacterium; assembly: GCA_963823555.1. Lineage (GTDB taxonomy): Bacteria > Eisenbacteria > RBG-16-71-46 > CAVPCR01 > CAVPCR01 > CAVPCR01. The sequence continues at coordinate 526,019 of CAWGMA010000002.1, read as the reverse complement.
CGAAGACGAGCTCGGCGGCCCGGTACTCGCGACCGGCGAGCCCCCACTCGTGACCCACGAACTTCTCCGCGGTATCGAGCACGCGCTCCTGCTCGCGAGCGATGGCATCCCGGCCGCGCAGCGGGTAGCGGTCGAGGAAGCGGGTGAACTCGCGCTCGGCCAGGCGTCGCACGCGCCGGCGCCACTCCTCGAGGACACCTTCCTTGCGGCAGAAGGCGGCGCCATGCTCGGTGAAGAAGATCTCGGCGATCGAATGCAGCAGCGTGCCGAACGCGAGCGGATCGATCATGTCCATGCTCGGGCGTCGCGGTCGCTCGCGCCGCCCGAGGATGCGCTCCTCGAGGAACCAGTACGGGCAGGTGAGCAGGCGCCCGAGCCCGGTGGGCGAGATCGATCGCTCCGCCGTGAGACCCGGCAGCAAGGCCGCGGGCAAGAGATCGCCGAGCAGGCCGTCAGCGGGTCCGAGGGAATCGCCGGACGACAACGCGGCGTCGAGCGCGAGCAGGCGCATGAGATCCGTCGCTCCACCCGGGGCACCGATCCACCCGGCCGGCAAGCGAACGGAGGGTGTCGCTCCCGGCGACGGCGCAGAGAGGAGTGCATGGACCGCGGCGAAGGCGGCAGGCGGGAAGACGGCGGCGGCGGCACCCGACCGCTCGGCGTCCCGGGCCGCCGCGGCGCGATCGAGGAGCGCGGCGCGGATGCCGGCGAGCGTCGGCACCCGATGCTCGCGATCGAGCGCGATCTCGACCTCGAGCATGACACCCGAGACCTCGCGCTCGCTCCGGTCGACCCACTGCCGCGGGGCGCTCAGGGACAGGCGACCGGTGGCCGCGCGCACCACGCGATCGAAGGCGTGCAGGTCATCGAGGACGCGATCCTCGAGGCGCGGGACGATGACGTCATCGGCCCCGCTCTCGCGCCCGCGCCGCTCCAGATCCACGCGCAGGGCGTCGGGGAGAATGGGATCGTCCTGCGGCGAGCGCGGCACCACACCCTCGGTGATGCCGAGGACACGCACCGCCGGGAACATGAGCCCCGCCGCGCGCGCCGGCGTGGCGACGAACACCGCCGGCGCGCCGGTGGTCCCGAGCGGAAAGCGGAGCGCGTGGAGCCTCGAAGCGAGGTAGCGGAGCGCGGCGACTCCGCTCAGGGTCCCGGCCACGGGGTGCTCGAGAATCGGCGCCAGCTCCCCGTCGAGGATGGCGGCCAGGTTCGGCGGATCGGGCGGGAGGCGCAGCCACTCGACCGCAAAGTCGCGCACGGCGCGCCAGAGGACGGGGAGCGCCGACTGGCTCCGCGCCGGAGCGGTGAGGGCTTCGAGTGCCGCCACCGCCGGCAGGAGACGGTCGAGGAGCTCGACCTCGCGATCCGCCCCGGTGCGCCCGGCAGCGAGATCCGCCGCGGCCGACGCGCGTCGCTGGCGCAGCCGCCGCGCCCACTCGTCGCCGCTCGCCTCGCGGCCCCCCACGATCCCGGAGCCGTGGACGAGCTCCGCCAGGACCGACGGGGAAGGCGCGCGACTCGCAGTTTGTTGCGCATCATCGCCATCATCCGCTGATGCCGCCGTCGATCGGAGCCAGGCCAGAACAGGGAGCGTCGACTCGACCTCGAGATGCGTCTCGAGAGCGGCGAGGAGCGCCTTCAGACGCAGGCCGGCCGGTGTCAACGCGACCGGGAGACCCTCGGGGATGCGCACCGCGGGCGGGGTCGCGCCGGCGGGAAGGACGAGACGCGTGAGCCGGTCGCGGAGAAGCGGCGCATAGGCATCGATGTCGGGAACGAGCACGGCAATCGACCCGACAGGCGTGCCGCGCGCGATCTCCGCGAGCACCCAGGACGCCGCCGCGTCCACCTCCTCGGCGACACCGGCGAAGAGCGCGCGCTCGACCCGATGATCGGGATCGGCCGTGTCCTGGGGCGAGGGTTGCCGGGCGGGCGCTCCACCATCGCTGCCGACACCGTCGCCGCCGACACCATCGCTGCCGACACCGTCGCCGCCGACACCGTCGCCGCCGACGATGAAGAGCCGGCTCCCGAGCGCGGCCAGCTCGCCGGCCGGCGGCTCGATGCGATGCTCCGGCGGCGGTGCCGGCACGCAGTCCCCGAGCCGCCGCTCGCCGCGCGGGCGCCGCGGGCGCGCATCGACATGGACGAGGCGAACGGCGGGGAGGGCCACGAGGAAGCGGCGGAGCGCGGTCGATGGAGGCGCGAGGAGGAGCGCCGCCGTGGGGCCCGCGGGGCGCCCGAGCTCCGGACGGGCCATGAGAACCCGAGCTGCCTCGCGCAGGAGGAGCGATCGCGAGAGCCGGCGATCGCCACCGCCACCGGCGGACAGGGCCTGCCAGACGGCGGCGACATCAGAAAGACGATCGGCATCGAGCGGCCGGCCGCCCGAGCGCAAGCCCTCCGCCGCGCGTTCGAGATCCGGGGGATCGAGACCGGCCGACTCGAGCTCGCCGATGGTCCAGGCAAAGGCATCGACGTATCCCTGCCCGGCGCTGAGCTCGGGGGCGAGGAAGTAGCGAAGGCGCCCCGCGAGCGCCCCGTGAGCGAAGAGGTCGCGCAGCTCGAGCCAGCGAATGGACTCGAGACCGCCCCGAACGGGACGGTCCGCGCGGGCGAGGATGTCGGCCGCCAGCACCTCGGGGCGGGTGATCGACACCCCGAGGAGGAGCCCGGGCCGGCCGCGCTCGACCCCGATGTGGCAGCGGAGCGAGTGCGCGAGATCCGCGCCGGGCACGAGCACGGTGGCCCGGCGGAGGAGCGTTCCGGGGAGTTCCGCGAGCCAGGCCACGAGCCACGCCCGGAGCGCGGCGGCGTCGAGCACGGTCTCGAGCGGACGGGATGCGGCCGGGATCGAAGGGCGCGCCGGCAGGTCGAGGGCGATCTGGCTCTGGGATCCTGCTTTCGTTCGGCGCATCGACCTCGCCCGGTGCTGAGCCGTGCTGAGATGGAAGGAAGGGAACGGATTGCGAGTGAGTCTAGCATGCGGGGCGCGGCGTTCTTGCCGGCGGTTTCCCCCTTGCGCTGGCGCGGGGATCGTGCACAATTCCGGGTCTGGAGCGTTCGGGTCCGCACGACCGGGCGCCGGGGGGGCACCCGCGGGACCAGCCGACGCCGGTCGAGCGACCGCGGGTCTGCCAAACCAGGGGTGAGGGATCGGAGGAGGAGACGAGAGGGTGCCCACGCTCCGAACACTCGCCGTTCTCGGCGTAGCGCTGGCGGTCGGGATCGGGCTCTTGCTCCCGGCGCCGGCGGGACTCTTCGCACAGGACCAGGCCGTCGAACCCGATCCGGCCGCGGCGGACATCACCGATCCACCCCCGCCGATCGCCTTCAGCCCGCCGAATTCCCTCACCGCCCGCGACGCCCCCAACGACAACGGACACGGCATCGCCCTTCGCTGGACGCTCTCCCCCGACGACGCGGAGCTCCTCACCTACGAGGTGTGGATGGCGCCGGCGCCCGACGCGCCGGACGAGGCGTGGGTGCTCGTCGGCAACGCGCCGCGCGGAACCACCACCTACAACCACGAATCGGAAGAAGCCTCGCTCGAGGGCCAACCCAATCCCACGTTCGTGCCCGTGGGCGAGCCGCGCGCGTTCCGGATTCGCGGGCGGGCCGCCGACGGCGGCGTCTCCCCCTTCACCGCTCCGGTCACGGGCATCGCCGCCGGCAACTGGTTCCACACCGGGAAACTGAACGTCCTGATTGCGGTCGTGCTCTTCGCCATCGCCACCGTCGGCTTCATCGAGTCCGCCCGCAAGGGGCGCCAGCTCTTCATCCGCCCGATCGCGGGCATCTCGGCCGTCGACGAGGCGATCGGCCGCGCCACCGAGATGGGCCGTCCGATCCTCTTCGTGCTCGGCACCGGCACCGCGGGCGACATCGCCACCATCGCCGGTTACACCATCCTCGCCCGCGTCGCCCGGCGCACCGCCGAGTACCAGACGCCGATCCTGGTGCCGGTGAACGATCCGGTCATGATGGCCATGGCGCAGGAGACCGTGCGCGAGGCCTATCTCCAGGCGGGACGTCCCGACGTCTACCGCCCGGAGAACATCTTCTACATCTCGGCCATGCAGTTCCCGTACGTGGCGGCGGTGAACGGGCTCATGCTCCGCGAACGGACGGCGACCAACTTCTACATGGGGGTCTTCCACGCCGAGAGCCTGCTCCTGGCCGAGGCGGGGAGCATCACCGGCTCGATCCAGATCTCGGGCACCGACCAGCTGGCGCAGATTCCGTTCTTCGTCGCCGCCACCGACTACACGCTGATCGGCGAGGAGCTGTACGCGGCCTCGGCCTACCTGTCGCAGGAACCGGTGCTCATGGGACCGCTCAAGGCGCAGGACCTGGCCAAGATCGTGATCCTCACCCTGCTCGTGGTCGGGGTCGCCGCCTACACGTTCTTCGGCTCCAACATCATCGCGCGCCTCGTGCACGCCGTATGACGACTCGGAGCAACAATGGGCTCAACCAGGATGCATGAGCGATGAAGAGGCAGATTCCGCTGTTCCTCGTCTTCGTCGCCGGCCTGATCATGGTGATCCAGTACTTCGTGCCGCACCCGTTCTCGGAGTTCCTGTTCACCTACGCCAACGATTTCGTGATCGTGATCGGTATCCTGGCCCTCCCGATCGGCATCTTCTCGCTCCTCCGCAACACCTGGAACAAGGCGCAGCACGATCGCAAGGAGCGGTTCTACTCGGCGACCACCATCATCGGTTTCCTGGTCATGGTCGTGACCGGGCTCCGGCGCGAGAGCTTCGAGTCGGGCACGCTCTTCATGAACCTCTTCCAGTGGGTCCTGGTCCCGGCGCAGGCCACCCTGTTCTCGATGCTCGCCTTCTACATCGCGAGCGCCGCCTACCGGGCATTCCGCGTGCGCACCGTGCTCGCCGCGATCTTGTTGTTGACCGCCTTCGTGGTCATGCTGCGGCTGATCCCGCTGCCGGAGCCGCTCTCGACCTGGAACTCGGAAGTGGTGCGCTGGATCCTCGCCGTACCCAACATGGCCGCTAAACGCGCCATCATCATCGGTGTCGCTCTGGGCGCCATCAGCTACAGCATGAAGATCCTGCTCGGCATCGAGAGCTCCTACATGGGCCGGGACTAGGTGGTGGAGGAGTAGAACCCGATGGAAGCGCGCCCCGAGACTTCTCGCTGGTACGACAAGATGCTGGTGGTGGATCGCCGCTGGATCTACTTCATCCTGGGGGTCGCCGTTCTCCTCCCGGCGGTGCTGCGCTTCAGCGTTCCGACCGGCATCTCGAGCGAGGTCCGGGACGTCTACGAGTTCGTGGAGGCGCTCGAGCCGGGAGACAACCTCTTCCTCGCCATCGACTACGACCCCTCGACGCTCGCCGAGCTCCACCCGATGGCGGAGGCCATCCTCCGCCAGGCCTTCCAGCGGGGGGCGCGCGTGGTCATCACGGCGCTCTCGCAGTTCGGACCGGCGATGGCCGAGGAGCTGATCGTGCGCGTGGCCACGGACGAGGGCAAAGAGCGCAACATCGACTACGCCTTCCTCGGCTACAAGCCCTACCCGGCGATCACCATCCTCGCCATGGGCACCGACTTCCGCGTGCCGTTCCCCACCGACTACTACGGCACGCCGGTCGACTCGATCCCCATGATGGAGGACATCCACAACTACCGGAACGTGAAGGGGGTGGTCTCGCTCGCCGGCGGCAACGTCGCCGACATGTGGATCACCTATGGCAACGCCAAGTACGGGGTCCCCGTCGCCCTCGGGGTGACGGGCGTCATGGCCTCCGATTACTACCCCTATCTCCAGTCCGGGCAGATCTTCGGGCTCATCCCGGGCATGAAGGGTGCCGCCGAGTACGAGATGCTCACCGGACACCGTGGCCAGGGCTCGCGCGGGATGCCCTACCAGATGACGACCCACCTCGTGATCATCGTGTTCATGGTGCTCACCAACATCGCCTACGTGGCGCAGCGGCGGGCGCGCAAGCGCGCCATGGGGGCGAGGTAGGAATATGGAACCGACCTGGGACGTTCTCGCCTGGCAGACGCTGGCCGCCTTCGTCACGCTCGCCATCTTCTCGTTCCTGATCGGCGACAACCCGATCTACAAGTTCGTGGAGCGGCTATGGGTCGGCATCACCACCGGCTACTGGACGATGCTGCTCTTCTGGACCAGCTTCTGGGACAAGGTGTGGGTGCCCATCGCCCAGCATCACCAGTGGCATTATCTGATCCCGGTGGCCCTCGGCGTGCTCATGTGGTTCCGTCTCTCGCCGCGCCAGGGCTGGCTCTCCCGGTACGCGCTCGCTTTCTACATCGGGATCTCGACCGGTGTTTTCATCCCGCTGGCCTTCAAGACCGGAGTCTTCCTGCAGGTCGAGGGCACCATCCGCCCGGTGACGGCGTCGCTCGGCGGGCTCAACTTCTTCCTCGCCCTGGTCGGTCTCGTCTGCTCGCTCTCCTACTTCTTCTTCTCCAAGCACCACACCGGACTTCTCGGCACCGCGTCGCGGGTCGGCATCTACACGCTGATGGTCGGCTTCGGCGCCGGGTTCGGTCTCACGGTGATGGGCCGTGTCGCTCTCCTCGTCCAGCGCGTCATCTTCCTCAAGGACTACGTGACGATCCTCACCGGCAAGCTGTTCTAGCCGGATGCGGACCGTCGAGCGCGTCCGCTGCGCAGGACCGCTGTCCTATGCCGCCGCGGGGGCCTCCTGGTGGGCGGGCGGAGCCCAGGGCAGCGTGAAGGCGAAGGTCGAGCCCATCCCGGGCTGGCTCTTCACCGCCACCGTCCCGCCGTGGAGCTCGATGATGCTCTTCACGAGATAGAGCCCGAGCCCGAGGCTCTTCGTCCCGCGGCGCGCCGGTCCGGAGTGGAAGATCTCGAAGATGCGCTCGACCTCGTGCTCCGGGATCCCGGGACCGGTGTCGGTGACCGCGACCTCGATGCCCTGCGCGGCGGCGCTCAGACGGACGGTGACGGTGCTCCTCGGCTCGGTGAACTTGATGGCATTGGAGAGCAGGTTGAGGACGCACTGCCGGATCTTGGTCGGGTCGAGCATCACCGGGCCGAGGTCGGCGAGCTGGCGCTCGATCGTGATCCCGAGCTCCCGGGCCGCGGGCTGGACCACATCGCAGGCCGAGGCCACGATCTCGTGCACCCGCACCAGCTCGGCATCGAGCGTCAGCCGACCGCTCTGCAGACGGGCGAAATCGAAGAGCTCGTCGACGAGTCCCATCAGCGCCTTGCACTGGTGATTGAGCGCCGACGCCAGCCAGCGTCGCTCGTCGTCGGCGATCGTGTCGTAGTAGTCGGCGAGGACTTCCGAGTAGGAGACGATGCCGGAGAGCGGTGTGCGTAGCTCGTGAGTGGCGGTGGCGAGGAAGATCTCGGACTGGCGATGGTGCTCGACGAGCTCGCGATTGGCTCGTTCGAGGGTCAGGTTCCGCCCGTCGGCGCGCCGCTCGCGCTCGACACGGGCCAGCGCCGCGCCCAGGCTGTCGGCGAAGAGCCCGAGGGCCGTGAGCGTCGTCTCCTCGGCGAGCACCCGGCCGCCGCCGACCACGAGCACCCCCGCGATGCGCGGTCCGCTGCGCACCGGGAAGGCAGCGACCACGGGCAGATCGGAGAGGGCTCGCTCGCCGCGCACCCCGGTGGCCAGATCCGCCCCGGCGATGTGGAGCGGCTTCCCGATGAGCGCCACCTCCCCCAGCGGCCCCGAGCCGGCCCGCAGCTCGGCACCGGTCACCACATGCTGCTCGCGGCCGTGCGCCGCCCGGAGCTCGAGCGGTCCGTCGCCATCGGCCAGGAACACCGAAGCCAGGTCGGCATCGAGGGCGGCGACGACGCGCGTGCACACGAGCTTCAGCATGCGCCCGACATCGGGATGCAGACTCAAGAGAATGGCCGCATCGAAAAGCGCCGCGATCTCCGCCAGGCGCACGCGAAGGGCGTCACGCTCGGCGCGCTCGCTCTCCTCGAGGCGGCGCAGGGTCTCGAGCTCTCCATGCTTGGCGAGGACGTAGGCGGAGAAGACCAGCGTGATGCCGATGAGAGCCGCCGCGGCCAGCAAGACGGCGTGAACGGAGACGATCGGTGTGGCCGCCAGACGCGGTGCGGTGAACGCATAGGCGATGGCGAGGGACACCAGGCCGGAGAGCGTGACGGCGAGGAGAACGCGTTGCCGCCGGCCGACCTGGGCAAAGCGACGGCTGACCCTCTCTGGGCGCGGGATGGAACGGCCGCCGCTCGCTCGCGGGGGCCCGGCAACCTGTTTGTCGGCAAGCGAATTCAAGGGCAGCGCCGTGGTGGATGGACGGCCGGAAATGGCTGTCTCCCGGGGCTATCGGCCAGATTCCCGGCGTTCGTGATCCAGCTCCCGGCCCGCCGGTCTTCATCGTGGAACAGGCGCTCCGACCTGATGCAGAACATGCAATCGGAGCGGCCCGCTTGCAGAATCCACCAAGGACTCATGCAATATGCGATTCAAAGCACCGGCCGGGATCACAATGCGTTCTGCTGTCGCAGCGCAACGGTCTGGCCCCTCCCTTGCAAGAGGAGCTAGGGTTCGCGCCACAGCTCCGGATCGAGGGTTGGTCCCGGACTCAAGAAACGAACGCAACCCGCAGGTGGATCATGCTCACACACCTTCGCCGATTGATCGCCAACGATGAAGGCGCCGATATGATGGAATACGGTCTCATCGCCGCCTTGATCTCGATCGCCGCTCTCATCGCCCTGATGGCGATCAGCCCGATCATCGGCCGCCTGTGGGATATCGTCTCGACGGCGATGCAGCAGGTCTGACCTCGCCGGCAGGCTTGTCGTCCCGATCCTCGCGACAGGACGTCTTCCCCGCTACGCATGAACCTTCCGGACCCAGGCCCGGATCAGATCCCCCTCCTCGACCATGGCGAGGAGCTCGTGCTTCATCATCTTGCACCAGGCCGGCATATCGACGAGCACGCCGCGGTCGTCGGCAATGACCAGCAGCACCTCACCGACCGCCATCTCCTTCACCGCGTTGGCGGTCTTGATGATGGGCACCGGACAGAAGAACCCGTTGGTGTCGATCGTGCGATCGGGATGGATGGTTGCTGGATCGTTCATGTCGGAACGAGGCTCCGGCCTCACTGGATGCGGTAGCGGTCGAGCTCGCGGAGACTCATGCCGCCTTCCGCAGTGAACTCGCGGGTCTCTGCATCACGCTCGGCGAGGATGCGCGTCGCCACCCCGTCCGGACAATCGGAGTAGCGCGCGGTGATCGCGGCGAGCTTGGCGAACTCGGCCTCGTCGGGATCGCCGTCGACCCAGGTCGTGGGTCCCGGGAGATCGGGGGTCGTCAGGAGCCAGTGTCCGGCAGCGAAGTACGAGAGGAACTTGTTCTCGCCTTCCATGCGCCCGACGATGGCGCGCACGCGTGGCGACAGCCGGAAGTGACGCCCGACCTTGAGAATCAGGAAGTCCTCGAGCTTGAGCTCGCGCGCGCCATCCCAGTGCGCCATGAAGTCGCGGAACTTCTTCGCATAGTTCTGGTCGGTCAGGAAGCAGCAGCCGCCGGCGGGCTGCGGGAAGTCGTCGATACCGAACTTGGCGGCGAGCTCCATCTGGCCGGCGCGCGTGCGCCCGCGGAGGGCACCGAGCTCTGCGCGGTCGACGAGGCCCTGCTGCTCGGGCTCGGTCGGCGGCAGATGCTGGGCCGAGAGGGGGCGCAGGAGCTTCCCCTTGAGCCCCGATTCACGCTCGATCAGGTTCATGACCGGACGCATCTGGCTCATCGGCCGCTGCCCGAGCACCTCCCCGGTGGCGACGAAATCGGCGCCGATCTCCTCCATCCGCTCGCGCGCCTTCTTGAGCATGAAGATGCGGCAGTCGATACAGGGATTGGCGGCCGAGCCGTAGCCGTGCTTGGGGTTGGTCAGGATGTCGAGGTACTCCTTCGAGATGTCGATGATCTCGACCTCGACGTCGAGGTCCGCCCCGGCCCTGAGCGCCTCGTTGCGGAGCTTCTTCATGTCCTCCGGCTTCCGCACCTTGCGCGCGTGATCGGTGAGGCAGAAGCCGGTGTTGAAGTTGACGGCATGGACCTCGACTCCCTGTTCCCTGAGCATACGCACGGCGAGGGTGGAGTCGAGCCCGCCGGAGAGGAGAGCGACCGCCCTGGGCGGGCGTGAGGGGGGGGACGTCGGCTTTTCGTTGTCCATGACAGGTCACCTGGCGTTGGATCGCCGGCCGGGCGGCAGGCGGGCGGCATGGGTCGACTCGCAGCGGCCGGCCGCGGGACGAGTCCTGGGGTCAGGACCTCGGCCGACGGGTAGAAGATACGCGGCTACCGGGACCGAGGCAAGGCCTGCACCGGCGGCCGGCCCGGGCGTGATAAGGTCTGCGCTGACCAGTCCATCGAGGTGAGGTAAGAGGACTCCGTGCATACTGAACCCGATCTTCGGGCCCTGGCCGATGGCGCCATCGATGCCGCGCTGGCCGCCGGCGCCAGCGACGCCGAGGCATACGTCGAGCACACGCGCACCACGACGATCCAGCTCGCCGGCGAGGAGGCCGGAACCGAGGTGAAGGTGGAGACCGGCCTCGGCCTGCGCGTTCTGGTCGGAGGACGCCTCGGCTTTCTCGCAACCGCGCCCTGCAGCGCGAAGGCGATCGCCGGCGCAGCGGCGCGGGCCGTGGCCCGCGCACGGCGCGGAACCGCTGTTCCCGCCGGGACGCTGCCCGCGGCGACGATGACGATTCCGGTCGAGGCTCTTGCGCTCCTCGATGCCGCGCTCATCGGCACTCCTCTCGCCTGGAAGCTGGATCTCCTGCGCGGTGAGGCGGCATCCGCTCGGGCCGGGGCGGATCTCGCCCGCGCCGATTTCCGCTACGAGGATCGCGTGAGCGAGATCCATCTCGCCTCGACGCGCGGCGTGCGTGTGGCCTACACGGCGGGAAAGCTCGGGATCGCCGGCCTCGTGGCCGCGACCGGCAACGCCGAAGCCTGGGCGGCAGGCCGCCGCTCGAGCCGCCGCCTCGCCGACCTGGCGACAGCCGGGCTCGGACCAGCTCTGGCCACGCGGGCGATGGCGCTCCGCGACGCCGGGATGTTTCCGCAGAAACAAGGGCCGGCGCGGGCCGCGATGACCGTCGTCTTCCCCCCCGATATCGCAGCCGACCTCCTCGCCGCGCTCGCCCAGGCCCTCTCCGGATCGAACATCGCCAGGAAGACCTCGTTCCTCGCCGGCCGGCTGGGGGAACGCGTGGGCAACGACCTCTGGAACGTGATCGATGACGGCACGCTCCCCGGCGGTCTCGGTAGCGCGCCCGCCGATGACGAGGGCACGCCGTGCGCCTATCACCATCCGCTCGTCGGCGGCCGGCTCGCCGGTTTTCTCGCCGACGCGACGGCGGCCGCCCGGCTCGGCACGCGCTCGACCGGGAACGCCGTGCGCGCGAGCTTCCGCTCGCCGCCCGCGATCGGCCCGCGGAACCTGATCCTGACCCCCGGGCATCTCACCCCGGCCGAGATCATGGCCACCATCCCGCGGGGTTTCCTGCTGCTGCGCGCTGCGCGCGAGCGACCGCTCGATCTCCGGAGCGGGAGCTATGTGCTGCGCGCGGCGGGGCAGCTCATCGTGGACGGCATGCCCGGCCCGGCGGTCGCCGGCGTGCTGGTCGCCGGCCGGCTACCGGACATGCTCCGCGAGCTCACAGCACTCGGCCACGACCTCGCCTGGGATGGCTCGATCGCCGCGCCCACGCTCGCCATCGCCGGGATGCGGGTCGCACCTGGTTCCCCCCCCCCCGCTCCTTCGAACCTGATCAGGCCGCGGAAAGGTGGTCGGCATGCGAAACACATCGATTCCCCGAAGTCTCCTGCTCGTCATGGTCGTCTTGGCGATATCGCCGCGACCCGCACACCCGACGGAGACTCCCACCCCCCGCTTCGAGTTCGAGCTCGAAGGTGGACCGGTCTGGCAGAGCCGGAATGAGGTCCAGATCCCGAACACGGAGGAGGGAACCCGCTTCTCTCTTGTTGACGTCATCGGCAGCGGCCCGGCACCGGCGGCCAGGCTCTATGCGACCTGGAACATCAACCGCCGGCACGGACTCCGCGCCCTCGCGGCGCCGCTCTCGATCACAGGGACTGGGCTCCTGGATGAGCCCGTGCAGTTCGAGGGCGTCACCTTCGCTGCCGGCGACCCCACCGATGCCACGTATCGGTTCAACTCGTGGCGCCTCACCTACAGGTACCGGTTCTACGACGGCGAGCAATGGGACTGGTGGATCGGCTTCACAGCCAAGATCCGCGATGCCGAGATCAAGCTCGAGCAGGGGGACACCTCGTCGCGGAAGACCGATGTGGGATTCGTCCCGCTGCTCCACATTGCTGGCCACTACCGCTTCACGGAACGATGGCTGGCCCTGGTGGATGCCGATGCGCTCGCCGGCGGCCCCGGTCGCGCCGAGGACGTCACCGTCAAGATCGGCTACGAGATCGATGACCGCTGGGGCGTGCGCGCCGGCTACCGGACGGTCGAGGGCGGAGCGGATGTCGAGGAGGTATACAACTTCGCCTGGCTGCACTACGCCGTGGCATCGGTCGTCTTGCGGCTGTAGTGGTAGCGCCCTCGGCACCACTGGAACATCGGGGCGGGGGGCGCCGAGTCCGCGCCCTTATCGGGTCCTGTAGCGCCCCTTGATTTCACCCCAGGTGGCGTGCTCGACCGTACTGGTACACCCCGCCGACAACGCTCCGATAAGGCCGCAAGTTCCTGGTGAATTGGCCGGGGCACACGGGGAGCTCTCGCCGATCGAATAGTCGCCTTCCGTGGTTCCACCCTGATCGGAACACTGGGCAGGAGCGCAGAACAGCGGGTCCGTGAAGACATTGTCACCCATGTAGGTCACGGTCCCTGGTCCGGCGACGCCGTTGGGATCGACCGCGCTGCACTCCAACGTGACTGCATCGGACACGGAGATTTGATTCGCAACGCCATCGTGAGTGCAGTTGTTCCAGACGATCGTGTTCTCGACATGGGCTTGACGGACGGCGACGCCGCCGCCACCGTCGATACCCGCAGAGAAATTCCCGGCGAGGGTGGAGTGCTCGATCCGCACCGGGCCCCGGGCGGATAGGCCCCCACCCTGCCAGTAGGCCATGTTTCCGCTCACGACGCAGCGGGAGATCACGACCTCCAGGTCGCTGAATGAACAGGCGATGCCTCCCCCGCTGCCGTCACCGAAGTTACCGGCAACAACACAGTCCTCGACGACGGCCGCCGAGTGATCGATATGGATCCCGGCGCCATGGCCGACGAAGTTGGCACCCGTGCTGTTCAGGACGACCGTGCAACTGCGGATGATGGGAGCCCCGCCCGCGCACAGAATACCGCCACCGCCTCCGCCCCCGAGGGCGTGTGTGGCCGAGTTGCTCTCGATCTTGCAGTCCACGATCTGGGGTGATCCTCCGGACGAGTAGATACCTCCCCCAGCGTGGGCGCCGTTGCCGATAAGCCAGCAGTTGACGATAGCGGGTGACGCATCCTGGCAGTAAATGGCCCCTCCCGCGTAACCAAGGGGATCGAACCAGTCGACGTTCCCACCGTTGGTGATGGTGACTCCAGAGAGCACGGAGGCAGCCGTCTCGGAGCTCTGAAACAGAAATCCTCGATGCGGCGCATTGAGGGAAGTCTCGCAATCGATGATGCAAGCTGCTGGATCGCCGCTCTGTGAACGAATGGTGACCGCCTTCCCGGCGTAGTCGATGTCGCGGTTCCCGGCACCGGTGAAGACGCCGTCGGTCAGCTCGATCACATCCCCATGTGACGCGACGGCGACAGCAGCTTCTATGGTGGGAAGATCCCCCGTTCCATCCGGCTTGACGATGTAGGTGGCGGCCCCGGCTGCGACCGGGAGAGTGAGAGCGAGGATGACCAGGAGCGCGAGAGGCGGCGGGACACGGAAGGAGCCGGAAGCGCCGCGGAAAGAACGGGCGGCAAGCAGTCGCATGGCCTTCGCCTCCTCAGACGGGAGCGGACCGAAAGCTGGTCGGGCGAGGCATTCAGCGGAAGCATAGACGATGACGAGCGATCGGGCAATCGCCCCGTGCGACTGCACCAGAATAGTGGCGCACCCCCTACCGCCGGCGGGCGATCGCGATCACCGAGCGCTTGAGGAGATCCTCCCGCGTGTAGCGACTCGGCGAGCTCGCGCTCGATCTCGGGCGTCAGGAGCGACTCGCCCTCGGTGCGCGCCGTCACCCACTCGAGGAGCTCGAGCGCGGGCGCGGCGGCGAACGCCGCCTGGTAGTCGCTCTCCCTGAGCCGGTTGAGATAGACATGCGCGGGAAAGCGGTTCTCGCGCAGGTGATCCCAGGGCGGGATCCCCTCCGGCACCGATTCGTCGGGAAAGGCCCACGCCATGTGGTGACCGCCGGAGAGGCTCGGGAAGAGGTGGATCCCGATGTGGCAGACCCCGCCCGGCTTGAGCACGCGCGCGACCTGGGCGAGTGCCGCCGGCACGTCCGGCAGATGCTCGAAGACCGCGTTCGAGATCACGACATCGAAGCTGGCGTCATCGAAGGGCAGAGCGGCGACCGAGAGGCAGCGTAGATCGAGCGCGCGGCGCGAGAGGCGCTTGCCGGCGAGCTCGGAGAGACGGCGATCATAGGCGGGATCGAAGAGGATCTGCCGCACCAGGGTCTTCGCCGCGCGCTCGAGGCCGTTCGCCCGCCACACGCGCAGGAAGGAGATCGGTCCCGGGCCGGGCGTGATGAGCTCGGTGTCGATGCCGGCAACCGTGTTCCCGGCGGCGGCGAAGAGGAGGCTCGCCGGGGTGCGCTGCCCGCAGCCGATATCGAGAACACGCATCCCCGCGACCGGCCTGCCGAGCGCGCGCTCCAGACGCTCGCGGGTGGCCCCATAGACATCGTGGTAATCGTGCTCGGCGAAGGCGGCGGAGCGCGAACGGTGGTAGGCGAAGAGCTCGCGGGCGACTCGGATCTTCTGGGCTAGGCTCATGGCGCGGCGCCTACTGGATCAACCCCAGCCAGTCGTGGAACAGGAACTGGAAGCGGCCGATCAGGAGCGTGATACGCCCCATCACCGTGTAGCCGAAGCTGGCACCGAAGCCGAGCATCAGGAACAGGATGCCGATCCGCGATGCCGTGCCCACGGGGCCCCGGTGCTCGACCGAGAAGTAGAAGTAGATGAGGCTCGAGATCACGCCGGCCACCAGGATGAAGGCCGAGACCATGGCCCACGGGCTCGTCGCCGCCGCGGGGGCGGTCAGCGTACCCCCCACCTGCTTCAGGATGTTGGCATCGAGAATCGAGGGGATGAAGTAGCCGGCACCCGCGGCGACGTAGAAGGCGATCGGGTAACGCGCCGCCCAGCCGAAGCGGCGCGACAGACGCGTGAACATGAGAACGCCGAGGACACCGCCGAAGATGAGCGGCCAGTTGGCGCCGAAGTCCTGCCCCACCGGGACCACGAGCTTCTTGATCACGCCCGAGTAGAAGTACTGGACGACGTAGTACCCGGCTGACACGCCGACGAGGAGATGCTCGGCGAAGCGGAAGACGGGGTTCTCCTTGTAGAGAAAGGAGAAGATGGCGAGCGTGAGGAGAGCGGTGATCCAGATGCTCACGTCGGCGCTCATGAGCGGCCCTCCGGATCGAGGCTCTTGAGACGGTTGCCGCTCGTCGCGGTGCCCCGCTTCCGCATGGCGAAGTAGCCGACATTGCCGAGGATGACGGCGGCGACGATGAGGATGTGCCCCGCCGACTGCGAGCCCATGCCGCGGACACCGAAGGCCGGGCGCTCGATCAAGGTCTCGTACTCCGCCGCCCCCTTGAGCCCGCCGAGGAAACCCTTGATCTGTCCGGACTGGAAGAAGGGATAGATGAAGATGGCCTGGATCGCCGTGTTCCCCGACACCATGCGCTGCCCGTAGCGCGCCCCGGCGTAGGCCGCCCAGTATTCGGAGAGCGCGCTCCCCGAGATCGAGACCAGGAGCTCGATGTCCTTGTAGGCATTGCACGCCGCCAGCACCGGAAGGTCCTTGGTCGGGTGCCCGAACTGATCGACCGGAAAGGTGGCGCGGATGCTCTCCCCCAGACGGAGCATGGTGCCCGACCAGTCCGGGTTGTAACCGAGGAAGACATAATCGGTGCCGTCGACCTTGCCATAACGTGTGGCCGCCGCCTCGAGCTGGCGCTGGGCGACCCCGACTCCACCCGCGTAGTTGGTCATGCAGATGACCTTGACGCCCTTGGCGAACAGGCGGTCGAGAACGGCTTCGGTCATGGGATCGAGCTCGGCCATGACATCGGGCTCATAGTCGATCGAGAGCAACGCCTCGTCCCCAGGCTGCAAGGCCTCGATCTCGCGATGAAAGGCCGCGACCTCCTTCGAGACCACGATCGGGAGCTTGAGCGGCAAGAGCATGGGCAAGGCGACCGCGATCGCCATCAAGAGATAGATCCAGCGGCGATCGAAGGCCACCAGGCGCTCGACCCAGCCGTGCTCTCTGCCGCCGCCGTTCATGATCCACCTTGCTGGCGCGACTGTCCGAGGTACGCGCGCTCGATGCCGAGGATGATGCGGAGCGAGGTCGAGATCATGCCGAGGCCGACCCCGATCAGGATTCCGCGCTTTGCCGCAAGATTCGGAATGTCGAGGAGCCAGCTCGCGAGCCCGGCGAGCGAGTAGCGCGCCCCGCCCACGTCGAAGCCGATGAGATCACCCGTCGGCACCCGTCCCAGCATCACGATGCAGCCGGCCACGAGGAGCAGCGTGGCGTGGACCGAGCGGGCGCGAAAGGCCCGATAGGAAGCGGAGGCGACGAAGAAGGCGAGCATCGAGAACAGGGTCGCCTGCATCGGGGCCTGCACGCGATCGAAGAGCCAGCGATAGGGTCCGGTCTCGATGCCGAAGAAGATGCCGCAGGCGACCGTGGCCAGGCACGACACCAGGGCGACCCCGCTGAAGAAGGCGCCGCGGTCCCGGCGCGCCACCTTGCGGCCATGGAAGCGGAGGAGGCTGAAGATGCCGAGGGTGAGCGTGCAGCCGAAGACGACCTGCTTCCAGTCGAGGACCAGGTTGTAGAAGCGGACGATCGCGGGGTGCGGGATGAAGTACTGGAGCGCCATGAAGACGCCGAAGACGATGGCGAAGACCAGGGGTCCGGTGCGCTGGAGCATGCGTCCTCGCCCTCCCCTATCCGGCGGCCGTCCAGAAGTCGAGGGACACGCCCAGGAACCCGCCGACCACACCCAGCACGATGAAGACGATGATCAGGAGCTTGGCCATGTCCTGGGCCTTCAGGCTCCCGAGGAGCAGCGGTTCCCGCGCCAGATAGACCGAGGCGGCGTAGAGCTCCTCCCCGATCAGCGTGTAGTCACAGGCGGTGATGAAGAAGGGGAGCTGGGCATCGGAGTCGGTGCCCGCGATCTGGATGGCGCCCGTGGTCTGTCCGGTCTCGGCCATCACCAGCGACTCGGCATAGAAACGGCCGAGGAAGAAGTTGGCTGCGGGCCGCTCGCGCACCATGAAGCCGGCCACCCCCGCTGCATACCCGAACTGGCTATAGGTGACGTAGAAGACATCCTCCTCACGGAAGAGGTCGGGGCGTCCGGCGCGCAGGTAGCCGCTCCTGACCACGTCCTGGGCGACACTCATCACGATCGGGTCGCGGTTGAGCACGGTGACACGCGAGTCATACGTGGCCGCCTTCTCGGCGACCTGGCCCAGGATATTGATCGAGGCCACGGTGCCCGGCTGATCCATCTCGTCGAGGCCGGGTGAGTAGAGGATGGGACGACCCATCTCGGTGGCGCGGCCGATGGCCTCGTCGATGGCGTCGAGCCCGGCGATGCGGCGCACGAAGAGCTGGGAGCCGCGTCGGGCGAGCGCGATGAAGGAACCCACGAGCCCGGTGAAGATGACGAAGGGGATGAAGATGTTGAGCCGCTCGGTGGCGAACCAGCGGGTTTCCGGGACGGCTGGTTCGTCGGCCGCATCCCCCTCCGCCCACGCCACGGAGCAGGTGGCGAGGAGGAGGACGAGGATCATGACGACTCGGCGGGACCGGGAGCCAAGCATGGGGCGCATTATAGGCGCGGCCGGCCGGCTGGACCAGGAAAGAACGCCGCGCGAGGCCCGCGAAATCGGGCGTGGGCGAGCACCGCCTGCTAGAAGAAGTCGGGCATCGCGGGCGCCGGGCCGGCGAAGGCGGCAGCGAGAAGGGCGAGCGGAGCCTCGGCGATTGCCGTGAGCTGGCCCGCGGCTGCGACCTCCCAGGGTGTCGCATGCCCGGTGTAGAGCGCGGCGAGGCCGCGGATATCGACGCGGATCTCGCCCCGGCCACCCTCGCGCACGCTCCCCCGCCCGTCCGTTACCGTGAGCACCATCCGCCCGCTGTTCGCTGCGAGCACGTCATCGGCGACCTCGAGATGGATCTCGGCCGCCAGGCCCGCCGGATAGCCGCGTTCCTCGAGCGCGCGCTCGAGATCGACGAGGCGAAGCATCCAGTGATCGAAGAGCCGCACCGGGGACGCGCGATCCGGCAGGAGGCGGATGAGGGGATTGCAGGCGCTCCCGGCGTAGATCGCGAGATCGGCCATCGAGCGGTGGTCGGCGAGGAAGCTCAGGAGGCGCCGGCCGGCAGCGGGCGTGAGTGCAACGATGTCCGAGAGCTGGAGCAGGTATGCGGCTTCCGGGCTCTCCTTGCGCTGATAGTAGACGTAGCCCTCGGCCTCGCCGGTCGCCGGATTCACGGCGAGATAGCCTTCGGCCGGTTCCCAGCGCGGCGCGCGCACGCGCCGCCAGATGAAGGCCGAGCGATCGATGAAGCCAGCGGTGTTCCGCGCATGCTTCTCGTAGATGGCCTCGACCGCTGCCGCATCAGCGTCGGTGATGGGTCGGATCGCATGGCCGCGATCGCGGAGATGGAGCTGGCGGAGGATGAGGCGAATCTCGTAGCGGCTCCCCGCGAACTCGTAACCCACCCGCCGGTAGAGCGGCACGGTGGCCGGATAGAGGACCGAGAGGGCGATCCGGCGCGCGCGCAGGTCCTCGAGGGTGGCACGCATGAGGGCGGTGGCCCCGCCCGAGCTCCGTGCCGCCGGCGACACGCCGACGACGGCGATCCCCGCCATCGGGACGCTCCGTCCGCCGTAGTACTGCGCCATGGGGAGCTGCGCCAGCCCACCGGCCACGACACCATCAGCGCGGAGCACGCGCATGTTCTCACGACCGAGGTGCTCGACGTAATGATTGGCGTACTCGCGCGGAAAGTTGAAGACTCGCGCGAGCACGTCGAGGAGGGCCGAGAGCTCGGCGTCGTCGCGCGGCGGGGCAACGAGATGGGGCGGTGGCTTCATGGTCGATGGGTCCACCGCCCCATCATAGCGCAGTCGGGAACCGGAGCCACCCGGGGAATCACCGGAGCAGCACGAGGCGCCCGGTCACCACCTTGCCGTTTGCCGTGGCGCGGCAGACGTACACCCCGCTCGGGGCCAGCCGGCCCGCCGAGTCCTTGCCGTCCCAGACGACTGAGTTCGTGCCCATCGTCGCCTGCGCTACCTGGTAGCGCCTGACGAGCCGGCCGGTGACGTCAACGATGTCGACGCTGAGCGGCACGCCGCCGCTCTCGACCGTGACCCGGATCGCGGTCTCGTCGCGGAACGGATTGGGCACGCTCGGCTCGAGACGAACCGAACCGCCGGCGGGCGGCACGCCCTGGCCGAGGACGATGTCGACTCCCGAGAGCGGGGTCCCCGCCACTGCAATCGCCGCCGGCTGGTCCGGCATGTTCGTGTGATAGCCGTCGCTCATGCCGGGTCGTGTCGCGCGCACGAAGTAGGTGCCGGCCGCGAGCCCGGCGAGCGTGTAACGGCCGTCGGACCCGCTGGTGGTGAACCCGGGTGATCCTTGGTCGATCGGCTCGGCGTAGACCCAGGCCTGAGCCACACCGCCGCCGCCCGCATCGACCACCCGGCCGGTGATGACGCCGGGTCCGGCGACGAGGAGATCGAGCGAGAAGTCGATCCCCGAGACCGGCTCCCGTACGAAGACGGGGGTGGCGTACTCCCAGCTCGTGACGCCGTCGTAGAACTCGCCCAGGCGTCCGGGGGCTGCAGCGAGCACGAAGTACTCGCCGGCGCCGAGCGCCGGGATCCAGTAGAACCCGGTCGAATCGCTGA
The DNA here is from genome assembly GCA_963823555.1 of Candidatus Eiseniibacteriota bacterium. GTDB lineage: Bacteria > Eisenbacteria > RBG-16-71-46 > CAVPCR01 > CAVPCR01 > CAVPCR01. The sequence continues at coordinate 505,827 of CAWGMA010000002.1, read as the reverse complement.
CCCCGAAGCCGGCCTGACCGGCGAGCGAGATCGCGACCACGACCGCGCTCGCGAGCGGCTCACCGCTCTCCGCAGCGACGACTCGTCCGCCGAGTCCACCCTCCCCGGGCCGGGTGCGGGAGAGCGTGAAATCGATGTCCGGCGTCTCGCCCGGGGCACGGACCGCGACCGGGGTCGCCGTCTCGGGCGAGCGCGCCTCGCGGAAGAACTCGGGCTCATAGCCTTGCTCGAAGGCTGAGGCGAAGACGATGTACTCGCCGCTCGGAATCCCCTCGATGCGGTAGGCGCCGCGCTCGTCGGTCGGCGCGGCGAAGGGACCGGGGAGCGGACCGCCCCATGGCGGCCAGTCGGGATGATCGGGGTCGCCGGGCAGCGATGGGTCACCGGGGTAAGGCGGATCGCTCGGGTAGGTGGGGCCGCCGGGATAGCCGGGCCCCATGGTGGGCAAATAGAGCTCGACCCACGCGCGGGCGATCGGCGCTCCGTTTTCCTGGTCGCGGACGACACCGGAGAGGACGCCACCGCGTTCGAGCTGGATGTCGATACCGGTCGTGGCATCCGGCGCCGTCACGGTGACCGGTGTCGCCGCGCCCGGATCCTGCCCCCCGCCGTGGAACGTCGGCAGGTAGCCGGGGAGCTCGGCCAGGACGAGATAGTCCCCCGAGGCGAGCCCAGCGATCACGTAGTGGCCGGACGAATCGGCGATCGCGCGGCCGCCGTGAACTGGACCGCACTCGAGCGGCGGCCACGGCTCGGGCGGCAAGGGCTCGGGGAAGGTGGAGTCCGTCCGCGCCGGATAGGCATGCACCCAGGCCCCGGGCGCGAATCCGCGATCGGCGAAGATGGTGCCCTCGATGCGCCCGCCGCGATCGAGCGTGAAGTCGACGCCCGTCACATCGCCGTCGCGAGGCACCGAGATCGGATCCGCATCGCGGCGGCAAGCAGCCTCGTTGTAGAACTCGACGAGGTAGCCGCGTGCCCGCGCGTGGAGGAAGTAATCGCCGGGGGCGAGGCCGCATAGCTCGTAGGTGCCGTCGGGCCCCGTGATCGCGTGCACCTGCTCCGGATACACGACACCGCCTTCGCCCGGCTCTGGCTCGGTCGGCGGCAAGGGCGGAGGTTCCGGGCCGGGCGGCGGCGGTTCGGGCCCGGGCGGCGGCGGCTCCGGGCCGGGCGGCGGTTCGGGCCCGGGCGGCGGTTCGGGCCCGGGCGGTGGCTCCGGCCAGACCATGCCATCCAGGGCCACGACCGCCCCGGCGATCGGCTCGCGGGTCGCGGCGTCGACGACACGCCCGAGAATGCATCCGCCGCGCCCGAGAGCGAAATCGATGCCGCTCGTCGTGCCGGGCGCGGTCACGGCAACCGGAGTCGCCTCATCAGGAAATAGCGCATCATCGTAGAATTCTGCGATGTGGCCCTCGGCCTCGGCGCGAACGAAGTAGTCGCCGGCGGGAAGTCCCTCGATCAGGTAGGTGCCGTCACGAGCCGTGATCGCCCGGCCGCCGGAGAACTCGGGATAGCCGCCGCCACCACCAGGTGGGGTCTGCCCGCCGCCACCGGGCGGAGGCACGGTGCCGCCACCGGTGGAATCATCGAAGGCCGGCCACGCCGCGACGACGGCCCCGGCGATCGGCGCTCCGCTCCGCTCGTCCGTGACGCGGCCGGCGATCGCGCCGGCCGGACCGAGCCGGAAGTCGATCCCCCGCACCACGGCTCCCCCCTCGAGCGGAATACAGATGGCACTCCACGGATCGGGCACGCCGGGATAGAAGAGACCCTGCACACCCTCGGCACCGGCGTGCACCAGGTAGCAGCCAGGGAAAGGAAGATCGAGGTCATAGCGGCCATCCCGGTCGGTCCGGGTCACAACCAACCCGGAGTCGGGGCGGCATGGGCGGCATATCGGGGCGGCCGTAACTCGCCGCGACCCGCGCTCCGGCGATCGGCCGGCCGCTGTCATCGGCGACAAGCCCGAGGATGTGCCCGCCCTGGTGCATCTGCGCCGGGGTGGGAGCGGCGGTCAGGAAGAACGCGAAGAGAAGGAGGACGGAAACCCGGAAGGAGGAGGGCTTCATGATCTTGCTTCCTCAAGGGCGGTGAGGGCTGTGGGCGAGGACGGCTTCGAGTATACGCGGGCGAGGAGAGGCGGGTCCCACTCGATTTCCGGCCGGGCCTGGCGGGTCCTCTCTCTGAGAAGGTACGGAAAGCGAGGGCCAGCAATCCCCGGAAACACGCCGCCCCCGGGGTCTGGCCACTCCTGAAGATCCCCTAGCACGGGCATTTGAGCTGACGATCTGGCGGCTCCGATCCCTCCCGGGCGCGCATCTGTCCGATTGGACTGGTCCAAATGTTCAGCAGGCCCGGGCACGCGATTGCTCGTAGACAGGCTGTCAACTTGTCAGGGAAATCTCTCATGGCGGTCGAAGGTGTCCAGAAGTAGTCCGGTCAGCCTCCACATTGAATCCATAAATGATTGATATATCGGATTTTGCAGAAATGGCGAATGGCCCGGCAGTTGCTCTGCCCCCCCTCCAGACGCTCGGCCGCCATGCAGGCAGGTATCTCCCTATCCCGCCTCCTGCGTTGAACGAGCTTTGCACCTTTGATTGGCAGGGGAAACGCAGACTTGGGTCACCGCGCGTCGAAGAGCCTCCTTCTCCCGCTGGGAGCCCTCCTCGCGATCTTGAGCCTCACCGCCCCCGCGCATGGCGCGCTTGGCGATGAGGCTTCTTCTGCTGCCCCCTCCATCCGCTCCGTCGAGACCATCTTCTACGGCCCCTCGGCCCTGGACGTCTTCCGCCGGCCCCGCGGCATCGCCGCCGACTCGGCGCGGGGGGTCTTCCTCGTCTCCGACACCGGAAACAGCCGCATCGTCACCTTCGACGAGACGGGGCGCTCGCGCGGCGCCGTGCGCTACGACCCCATGGGACGCGTCGGGCGGCATCGTCGACCCCGCCTCCTTCGCCCTGGATCGCCGCGGCCGCATGTTCGTCGTCGATGCCACCAATGCCGATGTCGAGGTCCTGAGCCCCCGCGGCTCGCATCTCGGCATCCTGCACCCCGCTCTTCCTGCCGAGCTCGAGGGCCAGACCAGGCCCTCGGCCATCGCGATCGGCAGGAGCGGTCGCATCTACCTCCTTTGCTCGGGCGCTCGCTCGGGCGTCATGATCCTGGAGCACGATGGAAGTTTCGTGGGGCAGCTCGGCTTCCCCGAGACGGACACCGGCGCCTGGATCGGCCCCATCGCCATTGCCGTGAACCCGGACGAAACCGAGATCGCGATCACCGACCCCAAGGCCAAGTACCAGATCTCGGTCTACACGATCGGTGGCTCGCTCCTCGCCCAGTTCGGAGAGCACGGCGACGGCGACGGCACGTTCTCGATGGCGGTCCACGCCGTCTATGGCCCGGAGAGCACCCTCTGGGTCACCGATACGATCCGGCACTCGATCAGCATCTTCGATTCCCGGGGCGGGTATCGCGGGCGCATCGGGGGCTATGGCGAGGGACCCGGCGAGTTCTACTACCCGGCCGCTTGCGCATTTCTGGCCGAGGACCAGCTGGTGGTCCTGGAACGGGCTGGTGCCCGCTGTCAGGTCATCAACCTGGAACTCTCTGGCCTTCCGTCCAATCCGGAGGACTCGGCGACGGCCGAGCCCTGAGGGTGGGACGGGTTTCTCCACCAGGAGGTGTTCACGTGAACCTAAAGCGTCTCTTGACCGCGATGGGAGTCGGGCTGGCCATGGTGGCATTCGCCGCCGTCGGCTTCGCCGGCGACTACCATTTCGGGGTCGGCCTGATCTGCTCAGGACTGCCATGTCATGCACTACAGCCAGTCGCACGGCTACAACCCGAACGGCACGGGCAACTATGGTCCCATTGCGCCGACGGCCCGTACCACTACCTGCTCCGGAACGACATCAACGATCTCTGCCTCGGCTGTCACGACGGGCAGGCGTTCGCTCCGGACGTCTTCGAAGCGCACAGCAACGGCTACGTCCGGCAGGCGGGCGCCTTGAACGAGGTCGGCGGGAACGGCCTGTATCCGCCGCCCACCGGGCACACGCTCGGCTCGACGGACGATCGCTCCCGGCGGCACCTTCGCCAACCCGGATGGCCTGAACTGCGCCAACTGCCACTCCGTTCACGGTCGGACGCCGCGGCTCGACCGGAGCCATGCGGCCCAGGGCGGCTACCGGAACCTGTTCGTGGATGGCGGGACGTCCACCAGCATCAGCTACACCCGCGGTGACGTCGAGGCTGCGAACGACCTCGGCGCCTGGGTCTACGAGGACGTCTCGGGTGGCACCAACGCCAACCACTACGGCGTCGGGGCCATCACGTTCAACGAGCCTGACCAGAGCAAGTCGGCCTACGCCAACGTGCTGCAAGAACTGCCACACCAACTTCCACGGTGACGTGGGCGGTCCCGAGATCGGCGGCATCGGCGCTCCGGCGGAGGAGTTCGTCCGTCACCCGTCCGGTGGTGTCAACATCGGCGCCGCTGGCGGCGGGCACTCCTCGCTCGCCACCGCTCGTCGGCCAAGGGCAACCAGGTTCAGGTGATGTCGCCGACCGGCCAGAAGCCGAAGCCCTACGGCTCGGCCACCGGCTACGACGGCACCGACACCGAGCTCACCCCGTCCTGCATGTCGTGCCACAAGTCGCACGGCAACCAGAACGCGTTCGGCCTGATCTACATGGTCGGGACCGGAACGGTGACGGAGCAGGGCGACGACGGCGCTCGACGCTCGCAACAGCTGCCGCCAGTGCCACCGCCAGGGTGGCGACCGCGATCCCTGGTAGATCGGCCTGACGTCGACGAGCCCGGGCGGTAGCGCTCCGGGCTCCCCGTCCTCGGACCGGGCGCCGACACTCCGGCCATGGTCGGCGCCCGGACCTGATCTCGTGGCATTCCTGCGATCGTCGCAGTCGCCGAGGACATCCACGAGGGACATGCTTCGGCCGATGAAAGCGACCGGTGAGACCACTTCCGGCATGGTCCTCACGGCGGTCCTGGGATTGACCGCCTGGGTCACTGGCACAGGAACTCCTCCATGATCCGCACGGGGATCCCGCCACCGGTGTCCTCCGCGAGGTGACCGAATCGCCCACGCGCGGCGAGTGCACGCAGTGCCACGCGTTCCACGAGGCTGATGCCGGCGCGTCCCCCTCGGCCAGCAACCTCTTCACCGAGAACGACCAACCGCCTGGCCTTCTGGGCCGACGGCGCCCGCCCCTGTCACCAGTCCCGGCCCACGAACTACCCGCTCGGCGAGATCGACCGCATGCCGGACACCGAGCCCGATGCCGGCTACTTCGAGGCCAACGCGGGCGGCATCCGGCGCGCGGGCGTCGAGTTCCGGGGACGCTGGCCGGGAGAGGTCGTCTACACCGACCCGCGGGTCACCGCCGCCGGCCACTACGATCTCCCCGCACGCCACACGATCCCGACATGCCGCGCCAGGACGCGGCCGGGCAGGGCCTCTGCCTCAACTGCCACGACCCGCACGGCACCGAGAACCCGCGCGACATCCTGGTCGCCCTCTATGGCGGGATCAGCGGCCACGCCGGGATCGGGCGCCACCGGCGAGCTACGGCCTCTGCTTCTCCTGCCACGGCGCCGACGGTCCGTCCGGGATGGATCACCGAGAACCGCTACATCGAGGACTACTACGACAGCGGGCTGAACGGCGAGCGTCGGCCGGCCACCAGATCCGTCGCAACTCCAACGTCGCCCTCTCCTGGCCGGCCGCACATCCAGGTCGGCGACAAGCTGCCCTGCTACGACTGCCACAACCCGCACGGTTCCGAAGGGCAACAATCGGGTCGCAGCCCAACGCCTTCCTGATCAGCGATCAGCGTCGTCGGCTGGAGCGGCCTCACCGACACCCTGGCGATGCCGAGCAGAACCGCCGCTTCTGCTTCGGCTGCCACATCCCGGCGGACGGCATCCCGGGACTCGGAGACGGTCGAGGGCATCGTCATGAACGCGATCTCGGACCAGGAGGCGCACACAGAGCCTCGGCGACCCAGGGCTGCCACGACTGCCACGGCCGCGACTATTCGAGCGCCACCGGGTTCAACGTCCACCGGCCGGCCTCGGGTGAACCGGGCGGGATCGAGATCGGGTACTGATCCCATGATGCCAGGCCGGCGATGGAGCGCACCGGGAAGGAAGATCGCGATCCCGCTCGTGATCTGCGCCTGCTCCTCGCTGGTCGCGATGGTCGCGCTGCCCGCCAGGGGGATGGAGATCGACGGTCGCTACATCGGGTCCATCACACGCAACGATCTCACGGGCACGACGATCTTCGGCGATCAGACCATCGACACCATGCAGCATCAGCTCGACATGTGGACGCGGGGCACGACCCCCGGCCGGGCTCGACCTCAGGCTGCGCGCGTTCCTGCGCTACCTGAGCGAGCTGGGAGTGAGTGACGGCGATGTCTTCCGCTACCGATTCCAGGGGGAGCTGATCGCCCAGACCTGGCGCCTCGAAGGTCAGTTCACACCGTGGCAAGAGGTGTCGCCGGGCCCCGACCCGGCCAAGGAGCGTTTCGGTTACATCAATGTCCGGGTCACGCCCCGCAATCTTCCCAACCTCTTTGCCGAATGGCAGCACCGCGAGCGCGAGATCGGCCTCGGCCCCTCGGCCAACGACGACCGTCGCGCGGAACTCTCCTATGGCACCGACGACGTGGGCGGATTCGTGGGCCTCCGGCGCATCGACGCGGATGACCGGCGGCCCAACGGCGTCGATCAGGTCACCGAGGAGCTGCGCGCCGGAGTCCGGGGCCGGACCGACGATCAGGCGAGTGAGTCTGAGCGCCGACTACGATGTCCTCTTGAGCGACTTCAGCGCCCGCGAGCGACGCCGCGATCTCGAGGCCCATCGCATCAATGCGGCCCTCAACTGGCGTCCCGCGCGCTCGGTCTCCCTCTTCGGAACCGCCCTCCAGCGCTGGCAGTCCACCGATGACAACGCCTTCCCCCTGCCCATCGATACCGATGAGACCTTCCTGAGCGCCGGCGTCCAGTACCAGCCGATCGTGCCGCTCACCTTCCAGCTGGCCCGCGACTACCGGCAGACGAACGAGGTGCAAGGGCGCCTGATCGCCGACTACCTGCGCTTCGAGACGACATTCCGTGACCAGGTCTGGCGGCGCGTCGAGCTCCTGGCCGGCTTCCGGAGGACGGAGCGGATCAAGGACAGCTCGGAGAACCGAGCCGGGATCCCGACCAACTCGGTCTATGCCATGCTGGACGGACCCATCCTCCGCGGCATGGCCGGTCGGGCCGAGGCGAGCTACCAGCGGGACAGCAGCACCGATATCCGCCGCGATCAGTCGCGCCAGCTCCTCCAGCTGCGCACGGTACCGGTACCCACGACGCGCTTCGACATCACCTGGACGCGTCTCTCCCAGCCCGACTTCGCCGGGCTGCGCCAGGGCACGCGGCAGTGGGACCTCCTGCTCGGCTACAACCCGACGCAGAACTTCAGCTTCGTGGCGTCCCACCGGCGCGATACGGCCGAGGGGCTCGTCATCCGCGTGGACAACGTCACCAGCCTCAACGCCTCATGGACCGCCACGCGCGAGGTCACGCTGGCGGCGAACTGGGAGCGCCGGCGTTCCCGCTTGCGGTCCTTCGAGAGCGAGGAGAGACTCTTTGGTTTCGATCTGGGTTTCTGGCTGCCCCGTGAGTTCCGCGTGCTCCTGAGCACGCAGCAGGTGGAGCAGCAGAACGGGCCGCGGAGCCGCTACTACTCCGCCAACTTGCAGAAGGACTTCTGAGTTCGAACGGGCGAACGAAGCGAGAAACGTATGAAGACAAAGAGGACAGACAGAGCTCGCCGGGTGGAGTCGCTGAGGGGGATAGGCGCCGTATTCTGTGTGGCCCTTCTCGTCTCCGCCTGTGCGGGGCCCGCCCACTTCGTGGATGAAGAGGCCGATCTCGGTTACTACGAGCGGGTGGCCGTTGCCCCGTTCAACTCCCTGGCCCAGGATCAGCTCGCCGGGCAGAAGGTCGCGGACGTCTTCTTCACGGAGCTCCTGCGCAGGGGGTTCGCCCAGGTCGTCGAACCGGGTCAGCTCGTCGCCTCCATGTTCGCGCTGCGGGGCGGCACTCCGGTCACGAACCCCTGGTCGAGCGAGGAGCTCGCGCGGCTCGGCGAGGAGATGGGAGTCCAGGGCGTCTTCATGGGCGCGGTGCGGGACTACACGATGGAGCGAGTGGGACGCGACAGCTACCCCCTGCTCTCGCTCGAGGTGCGGCTGGTGGACACCGCATCCGGTCGCATCGTGTGGACCGGGAGCCGGACCCGGCGTGGCGGACCGGGCTTCCCCATCTTCGGTTTCGGCGAGGTGCACACCATGGGCGAGCTCACCGCGGACATGTCGCGGGATATCCTGTCAACCTTGCCGCAGGGACAGTGACATGAGAGCGCACGATCGGTCGCATCGAGTTTCGCTTGCCGCCCTGGCGGTGGTCGCAGCTCGCCTTCTCGCCTCGCTGGCGGGATGCGGGCCCAAACCACAGGTCTACATCGCCCAGCCGCTGGCCGGAACCTGGCGCATCGCCATCCTGCCCCTCGCCAACTACACCTCGAACCGCGATGCCGCCGATCGCGTGCTGCCGATCCTGACGGTCGAGCTGGCGCAGAAGCCGGGGGTTCAGATCGTGGATCAGGGCGAGGTGGACAGGCCGCGCTCGCCAAGGAGCCATGGCTCATGCTCGATCGCCTCCCCGACCTCGTGGACTCGGTCGGGCAGGAGCTCGGCGCCAACGCGATCATGGTGGGATCGCTGACCGGCTACACGACCCGGCAGTTCGAGGGGGAGATGATCCCCCAGATCTCGCTCTCGCTCCGCTTGCTCGAGACCCCAGGCGGGCGCGTGCTGTGGAGCGCGGTGCACAGCCGTGACGGGGGCGATGGCGAGTCGGTCTTCGGTTTCGGCCGCGTGCAGAGCCTCGAGCAGATGGCGACGATCGCCGTGCAGGAGATGCTCGAGACCTTCCCCACCACCGGGGGGGCCGGACGTGGCGCCACCCCCCAGACCACAGGAAGCACGGAGTGAAGGCATGAAGACCTGGACCCTCGGCGCGAGCTTGCTCCTCGTCCTCTGGGGCTGGGCCGGGCGAGCGCAAACCCCACCCCACTCGCTTCCCGGACCGGTCGCCCCGGCCGCGGAGGAGACAGCCATCCTCGCCGACTCGACGATGGTCCCCGCTCCCGACGCCGTGCGCGCGGCCGGGGGTGAGGTCGATACGAGCGTCACGTTCTCGATCGTGACCGGCAGCCGGCTCTATCCCGAGTGGCGCGAGGAGAACCGGGTTCACCTGAACGAGACCTTCTACATCGGAGATACCGAGTTCAGCGCCAGGGTCACGCGCTTCCTTCCCGATTTCATCATCGATCAAGGCCAGTTCCTGAGCGCCTCGAGCGCGCTCAACAACCCGGCCGTACACATCTATGTCTATGGGGACTCGGGGGCGGTGGATTCGACCTGGGCATTCCAGAACTTCCCGCCCCACTTCTCCCCGAATTCCTTCTGGAGCTTCCAGCTCAAGGAGGTGAACGGTTACAAGGCGGACTCCCCCTCCGTGCCCCCCACTGTCACGAAGGAGGAAAAGTGATGATCGCGCGCGCCCGTGGCGTCGTGGGTTCCGGAGCCGCGTGCATTCTGTGGGCACTCGTCGCCGCCGGTCTCCTCTTGATGGTTGGGGATCGGGACGCACAGGCGGCCGGGCGGCCCTGCTACGAATGCCACAAGGATGCCCGCGAGGCCTACAACAAGAAGATCGTGCACGACCCGGTGAAGAAGGAGGACTGCGAGTCCTGCCACAAGCGTCACGGATTCGAGCAGAAGCTCACGTTGCAGAAGGACTTCCCCCAGCTCTGCACCGATTGTCATGGCGACGTGGTGGCCACGCCGGGAGCCGTCTCCCAGCATCTCGAGATCGAGGGGGTGAGCTGCGCCTCCTGCCACGACTCGCATGCCTCGGACGTGAAGGGGCTGATGCGGGGAGCGAGCACCGCGGAGGCCTGCGCCGCCTGCCACACCAAGATCGGTGCCGCGCTCAAGGCCGAGAAGCAGCACCCGCCCTTCGCCGAGGGAAACTGCGCCGCCTGCCATGCGCCCCATGACGCCCCGGCCGCCGAAGCTGCTTCTCGCCCCCGAGAAGGAGATTTGCGCCCGCTGCCACGGTCAAGCGACGGAGCTGCCGGAACTCCATGCTCGACCTGAAGTGGCGGGCGCATCCTGCTCATCCTGCCACGATCCGCACGCCGGCAGTGCGGAGGAAGGCAGCTCCTATGTCCACGCGCCCTACGCCCAGGGCGAGTGCGCGACCTGTCACTCGGGGCTCCCGGCGAACCCGGAGGCGCTCGTCGCTTCACGCGAGGAGCTCTGCCTCACCTGTCACTCGGACGTGAAGGACGTGGCGATGGCGGCGGGAGGGCATCCGCCGGCGGCCGCCGGTGAATGCCTCCAGTGCCACTCGCCGCACAACGCGGAGCGGCCAGGGCTCCTGCGCGGGAGCGGCGAGGAGCTCTGTCTCGCCTGTCACGGCGGGATCCGGGATCAGCTGGCGCAGACCTCCGTGCACGCGCCGCTCAAGGAGTTCCGGTGCGACCAGTGCCACGGCGCCCATGGTGGTGGCGCAGCCATGCTCCGGCAGCCGGTCGAGGCCCTTTGCCGGTCCTGCCACACCGGTGTCACCGATGCGGTCGCGGCTGCTGCAGTCAAGCACCCGCCCATGGAGGGCGACTGCGACGCCTGCCACGGCGCCCATGCGAGCAGCGAGCCCTTCCTCATGAAGGCGACGCTCGATGAGACCTGCGGCACCTGTCACGGCGAGGTCGCAACCCAGCTCGAGCAACCGGTCGTCCACCTGCCCTTCTATGCGGGGCAGTGCAACATGTGCCACGACGCCCACGGGGCGGCCAACGCCGGTCTTCTCCGCACCACCGAGCTCCGGATGTGCATCGGATGCCACCCGGCGCAGCTCGATGAGCGACAGCTCGCCGCTCAACATCCACCCTTCACCGAGGGCTGTGCGACGTGCCACCTGCCGCACGCCGGAACCGAGAAGCAGCTCCTGACGGCGAATCAAGGTGAGCTCTGTGGAAGCTGTCATGGCGATGTCGCCGCCAACGTGACCACGGCGGAGATGCACGAACCTCTCGCCGCCGGCCAGTGCAGCTCCTGCCACAGCCCGCACGCGTCGGAGAGCGCGAAAGGCCTGCTGCAAAAGACGGGCTCCGACCTCTGCTTCTCCTGCCACACGGCGATGCGCGACAGCGTCGCGGTCGGCGTGGTCCATGAACCGGTGAAGCAAGGCCAGTGCCTGACCTGCCACGACGGCCACAAGACCAAGGACGCGGACGGCAAGATCCGCCTCGCGGCGGCGTGCTCTTCCTGCCACGATCCGAGCTCGGGCGAGCTCAAGAAGGCACACCGCGAGTTCGTGGTCGAGGACGGTTCCTGCACCGGGTGTCACGACCCGCACCGCAGCGACAAGCGCGGCCTCATCCAGTTCGCCGAGCACGCACCCTTCGCCGAAGGGGATTGCTCGACCTGCCACAAGCCAGCGGTCGCCGGCATGAAGCCGCAGCTCGTCTCCGTCGAGGCGGAGCTCTGCGGCTCCTGCCATGGGGCGATCGAGAAGCCGGCGGGGCGCACGCTGCACGCCCCGGTCGAGATGGGCGAATGCTCGAGCTGTCACAACGCTCACGCCACGGGCACCGAGAAGCTCCTGAAGGAGGCGACTCCGGGGCTCTGCGCCGGCTGCCATGGCGATGTCGTGACGCAAGTGGCGACCGCCGAGCCCGATCTCGTGCACTCTCCCGTGCGCGATGGCGAGTGTCGCACCTGCCATGGCGGGCACGACGGCATCATGCCCGGCCTCCTCGCCAAGGCGGTTCCCGGCCTGTGCGCCGACTGCCACAAGGATGTCACCGAGCGCGCCAGTGGCGCCAACGCCCATCAGCCGGCGCGCGCGGGCGAGTGCACGACCTGCCACGAACCCCATGTCGGCGCGGTGAAGGGGCTCCTCGCCACCTCGATCCGCGAGGGCTGCGCCAAGTGCCACGACACGAAGACCTCAGCCTTCACGACGGCCCATCGCGGCTACCAGGCCGGATCCGGCGACTGCACCTCGTGCCACGATCCGCACGGCTCCGGGAAGAAGGGGCTCATGCTCGCCAACGCGCATGCCCCCTACGCCGAAGGGAGCTGCGAGTCGTGCCACGCCGGGAAGACCGGGCTCGTGGCCGAGGGCATCGCCCTCTGCGCCGCCTGCCACGACGACCACGCCAAGGACGCCGAGAAGGCGGTCGTTCATGCCCCGCTCAAGACCCAGGAGGCGTGCGTTTCGTGCCATTCACCGCACGTGGCGCGAACGGCCAAGCTCCTCTCGGGCGAGGACGTTCAGCAGACATGTCTCTCCTGTCACGACCGGAAGCTCTTCACGGGCAAGGTGCAGCATCCAGGCATGACGGAGTGCCTCAACTGCCACAACCCGCACGGGAGCGAGACCAAGGGGATCCTCGTCGACTCGCAGGAGAACCTGTGCTCGACCTGCCACAACCCGGCGGAGAAGCACTCGCATCCCTTCACGGGTCCTGACCTCGACCCGCGGACGGGAGACCCGATCACCTGTTCGTCCTGTCACAACCCGCATTCGGGCGACATCCCGCAGCTCTTGACCCACGGCAAGGCCCGGACGCTCTGCGTGCAGTGCCACACCGGACCCGACATGGAGGTCAAGAAGCCGCGGAAGGCGCTGACCCAGCCGCCCGAGGTCAAGCCGACCGCGACCCAGGCGCCGGCGAAGCCCGGAGGGACGCAGTAACGGCCGGCCCCGCGCCGCGGGGGTTCGAACATGCTTGCCTGGTCGCTCGATGACCGTGCCGTCTGCGCGGCGCTCATGGCCGCGGGCGGGGCTCTCCTGGCCCTCCGGCCCAGGCCCCGCCTGGCGCGCCTGGCCTGGCTTGCGCTGCTCGTCCTCGGCCTCGCCAACGCGCTCGCCATCAGCCTCATGCCGAGGAATCTGGTCAATATCAACGTCGTTCACTACTACCTCGGCGCCAAGTACTCGTTCCCGTATAGCAGTCTCTACCAGTTGATCAACGCTTCACTGGAGCGTCCCCAAGTCGGGATGCGGGATCTCGACCACCCGCCGGCGGTCGTGCGCGAGGATCCGCGTGCTCAGCGTGCCTACTACATCGGCCTCCTGCGCGATCGAGGCGGCGATTTCGACCCGCTCGCTCCGCTGGCGGAGTTGAGACGGCGCGCCGACGAGAGCGGAGCCCTGCGCGATGAGGCCGAGCGAATCCTGCGCGAGAACCTACGCGCCGATCAGATCGATGAGTTTCGCGGTGATGTGCACCGAGCACTGATCATAGAGAGGGCAGAGGAGAACATCAGGGCCGAAGGCCGCAACATCACCTGGGACTACGGCTTCAACGGCTCCCCGCTCTACGCGCTCGTGCGCCGGATCGACCCCACCCTGCATCGACCTTTCGGCCGCGAGACGGCATGGCTAAACCTGGGCTGGCAGATCCTCGCGGCGCTTGTCATGGCCTGGGCAACGGGGCTCGCTCTAGGTCTGGACACGAACGGGCGCCTGGCCATCTCCGCCCTGCTCTTTGCCTCGTGGGACTTCGTCGGCTGGGCGTTGCCCGGGCTCATCTTTGCCGGGATGTGGCTGCCGGTGGCGATGGCCTTGCTCGCCATGCGGCGGCGGCACGCGCCGGCCGCCGGGGTCGCCATCGCCTGGGCCGGGCTCATCAAGCTCTTTCCATTCATCCTCGCCCTCCCCGCTGGCTGCCGGCTGCTGCGAACTGCATGGGTGCGGAAGCGCAGGCCGGGCGAATCACCCGCCGCCCGCTGGTCGTGCCGTCTTCTTGTCTGGTGCGGGCTAGGTGTCGTTGTTCTCGCAAGTCTCGCCCTCCTCAGCGGAAGGTCGTGGCTCGAATTCTCCGAGAAGATCTTCGCCCAGTTCCAGACCAAAGGTTACCTGCTCAACAGCGTGAGTCTCAGTCAGCTGTTGATGATCGCCGGCATCTACAGCTCTCCCCTGCTCGTCTTGCTGCCAGCTGCGGCCTTGTTCTTCCTGGCTCTGCTCTTCCTGCAACGCAGCGACACTGATTTCGCGACGGCATTGCCTCGCCGGGCGCTTCTCCTCCTGGCCGCGACCGGCTGGCTGGTCCAGACTTGGTTCAGCTACTACGCGATAGTCCAGCTCATGCTGTTGCCACTCCTCGCCCGGCGGCACCGTCTGGCGGCCGCCGGGATGGCCGGGGCCACGGCCATCGCCTTCCTCCTACCGGAGTACGACGATCCTCTGCTGCTCGCCACCCCGATGCTGCATGCGCTCAAGATCGCGCCCTATGTACTCGTTCCGGCGTGGCTCGTCGCGCTCGAGTTCAAGGAGATGGCGCTGAGCCCGAGAGCGCGGCGAGTCTTGATCGCCGCGGTTGTCCTGCTTCTCGCCGCCACCGGCGGCGAAGCGATCCGCAAGCGAGCCGTTCGCCATGAGGATGAGACGGCTGGCGAGTACCTGGACCGTGGAGATGCGGCGAACGCGCTCGAGCACTATCAGAGAATGCTCACGATCGCGCCGCGCGAGCCCATGGGGCACATGAACCGGGCGATCGCCTTCATGAAGCTGGGACGCGATATGGAGGCCGGCACCGGTTTCGCTCGGGCCGTGGCGCTCGCTCCCGAGATTCCGGAGGCGCGGCGCAACTACGGTCGCTGGCTGCTTCAGGCAGGAAGGCTGGATGAAGCGGAGGCGCAGTTCACAGCCGGACTCGCCCTGCGACCGTATGACGAGACCCTCCTCTTCGATCTCGCCCGCGTGCGGCTCGAGCAGGATCGAGTGGCGGACGCCCGAGCACTCCTCTTCCAGGCCCGCGAGCTCAACCCCCGAAATCAGCGGGTCACGGCGCTCCTGGACCGGACCGAAGGCCCTTGAGCTGCAGCGAGAGCACGAAGGAGCCGGCGACCCTCCCGGGCTGCCGGCTCCTGCTTTCGCTCCTGCTGATCGCTCCTCTTGATCGGGCCTAGCGGGCGCCGACCTTCTCGTACTTGGAGAAGTACTCCTTCTTGCCCTTGTCGCTGGCACCCATGGTCGCCGCACCGGGCGTCCAGTCCATCGGACAGACCTGATCGCCATGGGCGGCGACGAACTGGAAGGCCTGGATGACGCGCAGCGTTTCCTGGACCGAACGACCCACCGACAGGTTGTTGATCGTCGAGTGCTGGACGACCCCGTTGGGATCGATGAGGAACATGGCGCGGAGCGCCACCGGCCCGTGCAACACGTTGTACATCTCGGCGATCTTGCCGCCGAGGTCCTCGATGAGCGGGTAGCGGAGCCCCTTGATCCCGCCTTCAGCGATCTCCTGCCGCGTCCAGTTCAGGTGCGAGAACTTGGAATCCACCGAGCAGCCGACGATCTCGACACCCAGCTTCTTGAACTCATCGTAGTGCTGCGAGAGCGCGAGCAACTCGGTCGGACAGACGAAGGTAAAATCGAGCGGATAGTAGAAGAGGAGGACCCACTTGCCCTTGTGATCCGACAGCTTGAAGGGCTTGAACTCGCCGTTGACAACAGCCGTGGTTTCGAACTCAGGTGCCTTCTGACCAACGATATTCGCCATTTCTCCTTGTCCTCACCGATGGTTGGGTTGTGACGTCAGGTTATCAGCGCATGAAGCGGAAACGGCTCCCTCGAGCACGGATCCGATGGGCTGCCGCAGCCTTGGCGGCCAGTCCGGCCGCGCATTCCCGCCAGGTGCGGTTCGTTCGGCTCCTGCATCATCTTCTTTCGGATATGGCTTTCCAAGGCGAAGATTCGACAGAGATCGGTGGGGGGAGCGGCCGGATCGGGGACCGCGAAAAAGCGCAGGCCCGTCCCCGGCGCGGCCGGGTAAAATGCCATGGATGCGGCAGGTATCCCGGACCTGTCGATGGGAGGAAAGAACATGCCGCGCCCCCTCTTGAGTCGCCCCATCCGGTCTCCCGCCACCATCCTCGCCTCGACCCTGGCCATCCTGACCGGGATCCTACCGAGCACCCTCCCCGCCCTCGAGTCGGGCCCCACCGAGCCTTCGCTCCCCGCGACCCGGGTTCAGGCCGTCACCGCCGGCGATCGGGGCCCGGTGATCGAGCTCATCCCGCGGAGTGGCCCGCGGTGGCTCGCCGGGGTCCCGGCGGGTCCCGCCCGCGAGGCCGCCGCGGGGGCCGCTCCCGCCTCGCGCCCGCCCGACCCCGTCCCTGCCCGGAACGGGTGGGTGCTCCAGCATCAGAGCGACGCCGTCTTCGTCGATCTCTCGATGGCGGACGCCACGCACGGCTTCGCCGCCGCCGAGCTCGGGCGCGTCTACAAGACGGCCGACGGCGCCACCTGGCAGCCCGTCCTGAATCTCGGGTTCCCGCGGTACTGGTACGGGGTGCACGCCATGAGCCCGGATACGGTCTTCATCACGGGGTTCCAGAACCAGACCGGAGAGGGCATCGCCCGCTGGTCCTCCGACGGAGGCGCCACCTGGACCGCCGATCTCGTCATCGATCCCGGAGGCTGGCTCACGATCAATCAGTTCGCGGACCGCAGCCATGGCGTCACCACCCGCATCGGCGGCGGTATCACGTTCAATACCGTGAATGGCGGCGCCAATCCCGGCGACTGGACGCAGGTTCTTGCCGATCCGGGTCAAGGCTGGTTCGCCGGGAACTTCACCTTCCGGCCGGACCTCCAGGTCTACCTGACCGGCATCAGCTTCTGCGAGTCGACGGACGGCGGCGCCAGCTACTCCTGCCGCCCGAGCATCGACCCCGTCTTCGACGGTGGAGTCAGCTTCCCCGACACCCAGCACGGCTGGACCGGGGGCGGGCAGATCTCGGCACCGGTCCAGGGCTGGGTCCACCGGACGACCGATGGCGGCCAGACCTGGAGCGGCCGCATCCTCAATCCACCCTACCCGATCCGCTCGCTCCTCTTCTTCAACGAATCCCTCGGCTTCGCCGTCGGCGGCAACTACTTCGCGGCGTCGGGCGGCATCTGGAGCACCACCGACGGCGGCACGACCTGGGAACTCGACATCGACACGGGCTGTGAGATGAAGGGAATCGACTGGGCACGGGTATCCCCGGACTCGGTCGATGTGTGGTGCGCGGGTTCGCGCTCCGGCCTGGGACGCATCTACCGGACCCGGATCCACCTGCCGGCCGGCACGACGGCGATCGGCGAGGAGGAACCGGCGGCGCCGGGCGCGGCGGTCCTCCGCGCGACACCGAACCCGATGCGGGAATCGACGACGATCGTGGCCGGGCCGGCGCTCGGGCCGAGCTGCGTGGATATCGTGGATGTGCAAGGCCGGAGCGTGCGTCGCCTCGAAGCGCGGCCCGGCGCCGGCGGCCAGAGGAGCGCGGTCTGGGATGGGCGCAACGAGCGCGGAACCCGGGTGCCCGCCGGTATCTACTACGCGATCCCCCGTGGCGGACGCCATGCGGATGCGATCCCGCTGGTGAAGATCCCGTGACCGTCGAAGCAGGCAATCGAGTGCCGACGAGAGTGTCCGAAGCCACAGCCGATCAGATCGACGCCGTGCGCGAGCTCTTTCTCGAATACGCCCGCTCGCTCGGCTTCAGTCTCTGCTTCCAGGGCTTCGATCAGGAACTCGCCGGGCTCCCCGGCGACTATGCGCTACCGGGTGGCTGTATTCTCGTCGCCGTGCCGCCGCCGGCCACCGATCTCGCCGGGTGCGTGGCGCTCCGAGCGCTCGGGGATGACGGCTGCGAGATGAAGCGCCTCTATGTGCGCCCCGCCTTTCGCGGCCGCGGCCTCGGGCGCCTCCTCGCCACGGCCGCCATCACCGCCGCGCGCGGCGCGGGGTATGCGCGCATGCGACTCGACACCATCCCGGCACAGATGGCGGAGGCCGTGGCGCTCTATCGCGCACTCGGCTTCAGGCCGATCCCGCCCTACACGGCGAACCCGGTGGCGGGAGCGCTGTGCATGGAGCTCGAGCTGTGAGTTCGCGGGCCGCACCCAGGAAGCGGCAGCCATGACCGAGCCCGCACCGATCAGGCTACCGGCGGTGAGCGCGTGGGAGCTGCCGGAGTACTACCGGCGCCTGAAGGCGGCCATCATCGCGCTCGAGGCGGCGTGGGAAGAGGGCGATCTGGTCAGCGCGCTCGACGATCCGGAACACGGAGCAGTGCTCGGGGGCGAGATCCTGGCCAGCTATCGCCGGCTCCTGAAGCGCCGCGATCCGCGCGCCACGGCTTTTCGTCGCAACTCCATTCACGCGCTCCTCGAGCCCGTGAAGGAGCTCCTTCTCGAACCGCGGCGGGACTTTCCGGCGAGCGACGCCACGCCGCCCGCCGCGGCGGCGGCCATCGATATCGACACCGGAGAGCCCGAGTCCAGCGCACCGCCTGGCGCCGCCGATCCGGAGATCGATCCCGATGTGGAGTGGTGGGAGCTCCCTTCCCTGGCACCCGGCCGGGTCAAGCTCATCAGGGCCGAGGGGCCGGAGGGCGAGACCCTGCTCCGTATCGACCAGGCCATCGCCGCCCGCGCCTGGGGGATCGGTCTCGAGTTCGAGGACCCTCTGGTCGCCGATGCGGTCGCGACCCTCCTCGTCCACCTGGCCATTCACCGCGTGGCCATGGACCTGCGCGGGCTCGAGGACATCGAACGCTGGCTCGAGCGCCGGCCCGCGGCGGAGGCCGCGGGCGACAGCATCCACATCGTCCCCGATATCCTGGGTCGCCGCTTCGAGCAGCTGATGCTCGACATCCTGAACGAGCACGAGGCGATCGCGCGCCGCGCGCCGCTGGTCGAGGACTTCGTCGAGAAGACGGACCTCCGCGTGCACGTTCCCGATCTGAACCGCCGCCGTGGAGCGCGCATCCAGGTGACGCAGACCACGTATCCCGAGCGCCTCGAGCAGAAGCTGGCGCGCATCCGCAACGTGAACGAGTTCATCATTCTCTCCCCGCGCTCGCTGGCCGACGCCCTCGACCACGAAGAGGGAATGGAGCTCCTCACGCCCTCCGACCTCGACGAGTTCTGGTCGAGCTTTCAGCGGCCGCCGATGACCGTCGAGGAGATGGCCGCAGGCATCAAGCGTATCTTCAGGAAGGCGATGGATCGGGCCGACGAGGATCCACGCGGGCCGATCGCCTTCGTTCCCGGAACGTTCCGCCGTCTGGTCGTGGCCTACGTCACGGCCGAGGCCTACCGCAGCACTTCCGAGCTCCGCCGGCGCGAGAACCGAGTGGGGCGGCGCCGGCGCCGGCGCTGAGAGGAGAGAGCCGGCGCCTAGTCCGCGGCGGCGAGGTGCTCGAGGAGGCGATCGAGAAGAGCGGCCTGGGCGGGGATCATCTTCTTGCGAGCCGCATCCACGGCCAGGAAGACGGCGCGATCGACCTCGGGAAACTCCCGGGTCTTGCCCGACCCGGGCGGCCATTCGAGCGGGAAGCGGTTGCTCCGGATCGGCTGGGTGTCGTCCCAGTCGCCGGCAAAGGCCCAGGCATGCACGATCTTGCCGCTTCTCTGCACGATGCTGCCGAGAGGGACGAACTCGGCGTCGGCCTGGATCCCGGTCTCCTCGGCGAACTCGCGGATGGCGGCCGCGAGCTTGTCCTCGCTCTCCCCCACCACCCCCTTGGGAATGCCCCAGACCCCGGCATCCTTGCGGGAGAAATACGGGCCCCCAGGATGCACGATGAAGACCTCGACCTGTCCGTCCCGGAGACGGTACATCAGGAGGCCAGCGCTTTCTTTCTTGTGGTTGCGCATGGTTGGTATTCGATCAGCAGATCGTGATGCAATGATCGCACAGAATCGCGTTCAGGCCAAGGGCGCGGCGAGCGGGGCCCTGAATCACTGACTCGAGCTGTCTCTGGGCAGCGTGAGCGCGATATCGAGGGCCAGGCGCCATGACTCACCGGGATCTCGCCGCCAGACGTGCACGTAGCTCATGACCTCGCGCAGGAGGCCGTCGCTGCCGCGATATTCTGCGGTTCCATATGAATATCCGAGGTCCGCGGAGCGGGCGGCGGCCGCTGCCGCGGGTGTGAAGCGGACCTCCCCCGGCTTCCCGGCCAGGAGTCTCGAGGCATCCTTCCGCCCCACACCGGGGAGCCGACCCATGCGGAGCACGCGGATGTCGGCGGTGGCCAGCGTGTCGAGGGCGGCGAGCCCCGACCGCGTGATGGCCGTGGCCAGGGCCTCGTCGGCGGCCTGGATGTCGTGGGCCAGAGCCGCGAGGTCCTTTCCCGCGACCAGCGTATCGGGCTCGCCCGGTGACGGCTTCGGCGCGGGATGGGAGAGGGTCACCGCACCCGAGTCGGGCTTGGTGTGCACGATGCCGAGGTCGACGACGACACGCCAGCCCGCCGGCTCCCGCCTCCAGATCGAGACGAACTGGCCATGGGACGGCGGTCTCTTGCCCTCGGCGCGGTCGTGGAGCGCCCAGGGACCGGTCGAGTAGCCGAGATCCCCGCTCGCCGCAACGCACGCGAACGCCGGCTCCCAGGAGAGAACGGTCGTGGGCTCGGGGCGCCCTTCCCAGTGCGCGCGCCCCGGCTCGGGTCGCGGCCGGAAGATGAGAGCATCCGCCGCCAGGTACTCGAGAAACGCCGCCCGCGTCCCGCGCTCGACCGACAGACGGGCGAACGCGCGCTCGGCGGCGATCAGATCACGAAGATCGCCCGACATCCCGGACCCCGCTTCGCCGCCTCGAACATCCTGCTGGCTCATCGTGGCCTCCGGGAGCGAGATCGCCACCAGCAACGCCAGGGCGAGCTGTGCGCCCATGTGCCGTTTCATCGCCCCTCCCTCACTCCGGCGCCGCCGGCAGCTGGATCTCCTCGACCTCGCCGAAGGTGGAAAGCGGCCGATCGAAGGCGGCCCCGTTGCCGACGACGAGGATGCGGAGCTTCTCCGGGTGCAGATAATCACGCGCCGCCGCATTCACCTGCTCGACGGTCATCCGGCGATAGTCCTCCAGTCCCGCTCGTGCTGATCGGGAGGAAAGCCATCGAACTCGAGCTCGGCGGCTCGCACCGCAATGCGATGCGCCGTCGCGTACTGGAAGATGTCGCGATTGAGGATGGCGCTGCGCGCCGCCTCGAGCTCGACCGGAGTGATCCCATCGGCACGCATGCGTTCGATCTCCGCGAGCATGAGCTCGATCGCCTGGGCGGTGGTCTCCGGAGCGGTCTCCGTATCGGCGAGGAAGAGACCGGTCGAACGCGGCATGGTGAAGGTCGAGCCCACCGAGTAGGCGATGCCCGCCTCCACCCGCACCTTCTTCGCGAGCCGCGATGTCGAACCGCTGCGCCCGAGGATGTAGTTCATGACGGAGATGGCGGTCCGGTCGGGGTTGTTGACATCGATGCCGAGATGCCCCATCCGGATCACCGACTGGTTCACGTCCTTGGGGATGAACGTCACGCGCGCGGCCCGGGGCGGCGTGACCGCGGGGGTCGGCGGCAGCACCTCGGAAGAACGGGGCCAGTCGGCGAAGGCGCCGGCGAGGATCGAGCGCAGCTCGGCCTCGGTGATCGCGCCCGAGACGGCGAGCAGCGTGCGATCGGGATGGAAGAGGAGGGCATGAAAGGCGCGCAGATCGTCGCGCGTGATGGCCTCGAGGGAGGCCACGGTGGAGAACCGACCATAGGGATGCTCGGGATAGCAGAGCTTCGTGATCTCGCGATCGGCGATCCCGAGGGGATCGTCGTTCTGTCGCCTCACGCCTTCGATCGCCCGGGCGCGCGCGATCTCGAGCTTCTCGGGCGCCAGCGCGGGGTTCCGGAGCACGTCGGCAAGGATGGCCGCGGTTTGAGGGAAATGGCGGGCGAGGCTCCACGCCGAGGCATTGGCCCCTTCCTCGCCGATTCCGATCTCGACGAACGAGGCCATGTCCTCGAGCTCGACGTTGAGCTCGACGGGGTTGCGGGTCGCGGTGCCTCCGGTGCGCATGACGGTCGCCGTGAGCCCGGCGAGCCCGGTCTTCGTGGCCGACTCGTGGACCGCTCCGCCCTGGATGAGCGCGGTCACCTCGACCAGGGGCAGGCTCTGGTCCTCGAGGAAGTGGACCACGAGTCCGTTGTCCAGCTCGAAGCGCACGGGCCGGGGCGGCGTGAACTCGAGATCGGGAAACGTCATCTCGCCCGGGAGCGGGGCGTCCGGGGGCAAGGCGGGCGCCGGCCGGGCCGCCATGAGCCCGATGGCGAGCGCCGCGGCGAGCGTCCCACTGCGGAGAAGCGCGGCGCGGGTCATTTGCCGGCCTCCTCGCCGGGCGCGCCCCGGTCGGGTTCCGCCCGCTCTCCGACGCTCTCCGCGCCACGCATGAGCCAGGCCACGGTGCGATTCTCGGCCCCGAGGTACTGGCGCGCCACGCGCTGGATGTCGTCCGGGGTCACGGCGCGCACCCGCGCCGGGGCCTCGATCAGGCCGTGCCAGTCGCCGGCCACCGCCTCCCAGGAGGCGAGGCTCGAGGCGAGCCCGAGATTCGAGCGCAGCCCGCGGATCAGGTCGGCCTCGATGTTGGTCTTGACCCGCTCGAGATCCCGCTCATCCACCGGCGCGGTCTTCAAGCGCTCGATCTCGGCCAGGATCGCCGCCTCGACATCCGCCGGGGAATGCGGATCCCGTGGCGTGGCGCTGACGAGGAACAGACCAGGATCGACCGAGCCGAGGAGCCCCGAGCCCGGATACTGATCGACGCCGACTCCCAGCGCCACCTGCTGACCCTCGACCAGGTTCAAGTAGAAGCGGGAGGTGCGCCCGCGGGAGAGAACCTGATCGATGACCGTGAAGACGACATCGTCGGGATGGCCCGAGGCCGGTTTGTGCCATGCCATCATGATCTGCGGTTCGGCGTCGAAATCCACGGCGAGGCGGCGCTCGCCGCGCTGCTCGGGCTCGACCACGACGACGGGCTCGGGCTCGGGTTGCCGGGGGATGGAGCCGAAATAGCGCTCGATGAGAGCGATGACCTCCTGGGCCCGCACATCGCCGACGATGGCGATCACGGCCTGGTTGGGCGCGTAATATCGCTGGTAGAACTCGCGGAGCTCGGGTCGGGTCAGGTTCTCGACCTCGGACGCCCACTCCCAGAAGATCTGATAAGGGTGAGCCAGGTAAGCGGTGCCGATCACCTGCTCGTAGAGCTTGAGCTCCGGCTGATTGTCGACCTTGAGCCGGCGCTCCTCCAGGACCACGTCGCGCTCGGCGAAGAACTCGCGAAAGACCGGGTTCTGCATCTGGTCGGCGGTGATGCGCGCCCACAGCTCGAGACGATTGGCGGGCAGGCTCACGAAGTACTGCGTGCCGTCATAGCCGGTCGATGCGTTGAGCTGGACCCCACCGTTGAGCTGATAGAGGCGTTCGATGGGCTCGCCCTCGGCGAGGGCCGAGAGCTGCTTCTCGAGAGTCGCGAACTCACCCTCCAGAGCGGCGATGCGGGCGCGGAGCGAGTCCGGCACCACCCGCCCCCGCCTCTCCTCGCGGGCGGCGGCGAAGCGCTGCCGGCGAAGATCCTCGAAGACGCGATCCTCGGCCGCGATGAGCTCCGCCTCCGCTCCAGCATCGCGGGTTCCGATCGTGGTCGTGCCCTTGAAGAGCATGTGCTCGACGAAGTGGGCCGCGCCGATCACGCCCTGGCGTTCGTCGGCCGAGCCGACCCGGAACCGCACGTAGGCCGAGACGATGGGCGCGGTCGAGCGTTCGTGGACGAGAAGCGTGAGCCCGTTGGTGAGCTCATGGCGGACGACCTCGAGGTCGGGCGCCTCGACGACCCGGGGACCGGATGCCGCCGCCGATGCCGGAGGCGTTGTCGTGATCGTCAGCGCCGCCATCGCGACCAGCCATGCCCGCGATGACCGCACCTAAGCGCTCCCCGCCCCGGCGTCCAGCGCCCGCGCCCGGAGGGCCCGGCGCACATCGTCGGCCCCTTCGAGAAGGTACCGCCGCACCGCAGGCGGCGGCTGCGCAGCAACCAGGAACTGGTCGGTCATCTTCAAGAGCTCCTGGCCCATCCAGGGCGTGGGATACATGGCGCGGGCAAAGCTCATCGCCACCTCGACGTCATGCTCGGTCCATACCGCGGGGAGCGCGGCGAAGTACTTGCCTCCGTACGGGGCGAGGAGCACCGCCTGGTCGTGGCGCATGAACCCGCCCATCCAGGCCTTGCGCATGGCGAGCGGGAGATCGCCGTCGCTCATGATGACCTGCCATGCCGCCGCCTTGGCCTCTGCCGTGGGAATGGCCGCTCGCGCCGCAGCGGCGCGACGCTGGCCGGAGTCGGTCGAGTCGCGCTCGAGCTCGGCGGCGATCCGCTCATCCCCGAGCGAGCCGCCGGCCGCGAGGGAGTGAACGATCTGCCACCGGAGATCGGTGTCGATAGCGAGCCCCGGTACCGGCGTCCCCCCATCGAGGAGAGCTTCCAGCGCCGCCACGTGCTCCGGGCTCCGCGCCGTCGCGATGAACGCCTGAGCCCAGGCGAGCTGGAAGTCGCTCCCCGGCGCGGCGCGCTCCAGGGCCCGGCGCGCCGCCGTGGCGAAGTCGAGCCGGGCCCGCTCGGCCCGGGTAGGATCGCCATAGACGCTGAAGGCCGCGGAGCAGTTGGCGATCAGCGACTGCACGAGACCGATCTCCTCCTCGCCCGCGATATGGTCGAGGACGAGGCGCAGGTAGTCGCGGGCCGGCATCACGGCATCGCGCACTTCCTCGTAGGCCGCGCTCCAGCACAGGGCCCGGGCCAGGGGATCTGCGAGCCGCTTGAGACCCTCCCGCAGGGTGCGCCGCGAATGAGGGTCGAGGCGCATCTTGGCGAAAGTCAGGTCCTCGTCGTTGACGATCACGAGGGCCGGCAAACGCTCGCCCCGGAGGGCAGGCACCGGCGTCCGCGCTCCGGCGACATCGACCTCGATCTGCCGGCGGCGCACGAGTGTCTCGCCGTCACGGTCGTAGAGACCGATCGCCACCCGGTGCGAGCGCAGGGTCGGCCACTCCTGAGGCGCGGTCTGGGTGACCGAGAAGGCGGCCACGGTCGAGCCGTCGCCTCCCGCATCGATCTCGGCGGCCAGGGTGTTCACCCCGGGCTTCTCGAGCCAGTCCTTCGCCCAGAGCTCGAGTTCACGCCCCGAGGCCTCGGCCACGGCGCCGAGGAAGGCCGTGAGGTCGGCGTTCTTGAACTCGTGGCGCCGGAAGTACTGGCGTACGCCGGCGATGAACGCCTCCTCCCCGACCCACGCCACGAGCTGCTTCAGGACCGAGGCCCCCTTGGCATACGAGATGCCATCGAAGTTGGTGCGCGCGGCCTCGGTGTCCGGAGCGTCGGCAACGATGGGGTGCGTCGTCGGCAGCTGGTCCTGACGATAGGCCCAGGGCTTCATCATCCGGGCGAAGGTGCTCCATGCTTGCTGGAAGCGCGTCGCCCGGACGAGCGCGAGCTGGCCCATGTAGGTGGCGAAGCTCTCATTGAGCCAGAGATCGTCCCACCAGCGCATCGTGACCAGATCCCCGAACCACATGTGCGCGAGCTCGTGCAAGATGGTCAACGCGCGATCCTCGCGCGCCGCGTCGGTCACCTTGGAACGGAAGATCATGTATTCGTTGTGGGTGATGCAGCCGGCATTCTCCATGGCCCCGGAGTTGTACTCGGGGACGAATATCTGGTCGTACTTGCCGAAGGCGTAAGGGTAGGCGAACAGCTCCTCGAAGAAGTCGAAGCCGCGCCGCGTGACATCGATGATCTCCTCGGCGTCGAGGTACGGTGCGAGCGACTGCCGGCAATAGACGCCGAGATCAAGCTCGCGATGGCGCGCGTGGACGCCATGATAGGGACCAGCGCAGACGGCCGTGACGTACGTGGGGAGGATGCGCGTCCGCGCGAAGCGGAAGCGCCCGCCCTGGCCCGCGGGCGGCGATTCGACCGCCGCGGTGTTGGCGATGACCTGCCACCCTGGCCGCGCGTTGACCGTGAACTCGAAGGTGCCCTTCAAGTCGGGCTGATCGAAGCAAGGGTAGACCCGATGGGCCTCCCGCGGTTCGAAGTCGGTATAGAGGTAGACATGGCCGTCAGCGGGATCCCGGAACCAGTACATTCCACTGCCGCTCCGCGAGTAGGCGCAGCGGGCCGAGATGCGGAGCGTGTTCTCCAGAGCGAGCGGGGCGAGGGCGATGCGCCCGCCGGCTGCCGCCTCGAGCCCAAGAGGCCGCCCGTTGAGCTCGATCGCCAGGATCTCGGCCGCCCTGAAGTCGATGAAGGTCGCCGCGCCGGGCTTGAGACCGCGAAAGCGGACCGTGGCCTCGCAGCCGAAGGTCTCATCACCGGAATCGAGATCAAGCGCGATCGCGTAGGCCGGGTCGGCCACGGTTGCGGCCCGCTCGCGCGCCTCGTCGCGCCTCAGGACATCCGCACCCTGGAGGGGCACCGTCTCGGAACCGGAGTGATGGGCCACGTGACCTCCCTTCTGTTGCTTGTTCCCGGAGTCGACGGACCCTCTCGACCTGGCTCCACCGGCTGCCCTGGGTTGCTATCTCGGTGGATCATAGACTATAAAGGGAGCGGAGGCATGGATGCCGAGCACCGCACAAAGAGCGCCTCTTCTCCCCCGTATCCTGGTCCTCGTCCCCACCGTTCTCCTGGGCGCGTCCGGCCTGGTGAGCTCGGGTCACATCTTCACGCGCGCCTACCTCGGAATGAGCCAGCGCAACCTGACGGTGGCCCAGGTGACTCCGGGGGGGCCCGCCGACTCGGCCGGGCTCGTCACCGGCGACCGCATCCTGGCTGTCGACGGCATCTCGGCCGCGGCGACGAGCGAATGCGCGCAACGACTGCGGGGCCTGCGCGTCGGTCAATCAGCGACCTTGCTCATCGCCGCGAAGCGGGATCGGACGCCGGGCCCGGATCCTGCCGGCACCCGCCTGGTCGTGATCCAGGGCGCGGCGCCACCGTGGAACGAGGTCGCCTGGCGCTTCACCTTCGCCGCCGCCGGGCTCTGCGCGCTCGCCGTCGGCTTCTTCCTGGCCTACCAGCGCCCCGAGAAGCTCACCCTCGTCTTCTTCGGCATCTGCTTCGCCATCGGCTTCTTCCTGCGCGAGCAGCCCATCTTCGCATCCCCGGCGCTCGACCGGGCCCACGAGATGCTCTATATCCTCTTCGAGCTCTTGCTGCCGGCCTTCTTCATCCATTTCTTCCTGCTCTTCCCGGCGCGCCCGCCATCGCCCCGACGACACGTTCTCGAGCGCCTGATCTATGTGCCACCGATCGCGATCGCGCTCCTCACCCTGGTCATGAACTCCTGGCCCACGACCGACGCCACCCTCTCCGTGCGCCGCGCCTCGATCCAGCTCCTGGTGACGACGCTCTATTTCATCTCCAGCGCGGCGATCGCCGTCGTTCTCTTCGTCCGTTCGTTTCACCGGACCCGCGACCCGCGCCAGCGAGCCCCGCTCCGGGTCGCGGTGTGGGGCACCGCACTCGGCATGGCGCCGCTCCTCCTGGCCACGACGCTCGCCAACCTGTTTCCGGCCTCCGATCTTCCGGGGCTCCGCTACTCGATCTTCGCGCTGCTCTTGATCCCCTTCTCCTTCGCCTATGCCGCGTTCCGCTACCAGGTCTTCGATCTCGAGGTGCTGGTCAAACGCAGCGTCCTCTACTCGGGGCTGACCGGCCTCGTGCTCGCGCTCTACTTCGGCGTCGTGCTCGGGCTCGGCGGACTCCTTCATCGTGTGACCGGGACCCGGAACCCTTTCCTCGCCATCGTCTCGATCGTCGTCATCGCCTTCGTGGCAGCGCCGGCACGGGAGAAGCTGCAGCAGCTCATCGAACGGGTCTTCTTCCGCGAGCGCTACGATGCGCGGCTCACTCTCCGCCGCTTCTCCCATGACCTGGCACGCATGCTCGAGCTGGGCGGCATCGCCACCCTGCTCGTCGAGCGCGTGATGCAGGTGCTCGAGCTCGAGACGGCGGCCCTCCTCCTGGCCCGCACTCCCGGCGCCCCGTTCGAACCCTTGCACGTGGCGCCGCCAGCCGAGGACGGCATGCCAGCGCTCTCCGCGCACATCACCCACCTCTTCGCTGCCGGAACGCACGGCGACCGGGAGAACCGCAATGACCACGGGTGGTCCCGGAGCGAGGACGGCACGCGGAGCCTCGCCGTCCGCCTGGCCGGGCCCGGCTCCGAGACGGCGCTCGAGCTGCTCCTCTACGACGATCGTCGTTCCCTCCAGGCCTACCGGCCGGCGGTTGCCGTGCCGCTCTGGGGCCGCGAGCGCCTCCTCGGAGCCCTGCTCCTCGGCGCCCCGCTGAGCGGCGGCTGGTCCAACCAGGAAGACCTGGACCTCCTCGAGACCCTGGGCGAGCAGGCGTCGGTCGCCCTCGAGAACGCCCTTCTCCATCGCACCGCCCTCGAACGTGAGCGCATGGCGCAGGAACTTGCGGTCGCTCGTGATATCCAGACCCACCTGGTGCCGAGAGCGGAGCCCGAGTGTGATGCCATCGACTTTGCCGGCTCGACGACTCCCAGCCACGAGATCGGCGGCGATTTCTACGATTACGTGCCCCTCGACGGCCGGCAGCTCGGCCTCGCCATCGGCGACGTCTCGGGCAAGGGAATCCCGGCGGCCCTGCTCATGGCCGGGCTCCAGTCCTCGTTCCGCATGGAGGCCGAGCGCGGCGCCTCGCCGGCCGGCGTCCTCGCCGCGCTCAACCACCGGATCTACGCCCTCGGCGAATACGATCGCTTCGTCTGCTTCTTCTACGGGCTCCTCGACCTCGCGAGCCACCAGATCACCTATGCCAACGCCGGGCTCGATCCGCCGATCCTGATCCGCGCCACGGGCAAGGTCGAACGCCTGTCACGCGGCGGACCGGTGCTCGGCGTGGTGCCGGGCGCGAGCTTCGACCAGGGCAAGGTGACCCTCGCCTCCGGCGACACGCTCATCCTCTTCACCGATGGGCTCGTCGAGCCGGCGGAGATCGTGTCGGGATTCGGCGAGGAGGATCTGATCTCCTTCCTGATCGCGCATCGCAACGAGTCGGCCACTCGCCTGCGTGAGCTGACCCTGGCCCGGCTCATCGACCTCGCCGGCGACATGAGCATGGACGACACGACCCTCATCATCGCCCGCGCCCGCTGACCCCCCGGGTGGGGTGCCCGCAGAATGCCCTCCCCGCGCGAAAAGCTGCCGTTTCCCACCTCCGGACCACCCCCCGATCCTCGTCCCGCCCCCCTGTGCACCGTCTATTTGGCCGTCAAACCAGCACTTGCAGATTGCGACCGGTGTTCGCGCGGAAGGGCACGGGGCATGCGAGAAAGCCCTAACGAACGGCGCCGGTCATGCCGTTTGCAGACATGGGGTGGAAGGGAAGGGTTCAAAGCCCAGGACGTCCTGACTAGAGGCGACGCCTGGATCCGCGGACGCGCGGACGAGGGCGCCAGACAAGACCGCCTCTCGGGGCAACGGGCGGGTCCAAAGGGCTCGACCGCCATGCCGAGCGACGGAGGGAGGGCTTATGAAAGGCCTCGTCCTCCTCGGGCTCCTTGCGGACATCTTCTGGTGGCTCTGGCGGTAGCCCGGGCCATCGAGAAGCGGTCCTGCCGACGATTCGAACCCACCCGAATACGGGCGTGACGCTCGCAGCCTCTGGCTCGGGGCCAGGCGCGAAGGCGTCACGTCCAGGGCGATAAGACGCCGGTCCCGGCGCGTCCCCGACCGGAGACTCGAACCGGCCATGACACCGGTGAGTCCCGGGATCCCGCGCCGGATCGTCGTCGTCCGCATCACCGCGGCGGCGAGAGCGCGCTCGCCAGGAAGCGCGGTCTAGAGCAACAGGGCGGGGCATCCGGCAACGGAGGCCCCGCCCTCGCCTTTTTCGTCACAAGACCCGCCCCCCCGACCTTTCCCTTGGGCTGCCGGCCCTGATTTCCTATAATCCGACGACCCCCCCAGCTTTCGCGTCCCCAGCCCCCTGCCATTCGCCGCCGAGCCGGGCGCGCCCGGCTCACCAGAACGACTCGCCCTCTGCCGAGCCGTCCGACCCGGGAGGAGATTCCGTGGATTTCTTCCAAGCCGCCACCCGGCGCGACTTCCTCAAGACAGGCGGCACCGCCGTCGCGGCCCTCGCCCTCGCCGACATCTGGTTCGATCCCATCGCCGAGGCCAGCGGCGCGGGGGTGCCCGCACTCGTTTTCACCGACCACTTCGGCATCGACCTGCCGACCATGGAGAAGCTCCTCGCGATCGCCATGACCCGTGGCGGCGACTATGCCGATCTCTTCTTCGAATACCGCATCTCGAACTCGATCTCGTTCGAAGAGAACCGGGTCAAGGACGCCTCCCGCGGCGTTGCTCTGGGACTCGGCGTCCGCGTGGTGAGTGGCGACCGCACCGGCTATGCCTACACCGACGATCTGAGCTTCGAGCAAATGAAGCGCGCCGCGGAAACGGCGGCTCACATCGCCGGCCAGCCACGGGAAGTCGGCGCGGTACCGGTCACGGAAAAGACGCTCAGCAACTACTACCTCGTCAACGAGCCAGCGGGCGAGGCCCAGGTCAAGCGCAAGCTCGCCCTCATCGAGCGCGCCAACCAGGCGGGTTACCAGGTCGATCCCCGGATCAACAAGGTCATCGTCGGCTACGGTGATGAGCTCCGGCTGATCCAGGTCGCGAATACGGCGGGGCAGCTGGTGCGCGACACGCAGCCCATGGTCCGGCTGCGCGTGCAGGCGCTGGCCGAGGAAGGCGCGGAACGCCAGGCCGGCGTCATGTCGGCGGGCGGGCGCGTGGGCATGGAGTTCTTCGCCGAGACCACGCCCGAATCGATCGCCGAGAGCGCGGCGCGCCAGGCCATCACCATGCTGCACGCCGATGAAGCGCCGGCCGGACCGATGGAGGTCGTGCTCGGCAATGCCTACTCGGGCATTCTTCTCCACGAGGCCGTCGGCCACGGGCTCGAGGCCGACTTCAACCGCAAGGGCACCTCGAACTACTCGGGTCGGATCGGGGACATGGTGGCCTCCGAGCTGTGCACCGTGGTCGACGACGGCACGATCGCCGGCGAGCGCGGCGCGATCAACGTCGACGACGAGGGGAACCCATCGCGCCGCAAGGTCCTGATCGAGAACGGCCGTCTCGTCGGCTACATGCACGACCGCATCTCCGCCCGGGCCATGGATGCCGAGCTCACGGGCAGCGGCCGCCGCGAGGCCTACAGCTACATGCCGATGCCGCGCATGACCACCACGCTCATGCTTGCCGGCGAATCGACTCCCGAGGAGATCATCCGTTCGGTGAAGCGCGGCTTCTACGCCGTCGCCTTCGGCGGCGGCCAGGTCAACATCTCGAACGGGGACTTCACCTTCTCGGTCACCGAGGGCTACATGATCGAGGACGGTAAGGTGGCCCGGCCGGTGAAGGGAGCGAGCTTGATCGGCAACGGACCCGATGTGCTGCGCAAGGTCGCCATGGTCGGCAGCGACTTCCGCCTCTCCGAGGCGATGTGGACCTGCGGCAAGAACGGGCAGAGCGTGCCGGTCGGGGTCGGGATGCCGCACGCGAAGATCAGCGAGATCACCGTGGGTGGAACCCGGCGCATGGCGCCGCTGCCCTCGAATCTGCAGTCGTGACGCCGGGTGCTGGAAGGCGGCAGGAGCTCAAAGATGGACGAGAAGCACTACGAGGACTTCGCGGCCGAGGTGGTCCGCATGGCGAAGAAGCGCGGCGCGGATCATGCCGAGGCTCTGATCGCAAGCGGCAGCGACTTCAGCGCCACCGTGCGCCTGGGCGAGATCGAGACCCTGACCGAGGCCACATCGAAGGCGATGGGCATCCGCGTCTTCAAGGGGCAGAAGAAGTTCCTGTCCTACACCTCGGACTTCGACCTGGATGCCGTGGATCGCTTCGTCAAGGAATCACTCGAGATGGCCGCGATCACGGGAGACGACGAGGCGAGCGGGCTGCCGGGCGCCGAGGACCTGGCCGATCCCGCCGCGGCACCCGATCTCGGGCTCTACGACCCGGCGATCGAGGCCACCCCCACCGAGGAGCGGGTGGCGATGGCCCGCGCGGCCGAGCAGGCGGCGTTCGATTACGATGCGCGCATCACCAACTCCTCGGGAGCGGAGTACTCGAGCTCGATCAACACCCGGGTGCTGGCCAACTCGCTCGGCTTCAGCGGCTCCTACCGGGAGTCCACGGTCAGCCTCTCGGTCTCGCCCGTGGTCGACGCCGGGGACAAGAAGCAGACCGACTACTGGTTCTCGGTCGGCCGCCGCGCCACGGATCTCGCCGATCCCGCCGCGGTCGGCCGCGAGGCCGCACGCCGCACGCTCCTCCGCCTCGATCCCGACAAGCCGGCCACTCGCGAGGTCCCGGTGGTCTTCGATCCGTTGATGGCCGCCGGCCTGGTGCGCACCTGCTTCATGGCGATGAGCGGCGACATGGTGTGGCGCCGGCAGACCTTCCTGGCCGACCGCATCGGTGACACCATCGGCTCGGAGCTGGTGACCCTCATCGACGATCCGCTGCGCCCCGGCGAGCTCGGCTCCCGCCCCTTCGATGGCGAGGGAGTCCGCTCGCGGCGGAACATCGTCGTCGAGCGCGGTGTCCTCCGCCGGTTCCTCACCTCCACCTACTCCGCCCGCCGCCTCGGGCTGCCGACGACGGGCAACGCCGCGCGCGGTACGAGCTCGGAGCCCCGCGTGGGGCCGAGCAATCTCTTCCTCGAACCGGGCTCCCACGATCCCGAGGAGATCATCGCCTCGGTCCCCGACGGCCTCTATGTCACGAGCATGATGGGGTTCGGGATCAACCTGGTGAAGGGCGACTACTCGCGCGGCGCGGCCGGGTTGTGGATCGAGAACGGCAAGCTCGCCCGCCCGGTCGCCGAGATCACCGTCGCCGGCAACATCGAGGACATGCTGCGCGGGGTGACCATGGTCGGGAACGACATCCACCACGGCTGGGGCGCGGTGCGCTCGCCCACGATCAAGATCGCGAGGATGATCGTCTCCGGAGCCTGAGCGGCCCGCGGGGAGGACTTGTCAAGAGACCCGAAAGGGTCGATCCTCCCGGGTGATGCGCATTCTCGTCGTGTCGCCCGTCTTTCCCTATCCGCTGATCAAGGGCATCAAGATCCGGCTCTTCAACATCGTGCGCCAGCTCGCGCGTGAGCACGAGGTCCACCTGGCGGCGATGGCGCAGAGCGAGGATCCCGTCGACTGCCCGGAGCTCGAGGCCGCGGGCGCCCGGCTCACGCGCCTGCCGCCACCGCTTCAGGTCTGGGATCCCACGCGCCGCACCGGGGTTGCCGAGGACCTGGCCCACGCCGCGATCAAGGTCCTCTCGAGCCGGCCCAACCTCGTGCGCATCCACTCGACCCCCGAGGTCGAGCGCGCGGTGGCCGAGCTGGCTGGAAATCCCTTCGACCTGGCCTTCTGCTTCCGGACCTATCTCTATCCGCTCGTCGCCCGGATCGCCGGTGAGCGCCCGATCCTCGTCGACTTCGATGATGTCGAGCATGTCAAGTTCGCCGCCCAGAGCTCGCACACGGTGGGCCGCCTCACCGCGTTCCTCGATCGGGTGGAGAGCAGGAAGCTCCACGGCTGGGAGAACTGGATCGCCCGGGGCGCAACCGCCGCGTTCGTGGCCGCCGAGGAGGATCGCGTTCACTTTCCCCCCACCGCGCGCGAGCGCATCCATGCGCTACCGAACGGAGTCCAGTTCGCCGTGGATGACGCGCCGCGAGCGGCGGAAGTGCCGTCGCGGCTGCTCCTCCTCGGCGACATGGGCTATCTGCCGAACGCCGATTCCGCGCTCCACTTCTGTGACCTGATCCTGCCCCGGATCAGGGAGCAGGTGCCGGAGGTCGAGGTTGCGATCGTCGGCAACCACCCGGGAGCGGAAGTTCTCGCCCTCGGTCGACGGCCGGGCGTCACCGTCACCGGCTTCGTCCCCGAAGTGGCCCCCTGGTTCCAATCGGCCGCCATGCTCGTCGTTCCCATTCGCTTCGGCGGCGGAACACGCATCAAGATCCTCGAGGCGCTCAGCTGGCGCCGTGCGGTGGTGGCGACATCGGCCGGGGCGGCCGGGCTCGGCGCGGAATCCGGAAAGCATCTCGTGATCGCGGACGGCGATGTCGAGTTCGCCCGAGCGGTGATCGAGCTCCTCCGCGATCCGGCTCGACGCCGGGATCTCGGCGCGGCGGGGGGCGAGTGGGCGCGGCAGCGCTACTCGTGGGATCGGATCGGGGATCGCCTGCTCGAGGTCATCGCGCGGACCGCGGCGGCCTCCGGGCGCGCGTGAAGGGCCGCCGATCTCCGGACGCGGTCCCGAGCGCGACTACCTGAGAAGGAGCAGCTTCTCGGCGATCGTGCGTTCCGGCGTCGAGAGGCGGGCGAAGTACGTACCGCGCGGGGCGGGGCGCGATCCGGCGTCCCGGCCGTCCCAGACCGCATCGATGCGACTCCCGCTCAGCGGCCCATCGAGGAGCGTCCGCCAGAGAACGCCGCGCACGTCGTAGATCCGGAGGCTGACGCGATCGCCGGCGGTGTGCATGGGACCGGGCAGCTCGGCATGGAGCCGGGCCCGATCCATGAACGGATTGGGCTCGACCGCCAGCCTGAGCTCGGTCACCGGCGGGAGCGACGCCGGCTCCACACCCACCGGGCGGTTCCAGCCGGCCGGGCAGTCGATCTGCAGGAGTTCGCTGCCATTGGCGCCACTCATCCAGTTGATGAAGAAGCGCCACTCCGTGTCGCCCCAGTCCATGCCGGTGACCTCGCCGTAGGGATCGAGGCCACGGAGAACCGGCACGATCTCCAGATCGGGACGCACGAGGAGGAGCTCGTTGGGCCCGTACGCCGCCACGTTGCCCGGATACTGATCCTCGTGGACGAGGAGATTCCCGTAGGAGTCGACCTCGAGGTTGTCGGGATTGGCGAGCACGTCGCCGTCGCACTCGAGCCAGCGTTCCATGTAGTTGACCCGAGGGTCGAAACGCAGGATGTAGCCGAGCCGCTGGTCGGGATTGTTGTAGTTCCCGGTGACCGTGATGTAGATGGCATCGTCGACCGGGTTGTAGACCAGGTCCTCCGGCCGCGGATGATAGGTCGCCCCCAGCGCGAGCGCCTGCTGCTCGGTGTGCACCATGTCGGTCACGAGCACCCAGTCCCGCGTCGGTTCGCGGAGCGCATACAGCTCCCCCGCGCTCAGATCCCCGCGCTCGACCGGCACGAACTTGAAGAAGACCCCATAGTAGGAGTCATCCGTCATGTAGATGTCACCCGTTACCGGATCCTCGATGACGCCCTCATGCGAGAAGCGCCCGAGCGCCTCCCGCCGCCAGTAGACCTCGGGCTGGGTGATGCTCACCTCGAGGACGTGCCCCACCGTGAGCGTCGTGTCGGGCGGGTGCTCCTCGCACGACAGGATCGTACGCCAGGGGGTGAAGATCCCCGAGCAGTTGAAGTGAGTCCCCGTCACCCAGTTGATGCGCTGGTAGATAGTGCCGTTGCCATAGGACAGCCGGCTGAGCCCGCCACCGGGAGTGGCGATCTCGTGGTTCAGGAAGAGGTAGCCCTGGTCGTTGAAGACTCCCGGCACCCAGTAGACCTTGTCGAACCTGTCCCGCAGCGTGCCGCCGCCCTGGAGCGGATCACCGCCGCGGGCGAGAATGGTTCGCACCCCGCCGTGGACCAGCACCTCGACGTCGGCCCGGAGGAGGTCGGCCGCTCCAAGCTGGATCAGCGCTGCAGCCAGGATGATGACGGCACCCGGCGCACGGAGCAGCCGATGGGTCCGCGTTCGTGGCATGGGGATCCTGTCTCGGTGGATGAACCTAAGGGATGGCGGCCCGGGTTGCGCAATCGAAGCGGCGCCCGACTGAGGGCGCGTCGATCGGGGATCCGGAGCCGGCCCAGCGGGGGCGAAGCCGACCCGGCCCACAGCGTGTGATTGTAAATCCTGGTGCCATCCGGCCGCCAGCGCGGAAACCACCAGGGGGAAACCACCCCGCCGGATCGGGCGGCCGCGACGCGGCCCTGGACCGAAACGGGACGCAGCATGCAATCGCTTGTCACTGCGGCCATTGGATGGGAGTGCGACTTGCCTTGCTGGCCCCTCCGACGTAGAATGAACGAGTGCCGCTTCCGAGTCCCCCTTGCCTCTCCCACCGACTTTCCAGCGAGCATCCATGAGTCACTCTCCGCGCCATCCTCGCGTTCGCGTCGCCCCCGCTCTACGACCGGAGCTCATCATCGCGACCGGCGCCGTGCTCGCGGTGCTCGGGGTGGGGACCGCCCGGGCGGCGGCTCCGGCCGGCGAGATCGTCGTTCGTCTCGAGTTCTCGGCCGCTGACGTGGCGATCGCCGAGGAGGATGGATTCCACCGGATCGCCCTCCGCGGTGCCATGACACCGCTCGTCGCCGATCCCCTTGCCGCCGGCGCGAGATCGGGATCGAACCGGTCGAACCCCCTCGCAGCGGGCGCTCCCGCGCTGCCCGCGCGGCGGGTGTCGGTCGTCTTGCCGCCAGGGATGTCGCTCGCCGCCGTCGAGGCGGTGACGAGCGGAGCCCCCATCGTCTTCCCGGGGTTTCACCTCCCCTACCCGCTCGGCGCGCCGCCGGGCGATGATCCTGCCTCCTCCAGTCCGGAAGCGGGGACCCCCGATCCCATTCTCTACTCCGCCACCACTCCCTTCCCCGAGGTCACCGTCCTTGCCGGCGAGACCGGCGCGATGCGCGGCATCGTGATGGCCAGCGCGCTGGTCTTCCCCGTGCAGTATGTCGCCGCGGCGGGTGAGCTGCGTCTCCACCGCGAGATCGAGATCCGCCTCGCCTATGCCCCGGCGGCTCGCCCGGGCGAAACGCGGGAACGCGATCCGGCACGCTCGCTCGACACCGCTCGAGGGGAGGAGACGGAGTGGCTTCTGCGCCACGTCGCCAATCCGGAGGATCTTCCCCGCTTCTATGGCCCCCGCGCGGCGGGAAAGGCCGGATCCGATCCCCCTCGGCCCTATGCCGGGTTCGCCCCCACGGAGTTCCCATCGGTGGATGGGCCGCCCGTGGAGTACGTGATCGTGACCGATTCGGTCGCCGTCGACGGTCGTCCGGTGGGCGACCTCGTCCAGGCCTTCCAGCGCCTGGCCGACTGGAAGACGCAGAAGGGAACGCCGGCCGCGGTCCGCACCGTGAGCTGGATCCGCGCCCACTACCCGGGGCACGATGATGCATCCCGCATTCGCGCCTTCCTCATCGACGCGTTCCAGAAGTGGGGAACCGACTACGCACTCCTCGGCGGCGATCTCCGCATCATCCCTGGGCGGCGCTTCAACGGCCTCGCCCTCGGCGCCGGCCACCCGCCGTCCGATGTCTACTATGGCGGACTCGATTCGAGCTGGGATCTGGATCGCGACGGAGTCTATGGCGAGCCCTTCGACGATGCCGAGGCAAGCGATCCCTACTGGGATATCTGGGTTGGACGGGCTCCGGTGGAAAACCGCGAGGAAGCGGATATCTTCGTCGAGCGCACGCTCGAGTACGAGCGAGCTCCAGGAGCCGATCTCACCGGTCTCGACCCCGGCTACTACGACCGAGTGCTCCTCATGGATGGCCTCGCCAACTGCCCGACCTGGGGCCTGGGCTGCAACGGCCTCTACGTCGGCGAGACCATCATCCGCCGCATCCTCCCACCGCACATGGCATTCACGCGCCTGTACCAGCGCT
The DNA here is from genome assembly GCA_963823555.1 of Candidatus Eiseniibacteriota bacterium. Lineage (GTDB taxonomy): Bacteria > Eisenbacteria > RBG-16-71-46 > CAVPCR01 > CAVPCR01 > CAVPCR01. The sequence goes on along the minus strand of CAWGMA010000002.1, from coordinate 468,063 downwards.
TGCTGAATCCCAGCCCGACCTGCGCCTACCACCAGACCTACATCGAGACCACCGACTCGCTGCAAACGCAATGGACCACGACCGCAGCGTTCTCGGCGCTCGATGCCGGAGTCGGCTTCGTCCAGCACTTCGAGCACTCGAACCCCTACGAGGAGGGGGGAGCCAGCAGCAACTTCGGCTGCGCGGCGACCACGGGCGGCGCGCTCGGGCGCGAGTACATCGATCTGCTCGGGAACGGCCCCAACTGGTCGGTCGTCTACTCGACCGGCGCCGGCGTCAATGCCTTCGACTACGAATCGGTGTCCGAGCACTGGGTGCTCAATCCTACGGGGGGAGCCGCCGCCTACATCGGCAAGACGCGCAGCGGTTCGATCTCCAACACCACCGGGGAGGTGGACACGCTCACCTTCCAGAACATCTTCCTCGCCGAGATGACGATCGGGCAGGCGATGGGCATGGCGACCCAGAGCGTCTCGACGGCCCCGGCGTCCGCGGTCTCCTCGTTCGGACTGCTCGGCGATCCGGAGCTCAAGCCATGGACCACCGCCCCGCGCACCATGCTCCTCGAGGTGACGCCACCGGTCTTCACTCCCGGGGAGCTCGCGGTGGCCGTCACGGTGCGCGATCTCGACACGCAGGGCGTGATTCCCGGAGCCCGGGTGGCCCTGCTCCAGGCAGACCGGGCCTATGCCTTCGCGACCACGGACGGGGATGGCATCGCTCGCTTCGCGCTCGTCCTGCCCGGGCCGTCCGCGGTCCTCGTCACCGCCACGGCACCCACCCACGCTCCGGCCACGACCACCATCACGCCGGGACTGAGCGCCACGCCGCATGTCGTCTACCAGAGCCATGTCGCCCACGACGACTCGGCGGGTGTGGCCAACGCGAACGGCATCGCCGATGCCGGGGAGGTGCTCAAGCTCGCGGTGACCACCGTCAACTCGGGGACGGCCCCCGCCACCGGGGCCGCTGCCGAGCTCCAGGTGGTCGGCGCGGTGTCGCTCAGTGCCGAGGTCGATGGCCAGTGCGCGCCCGAACGTCTCTTCGCCGGGGCGTTCGACGGACACCCGCCGGGCGGTGACGGCTGCACGTTCCGCTTCCCTGAGGATGAGTTCCATGGCGTGAGCCCGAACGGCCGCCCACAGGCCCTCATCACCACGAACGAGGCCGGGGGCTTCATCTGGCGCGATGGCAACCGCTGGCATCTGATCGTGCGCGGTCCGGCGGCGCCGGCGCCGCCGGGGATGACCATTGCGGGCGGCTGCAAGATTCCCGGTGCTTTCGCGTCGGCAACCGGCGGCGGTCTCGAACCCGGCGACCAGTGGGTGACCGTCGGGCGCGACTCGGTGGCCTTCGCCTTCACGGCCCAGGTTGCCGGCGATGTCGACAGCCTGGAATTCACCGCGGCGGAAGGAGCCTGGACCCTCGTTCCGGCCGCAACGGCCGCCCTCGGCAACATGGCGCCTGGAGCCACGGCCGAGGCGCGCTTCGTCCTGGGCTTCACCGCGGAGATTCCCGATCGCCACGAGCCACGTCTCGAGATGCAGATCCGTGATGGAGCCAGTGCGCCGATCGGGCGCTCGAGCTTCTCCTTCCCGGCGGCCGCACCCGTCCTCACCTACGCGCGGCAAGAGGCCGCGATCATCGCCGGCGCGGGTTCGATCGGCCCCGTGGTCCGCAACACGGGGAGCGGTGTGGCCGGCGCGGCCGGGGCCAGGCTCCGTCTCGTGTCCGGAACCGGCAGCGTCACCGACTCGGTCGTGACTTTCGGCGTCCTTGCGGGAAATTCGGAGACCGGTGTTCCGGCGGATTCATTTGCCGTCGTCGGCACCGATACCACGACCGCGCGGTTCACCGTGGCCTTGACGAACCAGTTCCCCGATGGCTCGGTCCGCACCTGGGAGCAGTCGTCGCTCGACCTCATGCGCCCCTGCCCGCCCACCGGGCTCGAGGCCGAGGCGGTACACGGCGGCAGCATCCGTCTCAGCTGGACAGCGCCCGCCTGCGCCCCCGATCTGGCCGGCTACAACATCTACCGGCGTCTCCTCGCTGCGCCCGAGTTCACCCTGATCGCCGCCGCGGGCCGCGACTCGACCCGGAGCTTCCAGGATACGGGCCTGGCCGCGGACACGACCTGGGTCTTCGCCGTCGCTGCACGCGACAGCTCGGGTAACGAGAGCGCGTGGTCGGGATTCACCACCACCGACACGTGGATTCCCGAGCTCCCGGGTTGGCCGCGGGCACTGGATGCCGGCACTCCATCCTCGCCCCTGGTCCTGGATGTCGATGGCGATCAGAGGCCCGAGATCTTCGCCCTCGGTAACGCCCTTTACGGCTGGCATGCCGATGGCACGCCGGTCATCCCGGGGAACCCGGACGGCACCATCTTCCGGCCGCGGCGCACGCTCGATGAGATGACGCAGGGCGCCACGGGCGCCTTCTTCAGCTCGCCGGCCGCCGCCGATCTCGACGGCGACGGCCGGGTGGAGATCGCGATCAGCGCCTGGGACGATTCGCTGTGGGTCGTCGACGCGCTGACCGGAGATCTTCGTTTCGGCCGCCGCTGCGTTCCCAAGTACTCCTCGCCCGCGATCGGCGATCTCGATGGCGACGGGGACTACGAGATCGTCGTGGGTTCGGACATGGACACCCTCTATGCCTGGCACCACGACGGGACCGCCGTGAACCCGGCCTTCCCCGGCGGCGCGTTCGCTGCGCTCCCCAACGGCTCGATCATCAACTACGCGACCCCGGGTCTTGCCGACATCGACGGCAACGAACTCACGGCCGAGGTGATCTTCCCCACCTTCCGCGGGGAGGTCTACGCCTGGAGCGGAGACGGCACGCTGCTCTGGACGCGCGACGTGGGAGCGAATCGGCCGCTGTCCAACCCCGCCATCGGGGACGTGGATCAGGATGGGATGCTCGAGGTCGTGGTCGCACAGGGCAATGCCTCCACCGGACCGGCAGCCAACTCGATCTTCATCATCTCCGCGACCGGCTCCATCGAACGGAGCTGGGTCGGGGATCTCGCCATCCCGGGGAATCTCTACAGCCCAGGCAATTACATCCATCCGCCGAGCCTTGCCGACCTCGACGGCGACGGAGATCTCGAGATCCTGATCGGTACCTCGGGGATCACGCTGCCGCCGCCCTCGACCCCGGTGCTCGGTGCTGCCACCATCCTGGTCTTCCAGCACGACAACGCCTCCGGCTACGCGCTCGATTGCCGCGACACGATCCCGCTCCCCGGACTCAACATGACCAACGTGAGCCAGCAGAACGTGAACGCGCAGCCGATCATCGCCAATCTGGACGGGGATCCCGGTCTCGAGATCGGAGCTGGGTCGAGCACATTCGGCCTCTTCCTGTTCGAAGCGGATCCGTTACTCGGCACCTGTACCGAGGAGCCGGGCTGGCCGCTCCTGTTCTCGGGAGAGGTCGAGGCGACGCCGGTCGCCACCGACATCGACCGCGACGGGCGGTTCGACCTCGTGGTGCGCACGAACGACGGCGAGGTACACGTATTCGCGATCGGGAGCGCCTACTCGGCCGCGGCTCTGGCCTGGACCCAGTTCGCCCACGACCCGCGCCACACCTCCAACTACACGACCCCGGTCGAGGTGGGACTCGACGACACCCCGGTGCCGGCCGCGCCCGCGCTCCTTCTCGAACAGAACAGCCCCAATCCCTTCCGACCCCCGACCGCGATCGGCTATGCCCTTCCCGCTGCCGGCCGCGTGCGGCTCGCGATCTACTCGGCCGACGGCCGCCTGGTGCGAACCCTCATCGCGGGTCATGAAGCGGCGGGGCGGCACCGGGTGGCCTGGGACGGCCGTGATGGGCGCGGCCGCGACCAGGCGGCGGGCGTCTACTTCTACCGCCTCGAAGCCGCGAGCGGCACGGCCACGCGAAAGCTGATTCTCGTGCGATAGGGCCATTGGTCGCTGAATCGAGCGTCGGACGTCAGACCGACCGTGGCGGCTCGCGATCCGGGCGCGCCAGGCTCACAACGACGTTGACGAGAAAGGCGGCGACGAAGGCCAGAGGCAGGTTGTAGATCTCGATGCCGGTGCGGCTGGCATCGTAGGTGAGCTGCCAGCCGATGGCGACGGCGAACCCGGTGAGCATCCCGGCAATGCACCCCGCATAGGATGCCCGCGGCCACAGGAGGAGGAGGATCACCTGCGGCCCGAAAGAGGCGCCGAGGATCGCCCAGCCATAGGTCAGTACGTACTGGTAGACACGCACGTCGCGATCGATGACGAGCGCCACGGCCCCGAGTCCGAGCGCGAGCACGACGCCGCGGTTCAAGAGCAGATGGGAGATGCCGCCGGGCCTCGCCGCATTCCCTTCCCGGCCGCGGCCGAGGATACGCCGGCCGAGATCGTTGGCGGCGGCACTGGCGGCCACCACGAGCTGGCTGTCGGCGGTCGAGCAGATGGCGGCCAGCACGGCGGCCAGCACGAGCCCCCCGAGCACCCCGGGCAGGAGGTTGCCGGCGGCCAGCACGAGTCCGAGCTCACCGTAGATCTCCGGGTTGTCGAGCATGAGCCGGCCCCACGCCGCACCGCCCTCGGTCAACGCTCGGGCCATGATCCCCACGGTCACCGCGCCCCAGTAGACGAGCGCCCCCCACAAGAAGGCCACGACCCCGCCGACCAGAGCCTCGCGCCTGCTCTTGAGCGCCATGAAGCGCACGAGCACATGCGGCTGGCCGGGATAGCCGAAGTTGATGCCGAGAGCCCCGGACCCCAGGAAGAAGCCGAGGAGCGCGGCCCCACCCTTCTCGGGCACGAAACGCAAGAGCTCCGGATCCACGGCCCGGAGCTGGGAGCGGATCGCACCGAACCCGCCGTCGGTCGTCGCCAGCAGATAGAGCGGAAACACGACGAGCGCTCCCACCATCAGGAGCGCCTGCAGGAGATCGGTCCAGCACACGGCGCGGAACCCGCCGAGCACGGTGTAGAGGAGAACGACCGCGGCCCCGATCAGCACGCCGACCCGGTAGTCGATGGCCTCGAAGCTGGCAGAGAAGGCCTTCCCCGCCGCGGCGAGCTGTGCGGCCACGTAGAGCATCATGGCGACAAGGATCACCAGGACGGCGATCGAGCGCAGGATCGGGATTCGTTCCCGGAAGCTCAGGGCGAAGAAGTCGGGGACCGTCAGCGCGCCGAGCGCGCGCGACCGATCATGCAGGCGACCGGCAATGACGAACCAGTTGAACAGAAATCCGAGGAGGCAGCCCGGCATGATCCAGTAGGCGCTCACCCCCGACGTGAAGGCCCAGCCGACGAGCCCCAGCGTGACCCACCCGGACTCGCTCGAGGCGGAAGCCGACAGCGCAGCGATCCAGCCCCCGAGAGAGCGACCGGCGAGAAAGAAGTCCTCGTCCGATTCGCGAGCATACCGGGCCGAGTAGACACCAACGGCAACGATGCCGAGCGTGTAGACGGCAAAGGAGATGAGAAAGGAAACCGTGCTCATCGCTCCTCCGGGGCCGGACAGCCCTGTCGCGGGAGCCTACCACGCAGGGGCGTGTCCTGAGACATGAGGGGAGCCGGCAATTGACGGAGCCGCGGCCTCCTGATAGCTTTCGCCGGGATATCGGCCTTGAATCGGGAAGCAGGCGGGGGCCGCTCAGTGCGACTCCGGTACGAGGCGAGGATGAAGAACAAGATCGTGGCCCGGTACCAGGATGGCCGGTTGCTCAAGGGCTTCACGGCCGACTTCCGCCCCACCAAACCCCTCTTCCACCTCTCTCCCACGGACGCCGCGGCGGACGCCAACACCATCGAGATCGTGATCGCGGAACTGAAGGCGGTGTTCTTCGTGAAGGACCTGGCAGGAAACCCCGCCTACAACCCCAAGCTCGAGTTCGAGACGGGAAAGCCGGTCACCGGCCGCAAGGTCAAGGTGAAGTTCAAGGACGGGGAGACGATGATCGGGACGACGACCGGCTACGAGCCGACACGAACCGGGTTCTTCCTGGTCCCCGCCGATCCCAACGAGAACAACGAGCGCGTCTTCGTCGTGCTCGCCGCGACCGAGGACGTCGGGCTCCTGTGAGAATCCGGCCGGCAGAGCACACCACGGCATGATGGGCTGGCTCAGGCGGTACGTCTGCTGGCTTCACACCCGCTGGCCGGCCGGCACCATCGAGCGGCTGCCAGAGGTCGGGCCCGACGGATCGACGAACGTTCCAGGCCTCTTCGTAGCCGGGGATCTCTCCGGGATCCCGCTTCTCAAGTTCGCCCTCGACGGCGGGGCGCGGGTGGCCGCGCGCGTGGCCGATGAGCTCCGCGCGCATCGTGACCGCGACCCCGATGTCGTCGATTTCGCCATCATCGGCGGCGGAGTGGCCGGTATGGCGGCGGCGGTCGAAGCGCGGCAGCGGGGCCTCGACTTCGCCCTCCTCGAGTCGAGCGAGACGTTCTCGACGATCGCCAACTTCCCGCGGCGGAAGCCGATCTACACCTATCCCCGGGAGATGATCCCCGCCGGCGGGCTCCAGGTGACGGCCACCGTCAAGGAAGAGCTCCTGGCCGAGCTCCGGGCCCAGGTCGCAGCGGCCGGGATCGAGCCGCGGCACGCCCGCGCCGAGCGGGTGGAGCGTGGGCATGATCGGTTCGTCATCCATCTCGCCGGCGGCGAGGTGATGCGCGCGCGGCGCGTGCTCGTCGCCATCGGCCGGAGCGGCGAGTTCCGTCGCCTCGGAGTTCCCGGCGAGCGCCTCGACAAGGTCTTCAACCGCCTCCACGACCCGCGCGACTTCGCCGGCCGGAAGACTCTCGTCGTCGGTGGTGGCGACTCGGCGCTCGAATCCGCGATCGCGCTCGCCGAGGGCGGGAGCGAGGTCACCCTGTCCTACCGTCGCGCCGAGTGGTCGCGACCCAAGGCGGATAACCTCGAGAAGCTCGAGATGCTCCGCGCCGAACCCCATGCGCCGGTCACGATCGAGCATCCCAGCTCGGAACGGGTGACGACGGCGATGGGCCCCTTTGTCGCCCCCGCCCCCGTCACCGGCAAGATCGATCTCCGCCTCGGCACCGAGGTCCGGGAGATCCGCCCCCACGAGGTCATCCTTGCCGCTGGCGACGGCGGGACCGAGGCGCTTCCGAACGACGTCGTCTTCCCCATGATCGGGCGCGAACCGCCGCTCGACTTCTTCCGCCGCTCCGGCGTGCGCATCACGGGTGAGCGGGGCTGGCGGTTCTGGGGGGGCCTCGCGCTCTTCCTTCTGTTCGCGCTCTGGCTCTACAACTGGAAGTCGGGCGGCCGCATGGCGGCCCTCTTCGCCGAGAACCACTGGTTCCCGTTCAATCTGCCGGCGCTCCTCACCGCAGCCGGGGGCTCGATCGCCTCCGCGGCCGTCGATCCGCGCACGCTCATCGGGACCTTCGCCGTGAGTGCCGCCGGCCCGGCCTTCTGGTACACGGTCGCCTACAGCCTCCTCGTCATCATCTTCGGTGTGCGCCGCATCCGCAGGCGGCGCACGCCCTACGTCACCGCCCAGACGATCACGCTGATGGCGATCCAGGTGGTGCCGCTCTTCCTCCTGCCGGAGATCATCCTCCCGCTGCTCCATCACAACGGGCTGCTCCCCGCCAGCATCGCCGACCCGCTCTTCCCGATCGTGGGCTACGGACACGGGCGCGAGTTCTGGCGCGCCTATGGCTTCGTCCTCGCCTGGCCGCTCAACGTCTACAACGTGTTCACTCCGCAGCCGCTTGGGTGGTGGCTCGCGATCGCGGCCGTGCAGACGCTCGTCCTGATCCCGCTCGGCATCTACCATTTCGGCAAGGGAGTGTATTGCGGGTGGATCTGCTCCTGTGGCGCCCTGGCCGAGACGCTCGGCGACACCCACCGCCACAAGATGCCGCACGGCCCGCGCTGGAACCGCTTCAACATGGCGGGACAGGTGATCCTCGCGATCGCCGTGCTGCTCCTCTTCGTGCGCATCGCCGGCTGGGCGCTGCCACCGGGGAACGCATTCGATCGCCCGTTCGACCGACTCCTCCATGACTACAAGTGGGGTGTCGATGTCTTCCTCGCGGGCGTCATCGGCTATGGCGTCTACTTCTGGTACTCGGGTCGCTTCTGGTGCCGGTTCCTCTGCCCCCTGGCCGCCCTCATGCACGTCTATGCCCGCTTTTCCCGCTTCCGCATCTTCGCCGACAAGAAGAAGTGCATCTCCTGCAATGTCTGCACTGCGGTGTGCCACCAGGGCATCGATGTCATGAACTTCGCCAACAAGGGCGAGCCGATGGCCGACCCCGAGTGCGTCCGCTGCTCCGCCTGCATCCAGAGCTGCCCCACCGGTGTCCTCGCCTTCGGCCAGGCGGACCGGCGAGGACAGGCGATCCGCTTCGATCGGCTCGCCGCCTCGCCGGTCAGGATGCGTGAGCGGGAAGAGAGCCCGCCACTCGACGCCTAGCGGCTTGCGCCGGCGGCGGTCGTCATCGACTCGAGGGCGGCCTGATCGGGGCCGACGAAAGCCGGCGCCTTGGCGGCACTGCCTAGAAGCGAGAGCAATCGATCGTTCATGCCGCGCGCCGGAGGCAGGTGGCTCGAGAGGATCGCGCTCGGGTCCAGGTCGCGAACAGTGCGCAGCGAGTCGGCCAGCGCGATCTCGGTGATCGAGCCAAGCCAGGGGGCATCGATCGTGGCCCAGGTCACGAGTCCCGAGCGGAGACCGTCGCCGATGTCGCTGGCTGTCTCGGCCGGCTCCTCGAGCAGCGCACCAAAGCTGTCGGCGGTGAATAGGATGCGGGTCGCGGTGTCAAGGAAACCGGTCGTCTCGGGAGCGTCGTAAGTGGGTGGACGCATGGCCACGAGCTTGCGGTCACCGAGATCGAGGCTCTGACCGGGATTCAGGAGGTAGGGACTCTCCACGGCGATCTGATGAAGGCCGAGCTTGCCGAGACCGAGGAAGGTGGTGACGACCCGCGCCTGTGTCGCCTCGGCGAGGATGGGCGCGAGGTTCCCGATGTGATCGGCATCGGCGTGAGTGATCCAGATCCAGCGGAGATCGGCGACATCGATCATGGAGCGCAGCTGCTCGAGGTACTCGGTACGGAGGGCCGCGAGACCGGTATCCACGAGCACCGGCTCGGCGCCACGGATCAGGAAGGAATGGATGGGGAGGACCCCGAGTCCGGGGATGGGGAAATAGGACGGGAGCACCACCGTGTCGGGAGCCACCTGCTGCGGGGGGAGCATCACGGGACCGTTCATCGTCGTTCTCCTTCCGAGCGTCTCGGTTGCAAGAGTCCACCCTTTGATATAGGTGAACAATAGTGTTTAACGAAAGCGAGACTACTCCGGGTGAAGGCGACTTGTCAAGAATTAAATGAACGTGTATGATCATTGAAATGAAGACGCGAAAATATACCCTCAAGCAACGCGCTGACAATCAGTTGCGGACACGAAACCGGATCGTGGAGGCAGCCATGGCCTTGCACGAGGAGCTGGGCCCGCGAGAGACGACGGTCACCGCCATCGCGAAGAGGGCCGGCGTGCAGAGGCTCACTGTCTATCGCCACTTCCATGATGAAGCGGCCATCTTCACCGCCTGCACCTCGCGCTGGATCGAGCTCAACCCACCGCCCGATCCCTCGCTCTGGGCCGACCGAGCGGAGGCCGGGGCGCGGACCGTCGAGGCCCTGAGCCTCCTCTATGGCTACTACGAGCACACCGCGCGCATGTGGAAGGCAGCCTATCGCGACCGGGACCGCGTCCCTGCGCTCGAAGCCCCGATGGCCGCCTTCGACGGTTACCTCGCCGGCGTTCGCGACGATCTCCTCGTTCGCTGGCAACCCAATCCACCCGCTGCCTCCTACCTCCCCGCGATCATCGGGCTTGCCGTCCGCTTCTCCACCTGGCTTTCCTTGTCAGGAGAGGGTTTGCCGGCGTCCGCCATGGCCCGTCTCTTCCTGGTATGGATCCAGGCGGCTTCGCGATCGACGGCCGGTCGCGATGATTAGCGGGTCCGTTCGTTGTGGGGCACCGCCTACAAGCCTGCCTGGCGCCGAGCGGACCAGATCGCCTTGATCGCTCCCCAGGTCGCGCCCTCGACCGGAGCGGGCTCGTGGAGCCAGGTGAAGAGACTCGAGGCGAAGGCGGCATTGTCGGTCGTGGCGAGATAGTTGTTCTCGAAGAGGTTGAGATCTCCGAGCACGACGACCTTCTCGGTGGCGCCGGCCGTCGCCACGATCTCCCCGGTGGGCGCCCAGGCCACCGGCACCGAGGAATCGGCCTGGAGCTCCCCCGCGGCTCGCATCGTGATCGTCGTGATGCCGGAGAAGATGGGATGAGCCGCGAAGCTGGTGACCACAAGGTCATCCGGATCCACCCCGCCTGTCGCCGTCGTCGTGCCCAGAGCCTGGGCAAGCGGATTCAGATGATCGGGCCAGACCCCGGGATTGTCCCCGAGGATGAGGATGCTGCCCCCTCCCGCAGCATAGGCCTGGGCGGCCGCCGCTTCCGCCGCCGTGTACGGCGTGTCATAGCAGCTCCCGGCGCCGACGACGAGAATGGCATAGGCTCCGAGATCGACGTTGTCGATGCCCTGATCCGTGGTCTCGATCGTGTAACCGAGGCTGGCGAGCGATGCCGCGAGATCGGAGTACCGAACTCCCGGCTCGTAGCCGCTATAGACACCATGCGTGATGTCCCACAGGACCGGCGTCGCGGCAAGGGACGGCGCGGTCGCCGCCCCGAGGATCACGAGCAACAGGCTCAAACGCACCATCACAGCACCTCCCTGAGAACCGGTACCGCCTCCGGGATACCGCGTGCCTCCGGGACTCACTCTACCCGGTAAGCATAAGCCTCACGTGTGACCCACACCAGGATCCCCGACACGCAGGCGGTGAACACCACCGCGGGCAGGGCGTAGAGAGGAAGAGCGCCCGCGAATCCACCGGGCGCGGTACCGAGGCCGAGAGTGGTGAGACCGTTCTCCATCCAGCCGAGCGCCGGCAGGAGAAGGGAACGGAGCCCTTCCCCGATCCCTGGCAACGGAAGGGCGGGGAGCACGGGCCGGATCGCGAGAATCGAGAGCACGAGCGCCATGGCCGGGATGATCGGCGTCCACCAGCGCTGGGGAGACTCGGCGTGGGCCGTGCGGACGCGATCGAGAACACGCGCCGTGAAATCGCTCGCGGGCGCAGGCCCCGGATCCGCGCGGAGCGCCGCGGTCAATCGGGTCGCGAGCACCCTCTCCGCCCGGCAGCGAGGGCATTCGGCCAGATGCCGGTCGAACGCCGCCGATACACCGGGATCGAGGAGTCCGGCCTCGGCCCGGGCGATGATCTCGATGATGTCCCGGCATGTCATGGCCGCCGCTCCTTCTCGAACGCGGGCTCCCTGACGATGAGGTCGCGCAGGCGGAGCCGAGCGCGATGGATCCAGGTCTTCACGGTTCCCATGGGCACATCGAGGATCGAGGCGATCTCCTCGTAGCGCATCTCGTCCAGATAGAAGAGCGTGAGCACCTGGCGGTACTGCACGGGAAGCGCGGCCACCTTCTCCCGCACGCGGGCGGAGAGATCCTCGCGCGCGATCTCCTCGGCAAGCCCTGGAGCGTCATCCGGCAACAAGGAGTGAATCATGTCGCCACCCTCCTCGCCGAACGGGATCGCCTCACCGCGGCGGCCTCGGCTCCGGAGCTCGGTGAAGCACCGGTTGCGCGCGATGCGATAGAGCCAGGTGCGAAAGCTCGCCTCGCCACGGAAGCGAGGCAGAGCCTGGTAGGCCCTGAGGAAGACATCCTGCGCCAGATCCTCACTGTCGGCGTCTCCGACGATCTGCCGCACGTAGCGGCAGATGGCACGCTGATGGCGGTCGACAAGCTCGGCGAAGGCCTGATCATCGCGGCCGCTCCGGCAGCGCGCCGCCAGTTCCTCGTCGCTCAGCGCGGTGAGCGAGCGGCTCGTCGCCATCGGCCCCCTTCCCGCCCTTGCGACCCGCCGCCGGCATCCGGCAGCCAGGCTCGCGGCTCGCCCGCCACCGACCGGCTGCCGGGGCGGGCCCATCCAAGGCGATAGACGCCTCCGGACATCGATTGTTTCACGCCCCACCCCGCCTGGCCAGACGCGGCGAAACAATGGCCCCCGGGCCGGAGTCTGATTCAAGTGATGGCCGGAGGATCTCGATCTCGCCGCCAGACCGGAAGGGCGAGCCTGGATCAGGCCCCGGGGAGGTAGCTCAAATGGAATCTCTGGCACCCGTTCTCGTGACCATGGTGATGTTGTCGGTCATCCTCATCATCGCTCTGGTCTCCATGTTCCTGCGCTTCAAGGCCCAAGATCGGCTGCACCGCGAGCGCATGCTGCTCGCCGAGAAGGGGCTCCCGATCCCGCCCGAGCTCCTGGCGCCACCGCCGCGAACCAACGGCGACATGCGGAAGGCGCGGGCCTGGCTCCTGGTCCTCGGCGTGACCCTCCTGTTCGCCGGGGTGGCCGCGATGATCGCGATCGGCGTCGAGGACGGCGCCCGCGCGAGCGTCCGCGGCATCGCACCGCTCGCGATCGGCCTCGCCTTCATCGCCGCCGAGCGGGTACTGGTCAAGGTGCTGTTGAAGCCCGAAGGTTCGCGATGACTCGAAGGTCGCTCGCGCGCGAGCCGATCGTCGCCAAGCTGGTCGCGGCTCTCGAGCCGCTCGATCATGTCTTTGCGATGTGGGAGGGGGGCGCCATCGCCTTCGGGCGCCTCGACCAATGGTCCGACATCGATCTCTACGTCGACGTCGCCGATGATCGCGCCGAGGAGACCCTCGAGGTGGCTGCTCGGGCGCTGGCCGATCTCGCGCCGATCTCGCGCCGGCTCGACATGCCGCCGCCTCCCGGCGGCGGGTACGTGCAGAGCTTCTTCCTTCTCCGTGGTACGAGCCCCTACCTGCTCATCGATCTGGCCGTCGTCCGGCATGGTGCGAGCGACAAGTTCCTGGAGCCGGAGATCCATGGCGAGGTGGTGTTCCACTTCAACAAGGATGGGCGCGTCACCATCCCTCACGTCGATCCGGCGGCTCTGGCCCTCAAGCTCGCCGAGCGCGGCCGGCGTCTACGCGCCCGGGCCGAGATGTTCTGGCCCTTCTTCGACAAGTACCTCGCGCGCGGCCAGGATCTCGAGGCAATCGACTTCTATCATCGCGCGGTCCTGGGATCGCTCGTCGAGGTGCTGCGCATTCGTCACAGCCCGTCCCGCCACGCGTTCGGCGTCTACTACCTGAGCCACGACCTGCCCCGCGAGACCCTCGATGCGCTTCACCCTCTGTTCTTCATCACGGATCGCGCCGATCTCGAGGCCAAGCGCGAGAAGGCGGCGCGCTGGTTCGCGGAGGAGATCGCGGCGCTCGTTACTTGACGAGGACCGCCTTCTCCGTCGTGACCTCGTTCCCGCTGCGCACGACGATCGCGTACCAGCCGCCGGCCTGGGGACGCCCGCCCTCGCCGCGGCCATCCCAGGTGAAGGCATGGGCACCGGGACCGGCGACTCCTTGCCACAGCGAGCGCACCTTGCGTCCCTCGACATCGCACACCTCGACCGCGAGCGGGGCGCTCCGGCGGAGATCCACCTGGATGCGGAGGAGCGGGTTGAAGGGGTTCGGGGCCAGGGCGATCTCTTCGATCGCCGGTCCGCCGGCCGGCGGCGACGCGGGGTCCATCTCGATCCCGATGATCTGGCGCAGCAGGCTCCGGCCGCTGGCCAGGGGGGCCGGGAAGCCGAGGAGATCGGCGATGGTGGGACAGATGTCGATCTGCTGGGCGAGGTCGCCGACCACCGTGCCCCGGAAGAAGTCGGGGCCGAGGGCGAGGAAGTTCAGGCGCACACATCCGAGACACGTGTCACCGTGATTCGTCCAGTCGATGAGATGGCGCCCGTGATCGTTGACGAGGAAGAGTGCCGTCTGCCCCGAGAAATCCGGCTGGTCTTCGAGCCAGTTCCAGAGGTCGATGAGTATCGAATCGGTGGTGGCGATGCTCGCGGTGTAGCGATCCCAGTTGCCGTCGTGGCCTTCGAAATCCGTCTGCGACAGGCTCAGGAGCGCGATCGTGGGAGCGTAATCCGCCAGCTCTTGCTTGAACTCGTTGTAGGTGTATTCGTCGGGTCGCGTGAAGTTGTCGGTGCTGGCGCGATACGCACTGCCGTAGAAGGGATGCGTGCTGTAGCTGCAGGAGTTGAGCTTGTACTTGCCGCCGACGATCCAGGCGCGTTGCTCGGGAGCGCCGGTGTGGGCCCGGTAGTACTCGAAAAGCGTGGGTTGTGACGGACGGACGGATCCATCATCGGGAAGCACCTGCCACGTGCCCGGTGACGATGCTGGCGTGACCGGACACGGTCTCGGTGAGCCCGTCGTTGTGGAACTCGGTAAAGCGCGTGCCGATGGGCACGAGCTCGTTCCAGGTGTGCGGGACGTACTGGTGGGCGGGATCCTCGAAGGTCTCGCTCAGCCGGGCACCGTCGACGACGACGATGATGGCGTGACGCGCGCGGTAGGCGGCGGCCGGTGCCGAGAACAGGGCGCAGGCGACAAGAGCGGCAAGGAAGGAGGCCAGGGCAGGGCGGGCGCGTTGGCTCATGCTGCACATTCCTCCGATGTCGCGCGGCCCGGGCGGGGGCCAGCCTTTTTGCCGGCCCCCCCAAGCCCTTTATTATACAGCAGCGGGCGCATCCACCCGTGGCGTTCTGCCTAGTCGAAGAGCCCCTTGATCCAGCCCCAGGTGCTCGGAGCCGTGGGCGAGTCCTGATCGGGAACCGAGGTCGGCGCCACCACCCGGACGGTGAAGGTACGGAGGTTCTCGCCGTGCGTCGCGCCGCCGTCGTTCAGGTTGCCGAACCAGGCGGCGCTCCAGGTATAGGTTCCGGCCTCGGCCGGCGCCTGACCGGTCAGCGTCACCGGGAACACCACGGGATTGGGCTGACCGTCGTCGCCGGTCCCGGTGGGGCCGGTCTTGCGATCGATCTCCACGTTGTTCTGGTCGTAGAGGAGAGCGCGGATCCAGCCCCCACGGGTCCCGCCGGTGAAGGTCACGGTCACGGCGGCACCTGGCGGGTACTCCGTGAGATCGGTCGTGGCGTTGAGAGTGCCCCGGTGGTGATGGCAACCCACACAGCTGGGCGTGTCATCGGTATGACAGGAAGCACAGCGACTCGAGAAGAAGTCAGGAAAGGACCAGGCCCGGGGAGTCACCGAGCTGGTCAAGAGGCCGAGGCCCAGGGCTGCGATGGCGAGGCCGATGATCGTCCAGCGCGTGCTCACGTTGTACCTCCTGTGGAACCGGCTCCAGGGAGCCTGTTGGATCGTCCATGTCGGACAGGCCAGGCCCGATGGGGTTAGAGCAAGCAAGAAAGCGACCACCCGAAGAACGGCTCTAAGTTGGCCTATGCAGGGACGATGGCCGGCAGAATGGCAGTCAGGCCCTCTCTGGTCGAAACCCTCCCGGAAAGAAGGGCAGTGCTCCCTGCGAGGGCTGGACATCATGTCATGGCCGATCATGGTGGCCAGACTTCCCGGCCTCGTCGCCAAGCGGAGGATCGAGCCCTTTCCCCCGCCGTGCTGGGCTAGAATGGCCATCCGGAAAGGCCGCGCCCGCGTCGGGCGCGGTCCCTGGAGGCCTCATGCCAGAAGTGGAAAGCAAGATCGCCGTCCTCATCGACTTCGAGAACATCGCCATGGGCGCGAAGCGCGCCCAGTACAAGGACTTCGATGTCCACCTCGTGCTCCGCCGCCTACTCGACAAGGGGAAGATCGTCGTCAAGCGCGCCTACGCCGACTGGGAGCGCTACAGCGACTACAAGCGTGTCTTCCACGAGGCCGCGATCGAGCTCATCGACATCCCGCAGAAGCACTACAGCGGAAAGAACTCGGCCGACATCAAGCTCGTCGTCGACGCCATCGATCTCTGCTACGCCAAGGAACACATCGACACCTTCGTCATCGCCTCGGGCGACAGCGACTTCTCACCGCTCGTGTCGAAGCTCAAGGAGAACGACAAGCACGTGATCGGGGTCGGCGTCAAGAACTCGACCTCCGATCTCCTCATCGACAACTGCGACGAGTTCATCTTCTACGAGGACCTGGTGCGCCCGCCGCAGGCGCAGACCGCCGCCATCAAGTCCACTCTGCCGAAGAAGAAGCAGCAGGCCTTCGCCCTCCTCCTCGAAGCCATCGTCTCCTTGAAGCGCGAGAACAAGGACATCCTGTGGGCATCGATGATCAAGGAGACGATCAAGCGCAAGCGACCGCAGTTCGATGAAGGCTACTACGATTACGTGACGTTCTCGGAGCTGCTGGAGGACGCCGAGACCCACAAGATCGTCGATCTCGAGAAGGACCAGAAGAGCGGCTCCTACATCGTCACCGCCTTCGCCCGCCAAAGGGCGCCCCGCGCCCGCGGCGGCGCGGCGGCCTGAGGCCGGCGGGCGCCGGCCGGCCGATCAGCGGCGCGGCTCGCTCTCGCCGGGCGCTGCCCGTGGGCTCGCCGGCGGGACCTCGGCCCACATGAAACCGCGGAGATCCCCCGGGGCGAATCCCACGGCCGCATCTTCGGGATAGGTCGCGGCGAGAGCCGGACCGATCGCTCGCTGCACCATCTCCGGGCTCCCGTGGCAGTTCATGCACGGAGAAGCGATCCCGATCGGCCGGAGCACGCCAAGACGCTCTCCCAGATCGAAGACGTGGAGGCTCTCCGCCGCCGCCTTCTTGCCGGCGGCGCCCGCGACGGTGCTGCGGGCCCAGTCCCGCGGCGCATTGGCGGGATTGCGCAGGCGATGGCTCGTCCGTCCCAGCTCGAGACCCTCGGCCCGAGCGATGCGCGCCGTGATGACCGCGGCCGAATCCCGGCACACAGCCACTGCCGCCTGCGGGCCGCCGCGTTCGAGCTCGGCGCGAAGCCGGTGGAGAAGGCCCGCCTGCAGGGAGTCCATCGCCGCGATGGCGCGAGCGACTGCGATCTCGCGCTCACCGGCGCCTGGCATTGCCGTCTCACCGGCGGCAGAGGCCGAGGACATCACGAGCATCAGGATCCCGCCGGCCGTGAGCATGGCGCCTGCGATCTTGCTTGCACTCATCCGTCTTTCCTCCTCATCGCTCATCCAGTCCGGCTGCCGATGAGCCATCCATCATGATAGAATCCCCGGGCCTGCGCGCAAGCCCCATCCCCACTGAGGAGGTCATCCATGCGCTCCACCCTGCGGGGCGATGCCCCGGTTCTGGTCCTCGCACTCGTCCTCGCCACGGCCGTCCTCCCCGCGCCCGCTCTCGCCGCCGTGGCCCTCGCCACCGGGGACATCACCGCGCTTGCACCCGGAGAAGCGCAGGCGATCGCGGTGCTCCCCGGCCCGGCGACACCTTCCGCACTCGTTCCACCACCCATCATGTCCGGCTGGCCGCAGTTGATGGGCACGACCCCCAACTTCTCGCCGGTCGGGGTCACTCTCGCCGATGTCGACGCCAACGGCGATCTCGAGGTGGTCGCCGGCTCGACCGATGGGCTGTTGCGGGTGTGGAATCACGACGGCACGCTGCTCTCCGGATGGCCCGTGGCCCTCGGCGGGCAGATTCAGTCGAAGGCCGCAGCCGCCGACCTCGACGGGAACGGCGATCTCGAGATCCTGATCGCCGTGAAGACGGGCCAGCTCCACATCCTTCATCACGACGGCACCCCGCTTTCGGGATGGCCGCGGCCGTGGGGCGGCACCTTCGGCTTCATCGCCCCGACCGTGGCCAACCTCGATGGCGATGGCGTGCCGGAAGTCCTGATCGGCGGCGGCGGGACGGTCTATGCCTACCATGCCGATGGCAGCACGGTGACCGGCTGGCCGCGGGTCGTCGGCGGCACGGTCAGCGGCACCCTCGCCGTGGGCGACGTGGTCGGAGATTCGCGGCCCGAGATCTTCGCGGTCACGGCGAGCACGAACATGCTCCATGGCCTCGCCGCGGATGGCACCGTGCTTCCCGGCTGGCCGCAGGCGACGGGCCTCTCGAGCTCCTGGGCCGCGCCCTCGATCGGGGATCTCGACCACGACGGATCGCGCGAGGTCCTCGTCGTCGGCTACTCGTTCGGGAACTTCACGCGCATCAACGCCTATCGCGGCGACGGGACGGCCTTCCCCAACTTCCCGCTCACGTATCCGAGCGTGCAGACCTACTCCTGTCCGGTGCTCGGCGATGTGGACGGTGACCTGGATCTCGAGATCTTCAACGCCGGCAAGGTGAGCGCGGCCCCGAGCTTCTATGCCTGGGACCACATGGGGGCCGTGCTCCCCGGCTGGCCGCTGCCGCTCGACAACATGGAGGGCTCGGCCATCGTCGCCAACTTCGACGGCGAGGCCCAGATGGAGATCGTGATCGGCGACAACTACACGCCGGGCCAGTTCCACGGCTACAACGTGGACGGCTCGAACGCGGCGGATTTCCCCTTCCCCAAGCTCGCGGCGAGCCTGCCCAACTCGCCGGCCCTCGGTGACGTGGACATGGATGGTGATCTGGACATGGCCATGACCGGCTCCACCGGGGCGGTGGCGATCTGGGACTTCGCGACGGTCTACAACGCCGATGCCATCGAGTGGGGAACGCTCTTCCATGACAACTGGCACACGAACCAGCACGGGTTCGTGATCCCGGGCGGAGGGGCCGGCATCGCGGGCAGTGAATCACCCGGCGCGGCCACGTTGCGTCTCGGGCTCGTCTACCCGAACCCGGCGTTCGCCGGAACCACGATCCCCTTCGAGCTGGGCCGCGATGCGAGCGTGCGGCTCACGATCCTCGACGTCGCGGGACGCACGGTGCGCACGCTCGCCGATCGCACCTTCGATCCCGGCGCGCATCGCCTCCGCTGGGATGGCCGCAACGATCGCGGCCAGGCGGTGGCCGGCGGCATCTACTGGGTGCGCCTCGATGCGCCCGGCACCGGGACGCCGCCCAGCGAGCAGAAGGTGGTGATCGGGAGATAGCGCGACAGCTCGGCACCTGAAACGGGCGCGAGGCCGGCAGTCCCCACCGGGGCCGCCGGCCTCGTTCGCTGGACCTCCATCCGTTGCGGCCTTCTCTACTTCTCCGGTCCGCTGGGAATGGACCACTCGCCGGTCGACTGGTCTAGCTTGTGGCAGTGCGTGCACTCACCCTGGAAGACGGTCAGGAAGGGGTTCTCCTTGCCGCCGGTCAGGTGGATGCGGTGGATCATCCGGGAGAAGGGCGGCGCTGCGTTCGCCGCCTTGTCGTGGCACTGGAGGCAGGCATTCGGGATATCGGCGAGCGCCTGGGTGGCATCGGGATGCTTCCCGGTGACGGTGAGCCCCTGAGGAGCGCTGGCCTTGGCCTCGGCCAGGAGCTTGGGATCCACCTGCTCAGACCACTGCTTCAGCAGGGTGCTGAATCGCGTGTCCATGTTCATCTCCGCGTAGTTGAGATGACAGTCCACGCAGGCATGGGGAAAGTGATCCTCGGCCGTGAGGCCCGGGATCGCGCGCGGCGGCGGGGGGGCCGGCATCCCGGCCTTGCCGGATTCGGGAGCCTTGCCGGCCTCGGGCCCGGCCCCAGCCGGGCCGGCGAGAATCAGGGACACGAAGAGAAGAACCGGAACCACCCGGGACGCACCTCTGACCATTGCGCACGCCCTCCTTCGCGGGAACGAGCCACGAATCACCGAGGCAACTCCGCCAGAAACGGCAGGACGGCCTTCCAGGTTTCATCTGGTTGATCGAGCCACGGGTAGTGGCCGGCACGGTGGATGAACCGCAGGGTCGCGTCCGCGATCGAGTCCCTGGCCGCGAGCATGTTGGCCTCCCCGGCCACGTCCTGGTAGCCATGGACGAAGAGCACCGGGCAGGTGATGGCGCGGAGGCGCGGCCGGAGATCGAGATCGGTCCAGATCGTCTTCTCGGCAACCTCGCCCACTCGCGCGTGACACCAGCCTAGCTCCCACCGCGCCGCCTGTGCGAGCCCCTTCTCACGGTCGAAGAAGTCGGTCGGCGTGATCGCGCGCAGGTATCCGAGGAGAGCCCGGTCGGGAGCCGGACCCCAGCGCGCCGGATCCGACCATACCTCGAGCGACTCCCGCTCGGCCGGCCAGAGACGCGAGTTCCGGTTGTCACCAAAGACCTGCATGTAATCGGCCGTGATGGGAGCAGATCCCATCGTCACCACGCCCCGGGCTCGATCCGGATGGGTCCCGGCATAGGCAAGGGCGTAGGTCATCCCCCAGGAGTGACCGAGGAGCGTCAGCTTCTCCTCGCCGAGGTCCTCGCGCAGGGCTTCCAGATCGCCAAGGTAGGCCTCCCAGTTGATCGTCGTCTCGTCGATGACCGGGAGCCGCGATCGCCCGGTGCCCCGCTGCTCGAGGAGCACGCAGCGATGGGACTTCGCGAGCACGTCGGTGACCGACGCCATGTAGTCGACGTCCAGGCCGGGGCCACCAGAGAGCATGACCACGAAGGGCCCGCCATCGCCGACGACCCGGTAGTGGAGCTCGAATCCGCCGCGGGGAATGGAGTCCGAGGTCTCCGCCCCAGCCGGCAGCGCGATCACCATCGCCATGAGGACGGCCGCGACCAGGCGCCCGCCGGCACCAGCGCTTCCTGTCTTATTCGCCATAGATCGCTTTCCAATCCCGCGCCATGCTGATGATGGTCCAGTTCCGCGCCGCCCCCTCATCGAGACCGCGAACCAGCCGGCCGATATGCGATTCGCGATCGTAGGCCCACTCGCGCCTGGCGTCATCGTGATGGACGATCATCGCGAGCCGCGCTCCAGGCGCCGACGTGGTCCATTCGAGCATCTGGAAATCGCCATCCGAGTTGCCGAAGGCGGCCAGCGGCCGGCGCCCGATGAACTTGTGGATGCCGACCGGCTTTCCGGCCTTGTCGTCGATGAAGTCGATCTCCGGGAGCCGCATGATGACCGGTTTGCCGTCGCGCACTTCATACCTGGTCTTGATGCTGCTTCCCACGACCTGCTCCGGGGGGATGCCATAGACCTCCTCCGTCCACGGGCGCATGAACTCGACACCGCCGCCGGATACGATGTAGGTCTTGAAGCCGCTGGCGCGCAGGTAGGAAAGGAGTTCGCGCATCGGCTGGAAGGTGAGCTCGGTGTAGGGACGTCCGAGCGTGGGATGGCGCGCGGTCTTGATCCAGTCCTCGACGGTCCGCTCGAACTCCTCGGTGGTCATGCCGGCATGGCTGGCGGCGACGATCTCGAGCAGACCCTTCTCGCCTGCGGCCTCAACACCGGCCATGTCCCCCGCCAGCACCGACCGGAAGGGCTCTTCTTGCTGCCACTCCGGATGCTCCGGGGCCAGCGCCTTGACGCGGTCGAGGGCGAAGGCGAGCTGGAAGTACAGAGGCTGCTCCGACCAGAGCGTGCCATCGTTGTCGAAGACGGCGATCCGCTCGGCGACCGGCACGAAGTCCGGGCCGCCCTCCTTCGTCACGCGCGCGACGAACTCGACGATGGCCTCCTTGGCCGACCCCTCGTTCCACGAGGGCAAGGGATCGGCAGCGGCAGGAGACACCCTCGCCGCGTGAAACGTGACCGACGTGACGAAGACGAGCAAGGGTAGGCGCCAGGTATTCCGACTCATGATCACTCCCTTCGGCTGCTCGACCGACCGGCTCGAGGCCGTCAGCCTACCACCGCGGCAAGGATCGGGCCCGGTCCGCTCCCGCGGGCCGAGCCCAGTCCCCAGCACCACCCGCAGAGGCCTGCTCACTCGGTGAAGAACGTGATCTCGGTGATGGTCTTGTTGCCGTTCACGGCCACGGAGAGGATCTCGGCCTTGTACTCCGTGTCCTCGGCGGCGAACTCCGCCGGCACCTCGAGCGAGGTCGCTCCGCCATCGAGCTCTACCGTCATCGAGGCGCCCGTGTCCTCGTTGACGAGAATCACCTCGTACCCCGCGAGACCCCCGCTCGGGATCCAGCGGATGACGAGGTCCTCCGCCGCCACGGTCCCACCGGCGGGCGGGCTGACGAACACGGGCGCCGGCGGCAAATCATGCGAGAGCATCCCGGATCCCTCGAGCCGTTCCCCATCGACCGAGACGCCGACAAAGGAATACTCCCCGGGGGCGAAGAGCGCCAGCACCTCCCCGGGGGATGGCTCGGCGCTCTCGAAACGCAGCTCGGTCAGGCCGAGCTCCTGGAGGGGACCTTTGGCCTTGAAGTCGAGGATGCGGCTGTCATCGGGATCGAAGACGTTCACCCGACGCCATTCGTCGCCGTCCAGCATCAGCTGGAAGCCGAGATCATTGTCGGTGGAGTTGAACTCGAAGAAGACGTGGGTCTCGGCAAAGGGAATGCCGCGAGCACCGAGGACCTCGGCCGAGATGTCGTCCGGCTCGGGCCCGGCCTCCCGGACGACCGCGCGGGCGCCAGCTTCGGGCGCGGCCGGATCCTCGGAGCAGCCACCGACCAGCACCGCGGAGAACAGGGCCATGACCGTGAGGTGAACAGAGTATCGCATGCTCCTCTCCTTTCCTTCCCGAGCAGCACTCGGGCGTCACTGGCGGGCTGACCAGCGCACCGAGGGAGCCGGCGAGGAGAGGAGTTTGTGACAGCGGTCGCGCCCCCCTAGCGCGAGTAGGGTTCGTCGGGTTCGTAGAAGTCGCCTTCCAGGTCATCGAGCTTGCCCTGGATGAAGGCCCGCGCGTCCTGGATGGCCTGGTTGTAGACCGCGGGGCCGAGCTCCTTGACGAAGAAGTCGAGGATCTGATCCGCCGCGAGATCGCCGATCTCCTGGTCGAGCTTCTCGACATAGAACTTCTTGAGGGAGCGGAGCATGCGCTCCCGGCGCAGATCAGTGAGCCTGATCCGCATGAGGTCTGGTTTCATGGCGCGCTCTCAGGCGAAAGGGCTGGTTGAGACCGGCCAGGACCTTGGCGTCCCGGTCATAGAGATCGCGGCGGAACTGGAGAGCACCCTCCTCGACCCAGGCCGTCCAGTAGGACAGGAGTATCGGGACCGGTGTGGCAAGCGTCACCGATCGGAGCTCGCCGGTGGCGATCGCCGAATCGATGGCGCTCCGTCTCCAGCCCGGCTCGTGACGCAGGAGGAGCTCGGCGAGATGGAGCGGCTCCTCGACCCGGATGCATCCCGAACTGAAGGCGCGATCTTCCTTCTCGAAGAGGCTCTTGCTCGGCGTGTCGTGGAGATAGACGGCGTGCTCGTTGGGGAACATGAACTTGACGCGGCCGAGAGCATTCTTCGGCCCAGGGTCCTGCCGCAGGGTGTAGGGAAAGCCGCGGCCCGAATACCGGGACCAGTCGATGGTGGCGGGATCGATCTCCCGCCCGCTCGAGTCGAGGATCTTGAGCCCCTTCCGCGACAGGGTCGCCGGATCGTTCTTCTGCTCCGGCAGGATGTCGTTGGCGAGAATCCCCGGTGGCACCGTCCACGTGGGATTGAAGACGAGATAGGTGATCTCCGAGCGGAAGACCGGCGTGCTCCGGTAAGGCTTCCCGACCTGGACGCGCGTCTTCCACACCACCTTGCCGTCCTCGACATAGTAGAGCTCGAAGCCGGCAATGTTGACGATCACGAACTCACCGCCGATATCGTGCAGGAGCCATCGCTCGCGCTCGAGGTTGAGGCGGATCTTATCGAGGCGAACCTCCACCGGGACGTTCATCTCCTCGACCGTGCGCGGCCCCACGGCGGCGTCGGCATCGAGACCATGGCGGCGTTGAAAGGCGCGGACGGCGTCGGCGAGCGCATCGTCGTACACATCGCCGGGTGTGAACCCTGCCGCCACCGGCAGGTCGCCCGTCGTGACCAGCCGGCTCCGCACGGCGTTCACCCGGATATCGACATCGCCGGGGCGCAGGGTGGGCCCCTCCTCCACCCGGCCCCAGCCCCCGGCATCGCGGATCGCGCGATAGCGGACGTAACGCGCCCGGAGCGCGGCGTACGCGGCGTGGGACGGCTTCTCGCGCTCGATGGCGGCGGCGATGTCCGGCTCGTCGATCACCTGCTGGATGGCCACCGCCGGATCGAGGTCGTGGATCTCGCGACTGTAGTTCCAGTCGGCGTCGTACTCGGCGTAGTCCACCTTGCCGAAGAGCACGTGATAGCCGAGGCGCACCAGGGCATCGGTCAGGAGGAGATCGTAATCGACGCGGAGCGCAAGATCCGGCACCGGCGCCGCCGGGATCCGGGCCTTGACCGTCTCGAGCACCGAGAGGTGATAGTCCTCCGGGTCGAGCCCGTCATCGGCGATGGCGCGAATGGCGGCGAGGAGCTGATCGGGCTTCCCGGGGGCCGTCCATGCCGGGCGAAACCCACACCGCGCGTAGAACTCCTCGAGGAGGGAGCCGGCGGCGATCGTCGCTCCCTCGACGCGATCGAGCCGCCCGCTGCCGAGCGCCTCGACGCGTTCGCGCAGGAACTCCTGCTCGCCGGCGGCGTCTGCGGCGGCATCCGCCGCGGTGGTGGCCGGCATCATCGGGAGCCCGAGCGACACCACGATGCTCAGAACCGAGATGTTTCGCTGAGCCCTCATGCACCCCTCCGCCGGCAGGCATCCGGGATCCTAGAGCATGGTCAAGGCAGGAACAAGCAGAAGGTCGCCGTGCTCGCCTGCGTGCTTTACAGGCTGTGTTGGTACTCGTTCACGGCGAGCGGACCCCGATTGATGGAAATGCCGAGCTGGCTTATGCTGATGAAGTTGTCACGGATCGAATTTCACAGGTCGCCGTTGTCGTGATCCCCTTGTTGCCTGCAATCATCCTGAACATCGTGAACATGCTGGGCGAGCACATCCTGAGCCACATGGTGGTGGCCCATGCTTCGGAAACGGCGGACATCGTGGTATGGTGCGAGCATCGCCGCTTCTCGGCGGCGAAGGCCGGGTAAGTAGGTGGAGACCGTGTTGAAGATGCCTCGGCTGAGCCTCTCCTCCTGGATCCTGGTCGGCCTGGGTCTGGGGCTCCTCACGGGCGTGTTCCTCGGCGAAGCGGCCACGGTGCTCCAGCCCATCGCCGACATCTACATCCGCCTGATGCAGATGACGGTGCTGCCCTACCTCGTGCTGGCCCTGGTCATCGGGTTCGGACAGCTCGACGTGGGGCACGCCAGGCGGCTCGCCAAGCGCGCGGGAGTCTTTCTGCTGCTCACCTGGGGACTGACCTTCGCCGTGATCGCCGCGATGCCGGCTGCGTTCCCGGGCATGCAGAGCGCATCCTTCTTCAGCAACTCGCTCGTGGAGCCGGGTCAGCCGTTCTCGATCCCCGACATCTACTTCACGGCGAACCCGTTCAACTCGCTCGCCAACGCTGTCGTGCCCGCCGTTGTGCTCTTCAGCTCGCTGATCGGCATCGGCCTGATCGGCATCGAGCAGCGGGAACGCCTGCTGGCCCCGCTGCGCGTGGCGAACGCCGCGGTGGTCAGCGTCACGAAGTTCGTCATCAGCCTGACGCCCGTCGGCGTGTTCGCCATCGTCGCGGTGGCGGCAGGCACCGTCACCGGCGAAACACTCGAGCGCCTCGAGGTCTACCTCATCACCTTCGCGGCGGCCTCGCTCGTGCTCGCTTTCTGGATCCTGCCGCTCATGGTGACGGCGATGACTCCGTTCTCCTATCGCGAGGTCGTCGGCATCAGCCGCGACGCCCTGGTGACAGCGTTCGTGACGAACAGCGCGTTCATCGTCCTCCCCATCCTCGTGGAACGCTCCAAGACCCTCCTGAAGCAGCGGAACCTCCTGAACAACGACAGCGACTCGGCCGCGGAGGTCTTGATCCCGATCCTCTTCAACTTCCCGAACGCGGGTCGGATGCTGACGCTCCTGTTCGTGCCCTTCGCGGCGTGGCTGGCGGGCAGCCCGTTTGCGTTGAAGGACTTCTTGATGCTGCTGGCGGCCGGGGTCCCGAGCTACTTCGCCAAGGCCCAGGTCGCGCTGCCCTTCCTGCTGGACCTGTTCAAGCTCCCGCATGACCTGTTCCAGCTCTATGTCCCGACCACGATCATCACGGGCAAGTTCGACTCGATGGTGACCGCCATGAACCTGCTCGTGTTCGCCCTGCTCGGCGCCGCCGCCATGGGCGGGTTCCTCCAGCTCCGGCGGAAGCGCATGCTCGGCGCCGGCCTGGCGATGCTGGTCGTCACAGTCGTGATGGTGGTCGGGGTGCGCATGCTCCTCTACGCGTCCATCGATACGACCTACCACCGGGACGAGGCGCTCCGACGGATGCACGCGTCGCGGGCCCTCTCGGCCGCGATCGTGCACCGGGATCCGCCGCCGGACGCCCCCGGGGCCGCCCCCGATGGCCGTGTCCTCGAGCGGGCACGACAACGCGGCACGCTGCGCGTGGGCTACGACCCGCTGAACGTACCTTTCAGCTTCTTCAACATCGACGGCGAGCTCGTCGGGTTCGACATCGAGCTCTCCCAGAACCTGGCCGAGTCGTTCGGGCTCGAGGCCGAGTTCATCCCGGTCCGGTGGGCCGAGCTGCCGGCCATGCTGGCAAACGGGGAGATCGACGTGATGCCGGGCATGTGGGTGCGCCCGTACTGGTTCGGGTCGCTCCACCTGACCAATCCGTATTTCACCGGCACGGTCGGGCTGGTGGTACGCGACGAGCGGCGGGAGGAGTTCGCCCGGGTCGAGGCGCTGCGCCGGCGGCGGGGTCTCAAGATCGGCATCCCCCTCGATGCCACCCAGCTCGCCTACAGCATGAGGCGTTACTTCGGCGGCACGGGCGTGGACTTCGTCACCTTCGAGTCACCCGGCGAGTACTTCGAGGGCAAGCACCCCGAGATCGACGCATTCCTGATGCCAGCCGAGGGCGCCGCAGCCGCCACCCTGCTCTACCCCGAGTTCACGGTGGTGGTGCCGCAGCCCGATCCGGTCAAGCTCCCCTACGCCTTCGGACTGACCATGGGAGCCGAGGACATCTCGGACGCGGTGGACGAGTGGATCCTCTTCGCCGAGAGCGAGGGCATGATCACCCGCGCTTACGACTACTGGATCCTCGGGCAGGGCGCCGAACGCACGGGGCGGCGCTGGTCGATTCTCCACGACGTGCTCGGATGGAAGCCGGCCGACGAGCGGGATTGACGGGTGGGCTGCCGGCCGGCGACCTCGGCAGAGACCGATTCGATTCACGCCCGGACTTCGTAGTGCTGGGAGCGCTCGTCGAAGCGTGCCCAGGAGAGCGCGCGCCTTGGCGGGCACGTAGGCCTTCTCGTAGCGCCGACTCGGTCTCATCAGCTGCCATCCTGGACCGGCAAGGTCGATCCCCATATCTCACGCAGTGTCGCCCGGAAGAGCGAATCGATCAGGTCGGGCGACGGCCTCGGGTCAGGGCGATCACCGACAGTCATCTCCAGGCGAGCCAGCTCCGTCTCGGCGAACTCGCTGAGCACAGGATCCCGCGGTCCGTAATCCAGCTCGGCCCCGGCGCGCTTGGCGACCAGCAGATCCTCGATCGCCTGGCGCACGGCGGCGTCGTCCACCGCGGCATCCACGAGACGATCGAATTCGATCGGCACCGGTCCCAGGTCCAGCTCGATCCAGCGCATTGCGAGAATCGGTCGCAGCACATAGAAGTACTTCTTGCGCCAGACCTGGTCGCCCCGAAGGTACGCGCGGCAATTGCCCTTCGCCATATGCAGGTAGTGGTAGAAGCTGGCCCGGGGCGAATGGAAACCGGGGAGAAGCTGGCGCAGGCCGGGGGCGAGACCCGAGCGCTCGCGGTAGATGAGCGGGCACTGCAGCCACTCGAGGAGCGGGGGGTTCGACTTGATGAATAGCGCCAGCGCCTTGCGAACATCCCAGCCGCTCAGGTCGATCTCATCGACGATCGGCCTCTCGATGACATCGCGGAAGCGATGGGGTTGAACGGAGAGGTAGGTCTCGGGACGGCGAACATAGATGAACCGGACATCGTGATCCGAGTCCCGTGACCAGAAGCCCCAGGCCCGACTCCCCGATTCGACGGCCAGACAGACGACAACATCTTCTTCTGCCTCGACGCGGTCGAGACGGCGGCGGATCTCCTCTGCCATGACCGCGTCGCTCACTCCGGGGCGCCCTCCGCGACCGGCTCCGCGACCCGCTCCGCGTTCGCTTCCTGTTTCCGGTCTTCCCCCGCCGGCAGGGCGAGGATCGCTGATGCTTCCGCGTCCGGCAAACGCTCCACGGAACGGAGCTTCCTCTCCATGGCCCGGCTCCTCGCGCCGGTCTTCTCGATCGAGCGGCCGGCCGCATGGATCTGACGCTTCACCTTGTCGAGAGTCTCCCCGAACTTCCCGAATTCCGTCTTGACGGCTGCCAGGACCCTCCACACCTCGACGGCCCGCTCCTCGATGGCCAGGGTCTGGAATCCCATGCGCAGGCTGCTCAGGATCGCCGCCAGCGTGGTGGGACCGGCGACGACGACGCGATAGCTGCGCTGCAGCTCTTCGGCCAATGCCGGCTGCCGGAGCACCTCGGCATAGAGCCCCTCGGTGGCGAGAAACATGATCCCGAAGTCGGTCGTCGCGGGTGGGTTCACGTACTTCTCGCAGATGTCCCTGGCGGCGATGCGAACGGCTCGCGCCAGGTCCTCGGCCGCCTGCTGCACCAGAGCCTGATCCCCGGCCTCGGCGGCTGCCTGCAAGCGGAGGTAGTCCTCCTGGGGGAACTTGGAATCGATGGGCAACCACAGGCCGGCAGCGAGATCAGCCCCTGGACCGGGAAGGCGCACCGCGTACTCGACCCTCTCCGCCGAGTCGGCCTTGACCCGAACATTCCGTGCGAATTGATCCGGCGTGAGGAACTGCTCGAGGATCGCTCCGAGCTGAACCTCCGCCCAGGTGCCGCGCACTTTCACATTGGTCAGCACCCGCTTCAGGTCGCCGACGCCCGCCGCCAGGTGTCGCATCTCGCCGAGCCCCTCGTGCACTGCTTCGAGCCGGTCGCTCACCTGCTTGAAGGACTCGCCGAGCCGCTTCTCGAGGGTGTCGTGGAGCTTCTCGTCCACCGTCTTGCGCACTTCCTCGAGCTTCTTCTCGTTCCCCTCCATGAGCTCCTTGACCCGGGCATCGACGGTGACACGGATGCGGTCGAGCGCGTTCTGATTGGAGCCGGTGAGCTCGAGCAGCTGCGTGGTCAAGGCCTCGATCTGGGTCTGCTGCAGCCTGCCCATGCTCTCGAGGGTGCACGTGAGCGCCTCGTTGTTCGACCGGAGGCCGGAGGCCACTTCTTCCCTGAGCTCTCGCGCCGCGCTCCGGGATTCCTCGCGGCTCGCACGGAGCTCGTCTCGCAGGTCCTTCCCGGCGCCATGGGAGATCCTGGATGCGCGCGCCAGCAGGATGATGGCCAGGATTGCCGTGACGGAAGTGCCAATCAGGATCAGCCAGAGGAGAATCTCGCTCATTGTTCACTCCTGGGCACACGTTGCTGCGGATCGCCATCGGGCAGGTGGATCCTATCGCATCATCCCTGCCGGCGACAACGCGACCGGCACGGTTGGCCGTGCCATTGCCTTGCGTCTAAGATGATGGCATGAGCGCCACACTCGCTGACCTCGCGGCCACGTCGCGCGCGGTGCGTGCCACGCCGAGCCGGCGCGAGAAGGAGGAACGCCTCGCGGCGCTCCTCGCGCGTCTGGACGCCGACGATCTGGCCCTCGCCGTGAGCTACCTCTCGGGGGAGATCCCGCAGGGCGCGCTGGGCGTCGGCTGGAAGGCCATCGCGGCGGCCCGCGAACAACGGCGCCCTGGCGAGGCCCGTGGCGAGACGTTGTCCCTCTTCCCCTCTCCGGACCCCATCGCGTCTGCAGCGGCACACCCGCTCACACTGGTCGATGTCGATCACGCCTTCGCAACGATCGCGAAGACGCGCGGCGCCGGCTCTGCGACACGAGCCATGGAGCTCCTGCGCGATCTCTTCGCGCGCGCCGAGGTCGAGGGCCGCGAGTTCCTCGCCGCCCTCCTTTCAGGCGAGCTTCGCCAGGGCGCGCTGCGCGCGATCGTTCGCGCCGCGGTGGCCCGCGCGCTCGATGTCGCGCCGGAAACCGTCGCCCGCGCCGAGATGTTCGGCGGCAATCTCGCCCAGGTCGCCGCGGCCATCCGCCGCGGGGGGCCGGCCGCCCTGGCGCGCTTCGCGCCGCAACCGATGGTGCCGATCGCCCCGATGCTCGCCCGCACCGCGACGACCATGGCCGAGGCGCTCGCCGGGCTCGATGTGGTCGCCGCCGAGACCAAGCTCGACGGCGTGCGCATCCAGCTCCACAAGCAGGGCGATCGCGTGTGCATCTTCTCGCGGCAGCTCCGCGACGTGAGCGCGAACGTGCCCGAGATCGTGGCGATGGGGAAGACCCTCGCCGCAACGAGTGCCATTCTCGATGGCGAGGCGCTCGCGCTCGATGGCCGCGGCCGGCCGCTCCCCTTCCAGGACACGATGAGCCGCGTCGGGCGCGAGGACGCCGCGGCGGCGCGCAGCGAACGGCCCCTGACAGCGCTCTTCTTCGATCTCCTCTACCGCGACGACGCTCCGCTCATCGACCGCCCGTACGCCGAACGCTGGGCGGCGCTCGCCGCCGTCACCCGGGGAGAGCACCTCGTGCCGCGCGTCATCATCGGTGATCCTGCCGAGCTCGAACGCTTCTTCGAGGACGCGCTTGCAGCAGGGCACGAGGGCGTGGTGGTGAAGACACTCGCCGCACCCTACGCCGCCGGCAAGCGCGGCGGCCAGTGGCGGAAGCTCAAGCCCGCGACCACGCTCGACCTCGTCATCCTCGCCGCCGAATGGGGCCACGGCCGGCGCCGGGGCTTCCTCTCGAACCTCCATCTCGGCGCTCGGGACCCCGAGGACCCGGCGCGGTTCTGGATGCTCGGTAAGACCTTCAAGGGGCTGACCGATGAGATGCTGAGAGAGATGACGGCCGACCTGCTCTCGCTCGCGATCAGCGATCCCGGCCAGCATGTCGTCCACGTACGACGCGAACGCGTGGTCGAGATCGCCTTCGACACCTTGCAGCGGAGTTCCCGCTACGATTCCGGCCTCGCGCTCCGCTTCGCCCGCGTCAAGCGCTTCCGCCCCGACAAGTCCCCGGCCGAAGCGACCCCGATCAGCGAGATCCGGGAGATCCACCGCCGGCAGGGCCTGGCGGACAGGGGATAGCGACCCTCCGGTATTGCCGGGGCCGGCGATGCAGGACGATCCCTGGGCGCAGATGGCCCCTCGTGAACGGGATAGACCATCCCGGTGCATTGGAGCTATGGTGCGTGCCCGCTCGAAGCGAGCACACACGAGCGCGGCCGAAGCCGCCGCTGCTTCTCCCCCCCCCAAGTTGGGATTCCCCTGGAACAACGAAACTGATCTGAGAAGGATGCATCGAGTGCGAGTCAGAATGCCGAAAGACAGAGTTGAGTCGTGGCGCTCCTCGGAGCTCCGTCGAGCATGGGCGTGGATCCTCGGCCTGGCGCTGGTCGCCGCCTGCAGCGGGAGTGACGACGCCACCTCTCAGGTGGCCGAAACCAGGTCCGCGACCGCCACCCAGCACAGCCCCACCGAGCCGACTGGCCCGCCGGATCCGGAGGTCGCGGCGGCAGTAGATCAGGTGCTGGCGGCCGCCGAGCATCCCTGGCTCAAGTGGAAGCGGATCCCCGATGCGATGCCAACCCTGAAGGAGCTCTATCAGTCGGAACCCGACAGGCTCTTCTGGTTTGCCGGGGCGACACCCTACCCGGTGGTGGAGGAAGCGCTCGCCGAGCTGGCCGGCGCCGGCGATCACGGGCTCGATCCCACCGACTACGACGCCACTCGACTGGCACAGGAGTGGACCACCCTGCAAGCGGGTGGCACCTCGGCCACCGACCGAGCGCTCTTCGATCTCGGCCTCAGCGTCGCCGTGGCCCGCCTCGTGTCGGCATCGCATGTCGGCCGTGTCGACCCCGCGACCATGGACTGGGGATACGACGTGGCCCCGAAGCGGCTCGACCTTGGCGCCACGCTCCGTGGCGCAAGGAGCTCAAAGGGAGTGGCGACCACCATCACCGAGCTGGAACCGCCCTTCGCCCACTACGCGCGCGCCCGGCGGACCCTGTCCGCCTACAGGGAGGTGGCCGCGGCCGGCGAGCCCGAGACCGTCCCCGCGCTGCCCAAGGAGCGGAAGAAGATGGAACCGGGCCAGCCCTGGGAGGGCGTGCCCGAGCTCGCAGCCCGTCTGCGCACTTCTGGCGATCTTGCGAATGAGGACTTCACACCCGAAGTCGATCCCGATGGGACACCGCTCTATGCCGGGCCCATCGTCGAGGCAACGAAGCGATTCCAGGCCCGTCACGGCCTCGAGCAGGATGGCGTGATCGGCGCCGGCACGCTTGCCGCCCTCAATGTCCCGTTCGGCCACCGCGTTCGCCAGATCGAGCTGGCAATGGAGCGCATGCGCTGGCTGCCGAAAATGAGTGACCGGCCCACCGTCTTCGTCAACGTGCCGCTCTTCCGCCTCTGGGCGACCGATCCGGCCACGGGCGAGGAACCGCTACGGATGAACGTCGTCGTGGGCAAGGCTCTCAACCACCGGACGCCGATATTCATCGAGCAGATGGAGTACGTGATCTTCCGCCCCTACTGGAACCCGCCGCGTGGCATCACGATCAACGAGATCATCCCCCACGCTCGGCGCGACCCCTCTTACATCGCGAACCAGAACTTCGAGATCGTCGCCAGCGGCGATGATTCGGCGCCCGCCCTCCCGGCGACCAAGGAGAACCTCGACAAGGTAGCGGCCGGACGCCTCCACATCCGCCAGAAGCCCGGCCCGAAGAACGCGCTCGGCCTTGCCAAGTTCATCTTCCCGAATGCAGAAAACGTTTACATGCACGGAACCCCGGCGCAGCAGCTGTTTTCCAGGTCCCGGCGTGACTTCAGTCACGGCTGCATTCGACTCGAGGACCCGGCGCGCCTCGGGGAGTGGGTCCTCCGCGATCAGCCGGAATGGACCCGGGAGCGGATCGATGCTGCCATGCAGGGGAGTAGCCCCACGCGGGTCAACCTGCACGAGCCACTGATGGTCGTGCTCTTCTACGACACGGTCCACGTGAACTCCGAGGGTGTCGTGTTCTTCGTCGGCGATATCTACGGCCATGATGCGGCGCTCGACCGGGCACTGCGTCAGGGCTACCCCTACCCGAAATCGGCGGCAACGGCCGGCGAGGGTTGAGCGGCGGAGGTTCCGGCCCTTGCGTTATCCCCATTACGCAGAGGGATATTCGTAATCGGCCCATGCGCCTTGAACTCCGTCGCCAAGGGCCAGCCGCTCGTGACTCGTCGAATCGGTCATGCTTCCAGGGGCATCCCAACGATGGGCGCCTTGGCGATGGAACCCAGCTCTGAAAGCGTATCCCGTTGCGTATCGAGGAGATCCAGGAATGTCCTTCACGGTAAGACAGTTGAATGTGCCGTCGATGATCGTGGCGGCTGTGGTGATGCTGGCCGGCGTGGGGAGCACCCCGGCCCGGGCGGAGAACGAGAAGCTCCAGGAAGTGCTGGAGGCCCTGGCCAACAGCCTGGAGGCCGAACAGCAGGACCAGGCCATCAAGAAAGCATTTGATCAAGTGCTGGATCGCGAGCCGACCGATACGGAGCTGCGCCGGTACCGCACGCTGATGCACGAGGAGCACTGGTCTGAGGAGGATGTGCTCGCTGACTTGAGTTCCCGTAGCGACTACCACCGGCACTCGCAGCCCAACACCAACGTGGATCCCGACCGCGTGACCCGGCGGGCCTACGAGGACATCCTCGATCGGGAGCCGGACAAGGAGGGCCTTCGCCACTACCGGGAGCTCATGATCGACAAGGGCTGGACCGAGCAGGATGTCCGGCAGGATCTGCGCAAGAGCTCCGAACACACCGGCCAGAGCCAGGATTCGGCCGAACGCATCGTGCGGCGCGCCTACAAGGACCTTCTGGGGCGGGAGCCAGACTACAACGGTCTCGTCGAGTACCGGAACCAGGTGATGCACCACGGCTGGGACGAGCACGACGTGCGCATGGCGATCCAGAAGAGCCCGGAGTACCGCCAGAAGACCGCCCTGGCACGGGAAAACGCGGAGCAGATCGTCGACCGCGCGTACAGGAGCATCCTGAACCGCAAGCCCGACCCCGAGGGCAGGGAGACCTACGTGCAGAAGGTCATGCAAGACCACTGGAGCGAGGCGGACGTGGCGCGGGATCTCCGCCACAGCGACGAGTACCGCAACAAGCACCGGTAGCCTGAGAACACGAAATCGACAGGTGGATAGGAGAAAAGAGGATGATGTGGCAGATGCGCGCCGTGATCTTTGCGGTGACGATCCTCGCGGGCGCCCTGATCGCGGCCCCCGCCAGCCGGGCCGAGGAAGGGACCAAGGGCCCGGCCTTCGATTGCACGAAGGCCAGCAGTGAGGTCGAGAAGCTGATCTGCGCCGACGAAGAGCTGGCGGCCCTCGACCGGAAGCTCGACGAGGTCTACAAGACCGCTCTGGCCAAGGCCAGGGACGGCATGGACAAGACGCTCCGCGCCGAACAGCGGGGCTGGATCAAGGGGCGCGACGAGTGCTGGAAGGCCCAGGGCAAGGAGAACCCGCTCTTCTTGACCGCAAGCTGGACCGCAACCAGCGTCCGGGAATGCGTCGAGGCCCAGTACAAGCTCCGGATCTCCGAGCTTCAGGTGCAGTGGCAGCTGGCCCCCGAGAAGAAGCCGATCTTCTTCGCCTGCGAGAGCAATCCCGCCAACGAAGTGGTGGCCACGTTCTTCGAGACCGATCCGCCGGCCGTGCGCCTGGAGCGCGGCGACAAGACCGTCATCGCCTGGCAGGTTCCAGGAGGCGGCGGGAAGTACGAGGGCCAGAACGTGTCGTTCTCGAGCAAGGGCAACGAGGCCACGGTCACGTGGCTCGGCGAAGAGCTCAAGTGCCAGGCACCGTAAGGCCAGGCGCCCGGAGTCTTCTCGATCTCATCGACGCTTCCGGGGTGACGGTGGACACCGGCAAGTACATCGGAGTCTTCGAGAAGCGGGACGGTAAGTGGGGGTACATCCGCGACACCTGGAACTCCGACAATCCGCCCGCACCGGCGGAAGCGGGCGTGCCGGGCGCGGAGTGACGCACCGCCATCGGGCGATCCCGAGGCAGACGAAGGCCCCCTTGCGGGGGCCTTCGTCTGACCGGTCGGCTCACCTGGTCCCTTCCCGCCGCGAAGACGATCCGCGCCGCGAGCCCTTCGATCGGCACCTGCATTGCTACTTCAGCAGCACCCCCTTCTGCTGCTCATGATGTCCAACCGCGTCGATCACGAAGAAGGTACCGCCCGCCACCGACGCTCCCGCATGATTGGTCCCATCCCACGTGCTGACGTGGTGACCGGCGGGCATCGTCGCCTCGACCAGCGTCCGGACCAGCGTGCCCCGCACGTCGTAGACCGAGAGACGGACATGCCCGCTCTTTGGCGGCCAGGAGCAGGACGCCGAGCAGGCAAAGAGCCGGCAGTGATCCGTGCCGGGAATATCCGCGGTGCTTCAACATGTCGGCTCCTTTCATTTCAGGGTCACGAAGACCGGGATGGTGTCCGCGCCAGGCGACGACGCCGCGAGCGCGACGCCGACGACCTGAGCGCCCTCGGTCACGGCCATGCCGTTGAGGCTCTCGGTGCGCAGCGGCCGTACACGGCCGCCCGCATCGGCGGCGGTCATGCGCGCGCCCTTGACGATGTTGACGCTGCGATCGACCTTCACGTCGGGCACGCCGAGGACCGCCAGGGCCACCTAGTCGAACAATCCGCGCTTGACGACGGCCCCGAGCATGGCGCGGCAAAGGCCTCGCGTGGCGCGCACGGAGAACTGCGCCTGCGACGGAATCATTGCGCTCGCTCTCACCGGCGACCGCCGGTGGCCAGCATCAGTCCGGCACCAGCGTGTGATAGGCTGGAACTCTGTGTCGCTATCGAAGAAAGGGCCACAATGAATGGACCGGTCTGGCAGCTCGTGAGCGGCGAGGGACCGCTCGTGGCCGTGGCCATCCACGCCGGCCACGCGGTTCGGGACGAGGTGGCCGGGCAACCTGGCCCTGGACGAGGCCAGCCGGCTGCGGGAGGAGGATCCGTTCACCGATGCGTGGACGCAGATCGCCCCGACCCGAGTCGTGGTCCTGCGCTCGCGGTTCGAGGTCGATCTCAACCGGCCGCGTGAGAACGGCGGTCTATCGCCGGCCGGAGGACGCCTGGGGGCTGGAGGTCTGGAAGAGCGCGCTGCCGGAGGACGCGTGATCGCCGAGTCGCTGGCCGAGTACGACGCCTTCTACGCAGGCCATGCGAGACCTGCTCGACGCGAGGTCGAGCGGGAGTGCGGCCGCTTCGTCGTCTTCGACCTGCACAGCTACAACCATCGGCGCGACGGCCCCGGATGCGCCCGCCGGCCGACGAGGCCGAGAACCCGCAGGTCAACGTCGGCACCGGCACGATGGACCGCGCGCGCTGGGCGCCGGTCGTGGACCGCTTCATCGCCGACCTGCGGGCCTACGACTTCCCGGGCGGCCGGCTCGACGTGCGCGAGAACGTCAAGTTCCGCGGCGGGCACTTCTCGCGCTGGGTGCACGAGACGTTTCCCGCAGACCGGGTGTGCGCTGGCGATCGAGTTCAAGAAGTTCTTCATGGACGAGTGGACCGGCGAAGCCAGACCGCGACCTCGTCCGGGCGATCGGCGACGCACTGCGCAGCACGACGCCCGGCGTGCTGGAGCAGCTGCGAGCACTCATGAAGACCGGCAGAGACGTCCAGACCGCAGGCGATCACCGAGCGGTTCATCCGCACGGTGTGCGAGCGCCTCGAGGAGAACAAGCGGGTCCGGCGCAACTTGCCGGTCTGGGGCCGCGTGCACATCGACCGCCAGCTGCCCTTCCTGTGCGTGTATCGCCGGCCGGTCCGCGGCGACGACGCGGGCACCGAGCGGCTGGTGACCAGTGAGGCCGCCTACCTGATTGCCTCCGGCGCCGGCAGCCTGCAAGCCGGCCTGACGGCGCTGGTGCAGGGCGATCGCCGAACGCATCGGCGGAACAGTTCGGCGCCTTTCTGATTCTGGAGCTCTGGTCGGGCGAAGCGGCGGCAAGGCGATGCCCGACGATCGCCGACGACATCCTGAAGCCGAGCTTCCGAGATCGTCGCCCCGAAGGACGAGCGATGTCGGTGCCGCTCGTCGGCACGTTCGATGATGCGCTGTCGCGGATCACGCTGCGCAGGCACCCGGCCGGAGACCCAGGTCCGCCGAACGACGCGATGCTGTCCGCGGCAGTACTCGCCGATCCTGCCGGCCGATGCGGCGCGTCGAGCTGGGCTGCCGATGCTGGGCCTGGAGGTGCGCCCCGTGTACCGGGGCGCCAGGAGGCGAGCTCTACCCGTTGGTCCTGCGCGAGCTGCGGCGCGGCCTGAGCCAGGCCCTGCGGCAGACCTTCTTCGAGTTCACGCGCACGCAGACGACGCACCGGCCCAAGCACTACCAGGTGCTGGGTCGGCGAGCGATGGTCAAGGCCGTGTGGGAGGTCGACCGGCAACTGGCGGAGGTATCGGACAGCTTCGACTTCCTGCTTCAGGTGACGCCGGCCAACGCCGAGCAGGCCTGGCGCGAGTTCGAGAGAAGTCGGTTCGAAGTGGCGCCGGTGTTTCAGTACCGGCCGCTTCCCGCGGATCCCGTCGTTCTCAAGCGCCGCCTGTACAGCACGCCGATCGAGCGGGTCGAGGATCCGGCGTTGTCCCTGCTGCTGCGGCAGAAGCAGGACGAGCTCGATCGGCAGATCACCATGCTGATCGACGTCAACACGCCGCGTTTCGTGCACGGCAGCCTGCAGCTGTTACGGCGGCGTGGAAGACGATCTGAAGCGTCTGGCCGATCAGCTCCTGTACCGCCTGCCGCCGCGCACGCGCGAGGATTCCAGGAGCGGGCACCTCGATGCGGAGGCGTTCGCCGAGCGGGCCGAGGAGGAGATCGCGTACTACCGGGAGCGCTGGCCGGAGGTCGATGCCGGCGTGCAGGTGCGCGAGGACATCGCCAGCGGCCTGATGGTCTCGCGCGGCTCGCTGTTGATCGGCAAGCACACGCGGATTCCGGTGTCGCGAGTGGAAGCCGCTGCTGCAGCACGAGGTCGGAACGCACGTCCTGACCTACTACAACGGACGGGCCCAGCCGTTTCGACAGCTCTATTCGGGCCTGGCCGGATACGAGGCCTTTCAGGAAGGCCTCGCCGTGCTGGCCGAGTACCTGGTGGGCGGCCTGAGCCGGCCGCGGTTGCGCCTGCTGGCCGCGCGCGTCCTTGCGACGCGGCACATGATCGACGGCGCCACCTTCGTGGACACGTTCCGCGAGCTGGACGGCCTGTATGGCTTCGATCGCCGCACCGCCTTCACCATCGCGATGCGGATCTACCGCGGTGGGGGGCTGACCAAGGATGCGGTCTACTTGCGCGGGCTTGTGCCAGATGCTGGAGTACCTGGGCACCGATGGTGAGCTCGAGCCGCTGTTGGTCGGCAAGATCGCCGCCGATCACGTTCCGATCGTCCGCGAGCTCCAGTGGCGCAAGGTGCTGCGCGAGCCGCCGCTCGCGCCGCGCTACATGGAGATGCCCGAAGCGCTGTCGAGGCTGCAGGAGCTGCGCAAGGGAGTGACGGTCACTCGACCTTATCGATGGGAGGCACCGATGAAGATCGGATTCGTCGTCAACGACATCAAGACCGAAGAGACCGGCTACACGACCAGTCGGCTGGGCGTGGCGGCGGTCAACCTGGGCCACGAAGTCTGGGTCATGGGCGTGGGCGATCTGGCCTACGATCCGGACGACACCATCCGCGCCCGGGCGCGCAGCGTGCCCAAGAAGAAGTACACGACCTCGGAGGGCTACCTGCGGGACCTGCAAGGCAAGAACGCGATCGTCGAGCGCATCACCGTCGACGAGCTGGACGTCCTGCTGCTGCGGAACGACCCGGCCACGGACGTCATCTACAGGCCCTGGGCCGTCGACCGCGGGCACGCAGTTCGGCCGCGTGGCCATGCGCCACGGCGTGATCGTGCTGAACGATCCGAACGGCCTGGCGCGGGCGATGAGCAAGATGTACTTCCAGCTCTTCCCGGAAGAGGTGCGGCCGAAGACGCTGATCACGCGCGACCGCGACGAGATCAAGGCGTTCGCCAAGGAGCAGGGCGGCACCATCGTGCTCAAGCCGCTGCAGGGCTCGGGCGGCCAGAGCGTCTTCCTGGTGCGGCCGGAAGACGTGCCGAACCTGAATCAGATGATCGATGCCGTCAGCCGCGACGGCTACGTCATCGCCCAGGAGTACCTGCCCGCCGCCGCCGAGGGCGACATGCGTCTGTTTCTGATGAACGGCCAGCCGCTGCGCTACAAGGGCAAGTACGCCGCGTTCCGCCGCGTGCGCACGGGCGGCGACATGCGCTCGAACATCCACGCCGGCGGGCAAGCTCCGCGAGGCCGAGATCGACGCCACGGCGCTGCGCATCGCCGAGATCGTCCGGCCGAAGCTCGTGCAGGACGGCATGTTCCTCGTCGGCCTGGACATCGTCGGCGACAAGCTGATGGAGATCAACGTCTTCAGCCCGGGCGGCCTGGGCAGCGCGCAGAAGTTCACGGGCGTCAACTTCACGCATGCCGTCATCCAGGCCCTCGAGCGCAAGGTGCAGTACATGTCCTTCTACCGGCGCAACTTCGACAACGTGGAGATGGCGACGCTCTAGACTAGGCCTCGAGGCTGCCGGTATCGAGGTCGTCGGAGGAGGGCCCATGCGCGAGAAGAGCCGTCACTACCCCTTCGCCGCCGTCGTCGGCCAGGACCTGCTCAAGACCGTCTATCTGGCCAATATCGTGGACCCGCGCATCGGCGGCCTGCTCTTGAGCGGCGCCAAGGGAACCGGCAAGAGCATGATCGTGCACTCGCTCGCCGGGATCCTGCCCGAATACACCGCCGTGACCGGCTGTCCATTCCACTGCGATCCCGGGCAAGCGGACCGGATCTGCTCCCTCTGCTGCGAGCGGGCGGAGCTCCCGACCATCGTCGAGCGAATGCGGATCATCACCCTTCCGCTGAGCTGCACCGAGGACCGCCTGATCGGCAGCCTGGATATCGAGGTGCTCCTCGAGCAGGGGAAGCGGCATGTCCAGCCCGGGGTCCTCGGCGAGGCCAACCGCAACCTCCTCTACGTCGACGAGGTCAACCTGCTTCCCGACCACCTCGTCGACGATATCCTCGACGCGGCGGCCAGCCACTGGGGCCGGATCGAGCGGGAAGGCGTCTCCGTGTCGCATCCCGCCGAGTTCGTGCTGGTCGGCACGATGAACCCGGAGGAAGGCGACCTGCGCCCGCAGATTCTCGACCGGTTTCCCCTCTCCGTGAAGGTCGAGACGATCCGTGACCCGGCACAGCGAGCGGAGATCGTCCGGCGAAACCTCGAGTTCGAGCGTGCGCCGGAGGCGTTCCAGCAGCGCTTCGCCGACGAGACCGGGGCGCTGCGCCAGCAAATCCTCGAGGCGCGCCGGCGCCTCGCCGAGATCGAGATCGAGGATGCTCTCCTCCTGGGCATCTCGACGGCCTGCGCCGAGCTGAAGGTGGACGGACAGCGTCCGGACATCGTGATCATGAAGACGGCGCGCGCGGTGGCCGCGCTCGCCGGACAGCCGCGGATCACCGCTGGGGACGTGGCCATCGCGGCGGAGGCCGCCCTCGGCCATCGCACGCGTGACGGCGGTCTCCTCGAACCGCCAACCCGGGACGAGATCCGCGAGCACTTCGGACGCGCGCTGAGCGGGCTGCCCGGCCGGCCGAAACCGGGGGACCGCACAGCGACGGTCGGTCCCACGGCGGGGATCGGCGGCAGCGCGACAAAAAAAGCCTGACGCTGTGCGCGGGCAGCCCCAGACCCGCGCCGCGCGAGAGCGGGATCCGCCGGTTCTTGCGGCGGCTCGGTATTTTGCGGCGGCTCGGCGCCCTGCGGCAGTGTTTGCCCAGGATCGTCGGTCCGGGCGGCGCCCGCAATGGTCCCACGCCCGACCGGCGACACGTCGCGTGGATCGCACCCGAGGAAGAACTGGCGCCGTTCAGCATCTTCGCCGCGCCTCCCTCGATGCTGGGCAGCAGCTACCGGCGACTCTTCCGTAGCTTGCTCCGGAGGTTCCGCCGCACCCCGCGCGGATCGCGGAGAAGCCGGCGGCGGCAGGCCATCGAGAATCCCTACGCCGGCCGCAACATCCGGCTCGTTCCCTATCAGCCCGCGAAGAACTTGCTGGCTTCCCTGTCCACAGTGCTCGAGGCGTTTCGATCCGGACGCCGCTGGCGCCGGGACCGGCCCTTCGTGCATCGCGATGACCTTCTCGGCTGGGCGAAGGCCGAACGCGAGAGCTTGACCCTGATCCTCCTCGTCGACGTGAGCCGCTCGACCATCGGCCACCTGCGAGTATTCGCCGAGCTCCTGCGCTCGCTGGCAGGCCACTTCCATCGCAACCGTGATCGCATGGGGTTGGTTTCCCTGCAGGGACGCCAGGCCACCGTGCTGCACCACCCCACGCACAACTACCGCATCGTCACCCGCCAGCTGGCCCAGCTGCGCTTCCGGGGCGAGACACCCCTGGCCGACGGGCTCAAGAAGACGCTCGCCATGGCCCGGCTGGAACGGTTCAAGAACCCGGGAGCGCAGAGTCTCGTCGTGCTCCTCAGCGACTGCTGTCCGGAGCCGTTTCCGCCCGGTTACGCCGATCCTTTCGATACGCCTGCCTACAGAGATGCCCGCAGCGCGGCCTCGCTCTACCGGCGCGAGGCGATCCAGCTCCTCGTGCTCCTGGCCGCTCCTGATCGCTCGTCGAGCTCGCGCCTGCCCTGGACGAGTCCCGGGGAACGGCTGGGCGAGGCCATCGCGCGCGCCGCCGCCGGGCGCCTCTTGCGCCTGCCGCAGGCGGAGGACGGCCGCATGCCCCGCGGGCAGGTCGATCGCGTGCTCGGGGCGATCGAGGCGATGTTCCGGGGAGGCGGAGCCCGGGCCGGGGCCGAACACATGGCCCCGGCGCCCGGGGACTCGTGGCACTAGGGACGTCTGTCCGAAGAGTTGATTGCGCTGCCAGAGCGGCAGCTACGGCGCATCTGCTTGCCTCGGCGAATGCTGGCCTGCAGAGCGCGCACCAGATCCCTCGGGCCGGCCCCCAGCGGCGGCTTCGGGAGCCGCCGCTGGAGAGATCAGACTCTAGTGGTACACCGCCTTGATTGCGCCCCAGGTGGTTGGCTCGACGGCAAGAGGCTCATCGCCGCCCTTGCCGTGCCCAGGCGGCAGAACCGTGATGTAATGCGTGACGTCGGTCTCGAACAGCGGTTCCGGAAGGAGAGTGCCGATCACGGCCCGGAAGTGAATCACATGCTCGCCTGGGCGCAGGGGCTTGACCATGATCCAAAATCCGTCGACCGCCGCTGGACCGTACGGCCCAGCGGGATAGAACTCCGGAAGCAACGCATTGAAAACGCATCCCGCCACGATCTCGCCGTAGAAGATCGGCGACTGGGCACGGTAGCTCCAGACATCCTCGACCGGCACACCGTCGATCTCGCATTCGAGGATGTACCCGAGGTCCGGTAGGCTGTTGATGGTGGCCTCCGCGGCCATCCGGATCTCCTCAGGCGTGCCGTTCGGTGCCGGCAAGCCGGGACCGCAATCCGTCGGGCAGAGAAAGAACCCGCTCACCACGTTGACCAGGAAAGCCGTGCCTGGGGGCACCTCGCACGACCACGTGCTCGGCCCTCCGAAGTTGCTCTGCAGTAGTTCGACGTTTCCGATCCTCCCACTACTACACGCCAGCGGGTCCCACACGGTGCTGAACTCGCACTGGAAGCCAATGCTCGACCACTCGTCGTAAGTGTGACCATAGGGAAGGGAATTGGGCGGGAAAACGGGGGGCGTCACCGGACCGGGACGGGCCTCGGACATTGCCGAAACCGATAGCAGAAACAAAGTCAGAACGAACACAGGAATCGCCATGCGGCATATTCCACGGATGATACGTCGCGATGACATGACAGACCTCCGGGTGGCATCGGTGAGATCAGTAGCTCCGGCTGGCTGCCCGGCATGTTCACCGGACAGAAGGCCACGAGCGTCGTCCAGAGGCGCGGCGCGCAAGCGTCCTCGGGCCGCGCAATGGCTCGGAGGCCAGCAGATCGAGGTGACCGGTGCCTAGACCGACCCTCCTCCGTGATCCTCCGTCTCGCGCGGAACATGCCGCACGCCCGCCAATGACCGGCAGGCTAGAGAGCCACCCTCACAGAAGTCTCAAATGGCTGACTTGGCAATGACTTCCGGGACGTGCAGGAATGGGAAGGTCCTTTCGTCGCTAGCCCGGGAAGAGGTGCGGAGCGGG
This sequence comes from Candidatus Eiseniibacteriota bacterium, assembly GCA_963823555.1. GTDB lineage: Bacteria > Eisenbacteria > RBG-16-71-46 > CAVPCR01 > CAVPCR01 > CAVPCR01. Next base: position 424,710 of record CAWGMA010000002.1, on the reverse strand, counting down.
GCGCGAAACGGCGTGTGCGGCCGGCGGGAGCGAGTCCGACGCGTGCCATGAACGGCGGCCACGCATTGCGGTCGGTGTTGGCGCGGGGTGGCCGCGACCACTGCACCGCGGTCCGCGCACCTCTGCCCACGGCTGGCCCTTGGGGAGGCACGGGGGAGGTGGCGGAGGATGGTGTCGATCACCGGTGGGTGTTTGCCCCGACGCGGTATATTGGTCCACCGAATCTCGGCGCCGCGTCCTGGCGGCTGAACGTGTTGCAGCGAAGGATGTTATCCTGCGCTCGTGGATGACCTCACGAGTGAACTCACGGGAGCGCAGGAGCGCGAGGGAAGAGGCGCGCCCTTCGGGGATCGGCTCCGCTCCCATGGGCAGTGTGGGAGCCAGCGTTTCGCGGGTCAGCCGTCGGACCCTCGCCAACGGGGTTCACGTATGTGGCGTCTGCGGTCACGGGCGCGGCGTGAGTCGGCCGGGTCGTGCTCTCCAGCACGAATCACGCCGCGATGGCGCCCGGCACCGCCCGCGCAATGGTAGACTCCCCTCCCGTGCGACGTCTCCCGAGCTCACTCCTCGCTCTCCAGCACCGCAACTTCCGCCTCCTCTGGTCGTCGCAGTTCGTCTCCTTCGCCGGATCGATGATGCAGACGGCCGCCATCCTCTGGCACGTCTCGCTGCTGGTTCCGGCCGACAAGAAGGGGATCGCGCTCGGTCTCGTCGGCCTCGTCCGCGTCATCCCCATCATCGCCTTCTCGCTCGTCGGCGGGGTGGTAGCGGACGCCGTCGATCGCCGCCGGCTCCTCCTCCTCACCCAGTCGGCGATGGCGATCTCGGCAGGAGTTCTCGCCGCCATCACCTTTCTCGGGGTCTCGAGCTTGTGGCCGATCTACGTGCTCGCCGCCCTGGGATCGGCGGCGATCTCGTTCGACGGTCCGGCGCGGCAGTCGCTCATCCCGAGCCTGGTGCCGCGCGCGCATCTGCCGAACGCGCTCAGCCTGAACGCGATCATGTTCCAGGTGGCGGCGGTGCTCGGGCCGTCGATCGGCGGCATCGTCATCGCCACCCTCGGCGTCGGCTGGGTCTACGCGATCAACGGCGTCACCTTCCTCGCCGTGATCGGCGCCCTCATCGCCATGCGCGACATCCCCGAGCGCGCGGGCGGCCTGGCCGCCCAGATCAGCTGGCGCGCCGGCCTCGAGGGCCTCCGCTTCGTCTTCGCCGCACCGCTCATCCGCTCCTCCATGCTCCTCGACTTCTTCGCCACCTTCTTCTCCTCGGCGACCGCCCTCCTGCCCATCTTCGCCCAGGACATCCTCGCCGTGGGCCCCAAGGGATACGGCTGGCTCTATGCCGCGCCGTCGGTGGGGGCGGTGGTGACCGGGGCCCTCATGGTGCGGCTCGTCGATCGCATCAACCGGCGCGGGGCGTGGCTCCTGTGGGCGGTTCTCGTCTACGGGCTCGCCACCATCGGCTTCGGCCTGTCGCGGTCCTTCGCGCTCACCTTTGCCTGTCTCGCTCTCACCGGGGCCAGCGATACGGTGAGCATGGTGCTCCGCAACGTGATCCGGCATCTCGCCACGCCCGACCACTTGCGGGGACGGATGACGAGCGTCAACATGATCTTCTTCATGGGTGGGCCGCAGCTCGGCGAGCTCGAGGCGGGACTGGTGGCGCAGGGCTTCGGCGCCCCGCTGTCGGTGGTGACGGGCGGCATCGGATGTCTGGCGGCTACCGGCTGGATAGCGTGGAAGACTCCTGAACTCCGCAGCTATCGGCGGGAGGAGGCACTCGTGCCGGTGGCGGGCGCGGGTGGGGTTCCAGCGGCCCGGCCCACCGCTCCCGCGGGCACGGTGCCGGCGGAGATCAAGTGAAGGGGAAAGGCAGAAAACCAGGGCCGCGGGCGAACCCGAGACCGGCGGCCGCGCGGGGGCGTTCACGACCGCCCGCCGGCTTCGACCGGCGTGACGCCGTCGCCCTCGTGATCCTATTCGTGGCCGGACTCGCGATCTGGGCGCCGGTCATCGAGTTTCCCTTCCTCAACTGGGACGATCAGGCCTATGTGAGCGAGAACCCCGTCATCCGCACGCTCGAACCGATGGCCGTCCTCCGTCTGTTCTCGCTCTCGACCGTCGTCGTCGCCAACTGGGCACCGCTCACTCTTTTCTCCTACGCGGTCGACCACGCGATCGGCGGGCTCGACCCCAGTGTCTACCACGCGACCAACCTCCTTCTTCATCTCATCGCCGGCCTCCTTGTCTACCTCCTCCTGAGGAGCGTCTTCGGGCAACGGAGTCCCGCCTTTGCCGGCGCGCTCCTCTTCCTCCTGCACCCGATCCAGGCGGAATCGGTGGCCTGGGTGGCGGAGCGGAAGAACGTGCTCTCGCTCCCGCTCATGCTCGCCGCCTTCCTCGTGGCGCGGAGCGCTCGCGGCACGAACGCCCTCCCGCGCCACGTGATCGCGCTCGCGCTCTTCGCTCTCGCGCTCATGGCCAAGGCGACCGTCGTCGTCCTGCCGCTCCTCCTCATCGCAGCGTGGACGCTCCTCGATCGCGAGCCGGCGCGCCGAGCCTGGTGGCGCGCCGTCCCCTACCTCGCGCTCAGCCTGGCCGCCGGACTCGTCACCCTCGCAACCCAGGGCGAGGCGGGCGGTATCAAGGCCCCATGGGGCGGGAGCCTCGAGCTCACCGTGGCGACCATGCTCCGCGTCTTCTGGCTCGGGGTCGCGAATCTTCTCGCGCCGCGCCGGCTCTCGGCGATCTACGATCCGCCGGTTGCCACATCGACCATCGAACCGAGCGTCATCGCCGCCGGGCTGGCGCTCGTCGCGTTGATCGCGATCGTGGTCCGCGCGCGGCACCGCGCTCCGCGCGCGGTGTTCCTTGCCGCGTGGTACCTGATCGGGCTCCTGCCGGTCTCGAACCTGGTGCCGCTCCCCCATCTCCTCGCCGATCGCTTCCTCTATGTGAGCTCGGTCGGCTTCGCGGGGCTCGCCGCCCTCGCGATCGCGGTCGCTGCGAAGCGCTTCGCCCCGGCGCCGCGCGCCACACTCGCCATCATCGTCGCTGCCATGGTGCTCGGCGGCGCGGCGGGCGCGGCCACGCGAGCTCGGCTCCCGGTCTGGCAGAGCTCGGAGCAGCTCTGGCGCGACACCCTCGAGAAGAACCCGCGGGCCGCTGTCGCCCATGCCAATCTCGGAGAGGTGCTGGCCGGGCGCGGTGAGCATGCTGCCGCGCTCGAGCATTACCGGCGAGCGCTCGAGATCCGCCCCGACTATCCCGAGGCGCGGATCAACCTGGCCAATGCCATGGCGCGGCTCGGGCAGACGGCGGCGGCGGAATCGCTCTATGCCTCGGCGATCACGCAGTCGCCGGCCGACGCCGAGGCCCGCCACAACCTGGGCGTGGTGCGCCAGCAGGCGGGGGATCTCGCCGGCGCGCGCGCCGCCTTCGAGGCCGCCGTGCGCATCGACCCACGTCACGCCCGGGCGCTCAACAACCTGGCGGTGATCGTCGCGGGAGACGGGGATCTCGAGAGGGCGCTCGGCTACCTCGACCGGGCGGTCGCGGCTGATCCAGCGAATGCGGAGGCCCTGTCCAATCGCGGACTCATTCTCGGCCGCCTCGGCCGGCAGGAGGAGGCGCGGGCATCGATCGAGCGCGCCATCCAGGTGCGCCCGGACTACGCCCAGGCGCACTTCAACCTGGGGATCGCGCTCCTCGCCGGGGGTGATCGGGAGGGCGCGCGGGGCGCCTTTGCCCGCGCCGTCGAGCTCGACCCCAGGCTCGCCCCGCAGGTTCCGCCGCCGGCGCGCTGATCCCTTGCCGCCCCACCGCTGCTGTGCAGCGGCCTACTTGATCAGCAGCATCTTGCGCGTATCAGTGATGTCCTGCGCCGACAGTCGATAGAAGTAGACGCCCGAGGGAGCGGTGAACCCGCGCACGTCGCGGCCATCCCATACGGCGGCATGATCGCCCGCCGGCTGATTCCCATCCACGAGACGGCGGACCAGGCGCCCGGCCACATCATAGACCTCGAGCTGGACCTGGCGCGGCTCCTTGAGCTGGAAGGTGATCGTGGTCGAGGGATTGAAGGGGTTCGGCAGGTTCTGCCTGAGGAGCACCGGAGGCGTCTCCCCGGCGACTCCCGGGCCGTACCCCTGCGTCGTCATGACCCGCACATCGTCGACGGCCGCCTCGATCAGGCTCGGGCTCACCTCATCGGTGGCGACGAAGCGAATCATGAGCTCGCGCCCGAGCTGGAGCCGGCTACCGAGATCGATCGCCATCCGCTGCCATCCGGGCGCCACGACTCGCTCCGCGGCGATGACGCGCCAGCTCAGCCCGCCGTCGGTCGAGCCCTCGACGAGGATTGGATCCTGCCAGCTGCTCCCGCCGAGATCGTTGACGTACCAGACCGAACACTCGAGCCTGACCGCGACCGCCTCGCCGAGATCGATGACGGGCGAGGTCAGTGTCGTCCGGCCCTCCACCTCGTGAGGATACAGCTCATGTTGCGACTCGATTCCCTCGCGGCCGAGCTCGGTCAGGAGGCAGTAGCCCGGCCCATCGCCCGGAGTCGCATCCAGGTTCGGCTGCGTCAAGCGTCCATCGATGAGGATCGAATCGGGATACACCGCATGGGGAATGGCGCGCTCCCACACACCCCGCTCACCACGGTCGGCGGTTGACCCGATGGTGAACCCGCCGCTATCGGTCTCGAAGTCGGTGGCGTAGACCACATTCCAATCGAGATCCCCGACGCGGTAGCTCGAGAGGAGCTCGGGTGCTTCAGCCGGTGAGAACACGGAAACCCCCGCCTCGTCCGCGACCTCGATGAAGTACTGGACGAGCGTCCCCGGCAGCTGCGTCGGGATGGCGCCCGCGAACTCCTCACCGCCGGCCTCGACCCGCTCCATGGGCACACCGAGGAACCCGCCGGCCCCGCCCGAACGGTAACGCAGCATGACGTCTGAGATCGGCGACCCGTGCTCGCGCACGGTCGCCACCACGCGCAACCGGCCGTCCCCGAGCACCACCGGCGCCGCCGGCTCGGCCACGAATGCCGGCGGCCCGGACAGCGGATCGAGGAACACGTCCTGCGCGACCGCTCCCCGCGCCTCGACCGCCACCGTGAACGACTCCTCGTGGAAAGCGGGGTGGCTCACCCGGACGGTATGCGTGCCGGGGTAGAGCGCGGCCTGGTAGTAGCCGGTGCGATCGCTCACCGCGCGCACCCCCGACTCGACGAAGCGGATCTCGGCCCCCTCGAGCCGGGCGCTCTCCGCGCCGTGGATGCGAACGAACCCGCGGGCGATGCCGTCATCGGAATCGAGGTAACGCAGGACGAAGAGCCCCTCCTCCATGTCGGAGGCATAGATCAGTCCGGATGGGGCGTAGGGATACATACCCCAGCATCCGGCGAAGCGCGGGCCCGAGTAGCGGCTGGTATCGAACCGCCCGACCTCGACCGGGTTCCGGGGGTCGGTGATATCCGCGATCCGCACCCCCGCCGTGTAGTAGGAGATGTAGATGCGATCGCCCTTGACGTGAGCATTGTGAATGATCGCCGTCCCCTCGGTCATGTATTCACCGACCGGGCTGGCATACCGGCCGTCGAGCCCCCACACCAGGAGATGCCCGCCGTTCCGCTCGTCGGTGGTGAAGACATGCTGACTGTCGACGGTAGGCCAGGCGTTGTGAGTGGCCCGATCCGGGTAGAGGATATTCTGCAGCCGGCGCGGGTGATCCTTGTCCGAGACATCGAGGATGTAGAGACCGGCGCCGAACCACGAGGCATAGCAGGTGTCGTTCCGCACGTAGACATCGTGGCAGGCCAGGAGACCGCCTTGCTCGATGTGCTGCCAGCCACCGCGTTCGACCGGGTGCAACGGATCGGCGAGGTCGAGGATGCGTAGATCCGAGTTGCCGGCCCCCATCAGGGCCACATAGGCGAAGCCGTCCTCCGAGCACCAGATGTTGTGCGCGCCGGGAATGTTCGGGGAGGAGAAGGTGGCGGCCGTGTAGGCATGATAGGGATCGGAGAGATCGACGATCTGGATCGGCCCGCCCTGGTTGACGCAGTAGGCGTAGTGCTTGTAGGTCTTCACGTCCTTCATGTCGTAGGCGACGGTCGGGACGCGGGTGGCCACGACCGGCGTGACCGGGTCGGTAACATCGACCACCAGGAGCGAGACCCCGTCGGTCACGAGCGCGTACTCGCCGCTGGCGTCGGCGTACCCCCAGACGTCCTTGCCGGAGGTCGCGATGCGGTTCCCCTCCGCCGTGACCTCCTCGATCCGGTACGGCGGATCCTCGGCCGCGCCCTCCCGGGGCGCAAGGCTGCCGAGAAAGACCCCGGCCAAGAGCAGCCAGCGGGCGGCGGGATGGCAGCAGTACCCCGTCATGGAAGCAAACACCTCTTCATTGGGCTCGGGTTTGAGAGTCAGCGTTCATGCCGGCAGCCAGCGGGGGGGCGCGGCGAGGGGGACCGGCGTGGGCACCATTCGCGAGGCCAGTATGCCACGCGCCGGCGCCGGGAGCAACCCGCTCCGGGCCGGGCCGCGACTCCAGCGGCCGTCATTTCATCAGCAACATCTTGCGCGTATCCGTGAAGTCTCCCGCCGAGAGCCGATAGAAGTAGACTCCGTTCGGGGCGCTGAACCCGCGCTCGCCCCGCCCGTCCCAGCGGACCGCGTGATCCCCGGCCGGCTCGATGCGGTCGATGAGCTCCCGGACCAGGCGCCCGGCGGCATCATAGACGACGAGCCGCACCGGGCGCGGCTCGAGCAGCTGGTAAGTGATGGTGGTCGTCGGGTTGAACGGGTTCGGCACGTTCTGGCGCAGGAGGACCACGCCGTTCCCGGCGGCGGATTGCGGCGCGGTGAGCCCGCTCGTGACCTCGATCCGCACGTCATCGATGGCCGCCTCGACGAAGCTCGGCGACACCGCGTCCTCGACCACGAAGCGCACGCGGATGGCGCCGGCGAGATCGAGCCGGCTCCCGAGATCGACGGTGATCTCCTGCCAGCCGGGGGCGAGCAGGCGGAGCGATTCGAGCAGGCGCCACGTGGCGCCGCCATCGGCGGAGCCCTCGATCCGGAGCGGGTCCTGCCACAGGCTGCCGCCGAGGTCGTTGACGAGCCAGACCGCGACCCGGAGCCGCGCCGCCTCGGCGCCGGCGAGATCCACCGCCGGCGAGGTGAGGGTGGTGCGACCCTGGAGCTCGTGATCCCCGGGGGCGGCCCCGGTCGCACCGAGCTCGGTGAGGAAGCAGTATCCCGGGCCTTCCCCGGGCGTGGCATCGGCGGTGGGCTGGGCCAGGCGGCCACCGAATCGCACCGAGTCCAGCGGCCCGGCCACCGGGCGCGCCCGCTCGAAGCGGCCGCGCTCCCCGTAGTCCTCGGCAGCACCGACCGTGAAGTCGAACACCCCCGCCTCGAAATCGGCGGCGAGAACGGGCTCCCACTCGACCTCGCCGACCCGGAAGCTCGTGAGCGTCACCGGGGCATCGGCCGGCGCGAAGACGATGGTGTCCCCGGCTGCGGCCTCGACGAAGAACTGGATGAGGGTCCCCTCGAGCTGAGCCGGAATGAAGGCGCGATAGTCCTCGTCGTTCTCGGCGACGCGGGCGAGCGGCAGGCTCCGGAAGGCACCCGCGGCTCCGGAGCGATAGTGGAGGAAGAGCCCATCGAGCGGCGTGTCCGGCGAGCGCAGGCGAGCATTCACCCCGAGCCGGCCATCGCTGAGCTGGTTCACCGCCGGGGGCTCGACGAAGCGTACCGGGCCGGGCGCCGGCTCGAGGGCCAGGCGTTCGGTCGTCGCCTCGTCATCGACCACGTGCATGGTGAAGCGGCGGGTCTTCATGTCGGGGTGGGTCACCCGCACGGTGTGCATGCCGGGATAGAGATGCGCTTCGAAGTAGCCCGAACGGTCGGTGACGGTTCTCACGCCGGCCTCGCGGAAGGTCACCTCGGCGCCGGCGACCACGGCCTGGTCGGCGCCCGCCACCCGGACGAGCCCGCGGGCCACGCCTTGCGGCTCATCCTGGAAGCGGAGGACGAACAACCCTTCCTGGATATCCGAGGCATAGAGCAGACCCGAGGGTGAATAGGGGTACACGCTCCAGCAGCCGGAGTACACGTTGCCGAAGAAGCTGCTCGTGTCGTAGGCACCGATCTCCCGCGGCGCGGTCGCATCGCTCATGTCGACGACACGCACGCCCGCCGTGTAGTAGGCGATATAGGCCAGCGGGCCCTTCAGGTGCACGTTGTGGATGATGGCCGTGGTCTCGGTCGCGTACTCCGCCACTTGCACGGGCAGCGCGCTCCCGAGGTCCCAGATCCGCAGATGCCCGCCCACCATCTCGTCGGTGGTGGCGACATAGCGACCGTCCGTCGTCGGCCAGGCGTTGTGCGTGTGCTGATCAGGATAGCCGATGGCCACGATCGGTGTCGGGGCGTCCTTGTTCGTGACATCGAGAACGACGAGCCCGCCGCCGAACCAGGAGGCATAGCAGACGTCGTCCTTCACATAGACGTCATGACAGGAGCGGAAGCCGCTCTGCAGCGGATGCTGCCAGCTCCCGCGCTCGACCGGGCGTAGCGGATCGGCGAGATCGAGGATGCGGAGATCCGAGTTGCCGGCTCCCTGGAGCGCGACATAGGCGAACCCGTCATCGCTGCACCAGATGTTGTGCGAGCCGGGGATCCGGGGCGAGGCATACGTGGCGGCCGTGTAGGCATGATAGGGATCCGAGAGATCCACGATCTGGATGGGGCCGGTCTGGTTCACGCAGTAGGCGTAGTGCCGGTAGGTCTTGACCTCCTTGAGATCCCGCCCGACGCCCTGCACGCGGCTCGCGACCACGGGGTGGGCGGGATTCGTGACATCGACGACCTGGAGCGAAGCGCCATCGGTGATGAGCGCGTACTCGCCCGTGGCATCGGCATAGCCCCACATCCCGCTGGCCGAGAAGGAGAGATGCCGGTCGGGAGGGGTCAGCTCCTCCATGCGCCGGGGCGGATCATTGGCCACCGCCGGCACGGCAACAGCCAGAGCCAGCGCGACAAGATGCGCCGAGAAGGGGACTTGGGGGTGGAGGCGGCGTCTCTGGCTCATCGGGTGATCGGGATCGAGATCCGGGCCGGGGGCTTGCTCATTCTACGTAACGGATGAAGTTGCTTGAGTTTCAGCAGCGAGCCCGGCCGTCGAGGCGGGGTTGGGCCTGGCCTCGACCCGGACCTGCTACGATAGACGATGTGAACCGGCAACCCTGTTTCCTCATCCTCGCCCTCCTCTTCCCGGCCCTCGTCCTCGGCCTGCTCCTCGCCACCCCCGGGGCTGGTGAGCCGCTCATCGGCCTTGATATCAACGGGGATGGCGTGGTCGACGAGCTCCTGCCGGCGGGCGAAGCTGCGGCCCGGGCCGATCTCGACGCCGATGGCCTCCTCGGGACCGCTCCCCCATCCGGCGGCGGAGCGACTGCCCAGGCCCTCTCCGACCTCGATTTCGCTCCGGTCTGGGATTCGGGCACCACGCTCTCGAATGTGCTCGGCCTCGGCGCCGGCGACGCCGACCGCGACGGCCGCTTCGATTTCGCCGGGGCGCACTTCACTCCCAACCAGATCCATCTCTTCGCCGCCGATGGCCAGGGCAGCTACGAAGAGATCTGGAACTCCGGCGCGCCGGCGCCGCCAAGCTCCTACATCGATTTCGCCTTCGGTGACACCGACGGCGACGGCCTGGGGGAGATCTTCGCTGCCGAGGTCTCGACGTTCGGCAAGGTGATGCTGTTCGAGGAGTCCGCCGGCGGGTTCACCTTCGTTCACGACACGATCCGCGAGAGCGATCCCATCGGGACGCGACGCCCGCGCAAGATCCTGATCGGCGACACCAACCTGAACGGCCGCGAGGAGGTCATCGTCATCTGCGGCGGCTCGGCACCGACCGACGGGCTGGTCGCGATCTGGGAGCACTCCGGCGTCATCGGGGAGAACCTCTACACACGGGTCTTCGCGTACACGACCCCGTCCTATCTCTTCTCGGCGGCGCTCGGCGACACCGATCAGGATGGCATCCCCGAGATCGTCCTCGGCTACGGCGGCTCGGCTGGATTCCCGCTCAACATTCGCCGCCTCGAGTACGACCCGGCGGCTCAGACCTGGGTCCATACGCTCTTCCAGTCGGCAGTGATCGGGCTCCCCACCGCCCCGCACGTCGCCGACCTCGATGACGACGGGCGACCGGAGCTTGCCTTCGGTTCATCGAGCTTCGTCGCGATCTTCGAGAACACGGGCGAGAATGCCTATGCGCTGCGCCTGGAGACAGCGACCGCCTGGTCCGGAAACGTGCTCGCGCTCGATGCGCGCCCGCTCACGGTGCCGGGCACGATGAGCCTTGCTGCCGGCTCCTTCGGCGGCGATCTGCGGGTTCTGTCCTATGACCCGGATCTCGCCAGCTGGGAGGAGAGCTACGCGCGCCCCGCGCTCGGCGGACCCATCCGCGGGCTCGCCCTGGCCGATGACGGCGCAGACGGGTTCGAGGAGATCCTCACGGCCCTCGGCACCGTCGATCAGATCCGCGTCTACCGGCGGGTGTCCGGGCCGAGCGCCATCCCAGCCGGAGATCCCGCCCCCTCCGTCGTGGCGCTCACCGTCGCGCCGAATCCCTTTGCCGCGAGCGCGCACATCACCATCCCCGGCGGGCTGGTCGCGAACGAGCTCTCGATTTACGATGCCCTCGGCCGCCGGGTGCGCACGCTTCGGGGCGGCCCCGGCGGCGCGACCTGGGATGCGCGCGACGACCATGGTCGTCGCGTCCCGCGCGGTGTCTACTGGATCCGCGCCGCGACCGATCCCCCCGACGGCCGCGGCGCGACACGGGTGGTTTACGCTCCGTAACGATCGCGCCCGTCTCGAACGCCGTCCCGGAGGAGAAGAGTGAAGGAGCTTCGCCGCACCACCTGCAATCGTGATTGCCCCGATGCCTGCGGCATCGTCGCCACCGTCGAGAACGGCCGCGTGATCCGCCTCCAGGGCGAGAAGGATCACCCCATCACTCGCGGCTTCCTCTGCTATCGCACCAGCCGCTTTCTCGATCTCCAGTACTCCCCGGATCGAGTGACGACTCCGCTCTACCGCCAGCGCCTCGCCGACGACTTCCAGCCCATCTCCTGGGACGATGCGCTCGACATCGCCGCCGAGCGCCTGCTCAAGATCCGCAGCGAATCGGGACCGGCCGCCATCTTTCACTATCGCAGCGGCGGCTCGCTGGGCGTGCTCAAGATGCTCGGCGACTACTTCTTCGAGCAGTTCGGTCCGGTCACCGTGAAGCGCGGCGACATCTGCTCGGGCGCCGGGGATGCCGCCCAGGTCCTCGACTTCGGGGATGAGGACAGCCACGATATCTTCGATCTCCTCCGCTCGCGCCACATCATCCTGTGGGGCAAGAACGTCTACACGTCGAGCCCCCACCTGATCCCGATCCTCAAGGAGGCCAAGGCCCGCGGCACCGAGATCGTGCTCATCGACCCCGTGCACCATCGCACGGCGAGCCTGGCCGACTCGACCATCCAGAACCGCCCGGCAAGCGACTTCGCCCTGGCGATGGCGGTGGCCCGCACGCTCTTCGCCCGAGGCCTCGTGGATCCGGCCGCCGCGACCTATTGCGACCACCTGGAGGATTTCCGGGCGCTGGCCGAGCGCCGCTCGGTGGCGGCATGGTGCGCCGAAGCCGACATCGAACCCGCGGCGGCCGAGGATCTCGCACACCGGCTGGGGCGCGACAAGCCGACCGCGATCCTCGTCGGGTGGGGAATGGGCCGGCGCGCCAACGGCGCCGCCATCGTGCGCGCTCTGGACGCGCTCGGGGCGGTGAGCGGCAACCTCGGCATCCCGGGTGGCGGGGTCTCCTTCTATTACAAGCGGCACGGCGCCTTCGACGTCTCCTTCATCCGCGGCAAGGCAGCGGCGCCGCGCACGGTATGCGAGCCGCTCTTCGGTCCCGAGCTCGAGCGGCTCGCGGACCCGCCGGTGCGCCTGGTCTGGGTGACCTGCGGCAACCCGGTCGCCATGCTGCCCGAGTCGAACACCACCGCCGCGGCCCTCCGATCCCGTGAGTTCGTCGTCGTCGCCGACTCCTTTCTCACCGACACCGCGCGCTGCGCGCATCTCCTGCTGCCGACAACGACCCTCCTCGAAGCCGACGACCTGCTCGGCTCCTACGGCCACCACTGGCTGAGCGCCTCGGTGCCGGTCGTTGCCCCCCCACCGCTCGTCAGGAGCGATCTCGAGATCATCCAGGGACTGGCGGCCAGGGTCGGCCTCGAAGCAGCGCTGGCCGGGACCGCTCGCGAGTGGAAGGAGAGGCTCCTCGAGAAGGAGATGGCTCCCCGCGGCGTCACCCTCGACCACCTGGAGAGGAATGCGGTCAAGAACCCGCTCGCCCCGCAGATTCTTTTTGCCGATCGCAAGTTTCCGACCCCGAGCGGCCGGGTCAACCTGATCACCGAGGGGCCACCTGAACCCGCGGGCAACGGCACCGACTATCCGCTCACCTTGATGTCGCTCTCGACTGATCGCGCGCAGTCCTCGCAGTGGTCCACGCCGGTCGCAGGGCCGGCGATCGTGACCGTGCATCCGGATACGGCGGGCGGCATCCCCGATGGCGCGCTCTGCCGCCTCGAGTCGCGGATTGGATCGCTCGATGTGCGCATCGCCCACGACCCCGCCCAGCGTCGCGACGTGGCGATCATTCCCAAGGGTGGACATCTCGGCGCCGGGCGTTGCGCCAACGCCCTCATCCAGGCCCGCCTGACCGATCTCGGCGAGGGTGGAGCCCTCTACGATGAGCGGGTGCGGCTCGTGCCGGTGGAAATGGCCGGCGCGATTGCCGTTGAATAGCGGGTCAGGGCCTTCTCACCCGGATGCGACCCCGCCCCCGGGGCGGGAGGCGAGCCGCCGGGGTGGCCTTGACACCCCGGGCCGCGCCACCTAGCATTTCCCGAGTCTGCCGACTCCTGAGCGAGCGACCGCTTCAGCTCGGAACCGGCCCGGGCGAGAACAACCCCGGGGCCATCGAAGCGCGATCCGCACCCGCGTAGCCTGCCGGCCTCATCCCCGGCCCTCCAGCAGGCCACTCCGGAATCGTCTCGACTCGCTCAAGTCGTTTGTTGGATATATGTTACATAACAAAAACCCGCACTCCAGGAGGCGTGGGACCCGCGGCTCGGATCTTCGGATCGGGCGCATCCTCCGACCTGCCTCCAGGCCTCACTTCCTGCCGACTGCCCGCCTCGCGGTGCCGGCCGCCCTGGCCCTGGGCCTGCTTCTCGCTCTGCCCGGAGTCATCTCGGACCATTCGGCCCTGGCCGCCAACCAGGCCCGGACCCCCGCTCCCCAGGCGCTGGGCGTGCCCGCCGACGCCGCAGTCGAGATCGTCCTCGACGCGGATCAGGTCTGGTCGGCCAAGACCCCCCCGGCCATCCAGCTCCATGGCCGGCAATCGGGGCCACACAGCGTCCGCGCCAGCTATGCGGCCAGGTCGCGGACCCTGTCCCTGGTCCCCGATCGCCCGTTCCTCCCGGGCGAGATGGCGCGGCTCGCCATCGCGCGCCAGGAGGGCTTCGCCGGAGCACTGCTCACGTTCCACGTGGCAGCAGCACCCGGGCCCGCTCGATTCGCTCGCATGACCGGGTTCGAGGTCAGCAAGAGCCCCAACATGCTCGCCGCCGCCGACCTCGACGCCGACGGCGATCTCGATCTCGTGGTCACCGCGGTCCTCGGCGTGGAGGATCTTCACGTCTTCATCAATCAGGGTGACGGGGCCTTCAGCCCCTTGCCTGCCATGGCGCTCGACGACATCGAAGATCCGAGCCGCTTCGTTCTCGCCGACCTCGACCGCGACTCGCGCCTCGATCTCGTCATCCCGGGAGAGACCTCGGGCAATCTCGCCGTCCTGCGCGGACGGGGCGATGGCCGCTTCGTCCTCGATGCGACCCGCAAGCTCGAGACGGGGACCCCGGTCCAGGCCATCACCGGCGATCTCAACCTGGATGGACGCGACGAGGTGCTGATCGCCCATCTCTCGAGCACCGACCGCATCACGGTGCTACCTGCCGAAAGCGGTGGCAACCTGGGGCGCGAACGGCGAGTGCGCGCCGCCCGCGGGATCGAGTCCGTCGCCCTGGCCGATCTCGACGGCGACCAGGATCTCGACCTGGCAGCCGCCAACGAGGAGGGCGATCAGGTGATCCTCCTCCGCAACCTGGGGGATGGGCGCTTCGAACAGGCCGGCACGCTCGAGACCGGAAGCCGCCCCGAGGTCGTGATGGCCGCGGACCTGAACGGCGATCGAGTCCCTGACCTCATCACCGTCAATCAGGGCTCGAACGAGGTCTCCGTGTTCCTGGCCGGCCCGCGGGCCGCAGACCCTGCCGGCAATGAATCCGGTCCGCCCCGGAGCAAGCGAGACACCACCGCCAAGGCGATCGCCTACCGGAATCCAATCGCCTATGCGACCGGGGATCGTCCGTTCCTCCCCGCGCTCGCCGACCTGGATGGCGATGGGGATCTCGATCTTGCCGTGCCCGGGCTCGACTCCGACGATGTGACCGTGCTCCTGAACGAAGGATCGGGAATCTTCTCCCTCGGCACGCGGTTCGCCGTGGATGCGGGACCGGTGGCTGTCGAAGCCGCCGATTTCGACGGCGACGGTGTGATCGACCTCGCTGTCGCGAGCTCGATCGCCGATCACGTGACGGTATGGCGCAACACCCTCGCCGAGTATCCGCCGGCCCCGACCGGACAGGTCACCAAGGAGAGGACCCCGCGGGATCTCGCGCAGAACGTGCCCAACCCGTTCAACCCGGCAACCGAGATCTCCTACAAGATCGAGAAGCCGGGACCGGTCACGCTCGTGGTCTTCAACTCCTCCGGCAAGATCGTGCGCACGCTGGTCCATGAGTTCAAGTCGGCCGGGGAGCACCTGGTCGCCTGGGACGGGCTCAATGATGCCGGCGACAAGCTCCCGAGCGGAACCTACTTCTACCGCCTGACCACCCGCGACTCGGTCGAGCTCCGGCGGATGACCCTGCTCCGCTGATCCGGCTCAGGGTACGAACAGCACCGAAGCATCCCCACCCGTGCCGTCCCGGCCGCGATCAGGGTTCGCCGGATCGAGGATCCACCGGCGCCCGTCGATGAGGAACTTGTAGAGGTGGCGGCCCCGGGGAACCGGGATCACGCCAACCCAGACCCGGCCATCCCGGCGGACGAGCTCGTACTGATTCGGCACCCAGCCGTTGAAGGTGCCGGCGACGAAGACCGTGTTCGCCGACGGCAGGGGCAGGGAGAAGAGGACTCCACCGGAGAGGATCCGGGGTGGCCCCGGCTCGAGAAGCGCGAGCTCCCCGGCACGGATACCCGCCGCCCGGGCCACCGCGGCGGCGGTCGAGTCCAGATCAGCGGGGACTGGAGCCGGGATGTCGATCGAGGCCGATCCGCCGGGCTTCTGGCTCGAGGCGCATGAGCCCAGCAAGAAGATCGCCATCATCCCGACCCCGATCCTCCCCCACCCTCCCGGTATCCGGACTGCCAAGAGGTCGATCCTCCTCCCCGGCTGAGCGCCCTGGGGGCGCCCGGCGGCGCAGATCACCCGGCGAAACCCAAGCCAGCCCATCCGTTCAGGCCCCTCGAAGCCCCTGGCGGGAGCGAGGAGCCTTGCTGCCGATCGCGCCTGCGATTACACTGGCCCGGCTCGGGTCCAGTGGACGCGTCCACTATGACGCGACAGGCTCACCCAGGCAATGCGATCCCCCAGCCCGAACTTCGCTCTCCCCCCTCGAAGCGTGCGACGGTCTTCGAGGATGTGGACAAGAACGTGAACCGCGCCGGCGGGCTGCAAGAGCTCGAGCGGCGGGGTTCCGGGATGGGAGGAGTACCCACCATGGCCAGTCTCAGCGACCGGATCGCCGCTCTCCGGCGGCCCACTCTCAGCATCTGCATTCTGCCCGCGCTCTGCCTGCTCCTTGTGGGAATCGGCGGTTGCGGCGACGATGAACCCACCGGACCGGATGGGAACGACGAGAAGGGATTCATCGCTGGCACGGCCTTCCTTCTGGATGACACCCGCATCACGCAGGTCAAGATCGAGATCTTCGATGCGGAGACCGACGAGAAGGTGAGCACCACCTTCCCCGATGATGACGGCACGTTCCAGAGCGACCCCCTCGACCAGGGGATCTACGACCTCGCCGCTTCGGTCGAGTTGCCCGGCTATTTCGTCGGGCGGGTGGACAACATCAACGTTCTCGCCGGACAGACGACGTCGGTCGAGGTGACGGTCCCTGATACGTCGCGCGTGCGCTTCGAGAATCTCGCCCCCCCCCTCAACTCCCTCCACGTCGAGCGCAAGCCGCGGATCGCAGGCGAGTTCCGCTGCGCGGGCGCGGGATACCGCATCGGTTCCTTCATCCTCGAGATCAACGGAGAGCGCATTGACGATGTCGATGTCTACGACATCGAACCGTTGCGCCACGGCGCCTTCGAGTACACGCCACCGGTCAACCTGCTGCCGGGACAGGTCACGGTCCATATCAGCATGTTCAACCAGGCCAACTATCAGAGCGAGTCGACCTGGCGTTTCCGGATCCTGGAGGGGATCTCGCGGCGCGTTCCCAGCGAGTACGGGACGATCCAGGAGGCGGTCTTCGCCTGCAACGATGGCGACACCGTGCTCGTCGCCCCCGGGACCTACGTCGTCGACAACATCAACCTCGGCGTCGACGTCGTCGTTCTGGGCGAGGGCGGCCAGGACGTGACCACGTTGACCACGAGCGGCAACCGGCACTTCCGGGTGTTCACCGCCGAGCGACGGGTGACGATCAAGGGGCTCACGTTGAGCGGGGGTCGGTCGAATACCGAGCCGGGCGGATCGATCCTCTGCGACGAGGCCGACATGGTGGTCGAGGACTGCACGTTCGAGAACAACCAGTCCTCCAACGACCGCGGCGGCGCCATTGCCCTCTACGACACCAACGCCAAGATTCGCCGGTGCCTGTTCGTGGCCAACCGCGCGTACCGCGGCGGCGCCATCGCCATGTTCGATCAGTCGTCGCCGGAGATCGCCCACTGCGTCTTCATCCGCAACCAGGCCACGGCCGGCATCGCCGGGGCGATCGAGGTGCGGTCGGCGGACGCCAGCATTCACAACTCGACGTTCTACCGCAACTCGGCAACCAGCGGCAGCTGCATCTACCTCGACTTCGACCTGGGCCCGGCCAACGTCTTCAGCGAATCGAACATCTTCGCCGAGAACGTGGCCGGCCCGACCGGATCCACGATCTACTTCAACCAGTCCAACTTGAGCTCGAACTGCGATGGCTTCCACCGGAACGTGGGTGGCCTGATCGATGGATCCGGCGCGGCCTCGGAAGTCACGTACCTGCTCGACCTCGCGAGCGACACGGACCCCCTCTTCTGCGACGCGGCGGCCGAGAACCTGCGTCTCGATCCCGAATCGCCCTTCCTCGCTGCGCCCTGTGAAGAAAGAGGAGCTTTTCCCCCAGGATGCACACCCTGAACCCCGACCTCGGCGTTGGGCGGGCCGAGAACGGCCCGCCCAACCGCGTCCCCCTCATCCTGATCCTGATCCTCGCCCTCAACCTGGCTGGAGGCGCCAGGGGACTCGCCGGCGAACCTCTCGGTCCGCCGGCCTTCCCCTATGACGAGCGGATCCCGCTCACCGCGGAGCAGCACCGGCAGGCCGTCGCCGTCGTCAATCGCATCTACAACTTCGAGTTCGCCGAGGCGGAGGCCGAAGCCAGGGTCATCCAGGAAGCGAATCCGCGCAGTCCGCTCGGCGATTTCCTGCTCGCCGAGACCTACTGGTGGCAGGCGATCAACAACCTCGATCGCCCGGAGTTCGTGACCCTGTGCCGCAAGCACGCCACCGGCGGCATGGCCCTCTGCGAGAAACTGCTCGAGCGAGATGATCGCGATCCCATGGCCCTCTTCTTCATGGGGGGGCTCAATGGGCGAAAGGCCATTCTCGACGGCCTCACGGGGAAGCGGCTGGAGACGGTGAACACCGCCGTCACGGCGCGCAAGTACCTCCGGCTTCTGGCCCGCTACCATCCCGATCTCGACGACAGCTACTTTGGCCTCGGGGTCTACGACTACTACGCGGCCGAGCTGCCATGGTTCGCCCGCCTGCTGTCGAAGTTCCTGCTGGGATTGAGCGGGGACAAGCAGCGCGGCCTCGAGGAGATGGAGCGCGCGGCGCGGGGCGGCCTCTTCACCCAGGTCGACGCCCGGATCTTCCTGGCCATCGCCTACCTCGACACCGAGGGCCGCTACGAGGAGGCGCTCAACATCCTCAAGGGGCTCCACGACACCTATCCGAAGAACCTCGATTTCTACGGCATGCTCGGCTTCGCCTATCGCTCCGAACACGACTACGCCAACGCGATCCAGATCCTCGAGGAGATGGTGGCGAAGGCCAAGACCGAACCGGCGTTCGGCCGCCAGTCGCGGGACATGACGACGTACTTCCTGGCCAGCACCTACAAGGTGGCCGGGCTCTTCGATCGGGCCAAGCCGCTCCTCGATGAGCTCATCGCCGACCCCAATCCCGGGACCGAGTGGCTCACGGCGACGGCGCTCCTCGAGCGCGGCCGCATTCATGACATCGTGGGGCGACGCATGGAGGCGATGACCGACTACCAGCGTGTCCTCCAGGTCAAGGAGTTCCGCGGCTCCCACGACAAGGCCAAGGGCTTGATCGCGACCGCCTACGAGGTGCCGGAGGAAGAACGGAGCCATTATCTGACGGCGACCGGCGTCGGCGAGCAGGGCGCCGTGTCCGGGAACCCAGGGGCCGAACCCGCCTCCGGGTCGGCCGACCTGCGCTGACCCTGGAGCACGATCGATGCGGGCCGGTGCTACCGCCTTCTTGCTCCCGTTCCTCCTCTATGTGGCGACGCGGGCCCCGGACCTGACCTTCATCGACTCGGGTGAGCTGGCCGCCGCGGCCGCGACCCTCGGCATCGCTCACCCCACGGGCTATCCGCTCTACACGCTCCTCGGACGGACCGTTTGCATCCCGCCCGGACCGCTCGAGCCCATCGCGCGTCTCACCCTGTTCTCGGCGCTGTGCGGCGCCGGAGCGGCGCTGGTGGTGCATCTGACGCTCAAGCGGCTCCTTCTCGCTCTGGGGTTGCACCGGGAGGCCGCCGTCGCCGGGGGACTAGCCGCCGCGCTCCTCCTGGCCGCGGGGCTCACGGTCTGGGAGCAGGCCGTCATCGTCGAGGTCTATGCGCTCCATCTCCTCCTGATCGCGATCCTCTTCCACCTCGCGCTGCGGGTGGCCTGGGCCGAGGTCAACCCCCTCCTCTTCGCGTATCTGGCCGGGCTCGCCGTCGGCAATCACCTCTCGACCCTGCTCCTGCTCCCCGCCCTCGTCTTCCTCATCGCGCGCGAGGTCGGTGTCAGCGATCTCTGGCGCCGGGCCCCGGCGCTCGGGATCGCCTTCCTGGCCGGGCTCACGATCTACCTCTACCTGCCGGTGCGTTCCGCCCTGAACCCGCCTCTCGACTGGGGCGATCCGCAGACGCTGGGCGATTTCTATCGCCATGCGACGGGAGCGGTCTATCGGGTGTGGTTCCTGTCGGGCACCCAGGTGGCGATGAAGCAGCTCGCTCGGTTCGTCGAGCTCCTGGGCGCCGAGATGACGCCGATCGCGCTCCTCGCGGCGGCCGCGGGGCTCGTCCTCCTCTGGCGGCGGGCGCGAGCGATCGTCGAGGCCACGGTCCTCCTCTTCCTCCTCAATCTCCTCTATGCCATCAACTATGACATCCACGACATCGACTCCTACTTCCTCCCGGCCTTTCTCATGGTGGCGCTGTGGGCCGGCACCGGGATCGCGTTCTCGCTGGACGCGCTCCGGCGACGCAGCATCGCCCACTCCGGGGCGATGCCTCACGCGGCCGGCGGCCGCCGTTCGTCTCGCCTCCTGATCACCGCCGCCGCCCTGGCGCTGCCGGGACTGGCCGCCACCTGGAACTTCGGGGCGGCGAATCAACGCCATAACCACCTCGTGCCCGACTACACGGCGGCCATGTTCGCCTCGCTCGATCCGGAGGCCGTGATCCTGAGCCGACAGTGGGATCAGTTCTGCTCGGCATCCATCTACGAGCAGCTGGTACGGAACCAGCGGCGTGATGTGACCGTCCTCGAGAAGGAGCTGCTGCGCCGTCGCTGGTACCTGCGACAGCTCACCCGCTGGGACCCGGATCTCACCGCCGGCTGCCGCGAACGGATGGCCGAGTTCGACTCGGCGCTCATCCCCTTCGAACGCGGCGAACCCTACGACGCCCAGGTCCTGCAGAACCTCTATGTGGAGATGATCAACTGCCTGCTCACCGGGGCCGCGACCTCGCGCCCCGTCTACCTCACCCCCGACGCCATCGAGCCGGGAATCGCGGATGGCTTCGTGATGGTCCCTTCGGGACTCGCCATGCGTCTCCACCGGGAGCGTCCGCCGGCGCCGCCACCCGAGCCGGTCCCGCCGCCGCTCAAGTCGGTCCGCGACCTGGAACCGGCCTTCGCCGGCACGGATCCCCAGCGCAAACAGCTCGCCGGCCTCGTCCTCGAGATGGCGACCCGGCGCGCGATCTTCCTCTTCGAAACGGGACACCGCGAGGAAGCCCATGCCCAGATCGATCGCGTGCTCGAGCGAGTGCCCACCTACGAGAACGCCGAGCGTGTGCGAGAGGCCATGCACAGAGTCTCCGCGCCGTGAGCGATCAGTGGACGGAAGCGCGTGTGCCATCACCCCGCGAGCGAAACGAGTTGACCCTCACGCAATGCGACTGCTAGGTTTTGGCGATCACGCAATCGTCTGAAGCGCTCCCCGAAGACCATCAGAGGACCCCATGCTGTCGCAGAAGATCCCCATCAACGCCGAACGCGATCCCAAGACCGGCCTGATCCCGTGCACTGCCTGCACCCAGTGCTGCCAGTATGTCGCGATCGAGGTCGACACGCCGGAGACGCGCCGCGATTTCGACAACATTCGCTGGTACCTCTATCACCCCGGCATCGAGGTCTACGTCGACCACGAGGATACGTGGAACGTCCTCCTCTACTCGCGCTGCGAGAACCTGCTCGCGGACGGCAAGTGCGCCGTGTACGAAACTCGCCCGTACATCTGCCGCAACTTCGACAACGAGACCTGCGAGCCGAACACCAACGAGCCGGCGGAGAAGGTCATCTTCCGCACCGCCGACGACCTCGAGCAGTGGATGCGCCTGACCCGGACCCACGATCGACTCGCCATGAAGGAGGCGGCCCTGGAGCGCCGCCGCCTGCGCCGCGCGGGCAAGGCCGGCGCCAAGGCGAAGGAGAAAGCGAAGGACAGGGAGCGGGCCCAGGCGGCGCGGCGGGCGGCCAAGGCCGTGGCCCGCACGCACGCCGGGATCAAGGCCGGCGGCGGCAAGGCCGGGCGAAATGGCTCCCGGAAGGCCACTTCCGACAGCCGAGCGAAGTCCGGGAAGCGTTCCCGCTAGGATCCTGCCCCGGCGTCCGCCGGGGCATCCCCCCCAACCGCCCCATTTCCGGTCAAGCCCTCCTCCCCCCCGGCCGATAGAACACTGGGGCTATTCCCACATACCGTCCTAGGGGGAGATCAAGATGTTCAATTCCGGAAACAAGCAGACCCAGCGCGAGGAGTCGCGCGAGTACACCCGTCCCAGCGACACCGGCAACCGGTCGCAGGGCACCGTGATCGGCGAGGGAACGCACATCGACGGCTCGGTCCGGGTCAACGGATCGCTGCGCGTGGACGGGGAGATCGAGGGTGGAACTCTCATCACCACCGAGAACCTCACCGTGGGCGCCAAGGGCCAGGTCAAGGCCGATCTCGCCGTCAAGCAGGCCGTGATCTCGGGCACCGTGAACGGCAAGATCCGGGCGAAGGAGCGCGTCGAGCTCCTCGCAGGGGCCCACGTTCGCGGCGATGTCTACGCCCAGAGCTTCAAGATCGAGGACGGCGTCTACTTCCACGGCACCTGCGTCATGGGCGAGGCGGCAGCCTCCGAGGTCGAGACGGCGATGGCCCCGGCGCTCAAGGCCGCAGAGGCCAAGAGCCAGCGCGGGCCGAGCGGGACCACCACCCCGATCGGTACGGGAACCAGCACCTCGGGTCCCGCGACCACCACGACCCCAGCGCATTCGGAGAAGCGCGCCGCCTGACGCTGCGCCGTAGCTAGAGAGCCCCGAAAGACGCGATCCCCACGCGAGGCCGAATGATGCCTCGCGTGGGGATCTTGCTATCGGCGCGGGGAGTCCGGCGGGGCCTCAGGTCTCGGCCGCCACCCAGGCACCGTACGCGGCCGCGGCTGCGGCCGGGAAGGAGAGGATCTCCGGCACCGCGTAGGGATGCAGCTCGGCGAGGACCGTCATCAGCTCCTGGAGGCGCTCGCCGCGCGTCTTCATGATCGCGAGCACCTCGGCCGCGTCCTCCACCTTCCCCTCCCAGCGGTAGATGCTCTCTACTCCCGGGACCACGTTCATGCAAGCGGCGAGCCGGCGCTCGACCAGCTCGCGGCCGACGCGCACCGCGTCCTCACGGCTCGCGAAGGTGGAGAGGACCACATGGACCTCGTTGGACGGGTGCGACGTCATGGCCGCTCAGGATCGCGCCGCCGCCGGCCTGGTCGCGTGCTTCCGCGCCGCCTCCGGCAAGGCGCGGCGGATGCGGACAGCCAGGTACAGGCCGAGGACGGCGAAGGGAATGAGAAACGGCGGCCAGTAAGACCACGAGCGCTCGGTGAGGAAACCGAGACTGATCGACTGGGCGGCCGTGCCGAGATAGACCGCGCCGTCGATGAGGCCGACCGCCGTCCCGGCGTTCTTGCGCCCGCCGAAGTCCATGGTGGCCGTGCCGGAGAGCATACCATGGGTGCCGATCACGGCGTAGGAGATGAGGATCACGCAGGCCCCCAGCACCCACATGCTGTTCAGGGCGAACGCCATGACCACCGCCGACGCCAGGATGAGCCCGTAGAGGAGTGCCGCCACCGGCCCACGGCGCGAGCCGAACACCTTGTCCGAGAGCCAGCCAGCCGTCATGCCGCCCGTGGCCCCGGCGATGAAGAGCATGAGGCCCCAGTTCTTGGTGACGACGAAGTCGGGCGGATATCCCACATCCTTCCCGAAGATGAAGTACCAGTGCATGATGCCCTGGCGCAGGACCCCGGTGCAGAACTCGATCCCGGCGATCGTCAGCACGATCGGGTTGGTGACCACCTTCTTGAGAATCACACCCAGTGGATCGGGCCGGTCATCCTCGCCGCTCGAGGCATCCCCGGTGTCGAAATCGGCGAGCCCGGCCTCGCTGGGCCGATCGCGCACGATGATGATATCGAGGAAGAAGAAGACAGCGAGCAAGATCGCCGGAATCCAGAACACCCAGAAGGGAGGGGTCGTGATCGCGCTGCCGTCCGGACCCGGCGCCGTATGCAGCTTGTCGACGATGAGCTGTCCGACCTGGAAGGCGAAGAAGATGCCGGCCGAGATCAGGATCCCGAAGATGCCGCCGAACATCCCGCGCTCGCGCACGTGGAACCAGGAGCTGTTCACCTTGACGATGGCCACGGCGCCGAAGCTCTGGAAGTACATGTTGAGCGCGTAGAGGAGCGAGAAGACGAGGACCAGATTGCCGACGCCGGCCCGCGTGGCGAGACCCATGAGGGTGTTGGCCACCGCCGCGCCGGCCGCGGCGATGAGAATGGCCTTGCGCCCCCCGATCTTGTCGGTCAGCGGTCCGTTCAGGAGAAAGGCGAAGGCGTAGGTGATGGTGCCCCAGTCGAAGATGAGGCCGAAGTCCGACTTCGTCATCAGGTCGCCGAAGGCGTTCTTGGCCACCGTGAGGTTGTAGCGCCCCATGTAGAGGAGGGCGTAGGTGAGGCCGAGGGGCACCCAGTTCAGGACCCGGCGCCGCATGAAGGACTCCGGGCGATCGAGGGGGTTGCCCGAGAGCCGGACGAACAGCGCCACGATGAGGACGGTGAAGAAGAGGGTGACGAGAATGGTCAAGTTCGTATCCCCCTGTTGGCGCTGTGGGACGCCGTCTCCCCGGCGCCGAGCCCGGGACCGGGCAACGGAGCCGCGCTCGAGTCCGACCGGTGACTAGACGCGCAGTATGCGCGCCGCGTGCTCGAACTCGTCTGGCTTGACATAGAGGACATAGCCGAAGCATCCCGCGCCATCCGTGACCCCGTTCGAGGCATAGATGTTGATCTGCGCATCGAAGAGAGCACGGTGGATATCGACCAGCGCCCCGAGCTCGTCATCGCCCTGGATCATGAACGCATGCTGCGGTCCGACGAGCGTGAGGCCGCTGGCCTCGGCGGCGCGGGTGAGGGCAGCGGCACTCTCGGGAAACAGTGTGAGCTGGGTATGCTCCGATCCGGTGGGAATGACGCCGAAGGCAAGGAGGTTGACATCGCTCGCCGCGAGCTGGGAGAGGAGCTTGTAGGCTTCCCCAGGACGGTCCTTGACCGACGTATAGAAGTACTCCACGCGCCTAACCTTGAGTGCCATCTCGCCTCCCTGCTCGAATGATCCGCTCCCTCAGGCGCCGACCGTGCGCGGCGGCGCATCCGGGATGCCGGGACGTCGCGTGATCCCCGCCGGCTTCGTGGCGATCCTGGCCGGAGCGCTCTCCCTTCGCGCCCCGATCACATCGAGCATGAGCTCGCGCTTCATCCACTGGATCGCCTTGGCCGGATCGACCCCCTTGGGACAGACCCGGGCGCATTCGCCGGCATAGTGACAGCGCCATGGACCCTGGCTCCCGGCGAGCACTCGCTTGCGCTCGTCGAAGCCGCCATCCCGGCTGTCGCTATTGTACCGATGCGCCTGGGAGAGCGGCATCGGTCCCGAGAAGCGGACATCGGTGGCCAGGGTCGGACAGGCCGCCATGCAACACCCGCATTTTATACAGTAAGAGAACTGGAGGTAGGCCTCCAATTCGTGCTGGGTCTGGGCATATTCGCCCTGGGGATTCTCCTGCTCGGCCCGATCCGGCCGGATCAGGTACGGGGAGAGCGCCTGGTGGCGATCGAACATCGAGTCGAGGTTCGGCACCAGATCCCTGAGGATGTCGAAGTTGGGGAGTGGAGCCACCGTGACGATGCCGCCGCCGAGCTCGGCCACCTGCGTGTTGCAGGCCAGCCGGGGCATCCCGTTCACCATCATGCCGCACGATCCACACACCCCCATGCGGCAAGACGCGCGAAACGCGAGGCCGGGATCGATGCTCTCCTTGACGAGCCAGAGCCCGTCGAGAACGGTCATCCCGGGCGTGGACTCGATCGTGAACTCCTGCCAGATCGGCCGCCGGTCCACTCCCGGCCGGAAGCGACGCACCCGATAGATCACTTGGCCCTTGCCGCCGTCGTGGTTGCCCATGATCACCCTTCCCCTAGGATGCCAGCGCGATCGCGCGCCCCGTCACCGCCGCCCAGGTCCCGACCACGAAGAAGACGAGACCGGTCAGGACCAGGACCACGTTGATCGCCGCCCTGAGTCCCGATCCGCCGACGACCTCGTACAGCATGTTGCGCAGCCCATAGAGCCCATGGAAGAGAGCCGCACCGAGGAGCAACACGTAGCTCAGAAGGAACACCGCGCTCTTTCCTCTGGCCACGACGTTGGCCCAGTCGATGGGATGCCCGCCGGCCGGATTGCCGATGCCGAGCGTGGCATCGAGATGCATGATCCCCATGTGCATGCCGGCAAGGATGAGGATCGCGATCCCGGCCGCCACGTGCCAGAACCAGAGTCCTTGATCGCGTATCATGACACCTCCTTCCCTGCCTAGTGCGTCCCGAGGACGAAGAAGTCGAGCAACCCGAGCACGGCGAGGGCCACGGCCACGATGAGCGCCCCGATCGCCAGTGGCCGCTGGACGTGCAGCGAGGTGCGGAACGGATAGATCGGCTCGATCGGCTTCCCCACCGCGAGCCCGAGCTCGACCAGCACGAGGCGGATGCCGTTCACGGCATGGAAGGCGAAAGCGGCGAAGATCACGTACTCACCGAGGCTGAACAAGGGCCCGGTGACCGCGGCCATCGCGCCTTCCCACGATTCCTTGCCGAAGGCCCGGGACGTGGTGACGAGCACGTGCATCAGGAAGTACACGAGCAGGGCGAGGCCGGAGAGACGATGGAGCGTATACATGTAGCGATCGACGCCCCAGCGCGCACCGCCCGCCCAGCCCCAGAGCCCGAGCCGGTTGGGATGGCCCTTCACTTCAAGCATTGGCTTCCCTCCTCCCCCAGAGCGCTTCGGCACGGTCCGCGAGCATCAGTACTTGCGCTCGATCGGCTTCCAGGCCGTGATGGTGACCGGCTTCGATTCCGCCCGCGGCTCACCCCCGGTATGGAAGATGAGGGTGTGCTTGAGCCACTTCTCGTCGTCGCGCTTGGTGAAGTCGCGGCGCGCATGCGCTCCGCGCGACTCCTCGCGGGCGAGGCCGCCGACCGCGACCACCTCGGCGAGATCGATCATGTTGCCGAGCTCGAGCGCGTGGAACAGGTTCGAGTTGTAGACCTCGCTCCTGTCGCGCACCGGGGCCTTGAGCGACTGCTGGCGAATCGCCCGGATCTCGGCCAGACCGCGCGCCATGTCGGCGCCGGTGCGGAAGACACCGTAGTCGCGATCCATGATGGCCCGGAGCTCGCGCCGGAGCTGGTAGAGATCCTCGCTCCCATCGCGGCCCTTGACCTCGGCGATGCGGTCGCGCGCCGCCTTGAGCGCGCGCTCGGGCACCGGCGGCGAGGATGGCAGCTTGGGCAGCGCGGCCGCGATCTCCGCGCCGCTGATGCCGCCCCACACCAGACACTCCGCCGTCGAGTTCGAGCCCAGCCGGTTGGCGCCGTGGAGCGAGACACAGGCGACCTCGCCGGCAGCCCACACTCCCGGGATGCGGGTGGCGCCGCGGATATCGGTCTCGACCCCCCCCATGGTGTAGTGCGCGACCGGCCTGATGGGGATCGACTTCTCGATGGGGTCGATACCGACGAACTTCATCGATACCTCGCGGATCAGAGGCAGGCGCGAGTTGATCTTGTCGGCGCCGAGGTGCGTGAGATCGAGGTGCAAGTAGTCGAACCCATCGGGGCCCTTGAAGCCGCGGCCCTCGAGGATCTCGGTCATCTCGGCGCGCGAGATCACGTCGCGCGGCGCGAGCTCCATCTTCTCGGCGGCATAGCGCTCCATGAAGCGATCGCCGTTGGCGTTGCGGAGGTACCCGCCTTCGCCGCGGCAGCCCTCGGTCATGAGGATGCCCGAGGGCACGAGCCCGGTGGGATGGAACTGCAAGAACTCCATGTCCTCGAGCGGGAGCCCGGCGCGATAGGCCATCGCGAGCCCGTCGCCGGTCACCGTTTGCGAGTAGGTGGTGAACCCGTAGAGACAGCCGCCGCCGCCCGAGGCGATGAGGAGCGCCTTCGCCTGCAGCGTCACCGTCTCGCCGCTCGGGGCATGGATGCCGAGGAGCCCGCCGAAGCGGCCGTCCTCGATCAGGATGTCGGTGATGAAGAGCTCGTCGTAGCGCGAGAAGCAGCGATAGCGGAGCAGCGTGTCATAGAGGGTCTGCATCTCGAAGAAGCCGGTCTTGTCGGCGGCGAGCGTCGCCCGCGGGTAGGAGTGTCCGCCGAACGGACGCTGCTCGATCCGGCCGTGCTCGTCCCGCGTCCACGGGATGCCCCAGTGATCGAGTTGCCTGATCTCCTGGGGCGAGGTCTTGACGAACTCCTCGACCACGTCCTGATCGGCGAGGAAGTCGGAGCCCTTGACCGTGTCCCAGGCATGGAGCTCGAGCGAATCGCCCTCCTCCGTGCGGAGAACGGCGGCGGTCCCGCCCTCGGCGCACACCGAATGGGCGCGCATCAGCTGGACCTTGGAGACGATGCCGATATCGACCTTGCCGGCCGTGCGACGGGAGATCTCGACGGCGGCCCTGAGACCCGCGAGCCCCGCTCCGAGGATGAGCACGTCGTGGGTCAGATTCTGGACCATCCTCCCATTGTCTCCATGGGGATAGGAGCTTCGAAGACTAGCAGATGGCCTCGACCGGAGCAACGCGCCTTGTCGCCGTGCGAGCCGGGTCCTAGGATGGGGGGAGACTTCGCCGGGCCGCGATCACCCGCCGGCCGGCTCCCGGGGGCGGGGCGAAATCGAGGTGAACCATGAATGGAACCGGCCGTATCTTGATCTTCGGCGCCGCCCTCGTCGGCTTCCTCGGCGGCTCCTACCTCGTCTGTGCGGTCAACCCCGGGGACCCTGACGGGCAAGACCCGCTTACCGTACGCCAGCTCCCGGACGCGGTGGCCGCCGACGCGCCGCCGGTGGTCGAGGCCAACACGCGCTTCGCGCTCGACCTCTACGGCAGGCTGCGCTCGACGCCCGGCAATCTCTTCTTTTCCCCCTTCAGCATCTCGACGGCGCTCGCCATGACCTACGCGGGTGCGGGCGGCCAGACCGCCGAGGAGATGGGAACGGTCCTCCACACCAAGGGCATTGCGAACCTGCATCCGGTCTACGGCGCTCTCGTCGCGAGCCTCGATCGCGGCACCGATCTCGGCGGCTACGAGCTCCGGGTCGCCAACTCGCTCTGGGGGCAGAAGGGCGCGCCGATCCGCGAGCCGTTCCTGGAGACCGTGCGCGAGCACTACGGCGCCGGCTTCGACGAGGTCGATTTCGCCGGCAACAGCGCGGCGGCGCGCGCCGCCATCAATCGCTGGGTGGCCGAGCGCACCAGGGACCGCATCCAGGACCTGTTCCCATCAGGGACGATCACCGATCTCACGCGCCTCGTCCTCGCCAACGCCATCTACTTCAAGGGGCAGTGGGCCACCCGGTTCGAGCCGGACCGGACCGCGGACGGCCCCTTCCACGTCGCGGCTGATCGCGCGGTCCATGTTCCGATGATGCATGCGGAGATGACTCTACGCATGACGCGCGATCACGAGATCTCCGTGCTCGAGATGCCCTATCGCGGCGGTGACCTGGCGATGATCCTCCTGCTTCCTGCCGCCGTGGATGGCCTGCCGGCCCTCGAGGCGAGCCTGACCCCGGAACGTCTGACCGGATGGCTGGATGCGGCCCGGGAGGGGAAGATCGACGTCATCATTCCGCGCTTCAAGATGACGACCGAGTTCGAGCTCAAGAGAACGCTCTCGGATCTTGGCATGCCCTCGGCCTTCGACTGCGATCGAGCCGATCTGTCGGCGATGACGACCGAGAAGGGCTGGTGCCTGGGGACGGTCCGCCACAAGGCGTTCGTCGAGGTGAACGAGGAGGGGACCGAGGCCGCCGCGGCGACCGGCGTCGGCATCGCGCTCACCAGCCTGCCGCCGTCGTTCGTTGCGGATCACCCCTTCCTGTTCCTGATCCGCGACCGGGTGACGGGATCGATCCTCTTCATGGGGCGGGTGGCGGATCCGTCGGTGTGACCCGGACCCTACGCCCTACTTGAGGCGGACCAGGCGCTCGCTCGCCCTGAGGCCGCTGCCCTCGACCACGAGAAGATAGAGCCCGGCGGCGGCCCGGGCGCCGTTCGCGGTCATCCCATCCCACACGAACGCGGGATGCCGCGCGGAGGCGGCGTTCTCGTCAAGCCGCCGCACGAGATGCCCGGCGATATCGTAGATTGCCGCTCCGACCGCTCCAGGACCGAGCGCATCGAGGGTCTCGATCTCGATCCGAGTCGAGGTCGAGAACGGGTTCGGAGCCACAGCGAGGCGAAGCGGGAGCGGAGCGGAATCCGGGTCGGCGAGCCCGATGTTGGGGCCTGGGGTCGCGAGGAAGGTGACCTCGGCGTCTGATGATCCCCCTCCGCCGTAATGGACGTAGAGAACGGATTCATCGCCCGCGCTCTCGGTCAAGGGGATGCAAGTGATCTGCCCGGCGCTCGGCCTCTCGCTCGCCATGTCGAGCGGCGGCAGGAGTTCGGGTCCAGCCCCTTCCAGCCAGTAGAAGAGATTCCCGGTATAGATGTTGCCCGAGACCTCGGAACCGCTCACCGCGAGCCCCGGAACCCCTCCCGTCAGGTTCTCGAGACTGGCGGAGTAGCTCCCGCTCACGAGCTCGGGCGCGCCGAAGCTCGCGCCGCCGTCGGTGCTCCTCCGGATGTAGATCCGCGACGGGAAGCCGAAGCCGTCGTTGCCGCTCATGGCGACCACGACCTGATTCGTCCACAAGCTCGAGACATCGGTGGCGAGATCGTTCCCATTCCCCGAGAAGAGAACCTGGTAGGTCCACGTCGTCCCCACCCGACGCGCATAGTGGAGATGGTAATTACCGTAGTCGCCACCGCGATAGACGATGTGCACGTCGCCGTTGGCGGAGACATCGATATGGGGCTCGGCCCCGGTCCAGAAGGGACCGAGCTCGCTCCCGGTGAGGACCTCCACCTGCCAGCCGGTGCCGGAGTTCTCGGCATGGAAGATCTTCCCGCTCTGCGAGACCGGATCGAGACCGGCCCAGGCCACGTGATGCGTACCCGTCGTGATGGCCGCCAGATCCGGGCTCAGGTCCTCCGTTGCGTTCGTCGTGATCGGCACGACGGACCAGACATCGCCCGTGCGCTCGGCGAAGACGATCTCGGCCGCGGTGCTGGTGCCCCGCTGCCAGACCGCGACGAGCCCGGTGGCGCTCGAGCCCAACCGCGGGTCGTAGTCCGCATGGCTCCCCGGATCGACGGGCAGCGGCTCGCTCCAGCCATGGATATTCCGCTCCGCGAACATGATTCGCCAGCCGGGAGCGCCCTGCGCCTGCATCCAGATGGCATAGGCCTCGCCGTAGCAGGGGTAGACCAGCGACCCCGACGTGGTGCGGTCCTCGACCGAGTTGAAGGTCACCTGCTCGGGCTCGTTCCAGGGCGCGGCGGCGACCGATGACGCCCCGGCGAGCATGGTCAGCGCGATCACGAGGGACGAGAGGAGCAGCGCTCGGCGATGCACGCCGAGTCCGGCACAGGGATGCTTCATGGCGGGTTCTCCTCCTGGTCGGCGCTCCGCATGGGGAACAGCCGGGGGTCGGGACCAGAGCGAGATCCGGGCGCGCGGGCGCCACCGCGACCATTCTAGCGCCACAGCGCCGGGAGGGAAAACCCGGCTAGAGGTCGCGGCGACCCTGCTTGCGTTCCTGGAGGAGCACCGAGCGATCCGGGTCGATCTCGATCCGCTCGGGTTCGAAGTCGCACACGATCTCGCCGTCGACCGGACGCCCGCCGCGGAGCATCACGGTGGTGCGCGCTTCGGCGTAGGTCCCTTCCTCCCGCTTGCCGGCGCTCGCCGCCACCACGAGATCGAGCTCGCCGCTACCGCGATTCTCGAGTGCGAACGGCACTCGCCAGTGACCGTCCGCCGTCTCCTCGCGCGACACCACCGTGTACTGCGGGTTGGGGATCGACTTCCCGAACACGTACTGCGAGAAGAGAGGCTCGGTCTCCGGGTAGAGCTCGGTGAAGACGCGCGCCAGGTCGGTGATGGTGGGATGGTCGGCCTGGAAGGAGAAGCGGCGGATGAACTCGCCGAGACCGGCATACATCCGCTCCTCGCCCAGGATGTGATGCAGCATGTAGAAGACGATGCCGCCCCGGTTGTACATGAGGGCCTCGTCGCCGCGTCGGGTGCCGTCGACAAGCGCGAGCGGCTGCTCCTCGTTCGGATCGCGCCGCCTCAAGTAGCGATCCTCGTAATCCTCGAAGAGCTGCTCCCGCTTGTCGGCCCCTTCGTAGCGCTCGGCCATCACGAGCGACGAGTAGTTGGCCAGCCCTTCGGTGATGACCGCACCACCCTTGGCATGTCCCGGCCACACCACCGTGCCCCACCACTGGTGCGCCACTTCATGCGCCGTGACGTAGAAATTCAAGTTGGTTCGCTTCTTGCTGTCTCGGGTCAGGAAGCCGATCCCCTCCGAGAAGGGGATGAGCGTCGGGTAGCCCATGGCGAAGGTGGCGAGCCGCGGGAACTCGGCGATGCGAAGATCCGTGTAGGGGAACGGCGAGAAGATCTGCGAGTAGGTCTCCCGGGAGCGCGTGAGCGCCTCGAGCATCTTCTCCGCATTCTGGCTGTGGCTCGCGGCGTGATAGACCGCGTTCGCCCCGTCGCGCTCCTCCGCCCAGCGTCCGGCCATGACCGGGAAGAAGTAGATGGGTCCATCGGAGACGAACTCGTACTCGCGCCGCCCCTCGGCGAGATCGCGCACCTCGAGGAGCCGGCCGGCGGAGAGCGCCTCCTCACTCGCGGGGACCCGGATCCGCGCCCGGTAGGGGTAGGCGAACGTCTGGTGCATCATCCCCGGCGTGAAGCCGCTGCCGTCGTCCTCGGGCAGCACGTCGCGCTTGGCGAGGCCGAACTTGCGCCGCGTGCGATCACTCTGGATCTCCAGGTCGTCGTTGTAGCCGATCATCGGCAACCAGGGGAGCGGCGCGAAGGAATGCAGGTAGCTACCGCCAGGCTCGATGAAGGTGTCGAGGCTGGCGTCGTGACGCGGCGGTCCGGCCGGCACGCGGCCCTCCCAGCGGCAGACGAGCTCGATCTCCTGTCCCGGCTCGAGGGGTGCGGGGAGCCCGAAGCTGGCGATCAGGCCCGAGACGCGATCGGGCGTCCTTCCGTCGAGGCGCATCTCACCCTGGGCAAGGAGCGGCGGATAGACGGTGAAGAACACGGAATCGATCGGGACTTGGTTCACATTCCGGAGCTGGAAGGTCCCGTCGAGCGCAAACGCATGACGCTCGGGATAGAGATCGAGATCGAGATCGACGCCGGCCAGCTCCGGCTGTACCCGATCAGCGAGCCACGGCTTCACCGCCTTCTCGTAGTCGACACGCTGGCGCTCGAAGGCGAGGGAGCTCGGCCCGCTCTCGACGTGGGAATGGATGACGAGCCCGAGCATGACCGCCACCGCGAGCGAGGCGAGCGCCGGCACCAGCGCCCCGCGCCGTCGCCACTCGCGCCCGCTCAAGATGCGCCTTCCGGCGCCACCTGCCCGCGGGTAGAGCCCCACCGCCACGAAGAACAGGAAGACGGCGAGGGCGGCCACGTAGAAGCGCTGGAGCAGGATCTGCCCCCGCAAGGGGCCGAGGCCGACGAGATCCGAGTAGGTCGCGAGGTTCAGCGCCGGCAGGTTGTAGAGCCAGTGCCGGTGGCCGCGGACGAAGGCCCAGACGAGACCGCCACCCACGGCCAGGAACAGCGCGTAACCCCCTGGCTTCGAACGCGCGGCCAGGGAGAGCGCGGCGGCGAGCGTGATCATGATGAGGACCGTCGGCAGCAGGAAACCCACGAACAGCGTCAGGAACGGCTTGAGCTCGATCGCTCCGCCGCGGTGCACGAGCTGGTAGATGACGGCGGTCAGGAAGGCCACGACGACGAGAACGGCGGCGAGCACGAGGTTGGCCACCATCTTGCCGCCGAGGATGGCCGCCTCGGAGACCGGATGGGCATGCAGCATGTCGGCGAGCCCCTCCTCGCGCTCGCGATAGATGGTCTCGCCGATGAAGAAGGTCGTCGTCCCGAACAGGAACATGACCAGAGTCCAGAACATCCCGCGAGCGACCTCGCTCGAGACCGGCACGATCTCCGCATCGAAGGGCCCGGACAAGGTCTCCATGCTGCTCCATAGAACGACGCCGAGCAGCGGGATCAAGAAGTAGAGCGAACGCTCGTGGGAAAGGAGGCGGATCTCGGCGCGCGCCACCCGTCCGAGCTGGCGGAGCGTCCCCACCGCCAGCTGGATCTGGTCGCTGAGCGGCCGGAGCGGCACGACCGGGGGCAGCTTGCTCCAGATCGCAGCCTGCGCCGCGGCCGCCGCCGACTTTCCACGGGGCTTCTTGGCGCGCGACCCGGCGAGCGCCTCGCGCCGGGCGAAGCCGCCGGCGACGGCGAAGAGCGGCACGAGGCCGGCGAGGAGCACGCCGACCCGGTTCAGGAGGAACCCGAGATCGCCCATCCAGGTGATGGCGTTGAGCTCGATGTTGGTCTTGCCCTTGCCGACCACCTCCGACAGATAGAGGAGACCCGCCGGATCGAGGTAGGCCACCCAGCGGTGCTCCACGCTCTGCACCAGGTTCATGAGGGCGAAGTACCCGATGAAGAGGAGCGTCACCAGGCTGTAAACCAGCTTGGGGCTTCCGCTCACGAGGGCGAGCGCGAACACGAGCGCCCCCACCATGATCACCCACGGCAGGTAGAACTCGACGTAGGAAGCGACATAGCCGACCGCGTTCGGCGGGATCAGCCCGATCGAGGGATTGGGGACGAACTGCATGATCGCCGACACCGCGACAAAGGCGAGCGGCGCCACGAGCGGCAGCACCATCGCACCCAGGAACTTGCCGAGCACATAGGTCCGGCCGTCGAGCGGCGAGCTGAGGACCAGCGGCAAGAGGCCGATGCGCCGGTCGCGCAGCACGGGATCGACGGTAAGGGCGGCGATGAAGTGCACGAACACGAACCCGATCACGGTGAGCATCACCGCGAGCGAGTAGGCGGAGTTCCGCGCCAGCTTGACGCCCTGGGTGAGACTGTCCTCCCCGGGCGACACGCTCACGTACTTCGTGAAGTAGAAGTAGCCGATGGCGGCGAGAACGACCACCATGAACCAGAAGGCGAAGCGGCGGAGACCGAGCCCCAGCTCGCGCCGCGCCACCTGCCAGAGCGAATCGCTGGCGTGCATCAGGCCCGCCCTCCGGCATCGCCCACCAGGCTGAAGTAAGCATCCTCCAGGACCCCACTCGCGGCCTGGAAGCCCGCGGGAACCGATCCGTCGGCGGAGTAGACCTTGACGCGGACCGTGGTCGGGCTCGCCACCATGCGGGACAGGATGCGGCAGTTCTTGCCGACCTCGGGGAGATCCGCCGCCGGCACCGTGGCCTCGAAAACCCGTCCCGCCAGTCGAACCACGGCCTCTCCCGGCGTGGTGTCGGCGACGATGCGGCCGCGATCGATGACCGCCATCCGTGAACAGAGGACGGAGACATCGCTCACGATATGCGTGGAGAGGATGACGACGATATCCTGGCTGACCTCCGCCAGGAGGTTGTGGAAGCGGAGGCGCTCCTCGGGGTCGAGCCCCGCGGTGGGCTCGTCGACGATGAGGAGCCGCGGCCGCGCGAGAAGCGCCTGCGCGATCCCCAGCCGCTGGCGCATGCCCCCGGAGAACCCGCCGAGCTTGCGGTTCCGAGCCTCGCCGAGGTTCACGCGGGCGATGAGCTCATCGACCCGCGCCTTGCGCTGGCGAGACTGAATCCCGCGCAATGCCGCGAAATAGTCGAGCATCTGCCGCGCGGTGAACGAGGGATAGAAGCCAAAATCCTGTGGCAGGTAGCCCACCCATTCGCGGACTTTCTGCTTCTCCTTGAGGACATCGACGCCGTCGAAGATGACCGTACCGTCGTCCGGCTCGAGGAGTGTCGCCAGGATCTTCATGAGCGTCGACTTGCCGGCCCCGTTGGGGCCGAGGAGCCCGAACATGCCTTGACCGATCTCCAGGGTCACCTGGTCGAGAGCACGCACGCCCCCCGGATAGGTCTTCGACAGCCCGCGAATCGAAAGCATGCTGAACCCCTCCCCGCAGCCTTGGGACCTGGCTGGCCCCGGACAACGTCTGATCGATCGAATGAAACCGCGGTCAGACTACGGATTCAAGCTGCGAAATGATCCTGGAAGCCGAGCAGGGAGCGGGGGAAGGATACGCGGAGGAAGGGGGCGGCCGGCAGGGGCGGCGGGCGGTCGTGCCTCAGGGCTGCGGCTTGGTCCTCAGGGCCAGGAAGCTGTGGAGCCGCGTCTTGAGCTCCTCGGGAATCGTCTCGATCGTCGGTATGCGCCCGCTGGCACTGATCATCCGCCGGAAGGTGTCCACATAGTAGATGCACGGGCGGCAATCGCGCAGGTGCTCATCCATGTGGCGCATCGTGTCTTCGTCGAGGTCTTGCTCCAGGTAGGAGGACAGGAACTCGACGATCTGGTGGCAGTACATCATAGGGGTTTCAGCCTCTAACAGTGTCCACACTAAACGATCGCTTCGCACTTCCCGGCGATTCGGCCATTTTGCCCCTCCCCCGGCCGGTCCGGACGACCGCTGATCCGCGATCCCGCGCCACCGCTCCGCACCGCCCCTAGAAGGGGAACACCTGGCGATCGAAGTAGCGAGCCAACCTCTTTCTCAGCAACAACCTGGCGCGATGGAGGCGCGACTTCACGGCCGGCACCGAGAGCTCCAGGATGCGGGCCACCTCCTCGTTGGAAAGCCCCTCCACGTCGCGGAGCGTCAGCACCACACGGAAATCCTCGGGCAGCCGCTCGATCGCCTGGCTGATCACGCTCAGCGCCTCGTCGGCCAGGAGCGGGCGATCCGGGGCCTCCTGGGTGACATCCTGCCGCTCGAGGAGCTGAAGCTCCGCCTGCGGCATCGTCTCCTCGATATCGGCATGCTGGTGCCGCTTCTCGAGGTTCAGCTTGGCGAAGCTGGCGTTGGCGGCGATGCGGTAGATCCAGCTCGACAGCGCCGACTCACCCCGGAAGGTATCGATCTTCTCGTAGATCTTGATGAAGACCTCCTGGAGCACCTCCTCGGCGAGCGCCTCGTTGCGGGTGAGCTTGATCGCAAGCCGATAGACCTTGTTCTCGTAACGAGAGACAAGATCCTCAAAGGCCTGCTGATCGCCGTTCTTGACCCGCTCGATGAGGGTCGCTTCGTCGACTTGCGGCATTGTCTAGCTCCACCGAGAAGCCCGATCCGGAGCTCCGAACCGGGAAGCGGGGCCGGCCAGTGGGCGCCAGCTCCAGGCGTGGGGGGGCTGAAAGTCTAGCACAGGAGAGCTGGCTACAGCTTCGCCAGGCGGATCGGAGCCGGGGCGACGTGGACAAACTCCCACTTGCGATGGCCCGATCGCTCCTCGAGGAACGGCTCCATGGCGTTCCAGATCGCCATCACCTCGGGATCGGCATGGGCCCGTTCGGGGGCCTGGGGATCAATCCAGGAGAAGATCTCGACAAGGAGAGGCTGCCCCGACTCGTCCTTCCCGGTGTAGAGAAGGGGGCGCTCGGAAGTGGCCAGTCCGAGCTTCTTGAGGGTCGGCCAGTGCCTGGTCATGAGAGCATGGAAATCAGGCTGCGTGCTTTCCTTGACGCGATACGTGCAGATGACGGTCACGCGATTCGGGTAACGATCACGCCTCGCGACCTTCTTGGCGGCCTTCCGGCTTTCCTTGCCGGCCTTCTGGGCCTTGATGGCCTTCTTCCCGGCGTCCTTCTTGGCGCTCTTCTTGGCGTCCTTCTTGGCGCTCTTCTTGGCGTCCTTCTTCCCGGCGAGCTTCTTTCCTGTCGTCTGCTTCTTCGCGTTCTTCTTCTTCTTATTGGCCACGCCTCACCTCCTGCGGTCGGCCTGACAGGTCGAGTATGGGGATGATGGCATGGATCCGGCCCCCGCGCTATTCTCGCCTGCTGTTCCCCTGGATCTTCCCGGCTGCCTGAGCCGGCCCATGGATGCCGTGATCAAACCACCTGCGCCACCTCCGCGCACCGACGCGCGCAAGATCGAGGGCGTTCTCGATCGCATCGTCTATGCCAACGAGGAGAACGCCTGGACCGTGGTGCGTCTCGCCGTGCCCGGCCGGCGTGAACCGGTAACCGCAGTCGGAAACCTGCTCGGCGTCCAGCCTGGCGAGAGCCTCGAACTCGAGGGGCGCTGGGAACGCGATCGCAAGTACGGCGAGCAGTTCCGCGTCGAGTCCTTCACCACCGTCCAGCCGGCCACGCTGGTCGGCATCGAGCGCTACCTGGGATCCGGCCTCGTGCGCGGCATCGGCAAGGTGATGGCCGGCCGTCTGGTCCAGCACTTCGGGCTCGCGACCCTGGAGGTCATCGACCGCGAGCCGGAGCGATTGACGGAGGTGCCGGGAATCGGTCCGGTGCGCACCGAGCGCATCGCCCGGGCCTGGGCCGAGCAGCGCCAGATCAAGGAGGTCATGCTCTTCCTCCAGTCGCACGCCGTGTCGCCGAGCTACGCCGTCAAGATCTACAAGCGATACGGTGACGACGCGATCGCGATCGTGCGCGAGAACCCGTACCGGCTCGCGACCGACATCTTCGGCATCGGCTTCAAGACGGCGGACCGCATCGCCGGGAGCCTCGGGATCCCGCTCGATTCCCCGCGCCGCGCCGCCGCCGGCGTGCTGCACGTGCTGGGCGAGCTCGCCGAGGAGGGGCACGTGTTCACGCCGCGCCCGAAGCTCGTGACCGAATCAGCCGGCATGCTCCAGATCGACGTCACGCTCGTGGAGTCGGCGATCGACGAGCTCGCAGCGAGCGGGTCCGCCGTCCTCGAGCCCATCGCCGCCCTCAATCCACCGAGCTCACCCGGCGTCCCCGACACCGGCGTCTACCTGCGCCCGCTTCACATCGCCGAGACGAGCATCGCCGAGCGCATCGCCCATCTGATGCAGGCCCCGGTCAAGCCGATCGCGATCGACATCGAGCGCGCGCTGTCCTGGTTCGAGGAACGGGCCGCCATCGAGCTCGCCCCCAGGCAACGCGATGCCATCCGGCGCGCCGTGACGGCCAAGGTGCTCGTCATCACCGGCGGCCCGGGCACCGGCAAGACCACGCTGGTCAATGGGATCATCCAGATCCTCGAGCGCAAGGGGCGGCGTATCCTCCTCGCCGCGCCCACCGGCCGCGCCGCGCAGCGCCTGCGGGAGACCACCGGTCGCGAAGCGAAGACCGTGCATCGACTCCTCGAGTTCACACCGAAATCCATGTCCTTCGAGCGCAACGTGGAGCACCCGCTCGACGCCGATGTGCTCGTCCTCGACGAGACCTCGATGGTGGACACGGTGCTCGCCCATCATGTGATGAAGGCCCTGCCCACCCACTGCCAGCTGATCCTCGTCGGTGACGTGGATCAGCTCCCATCCGTGGGCCCGGGCTCCGTCCTCCGCGATGTGATCGAGTCGGGAGTGGTGGATACCGTCAAGCTCGACGAGATCTTCCGCCAGGCCGAGCCGAGCCTGATCGTGGTCAACGCGCACCGGGTGAACCATGGCGAGATGCCGTTCCTGCGTCCGGTCGCGACGGATACCGGCACGAGTATCGCCGAGGAGAAGCCGCCCGACTTCTTCCTGGTCGCGGAAGACGACCCGGAAGCGGTGCTCGCCAAGGTGAAGCACCTGGTCGCCGAACGAATCCCCGCGCGCTTCCGCCTCGATCCTGTCGCTGATGTCCAGGTGCTGACCCCCATGCACCGCGGACTCCTCGGTGCCGCCAACCTGAACGCCGAGCTGCAGGCGCTCCTCAATCCGCGCGGCGAGTCGATCACCCGCGGCACGCCGCACCTTCCGGGTCGGCGACAAGGTGATGCAGATCCGCAACAACTACCAGCTCGAGGTCTGGAACGGCGATCTGGGGCGCGTGGCGGGAATCGATGACGCGACGCGAGAAGTCGAGGTGCGGTTCGATGAGCGCGTCGTCCGCTACGACTATGCCGATCTCGACGAGCTCGTGCTCGGCTACGCCTGCTCGATCCACAAGTCGCAGGGCAGCGAGTATCCGGCGGTGGTGATTCCGCTGCACACCCAGCACTACGTCATGCTGCAGCGGAACCTCCTCTACACGGCGATCACCCGCGCCCGGAGACTCTGCGTGGTGGCCGGCAGCCGGCGCGCGCTTGCCATCGCCGTCAAGAACAGCCGCCTGGACGAGCGGCACACCCACCTCCGGGAGAGGCTCCGCGACCGCCTGCCGGCGCGGGGCGGCGCTCAGGGCTTCTGATACCCGGCTGTATCCGGATCACCGCCTCGCCGTCGGTAGGATATGCTTGTCCGAACGCGGAGGTGCACGATGGACTTCAGGAACGGATTGGCGGCCGCGGCCGTGATCATGGGGCTTGCCGCTGGTGCTGCCGGGGCCGAGGAGACCTACTCCTGGCGCTACTACCGCCCCGGCAACACCGGCATCCAGGGCGACTTCAACGAGGCGCTATGGGTTGGACCGGATGGCGACCCCTACATCGGCGGCTACGATCCCTCCTT
Organism: Candidatus Eiseniibacteriota bacterium; assembly: GCA_963823555.1. GTDB lineage: Bacteria > Eisenbacteria > RBG-16-71-46 > CAVPCR01 > CAVPCR01 > CAVPCR01. Next base: position 384,616 of record CAWGMA010000002.1, on the reverse strand, counting down.
CGAGGAGGGCGGCTTTGCGAAGTTCGTCCAGGAGGAGAACCGCTGGATCAACTACTCGAACGTAGACTATCCGGTCATCGGCCATCCCGACGAGCAGGGGTGCGTGCGCGTCGAAGACATCGTCCCCGACGCGACCGGCAAGCTCTGGCTCGGCACCTGGCGCGGCGCGCTGACGTTCGACCCCGTCATCGGCGCCAGCTCGCTCACCCGTCTCGGCCCGGCCAATTCGGGCCTCATCAACGATTTCACCTCGGACATCGACCGCGCCCCGGACGGCACGATGTGGTTCGTGAACGGCGGGATCGTGCGCCACGACCCGGGGACCAACGCCTGGACTCGCTGGCAGGTCGGCGCTGAGTTCATGAGCGTGCAGCCCAAGGCCACCGGCGGCTACCTGGTGTGGTCGTCCGAGAGGCCGCCGCTCCAGAGCTACACATTCATCTTCGACAGCGACACCCAGCAGTGGACCACGATTGATGTCACCTATCCCAACGGCAGCCCCGGGGATGTCGCCGGTCTGCCGGGGAAGGACTGCGTCGACGACGCCGGGAACTTCTGGGCGCTCCGGCTCCGGAATCCCGGGGACTTCAACGCCTTGGACTACCGCCGGCCCGATGGCACCTGGGTCACGGTCCCGGAGCCCTACTACGGCGTGACGTTCGACACCTGGGCCTTCAAGGCCTATGGGGATCGCCGCGCACTCCTCGTCGACGGCGTGGGCACCGTCTATCAGTTCAACGGCACCAGCTGGGTAGGTCTGGGCATCTGGCGCCCGGGGCAGAACACCCAGAGCGTGGACATCGATGCCGCCGGGAACGTCTGGGTTTGCGGGACCGGAGGGGCGGCAAGATGGAATGTGCAGACCGGCCAGTGGCAACGCTACCGCATCACCAACACAGCCAACTTCGACCAGTTCAACCGCGACCTGACCATCGACCCCGTCAACGGCTACATGTACACAGGGGCCAATGCCGGTTCTGGAATCGGGGGGATGGTGCGTTTCGATGGGGCACGCTGGACGGGATGGAATCCGCTCACCTATGGCCTCGGGTACGACTGGCCGTTCCCCAACGACTTCTGCACCGCGCTTGCTTATCGACCCTCCAATGGGCGCGTCGCGGTCTCGCCGCTCGACTGGCTCTACGGGATCCACGAGTGGACCGGCTCGGGCTTCAACCCGCTCCCATCGCTGGGCGGCGCGGAGCGCATGTGCGAGGATTCGCTCGGCCGACTATGGGCTCTGGGGGAGTACTTCGCGCTCAATTATCACGACGGGACCGGCTGGACCTCAGCGCCGATCACGGGATGGGGCCTCAAGATCCAGAGGGACCCAACACGCCCAGGCACCGTGTGGGCGGCAACGGACTACGAGCTGCTGCGCACCGACGGGACCTACTCCTTCTCGCGTTCCATCGGCGACTTCCCCGGATCAGGGACATGGTTCACTGGCCTTGCCACCGAGCCCGACGGTATTGCCTGGATCGGAACGTGGACGCAGTTCACGAGCACCGGCAGCACCCTGATCCGTCTCGATGCCAACACGGGCTCCTACCAGATGTTCGAGCATGATCAGGGCTGGCCCTTCCCCGGCGAACACGTGCGTCCGATGGCGGTCACGCCGGATGGTCGCCTGTGGATGCAGTACGACAGCGAGTACCCGTCGAACGACGCGGGACTGTGCTGGTATGACGGGACGAACATCGGCTCATTCCCCGCGCCTCCCGGCGGCGAGCCGCAGTGGGGCGGCCTGCCGCACAGCTCCATCGAGGACCTGGAGGTGCGCGAGATCCCCGGCGGCTACGAGCTGTGGATGAGCTGCCTGAGCCGCGGCATCGCGGTGCTCACCGTGCAGGGCTCGCCCACCGCGGTCTCCCCGGGTGCCGCTCCCGCGGTGCGGCTCGCTCTCGCCCAGAACGAGCCGAATCCCTTCCGCGGCGGCACGCGGATCGAGTTCGCGTTGCCCGAGGCGGGAGATGCACGGCTCGACATCTACGACGTCAGCGGGCGGCTCGTCCGGCGGCTCGTGGGCGGGACGCTCGCTGCCGGGAATCATGAGGTCCAGTGGGACGGTCGCACCGATGGGGCCACGTCCTTGCCCAGCGGCATCTACCTCTATCGGCTCGAGGTGGGCGGCGAAGTGGCGCAGCGCAGGATGCTCTTGCTGCATTAGGGAAGGTGCCAACATGAACCGACCCGATCGACATCGACCCGCAAACCGCCAGGATCGAGGAACTCCGCGGACCTGACGGCAAGGTCTCATCTTCGCTCTCACCTCCGCCAATCCGTTCCCACGGTCGGGATCGCGCGGTGTCATTCCTGCTCCTGTGCAAGAGAAACAGCCGAGAGACGATCCCATATCGCGCCGCCCCGCTCACCAGCCGGCCGGCGTGCTGGCAGTGCGCCCTGAACCTCCGGGAACGGGTTGACACTGCCTTGGGGCTCTGCGGATAATCCGCCGCCCGCGGCAGTCAGGTTCGTACGAGTTGCCGGCACCATCCGGCCGAGGAGCTCCCGGCAGGAAAGCCCGGCAAAGGAGCCCGCCATGTGGATGCGCATTTCCAACCTGATCCGGGGATTTGTCGGCCTCTTCATCTCCGGCATCGAGCGCCAGAATCCCCGGGCCTTGCTCGAGGTCGAGAAGGAAAACCTGCGCCAGCAGATCGCCCGCTACAACGACAATCTCGCCGTGCATGCCGGTTTCACCGAACGGCTCCTGCGCCAGGTCAAGAACCTCGAGGCGCAGGAGCGCGACCTGGCGGCCAAGGCTGCGGCCAACTTGAAGGTAGGGAACCGCAACGCCGCCGCCCAGTACGCGCTCCAGCTCAAGACCGTGAAGGAGCAGCTCGAGGAGAACCGCGCGCAGCTGCAGACTGCCGAGGAGACCTTCAAGAAGCTCGTCCAGGCGCGCGATGTGGCGGTCAAGGAGGCGCAGGCCAAGATCGAGAAGCTGAAGCGCCTCCTCACCGAGACCGAGATGCTCGAGGCCCAGGCCGAGCTGCAGGAGATGGCCACCGGCATGGTGACCTCGATCGGCGGCTCCGGCGATACGTTGAACCGCGTCGAGGAATACCTGACGGAACGGCGGGACAAGGCGGCGGGCCGCACCCGGGTGGCCGCGACCACCATCGACACCTCCAAGGTGGAGCTCATGGAAGCGGAGCAGCAGGTACTCGCCGAGCAAGCCCTCACCGAGTTTGCGGCGAGCTACGGGCTCGAGCTGCCACCGGCGGAAGGAACCGCCGCGGGGCCGGCTTCGATACCGCCGGCCAAGGACATGGGCCCTCAGGTCCAGGAGTCGTAACGCGGCATCCTCCGGGGGACGCTGCGCTGGAAGGAGACTGAAACATGGCGGACAAGGTGGGACCCACCGGCCTCGGCAGGCTGGTGATCGTGCTCTTCATCCTGGCCCTGATCGCCGGCGCCATCTACTTCTTCCGCGATGCGCTCCTGCCCGCCGGCAAGGAGGGGCAGTCGGAAATCGACCTGGATGCCTACAAGGACCAGGCGGGCAAGGTCGAGGCCCCGGACACCAAGGGCATCACGACGGTCAACGAGTACACCTACGTGCCGGCCGAGAAGCTGCCGCCGGTCAAGGGCGTCTCCAATTACAAGTGGGATGCCAGCGAGAAGATCGTCCAGTTCCCGATCAACGTCTGGATCGGCTGGCTGCCGATCGTGGCGGCCAATCACGGCTTCGCCCCCAACACCGAATCCGTCTTCTACAAGGACTACGGCTTCAAGGTGAATCTGAAGCTGGTCGACGATCCAGTGGTGGCGCGCGACGCCTTCGCCGCCGGCGAGAGCCACATCCTGTGGGGCACCCTCGACATGATCGCGCTGTTCGCGCCCGACCTCATGAAGGATTCGCGCACCGCGCCGCGCGTCTACCAGCAGATCGACTGGTCGAGCGGCGGCGACGGCATCGTCGTCCGCGGCGGCATCGAATCGGTGCGGGACTTGAAGGGCAAGACGGTGGTCTACGCCCAGAACAGCCCTTCCCAGTACTTCATCAACAATCTGCTGCTCGCCGCCGGCGTCCAGCCCGCCACCGTGAAGCACAAGTACACGGCCACAGCCTTCGAGGCGGCGGCGGCCTTCGTCGCTGACAAGAAGATCGATGCCTGCGTGTCGTGGGCGCCCGACATCTACAACATCCCGGACAAGGTCCCCGGCACCCGCATCCTCACCACCACCGCCGAGGCCAACAAGCTGATCGCCGACGTGTGGGCGGCACGGGCCGACTTCGCCAAGGACCACCCGGAGATCATGAAGGGCCTGGTGGCGGGCATCTTCAAGGGCATGGACCTACTGGGCGACGGCACGTTCAAGGCAAAGGCCTTCCAGTGGATGGCCGAGGGTTACGGCATGCCGGTCGACGAGATCGGTGGCATGGTCCAGGACGCCCATTCGACCAACTTCGCCGAGAACAAGGACTTCTTCCTCAACGCCAACAGTCCGACCAACTTCGAGCGGAGCTGGAAGAACATCAACTTCGTCTACCGGGAGCTCGGGCTGATCGGAACCCCGGCCCGCTTCGACGAGGTGATGGACTTCTCGGTCTTGAAGCAGCTCGACCAGGAAGGCGCCTTCAAGCACCAGCCGGACGCCGGTCGCGCCGCCTTCGTCCCGACGAGCTACAAGAAGCTCTCCGCCGAGGCGCCGATCGTCACCCAGACCATCCGCATCAACTTCTATCCGAACTCGGCCAATCTCTACGAGCCCCAGCACGACGAGCTGGGCAATGCGGTGGCCAACACGCTCTACGATCCCGCGATCGACGCCACGCTCGAGAAGGTGGCCCGCCTGGTCGGGCAGTACGATCGCTCGGTGATCGCGATCCTCGGCCATACGGACTCCTCGATGCGGGAGCGCGGGGTGCGCTACGAGGATGTGCAGCAGCTCTCTCTCGACCGGGCCAATGCCGTGAAGCAGGCGCTCGTCAAGAAGTTCAAGTTCGAGCCCGACAAGTTCGCGGTCGAGGGCAAGGCCTGGGACGAGCCGGCTGATCCCGATGATCCCCTGAACCAGGCGCTCAACCGCCGAGTGGAGATCGCGGTCTACCCGCCGGAGGCCCAGTGACCGACCGCCTCGAGCGGGAGGCGGCCGCAACCAGCGGCGGGGGAACTGCCGCCACCGGCAAGTGGGGTCTCCGCATTCGCGAGCGCATCCCACCCTGGCTCGCCTGGATCCTGGGTGTGATGCCGGTGGCGGTCCTCCTCGCGGTGTGGATCGCCGCCACCGGCGGCGACGAACCCGAGAGCCGCATGATCTCGCCGACCATCCTGCCGAGCCCGGTGGAGGTCGTCCGCTCGTTCCCCGGGCTGTGGTTCGATCGCGCCGTCATGCGCAATCTCCTCGTGTCCTTCCTCAGGGTGAGCGAGGGCTTTCTCCTCGCGGTGGCCATCGTGTTCCCGCTCGGGCTCCTCATGGGCTCGTTCACCAAGGTGCGGTCGGCATTCCTGCCGCTCGCCGTGTTCGGGGCCTATCTGCCCATTCCCACCCTGGTCCCGCTCACCTTGAGCCTGTTCGGAACCGGGGAGCTGCAGAAGGTCGTCTTTCTCGCGCTGGCCTTCGGCATCTACCTCTTGCCGCTCATCGTCGCCGCCGTCGACTCGGTGGACGACATCTACTTGAAGACCGCCTACACGCTCGGCGCCTCGCGCGCGCAGGCCGTGCGCCAGGTCCTGCTCCCGGTGGCATGGCCCCGGATCTTCGAGGCGCTCCGGCTCGGGTTCGGCGTCGGCTGGAGCTACATCCTGCTCGCCGAGATGGTGGACATCGGCAAGGGCCTGGGCGGGATCATCATCACGTCGCAGCGGCGCGGGCCGCGCGAGCACATCTATCTGGTGCTCCTGATCATCGTCGGCGTCGCCTTCCTCACCGACAAGCTGTGGGCGGCGATCGGCAGCCGCCTCTTCCCATGGCAGGAGTCGCGGCGATGACCGCCGCCGGTGCCGCACCCGCCGCTGCGAGCGAACCGGTCGTCGAGTTCCGGGCGGTATCGAAGACCTTCAACCCGGGAACCGCGCGCGCGTTCACCGCGATCAAGGACCTGACCTTCCGCGTCGATGACAGGCCAGGCTACGGCGAGTTCATCGCCATCGTCGGGCCCTCCGGCTGCGGCAAGTCCACCATCCTGAATCTCATTCACGGCTTTGATGACGTCTATCCGCCGACCACCGGAGAAGTGCGCGTGCGCGGGCGGATCGTCACCGGGCCGGGCCGCGACCGCGGCATGATCTTCCAGAAGTACAGCTCGTTCCCGCAGCGCACCGTCCTCGAGAACGTCACCTTCGGACTCGAGCTGAACCAGCACGAGCTCGGCCTCAGCCGGCCGGCCATGGTGGATGTCGCGCGCGACTGGTTGCACCGAGTGGGACTCGTCGAGCACGAGAAGAAGTACCCGCACCAGCTCTCCGGCGGGCAGCAACAGCGGGTGGCCATCGCCCGGGCGCTGGCGCTCAAGCCCAAGATCCTCTTGATGGACGAGCCGTTCTCGGCGCTCGATGAGCCTACCCGCTACGAGATGCAGCGGCTTATCATGGAGCTCTGGCACGAGGTCGAGGCCACGGTCTTCATCGTCACCCACTCGATCGCCGAGGCGGTCTACCTGGGCGATCGGGTCTGGATCATCACCCCGGCTCCGGGCCGCATCGGCAACGAGTTCGCCGACATCATCCCGCCGACGCGCGACTCGGATCCCCTCCTGGTGCAGGAGACGTCGAGCTTCAAGGCGGCGGTGGGCGAGGTGGCGGCGGCGTTCCGGGCCCTGGAGGCGGGCACCACCTGACGAGCCATGGCGAACCAGCCCCTGACCTACTGGGATTACGTCAAGGCCGCTTTCCGGCATCCGCATCCGATTCCGCTTCTCGGACGGATGCCGCTCAACCAGATGGGGCTCGTCGCCTTTGGCGTCCTCGGACTCGTTAATCCCGGTTTCTGGCTCCTGGGTGCGGCCGCTGAGCTGTCCTACCTCGGCTGGCTGTCTGCGAACCCGCGCTTCCAGAAGGTCGTCGAGGGCGAGCTCCTCGCTCGACGTCAGCGCGGCACCGACGAGCGCGTGCAGGAGACGTTGGAGCAGCTGGTCCCCGAGGCGCGCGCCCGCTACCGCCGGCTCCTCAACGAATGCGGGCTCATCCTCGGTATCGCGCCCACCCGCGAACGGAACGAGGCGGGCACGCTCGAGGACCTGCGCGCAGGCAGTCTCAACAGCTTGCTCGCGCTCTTCCTCCGCCTCCTCGTCTCCCAGCAGGTGATCCGCACCAACCTGGCGCAGGTGGATCCGGAGATGCTCGCGGCGGACATCGATGGGCTGAAGGCGCGACTCGCCTCCGCTCCGGCAGGAAGCCCGCTCGCGCGCTCGCTCGAGGCCACGCTCGACATCCAGACCAAGCGCCTCGCCAATCTCGAGCGGGCCGGAACGAGCCTCGAGGTGATCGACGCCGAGCTCCAGCGCATCGAGCGGCAGGTGCGCCTGATCCGCGAGGAGACCGCGGTTTCCGGCGGGCCCGAGGTGCTCTCGGCACGGCTCGACGCCGTGAGTCAGACCCTGGCCGAGACATCGCGCTGGATGGAGCAGAACGCGGAGATCTTCGGCACGCTTGCTGGCGACGAGCTGGGTGAGGGCGGTCCGCTCCTGCCGCGGCTCGGCGAGCCCCGCATCCCGGCCGAGCCGGAACCATCGCCACCTCCACCGCCGCCCAGGCGGGGCCGGGAAAGGGCCTAGTCCATGACACGCGATCACGAACTGGCACCGTGGGCGGAGGAGATGCGCTCCATCTTCCGCGCCGGCACGACGAGCCAGTTCATTCTCCACGGCAACATCTTCGACCTCGTACCCGCCCCCGGCGGGGAGGACTATCTCTCGCTCCGCCGCTTCTTGACCGAAGTCATGTTCGACCCCTTCGAGGTCGTGGTGTACTACGACCGCGGCAAGGGCATCCGCGTCCTCAAGGGGGCCGAGACTTTCCAGCGCTTCCTGAAGGCCTTCGACGCCTTCGAGGGCACGAGCTGGTCCTCGCTGCCCGCGGTCGGACCGGACAAGGCGGCGATGCTCGACCTCTCCGGTCTCCTGCCGCGCGATCCCAAGCGCGCGCTCGAGCTCATCGACCGCTTCCTGCGCGGGGCGCTCGCCCGCACCCGGGTGGTGGACGGAAAGGCGGTGGCCGATCCGCTCCGGGTTGCGGTGGTCATCGACTACGCGCACTTCATCGCCCCCCAGGGCGACCCCTTGTATCTCGCCGATCTGAGCCAGACGTTGATCCAGCTCATCGACTGGGGTTCCGATCCGGCAATCACGAGCTCCTTCGCCGTCACAGCGCTCCTGACCGAGAATCTCGCCGATCTCAACCGCATGCTGGTCGAGAGCCCATACTCGGCCAAGATCAAGATCGAGCTCCCGACCGCCGCCGAGCTCAGCGATTTCATTGCCTTCCTCACCAGGGACCTGGGCGATGTGAGCGTGCTCAGCGAGTTCGGCGCTCCGGTCCTCGGCGAGCGCCTGGTGGGCCTGTCGCGCGTGAGCGTGCGCACGCTGCTCCTCCGCGCCCGGGCGGATCGAGAGCGACTCACCGGGGCCTACCTGACCCGCGTCAAGAAGGAGACGATCGAGAAGGAGGCCTTCGGGCGGCTCGACTTCATCGAGTCCAGGCGCACGCTCGACGACGTGGCCGGGCACGAGGAGGCCAAGGCCTGGCTCCGCCAGGACGCGGTACTGCTCCGGAAGGGCGTGAGCGCCGCGATCCCGATGGGATACCTCATCACCGGCCGCATCGGAACCGGCAAGACCTACCTCGTCGAGTGCCTGGCCGGCGAGATCGGCATCCCCTGTGTCGAGCTCAAGAACTTCCGCGAGAAGTGGGTCGGGGCCACCGAGGGCAACCTGGAAAAGGTGTTCTCGATCTTGCATGCGCTCGGCCAGGTGATCGTCTTCGTCGACGAGGCCGACCAGGCCATGGGACGGCGCGGCGGCGGAGGCGAGGGCGACTCGGGGCTCTCCGGGCGCGTCTACGCCATGATGGCGCGGGAGATGAGCGACACCCAGAACCGCGGCAAGATCATCTGGATCTTCGCCACCTCGCGTCCCGATCTCCTCGAGGTGGACCTGAAGCGCCAGGGCCGTCTCGACGTGCACATCCCGCTCTTTCCGCCGGGAACACCCGAGGCCCGCAAGGAGCTCTTCGCCGCCATGGCGAGGAAGCTCAAGATGCCCATCGCTGTCGCGGACCTGCCCCCCCTTCCCGACAACGACCAGATCGGCGGCAACGAGATGGAGGGCATCCTCGTCCGCGCCCTGCGCGTCTACGAGACCCAGCCCGAGGGGGAGCCGCGGCGAGAGCTTGAGCAGGTCATCGCCGAGGTGATCACGGACATCCGCCCCTCGGCGCACACCGAGCGGCTCGAGCTCATGGACCTGCTCGCCGTCAAGGAATGCACGGACGCTCGCTTCCTCCCCGAGCGCTTCCACGATCTCACCATCCCCGAGGTCAACGCGAGAATCGCCCGCCTCAAGGCGGTCATCGGCGAGCAATAGGCCGGAGTATGGGGGTCAATCTGACTCGTCCCGTATTCTCCGAAAGTTCTCTTCGCATTCGATCTTGAACCGGTTGAGCACATTGGATGTAACCCGGTTGTGGATCGCTTCCCATATCCCATTGACGAGGTGCTTTCGGGGCCAGTTCTTCTTCCCGTAGAAGTTGAACCCGACGGCAAAGAACATCTGGGCGCGCGCCGTTTCACCGAGATTCGCGATCGGTGAGCGGACGTAGATGCCGCAGATCCCCACCGGATAGCCACCGCTGCATTCATACAGGACGTATCGCGCGTTGTCGAAATTGGATTCGGCCGGCAGATGCCGCACATCCACGACATCCATCAGGAACAGCGGGATGAAGTCGAACCCGAGAGACCTGTTCCTGATCCCGAAGAGAGAGTCCTTCTTGCCGAGCAGGAAGAACTGCAGATGTCCCCGCCTTCCCTGCGCCCGCTCGACGCTCACGATCCGATTCGGCCAGTAGGAGGGCCGACCATCCCACCGCTGGAGCTCCTCGAAGACGAGGCTGACCGGCGCATCGATGCCGATCCGGTGGACGTTCAGGATCGCGTACTGCGTGACGTCGATGCCGATGCGCTGGGCGATGCGCTGGCTGTAGTCCTCCCTCGCCTCCTCGGTGTCGAACTTGATCAGCGTTGGGATGGGCGGTCTGCGGAGAACGAAGGATCGGATGTCGGCGGCGAGCCCTCCGGCTCTGCGGGAGGTAGTCCTGCTCGGCGTCATGCTCTCTCCTGCGCGAATCAGAGCCGGATGCAGCTTGAGCTGCGATGATTCCACATCGCCAGGTCCGGCACAATGGGGTGGAACGGGACGCGGCGCTCAAGGTCCTTCCTCCGATGCGGGGTTGTTTCCGCTGGAACATCGGTGAGGCGCCCGGATCGGATGTTTCCGCGGAAACAAGTTAGCTCGCTCGCCGGTCGTGCACCTCCCCTGCCGCCGCGCGCGGTAGTAGGTCGAGCGCAGCTCCTCGGGATCCCCGCCCGAGGTCGTGACCGCGCGATACTCCTTCCGGGGTCTTGTGTTGTCGCGAGGAAGGAACTCGCAATCAGATTACGAATGCCGCCATCGCCAATCAAGCACCTTCTGCACTCAACCGTATATTGCTGCGGGTACGGGCACGTATTGAAGAACACAACGCCACGTGAAGGCCCATCACTTCGCCAACCGCACTTCGCGAAACGGAGCTCGCAGAACTCACCCCGTCAACCGGACTCCGCGGAGCGAGGCGGAGGAGGATCACCCCACACACCCTCGCCGCCACCTTGGAAAGCGACACCTCACCGAAGCCCGACCCACGGCCTCTTCACCCATTGAACGGGGATCCCGACCGCGCGTATGATCCTCCCTTCTCGCCAGCAGGCATGCCGTATGCGCGATCGTCCAACCTGGACCCGGGCGGTACGACAGGAGACACAAGACAGGCACATCATGAATCTACAGGTGGGCAAGCGCGCACAGATCCCCGCAGCGAGGAACGTACGGCATGCAAAGTGATCCGATGGGGCCCTGGCCGCAGCACCCCGTTATCTACGAGATCAATACGCGGGTCTGGCTCGACGAACTCAGCAGGCGGATCGGTCGCCCGCTGACGCTCACCTCGGTACCGGAGCGGGAATGGGACGATCTCGCAACCCTCGGCGTCGATGCGGTGTGGCTGATGGGCGTCTGGGAGCGAAGCCCCGCCGGCATCGCCATCGCCCATCGCAACGAGGAGCTGCTCGCCGACTTCCGCCGTGCGCTCCCCGACTTCACTCCCGCGGACAATGTCGGCTCGCCGTATTGCGTGCGCGGCTATGAAGTGGACGCCTATCTCGGCGGACGCGACGGCCTCGCCGCGGCGCGCATCGCCCTCGCCGCGCGCGGTGTCCGCCTCGTGCTCGACCTCGTCCCCAACCATGTAGCTCCCGACCATGCCTGGGTGCGCGAGCATCCCGAATACTTCATCCGCGGCAACGGCCTGGATCAAGCCCGTGACCCGCAGTCGTTCATGGCGGTCGACGGCGAAGTGTTCGCGTGCGGCCGGGACCCCTACTTTCCTGCCTGGCAGGACGTGCTGCAGCTGAACGCCTTTGCACCCGGGCTGCGCCAGGCGGTCACCGCCACCCTGCATGACATCGCCGGCCAGTGCGACGCCGTGCGCTGCGACATGGCCATGCTCGTCATGAACAGGATCTTCGCGCGCACCTGGGGCGCCCGCGCCGGCGCCGCCCCCGAAGCCGACTACTGGACCGCGCTGATCCCGATGATCAAGTCCCGCCATCCGGATTTCAAGTTCATCGCCGAGGCCTACTGGGATCTCGAGTGGGATCTGCAGCAGCAGGGTTTCGACTACTGCTACGACAAGCGCCTCTACGACCGGCTGGTGCACGAGTCGGCGGAGTCGGTCCGGCTGCATCTCTGCGCGGACCTTTCTTACCAGGAGCGGCTCGTCCGGTTCATCGAGAACCATGACGAACCGCGGGCGGCGGCGACCTTTCCACCCGCCAAGGCCCGCGCGGCCGCCGTCACCGCCCTCACCCAGACGGGCGCGCGGCTCGTCCACGAGGGACAGCTCGAAGGCAGGAAGGTGAGGCTGCCGGTGTTTCTCGCGCGGCGTCCCCCGGAACCCGTGGACGAGGACCTGCGCGCCTTCTACGTCAAGCTCCTGCGCGCGCGCGCGAACGACACGTTCCGCAACGGCCGATGGCGGCTGTGCGAGCGCACCGGATGGCCGGACAACGCGAGCTTCATGAACCTGGTCGCATGGTGCTGGTCGGGACGGACCACACGCTACTTGATCGTCGTCAACCTGTCCGGCGAGCAGTCTCAAGGAAAGGTCCGCGTCCCGTGGACCGAGCTAGCCGGCCGCATCTGGCATCTCGAGGATCAGCTCTCGGACGCGGCCTTCGATCGACGTGGCAACGACATGGGCGGCGATGGGCTCTACGTCGATCTCGCGCCCTGGGGATGTCATTTCCTGTCATTCCAGGAGCTGAAGGACAAGGAGACTGAGTCATGATGCTCCTGCTGATCGGTCTCCTGGCCATGGCCGCGCCTGAGGCAGTTCACGCCGGTGATGTGATCGACGAGGCGGACTCGTCCTCGTACGCGGCGAGCCTGTACGTGAACTTCATCCCCGACCTGACCTATCTCCTGCCCATGTTCTCCATGACCCACGGCCGGCTCTATGTCGAGGCGCGCTACCAGTACGAGGACCTCGCGACCGCCTCCCTCTGGGCCGGCCCCACGTTCGAGGGCGGCGACGAGTTCCAGTGGTGGGTGGCCCCGGTAGCAGGCGTCGCCTTCGGCCGCACCAATGGCCTCGCCCCCGGGCTCGAGGTCGACCTCGCGTGGCGGGTGCTCTCCTTCTCCACGGCCGCCGAGTACCTCTTCGATCTCGAGGACGAGGACGCGAGCTTCTTCTACAGCTGGACCGAGTGGATCGTGAACGCGCACGACCTGTTCGCGCCCGGGGTCACCATCGAACGAGCGCGGGTCCGCGGCGAGAACCGCGATATCAACACGGGGATCACCATGTACTCGCACGTCCGGAGCCTGAGCTTCTCCTTCTATGCGTTCAATCCCTGGGATGGCGAGGACGACTACTACGTCGCCGGCGTCAGCACCGAGTTCTGAGCCCGTCGCTGCGGGCCGGGCCGACCGGATCTTGGGCCGTCGCCACCTCTCCGACAGCACCTCGGCCCCCGCATTTCGGGGCAGATTGAGGGCCCACGAGCGGCCGAATTGAGAGATAATTGAAGACTGGCCGCGCCCGAACATCGAGCCGCTTCTAGCCTAGCGCCGACCCATCTGGAGGAGCCATGCGCGGCCACGCCTCTATCGGGCTCTTGCTGAGCCTACTCGCCATCCTCTCGACCGTCCCTGCCATCGAGGCCTCCACCCTCCGGCCGGAGGCCCTGCCCCCCGTCGTCGCGGTGGAGGATCAGGGACCCCGCAGCATGAGCCTCCGGTTCACGCTTCCCGACCTCGAGATCGGCGACATGGCCATCAGCGGCCGCGCGTTCAAGACGGCGACCATCCCGGGAGGCGGATTCCAGGGCGCGGTCGGGGAACCCGCGGTCCCCAGCTTCACGCGGCTCATCCAGGTGCCCGAGGGCGTGGAGGTCACGGCGCACGCCACCCTCCTCGCGCGCGAGACCATGACGGATATGCGTCTGGCGCCGATCACCGAGGACGAGGACAAGGACGTTGCGATCGACGCGGAGAACTACGCCCGAGCCGGCGCACCCGCAGCCGACGTGATCGTCGGCGAGCCGATGATCCTGCGCGACGTGCGTGTGGTCGCCTTGACCTTCCTCCCCGTCCGCTATGACCCGGAAGCGGAGACGATCGAGATCGCGAGAGAGATGGAAGTCACCGTCGAGTTTCTTGGCGGCGGGACCGCACTCACCAGCCGCCACTCGACGATCCCCCCGAGCTTCGATCGGCTCTACCGGAGTCTCATCGTCAACTACCCGGGCGCCCAGGCGCTCGGCGCCACGGTCGCTCCCGGCACCTGGCTCGCGATCTGCCCCAGCGACACCGCGGTCACCAATCGCCTCTCGCACCTGGTCGCCTGGCGGCAGCGCAAGGGTAACCCCGTTGTCGTGGCCACCACGTCCCAGACCGGAACCAGCAACACCCAGATCAAGAGCTACATCCAGAACGCCTACGACAACTGGCCGGTGCCGCCCGAGTACATCGTGCTCGTCGGAGACGCCCGGCCCCCTACTCGATCCCGACCTGGTACGAGAGCCTGAGCGGCTACAACGGCGAGGGCGATCACCCCTACACGACGCTCGAGGGCGACGACATCCTCGCCGATGTCCACATCGGCCGGCTCTCCTTCAGCTCGCTCAACGAGCTCCTACTCATCGTCAACAAGATCGTCGACTACGAGAGCCAGCCCTATATCCAGGACCCGACCTGGTTCACCCGCGCCTGCCTGGTCGGTGACCCGGCGACTCCGGGCAGAGCACCATCGAGTGCATGCAGTGGGTCAAGACGCGCCTCATCGATATCGGCTACACCGAGGTCGACACCGTCTTCACCTCGCCCTTCGTGAGTCAGATGACCACCGCCTTCAACCGCGGCGACACCATCATCGGCTACCGCGGCTGGCTCAACATGAGCGGCTGGTCGAACGGCAACACCTACTCGCTCACCAACGGCTGGAAGATGCCGTTCGCCGTGATCATGACCTGCGGCACCGGCTCCTTCGCCGGCGAGACGGCGCGCTCCGAGGGCTTCCTCCGCGCCGGGGTCGGGGTCGATCAGCCCAAGGGCGCCATCGGCGCCATCGGCACCGCCACCATCGGCACCCACACCCGCTACAACAACTGCCTCTTCTACGGGACGATGCATGGGCTCCTCGAGGAGCGTCTCGACACCATGGGCGCGGCGCTCACCCGCGGCAAGCTGGAGATCTACCTCAACTACTACGAGGCGCAACCCAACTGGGCGGAGATCTGACGCCTACTGGAACAATCTGATGGGCGATCCGGCGGTCGACGTGTGGACCGCCTTCCCCGAGCCGCTGGCGGTGACCCACCCGGCCACGATCGCGGTCGGCGCCAATGCCGTCACCGTGACCGTCACGCAGGACGAGTCGCCGGTCGCCGGAGCGCTGGTCTGCCTGTCGAAGGGCGCGGAGACCTACGTGGTCGGCTCCACCGACGCTGCGGGCCAGGTCGAGCTCCCGATCGACGCGGCGACGGCGGGCAACATGCTCCTGACCGTGACCAAGCACGACGCGCAGCCCTACCTGGCGACGATCCCCGTCGGGACCCCGAACGTCCATGTCGGCTATCTCTCGTCCACCATCGACGACGCGAGCGGATCGAACGACGGCATCGTGAACCCGGGCGAGACGATCGAGCTCCGGGTCCAGCTGCGCAACTCCGGCACGACCGCGGCGACCGGAGTCAGCGCCGTCCTCACATCAGCCGATCCCTACGTCACGATCATCGACGGCAACGAGACCTTCCCCAATGTAGCCCCTGGCGGCATCGCGGCGACGGTCGACGACTTCGACTTCCAGGTGGCCCTCGAGTGCCCGCATGGCCGCTCGCTCCGCTTCGGGCTCGATGTGACGACGGCTGAGGGCCAGTGGCACTCGCTCGATCGAGATTCCGGTCGCCTCAGCCGATCTCATCGCCGGAGCGATCACGCTCTACAACGCGGGGAACGGGCGCCTCGATCCGGGCGAGACGGTCGAGATGAGTCTCGTTCTCGACAACAACGGCACGGTGACGGCGGCGGCGGTCTCCGCCACGCTGATCTCGCTCAGCTCACTTCGTCTCGGTCGGTGATCCGGACGGTACGTTCGGCACCATCGCGGCCGGCGGCAGCGGGAACAACGCCGGCGATCGCTTCACGATCACCGCGGCCTCCAGCGCCTACGGCGGGTTCCTCGCCAACTTCCTGCTCGTGACCGAGTTCTCTGGCGGCGTGACCGATACGACCGCGGTCGCCCTCACCGTCGGGCAGCGCGCGACCACCGACCCGGTCGGTCCCGACCGCTACGGCTACTACGCCTTCGACAACACCGACACCATCTACCCCGAGGCGCCGACCTACGACTGGGTCGAGATCGACCCGGCCTACGGCGGCAGTGGAGCGACGGAGATCACCCTCGGCGACTTCGGCGACACCCAGGACAAGTCCCGGATCATCGATCTGCCCTTCCCCTTCCACTACTACGGGGAGACGTACACGCGGGCGACCGTCTGCTCGAACGGCTGGGTCGCGATGGGCGAGACCTATCTCACGAGCTACCGCAACTGGACCATTCCGGGCGCCGGCGGACCCGCGGCCATGGTCGCCGTCTTCTGGGACGAGCTCTACCAGTCCTCCGGTACCTCGCGGTGCTTCCAGAAGTACGACGCCGCCAATCACCGCTGGATCGTCGAGTGGAGCCGCATCCGGAACCTGGTCGGCAACGCCACCGAGACCTTCCAGGTCATCTTCTACGACCCGGCCTACCATCCCACCGACACCGGCGACGGCATCATCGAGTTGCAGTACGAGACGGTCTCCAACAGCGACGCCACCGACGGCTACGCCACGGTCGGGATCGAGGATCCGACCCACACCGACGGCCTTCTCATCACCTACTTCAACCGCTACCCGCTGGGTGCGGCGACGGTCACCGGCGGGCGCGCCATCCGCTTCCTGCCGCTCCTCGAGAGCAGCATGGGCACGATCCGCGGCACGGTCCGGAACTCGTTCAACTCGGCACCGCTACCCAACGCCGAGGTGACGGTGCTCGGGAGCGGTCGCGTCTTCCTGACCGGCACCGATGGTTCCTATCTGGGCTTCGTCTCGCCGGGAACCTACGACGTGGTGGCGAGCCTCTCGGGCTTCCGGCCGGACACGACGTCGAGCGTCATCATCGCCGAGGGCGAGGAGGCGGTCGTCGATTTCAGCCTCGTCGACATCGCCGGTCCGGAGATCACGACGACCCAGCATCCGCACACCGGCGACGAGGCCGGGCCCTACCCGATTCCGGTACGCATCGTCGAGTACTCGGGTCTGGCCGAGAAGTCCCTCTACTACGCGGTGAACAGCGGACCGTTCACCGCGCTCCCGCTCACGCCCGCGGGTGGCGACGACTACCTGGCCGAGATCCCCGGCCAGCCCCAGACGACGCTCGTCTCCTACTATGTGCTGGCGCGCGACGGGCTCGGGAACACGACGCTCGATCCGCCGGGGGCACCGGGGGTGACCTTCTCGTTCTGGGTGGCGCCGATGGTGGCGGCGGCCGAGGATGACTTCGAGGCGGCCGGCGGCTGGACCGTGGGCGCACCCGGCGACGACGCGACGACCGGGATCTGGGTGCGTGAGGATCCGGTGGGGACGGTTTACAACGGCTTCAATGTGCAGCCCGAGGACGACCACACGCCCGATCCCGGCGTCGTCTGCTTCGTCACCGGGAACGACACCCCCGGCGGCGCGGCCGGCGTCAACGACGTCGACGGCGGCAAGACCACGCTCCTCTCGCCGGTCTTCGACCTCGACGGCTACACGACGGCCTCGGTCCGCTACTGGGTGTGGTACACGAACGATCGCGGCAACTCGCCCGGGCAGGATTCCTGGGTGGTCGAGGTCACGAGCGACGGCTCGACCTGGGTGCCGCTCGAGAACACGACGGCGAGCACCAACGCCTGGGTCGAGCGGAGCTTCCTGCTCGACGCGGCCGTTCCGATCACGAGCACGATGCAGTTCCGCTTCGTGGCCTCCGATGACGGTTCCGGCTCGCTGGTCGAGGCGGCGGTCGACGACTTCGTGCTGACCGGGATCCGGGTCCCGCTGGCCGTGGCCTCGCCCGAGGTCCTGCGCCAGAACGGGCTCGATCCATGCCACCCGAACCCGTTCAACCCGCGAACCACGCTCAGCTATCGCGTGTCCGAGAGCGGGCCGGCCTCGTTGCGCATCTACAGCGTGTCGGGGCGGGTGGTGCGCTCGCTCGTCGATGGCGTCGTCGAGGCCGGCGAGCACTCGCTCGTCTGGGATGGAAAGAACGACGCCGGCGACGCGGTCGCCTCGGGCATCTACTACCTCCGCCTCGAGACCCGGGACTTCATGCAGGTCCGGACCATGACGCTCGTGCGATAGGTGGTCCGAGCGCGTGAACTCAGTCGACGGTCGCTGTGGCGTACTCGTCCATGTCAGCGCCCGTCGACGGATGTTTCCGCGGAAACATCCGTCGACGGGCTTGGCATCGGGGGGGCCACTCTGGTACGTCCGAGACCTCGGGACCCAACGGACCTGCCTGCTCAAGACGTGGGGCCCGGAGGAGGCTATCCCTACCTCTCCCGCCGGTAGATGGCCCCGCCCTTCATCACGAAGCGCACCTCTCCAAGCCGCGTGACATCGGTGAGCGGATCCCCGGCGACCGCGATCACGTCCGCCGCGAGACCCGGGGCGAGCGCGCCCACGCGATCGGCGATCCCGTTCATGCGCGCCGAAGCGATCGTCGCCGCGCCAATGGCCGCCATCGGCGTCATGCCGCACTCGACCATGCAAGGGAAGTCGCGCCAGTTCTCGCCGTGGGGGAAGATCCCGATGTCGGTGCCGTAGGCGACCGGCACGCCGGTGGCGGCGATGCGGGCGAACCGCTCCCGCTGGCGGGCGCCGATCGCGCGCGCCTTGGCGATGATCGAAGCATCCAGATTCATCGGGTTCTCCGGACGCATGACGAAGTCGAGCACGTAGAGCGTGGGCACACAGTAGACGCCGCGCTCCTTCATGAGCCGGAGCCCGTCGTCGTCGATGAGCGTGCAGTGCTCGACCGAGTCGAACCCGGCTTCGGCGCACATGCGGATCGCATCGGCGCCGTGGGCATGCGCGGTGATCTTCTTGCCGAGGCGGTGCGCCTCCTCGGCCGCGATCCGGATCTCCTCGCGGCTGTAGTGCGAGTGCTCGGGGTTGTCCCCCATGCTCACGACCCCACCCGAGGCGAAGAGCTTGATCCAGTCCGCCCCGAACTTGATCTCCTCGCGCACCGCCTGGCGCATCGCCTCGACCCCGTCCACGATCTTCCCCACCCCCCGCATGCAGAGATCGCAGGCGAAATCGTTGGCGTCACCATGGCCGCCCGTGATGGAGAGGAAATGCGGCGCCACGAGGATGCGGGGGCCGGCGGCGTGCCCCTGGTTGATGAAGTTCCGGAGATCGACGAGTCCGTACTGCCAGTCGCAGTCGCCGGGATCCCGCACCGTGGTGAAGCCGGCGAGGAGGGTCTTCTGGGCGTTCAGGAGCCCATCGAGCGTCTTGTGCGCCGAGGAACGCTTGTAAACCAGGGCGGTCAGATCGCGCGGCTCGATCATCAGGTGACAGTGGTTGTCATGGAGACCCGGAAGCAGCGTCGCATCGCCGAGGTCGATGACGGTGGCCCCGGCGGGCGTGGCGAGCCCGCCCCCGAACTCGCGAATCATGTCCCCTTCGACCACCACGGTGGCGTCGCGGATGACCTCCTCCTTCAGAACATCGATGCCGCGCGCAGCGCGGAGGACGTAGCGGCCGCGAGCCGAGAGCTCGGTGAGCACGTGTCGTTCTCTCCTACTGGGACGGTCCGGGACCCTGCAGGCCGGCACCTGGCTTGCCTGGCCTCGCTGCCGGTTGTTCCGGGATGGCGATTGCTCTAATCTGATCGGTGCTCGCTTGTGACCCAGGCCCCCCGACTGTGAGGAACCCCATGTCCCGGAACCCGGTGTGCGCGCTTCTCATCGCCCTTGGCATCACGCTCTTCTTCTCCTCGGGAGCGCGGGCGCAACCCCTCACGGCGGAGATCGAGCTCACCGCCGCGCCGGGCCAGGTGCCCGTGCTTCCGGGACAGGCAACCGGGGTTCTCCAGTATACGGGAACGGTCCTCTCGGGACCGCCCTCGGTGCTCGAACCGATTCCCGGTTCCTATCTCGGACCCACGATCCGCCTCACGCGCGGCGATCACGTGCGGATCCGCTTCCGGAACGAGAGCGGAGAGCCGTCCATCATCCACTGGCACGGGCTCATCGTGCCGGAGGCCGCGGACGGCCACCCGCGCGACGCGGTGCCCAGCGGCGCCGATTACGATTACGAGTTCACCGTGATCAACCGGGCCGGAACCTACTGGTACCATCCCCATCCCGATCTGCGCACGGGCCCGCAGGTATACCAGGGTCTGGCCGGTCTCCTCATCGTCTCCGACCCGGAGGAGGCCGTGCTCGCGCTTCCGCGCGGCGAGTTCGACGTCCCGTTCGTGATTCAAGATCGCCGCTTCGATACCGGAAACCAGCTCCTCTACGACACGGGCAACATGATGGGCGGCTTCCTCGGCGACCGCATCCTCGTCAACGGCCGGCCCGATGCCGCGTTCTCGGCCGCCACCCGCGTCTACCGCTTTCGCTTCCTGAACGGATCCAATTCCCGCACCTACAAGCTGGCCTGGGGCGACGGCTCGCCGATGGTCGTGATCGGCACGGACGGCGGGCTGTTGCCCGCTCCGGCCGAGCGGCCCTACGCCATGCTCGGCCCCGGTGAGCGCGTCGAGGTGTGGGCGGACCTCTCGCAGCGACCCGTCGGCTCCGAGCTCGTCCTCCAGAGCCTCGCCTTCTCCCCGGGCGGCATGGGTGGCGGCTCCCTGCCCGATGGCGCCGCCTTCAACGTGATGCGGATCACGATCGATCGGAGCCAACCCGAGACCCTGACCCTGCCGGCCACGCTCACGCCGATCACCCGCTACCGGCTCGAGGATGCGGTCAATGCGGCGAGCCCGCGCACCTTCGCCATCTCCTTCGCCATGGGCCAGTGGCTCCTGAACGGCCTCACCTTCGAGATGAACGGGATCACCCCGAACGAGATCGTGAACCTCGGGGATCTCGAGGTGTGGGAGTTCCAGAACACGTCCGGCATGCCGATGATGCAGATGCTCCATCCGTTGCACGTGCATGCCGTCCAGTTCCAGATCTACGAGCGCACGATCACCGCCTCGGGTGCGGGGAACTATGCCACGGTGAGCAACGGCTTCGTCGACTCGGGATGGAAGGACACCCTGATCCTGATGCCGGGCGAGCGCGCCAAGGTGCTCATGCGCTTCTGGCCGCATCCCGGCCTCTTCCTCTACCACTGCCACAATCTCGAGCACGAGGACCGGGGCATGATGCGCAACTTCCGCATCGAGGGCCAGGCGCCGACCGGCACCGGTAACGATGGATCGCCCGGCGGCGTCCAGTCCGCGCTCGAGCTGCCCGCGGTCATCTCGGGGGCCGAGCCGGTCATGATCCGATACCGGGTCGGTGGCGAGACGACGATTGCGCTCGCCCTCTTCGACGTCGCCGGCCGGCATGTGCGCACGCTCGCTTCCGGATCTCGCACCGCAGGTGAGTACACAGTGCCCTGGGATCGCAGTGACGCCGCGGGTGGAAGGGCACCCGCCGGGATCTACTTCGTGCGCCTGCGCACGGGCACGGCCGAGATCGCGCGGAAGCTGGTGCTGCTTCCGGATTGATGGTTCGCGCGAGGACCGGCAGTTGTTGAATTCTTCGAAACGGCAGTCGAGGAATTCAACAGCAGACTTTACCTGTTGCGAGCCTTTCGCTTAGGCCTTCCGGGCCGCTCTCTCGCGGGCGCGACTGCCGAAACATTCGACAATCGTCGCCGCCTCGACTGCCGTCTTCCTCGACAGCCAACCCTTCCTCGTCCCGCATAAGTCCTCATAACGACAATGGCTTCCGCCCTCCTGCCGCGAATCGCGGCACGCCCTCGGGGTTCCGGCCCGCTTCATGCGATTGCCTCCTGGTGGCCGATGGTCTCCGCAGCAAACGAGGTGGGTCATGGTTCCGATCCTGGTTCTGGTTTCCGTGGCGGGGTTCCTCCTCGCCGACTGGCTCCTCCACCGCAAGCAGGCGGTCGAGGCACCGACGTTGCTCAAGTCCCCGATCGTGCCCCGGGTGGAGCCGGAACCGAACGGCCTGGCGATCGAGCCAGCGTCCGATCTCCTCTTCCACCCCGGCCACACCTGGGCGCGACGCGCCGGCGAGGAGCTGGTGGCAGTGGGCAGCGATGCCTTCGCGCCAAGGTTCCTCGGCAAGCTCGCTCAGGTGCTCCTGCCCCGTCCGGGGATGCGCTTCCGCCAGGGTGACCCGGCGTGGGCGCTCATCTCCGCGCGCGGGCGCGAGCTCGCGATGGCGATGCCGGTGGATGGCGAGGTGGTCGAAGTCAACCGGCGGCTCTTCTCCGAACCTGAACTCGTGCAGCGCGCGCCGTATGCCAGCGGCTGGGTGCTGCGCATTCGTCCGGATCACGTGGCCGCAAGCTTCCAGAATCTCATGCCGGCGACCAGCGCGCGCGACTGGCTCGATGCCATCCGTTCGCGCATCACGACCCGTCTGAGCCCCATGCTCGGGTTCGTGGCCACCGACGGCGGTGAGTGGACCGAAGTCTTCGGGGACCAGCTCGACGAGGCGACGTGGCAGTCGCTCAAGAGCGAGCTCTTCCCCGAGGTGTCGAGCGGTACCCCTAATGAAACGAGGTGAGTGACATGGTCGCCCTGTTCGTCGTTCTGACCATCATCACCTTCCTCACGATCGACTACCTGGTGCAACGCTCGCAGCTTAGCCGGGCGCGAGCGACCGCTGCCGCCTCGGCGAGCACGGCGCTCGCGGCCATGGCCAGGGAGATCGAAGCGCGGAAGGAACTACCGATGTTTGCACACGTTCCCATCGATCGAATTCCGAAGGACGCCTTCCTCGACATCGGGCACACGTGGGTGAAAGTCGAGCCCGAGGGTCTGGTCCGGGTCGGGGCCGACTGGCTGCCAGGCACGCTCCTCGGCCAGCCGGACAAGGTCGACCTGACCGCGGCGGGTTCTATCGTCAAGCGTGGCGACCCGATCCTCCGTCTCCGCCGGCATGGACGCAGCGTGACACTGCGGGCTCCGGTGGACGGCACCATCGAGGAAGTCAATGTTTCCCTCCTCGACGAGCCAGCGGCGGTGGCAGGCGATCCTTTCGGCTCGGGGTGGCTCTATCGCCTCACTCCGGCCAATCTCGGATCGGCGCTCCGCGGCATGCTGATCGATGACGAGGCGGTGAACTGGATGCACCGCGAGATCCAGCGGTTGCGTGATGCGCTGAACGCCATCTCGCGCCGTGCCGCGCTCTCGGGCGAGACCGGCCTCGCCACGCGGCTCGCCCTCGCGACCCAGCCCGCGCTCGCCGCGACCGGACCCACGATGCAGGACGGTGGCCTCCCGGTCGCTGGGCTCGCCGAGCAGCTCGATCCCGAGCAGTGGAACGAGCTCGCTCGTACGTTCTTCGAGTCGTGATTCGCCGGCAATCGCCAGCAGAATGGTGAGTCGCAAAGTGGGAGGCGGAGTAGAAAGGCGGGAGGTACAGCGATGAAGGCAGCGATCCTCACCGACCTCACCAGGTGCAAAGGGTGTGAGGCGTGTGTCTGGGCCTGCAAGGAGCAGAACAAACTGCCACCTGACGACGGGGCGCGGAAGATGTCGGCCACGTCGTGGACGGTGATCGAGAGGCGCCGCGGGATCCCCATCCGTCGCCAGTGCATGCACTGCGAGGAGCCGGCATGCGTGTCGGTGTGCCCGGTCGGGGCGCTCCAGAAGACCGCCGAGGGGCCGGTCATCTACGATGCGTCGCGCTGCATGGGCTGCCGCTACTGCATGGTGGGCTGCCCGTTCGGCGTTCCCACGTACGAATGGGACAAGCCCCTACCCCTCGTGCGCAAGTGCATCATGTGCTACGACCAGCGCGTGAAGAAGGGCCTCGAACCGGCTTGCACCGCGGCCTGCCCGACCGGCGCCACGATCTTCGGCGACCGCGAGGAGCTCGTACGCGAGGCGGAGCGGCGGATCGCCGCCGCGCCTGACAAGTACGTCGACCACATCTACGGCTTGCACGAGGCCGGCGGGACCTCGGTCCTCTACCTCTCCGATGTCCCCTTCGCCGAGCTCGGTTTCCGGGTGATCGGGCACGAGGATCCCTATCCGCGCCTCACCTGGGACATCCTCTCCAAGCTTCCCAACGTGGTCTCGGTCGGCGGTGTGCTCATGTTCGGCATCTGGTGGGTGCTGCAACGCCGCGAGGCGCTCGGTCACCTGCCGCCGGAGGAGCGCACGCGCGCCGCCCTCGAGTCATCCGCCGTGGCAAGCGGATCCACCAACGAAACCACGGAGGCCCGCCATGAGAATTAGCTCTCTGATCCCGGTGCGCCTCTCCCTGTGGCGCGTCATCGCGGCGGTGCTCCTGGCCGGAGGCGCCTATGCCGCCTACATGCGCTTCGTCCACGGCCTCGGTGCTGCGACCAACCTGTCCGACGAGTTCCCCTGGGGGCTCTGGATCGGCTTCGACGTCCTGGTCGGCGTCGGCATCGCCGCCGGCGGCTTCGTCGTCGCGGCGACCGTGCACATCTTCCGCATCGAGAACGTACGAACCCATCGCGCGCCCGGCCATGCTCACCGCCTTCCTCGGGTACCTGCTCGTCATCGTCGGCGCTCCTGTTCGACCTCGGGCGGCCATACCGGATCTGGCATCCGCTCGTCATGTGGAACCCGCACTCGGTGATGTTCGAGGTCGCCTGGTGCGTGATGCTGTACACGTCGGTGCTGGCGCTCGAGTTCAGCCCGCTCGTGCTCGA
Source organism: Candidatus Eiseniibacteriota bacterium (assembly GCA_963823555.1). GTDB lineage: Bacteria > Eisenbacteria > RBG-16-71-46 > CAVPCR01 > CAVPCR01 > CAVPCR01. The sequence goes on along the minus strand of CAWGMA010000002.1, from coordinate 359,946 downwards.
GCGCTTCCGCCTGAAGCGAGCACTCAGGATCGTGCGGACGATCTACGTGCCCCTCGTCATCGTCGGCGTCCTGCTTGTCGACGATGCACCAGTCGTCCCTGGGGACGCTTTACGTCATCGTGCCCGACAAGCTGCATGGCCTCTGGTACACGCCGCTCCTGCCGGTCTTCTTCTTCATCTCGGCGGTCGCCGCCGGGCTCGCGATGACGATCTTCGAGTCCTTCATGAGCTATCGCGCCTTCGGCAAGCGCCTCGAGGATGAGCTCCTGGAGGGGCTGGCGCGGGTGATCGTCGTCGTCCTCGGCGTCTACGGTCTGTGGAAGTTCGAGGATCTGGCCGGCCGCGGCAACCTGGGGCTCGCCTTCCAGGTCACCCCGGAGAGCACGCTGTTCTGGGGTGAGATGGGGCTCGGCGTCATCCTGCCGATGCTCCTGTTCGCCATCCCGCGGGTGCGTCACAACCGCCACGGCCTGTTCTTCGGCGGCCATGCTGACGATCATGGGCTTCATCGTCAACCGCCTCAACGTCTCCATCACGGGCATGCAGCGGCTGGTCGGGCGTCAGCTACTTCCCGTCCTGGATGGAGTTCGCGGTCACGATGTCGATCGTCGCCGCCGGCTTCATCGCCTTCGGTCTACGCCGTCAAGTACCTGCCGGTGTTCCACACCGCCGAGGAGAGTGACGCGGCGACCGTGCCGCATCGCCACGGGCGGGCGGCCCCCGTGCTCGTGCCCGAACGGCGACTGGCCCCGGTCTTCCGGGGGCAGGTCCTGGCCGGGCTGTGGGTGCTGCTCTTCATCGGCGCCCTGGCCGTGGGTCTCACCTCGGGCAAGCGCAATGGAGTGGCCGTGGCGGCGATCAATGGAACCGACACGGCTCATGAGGATCCGGCCATCCTCGCGCGAACGGCGGAGATGGCGCAGCTCCCGATGGAGCTCCCGCCCGACTATCTCTTCCCCGTGAGCGAGATGAGCCCGGGGCAGGTCCACTTCAGCCACCAGTCGCACGTCGATACGGCGGACCCGAAGTGCGCGACTTGCCACACGGACATGTTCAGCATGCAGAAGCCCGGCATGCCGCTCAGCGGCGCGCTGAGCGGGGACCGGGCTCACGAGAACCTGTGCGGCTCGTGCCACAACGGCACGAACGCCTTCAGCGTCGAGGACAACTGCGACGCCTGTCATCAACCGTGACGAGATGGGTCGGGCGGTCATTGGTCGCAACCAGCAACCGCTGAGAGATGACCGGGGAGGTCAGGGTCATGTCGACACCAGAGACCCCGAGGTTCCTGCCCAAGGACGCCGAGCGCTGCGTGTGGATGGCTGCCGGCATGGTCGCGTACAAGCTGTGCGACCGGGCATTCGAGTGCGAGTCCTGCCCATTCGATGCAGTCATGCGTGGCCAGGCGAGCGCTCACCGGGCCGCCCTGGAACCGGCGCTCGCCGCCGTGAGCCGGCCGGATGAGTTCCCCGATGATCGCTCCTACCATGCCGCGCACACCTGGGCGCAGGCGGTCTGCCCGGGCCGCCTGCGCATCGGGATCGACTCGTTCGCGGCGTGGCTGATCGGCGAGGCGACCTCCGTGGTGTTGCCGGCTCCCGCGACCATGGTCGCTGCCGGTCGCGCCGGCACCTGGCTCATCGATGACGGCGGCCCGATCCCGGTGCGGATGCCGGTGAGCGGCACCGTGCTCCGCAGTAACCCCCTCCTCCGCACCTATCCGCGGCTCGCGGTCGAGGCGCCCTATACCACGGGCTGGCTCATCGAGGTGCGCCCCGCCAAGGAAGCTGAGGCGCTCGCCGGCCTCCTCACGGCGGCCGAGATGGAGCTGCTCGCCGCCGCGCGGGCGCGCGAGTTCGAGGCCCAGGCGCACGCCCATGCCGAGCGGGGCGAGAACCTCGTGGGCGCGACCATGGCCGATGGCGGCGAGCGGATCGCCGATCTCAAGCGCATGCTCGGGGCCAAGCTCTACCGGCAGATGATCGAGCGGCTCCTGGGCGAGTGAGGCTCTCCGCGTAGACGCGACGCGCAAGTCGCTGGGACCCTTGCCATCGGCTCACCGGCAAGGATCGAATGGCTGCCCCCCGGATGATGGTGCTGGCCATGGTGCGCGGGCCGGTGGATCACCGCGCTCCGCGTCTTCCTCCTGGACGCGCTCGGGTATGCACTGCGCTGTCCGCGCCGTGGTAAACTCTGGCCTCGGCCCGCGATTGAAGTCCCTATCCACGTCTCTTCGAAATCCGCGAAGGTGCAACCGCAGATCTCGGTCGCCGGCGACGGGTTGCGTCGGACCGGCGCACCGCACTCTACCCGGCCGGAACAAGATGCAAGGAGTCGACTCGTGGGAGCGTGGCGACAGCGGACGCGAGCATGGGTCCCGAAGCGGATCCGCGCGCACATCTACCTGAAGCTGCGCTGGATGATGGCGATCGTCGGTCGCGATCCGCGGGCCCGGCTCTACGTCCGACACTGGCTCCAGGAGCTCCGGGCGGATACGCGAAACGTGCTGCTACCGAGACGCGTCGAGTGTCCGGTCTGCGGCTGGTGCGGCAATGTGTTCCATCCCTATGTGAGCGGCCGCAACATCACCCCGGGCGCCAACTGCCCGCGGTGCGATTCGAAGCCCCGCCACCGTGTGCTCTACCTCTACCTGCAACGGGAGCTCGCCAGCAGTACCGCACGCACTCTCCTCGACTTCGCCCCTGCCCCCTGGTTCTCGATCGCGCTCGGTCGCCTGCCCGGCGTGCGCTACCTGAGCGCCGACCTGAACAGCCGACGCGCGATGGTGCACACCGATCTGCGCCGGCTCGGCATTCGCTCGCAGTCGATCGATCTACTCGTCTGCTACCACGTGCTCGAGCACATCGACGAGGATCGCACCGCGATGCGCGAGCTGCTTCGCATCCTCCGTGACGACGGCTTCGGCGTGATCCAGGTGCCGATCGACCCGCGCCTCGATTCGACCGCGGAGTGGGGCGCGCCCGACCCCGAGCTCCACGGTCATGTCCGCCAGTACGCCCGGGACTTCTACGACCGCCTCCGGGAGAGCGGCTTCGAGGTCACGGTCATCGACGCTCCCGATGTCGTCGGCCCGGCCGAGATCGCCCGCTACGGGCTCATCCTCGAGCCCTTCTGCGTGGTGCGAGCCGACCGGTCTCGCCCGCACCCCTGACGGATTGTCAGTCCCGGACCCGCATCGGCAGACAGCCGGTGCCGCTCGGCCCACGCCCACCGGACAGACTGCCGGTCCGATCGCTAACCGGTGAAATGACATAGCCTAGCCGACACGCCGGGGCGAAGGAAGTTGGTCGTCTTCTTGCAACTCTGCCTCATGCCTCCATCCGTCCACGCCTCCGGCCAACCAGGCCGCGCGCCAGCACGCGATCCGTGGAAGGGGCAGGACCATGCCGCCCGCAAGCGATCGCAGATCCAGTCAGCGCCCGACGGGCATCAAGAGGGCCCTGGGCTCGCTCAGCGTTCGCCTCTTCCTCTGGCTCTTCGGGACCATGGTGGTCCTCCTCGCCGCCTTCACCCTCGCCAACATCCGGACCACTTCCGAATACTCGCGCCAGCTCGTCCACCAGGCCGCCTTCCGCGCCAGCGAGGTCCTCAAGCGCTCGACACGGCACGCGATGCTCCTCAACCGCAAGGACGATGTCGGCGAGATCATCGCCACCGTGGGCAAGCTGCCGGGTGTCGCCGGGGTTCGCATCTACGACAAGCAGGGCACCATCATCGTCTCCGCCGACACGAGCGAGGTCGGGCACCAGGTCGACATGCAGGCCGAGGCCTGCATCATCTGTCACGACCAGAAGGAGCCGCTCCGCTCGGTCCCCGCCGACACTCGCGTTCGTGTCTACCGCGGCGCCGATGGTGAGCGCATTCTCGGGCTCATCAACCCGATCGAGAACGAGCCCGAGTGCACCAAGTGTCACGTGCATCGTCCCGAGCAGACCATCCTCGGCGTGCTCGACGTCAAGATGTCGCTCGCCACGGCCGACGCCCAGCTCAAGGCCGCCGAGCACCGCATGCTCGCCGCCATGCTCTTCATGGCGCTCCTCATCGGCGCGGTCTCGGCCGCATTCATCTACTTCATGGTGCGCGTTCCGGTGCAGCGGCTCATCGCCGGTACCAAGCGCATCAGCCAGGGCGATCTCCTGACCCATGTCGAAATCCAGTCCGATGACGAGGTCGGCGAGCTGGCCACGGCGTTCAACCGCATGACCGTGAACCTGCAGCGCGCCCAGGAGGAGATCACGGAGTGGTCGGACACCCTCGAGCGCAAGGTCGTCGAGAAGACCAAGGAGCTGAGCCTGGCCCAGCGCCACATCCTGCACATGGAGAAGATGGCCTCGCTCGGGAAGCTCTCGGCCACCGTGGCCCACGAGCTCAACAACCCCCTGGCCGGGATCCTGACCTATTCCCGCCTCGTCGAGCGCGGGCTCGAGGAGAGAGAGATCGATCCTGAGGAGCGTGCGGAGCTCAAGCGCTACCTGAACTTGATCCAGAAGGAGTCCGGACGCTGCGGTCAGATCGTGAAGAACCTCCTTCTCTTCGCCCGGCACACGGGCGCTCGCTTCGCCCCGCATCATGTCAACGAGATCGTCGATCGCAGCCTCATGCTCGTCGATCATCACATCCAGATGGCCGGCGTGCGGCTCGAGCGGACCCCATTCACCGGTGACGACCAGATCGTGTGCGATGCCGATCAGATCCAGCAGGCTCTGGTGGCCCTCCTCGTGAACGCAGTCGAAGCGATGCCCGAAGGAGGCACGGTCACGGTCCGGGTGGCTGCCGGCGATGCGGGCCCGGCCGCCGCCGATTCGACCGCCGAGGTGCTGATCGAGATCGCGGATACCGGCATCGGCATTCCGGAAGACATTCTCCCGCACATCTTCGAGCCCTTCTTCACCACGAAGGAGGGCGGTAACGGCCTCGGGCTCGGCCTGGCCGTGGTCTACGGCATCATCCAGCGGCACGGCGGGCGCATCGATGTGGATTCGAAGACCGGTCAGGGCACCACTTTCCGCATCCATCTCCTGCGCCAGCCCGCGGTCAAGGACTCCGGTACCGGGGGCAACGGGCAAGAACCAGAACGGGCAGGTGACCCATGACGATCGGACAGGCGCAAGGGACCGCCTCGATACTCATCGTGGACGACGAGTTTTCGGTGCGTGATTCCCTCTTCAACTGGTTCCGCAAGGACGGCTTCCAGGTGGAGGCCGCGGAGAACGCCGCTCAGGCCCTGAAGCGGTTACAGGATGGGAGCTACGACGTCGTCCTCCTCGACATCAAGATGCCGGGGATGGACGGCATGGAGCTCCTGGGGCGTGTCCGCGAGATCGATCCGGGCATGATCGTGATCATGATCACGGCCTATGCCTCGGTGGATACCGCTGTGCAGGCGCTCAAGCAGGGGGCGTTCGACTACGTGACCAAGCCGATCGACCCCGACGAGCTCAGCCACCTGATTCGCAACGGGATCGAGCAGCGGCGGCTGAAGAGCGAGAACCTCCAGCTCCGGGAGAAGATCGAGGAGCTGTCGAAGGCGGACGAGATCGTGGGCGAGAGCCCGCAGATGCAGAAGGTTCTCGAGATGGTGCGCACGGTGGCGCAGACGGACGCCACCGTGCTCATTCGCGGCGAGAGCGGCACCGGCAAGGAGCTCATCGCCCGCGCCATTCACGCCAACAGCAACCGCCGCTACTTCCCGATCGTCCCCGTCAACTGCGGCGCACTGCCCGAGACCCTGCTCGAGAGCGAGCTGTTCGGCCACGAGAAGGGTGCCTTCACCGGCGCGCAGTACCGGCGCAAGGGCAGCATCGAGATGGCGGACGGCGGCACGCTGTTCCTCGACGAGATCGGGACCATCTCGATGAAGACGCAGGTCGACCTCCTGCGCGTGCTCGAGACCAAGGAGTTCACCCGCCTCGGCGGGTCGAAGCCGATTCGCGCCGACTTCCGCGTGGTCTGCGCCACCAACCAGAACCTGGAGAAGATGGTCGAGGCCGGTGAGTTCCGTGAGGACCTCTACTATCGCATCAACGTCTTCAGCATCTACCTGCCGCCGCTCCGCGAGCGGCGCAGCGACATCCCGGTCCTCGCCCAGCACTTCCTGCGCCGGTTCCAGACCCAGCCGAGCCGGCCGATCACCGAGATCAGCCCCGATGCCATGGATGTGCTCGTGCGCTACGACTGGCCGGGAAACGTGCGCGAGCTCGCGAACGCGATCGAGCGCGCCATGGTCATCGGTAAGTCGCCGGCGATCCGCCCCGAGGACCTGCCCTTCCAGCTCGAACGCACCACCGAGACGACGAGCCACGACTCCCTCGCCGACGTCGAGAAGCTGCACATCCAGCACATCCTCGATCGCACCGAGTGGAACATCAGCCGCGCCGCCGAGATCCTGCAAGTCGACCGGGCGACGGTCTACAACAAGATCAAGCGCTACGGGCTGGAAAAGCGGGCGAAGTGACACCATGTGGCGGGGGATAACGAGCCAGGCCACCGGCGAGTCCACCACGGTCTCGAATCCGCCGCCCGGCGACCGGTTCATGGCGATCGTTCCGATCTACTTCGGCACCGAACGCCACCTGATCGACGAGCTCTCGGCGTTTCTCCAGACGACGTTCGCGCTCCCCGTGCGCGTGTCTCCCCCGTGGTTCGATCCCGAGCGGGTGTTCGATCCGAGCCGGAGCCAGTACAACTCGACCCTCCTCCTGGCCGAGCTGCTCCGCGATCCCCATCACGCGGAACGCATCCTCGGCGTGACGGGCGTCGACCTCTTCATTCCGGTTCTGACCTACGTGTTCGGGGAGGCACAGCTCGAGGGACGGGCGGCCGTCGTGTCCGCGCACCGGCTCCGGAGCGAGGTCTACGGCCTGCCGCCCGATCCGGAGCTCCTCCGCGCCCGCCTCGTCAAGGAAGCGACTCACGAGCTCGGCCACACCTACGGGCTCGTCCATTGCCGGGACGCGACCTGCGTCATGCGGGCGTCGACGCTTGCCGATGACATCGACTTGAAGTCGGAACGATTCTGCGCGGCGTGCTGGTCGGCGGTGGCCCCGCGCCTGCCGTGACCTTGCCCACACCAGCGGTTCCACCTTATCCTGGTCCCGGCATGGTTGGAGGCATGGGCCCGGGGGATCGACGCTGGGGGAGAGGGACGATGCATCTTCGTGTGGTGTTGGCCTTCGCGGTCGCTGCCGTCATCGCCTCCGCTCAGCCGCGGGCCGGAGCCTTGCCGCCGGATCATCCCGGTGGCAAGGCGCCTCGCGTCCACGCGCTCACGCACGCCCACCTCGTTCCCGAGCCGGGTCAAGAGATCGCAGATGGAACGGTAGTGATTCGCGACGGGATCATCGCCGCCATCGGCGCCGCGGGCGAGGTCCGCGTTCCGCCCGATGCCCGGGTCTGGGATCTCGGGGGCCGCTGGGTCTATGCCGGCCTCATCGAACCCCATCTCTGGATCGAGGCTGAATCGACCGACCACCCCGGGGAGGCCCAGACCACCCCTCCACCCACGAACGGCTCTCAGTCCCCGCCCGGCGCCGGACACAGGAGCTCGCGCGTGCATCCCGAGCTGAACATGGTCACGGCGCTCACCTTGCCCCCCGAGCTCCGCACCGAGCTCCGTGGCGCCGGGTTCACGGCCGCGCTCGCGGTCCCGACCCGCGGCATCTTCCGAGGCGCGAGCGCGCTCGTGAACCTCGGCGAGGGCACGCCGAACGAGGAGATCGTGCGCGCCGATGTCGCCGCCCATCTCGCCTTCGAGCACGGTGGCGAGGACAACAACGACTATCCAGGCTCGCTCATGGGCGCGATCGCGCTCATCCGACAGACCTTGCTCGATGCCGAGCACTACACGGTCGCGATGGCCGACCACGAACGCAAGCCCGCAGAGCCGGGAGCGCCCGGAGACGAACCGCGCTCTCGAGAGTCTCGCTCCCGTTCTCGCGGGCACCCGGCCCGTGGCCATCGAGACCGAGGATGCGGCCATGGTCCTGCGCGCCACCCATCTCGTCCGTGAGTTCAAGCTCGAGGGATGGGTCGTGGCCGGCGGCGCCGACGAGTACAAGGCGCTCGATACCGTGAAGTCCGCCGGGCTCGGGCTCGTGACCACACTCAACTTCCCCGCTCCACCGGTGTGGGAGAGCGAGGATGAAGCGCTCGATGTCGAGCTCGAGACGCTCCGCCACTGGGAGCTCGCGCCCGCCAATCCAGGTCGGCTCCATGCCGTGGAGATCCCCTTCTCCTTCACCACGCAGGGTCTCAAGGAGCGCGCCTCCTGGCGCGCGCGCGTGCGGGAGGCCATCGCGCGCGGGCTGCCGCCGCAGGTCGCGCTCGCTGCGCTCACGGTCGAGCCCGCGTCGCTTCTCGGCGTCGAGAACCAGCTCGGAACGCTCGCCCCCGGGAAGATCGCCAACCTCACCGTCGCCGATGGCGATCTGTTCGCCGAGGACTCGAGCCTGCTCGAGGTCTGGATCGATGGGACGCGCTACGAGCCGGCACCCGCGCTACCGCGCGAGAAGGATCTGACCGGGACCTGGCAGCTCACCTTCACCCGCGAGGACGGCGGAACGAGCGACGCCGAGGTGAGCCTCCGCCGGGAGCGCGGCGTGCTGCTTGCCGCTCTCATCGCCGCGACGCCGCCCGATACGACGCCGCTCAGGCATGTCGCCCTCGAACGCGGCCGCCTCGAACTCCTCATGCCGGGTGCGGTCGCCGGGGCGGCGGGACGCGACATCCTCGTCCGCGGCGAGATCAGAGAGCAGCGGAAGCTGGCCGGCCAGTGGATATGGGCTCCTCCCGGGACCGGAAGCGGCGTTCCCGGTCTCCCGGTCGCGGGCCTGAAGGAAAGGAAGACCGACCCTCATCCCCAGGAGCCGCTCATCGCCGCGACCGCCGAGCCCTTCCCGCCGCGACCCGAACCGGCGCCGCCCGCGGTCCTCGTCACGAACGCCACCATCTGGACGGCGGGTCCGGCGGGCGTCCTCGAGGGCGCCGACCTCCTCGTCACCGGTGGGAAGGTCGCCGCGGTCGGCGCTGGCCTCCGCGCGCCCAAGGACGCGGCGGTCATCGACGGCACGGGAAAGCATGTGACACCGGGCGTCATCGATTCCCACTCCCACTCGGCGATCGCCGGCGGGGTCAACGAGGGCACGCGCTCGTCCACCGCCGAGGTGCGCATCGGGGATGTCATCGACCCCGAGACCGTCGACATCTACCGCCACCTCGCCGGCGGCGTCACCGCCTCGCACCAGCTCCACGGCAGCGCCAACGTGATCGGCGGCCAGGACGCGGTCATCAAGCACCGCTGGGGGGCGAACGCCGACGAGCTCCTCCTCGCCGGCGCTCCGCCCGGCATCAAGTTCGCCCTCGGCGAGAACGTCAAGCAGTCGAACTGGGGTGATCGCTTCACCACGCGCTACCCGCAGACGCGGATGGGCGTCGAGTCCTGGTTCCGCGATCGCTTCCTGGCCGCCCGCGACTATGAAAGGGAATGGCAGGAATGGCGGGACCAGAAGAAGGGTCCAGCGCCGGCGCGCGATCTCGAGCTGGAAGCGCTCGCCGAGGTCCTCCGCGGTGAGCGGCTCGTGCACTGCCACGCCTATCGCCAGGACGAGATCCTCATGCTCATCCGTCTCGGAGATGAGTTCGGGTTCCAGGTGAAGAGCTTCGATCACGGGCTGGAGTGCTACAAGGTGGCGGATGAGGTGGCGGCGCACGGCGCCAGCGTGGCCTCGTTCAGCGACTGGTGGGCGTTCAAGTTCGAGGTCTACGACGCCATCCCCTACAACGCCGCGATCCTCTGGGACCGCGGCGCGGTCGTCACCATGAAGTCGGATAGCTCCGAGCTCGCGCGCCGGCTCAACTCCGAGGCGGGAAAGGCCACGAAGTACGGCGGCGTGCCGGCGGCGGAGGCCATCAAGTTCGTCACCCTGAACGCGGCGCTCCAGCTCGGGGTCGCCGATCGCATCGGATCCCTCGAGCCCGGCAAGGACGGGGATTTCGCCATCTGGAATGCGCCGCCTCTGTCCAGCTACGCCCGCTGCGAGGAGACCTGGATCGAGGGCCGCCGCTTCTTCAGCCGCGAGCGCGACCTGGCGGCGCGCCCAGCAGCCGAGGCCGAGCGACAAGCCCTGCTCGCCCGCGCCCGGAGCGCGCGGGCCGACCAGGAGGCCAGGAACGAGAAGTCGTCCTGGCAGCCGACCTTCCGCCACCGTTTCGGGGGATCGGCGACCGACCGCCGGGATGTCGATGACCTGCGGGATGATCTCTCCGCCGGCAGCGAGGAGAACTGACGATGCGAGTCGGTGGGATCATCGCGCTCTCGGCTCTCCTCCCGGCGCTCACCCTGGCCGCCACGCCGGACCGCGAGCGTCCTCTCGCCATCGTCGGCGCCACGGTTCATCGCGTGAGCGGACCCGATATCGAGAGCGGCATCGTGGTGATCGACGCGAAAGGCAAGATCACGGCCGTTGGACCTGCCGCCTCGACGCCGGCCCCCGCCGATGCCGAGCGCGTGGATGGTTCGGGCCTGCAGCTCTATCCCGGTCTCGTGAACGCCAACACCGTTCTCGGTCTGGTCGAGATCGGCGCCGTGCGCGCCACGGTCGATGTGGCCGAGGTCGGAAGGCTCAACCCCGACGCCCGCGCCGAGGTGGCGCTCAATCCGAGCTCGGAGCTGATCCCGGTGACCCGCGCCAACGGTGTGCTCCTGGCGCTCACCGCGGGACGTGGCGGCTTGATCGCGGGCACATCGGCCCTGATCACGCTCGACGGCTGGACCTGGGAGGAGATGACCATCAAGGCGCCTGTCGCCATGCACGTGCGCTGGCCGGGAATGCAGGTCGATCGCCGGCCGGAGGCGAAGAAGACGCCGGAGGAACAGATCGAGGCGCGGGAGAAGTCGCTCCGCGAGCTGAGCCAGGCGTTCGCCGATGCCCGCGCCTACTGGCGGGCGCGGGGAGCCGAGGGCGAACAGGACGTGCCGCGGCATGACGAGGATGTCGCGTGGGCGGCGATGCGGCCCGTCGTCGAGCGTGAGATTCCACTCATCATCGAGGCCAATGATCTGGCGCAGATCCGGGCCGCGCTCGACTGGACCCGGGCGGAAGATCTCGACATGATTCTCGCCGGCGGCTGCGATGCCTGGCGCGTGGCCGATGAGCTCGCGCGACGGAAGATCCCGGTCATCCTGAACCCCGTGAACACCCTCCCGGCGCGCAGCTATGAGCCCTACGACACACCGTATGCCAACGCGGCGAAGCTCGATGCCGCGGGGGTCCAGGTCCTGTTCTCCACCGGGCCCGGCAGCTTCGGTGCGGCGAACGCACGAAACGTGCCCTACGAGGCGGCCAAGGCGGTCTCCTTCGGATTCCCGCGCGAGACCGCCATCCGCGCCCTCACCCTCGGCGCGGCGGAGGTGTTCGGCGTCGCCGACCGTCTGGGCTCGATCGATCCGGGAAAGGACGCCACGCTGATCCTCGTCGATGGCGACCCGCTCGAGGTCACGACCCAGGTACACCGGGCCTGGATCTCGGGCCACGACGTCGATCTTTCGAACCGGCACCGGGCGCTCTACCAGAAGTACAACGCGCGGCCGCGTCCGGAAGCGGCCGGCTCACGCTAGGGAAGCGGGCGGCGACGTGACGCGCCCCTATGGCCGTGTCTTCTTGAAGTCGATGTAGCCGTTCTCGACGTCGGTGCTCACGAGCTCGACGCGGATCCGATCTCCGACATCCACCCCGCGCGCGCCGGCGACCAGCATCCCCTCCACCGGGGGATGGAGGGTACGAACCCACGTCCCCTTCGGCGATGCCCCGGTGACGATCGCGTCGAATCGTTCGCCGACTCGTGACTCGAGGAGGAGCGCGGCAGCCGACTTGGCGACGAGCCGCTCCACCTTGTCGGCGTCATCCTCCTTCCGGGTGCAGTGCCGCGCCAGTTCCGCGAGCTCATCGACCGAGTAGGGCAGATCCTCCGCGACCAGTGCGGCCTTCAAGAGGCGCTGGGTGACGAGGTCCGGGAACCGCCGGTTGGGGGCCGTCGAGTGCGTGTAGTTGCGAACCGCGAGACCGAAATGGCCCTCCGGGGCGTCACCCGGAGACTCGACGGTGTACTCGCCCGAGCCCATCAGCTTGACGATCGTGAGCGAGAGATCGGGGAAACGGAGAGGGTCCTTCTCCCGCTGCCGGTCGAGGAACTCGGCCAGGGCCTTCGCCTCCGGGCGCACCGGCAGGCGATCCCCGAGGGTAGCGGCGACATCCATGATCCGCTCCCACCGGTTCGGCAGGCGCACCACGCGCCGGAGCGCCGGCAGGTTCCTGGCCTTGAGATAGCGCGCCGTGAGCCCGTTGGCCGCGATCATGAGATCCTCGATCAGCTCCCGGGCCCGGTTCTTCACGTCGACCTCGAGACTGGATACCACATCGCCGTCGAACACCGGACGCGCCTGGATGGTCTCAAGATTCAACGCCCCCTGTTCGTGACGCCGGCACCGCAGGAGCTGGGCGGCTTCATCCTGCAAACGGAGGTTCTCTTCGAGGCCGGGGACAGCCGCGATCGCCGCCGGCAGCGGGCCGGCCTCTTCCAGCCAGGCCGCGACGCTCGAGTAGGCGAGCTTCGCGCGATTGCGCACCGTTGCGCGATAAGGGTCGGAATCCCGGATCGAACCGTCCTCGGCGATCGCCATGTCGATGACGATCGCGGGACGTTCCTCCGCGTAGGCCAGCGACGTCAGGTCGGTCGAGAGCGTCTCGGGGAGCATCGGGAAGATCCTGGCGGGCGTGTAGACCGAGGTGGTGTTGTGGCGCGCGTGATCGTCGATGGCCGAGTCCTTCTCGACCAGGGCATCGACCTCGGCGATGGCGACCAGGATGCGCACCTCCCCGTTCGCCAGTCGCTCGGCGACGGTCAATTGATCGAGATCGCGTGAATCGTCGTTGTCGATCGAAGCCCAGAGGAGGTCGCGCAGATCGCGCCGGGAGGAGTCGGCGCCGACCGGCGCCGGCCGGATCGAGGCGAGTTCTTGCAGCGCTGATGGGGAGAAGTCGGGGAGGAGGCCACGTTCGAGCATGGCCCGGCGGGCAATGTGCTCGAGTTCGGCGCGATGATGACGGTCCCTTGCGTTCATGGGGCGACTATAGGTCCCTCCCGGCCAGAGGACAATCAACGAACCAGGACGATTCGTCCTGTCTGGACCTTGCCGTCCCCTTCCAGGCTGGAGAAGTAGATCCCGCTGGGAACAAGGCCTCCGCGGGCATCCCTGCCATCCCATGCTGCGACGTGCAGCCCGGCAAGCTGGTCGGCGTCACGGCAGAGCTCTCGCACCAGCCGGCCCGACACATCGCGAATCTGGAGAGTGACCCGAGACGGCCGGGATAGCTCGTAGCGAAGCTGCGTCGTCGACCTGAATGGGTTCGGAACACCGGGGAGGAACCCGAAATGAGGGACCGCCGCGGGCTGGTCCGCGACCGCGATCAGCTCCGCCGGCGTGAACGAGAAGTCATCGGCAAAGATGAACTTCTGATCTTCCAGCGTGCCCTCGGTTTCGTTCACCTCGAAGCTCGAGAATCCATCCGTGTCGATGACACCATAGAAGTCATGCTGGCTGCCGAGCAGCCGGTCCCCGAAGTCGGCGATGCGGCCGCCATCGAGGATGATGACGATCTTGGCGAATGGAGTGTTGGTCACGAACCACCCGCCGACGCCGAAGATGGGCTGAGCCGACGTCGCGACGAAGCCGTCGCGAACCCCGTTGGGGTAATCGCCGTGGGGCAGGCAGAAGAAACCCCATTCTCCGGTACGGGCGGGGCCGTTTCCGGTCGTCACCCCGCCGTTCGGGTTGTTGGCCATCCAGGTGACGCCGAGATGGGTGATGCTCGGCGCCGTGTGCGTACCCCCGCCGATCGTGGTCCGCACCGAGCCCCAGGCAGCATCGTCCTCGAAGCTCTCCGTGAGGATCTGATACCCGAGCAGGGAGAGATCAGCGAGAAAGGCGCTCTCGTCCGTGTACACGGTCGGCGCCCCATGCGCCAGCCCGGCCGTTCCGAGCATGAGGACAAGGGTGAAGAGGATTCTCATATCCGCCTCCTCCCGCCGCAGAGCGGCGGAGACAGCTGGTCGCGCCGGGCGCGCCGGCGGTGCCAGCGGCCGGGACTGCCCCCTCAAGCATATCTCCATCCGTCTCGCGCGCATATCGCACCTCGTTGTCCCCATTCCCGACGCGCCGGCAATCCGTGCATCCGCGGCAGGCGTGCTCGAATCCCAAGGGAGGATCCCGGCTCCGCCGGCCACTCCCTGCTGACCTCGTCGATCGCGCGAACCCTATCCCAGAAGAGGACCTGCCATGACCCGTCGCCCCTTCTCCCTCGCCCTTCCGGGCCTCGCGCTGGCTCTCCTCGCGGGGTTCATGACCTCGGAGCCCGCCCGCGCGGCGCTCTCGACCGAGCGCATCGCCTCCGGGCTCAACCGGCCCATCTTCGTCACCGCCCCGCCCGGGGACGACCGGCTGTTCATCATCGAGCAACGCGGAGTCATCAAGATCTGGCGCAACGGACAGGTGCTCACGCGACCCTTCCTCGACATCGACGCGCTGGTCCCCAACATCTCGGGCAACGACGAGCGCGGCCTCCTCGGCCTCGCCTTCCACCCCGATTTCGCCACGAACGGGTACTTCTACATCGACTACACCAATCTCGCGAGCGACACGGTGATCGCTCGCTACACCGTGTCCTCGGACCCCGACTCGGCCGACGTCACGAGCGCCTTCTTGATCCTCACCGTCGATCAGCCCGACACCAACCACAACGGTGGGACGCTCCTCTTCGGCCCCAACGACGGTTACCTCTACATCGGCATGGGCGACGGGGGCAGCGCCGGCGATCCGAGCAACAACGGGCAGCGCGACGACACGCTCCTCGGCAAGATGCTCCGGATCGACGTCGATGGCGGCACGCCCTATGCCATCCCGCCGACCAATCCCTTCGCCGCTCCCGGGCTCCCGCTCGACGAGATCTGGGCCAAAGGGGTCAGGAACCCGTATCGCTGGAGCTTCGACCGCCTGACCGGCGACATGTATATCGCCGATGTCGGCCAGAACGCCTGGGAGGAGATCGATTTCCAGCCCGCGCTCCCGGACTCGGGCGGCCAGAACTACGGCTGGCGGCTGATGGAGGGGCTCCACTGCTACAACCCGCCGCAGAACTGCAACCCCGGCGAGCCGTTCCTCACGCTTCCGATCCACGAGTACAGCCACGGCGGCACGCCCTTCCGCTGCTCGATCACCGGCGGCTATGTCTATCGCGGCAGCGCCGTCCCCGAGATCGCGGGCCACTACTTCTTCGCCGACTTCTGCTCGAACCAGGTGTGGTCGTTCAAGGTCGTGAACGGGGTGGTGACCGAGTTCACCGAGCGCACGAGCGAGCTGGCGCCGGGCGGCGGGCTCTCGCTCCAATCGATCGCTGGCTTCGGCGAGGACGGAAGCGGCGAGCTCTACCTCTGCGACCGCGGCTCGGGCACGAACGGCGAGATCTACAAGATCGTGTCCGACACGGTCGGGGTCGGGGGCGAAGCGCCATCCGCCCCGCGCTTCGCGCTCACGCCGGCGAGCCCGAATCCGTTCCCCGGCCTCACGCAGTTCGGGATCCAGACGGCGCAGGAGGGAGAGCTCACGCTCGAGATCTTCGACGCGGCCGGACGCCTGGTGCGGACGCTTGCCTCGGGAGAGACGATCACCGCCGGAAGCCGCACCTTCGCCTGGGATGGGGTCAGCGCCAGCGGAGCCGCGAGCCCATCCGGTAACTACTTCGTCCGCGCCGAGGTGAACGGCGAGGCTCGGACGCGGCGCCTCGTTCTCATCCGCTAGAAGCCGGCGCCACTTGCCGCCACGGCCACCGCCCATGAGGTGGTGGCCGTTTCCTCTTGAACATTGCCGATGTCGTCATGTGATTACCAACACATGATGATCTGTTGGCCGGTTCTTTTCTTCACATTGGCAAGACAGTCGTCTTGCTGTAGCCCACTGCTCCCCGGTATTATTGTGGAGTCCAGCGGATCCTGCCTCTCTGTCCAGTCCCGGCGGCCAGCAGGTTTCTACCCCACCACTCATCGAGCGAAGAGGAGTTCATGCAAAAGACCTCCATGGTGAGGGTCGTTCCGGCTCTCATGATCATGGCGATGGGCATCCTCGCCCTTTCTGGAAGCCGGGCTGCGGCCGAAGAGATCTGGACCGTGCGCTCGGGTGATACGTCGATCCACCTCAGCACCCATCTGCTCTCGGACCTCGGAATCGAGATCGCGGACGTCGCCGGCAATCTGGACCAGCCCTCCGTCAAGCCGATGGAGCACCCGAACTGGACCTTCGCCATCGACCCGAGCTCTGATCTCCAGTTCAGCACTCTGGCCGGGGTCCCGGTCCCGGGCGGGATCGCGGGCGGCGCCATCCGCCTCCAGGGATCCTTCACGATCGTCAATACCGCCTCCGGCAAGCGCGAGGTGGTGGACACGCCGGAGATCGCCTACATCGATCCCCAGGTGTATTCGCCTGACGATCGCGAGCTGTACCCCTCCCTCTACATGCGGGCTGGCGTCCCGGACAGCCCGCTCGTCTTCGAGCTACACGACTCGATGTTCCGCTTCGATCGCAAGGAACAGCGGCTCTACATTCACTATCTGAACGCCCGCATAAGCAAGCCGTGGGCGGAGCAGATGGGTCGTCCCGATCTGGCGGGGTGGTTCGTGGGGCTGGTCGAGGTCGTGGCCCAAGCCGAGCTCGTGGAAGCGCACGGAATCGAGCCCGAGCCCTACGTGCCTGTATTCGAAGGTGGGCTCACGGACGTCAAGCTCGGCATTCTCGACTCGATCCAGCAGGCCGGACACGAGGGGACCTACCCGAACGGGATCGCCGCCCTCACCATGGCCACCACGAGCTGCAACGTGGGTGATGTGGACGTGCCCTGGCTCGCTCCCATGCAGGAGGATCATCCCCTCATCCACATGGCGCTCTACCGGCTCAAGGATGGGCGCTTCGAGCAGGTCGGCGTGTCATGGATGAAGCACGGCTTCTTCGCTCTTTCCAACAGCCAGTGCACGCCCTGCCAGCACCCCTCGAACGGCACCTTCCTCGGCGTCGGCTGCTCGGACACCTACGGTCCAGGCAACAACCGCGATCGTAATTACCTCGGCCCGCGCAGCGAAGTCGATCCCTTTCTCGGCACCTGGGAATGCACGGGATCGCACTTCGCTGGCGGGCAACCTGACTGCGTGCGCCGCCACACCGGCTCCGGTCATTCCGACATCGACCACCGGCTCCAGGTCCTCGACGCCGATCTCAACAACGCAGGCGCTGAGTACTACTACGAGGGCTATTATGTCGTCCGCAACGACGGCAGCCGGATGAACAACTGGGGCTCGCGTCGGTGCACCATGAGCTGGAGCGGCAGCGTATGGAACTTCACGACACCCTCATCGAACAACCCGCTCGTCGAGGGGCCAGCGCTCGGCCGGTGGGGCGACCAGCAGACGACGATCAATGTCGCCGCTGCCGACGGCGAGGTCATGCTCGCGGTCCAGGCC
Source organism: Candidatus Eiseniibacteriota bacterium (assembly GCA_963823555.1). Taxonomy (GTDB): domain Bacteria; phylum Eisenbacteria; class RBG-16-71-46; order CAVPCR01; family CAVPCR01; genus CAVPCR01. Next base: position 342,366 of record CAWGMA010000002.1, on the reverse strand, counting down.
ACCGACCTCGGCAACGGCACCTGGCACTACGAGTACGCGCTTCTCAACAAGGACTCGGATCGCGAGATCCGCTCCTTCAGCCTGCCCGTGGTCGGCGTGCCGGGCATCACGAACCTCGGCTTCCATGACAACGACTTCGACGCCGGCAACGACTGGCAGGTCACCCTCGACGGCTCGACGCTCACCTGGAGCACCGAGACCTACGACCAGAACCCGAACGCCAACTCGCTCGTGTTCGGCTACATGTTCAACTTCCGCTTCGACGCCGAGACCCCGCCCGCAGCGATCGATGCCACGCTCGGCATCTTCAAGCCAGGCACCGGCACCGAGGTCCTGGCCACGACGACCGGCCCGCAGAACACCGTGCTCGGTGTCCCCGGGGCGCCCGCGGTGAGCCGCGTCGCGCTCATGCCGGCGCGCCCGAATCCCTTCTCGCGATCGGTCGTGATCCCGTTCGAGCTGGCGGCGAACATGACGGCTCGCCTCGACATCTATGACGCCTCCGGCCGCCTCGTGCGCACCCTGAGCGAGGGGGCTCTCGCCGCGGGCAGCGATGAGGCGGTATGGGATGGCAAGGACTCGGCCGGCAAGAGCGTGCCGGCGGGAGTCTTCTACGCGCGTCTGAGCGCCGGCGGCACGGTGGCCGTCCAGCCGATGGTGCTCGTCAAGTAGCCTGGATCCCCGTCCCGGCAGCAAGAACCCCGGCGGAGCCCGGTCCGCCGGGGTCTTGCTTTTCCCCCTTGTCCATCAGGGGCGCGCCGCGCGCTTGTCCGGCCGCCGGCGCATCTCGAGACTGAGCCGCCGCCATCGCTTCTGTTCCGCCTGGCGCAGCCGCTGGTCGGATTTCCTGGCCTGGTGCCGGACCTCACGCTGGAGCTTGAGATAGCTCGAGAACCGTCCGTCGTCCAGCATCCCGCGCTCGATCGCCTCGCGTACGGCGCACCCGGGCTCCGAGGCATGCGTGCAATCGCCGAAGCGACACCGCGCGGCCAGCGTCTCGACATCGGCGAAGGTCTGCGCCAGACCATCCTCGCCCTCCCACATGAGGACCGTGCGCATACCCGGCGTGTCGAGGAGCATCGCCCCATCCGGCAACCTCACGAGCTGGCGAGCCGTCGTCGTGTGCCGGCCGCGGTCATCGGCGCGGATTTCCTGGACCGGGATCAGATCGCGACCCGCGAGCCGGTTCACGATCGTCGACTTCCCGACTCCTGAAGAACCCACCAGAGCCACGGTCTGTCCCGACCGGAGATAGGGTCTGAGCCCATCGAGACCGCCGGCGACGAGTGCGCTCGTGGCATGCACCGCAACGCCCGCCGCCACCGCCTCGACCGCCGCCACCTGACGCTCGGGATCAGGGCACAGATCCGCCTTGCTGAGAACGGCGACCGGCCGGGCACCGCTCTCCCAGAGGAGAGCCAGGTAGCGCTCCAGACGGCGCAGGTTGAAGTTGCGGTTCAGCGATTGCACGAGGAACACGGTGTCGACATTGGCCGCGATCACCTGTTCGACGGTGCGCTCACCGGCCGCCCGGCGCGAGAACTTGCTCCGGCGCGCAAGGACACGGTGGATGATCGCCACGCCTCCGCTGGGAAGCGACGGCAGCTGGGCCATGACCCAGTCGCCCACCGCCGGGAACTCGCCTTCATCCGCTGCCGCCGCGTGACGGAGTCGCCCCGAGATCTCCGCCGGCCATTCCCCGTCCGGGCCGAGGACGCGGTAGCGACCGCGCTGCTCTTCGACCACACGCACCGGCGTGCGATCTGGTTCTGCGTTGAGATCGATCTGCTCTGCGAAAAAGGGGATCCACCCCAGGGATTCCAGACTCAGCAATGTGGTTGTCCTCTGCCTATGGCAAACAGGTAGGTGCCATGGACGGCATGGCGCGAGCCCCGGACACGGTCGCAGGCACGCCAGGGCGCAGCGAAGCGCCAGGCAAGAGCCTTGATGAACGAGGATCTGGGCTAGCGGGAAGCCGACCGGGAGTCGGCCGAAAGGCGGGCGTGCAGACGCGGCCTAACGGCCGGAGTGGGCTCCCTGGAACACAGTGGCGGTCGTCATAGGTCACCTCCACAGGCTAGGGTGAGGAGCGGTGGGTCCGGACACACATTCGGACCCGTGGCACCTGAGAATGCTATCCGCCCCGCGCAGAACCTGTCAAGGGGGAGGTCGTGAAACCTGGTGTATGATCGGGTGGATCCCGATCACGAGAGGAGAAACTGGTGGGACGAGCCGTTCTCGGAGTGATATTGGGCTACACGGTATGGACCGTGCTGTGGCTCCTGGGTAACGCGGTCTTCTTCGCCGATGCGGCCGAGGTCGTCGAGTCCGGTCAACCGTACACTGCGACCGGTGGGCTCCTCGGAGTGATCGCGCTCAGCATCGTCTGCTCGCTCGCTGCGGGGTTCGCGGCTGCCAGGATTGCCGGGGGCCACTCCCGTGCCGTCTTGGTGATGGCCGGGTTGCTGCTCGCAACCGGGATCGCGGTCCAGGCCGGGGTGTGGGCGCTGATGCCTCCCTGGTACCATGTCGTGTTCCTGGTCCTGATCGTGCCGGTCGCCCTGATCGGCGGCAAGATCGCGGGCGGCCGCCGCGGCGAGTGACCGGAGACCGGCAAGGGCCGGCCATCGGCCGCCGAAAAGTGCTATCCTGACGTCTCTTACGGGTCGGTCCCGGACTCGGTGACAGGCGCGATGCCGTCTAAACGGAACGCTGGAGAGGGCCGATTTTCCTATCATGAAGAGGGCGCGACCAGAGGAAGGCAGGACCGACCCATTCCGGCACACTGATCTCATCGAGCGGCTGCGGAACGCAGCCCCCGAGCTGGACTGGTCGGGACCCGCTCCCCTGTTCGCCCTCGCCCATCTCGAACCACTGGCAGTGGCCGGCATGCTGCGTGCCGGCGAGCACTTCGCGGCCAGGGACTCATCGGCGACGCTCCGCCAGCTCCTGGATGTCGTGGTCGAGAAGGGACTCGCCCGACATGGTGCGAGCTCCATTCCGGAACTCGGCGCGCTCCTCGAAAGGCGCGCCGATGCAGCGGCGCCGGACACGATCCAGCGCTTGAGTGCGGCCGCCGGCACCGAGCACGCCGCGACCATCGGACCGCTTCTCGAGGTGGCACTCGCCCGCGCACCCGCTCACCCCGGGCTGCTGCGCCTGGCCTCCGAGGCGGCCATCCGCGCCGGTGAGGTCGCGCGCGCCCACGAGCTCCTGACGCGACTGGCGCGGGCCGAAGCCACGCAGGCCACGGTGAACCTGGTCCACCGCCGGCGACAGGCGTTGCCCGCTCCCGATGGCCCCACCGTGCGCGCTGCGCTCCTGAGCTCGTACTCGATCGAGACCCTCGCTCCCTATCTCGACCTCGAGCTCCGAGCGCTCGGACTCACCCCAGAGCTCTACGTGGCGCCCTTCAACAGCTGGACCCAGGAGGTGATGGCGGAGGATTCCGGGCTCCACCGGTTCTCGCCCGAAATCGCCTTCCTGGCCGTGGCCATCGATGACCTCGTGCCGGACCTGGCTTCCGGCGCCGGACCCGCCGGGCTGGAGGCGGCAGGCCGCGAGGCCGTCGATCGCGTTCTCTTCGCGGCGCGCCGCTTCGCCGAGAGCGCCGATGCGGTCCTCGTGGTCCACAGTTTCCACTCGGCCTACCGTTCCCCGGGCGGAGCGGTCGAGACGAGCACGGCTCTCACTCGCGAGCACTGGATCCACGGCCTCAACCGGCAACTTGCCGAGCAACTGGCGACCCTTCCCCGCACCTACCTGCTCGACATGCAGGAGGTCCTGGCACGCCGGCCCGGAGGCAGCGCCGACCATCCGAAGCTGCGCTACCTGGCCGCGATGCGGCTCGCCGACGGCGTCCTCGGCGAGGTGGCGCGCGCGCATGCACGTTATGTAGCCCCGCTCAAGGGGCTCACCCGCAAGTGCGTCGTTCTCGACCTCGACAACACGCTGTGGGGCGGCATCGTGGGCGAGGACGGACTTCACGGCATCCGGCTCGGCAACACGTCTCCCGGTATCGAATACCAGGATTTCCAGCGCTACCTCCGCACGCTCACCGAGCGCGGCATCCTCCTGGCGGTCAACTCGAAGAACAACCCCGATGATGCGCTGGAGGTGATCCGCCACCACGAGGGGATGATCCTGCGCGAGGAGAACTTCAGCGCGATCCGCATCAACTGGCTCCCCAAGAGCGAGAACATGGCGAGCATCGCCGACGAGCTCAACCTGGGAGTGGACCAGATGGTCTTCATCGATGACAGCCCGGAGGAACGGCAGCTGATGCGTCAGGTGTTCCCCCGCGTCCTGACCGTGGATCTGCCCCACGATCCGGCTCTCTACCGGTCCACGATCGAGCTCCTGCCCCAGCTGCAGAGCCTGGTCGTCACGGAGGAGGATCGCGGCCGGGTGGACCAGTACCGCTCGATCCGGGAACGCAAGCTCGCCCGCGAGCACTCGACATCCCTCTCCGACTATCTCGAGTCCCTCGACATCCAGGTCACGATCGCCCGGGCCGATGACGCCTCGCTGCCGAGGTTGCTGCAGGTCTTCCAGCGCACCAATCAGTTCAACTTGACGACGAGGCGCTACGAGCTCGCCGAGCTCACGTCGTTCGCCCGCGACGCCGAGCGCTTCGGGTTCTACACGCTGCGCGCCCGCGACCGCTTCGGGGATCACGGTCTGGTAGCGGCAGCCCTCGTCCGCAAGGAGCCGCAAGCCTGGATCGTCGACAGCATGATCCTGAGCTGCCGCGTGATCGGCTACGGGGTCGAAACCGCACTCCTGGCCGCCGTGGCCGCCGCCGGGCGCGCGCAGGGCGTGACCAGGCTCGTCGGCGAGTACATCGAGACCAAGAAGAACGCGCCGGCACGCGATTTCTACGCCCGCCACGGGTTCACCGAGCGGGAGGCGGCGGGACCGGCCACAGCGGATGGGAGTTCGGCTCCTGTCCACCTGTGGCATCTCGATCTCGGTTCCACCGCGGTCGAGCCGCCGTCCTGGATCGCAGTCGAGGATCAGACATGACTCCGGAAGAAGTGGTGGCGAAGGTCTTCGGGGTTCCGGTCTCGGAGATCACTGAGACGACATCGAACCGCACGCTTCCCGCCTGGGATTCGCTCGGTCACATGGTCCTCGTCGTCGAGCTCGAATCGACGTACGGCATCTCCTTCTCGGCGGACGACACGCTCAGGATGAGCGACTTGAAGACGATCAAGGACATCCTCCGCACGCAGGGTGCGGTCTGGTAGCCGCGCGGCGAGCTCCATGGATCCGGTGACACAGGGTGCCGCGCGCGTGATTCGCGTCGATGATGATTCGGCGGCTGCCCTCGCCGCCTTCTACTCCACCGCCTGGGGACAGGACGTCACGGCCGAGACCATCCGGCGAAATCGCGAAGCAGCCGCGGCATCCAACCCGATCACTCCCGGCGAAGCACCGCCGACCTTCATCTTCTTGAAGGGAGGGGAGGCGCTCGGCCACCTGGGCACGATCCCGGTCCGGGTCTGGAGCGGAGGCAGCGAGCACCCTGCCTACTGGTTCAAGGGTCTCTGGGTGCTTCCCGCTCATCAGAACGGACCCATCGGGTTTCTCGTCCTCAAGGAGGCGACGCGGCAGCTCGGGCTGGCCATGGCTCTGGTCGTGGAGCAGGCAGCGCGCCGGCTCTTCACCGCGCATGGGTTCATGGATCTGGGCGCCATTCCGAATCACATGCGGCTCCTCGATCCAACGCGCGTCCTGCGCGCCGTGGACCTCGGTACGGTCGGCCTCTCGTCGATACCGCGCCCCCTCCAGCCGCTCTTCCGCGCCGCCCAGCAGCGGCCGCTGGCCGATATCGCGGGCGGGGCCTTCCGCGGCGCCGCCGGGCTCTGGACCCGTGCCCGGGGGCGTGGCGGGCGCTTCGCCGTGGAGCAGCCGGCGTCCCTGGTGCCGGCGGAGCTCGATGACCTCTGGTCGCGCGCCCGGCAGTCGATCGCCGCATCGATCGTCCGCAACGGGGAGTATCTCTCGTGGCGTTATGGCGACCGGCATGCTCAATCGTACTTGCCGGTGGCCCTGCGCTCGAGCCAGCGCGTGGAGGGGCTCGCCGTCGTGCGCAAGCCGAGCGCGAGCGGCGATCCGCGGCTCCGCGGCATTCGCGTCGCCGTCCTCTCCGAGCTCGTCGCCTCCGCCGACCGGCCCGACATCCTCCTCGCCCTCCTGGCCGCAGCCGAGGCTGCGGCGCGCGGCGCAGGCGCCGACGCTCTGCTCGCCACCGCGAGCCACGCCTCTCTTGCGCCCCTCCTCCGCCGGCGCGCCTACGTGCCGGTGGCGGGAAACGTGCACTTCATGGCCCGTACCCCTGCGGCAGGACCGGCGCTTCCCCGCGCGCTCGATGCCTGGTGGCTCACGCGCGGCGACTCGGATGCCGATGAGGCGTTCTGACATGGCGGCCAAACTCACCTTTCCCGGCGGCAAGCGCTTCGCCTTCGTGATCTGCGACGACACCGACATGGCGCGGGTGGAGACGGTCGAACCGGTCTACCGCCTCCTCGAGAATCTCGGCATCCGCGCCGCCAAGTCGGTGTGGCCGCTCGCGAGCGGCGGCGAGCAGAACGTCTACGACATCTCGCAGACCCTCGAGGATGAGGAATACGTGGCCTTCGTCGTGGATCTCCAGCAGCGCGGCTTCGAGATCGCCATGCACGGCGCATCGATGGTGTCGAGCCCGCGGGAGAAGACCCAGCTCGCGCTCGAGCGGTTTCGCTCCGTCTTCGGCGCCTACCCGCGCGTGCACATCAATCACGCCGAGAACCGGGACAACCTGTACTGGGGTCCGGAGCGGGTCGATGATCCCTTGCTCAAGATGATGCTGCGCCGGAGCTCGTTACCCGCCGATCACTACCAGGGTCATATCGCAGGCTCGGACTACTGGTGGGGAGATCTCTGCCGGTCGCATGTCACGTACGTGCGTAACCTTGTCTTCGACGGCATCAACGTCCGCGCCGTGAATCCCACCCTCCCCTATCACGATCCAGCGCGGCCCCTGATCCGGTGGTGGTTCTCCGCCGCCAACGCCGACGACGTCCACGAGTTCATCCGCCTGATCGGCTCAAAACGGCAGGAACGTCTGGAGCATGAGGGCGGCGTGTGCATCGTGGCCACTCACCTCGCCAAGCACTTCTTTCGTGATGGTCGGATCAACCCCGAGGTCGAGCGCCTGCTGACAGAGCTCTCCGCACGCCGGGGATGGTTCCCGAACCTGAGCGAGCTGCTCGACTACCTGCGTGAGGAGCGCGGGACCGATCGGCTCGGCCGCGGCGAGTGGGCGCGGATGCAGTGGACCTGGATGCGCGATGCCATCCGCCAGAAGTGGGCCGCCGAGCGGCGCCACCAGGCGCGGCGCCGGGCACGGAGGAGAGCGGCCCGCGGGTAAGCGCCCGCCAGGCGGAAGGGCGGTCACCACAGAGCCCATCGCGCCGGCGGAGCAGCGCGAGCCGGATTGCACTACGGCCACGCTGGGCGCTACGATTCCCCGTTCTCGAGCTCCGTGGAGCCGCCCCGGGCTCGGGGTGTCCCTGCAGGGTGCACCAGATACTCCGCAAGCCATTGAGGGGAGAGCAACCGATGAATCGAGCCCTCCGCAGCTGGACCGCTGCCGTGATTCTGCTATCCACCGTCGCTCTCTCCAGCTGTAGTGCACAGCAGTCCGAACGGGGAGCCGAGCCGCCCAAGCGTGAGGTAAGCGGCGACGCCCCGCAAGCGACGCCGAGCCAGTTCGCGGGGACGGTCTGGCGGCTGGTGGAGATCCAGTCGATGGACGATGCCGTGGGCACTGTCCGCCCCGACGACCCGTCTGTCTACACGATGCGGCTGAACCGCGACGGCACCGTCAACCTGCGTCTCGACTGCAATCGCGCCAACGGTACCTGGTCCGCCGAGGCCGGCGCCGACGGCGCGGGCGGTCGCTTCGAGTTCGGCCCGCTGGCGACCACGCAGGCCATCTGCCCGCCGGGAAGCCTCGACGAGCGCGTGAGCGCGGACGCCGCCTACGTCCGTTCTTACCGGTTCGAAGGCGACCGTCTCTACCTGAGCCTCATGGCCGACGGCGGCATCTATGCGTGGGAGCCGGATGAAGGCCATTTCCTCACGGAGCCCGATGCCGCCCTCGAGACAGCAATCCGGCGTGAGTTCCCTGATTACCGGCACGAGATCATCGACATCGAATCGAGTGTCGGTCGCGCGCGATACGTGTATGGCCGGATCGATCTGAACGAGGACGGTGAGGACGAGGTGCTCGTCTATCTCCTGGGCTCGATCTTCTGTGGAACCGGCGGCTGCAACCTCCTCGTGTTCACCCATCCGGCCGACGGCTACACCCTGGTCAACGACTTTCCGATCAGTCGCGAGCCCGTGATCGTCTCGCCCCGGAAGACCGCGGGCTGGCATGATCTCATCCGTCTCGAATCGGGCGGCGGCGCGCCGGCGTCCTACGTCAGGCACACCTTCGACGGCACGAAGTACGTCGAGAGCGAGCGTCTGCCGGCGGACGAGGCTCCCGAGGGCGCCCGGGTTCTCACCGGGGGGTTCACGTTCGAGGACGGGATTCCGCTCGAACCGCGAAGCTGATCGGCGGGATCCGCGCTCGCTCCGGAGACGGCGAGTCCATCACCTGGCCCTGTTGAGATCGCGGCAGCGGGAGGTTACACTCGCCCGCGATTCATTCAGCCGGCGCCAGACTTCCAGGAGAGCGCGCTCGATGCCTGTTTCGTTCCCGGCGGTGGATGTCATCGTGCCTGTGCTCAACGAGGAGCAACTGCTACCGCAGTTCCTCGCCCGCGTGCAAAGCCTGCCGTTGCCGCTGCGCCTGCTGTTCGTGGACAATGCCTCGACGGATCGTACTCTCCCCATCCTCAGATCCCTCCCCGATGCGACCGTCATCGAGCACGAGCGGAACGAAGGCTACGGCGGCTCGATCATCGATGGGATCGCCCGCTCGACCGCGGAGGCCCTGATCATCATCGACGCCGACTGCGAATACCCTCCGGAGGCGATTCCAGCGCTGGTGCGCGAGCTGGAGCGCCATGAAGCCGTGTATACGAGCCGCTTCCTCGACCCGCGCGAGCTCCAGATGCCGTGGCTCCGTCGCATCGGCAACCGCATGATCACCACGCTCTACAACATCCTCTTCGGTCAGCGCCTCACCGACCTCTATACCGGATGCAAGGCGTTGCGCCGGTCGGCGGTCGATGGCATGGTGCTCGAGCGCAAGGGCTTCGAGCACGTGCTGGAGCTCGGGGTGAAGCTCTCGCGCCGGGGAATCCGCATCGCCGAGATCCCGATCGCCTACGCACCGCGCCAGGGTGGCGCCTCGAAGATGCGCCACCTGACCGAGACCACGAAGTTCTTCTGGCTCCTGGTCCGCTATCGCTTGCTCGGCTGATTCACCGGAGGGCACAGGCTGGACATGGCAACGCTCCAGGGGGTGATACCGGCGGCAGGGCGCGGCACCCGCGCCTACCCTTACACGCACAACACCCCCAAGGGCATGCTCCGCATCAACGGCGTGCCCAATATCGAGCGCAATCTGACCATCATGCGAGACGCCCTGGGCATACGCGACATCTGCATCGTGATCGGCCCCTTCGGCGACCAGATCCAGGGCCACTTCGGGGACGGCAGCCAGCTCGGCGTGCGTATCCGCTATGTCCACAACGATGCCATCGAGCGCGGCCTCGCTTACTCGGTGCTGCTCGCCCGCCGCTACGTCGACGACTACTTTTGCGTGATGCTGTCCGATGAGTGTTACATCGACACCAACCACGGAGCCCTCGCGACCTTCCCCTACCGTGATGCCCTGGCCACCTGCGGCGTGCTCGAGGTGGACGATGACGATGTGATCCGACGCAACTACTCGGTCGAGCTGGAGGGCGATCGCGTCACGCGCCTGATCGAGAAGCCCACCGCAATCCCCAACCGCCTGCTGGGAACAGGCACCTTCGTGTTCCATCCGCGCCTGTTCACCATCCTCGAAGAGGCCTTCGCCCAGGTGGGCGAAGGCGGCGTGGATCTGGTCGGCGAACTGGGTCGGCTGTGCGCGGAGGGAGAGCGCATCCGGCATTTCCGCATCGAGGGCACCTACGTCAACATCAACGATCGCGATTCTCTCCAGCTCGCCAAGTACCATACGCGGCAGAAGCTGCTCGAGTCCGTCGATGTCTCCCTCCTCATCTACAGCGAGGGCGACGAAACGGATATCAACCTGACCATCGCCCAGTACCGGCGGCAAGGACGCATCCATCGCCTGGCTGTCGTGGTCCCGCACGACAACTCGGTCACAGCCCTGATCGCGGATAGCGGTGTCCGTGTGATCCGCTGTCCGCCGCGGCTGACTCGATACGGCGAGAAGCTCCGGTATGCCCTCGCCCAGCTTCCGGGTGATGTCATCATGCTCACCGACGCCAACTACTCCTATCCGGCTCGCGATGTGGCCAAGCTGCTCGCCTACTTGCCGGACGCCGACATGGTGATCGGGACGCGCACGACGCGGCAGCTGATCAGCCGGGGCTCCCAGATGCGCGGCATCGTGCGCCTGGCCAACATCATCCTGGCGAAGCTCATGGAGCTCCTGTGGTGGCGGTTCGATTGCCGCTTCACCGATGTGGGCTGCACCCTGCGGGCGGTGTGGCGGAGCTCCCTGGACATGATCCAGTCCAACCTCGTGGCCACGGGCCCCGAGTTCTCAGCCGAGATGATGATCGAGCTCCTGGAGGCACGCGAACGGATCATCGAGGTCCCGGTGCACTACATGCCGCGCAGCTACTCGATGTACCGGAAGTACCAGAACTTCCACACGTTCTGGGGGATGCTGTGGCTGATGCTGGGTCGCCGGCTACGTGGCGTCTACCGCCGGCGCCCTCACGGGGCGAACTCGTAGAGCATGGCGCTCATGTTGGCGCCGGCGTAGGCGGCCCGGCGGGTGCCCACCCGGTCGAGGATGGCCCGAGTGGCCGGACGCGGATCGCCGCTCTCGTCCCGGCCGGCATACTGCGTGTGGGGAGTGAACAGCCATGCGCGATGGCCGGGCAGCGACGCGAGCTCGAGGTTCCGGATCGGATCGCCGGGGGAAAGCGGCAGCTCGACGATGATCGGCTCCACACGGAGCCCGGAGCGGGCCGCATAGTATTCGTAGGGATAACGCAGGGCGCCCGAGACCAGGATCAGGTCATCCTCCTCGACGAGCGGCGTCACCTCCCAGAGAACCGTGACGATGTCGTAGCGCCCCCCGCCCCAGCGGGGCAGACGAAAGAGATCACCGATCATCCCCGCCGCCAGCGGAACGACCACGATGGCTCCGACGAGCATCCGATAGCGGGGTGTCATGTCGAGGATGGCGCTGAAGCCGGCTCCGATCAGGAGACACAGGAGCGGTGCCGTGAAGGTCAGTAGCCGGCCCTGGAACGGGTAGCTGCGGAAGGCGGAGGCGACGGCCGCGAGCAGGATGGGGACGACGAGCATGACCGCGACGGGCCACTGGCGCCGCAGGAACCGCACGGCGCCGAGAGCCAGCATGACAGCTCCGAGGACGAGATGCGTCAACCCGAGCGATGCCAGGAGGCTCGCGAAGGCGGCGCCGTACCAGTGAAGATCGCCCGCGCTCGGGGGCCAGGGCATGAAATCGGGCCCGAACCATGTGGCGAGGGTGTCTCTTCCCTGCAGATGGCGCAGGTTGACCACGTAGAGGATGGCGAGGACCAGGAACCAGACGCCACCGATGACCGCCAGGGCGCCCATCCTGGTCCATCGCCGCCTGGCCCCGGCGTCGGCCGCGAGCGCCAGGCCGACCGCGGCGACGACGAAGAGAGCGGGATGGGAGAAGAACAACGCCGCGCTCCCGGCCGCCGCGAGCGCGATGAGGTGGCGGCGCTCTCCAGCTGGGCTCGCCGGACGCAGGAGCGGCAGGGCGGCGAGCAACACGAGGACGGTGGCGAGGACATCGGTCGAGTACTGCTTGAGATCGCAGGCGCGGAGGACGAGCGGCGGGCTCAAGGCCATCAGCAACGCCGCGATGAGCGCCCCCGAGGCGAGCGCGGCGCGGCGACCTGTGCTCAGCAGCAGGGGTAGAGACGCCACGCCGGCGAGCAGCGGCACCAGGCGCAGCGCATGCTCGCTCGTCCCGAAGAGAATGAGCGCGAGCTTCTCGAGCCACAGGAAACCGATCGGCGCGCTCTGGCCATGGTCGAGAGGGCGCACCAGTCCGAGGAAGGACCGCTCGATCAGGTTGTATGCGACCCTGAGCTCGTCGAACCGGAAGGGCCATGCGGCGAGATACAGGCGCAGGCGCACCGCGGCGCCTGCCGCCACGACGAGGATGGCGAGCAGAGAGTTGCGGCGACCGATGCCGCTCGTGTGCCGGCTGTCGACAGCCACGTCGCGTGGGTTCATTGCGCTTGCCTGCTCTCCGCATCCAGCTGGCGATCTCGACGTTCTCCGAAGACGAGACTCTCGCCGATCCGGCGAACCCATGGCCAGAGAAATCGCCTTCGGACTGCTGCATGGGGCGTATCGGTCGGCAGCCACGCGCGGCGCTCGCGGTGGTGGACATCGCCCGCCCGAACAGTGGTAAGCTCAATGCATGGCGCGCGAAGTGGAGCCCAATCCCAGGCTTGGGTCAAGCCGGGCTGTCCGCAGCCTGGCGGCGCTCGCGCTGATGGCGCTCAGCGCCTTCGGACAGGAGGCGCGGGCGACGGACCCCGGCTCCCCCGGCGCCATCATCCGGCCGGAGCCGCTCGTTCTCACCTATGTCGCCAACGAAGGCGTTCTGCTCACTTCCGGGGAAACCAAGATCCTCGTCGACGCGCTCTTCGACAGGCCCAATCCGGAGTACCGGGCCCCGTCCGCGGAAACCCTCGACAAGATGATGAAGGGCATCGCTCCGTTTGACGGAGTGGATCTCGTCCTGGTCACTCATGACCATCCCGATCATTTCGACGCAGCCTTGGCCGCCCACTACCTGGCGGAGGTTCCCGGTCCGATCTTGGTGGCCCCCACCGATGCCGTGAGGGAGATGCGGAATGTGGCCGCGGACTGGGCGAAGATCGAGCCCCGCGTCAAGGCGCTCGACATGAAGGTCGGGGAGAAGGCGGCGCTGGAACCGAATGAGATCCCGGTCATGGCGCTCCGCACCCTGCATAGCGGCAACCGGGAAGCCCCCATGAACATCATGTATGTCTTCGCGGTCAACGGCTGGCGTGTCTTCCACGAGGGGGATTCGCCGGGGAACTGCGCTGAATACCGCGCTTTCGGGCTGGGTGGCGCTCCGATCGACCTGGCCCTGGTCCATTTCTGGTTTCCCCTCGAACCCGATTGCGCGCGCTTCCTCCAGGAGATCATCCAGCCGGACCACATCGCCCTGATGCATCTCCCGATCCGCCAGGAGAGCACAGCGCCCGACAAGATCGAGCAGGTCCGGGATTCCTACCAGGACCTGTTCCTCTTGCTGCCCGGGATGCCGGCCAGGGAATTCCGCCAGTGAAGTCCGCCGGGTCGTGATGACCAGCGTCAGCCCGGCGCCCTCGCCGCATCCGTGCCCGCCGCCCGGCCGGCGACCCATCCGGTCGAGAAAGCCGCTTGCAGGTTGTAGCCTCCGGTATCGCCGTCGAGATCGAGCACCTCGCCGGCGAGATAGAGGCCGGTGATGATCCGCGATTCCATCGTGCGCGGATTGACCTCGCGCGTGTCGACGCCGCCGGCGGTGATGATCGCTTCCGCCCAGGCCCGATGGCCGGTCACCTGGAAGCGGAAGGCTTTGAGCCAGGCGCGGAGCCGCGCGCGCTCGGCAGCGTTGAGCTGATTGCTCGGTTTCTCGGGCTCGATGCCGGTGACATCGACGCAGACCGGTATGAGCTTGCGGGGGAGCATCTCCCTGAGGAGCGTTCGGTAGGGGCGCCGCCCATGCTCCCGAATGTCGCGCCGGATCCGCTCGTCGAGCTTCGCCTCGTCGAGCGCGGGCTTGAGATCGATCACGATCTCGACGCGCGACTTTCCACCCAGCGCATCGACCACGGTGCGGCTGAGCGTGAGGATGATCGGTCCCGAGAGGCCGAAATGCGTGAAGAGCATCTCGCCGAACGCCTCGGCGCTCACCTGGTCGTCGACCACGACACGTGCGGTGACGTTGCGGAGAGCGAGACCCTGGAGGCGCGGCGCGATATCGCCTGCGGTCTCGAGCGGGACGAGCGAGGGACGGACTCGAACGATTTCGTGGCCGGCTGCGCGGGCGAGGCGATAGCCGTCGCCCGTCGATCCGGTAGCCGGGTAGGACGCGCCGCCGGTCGCGAGGATGACGGCGTCGGCAGGAACCTCGTCGGCGCCGGCGAGCCGCACGGCGCATACGCGGCCGGCGTCGACGCCCAATGCCGCGACCGGGCACTGCGCACGCAGCGTCACCCCGCTCGCGCGCACCCAGCCCAGCAGCGCATTCACGATATCTCTTGCCTGACCGCTTGCCGGGAAGACGCGCTGGCCGCGCTCGGTCACGAGCCGGACACCCTGCCCTTCGAAGAAGGCCATCAGATCCTCGGCAAAGAAGCGCGCAAAGGCCTGGCGGAGAAAGACGCCGCTCGGCCCGAAATGGTCGATGAACTCCGGGATCGGCGCGATGTGGGTGAGGTTGCAGCGGCCCTTGCCGGTGAGGCCGAGCTTGCGCGCGGGACGCGACATCTTCTCGAAGAGCGTGACCGCGGCACCGGCACGGGCGGCCTCGCCGGCGGCCATCAGGCCGGCCGGCCCACCCCCGATGACGATGACACGACGCTCGGACATGGGGTCAGTGTGGGCCCAGCGGGCCGGCCGGGCAAGGTCCCAAGCAGGGTTGATCCACGTGGACAGCTCCGATTCATCATCATTTCACTGTGACTTTTCGGGCCAGGGGAGCGACTCACCCTACAGGGACGCGGAGTTTCCGGCCGACCGGAGGGCAAAGCGATCCATCCGGTGCTCACGGCGCTCGTCCTGTCCTGTGCCGCGACCGCCACCGGAGAACCACGCCGCGCCGAACGCCGGTACCTGCGCTCCGGACCAGTCGATGGGCGCATGCGATCACACCGCATCGCAGGTGAATGGCTCCGTCCTCGAGATCGGGGATGGCTGATTCAGGAGGTGCATTCATGCCATCGCCACGGCTTGCCGCGGGCATTTTCTTCGTTCTTCTCATCCAGCTTCCACAGACCGCCCTGCCCGACTCTTCGCCGCTCATGGGGATCGAGCCAAGTCGACAGACCCGCGATGTCGAAGCAACCAGGGCCCGCTTCGAGGCGCTGATGCCCGCCCGGAACGCCGCCGTGCCGGCTGACGTGCCCGTCCCCGAGGTCGGAGTGATCGACGGTTCCACCGGCGAGCATCAACGCTGGGGCGGCGACATCCTGGTTGCCGATCAGGTCACGGATATCGAGGGCAACCTGAACATGGCCGGCGACACCGCCGGTCGGTTCTTTGCCATCGTCGAGAGCATGGATAACACATGCATCAACCTCTTCCGCTCCAACGACGGGGGCACGACCTGGAACCACTACGGCTGGATCTGCGGTGTCGAGGGAAATGACGTCACCCATCCGGACATCACGGTCCCCGAGTTCACCCAGGACTATCTCTTCATCGCCTATGAGTACGGCGGATACGCTCAGATCACCCGCATCAACCTGAGCACCAATCAGCTCGAGACCTTTGCCGTCGCCCCCCGCGACGAGGACGGACCGCGCATCACAACGGATGATTTCGAGTTCACGGAATACTACGTCTATCTGATCGTCGATGACGAGGTCCATGTCTCGACGGATAGAGGGCAATCGTGGTCGACCTCGGGCAACCTGCATCCCCTGGCCCAGGCCATCGCCACCCCCGACATCGCCTTTGCCAACGACGTTCTCTATGCAACGTGGTTCTATGTGCTGGCCGGCGCGGGTGACGATCCGGGCCTCGTTCCCTGGGGCATTGCGGTGCGCACCAGCGCGGACTACGGCCTCAGCTGGTCTCCGCTGCAGTTCGTCTGTGAGGACTGTTACGAGCCGCGGATCGCCGCCGTCAAGACACGCGATGATGCCATGATCGTGTACAAGGTCGATAACGGCGGGCAGCACGACGATGTCAAGTATGCCTACACGCAGAACGGCGGCACCAGCTGGAACTCGGACTTCTGCCTCTCCTGCCAGCCGGCGATCGACGAGGAGGCTCCATCGATCGCCGCCGACCACACCGGCTACCACGCGACGTATCTCTCCAGCCTCGAGGACATCGTGTATCGCTGGACTCCCGTCACGAGCGTTCATTCCTGGCCTCGGACCCAGGTCGTCAACGATACACATGAGGCGAGCCCGGACTACGCGCCGGCGGCCGTCGCGATCGAGTGGCAGCGCATCCTGCCGGGTGTGGCCTGGTCGGACACGCGCACGCCGACCCTGGCCACGTACTTCGACCGGCCCGGCAACCACGTCTACTATGTCTATCCCGATGGCAGCGGCGATGTCGCGACCATCGATGACGCCGCCAACATCGCCGCCGACGGCGACACCATCCGCCTCGGCGATGGCATCTTCTCCGGCCCCGGGAACCATGACATCTCCTATCGCGGCAAGAACATGGTCATCGAGTCGATCAGCGGCGATCCCTCGACCTGCATCATCGACTGCGCCTTGTCCGGCCCCAGCTACCGTGCCTTCGTGTTCGCCAACGGCGAGTCGCGCGATGCCGAGCTGCGAGGCGTGACGCTCCGGGGAGGGCGGCAGGTCTCGGGTGGAGCCATCCGGATGGTCGGTGCCGATCCCACCATCCGCGACTGCATCTTCGAGGAGAATCATGCCACCGACAGCGGCGGCGCCATCGTCTGCAACGATGCGTTCCCGCTCATCGCCGGCTGCCGGTTCATCGGGAACACGGCCGACAACGCCGGGGGCGCCATCATCACCGGGCTGCCCGGTGCCGGTGGCGAGTACCTCGACTGCGTCTTCCAGGACAACTGGGCCCTGTGGGGCGGGGGCGCCATCCATCTCTATGGCGGCAGCCCGGACATCGGCCGCTGCACCTTCTGGCGCAACAGCTCCGACCACTGGGGCGGCGCCTTGCACGCGGACCGGGTCGAGTCCGTTCCCTGGGTCTACGACTCCACCTTCTGCGGGAACGCCGCCCCGCAGGGTGCCGGCATCTACACGCGCAACAGCGCGCATGTGCTGGTCGAGGACACGATCATCGCCCACAGCAGCGAAGGCCAGGCCGTCTACTGCACATCGAGCGGGAGCGTGGCCCTGAGCTGCAGCGACATCTACGGCAACGCCGGCGGCGACTGGGTCGGCTGCATTGCCGGACAGGCCGGCGCCAACGGGAATCTCGCGCTCGATCCGCTGCTCTGTAGTCATGACACCGGGGATATGGGGCTCCGCGCCGGCTCGCCGTGTCTCCCGCAGAACAACTCCTGCGGGGTCCTCATCGGCGCCCACGGCCAGGGCTGTGCGTCGACCGCGGCCCCGGATCAGGCCAGCGCCCTCCGCTTCCGGGTGCTGGACAACACGCCCAATCCGTTCAGTACGATGACCTCCATCCGGTTCGAGTTGCCCGCCGCGACGGAGGTTGACATCGATCTGTTCGATGTCACCGGGCGCCACGTGCGATCGCTGGCCCAGGGCACCCGCTACCTCTCAGGAATACACGCCGTGCCCTGGGACGGAAGGAGTGCAGATGGCCGGCGTGCCGCAGCGGGTGTGTACTATTACCGAGTCCGGGTCCATGATGTGAATGTCAGCAGAGCCATGTTGCTCCTGCACTGATAGGGACCCGCTTGGACGCCGGAGCGACCGCTCGAGCCTCACGCTGAGCGGTCGCTCCGATGTCGGCTCACTTGAGATCCACCCTCTTCTCTGCTATAGTCTTGAGGGTGCATCTGGGAGGCAAGTGGCCGCCAGGGTTGGCGTGCCGTTCCTCGACGCTTGACACTCCCTACTCCCGGAGGATTAAGAACACATGAAGACCTCGATAACGCTTCTCCTTGCTGCCATCTGTTCGCTCGGTCTTGCTTCGCTCGCAGTGGCGCAGGTCGCGCCTCACTTGAACGAAGTTTCCCGCAACGACACGAGCACGGACGACTACGAGTTCGTGGAGATCTGCGCCGATCCGGGCACGGACCTCAGCCGCTTCTGGATCATCGAGATCGAAGGTGACTTCGGCAGCGCCACGGGCACCATCGACAAGGCGATCCAGCTCACGGGCATGGTGGGCGCCAGCGGTTTCTACACGGTCGGGCAGGCGCGGGTCATTTGCGCCGACCAGGTGGAGACGCTCAACATCGAGAACGGTGGTGTCACCATCCTGCTCGTCGCCGACTTCACCGGCAACGTCGGGGACGACATCGATGCCAACGATGACTGCATGGAAGATGGACCCTTCCCGGGCACCATCGTGGACGGCGTCGGCATGGGCCGGCCGAGCCAGGGCGACTGCTTCACCTACTATGGTGTGCCGGGCCTCGGCCCCGACACCGGCCCCGACGGCACGGCCGACTTCGATCCCGCCGGTGTGGCCCGCTGCGTGGACTGCGACGGCGGCTGGGGGATGATCTGCCTCGCGGGCACCGAGGGTGCCGGCGGTTGCTTCCTCCAGAACCCGCAGGGCATCTACAACGTCGATGGGGATTCGCCCTGCGCTCAGAACCTCTGCGGCGCGGTCCCTGTCGAGAACACGACCTGGGGCGCCATCAAGAGCACCTACAAGTAGACCGGGCCGAAACCTGGTCCTCTCAAGCGGGCGGCTGCGAGGCCGCCCGCTTTGCTTTGCCCGCGGTCCCCCTCCGGCCCCGTATGCCCCGCTCGACCGGCCCGGGCGGGGCTTCGCGGACCGCGACCGCCTGGACCGTGCTACACTATCGCCCGGGTGTAGGCTCAGATTGGCGATCCCCAAGGACGACGACGGGTGGTTCTCTACACCGACGACATCCGGTTCGCCCACCGCTTGATTCAGGACGATCTGAGGTGGGAACCGATCAAGACCAGGGCCCTCGAGCCTTCCATTCGACCGATCGTAGAAGCCCTGGTGCAGGCCGACCGCGTTCAGCGCGCCGATGTCCTGTTGCCATCGGGCTGGGAGCACCTCGTTGCCGTCGGCCGCGCATCCGACTCGCAGTTCGATGTCCTCAACCGGCTGGCCCGTTCGTCCTCCCCGGCCGCGGACCTGCTCGCGATCGCCGGCACCGGCGAACGCTTCCATGGCTTCAAGGATCGGCCCTGGGTCGCCGCCCCGGGCAATCTCCATCTCTGCGCTCTCGTCCATCCCAGTTCCAGGATCGAGCATGCCGGTGTGGCGTTCACCGTTCTCGCCGCGGTGTCGGTCCTGCAATCCCTCGACGATGTGGGGAATCTGCATCAGCCGCCAGCCGTGAAGTGGGTCAATGACGTCATGATCGGCCCGGCCAAGGTCGGGGGCGTTCTGGCCAGTGCCCAGATTCAGGACGCCACCGTGATCAGCGCCACGCTGGGCATCGGCCTCAATGTCGAGGTGACTCCCGTCGTGCCCGCGACTCCCTTCGTGCCGCAAGTCGGGTCGGTCCGGGAGTTCTCTCTTGATCCATCGCAGTGCTCCCTGTCGGCCGTGTTCCACAGCCTGGCCGCCCATCTCGGGACCAACTATCGGTCGCTGCTGGCCGGCAGCCTTCCTCGATTCCTCGATCTCTACCGTTCACGGTCGCTCGTGCTCGGAAGGCACGTGCGCGTCCACCGCGATCGGAGCGGCGCCATGGGCGAGGAGCTCAGGGACGGCGTCGTATCGTCGATCGGCGACGATCTGCAGCTCTTTCTCGATGGAGCTCCATCCCCGATTCCCACCGGGAGGCTGGAACTGCTCCCCAACTAACGACCAGGACCATGATGCCCACACCGGATCTCTTCAGCATATCGACCATTGCCTTCGGCTCCGTTCTCGTCTTGCTGGCGGTTCTCGCCGGAAGCATCCGCTTGATCACGATGGCCTTCCCGGCAGTGGAAGGAGAGGGGGATGCCGCCCTCGTGGCCGCCGTGACCTCCGTCTACTCAAGCCTCTATCCGGGGACGAAAGTCACCCATGTGGAGGAAGTGAAGTGATCTTCACATCGAAGCCCAAGAAGATACGCGTCATGTTCACCCCGTTCCGCGACGGGCTCCAGAGTTCCTTCGGCGGCAAGGTTCGTCTGGCTGATTTCCTTCCCGCCATGAAGGCCTCGGTGGAAGCGGGCATCCGTCACTTCGAGTTCGGAGGCGGAGCGCGGTTCCAGGCTCCATTGTTCTATCTGGGCGAGGATCCCTTCGCCACCATGCAGAAGATCCGCGACGCCGTCGGCCCGGGAGTCGATCTCCAGATCCTGACGCGCTCGGTGTCCGGGGTGACGCTGACGACGCAGTCGATCGAGGCGCTGACCCTGCAGGCCAAGCTCATGCATGAGGCCGGGACCACCTGGGATCGGAATTTCGACTACATGAACGATGTCCGGAATCTCATCAACACCGGGCAGCCGATCGTCGACTCCGGCATGCACCACCAGGCGGCGATCGCCCTCATGGGGCTTCCCTTCAAGTCCGACAAGGTGCACACGGCTGCCTTCTATATCGATATCGGCGCCCAGCTCCTGAAGAGCGGCCTCCATATGGACAGCATCTGCCTCAAGGATGCCAGCGGGACCACCGACCCCAAGACCGTCTACGACACCGCCGTCGGGCTCCGCAAGCTGATGCCGCCCGAGATGCCGCTCTGGTTCCACACCCACGACACCGCCAGCATGGCGGTGGCCTGCTACATGGCGGGCATCCAGGGTGGGGTGGACGGCATCGATCTGTCGGTTCGCCCGATGGCCAGCGGGACCGTCCAACCCGATGTCCGCTCGGTGGCGCACGCCCTGAAGGGGACGGGTTACTCGCTCGATCTGGACGTGAGCAAGATCCCGGAGATCGAGGATCTGCTGAACGAGGGGCTCAAGGAATACGACTTCAACCCGACCACGACCACGGCGGATGCCCGTGTGGTCGGGTTCCCGATGCCGGGCGGCGCGATCGGACCCAACGTCCACATGATGGCGAAGGCCGGCATCCTCAACAAGTACGGTGACGTGCTGGCCGAGTTCCCGGTCGTGGTCGAGGCCGGTGGAGCCTGGACCAGCGTCACGCCCGGTAGCCAGCAGTACTGGCTCCAGGCCTTCAACAACGTCATGTACGGTCGCTGGGAGAAGATCGATTCGGGTTACGGCCGGGCCGTGCTCGGCTACTTCGGAAAGACGCCGCTGTCGCCCGATCCAGCCGTCGTGGCCAAGGCTTCCGAGCAACTCAAGCTCGCGCCCTTCGAGGGCGATCCGCTCGAGGCGGCCCCGAAGAACATCGAGATCGCAAGGAAGGAGCTGGAAGAGCGGAAGCTCCCGGTGACGGAGCGCAACATCTTCCTCGTCCTCTCCGCCATCGTGCCGGGAAAGAACATGGAGGCCAACGAAGGGATCCGCTTCCTCACCGGCAACGCCAAGATCGACATTCCGCTCATCAAGCGAAACGGCGACAAGGGAGCCGGCGCGCCGGCTCCAGCCGCGGCACCGGTGGCGGTCGCGCCAGCCCCGATCGCCGCGACGGGACCGGTCACCTCGCGCTGCACGGTGGATGAGAACGGGCGCCTCCGGACCTTCCTCGTCACGGTCGAGCCCATGGGCGCCGCGGGGGGCGGCGGCGCCGCCGTCGCGGCGGCCGCTCCGGCCGCCGGGGCCGGCACGGCGGTCGCCACGGGCACGCCCGTCTTCTCGGGCTTCGGCGGATCGGTCGAGGTGGTCGAGATCCTGGTGAAGGTGGGCGATGCGGTGAAGAAGGGTCAGGTGCTCGCCGCCGTCGAGGCGATGAAGGCGAAGCACGAGGTCCGTTCGCCGCGCGACGGCTCCGTGATCGCCGTCCATGTCCGGGTGGGCGATGAACCCGATTCATCGCGGCCTCTCATCACGATTGGATGACGGGGCAAGCACATGGACGAGATCATCCGACTCCTGAGCCAATCCGGATTCGCGCACATGACCTGGGGCAACTGGGTCATGTACGCGATATCGGGAACCCTGGTCTACCTGGCGATCACGAGAGGTTACGAACCGCTCCTCCTGATCCCGATCGGGTTCGGCATCGTGCTCGCCAATTTCCCTCTCGCCGAGCTCGGATCGTACGGTCACGGGATCATCTCGTTGATCTACCAGGCCGGCGTCAAGACCGAGCTCTTGCCGCCGATCATCTTCCTCGGGGTCGGCGCGCTCACGGACTTCCGACCGCTCCTGGCCCGCCCGCTCACCTTCCTCCTCGGTGCGGCCGCGCAGCTTGGAATCTTCGCCGCTGCTCTCGGTGCGGCCTACCTCTTCGGGTTCACGCCGCAAGAGGCGGCTGCCATCGGGATCATCGGCGGCGCCGACGGGCCGACCACGATCTTCCTCTCGTCCCAGCTGGCCCCGCACATCCTGGGCCCGGTGGCACTGGCGGCCTACAGCTACATGTCGCTCGTCCCCATCATCCAGCCGCCGATCATGCGTCTCCTGACCACGAAGCACGAGCGGTCGATCCCGATGCCGCAGGCGATGCGAGTGTCGAAGACGGCGGTCGTCCTGTTCCCGCTGGTCACGGGAGCCGTGGCCTCTCTCGCCGTGCCCTCGAGCGCACCGCTGGTCGGCATGCTCATGTTCGGGAACCTCCTCCGGGAGAGCGGGGTCACCGAGCGCCTGCGCAAGACCGCCAGCGGTCCGCTCATCGACATCGTCACCATCTTCCTGGCCATCACCGTCGGCGCCACGATGGAGAGCACGAGATTTCTCACGACCCAGACGCTCATGATCCTCGCGCTCGGAGCGGTGGCGTTCTCCTTCAGCACGGCGGGCGGCGTCCTCTTCGCGAAGCTCCTCAACCTGGCGCTGCCGGCGTCGAGGAAGATCAACCCGTGCATCGGCGCCGCCGGCGTATCCGCCGTGCCGATGGCCGCGCGGGTGGTCCAGAAGTTCGTCTCCGACAGCACCGATGGCGAGGTCAATGTTCTCATGCCGGCGATGGGACCCAATGTCGCCGGAGTGGTCGGATCCGCGGTCGTGGCGGGGGTGTTCCTGTCGCTCTTGCAGTAGCGGGCCAGGATGAAACTGGGCGGCCCGGGAGGCCGCCCAGCTCGAGAATCGCAATAGGTGCGACCGCTCCTTCCTCACGAGGGAGCCGGCGTCTCAGTCATACATGTGCTTGAGCGATCCCCAGGTGATGGGCTCGACGGGCGCCGCCGGGCAATCAGGATCGAGATCGATCCGGGCCGCGTTCTGAGTTGTCACGATGCAGAACTCGGAGATGGGACACGTCGAGCCGACGAAAGTGGTCTCGATTCGAGTCGTCGAGCTCCATGCATTGCCGTTGCGGGTGCCATCGATCGTGAGCTGCACATTGGCCGTGCACCCCGGCTCCTCCTCGTAGGAACCCTCGCACTGGATGCTGACCGTGTTCTGGGTGATCGTCCCCGAGCAGGTCAGCGGATCCTCCGGGTCCGGCTCGTAGATTTCCCCGGCACAGATCGTGTCCAGAACCGTGTTCTGAAAGAGGATAGCCTGCGTGTCGCAGTCTCGAGCAATGGACGTGATCTCCCAGACGCCGATCCACTCATCGGGGTAGGGAATCGGATCCGCCTGGGCCGGGGCGATGCCGAGGGTGGTGACGGCGAACAGGATGAGCAAGACAGAGCAATGGCGAGTGTTCATGGTCCTTCCGGGTCCTGTGTTGATGGGTGGGGGGCCGAGCGAAACGGACATATGATGCTAGCAAATCGCCGCGGCAGTGTACCTGAGGGATCCGGGGCGGGATCCCGGTGGCCGCTCGCGCCTGGTCGCGAGGTGGGAGAACGGGGGCTCCCCGGGAGGTCGGAGGAGGCAGGCGGGATGCCGCCCCCGGGTGAGCGGAACCCGCAACAGCCACATATATGCATATATGATAAAGACTTATGTGGTATCTGTGGGCATTTTCGACGGGACTATACTTTTGTGTTGACGGGCCCCGAACTGGCCTTCTAGACTCCAGGGAGTCGGCTCGCATCGTCCGCCCTCCCCTCCCACCCTGCGGCGGCGACGAGCCCCAAGGACCCCGACAGACCCCGAACCATGATGGGCCGAGGCGCGGTTTGCTCCCATGCGGCGCGCGCTTCCGGCTGGCAACAGAAGGCGTGCGCCCGGCGCGCTCACGATGGGGAGTCGATCGGTGTCGGTTGCCATTGCGACGGCGAGGCCGTCTTCCGTAGCGGGCACGAATCCAGCGGCGGTGCCTGATCCGCGGGTGGCCAGCCTCGGTGCCCAGCCCGCGGCCCTGGCCCGCGACGCCGCGCTGTGGCGCCTTGCGCGCGCCGAGAGTGAAGCGGATCGCGAGCTCGCGCGTGGTCTCGCCTTGCTCTGGGACCGCGAGCTCTATCGCCCCCTCGGCTTCGTGCGCGCCACCGACTTCGTGCGCGAGGAGCTCGGCATCAAGGAAGGCCGCGCCCGCTGGCTGGCGCGACTCGGCCGCGTCCTCCGCACGGCTCCCGACATCGACCAGGCGCTCGTCGCCGGGCACATCTCCGCCTCCCACGCCATCGAGCTCGGCACGGTGGTGGATGCAACCACCCCGGCCGCCGAGCGCCAGGCGTGGATCGAGCGCGCGCAAGGGATGTCGATCCGCACGCTGCATCGGCTGGTACGCCGGACGCGCGCCGAGAGGAAGCAAGCGGTGGCTGGGGTGGTGGCCAAGGCGGCGACCGCAGATGCCGAGGAAGCCGCGGCGGTCACCGTTCTCGATCTCAGTGCGGGGGCCGACCTCGGGGCGTTCGCTGCAGGAGGCGATTTCGCTGGGCCCCCGGCCGGGGGCTGGATGTCGATCGCCGCTCCAGCCCGCGTCGCCGTCCTGTGGCATGCCGCCGTCGAGCTGGCCCGCGCCGCCGCCGGCCGCCATCTCCACCACGGCCAATGTGCGGAGCTGATCTTCGCCGAGTACCTGTCGGCGCAGGGCGCCACGGCCGAGTCCCCGAAGGAAAGCAAGGGTGATGCGGTGGGATCCCAGCGCGAGCGCTTTCTGGATGCCGTGATCGCTGCAATGAATCGGGAGCCGCACGCCGCGGGTGCGGAGTCGGCGCCGGTGAGCGCGACGCCGGGAGAAAGCCGACCCCTGGCGCCCAGCGATGACGGCCCGGCATCGGCCACGGCGAGGTCACCGGTTCTCGACTGGCGCCACCCCGAGCACCAGCTCCCCGCCGATTGCGTATGCGATGAGGAGGCCGATCCCTGGCAGATCGCCGCCACCCTCGCCCGCCTCGCGCACTTGAAGAAGAAGCTCCGCCTTTCGATCGCGGTCCACCTCGAGCGCCTCACCGCGGACGGATCATGGCGCCTCCTCGGCTTCTCCTCGTTCGCCGACTACTGCGAACGCCGCCTCGGCTTCGGCGTGCGCCGCGCCGAACGCCTGCTCCGTTTCCAGAGGGGCCTCCACCGCTTCCCCCGCCTCGAGCAGGCCTATCTCGAGGGCGCCCTCTCCTACACCGCGGCCCTCCTCCTCCTGCCCATCCTCCATCCGGCCACCGAGCCGATCTGGGTGCGCTGGGCCGACGGCATCACCTATCGCGAGCTCGAGCGCGTGGTCGAGTTCGCTCGCACCTACACCCTCCCCGAGGCCCATCCCACCGTCCTTGCGTCCTGGATCCGCGGACTCAGGTCTCAGGGCCTCGCCCGGCAGGTCGAAGGGCAGGTTGAATCCATGGCTGGAGCCGAAGCGACCGCGTTTGCAGCCACCCTCGGCATCGCCAGCCTCGGTTCAGCCACCGACCCGCCCCTGCCCCTCGGCGTTGCTCTTCCACCCACCGCTCCCGGCGCTCTCCCCAGGATCACGGGCATCCCCGACGACATCGCCCTCGCCCCGCCCGAGCTCTGCATCGCCCGCATCCGCTTCTGGCTTCCCGCCGACGTCCGGCCTCTGGCTCACCAGGCACTCGACGCCGCTCGCCACTTC
The DNA here is from genome assembly GCA_963823555.1 of Candidatus Eiseniibacteriota bacterium. Classification (GTDB taxonomy): domain Bacteria; phylum Eisenbacteria; class RBG-16-71-46; order CAVPCR01; family CAVPCR01; genus CAVPCR01. The sequence continues at coordinate 316,375 of CAWGMA010000002.1, read as the reverse complement.
CTGCGCCAACCACTCAGTCCCATGTGGACTTCATTCGAGCTCATCCTCCTCCACTTCTTCCACACTCACGACACGCCACTTGCCCGCGCTCTCGCCCGCCGGCATCGCATCATCGCCCGCGATCGCTACCTCTGCTCCTGCCCCGGGTGTACGTCCCGCGCCAATCTTCACGCCCATCACATGCGTGCCCGCGCCCATGGGCGGCTCCAATGACCCCAGCAACAAGACCACCCTGTGCGCCGGACACCACATCGCCGGACAGCATGAAGGCCGCATCGACATCGGCGGCCTGGCGCCCCACCAGCTCACCACCAAGCTCGGCATCCATCCCAGGACCGGGCGTGCCCTGGCCTGCTTCTTCAACGAACGCCGCATCTCCGCCCAGCAGGCCGAGGCCCACCTCGCCCAATGGCGTGCTTCCTGGCGCTACCGCAACGGAAGCGAGGGAGGAAGATCGGTGGCGTGACTGCGCCGCTCCCGAGTCAGCCGCCGCTTCACCCACCCCCCCGCATCATCGAGGAAGGTATAGACCACCGGCACCACGACGAGCGTGAGCAGCGTCGAGGCGATGAGCCCGCCGATCACCGCGCGCGCCATCGGCGCCCGGAACTCGGCCCCGGCGCCGATCGCGAGCGCGATCGGCAGCATGCCGAAGATCATCGCGAGCGTGGTCATCACGATCGGCCGGAGCCGCGTCTCTCCGGCATCGATCAGCGCGCGCCGCCGATCCGAGCCGCGCGCCCGCGCCTGGTTGGCGAAGTCGACGAGCAGGATCGCGTTCTTGGTCACGAGCCCCATCAACAGGATGAGCCCGATCATGCTCATCAGGTTGAACGTCGAGCCGGTGGCGAGGAGCCCGAGGAACACACCGACCAGCGACAGCGGCAAGGACAGCATGATGGCGAGCGGCTGCAGGAAGGCGCCGAACTGGCTCGCCAGGATGAGATAGATGAAGACCACGGCAAGGACCAGGCTCTCGAGGATGAAGCCCACGGTCTCCCGGAAGTGCTCGGTCTCGCCGCCGAGCACCATGCGGTACCCGGGCGGCATGTCGATCGCCTTCGCCCCGCGCTCGATGTCGCGGCTCACCTCGGTGAGCGTGCGCTGGTCGTAGTTGGCCTCGAGCGCGACCAGCCGCTCGAGGTTCCGCCGCTCGATCTTCTGCGGACCCGCCGATTCCTCGAGGCGCGCGATGTGGCCGAGCGTCACGGTGCGCGGCGCCCCCGTCAGGGGATCGACGGTCCCGGTCAGGAGCGGGAGCCGCGCCAGCTCGTCGGCGGATGTGCGGGCCGACTGGGGCAACCGTACGATCACCGGATGCTCCTCGCCGTCCGGGTCCTCCCAGGAGCTGATCTCGTCCCCGGCGAGCGCTGGGCGCAGGGTCTGCGCCACCGCCGCCACGCCGAGCCCCAGATCGCTGGCGAGATCCCGGCGCAGCTCGACCCGCAGTTCCGGTCGATCGGCCTCGAGCCCCGACTCGACCTCGATCAACCCGGGCGTGCGGCGCATGAGAGCCAGGAAGTCATCCGAGATCCGGCGGAGCTCGTCGAGCTGTGGTCCGCTCACGTAGACCTGAACCGGCTTCTCGGGACCGCCCAGCCCGCCGGACTGGAGCACCGAGACCCGAAGGCCGGGGAGCGCGCCGAGCTCCTCGCGCAATCGCTCCTCGAACTGGAACTGATTCAGCTCGCGCTTCCGTTTGGGCACCAGCTTCACGTACATCTCGGTCTCGTTGACCTGCCCCTCCCAGCCACCCCCCACGGTCGAGTAGGTGTAGGCGACCTCCGGATGCCGCTCGATGAGGGTCGCCACCTCGCGCACGCGCTCCTGCGTGTACTCGAGGCTCGAGCCGACCGGGGTCTTGACCACGACCGCGAGCTCGCCCTCGTCCGACTTGGGCATGAAATCGCCCCCGATGAGCGGGAAGAGCGCCATCGCCCCGATGAGGGAAGCGATGGCGATGCCGAGGGTGGCGATTCGATGCGAGAGCGCCCAGCCGATGATCCGGCGGTAGCGCTTCCCGATCCCGACGAAACTGTCATTGAAGCGCTCGATGGCCCGCCCGAATCGCCCGTGCTCGGCGGTCCCGGCGGCCACCGGGTCGTACCACACCGAGGACAGCATGGGGTCGAGCGTGAAGGAGACGAAGAGACTCACGAGCACGGCGAAGGTGACGGTGATCCCGAACTCGTAGAAGAACTTGCCGACGATGCCGCCCATGAAGGCCACCGGCACGAACACGGCGACGATCGTGAAGGTCGTCGCCATCACCGCGAGACCGATCTCGCTCGTGCCCTTTCGCGCCGCGGTGTGATGGTCCTCTCCGCGCTGCACGTGGCGCACGATGTTCTCCCGAACCACGATGGCATCGTCGATCAGGATCCCGGTGGCGAGCGAGAGGCCCATCAGGGTCATCACATTGAGCGTGAAGCCGAAGGCATACACGGCGAGAAAGGCGCTGATCAAGGACACCGGCAGGGTGAGTCCGGTGATCACCGTCGAACGCCATGAGTTCAGAAACAGGAAGACGACGAGCACGGTCAGAATCGCGCCGATGATGATCGTGGTCTGCACGTCCTCCACCGACTCGCGGATCCAGATCGAATTGTCGCGCACGATGCCGAGCTCGGTGCCCTCCGGCACGACGGCACGGAGCCCGTCCATCTCCTCCTTGAGCCGATCGGCGACCTCCACGGTGTTGGCCCCCGACACCTTCCGGATATCGATCGCCACCGCGGGCTCGGCGCCGACGAAGGCCGCCGAGCGCCGCTCCTCGGCGTCGTCACGCGGGGTCGCCACCTCGCCCAGACGAACCACTCGCCCGCCGCGCTGGGCGACGGCGATGGTCGCGAACTCCTCGGGCGTCCGCATCCGCCCCTCGAGCCGGACGAGGCGCTCCCCCGGTCCCCACTCCAGGCGCCCGGCCGGGATCTCGCGGTTCTCCCCCGCGACCGCCGCCATCACCTCGCCCACGCTGACCTGGCTCGCGGCCATGCGGTCGGGATCGAGCTCGATCACGACCGCGCGCTTCTCGCCGCCGACGATCGAGACCTGACCGACGCCGGTCACCGCCTCGAGCCGCTTCTTGAGCGTCTCCTCGGCGAGGGTCGTCAGCTCGCGCCGGCTCTGCCGTTCCGAGCGCAGGGCGAGCGACATGATCGGGATCTCGTCGGGATCGAAGCGCAGGACGAGCGGCTCCTCGATGTCGGCCGGCAACTCGGCGCGGATCGACTCGATCTTGGTCCGGACGTCCTGCTGGGCGTCGAGGCTGTTCACATCCAGTTCGAACATGGCGACCACGCTCGACAGCCCCTCGAGGGACGTCGAGGTGAGCTCGCGCACGCCCTCGATCGGGTTCACGACCTCCTCGACCCGGCGGGTGACCTCGCGCTCGACCGCCTCCGGCGAGGCGCCGGGGTAGATGGTCTGCACGACGATCACCGGGAAGTCGATATCCGGCCATTGATCGATGTTGAGGCGCCGGTAGGAGAAGATGCCGAGCGTGGCCAGCGCCACCATCATCATCGTGGCGAAGACAGGGCGTTTGATCGAGAGTTCGGAGAGAAACATGTCCTACTGTCCTGCCGCGTGCCCGGGCGCGGTGCCGCCGTCCTGGTTCTTGCCGTTGTTGCCGCTGAGACGGATCGGGATCCCGGACCGGAGCCCGGGAATCGTGCCCATGAGGAGCGAGTCCCCGGGAGCCAGATCCCCGTTCACGGCCACCAGGTCCAGGCCCTCATCGGTGAAACCGGTGGTCACCGGCACGCGCACCGTCCTGCCATCGCGAACGACATACACCACACGCGTATCCGCCTCCTGGCGGAGCGTGGCGACGGGCACCGCCAGGGCACTCTCGGCGACCGCATCGACGACCCGTCCCGAGGCGAACAGACCGCCCACGAGCAGGCGTTCCGGATTCGGCAAACGGGCATAGATCTGCACCTGGCGCGTGCCCGGTTCGGTGACCGGGTTGACACGAGCCACCTCCCCCGAGAACACCCGATCCGGGAACGCATCGACCTGAAACCGCACTGGAGTGCCGACGCGCACCCGGGAGAGAGCATCGGCGGGAATGGTCGCCGCGAGCTCGAGGGTCTCGGTGTCGACCACGGTCATCAACGGATCGCCGATGGCGACGTGGTCTCCCTGACCGACGAAACGCTGGCTCACCTCTCCCGCGATCGGGCTCGGCACATCGAGCCGCGCCAGGTCATCGGTGGCGCGATTCCGGGTCGCCTCGGCGAGCCGCAGTCTGGCCTCTGCCGCGTCGGCGCTGGCCCGGGCCAGCTCGAGCTCGGCCGGCGAAGCGGCGCCGGCTTCCAGCAGGCGCTCGACGCGCTTGAGATCACTGGTGGCGGCGATGGCCCCGGCCTTCGCCGCCAGGAAGTCCGCTTCGGCGGCGGCGTGGCGATCACGCGTGTCGCCGGGATCGAAGCGCGCGAGCGGCTGTCCAACGCGTACCCGTGTCCCCTCGCGCACCAGCACCGCATCGAGATCGCCGTCGATCTGCGCCTTGATCGTGACCGCCAGGATCGGGCGCAGCTCACCGGTGAAGGGCACGCCGGCCTCGAGTCGCCTGATCTCGGCCTCGACCACGCGATCCGGAGCGACGATGAGCGTGGCCTCATCCGCGTCGCGGTTGGCCTCCGGGGATCCACCGCATCCGATCGCGGCCAGAAGCAAGCCGGCGGCGATCCACATGCCGGCGTATCCACCCTGCACCCCGGGCCGATGGGTCATCACGCTACACCTCTCCATCACTTCTCCTCCCCCGGCTCCACGGGCACGTCGACCACTCCTCCCGGCACGATCTGCGAGGTCAGGAACGGGCGGCCGGTCAGCTTCTCGAGGCGCGCGAGCGCCACCATCATGTCGTACCGGGCTCGCGCCTCGTTGATGCGTGCCAGCAGCTCGGTGACGCGCACGTCCGCGACGTCGAACAGGTTCGCCGCCCCCTCATCGTAGCGAAGCCGTGCCAGATCATGCGCCCTGGCGGCGAAGCGCACGGTCTGCTGCCTGCTCATGAGGTCGGCACGGGCTCGCTCGAGCTCGCCGCTCCGCTGTTCGACGGCCAGCCGCCGCTCCTCGCGGAGGATGGCCAGCCGCTGCGCCTCGGACTGGAGCTGGGCCTTGGCCTCGCTCACCCGACCGCTGGTCAGGAACCCGTCGAAGAGCGCCAGATCGAGCCGGAGGCCGACCGCGAAGTCGTCCACCCAGTCCCCCCCGCCGGGGACGACATCGCCCGGATAGGCTTGCTGACTGTAGTTCGCGAACAGGGAGACCTCCGGCAACCAGCCGCTGCGAGCCACGTTCACGCCTTGCTCGCGAGCGGCCACGGCCTCTTCCACCGTGCGGATGGCCGGGCGGCTCTCGGCCTCGAGGGCGAGCTGTTCCCGATCGAGGCTCGCGATGTCGGGGATGGGAGTGCTATCGGCAAGAAGGGTGTCCGTGAGCACCAGCGGCTTGTTCGGCGACAGGTTGATGAGCCGGCGCAAGCTCAGGTAGGCGAGGGAACGCGCGTTCTCGGCTTCGACCAGGAGTGGTCTCTGGTTGTCGCGCTGGACCTCGGCCTGCAGGAGGTCGAAGTCGGACGCCCGTCCCACCTGGTGGTGCAGGCTCACGAGTTCATACTGCTGCGTGGCCTGGCCGAGGCCGATCTCGGCGATCGAGACCAGGCGATCGGCCAGGAGCGCCCCCAGATAGGATTCCATGACCGCCTGCACGAGATCGGTCTTCGCGCTGGCGAGGGCTTCATCGGCGGCGGCGCGCACATGCTCGGCGGCACGGATGGCACCGAGGAGGGCACCCCCCTTGTAGACCTTCTGGCTCAGGCCGAGGCTGGCCACCCAGCTGTGCTCGCGCCCGAAGGGCAGGTCCCCGAAGAGATCGCTGAGCCCCGACAGGGCTGCCGTGGGGGTGTTCTCCTCGAGATAACGCACGCGGTCCTCGAGCGGGGCGAGAGTGTCGGGCTCGAAAGGCGGAAACTCCGCGCCCGATTCGCCCTCGAAGACGCTCGCGAACTGTCGCGCGTAGCTCAGGCCGGCGTTCAACTGCGGCAACACCTGCGATCGGCTCTGGGTCACGAGCGAACGCGCCCGGGCGAGATCGGACTCGGCGATCCGGACCTCCTCGCTGACGTTGAGCACCATCGTGATGGCGCCACCCAGTCCGAGCCGGAGCGTGTCGGCGGCATCGATCACGGGCAGCGGAGAATGGCCGAAGGTGACAACGGCCGGATCGGTAGTGGAGCGGGGCGCTTCTGCTGTGGAGTCCGCAGCCAAGCCCACGACGATCGCGATGGCGCACACGGTGACTGTCAGGGGCTTCATCGGCACCCCTCCGCCACCACACCCCGCAAGAGGATCGAGGACAGGCACGACGCCGTGCGCTCGTTCAGCTCCGGCGGCACCCCGCTCAGATGGGCAGCCACATAGAAGTGGACCGCTCCATGCAGCATCAGGACGGCGCAGGTCGGATCCACACGCCGGAACTCGCCCGAGCGCTGTCCTTCGCGGATCAGATCCTCGACCCGGCCGAGAATGCGGTGTCCGAGCGCCTGGTAGTCGAACCCGAGCGGCAGCGACCCGGGATAGGAGAACACCTCGTAGACGAAGCGAGCGAGATCGGGCTCCTCGCGGCAGATGCGGACATGGGTCGCGATCAGGGCCCGCAACCGGCTCTTCGCTCTGCCGCGGCGGGCGACCTCGGTCGCGAAGAGCTGGTCGGTCTCCTCGAGCACATGGCGCAGGAGCGAGGCGTAGAGCTCCTGCTTGCTCTTGAAGTAGTAGTAGATGACCGGCTTCGTCACCCGAGCTCGATCGGCGATCTCGCGCATCGAGGCCGCGGCGTAGCCGCGCTCGGTGAAGAGCTGGACCGCGGCGCGCAGAACGCGCTCTCGTGTCGTGGAGCCTGAGCCGGCGGCGACAGAGCGGATGCCGGGCCGCCCGGGAGGCGGCCCCTTCACCGCGGTCTGCCTCATGGCGGCAGCGCGTAGCGTGACCATGCGCGATGCACCTCACTCGGGGGATCGCGCCGCGGATGGGGTGGGCGGCGGACGGACTTACCGATCGGTAAGTATAACCGGCCGCCGGCCGCGGTCAAGGGCCACTCCCGACTTTTGCATCCCGATCGGAAGTGGGATAATCCCCGCGCCATGAACCATCCTCCGATCGCTCTTCGCGCCGCCGTCCTCGTTCTCGCCATGGGCGCCATGGCCACTCCCGCCGCCGGTTCCAGCCTCGTCGTCCCTGACGACCATCCGAGCCCGGCCGCCGCGCTCGCCGCCGGCGCCCAGTCCGGCGTGGACACCGTCCTCGTCCGCTCGGGCACCTACACCGAGGTCGTGCTCTCGGATCTCCCCGGCGGCAACACGATGGCCGGCGCCGTGCTCTATCCCGGCGTCTACCTGCTCTCGCATCCCGGCAACCTGGCCCGGCCGGTCATCGACGTCGGGCCGCCCGCCGCCGGTGAGGAGCGGGTGGCCATCGCCACCGCCGGCGATGGCGCGGTCACCGTCGATGGATTCGAACTGCCCCCGGGGCCCAGCCGCTCGATCGACGCCGACACGAGCCAGCTCACGGTCCTCAACTCGGTGTGCGGAGCCGGCATCCGGATCCGCAACTGCCCGAGCGCGCTCATCAGCGGGAACGAGATCGGCGCGGCAGCCGGGGATGCCGTCTTCGCCCAGGAATCGGGACTCACCCTCAGCAACAACATGATCAGCGGCTCCGCTGGCGACGCCATAACCTGGGTGTCGATGGCTGGAGAGATGGTAGCCGAGGACAACACCATCCGGGCTAACCGTGGATTCGGTCTCGTCCTCTCCGGCACGGGAGTTTCGGTTGATATCCGCGGGAATCTGATCATGGACAACCTGGAGAGCGGCGTCTTTCTCACGCTGACCTCCTCGACCGCCATCGTCGAGGGCAACACCATCTGGGGCAACGGGGATGTCGGGGTGCGCACCACCGCCGGCGCCGCGATCACGATCGCGCGCAACATCATCGGCATGAACCAGATCGGCGTCACCTGCGAGTCGGGTCTCACCTTCACCTGCAACGACGTGTGGCAGAACACGGTCAGCGGCTACGACGGCCCCTGCGGCGACCACACCACCGACTTCGCGCTCGATCCCGAGTTCTGCTGCACCGACGGCACCTGCTTCACGCTCCAGGCCGACTCCCCGTGCGCCGAGGGCAATTCCGGGGGCTGTGGCCAGGTCGGGGCGCGGCCGGTGGCCTGCGGAGCGCAGGCGGTCGAGGACGCCACCTGGGGCCAGATCAAGTCCCGCTTCCGGCGGTAAGCCCGCTCACCATGCCCCCCATCATCCAGGCCCGAGGCCTCGTGAAGCGCTTCGGCTCCTTCACCGCCGTCAATGCCGTCGACTTCGCCGTCGAGCCCGGCGAGTGCTTCGGCTTCCTCGGGCCGAACGGCGCCGGGAAGACCTCGACCATGCGCATGATCTTCTGTGCCTCGCCGCGGACCGGAGGCGAGCTCCAGGTGCTGGGCCGCGATCCCGATCTCGAGCCGCGCCAGATCAAGCGCGAGCTCGGCGTCGTTCTGCAAGAGGATCTCCTTGACGAGGCGCTGGACGTCGAGCACAACCTCGTCCTCTTCGGCGTCTATCACGGACTCGACCGCCGCCTGGCGCGCACCCGGGCCCGGGAGGCGCTCGCGCTGTTCGGGCTCGAGGACCGCGGGCGCGATCACATCCGCAAGCTCTCGGGCGGCATGCGGCGCCGGGTGGCGATCGCCCGGGCCATGCTCGCCGAGCCGCAGGTCCTGATCCTCGACGAGCCGACGACCGGCCTCGACCCGCAGTTCCGCCACGATCTCTGGCAGCGGCTCCTCGATCTCCGCGCCCGCGGCATCACGCTCCTTCTCACCACGCACTACATGGAGGAGGCGGAGCGCCTCTGCGACCGGCTGGTCATCATGAACGAGGGCAGGATCGCCGCCACCGGGAGCCCCGCCGAGCTGATCCAGGCGACCGTGCCGCCGGCCGCCGTCGAGGTACGCGCCACCGCCGCCGAGCGCGCGCGCATCGCTCGCGAGCTGGCGCCCGACTTCGGGACCCCCGAGCAGTACTCGGACCGCCTCGTCTACTACACGACCGACGGCGACCGCGTGCTGCTGGCCCTGCATGAGGGCGGATATTCGATCCTCTCCGAGGTCGCGCGCCGCACCACGCTCGAGGACGTGTTCCTGCGCCTGACGGGGCGGGAGCTGAACCCATGAACCGGGGCGTCCTCGGGCTCGGCTTCACGCTGGATGGCGCCGCCCGTGTCTGGTCGCGCAACGCCACCGTCTATCGCCGCACCTTCAAGTTCAACATCCTGCCCAACTTCTTCGAGCCGGTGTTCTATCTCCTGTCGATGGGAATCGGGCTCGGGGCTTACGTGGCGGGGGTCGCCGACAGCTACCTGGCCTGGGTCGCCCCCGGCCTCCTGGCGGCGAGCGCCATGAACGGCGCCACCTTCGAGGTCACGTACAATGTGTTCGTGAAGGCGACCTATGACCGCACCTACGACGCCATGCTCTCGACCCCGCTCTCGGTCGAGGACATCACGGTGGGCGAGATCGCGTGGGCGGTCACGCGGTCGGGGCTCTACGGGACGGCGTTCCTCGTCGTGATGGCGCTCTTCGGGCTCGTGCACTCGCCGCTCGCCCTGCTCGCGATCCCGGCCTCGCTCCTGATCGGCTTCCTCTTCGCCGGGATCGGCTTCTCGTTCACCGCCGTCAACAAGAACATCGAGCTCTACAGCTACTACTTCACCCTCTTCATCACGCCGCTCTTCCTGTTCTCGGAGATCTTCTTCCCGCTCGAGCGCATGCCGGCGGTGCTCCGCACGGCGGCACTCTTCACGCCGCTCTACCACGCGGTCCGGCTCTGCCGCTACCTGATGCTCGGCGAGGGCGCGTCGGCGGCGCTCGCGAGCACGGCGTGGATGGCGGTCGTGGGCTCCGCTCTCTTCGTGCTCTCGATCCGCCTCATGCGGCGGCGACTGATCAGCTGAGCCCGGGCTCGTCACCGGCGGCTGCCGGCGGGAATGGTTCCTTCCGGCTTGACCCTCGGCCTCCGCGGTAGTCTACTCGACCCTGTGTAGCAATGGCTGTTGCCATTCGTCTCTACTTTGACGCATCTGGCTCCTGACCAGACCTCTATGAGACACAGATCCAATCACACGGACTGCGTGATCCTCCTTCTTTCTCTTCTTGTCGTGTGGATGCGGAGCCTTGGCCCACATCTTCCTTTGAACCAATGGGGCTTTCGATCACCTACGATACCTTACCCGGAATCTCCATTCTGGCATTCACCGTAGCCGCCACGCTGCTTCTCGCGATTGCCTTCGCTGCAGCCTCTTCTCAACGGGTCGCGAGCGTTCGCCTTTCGGCTGTTCCATGCAAGAGTCATCCGTTTCCTACTCGTAGTCGCCAGCCCCGTGTGTTTCTGGACCTTGCGAGACACGACCCATCTTCTCGGTGACGGAGGAAGGACGCTCCTTGCCACCATTCGCTCTGATCCGGTCCTCATCACCGAGCCCGGCGCGCAAGCCATCAACCGGATCGTGGTCCTCTTTCTCTCACGATTTCACATCGGCCCTGTTGCAGCACTCGAGGCCTGGAGCTGTCTGCTCGGCATGCTGGGTATCCTTGTCGCCATCAAGCTCGCGGCTCTAATCAGCCCGCACCGCAAGCACAGCATCTTTGCAGCGCTCATCTTGACCACAGGTACTGCACAGTTCTGGTGCGGCTACATCGAGAGCTACCCGCTGGTGTATTTCCTGATCCTGCTGTTTCTGCTCCTAGCTCTGGCTCACCTCGCTGGCAAGGTTGCTTTCCCCTGGATCAGCCTCGTATTGGCCTCAGCCATCGCCACCCACGTCTCAGCTATATTCCTCTTGCCAGCCTATGTCTACGTCCTTGTCCGCGAATGTCGTCGCACCGGGAGAGCGAGGCGATTAGCTCTCCTGAGTGCCGGCGGCGTACCAGTTGTATGGATCGTGGTCATTGCGGGCCTGCGGCCAAGCGGATCGAGCCTGACGCTGACTGATGCCCTCCTTGCTCCTCTTGGGGACTACGGGATGCTGTCACCGGCTCATATCCGCGACTTTGTGAATGAGCTGATGCTCGTGTTTCCGATTCTGATTCCACTCGCCGTGGCGAGCGCGACTTCTTTACGTCACCTTCCGAGAACAGCCAAACCACAGCTCAGTTTCCTCACTCTCGCCGCAATCGTCGGCATAGCGCTTGCCTTTGCGGTCGATCCCAAACTCGGAATGGCTCGGGATTGGGACCTCCTTGCCTGCATGCTGGCACCAGTCATCATCCTGCTCTGTATGCCCGTGGTCGTCAGTGATCACGTCACGCCTCGGGCCAGCATCGTCATGCTCTTCAGCGCCTTCTGCTGTACAGCACCCTGGGTCCTGATGAACCACGACGATGCAGCCGCCATCCAGCGGTTCCACTCGCTCCTCGAGGTGGACAATGAGCGACCTGGAGTCGCCTACGGCTATGAGACTCTGGGAGTCTTCCTCCGCGATCGAGGCGACAAGGAGGGCGCCTTGAGTGCATTCGGCAATGCCCTGAAGCACCGCCCAGGGTACAAGCGCTACCTGGCTCAGTTACAAGCGGTGAGCCGGTCGATGCCACCTGAAGAAGCATACAGGGCATTGGTCACAATCCTGGCCTCAGACTCGACGCTCGTGGCGATCGACTTGGAGGTCGCACTGATTGAAGCGGAATTGGGTGACACCCGGACAGCAGTTGCCCGCCTCGACCGCATCATCGGTGAGGGCAACGCCCTCCGAGACGCGGCCATTGCATTGGCAAGAGTCCACCTTGAGGCTCACGACTATCGTGCAGCCATCTCCACTTTGGACGCCATCGAAGCATCAGGCGAGGCGGCCAAGGATGGGGAACTTCACTATCTTCGAGGCGTTGCGCTGCTCTATGGCGGACGAAGTGCAGACGCGATTGTCGAGCTTGAGCTGGCCCGGAGGAATTTGGGTTCGGATAGCGACGTCGAGTTCCACCTCGGGCTCGCTCACTTGCAGTGCAAGCAAATCCGCGAAGCGAGGACGTTCTTCTCAGCCTACCTGAGCCTCAATCCTGATGGTCGCTATGCCGAGATGGCCCGAGACTTGATGCGAGAATAACCGAGGGGGAGCCCCAGCGCTCCCCCACTTCATTCGTGACTCGCACGGGCTAATCTCACCAGCAAGGGCATCCGCCACAAGCATAGATGATCACACTACAGAGAAGTTGATCCGAGGCTGTATAGAGCTGCACCTTGTAGGATCTGCACTGGTTTGGGTTCGAAGTATCCGTGAACGTATATACCTGATCATCCCCTGTCCAGTCCACTTCCCCAATATACCCAGCCAGGAAGGTGCAGTTGAGATCATGCGCATAGCGGTAGATTTTGAACTTATCAGGACTGCAGCTGGAATGACACATGGCCTCCCATTGCAGCTCGGTTCCGCCACCTCCCTGACAAATGGCGTCGAAGATATAGCAGTCGTTACCGCAGGGTGCACAGTCCACTGCATTGGCCGATGTCGCAACCACCAAACTCGCGACACAGAGCAGAAGGAACATTGAGAATCTGTACATGACAGAGCCTCCTTCGACCATTGGGGATCCGCATGGAATCGGATCTCCTTTGGTCCGCCAAGGGGACGGAAAGGAGACGTCTCATCCTAGGTTGCCGCCATTCGGGAGTCAATGCCGCACTGCCACAGCTCGAACGTCGACTCGCGAAGGACCCAGCCCCGATGAAGTCCCTGCCAGGTCGAACTAACCGCCGCTCAAGGCGCAGATGATCTGCACCTCCGCCCCGGGCGCCACCGGATGGGCGAGCGAGCGCGCCATCTCGCCCCCGACGAAGAAGCGGATATGGGCGCGGATGCCGTCCTGCTCGTCGACCACGCGGAAGCGGAGGCCGGGAAAGCGGCGATCGAGATCAGCGAGCACTTCGCCCAGCGACCCGCCCTCCGCCTCGACCGCCGACCGGCCGCCGGTGTAGGAGTGGAGCGGCGTCGGGATCAGGATCTTCATCACACGCTCCGACCGGTTAGCCCACGGTCGCCGCGACGACCGAGTAGATGTGAGGGAGGTGCGCGGCCAGCGGGCGCCAGCGCTTGCCCTCGTTCGTGCTCATCCAGATCTCGCCCGAGGTGGTGCCGAAGTAGAGGCCGACCGGGTCGCGATCGTCGGCGGTGAAAGCCTGCCGCTTGACGGTGAACCAGGCCTGCTCGGCGGGAAGCCCCGCATCCTGGCGCTTCCACTTCTTCCCGCCGTCGCGCGTGCGGTAGACGGCCGGGCGCCCGCCCGGGCTCGTGCGCGGCCAGACCTCGGTGCCGTCCATCGGAAACACCCAGGCGGTATCGATGTCGCGCGGGTGAACGACCATCGGGAAACCGATATCGCCGATCTTCTTCGGCATGTTCTTGCCGATCCGCTCCCAGGACTCCCCGGGACGATCCAGCCGGTAGATGCCGCAGTGGTTCTGATGGTAGAGGCGATCGGGATCCGCCGGATGCAGGACGACACAGTGCGGGTCGTGACCGTACTCGGCATTGGGATCCGGGAGGAAGTCGCCCGCCACCCCCTTGTTGAGCGGCGACCACGAGTTTCCGGCATCCGTCGACTCGAAGATGCCCCCGCCCGACATGCCCACATACATGTGAGCGGCGTCGCGGGGGTCGATGAGGATCGAATGCAGCTTGGGGCCGTCCGGGGTGCCACCGACCTCGCCCATCCACTGGGGCAGCATCGGGTGCTCGTTGAATCCGGCGACACCGTGCCAGGTGGCCCCGCCGTCCGCGGTGCGGAAGAGCCCTTGCGGCGACGTGCCGGCGTACCACACCCCGGGCTCGCTCGCATGCCCGGGCGTGAGCCAGAACACATGGTCGACGACGCGCCCCTTCTCGCCCTCGGGCACCTTGGGAAAGGCGGGCGGGGTCGCAGCCTCCTGCCAGTTCTTGCCCCAGTCCGTGGAGCGGAACACGGTAGGACCGAGATGCCCGGTGCGCGCCGCCATGAGCAGCGTCCTGCCGTCGCGCGGGTCGAGGACCAGGTGGTGCACGATCGAACCGAGGAAGTGCGGCCCGCTCACGCGCCAGCTCCTGCGCGCGGCATCGGCGAGATAGATGAAGGCGCCCTTGCGAGTCCCGACGAGGAGGACCGTCCTCTTCCGACGCTTGCCACTGGATGCCTTGCCCGCCTTGGTTGCCTTCTTCTTCATGGCCAACTCCACTTGTTGCTGGGATGGGTACCGGGCTGTCTTCACGATCATCGCGGAAGGACATGAGGCTAGCAGAGCCGAAACCGAGGGACAACGCGGGGTCTCTTCATCCCGGGAAAGATAGAGCCCGGGGGACCTGACATCCCCCGGGCATCGTCCTCGAGTCGCCTTGACCTCGCAGCGGCGCTACCCCTGCGGCGGCAACGGTGGTGGCGGCGGCGTCTGTGCCTGGAGGAGCGCGGCGATCTCCGGCACCTCGCCCGCCGGCATCCAGCCCGTCATACCGCCGGTCCACACCAGGGTCGCGCGGCTCACCCGGCCCGCGGCGATGGCCTCTCCGAGCTGCGCCATGGTGAGCGGACCCCGGGTCTCGCGATTCTCGGCGAAGTACCAGCTGGCGCTCGGTGCCGGCGGGGTCGGCGCACCGCCGCCACCCGGCCAGGGAGCGCCCCCCGTCCCCGGCATCATGCGCCCGGCGATCGCCGCCCCCAGACCGAGGCCCACGCCGGCTCCGGCGAGCCCACCCGCGGGATTCGCCGCCGCCACCGGGATCGACTGCCCGAGCTGGTACTGCTGGTACTGCCCCAGGTTGTTGATCACGTTCATGCTCGTACAGGCGTCGACCGCCTTCGCCACCTCTTCCGGCACCGATACGTTCACGATGTAGAGCTGCGGGACATCGAGACCGTACTCATCGTCGACGCGCTCGATCACCATCTGGCGGAGCTTCTCCGACAGGTCGCGATAGTTGGCGGCCAGATCGAGCACCGAGAGCTCGGAGTTGGCGACGAGATCGGCGAACGCGTTGCCGATGATCGAGCGCAGGAGCACGTTGATCTCGTCGGTGATGAACTCGCCATCGGTGCCGACGAGCTCGGTCATGAGGCTCCGCGGCTCACGCACCTGGAGGGTATAGCTTCCGAAGGCGCGCAGGCGCACCGGGCCGAAGTCGATGTCGCGCATGAGCACAGGATTCGGTGTCCCCCACTTGAGCTCACTGACCTGGCGCGTGGTGACGAAGTAGACCTCGGCCTTGAACGGGCTGTCGAACCCGTACTTCCACCCCTGCAGCGTGCTCAGGATGGGCAGGTTGCGCGTGTCCAGCGTGTAGGTCCCCGGCGTGAAGACATCGGCGAGCTTGCCCATGTGGACGAAGACCGCCACCTGCCCCGGACGCACGATGAGCCGCGCCCCGTTCTTGATCTGATTGTGATAGCGCGGAAAGCGCCAGACGAGCGTGTTCCTGCTGTCGTCCACCCACTCGACGATGTCGATGAACTCAGCACGGAGCTTGGCGACGAATCCCATGCCAGTGCCTCCTCGATCCCGGTTACCTGGGGAACCCACCGATCTTGAAGATCGCTTCGAAAAGATCTCCGACCGTGAAACTGAATTCGGACTCGGCGTGCCGGCCGAAGATTCGCTCCAACCGCTCCCGACTCTTCGCCTTCTCGTCCGCCTGCAGGCGCTCGGCCTCGGTGCGCGCCCGCACCGTCTCGGCGCTCGGGAAGCGGAGCGTCGACACCGCCGCCGCACCGCCGGCCGCCGCCGCACCTCGTCCGCTCAGGATGAAGTCCGCGATCGCCTCGAGCTCGTCGGCATCGAGCCAGGTCCCATGCTCACCGCACCAGTCGACGATCACTCCGGACGCCCGCCCGAAGTTCTTCCGCGTCATCGGCGAGGCGCAGCGCGGGCAGCGGCGGTAGACAAGCTTGTCGGGAAGCGCCGCCCGCCGGCGCAGGCGACCGGCCAGAGGGCGGGCGGGCGCCGCCTGGGCGCGCCAGCCGGCGATCGCCTGCTCGAGAAGCGCATCGAAGCTCTCGCCCGGCACCCAGAGGCCGTGGCAGACCAGGCACTCGGAGACTCCGATCCCGTTGATCGCCCGCGGCTGCATCTCGCGCTCGCAGGCCGGACACCTGAGCTTCTCCCCGGGCACCAGGAGCGGTTGCGGGCGGAACGCCACCCCACACCCGCCACAGAAGCGCGAACTCTCGCGGTTGCGCGCGAAACATTCCGGGCAGATGAGGCTCAGCTTCCCCGGCTCGCGTTCGATCGCTGAATCGCAGTAGCCGCAGTGCTCGCTGTCCGGAGCGAGCGCGGCGCCACACGCGGAGCAGCGCTGCACGGGGACATCAACCGCTTCCGGGGCCCGATTCTCGATCGAGGCGCCGCAGTGACAGCGAATGCGCTCCTCGGCGACCTGGCTCGCGTCGTACTGCGTGTGGCATTCCCGGCAGGCGACTAGACGCATCTCACCTCCGGTCAGGCGGCCGAGCCGTTGTGTTCACCTTGATTGCGGACCTGCGCCCAGCCGGTGCCGTAGCCTGCAATACGGCCGCTGCTACCCGCCCGGAGCTCGGTCAGCCCGGGCGGGATGAGCTCGCAGATCCGGTTCAGGATCTGCCACAGGACCTGGGCCGGCAGTTGCTCTCCTGCGGTCCCTTCCCTTTGCGATGAGAAGAAGACGATGAGCACGCTCTCGCCGTCCGGACCGATCACGCCGACATAGGGCGCGGGCATCGGCGGCGCCTGCTTGTCGAACTCGGTCGCCACCGCGCCTTCGGCCTCGGCCCCCTTCTCGTGCACCCAGTCGACGAGGGACTCGAGCTTCTCCCAGGCCTGGGACAGCACGCGAGCCGCCTCGAGCGTGTCGGGCTGCGTGGCCATCGGCATGCCACCGTCAGCCGGGATCCAGATCGCAGACTCCGCCGCCACCATCGTGAGCACGAGTTCGAGGAACGAGCCCATGCGGCGCTCGGGCGGCTGCCGGTTGATGTGCTCCGATTCATCGGCGATGCGCATCTTGATCTCGGCGAGGAGCTCCTGGACCGCAACCCCCTCCTCGATGTCGACGATGCCCTCGACCTGACCCGCTATCTCGCGCACAGCCGCGAGAACTTCGTCCTTCGTGACCCCGGCGAGCGGGACATTCTCGAGGACGAGGAGACTCCGGCCACGCGCCACGCCCAGCGGACACATGACCGTGACCACGGTCTCCCCGCTCTTGTCATCGGTGAGCTCGAAGGCGCAGGGCTTGTCGTGCCTCAGCACCCAGCCGAAGAGCCCGCTGTCGATCGTGGGCGTGCGATCGGCGAGGTGCCCCATCCCCTTGGGAGGATGGGCCGAGTGCAGCCGTCGCCGATGCGGATCCACGAGGAAGAAGTGAGCGGTCTCCGCATGCAAGGCCTTGCGCACGGCTTCCCCTACCGCGCCCAGGCGGTCGGGAAGGGCGTGATCGAGCGTCATCAAGCGATCGATCTGCAGTCTCAGCGCCTCCCAGCGGGCGGGGCCGGGAAGGTGGCTCAGGTCGACGGCGGCGAGAATGATGCCCGGCAACCGTCGCGCGAGGCGGGTGAGCGGATTGAGCACCTTCTTGTCGAGCAGGTTCTCGGTCGATTCGGCGTTGATGCTCAGCACACCGATGGGCTTGCCGGAGGCCGTGATCGGAACGCTGGCCGCGACCCGGTAGACCGGGCGGCCGTCTTCCTCGGCCAGGCTCGGGAACTGGCCGCGCTCGGTCATCGGATTGTGAGTGGCGAACACCGTACCCGCCACGCCCTCTCCGATGCGCTGGCGGAGACGATTCACGGTGCTCTCCGATATGCCACGCGCGCTGGCGATGCGCAGGCGACCGCCGTCGGTATCCACGAGCATGATGCTGCTCGTCTTGGCGTCAGTGACCTCGATGGCGCGATCGAGGATCTCGAGGAGGGCGGGATGCTGCGTATCGAGAGCGATGCCCTCGCAACCACGGACGTCGCCCCCGAGGAGCGAGGCGGGATGGAAGAGCTCCTCCGCGACCTTCTGGTCTCCGGCGCCAGGCTGAGTGGGTGCGAGCGCCGCGAAGGCGGCCGGGGTCGGGAGCGATTCTGCGCTGGGCTTTGCGGGTTCCGCCGCCTCCGCGGCTGCCACCGGCTCCGCGGCTTCATCCGCCGGCTCCGCGGCTTCATCCGCCGGCTCGGGCAATGGCGGCGGTTCAGTCGGATCCGGTACGGCGGTGGGCATCGACGCCGACGGAGCCGGCTCCGCAGGTCCGCTCCGCGGCACTTCCTCCCGCTCCATGAAGTCGGCAAGCTGACTCAGGCGCAGCACCTCCACCGCGCTGCCGCGCAAGAGCTCCTTGACCGAAACGAAGAGATGCAGGTTCTGATTGCCGACCACGATGCGATCGCAGGACGCCAGCGCGGCGCGATGCGGCGTCTCGAGCACCGGTATGCCGAGCTTGGCAGCGATCTGCGCCGCTTCGGAACCGGAGTCCCTGCTGACCACAACCGCGATGTGCCAGGCGGGCCTCTGACTGTAGCGAACCAGCACGTCGACCGAGTGATCCGGCAACTCGACGAAACCGATCCTCTTCTTTGATCGGAGGTGGGAAGAGGGATGCGAGCTCACGAGGTCCTCCGCGGGCGCCGCGCGTCCGGCGCGGCGCGACAAGATAGGACTTCTCCGCCCCCAAGCGGCGCGATCGACGACCAAGGTCCCGCCAGGAGCAGCGAAGTCGCGCTTCCAAGGTGAGTTTTCGGTCAGCTCCGCCCCCATGCTGACTCGAATCCGGAACGGCCCACACCTTGATAGCAGCGACTGGAGCATGGGGCATTCCACCCAGGCGGTCGCCATCCCGGCGCCAACGAGGGGCCAAGCTGTGGGATAATCGTGAGGCGCCTCAGCGTGAAGCATCCAAGCCCAGTGGAGAGGACCCCGTCATGCCTCAGCCAGCTTGTGAACTCATCAGGAGCCAAGGACATCCGGCCCCCAGGTCGCGCCCGCTGGGGGCGGCTCTTCTGGCCACGACACTCTTCGCCCTCGCAGCGGCTACCCTGGCCACCGCCTCACCGCACACCCATGTCTCCCCCGACGGTCTCGTCTCGGCCCCGTGCACCTGCCGGCCGGCGACTCCCGCCGAGCGGGACGACCCCGCCCTCGCCCCCGACGGCTTCGTGCAAGACGAACCGCGCGAGATCTTCAACCGCTCCACGGTGCCGCTGCCCGCGGTTCCCGACTGGGTCGGGACGCGGGTACGCGCCGTCGGCACCCTCGTCTTCGGCGATGCAGATCATGACGGCGACGAGGATCTCTTCGTGGGCACCTATTACGCCCAGCAATTCCCGCCGCTCGTCGACTACTACAATTTCATCTACCTGAACGTGGGCGGCATGCTCGAGAACGAGCCGAGCTGGATCTCGATCGACGAGAGGCACACGACCGATGCCGATTGGGGGCGCATCAACGCGGATGCCTATCCCGACCTCTTCGTCGCCAATGGCGGGCAGTCGCTGCAGCCGAATCAGGTCTTCTTCGGCCTCGACGGCCTCTTGCCGACGTCATCGGCCTGGCTCTCGAGCGACAACTGCTGGGCGATCGGCTGCGCGCTCGCGGACTTCGACCAGGACGGCGACGTGGATGTCGCCACGGCGAATCAGGGGAACTCGGTAGATCCGTATCGCCCGACCTACCTCTTCCGGAACCTCGGCACCGGGCTCGAGACCGTGCCCTCCTGGTCCTCGGCCCAGATCGGCATCACCAACGATGTCGACTGGGGCGACATGAACGGCGACGGGCGGCTCGATCTCGCCGTCTCGGGGTGGGTGAACTGGCAGACCGGCGTCTTCCTGAACCAGGGCACGACGCTCGACACCGGTTTCGGCTGGACGACCGGGCATCCCGAGCGCACCGACAAGGGGATCGGCTGGTCGCGGGTCAACGCCGACGCGATGCCCGACCTCGCCGTGGGCGGCAACGGCGGCCCCGACTGGCTCTTCGAGAACGAGGGCACGATCCTCGGGGCGCTCCCGGTGTGGTCCTCGGGCGAGTCGTACCACGGCTGCCAGGACCTGGCCTGGGCGGACATCGATCACGATGGCGACGAGGACCTCGCGACCATCAACTTCGGCAACGGGCACGCGCGCATCTACCTGAACACGGGCGGCGTGCTGCCGACGCTCGCCGACTGGCAGTACGACGCCGCCTCGAGCGGTACCGCGCTCGCCTTCGGCGACGTGAACGGGGATGGACTCCTCGATCTCGCCATCGGCGTGGCGAACGGCCCGGTGGAGCTCTTTCTCAATACCGGTGGTGCAGCCGGGATCGGTACGGCCGGCGGCGCGCCTCCGGCCGCGGGGCTCCGCATCTCCTTCGGACCGCACCCGATCGTGACCTCGTCGCGGCTGGTCCTCGCTGCCGATCGTCCCTTCGCGCTCGAGCGCGTCGCGCTGGTGAACGCCGCCGGGCGGCGGATCCCCTTGGCCAGGCGCGTCGCGGGCGGGAGCGCCACCCGCCACGAGTTCGCCTGGCCGCTGGCGGGGACCCCGGAGCTTCCCGCGGGTGTGTACTTCCTGACCGTGGATGCCCGCGACGCCAGCGGGCACGTGATGAGCGAGACCTCTCGGCTCGTCGTACTCGATCGATGATGCGTCGCTCTCTCGTCGTCTGGCGGCGATGATCCGCCGCCCGCCAGGGAACGCGCGGCCGTCCGCGCTGCCGGCCCGGGGGCGGATCCCGCACTATGTCGAGCTGCATCGCTCGGGCGAGCTCGCACGCCGGGTCGCCGTCGCGCGCGAGGCCCTGGCCCACTGCCGCGTCTGCCCCTGGGACTGCGGCATCGATCGGCTCCGCGGGGAGGAGCGCATCTGCCACACCGGTCGCCACGCGCGCGTATCGAGCTACTTCCCACACCACGGTGAGGAGGATTGCCTCCGCGGCTGGCGTGGCAGCGGCACCATCTTCTTCGCCCGCTGCAACCTGCGCTGCGTCTTCTGCCAGAACTTCGATATCAGCCAGCGCGATGCCGGCGCTGAGCTGCCCCCGGAACGCACGGCGCGCATGATGCTCGAGCTCCAGCTCGCCGGTTGCCACAACGTGAACCTCGTCACACCCGAGCACGTGGTCCCGCAGGTGCTCGAGGCGCTCGAGCTGGCCATCCCCGACGGGCTCCGCATCCCCATCGTCTACAACACGAGCGGCTTCGACTCGTTCGAGAGCCTTCGCCTGCTCGACGGCATCGTCGACATCTACATGCCCGACTTCAAGCTGTGGAGCGAGGAAGCCGCGCGGCGCTATCTCAAGTGTCCGGGATACCCCGCAGCCGCCCGGGCCGCCTTCCGCGAGATGCATCGCCAGGTAGGCGATCTCGTCCTCACGGCCGAGGGCCTCGCCGCGCGCGGCCTGCTCGTGCGCCATCTGGTCATGCCGGGATTGATGGCGGAGACTCGTGAAATCCTGCGCTTCCTTGCCAGAGATATCTCACCCGGGACCTTCTTGAACCTCATGGATCAGTACCGCCCCGCGGGCAAGGTCGGTCCGGGCAACTATCCGGAGATCAACCGCAGACCGACCGTGAGCGAGCTGGAGGAAGCCTACGGTTACGCTCGCGAGGTGGGCCTCTCTCGCTTCGCCGCCTAGCGGACGCTTGCCGCTGGACGCGAGCGCGCGTTTCGCGCATCATCGACACCCTCGCATCCTTTCACCCCCCGGTCTCCGATCAGGATCCCGAATGAGCTCGAACCAAGATCCCATTCACGAGACGAGAGCCGGCACCCAGGCGCCACCGGCGGCTCCCGCAGCTCGCACCGCCGATCTCCCGGCGGTCGGCGCCGTTCTCGCCGGCCGCTACCGGCTGGATTCGGTGCTCGGACGCGGCGGGATGGGGGTCGTCTATCGCGCCCACGATCGGACTCTCGACCGCGACGTGGCGCTCAAGCTCCTTGCCGATCCCGGGGTCGGGACCGCGGGACGCGCCCGCCTCCTCCGTGAGGCGCGCGCCGCGGCACGGCTCAATCACCCGCACATCGTGAGCATCCACGATGCCGGTGAGACCGATGGCACGCCCTTCATCGTGCTCGAGCTGGTGGAGGGCCGGAGCCTGCGGGAGCTGACCGGCGGCGCGCCGCTACCGCTCGAGGTGACCCGCCGGATCGGGCTCCAGCTCTGCGACGCACTGGCCCACGCCCACGCCCAGGGCATCGTGCACCGGGACCTGAAGCCCGAGAACGTGCTCGTGATCGAGGAACACGGCGAGATCAGCACCAAGCTCGCCGACCTCGGCGTGGCACGCCTGGGTCCGGGATCGCACCTCACCGCGGACGGCGTGATCGTCGGCACACCGCTCTATCTCGCTCCCGAGCAGGCCCTTGGCGATCCCGTCGACGGCCGCGCGGATCTCTACGCGCTCGGGGCACTGCTCTACGAGCTCGCGAGCGGCCGGCCGCCCTTCACCGGCGACGATCCCCTGGTCATCGTCACCCAGCACATCCACACTCCGGCGCCCCCGCTCCGCCGTCTCCAGCCCGAGCTGCCGCCGGCGTTCGCGGCGACGGTGATGCGCCTCCTCGCCAAGCGCCCCGGCGATCGCTTCCCCTCCGCCGAGGACGTCGGCCGCGCGCTCGCGGCGCCGGAATCAACGGCTCCGGGCGCGATCGAAGCGGAAGCCGAAGCCGAGCCCACCTCGACGACCGTCCTCCTCGACCAGCTGGCGCGCGGCCGGCTGGTGGGCCGCGCGCGCGAGGTGCAGGCGCTCCGCGAGCACTGGCGGCGCGCGCTACGCGGGCAGAGCCAGCTCGTCCTCCTCTCCGGGGAACCCGGCATCGGGAAGACGCGGCTCGCGAGCGAGACCATGGTCGGCGCCCAGCTCTCGGGTGCGCTCGTCATGCGCGGTGGTTGCTACGAGCTCGAGGCCACCACCCCCTACTTGCCCTTCGTCGAGATGCTCCGCGCCTGGGTGCAGGGCCGCGGGCGCGATGAGCTGGCCGCCGATCTCGGTCCGCTCGCGCCCGAGCTCGCCCGCCTCGCTCCCGAGATCGAGGGCAAGCTCGGTCCCCTGCCCGCCAATCCCGCGCTCTCTCCCAATGAGGAGCGACTCCGTCTCTTCGATCACGTCGCCCGCTTCTTCCGCGACCGCGCCGGCGACGGCGGGGTGCTCGTCTTTCTCGATGATCTGCACTGGGCCGATCAGGGCACGCTCTCGCTCCTCCACTACCTGGTTCGTCACCTGCGCGCCGACCGCGCTCTCTTCCTCGGCGCCTATCGCGAGATGGAGCTCGACCGGAGCCACCCACTGGCCACGGCGCTCGTCGAGTGGAATCGCGAACGGCTCGCCCACCGCATCGCCCTCGGCCGCCTGTCGGCCGCCGAGACCGGCCTCCTCCTGGCGACGCTCTTCGGCCAGGAGCGGGTGTCGGACGAGTTCGCCACCGCCATGCACAGGGAGACCGAGGGGAACCCCTTCTTCATCGAGGAAGTGGTCAAGTCGCTCATCGAGCAGGGACAGATCTACCGCGAGCACGGGGACTGGCAGCGGCGAGACGTCGGCGAGCTGGCATTGCCGCAGAGCGTCAAGGAGGCGATCGGACGGCGGTTGAGCCACCTCGACGATCGCTGCGTGGAGGTCCTGCACGCGGCATCCGCTCTCGGCAAGATCTTCGCCTTCCCCGAGCTGGCCGCGGCGCTCGCGCCGGCCCGCAACGAGGACGAGGTCCTCGATGCCCTCGACGAGGCTGCCGCGGTCCAGCTCGTGCGTCCCGAGCGAGGCGAGAACTTCATCTTCACCCACGACAAGATCCGGGAGGTGCTCTACGAGGAGCTGAACCCGGTGCGCCGGCGGCGCCTCCACCAGCGCATCGGCGATGGGCTCGAGACGCTGCATGCCCGCGATACGGAAGCCCACGTGCAGGATCTCGCGCACCACTTCCAGCTCGCGGGCGACCTTGCCAAGGCCCTTCTGTATTCGCGGCGCGCGGCGCGCAAGGCCGAACAGCTCTTCGCCCACGAGGAAGCGATCCAGTACTACGAGCAAGCACACGAGTGCGCCGATGCGATGGGCTCTCCCGCCGGGCAGGTGGAGGCGCTCGAGGGCATGGCCGCCGTCCATCTCCGGCGCGGCACCGCCCATGTGGCCGGCCAGACGCTCGAGCGTGCGCTCGAGCTGGCCACCGATCCCGGGCGCCGCGCCATGCTCAAGGCCCGGATCGGCGAGGCCTACGTCACGAGCGGCGAGGTGCAAGCCCGCGACTTTCTCGAGGAGGCCCTGCGCGAGCTCGACCCCGCCCAGACCATGGAGATCGCCGTCGCCACCGCCATGATGGGCCGTTATCATCACTACCGCATGGAGCACGGCAAGGCCGTTGAGCTCCTCACCAAGGCCCAACGCATCGCCGAGCCGATCGACGATGCCGACACGCTGCTCTCGATCTACGCCTATCTGGCCGGCGCCTACCAGCACATGGGGCGGATCGCGGAGAGCATGCGCTGGGCTCGGCGCTGCATCGAGCTCGGAGAGCGCAAGCAGGCTCCGCTTGCGATCGCTCTCGGCCACGAGTTCATGGCCGAGGACACGGCCATTCTCGGTCGCTGGCGCGCGGCCCTCGCCCACACGGCAGAGAACCGTCGCATCGGTCTGCAACTGGGAGCCCGCGATCGTGTCGTCTGGGCCGACTTCGCTGCTTCGTTCGCCCACCATCTGGGTGGTGAGCTGGACCGCTCCCGCGAGTTCGCCCGTTCGACGATCCTCGCCGCCGAGGAAGTCGGCGACCGCCGCGTGGCGTCGCTTCTCCACGTCCACCTCGTACTCAATCACGCCGAGCGCGGCGAGTTCGCGAGCGCCCGCGCCGAGGCCGGGACCGCACTTGCCATCGGTGTCGAGACCGGCCAGCTCTGGATGCAGTCCGAGGCGCACCGGGCCCTTGCCGTCGTCCACATGCAGGAGGAGGACTGGGCCGCGGCGGAGGCGGCGTTCGCCCGGGAGAGCGCGATCTTTGCGGGCACCGACAACGGCCTGGGGAAGTTCCTGAGCTGGTGGGCGGTGGCTGAGACCAAGCTCGGCCTCGGCAAGCTCGAGGAAGCCAAGACCGTGGTCGCCGAGGCCCTCGCCATCGTCACCGAGGCGGAGAGCGACTTCTACATCGGCGTCACGCGACGAGTCGAAGGCAAGATCGCCATGGCCGAGGAGCGCTGGGAGGATGCCGCGCGCTCGCTCGATCTTGCGGTCGCCTGCACCGAGAAGATGGAAGCCAGGCTCGAACTGGCGCGCGCGCTCATGGAGCGCTCGCGCCTCCGTTTCCTGGTAGGGGACCGCGACACTGCGCTCGCCGATCGGGAACGGGCGATGAGCCTCTTCGAGCAGGCCGGGGCCAGGCTGGGCCTCGAACGAGCGCGGGCGCTCGGGGAATAGGCTGACGGCGGTTCGCAGCCGAGGGCGCTCCTCAGCCCGCCGTCAAACGCAGTTCACCGCGCCACGCCCAGGTTCTCGATCACCACCGGCTCGACCGGATCGGCCAGCTCGAATCCGAACACGCGGGAGTAGAAGAAGAGCTCCGCCTCCAGCGCGCGCTTCATGTTCGTGCTCTGCCGGAAGCCATGCTGCTCGCCGGGGAAGGCCACATAGGCCACCGGCAGTCCCTTCTCGCGCAGCGCCTCGACCATCCGCTCGGCCTGATTGGGAGGCACCACCGGATCATCGAGCCCCTGGAAGAAGATGACCGGGCACGACAGGCGGTCCGTGGCGTGGATCGGCGAGCGCGCCACGTAGAGATCCTTGCGCTCCGGATACGGACCGATCAGTCGATCCATGTAGCGCGACTCGAACTTGTGCGTGTCGCGGGCGAGCGCCTCCAGGTCGCTCACTCCATAGTGGCTGGCGCCCGCCCGGAACGCATCGCGGAAGGTGAGAGCCGAGAGCGTCGTGAACCCGCCGGCGCTCCCTCCCGTGATCGCGAGCCGCCCGCCATCGACCTCACCGCGCGCCACGAGATGGAGCGCTCCATTCACACAGTCATCGACGTCGACCACTCCCCACTGCCCGTTCAGCCGCTCGCGGTAGGCGCGCCCGTAGCCGGACGATCCGCCGTAGTTCACGTTCAGGACCGCGATACCACGGCTCGTCCAGTACTGGATCTCGAGCTCGAGCGCGCTCCCCGCCGCCCCGGTCGGACCGCCGTGGCTCATGACGAGGAGCGGCGGCCGCTCGCCCGTGGGGGCGGCGAAGTCCCGGTTCCGCGGCCGGTAGTAGAAGGCGTAGGCCTTGCGCTCCCCGGTCGTCGGGAACTCGATGGCTTCGGGAACGGAGCAGTAGTCGGAATCGACCGCCTCGCCATCCGGACGTCGCAGCACCTGCGTCGCACCGGACCGGATGTCGACCTCCACCAGCGATTCGGGCTCAGTGGCGGAACCGGCGACACACACCACACGGTGACCGGCAACACGGACCCCGGCATAGGAGGAGATCTCGGTCCAGGGGAGATCCAGCGCGTCGGCTCGCCGGGACTCGGGATCGAGGACGAGGAGCCGCCAGACACCACCCTGGGTGTAAGCGGCGGCGATCCGGCCGTCCTCCGTGAAGCCGTAGGTCGACATGGCGAAGCCCCACTGCGGCAGGCCGAACTCGGCGTCGAGCGGACAGAGGGGTTCCATGGCGCCGCCGCGGGAATCCAGGCGAAAGAGGTTCCAGAATCCTGTGCGATCCGACACGAAGTGGAGCACCCCGTCCGGCGACCATCCGGGCTGGAAGATCGATTCCTCCATCCCACCCGCCACTTTCTGCGGAGAGGAGAAGGACCCGTCGGCGGCGATGTCGGCCGCCCACAGCTCCGTCCCATCCCAGGGCATGTTGGGGTGGTTCCAGGCGAGCCAGGCAACGCGGGCGCCATCGGGCGAAATCGCCGGTGACGAGTAGAAGTCATGCCCCGCAACGAGGACGCGACCGGCTTCCAGCGGGCCGTCGAGGCCGACCGCGACCAGGGTGTTCACGGGCTCCCGCTCGCGCGCGGAATGATCCTCCCGCACGCAGATGAGACGCTGGCGCCGAGCATCGACCGCCGCATCGGCGTAGCGAAACGCCGCTCGCTCCGGCGTGACGGGCCGGGGCGGCGCCCCTGGCGTCACCCGATACAGCCGCTGATCGTCGAAGTGGCTGAAGAGGACATCTCCCCCGGCGACCACGTAGGCGCCGCCGCCATATTCGTGCACCCGGGTGCGGGCGCTCCAGGGCGCGGCAAGAAGGTCGGCGGTGCTCCCGTCCGCCTGCCGCCGGACGATGACCGCACGCCCCTTCTCCGCGGGCCGGGCCTCGATCCAGTACGTGTCATCCCCGGCGAGGCGGATGGTCGCGATGCGGATCCCCGCCGCCACGACGCGATCCGCCGTGATCGGCGACTTCCACGATCCAAAGGGGGCCGCGCTCACCGGTGATATCATCCGTCGTCCTCCAGCTGAACCCAGACGAAAGGTGCGCTGCTTAGCGCTTCGAGTCGCACGAGCATACCCCGCTTCGCCCCACAAGCCGATTGCATTTCGCCGTGGCGGAGTCCAATAATCGCCGGCGCCGTCCAGGAGCTGGGGAGACCTCGTCATGAACGGATTCAAGATCATCCTCATCACGGCGATCCTCGCGATCGGGCTCGTTGCGGCGCTCGTCCCCGCGGTCGGCGCCGAGCCCGCGACCGGCACCTTCTCGATCGTCGCGCGCGATTCGGTCACCGGCGAGCTCGGGGTGGCGGTCCAGTCCCGCGCGTTCAGCGTGGGAGCCGCCGTGCCCTGGGCCGAAGCCTCGATCGGCGCCATCGCCACCCAGGCCTCGACCAACGAATCGTTCGGACCGAACGGGCTCGCGCTCCTCGCGGCGGGCCTCGACGCGCAATCCGCGCTCGACACCCTCCTCGCGCGCGATGACGATCCCGAGCGCCGGCAGCTCGCCATCGTCGATGCCGCCGGGCGAGTCGCCGTGCACACCGGATCGGGCTGCCTCGACTGGGCGGGGCACCGCGCCGGATCCGGCTATTCATGCCAGGGGAACATTCTCGCCGGCGAGGCGGTGGTCGAGGCCATGGCTCGGGCGTATACGACAACGCCCGGTGAGCTCTCGCGCCGCCTCATCGCCGCCCTCGAAGCAGCCCAGGAGGCGGGCGGTGACAAGCGCGGCCAGCAGTCGGCGGCGATCCTGGTCGTCCGCCCGAGCGAACGTTACCCCGAATACCGCACGCGGTATGTCGATCTCCGCGTCGAGGACCATCCCGAGCCCATCGCCGAGATACGCCGCGTCTACGAGATGCACGAGGCCGGCGATCTCGTGCGCGCTCACCTGCGCTACGCCGAGGAGTACCTGGCCCACGGCGACTCGGCGCTCGCCACGCGCGAGAACGACCTCGTCGGGCAGACGCTGGCGCGGGTTCTCGCCCAGGGCACGCGAGATGCCAGTCTCCTGAACGGACTGGCCTGGTTCACCGCGCTCGCAGGCATGCACCTGGACGATGCGCTCACCGCCGCCGAGCTCGCCGCCGAGATCGAGCCCGGGAGCGCCGAGATCCTCGACACGCTCGCCGAGGTGCACTTTCGCCGCGGCGAGGTGGACCAGGCGATCGCCACCGCCGCGAGCGCCCTCGCGCTCGATCCCGAGTCGACCTACTTGCAGGAACAGCTCGCCCGCTTCCGGGCGGCGGGCAACGAGAAGCGCTAGCAGCCAACGGAGTCAGGGATGAATCTTCGAGACGCCCTCACGATGAACTTCACCAACAATCACTGGGTGCTCAAGAAACATGCTGAGGGCATCAGTCACGAGCAGAGCCTCGCCCGATCGGGAACAGGCGGGAACACGCTCAACTGGGTCCTCGGGCACATCGTGGCGAGCCGGAACGGCATCTTCGCGCTCCTCGGCGAACCCCCCGTGTGGACCGAGTCCGAGGCTGAGCCCTACGTGCGTGGCGCAGCCCAGCTCGATCCCACCCGCGCCCATCCTCTGCCCGCGATTCTCGCCGCCCTCGAGAGCTCGCAGGCACGGCTCATGGCACGCCTCGAGACGCTGACCGACGGCGAACTCGCCGCCGAACACGGCCAGTCCACGGTCGCGAAACAGCTCGCCTTCCTCCAGTTCCACGAGACCTACCACGTGGGGCAGACCGGACTCCTGCGCCGGCTCGCCGGCAAGGAGGGCGTGATCCGCTAGCCCCGCCCTGCCGCGGGCGCCGGACCTACTCCGCCAGCCTCACCCAATCCGCGAGCGCAGCGGGCCCGGAATCGAAGGCGACCTCCGCCGGCAACTCCTGCGGGGCGAACCAACCGATCTCCTCCGCATCGTCCCCCGGCCGCTCCTCACCCCCCACCACCTCGGCGAGATAGATGAGATCGAGCGTGCGCTGCTCGTCCGGTCCATAGCGGCTCATGTAGATGCCCAGGAGCCGTGTCAGACGGACCTCGAGCCCCGTCTCCTCGCGGATCTCGCGGCGCGCCGCGTGATCGGGATACTCCCCGTACTCGAGATAGCCGCCAGGCACATCCCACCAGCCGAGAAACGGCTCACGGTTGCGCTTGATGAGGAGAACCCGGCCATCGCGGACCACCAGCGCCCCGGCGCAGGGCTTGGCGTTCATGTACGCGATGTAGCCGCAGCCCGGACAGGTGGGGAGTGCCTCGTGCTCGCCCGCGTTCCGCCGCGGCACGAGCTCGATCCCGCAGTAGGGACAGTAACGGAAGGGTCTCATCGACAACCTCGCGTGCTATTCTCGCCCCATGGCACGATTGCGTGAACTGACCTGGCCCGAGGCGGGCGAGGCGTTATCCGGCCGCGTGGCGCTGTTGCCGGTCGGCAGCGTCGAGCAGCACGGTCGCCACATGCCGCTGGCCACCGATCACGTCACCGCCGAGCGCATCGCCCTCGGCGCCGAGGCGCGGCACGATCTGGTGATCCTACCCACGCTGCCCTACGGCATCTCGCCGCATCACCGCCAGTTCTTCGGCACCCTGACGCTCCGGAGCGAGCTCTTCCGCGAGGTCGTGCTCGACATCGCCCGCTCGCTCAAGAGCCACGGTGTCGAGAAGATGATCGCGGTCAACGGCCATGGCGGAAACTCAGGGGTGCTCGCCGAGGCGGCCATGAACCTGCGGCAGGAGGGCATGGCCTGCGCCGTCTACGACTGGTGGCGCGGCCTCGAAGAGGGGCTTCTCACGAAGCTACTCGGCGAGAAGGGAGCATCGATCATCGGCCATGCCTGCGCCATGGAAACCTCGGTCGGGCTCCATCTCTTCCCCGAATGGATGAAGCCCGAGGCGGCAGTCGACGTGCCGGCGAGCTGGGCCAGGCCCATCCACGGCGGCCAGGTCTACTTCGACACGCTCGACTTCACGCCGCACGGCAACATCGGCTATCCGACGCTCGCCCGTCCGGAAGCCGGAGCGACCCTCATCGAACATGCGGTGGCGAATCTGGTCGAGCTCGTGCGCTGGATGGAGGCCCACCCGCTCGCCGATCTCCTCGCCCGGCCGCACCTCTAGCCCGCCGGGGCCGCCTTGGGCTCTTCCGCCTTGGGCTCCTCCGCCTTGGGCCTGGGCGCGGGCACGACCGGCCTGAGACCGGCGGCCACGGCCGCCATGAACTCGCTCCCGCCGGCGCGTTCGGCCACCACTTCGAGCCTCGACCGGAAGTGGTTGTACACGAGGTCGCTGCGGCCGCTCACGAGCGGTGGATCGAACGTCGACCCGCTCCTCCTGTCGACCCCGGACTTGAGATCGCCAATCAGCTCTTCGGCGAGCGCAGCAAGATCGCCGCCGCTGATCGCACCCGAGGCCGACAGCCTTTCGCTCAGAAACCGGCAGTAGACCAGGAGGTCCCACGTCGGCTCGGGCACAGCCGGCTTCAAGTCGCGAAGCAACTCCCGTAGATCACTCGCGTTGACCGCATTCATGCCCGCCCCCTACTCAGCAGCCATGAACAAGCCGTTCTCTTTGCCGATCTTGCCCATGCTCTTCATGCGACTCAGCGTGCTCGACAGATTCTGCTTCGAGATCTGACGTGTCTTGCTGATGCCGTCGAAAAGGTCGTCGAGGCTCGCCCCGCGCGGGCCTGCGGCATGCAGCAACGACATGATGTCGGTCGGCAGGCTGCGCCCCCGCCGTCGGGACGCGGCTCTCATCACCGGGCGTGACTCGGCGTAGCGGGCGATCAACGCCGTGATCTCCGCGTCTTCCTGTTCCATCGAGCGCGACACATCGGTCAGGCGTTCGAGCTGTCGCTGCTTGCGCTCGAGAAGCTGGGGAATGGTCTCCGCCAATCGCTTGAGATTGGTAATGTCCTCGGAGAGTTGATGCTTGATCCTCTCCACCTCTTGCACATGACGGCTCATGGGATTTGCTCTCTTCGTTTCCAGACGTGATAGGACACACAGTGGGGATACCCTGCGGCACGGGGCGATGCTAGCACGCTGGACCTGGCCGTCACAAGATGCTTGTCAATCCGCCTATTCCTCGTTCTCCCGGCGCAGCTTGTCGAGGATGGTCAAGTCCTCGAGGGTGGTGACGTCGCCCATGGTGTCGGAACCCGCTGCAATCTCCTTCAGCAGGCGCCGCATGATCTTGCCGCTCCGGGTCTTGGGCAGGGCGTCAGTGAAACGGATGTCATCGGGCCGGGCCAGGGCGCCGATCTCCTTGACCACGTGCTTGCGGAGCTGATCCTTGAGCTCGGGGAGCGGCTGATGGCCACTCTCGAGGGTGACGAAGGCCACGATGGCCGAGCCCTTGACCTCGTCCGGACGCGATACCACCGCCGCCTCGGCGACAGCCGAATGGCTGACGAGGGCGCTCTCGACCTCCATGGTGCCGAGCCGGTGGCCGGCCACATTGATGACGTCGTCGACGCGACCCATGATCCAGAAGTAGCCATCCTCGTCCCGGCGGGCGCCATCGGCGGTGAAATAGCAGCCCTCGATCTCCGACCAGTACTGCTTCACATAGCGCTCCGGATCGCCGTAGATGGTGCGCAGCATCGACGGCCAGGGCCGGCGCACGACCAGGTAGCCGCCGGTGTTGGCCGGACAGCTCTGTCCGTCCTTGGTGACGACCTCGGCGATGATGCCGGGCAGGGGTCGGGTCGCGGAACCCGGCTTGGTGGGCGTCGCTCCGGGCAGCGGCGAGATCATGATGGCGCCGGTCTCGGTCTGCCACCAGGTGTCGACGATCGGACAGCGTCCCTTGCCGATGATCTTGTTGTACCACATCCACGCTTCGGGATTGATCGGCTCGCCCACGGTGCCGAGGAGACGCAGGCTCGAGAGGTCGTGCTTGAGCGGCCAGTGCTCGCCCCACTTGATGAAGGCGCGGATGGCGGTGGGCGCCGTGTAGAAGATGTTCACCCGGTACTTGTCGACAAGCCGCCAGAAGCGGTCTGGTTCCGGATGATTGGGCGCGCCCTCGTACATGACGGTCGTCGCCCCGTTGGAGAGGATGCCGTAGATGACATAGCTGTGACCGGTCACCCAGCCGATATCGGCCGTGCACCAGTAGGTGTCCTCTTCCTTCAGGTCGAACACCCAGCGCGCGGTGAGGGTGGCCCCGACCAGATAGCCGCCTGTGGTGTGGACGATCCCCTTGGGCTTGCCGGTGGTGCCGCTCGTGTAGAGGATGTAGAGCATGTGCTCGGAATCGACCGGCTCGGGGGGACAATCCACTCCGGCATTCTCCATCAGCTCGTGCCACCAGTGGTCACGCCCCGGCTCGAGGTGCACGCGATGGCCGGTCCGGCGGACGACGATGATGCGCTCGACCGACGGCGTCTGCCGGATCGCCTCGTCCACTGCCTGCTTGAGCTCGACGATGCCGCCCCGCCGATATCCCCCGTCCGCGGTCACCACCAGCTTGGCCTGCGCATCGTGGATGCGTCCGGCCAGGGACTCGGCGCTGAATCCCCCGAAGATGACCGTGTGCGGGGCGCCGATCCGGGCGCATGCGAGCATGGCGATCGCCAGCTCGGGGATGAGCGGCATGTAGAGCGCCACCCGATCCCCCTTCCGGACCCCCTGGCCCTTGAGCACGTTCGCGAACTTGGAGACCTCGCGGTGAAGATCCTGATATGTCAGGACACGCGTATCCCCCGGCTCTCCTTCCCAGATGATGGCCGCCTTGTTCTTGCGCCAGGTGCCGAGGTGGCGATCGATGCAATTGTGGGCGACATTGAGCTCTCCGCCCACGAACCAGCGGGCCTGTGGCGGCTCCCAGTCGAGGACCCGGCTGAACGGCGTGAACCACTCGACCTCGCGGGCCATGCGCGCCCAGAAGCCGTCGGGGTCGTCGGCCGCTTCGCGGACCAGGCGCTCGTAATCGGCCAGGTTCTTGATGTGGGCCTGGGCGCTGAACTCGGGAGCCGGCGGGAAGACCCGCCCCTCCCGGAGGACGGAAGTGATGTCGGGCTGGGACATCGCGTCGGCCTCCATGGAATGGGATGGCAAGGGACTCGGGACCGGGCGGAGCCGGCAGCGGGGGCCGGCAGGGACATTAGTATGCCACAGACTCATCTCGTGGTAGCATCCGGAAGCTTCCAGTGGCTGCGCACCACTTCTATCTCCCGAGAGGCCAGCGATGGAGAATCCGATCTTTAGCGCCGAAAGGCAGGTCGATCCAGAGGGCAGTATCGCCATCTACAGGACCCATGGCCCCCTCAACGGTCGTGATACCTGCTTCGAATGGCTCGAAACCGTGCGCAAGGACATTCAGTCCGGACAGAAGCGCGTCGTCGTCAACCTCGAAGGCACCCCGAAGGTAGACTCGACCGGCCTCGGCATCCTGGCGTCGGTCCACGTCTCGGCGACCAACGCAGGAGGCAAGCTCTGCTTGACTGGCCTCAACAAGTCCCTGCGCGTGCTCTTCGACACCACGTGGCTGCTCCGCGTCATCCCGCACGCGGAGGATGAAGAATCGGCGGTCCGCACCGCCGCCTCGTGATCGGCGAGGACGCGCTCACGATCTCTCGAGCTTGAACTGCCTCAGCGGCCGGCGGCGTGCGCCAGGAGAAAGTGCCGCACCGACATGCCCTCGCGCTCGCGCAATTCCACGCACCGAGTGACCGCTTCCTCGACCCGGGCCAGCGTGATGTCGGTCCCCGGAGGCGAATGGCGCGGATCGCCGAAGAAGACCCGCGCCTTCTCGACCCTCGCTGCGGAGCAACCCATCGCGGCATAGGGCATCATGGCGGCGAATTCGGGCGGAATGCGTGCCGCGATCGCCTCGTAGTGCTCGGTCATCCACTCGTAGCGGAGATCCTCGTAAGGGGGATACGAGGCCACGACCATCGGTATGACATAGAACTCCTGGGAACGGAGCGGCCCGACCAGGGTGTACGAGAGGGCCGAATCCACGAGATCAGGAGCGCGAAAGCTGCCGAGAGCCCCGAGAAGACGCTGGCGATCGGCCGGCACCCGGGCGGCCTCGAAGCGCTCCCGGTAGGACGCGAATAACTGCGCATCGCCGTCGATCGCTGCCAAGCGGAGCGCGGTCCCGGCGAGCGCCGGATCGACCTGCGACGGATCCTCGAGATATCGCGCGGCGAGCGCCTCGGCGCGGCGCCGCACGCCCTCGTCCTGCCCCTCGTCCCCGAGCCAGCCCACGAGACGGGGGCGGACCAGCGACACCGCCTCGGCTTCCCCTGGCCTCTTCTCCATCCCGAAGCGTTCCACGGCCGGCGCGAGAGTGCGGTCCACGTAGTCGGCGAAGGGATCGGTGAGGTCGGGGGTGATGAAGGACTCCTTCACCATGCCGAGGGAACCGATCAACGCCTCGATCACCTCGGGTTCCGGATCCGCGGAGAAATGCCCGAGGAGATCGAGGTAGCGATCGCCGGGCAGGGCCCCCGCATCGAGGAGAGCCGAGAGCTCGCCGACCAGGGCGATGCGCTCCTTCACGTCGAGCACCCGACCCTGATCCGCCACCATCGCCTCGAGCATGGACGGCGGCACCCGCCATCGGTAGTACCCGCGAGGCCCGGCATTCGGGAGGATCCAGGCGGGCGCGGCATCGGTCTCCAGATCGATCGTGGCCTCGGGCTCGGCCAAAAGGACCTTCTGAGTGACGGTGTCGCCTCCGGCCGGGTAGCGCATGACGAGCGGGATCTGCCAGGTCTGCGCCGGATCCGGGTTCTCGACCCCGAAGGGGAGGTAGCGCTCCTGGCGAAGCCGGACCTTCCCGCCGGCGAGCGCCTCGACGCTCACCACGGGCACCCCGGGCTGATCCAGGAACGAGGCCATCGCCGGCCCGATGTCCGTGCCGGACGCGGTCGAGAGCGCGGCCCACAGATCGCCGGCGGTGGCGTTGCCCCAGGCATGGTCCGAGAGGTAACGCCTGATGCCGCGGCGGAAAGGCTCGGGGCCGACCCATTGCTCGAACATGCCGAGCAGGATCTCCCCCTTCCGGTAGGCGAGCACGTCGGCTGATTGCAGGAGGTTGGGAAGATTCTCGACCGGCCGCCGCATCGGGCGGGTCGTCAGGAGAGCATCGACGGACATCGCAAACTGCACCCCGGGCACCCGGTCCACCGCATCGCGCAGCTCGGGATAGACCTGGTCGGTGATCTTCGCCGCCATCCAGGTGGCGAAGGACTCGTTGAGCCAGAGGTCATCCCACCACTCCATGGTGACGAGATCCCCGAACCACAGGTGGGCGAGCTCGTGCGCCATCGCCGAGGCGAGCTCGCGCCGCTGGGCGAGCGTGGTGGCGGACGGATCCAGGAGCAGGAGCGGCTCGGAGAAGGTGATCGCTCCTGGATTCTCCATGGCCCCAGGCCAGTACTCGGGAACCGCGATCACGTCCAGCTTCTCGAAGGGAGATGGGGTCCCGAAATACGCCTCGAGGGCGCGCAGGAGCGGCGGCGTCAACTCGGCTGCGGTCTGCGTGAGGCCCGAGCTTCCCTTCACCGTCACCATGCGCCCGGGGATCGAGAGCCCCGGGATCGGCACCGTCTCCAGCGGGCCGACGGCGATCGCCAGGAGGTAGGAAGGAAGGAGCGGGGTCTCCTTGAAGCGCAGCGTCCTCCTGTCCCCGGCCCGGGTCTCCTCGGCGACGGGCATGTTGGAGATCGCCTGATCGCCGGCGGGAACCTCGAGCTCGATCGTGTAGGGGATCTTGAAGCCTGGCTCGTCCCAGCAGGGGAACGCCCGGCGGGCGTCGACGGCCTCGAACTGGGTGAAGACATACCAATCATCACCGGCCTCGAGCCGATAGAGCCCGACCGCCTGGGTGCCGAACTCGTTCTTGAAGCTCATCTCCAGCGTGTAGTCACCCGGGCCGAGGGGCCGCGCTGCGGTGGCCGTGACCATGCCCTGCTCGCCCGCCACGGGGGTCAGGGTCTGGGAGCCGCCGGGACCATCGATCACCAGCGTGTCGAACTCGATGTCGAGGGCATGGAAGCGAAAGCTCGTGACGGACTCCGCCACCCGGAGGGCGATGCGCACCGTTCCCGAATAGGTGGTCTGGCGGGGATCGATCTCGAGTCGGACCTCTTCCCGGAGCGGCACCACCTCCCGGCCCAGGCGCAGGCCCCTGGCCGGCGTTTCCTCGGCTCGGGCGTAGCCGGCGGCAAGCAACCATCCGAGGAGGCTACCGAGCGCGACGACCAGCATCCTTCGCAGGTGGACCATGGCTCCCTCTTGGATTCCAGGTGCGGAAGACAAGTAGCAAAGGCAGGCGAGATTGAAGGAGCTTAGGGACTCCCCGGGGCGGCCGCAACCAGCGTGGCGGACAACCAACCTCATCCCGTAGTAGGATCGTCGGCTGGTAGGGCCAGCCACGACCATGAATCCATCCGATGGACGCAGCTTGGATGACCCGAGCTGACGAGGTTCCCATGACGGCAAGACACCGACTGCTGCTGCCTTGCGTGTTGATGATGATCTCGGCCGGCGGCGCGCTGGCGCAGACGGGCGGAAGCAGCGTGGCTGACTCGGCGGGTGTTGCCACTTCGGCTCCCGCACCGCGCCCGACTTCGCCGGCCGTCAGGATGGATCCTACCCCGAGTGCCGAACCGGCCACGGTCACCGTGTGGAACCGGCCGATTCTCGTCGTCAGGGCTCCGGTCGGAGATCGCACGCCCGAGCAACGCGCACGGGGGATGGAAGCCCGCATTCTGGAGTTGCCGGACGCGGCGCTCGAGCAGGAGATCACGGCGGTCCCGGGCCGCATCGGAGATTACGCGGGCACCATCGTCGCGGTCGGAAACAGCATGGTCCTCGCCATTCTCAACGAGGACATCGATCCGGCCAGCGGCGAGACGATGGAATCGGTGTCCGCACACGCGGTGCAACAACTCCGTGCCGTGCTCGACGCCCGGATCGCCCAGGAACGCCCCCAGCTGATCTTGCGCAGCATCGGGCTCTCTGTCGCTGCGACCGTGCTCTTCGCGCTGATCATCCTGGCCATCGTGCGACTTCGTTACCAGGCTCTCGATCGGTTACAGAAGACGAAATTCTCGCGCAAGCTGCGGGCCTTCGGGGTCAATCTCCGACCGATGATCCGCGGGCTACAGCGCGACATCATCGGGCTCGTGACCTGGGCTGCCGGCATCTTCTTCGGATACCTGTGGCTGACCTTCGTGCTCTCGCAGTTCCCATACACCAAGCCGTGGGCGGATCGCCTCGGCGGGTACCTCCTTGGGATCCTGCAACGTCTCGCGCTCAACGCCCTGCATGCCATTCCGGGACTCTTCACCGTCGCCATCATCTTCTTCATCACCCAGTTCGTGGCCCGGACCGTGGACGGGATCATCCGGCGCGTCGAGATGGGGATCATATCCGTGAGGTGGCTGGAGCCCGATACCGCCAAGGCCACTCGCCGCATCGCGTCGGTGATCATCTGGCTGTTCGCCGTCACGGTCGCCTACCCGTACATCCCTGGCTCCGACTCGGAGGCCTTCAAGGGCGTCAGCGTGCTCGCCGGTCTCATGATCTCCCTCGGCTCGGCCGGTTTCGTGAACCAGATCATGAGCGGGTTCGTCGCCATCTACTCCCGCGCTCTCAGGTCGGGCGAGATCGTGCAGGTCGGCGATACGGCCGGGGTCGTGACCGAGATCGGCATCCTCTCTACCAAGCTCAGGACACACCGCCGCGAGGAGGTCACGATCCCCAACGCGGTGCTCGTCGGCTCGAAGCTGACGAATTTCTCCCGGCTCGCTGACGAGGACGGCATGGCGGCCACAACTTCCCTCACGATCGGCTATGACGCGCCGTGGCGGCAGGTCCATGCCCTGCTCCAGATCGCCGCCGACCGCACGAACGGCATCCGCAAGGAGCCGGCCCCATTCGTGCTGCAGCGAGCGCTCAGCGACTTCTTCGTCGAGTACGAGCTGCGATTCCGGCTCGTGGACCCCATGAAGCGATTCGATGTCCTCTCCGCGCTTCACGGCCAGATCCAGGACGCGTTCAACGAGTTCGGGGTCCAGATCATGTCGCCGCACTTCGAATCGCAGCCGGGCCAGGCGGTGGTGGTGCCGAAGGACCAGTGGCATGCCGCGCCGGCGACTCGGGTCGATTCAGCAGCGGAATCCGAGGCAGGCGCCGGCGCTGCGGGGGCCCGTACTGCGGGGGCCCGGGCTGATCGCGCCACACCGAGCCCATGAATCGTCCCGATCGTTCGGAGAGCGTTCTCGCCCTGGCGCTCGCCGCCATCTCCTTCCTTCTCCTCACGCTCGAGCTGGCGCAGATCCGGCTCTTCTCCTATTCGCTCTTCCCCACCGTCGTCTACGTCGCCATCGCCATCACGCTCCTCGGACTCGGCGCCAGCGGAACGGTGATGGCGATGGCTCCGCGCTGGCTCGCCGCCGACCCGCGGGCGCTCGCCGCCCGCGCCGTCCTCGGCTTCGCGATCACCGTCCCGTTCGCCCACATCGCCTTCGCCCTCTTCGTGTCGCCGCGGAAGGTGGCGGCGCTGGGGGAGTACCCGCTCCTCGCCGTCCTCCTCGCCGGGCTCACGGTGCCGCACTTCCTCCTCGGGCTCGCGATCGCGAAGCTCCTCTCCGGGCCGCCGGCGGCGATCCATCGCCGTTACTTCGCGAACCTCCTCGGCTCGAGCCTGGGCTGCCTCGCCTTCATCCCGCTCCTGCCCCTGCTCGGCCTCGAGCGCATGATCCTCGGTGTCGCCCTCGGAGGTGCGCTCATCGCCTGGGCTCTCGCCACTGGCCCGCTGCGGCGGATCGCCGCCACGGCGGCGATCGGGCTCGCGATCGGCTTGGCCCTCGCACCCCGCTTGCTGGACTTCCCGCCCCGCTACGGCCAGCTCGAATCCCTGGTCGCCGTGGTGGAGAAGGCGCGCGCCGCCGGGGATCGCCAAGCCGCCGCCCTTGCGGTAAGCCGCGAGTACTCGCTGTGGGATCCCGTCGGCCGGATCGAGATCCATTCGCTCGGTGACGATCGCGTGTTCCTGCCAGCGGTCGTACCCTCCCGCTTCTACAGCCAGGACGGGTCGAACGGCTCGATCCTGATCGCCTTCCCCGCGGACTCCGCGCTCGGCGCGCCGTTCTTCGCGGGGACGGTCTACGGTGCCGCCTATTTCCCCACTCAGGAGGGCCCGCCTCCCGACTCGGTGCTCGCGATCGGGCTCGGCGGCGGCCCCGACATCTTCACCGCGCTCCACTACGGCGCGCGCTCGGTGACCGGAGTCGAGATCAACCAGGCGGCGATCGCCGCCATCGAAGGCCCGATGGCCGACTTCCTCGGTGACCCCTACCACCGCCCTGGCGTGCGCATCGTCTGCGCCGATGGCCGCGGGTTCCTGCGCCGCAACACAACTCGCTACGACGTGATCCAGCTCTCGGGAGTCGACACCGGCACCGCGCTGGCTCCCGGATCGAACGTCCTCGCCGAGAACTACCTCTACACGCGCGAGGCGTTGCACGATCTCCTCGGCGCCATCCAGCCGGAGACGGGAGTCGTCTCCATCCTCCGCTTCGGCCAGGATGCGCTCCGTCTCGCCCTCATCGCCTGCGAGGTGCTGCGTGACGACTACGGCGCCACCGCCCCGGGGCAGCACCTGGTCGTCGTCGGCCAGGGCTTCTGGCAGAACCTGCTCTTGAAGCGCACGCCGTTCACTCCTGCGGAGCTCCGCGCCCTCGACGCTCATCTGCAGCGCGGCGCCGCGCTCCCGCGCGTGCGCATCCCGAGCTATGAGTACCTGGGATTCGGCCTCGAGGAACCCCTCGCCTACGTCTATCACCCGACATCCCCGGTGCCTTCGTACATGGCGGAGTTCTGGAACCTGGCGCAGGCGGGTCGCGAGGCCGAGATCTTCGCCCGCATGCCACCGCTCCTACGCTCGGTGACCGACGACCGCCCGTTCTTCTTCTTCAACTTCTTCGGAGAACTGAAGCCCCTCGTCCTCTTCCTGCTCGAGATCGCGGCCCTGGCGGCGGTCTTCATCTTGCTCCCGCTCGGCGCCCTCTCCCGCGCCGCGCGCGCGGCCGGCCGGCCGCGGGCGGCGCTGGGCGGAGCGCTCGCCTACTTCTTCGCGCTCGGTGCCGCCTACCTCGTCGTCGAGGTCGTCCTCATGCAGCGCTTCGTCCTCTTCCTCGGGCACCCGAGCTACTCGATCTCGATCACGCTGTTCGCGCTCCTCCTCTTCTCGAGCCTGGGGGCGATGGCGGCGGGGCGGACCGGGCGTCTCGCGGGGCGAGCGCTCCCGACGATCCGGGCCGCGATCGCCGCCATCGTGATCCTCGTCCTCCTTCTCGCGCTTCGACTTCCATGCGCCGATCCTGGCCGCGATGGAGGGAACGGCACTGGCGGTGCGCGCCGCGATCGTCTTCCTCATCGTCGCCCCGCTCGGCTTCCTGATGGGGATCCCGTTCCCGACCGGACTCAGCCTCCTCGCCCGCTCCGAGTCGCAAGCGGTGCCGTGGGCGATCGGCGTCAACGGCTTCGCCTCGGTGGTGGCGGCGGTCGGCAACATCCCGCTCACCATGATCTGGGGCTTCCGTGCCGTACTGATCCTGGGCGCGCTCGTCTACCTGGCGGCGGGGGCCACGACGTTCATGCGGGCATTGACGGATCGCCGGGACACGATGGCACCATGAGTCGCGCCAGGCGCTCGGACGCGCCGGCCGGGATCTACCTTTCGCAGACGACGATCAGCTCCTGCCCGTAGGCTGGCCCGTTCTTCATGAAATCGGCGTACTCGTGCAAGAGCCGGAACCCGCTGAGCTCGAGCAGGTGATGGAGCTCGTAGCGATGGGTCCAGCGGAGCCTCAGCTCTTCCATCTCCGTGCGGACCACGTGTCCATCCGGGTCGACCTCGGTCCAGCGCCAGATCTCGGTCAGGATCTGCTCGACCGGGGCGTTCATGTGATCCACGGATTCCCACAGCACGCAGTTGCCGGTACGCGGATGGCGGTAGGTGCCCAAGGTCCGCGGCGCGTAGGGATTGCGAGGCAGCAGGCGATCGAGCTGCGGATCGAAGAGATCGAGCACGAGGCGCCCGCCCGGACGCAGGTGGCGATGGGCGGAGCGCAGGCATGAGCGCTGGTCTTCCATCGTGAGAAGCCCCTGGAAGGAGCGGAAGGTGCTGAAGACGAGCCCGAAGGTCGTGCCCAGATCGAACTCCTGCATGCCCGACTCGACGAGGCGCACGCGAGATCGCACCTCCGGTGGGTGCTGGTCGGCTTTCGCCTCCGCAAGCGCGAGCATCGGCCGGTTGAGGTCGAGCCCGGTGACCTCGTGGCCCGCCCCCGCGAGCGGCCAGAGCACGCGGCCCGTCCCGCAGGCGAGCTCCAGGATCGGCCCGCCGGTGATCGCCGCCTGCTCGAGGAGAAAGGCCAGTTCCTCGTTCCCCGCCGCGGGCATCGGATGCATCGAGTCGTAGAGCTCGACGCTCATGCCCCCGCGCGAGTAGATCCCGGGAAGCGCGCATGAACCATCCATGGGTCACCTCCTTGGTGATGGGGTACGGGGAATGATACGGCAGCGGGGCTGCTGGCCGAATCGGTGTGTGCGTGCCGGGAACGGAAAAGCTATGATCGGGCGAGCCCCGCCGGGCGCGGGATGAGAGGCTTCAAGGAGTCAGGTGAACGCATGAGCCACGAAACCGGGTCCGGAGTGGACGCGCTGCCCGAGCCAGTTTCCACCACGCCTGCCACAGCCCTCGCCCCCCCCGTGCGCAAGGTCCTGGGGATCCATCCGCTCAAGATCGTCTTCGCCATGGAGTACGTGCTGCAGGGCCTGGCCAACCCGTTCCAGGGAATCACCTACCAGCCGTTCTTCCGTCACTTCCGCATCGACTACGGACTCAGCGAGGCGGCCACCCAGGGGCTCTTCTCCAAATCGTACCTCGCCTGGAGCTTCAAACCGCTCCTCGGTTTCCTGATCGACGCCTACGGCCGGACGAAGACGATCCTGATCGTGCTCCTGAGCCTGGGGGCGCTCGGGTTCCTTCTGACCCCGATCCTCGACACCGGAGCGATGGCCTTCTTCGCCTTGATGTTCGCCCTGTCGGTGGTGATGGCCGCGACCGATGTCTCGG
Source organism: Candidatus Eiseniibacteriota bacterium (assembly GCA_963823555.1). GTDB lineage: Bacteria > Eisenbacteria > RBG-16-71-46 > CAVPCR01 > CAVPCR01 > CAVPCR01. Next base: position 273,888 of record CAWGMA010000002.1, on the reverse strand, counting down.
TCGACCGCGCCACCGTCATCGCGGGCGACGAGGAAGCGAAGGCGACGGGCCGCTCCAAGGCGACCATGGTCGGGCTCAACCAGGCCATCTGCTGGACGGCGATCTACGGCACCGGGATCCTGGCCGCCGTCCTCGGGGGGTATCTCGCGGAGCACGTCCCGTTCCATGGGCTCATGGTGGTTCTCGCGCTGGTTCCGCTCTCGGTCCTCGCCTTCGTCCTGCTCTTGCCGCGCGACCGGGCCGCGCCCATCCCGCTCAAGCAATCAGTTCTCGGGTTCTGGCGCGGCCTCAACACCGGTCCGATCCTCGGCGTGATCCTCTTCTACTTCATCTTCCATTTCCAGCCGGCGATGGGCGCGCTCTGGAACAACTATCTGATCGAATCGCTCAGCTTCTCGCAGACGCAGATCGGGGTCGCCGACGGGGTGACCTACGCCGGCTACTTCCTCGGCGTGCTCCTTTTCGCCTGGAAGGGCGTCAAGTGGCAGGACCGGGTCGGGCTCCGGAAGATCTTCCGCTTCTACATTCTCATCAGCATCGCCATCAACCTGACGCAGTACCTGCTCGTCGATCCCTGGTTCAGCGCCATCGCCCGCGGCATCCACCGCGTGCTTCCGTTCCTGAGCGAGGAGACCTCGCGCCTCGTTTACCTCTCAGCCTTCAACGGGCTCCTCGCCGTGGGGGTCAGCCTGATCCGGATGAGCACCTTCAGCCTGGTCGGCGCCGTGATCCCGGTGGCCGCCGCCGGCAGCCTCTTCGCCGGGTTCATGTCGGTATCGAACCTGGCCTACTCCTTCAGCTACTCGAGCGGCGCCTGGCTCTACACCCACGGACTTGAGTTCAGCGTCCTTCGCGGTCTGCAGTCGGCGCTATTCGGCATCCCTGGGGTTGCCGGTGGCGAGCTTTCGATCAACATGCTGATCCTGATCGGCTCGCTGGCTTACCTCTTGAGCTTCGTCACCGTCCACCTGCTTCCCGACCGCAAGCAAACGCTGGCGACGGAGGTGGACGAGCAGGTCCTCCCCGGCCCCGAGCGGTGGCAGCTACTACCGGCGGGCTGGAAGCGCAGCGTGGACCTGGGTTCGCTCGTGCTGGCGGTTGGGTTCGGCCTGGTCGCCGTCCTCGGCTGGAAGTTCGACGTGGTCTCCACCGCTCTCATCGCCTTCTTCGGCGTCACCATGGTGCGGAAGGCTGTTCTCGATCTGCTGCTACGCGCAGGCGAGCGGAGAGGGGCGGCGTAGGGAGGAGCGCCCCGCGAGGGGTTGGGCCTCGGCGGGGCGCGGGACCTCGGCGTGGCGCGGGACCTCGGCGTGACGCGGGACCTCGGCGTGACGCGGGACCTCGGCGTGACGCGGGACCTCGGCGTGACGCGGGGCCTCGGCGTGGCGCGGGGCTTGGAGTTTCGTCATGGAGCACGACGCGCGGCACGCAAGGAACGCACGACGATGCCTGGTGGCACGGCGCCTTGTCCCGCTCTGGTTGTGGGTCGGCGCTCTCTCTCCCCACGCAGCAATCTCGATCGCAGCGCCGAGCCGGGCGTCGCCTACTTCTATCGGCTCGAGGCCCTCGACCGCGTCGGGGTGGTCACGACCTTCGGCCCCGTCTCCGCTGCGGCAGGCGCGCCCGCCCTCCTGCTAGGTCCGCCTCGACCGAACCCTTTCCAGGCGCGCGACCGCGTCGGGATCGATTTCGTGCTCCCGGAACGAACCATGGTGCGCCTCGATGTCATCGATGCGGCGGGACGGCGTGTGCGGCGACTCGTGTCCGGCGAGCTCGACCCGGGAGCGCATCGCATCCACTGGGATGGGAGGAAAAGCCAGGGCCGGCCGGTGGCCTCCGGTAGCTACTTCCTCCGCCTGGAGGCCGGCATTCACGTTGCGAGCGAGCACCTTGTACGCATTCGCTGAAGCCTGATGGCGACTCGATCGGGTGGCGGCACTCCGGCGTGGGTCGCCAATCCGCGCAGTGACCCGCTGGTTGCGTCGTCGCCCTGGCTCTGTTCCCGGCGGCTATCGCGCCCGCGGGTGCTCACTCAGAACCGGTAGCCCATGCACGCGCCGAAGACGACAGCCTCGACCCACTCCTCTTCCTCTTGCACGAAATCCACATCGACCGCTGGCATCACGAAAGCGCGTGAGCCGGTGTGGAACATGTAGCTCAACCCGGCACGCCAGAGGAAGAGGTTCTCGCTGTCATCCTCCTCGGGAGACTCGCTACCCTCGTGTTCCCTGCCAGGGCGGCGCTTGTTCTCGAAACCAGGCCCGGTTTTCACCGCGAGTGGCGCCAGCACCGATCCACGGCCGAAGGGATGGATCCCGACTCCGCCGACGAACACCCAGGCATCGATCTCGGCGAGATGTTCGGCGACGCCGAACGCGGAAAGTCGTGAAGTGATCTCGCGCCCGTACTCCGCCCCGGTGGTGAAGAAGGTGCTCTCTGATTCGCTCTCCCAGGTGCCAGCGAGGATGACGCCGATAGCGTTCTTGTATTCGTGGCCCTCGTGAAGGCTCGAGACCTCATGGGCCGAGGGATGCTCGGCTTCTGCAGGCGTTTCATCCGCTCCCGCCGGAGACCAGCCCCATCCACAGAGAACAGCAAGGACCGGTCCGGCAGCCAACATGACTCGATTCAAACGCATGGCGTGCGCCTCCCTCTGATCGCTTCACGTCCCTGCTCGCGCTGACCGGCACCGCGATCCCGGATGCGAACCTCGAACCTCACAAAGGCATTCCAGCGGCCGCCAGCTCCGAAGGCATTCCAGCGGCCGCCAGCTCCGAAGGCCTTCGAGCGGCCGTCAAGTGGTGGGGCTCCCCACATTCCCGAGCCGGTGGCTGCGCACCTCCACCGATGAGGACCGGGAAGCGGCTGCACCCTAGAGGCCGGAAGCTGAAGCAACAGCTGGAGCGGCGGTGATGATGCGGGGCTGGTGATGCGGGGTTGGTGATGTCAACACCGTTGCCGGTTGTGTGAACGGGGTTGGCGGTGAGGTTGCGGGGCGCGGGGATGAGCGGATGCAATGACGCGCACTTAGGGGATCGTGGCGGCTGGCATGCATCGTGATATGTCACGCGGTGGACGTGGCACTCGCCGGAGACCGATCCCATGACCGCTCTCACCGACAGCCTCGAGGAACCATGCGCGAGCCAGGAGAGCGCACCGCGCGGTCCAACCACCACCGCCGCGCTCGCCGCCGTGGCTCGCGCCGCCTTCGAGCTCGATCGCGACACCCGCGCGCTCGCCGCCGCCCACCTCGCCCTCGACCGCGAGCTCGCCCGGGGCCTGGCCCGTGTCTGGCAGCAGGATCTCTTCCGACCCCTGGGCTACGCCCGCGCCACCGACTTCGCCCACGAGGAGCTCGGGATCAAGGAGAGCAAGGCCCGGCAGCTGGCCCGCCTTGGCCGCGCCCTCGCCGCCGTGCCCGAGCTCGAGCCAGCCCTGAGCAGCGGTCGCCTCCACGCCTCCAAGGTCCCGCCGCTCCTGCGCCTCCTCGGCAGTGCAGCGCCCGCCGACGAGCGCCGCGCCTGGATCGAGCGCGCCGTCGGGTGTTCCGTCCACGAGCTCACGGCCCGGGTCCGCGCCGAGATCGAGCGGAGGAACGCCGCGAATGAGGGGAGCACGAAGGGGGATCCCGGAAACAGCGGGACACCTGCGCCCGAGGTCGCAGCTGCCGCGGCACCAGGTGATGCACGCGCAAGCGCCGACCCTGGCAACGCGCCGGCGGACGCCGGGGTGCCGGTTAGAGACTCCATCTGCACCGCCGCCACGCAGGACACCGCGCCCCACATCGTCTCCGCCGCCGGCCTCGAGGCCCAGCTCCGGCCCGGCCTCAACCTCCTCGATCCCGATGCCCGCGACGGCGACTGGATCTCCGTTGCGGTCCCCGCACGCACCAGCGAGCTGTGGGCCCTCGCCGTCGACGCCGTGCGCCACGCCGCCGGCCGTGAGGCCCCACTCCACCAGTGCGCCGAGTGGATCGCCGCCGACTACCTCGCCCGCGTCGGCGACGAGGACCCCGAGCTCACCGAGCGCCACGAACGCGACTCCCGCCACGAGAAGTGTGTCGCCGCGCTCGCTCGCCTCATGGACCGAAAGCCCCGCCGCCAGAGCCTCCTCGACCTCATCACCGCCAGCGGCCTCGACTACGCCTTCATCCCTGTGTCGGAGGACAGCGACCGCGAGATGTCAGTGGAAGAGCGGAGACCCGCAGACCCCGTACCTGAACCCCCACTCCTTCTCGCCCCAGAGGAGCAGGTCGACACCGTCACCGATCCCTTCGAGCTCACCGCCGTCCTCTCCCGCCTCGTCGCCCGCAAGCGAAGGCTCCGGCTCGAGCTCGGACAGCACCTCCACCGCCTCGAGCTGTCCCGCGCCTGGGAGCACCTCGGTGCATGCTCCTACGATGACTACTGCACCCGCCGCCTGGGGTGCTCCCGCCGGCACGCCGAGTACCTGAGCTACTTCTACCGCGCGCTGCGCCCGCTCCGCCGCCTCCGCCGCGCCTACCTCGACGGCTCCCTCAACTACACCGCCACCCGCGCCCTACTCCGCGTCATCCACCCCACCACCGAAGCCCTCTGGCTCGACTGGGCCCGCGGCCTCGCCGCCCGCCACATCGAGCGCACCGTCGAGCACGCCGCCCTCTACATGCTCCCCGGTGCTCACCCCACCGTGCTCCGCACTTACGCCCAGCAGCGCGCCGACTCCACGAACGCGTTTGCCGCCGCGCCGGCATGCAATCAGCGCCTCGCTGCCTTGCCCGCCACCAACGCGTTTGCCACCGCGCCCACGGACCCGCGCTCCACGCCACCCCTCGGCTGGCCCCTGCCACCACTCAGCCCTCGCCAGCCGCCTCGCATCCGCGGCCTCGACCTCGCCCTCGCCGAGTTCCCCGACCACCCCGTCGCCCGCATCCGTTTCTGGGCCCCACCGGACGTCCTCGCCCTTTTCCGCCGCGCCCTCCGCCGCTGCCGCGCCATCTTCAGCGCCACCCTCCCCCCCACCCAGCCCGATGCCGCTCCCCTCGAGATCCTCCTCGCCCATTTCCTCCTCGATCACGACTCCCCTGCCGCCCGCCGGCACCAGCGAACCCACCCCATCCTCCGCCGCGACCGCCACCGTTGCGCCGTCCCCGGTTGCTCCTCCCGCGATCACCTCGAGGTCCACCACCTCTGGTTCCGCGCGCGAGGCGGTACCCACCACCCCTGGAACCTCATCACCCTCTGCCGCGCTCACCACGCACTCCTCCACCAGGGAAAGATCCACATCGGCGGCTGGGCACCCTGGGCCCTCATCTTCCGCCTCGGCATTCACCCCACCACCGGCCGCGCCCTCACCTCCTACGCCAACGGCCGCCGCGTCCCCGACCGCCAAGCCCGCCGCACCCTCGAGCGCTGGCACGCCTGGTGCCGGCGCCAACACACAGCCGCCAGCACCATCATCGAAAAGCAGGTGGCGTGAATGCGCGACCCGAGACACCAAGAGAGGCTCGTGCTAGCATCGGCATCCACGTTTCGAGCCCCACGCCCCGCAGCGCGCTACACACGCAGCGAGCATCGCGATGAGGATGCCCATGACCCAATCACGCTGGCCACCCTCTCCGGAACGACTGGCCTTGCCCTTGCTTCTGCTCCTCTTCCTCGTCACCACCCTCAACCCGCTCCCCGCCCGCGCCCAGAGTTTCCCGCTCGAGACCTTCACGCTCGACAACGGACTCCAGGTGATCCTGCAACCCGATCGCTCGGTGCCCTCGATCTGCCTCGGCATCGTCTTCCACGCCGGCGGCAAGAACGAGCGCCCCGGCATCACCGGGATCTCGCACATCTTCGAGCACATGATGTTCAACGGCTCGGCCAAGTACCCGCCGAAGGAGTTCGATCGGATCCTCGAGGGCGGAGGCGGCTACTCGAACGCCTTCACCAGCCAGGACATCACCCTCTACCACGAAGAGTTCAATCCGGAGCTGCTGGCGACCGTGCTCGACATGGAGGCCGACCGCATGCGGGCGCTCAAGATCGACAGCGAGAATCTCGAGCAGGAGCGCGGCATCGTGAAGTCGGAGCGCCGGAGCCGGGTCGAGGACTCGCCGCGAGGGCAGCTCTACGAGGAGCTGCGCGCCGTCGCCTTCGACGCGCACCCTTACGGCCATCCCGTGATCGGCTGGATGACGGACCTCGACCACCTCACGGTCGCCGATTGCCAGGCCTACTTCCGCACCTATTATGCGCCCAACAACGCCGTCCTCTGCCTGACTGGAGACTTCGACCCGGCGGCGGCGCGCCCGCAGATCGAAGCGGCCTTCAGCGCGATCCCGGCCCAGGCCCCCCCGGTCGCCGTCCTCGAGTCGGAGGATCCCCAGCTCGGGGAGCGCCGTGTCGAGGTGGTGCGCGAGGCCGAGCAGGCTGCCGTGGTCGCCGCCTACCACATGGTCGGCCGGCGGCATTCCGACTATCTCGCCTACGATCTCCTGTCCAACATCCTCGGCGCCGGAGAGAGCTCGCGCCTCCACCAGGACCTTGTCTACGAGCGACAGGTCGCCACCGGGGCCGAGTCGTGGATCGACGGCTCGGAGCATCCAGGGTTGCTCTATCAGTGGATCGATGTGACACCGGGCCGAACACCCGATGAAACGATCGCCGCGCTCGATTCGCTCGTGGCCCGGATCACGAGCGAGGGAATCACCGCGGCCGAGGTGGACAAGGCGCGCACCCAGGCCCAGAGTGCACTCCTGCGCGAGCTCACGACCAACAACGGTCGAACCGAGCGGCTCTTGAGCTTCGCCGTCCTCGACGGAGATTGCCGGCGACTCCTCGCCATCGTGCAGGACTACGACAAGGTCACCGCTGAAGACGTGACGCGGGTCGCGCGCGAGTGCCTCGTACCAACCAACCGCACGATCGGGATCCTCGTCCCCAGCGCGGAGGAGAGCTGATGAAGGTCCTCGCGACAGCGATCACCGCGGCATTCCTCCTGCTTGCCACGGTCCCAACCGGCGCTCAGGTCATCCAGCTCCCGGAATCCCGCACCATCGTGCTCGAGAACGGGCTCCGAGTCGTGCTCGCCGAGAAGCATTCGCTTCCGCTCATCGCGGCGCACCTGCGCATCCCCGCCGGGGCGGTTGCCGTGCCCCGGGATGACCGGGAGGGCATGGCCACCTTCACCGCAGCGCTCCTGACCCAGGGCACCCAGACCCGGTCCGCCCAGGAGATCGCCGCCACCCTCGACCGCATGGGGGCCATCCTCGATGCCACGGCCGGCCGCGATGACCTGCGTCTGAGCCTCTCGGTCATGACCCGGCACGCGGAGGAGGCGCTGACGCTGCTAGCGGATTGCGTCCTTCGTCCGACCTTTCCCCCGGCCGAAGTGGAACGCATCCGTACCCGGCTCCTCGCCGCGCTCAGCCAGATGGCGGAGGATCCCGGCGCGCTGGCCGACACCGCGCTCTGGCGCGCCGAGTTCGATGGCAGTGCTTACGGGCAGCGGCTCGACGGCGGCCGGGCGAGCCTCACGGCCATGACCGCGGATGAGATCAGACAATTCCATCGTGACTTCGTCGTTCCCGGCGGGTCGGTTCTCGCCGTGGTCGGCGACTTCACGACCGCGACGATGGAGAAGGAGATCCGGACACTCTTTGCTCCCTGGCCGGGCGATCGACCGGCGACCACCTTTCCCACCCCCGGTCCGGGGACGGGCGCCCAGGTCCTCCTGGTCCACAAGCCGGACCTCGAGCAATCGCAGATCCGGATCGGCTACCGCGGTCTGCCCCGGGGCCATGCCGACGAATCGGCTCTGATCGTCGCCACCGCGATTCTCGGTGGCGGTTTCACCTCTCGCCTCCTCGAGGCCATCCGCGTCGAGCGGAGTCTCAGCTACTCCGCTCATGCCCGTCTCTTCCAGGAAGGAAGCGCCGGGCTCGTCCGCGTCTCCACGTTCACCAAGTCGCAGACGACACGCGAAACCATCGATGTCGCCCGCAACGAGATCGGGACATTCAGCGCCACCGGACCGACACCGGAGGAGCTCGAGCGCACGGTGAGCTTCATATCGGGGTTCGTGGCGCGGAGCCAGCAGTCACCATCCGACATCGCGGAGAGCCTGGCCATGGTCGCGTTCTACGATCTGCCGGCCGACTACATTGCTCAGCGCGTGGCTCGCCTGCGGGTTGTCACGACGGAGGATGCCCGCCGTGCTGCCGAGACCTACCTCGCTCCCGGACACATGAGTCTGGTCCTCGTCGCCGACAAGAACTCGGTTCGGGAACAGGTCGAAGGGCTCGGCCCCGTCCGCGAGATGGACTTCGGCCGGCTGATCGAATAGACGCGACCCTCAGCGCAGCCGCGGCCTGCGGCCCCCGCGCAGCCGCGCCCTGCGTCGCGGGATTGGCGTATAATGGAGACCGGTGCCGCCGAAACGGCATCCATCTTCGTAGGGTTCGACCCTGTCACGCCCTTCCTGGCCGCAGCAGCGGGGGATCGCCATGCAGCATCGCCACCACCTTGCCCGTGTGCTCGCCGGATGCCTTTGCGCCAGCATGCTGCTGGCCGCAAGCGCGAGCGCGACCCGCCTTCCTCAGGTCAGCCAGAACCGGAGCGAATCTCCCGACGGCGATCCGCCGCTCGAGATCATCACGTTCCCTGCGGGCGAGTTCCCGCTCGACCACGCAGCGACGATCCCGTCGCCCGGCACCTCCGGACGCACGATCACCGCCGAGTTCATTCCCACCGGGATCGATCCCGAGGGCGACACCCCGTCCGGTGTGGCCATGACCCCCGACGGCGCGAAGATCGTGGTCGCCCATCGTGATACGAGGAATCTCGTCGTCCTCGATGCCGCGACTCGAGTCTTCGAGAGGGAGATCGCTCTTTCCGGCTCGCCGAACGGAGTCGCGATCAGCCCCGATGGCACGCGTGCCGTGACCCCGAACGTGTTCGAGGACACGGCCTCCATCATCGATCTCACGACCGGGTCGGAGATCGCGGTCGTCGCCGTCGGCGATCAACCGGGTGTCGTGCGCATCGCGCCGGACGGCACCATCGCCGCCATCGGCAACACGGTGAGCGGATCGATCTCGGTGATCGACATCGCAACCGCGGTCGAGCTACGCCGCATCGCAGGCGTCGGCTTCGTCGGCTCGATCGGAATCTCCTTCGAGGCCGGCGTGATCACGTTCTCGCCGAGCGAGTTCGAGTTCGCGGGCAACTCGACCCTCGTCCACCCCGACTACTACGGGAACCGGATTCTCATCGTCAACACCTCGACCGGCGCTGTCACCCCGCTGACCTCGAGCAACACGCCGCGCGGCGTCGCGGTGACGCCCGACGGCACCAAGGCCGTGGTCACCCACACCGGAGCCGTCCAGATCCTGTCGGTGGTCGATCCCGCCGTTCCCGCGATCGTCAACACCATCGCCGTCGGCGCCGACCTCGGCGGGCCGGTCACGATCGATCCCACCGGGACCAAGGCTGTGGTCGCCGTCCTCAACGCTTGCCGTGTGGTGAATCTCACCACCGGGGGGGTCTCGCCCTCGCTCGCGACCGCCTCCGTCAATCAGCTCGTCACCACCGCCGACGGCGGCTATGCCCTGGGGGTCGGTTTCCGTGGCAGCCTCATCAGCTATGCCACCGAGACCGTGGTCCGAGAGCTCAACAACGTCGTCTCGACGGCGCTCGGCGCCGTGTCACCGGCCGGACCGCGGGCGGCGATGGTCGCCAACCTCTTCGGCGAGGACATGCTCGTCGTCAACACCAATGGGGCCGGCGGCTTCATCGAGGGTGTGATCGCCTCGGGTCCGCCGCCCGAAGGGGACAAGGCGCGCACGGCTGCCGTGCGTCCGGACGGCAGCGAGGCAGTCGCCGCCAGCATCCTGAGCGATAACGTCTCGATCGTCGATCTCCAGACCTCCGCCACCGCGGCCATCCTCCCGGTCGGCAACCGGCCGGCCGAGGTCGCCATCACGCCCGACGGCACCAAGGCCGTCGTCGCCAACCTCGATTCCGACTTCGTTTCCGTGATCGATCTCCTCGCGCGCACCGTCACCAACATCACGATCACCACGCGCGGCGGCGAGGTCGAGATCTCCCCCGACGGGCAATATGCCTACGTCGCCGTCGTCACCAGCGACGGCGTGTGGCGAATCAACCTGCAGACCCTCAGTGTGGCCGGGCTCAAGCTCACGACCGGCAACATGGGCAGCATCAGCTATGCGTTCTCGCAGACGAGCGGGATGACAGTGAGTCCCGACGGCGCCACGCTCGTCACCTGCAACAGCTTCGACAACACGATCTCGATCATCGACACCGGAACCTGGGCGGTGGTGAAGACACTGACCGTCGGCACCTTCCCCGTGCGGGCGACGTTCTCGCCGGACAACTCGCTCATCTACATCAGCAATCGCGAGAGCGACTCGATCACCGTCGTGGCCAACGCCGGGGGTTCGTCCACCGTTCTCAGCTCGATCCTGGTCGGCGACTGGCCGTTCGACATGGTGGTGCAAGGTTCGACGCTCTATGTCTCCAACTTCCAGTCCCGGAACATCGGGGTCGTCGATCTCGTCGGCGGCGCGATGACGGCTACGATCCCGCTCCCCGACCCGCCGGCGGGGATCGCCCTCGATCCGGCCGGCGCCTTCCTCTATGCAACGAGCGGCACGTGGTCGGTCACGCTCGGCCCCGGCCCGGTCTTCAGCATCGCCAAGAGCGGCCAGTTCACGATCATCGACACCGGGACACGGACGATCGTGGATCAGGCCTTGACCGGCCTGCCTCCGGCAATGCTCGCCTTCAGCCCGACCGCGGGCATTGCCGCCGCGCCCTCCCCGTTCGGGGACGGCATCACGGTCGTGAACGGGCTCGGTCCGACGGGCCTCGACGACCCCACCCCGGCACCTGCCGTGACATTCGCCGGGGCGACGCCCAACCCGATGCATGATCTGACGACCTTCGGCTTCAGGCTCGATGCGCCGACCACGGTCGAGCTCTCGATTCACGATGTGAATGGACGGCAGATTGCCGCCGTCAACGACAACGCATCCGCAGGGAATGGGGTGATCACCTGGAATGGCCGCGATCCCCAGGGTCACCGCGTTCCAGCCGGTACCTACTTCGCACGGCTCCGTGCAGGAGGCAACTCGCTCACCAGCAAGGTCGTCGTCATCCGGTGACGCTCGGGAACGCGGTCGGCTGGCCCCCACGAAGTCACGACCCGCCGGCGCCTGCCCCCCGCGCCGGGGGGCAACTCGGCCCGTGCTAGACTGCGGGCGGAGTTTGTGCATGCTGCTCATAGATCCAAGGGAACGCTTCAGTGCCACCGCCAGCCATTATGCGCGCTGGCGTCCTACTTATCCGGCCGAGCTCCGCGCCTTCCTCGTCGAACTGCTGCCGCCAGCGAGGGCGCCGGAGCGGCCGCGCATGCTGGTCGATGTCGGCTGCGGCACCGGGATCTCGACCCGCTTCCTGGCGGGGCCCGGCCTCCATGTGATCGGCATCGAACCCAACGCCGAGATGCGAGCCGAGGCCAAAAGCACGACACCGCCGGGGATGGCGGTCGAGTATCGCGCCGGAGAGGCCTCGAGCACCGGCCTCCCCCCGGCGGCCGCGGAGCTCGTCACCGCGGCCCAGGCTTTTCACTGGTTCGACCTCGACCCCACCCTCGCCGAGTTCCGACGTATCCTCGTCCCGGACGGCTTCTGCGCTGCGTTCTGGAACATCCGCGATGAGCGCTCCTCCCCCCTCCTCGCCGAGTACCAGGCGCTTCTCGAGCGCAGCTCCCGCGAGTACCGGGATGTCGAGAAGGGAATCCGCACCATCGATCGCCTGCTCGCTTCGCCGCGGATCGCGGCCGCCCGCCGCGCCGAGTTCCCGCACGTCCAGATCCTCGACCGGGAGGGCTTCTTCGGGCGCGTCGACTCGAGCTCCTATGTGGCGCACGGGATTCCAGCGGAGTCCCGCGCCGCGTTCGCGGCGGAGCTCGATCGTCTCTTCGATCGCCACGCCGAAGGCGGCAAGGTCGAGTTCCCCTACCGCACACACGCGATCGCCTTCCACATCGAAGGTACCGCATGAGCGTCCCTCGACTCCTGCTCGCCTTCGCCTTCACCGCGCTGACCGCCGCGACCGCCGCAGCCGAAGCCTCCGGGAGCTGGCATCTTCTCGAGCCCGGACTCGACCTCGGCGAGTTCACCATGCCCACACCCTCGACGGTGGGCGACTCACGCCTCACGGTGCTTCGTATCGACACTTCCCGCTTCGAGCTCCGACTCCTCAACGCTTCAGCGCCAGGAGAAGGTCGCGCCCTGAACACGCGCGGCTGGTGCGACCGCAAAGGCCTGGTCGCCGCCATCAACGCCAGCATGTACCAGACCGATCTCAAGACCAGCGTGAGCATGATGCGAACCGCCGACCACGTGAACAACCCCCGCCTCACCCGTGATCGGGCGGTGCTGGCATTCGACGCCGTCACCGACAGCGTGCCGCCGGCCGATATCCTGGATCTGACCTGTATCGACTTCGCCGCGCAGCGGGACCACTACCGGAGTTTCGTTCAGAGCATTCGCATGGTGAGCTGCAACCAGGAGAATGTCTGGCAGCAACAGCCGAATCGCTTCTCGACGGCGGCAATCGCGGTCGACGATTCGAGTCGCATTCTCTTCCTGCACTGCCGCTCACCGTACTCCACCCACGACTTCATCGCCGCTCTGCTCGCTCTTCCCCTCGGCATCGCCCGTGCCATGTATGCCGAGGGTGGACCGCAGGCCCAGCTCTTCGTGCGATCAGGCGGTCGCGAGATCGAGCGTGTCGGCCGTTTCGAGGGCATGATCCTCGAAGACAATGACGTCCAGTCCGGCTGGCCGATTCCCAACGCGATCGGCATCGCCCGCCGGTCCACCGGTCGCTAGGCCGGCGCCACCAGCCCCCCCGTATCCGGTCCTTTCACGATCCGGCCGCCCGTTGTATCGTGACAGTCAGGCAACCGCCTGGTTAGAAGCCCACCGTCATATCGAGAGGACTGCCATGGGTCTAGGACGCAAGCTCCGTGACATCGCCGGCCTGGCCCGGGATGCCATGGGCCTCGGAGGAGAGCTCATGCTCAAACCTGGTGACCAAGCTCCCGACTTCTCCGCCCCCGACCATCGGGGCCACCAACGTTCGCTGGCCGAGTTTCGCGGCAAACGTGTGATCCTATGGTTCTATCCCAAGGCTGACACCCCGGGCTGAACGCTGGAAGGCAAAGGATTCCGGGATCGAATCCAAGAGTTCACGACGAGAAACACCGAAGTGGTCGGGGTGAGTTTCGACGCGGTCGACGCCAACTGCGCCTTCGCCGACAAGTTCTCCTTCCCCTACATCCTGCTCTCGGACACCGATCGCAAGATGGGGCTGGCCTACGGGGCCTGCGATGCGGCGGACGCCGGATTCGCGCGACGCGTGAGCTTCCTCATCGACGGGGATGGCATCATCCGGAAGGTCTACGACCAGGTCGATCCCGGCGCGCATCCGGCCGAGGTCCTGGCCGATCTCGATGCGCTCGATGTCGCGAGCAAGGGGACCGCTTCATAACGAATGATGACACCTGGCACCTCCCCGCAGGCAGACCTGCCCGCCGACCCGCTGGCCGGACTGCCGCTCCTCAAGGCCACGGGGCCGGACTGGCTCGCTGCGGCGCTCGGAGACCTCGATGCGCTGCTTGTCGATCACGCTCATTGCGAGCTCAAAGCGGCGGCCAATGCCATGGCGATGGCCGGGCGGTTCGCCGAACGGAGCCCGCTCGTGCGCGATCTGACCGCGCTCGCGCGCGAGGAGCTGCGGCACTTCGAACAGGTCCATGCCCTCGTGCGCGAGCGGGGGCGGGCGCTCACCCGTCCTGGCACGGATGAGTATGTCAAGCTGCTCGAGCAACGCACGCGGCGGGGCGGATCGGCAGAGATGGCACTCCTCGATCAGCTCGTGCGCTGTGGCTTCATCGAGGCCCGTTCCTGCGAGCGGTTCCGGCTCCTGGCCACCGCCCCGATCGAGGCGGATCTCCGCCGCTTCTACGCCGAACTCGCCACCGCCGAGGCTCGCCACCACACCCTCTTCTTCACCCATGCTGCCGGAGCGGTCGGTGACGCCAGAGCTTCCTCCCGCATCGAGGAGATCGCGCGCATCGAAGCCGCCATCCTGAGCGAGATCCCGCCTCGCGCCCGGATCCACTAGCCGGACCGCCCATCCCCGCTTCCGGGCTCCGGAACCCTCACTCCGATCCACGGTATCCAAATAAGTGGAGAAGCAGAAGGCGCAATGGACGTAGTAGGAGATAGGAGAAACGTGGTGATCCCGGTGGTCCAGCGCCGGGCCGGCGAAGAGGGAAAGGGGGTGTTCTCGATGCAAGCAGAGATCCTCATCCCAGACCGCGAGGTCGAACGTCGGATGCGTTGGGACGCCTTCCTCGATACCTACAGTGTCTACCTTCGTGACCCGACCCCGTTGAACGCGGCCCAGCTCCATCTGGCCGGCCTCGCTCTCGAGAAGTGCGAGAAGCGCTTCTCGGCAGCGGACTTCGAGGCGGAGCATCTGGGCTGGAACCTGGCCGCCATCTGATGGGTAGCATGGAGTGAAGCGAATGGAGATCCAACGAGGCGGGGGCGCCGGAGCATCCTGAAGCCCATAGCGCTCAAGTGGGTGATGGGCCCGCAGGGGGGCCCAATCAGAAGCGGGGCTGTTCGGGAACGTCCGGCGCCCGTTTTCTTTGTGCCCTCCGGCCACGCCGTCGCCCCGGTTGTTTCCCTCCTCCCTAGTTGGTAGAATCGCCGGCCTCATGACTCCCATCACCCGATCACAACCGAGTGTCGCTCCTGCCGCGCTCCGCTCCCGGATTCGACCTGTGCTGGCCGCGGTTCTGGTGGCGGCTGCCATGGCGGCAGGCCCGCCAGCGCACCCCGCCCGGGGGGCCACCCAGGACGAGACCGCGCGCCTCCTCAAGCAGGTCCAGGATCTCGTCGCATCCGGATTGGCCGATTCCGCTCTCGCCCTCCTGCACCCGCAGGTTCTCGCCGGGCCGGACGATGGCCGCCTGGAGCGAGCGGTGGTCACCGCCGCACTGGACGGCGGCATCCCCTGGATCGGGGTGCGTGTCATCGAGGACTGCATCCCGCTCCGGCCCAGCGACATCAACCTGCACACCGCGCTCGGCGATCTCGAGCTCGGCCGCCAACGTCCCGATGTCGCGGTCCGTCACTTCCAGCGCGCGCTCATCATCGACAACATATCGCCGGCCTCGGTCGGGGGATTCGCGCGGGCCCGCGCCCGACAGGGGACCGACATCGCGCCAGCAATCGAGTACTTCGATGCCGTGGCCCAGCAGAAGCCCGGAACGCCGGAACCACGCTACGGCAAAGCCGTGCTCCTCAGTGAAGCGGGACGCCTCGAGGAATCGATGACCGAGTTCCGCTGGGCCATCGGCCTCGACAGCAAGAACTGGTACTACGAGCGCGACTACGCCCGTGCCCTGGCCCGCATGGGGAACACCGCTGGCGCGGTGGAGCATTTCGAGAAGGCCAAGCGCCTGCTCGAGGACGCCGGCGATCCGATGACGGCGGCTCAGGTCGAATCCGAGCTCCGCGCCGCACGCAAGAACTAGCCGGCCCCAAAGCGATCGCCCGGCACCAGGCCGGGCGATCGGCTTTCCAGGACCCACTCTTCAACGCATCGGTTCTCGGCTACCCGCTGTACTCCTCGACGACGAAACGCTTGCGGAACGCGGCATCGTCGATCTTCTCATCGACGCGATCGGTGACATCGCGGCGTCGCACGCGCATCACCAGCTTGGTCACGTCCTTCTCACCCCAATCTCCGCGACTCGGCCGGGCGATCAATGTCACCCACTCGTCGCCGGGAATCTCATCCAGCAGATCGCCGTACTGGGCGAGCATATCCACGAGCTCTGCCTTCACATTCTGGTACTGCTCGGTCTGCCGGACGCTCGCCTCGGCCTTGGCCGCTCTGAGCTTCTTCTCGATCTCCTCGTCCTTACCCTGCTTCTTGAGCTCATCCAGGTCGAGGTCCTTCAAGTCCTTGAGCTCCTTCAGATCCTCGAGCTCGATCAGCGAGTCATCGAGATCTCCCAGGACGTGGAGATAGCTCAGCTGGGGCCCGGCCATGGTCCAGCCACCGACGAGAGAGAACTCGAAGGCGAACAAGGCGCCCTGGTTCGGAACGTAGGCTCCCGTCGCATTGCGCCCCCGCGACACGAGCGCATGCTCGCTCTCGACCAGCGTGTTATCGATCATGCGCGCGAAGAGATCGACCTGCCGGTTGATCTTCTTGCTGGGGCTGGCCCCCGGCAACGGATCCGGCGGCCCGGAACCCGAGGCCGCCTGCACATCCGCCCCGATCCCGATCGCCACGACGGCGGCCAGCATGAGGAAAGTGAGGACGCTCGCTGCCGATCGCAGCCGGAGTCCGAAGGTTTGACCCGAATGTTGGATCATGGCAACACGCTCCTTCAGCGGAACCCGGCGATGATGGTCGCCTTAGAAGCCGGATGAAGAGGGCCCGGGGGGACGGCAGCCTCCCGCGGGATCTCATTCGAGATCCCACGCTGCCCCCAGCGCTTTTCGTACGGCGTCCGTCCACCCACGGGCCGCTCCTCTGGCACCCGGTAGACGCGTCCGCCGCCGCCGGAGTTCGCTTTTTTTTGCTGGCGTGGGGGAGGAGCTTGAGCGGATGGCCGGCGGGGGCTATTCGGAGAGGGGATGCCAGGGGTGCCCGTCACCCTTGATGCCACAGATCACGTCGACCGGCTGTCCGCCCTGGATGACGATCGTGTAGTCATCCTGCGAGCCATCCTGGTTCGATGGGCAGTCTCCGGCCTCGGACTGCAGGAGATTGGGCAGGAGCACCGAGACACTCATGTTGCCGTCAGCGGCCCCGTTGGTCCCGCAGTAGATGAGCGCGGCCTCGTAGATCATGCGCTGTTGCGCCAGGCATGCATTGCGCTGCGCCCCGACCTTGCCCTCGGAAAAATAGGGCACCCCGAGGACCACGAGCAGGCCGATGATCATGAGCACGACCGAGAGTTCGACCAGTGTGAAACCGGCACTCCCCTTCCGGAAGCGTGTCCCCCCACACCGGCCGCGAGCGGTGGCGGACGAGGGGGAGATGGCGGGTGGTCGGTCCACGGCGGTCGTGACTTTCTGCTGCCCGAGCAGCGGGAGGAGGAGCACCCGGGGCGGGGCTCGCAATCGGTCTTGCCGACATACCCTGAGGCAAGGACAATGCCAGTCTCGAGCGGCATGCCGATCTGATCTCGGTGGCTTCCGGATCCGGGCCCCAGTTCCGCGCGGCTGCGGCAGTTACGGGGGGGGAGCCCTGGTGGGGGCCGGATCCGGGGAACGGATCGACCCCTTCACCGACACCCGGAAACGACGGCTTGCGGCCGGGGACTTCCGGCTGTCTCATTGCAGGATGCCCGCATTCTCAAGCTGCAATCCTGGAAAGACGCACTGTGCAGCGGACGAGATCCGCCGCGACCTCCAGATCGCCATGATATGAACGCCAGCCGAAGATCATCCTCGACGACATCTGCCAGCGACCCGGAGTCCTTGACGGGAAGGGTCGTCCGCATCGATGCCAGATCGAGCCAGGTCGCGACCCCGATCGGTACGCTGCCCTGCGTTCTCCGCGGTCGTCTGGCGGAGAGCAAGGTGCCGCAGAAGAGGCTCCTGGCGGTAGGCGACGAGGTCCGGATCCGCGTTCTCGGCGGGGGCCGCGGCGCGATCGAGGAGATCCTGCCCCGCCGCACGAAGCTCTCCCGGCGGGCACGGGGGTCGCACGCCAAGGAGCATGTGGTCGCAGCCAACATCGATCAGGTCGTGATCGTCTGCTCCCTGGCCGAGCCGGCGCTCAATCTGAACCTGGTCGACCGCTACCTGGTGGCCGCGGGCCGCGGCGGCCTGGCCCCGGCGATCTGCATCAACAAGGTCGACCTCGGGGATCGTGCCGCGGCCGAGCCCGAGGTCGAACCCTATCTCTCCCTCGGCATCCCGGTTCTCTGGACGAGCGCGGCGACGGGCACAGGGATCGAGGCCCTCCGCCGGCAACTTGCCGGGCGAACCAGCGTCTTCGCGGGAAAGTCCGGCGTGGGGAAATCAGCGCTCTTGAATGCCGTCGAACCCGGACTCGAACTCCATTCGGGGGAGATCTCCGCTGCCACCGGAAAGGGACGGCACACGACGACGTATTCGAGTCTGCTGCCGCTTGCGGAGGGCGGCTTCGTCATCGACACCCCGGGGATCCGCGCCTACACCCTGTGGGAAACGGACCCGCTCGAGCTCGATCGCCACTTCCCCGAGATGTTCGCACTGCGCTCTCGATGCCGGTTCGCGAACTGCACGCACAGCCACGAGCCGGATTGCGCCGTCAAGGAAGCGGTGACGGCCGGCATCATCTCGTCTCGCCGTTACACGAGCTACTGCCGGATCCTGGACGGACTCGATGAGGAATAGAGACGGGCTGAAACGCTGACGATCAGAGGTGGACCGCGGCGCTCGAGTGCTCGAACGCTCCGGGGCGGGGGGGCCGCTCCAGGCGCTCAGGTCTGGTGCTCGAACGCCTCTACCGGCACCACCACGTCCTCCGCACTCAGACGGAGCTCGCTGGCTGCATGGTTCACCTCCACCACCTGCTCGAAGGCATGCCCCAGACCGGTATCGCCGGCAGCGAAGAAGATCTGGGGAAATACCGGCGTGAACTCGCGCAGGAGATCGATGAACCCGCGGCTCCGCTGCGGATCGAACCCGCCCAGGGGCTCGTCGAGGAAGAGGAAATGGGCTCCCCTGAGCCCCTTGGCCAAGAGCAGGGCCTCGGCGAAACCGAGGCGCACAGCGAGGTGGATCTGAGATTGCGTCCCACTCGATAGCTCGGTGGGGTCGACGAAGGCATCCTTCTCGTCGGAATAGACTCGCACTCGGGTCCCGCGACTGATCTCCACGCGGCTGTAACGTCCGCCCGTGATTCGACCCAGCGCGCGACCGATGGCACGCGTGAGGTGCGGGACGACTCGCCCTCCCAGCTGCTGCGCAGCGCCATCGAGCAGCTTCGCGGCCAGGTGCTCCTTCTCCAGATCGGTGTCCAGCTCCTGGCGGCGCGATTCGAGCTCGTCGGTCTCCGCACGGGCTTGCCGGAGAAGTCCGAACTCCTCCTGCCGGACGGCGAACTCGGCGCGGCATGAGGCAAGATCCCCTTCGAGCGCGCCCATGCGGCGGGCGAGCGCATCTCGCTCTTCGCTGGCCGAGCGCAGCTCGTCGGCCAGCGGCTCCGCCTCGGGCAGGGCTGCAAGGGCGGCGTCGGCCCGGTCCGCAACGCGGGCCAGCGCTCCGCTGGCAACGGGCGAGAGGGACCTGGCGGCTCCGACCTGGGCATCCGCCTCCTCGGCCCGGGCGACGAGATCCTGGAGCTGGGCGTGGACCGCTTGATTCCCGGCCATCTCCCTGGAAAGTCGCTCCAGGGCCACCGCTCGCTCGGCAAGGGTGAGCGGCGACTCGGCCAGAGACTCCTCCCCCAGCACCTCGAGAGCCACGTCGGCAATCGCGGGTACAGCCGTGGCGCCGGTCTCACCCTCGAGCCGCCGGAGAACAACCGTCATCTCGGATTCGAATTGCTCGAGGCGATCGAGGAGAGCGGGGATCGGCTCATGCCCCGCTCCGGTCTCACGACCTGCGGCGGGATCGTCACCCCTCGCGGGAGGGACCGTCCCGTCCGCCGGAGCCATGGTCAGGATCTCACTCGCGTCCTCGCCGTGTTCCTCGACGTCGATGCGATCCACGATCCCCAGCTGGCGCAGCAAGTCACGGCAGGAATCGAGACGATCCAGGCCGCGCTCCAACCGCTCGGCGGCAGCGCCGAGATCATGGAAGCGATGCTCTTCCTTCTCGACTTCCTCCCCGGCCTCGGGACCAGCTTGGACCTCGGCAGCATCCTCCATGACGATCATGGTCCCGTACTCGCCCTTGAGGCGCGCGACCATCTCGCGGAGCCCAGGGTCGTTCACCGCGAAGATCGAATCGCGCTGGATCAGGACCAGGGGATCGTGTGTCATGAGCAATTGCGACTCGTGCTGGAGCTCCTCGATGCGTTCGTCGATCTCGGCGAGCTCATGCTCGTATCGAGCCGCCGCCTTCCTGCCCAGCCGGCGCTGCCACAGACCGGCCCCGGTCAGGGCCACGCCCACGACCGCGGCGAAGAAGTCGATGTAGGGAATCCAGTCCGGAAAACGATAGGCCATCTTCTTGCCGAACACGGGCGCCACCTTGAGAAATGGCAGATCGATTCCGGTGAGGATGGCGCCCAGCACGCCGCCGATGGCAAGCACGAGCCCGATCAGAACCAACCGCTGACCGCGCCGCACGGAGTGCGTGGCCTCTGCAACCACGCACAGCCGGTAGTCGACGACACTGCCGCTGCGCCCGGGATCGAGCATCCGCTGGAGATCGTTGCGCCGCGCGGCGACCCGCTCGGCAAAACGCGCAAGTTCCTCCTGGAAATGCTCGCTGCGTCCCCGCTTCTCGCGAGCCGTCAACGCCCTCAGCGCGGCGCTGGCACGTTCAGCGGGCAGCGCGGCCAGGCCGGCACGGATGGCGGTCCGGAGCGGATCCAGCCGCGACGCCAGGTCGCGAGCTCCAGCCATCGCGGCCAGCCGATCGAGGCCCTGGGCCAGCTCATCGCGGAGCCGGAGGCGATCCCGGACCCGCCCGACGTGAGCCTCGCGTTCGGCGAGCTGATTGCGGAGTGAATCGAGCTCTCGATCGTGGTCGGTGATGACGGCGAGCAGCGTGGCCTCCTCGGCGGCGGCGCCCGTGGTGCGGGCCGGGAGCGCGGCAGCCAGGGACTGCTCCACCTCGGAGCGCACCCGCATGAGCTCGGTCACATGCTGCTTCGACAGCGCGACCGCTCGCTGGAAGAGCCGTGCGCCGCTCAGGCGATCGATGGACGCCGCGAGATCTTCGCGTTCCCGCGGCTGATCGAGCTCACCCTGAGCCATGAACAAGCTCGAACGGAAATCAGCATAGGAGTAACCAAGGAGCTGATTGAGCTCGCAGGCCACCTGATAGGTCCCACCCACGGCACGACCACCGTCCAGGTCCTCGAGCTGGGCCAGATGCTCTCCCAGGCGGTCGAGTTCGCGGAACACGCGGAATGAACCACGGCCGGGGATCTCGAAACACAGCTCGACTTCGGTGAAGTCGGCACCCCATCGGATGAGGGAGGTCAGGCTCTCCTGATCCAGGTGTGCGGTGCGCCCGAACAGCGCGAAGCAGATGGCGTGGCCGATGGTGCTCTTGCCTGCTTCGTTCTCGCCGAGAATGCCGACGAGGCCCGTGCGCGGCAGATCATCGAGCTCGAGCTCGCGGAACTTCATGAAGTTCGTCGCGGAGAGCTTAGTCAGGATCATGCTCTTCCTCGGCGGCGGCGAGCAGCTCGAGCCCGCGGTGCAAGGCCTCTTCGATCCGGATCACCTCGCCCTCGTCGCGCAGACGGCGATGAGTGGCCAGACGGCGCCTGACGAACCCCTCGAACTCCTCGCGCGGGGGACGGATGGGGGGGAGATCCTCGTGCAGCATGGGCATGGTGTCGGCTCCTGGAGCAGCGGCCGGCGAGCATCCTGCGCGGCCCGGTTGGACGGAGGAGAGGGGCTATTCTAGAGGGAGAAGGGCCGGGAAGCAAGGAGCGACGAGGGCTCCTGTCCGGGGACCCACGAGCGGCCGCCCCGGCTCTCTCTCAGCGGTTCCGTCCGCCTTCCTCGGTGAACCGAGTTTCGACCAGGCGGCTCAGCAAGGACTCGGGGAGCTCGCGGACGCGGCCCAGGGTCCGCGCCAGCAGGAGCACACGGGCATAGTGCTCCACGAGCTCGAGCCTGGCCGCCGTCTGCCAGAGATCGTGACCGATCGCAATCACGCCGCGGTTGGCCAGCACGAAGGTCGACGATTCACCGAGGTGCGGCTTGATCGATTCGCCCATGCCGACCGGGCCATCCTGGGTCACCAGGGGCACATGTCCGAGACGGAGAACCATCTCCGGCAGAACATGCTCCTCGAGCGCTTCACCGGCCACGGCGAAACCAGTGGCGTGGGGTGGCTGGGCGAACAGGACGGCACCCACGTCTTCGCGTTCGCGATAGATGACAAGATGGGTCCACAGATCCGATGATGGCCGGATCTCGGTCTTGCTCTTGCCGTCGAGGCGCACGGACTCGATCTGCCGGGGGTCGAGACGAGCCCGATGAGCGCCATCCGGTGTGATGAGGATCTCATCGCCGACGCGGGCGCTCAAGAGGCCACAGTCCGCGACGAGGTATCCCAGCCGGCTCAGGTGTCCCGCAACCTCGATCAGCTCCTTCTTCATCTGCCCGGTGCTCGCCATCGCCACTCCTCGCCTACGAGACCCCTTCGTTTCGGATCGTGGAAAGGGATTGTATATCAACAGCCGATCGGCTGCACTGGGCCTGATTCGCGACGTCACCCGGCGGCGAGGGCGCGGAGCACGGCCGGGACCTCGGCCAGGATGTCGCCGGCGATCATGCCGTGTTCCCCCAGACGCC
This sequence comes from Candidatus Eiseniibacteriota bacterium, assembly GCA_963823555.1. Classification (GTDB taxonomy): domain Bacteria; phylum Eisenbacteria; class RBG-16-71-46; order CAVPCR01; family CAVPCR01; genus CAVPCR01. The sequence goes on along the minus strand of CAWGMA010000002.1, from coordinate 251,322 downwards.
CGGCAGCCAGGTCCCCGGCGCGCGCATGAACGAACATGCCGAGCGCCGCGGCCTCTCGCGGCACGAGTCCCTGCCCGAGAAGACCGAGGATCACTCCGGTCAGCACATCCCCCGATCCGGCTGTCGCCATCCCCGGGTTGCCCCGGCTCGACAGCACGGTCGGGGCGACAGGGGCGCCGACCACCGACGGCGATCCCTTGAGCAGGACCACGTGTCCGATCTCGCCGGCGAAGCGCCCGGGCAAGTCGAGCCGCTCGGTCTCGACCGCACGCGGATCGAGACCGGAAATGCGGGCCATCTCCACCACATGCGGCGTCAGGATGAGTTCCGCGCGCGACCGCGCGAGCTCCGGCGCTCTGCCCTCGAAGGCGTTCAACCCGTCGGCGTCGAGCACGATCGGCTTCTCGAGTTCGTGCACGATGTAGCGGACGAGCTCGGCCGTCTCCAGCTCGCGCGAGATCCCCGGGCCGATGGCCACCGCATCCGCGCGCTCCGCCGCAGCGAGAATCTCGTCCACGGCGCGCACCGAGATGGTGCGGCGTCCGGTCTCGGGAAGCGCGAGCGTCATCACCTCGGTGAGCTTGGCGGCAAGCGTGTCTTGCAGGCTTCGCGGCAAGGCGACGGTGACGAGCCCGCCGCCGGCGCGGAGCGCCCCCTCCCCCGCCATCGCCACCGCGCCGGTGAGCCCCGCCGAGCCGCCGATGACGAGGAGCCGCCCGAAGCGGCCCTTGTGGTCCGCAGGTTCGCGCCGCGGCAAGAGCCGGGCGGCGGCCGCAGCATCGATCAGCTGGTAGGTTTCCGGAACCGCGGCCAGGGCCCCGGCGGCGATCCCGATATCGACGACCTCGATGTCCCCACAGAGGCCGCGGCCGGGATCGACGTAGCAACCGATCTTGGCGCAGCCGAAGGTCACGGTCAGATCGGCCGCCACGGCCGGGCCGCCCACGGTCCCGCTGTCGGCATCCAGACCCGACGGCACGTCGACCGCGATCACGAAGGCCGGGGACGCATTCACCCGCTCGATCACGCGGGCCATCGGGCCGCGCACCGCGCCTCTGAACCCGGTCCCGAGCAACGCATCGACCACCAGATCGCAATCGTCGAGAACGGCACCGAGCCGCGATAAATCGTGCTCAGTCGCAAGATGCCGCACACGAGCACCGAGTGCCTCGTAGCGCGCGTAGTTGAGATGCGCGTCGCCGGACAGCTCGGCAGGCAACGCCGTCGTGAACACCGAGACATCGGCGCCATGGCCGCGCAGGCGGCGCGCCACGACGTAACCGTCGCCGCCGTTGTTGCCCCGGCCCGCGACGACGGCACAACGCAATCCGGCCAGGCTGCCATACCGCGCCTGGATCGCGCGCATCACCCCCTGACCGGCCCGTTCCATGAGGACGAGGCCCGGCGTGCCGTACTCCTCGATCGTCGCGCGATCGAGCTCGCGCATCTCGTCGCGAGTGACGAGTCGCATTGGATTCGACCTCCTCGCTTCTCAGGTGATGATGACGGCCGCCATCGCCAGGTCGCGCGCATGGCTAAGGCTCACGAAAGCGCGGCGGCCGCCGAGGCGAGCAACGAGACGGGGAGCAAGCCGGAGCTCCGGTTTGCCCCCATCGCCGACCACGACCTCGATCTCGCGCCACGAGGGAGCGGCTCCCACCGGCAACGCCTTGGCGCAGGCCTCCTTGGCCGCGAAGCGGGCGGCGAGCGACGGCGCCGGATCATGCCGCGCAAGACAATAGGCAATCTCGTCCGGAGTGAAGAGGCGCCCGAGAAATCGGTCGCCATGGCGCGCCAGCGCCTGGCGCACGCGGGCGATCTCGACCAGGTCGATGCCGATCGTCGGCCCGATGGCGGGAGCCGTGATCTCCTCCATGGTCGCGGGATGATATCAGATCGCGTAGGTCGCCCCGCCGCGCCCGACCTCGAGTTCCGGGCGCCGCATCGATTCGAGCTCGTCCCGGATGACCGGATGGAACGCCGCCCGGATGTGCACGGCGATGACGGCGGTCCCGGAGGGGAGCTTCTCCATCTCGGCGGCCAGCTCGAGCGGCGTGAGATGCCCGGTGCGCAGGGCGTGAGCACTCATGGCCGCGGGGAAGGTGCACTCGATCATGGCGGCGCGGACGCGGGACGCGCGCCGGGCCAGCTCCCAGATACGGTCGGTGGGCGCGGAATCCCCGCCGAAGACAGCGGCTTCGCTGCCGTTGTCGATGATGTAGCCGAAGGTGGGCACCGTGTGATTCACCGCGACCGGGGTGACGCGGAATCCGTCGATCTCGACCGGCTCCTCCGGCTCGAGCACACGGAGCTCGATGAGACGGTGGTCCTCGGTATTGAGGCGGGATAGATCGGGCCAGATGCGATCGTTGAAGATGTGGGCGCGAAGCGCCTCGATCGTGGCCCGCGAGCCGTGGATCGACACCGGCCCCTGTCGCCGGTAGCTCGTGTTCTCGAGAAAGACGGGGAGCGAGCCGATGTGATCGGCATGCGAGTGGGTGAGTAGCACATGCCGTACCGCCGCTTGCTCCTCGGGGCTCTCGTGGAGGGCGAGCGACCCAGCGTCCACGGCGAGGCGGTGGTCGACAACGAAGGAGGTGAGGTACTGCTGCTCCACAGGCTGCGCCGGGGACGAGGCCACGACCGTCACCTTCATGAGCGCTCCCCCAGCAACGCATAGGCCCGCACGCCGCGACTGAACCCGTTGAGCGAGAACTGACCGAGATCCTGGAACACGAACCTCTCCTCCGCCGCGGCTCGGGTCTTCTCGCAAGCCAGGATCGAGCCGGTGCGATCGCCGGCGATCTTCTCGAGACGGTACGCGAGAACCACGGGCTCGCCCACCATCGACAGCTCCTCGGGCCGGTCCTCCCCGAGGACGATGGTCGTCACCGCTCCGGTGGTCACGGCCCAGTCCATCTGGAGGGGATGAGCGGGAAACGGCCATATCGCCGGGTCCCGGGCCAGTTCCTGGGCGGCACGGTGCAGGGTGAGAGCCGCCGTGCATGCCGGCACCGCCGGCGAGCTCTGCTTCAACGCCTCCCAGAACGCCATCAAGGAATCACCCTGATACTCCTTGACCTGACCGGCGTGCGCCAGGACCACGTTCTTGAGCTGCATGAAGACCCGTGACACCGCATCCTGGAGAACCGACGACTCGACCTGCTCGATCAGCGATGTATACCCCCGGATATCACCGACCAGGATCGACACCTGTCCGACCGAGGGCTGAGCCAGCGTGCCGAACCGGGGCTCGGCTGTCGCCGCGGCATCGGGACGCTCGGGCACGATGAAGCGAAAGGTCTCCTCGGCGCCGACGCCGATCGCCTGACCGGGCAACAGCTCGACCTCGCGGTTCGGAATGAGCCGCCGGCCATCGACCCGGGTCCCGTTACGGCTGGTGTCGCGGATGAAACAGCGACCATCCGGATCGCACAGGATGATGCAGTGATGGCCGGACACGGTGGGATCGCCGATGAGGAGCTTGCCTTCCTCCTCCGGCCGTCCTTCGACCAGCCGCCCGATCTCGATCCGCTCGTAGAAGACGAACCGCCGCTCCTGGGGCGTACCCTCCGCGGCTACGAGCAAGAGCGATCGCGCCCCGGGGGACACCGGCGACCGGTAACGGAGCACGGCCATCCCTCAGTCCTGCCCACCCTCGAGTCGCAGGCGTGCCACCTCGTCACTCAGCTCGCGGATCCGCTGTGACATGGTCTCGACGACGCGGAAGGCCAGCGAGGGATCCTCGTGGATGCGCCGGAGGAAGGTCTTGCGATCCACGGTGAGAAGGCGCGCGGGGCCCTTGGCGCGGACGGTGGCCGAGCGCACGTCCCGGCCGAAGATACCCATCTCTCCGATGAACTGGCCCTTGCCGAGCTCGCGCAGGAGGATCTCCTTGCCGTCTCTCTCGATGACGACTTCGGCCGATCCTTCCTGGATGACGTACATGCTCTCCCCCTCATCGCCCTGGCGGACGATGATCTCGCCATCCCGGTAATCGCGGCCGAGTGCGGATGAGGTCATGACGTTCTCCTCAGCGGGAAGGACGAGCCTCCGGGCGGGCCGGACGGACGGCGGCAACCAAGTGGCCGACGAGACGCGCAATGAACGACGGGTTGAGCGTACGCAAGAGGATCTGGCGGTAGGGCTCGCTCCCCGTGAAGACGTTCCACAGGACCTGGCTCATCGGCCGCCGCGCCCCATCCCGGGCCTGCTCCCGCCGCGTCATCTCGAGAACGGCGCGGCGGCCGATCGCGGTCCGCTGCAGAGCCTTGGTGACGCTGAAGACGATGCGCCCGAGGAAATTATCATGCTCGATGCGGCGGCATGCGGGCCAGAAGTGGTGGCGGAAGGCATCGGCCGAGATGCCCTGGAAGACGGCCGTGCTCGCCGCGGCCTTGGCCGTGCGATAGGCAGCACCGATACCATCCTTGTAGAGCCGGGTCACTCCGCTGTCGCCGACGAAGATGACCCGGTCGGCAAACGGCTGCCTCGCACCGGCCAGACTCAGCCGCGGCGAGCACTGGCATGATGGGGTCTCATGGGCACCCGGGGGCATGCAGGAGCGCACCCAGGGTGTATCCATGAAGCGCTGGACGGTCTCCTTGTCCAGGTTGTCGCCGAGCATGCAGAGCGTCGCATAGTCGCCCTTGGGCACGATGGCGGCGAACTCGATCTCCGGGATCTCGGGCAGAAAGACATGCATCGAGGAGCCGAGGGCGGCCGTGACCCCGTCGGTGCCGAGATAGAACTCGCGGATATAGGCCTTCCCGGTACGCGGGGCGCGATATCCGGTATCGATGCGCTCGCAGAGGCCGGCGCCGGAGTTCACACCGGCACAGATCGCGACCAGATCGCAGTCCCGGACCTCGCCTCCTCGCAGCTCGAGCCGGGGACGGCCGTCATGCCGCACGACACGCTCGACCTTGACCCGGTTGACGCGCGCGCCGCGCGCGACCGCCAGGGACAGGAGATAGCCGTCGAAGCTACCCCACTTGGGCGTCTTCAAGTCGCGAGGCCCCGCCCCGCGATGCACGGCCCCGATACGCATCTCATGGAGCGGCGTGTCGATGCGCACCGTACCGACATCCATGTGCAACACGTAGGAGTCGATTCCGCGCTGGACGACGTTCCCCGGGAGCTCGATCCCCTCGGTGGCGAGCATCTGCACCAGCGATTCGGAGATGATGCCGCCGCACATGTTGCAGCCGGCCGGAGCCGGGCTCGAGAAATCACGCGGCTCGTAGATCTCGACTTCGAGCTCGAGGCGAGCGCGTTCGGCGAAGGTGAGGAGGAAATAGGCGAAGAGCGAACCCGCAGGTCCGCCACCCACGACGGCGACCCTGGATCCGTCATCGAGGGTGAGCGCAGAGGTATCTGGGGTGAGATGAGCCTGCATGGATTGGACCCAGGCGCGGCTGTGGGAAAAGGGCGGGAAACCCGCCCTGCGTGATCTTCATTCTACCGCGGGAATACAGGTGGATTCAAGCACTCGTCGCTGGGTGGGCTCACCCACATCGCCACCGCGAACGCAGGCTCATCTGCATCCCACTTCCTCACTCGCGCCCTTCGTCTTCCCCCTCGCCCGACCCCGCCCCTGTCGTGCCGGGCACGGCGAGATTCCCGAGACGCGCACGCACCGCAGGGGCCTCCGGCGCATCCGGCGCGCACTCGAGGAAACGCTGCCACGCCGCGCGGGCCTCGGCCGGGCGCTCGAGATAATCGGCGCGAAGAAGACCGAGGTTCAACCAGGCCTGAGCATAGTCCGGATCGAGGATGAGCGCCTTCCGGAACTCTCGCTCCGCACCCCCGGCATCTCCGGCGCTCACCCGGGCGATGCCGGCGCGATTGGCGGCCACGGCGTATCGCCGCGCCACCGCCCCCTCCTCCGCCGTCCGCCGCCGGTCGGCGCGGTAGGACGCGAAGCGGGCGAATTCGGCGTCAGGGAGGCTCCTTTCGGCCCGGTCTTCCCCCTCCACCTGATAGACGAGCCCGCGATCGGCCAGCGCCAGACCGGCGAAGCTCGTCGCTTCGGTGGCAAAGTCATGGAAGTAGACGAACACGTCGCGCTGGCCGACGGCACGCCGCACCACCCCGGCGGCGAGCTCGCGCGAGTCCTGGGCCAGTCGATCACCGAGCGCGCGGCCTTGCAGCCCGCTGCGATCGGCGGCATGCGCGGCGACTTCCGCGGGCAGGGCCGGGTCCAGCGCAGAGAGGGATGCCGCGTACCATGGCAGAGGGAGAAAGTACTCCGCAACGATCGTGCGGTCCTCAGGCATGCGGCCCGTTTCCTGCAAGTAGCGCAGAGCGAAGAAGACACTGGTGTCATCCGAAAGGATGAGACTGCCGGTTGTCGTGCGGCGTCCCACTTCCAGCGCGAGATCGGCCAGCGAGTGATCGGCGTGACGGTCGCCTCCATGCCGGTGGCCGATGAACGGCCACAGCGACAGAGCGATCACCAGATAGGCAAGGACGGCACGCCCGTGACGACTCCGGCTCGTCGCCACGAGGAGCACGTGGGCCAGGGCACCGGCAAGGAGGGCCGCGACGAGATAGACCGGAAGGTAGTAGGCCTCCTTGTCGGGAATGCGATACGCCACGGCGTGGGCGACGACGGCGGCAACGAGGAGCAAGAGGGCGGCAAGAACGCGGCGGTGAAGTCGCGATCCGGTGGCCATCACCACCGCCCCGAGCACGATCCAAGGGATCGCCACCGGCGACCACTGCGCGACCAGCAGGTGGAAGAACCGCCCCGTTTCCGCCCAGGCGTAGGCCGCTTCCGAGGTGAGGAGGCGGTAACCGAACTGTCGGCCTCTCACGTGCGACAGGAGACGCGGGACCGTCTCGGGATCGCCCAGGTCGAGCGCCGGATCGAGGGCCGAGCGAGTCAGGAGGACGAGATAGAGCGTGAGCGGAAGCGCGAGCGCCAGTCCGAGGGCGAGGCGTGGCACCGCCTGGCGGCGGCGGATGAGCAGCACGGCAAGCGCGGGGACTGCCAGCACGATCGTGAGATGGTGGGCCAGGCCGAGACCGAGCACGAACGCCGCGCCGAGGAGGGCGCGCCCGCTCCCGGCGGCATCGAGTGCGAGCGTGAAGAGCAGCACGACCAGGAGGAGATGAAGCGTATACACCTCGGCGACCGTGGCTTGCGCGATGAAGTCGCGGGCGCCCACGAGGAGGAGCGCCGCCGCGGCCGCCGCGACCACGCTGAACCCGAGCCGGCGCCCGAGCCCATAGGTGAGCGCGGCCGCGACCGCCGCGAACAGGGCCGACAGCAGGTTGACCCCGAAGGCCGGGTCGAAGCCGGCCCTCGCCGCTGCGGCCGCGGCGAGCCGGGCCAGCAAGGCATAGAGGGGGTATCCCGTGGGATGGGGAACGCCGAGCCCCTGGCCGGCGAGCGCCAGCTCGACCGAGTCGACCCAGCCGATGTCACGCTGCACGAGAGGAGTCAGAGCCGCGAATGCGGCGAGCGCGATGAGGAGAGCGATGCCGAGATCCAGACGAGCATCCCGGCCGTTCACGTTCATTCCTCCGGCGGTGGATACGGAAGCTCGCCGGCGTAATCGGAGCGGAGCGGGTCCCAGTTCGCGGCCCAGATGCGAGCCAGGGTGCCGGCGAGCTGGCGGAGGTGGAGGCGGTCGTGTGCGACCCAGGCGGCGAGCACATCGAGCCCGGACAGGACGAGACCGCCTGGAGACTCGCCGGTGGAACGTAGCTTCTCCGGGACCGGTTCAAGCTCCGCGAGGAAACCCAGATGGCCCTGCCGCAGGTCGCGGAAGGCCGCGAGCGCACGCTCCGGGTCGTCATCGAGATAGCGGCGCTCGGTCACCCACTCGGCGGGTCGGATCGGCGCAAAGCGCCCGCTGCCGGCCACGGCGACGCGCAGGCGGGCCCCGAAATCCTCCGCCTCCTCGTCGCGCAGGTGGCACACGATCTCGAGCGGGGCCCAACGCCCCGGGGCCGGACGGGCCCGCCACGGGTCGGGGTCGAGATCGGCGACCAGGGCCCCGAGCGCTTGCGGGAAGCGGGCGAGCGCGCGCCGCGAAGCGGCGAGGAGTTGCGCGGCATCGATGGGGGCGGCGGAGGCGCCGGATGCATCACCGCGCGAGGTCATCCCCGATGCTCCGCGTCGCCGGCATTCAATCGATCGACGATCGCGACCAGATCGAACACATCGTCGATCTCGAAATCGGCGCCCGATGTCGTCGTGCCGAAGGTGTCGCCGTAGCGCGCGAAGACGGTGCGGATGCCCACGTTGTGCGCACCGACCATGTCCCGCTCGGGCCAGTCCCCGACCATCAGGACCTCCTGGGGGGCGAGCCCCAGTCCGGCGAGCGCCGCCTCGAACGGGGCGCGTGAGGGCTTCCGCTCCCGCGTGTCCTCGTAGGTGATGACCAGCTCGAAGACATGATGCAGGTTCAAGTAGCAGAGGCGGAGCCAGACCTGTGCTTTTGGTGCGTCGCTGACCACGGCCAGCCGGAGCCCGCGCTTCAGGAGCTCGACCAGCGTGATCTGCACGTGAGGGTAGAGAACGAGCGCCGAATCTCGCACCCGCCGGTAGGCCACGATGCCGGCAGCGAGGATCTTGTGGTCGATCTCGCCGAGCTCCTGCTGCAAGAAGAGATCGAAGACCTGCTGGTTCTCGATCCCCTCGCGATCGTAGACCGCGTAGATCTTCTGGCGAGCCTCTTCGGGGCGCATGCTGAGGCCGGCATCGACCATGCCACGGATGGCCGACTCGACCGCGAGGTCTTTCATGCGCATGAAGTCGGTGAGCGTGTTGTCGAGATCGAAGAAGACCGCTTTGATCACTGGTCACTGACCGGGACAGGGCCTACTTCGTGGAGGAACCGATCATGCGTCCGAGACTGATCTCACCGTTGTCGATGCGAACGTTGAACCCACAGTCGGGATTCGTGCAAACCCAGGCCTTGTAGGTGATCGGTGCTCCCTCGCGACCGTAGTCGGAGAGCGGGATCAGCACCCCGGTCGCGCACTTCAGGCACTCCGGAAACTTGAACTGCTCCATGCGGCAACCTCCCCTCCCTGCATACCATCCGTTTCCGGCCACGACCCGACCGGGCGCGGGTGCCAACACGGACCCTGAGGCTAGCAGACTCCGGGATATCGTGTCAACGCAATGCCCAATTAGGAGTTACAGCCCGACGGCCGACCCACCGGGAGAAGGCTAGGTCTTCTGTTCCTTCTTCTCAGCGGCCGGGAAGAGGATGTTGTTCAGGATGAGCCGATAGCCAGGCGAGTTCTTGTGCAACGAAAGGTCGGTGGGCGGATCACCCACGGCATGCTGGTAGTCCTCGGGGTCGTGCCCGCCGTAGAAGGTGAAGGTTCCCTGCCCGTAGTTCCCGTGCAGGTACTTGACCTCGTCCGTGCCCTCGGTCTCCGCCAGGATGATGACCGCCTCCTTGATCGTCTTCCTCCGGAACCCGGTCGTCTGACCGAAGAAGCCGTTCACCACCGCCACATGGTCCTGGGTCAGCATGGTCGGCACGGGATCGTGCTTGGCCGAGAACTCGAAGAGCGTGAAGTAGTCGGCCTCCGGACCGCGCGCCACGCGGTAGTCCGAGGTATCGATGTTCGAGTACTCGTACACGATGGGGTTCATCTCGAGAACGAAGTTGTGGAAGGCCAGCGTCGCCTCGAAATCGAGCTTGGCCTGGCAGCCCGACTCCGGCGGGTCACCGTCGAACATCTTGGCGCAGATGTCCGTGCTGTGCGCGGCCAGGGCGATGTCGAAGGTATCGGTGGCTGAACACATCGCGAACATGAAGCCGCCGCGAGCGATGTAGTCCTTGATCGTCTCCGCCACCCTGAGCTTGTGCTGCGAGACCTTCGCGAATCCGGCGCGCCGGGCGAGCTCCTCGGCCAGGCGCTTCTGCTGCTGGTACCACTCCTGATTGCGGAAGCCGGCGTAGAACTTGCCGTACTGCCCGGTGAAATCCTCGTGGTGGAGATGGAGCCAGTCGTACTTGTCGAGATCGCCGGCGAGCACCTCCTCGTCGTAGATCACGGTGTACTCGATCTCGGCGTAGTCGAGAGCGAGGGTGACGGCATCGTCCCAGGGCTCGAATCCCGGTGGAGCATAGATGGCCACCCGGGGCGCTGTCTCGAGCAGCACGACCTCCATGTTGGATGCCTCGATCTCGGTGTGAATCTGGGTGACATCGCCCGCCCCGACGGGTTCGACGTGAACCCCCATGACTCGAGCCTGACGGACGACCGACTCGCCATCCGGAAGCAGAAAGGAGCCGCCGCGGTAGTTGAGCAGCCACTCGACCGACTCGCCCCGCTCGAGGACCCAGTAGGCAAGCCCATAGGCCTTGAGATGATCGGTCTGCGCGAGTTCCATGGGCACGAGGAGGTCGGCCCCCGCCGGGACGGCCAGAAGAACGGCCACGACCGCCACGAGGCCCGCCAGCAGGAACCGCGGCCGCTTGAGAGTGGCGCTCATGTCCGGCTCCGCAGCCGATCGAGAGCACCTCGCGCCTCGTCGGCCTCGACGGATTCGGGAAAGCGTTCGAGAACCTGCTCGTAGATGGCCGCCGCCGCCGTCAAATCGCCCTCGCCTTCGGCGAGCTGGGCGATCCGCATCAGGGCCGTGGCGGCGAGCGGTGAGGCCGGCATCGAATCGGCGACGACCGAGTAATGGCGCCTGGCCTCCGCGGGCAGACCGAGGGCGAGACTGGCATCACCCATGGCGAGGCAGACATCGTCCTCGAGCGCCACGCCGGGGTAGCGGTCGAGCGCCAGCCGGAGATAGGCGAGCGCCGAGTCTGGCCGGCCCAGGCGTTCCTGACGGACCGCCTGGGCATAGAGCGCGAGCGGCTTGCCACCGGCATCCGAGTTCTCGTCGATGAGCAGGATCCTCGCAATCGCGTCGTTGGTGAGGTAGCCGCGCCGGTTCATGGCGGCGAACTGGCGGTAGCCCGCCGCCGAGGTGTCGAACCGCGCGGCGAAGAAGTCCATCTCGATGAGATCGTAGTCGGCGACCTCGCGGATCAAGGGATCGCGACGATGGGTCTTGCTGATCGCGCGCAGCGTCTCGCGCGCCTCCTCATCACGTCCGGCCGCCAGCTGAGCGCGGAAGGCGTCGAAGAGCGTATCGGCACGCACCTCGGCGACGGCGACGGGGGTCTTCGGGCCACGTACTTCAGGACGCGGCAAGGCTTGCAGCCGGGATGGGTCGACCCCGGTTCGCGGCACGACCCGCGGGGCCTCTCGCACCTTCGGGCCCGGCGCGACCGGACCTGGCTCGATCGGAACCGGTTGGCCCTCGACCCCGAGCCCACTCGCCCCGAGCGAGTCGGCGAAGAGCGAATCGCCGAGAATGGCGCGCAGGGAGCGCGACAGCGCGTCGATCTCGTCCGGTGTCGGCTCGGGCGGCCGCTCGTTCTGCTGGTCGTCGGCCGCAGCCGGCGCGCCGAGCAACACGAGCGCGAGCGCCAGGGGGAAGATCCTCCCCGCTCCCGCGCGTCGCTCCCGGCGTCGTGCCCTCTGGACCATAGTGCTCATTGTGCGGCCTCTAGTTCAGCTGTTCGCCCGGTCCGGCATCCGTCTCGGCCTTGGCCTCGATGAGCGCCCGGTAGTAGCGCTCGACCAGATCCCGGAACCCGGGCGGGTAGGGATCGGAGCGTCCTCTGAGGATGTCGGCCTCGAGTCGTTCACGGCGGGACAGGAGATCCTCCGGCACCGCGGGTAGCACATCGGGCCGCGGCATCTCCTCGCCGGTCTTCGACAGGCGCTCCCGGCCCAGGTCACGCTTGCGCACCGAACGCTGCGCATCCAGGAGACGGCTCATGATCTGATTCTGCTTGGAGAGAAGACGATCGTCGATCTCGCCGCGCTCGAGATCCTGGGCCACATCTTCCATCTCCTCCGAGAGATCGCCGAGCCGGCCGAGCACGTCACGGCGGCTATCGAGCGACTGCGCGACCTCCTCCAGCCCCTTCTGGATGGCCGCCTGCTGCGCGGCGAGCCGGGCCATGCGCGCCTGACTGCCCTCGGAGAGGCGTGACCCGCCCTGCTGCATGAGCTGACGGGTGCCTTCGTTCACTTGCTGCTGCTGCTGTGAGAGGCCCATCATCTGCTGCATCGAGTTCTTCATCGAATTGCAGCTGCCGCCACCGCCCTGGCACATCGACTCCTCGGTCGAGAGCAGCTCCAGGATGGCATCGTTGACCTGCGCCAACGCCTGGGTGGCATGGGTCCGCCCGCTGGTGACGCTGCCGCGCGAGTAGCTGGCCACTGCGTTCTCCATCGACCTGATGGGCTGGCCGAGAAGGCCCGCGAATTCCGTGCCCACCATGATCGACGTGCGAGCGATCTCCTCGATCAGGTCATTGATCCGTCGAGTGGCCTCGAGGAGCCGCTGCTGGTCGCTCGCCACCTGGCGATGATCGGGATCCCTCTCGACGATGAGGTCTTCCTCGCTGGTGGAGACCTTGAGCAGCTCGCGCGCCGCCTCCCGGAGCTTCTCCGCGGTCTCGGCCATCTGCTGGTTCATCATCATCTGTTGCTGCATGCGCATGCGCTCGAGCAGGGAGCGCAGATCGCGGCTGGCCTGCTGGCCGGACTTCTTGGCATCCTTCGGCTTGCCGCCGCCCATCTGCTGCATGGCCGACTGCATGTTCTTCTGCATGCTGCTCTGCTGACCGGCATCCTTGGACATCTCGGCCATCTCTTGCGCCATCTGCTGGTCCATCTGCTCGAGCTCCTGGGCCAGCTCCTCGAGCAGCTTCTCGAGCTCGGCGGCGTCTTCCAGGTTCTCCTGCTCGTCCTGCGCGATATCGTTGAGCTCGTCACGAAGTCGCGATAGCTCGTCCTCGCCGCCGGCACTGTCGGCTTGTTCCTGATCGGAAGCGTCCGGCTCGCCTTCGCTCGCCTGGCGGTCGCCCTCATCCTTGGAGCCGGCCTGCTTCTCGTCATCCTGACGGCCCGCGTCAGGCTGGCGACCCTCCTCGGGTTCTCCGGGCGGGTCCCGCTTCTCCGCCGCGAGGTCGCCCAGATCCTGGTTGATCTGGTCCTGCTTCTCGGCCATCTCCTCTGCCTTCTGGGCGGCGTGCTCGAGCTTCTCTTCGAGCTGCACCTGCTTGAGCATCTCGATGGTGCGCTCGAGGTTGCGCATGAGCTCCTCGTGCGTGAGCGTGAGATCCTTGAGCGCCCGCTGCACCTCGTTGGGATCCATCTGCGCCATCTGCTCCTGGAGACGCTGGAAAGCCTCCCGGAGCTCCTGATCGGCGACCTGGTCCATGAGGCGCTGGATCTCGGAGACCTTGGCCAGGACCTCGTCATCGACCAGGTTCTGGTTCTCGAGCCGCGACAGCGCCTCGCCCAGATCCTGGGCGAGCTGCTCGAGCTCCTGGCGGATCTCGGCCTGGCGCTCGAATGCCTGGGCGATCTCTTGCTTGTCCTCCCAGTCGGCAACGGGGAACTTGGTCAATTCGCGCGCGATACGCTCGAGCTCCTGCTTCAGATCGACTCCCTCCTCGCGCACGTCCTTGAGGCTGGTCTCGGCTTGCTCGTGCTCCTCGCCGACCTCGGCATAGAGCTCGGCGAGCGTCGGGATGCGAAGCGAGAAGACACGGCTACGCGCACTCTTCGGCCCCGAGATCGTGTCGTTGTCGAAGACCTGGACGTAGTAGCGAACCACGTCTCCCGGAACCAGGTTGAGGCCAGAGAGATCCCAGACGTGACTTTCCGTGGCCTCGCGTGGATATCCGGTGAAGCGGCGGAGCAGGGTCTTCGCCGGCCCACCCCCCTCGTAGGAGTAGTGCAGCGTCAGGGTCGAGAGCCCGTAGTCATCGGCAGCATGGATCACCAGCGGCACGCGCAGGTCGGCGGGGACATCGGAATCCTCACCCGGCTCGAGCAAGGCCACCAGCGGCTCGCGATCGGGAGTCGGCGTGATGGCATAGGGACCGAGGCTTTCGCTCGCCGGATCCGACTCGCCCTCGTCGCGCCCGCGCTCGAGATCGAGGGTGTAGGTGGTCTCGCCGCGGATCGGGATCACGACGCGACCGCGCGTCGCCTCGATCATGTCGACGCTGGCCATCGTGCCGCCGGCCACTGCGGCGACTCCGCTGCGCACCGGGACGTTGGTCTCGAAGGTCACATGGACCTCGGTGCCGGGAAGCCCGCTGACCGCACCGTCGGTTGCCTGGAGGGTCTCGGGTGTGAGTCCCGTGTAATCCGGATAGCGGTACTCGAGGAGAAAGCGGACCGCGCGCAGCGGCTCTCGAACTCGGATCAGATATTCGGGCGAGGTGGCGCCGCCGGCAGCGACGCGGTATCGCGTCTCGGCCTCGACCGCGGGGATCGTGAACCGATAGAGCGATTCCTCGCTCTCCTCACCCCCGTAGTCCCGCCACACGCCCGCCCCACGCCGCGCGTGGAGCATCGGCCGGGCATGGCCGCCGCGCACGCGGGCCTCGATCGTGACATCGGCTCCCTGATCGACACGCAGATTACCGGTGAGCACTTCGATCGCGGTCGTGGCGGCTCCCGGCCAGCGCGGATGCGCGATCTCGGCCATGGCGCGGGAGAACCGTCCCGGCGACACGAGGAGCGAGAGACCCAGGACCGCCACCCCCGCTCCGACGAGCGCGAGCCAGCGCCGGCGGAGCGGCGTGCGGCCGGGAGCATCGAGGTCGAGGCGTTCGATCGCCGCGATCCGCTCGGCCACCAGCGCCTCGATGAGCTCCGGCGAGGTGCCGGTCCGCGCCGGCGCGCGTCCCAGCTCGAGGGCGCTCAAGAACTCGTTCTTCTCGCCCGCGCTCGCATACGACTCGTCGAGCCGGCGGGCATACTGCGCGACATCGGGCACCCGGAGGAGCGGAATCGCGAACCGCGTGACGAGCGCGAACACCGCGACCGCGACCATACCGAGCACGGCCAATGGCCCGACCACGCTCGCGGGCCAGATCATCACGGCGATGACGGCCAGGGCCAGAGCGGCGACGACGAGAGCCAGCGTGCGCACCGCACTGTGGCGGAGGACGCGCCGGAAGACACGCCGTCGGGCCGCGGTCAATGCCCTTTCCAGCGTGCTGAATGACGATCGCGATGCGCTCTCTGGCTTCATCTTGGGCTCGCGCTGTCCGATCTCCTCGAGGCTCATGAGGTGAACGCGTAGACGACTGTATTGACCGCCATCCACATCGCTTGCTCCCGCACCTCGGGCGGGTCGTTGTGGACATGCGGATCCTCGATCCCGTCACCGATGTCGCTTTGGTACGTGTAGAAGAGAATGAGCCGCCCCTCATGGAAGAGGCCGAATCCCTGCGGCCGCTTCCCGTCATGCTCATGCACCTTGGGCGGACCCTGAGGCAGATCATAGAAGCAGTGATAGATCGGATGATCGAACGGCACTTCGACCAGCCTCTTGTCCGGGAACGCCTTGGCGATCTCCTGGCGGAAGCTCCGGTCCATGCCGTAGTTGTCGTCCGCAAAGAGAAATCCGCCGGAGAGCAGGTACGTGCGCAGGCGCTCCGCTTCCTCCGGCGAGAAGCGCACGGTGCCATGCCCGTTCATATAGAGATACGGATAGTCGAAGAGCCGCTCATCAAGAAGGGAGATCCGCCTCTCCTCGGTGGTCGGCACCTGAATCGCCGTGCGCTCGGCGACGGCGCGGGCGAGATTGGGCAACGAGGATGGGTTCGAGTACCAGTCGCCACCCCCCCCGTACTGGAGGCGAGCCACCCGGAAGCCGGCGGCGACGTCATCCTTTTGCGGCGCGGCCAGCGGACGCCGGTAGGCCTGCCCCAGGGCTTCAGGAGTGACCATGAGGGCGAGGAACCCCACCACGATCCCGGAGAAGAGACCGGGGAAAGGACCGAAGTGGGCCTTGAAATGTAAGATACGCATAGTTGATCGGCCAGGATTGCGGCGGCGAGCGGGTCCAGCGGAGAGGGCCGGGAGGATCGCTCGGACCGCGGGCTCGTTCGCCATGGTGGGGGGGCCAGCGTGGCGGGGGCCGCCCCCGAGTGTAGACGAGAACCCCGGCCCTATCCACCGGTTCCCCGGAGCGAGGCCCGGCCGGGGGGTAGTAGTATGCGCGGAGGAGGGCCCCGGCCCGAGAACCTGGGCCCGGATCGAACGGCACGCCCGGACCCGGTGATGGCCCGCGATTCGAGGAAGGCGATCCGATGACCGACTCCCGAACTCAGCTGCTCCGCATGCTTCGCGAGCGTTCGTACATGGAAGGCGACTTCGTCCTCGCCTCCGGCAAACGCTCCACCTTCTACGTCGACATGAAGAAGACCACCTACGATGCGCGTGGCCGGGAGCTCCTGGGCGCCGCGATCGCCGACTGGCTCGAGCGGGAGCAACTCACGCCGGACTGCGTCGGGGGGCTCACCCTCGGGGCCGATGCCATCGCCCACGCTCTCGGGACGGAGCTCAGGCGGCGCGGGCGACCCGTGCGTGAGGCCTCGGTCCGCAAGTCGGCCAAGGATCACGGGCGGATGCGGCTCATCGAGGGCAACTTCGAGCCCGGAGACCGGGTGCTCGTCCTCGACGACGTGGTGACGACCGGGGAATCCACGATCCGCGCCATCGATGCCTTCCGCACCGAGGGCGGCACGGTTCTCGCCGCCCTGGCCATCGTCGATCGCAGGCAGGGCGGGAGCGAGAACGTGGCCGGGCGGGAGGTGCGCTTCGCCGCGCTCTTCACCATCGACGAGCTCCGGGGCGCCCCAGCCGAGACCCCATCCCCGACCCATGGCTGACGATCACGGAGTGGCCGAACCCTCTATAAATGACGGATCCCCCAATCAAGGAGACCTGACTTGACGACCACGATGAATCCTCCAGCGACCGAACGCCCGCGCCTCGAGCTCAACGGGCCGGCGCCCGACTTCGAAGCCAACACCACCCACGGCCCGATCAAGCTCTCGGGCTGGCAGCAAGGCAAGTGGGTGATCCTGTTCTCCCATCCCGCCGACTTCACTCCGGTCTGCACCACCGAGTTCATCGAGTTCGGGAAGCGCTTCGAAGAGTTCGAGAAGAAGGGCGTGGCCCTGATCGGCAACTCGATCGACTCGGTCTACAGCCATATCGCCTGGGTCCGCAACATCGAGGACAAGTTCGGGGTCAAGATCAAGTTCCCGATCATCGCCGATCTCGACATGAAGGTCGCGCAGCTCTACGGCATGGTGCATGCTGCGAGCGCAGCCACCGCCGCGGTGCGGTGCGTCTTCTTCATCGATCCCAAGCGCGTGCTGCGGGCCATGATCTACTACCCGCTGAATGTCGGGCGCAACTTCGACGAGATCATGCGCGTCATCGATGCGCTGCAGACGGTGGATGCCAAGGGTGTCGCCTGCCCGGCCAACTGGACTCCGGGACAGGAGGTCATCGTGCCACCGCCCACGACCACGCAGGCCGCCGACGAGCGGGTCAAGATGACCGACATCAAGGTGACCGACTGGTACTTCTCGAAGAAGAAGATCTAGCCAAGAGCCGGCTCCCCCGGCGCGCCTGCCCATCAGTCGCGCCGGGGGTCCGCTGACCGCGATCTCCAGCCGATGCCGATCTCACCCCCACCATCGCCGGCTGTCCAGGCGTCCCGCCGGCGCCCGGTCACGGCCTTCGATGTCCTCTGCCTGGGCGTGAACGCGATCATCGGCTCCGGCATCTACCTCCTGCCCGGACACATCGATGCCCTCCTCGGTCCGGCGGCGGTCTGGAGCTTCGCTGCTTGCGCGGTGGGGCTCTCCTTCATCGCGCTCGCCTTCGCCGATCTCGGCCGTCGCTTCGACCGCGACGGCGGTCCCTATCTCTACGCGGCCGCCGCCTTCGGGCCGCGCCTGGGCTTCGCCGTGGGCTGGGTAGCCTGGGCAACGGCGATCATCTCATGGGCGGCAGTGGCCTCGGCGATCGCCGCCTATCTCGCCGTGTTCATTCCGGCCGCCGGGAGCCCGGGTGCCGCGCACGTGGTCGCCGTCGTCGTGATCGCGATCCTGGCAGCGGTCAATGTGCGCGGAGTACGCCTGGGAGCCCGGGTCTCGACCGGACTCACGATCGCCAAGGCTGCACCTCTCATCCTCCTCGCCCTCGTCGTCGTGCCGCGCCTCGAACCGGCGCGGCTCGAGGTGTTCTCACCGCCCGGCGGTTCCTGGGCGGGGTTTCCCGCGGCCCTGTGGATGGCGCTGTTCACCTGCCAGGGCTTCGAGGTGGCGCCCATCATCGCCGGCGAGGTCAAGGGCGCGCGGCGCGCGGTGCCGTTCGCGGTCGTCGGCGCCCTCCTCTTCTCGGTTGTGGTCTACATCGTTCTCCAGCTCTGCGTGTCGGCGGGACCGGCGCGCCTCGCCGGCTCGGAGCGACCGCTGTCCGACCTCGCGCGCGCCGTCTTCGGAGCCCCCGGCGCGACCTTCGTTGCCGCCGCCGCACTCATCTCGATCATCGGTTACAACGCCGGCACCGCGCTCTCGGCGGCGCACTATCTCACCGTGCTCGCCGAGGACGGCTTCCTGCCCGGGCGCCTCGCGGCCCGTCACGCCCGGTTCGGAACACCCGTGGCTGCGATCCTCCTCACGGCCGGCGCCTCGGCCGCTTTCGCCTGGGCCTCCGTGTTCGAGCGGCTCCTCGCCATCTCGGTGTTCGCGGTCGTCATGCAATACGCATCCACGGCGGCTGCCCTTCTCGTCCTGCGCTATCGCGAGGGCGGGCGGCGCCTCCGCCGATCCCTGCTCCTGCCGGCGATCGCACTCGTCGTCGCCCTGGCCTTTCTCTCCCAGGCGCGGGCCGCTGACACGATCGTGTTCGCTTGCGTTCTCCTGACCGGACTCGGACTCGCCCTCATCCCCCGCACCTGGAGAACTCACCGTGAGTGAACGCATCGGTGTCGGCTGGCTCCTGGCCGGACTCGTTCTGGTCGCGTTCATCTCTCTCGCCTATGACCTTGGAGTCCAGGACGTCATCAACATCAACGAAGTGCAGCGGCTCCTGCCCGCGATCGAGATGCGGGAGCGCGCCGACTTCGTCTTGCCCACGCTGGATGAGGAACCCTATCTCGCCAAGCCGCCGCTCACCTACTGGATCATCGCCGGGGCCTATGCCGTCGCCGGCAGCGAATCGGCCCTGGCCGGGCGCACCGCCATCGCTCTCGCGTGCCTCCTCCTCGCCGGCGCGGTGGTTGCAATCGGCGCTCGCGGCGCCGATCTCAGGACCGGGGTGTGGTCGGCGATCATCCTCTTGTCGGCCTATTTCTTTCGCGATCGCGCCCAGGAAGCCGAGATCGATCCGCTCCTCATGGCAGCCGTGTTCGGCATGCTGTACTGGCAGTGGCGCGCGGTCCGCGACGCGAGCTGGATGTGGGCAGCCATCCTCGCCGGCGCGTTCGCCGGGGCCGCGCTCCTCCTCAAGGGACCCGTCCTCGCGCTCTTCATCCTCCCCTCGACCCTCGCCATCGCCCTCGTCGAGCGCGGAGCGATCAAACGACAGGCTTCCGTGCTGGCCGTCACCATGGTCGTCGGACTGGCGCTCGTGTTGCCGTGGACGGCGCTTCTCATCGCGCGCGTCGGCCTCGCCGAGATCCTCGCCATCCTCGACACGGAATCGATGGAACGGGTGCGCACCGCCCCCGACATCAACGCCGGGTCGCCCCTCTTCTACCTGATCTGGTTGCCGCTCGGCTTCCTGCCCTGGACCTGGCTCCTCGGCTTCTGGCTGAGCGCCGACTTCCGCCGCCATGCGCATCGCGTTTCGCCGTTCTTCCGGGTCGCCGGCATCTTTGCCATCGGGTCGCTGGTCGTGTTCTCGGCCATTGCCGGCAAGGAACCCAAGTACCTCCTGCCCGTCTATCCGGCGCTCGCGCTGGTCGCGGGACTCGTTCTCGAGTGGCTCCTCCGCGGCGAATCGACCGTGGCCCGGCGGGGGGCGGCGATCGGGCTCGGCGTGTGGGCCGCTCTGTCGCTCATCGCCATTGGTCTTCCCGTGCCGAGCATCAATCGCTGGATACCGGTCGAGGGAGCAAACGCTTGGCTCGCGCTCGCCGCGGCGGCATGCGGGATCGCAGCACTACTACCATTGCGAAGGAAGCGGGAGCTGGCCGCTCTCGTCCTCGCGATCGGGCTCACCTCGGCCATCGTCGCGATCCAGGGCGCGCTCAAGCTCAGGGTGAACCGCATCAAGTCGCCCGAGCTCCTGCTCCCGGCGATCGAGGCCGCGCGGGCGGGCGGATTGCCGGTCTACCGCCATCGCCTCGATCGGGTGGGGCTCTACAACTACCGGGACCACGCGCCGCGCCTCCCGGTCGACGCCTCGGGCGAGGCGACCTGGCCGGTCGACGCGGACCCGGTGGCGATCGTCACCATGCGGAGCGAGATCGAGCCGCTCATCGCCGGGCTCAGAGGGGCGCGCGCGGCAGCCTCCCCCGAGCTCGCGGCACGCAAGCGCTACGCCCTCGTCATCCTCGAGCGCGAGGAGAGCGCCGGCGAGCCGGCACCCTGACCGGAGTTCCGCCGACGCTGCTCCGAACTCCTGAGGGTTCGTGTCGGAAACGAGGATCGAGAATCAGCCTCGTCGGACGGGGCGCGGAGCGGTAATCCACGGTGACGACCCTTCTCCCGTCGGCTCTGCAGACGATTCTCGCGGAGCTTGAGGCTCCCCGTTCAGCCGAGCCAACCCTCTAGCTTGCCTACGGCTTCTTCAATGGACATTGACCCACCCTCTTCCCACGCGATCTGGAAGTCGAGAGCACTGAGTCGAGATCGAAGCATCTCGAGATCTCGATCAAGGGGCGACGGCGGAACGACTGACGCTCTTCTCGTTCTTGATTCGTGCCTTGCGCTGATCAGAGTCACGGTTCTCGTCAAAGCCGCCTGGGCGTCTGCCTCTGATGGCCTTCGCGCTTGAGCCAATAATAGAACCGCACCTGCGTGCAAGGCGTTCTCGACGACCCAGTGCGCTTCACACTTCCTCACGAATGGGAGTGACTCGCCGATGAGTGCTTTGGCCGGCTCGAGCTGGTCAAGGGACGCATGGACCTTGGCGAGAGAGAGTCGAGTGCTGACCAGCAATGCGATATCGCCAACCTCTTCAAGGCATGCCAGAGCGTTCAGAAGTGCATCTTGTGCGTCGCTGTAATCCCCACACTCCCAGTTCATTTCCCCAAGGTCCGCGAGAACGTAGCAGTATTGGCGGAGATCGCCAAGCCCAAGGAGGATCTCAGCTGCACGTCTCAGAGAATCTCGGGCCCTTCTTGCTTCTCCAAGATAGAACTCTGCAAACGCAATCTCAACGAGGTTAAGCGCTGCCCAGTTGCGATTACCCAGCTCCTCGTTGATCGTCAGAGCTTCGTTGGCGAGTTGCTTGGCCTCGGCGTAGGAACCCTGATTCCTGAGAATCTTGGCGATATTGTGCAGGGAGGCAGCAATGCCTTGTTTGTCTCCGAGCGATCTCCAAAAGGCAAGCGCCTGTTCATGCAGGACCTTCGCCGCCGTGAAATCACCGCTCTCAAAAGCGAGGAGCCCGGCGTTGTTGATCACCTGCGTTCTCAGGATTGCCGGGGCTGCCCTCGGGTCCCGCCGGAGGGCGCGATCTATCATTGATCGGCCCCGTTGCACGCGACCGCTCGCTGTCCAGAACCAGTACAGTGCTCCCGCGAGGGACAGGCCCTTTGCCACACCATCTGGTGCGATATCGCACCAGTCCATCGCTGTGAGAAGGTTGTCCAGATCGGCCTCCACGCGATCGAGGGCCGTCTTCGGATTTGGCCCTGCCCACTCTCTGTCAAACGAGTGGAGAAAAGCATAGTAGTGCTCAAGGTGTCTGTTCTTTGTCTCCTCAAGCTCACCCACCTCCTCGAGTCGGCCATGAGCGAGTTCTCTGATCATCTCGAGCATGCGGAATCGAGGTTGATCACCATGCTCTGCATTGATGAGCGAGCATTCGACAAGCTCTGTCAGAAGATCCAGTGCCATCGGTTCCTCGCAGACTGCCTCGGCCGCGTCCGCCGTCCAGCCGCCACGAAATACCGACAGCTGGCAGAAGAACCGCTGAAGTTCGGGCGAGAGCAGCGAATAGCTCCACGCGACCGCCATCCTGAGCGAGCGATGACGCTCGTCCTGATCCCCGCTTCTGCTCGTGAGGAGATCAGGTTCGCCCAGCCGCTTCAGGATCTCGGAGGGTGCAAGCACGTTGACGCGCGCAGCCGCCAGTTCGATCGCTAGCGGTATCCCTTCTAGGCGTTGGCAGAGATCAACGATAATGGCCGAATTGTCAACCGTCAGCATGAAGTCCGCGCATGCCAATTGTGCGCGATCGACAAAGAGCTGAATGCTCTCGTTGGCTAGGAGCTCCTCAGGTGAGATACCGCGAGATAACGGCAGCGGAGCCACTGCACAGACATGCTCTTCTGGTAGCGCCAAGCGGCGTCGTGACGTGACCAGACAGTGGAGCTGTGGAAGTCGTTGAAGAAGAGCGGAGAGAGCGCCAGGTGCAGGAAGGAGCTGTTCGAGGTTGTCGAAGATGATGAGGGCTGATGCGTCGCCGAGGGCGGCAGCGATCTGTTCCAATGGTGTTGCGTGAGGCGAGCGGGCAATCCCAAGCGGGTCGAGGGTTCGATCGAGGATGTCTCCACCCTCGCGCAAGTCCGCTAGCGACACGAACCAAACGCGGCCCGAGAAGGTCACGGTCATCCGGCTCGCTGTCTCAATTGCCAGCCGCGTCTTCCCGTATCCGGGCCCTCCCACCAGCGTCACGAGCCGCGCGTTGCCCGAGAGTAACGCCGCAATCTCCGACATCTCGCGCTCGCGGCCGAAGAAGCGTGTGAGGCGGAGCGGAAGGTGGGTCCTGTACCCCGTCTCGGCTCCAAGCGGCGGCAGCTCATCCGGACCGCCCGGATAGTCGAGCTGGCAGATGCGTTCAGCACGTACAGTTCCACGGAGGCGGTAAGTCCCGAGCTCAATAAGACGGAGGCCGCCGTTGAGTCCGTGCCGGATCATGTTAGCTGCCGACTCGGAGCACATGATCTGTGATGAGTGTGCCGCGGTGGCGAGGGTCAGTGCTGGCTCAAGCGCCGCGTGCGGATAGGTGCCATCGGGTTCAAGAGTAACATCGGTCGTATGAACGGCCATGGCTGGGTGTGCCGCAGAGGCGGTGAGCTGGCAGGCGGCAGCGCAGGTGGGTGCATCACCGGCCCGCGCAAAGGCGACGATGTGCGAAATGGTGTCAAGCGGGGATGGGATCTCTATTCCCCCGTGTTGCCGGAACTCCTGGCGCAGGGCAGGCACATCTCCTGCCCCAGCCGCTCCATCCGGCATGCGAATGGCGAGAAGAGTGACTGTTCCTGCCGGCAATGGGGCGACAGTGGTCCGTCTCGCCGGCCGGTGGGCCGCGCGAGGAGTTGCCCGCGGCATCACGGCCAGACGCTTCAATTCGTACACCAGTTCCTGTGTGGCCGTGGATGGCTCTGTGCCGCGGGCTTGAGCTAGCGCTGTCTTCAACTCATCGTAGACTTCCAGGGCGACCTGTGGCAAGTCCATCGCCGCGTAGTGGCCCATGAGCTTTCGGTAGGGAGCTTCGAGGAGCGGCGAGAACGCAATCGCGTGCTCTAGATGGGAGATGGCCTCTGCCGTCTTCCCCTGCTCGACAAGAATGTCCGCCAGGGCTTCTGTCGCACCGATGAAGCGCGCCGCCAGGCGCTCTGACTCTGGCGCAATCCAGGGCTCATGGAACCCTGTCAGAAGCTCTCCGCGATAGAGTGCGATCGCCTCCTCAAGCCACCGTACTCGGTCAGGGAGTTCGGTCTTGTTAGCTTGCGCTATGGCGACCTCAAACTCCGCCACATCCGTGCTGATCGTATCCGGGTTCAAGCACACCGTACTGTAGTCAGCAAGCAGTATGGATCCCGGCGCCACTCCAATCGGTTCCAGCTGGCGGCGGAGGGAACAAAGCGCGGTGCTCAGACTGTTGCGTCCGGCCGCCGGAGGTGCCCAAGGCCAGAGCATCTCACTCAAGGTTTCGCGGGAGTGCGTGTGATCGCAGTGGTGGGCAAGATAGGCGAGCAAGGCGGCGACTTTGCGCGTCGCGAACCGCGTGATCGCGGACTCACCATGGATGATCCGCAAACCGCCCAGGAGCTCAATCCGGCAGCAGTCGGCCATGGGGAACGCCTCCGTCCACGGGGTCCCGCTGGGCCGGTAGGTCGCACGAATCAGGGACGGATCCGTCTTGCCCCTCCGGCCACTGCGACTCCATCCTACGCTACGCCGATCCCAACCGGGGAGGAACTTGGTTGGCTACCACGGCCGCGCACAACCGGCGCAACAGGCTCTCTGACGGGCGCTTAGCATTCGCCACAGGTATCCCGATTTGCCGGATTTAGGAGATTTGTGAGGATCTCGAGCCACGGTGCAGGTGGTACAGCCAGGGCTGGGCTGCGCGGCCACGACTCTTGGCCCGCAAGCCATGTCCTGTAAGTAGGAAGGGAGGGTCGCACAATGGACCGCATGTCGAGATTCATCAGGGCCGATTGGCCTTGGGTCATCGCACTTCTGTTTGTCGCGCTGGTTGCCGGCTGCCAGGACGGCTCGGGGCCGGGTCTGGTGAGCGGGCCTGAGGCTCAGTCGTCCCTAGAGAAGAAGCCCCCCCAACCTCCCCCGACGCCGGCGGAGCCGGCAATTGCTTACGCCATCTGGGCCGCAAATGACTTCCATCTGCAGGTCATGGACGACGATGGATCAAGCATCACAACAATCTTCGAGAGCGATGGGCATATGATTAGTAGTCCATCTTGGTCTCCAGACGGGAGCACCATTGCATTCGAAATGGGCTTCGATCTCTGGCTGATCGATGTGGAAGTTGTGGGAGGGGTGCCCACTGGCAGCAATGCCCGAGTTCTGCTGGATCGAAGCAGTAGTCTCTTCTTTCCAGCCTGGTCACCGCTCGGCGACCAGATCGCATTCGTTGATATTCAACTCAACACGATCGAGACCATTCCAGCAGTTGGTGGAGCCACGTCACTGATCTACACATCCGCGACTGGCTCACTGGGCTACCCAACACTGAGTCCCGGCGCAGACCTCATGGCGTTCACGGAGGGTGGTGCCATCCGCGTCCTTGACTTGAGCACAAACGAAGTCACGACCGTCCTTGACGCCGAGTGGGGCCAACAGTTCGGCATCAATCCAGGCCACCTGGATTGGGCCCGCACCCAGGATGCACTGGCATTCGGAGTCGGGGCGGTGCAATCGGGGGATACGGCCATCTACATCTTGCAGATCCCGTCAGGCGAGCCAGTCTTCATTGTCGAGGGTCGGTTTCCAACCTGGTCGCCTGATGACTCGAAGCTCTGCTTCAATGAAGGACGCAACTCCGCCATCATCGACCTAGCAACGCAAGCCGTTGTGACCTTCCGCCATACTGATGGTCTATTCCAAGACTGGAGGAGGTTCTAGCTATTGGCCTCCGTACCGCTCGCTTCGTTGTGATCCATGAGTGACGGAGGGTGCGGGAGTGTGATGAACCTAGGGTCATTCGGGGAGGACGGGGAGCGCAGGTGGCCCGCAGGCCAAGCACACGGGCCCGGCCCGCGGGCTGCCTGCGCTACTGTGGGATATCTCAAGTAGAACTGTGAGATACGGGGCCATGGTGACCTTCCCCCCAGCAACCGGACCATTCCGGATGGGCGGAGGATCCGCGGGGGAGCCGGCTGCCCCGCCCTGTGGGTCGCTTCCTTGCCGTAACTGCCTACGTGGTGATCGGCCGCTCATGACGTGCGGAATCAACCAGTTCGCCCTCGGCTGGCTCGCGATCCAGCTGGCGGCGGCCTGCCGCGACGTTGGTCGGCCACGATGATCCTGTCTCCGCCACCGTCAACGCAGGTTGCAGTAGTGACAACGGCGTTGGCGGTCAGCGGGCGTGGCGTGGATCAGACCCCGTGGGATAGCCTCGTGAAGCCTCGGGGTGGCTCATTCTCGCTGAAGGCTCGGCATGATCCGTGCTCCTTCTGTCTGATGTAGGAGAGAGGCGCAGCGGACAAAGGTGGGAGCTTGTCTGGCTGCCGTCGATGATATCGATGAAGAAGACACGATCGCCGTTGCTTACCGTCGACCGCGCTGCGAGCGAGTTGGAGCGCTCGCGCGAGGCGGGGGCCTGGTTGGCCGGGGCACGTGTCCTCTTGAGAGCGGACGCGATGCTGTCAGGGGGCGGGCCTGACCACGAACGCGTTTGCAGGGCAAAGACGGATAGCGACCGTGGTGGGTGGAGCGGCGCAGCGGGGCGATCAGCGGAGAGCAGAGGGTGGATGGACGAACGCGTTTGCAGGATGTGGGTCTTCCCGTGTGCAGGCGACCGCGTTTGCGGCTGGCGGTGGCGGATCTCGTCACGAACGCGTTTGCTGCGAGAGAGGAAGCTAGCGTGAACCAGCTTCACAGAACACGTCGGCGCCGGTGACCCACTTCACCATGCTCCTAGACCGAACCCTGCTGCGCAGAGCAGGCGCATGAGCGCCCGCCGAGCACCCGCCGAGCACCCGCCGAGCACCCGGCGAGCGCCCGCCGAGCGCCTGCTGGGCGAGGCCGAGCCGCTCCGGGGCCAGGCGTAGCCGGAGGGGGAAGGCACCGGTAGACCCGGACCACGATTCCGCACCTACAGCCCCCACTCCTGTATCCTCGCCGCATGCGCCTCCGCGTGTTCCTCCTCATGGCCGTGGTCCTTTCCGCCTCGCCGCGCCCAGCAGGGGCCCAGGAACGCGAGCTCCACTGGCCCGAGCTCGCGGTCGAGGCCCACCTCGACGCCGACGGCCGGCTCCATGTCGTCGAGCGCCAGGTCATGGTCTTCACCGGCGACTGGAACGGGGGCGAACGCATCTTCCGCCTCGCGCGCGGCCAGGAGCTCGATTTCGAGTCGATCACTCGCATCGATGCCGACGGCAATGAGACCCGGCTCGACCGGGGCGATCTCTCGGTGACCAACAACTACGACTGGACCGATTCGCGCACGCTACGCTGGCGGAGCCGCCAGCCCGACGATCCTCCCTTCGATCACACCACGATCACCTACATCCTCGTCTACCGGCTCGCGAACATCCTGGTGCCACGAGGCGACTCCTATCTGCTCGATCACGACTTCGCGTTCACCGATCGCGAGGGCGACATCGAACGCTTCACGCTCGACCTCGACATCCACCCGATGTGGAAGACGGGGGACATGCGATTCGAGCCCACCCTGACGGCCGGTCCGCTCCGGCCCGGCCAGGGCTACGTGGTCTCGCTCCCGCTTCGCTACACGGGTGTGGGCCGCCCGGCGGGCGTCCTCCCGACCGCCTCGCCGAACCTGCGCCGAGCGCTCGCCGCCATCCTGCTCGGCCTCGGCGGGGCACTCCTGCTGCAGCTCTTTCGCCGGGAACGTGCTCTCGGCCGCTTCGCTCCGGTGCCGGCGGCCGAGAGCCTGGATCCCGACTGGATCGCCGAGCACCTGCTCTCGATGAAGCCCGAGGTGATCGGCGCCACCTATGACATCTCGATCGGATCCGCCGAGGTGGCGGCGGTCATCGCCCGCATGGTGGCGGAGAAGAAGATCTCGAGCCGCGCGGTGCGGAGAAAGGCCTGGATCTTCCCCGTCCACAACCTCGAGCTCACGCTCCTCGTCGACCGCGAGCAGCTCCAGGGCTACGAGCGCGCGCTCGTCGATAAGCTCTTCTTCGCCGGCAATCACACGAGCACCGAACGCATTCGCGAGCACTACCGGAAGACCGGGTTCGATCCCTCGGCCCTGATCCGCGAGCCTCTCACCAAGGAGGTCCAGCGGCTGCGTGGCATCACCACCGCCGAGCGCCGCCCATCGCGTCGCCCGCTCATTCTGCTTGCGCTCGCAACGATCGGTGCCCTGATCCTCGCCGGCCTGAGCCGGAGCTCGGAGCTCCTCCTGATGATCCCCATCGGGATCGGCGCCGGCGTCTTCCTGACTCTCTTCTCCGCGCTCCATGCCTACTTCTGGCGGCGGAACGTGACTCATCCGGCCATGGCCGCGCTGCGCTTCCTGGTTCCGCTGGGCGTCGGGATCGCGATCATCCTCGTCCTGATCCTGGCCCGGCAGACGCTCTCCACCTGGGGCGCGATCGCCCTCGCGCTTCTCGGAGTGACGATGACGGCGATCGTCGCCCGCGCCGCGCGCTCCCCCGATCCGCCGCAAGGCATCGCGCTTCGCAAGCGTCTCGCCGCTGCCAAGCGCTACTTCGCCACGGAGCTCGGGAAGGAGCACCCGCGGCTCGAGGATGCATGGTTCCCCTACCTGATCGCGTTCGACCTGGGGCGCAACGCCGATCGCTGGTTCCGCGCCTTCGGCGGCGAGAGCGCCGGGGTGACGAGCATGGCGGGCGGGGGCTCGCCCGGGAGCTCGGGATCGAGCGGCTGGACCGGGGGCGGCGGCGCCTTCGGCGGCGCCGGAGCCAGCGGAACCTGGATCGCGGCGACCGGGGCGCTGGCCGCCGGGGTCGCCACGCCGAGCTCGAGCTCGAGCAGCGGTGGCGGCGGTGGGGGGGGCGGCGGCAGCTCGGGCGGCGGCGGCGGCGGCGGCTGGTAGCATCGGTTGAGTCCGTTCGAAATCAAGGAGACCATCATGCCTCGTATCATCGATCCCATGATCGCCGAGCTGGAGCAGGAGGCAGCGGCCACGCGGCGCCTGCTCGAACGCGTTCCCGCCGACAAGTTCGACTGGAAGCCACACTCGAAATCGATGGCGCTCGGCCAGCTCGCACAGCACATCGCCCTGCTCCCGGCCCGCATCTCGGGCTGGCTTCTCGATGACAAGCTCGACGTGGGCGCCGGTCCTCCCCCCTCGCCCCCGAGCTTGACGACAACCGCCGATCTCGTCCGAGCCAGTGACGAGGCGGTGGCCGCCGCCAAGGCGAACCTGGACCAACTCGACGACGCGCGAGTCATGGCGACCTGGAAGCTGATGCGAGAAGGGCGCGAGATCTTCGCCCTGCCGCGGGTGACGGTGGTGCGAGCGGTGCTCCTCAACCACTGGTATCACCACCGCGGTCAGCTCACCGTGTACCTGCGCCAGCTCGATGTGCCCTTGCCCGCGACCTACGGATCGAGCGCGGACCAGAACCTGTTCGCCTAGCCGCGCGACCCCGAAGGTGATGATCGAGCGCATCAAGGAGCTGGAGCGGATCGCCCGCCGCCTGGAACCGGATGCGGAGGAGCGGGCGATGCTCGCGCGCGCGACCGTCGAGCACGCCGAGTCGTTCATCCGCTCGCTCGAGCACGCGCCGGGCTATCGCGTGACCGGCGATAACGGCGCCGGGCTCTACGAGCATCCGATCGGCCCGGAGCCGATCGCCATCGATGAGGCGCTCTCTCTCCTCGAGAAGCATGTCGACTCGCTCGGCGGCAACACGG
Source organism: Candidatus Eiseniibacteriota bacterium (assembly GCA_963823555.1). Lineage (GTDB taxonomy): Bacteria > Eisenbacteria > RBG-16-71-46 > CAVPCR01 > CAVPCR01 > CAVPCR01. The sequence goes on along the minus strand of CAWGMA010000002.1, from coordinate 221,956 downwards.
CTGCTGGCACGCACCTCGGCTTCATCCCGGGGTGTCCGCTCTACCACTCGGCGCTCGGGGACTTTCTGGCCGCGATCAGCAATCGCTATGCCGGGCACTTCTACGGGAGCCCGGGTGCGGTGCGGATGGAGAACCTGCTTCTCCGCTGGATGGCGGATGTCGTGGGCTATCCGGAGAGCGCCCACGGCAACCTGACCTCCGGCGGCAGCATCGCCAACCTGATCGCCATCACGACCGCCCGCGAGGCAGCCGGGCTCAGAGCGCGCGACTTCGAGCGTGCGGTCGTCTACCTGACCGCGCAGTCCCATCACTCGATCGACCGGGCGCTCAAGGTGGCCGGTCTCGGCGAATGCGTTCGGCGCATGGTTCCCACCGATGATCGCTACCGCATGGACTCCGAGCGCCTGGAGCAAGCGATCGGTTCGGACCACAAGGCGGGACTTCGGCCCTGGCTGGTGGCGGCCGCGGCCGGAGCGACCGATACCGGCGCCGTGGATCCGCTCGCGGCCATCGGCGAGATCTCCGCTCGCCACGACCTCTGGTTCCACGCCGACGCCGCCTACGGCGGGTTCTTCGCACTCACCGACGAGGGCCGGCGAATCCTCCACGGCATGGAGAGCTCGCACTCGATCACGCTCGATCCGCACAAGGGCTTGTTCACGCCTTATGGCGCGGGCGCGGTCCTCGTTCGCAATCGGCAGGCGCTCCTCGCCGCGCACGCGACCGGCGCCGCCTACATGCAGGATACGGTCAAGGCCGGAGATGAGCTCTCGCCCGCCGATCTCTCGCCCGAGCTGTCGAAGCACTTCCGCGGGCTGCGAATCTGGTTGCCGCTCAAGCTCCTCGGCACCCGACCCTTCGTCGCGGCCCTCGAGGAGAAGCTCCTACTCGCGCGCCACGCGCACGAGCGATTGGGGGCGCTCCCCGGGTTCGAGGTGGGACCGCCGCCCGATCTCTCGATCGTGACCTTCCGCGCGGTGCCGGCGCGGGGCGATGCCGACGAGCTGAACCGCCGGCTCCTGGCCGCGGTGCTCGATGACGGCCGCCTCTTCCTGTCATCGACGACGCTCGATGGCAAGGTCATGCTCCGCCTCGCCATCCTCGCCTACCGCACCCACCTCGACACGGTCGACCTGGCGATCGACCTCATCGCCGCCGCAGCGCGCAAGCTCAGATGAGCGCGAAGGCGCCCCCCACGATGAGCGCGTAGACGAGGCAGAACGCCATCCCATAGCCGGCGATGTCGCGGAAGGAGAGCCCGGCCACGGCGAGGAGCGGAATCGCCCAGAACGGCTGGATGATGTCGGTCACCATCTCGCCCCAGGCATAGGCGAGCACGGTGTCGCTCGCGGCCACCCCGAGACGCTGGGCCGCCTCGAGCACGTAGGGCCCCTCGATCGCCCACTTGGATCCGCCGGACGGCACGAAGTAGTTGAGAATCGCCGAGTACCAGAGGACGACCGACGGATAGGTGTCCGGGGTCGAGGCACGGGTGAACCAGCCGGCGATGACATCGGCGAGGCCCGAGCCACGCATCATGCCCATGATACCGGCATAGAGCGGGAACTGGATGATGACTCCCCACACATGGCGACCGGCCTCGGCGGCGGCCCGCAGGAAGGACGACAGCCGGCCATGGAGGAGCACCCCCAGGGTGAGAAAGGTCAAGTTCACGAAGTTGAGCGTGATCGCCGCCGGCCCCTGGGCGCGAATCGTCACGATGATCCACAGGAATCCGCTCAAGCCGAGGAGGACGGCGAGAGCCGGGCTCGCCTCGAGGCGGGCGGCGGGGGTCCGCGCTGCGGGCGGCTGGGCGGCCCCAGATCCCTGCGCCCCACGCTCGTCGGCGGATAGCGCCACCGCCGTCGGCGGGGCCAGTCGCGTCCGCTGCGGCGCCGGATGCATGGCCACGGCGACCACGGTCATGACCAGGAAGACGCCAGCGAGCAGGATCAAGTTGAACGGGCGGAGGATGGTCTCCGTGATCGGCACGATGCCCGTCGCCTCGGCCAGGAAGTGCCCGGGTGTGGCGACGAGGAGCGGCACCGAACCCGAGAGTCCCGCATGCCACACCGCCCCCATGCCGAGGTAGGCGCTGGCGACGAGGAGCGGGTAATCGACATCGCCGCGGCGTCGCGCCAGGTGGCGGGCGAAGACCGCACTCCCGATCAGGGACACGCCCCAGTGCACGAGTGCCGTTCCCATCGAGAACACGGCCATGAGCGCGATCGCCCCGCGCGGTGAACGGGCGCGGCCGGCCAGCGCGTCGAGGAGACGGGCGAACGGCCGCGACGCGGCGAGGATCGAGCCGGTCACGATGACGAGGCACATCTGCATCGCGAACTCGTTCAATCCGAAGAAGCCATCCCCCCAGGCGGCAACGAGCGAGAGCGGAGTTGCCGCCGTCGTGGCGAGGGCCAAGAGGAAGGTGATCGCGCTCAGCGCGACGGCAATGACGAGCGGATCCGGGATCCAGCGCAGCGACCACCCGGAGAGCGCGGCGGCGATACGGGCGAGCATGGTTCTCCTAGCGCGGTGAACAGGTTCGGCGGAATCTATCACGGGCCCCTTGACGCCGACAACGCTGGCGGGGCACGCTCGCGCCATGCTGCACCATCCACCGTCCCGAGTGCGCGTCGAACGCCGCCACCCCGAGGGCGCCGTCGCGCTCCTCCATTTCAACCGCCCCCTGAAGTCGAACGCCGTCGATCTCCAGCTCATCGAGGAGCTGGACCGCGAGGTCGCGGCGCTCGAGGCGGATGCCGGCTGCCGCGCCATCGTCTTGACCGGCGCCGGCAAGAGCTTCTGCGCCGGCGGGGATCTCGACTACTTCGCCTCGCTCCCGAGTGACGAGCGCGCGACACCGCCGGTCACACGCATGGGCGCGATTCTCGAGCGGCTGGCCGGCGGCGAGCGAGTGGTGATCGCCGCGGTGAATGGGGCCGCAGTGGGCGGCGGCTGCGAGGTCGCCCTCGCCTGTCATCTGCGGATCGCGGGCGAGAAGGCGACCTTCAGCATGCGCCATCGCGATCTCGGCATGGCCCCGGGCTGGGGTGGCGGCGTGCGCCTCATCGAGGCGGTGGGCGCGCCGGCTGCGCTGTGGCTGCTCCTGACCGCGCCGACCATCGATGCAGAGGAGGCGCACCGCATCGGCCTCGTGCACCGCGTGGTGCCGCAGGCCGCTCTCATCGATGAGGCGCTGGCGCTGGCCGCCGACATCGCCGTGCGCCCGCAGGGCTCGGTGGCGGGCTTCCTCGGCCTCGCCCGCGCCTTCTGTCGCGGCGGGCGCGAAGCAGCGCGGCGCTACGAGCGGGAGCTCTTCGCCGAGCGCTGGCGATCGCCCGAGTTCCAGACCCTGCTCGCCGCGCGCCGGCGAGGCAGCGCGGGCTGATCCCGCCTCTCCGTGCTACAATCTCGCAATGGTGAACTCAACCCTGCTCCACAGCATCCTCGCCCTCCTCCTGGTCCTCGGCCTGCCGGCAGCCGCACACGCCTATGCGGGCGGCCCGCCCGACGGCTATGCGGGCGGCCCGCCCTTCTTCGAAACCTGCACCGCTTGCCATCAGGTGGGAGGCGCAGGGGACGGGGCGCTGGCGCTCCTCGATGTTCCGATCGGGGGGTACGTGCCGAACCAAACCTACACGCTTCGCATCGAGCTCCGCGACCCCGGCCAGCGCCGCTGGGGCTTCGAGCTGGCAGCGCAGGATGCAGTGACCGGCGAGCAGGCAGGAACGCTCATCGTCACCGACTTCTTGAACACGCAGCTCTCGGACAATGCGGGGACCGACGCCGACTATCTCAAGCAGACCGAAGACGGCACCTATGACAACACCCCCGATGGCCCGGTCACCTGGCAGTTCGACTGGACGGCGCCGGACGAGGGCCCGGTGGTCTTCTATGTCGCCGGGAATGCCGCCAACAGCAACAACAATCCGATCGGCGACTTCATCTACGCCATCCAGCAACCGGTGGCGCCGGTCACCGGGATCGAGCCGGGGGCGACGGCACCCATCGCGGTGCGCATGATGCCTGCGTTCCCGAACCCGTTTGCCGGGGCGACGACCATCCCCTTCGAAATGGCTGTGGCAGGGCCGGTGCGGCTCTCGCTCCATGATGTGAGCGGGCGGCTCGTGCGCACGCTCGTGGCCGGCGACCTCCCTGCCGGGGCGCATGCCGTCGTCTGGGACGGGATGAGCGCGTGCGGAAGGCGGGCGGCGGAGGGCGTGTACTTCGCGACCCTCCGGGTCAACAACCAGCAATGGAGCCAACGACTTACGCTCGCCCCGTAGGAACCGGTCGCGGCCGTCCGTAGCCCATCGACCAATCCGCTACGAGTCAACGACTTACCCCATCAATTGATTCTCACCTAGGAGTGTGATTGGACTTTATCGTCATTCCCTCGACTGCTAGAATGACATCGCTCTAGGCCGCTCCGAGCCGCAGGATAGGGAGGTCCCCTTGGCCGCCTTGATACCCCAATCATTCCCGCAACGTCTTCGTGCCAGCGGCTTGCCGTCGCCTCCACCAGCGGCGGCAGTCCGGATCATCACGGCAACACAACATGGGAACCACAATGGCCGACCGGTCTCGAAACTCCACAGACGCCGCAACCTCTCCAGTCCGAGCTGACATTCAATCGCCGGCCCCTACACCCGGGGAACGGGAACGCGCCGGCCGGCTCTTCACCTTCGACGCAAAGGAGGCTCTGATGCCATCGTCGAGTAGGAAGCTCATCGCACCTCTGTTCTTCATCCTGGTGTTCCTGGTCCCAGCGCTGGCGGTGGCTCAGACTGCACAAGTCAGCGTCAGCCCGAGCACGAGCCTCGCCAAGTGCGACGACTCGAGCCTGACCCTGAGCGTCGACATCAATACCAACGGGCTTGTCATCCGCGGATACGAGGTCAAGGTAGCGATCGACGAGACCAAGCTGGCGCTTCCAGACACGGCCAGCTACGGCATCAGGGCCGGGAACTTCCTCCCCGGCGCCACCTTCGTCTATCGCCGGCTCAGCGAAGGAAACTACAGCATTGCCTGCACGATCCTCGGATCCACCGCCGGCGTGTCCGGCTCCGGGACCCTCTTCAGTCTCGTCGGCGACCCCGTAGGCGAGGGCACGACCACCATTGCTCTCACCGGGCTCAAAGTTCGCGACCCCGACAATGTTGACCTCTCGGCCAGCGCCACCGATGGCACGGTCAACATCGACTGCACCGCTCCCGAAGTGACGGACGTGACCTCCACCGATGTGTGCTTCAACTCGGCACCCACGGTGACCGTGTCGGGGACCGAAGGGCCAACCTTCGGCCAGGTGGTCGAGCTCCAGTACCAGTACCAGTCCGCTGGGGACCCATGCGTCGAGGGCGGCTGGACCACTCTGGCGAGTGTCGCCCTGACTGGATCCCCATGGGGACCAAGCGGCCCGCATACACCAGGCGCCGCTCCAGCAAGCGCAGGAACCTACGCGATCTACGTGCGCGCCATTGATGAAGCGGGAAACGCGGGCACTTGTGCCCTGGCCGACAGCGTCCACTTCAGCTACAACCCGGACGCCCCGACCGTCCAGGTCACGAGCCTCAACGCCGCGCCCGGGAACAACAAGGTCACCCTCAGCTGGACCACGCCAACCCTCACCGGCGGCGAGGAAGTCTGGATCGTGCGGAAGTCGGTGACTGGCTATCCATTCACCACCGGGATCGATGCCGCCTACCCGACCTCGACCTCGGACGGCACCGTGGTCTACCAGGGCACCGGAACGACATACATCGACGAGCCCCTGGGGAACGGCACCTTCGGGCAACGCGACGTCTTCCTCTATCGCGCCTTCGTCAAGAGCTGCGGCGGGGAGCTTGGTGGTAGCGGGAAGACGAATCTCAGCGAGGACTTCATTACCGAGATCACAACCGATGCCACCGACGCCGCGAGCAACTACTGGCTGGGGGACCTTGAAGACAGTCAAGAACCCTATGGGTTCGGCGGACCCTATGATGGAAACGTCAACTTTGAGGATTTGGCTCAGCTTTCCGGTCAGTACGGGCTCTCGACCCCCACACCTGGAAACCCCGAGGCCGACTTCGCCCCGACGGTGATGCCCAACTACGACCCGCTTGGCGTGCCGAGGCCCGACGGCATCGTGGACTTCGAGGACCTGATCGTTCTCGCCATCAACTACGACACAGTGGCCCCGCTCCACTCGAACCCGGTCGCTCTCGGCAAGGAGGGCTCGGGACCCATTCGCCTCGCCCTGGGCCAGGTGCCCGCGGCCGAGCGGGATGGGAAGCTCGTGCGCGTTCCGCTCCTGCTCCAGGGTGCCGTGGCGAATGTGCAGGGTATCACCACCATCGTGACCTTCGATCCCACGCGGATGACGTTCGAGCGGGCGGAGGTGAGCCAGGCCATCGCCAACGGCTCCTACCAGCACTTCCTCAAGACCATCCGTCGAGCAGGCAGTGTCGAGCTCGGTCTCGCGCTCCTCGGGACTGGCGCGGCCATGAGCGGCGAGGGCGAGGTCGTCACGCTCGAGTTCCGGATGCTCACTGACACCTCCTCGCCGCTGGCGCTCACCGAATCGAAGGTGCGTGACACCGGGAACCAGGAGCTTCTCGCTTCGCGCCATGATCACGCCTTCGAGAGCCACGCGACGCCGGACGCGGCCACGGAGCTCCCGGCGGCGTACCGGCTCTACGAAGCCCAGCCGAACCCGTTCAACCCGTCGACCACGTTGGCCTTCGACCTTCCGGTCGAGGGTGCGGTTAGGCTCGACATCTATGACATCACCGGGCGCCTGGTGCGCACTCTCGTCAACGGCAACCTTCCTGCCGGCGCTCACCGCGTCGAATGGAACGGCACCGATGCGAACGGAGGCACCGTGGCGAGCGGGGTCTACTTCTACGAGCTGGCGGCCGGAGACTTCCGGGCCAAGGAGAGGATGAACCTCCTCAAGTAGACGCGGGAGCATGCGGATCGGAATCGAGATCCGCATGGAGACAAGACGGTTCCGGGGCCCCCCAGAGCGGGGCCCCGGAACGATCCGCGAGGAGGAAAATGCTCTCTCTCCCTGGTCGGACCATCCGTCCATCTGCCCCGATCACGCTGCTGGTCGCCCTGGGCGCCATGCTGTTCGGCATGGGCAATGCCGTCGCTCAGCCCAACGTCTACTTCGATGGCGAACCCTACTGCACGGAGAATACAGGGGACACCTTCACCGCCTCGGTCTGGGTCGATGCGGGGCCGGAGTCGCTGGCCTGCTACCAGCTCTTCATAACATACGATCGCAGCCGTCTCGCGCTCCTATCGGTGGCGGAGGGATCGCTCTTCCGAAGTTCGGGTTTCCCCACGTTCTTCTCGTGGACGCAGCGGGACGCTGACACAACAGCCGTGGCCGATTGCCTGATCGGAGCGGGAACCTATGTACTGGGACCTGGGGAGCTCGCGAGCCTCGAGTTCCAGGTCACGGATTGCAGCGAGCCGATCCAGCTTGCGATCGACATCACCGAGAACAGGGCCTTGCCACCACCTCTGCGTCAAAGCTACGTGCTCGACGTCAATCGAATGCTCATCCCTGGCACCACCTTCACCGACGGCCGCGCCCGAATCTGTACCGATTGCTCGCAGACGAGCGTGGGTGAGGCAATGGCACCTTCCGCCACTCGCCTCCTCCTCAGGCCGAACCCGGCTTCCGATTTTCTCCGCCTCGACTGGGAGCACCCGGACGGGGCGGCTTCGATTCTCGTCTTCGACGCCGCAGGGCGCCTCCGCTTCGAGCACCCGCTCGCGGGCGTGACCTCCGGTTCGTTGCGCTGGAACCTGACCGCAGAGGATGGAACCCGCCTCCCGCTCGGCATCTACTGGGTCGAGCTCCGCGCAGGCAGCCATCCCCTGATCCAGAAGTTCGTTCGCATGCACTGATAGGAGCAGGTCGTTGCCGCTTCTCGCGGTGAATTCGAGGAGACTTTCATGAGGCGCTTTGCACTGGCCGCCAGGCGCTCGCGAACCGATGGGCCGACCCCCGCGCTGACCGCCCTGGCGCTTGTCGCCGGCTTCTTCCTGATCGCCGCGGCCCCCGTCCGTGCGAACGAGATCTCGGATGAGAATGTGCTCCCGGGACGGCCGCCTTCGGAATGGGACGTGAACGGAGCCGGCGACTCTCGCATCCAGGGCTTTGCCACGGACATCAGCGTCAATCGCGGCGAGACCATCGACTTCAAGATCAACGTCACGGATGGCGCGGACTACCGGATCCGGATCTACCGCCTCGGCTGGTACCAGGGGAACGGCGCGCGCCTCGTCGATAGCCTGGGCACGGCAATCCCCTTCACCGGTACGGTGCAGCCCGCCCCCATCACCGACGCCCCGAACGGCCTCGTGGACTGCGGGAACTGGAGTGTCTCCGCATCGTGGACCGTGCCGACCACCGCTATCTCCGGCATCTACATCGCCCGCCTCGTCCGGGTCGCCGATGGTGGGGCGAGCCACATCGTCTTCATCGTGCGCAAGGATGGTGTCCCAGCGGACCTCCTCTTCAAGACCGCCGACGCCACCTGGCAGGCCTACAACGTCTACGGCGGCAACAGCCTCTACGTCGGTTCCACGTCCTATCCCAGCGGCCATGCCACCAAGGTGAGCTACAACCGGCCGTTCGTCACGCGCGCCGGGGGCGGCGGGGGCGGCGCCGCGGAGGACTGGCTCTTCAACGCCGAATATCCGATGGTGCGCTGGCTCGAGCGGAACGGCTACGACGTGAGCTACACGACCGACCTGGATATGGACCGCGATTCGACGCCGATCACACCCTCAACCCACAAGATCATCCTCTCCGTGGGCCATGACGAGTACTGGTCGGCGGCCGAGCGCGCCAAGTTCGAGGCGGCGCGCGGTGCGGGCGTTCACCTCGCCTTCTTTAGCGGCAACGAGGTCTACTGGAAGACCCGCTGGGAGAACTCGATCGACGGCAACAACACGCCCCACCGCACCCTCGTCTGCTACAAGGAGGGCACTCTCGGCGAGAACTCCTGCGGCGGCAAGTGCGATCCCCTCCCCGACGTCTGGACCGGCCTGTGGCGGGACGGCTGCGTCTTCACACCGCCGGCCGACGGCTGCAACCCCGAGAACGCACTCTCCGGGCAGATCAGCTGGGACGGGACGACGAGCACGATCGTGGTTCCGGACACCTACGGGAACCTTCGCTTCTGGCGGAACACGGCGGTCGCCACCCTACCATCCGGCCAGAGCCTCACGCTCACTCCCGGCACCCTCGGCTACGAGTGGGACTTCGAGCAGTACGGAGAGCACTACCCGCCGGGACGCGTGCATCTTTCGACCACCGTCTACAACAACCACACGCACCATCTCTCGCTCTATCGGCACACGAGCGGCGCCCTCGTCTTCGGCGCTGGCACCGTGCAGTGGTCGTGGGGTCTCGATGGCACTCACGATCGGGGGAGCGATCCGCCGAGCCTCGCCATGCAGCAGGCGACGTTGAATCTCTTTGCCGACATGAATGCCCAGCCCGCAACGCCGCAGGGCGATCTCGTGCCGGCGACCGGCGCGGCCGACCTCACCGCCCCCACATCGACGATCGGCTTCCCCGCGCCCGGAGCCTCGCTCCCGAGCGGCACTCCGGTCACCATCACCGGCACCGCGACCGAGATCGATGGCATTGTCGCCGGAGTCGAGATCTCGGTGGACGACGGCGTCACCTGGCAGCGCGCCACCGGTACGACGAGCTGGAGCCTGGTCTGGGTTCCCGGCGCCACCGGCAGCGTCACGATCAAGAGCCGCGCCTTCGACGACCTCGGGAACCTCGAGGTTGCCGCGAGCGCGCCAGCGCCGAATGCCGTCACCGTGACCGTGACCGAGGCTTCGCCCTCGGGGCCTTACACCATCTTCCCCCCCACGGCGACTCCCGTGTATCCCAATGTCACGGACAGCCAGGCACTCGAGCTCGGAGTCAAGTTCCAGGTCACGACCGACGGCACGATTTCCGGCATCCGCTTCTACAAGGGTGTCTCGAACACCGGCACGCATGTCGGGAGCCTGTGGTCGAGCACGGGCGTTCTCCTCGGACAGGCCACCTTCACGGGGGAGAGCGCTTCGGGCTGGCAGGAGGTGCTGTTCGCAACGCCGGTCGACGTCACGACCGGGACCACCTATGTCGCCTCCTATTACTCCCCGACCGGCTACTTCTCGGTCGACTACGCCTACTTCACGAATCCGGTGGTGAGCGGACCGCTCCGCGCCCTCGCCAACGGCGAGGATGGAAGCAACGGGGTCTTTGTCTACTCCTCCAGTGGTCCAGCCTTCCCCACCCAGGCCCCCGGCGGGCTCTATGCCGCCAGCAACTACTGGGTGGATGTCGTCTTCGAGCTGCCCGGCGGGCCCGACGTGACCCCGCCCACGGTGGTGGCAACGAGCCCCGGCAACGGAGCCACGGGGGTTGCCACCAACACGGTCGTGAGCGCCGTCTTCAGTGAGCCCCTCGATCCGGCGACGGTCGGCAGCGCCACCTTCGACCTCCGCGATCCGCTCGACAACCCGGTGCTGGCGACCGTCGAGTACGACGCCCCGAGCCGTACGGCGACGCTCACCCCAGGAACCGCGCTCGAGAGCTCGACCGTCTACACGGCGCGGCTGAGGGGAGGCGCGACCGATCCGCGCATCAAGGACCTGGCTGGAAATCCCCTGGCCGCCGACTACGTCTGGTCCTTCACCACATCGGTGCCCGATGTGACGCCGCCCGCGGTCGTCTCGACCGTGCCCACAACAGGCGCCACCGGGGTCTCGCCCGGCGTGGTCGTGAGCGCCGTCTTCAACGAGGCGCTGAACCCGACCAGCGTCAGCACCTCGACCTTCGAGCTCCGTGATGCGACGAACACGCTCGTCCCCGCGACCGTGAGCTACAACGTCTACACGCGCACCGCCAGCCTGACTCCATCGGCGCCGCTCGCCGAGGTCACCGAGTACACGGCCACCCTGAAGGGCGGCGCGACCGACCCCCGCATCAAGGACCTGGCCGGTAACGCCCTCTCTGCCGATTACACCTGGAGCTTCATCGTCGCGAGTTTCGACTGCCCGTGCACCGTGTTCCAGCCGACCGATCTGCCGGCGCAGACCGACGTCACAGACAACCAACCCATCGAGCTCGGGATGAAGTTCCGCTCGAGCGTGGACGGATACGTGACCGGTGTCCGCTTCTACAAGGGCGCACTGAACACCGGCGAGCATATCGGGAGCTTGTGGTCGAGCTCGGGAGTGCTTCTGTCCCAGGTCACGTTCGTTGGCGAGACCGCGTCCGGCTGGCAGGAACAGGCCTTTGACGCTCCGGTCCCGATCGCCGCCAACACGACCTATGTCATCTCCTATCACAGTCCGCTCTACTTCGCCGATACGAGCCCCTACTTCAACTCTGCGGTGGTGAACGGCCCGCTCGAAGGCCTGGCCGATGGTGAGGATGGTCCCAACGGTGTGTATGTTTACGGCTCCAGTGCCTTCCCCACCTCGAGCTACAACAAGAGCAACTACTGGGTGGATCTCGTGTTCGCGACCTCGGTCGGCCCCGATGTCACGCCACCGACGGTGATCACGCGGTCGCCGTCTCCGGGCGCGACCAATGTCGCAGTGAGTGCGAGCGCCACGGCCACCTTCAGCGAGCCCCTCGACCCGGCCACCGTGAACTCGTCCACCTTCGAGCTCCTGGATCCGGGGAGCGCTTCGGTCGGCGCCACGGTGAGCTGGGACAACCCGACGCGGACCGCCACCCTCACCCCCACCTCGCCGCTCGACTACGCAACGACCTACACCGCGATCCTGCGCGGTGGAGCCAGTCCTCCTCACATCAAGGACGTGGCCGGGAACCCGCTCGCCGCGGATGTGAGCTGGTCCTTCACCACGGCCGGCCCGCCGCCGACCGAGGGCCCGGGCGGACCCATCCTCGTGATCAGCACCGGCGCCAATCCCTTCAGCCGCTACTTCGCCGAGATCCTGCGCGCCGAGGGCCTGAACGAGTTCACGGCCATGGATCTCTCGCTCGTCACTCCGGCCGTGCTCACGGACTACGACGTCGTGATCCTCGGCGAGATGCCGCTCGGCCGCGGCGGACGTGACGATGCTCAGCGACTGGACGGACGCGGGCGGCCTCTTGATCGCCATGCGGCCCGACGCGCAACTGGCCGGGCTCCTCGGACTCACGCTAGCCGGCGGCACGCTCGAGGACCGCTACCTCCTCGTCGACACCGCCTCGGGTCCGGGCGTGGGCATCGTCGGGGAGACGATCCAGTTCCACGGTGCCGCCGATCTCTACACGCTGTCCGGCGCGACGAGTCTCGCCACGCTCTACTCCGACGCCACGACCGCGACCACGAATCCCGCGGTCACGCTCCGCGACGTCGGGGTCAACGGTGGGCAGGCCGTGGCCTTCACCTACGATCTCGCGCGCTCGGTGGTCTACACCCGCCAGGGGAACCCGGCCTGGATCGGCCAGGAGCGCGACGGCATCAGCCACCCATCCGCTCCGACGATCTCTTCTACGGGAACGCGGCCGGCGATCCGCAGCCGGACTGGGTCGATCTCGACAAGGTCGCGATCCCGCAGGCCGACGAGCAGCAGCGGCTCCTCGCCAACCTGATCCTCCAGGGCAATCGTCGATCGCTATCCGCTGCCGCGGTTCTGGTACCTGCCGCGGGGGCTCAAGGCCGCGATCGTCATGACCGGCGACGACCACGGCGCTGACGGCATGCAGCCGCGCTTCGACGCTCTACCTGGCCCAGAGCCCCGGGGGCTGCTCGGTGGACGACTGGGAGTGCGTGCGCGCCACAGGCGTACATCTACCCGGGTAGCACGTTCACCGATGCCCAGGCCGCCTACTATGCACGGCCTCGGGCTTCGAGATCGCGCTGCACGTCAACACCGGATGCGCCGACTGGACCGGCAACATCAGCTGCGAAGCGGCTACGCGAGTCAGCTCGCCACGTTCGCGAACGCCGTACCCCAGCATCCCGGTCCCTGCGACCAACCGCAACCACTGCATCGCCTGGAGCGACTGGGCCACGGGCCGAGGTCGAGGCTGCCTACGGCATCCGCCTCGACACCAACTACTACTACTGGCCCGGCAGCTGGGTCCTGGATCGTCCCGGCATGTTCACCGGATCCGGGATGCCGATGCGTTTCGCGCGACCGACGGCACGATGATCGACTGCTACCAGGTCACGACCCAGATGACCGACGAGTCGGGCCAGGACTTCCCCAGTTCTCTATCGACGCTCCTCGATCGCGCGCTCGGCGCCGAGGGGTACTACGGTGTCGTTCGCGACCAACATGCACTTCGACCAACCGAGCCACCCGGCTCCGACGCGATCGTCGCCTCGGCCCTGGCCCGCGATGTCCCCGTGGTGTCGGCCAAGCAGATGCTCGACTGGCTCGACGGCCGGAATGGCTCGGCCTTCCAGAATCTCGTCTGGAACAGCAACACCCTGAGCTTCTCGATCACGACCGCGGCCGGCTCGCGCAACCTGCGGGGCATGCTGCCCACCCTGGCCGCCGTTGGCCAGCTCACCGGCATCACCCGGAACGCGATCCCGATCACCTATTCGACCGAGACCATCAAGGGTATCGAGTACGCCTTTTTCCCGGCGGAGGATGGCGATTACGTGGCGAGCTACCTCATCGACACGACGCCACCCCTCATCACGACCATCGTGGCCACGCCGCACGGCGACGGTACAGCCACCATCACCTGGACCACGAACGAGCCGGCCGATTCGCGCGTGGACTACGGAACGGATCCCGGGCTGCTCGATCTGAGCGAAGCAAGTGGGAGCCTTGTCACGTCCCACTCGATCACGCTCATGGGGTTGACGGCGAATGCCACCTATCACTACCGGGTGACCTCGGAGGACGGCGCGGGGAACCCGACCACCGAGCCGGCACCGCCGGCCACGTTGAGCTTCACGATGCCCGGGCTCACCTGCTTCGTCGATGACCTGGTGGCCGACTTCGAGGCCGGGACGACGGGAGCGGATACGTATGTCGCCATGACCGACGATGGGGAGGTGATCCTCCGCCCCACCGAGGGGGCGGAGTTCTCGGGCAGCGCGCTTCCGGCGGGGTGGCAGTCGGAAGCCTGGGGAACGGGTGGCACGGCGACGGTGGCCAGCGGCAAGCTCACGGTCGACGAGGCTCACGCCGCAACCACGGCGCTCTTCGGCCCCGGAACATCCCTTGAATTCGAAGCGACCTTCCGCGCCGACGACTACCAGAACATCGGTTTCGCATCGGACTTCGCGTTCAATGCACCATGGGTCGTGATCGGGCGCGGAACTGGAGCCGGAAGCAATCTCTATGCTCGAAGCAGCGCCGGTGAGACCCTCCTGTCGGCATCGCTCCTCAACACGCCGCACCGCTACCGCATCGACTGGAATGCGAACAGCTTCGTCTTCTACGTGGACGGGGTGCAGCTGGCCACGTTCAACCTGACCGTCGGGACGTCAATGGTCGTGCAGGTGAGCGATGATGGACCCGCTGCCAATGGCATCGCCCTCGATGCCAACTGGCTGCGCATCACCCCCTATGCCGCAGCCGGCACCTTCACCTCGCGCGCCTACGACGCCGGCGATACGGCAACCTGGGGGGTCATCAGCTGGACAGCAGAGTCGCCCGCGGGAACGACGGTCGCCTTGGCCGTGCGCACGGGCAACACGGCCACGCCCGACGGCACCTGGACCGAGTTCAACCCGGTGACGCAGGGCGCCACGGTGGGCGGTGCTTCGCGCTACATCCAGTACCAGGCCGATCTGGCCACGAGCGATACGCGTGTCACTCCGGTGCTCGCCGACGTCAGTGTGAGCTGCGACGTGGGCCCGGACACCACCCCACCCGTGATCTCGAACATCGTCGCCACCCCGGATCCCGGAGGCACGATCGCCACCATCACCTGGGATACCGATGAGGCGGCCAACTCGCGAGTGGATTACGGGACCGATCCAGGATTGCTCGACCAGAGCGCGACCGGCACGCCGTTCGTCACGAACCACTCGCTCGGGCTCACCGGGCTCTCACCGAGCACCACCTACTACTTCCAGGTGACCTCGGTGGACCCCTCGAACAACTCGGCCACCGAGCCCACACCCCCGGCCATGTTCACCACACCGGCACCCCCGGCGCCGCCCTGCTTCATCGACGACGTGGCGGACGATTTCCTGGATGGAACGACCGGAACGGATACCTACGTCGCCGCCACCGATGACGGCGAGGTGATCCTCAAGCCCACCGCGGGTAGCGAGTTCTTCGGGACCACGATGCCTGCCGGCTGGACGAGCACTACGTGGGATGCGGGGATTGGCACGTCGGTCGCCGGAGGCGTTGCCACGATCGATGGGGCGCTACTCGCGACGAGCGGGGCGCCCAGCTACGGCCCCGGCCGCGCGATCGAGTTCGTGGCGACGTTCGAAGCCAACACAGGTCAGCACATCGGATTCGCGACGGATCTCAACGCCCCACCGTGGGCCATCTTCAGCAATGGGGGAGGATCGGTGCTCAAGGCGCGAACGCGTAGCGCCATCAGCGCCGAGACGAGCACAGACCTCACCGGCGTCGCGATCAGCATCCCCCATCGCTTCCGCATCGAGTGGGATGCAGGCGAGGTCCGCTACTTCGTCGATGGCACGCTCAAGGCAACGCACACGGTCACGGTCGCCGGACCGATGCGACCCGCGGCCAGTGATTGGCCTGGTGGAGCGACACTCGCCCTCGACTGGATCCGCATGTCTCCATACGCGCTCGCCGGTACCTTTGAGTCCCGTATCGGCGATGCCGGGAGCGCGGCCACCTGGGGCGCCATCACGTGGACCGCCGATACGCCATCGGGGACCGGCCTCGCGCTGAGCGTGCGCACGGGCGACACCCCCACGCCTGATGGCACCTGGACCGTGTTCAACGCCATCGCCAACGGCGATCCGGTCGGCGTCTCCTCGCGCTACATCCAGTACCAGGCCGTCCTCACGGGCGACGGCACCTCGACGCCTGTCCTCAGCGACCTCGCGATCGCTTGCACCACAAGCCCCGACCCCGATCCGCCGGTCATCACCAACCTCGCCGCCACGGTCGATCCCGGCGGAACCGCGGCCACGATCACCTGGGACACTGACGAGCCGGCGGATTCCCGGGTCGACTACGGGACAAGCCCGACGCTCCTCGATCAGAACGTGACGAACGGCGCGTTCGTCACGGCTCACTCCCTCGTGCTCGGCAGCCTCATGCCGAACACCACCTACTACTACCGGGCCACGTCGAAGGACCCGGCGAACAACTCGGCGACCTCGCCGGCATCGCCCGACGATCCGCTCAGCTTCACCACACCGCCGGCACCACCCACGGCATGCTTCGCCGACGACACGGCAGCCGACTTCATCCAGGGCGACTTCGGCACAGCGACCTACGTCGCCGCGACCGGCGACGGCGAGGTGATCCTCAAGCCAACCGAGGGTAGCGATTTCTTTGGGACCGCGGTGCCTGCGGGATGGACGAGCACTCCGTGGAGTGGCGGGGTTGGCACCTCGGTCGCCGGAGGAGTCGCCACCATCGATGGGGCGCTACTCGCGACCAGCACCTATCCTCCAGCCCCCTACGGCCCCGCCCGCGCGATCGAATTCCGGGCGACCTTCCAGGCCGGCACATCACAACATGTCGGCTTCGCGACGGATCTCAACGCTGCTCCATGGGCCATCTTCAGCACAGGATTTCCTGGTGGGACGGTAATCAAAGCACGGACGAACGGCGGCTCACCTCTGGACACGGACCTCACCGATGTCACGATCGGAGTGACTCATCGCTTCCGTATCGAATGGGACGCGGGACAAGTTCGCTACTATGTCGATGGCACACTCAAGGCAGCGCATACCACCGCTGTCACCGCCTTGATGAGGCCTGTCGCGAGCGATCAAGCCGGCGGAGCGGTCCTCACGCTCGACTGGATCCGCATGACCCCCTACGCCTCCAGCGGTACCTTCACCTCGCGACTCCTCGACCACGGGAGCCGCGCCTACTGGAGCGACTGCACCTGGACCGCAACGACTCCGGCCGGGACGAGCATCGACATCTCGGTGCGAACCGGCGACGATCCCCTGGCCATGGGCTCGTGGATCCCGATCGCCGCATCGGGCGACCCGGTGAACGCCGCGGGCCGTTACATCCAGTACCAGGCCGTGCTCGCAACGACCGATCACGCCACCACACCCGCACTCGAGGACCTGACGATCCTCTGTGCCGAGTGCGATGCGACCCCGCCGGCCGCAGTCACGGACCTCGCGGCGACCCAGGTTCTCGCCGACAACGATACGGATGGCACCACCGAGGTCCATCTCACGTTCACCAGCCCAGCGGATGCAGCCACGACCGAGATCTGGCGGGCTCCCTTCCCCGACTATCCCGAGTACGCCGGCAGCGAGCCGACGCTACCCACGAGCTATCCGCCCGCGGGCTGGACTCACGTTGCCGCCCTCGATAACGTGGCCGACGGCTTCGACGAGCCCGCGACTCGCGGCTTCTGGTACTACGTCGCCGTCACCAGGGACGAGTGCGGAAACGCGGCGATCTCGAATCGCACGGCCGGCGCCCTCAACTATCACCTGGGTGACGTCAGCGACGGCGCCACGCCGGGGCAGGGCGACAACACCGTCACGACCCCGGACGTGAGCCTCTTTGCCACCCATTACTTCACGATCCCGGGCACCGAGTTCAACTACCTCGACATCGGGCCCACGACGGATTACTCGGTCCTGGCCCGACCTGTGCCCGACGATCTCGTCGACTTCGAGGATCTGGTGCTGATGGCAATCAACTACAGCGCCGTCGGCGCCCAGGGACCGCCGGCGCCCGGGCTCGAGGATATCCCCGGCGGCACGCCGACGATCGTGCTCCGCACCGAGGCCACCGCCGACGGCATCCTGTGCCGGCTCATGCTCGTCGACAATCCGGGCACCGTGAAGGCCTTCCACCTGCGACTCAGCCACGATCCGCTCCTGAGCGTGGTGGAGGCGGGGCCGGGGCCGCTCCTCGGCGCCCAGGGTGCTGACACCTTCTTCCAGCATCTCAGCGAGGGCGACGAGCTCGGGCTTCATGCCGCGGTCCTCGGTCAGGGAATCACCATCCACGGCACGGGCGAGGTAGCTCGCGTCCGCTTCCGCGGTCACGGCGGAATCGATCTCCCGTTCGCCGACCTGCGCGACCTCGAGAATGGCTTCCTGGGTGATCCGCCGACGACGGTATCGGTCGGGGAGCCCCCAGCGGCACCACTGCCCACCGAGCTCGCGCTCCACGCGGCCCGACCGAATCCGTTCAACCCGTCGACCATGCTGCGCTTCGATCTGCCGGCGCCAGCGAGGGTCGAGCTCCGGATCTACGATGTCGCCGGCCAGCTCGTGCGTACCCTCGTCGAGGGCGATCTCCCGGCGGGCGAGCACTCAGCGTTCTGGGACGGCCGCACCATCCGCGGCGGCGTCGCCAGCTCGGGCGTCTACCTCGTGCGCTTCCGGGCCGGAGGTCGCGAGTTCACGCAGAAGATCCAGCTCCTCAAGTAAGCGAGCTCAGCCGAGTGACGGGAACAACCCCTCGACCGCGGCGATCTCCGCATCTCTGCGGTCACGGTCCCAGCCCAGCTCTTCGGCCATGATCGCCGCGCACTCGGCGAGGCACGTCCTCACCCGGGTGACCGATGGTGCCGAGCCCGGTGCGACGGAAGACCACGTCGGAAAGCCGGAGCGCCATCTCCGCCTGGACGGCGTGCCGCACCATGGCGCGAATGGTGGGGCGGGTGGCCGCCACTCGCCGCCCCTCGTCCGGGTTCGTCTCAACCCGCACCACGACCGTCCCCATCTCGTCGCCGTAGGCGTGAACGAGCTCGCGCACCACCTCCTCGCCGAGCCTCGCGCCCTCCGCATCGGCGGCGAGCGCGGCGGCCAGGAAATCCGATGAGCGTTCGATGCGCCCTCCGGGAACCGGCGTCTCCGCCGTGCGCGAAGGCGGCGGTACGGCACCGAGCTTGCGATGGACGAGGTTGATCGCAAGCTCGGCCAGGTGACGCGCGGTCGTGTACTTGGCGCCGATCACCGTCACCAGGCCGGTGATGCCATCCTTCTCGTGGTCGTGGATCTCGACCTTGCTTGCGCCCTGGTAGACATCCGCACGCACCTCGGTGTCGATGAGCGGGTAGAGGCCGGCAAAGGCGTGCTCGACATCTTCATGGGCGAGCCCCGCGGCCGGGTACGCGGCGTTGATCTCGGCGATGAAATCGGTCACGTCCTTCGCGGTGACGGCGACCTGATCCGGATCCCCGGTGAACGGCACGTTGGTGGTCCCGATCAGCGAACGACCACGCCAGGGGATGACGAAGAGGTGACGCCCGCCGCGGGTCACGAGCCCCTCGCGCTTGTGCCGGGTGGCGATGGCGAGGGCTCCGCTCCGCGTGATGGGGCGGGTCACGATGTGGCAGCCCTTGGCCAGTGCGTAGCGCTCGCCGGCGGGGTGGCCGAGGCCCCGCGCGACGAGCGGGGCCCATGGTCCCGTCGTGTTGGCGACGATCCGGGCTCGCACCGCGAAATCTTCCGGCACAGCCGGCGCCAGCATGCCCCGCGCGCGCACGCCCGTGACCCGCATCCCATCGCGGAGAAGACCCGTGGCCTCGACGTAGTTCGCCACGACCGCTCCGGCTGCAGCCGCCGCCCGCACGACGGCGAGCGTCATCCGCTCCGAGTTGTGCATGTGGCACTCGTCGAAGCGAACCCCGCCGGTGAGGCCGCGCGCCTCGACCCCGGGCTCGAGATCGAGCACTTCGCGCCGCGTGAGAAGCGAGAAACGAGGCACGCGCTTCTCGGGGTCGGGGATGCGCTCGTTCAAACCGAGCCCGATCGTCTCGTAGGCTGTCATGGCGAGCGCGAGCACTTCCTTGCCCCTCATGCCATGACCGTAGGTCGGGATCAGGAAGGGGACGCGCGTGACCAGATGGGGAGCCATGGTCAGAAAGCGGCCGCGCTCGACGAGCGATTCGCGAACCTTGCCGACCTCGCCCTTCTGGAGGTAGCGAATGCCGCCGTGGAGGATCTTCGAGGAAGCGGCGGAGGTGGCACCGCCGAAGTCGGCGCGCTCGATGAGGGCGACGGATAGACCGCGGAGGGCGGCATCCCAGGCGGCGAAGGCGCCGGTGATCCCGCCCCCGACCACGATCAGATCGAAGCTCGCCCCGGCAAGCAGGTCCAGATCCCGGATCATGCGCGGGATCCTACACGATCGCCGCCCGCTAGCGCGCCGGGGCCGCGCCCAGGGACTCGATCTCCGCCTCGAGGAGCGCCACGTGCTCGACCTCCTCGGCCGCGAGCTCGCGGTAGAGTTCCTTCTCCATGCCCGGAGGCAGGGTCTGAGCCCGGTGCTCGAAGTGAGCGAGTGTCCGCTTCTCGAGCTCGAGAGCCCGGCTGTAGATCTCGCGCACGGCACCGTCAGTCACGAAGTCGATCCCCTTGAAGAGATCGCGGGCCAGAACCTCCTCGGCCCCCTGCCTGGGCTCGACCACCTCGCGCTCGAGATGCAGGTGGTACTTCTGCGAGAGCTCGTTGAGATGGTCTTCCTCGCGATGCAGCAGGTCGTCGAGCACGGCCTTGCAGTCCGGGTCGTTCATGCGGCCGTGAGCCAGCCGGTAGAACTGGTACATGTCGACCTCGAACTGAACGGCCTCCCGGATCGGCTCGATGCGCTCCGGATCGGCGAGACGGTAGCTCTGGACCACGCGTAGCTCCCCGCCGCAGAGGAAACAACGCCCGTAGGGGACGACGAAGCCAACAGACAGCTTGCCGCAGTCCTGGCACTTCCAGGTGTAACGAACATCGGCACAGCAGACGGCGTCGTCCTCGACGGCACGCTGGCACTTGGGACACTGCGAGGCCATGGTTCTTATCTCCTCTTATGTGTTCGCCGTCGCGGGCGCCGGCGCTCCGGCCGGATCGCCGGTCTCGATCCCAAGGAAGCGCAGGATCCCGCGCGCGGCGCGCCGGCCGGCACCCATCGCCTCGATGACCGTCGCCGACCCGGTGACGATGTCGCCGCCGGCGAACACGCCGGGAAGCGATGTCATCTGGGTTTCCGGATCGACCACCAGGTAGCCCCACTTGTTGGTCGCGAGCCCCGGGGTGGTCTGCGCGATGATCGGATTCGCGGTCGTGCCCAGGGCATAGATCACGGTATCGACGTCGAGCTTGAACTCGGTGCCCGGCTTGGGAATCGGGCGGCGGCGTCCCGAGTCGTCGGGTTCGCCGAGGTCCATTCGAATGCACTCCATGCCGGTCACCCAGCCGGCCTCGTTGCCGTGGATGCCGACCGGGTTGGTCAGCCACTCGACCTGGATCCCCTCCTCGATCGCGTGATGCAGCTCCTCGAGCCGGGCCGGACATTCCTTCTCGCTGCGTCGGTAGACGATATAGACCGCCTCGGCTCCCAGGCGCATCGAAACCCGCGCGGCATCCATCGCCGTGTTCCCGGCCCCGATCACCGCCACCCGCCGTCCCATCCCGACCGGAGTGTCGTAGAGCGGCGCCTGGAAGCCCATCATGAGGTTGACGCGGCTCAGGAACTCGTTGGCCGAGAAGACTCCGTTCAGCGACTCCCCGGGGATGCCCATGAAGCTCGGACTCCCGGCGCCGGTGCCGATGAACACCGAATCGTAGCCGTGGTCCTTCATCAGGGACGGGATCGTGTAGACCTTGCCGATGACCGTATCGAGCTCGATCTTGACGCCGAGCGCTAGCAGGTTCGCGATCTCGAGATCGACGATGTCGTTCGGCAAGCGGAACTCGGGGATGCCGTACTTGAGGACGCCGCCGGCAACGTGCAGCGCCTCGAACACGATGACCTCGACGCCGGCCCGGGCCAGATCACCGGCGCAGGTGAGGCAAGCCGGCCCCGATCCGATCATCGCCGCCTTGCGGCGGGCACCACCATCCCTGGGCGGGGGCAGCGGCTCGTCCCAGCTCTGACCCACGGCGGCGTCGGCAACGAAACGTTCGAGGCGGCCGATCGCCACCGGCTCGAGCTTCTTCCCGACCACGCACTGCACCTCACACTGCGTCTCCTGCGGGCAAACCCGGCCGCAGACAGCGGGCAGGCTGTTCGCCGACTTCAAGATGCGATAGGACTCGCGCACGTTGCCATGGCGGAGCTCATGGATGAACGCGGGGATGTCGATCTCGACCGGGCAGCCGGCGATGCAGCGCGGCTTCTTGCATTCGATGCACCGGTCCGCCTCGACGATCGCCTCCTCGAGGGAGTAACCGAGCGCGACTTCCTCGAAGTTGCGCCGCCTGACGTCGGCCGGTTGCTCGGACATCGGCGTCTTCTTCGGCCTCACGTTGCGCACCGACTTGACCACCTTGGCACCGCCCTCGGGGACCGGGCGGGTCTCATCGTAGGCCTCGGCCGCCGCCGTCGCCGCCTCCAGGATCGGAATGCGCGATCCGGCCGGCTCGCCGCCCCTCGCGCGCGGGCGCGACGGCGCCTGGGCGGGATCCTCGCCGCCACGCCCGGCCGCCGCCACCTGCTCGGTCTCGCGCATGTAGCGCTCGAGCGCCTCCTTCTCCTCGCGCTCGAAACGCTTCTGCCGGAGCATGAGCTCCTCGAAGTTGACCTTGTGCCCGTCGAAATCGGGCCCATCGACGCAGGCGAACTTGATGGCGCCGTCGACCGTCACGCGACAGCTCCCGCACATCCCGGTGCCATCGACCATGATCGAGTTGAGGCTGACGATGGTGCGGATGCCGTGCGGGCGGGTCACCTCGGCGCAGGCCTTCATCATCGGCAAGGGGCCGATGGCCACCACCTCGTCGATGTCGTGATGCTCGGCAAGGACCGTGGCCAGGGCCTGGCTCACGAATCCCTTCTCGCCGTAGGAACCGTCATCGGTGGTGACGATGACCGCATCGGAGAACTCCCGGAAGCGGTCTTCCCAGAAGACGAGGTTCTGGGTGCGGAAACCGATGATCGAGATGGTGGCGGCACCGAGCCGCTTGTAGGCCCTGAGCTGCGGGAACACGGGCGCGACACCCAGTCCGCCGCCGACCAGCACCACCTTGCCTTGCGGCTCGATCGTGCTCGGGAGCCCGAGCGGCCCGACGAAATCGAGGACGCTGTCGCCGGCGCGCAGCGCCATCATCTGGCGCGTGGTCTTCCCCACCGCCTGGATGACGATGGTCACCGTACCGCGGTCGGCGTTGTAGTCGGCGACGGTGAGCGGAATGCGCTCTCCGGTACGGTCGATGCGCACCATGACGAAGTGGCCCGGCAATGCAGCGCGGGCCACGGCCGGCGCGTCGACATGCCACAGGAAGGTGTTCTCGTTGAGCTGTTCGCGGTGAACGATCTTGTACACGACATCCCCTCTGCCTTGGGCGGGATCGAATCGGATCCAGGTCCGGGACAACCCGCTATGGGGCAAGAGGCATGCCCGCCGAGGATGCCAGCCGAGGGGCATAACACGTTATCAATAAATGACCTACACCGTCAGGCTGACATCGAGTGCAGGCCCGGACGGACAAAGTGGCAGACTTCCGAATGGGGCCTGACGAATCGACCGGCTCGCCGCCAGCCACCCTCAGCCAGGGTTCCCCGGTCGCTTGCGGCCAGGGTTGACAGACGAAAGGCCAGTCTCTATCTTGACGCCTCCTCTATCAGCCCCGCCTGGGTGCCGGCCTTTTCCACCCTCTAATGACTGGGACCACGCTTGAAGTCTCCGGCCGTGGATAGCAACACCCTTGCCCTCGATCGCACCGTCATGGCGTCCGAACGGACGCTCATGGCCTGGGTGCGCACCTCCATCTCCCTCATCGGATTCGGCTTCACGATCTACAAGTTCCTGGCCGGCATGGCCGAACAACCGGGCCACATGCCGATGAGGGAGCCGCGGGCCATCGGCTTGATACCGATCGGGATGGGCCTCGCGGCCCTGCTCCTCGCCACCATCCAGTACATCCTGTTCCTCCGCCGGCTCGGCGAGCGACCCCGGCTCTTGCCCCTCGCTTTCGCCTCGATTCTCTGGGTGATCGGCACCCTCGCGTTCATGAACGTCCTCACCGGCTGAGGGAGCAAGATATGAGGACCCTTCTGCGTCTATCCCGATACTCGGTGGTCCTCGCCGTCTTGAGCCTCGTGGCGGGTGCGGTCGGCGTGCTCGTATTCGGCGTGATCACCACGGCGACCATGATCCACGAGGCGTTCGGTCTCGGCATGTACAACGCCGAAGGGGCCCGCCTGTTCGCGCTCGAGCTGATCGAGCTCGTCGATCTGTTCCTGCTCGGGACCATTCTCCTGGTCACCGCGATCGGGCTCTACGAGCTGTTCATCGACCCGGCGATCCCACTACCCGCCTGGCTGTCGGTGGCCAATCTGGAGCAGCTCAAGGCCAATCTGGTGGCGGTCGTCATCGTCATGCTGGCGATCCTCTTCCTCGGCGCGGTCGCCGGTCCCCGGGGCGGGGAAGCCAGCATCCTGGGTCTCGGAACCGGCATCGGGCTCGCGCTCCTCGGCCTGGCCGCGGTGGTGCTCGTCTTCCAGCGTGTGGAACAGGCAAAGGCCGAGCGAGAGCCGACCGCCGCCGAACGGCCGGGCGGAGGCGACCGTCCCCCGGAGATCGAAAGGAGATGAGAAAGGAAGGCCGCGAGCTTTCATCGAAAGCCCCTCTCATATCCACCGCAAGTGGCATCGTCCACATAGGAGTACGCAATGGCTGATAAGAAACCCAACATCCTCATCATCTGGGGTGACGACATCGGGCAGTCGAACCTGAGCGTCTTCACCAAGGGCATGATGGGCTACCGGACGCCCAACATCGACCGCATCGCCAACGAGGGCATGCTGTTCACGGACTACTACGCGGAGCAGAGCTGCACGGCGGGTCGTGCCTCCTTCATCACGGGGCAGTGCGGGCTCCGCACCGGCCTCACCAAGGTCGGGCTCCCCGGCGCTCCGCTCGGACTCAAGGCCGAGGATCCGACCATCGCCGAGCTCTTGAAGCCCCTCGGCTACGCCACCGGCCAGTTCGGCAAGAACCACCTCGGCGACCGCGACGAGCATCTGCCGACCATGCACGGGTTCGACGAGTTCTTCGGCAACCTCTACCACCTGAACGCGGAGGAGGAGCCGGAGCTCGCCGATTACCCGACCGAGAAGGACTTTCCCGATTTCAAGAAGAAGTTCGGGCCGCGCGGCGTCCTCCACTGCTGGGCGGATGGCAAGGGAGGCCAGAAGATCGAGAACACGGGCCCGCTCACCAAGAAGCGCATGGAGACCGCGGACGAGGAGTTCCTGGCGGCGGCCAAGGAGTTCATCACGAAGCAGGTCAAGAGCGGGACCCCGTTCTTCGTCTGGTTCAGCACGACCCACATGCACTTCCGGACTCACGTCAAGCCCTCGAGCCGCGGTCAGTCGGGACGCTGGCAGTCCGAGTACCACGACGTGATGATCGATCATGACAAGCATGTGGGCGAGCTTCTCGACCTCCTCGACGAGCTCGGCGTCACCGACAACACGTTCGTCATGTACTCGACCGACAACGGGCCGCACATGAACTCGTGGCCCGACGCCGGGATGACGCCATTCCGCAACGAGAAGAACTCGAACTGGGAGGGCGCCTTCCGCGTTCCCGCGATGGTGCGTTTCCCCGGCCACATCAAGCCGGGCACGGTCTCGAACGAGATCGTGAGCCATCTGGACTGGATGCCCACGCTGCTCGCGCTGGCCGGGGATCCGGACGTGAAGGAGAAGCTCAAGAAGGGCCACAAGGCGGGCAACAAGACCTTCAAGGTCCACCTCGACGGCCACAACATCCTGCCGTACTTGACCGGCAAGGAGAAGAAGACACCGCGCCAGGGGTTCCTCTACTTCACCGATGACGGCGATCTGGCTTGCATGCGCTACGACAACTGGAAGGTCGTCTTCATGGAGCAGCGGGCCGTGGGCACTCTGCAAATCTGGGCGGAACCGCTCGTCCCCCTGCGCCTGCCGAAGATCTTCAACCTGCGCACCGATCCCTACGAGCGCGCCGACATCACGTCGAATACCTACTGGGACTGGATGCTGGACCACGCCTACCTGCTCGTGCCGGCGCAGAACCTGGTGGGTCAGTTCCTGGCAACGCTCAAGGAGTTCCCGCCGCGGCAGAAGGCGGCGAGCTTCAATCTCGATCAGGCCATGGAGGCGCTCAATCAGGGCGCGACGGGCGGCGCCTAGTCCCCGACCCGCCGACCATGCCAGGAAGCCGCCGCTTCGCCTCGCGCGAAGCGGCGGCTTCCGTTCTGGCCGGCCGCAACCTTGACCGCCGGTCCCCCCAAGAGGACAATCCCAGATCGTGAACACCCAGACTCCGACCGCTGGCGCCGCAGGTCCTCTGACGACCGTCCCGCCGCGCTTCCACCTGCTGGCGAAGCCCAGCGGCTCCACCTGTAATCTCGACTGCACCTATTGCTTCTTTCTCTCGAAGGAAGCGCTCTATCCGAACGCCGAGAGCAGGATGTCCGAGGCCACGCTCGAGGCCTACATCAGCCAGCTCCTCAAGTCCCATCGCACGCCGACGGTGACCGTCGCATGGCAGGGCGGCGAGCCGACGCTCATGGGGCTCGACTTCTTCCGCCGGTCGGTCGAGTTCGTGGAGAAGTATCGGCGGCCGGGGCAGCGGGTCGAGTACACCTTCCAGACCAACGGGGTTCTCCTCGATGATGCGTGGTGCGCCTTCCTCAAGGAGCACCGGTTCCTGGTCGGTCTCAGCGTCGATGGTCCGAAGGAGATCCACGACGTCTACCGGGTCAACAAGGGGGGCGAGGGCACCTTCGACCAGGTGATGAAGGGCTGGACCTGCCTCCGCCGGCATGAGGTGGATTTCAATATCCTCTGCACCGTGAACGCCGCCAACGGGGACCACGGCCGGCAGGTCTATTGCTTCTTCCGGGACGAGCTCGGAGCGGAGTGGATCCAGTTCATCCCGATCATCGAACGGGCCACCCCCGAGACCCTCCCGATCGCCAACCTGGGCTGGAGCGATCAGCCGGGCCGGAAGCGCCTCCTCTACACCCAGACCGGGGCCCTCGTGACCGAGCGCTCGATCGGTGGCGAGCAGTACGGCCGCTTCCTCATCGATGTCCTCGAGGAGTGGATCCGGCATGATGTCGGGCGGGTCTATGTGCAGCTCTTCGACGTCACGCTCGAAGCGCTTTTCGGCCAGTACAAGCTGTGCATCCACGCCCCGACCTGCGGGCTGGGACCGGCGCTCGAGTACAATGGGGATCTCTATTCCTGCGACCATTACGTGGAGCCGGAATACCGTCTCGGCAACATCCACGAAACACCCATGCTGGAGCTCGTCGCCTCACCCGCGCAGCAGAAGTTCGGCCGCGACAAGAGGGACTCACTGACCCGGCAGTGCCGGGAATGCGAGGTGCTCGCGCTGTGCCACGGCGGGTGTCCGAAGGATCGTTTCGCGACCTCCACCGACGGGGAGCCCGGCCACAACTACCTCTGCGCGGGCCTGAAGCGGTTCTTCACCCACTACCTTCCGGCGATGGAGGAGATGGCGCGCCTGCTCAAGGCCGGGCGGCCGGCGCCGGAGGTCATGGCATGGATGGCCGACGCCGACGCCCGCCGCGGGCGCAACGATCCCTGCTCGTGCGGGAGCGGGCGCAAGTTCAAGCAATGTCACGGTCACGCGATCTGACCGTACGGTCCGGATAGCACCGATGATGTCTGCCCGCAGCTGCCCTCGGACCGAGGTCACGAGCCCGAGAGATGGCGCCCGTCACTCACGCAGCTCGCACTTCATCTCTTCGGCACCATATCCCCAGGTGACAAGAGCCTCGCTGCCCTTCGTCCAGAAGGTCACGTGCCGCCCTTCGTACTTGGCGCCGCTGGCCGCCGGCGCGCGGAAGACCACGACGATCTGACCGGCGCGCTCGAGCCTCGCGGCCGGCGGATCGGTCTCGAAGAACTCCGCCACCACCTGATTGGCGGGATTCCCGTCGCAAGCGAAGACGAGCGGACCCTTGGCCGGGAGCAACTGCCAGCGGGCCTGGAGCTCGGCGATGCGGGTCCTGTACTTGAGCGCGATGCAGGGCCGCATCTCGCTCTCCTTCAGGCACGCATCGCGGTCACGGGTCCAGCTCTGCTGCTCGCCCTCGATCATGGTGCGCTTGTCACTGTCCTTGACGAGCGCCATCACCTGGCCCCACACCTCGCTCATCTGCACATCCAGAGCAGCGAGCGTGGAATCGGCGCAGATCGCCTGCTCCACCTCGCCCTGGGCCTTCTCGCAGTCGAAGCTGGGCTTCCCGGCAAGGAGCGGACCCGCGCTCGAGAGCATCAAGACCGGAACCAGCACGATCCCCTTGTAACTCATCGAACGTCCTTTCATGTCATCGCCCGCGCTCGAGACGGTAGAGCACGTCGCCACCGGAGCCGGCGCCGGTCTCCGCCTGAACGGTGACCTGCTTCGAGAGCAAGTAGCGGGCCCGGAACGTGCTCACCTGATCGAAGAGGCCGTAGCCGTGACTCACATAGAGCTTGGGCGAGAGGTACTTGCCGGTCACCAGCGCCGCCTCGTCGAGCCCGCCCTCGGTCTCGATGCCGGTGTCGAGGCCCACCTTGCTGCCCAGGCTCCGCGCCATCATGTTGCCGCCCTTGAGACCCATGCTGACCGCGGCGTCGGCCAGCATGTCCGAGTCGCCGCCCTCGCCCATCTTGTGGCCGAGCACGATGTAGGACAGGACGTCGGCTTCGGGCATCGCCGGCTCTGAGAAGAGCGTGATCTCGGGCGCCCTGGCCGTGCCCTGGATGAAGAGACCGGCAATGGTGCCATCGTCAGCCTCACGGAAGGCACGCATGTTGAGTCCCGGGTTGTCGATCGGCCCGCCGGCGAAGATGATGCGCCCCGGATCTTGCTCGCCGGACAGGCTATCGCCCCACGTTCCGACGGTGAGATCCTGCCCGTACGCCTTGTAGCGCCCGTTCACCACGCGGAGCTCGCCGGTGCCGCTCGTGGGCTGCCCGGGGTTTTCGATCACCTTGATGCTGCCGTTGAAGTGTGAGGAGAACCCGAACCCCTTGAAGGACACGCTGTCGCCGAGGACGACGCGCACCTCGGCGGTGACATCGAGGGGCGGTTCCTCTTCCTCGGCCTCGGCATCGATGAAGCGAACATCCGCGGAGGGACTCTGCGCCGAAGGCGGGATCTCCTTGAGCTCGATCCGCGTGAACGGGATCTCGACCTCGCCGTGAACCTCGGCCTGGCGCCCGCGGACACGGGCCTCGATATCGGGCGAGATCGCCACCTGGATCTCCGGTGTGTTCATCACGGTGAAGCGCTCACCCTCGATGCGCATATCCAGCTGCAAGCTGTCGGGATCAGCCAGCACCGACTGGGCGGTGAGGGACAGGCTGCCGCCGCCCGATCGGAGGCTGCTCTCGATATCGACCTTGCCGCTCGTGTCGCCGCGAGCCGTGAGCACGATATCCCGGAGCTCGAGGCCGGGTTCCACGATGTTGACCATGCCCTCGCTCAGGACGGCCTCGCCCCTGATATCGGGCTGGTGGAGATCGCCGCCGGCATCGACGGTGACGGCGAGGCGCCCGGCCAGGCTGTCCACGTCGGGCGCCAGCAGGGCGAGCGGACCCAGATCGACGAAGTGGATGCGGAGCTCCGCCGACAGGGGTTGCGGCTGGAGCGTGTCGGCGAGGCTCGAGAGGTGCGTGAGCGCAGGCAAGGCCAGCTCGCCCGCCAGATCCCCGAAGGTGGCGCCGGCCCGCGTCAGGTCGCCGTGGAGATCGGCCTGGACACCGCCGGGCCCGGCGGTGGCGCCGACCTGGGTCGTGAACCCGATGGTGTCGCTGGTGTCGCCAAGGGCGACGGTGAGAGCGCCGTCCTCGATCCGAAGCGTCATGTCGCCATCGATCCGGGTATCCGCAGCGATGGCGAACCGGGCTTCCGCGGCCAGTACGCCGGCCATCGACCAGTGTTCCGGCAGGAAGGATCCGAGTAGAGCGAGTGGCAGCGCGGCGATCTCGAGCTGACCGCGGCCACCGTCGGTCTGGGCATAGGAGCCATCGAGACAGAGCCGCGTGGTACCAGCGGATCCCTCGGTGCCGGGCAAGCCGCCGCGGGACTCGAGGCAGAAGCCCTCGAGCTGAGCCTGCGTCTTGGCCGCGCGCACGCCGGCCGGACCGGCAAGCCCCCACTTCCCGGCGTCACGCGAATCGATGTCAAGCTGCGTCAGCTGTCCCTGCCAGGTCGAATCGACAAGTCCGCCGGACACGGCGAGGTCGAGCCTGAGGCCGAGCGAGTCACTGCGCACGTGGGTGGACACGTCGTGGGCCCTCTTCCCACCGGTGGCGAACACCGCGAGGGAGTCCACCACCTGCCCCGCCGCTTCGATCCCGCGCGCCTTGAGAGCGATATCGTTCGCTCCCTCGTCGCCGAGATCGGCGGCGATCCGGCCGGCGAGGGCGGCCACGCGATTCTCGGCGATGGCGATCGAGTCGCCCCGGAGCTCCACGTCGAGCTTGGGAGCCGAGCGGCTGCCCGCCGCCCGCCCCGAGACATGCGCGGAACCCGAGGCCTCGGGGATGGCGATTCCCAGGTCCTCGGTATCGACGGCGAAGACGAGATCGATCGTCTCCTCAACCCGCCCCTCGAGGCGCAACCCGGCGGCCCCCCAGCTCAGGTCGATGGCCTCGATGTCGAGGCGCTGGCCCTGGAGAGCGAGATCCGCCATGCCGGATATTGGATAGCCGCGCAACGTGCCGTCGAGCGACTCGAGCCTTGCCTGGGCATGGGGCTGGCCGTCGATGAGCTGACCCTGGGATCCCGCCCGCAGCGACACCTCTCCCGGCCAGGCCTCGGGATCGGGAAGCAAGGGCCCCGGAACCATGTGCTCGATCGCCAGCGCCACGTCCCACGAGATCAGCGGCAGCCAGGCGGCGCGGCCCTCGAGGGTGAGCGTTCCATCGAGGGCATCGACACGGAGGGACTTGATCTCGGCGTGATCCGATCCGCCCCGCGCGTCGAGAGCAACCGCGGCCGAGTCGATCGGGGGCGCCGCCACCTGGGCGGTCAGCTCGAGCCAGTAGGAATCGAGGCTGCCTCCAGCCCGAAGCTCCGCCAGGTCGACGGCGATGTCCCCGGGCGCCGCGACGTGCGCCCGCTCGATCACGAGCTCGCCGAGCTCGATGGCGATCGGGAGCTCGATCGCAGCCGGAGTGGAATCGGCCCGGGCCGGTTCGGTCTTCTCGCTCGGTGCGGTCTCGAGCACGGTCACCTCGACACCGCTCACGTCGATGCGATCGATCTTGAGCTTCCTTCGCGCGAGCTCGAGCGGATGCCACGCCACGGCCAGCCTTTCGACCGCGGCCTCGACCGGGAGCGAGTCCGATTCGACGCGAATGCCACGGAGTTCGAACCGGCTGCCGAGCCGGCCCGAAAACGCCTCGACCACGAGCGGTGTCGTCGGGTGGTCGAGACTCGAGATCAGCAGGCGCCCTCCGGCCTCGGTGCCGAGGACGAAGATGCCGGTGAGGATCGCCAGGAGGATGATCGCGCCCACAACGATGGCGAGCCGCTTGAGCACCCGCAGCCACAGGGGGCGGCCGGGTGCCGCCATGGCGGTTGCCCTGGATTCCAGCGTGTTCATAGGTCCGGCCCGATCCCGATGTGCAGGCGTACCATGTTCGGCGTGCCGACCGCATAGGCGCCGTCGACGCGCACGAGGCCAACGGGAGACAGCCACCTGAGACCCGCCCCCGTCCCCTTCTCGAGGATGAACGGGGAGTCCGGCGAGAAGGCATTCCCGGCGTCATAGAAGACGGCGACTCCCCACGACTTGAGGAGCATGAGCTCGAGCTCCACGCTGCCCTCGACGATGATCTCGCCGCCGAGCACCTCGCCCTCGGCATCTCGCGGGGCCAGCGACTTGTAGCGGTAGCCGCGCACACTCTGATCGCCGCCGGTGAAGAAGCGGAGAGTGGCCGGGAGCTGGTGGAACTCATCGGTGAACGTGCGGCCGCCGCCGGCGCGAACGAGAAGGCGCGTGCGCGCGCCCAGCGGCCGGATCGCCTTCACATCGCCGCGGAGCTGCAGCAGCGTGGAGGTCGAGAGGACCTTGTCGTGAGCGCCTCGCACATCGAAGCGGAGACGGTAGCCGTTCCGCGTGAAGATGCGGTCGTCGGCCTGCGTCCGCGTGTAGCCGAGCGCAGGCAGGAACAGACGCGAGCGACCCTCGTCGAGCCCCACCACGAAGTCCTCGATCTCGTAGCTGAGGGAGAAGGTCTCCTGGAAGCCCCACCGTGTCCGGGTGACGTTGCCGCCGAAGACCCACTTGTCGCTCTCGCTGGTCTCGGGTTCGAGGTGGGCATAACCGGCATAGAGCGAGTAGACCGCCGTGCTCGGGTGGAGACTCGGCATGATGTAGCGCGCGGAAGCGCTCTGCTCGATCTGGGAGATCCTGAGATTCGCCTCGGCGCGGTGCCCGCGCCTGTTGAGCCGGCGCAATTCGGCATCGAAGTTGGCGCGCACACCGGTGTCGGTGCCATAGCCCAGGCCGACATCGAAGCGCTGGGTCTTGCGCGGCTCGAGCTCCACCTCGATCGGCACCCTCAAGCTATCGGCCTCGTCGGGGTGCGGCCTGGCCTCCACGCGCGAGAAGTAGGGGCTTGCGCTCAGGCCCGATTGCAGCTCGAGGAGCTTCCCTACCTCGTAGGGATCACCCTCTTCGAAGGTGATGTAGCCGGCGAGAACGCGCGGGTCGAGGATGTCCTGCTCGAGAGCCACTGGACCGAAGCGATAGCGCGGTCCGGTCGAGAAGTGGATCACGATGTCGGCGGCCAGTGAGTCCCGATCGACGAGGATCGCAGTGGAATCGAAGGCGGCGTCGAAGTAGCCGTTATCGGCGGCGGCGAAGCTGAGGCCGCTCTTCACTTGATCGTAGTCGGCGTGGACGAGGCTGTCGCCGGGAGCGAGCGGGAAAGCGGCAACCGGGTCGACGAGCTTGGAATCCGTCTCGCCCTCGCCGCTGAGTCGGATGTCCACGCTGCGAATGCGCACCTGCCCCCCGGGGTCGATCGCGTAGCGCGCTTGCCAGTGCCCCGGTTCCACCTCCTCGAGGGTGCCGTCGATCGTCGGCCGGTAGTAACCGTAAGGCTCGAGGGCCAGGGCGATCTCGTCCTGGCCCCGGGCATGGAGCCGCTGGATCTCCTGCGGCGTCGGATCCTTCTCCGCGTTGGCGATCGCCGAGGACGATCCGGACGTTCCTGGCCGGCTCCCCCTCGATGCCGGTGATCTCGACATCGACCTTGTCGGCGAGGGCCGCCGGGGAAACGAGCAGCAACGAGGATCCCGAGAAGGCCCGCAGGGAGCCTGGCAGTCACCGATTGCATCATGATTATGGAAGGCAGTCCCTGTGGCATCGAATCAGCGGAATGGGCTCCAGCGCTGGCAGTGGTCGCCGGCGCGGATACGCAGTATAGGTGCTCGGAGGCGGAAGTCAAAGACCCCCGACCGGAAAGCGAATGGGGCCGCCGGGGATCGAACCCCGGCGGCCCATTCGTGGTCGACCCGCGATCAGCGCCGGCTTCGAGCCTGCTGCGATCGCGTCGATGAATCGAAGCTGGCTACTCGAACGTGCTCTTGATCTGGCCCCAGGTCGCGGACTCGACCGGGGTGGCACCACCCGCTCCGAAGCGGATGTTGGAGAAGAGCTCGCCATTGCCAATGCCTGCCGAGAACTCGAGGCGGGTGATCAGATCGGTGTCGCTGCTGACACCCCAGAAGGCGGCGGTCGGTCCCATGGTCACCGAGGTGGAGCCGAGCGAGTCCGGCGGCACCGAAGACGTTGACCGTGACGGGGAACGGCCCGAACGGCGAGATCACGTCCATGCCGACGGCCGCGACCGCAGGGGTGAACCGGATCACCGCATCGGCGTCGAAGGTGTTGGGACCCACGGCGACCGAGGTCACGCTGAGGAAAGGCGGCGTCAGGACGACATTCAGATTGTTGGGAGGCGCCGCGAGGTTGTCGACTTCGAGTCCAGCGACGATGTCGCCAGGCGAGAAGCAGAGGTTGTTGGTCGCGGCGTTGAAAGGACCATCACAGGCCTCGACGGAATTCGCCGGCACGTTGGTGGCGGAGAAGTCCTCCATGGTCAACCCCGGGAACGCGGCTCCGAAGAGCCCGGCATCGTTCCAGAAGGTCAGGGTCAGCATCGAGGTCCACGGCGGGAGCGTCGGCCCCTGCACAGCCGGGCTGGCCTCGGTTCCCACCGGAACGTCCGAGAAGGCGGTGAAGTCGGCCGCTGTAGCCACGGTGACGCTACCGAGGACCAAGAGAGCCACGAGAAGCGATAGCTGTTTCACGTTGAAGATCTCCTCTTGCCCGGCCTCGAGATGACCAGACATTCGCTGGCAAGGGAGCACCGGCCGACCATCGACCGGCTGCGTGTGTCGCATGCTAACACATTGTGGATTCATTGTCTAGGAGAACGACTGTCCGCCCCGGAAGAGGATCCCATGCAGCGCAAACCTCACCTTGGCGTGAGCAACGTAGGACGCCTGGATGCAACGCGTGCAGGCGGTTTCGACGGATCTTCAACTCGATGCAGCGGCCGCAGGGTCCACGATCACACGCGGCTTGAGCGTGACCGTCGACTTCATCGAATTGGAGACCAAGCAGTACTTCTCGGCCTTCTCGATCAAGTCGAGCGCCTTGGCCTCATCATCGGGCTCGCTGACCGTGATCTCCGGCTCGAGCGCGATCTCGGTGATGGCGAGCTTGCCGTCGGCGGCTTGAGTGAGCTTCCCGTGGGCCGAGGCGTCGAAACGCGCGAGGCTCAGCCGGGCCTTCTCGGCCAGCGCGACGAACGTGGTCATCAGACACGAGAGCGAGGACGCAACGAACAGGTGCTCGGGGGTCCACATTCCCGGATGCCCTTTGAACTCCGGGGGAGTCGCCACTTCGAGAGAGGGAAGGCCCGGGGCATCGAGGCGTCCACGCTTCTCTCCGGTCCAGGCGAGTTGACACTGGTAATGATGTTCGAGGGCCAAGCTCACATCCTCCTTGTGTGCGGCCGGCCGCCGCGCCGACGATGGCGCGACCATGAGTTGACGATGGCTCAGCGCGTGACGACGCGCACGATACGCCAGCCTTCCGCTTCGCGGGCCAGGGCGATATCCAGGCGTTCATGAACCTCGTCACCCGCCATCTGATGCACCCACTCCACTTCGCCGTGCGGAAGCTCGTCCTCCTTCCACTCGAAGCGAACAACACGAAACTGCTGCGGCCCTCCGTAGTGAAGGAGGTCGCGAATCAGGAACCCCGCCTGATTCGGTGGAAAGTGGCCGCCGGGAGGGCCCGCCTCGTGGATGGCGATTTCGATCGAGTTCGTGGAGAGGCAGGCCAGAACGGTGTCGAGCGCGCCGTCGCGCCAGGCTTCTTCGAACCTGGCCAGCACAGCGAGCGGACTGGCACGGGCGAGGGGGACCGTAGCCTGTGCCGCCCGCGCGGAAGCCAGCGAATCGGCAGGTGCCGCCATGACGGCGGACGAGCCCGCAGGAGCCGCCGCCGGCGCCCGGACGGGAGGCTCCTTCTGGGCCATGGCGGCTTCTCCGCCCAGAATCATGAGGCATGCCACGAGCACGATCGCCATGCCGTAGCCTCCGGCCTATGCGGAGCGCGCTGCCTGCCGCTCGCGGCGCGAACCGCGGCGGGTCTCGCCTGAGGCCCGCCGGTTCTCCCAGCCCACCACCAGCGCGCTCGCCACGTACACCGATGAATAGGTCCCCCACAGGACCCCGATGAGGAGCGTGAAGGCGAAGTCGTGGATCACGGTCCCGCCCACGAGAAGGAGGGCAATGAGCGACAGGATCGTGGTCAGACCGGTGAGCAGTGTGCGGCTCAGGGTCAGGTTGACGGCACGGTTGATCACCTGCTGGATCGGCTCGCGGCGGTGGGCCTTGAGCTCCTCGCGGATTCGATCGTATACGACGATGGTGTCGTTGATCGAGTAGCCGGCGATGGTGAGCAGCGCCGCCAGCACGGTGAGCGAGACTTCCTTGTCGAGGATCGACAAGACCCCGAGGGTCAGGATGACATCGTGGAAGAGAGCGACCACCGCGCACACTGCGAAGCTCAATCCGGGGAAGCGAAGCGCGATGTAGACGAGCATGAGGGCCAGGGCGATGAGCACCGCCTTGGTGGCCCGGGCCCGCAGCTCGCCGCCGATCTTGGGCCCGACCGTCTCCTGGCGACGGAGCGTGGTCTCGACCTCCGGCATGCGCTGCTTGATCGCGTGCTCGATCAGGCCGTAGGGATTGGAGATCTCGCTGCCGAGGATCTCGCGCGACTTGGTCGCGACCTCGACCTCGTTCATGCGGAAGATGTACTCCTCCTCGTTGCCCACCTTCTGGATCTCGCTGCCGCCGAGGCCGATGTCGGTCACCGCCGCCCGGAGCTCCGCCACGTCCATCGGCCGGTCGAAGCGCACCTCGACAAAGGTACCGCCGGTGAAGTCGACCGAGTACCTAGGGCCCCCATGGGCGATGAGCGAGCCGATCGCGATCAGCGTGGCCAGGCCGGAGACCAGGAAAGCGATGTTCCGCCGTCCCATGAAATTGAAGTTGGTGTTGACCAGGAACTCCATCGAATGAACCTCTTCGGGCTGCGCCCTAGATACTCAGCCGCTCGAGACGGCGACGGCTCGTGATCAGGTCGAAGACCATGCGCGTGAAGAGCACGGCCGTGAGCATGTTGGCGACGATCCCGATCGACAGGGTGACGGCAAAACCCCGGACCGGACCGGTTCCGTACTGGAAGAGCACGAGCGCCGCGATGAGCGTCGTCAGGTTCGAATCGAGGATGGTGATGAACGCGCGGCTGTAGCCGGCATCGATCGCCGCCCTCACGGTCTTGTGATTCCGGATCTCCTCACGAATGCGTTCATAGATGAGCACGTTCGCATCGACAGCCATCCCGATGGTGAGAATGATGCCGGCGATGCCAGGGACGGTGAGCGTGCCGCGAAGCGCGGCCAGCCCGGCGAGGAGGAGGAAGACCTGGAGGATCATGGCGATGATGGCCAGAACGCCGGAGCCCCTGTACCAGATCAACATGAAGGCTGCGGTTGCCAGCGCCGCCCACATCCCTGCCCGGAGGCTCGACCGCACCGAATCACGGCCCAGGGATGGACCCACGGTTCGCTCCTCGGCGATCTTGACATCGACCGGCAGCGCCCCGGCCCTGAGCACGGTGGCCAGGACAAGCGCTTCCTGATCGTTGAAGCTGCCGGTGATCGAAGCGC
The DNA here is from genome assembly GCA_963823555.1 of Candidatus Eiseniibacteriota bacterium. Taxonomy (GTDB): domain Bacteria; phylum Eisenbacteria; class RBG-16-71-46; order CAVPCR01; family CAVPCR01; genus CAVPCR01. The sequence goes on along the minus strand of CAWGMA010000002.1, from coordinate 184,609 downwards.
GGCCGCCGCGGATCGCCTCGCGGATGACGGGCGCCGAACGCACCACGCCGTCGAGCACGATGGCGAGGTGGTTGCCGACGTTGGCCTTGGTCACCTGGGCGAAGCGTGTCGCCCCCCGGTTGGAGAAAGTCATGCTCACACCAGGGGCATTCGGCCGATCGAGGTCGAGGTCGAATCGGCGCTCGGCACTGGCGACCAGGTCGCCGGAAAGCTCGATGTTGCGATTGACGAACTGGAGGATGCGCCCTTCGACGTTGGCGATGGTCTTGGGATCGAGCTCCCACAGCGGCTCGGCCTCACCGGTCTGGATACCAAGCTCGGCTGCCTTCTTGAGGAGGCCGCTCACGGCCGGGACGTCGGACTCGCGGACGAAGGCCCCGGTGGGAATGCCATACTGCGGCTGGTAGAACACGGCGAACTTGGAAGAGAGGGGCCGCGCATCAGCCGAATCGGCCCCGACCCCCCGCGCAGCGAGCTCGCGGTCGAGGCGATCGACGAGATTGGCAGCGACGGCCTGAGAGACCACCATGCGGAACTCGAGGCGCGCCGTCGATCCGATCAGGTTGCGTACGGCTGCCTCGTCCTGGACACCGGCCAGGTCGACGACGATCCGATCGTTGCCTTGCTTCTGGATGACCGGCTCAGCGACGCCGAACTGATCGACGCGGTTGCGCAGGATCTCGACCACCCGATCCAGGGCGTCACCGGCCTGGTCTGCGGGCACCTGACTCAGATCCGCCTCCAGCACGACGTGCATGCCACCGAGCAGATCGAGACCGAGGTGGATGATCTTGCCGCGCACGTCCTTGGCCACCAACTGCTCTTCTGGGGTCATCCGGAAGTAGTAGTTGTAGGTCGGCCACAGGTAGTAGCCGGCGATGGCGAACACGGCGATGACCAGGATCAGCTTCCAGCGTGTCGTTGCACTCATGATCGATCGAACCTTGTGTTGCAGGGCCGCTCGGCACCCGCGGTCAGGACTCTGGTTGCTAGCATCTCAACGGCCTTTCGAGAAGAAGACGGCCTCATGAGGGGAGACATCCACCACGGGTCCGAGTGAGACTCGTCTGCAATTCGGGATGCCCCGAACCACGCAGTGACGCCGCCAACACACCTCCGTTTCCTCAAGCCCGGAATTGAGAGACGGCTGGTAGAGCGGTCCTCATGAGGCCAATCATCTCGCGAACCGCCGTATCCATTCCGACGAGCACGGCCCGCGACACGAGCGCATGGCCGATCTCGAACCCGTTCACTGCGTCCACTCGGTACAGCGGCTCGCCATTTCGAAAGTCGATCCCCCCCGCCACGCGGACCTTGAGGCCCAGCTTCTGGGCGTACTCGGCCGCATTGCGAATCATCTCGCACTCCCGCGACTCCTCGGGAGTGCCGTAGTGCTCGGCGTAGGCGCCGGCGTGGAGGTTCACGGCCTGCACGCCGAGCCCGGCCGCCATCTTCACGAGGTCGAGGTCCGGCTGCAGAAGGAGGCTCAAGCGGATTCCGCTCTGGCGCAACCCCTCGACGGCACCCCGCAGATTGGCCTCCCGGCCGACGATCTCTCCCCCACCGCCAGGCCCCCCGGTCGATGGGACCAGGGTCACCCATTCGGGCTTGAGCGCCTCGGCGATGACCAGGAGCGGTTCGCTGGGAGCAATGGTCAAGGTCAGCGCGGTCTTGACCGTCTCCTTGAGCAGCCGCACGTCGCGATCCTGCACATGGCGCCGATCATCGCGCAGCTGTACGGCGATTCCTGCCGCACCTGCCGCCTCGGCGACAGCGGCGACTTGCACCGGATCCGGATCGAGCGCCCCGGATCCCTCGCGCAACAGGGCGACGCTGTTCAGATTGACGATCAGCTCAGGCATTTTCGATCCTGGACCTCGAGGAGTAATCCCTGAAATCTACCTTCGATGCTCGCGAGTCGTCCCCCACGACCACCCTCACAGGGCGCCGGCCACCGGCGCCGCCGTGCGCGCCGGAACCAGCATGGATACCGGGACGAGATCGAGTCCTCGCGCCGCGAACTCGGGCAACGCCGCCTCGAGCGCCGAGAGCATCTCCGGCGTGCTGTGGCCGATCGCCACCGCTCGCCCGGCGCGCTCGGCGACATCCATGAGCCGCACGATGCGCTTCGCGATCACGTCCTCTGAATCTCCTTCTTCATCGATGAAGAGCGAACTCGCCACGCAAGGCGCCCGCAGGCGCCGGGCCACCTCCGACACGACCGAGCGATCGACAGCGCGACTATCGACGAAGAAGAGTCCCTGGCGATTCGTCTCGTCGAGAACGATCTCCATCAGCTCCCCATCGGTGGTCGCCATGGAACCCATGTAGGTCACGATGCCGCTGACCTCACCCACCGACTCGAGTGCGCGGCGCATCCGCGCCCGAACCTCGGCCGGCCCCAGATCCATGAGGATCGCGCCCTCACCCGGGTCCGAGACCGGATACCCCTTGGGCTCCATGGGCATCGACAACAGCACCTCGATTCCTCGCGCTCGCGCCGCGCTCGCGATATCTCGCGAGCTGCGATGCCCCGGCAACACGGCCCAGGTCAAGGGTGCCGGAAAGGCGAGCAAGGCCTCGGATGTCGCGTCCCATTCGGCGCCGATACCGTTGATGATCACCGCCACCGCTCCCCGACCCGCCTCTCTCTCGGTGTGCGAGAAGGCCAGGCGATAGCGCTCAGCACCGCCCGCGCCCAGAGCCATGACGAGCATCGGTCCCTGGGCCCCCGCCTCCTCACGCGCATCGAGGACCTCGAGCGCGGCGGAGGCGGCGGCTCTTGTCACCGCCAGGTTCACCTTGATGAGTGAGACCCGTGGTGGAACCGGCACATCCCATCTCTCGGCCCGGAAGCGCCCCGTGCGCACCTCGGGCAGAGCCTGTCTCCGGATATCTGAAGCGACGATGCCGAAAGGCTTGAGCGCCTTCGCGAGCGCCGTCACGGCAGACGGCTCCTCGGCCCCTCCATCGTTCCGGCCGATCAAGCTTCCGAGCCAGCGCCTGGCGCCGGCCGCCTGCGAAGCGACGAGCCCCTGGCCGGCGCCGTCTTCGAGCGTGCCGACGAGTTTCAATACAAGGAGGAGAACGAGCGTCGCGGCGCCCAGAAGCGCCGCGATCTGTGCAGGCGAGGGCCTGAGGCGAGGACGCGTCCTGGCTCGACCTTTGGCGTTTGCCACGGACTTCCTTCCCGCTACACGCCCCGACGCGGCCGGCAGCCAGCCGCATCGGTCGCGAAACAAAGAGGCTAGCCGCCGAGCCCGGCCCTAGTCAAGGCCGATGGCGCCGGGCGACCCGGAAGCGTGGCCCGGCTAGCGGGCATAGGCGAACTTGAGAAGCTCCTGGGCCACGATATCCCCACCCCCCGGCACCCTGGCCTCGAGGTGGAGCAGGTAGACCCCGCTCGGCAGGTCGGCCCCACCCGTAACCTGGTCGAGGAAGACCCCCTGCCCCGGCCGGACCAGGCCGGAGTAGTCGCCCACCTGGGCGCCGCTCGCATCGAAGACCCGCAGGCGGAGGTCCGTCTCCCCGGTCAGCCGGAGCCGGACCTCCCCGTCGGCCAGGGCCCCTCGGATCGGATTGGGCCTGACATAGACCTCGCGCAGGACGAGATCAGCGATCTCGAGGGAGGTCTCGCCGCTGAGAACGGTCATCGCCCCGAACTCGTCCTCGAGCCGGACCTCGACCTCCACGGACGCTGGCCCGACCTGGTTCTGGGTCACGGTCCAGGGCACGACGATCTCCCGCGAGGCCCCGCGGCTCCAACCGGTGAGAACGGTGTCGGCGCGGCCCGCGACCCCCTGTCCACCGAGGCGCAGGATGGCGCTCGCCCCCACCGTGCCCTGGCTGGTGCCGGAGTTGAGAACGCGCACCCGAGCATCGAGCCGCTCCCCGACCACGCCCTGGACCGTCAGGTCGCCGTCGGCGTCGAAGACGAGAACGCCCTTCTCGGGCAAGAAGAACGGCTCGGCCGGCGTGAGCCCGTTCGCGAACTGGCCGATGGTGGCCACCACGGTCTCGGTCGTGCGGCGCATGAGATCGAAGCCGTCGACGAGCAGAAGCTCGTCCACGGTGTCGGTGACGCGATGGTAGTTCGGATTGTGAGCGACGATGTCGATGTTCTCGATGAACAGCACCGCGCTCTTGCCCTTGTTCCAGAACGGGGCGTGATCGGAGTAGTTGAGTGTGGGCTGGACCACCTTGTCGAGCTCATCCAGGCCGTGATCCCCATCGAGCGTTGCCTCGGCCTCGTCCACGAGATCAGCGAGCCACTCGGATGTCAGGTTGGTGAGAACGTTCATCGAATCGGCCGCGCGGGGATTGAACCCCACCATGTCGAGAACGAAGACACCGAGCACCTCGTCGAGCGCGGCGAGCGTCGAGTCGGCGGTGTAGGCCAGGCTACCGAGCAGCACCTGCTCCTCGCCGCCGAAGAGAACGACCTCGAGGTCGAAGTCATAGCGGGCCTGCGCGAGCACGCGTCCGGCTTCGATCGCGCTGGCCGTGCCGGAGGCGTTGTCATCGGCGCCGGGGGCGGGATCGCTGGCGGCGTTCCAGCCCGGGGTGCGGCGCGCCGTCGAGTCATAGTGACCGCCGATCACGTAGCGACCGCTGCCCGCGCGCTCGCCCGGATGGCGGGCGACCACGTTGTAGAGGGTCATCTCCTCGCCATCGACCGTGGCCGTGAAGGGATGTGTGAAGACGGTATCGCCCGGCGCCGAGAAGATGGCACGCAGCGTGTCCGCCAGGAGGTCGCGGGCGTAGAGGTTGCCCTCGGTGCGGCTCGAGTAGCGCGTGGCGCCCGGTCCGGTGGAGAGATCGCGCACGATTTGCTCGATGCGCTCCGCACTCACGTCCCCGGCGAGGGCGAGGGCGCGCGCCCGGGCCGTGGGATCGGCGAGGCGACTCCGGCGATAAGGGTTCTCGCGGTCGGCGACCGCGAGCGGTGCGAGCGCCTGGGGCGGCAACGAAGCAGGAAGCGGGACCAGATGGGCGGCGCCGAGCTCGATGTGGGGGTGGTCGAGGTCGGTTCCGGTCGCCCGCGCGAGCGCATCCCGATCGCCCTCACCCAGCGCGAGCACGCGCAGGTCCTCGCTCTCGCTCCGGTAGATGGTCCGCGGCGCGGCGAGTTCGCGGCCGCGAGGATCGAGCTCGCTCTCGCGCACCTGGACGAGCTCGAACGGAGGCATGGCCGTATGGAGGCGCCGGCTTCCGGGAAACGCGGCCTCGACGCGGGCGAGGTCCGCCGCCCCGACCTCCACCAGGGCGAACCCGCGGCCCCCGAGACGGACGCTGATGCCGAGCGCTGCTGCCGCCTCGAGCGCCGCGGCCAGCTCGACCGGATCGCCGCTGAGCTCGAGAATGGTGCGCGGACCGGGCTCGACGGCGCGCCCCGGCCCCGCGCCGAAGAGAGCCGGTAGAGCCAGGAACGCCACCACGGCACAGGCGATTCGGGGCGCAGGCAAGATCCGGCGGGCAGGCCGGTGCCGGAGCAGAGAGGAATGGTGCTTCACTCGTTCGTCCTCAAGTCGCTCGAGGCGGATCCCTGGTGAGGGAACCCGGAGATTCCAAGGAGGTGAGGGATCGGCCGGGCCGCTCTGGCCCCGGCGGGCAGCGGATGCGGGCGGAGCGCCACGTGGCGTAAATTAGCATGGGGCCCCGGGCAGCGTCCAGGCTGGGAACCCGCCGATCCGTGGCCGGGAGCGGGGCCTGCGCGTTGCGAGCTCGCGGGGCCTGTTGCTAAGATAACCGTCGATCGCAGAGTCCACGCGAAGAAGACAGCGGCTTCGGCGGCGAGTGCCGACCTGGCCGCAGAACATCTCGCGCCTGGACCGGGGCGGCCCACCCCGATCCCACACTGGTCGAGCCCACCTCGAAACGCACGAGTCGTGATCAGATCATCCATGCATGTGTCGGCCTTGGGCTCACCGCTCGCGCAGAACTCACAGCGTCGAGTTGCCGCATGATCGACACGCATCTCCACCTCTCGCACCAGCGGTTTGCCGCCGATCGAGGCGCCGTACTCGTGCGCGCCCGGTCGGCGGGGGTGACCGCTGCGGTCGAGGTGGGATGGGATCTGGCGTCGAGTCAGAAGGCGGTCGCGCTCGCCGCCGAGCATCCCGGCGTGCTGTTCCCCACGGCCGGTATCCACCCGCACTACGTGACCAAGGCGCCTCCCGGCGCGATCGACGCGATCCGCGATCTCGCGCACGATGGCGCCCCGCTCGTGGCGATCGGCGAGACCGGTCTCGACTTCTACCGCAACCTCTCGCCGCGTGTGGAGCAAGAGGATCTGTTCCGGGCTCACATCGGTCTCGCCTGCGAGCTCGAGTTGCCGCTCGTCGTGCATTCGCGCGAGGCCAGCGATCGGGTGCTCGATATCCTCGAGGAGGAGCTCGCCGGGCGTGACCACTCAGGCGGCGTCCTGCACTGCTTCTCGGGCGGTCACCGCGCCGCGGAGCGGGCCGCGGATCTGGGCCTTCACCTGGGTGTCGGCGGCACGCTCACGTACGACGACCATGAGCTCGCCCAGGTCGTGAGCCGAGCTCCGGCGTGGCAGCTCCTCCTCGAGACGGATGCCCCCTACCTGGCGCCGGCACCTCACCGCCGCGAGCGCAACGAGCCGGCTCACCTCGTGATCGTGCGAGAGCTCGTGGCCGATCTCCGGGCGGAAACCGCGGCAGGAGTGGAGGCGACGACGACCGAGAACGCGCGCCGGCTCTTCCGCCTGCCGGCTCCCGTGAACACGCCAGCGAAGCGGGCAGGCTCATGAGCGCGGCCCTCGACCCCATCGTCCCCGGGGATGCCGAAGCCGCCGCGCGCGCGCTCCGCGAGCGCTATCGGGCGGCGGCGATCCGACCCGCCAAGCGACTGGGACAGCACTTCCTCGCCGACCTGAACCTGGCGCGGAAGATCGTCACGGAGCTGGGCCCGCCCGATCCGGCGCGGCCAGTCCTCGAGATCGGCGCCGGGCTCGGGGCGCTCACCTTCCTCCTGGCCGCCGCGGGACATCGCGGCATGGCGGTGGAGGTGGACCCGCGGCTCGCCGAGTGGCTGGCCACGGCCCTTGCCCCGTGGCCCCACTTCACGGTCGCGGAGGCCGACGTTCGGACCTTTCGCTTCGACCGCGTGGCCGCAACCGGGCTCCGCGTCGTGGGCAATCTCCCCTACTACCTCACCTCGGAGATCCTGCTCGCGCTCAAGCGCGAGGCGTCGCGCCTCGAGCGCGCCGTGGTGATGGTGCAGGACGAGGTGGCCACGCGCCTCCTGGCCGATCCCGGCTCTCGAGCCTACGGCTCGCTCACGGTGGCCCTGGCCCTCGATTTCGCTTTGCGGCTCAGGCTGCGCGTGCCGCGCCAGGCCTTCTGGCCGGCGCCGGACATCGATTCCGCGGTGATCGCCCTCACGCCGCATCCGCCGCGCGCGCTCGGCGACCGCGCCCGTCTGGAAAGGGTGGTACGCGCCAGCTTCGCGCAGCGCCGAAAGACCCTCGCCCGCTCCCTGGCCGCCGAGCTCGGGATCCCGCACCCGCGTCTGCTCCAGGTGCTCGGAGATCTCGATATCGATCCCAAGCGGCGCGCCGAGACCCTGGCCCCGGATGACTTCGTCCGCCTCGCCCAGGCCCTGGCCCCGGATCTCGGGGATCAGGAAACGGCCGCGATCGATGGCGGGGCGCCATCATGAGGCGCTGGCTTCCTGCCATCCTGGTCTCGCTGGCGCTCGCACTCGCCATCGCGTCGCCCACGCCACCCCCGGCCGTCTTCGCGGACGAGGGGGACGAATCCGACGCCGTCGGCGGAGAAGGGGGCGCCACCCCGGATTCGGCGCTCGCGGACTCGTTGCTCGGTGTCATCCCCGACACGGCGCGGGTCGGCGAGGCGCGGCGGAGCGGTCAGCGCTTCGCGCCCAACTACCAGACCAAGTACGACATCAACCGCGACACCCGGAACTGGTCGCAGACCCTTGCATTCGGCACGTGGGCCGGCGGGTTGGACTTGAGCAACACCACCACCGTCACCATCGGCACCGACCAGACGCTCGATCGCGACCGGCGCAACAACTCGAACACCTTCAATCTCGCCTACCAGTTTCCGAACGGGGTCAAGCTGAACGGCCTCGTCGGCATCATCCGCAACTCGACGGTGGACGCCGGGCGCACCGATACCCAGCAGAACTCGGAGAACCTGACGTTCGGCGGGCAGTATTCCCGGCCGCTCCGCGGCGGCGTCGCGGCCACGTTCCGCTTCGGCGGGGGCACCACGCACGACGAGCGCGTCGACCCCCTCACCTCGAGCCGGGAGAGCTTCGGCCCTCATGCCGATGCTTCCGCCAACTTCACGGTGACGCGCTATGCCGACTGGGCCCTCAACACGTCGGTACGCAACTCGCGGCTCAAATCCACCGAGAAGTTCACGAACACAACCACCGACGACCACAACCTGAACGCCGATGTCTCGCTCACATCCAGCTTCAAGGTGCCGGGGTTCCAGCCCTGGAAGCTCACGCTCGGGAATCGGTTCAGCCGCAACCAGTACCCCATTCTCGAGAACGGCGTGGCATCCCAGGAGACGAACGACAACCTGAACCGCGATGTCAGCCTGGCCACAGCCATGACGCCCATCCCCCGCCTCGACCTCTCGGGCTCGGTCTCCTATCGCAACAACGACGTCAACCGCGTCGTCGACGCCGAGCGCAGCCAGCAGTCCATCGATCGCGCCCTCAAGGGCACCCTCGCCTACCTGTTCTCCGACTCGACCCGGGTCGACTTCCGCGGCGACTGGTCCCGGGCCCGGAGCCTCTACGACGCCGCAGACCGCGTGTTCCTGAACGGGGACATCGTGAACAGCGCGCTCGGCGGCAGTGCGCGCCGCCCGTTCGGGCAGCGGGCCGCGGTCGACGTCGCCGGCAGCTACTCCCTGCAGAGCTTCCTCTTCGATGATCTGACCAGGAACACGGACGATCGCGATGTCGTCCATGGCGACTTCGCCGCCCGTCTCAATTACTATCCGATCCCGAAGATCGCGACCAATGTCCGCTTCAGCGTGCAGCACAACCAGACCATCTTCATCGACGCGTCGAAATCGGGCACCAATCAGACGCAGCAAGTATGGGCTGTCACGCCGACCTTCGAGTACCGGATCAATCCTCGCATCACCTTCCGCGAGGAGGCATCGGCGATCGCCAATGCCACCTACTTCGATTTCAACGAGTCGCAGAGCCGGCTGTCGCGTACCACGGAGCTCCGCTCCACGATCGACGCCCGGGTACTGCCGCGGCTCGGAATCAACCTGCGACACAGCCTGCGCTTCCTGCAGGACGGCTCCTACCGCCCGGGCGCCGACGGGGTCCGGCGGTTTTCGCGATCACGCGAGGACCAGTCCCGCGACCTCACCTTCCGCGCCGACTACAGCGTGGTGCAGGGGATTCAGCTCGGATTCCGCCACAACCGGAGAATCACCGACGCCATCACCTACCAGGTGCGCGGGGAGAACATCTTCGAGGTGGCCACGCAGAACCGGTTCAACGAGCTGGAGCTCACCGTCCAGGTGAATCACAAGCTCCGGATCGGGCCAACCGTGGGCGCCAATCTGCGTCGCTATCAGAGCTGGAACGATCGCAACACGCGAAACAACTACTGGGTGGGAAGCGCGAGCTTCGGGTACGTGTTCTAGGAACCGAGAACGAGGGGATACCTGGAAATGATCCGGAACGGAGAACGGTGCGGAATTGGGCTCGTGGTCGCCGCGGTCGGTGCCTCGCTCATCGCTTCCCTCATGTCCTGCGATCTGAGCCCGCGGGCTCCGGAACAGCCAGGTGGGGGTAGCGAGGGCCGACTCGTCACGCTCAGCGATCCCGATTCGGCGCTCCTGCAGATCCAGATCGGAGTCGCCGATGGGGTCATCACCGCCTACATGAACGCCTTCACCCCGGACTTCGTGTTCCATCCGGACGAACGCGACTCGATCACCCTCGCCGCGACCAATCCCGGCGTCTTCGATGACTGGACCTACGATGTGGAGAGGGATGTGATGCAGCTGGTCCTGTCGCTGTCGAGCCAGCGCGGGACGGTGTTCGCGAGCCAGGATTCGATCGTTGAGGATATTGGAGTCGTCACCCTGCGCGAGAACTACGATCTCACGATCGGGTCCAGCACCTATCAAGGGCTGGCCGAGCTCCAGATGCGGGATGAGGCCGGCTCCTGGCGCATCTTCACCTGGATCGACCGCCGCCAGTCCGGCTCGCAGTTGAGTTCCTGGAGCCTCGTCAAGGGCGAGAACCGGTAGGACCATCCGGCACCGCTATGCGGGGGCAAGCACTTATCAAGACTTGAATTGCGGGGGATTTGACCCTTTCGATCTGAATGGAGCCGGGAAGCCGATTCCGAACCCCAACCCGGTCGCCGGTGTAGGAGAGGGTGCTCAGCTTGCCGGGACCCAGCCAAAGTTGGTACACTTTTCGCTGACCAATCTCTCGCCCAGAGACCAGCCATTCCCGCTCGACCCACCAGACGGGACGAGAGGAGGTATCCGCTACATGCCGTTCCCCCGTTTCCTGCCATTCGTGGCAGTTCTTGCCGTTGCCCTGACCTTGACCGGTGCCGGCTGCATCTTCAGCCCGGATGAAGACGACGATCCGCCGCCGCCGGTGGATCCCTTCAACTTCAAGTACGCCCCTCCGGACAGCCTTCTCATCAACTTGCAGACCATCTACAACGACAAGGAGCACTCGGCGATCGAGCGCCGGAACGAGTACGAGAAGCTCTTCTTCCCCGGCGATCCCGATGTGGACCCACCCGTTATTGGCTTCATCTTCCGCTTCCAGCCGGCTGACATCCAGAACGGGCTTCCCGAGAGCTGGGGGCTCGATTCCGAAGTCGCGGCCCACGAGGGCCTCTTCAACGCCCAGGAGAACGGCGACATCTACTCCCTGCAGCTCGCCATCACCCGGGGACCGGCAACTCCCCTGGATCCGGCACCGGCGGGCCGTGAAGAGTGGCAGGAGATCTTCGCCTCCAACGTCTATCTCCGGCTCATGTTCAACCCGAATGATGGCCTCGAGGTGAACGGCGGCCAGGCCGAGTTCCTGTTCGCCCCCGACCTCGACCAGCCGATCTATGCCCCTTCCAATCCGGATTCCATCGCCAGCTACGGCCGGTACTGGATTGGTGAGTGGAAGGACCTGCCGCGCCCGTAGACCCTTCCCGCTCGACACCCCGGCTTCTCCGGAGCCCGCGCCTCAACGAGGTGCGGGCTTCTGGTTTGGGCTCCGTCTCAAGATAGAACGGCTGTTCGAGAGGTCATCGAGCGGTGGTTCAATTATGGAACGCCAGGAGCGGATCTCGCTGGTCGATCGCTATAATCGACTGTCAAATAAGTAGTTGAAGCATTGGCACGGGGGCTGCAATAGCAAGCGAGCGAGACGTCAAAAGGATCGGGTGCCCGGTCCCGTAAGGGACCGGGAGGAAGCGCCCGGACAAGATCCCGCTCGAAGGAGGAAATAGCCATGACGACCCTTACCCGCTGGAACCCGCTCAGTGACACGTTGCGCAGCCCGTCTCGCGAGATGAGCCGGCTCATGGACGAGATGTTCCGCTTCCCTCTGACCGAGGTCACCCAGGCAACCTATCCGTTTGCCGATGTGGTCGAGACCGGTGACGCCTATGCCGTCACCGTCGAGATCCCTGGAGTCAAGCGCGAGGACATCGAACTCACCGTGCAGGACAACACCCTCTCGCTCCGCCTCAGCAAGAAGGCCGAGGCCAAGGAGGAGGGCAAGACCTACCGCCACGTGGAGCGCTTCTACGGCACGTTCGAGCGCCACTTCCCGTTCTCGACGGCGGTCGACTCGTCCAAGGTGAAGGCGAGCTACAAGGACGGCGTCCTCGAGATCATGCTCCCGAAGGCGGAGAACGCCCGCGAGCGGCACATCGAGGTCGACATCCAGTAAGAACCCGACCGGCGTGACGAAACCGGCGCCGAGGCCGCAAGCGGCGCCAGAGGCGGTGGCGGGCGGAGCCAGGAGGCTTCGCCCGCCCTGCGTTTCCGGTGAGGAAGAGTGCGGCCCTCGCCGGGCACCGCCCTCCTCGTTCCTTGACCCCCAGGGAGCCGCTCGCTAGCCTCCGTCCACCATGAATCCCACCCCGACCCATGAGAACAGCCCATCGCCGCGGCCCATCCTGGTCTGTGTCGCCTGGCCCTACGCCAATGCCGAGCTCCACCTCGGTCACCTCGCCGGCTGCTACCTGCCGGCCGACATCTTCGCCCGCTTCCACCGGCTCCGCGGCAACGATGTGCTCATGGTGTCCGGAAGCGACGAGCACGGAACCCCGATCACCGTCACCGCCGAGAAGGAGGGCGTGAGCCCGGCCGAGGTCGCCGCGCGCTACCACGAGATCAACTCCAAGGCGCTCCTCGATTTCGAGATCGAGTTCGACCTCTTCACGCGCACCTCGACCGAGAACCACAAGATCGTGGCTCAGGGGATGTTCCGGAGCCTCCACGAGCGCGGCTACATCGAGCCGCGGACGATGGATGTCCTCTTCTGCCCCCAGTGCAAGCGCTTCCTCCCGGATCGCTTCGTCGAGGGCACCTGCCCGCACTGCGCGTACGAGCGCGCCCGCGGCGACCAGTGCGAGAACTGCGGGAAGACGCTCGATCCGCAGGATCTCGTGAACCCGCGCTGCCGGGTCTCGGGCGACACCCCCGAACCCAGGCAGAGCGAGCACCTCTTCCTTCGCCTCTCGGCATTCGAGAAGCCGCTCCACGACTGGCTCGCCGACAAGAACTACTGGCGCCCGAACGTGATCACCTTCACCCGCAACTGGATCGCGGGCGGGCTCAAGGATCGCGCCATCACCCGCGATCTGACCTGGGGCATCCCGGTTCCGGTTCCGGGCTTCGAAGACAAGCGGATCTATGTCTGGTTCGAGGCGGTGATCGGGTACCTCTCGGCCTCGGTCGAGTGGTCCGAGATCCACGAGCGCCATGGCGGCTGGCGACACTGGTGGGTGAATCCGGAGGCGCGTCATTACTACTTCCTCGGCAAGGACAACATCCCCTTCCACACCATCATCTGGCCCAGCATGTTGCTCGGCGTCGGCGATCTGAACCTGGCCTACGACGTGCCCGCGAACGAGTTCCTGAACATCGCGGGGGCCAAGTTCTCGAAGTCGGCCGGCCTCGGCGTGTGGGTGCGCGATGTCATCGGCCGCTACGAGGTGGACGCGCTACGCTACTATCTCTCGGTCAACATGCCGGAGACGCGCGACGCGACCTGGAGCTGGGAGGAGTTCGTCCAGCGGGTGAACGACGAGCTGGTGGGCGCCTTCGGCAACTTCTGCCACCGCACGCTCACCTTCACCCGCCGGAGCTTCGGGGCGATCCCCGCGCTCGGTCCGCTCGATGACATGGACCGCGCCGCCCTCGCCCGCATCGACGAGGCCGGAGCGGAGGTGGCAGCCGCGCTCGAGCACTGCGAGTTCCGCCGCGCGCTTCGCGGCTTCATGAGCCTCGCCCAGGCCGGCAACCAGTACTTCGACGCCAAGGCGCCGTGGGCCCTCAAGAAGACCGACCCCGAGGCCTGCGGCACGGCGCTCCACATCTGCCTGCGCATGATCCAGGCGCTCGCCGTCTATTCGGCACCCTTCATGCCGCGGGCGGCGGAGCGGATCATGGGCTTCCTCGGCCACGACGCCGGCCCCCGGCGCTGGAGCGAGGCCACGACCGAGCTCGCGGTGGGCCGCGAGCTGCCCGAGCCCGCGATCCTCTTCTCCAAGCTCGACCTCGAGACGATCCTCGGCGAAGCCGCACCATGAGCCGGCGCACCGGCACCGATCCGCCGCATCCCTTCACCGCCCAGATCACGTTCTGCTACACGGCCTCGCTCGAGGAGACCGCGCGCTTCTACGAGCAGGTCCTCGGCCTCGAGCTCGCGCTCGACCAGGGTACCTGCCGGATCTACGCCGTGGCGGGGGATGCCTACGTCGGCTTCTGCGCCCGCGAGGAGGCGGCAAGACCCGAGGGCATCATCTTGACCCTCGTCACCGCGGACGTGGACGGCTGGTACGAAAGGCTCCAGCAGGCGGGCGTTGCCTGCGAGAAGACCCCGGCGCTCAACGAGCGCTATGGCATCTACCATTGCTTCTTTCGCGACCCCAACGGATATCTCGTGGAGATCCAGCGCTTCATCGATCCACGCTGGCCGGGAGGAGAGGCATCGTGACCTTCGGCCTCGAACCGATCGGCAGCGTGCGCTCATCCGTGACCGGCACCGACAGCGACGAGAACTGGGGAACGGTGATGTCCGCGATCCATCTGGATCCGGCGTTCGCCGCCGGCCTCGGCGGTCTCGAGACCTTCTCGCACGCCGTCATCGTGTTCCTGATGGAGCACGAGTTCGTTCGCGAGCGGGATCTCGTGCGCCGGCCGCGCGGCCGGGCCGACATGCCCGAGATCGGCATCTTCGCTCAGCGCGGGAAGCAGCGCCCCAATCCGATCGGGATCACGGTGGTCGAGGTGATGGCGGTCGCCGGAGGCGTCCTCACCGTGCGCGGCCTCGATGCCATCGACGGCACCGCCGTCCTCGATGTGAAACCCTACTTCCCGCAGTTCGACCGCGCCCCGGATGCCTTCGTTCCAGAATGGGTGGAACGGTTGATGGTGGGGTACTTCTAGGAGCAAGGGGCCGCGCGCGCAGCAGCGAAGGCAGAAAGCGAGGGCCGCCCATGATGAGCGGCCCTCGCCGCAGACTCTGATCTCGTGGTCGCGACCTACTTGATCAGGGTCATCTTCCGGATCTCGGTGAACTCGCCCGCGGATAGCTTGTAGTAGTAAGTCCCCGAGGAGAGACGCGACCCGTCGAAGTCGACGCTATGCCCGCCCGCCGCCATGCGCTCCTCAACGAGACGGCTGACCTCGCGTCCGCTCACGTCATAGACCGAGAGCCGCACCTCCATCTCGGTTGGAAGCGAGAAGGTGATCGCGGTCGACGGGTTGAACGGATTCGGCGAATTCTGAGCCAGGGATACCGTGCCCGGAGCTGCGACGAAGCCCGCTCCGGCCAGCATGTTCGCATCCTCGATCGAGGGCACCGACCTGCCGTCGGCGGCCGGCAGCTCGACCACATTGCCGTCGGGCAGGGCAGCGAAGAGGCCGAAGGCGGGCCCGTTCTGGTTGGCGCCCGGGTTCAGGAAACCCGAGGCGAAGACCACGGCCGCTCCGCCACCGAGCCCGCGCAGATCCGCATCGAACGCAGCGACCACCGTGCTCGTGCCCGCTGGGCGGACCTCGATCCGGTAGCGGGTCGGCAGAACCGACCGGTACGAGGAGAAGTCGGTGTAGGCCAGATCGCGGAACAGCGGCAACTTGATGAAGCCGATCCGCGCCCAGATATCGACCGCCGGGGCATCGGTGGCGCCGTGAAAGGTGACCAGGTCGACCACGGAGCTCCAGCTCGCGGCCTCGCGCACACCGTCACGCGGGTAGATACTGAATCCGATCGGACGGCCATCCGGGTTGGCGGCGAAGGAACCGGGAGCGAGCACGCCGTTGGCCATCGCCACGTAGGTCTTGCCCGCATCGAGCGTGACCGGGAAGCTGGCGATGATGTCGCCCGGTCCGGTGCTGCTGCCGGGCGCCACACCGATCGTGAGCTGGACCCCTGCCGGCACGTCGACGAACGGAGTGGCATCCCGGAAGGCGAAGTCATCGATGAAGAGACCATCGTTCACGTAGACATCGACCACCTCCGCGGCTGGATCGGCGGCGTTGTGCACGACCTGGAGGCGGGCCACATCACCACCGCCGAGCGGCTCGAGAGCGAGCACTGTGCCATCGGGCAGGGCGGCGAAGAGACCGAAGGCCGGGCCGTTCTGGTTGGCACCAGGGTTGAGGAAGCCCGAGGCGAAGACCAGAGCGGACCCACCCCGCAGCGGACGCAGATCCACCTCGTAGGAGGCGACGACAACGCTCTGATCGCTGCCCAGGGTCACATCGAGGATCAGTGGCAGGGCGAGGGACGTGCGATAGCCGGAGAACTCGCCGTAGGCCAGATCGTTGATGAGGGTGAAACGCGAGTCCTTGAACGAGCTCGCGCCGGGATCCCCGGGCATTCCGACGATCTCGTCCTCGATCTCGCCCGCCGACTCGAGCTTCGAGCGGATGGCTGCGAGCTCCGAAGCGCTCAGATCGGCGTCTTTGCTGCCGCCCTGCTTGTTCCAATCGAGACGGGCCACGACATCGACGGTCGGCGCGTCCGTCACCCCATGAAAGGCCATGAGGTCCACGAACCAGGGGAAACGAGCCCGCTCGCGGAGACCGTCACGGGCGAAGAGGGTGAACGCGATCGCGGCGCCCTCCGGGTTGGCTGCGAACCCGGCGGGATCGAGCACTCCGTTGGCAACGGCGACGTAGCGGCGCCCGGCCTCCAGGGTGACCGGGAAGCTGGCGATGATGTCGCCGGGGCCAGTGCTGGTGCCAGGCGCGACACCGACCATCAGCTCGACACCTGCGGGCACATCCACGAACGGAGTGGCATCCCGGAATGCAAAGTCATCGATGAAGAGACCGTCGTTCACATAGATGTCGACGACCTCGGCGGCCGGATCGGCCGCGTTGTGCAGAACCTGGAGTCGAGCCGTCGTGGCCTGGGCAGTGGTCGCGAGCGCCAGGATGAGCGCCGCCTGCAGGGAGGTCGCAAGAAGGGTCCGCATAATGATCATCTCCTTTGCGTATCAAGGGTGCGGGCGCGAATCGCCGGCCCGGGCCGGTTGCTTGCTATCAACCCTTGAGACAGCTCCCGAGAGGAATGTGTTCAGAAAAATATTGTGACAAATATGTTAAGAGGCACCGCCTCCCGGAGCCGACACATCCAGTCTAACCTATTTAATCGCAATATATTAAGCGTACAGTGAGGAGGCTGGCGATCAGGAGCCGCGGAGGAGATTGAGCGAGAACGATAGCGCCTCGAGCTCGAGCGCCATGTCCACGTTCCGGAGCACGACTCCCGGCGGCACGCTGATCCGCCGCGCGGCGAAGTTGAGGATCGCCTTGACCCCGGCCGCCACCACCCGATCGCAAACCGCCTGGGCCGCGGCCGGCGGCACGGCGACCACGACGATGTCCATGGGATTCTCGGCCGCCTCGGCTGCGAAGTCCTTGATCGCCGTGATGCGGACACCGTTCCACCGGGAACCGATCTTCCTCTGATCGCTGTCGAAGAGGGCGACGATGTCGAACCCCTGCTCGCGGAAGGGCTCGTAGGCGAAGAGCGCAGACCCGATGTTGCCGGCACCGACGAGCCCGACGCGCCAGCGCCGGTCGAGGCCCAGGATGGAGCGGAGCTCGCGGGTCAGGAGCGGAAGATCATAGCCGAGCCCGCGCTTCCCGAAGTTGCCGAAGTAGGAGAGGTCCTTGCGGAGCTGGGCGGCCGACACTCCCGAGAGCTCGGCGAGGAGCTGCGACGAAGCGATCTCCGCGCCCTCGCTCAGGAGCTGGCGCAAGACCCGGTAGTATGTCGACAGACGGCGAACCGTGGAGATTGGAATATCGGCGCGCATGCTCCGCTGGCGTCGTCCCGGAGCGATCCGACCGGATCGCTAGACGTCGTCCTCCTCGTCCCCTTCGTCGTCGTCCCCTGCGTCGAGGAGATCCTCTTCCCCGACGTCCTCCAGATCAACGCCCTCTTCCTCGGCCAGGTCCTCTTCGATGTCGGCCAGACTCGCCACGCCGCCGATGTCATCGACCAGGGCCCCCGGCAACACCGGGGCCTCAGGGCCCTTCCCGTTGCCCCCCTCGCCCCGTCCGTTGTCCTCATCCTCCTTGGCCATGCGCGCCACATCGATCACCTCATCCCCGGCATCGACGTTGATGAGGCGAACGCCCTGCGTGTTGCGACCCTGCAGCGACACGCCCTTGATCGGCAGGCGAATGATGACGCCGCTCTTGGTCATGATCATGAGCTCGTCGTCATCCACGACCTTCTTGAGCGCCACCACGGGGCCATTGCGCTCGCTGGTCTTGACCGTGATGACGCCCTTGCCGCCGCGTCCGGTCACGCGGTAATCGGCCAGCGGACTGCGCTTGCCGTAACCGTTCCTGGTGACGACGAGCAGGTTCTCGTCGGTCCCGCCAGTGACCATCGCCACCACCTCATCCTGGGGGCTGTCGAGTTTGACGCCCCGCACGCCGCGCGCGGTGCGTCCCATGGGCCGCACCATGCGCTCGGGGAAGCGGATGGCCCGACCCTCGCGCTTGGCGAGGATGATCTCCTGGTTGCCGTCGGTGAGCACGGCATCGATCAGCGAGTCGCCCTCATCGAGGTTGATGGCATAGATACCCGAACGACGGACATTGGCGTAGGCGTTGACAATGGTCTTCTTGATCACGCCCCGGCGGGTGGCGAGGACGAGGAAATGGGCCTCATCGAACTCACGCACCGGAACCACGGCGGTCACCCGCTCGGCCGACTTGAGCATGAGCAGGTTGACCAGCGCCTTCCCCTTGGCGGTGCGGCTCGCCTGCGGGATCTCGTGCACCTTGAGCCGGTAGCAGCGCCCGGGGGTGGTGAAGATGAGGAGATTGGCGTGGGTCGAGGCGATGAACAGGTGCTCGATCCAGTCCTCTTCCTTCGCCGTGGCGCCGCGCACGCCGCGCCCCCCGCGCCGCTGGCTGCGGTAGGTCGTGACCGGCAGCCGCTTGGCGTAGCCCATGTGGGTGATGGTGAGAACCATGTCCTCGTCGGCGATCAGATCCTCGATATCGAAATCGTCGAGGGTGGTGGCGACAATCTCGGTGCGGCGCGGATCGCCGTACTTGGTCTTCAGCTCGAGCGTTTCGTCCTTGATGATCTGCATCACCTTGGCCGGACTGTCGAGGATGGCATTGAGGCGGTCGATCTCCTCCAGGAGCTCGCGGTACTCCTTCTCGATCTTCTCCCGCTCGAGACCGGTCAAGCGCTGCAGCCGCATGTCGAGGATGGCCTGGGCCTGGATCTCGGTGAGCTCGAAGCGCGTCATGAGCTGGCTCTTGGCGGTCGGCACATCGGCGGCGGCCCGGATCAGCTGAACGATCTCATCGATGTTGTCAACACAGATGCGCAGACCCTCGAGGATGTGCGCCCGCTTCTCCGCCTGATCGAGATCGTAGCGGGTGCGACGGATCACCACCTCGCGCCGGTGTTCGATGAAGTGCAGGATCATCTCGCGCAGCGAGAGCACCTTGGGCCGATTGCCGACCAGCGCCAGCATGTTGGCCCCGAAGGTCGACTGCATCTGGCTGTGCTTGTAGAGCTGGTTCAAGACGACCTGGGCGTCGGCGTCCTTCTTGAGCTCGATGACGACGCGCATCCCGTCGCGATCGGACTCGTCGCGTAGATCCGAGATGCCCTGAATACGGCCATCCTTGACCAGGCTGGCGATCTTCTCGAGCATGTTGGTCTTGTTGACCTGATAGGGAATCTCGTCGACGATGATCGCCTCGCGCCCGCCGCGGAGCGTTTCGAAGCGCGCCTTGGCGCGCACGATGATGAGGCCGCGCCCGGTGAGATGGCAGTCGCGAATGCCCTGGTAGCCGTAGATCACGCCACCGGTGGGAAAGTCGGGCCCCTTCACCATGTCGAGCAGCATCTCGTCCGGGAGATCGGGGTCGTCGATGAGCGCGGCCACCGCATCCACGATCTCGCCCAGGTTGTGCGGCGGGATGTTGGTGGCCATGCCGACAGCGATGCCCGATGAGCCGTTGACGAGCAGGTTGGGGGCCAGCGCCGGCAGCACCACCGGGATCTCGCGCGTCCCATCGTAGTTGGGCTCGAAGTTGACCGTCTCCTTGTCGAGATCGACGAGGAGTTCCTCGGCGAAGCGGGTCAGGCGGACTTCCGTGTAGCGCTCCGCCGCGGCCGAATCACCATCGATCGAACCGAAGTTCCCCTGGCCATCGATGAGCGGATAGCGCATCGAGAAATCCTGCGCCATTCGCACCATGGTGTCGTAGATGGCGGCCGGCCCGTGCGGATGGTAATTCCCGTGCACGTCGCCGGTGACCTTGGCCGACTTGCGGTGTGGCCGGTCATGCATCAGATTCAGATCGCGCATACCGACGAGAACACGGCGATGCACCGGCTTCAAGCCGTCCCGTACATCGGGGAGCGCCCGCGACACGATGACGCTCATCGAGTAATCGATGTACGAGTTGCGCATCTCGTCCTCGATGTAGATCGGGACGATGCGCTCTCCGGGTGTGGCCATGAACGTTTGCTCCTTGGGGTCGCGGCCTCGCTGCCGCACTCCGGTCCGGGGCAGAACCGGGCGGCCCACGACCGGACCAGAGGCCCGGCTGCCGCGCCGGATGGCACCCTCCCGTGGGCGCCACCGCCGCGGTTTGAACCCTCGCTGAATGGGGTCGGAAAGGCATTCTAGAGGACCCTTGAAAATGCCGCAAGTAGCTATTTTGACTTGGAATTAGGGCAGACGCCCGACCTCCCGGGAGAGGGCCCGGAGGGAGACCTTCGGAGGAACGGACGGCGGGCTTCCCGGGCGCCCCGGCGGGGTGGGCTGGCGAGGGTGGTCCCGGCCTTGTCAGGGGTCCAGGGCTCGTCCATGATCGGCTCCACCCCAGAGCCTGAAAGGGGTCCCGATGGACCGCTGCCCAACCTGTGCGAGCGCCGTTCCAGCCCAGGGCCGGTTTTGCCCTGAGTGCGGGCAGGCGCTTAGCGCTGACTCGAGTGCGTCCGGGGATTCTCTGGCCACGCGCCCCACTCGCTTCCCTGAGACCTCCCCCCCGCGCCGGCCGGCGTCCCCGCCAGCGCCTGGGGCGCGCCCCCGCTCGACCCCCCCGCACACGCCAGACGAGCACTTCGACCCGCAATCCCTTCCTCCCGGCACCATGCTCGCCGAGCGCTACCGCATCGTCG
Organism: Candidatus Eiseniibacteriota bacterium; assembly: GCA_963823555.1. GTDB lineage: Bacteria > Eisenbacteria > RBG-16-71-46 > CAVPCR01 > CAVPCR01 > CAVPCR01. Next base: position 163,705 of record CAWGMA010000002.1, on the reverse strand, counting down.
GCCTCCTCGGCCGGGGCGGCATGGGCGAGGTGTATCGCGCCGACGATCTCGTCCTCGGGCAGTCGGTCGCCCTCAAGTTCCTGCCCGCCCGGCTCGCGGATGACGAACAGCGTCTGTCCGGCTTCGTGCAGGAGGTACGCATCGCGCGGCAGGTCTCGCACCCGAACGTGTGCCGGGTCTACGACATCGGCACCACCGACGGGATCCGCTTCCTCTCGATGGAGTACATCGACGGCGAGGATCTCGCTTCCCTGCTCCGCCGTATCGGCCGCCTCCCGCATGACAAGGCCATCGACATCGCGCGGCAGCTCTGCGCCGGGCTCGCCGCCGCGCACGAGCGCGGCATCCTCCATCGCGATCTGAAGCCAGCAAACGTGATGATCGATGGGCGCGGCAAGGTACGTATCACCGACTTCGGCCTGGCGGCGCTCGCGGCCGACCTCGCGACCAGCGACTCGAGTGGCGGCACCCCGGCTTACATGGCCCCCGAACAGCTCGCGGGCGAATCGGCCACGGTGCGCACCGACATCTACGCGCTCGGTCTCGTGCTGTACGAGATGTTCACCGGAAAACAGACGTACCGGGCGGAAACGCTGGCCGAGCTGACGCAGCTCATCCGGAATTCGACTCCGAAATCGCCCTCCACGATCATCACCGATCTCGATCCGGCGACCGAGCGCATCATCCTGCGTTGCCTCGAAAAGGACCCGGAGAACCGCCCGGGATCGGCGTTCGCCGTCTCCGCCGCACTGCCTGGCGGCGACCCGCTGGCGGCGGCGCTGGCTGCCGGGGAGACTCCTTCGCCGGAGCTCGTGGCCGCCTCCGGCGAGGTGGGCGCGATACGTCCACTCATCGCCTGGCTCTCGATCGCCGTGATCGCAGCCGGGCTCCTCGCCATCGCGCATCTCAATGTCCGCACCCGGCTCCATGAGCGGGTCCCGCTGGAAAAGCCGCCTCAGGTGCTTGCCGATCGCGCCACGGACATTCTGCGCGCGCTCGGGCACAGCGAACGACCGGCGGGCCAAGCTCAGGGTTTCCTGGCCGATTCCGACCTGCTCCGATACATCCGTGAACACGACGAATCCGCCGACCGCTGGGACCGGCTCGCAGCGCACCGCCCGGCTCCCATCCGCTTCTGGTACCGGACGAGCCCGCAGAGCCTGGCCACGGTCGGCCTCGCCGAGGCCGTCACGCCGCTCGATCCTCCCCACCTCGTGCCCGGGATGACCACCGTCGTTCTCGATCCAAGCGGCAGGCTCACGACCTTCGGCGAAGTGCCGCCGACCTTGATCGAGGCCGATTCCACGCGCCCCGCGCTGCGCGCGGACCTGGGCGCGCTGTTCGCGGCGGCGGGTATCGACACCACGCGACTCGCACCGGTCACGCCGATCTGGACGCCGGATGTCTACGCCGACACCCTGATGGCCTGGACCGTCAATGATTCGGCCGCCTTCGGCGGGAATCTCCGCATCGAGGCCGCTTCCTTCGGCGGCAAGCCGGTGCACTTCCTCGTCTCCGGGCCGTGGCGCCGCTCCTGGCGCGAGCCGCCACCGACCATCGACAACCGCCTGCGCCGCATTCGCGGGGTCGAGATCGCCATGATCCTGGGCATGCTGGGAGGGGCCATTGTCCTCGCGGTACGCAACCTTCGTCTCGGGCGCGTCGATCGCAAGGGGGCCTTCAACATCTTCGCCGTCATCATGGCCACCAGCATCCTGAGCTGGATCTTCGGCGCCAGTCATGTCTCCGCGGCCGACGAGGAGCTCGAGCTCTTCATGAAGGCGTTGGGGCCGGCCATCTTCATGGCCGGCGCGTTGTGGCTCATGTACATCGCTCTCGAACCCTACATGCGACGCCACTTCCCCCACCGGCTGATCGGCTGGAGCCGCCTCTGCGCCGGCCGGCTGCGGGATCCCCTGGTCGGTCGCAATGTGCTCGTCGGTGTCGTCGCCGGTGTCGTCATCGTCCTCCTGTCGCGGCTGGCCCCTGTCCTTCCGGTCTGGTTCGGGCACCCTCCGGACACTCCGGCCGCGATCCCGGGAACGTCGTTCAACCTCCTGCAGCACATCGGTCAGCTCTTCGAGCTCACCCGCCTCGCCCTTTTCAACGGCCTGTTCTTCCTCATCATGCCGTTGCTCCTGCAGGTGATCTTCCGCAATTACCGGCTCTCGATCGCCGTCTTCTTCGTCATGCTCAGCGTTCTATTCACATTGCGGGAGCCGCACCCCGAACTCGAGTGGCCGCTGATGATCCTCATGACCGCCGTGTGGATCTGGATGATGATGCGCTACGGCCTCTTGGCGCTGGCCGTCAACTTCTACGTCATGGTGGTTCTGGAGACGGCGCCGATCACGACCGATCTCTCGGCCTGGTATGCCGTGTCGGCCGTACCGGCACTGCTCGTGGTGGGAGGGATTGCCGTCTACGGTCTCGTGGTCGCCCTGGCCGGCAGGTCGCTCCTCGACGGAACGGCCTTCCTGCGGGACTAGATCGCGCCGGCGCCGGTCAGCGGCCCGCGCCGGCCTTGATCCGCCCCCAGGTGGTGGGCTCGACCGCCGTGGCGCCACAGGCCGCGCACCCCTCCGGCAGCGCCCCCACCAGGCCGCAGGCCCCGCTCTGCCCGGGAGCGCAGGGGGAATCGGCACAGAGGGAGAAATCCGCAGCCTGACGGTCGCAGAAGAGAGGATCCTCCGCGATGTTGCCGTCCTGGCCGAGCTGCCCCGCGAGACAGCCCACCCAGTCTCCCCCTTCGTTGCCGAAGATGTCGCAGCAGCTCGCAACCAGCTGCGTGATGCCGAGGCAGGTGACTCCGGCGCCACCCCTCCCGAAGGCCACGATCGAGTTGTCGATGGTCCAGGAGTAGCCGGCCGGGGCCCGGACGTGGATCTCGCTGCCATCAGGGGCCGTGTCGCCGGTGAAGGTGCAGTTCTGGATCGGACCCGGGAAACGGCCGAAGTAGGCGCCTCCGATCTCGGCCTGATTCCCGGTGAAGACGCAATAGGTCAGTGGCGACGGATCGAGCGATGTCCAGAATCCTCCGCCCTGCAATGCCTGGTTGCCGGTGAAGGTGGAACGCGAGACCTCACAACCGGAGACCTGCAACCCGCCACCCGCGTTGCCGGCACGATTGTCCGTGAACGTGCATGCGTTCACCGTCGAGAGGATGAGAGAGCCTCCGCCACCGCTGTTGACGGCCTGGTTCGCCGAGAATTCGCAGTGGGCAATGCTCGCGTCGATGGCGAAGAGACCCCCGGCGTCATACGCGCCGTTTCCTCTGAACCGGCAATCTTGAATCATCGATAGCATGGGGTGCGTGGAGCCCCGATCTTCAACATTGAAGTCGATGGACACCGCGCCCCCGATCGCCCCGTGGCCGGCCGCCGAATTGTCCTCGAAGGCGCAGTCGGTCAGCGTGACGACAGACTCATGCGCGGCCAGCCCACCGCCCGGAGCACCGACACCGACCACGGCATTCTGGCGGAAGGCGCAACCGATGAAGGCAGGAGCGGCGTTATAGCAGGCGACGCCGCCGCCACCCCCGTTGCCGAAATCGCCGAGCGCGGTGTTGAGGAGGAACACGCAGTTCGAAATCGTCGGCGAAGCGCCGAGGAGGATCATCCCTCCGCCACCCTCCGCCGAGCCGATATCCCCATGGCGGATCGTGAAGCCGTCGACCGCGGCCGCCGGCGTCAGCGGCGCAAGAAGGAAGAAGCCGCGGCCCGATCCCTCGCAGTCGATGATGGTGACATCGGCGCCGCCGTCCGAGCGGACCTCGATATCCCTGCCGCGGAAATCCAGGTTCTTGTTGCCGGTACCCGTGTAGGTCCCGGGGGCCACGAGCACGACGTCCCCCGTCACGGCGAGATCGATTCCGGCCTGGATCGTCGGCGCGTCGCCGGGTACATGGATGGTGTTGGCGGGAGCGGAAGCTACAGCGAGGAGAGAGACGAAGAGGACAAGGAACGGGGGCATGGCAGACCAAGGCAGGGGTCGCATGGAGGTGCCCTCCCGGGGCGAAGCCAGCTGGCGAACCGGGACTGACCCGTTCATTGTAGCACCCGTCGCGGCGCATGCCGCCTTGACCTGGGAGACGGCAAGGCCCGGACTCCGGCCGATCGCCGGGGTCCGGGCCCGGTCTTGCTCTTCGAGTCGGTCGGACAGCTCGAGGTCGTCGCGGGGGAAGGTCCCGGACCCGAGCCGCCTAGGGGTTCGGGATCGTCAGCTTCTGGCCCGGTTGAATGAGGTTGGGATCCTTGAGGATGTTCCGGTTGGCCTCGAAGATCTTCATGTACTTCGCGCCGTCATCGTAGACGACCTTCGCGATCTTCGACAGCGAATCACCGGGCTTGACCTCCCACACGCCGTAGATATCGCTCGACTCGATCTTGATGTCGGCCTCGATCTCCTGCTCCCAGCCCGCGTGCTTCTTGATCTGGTCCCAGATCAGGTCCTTCTGCAGCTGGTGGGTGGTCGTCCCCTTCATCTTGAGCTTGCCACCCTCTTCCTTCCAGTCACCAGCCTTCACCTGGAGCTGCTCACCGAGGGTCAACACGTCTTGATACTTCTCCTTGAGTGCCATGACATCTCCTCAATGCTCTGGTATGGGTATTGAGTTCCTCGCCAGTCGATGCATCGACTTGACGGCACGCATCGATGGGATGATAACCAACCATGTCGATCTTGCCAACGCTACCCGGGGTGAGACCCCGACTGGTCGTTCGCCGTCGGGTAGCCCCTCTCGACCCATTCCCGCCACCCACCATCCATGGAGAGGACATGGGCGTAGCCCATCTTCTGCAAGCTCTCGGCAGTCAGCACGGAACGGAACCCGCCGCCGCAGTAGAGCACGATGGACGCTTCCTTGTCGGGGATGAGCCGTTCGATGTCACGCTCGATGATGCCCTTCCCGAGATGAATCGCCCCTGGAAGGTGGCCGCTGCTCCATTCGCTCTCTTCCCGGATGTCGATGAGAATGAAGCGATGACCATCATCAAGTTGCTTCTTGATGGAAGGGACATCCGTCTCGCGGACGCCGCGCCGCGCCGCATTGACCAGCGCAAGAAAACCGGGCGAGTGGTCCAAGGTGATCTCCCCAGGATCGGGCTCAGCGGACCGGCGCCCCGGCCGGGACCGCCTCGTCGAAGGTGGCGATGATCGGGAGGCCGTCCTCGCCGACCGCGGCCAAGAGCATGCCCCGCGACTCGACGCCGCGGATCCGGGCTGGCTTCAGGTTGGCCACGAGGATGATCGAGCGACCGACAAGACTCTCGGGAGCGTACTTGGCGGCGATGCCGGCGACAATGGTCCGCGTCTCCGTTCCGATATCGACACTCAGGCGCAGGAGGCGATCCGCTCCCTCCACCCGGGATGCCTCGCGGATCCTGGCCACGCGGAGCCCGAGGCGCATCACATCCTCGACCGAGACCTCCGCCGCCGGGGCCGCCGCCGGGGCCGCCGCCGGGGCTGGCGGCGCGGGCGCCGCGGGCGGCGTCTTCGATTCCTTTTCAGCTTCCTGCACCGCTGCCGTCCTCCTCGCCGCGATCTGTCGCGTCTCTTCTCGTTCCTCGGCCGTTGGCTGGCGCACGCTACGCACCAGCAACGAATACCTCAACCGCCGGCCAGCGAACGGATGATTGAAATCGATCACCACATCGTCCCCGCTCACCTCGCGTACGCCGAACTCAACCCTCCCCTCCGAGTCCTTGAGGCGCGCCGCGAAGCGCATGCCCGGCTCGAGCACGACATCGGGCGGAAAGTCGCTGCGCCGGCGGCGGTGGATGTTCTCGGGCCGGATCGGTCCATACCCCTCCTCGGGCCCGATCTCCACCGTCTTCTCCTCGCCAGCACTCATGCCTAACAGGGCGCGCTCGACTCCCGGAGCGAGCTCGAACCGCCCCAGGCAAATGAGGAGAGCGCCACGCTCGCGGGTGCTGGCCACTTCCTCGTCCTCGGGGAGGAGGTGCGCGGCGAAGTCGAGCTCGATCACCGAGTCGGATGCCACCTTCATGGTTGAGCTCCCTGCGTTTGCGATCCGGGTTCGGTGACGGCATCGGCGCGCATCAGGATGGCCGCCGATTGGGGCTCGAGCGTGATCGAGCCCGATACCGGCTCCCAGGTAACGCTCCCGGGTCCTTCCTCGCTGGCCGTCAAGACCAGACGTTGCCGCGCATCACCGACCCGGACACGGGCGGAGTCGCCCGGGTGTGGGTTCACCCAGACCTCGCCGCGCTCGAAACGACGTCCGTGCGCGAGATCCCCGCTCGCCCTTGCCGGCTCGAGCGGCGCGCCGAGATCGACTCCCCACTCGGCGAGCGGGGAGGCCAGGCAGCGGTCCACCATGAAGCCGAACTCGACTCCCGGACCGCGAACAAGAAGATGCGAGGCGAAGGCGAAGAGCCGGACCCGGGCGTCCTCTCGCGATGGGGCGCGCGCCAGGAGGAGGAGCCCGAGCCCCTTCTCGTGTGCCGTCTCCGCGATCACCTGCTGCGCCTGCCAGTCGCGAGGCGTCGCCACCCACGGCAATCCACCGGGCGCGGCATGCCACGGCGCGGCGGCGAAGCCCTCGATCATGCCTCCGGATATGCCGGCCGCTGCCAGGCTATCCATGGCGGCGACCGACTGCGGGGTGAGCTCGATCGAGGCGTCGAACACGAGGCTCTGCAGCCCGTTCATGTAGATCGCGAGCTCCGATCGCTCGCGACGGATGGCCCGGACGATCGCGGTCGCTCCCTGCATGACGTCATCGCCCGACCAGTCGATCGGAACGGCATCCACTCCGATCGCCGGATTGAACACCAGCTCGTCGAGGAAGACTCCACTCACGAGACCGTCGCGCCGCGCCCCCAGGTCGAGCGCCCTGAGGAGATGATCGATCCAGGTCTGAGTCCCCATGCGCATGACGTAGAAGCCATAGGTCGAGGAGCGCACGCGGTTGTTGATGCTCGTCGTGTAGGCGCCCTGTTCGGGCAGGACCAACCGCGCACCGCCGGCCTCGAACTCGAGCCGGTAGGCGAAGCCGAGAACGGCGTTCGAATCCCGATCGGTCCGGGCCCGCGGGTCGAGTTGGACGACGGCCTCGACAAAGTCCTCGGGTGCCGGATCCATGGCGACTTGCTCGCCGGCGTCGGTGAAATCGCCATCGGCATTGCGGTCGATCAGGAGCCTGGCCCTGGTCTCCGGCGTCTCCACGCGGATGCGGAAACGACCCGTATACATGCTCGCGCCCGGAGTGGCTTCGATCACGGACTGATGCTCGTGAACGAAGGGGACTGGTTGCGGCGATCCGGCCACCGCCGCAACCGGCCAGGAAAACGGGTACTCCTGGTAGACGGGCCCCACGGTCTGCACCACATATCGATAGCGCTGCCCGCCCTCGACATCGCGATCGAGATACTGCGTGATCGCGACCGGCGGCAGCGTGGCGGTGCTGTCGTCCTCCGCGATCGGCTCGGGCCAGACCCGCGTGAATTCACCATCGCCGACCGCCCGGTACACGACATAGCCGAAGACGCCGAACTCGCGGAGCTCGCTGATCAGATCGTACTCGTCGTAGAACTGCCGCTCGTCGCGCTCCCAGTCGACGAGGAGCCCCTCGGCTGTCGGGATGACGCGCAACGAGGCGGGATCGGTGGCGTGCACGTAGTTCGACTCGCTGAGGTTGAGGAGACCGGCGCGGTCATCCGAGGCATAGAGCCCGTGGGCATGCACATAGAAGACCACCCGGTGCGCGGGGTTCCGGCGAACCAGGCTCTGCACGAAGTCCCGGTAGTCCCCGCCCGTGCTCTGCACGATCGTGAGGTCGAACGCGCGCGCGGCCTCGCTCCAGTCGAAGGCATTGAGCTGGCTCTCGGGATCCCCGCGCCGCCCGCTGCCGCAGTAGGCGAGACGGAAGAAGCCGCCGGGCGGGGCGTCGAGCGCCGGCCCGGGTTCGGGGGGCGGGGCAGCCCCGGTTGTCACCGCGAGCGAGAGGCTGGCGACCAGGAGCGGAATGATCAGGGATCGCAGTGGGTGCAAGGGCAAGACCTCGGGTTCAAGGAAGAGCTCTAGCTTAGCATCTCGCTGCGGCGGCGTGCCGGGGTCGGGCGTTGGGCTCTATATCGTTGTCACACAATCGACTACGCACAGCCAGCTTCCGGCCAGCCGGAGCTGGAATACGCGCCGGCCCACCGCGTAAGGGAAGGGTGAACGATCGGATTCGGAGATTCCCAACCTTCTCCGCAAGCGAGGTGGAGCCATGATCACTCACCATCACCGGCAGCGGCCCGCCCGGACCGCGACCCGGATCCTTCTCGTCCTCCTGGCCGCGTCGGCAATCCCGGCCGCGGCCACCACGACCACGGCGAATCCCTCCGACCCCGGCCAGGGCGAGCTCTGCGTCCGCACCGGGGACCGCGCCGGGCAGAGGTTCCCTCTCGCCCATACGGCGGTCGACGCCCGCATCGACGGTATCGTGGCCCGGGTCCGCGTGACGCAGATCTACGACAACCCATACCCCGACAAGATCGAGGCGATCTACATCTTTCCCCTGCCCGATCGCGCCGCCGTCGACGACATGGAGATGAAGGTCGGCACGCGCACCATCCACGGTCGCATCGAGCGCCGGGAGGAGGCGCGCCGGATGTACGAGGAAGCCAGGACCCGCGGTCATGTCGCCAGCCTCCTCGACCAGGAGCGGCCCAACATCTTCACGCAGTCGGTCGCCAATATCCTGCCGGGGAACAAGATCGAGGTCACGATCCGCTATGTGGAGACGCTCGTCCCGAACGAGGGCGCCTACCGCTTCGTGTTCCCGATGGTTGTGGGCCCGCGCTTCATCCCGGGAACTCCCGTGGGGCCGCCGCTCGCAGCGCAGCGCCCGATGCCACTCATCGCGCCGGTCTCCGGCCCCGGCTGGGCGCCCGACACCGATCAGGTGCCCGACGCCTCGCGGATCACACCGCCCGTGCTGCGCCCCGAGGAGCGCTCGGGACACGACATCGCGGTCACTCTCGCGATCGAGGCCGGGCTCCCCATTCGCGAGCTCGAGAGCCCCTCGCATGCCATCGACATCGAGCGCAAGCGACCGGAGCACGCCGTCATCACCCTGCATCCGGCCGACACCATTCCCAACAAGGACCTCGTCGTCCGCTATCGGCTGAGCGGCGCGGAGCCGGAGATCGCCGTCCTTACCCACCGCCAGGACGGCGACGGCACCTTCCTCGCCCTGATCGTGCCTCCCGCCCGGCCCGGCGCAGCCGACATCATGCCCAAGGAGATGGTCTTCGTCGTCGACTGCTCGGGCTCGATGTCCGGAGAACCCATCGCCAAGGTCAAGCAGGCGATGCGGCACGCGCTCAAGAACCTCGACCCGCGCGATTCCTTCCAGATCATCCGCTTCTCCGAGAGCGCGAGCGGCCTCGGCCCCCGCCCGCTCCCTGCGACCCCCGACAACCTCAAGGAGGGCCTGCGCTTCATCGATCAGCTGAACGGGGGGGGCGGCACCATGATGATCGAGGGCATCAAGGCCGCGCTCGACTTCCCGCCGGACCCGGAACGGCTCCGCATCGTCTCGTTCATGACCGACGGCTACATCGGCAACGAGGCCGAGATCCTGGCCGCCATCGAGATGCGCCTCGGGGGCTCGCGGCTGTTCGCCTTCGGCATCGGCAACGCCGTCAACCGCTACCTCCTCGATCGCATGGCCGAGATCGGGCGAGGCAGCGTCGACTACGTTCTCCTCGGCGAGGACACGCACCGCGCCGTGGCTCGCTTCTATGACCGGGTCAAGAACCCGGTGCTCACCGACCTCGAGTTCACCGGCGATGGTGAACTCGCCCTCGCCGATGTCTATCCCGAGCGTATTCCCGACCTCTTCGCCGGTCAGGCAGTGATGCTGGTCGGCCGCTACACGGCACCGGGCCAGGCGGTCGTGACCCTCCGCGGCAAGCTCGGGGGAAAGCCGTGGGCGCGGAACTTCACCGTCGATCTTCCGGCCCGCACCGACGCGCGGAGCGAGGCCCTGGGCTCGGTGTGGGCTCGGACCCGCATCGAGGCGCTCATGGCGCAGCAATATGGCGGGGAGAGGCCCGAGCTGCGCGAGGAGGTGACTCGCATCGCGCTCGCCCATCGGCTGATGAGCCCCTACACCTCCTTCGTGGCCGTGGAGGAACGGATCGAGGTGGCCGGCGGCGTACCGCGCACGGTCGTCGTTCCCGTCGAGATGCCGGAGGGCGTGAGCTACGAGGGTGTTTTCGGAGAGGGCGATGAGGCTCCGGGCCATGCCGGGAAGAGCGGCGCCTGGGGTGGACTGAAGTCGCAGGTGGCGTCGCTCGGCTCTGGCTTCCGTGGAGGAGTGATTGCGACCACGCCCAAGCCGGGCGGGGCGGCACCGCCCCCGGCGGCTGGAAACGAGCCGCGAGCGGAATGGGGGGCACCACATGCCGCGGGATCTACCGCGCTGTGCGGTCCGGGTGCGTCCAGCGCCACCCTGCGCGCCACGATCGCCGCCGATCGGGACCACGCGACCAAGGGCGAGACGATCACGCTCAGGATCACACTCACCAACATCTCCGGCGCACCCATCACCATTCCCGCCAAGCTCACGCTGGATTCGGGCCAGATCCGCCTCCGCATCATCGACGGCTCATGGCAGGAGACGGAGACCGGACGCTCGAGCGGCGGAGAGGGGAGGCCGGCCGCGGGCGGCCGGACGCGGACACTCGCTTCCGGTGCCTCGCTCACCGTCTCGATCAAGATCGGTGGGCGGCACGGTTACTCGCTGCCGGGAGCGGGGATGGTTCACATCGCCGTCGCCCAGGTGGGCGGGTTGCCTGTCGATTCAGAAGTCGTGACGCTCAGGATCGAACCATGACGGTGCCTGGGTGCCGGGCCGCCATCCAGGCACCCGCGGGGCGGGGTGGCCGGGCGGGACCACCTCGCCCCGCACGTTCAATCTCACGGGTGGATGCGAATCGCGGCCCGCTCACCCTCGACCGGGCCCGGCGTCCTTTTTCCGCATTGACGGCCGTCGAGGGCCGATAAAGAATCGGATCCTTGCGTCCCGTGAGACGGACTCCGGGGCTGGTCTCAGCCCTGGATCCGCGCACGGCCGCCGCCCGCGGACTCGAAGCCGATCCCCGGGCATCCCTGCCTGGTCTCACCCCATCGCGTCGGAGGACACGGTTCATGCATTGCCCGTCATCGCCCCGATTGTGGGCGATTCAAGAGGTTCTCGGGCGTCAGGATCGGATCATCGATCACCTCAATGGTGATGCGCGGACTCCGATCTCGGACATCTTCGGCAAGAACACCTTCAGTGTGCGCTCCATGCAGGAGAAGCTGCCGAAGCACGTCTACGAGAAGCTCCAGGACACGATCCGCCGGGGTCAGGCGCTGGATCGCTCGATCGCCGACGTGGTGGCCCATGCCGTCAAGGAATGGGCCATGGAGATGGGAGCCACGCACTTCTGCCACTGGTTCCAGCCGATGACCGGGCTCACCGCGGAGAAGCACGACAGCTTCCTCACCTTCGGTGAGGACGGCCTGCCGATCGAGCGCTTCTCCGGCTCGCAGCTCATCCAGAGCGAACCGGACGCTTCGAGCTTTCCCTCGGGCGGCATGCGCACCACCTTCGAGGCGCGCGGCTACACGGCCTGGGATCCCTCGAGCCCGATCTACATCATGGACGGGCCGAACGGGCGCACGCTGTGCATCCCGTCGGTGTTCATCTCCTACCACGGCGAGGCGCTCGACAAGAAGACGCCGCTCCTGCGCTCGATGCGCGCGCTCAACGAGGCGGCGCTGCGCATGCTCAGGCTCTTCGGCAACACGAGCGCCGTGCGCGTGGTGCCGACGGTCGGTCCGCGAGCAGGAGTACTTCCTCATCGACCGCGCCTTCACACGCCCTGCGCCCCGACCTCATCACGTGCGGGCGCACCCTGCTCGGCGCCCGGCCGCCCGAAGGGGCAGCAGCTCGAGGACCACTACTTCGGCAGCATCAAGAGCCGCGTGCAGGCCTTCATGCAGGAGTCCGAGTACGAGCTCTACAAGCTCGGCATCCCGGTCAAGACCCGCCACAACGAGGTGGCTCCGAGCCAGTTCGAGTGCGCGCCGATCTTCGAGGAGGCGAACATCGCCGCCGACCACAACCAGATCGTGATGGAGGTCATGCGCCAGGTCGCCCGCCGGCACGACTTCGCCCTTCTCCTGCACGAGAAGCCGTTCGCCGGGCATCAACGGCAGCGGCAAGCACAACAACTGGTCGCATGATGGACTCCGACGGCAAGAACCTCCTCGAGCCCGGCAAGAGCCCGCGCGAGAACCTGCAGTTCCTGGTCTTCCTGATGGCGGCCGTGCGCGGCGTGCACCACCGGGCCGGGCTTCTGCGCGCGGCGATCGCGAACTCCGGCAACGACCACCGGCTGGGCGCCAACGAGGCGCCGCCGGCGATCATCTCGGTCTTCCTGGGCGAGCAGCTGACCCGGATCCTCGACGCGATCGAGACCGACCGGCAGAGCCGCAGGTGTCGGCAGAGGAGCGCCTGATCAAGCTCGGGCTCTGCCGACGCTGCCCGAGGTCGCGCAGGACTACACCGATCGCAACCGCACCTCGCCGTTCGCCTTCACCGGCAACAAGTTCGAGTTCCGCGCGGTCGGCTCGAGCGCCTCGATCGCCTTCCCGATCACGATCCTGAACGCGGCGGTCGCCGAATCGCTGCATCACATCTGCGATGCCATCGGGGCCCTGCGCGAGAAGGGCGTGCCGTTCGCGCAGGCCGTCATGGATGTGGTGCGCGGCGTCATCAGCGAGACCAAGGCCGTCCGGTTCGAAGGCAACAACTACGCAGCGGAGTGGGTGGAGGAGGCCGCGCGGCGCGGGCTCCCCAACCTGATGCGCACGCCGGAGGCGCTCGCCGAGCTCATCAAGCCCGACTCGATCGAGATGTTCGTCACGACCGGCGTCTTCAGCGAGGACGAGGTACGGGCCCGCTATCACGTGCGCCTCGAACGCTATCTGAAGGACATCGAGATCGAGGTGTCGACGCTCGTCGACATGGCGCGCACCCTGGTGCTGCCGGCGGCGATGGAGCATCAGGCGCCGCTCGCTCACTCGATCGAGGCGGTGGCGCGGGTCAAGGGCCAGGCTCCGTGGGCCCAGATGGGGCTGCTCGACGCCTGCTCCGAGGAGATCGGACGGCTGCGCGAACGCGTCGACGGCCTCGGACAGATGGTCGCCAGCTGCGCCGAACTCGAGGCCACCGAGCGCGCCCGCCGCTACGCCTACGAGGTGGCGCCGGCGATGGAGATGGTGCGGGAGTCGTGCGATACGCTGGAGGAGATGGTGGCGGACACCTTGTGGGCTCTCCCCAAGTACCCGGAGATGCTCTTCATGAGCTAGGCGGGCATTCGTGACCGAGGATTCGACAAGGCCCCGAGGGGACTCGGGGCCTTGCCCGTTCCAGCCGCTCTCGCTACGACCCACCCCAGGGGCTCGACTCGACCAGCTCCTTGAGTCTGGCCAGATCCCCCTCGATCTTCTTCTGGGCAGCGCGCGTCACCAAGGGCTCCATGAGCTTGGCCATGGGGTGCTCGTAGCGCGAGATACAAGCGTAGGAGAAGAAGGTCCCCCCCTCCGCTCTCGACCAGATCGTAGCGCGCATCCGCCTTGAATCCGCTGCTATCGATCTCCACGACCAGACGCACCGGCGGCTCGAGATCGACGATCGTCGTCTCCATCTCGTAGCGCTCGTTGCCCATGGCGATCACTTCACGGGAACGGGCGCCGACCTCGAGCCCGTCATCGGTGAGCGGGGTCGACTCGACCAGTCCGCCGATCCACTGCTTCAGACGATCGGGCTCGGTGATCCACGGGAATACCTGGGCAGGAGGCCGGTCGATCTGGATCGCTGCCGTGTTGCGCCCCGCGTCATCCCTCCTGCCAAGGACCAGGAGCACGATCACTCCGATCAACACCACCGCGATGATGACACCGATAACTCCGAGCAGGACCTTCTGCATGCCACCTCCTCACCCCGGCCGGATTCAAGCCAGAGGCCTCACGATGTCCGTTCGCCAACTTCCAGGATCAGGATCGTCACCGGCATCGATGGCGTAGATCTCCCACTGCGGACCGGCGGGGCGCCGGCCTTGAGCCTCGATCCACCCCGCGAGCGCCAGGGAGGTGGCCACGAGGCCCTCGTAGGGACCTTCATGCGTCGCGACCGCCACCTCGCCCCCGGGAAGGAGACCACCTGTCACGCGGCCCGAACCCCGGAATGTTTCTGCGACCGGCAAGCCGGCCTCGAGATCGATGACTTCTTCCGTCACGTGGTGATAACGCGTGAACGGCTTCCCTACGACACGGACCCCCACTTCATCGAGATACTGGGCGACCTCGTTCAGCTGGTCCGCAATCGCCGTGCCCAGCTCGGCCAGCGTCGTCGGCGCGCGCACACTCATCACCGGCTGGGACTCGACCACGCGAATCGTGAATTCGGCCATCGCAATCTCCCTAGGAGAAGCATGATGAGGGCGGGCCGCAGAGGGGTCAATGGTGAAGGCGGCCGCCCCGCGACCGTCAGTCCGGCACGCCCTCGACCACGATCATCTCGGTCGCGGCGCTCGCCTGCCGGATCTTCTTCGCCTCCTCGTATTCCGCCGAGCTCCACCAGGCCTTGGCCTGCGCCACACTGGGGAATTCGAGCACCACCATCCGGCGCGGGCGCCAGGATCCCTCGAGTGTTTCCACCTTGCCGCCGCGCACGATGAAGCGACCGTCATGGGCGGCGAGAGACGCACCCGATAGCCGCTTGTATTCCTCGTAGGTCACGGGATCGTGCACGTCGATGTCGACGATCACATAAGCAGGCATGAATCACTACCCTCCAGGCCCGCGCTCACACTCGCGCACGAGAAGCGCGAAGAGCTCGTCCATGTGCGCGAGCCGAGTGCGGAAGTTGACCGGATTGACGCGGAACCAGGTCCGGCCCTTGAGGACGGTGCTCGAGATCCAGAAGCGGCCTCCGGCCTCGATTCGGCGGACGACGTCGGCATGGAGGGGCGCCAGACGCTCCTCCTCCCATCCGGCAGGCCGGTAGCGCAGGCAGACCGCCGACATGGCCGGTCGCGTCGCGGGCTCGAAGTCGGGGTGAGCGGTGGCGAGCGCCCACAGTCGCTCGGCCTGCGCCACGTTGGCATCGATCCAGCGGCCGATCTGCCGCGCGCCGTAGCGCTTGAAGCCCATCCAGACCTTGAGGCTCCGAAACCGGCGCGACTGCTCGAAGCCATGCACGTAGTAATTGTAGCGCTCCCCGCCCGGATCGCGCCGGTCGGTGAGATAGGCGGGCTGCATGCCAAAGGACCGGGTCAATCGCGCGCCGTCCTTGACCAGGATCGCCCCGGCATCGACCGGCGCATAGAACCACTTGTGTGGATCGAGCGTGATCGAATCGGCGAGCGCGAGCCCGGCCAGCACACCGGGATGCTGTTGCGACAAGAGCATGCCGCCGCCATAGGCGGCATCCACATGCACCCACATCCGCTCGCGGTCGGCGATGCGGCGGAGTTCCTCGAGCGCATCCACCGCCCCGGTATTGGTGCTTCCGCCCATGGCCACGATGCACATCGGACGCACCCCGCGGCTCTTGTCGGCGGCGATCGCCGCCTCGAGCGCCTCGAGGCTCAGGGCGAAGCGGTCATCGGTCGGAAGCACGCGCAGCCCGGCGCGGCCGATGCCGATCGCATCCACGGCCTTGTCGACCGCGACGTGACGCTCCTCCGAGGTATAGGCCGCATAGCGATCACCCACCCCTTCCTCCTGGGCGCGATCGCCGGATACCCAGTCGCGGGCCAGCTTGAGCCCGATGAAGTTGGCCATGGTGCCCCCGCTCGTGAGGTTGCCCCCCGCCCGTTCGTCATAGCCCACGAGATCGGTGAGCCACTGGACCGTGCGCCGCTCGAGCGCGGTCGCCGCCGGACCGATCGAGTAGGCGCCGATGTTCTGGTTGAGCGCCGAGGCGATGAAGTCGGCCAGGATGCCCGCCGGGGTCGGGCTGGGCGTGATGAGCCCGAAGTAGCCGGGATGGGAGAGCTGGGTCGAGTAGGGGAAGAGATTCCGTTCGAGCTCGGCCAGGATCGCGGCCAGTGGCTCGGGCCCTTGCGGGAGCGGTTCCGCGAACGCCTCTTCCAGGACGCGCGGCGACACATCCGGGAAGAGCGGGCGCTCCGCCGCGTGCTCGAGGAGATCCGCCAACCGGTCGACCAGGTGGTGACCGATCGCGCGGAATTCCTGCATGTCGAGTGCGGTGTCATCCATGGTCATTCCTTGCGCGACTCAACGCGCTTCTCGGCGATCACCGAGAACAGATGCCAGTGCTTGGCTTCGCCGAGGGCGGTCGATCCATCCCTTTCCTCCTCGGAGAAGAACTCGATCGTGAAGGGAGCAAGGAGCGCGCGCAACTGCCCCGCCGTGTGGAAGGTCATTTCGCTGCGTGTCGCCCACGAGTCCCGAACACCGAAGAAATGCCCGGCAAACCAGCCACCCGGCCGCAGCAACCCAGCGATCTTGAGCCAGACCCAGGGAAAGGCGGCCGGCCGGCAGAAGGGCAAACTCAGGGAGGCGAAAATGATGTCCGCCGGCCTGAGGGCCATCGTCTCGAAGCTCGCCACCTGAGTCTCGAGGCGGATCGCGGACGCGAGGGGAAGCCGGGCGCGGAGGCGGGCGATCGCTTCCTCGTGGCCGTCGACGGCGAGCACATCGAAGCCCTGCCCGAGGAGCGCGATGGCGTCGGTGCCGTCGCCGCAACCGAGGTCGATCGCCTGGCGGCCGCGGCCTGCGATGCCGCGTTCATCGAGGAGAGTGATGAGGCGGCGGAGCAGATCCCGGGGCTCGCGGCCCGACACCGCGTCGTAGTACCGGGGCCAGATGCTCGAATCGTCATGCGGACCGCTCCTGTCCTCGCTCATGGAGCCGTACGGGTTCTGCCGCCTCCACGCGCCAGCTCGTCTCCGAGCACCTCCAACGGGTAGATGCGCCCTCCTCCGGCCACGTGCTCGCAGTAGCGGAGAACCTCATCGGCGCGCAGATCGATGTGTCGCATGTCGGAGAGCGTGAACCAGTCGGCACCGAGCGATTCGCCGTCGGCCTCCGTCTTGGGGGTTGAGTCATCCCGCGGCCGCGCGACGAGGATCACGCGCACCCGGGCGCCACCGCCCGCAAGCGGTGTGTGCTCCAATCGCAGCACGCCCTCGATCTCGATCGGGATCCCTGCTTCCTCGACGCACTCGCGACGGGCGGCGGCCATGAAGTCCTCGCCCGGCTCCACGCGCCCGGCCGGCAAGTACCACGGTTCGCCGGGCTTCGACTCCTGGACGAGGAGGAAGCGATCACCGCGGCGGACGACGAGGAGAACAAAGAACCACGTGGGAATGGGTTCGCGTGCCATGAGTCATTGGTCGACGGGACGGGGTCGCCGGGCGATGCTGCCAGATGCGGGTGGGGGCGGCAAGCGCGGGATGCGCGGAGGGAACCCGGGGCAGCGGAATGCGATGCGGACCGAGGATTCGTTCCTGGTCAAGGCACGCTGCACCGGCCTACGGTGCGTAGGCGCCGATCGAATCCAGGAACGATGCGAGATAGGGCCACAGCCACTGCCCGGCCTCTCGGGTCACCTTGAAGATGATCTCCCAGTGATCCGTGACGAGGAGCAGGGCTGCCAGTCCGATCAATAGGGGCAATACTCTTAGCATGGCGAGCGACCTCCGATTTGCAGAGACTCCGGGAGCAGCAGCGAGGTCACTGCACCACTATTCTAGCACGAATGGACAGAGGTGTGACATGTCGAGACATCGTGTGCACCGATTTCGTGCCGCGACCTGGGTGCTTTGCCCCGGATCGAGCCCTGCCACGTGCATGATACGATGTGCCCCGTGGACCGTCGCTCCTACAGCCTGGGCATCCTCGCCATCCTGGCCGGCGCCATGTGCTGGTCTACAGCCGGCGTCCTCTTCAAGTTCATCGATCTGCCGCCGCTCACGATCTCGCTCTACCGTTCGCTCTTCTGCTGCCTGTTTCTCGCCCTCGTGGCCGGCCGCGGCTGGAGCCGGGTGCGTCCCGCGTCGATCGGCGTCATCCTGAGCTATGCCTTCACGGTCAACCTGTTCGTGGTCGCCAACAAGTCGACGACGGCCGCCAATGCCATCCTCCTCCAGTCGACGGCCCCGGTTTGGGTGATTTTGCTCGGCGCGATCCTCGAGCGCCGGTGGCCCCGGGCGGCGGATGTCTTCGCGGTGGGCGGCGCGCTCGTCGGCCTGCTCCTCGTCCTCGCCGAGCGGGTGGGACCGACCGGGGGACGCGGCAACGCCGTGGCGCTGGCATCCGGATTCTGCTTCGGGCTGATGATGATCCTCATGCGCCGGCAGCGGGCCACTCCGCTGCTGCAGACCTTGGCGCTGGGGAACCTGGCCGCCGTGCTGCTCGCGCTACCCTGGGTATGGCCCGACTTCGCGCTCACCAGCGACCAGCTCTGCTACCTGATCCTGCTCGGCGCGGGCCAGCTCGGACTCGGCTACCTCTTGCTGACGGTGGCCATCCGGCGTCTGCCGGCGCTCGAGGTGGCGCTCTTCGCCTTGATCGAGCCCGTGCTCAATCCGGTCTGGGTCTTCATCGCGCGCGGCGAGCGCCCGGGATCGCTGGCTCTGCTCGGGGGCGCGACCGTCATCCTCGTCATCGCCTTCCACGCCGTGACGACCGCTCGCCGCTACGCCGGCGCCGATCGCTAGGCACGAGGCGGCTGCGGCCCCGGATCGGCGGCGCCGGCGCCAGCTCCAAAGAGCCGATCGGCCATCATCAGGGCGCAGATGGTCTTCGCATCCTGGATCTCGCCGCGCCTGATCCTGGCCAACGCCTCGGCAAGCGGTAGCTGCACCACGCTCAGCACCTCGTCGGGGCCCAGGTTGGCAGTTCCCGGCACGAGATCGTGAGCGGCGTAGAGATGGATCACCTCGTCGGTGAAGCCGGGGGTCGTGTAGATCGCACCCAGCCGCGTCAGGTGCCCCGGCGCGTAGCCCACCTCTTCCTCGGTCTCCCGCAGCGCGCAGGCCTCGGGCGCCTCTCCCGGGTCGAGCTTGCCGGCCGGGACCTCGAGCAGGTAACCGCCCGCCGCATGCCGGTACTGGCGCACCAGGAGCACCTCGCCGGCCGCGGTGAACGGCACCACCGCGGCCGCGCCCGGGTGATGGATGATCTCGAGCGGGACCCGATTCCCGTTCGGCAGCTCCACATCCTCGATCACGAGGTGGACGACCCGCCCCTTGTAGACCTCGCGCACGCGCTCCTTCTCCGTCATCCCCCGCCTACTCCCAGTCGTCCTTGACCACCGCCGACAGGATGACGGAGACGATGCTCACGATGAGAGCGCCGAGAAAAGCGGCACCGAAACCGTCGACATGGAACCCGACATGGAACCAGTTGACGGCGATCGACGAGGCGATCCGGAGCGCGATGGCGTTGACGACGAAGACGAAGAGCCCGAGCGTCAGGATCACGGCCGGACAGGTCAGAAGCAGGAGAAGCGGCCGCACGACGGCGTTCACCAACCCGAGGATGATGGCGGTAACGGCATACACGCCGATTCCACTCTGCTCGACGCGGATGCCCGGCACCAGCCAGGCGGCCACGAAGAGTGCAACAGCGACGATGGCCCAACGGATCAAGAGCTTCATCATGGCTTTACACGTGGTTCCGGAGCATGAGCTCCTTGGGGTGGGGGTTCAGGTAGACCTGATCGTGCAGGTACGAGATATCGAACTTGCGAACGTAGTGCTTGATGAGGGTGATCGGAACGACGAGCGGGACGAGTCCCTGGCGATAGTCCGTGATGAGGGCCTGAAGCTCGGCCTTCTCGTCGGCGCTGAGCTGCTTCTTGAAGTATCCGGCGATGTGCGTCATGACATTGACGTGCTTGCGCGCCGTGGCCTTGATCTCGAGCCCCGCCGCCAGGAGCTCGCCGTAGCGCCGGGCCAGCTCCGCCGGCTTGTGCTCCTTGGGGCGCGCCACCAGCCGGCCCATCTGTTCATAGTGCTGGGGGCTGTGCGCGAGGAGGAGCAGCTTGTGCGCGGTGTGGAACGCCACCAGCCGGCCACGAGTGAACCCGTCGGCCACCAGGTTCCGCCATCGCCAGTGGCAGAAGACCCGCTCGATGAAGTTCTCGCGGAGGACCGGATCGCTCAGGCGGCCTTCCTCTTCCACCGGCACCAGCGGGAAGCGAGCCATGAACTCGCGGGCGAACATGCCGATTCCCTGCCGCACGGCCATCCCGGTCTCCTCGTTGTAGACCCGTACTCGCTCGATGCCACAGCTCGGCGAGTCCTTCTTGAAGATGTAGCCGTCGAGATGCTCCACGGCGAGCTCTCGGACCCGCGCCGCGGAGAAACGGTGCATGTCACGAGTGTGGTCGATCTTGGTGCGGACGGTGATCAGGCGCGGTGATTCGGGGTCCCCCACCAGTCGCAACGACTCCCGCGGCACGCCCATCCCCACCTCGAACTCGGGACAGACGGGGACGTACTCGAAGTAATTGGAGAGGGTGCGACTGATGAAGCGATCCTCCTTGTGACCACCGTCGAAGCGCACCTCCTGCCCGAGCAGGCAGCTCGAGATGCCGATGCGGATGGCCGCGGTGGGATCGGGCAGGCGGAACGAGGCAGGGGATCGAGCCATGGCGGAACGCTATCAATTGCCGGGCGCCGGCGCCACTGTCGAAAGCGTACAGCGGGCCAGCACCTCGGCGACGTGCAGCGCCTGCCGCTTGGCCCCATCCCGGATCTGGTGCCGGCAGGAGGTGCCGTTGGCGATGAGAAGGGTCCCCGGGGCGGCATCGCGGGCGCGCGGCAGGAGGACCCGCTCCCCGATCGCCATCGACAGGTCATAGTGATCCCGCTCATAGCCGAAGGCCCCAGCCATGCCGCAGCAACCCGCATCGAGGACCTCGAACTCGAGATCCTCGACGCGACCCAGGACGGCGTTCAGGGCCTCGGCTCCGCCGAGCGCCGTTTCGTGGCAGTGGCCATGCACCAGGGCCCGGGCGGCGAGACGTCCCGGCTGGAAGTCGGCCTCGAGGAGCAGCTCGGAGAGGAGTCGCGCCTGGCCGGCGAGGGCGCGTGAGCGGGGACCCGGCACGAGCTCGGGCAGCTCGTCGCGGAAGGTGAGAAGACAGCTCGGTTCGCATCCGACGACGAGCGTGCCACGATCGATCTCAGGGCCCAGCACCTCGAGGAGATGGCGTCCGGCCGCGCGCGCCCTGTCCAGGAGACCCAGGGAATAGAAGGGGCGGCCGCAGCAGACCCGCTCCGCCGGCAGCGAAACGGAGAAGCCCGCCCGCTCCAGCACCTCGACCGCCGCCGCGAGAATCTGCGGCTCCTGGTAATTGTTGAAGGTGTCATCGAGGAGGATCACCCGGCTGCTGCCGGCGGCGGGGGCGGCTCCTGTCACGCGCCGGGCGAAGTCGGCGCGAAAGCTCCGCGCTGCAAGGCGTGGCACGCTGCGCGCGGGATGGATGCGGGCGATCGCGCGCAACAGCCGGCCAGCGGGTGGAAAGGCGGCCACCGCGTTGATCCAAGCGGGTGCCGCCATCCCCAGGGCGGAGAAGGCACCGATCCGGGCGTAGAGCCGATGATGAAAGGGCACGCCGTGAACCTGGTGCTGATGATGGAGGACCTCGGCCTTGAGCCGCGCCAGATCGACACCGGTCGGGCACTCGCGCTTGCAGGCCTTGCAGGACAGACAGAGGTCGAGCGCATCCCGGAGGTGCGGGTCGGCGATCCCCAGGTGGCGCGGGTCGCCACCGCCACCCAGGATCTCGCCGAGCATGGCCTCGCGCAGGGCGTTGGCGCGCCCGCGCGTCGAGTGCAGCTCGTCGAGCGTGACCATGTACGATGGGCACATGGTCCCGGCATCGATCTTCCGGCACTTGCCGACGCCGATGCATGACTCCACCGCGCGCCCGAATCCCTCCGCCGCGGACCAATCGAAGACCGTGGCCGGCTCGCGCAACCGGTACTCGGGATGGAAACGCAGGTGCGAATCGAGCGGATAGGGATCGACGATCTTTCCTGGGTTCAGGATCGAATGCGGGTCGAAGAGGGTTTTCACGCGGCGAAAGGCCTGGACGAGCTCGGCACCGAACATGCGCCCCAGGAGCTCGCTGCGCGCGATGCCGTCACCGTGCTCGCCCGAGAGCGATCCGCCATGCGCGAGGACGAGGTCGCTCACCTCCTCGGTGAGCCGGCGCAGGTTCTTCGGACCCCCGTCCGCCTTCAGATCGAGCAACACACGAATGTGCAAGCAGCCATCGCCAGCGTGGCCGTAGAAGCTGCCCTCGGTGCCGTGCTGGCGGAGGATCTCGCGGAAGGAGCGCACGTAGTCGCCGAGACCGCCGGGGCGGAACGGCCGTGTCCTCGACCCCAGCCACCGGCTTGGCCTCGCCGCGCACGTTCCACAGGAGACCGAGCGCGGACTCGCGAAGCGCCCAGGCCTCCTCCTGCTCCTCGTGATCGACGAGAACCGTCGCGGCGATGAGCCCGGGAAGCTTCTCCCTCCCGATCGCCCGCGCTCGCTCGCCGACCTCGGCCGCCGAGTCGCCGGCGGCCTCGACGAGGAGCGTGCCTCCGGCCGTGGCGTCGAACAGACGCAGAGCATGGTGAAATCGGGGACGGGCCCGCGCGCTCTCGATCAGGGTGCGATCGATGAGCTCGAGCGCGGCGGGTCGATGACGGTCGACAAGCTCAGGGACGGCATCGAGCGCCTCCGGCACGTCGCTGAAGGACAGGAGAGCGAGCGCCGTATGGCGCGGGCGCTGGTTCAGGGCCAGCGTCGCCTCGAGGGTCACCGCCAGGGTGCCCTCCGAACCGGTGAGGAGCCCGGGCAGGTTGAACTCCGTCCCGGGGACGATCTCGTCGAGATTGAGCCCGGAGACGCGGCGCGGGATCTGCGGATAACGCGCCCGCACGAGCGGAGCGACCTCGGCGCCGACGCGTTCCAGCTCGGCGGCGATCGCTCGCGCCCGCCCGCCGCCCCCGATCCGGCCGCCGCGACCGGATTCGATCAAGCTACCGTCGGCGAGCACGGCCACCAGACCCTCGACATGGTCGACGGTCTTGCCATAGGCGAGCGAGTGCGCCCCGCAGGAGTTGTTGCCGATCATCCCGCCGAGCACGGCGCGATCCTTGGTCGCCGGATCGGGTCCGAAGACGAGACCGTGGGCCGCTAGCGCGCGGTTCAGCCGGCCCACCACCACGCCGGGCTCGACACGCACGCGGCGCGACGAGGGATCCAGGTCGAGAACCCGGTGCATATGCTTGGTGAAGTCGATGACGAGCGCGGCGCCCACGGTGTTGCCGGCGAGGCTGGTGCCGGCGCCACGGGGGAGGAGGGGAATGCCGTGCTCGGCGGCGATCGCCACCGCCGCCTCGACATCGGCTCGCCCGCGCGGGATCAGGACGCCGAGCGGGACCATGCGGTAATTGGAGGCGTCGGTGGCGTAGATGGCGCGGCTCAGCGCGTCGGTGTGCACCTCGCCGCGCACCTCTCGCCGGAGACGCGCCAGAGTCGCATCGAGCTGAGCCTTGCCGAACGTTGCGGCCGCCGCGCTGACGCGAGCGGGGTGCTGCCCCTCGCGTGTGGACATGAGCCAGCTCCCTTCCCCGGCGGCCACCACCGGCAGGGAGTGTAGCGCGGCAGGAAAGGATCGAGAAGCCGGTTGCGCTAGCGCACCAGCACGGCCTTCTGGATGCTGGAGCTTCCGGCTGTCGCGAGCCTGAGGAAGTAGATGCCGGATCCGGCATCACGACCGGAATCATCCCGGCCATCCCAGGCGATGGCCCTCGAGCCAGCCTCGTGGACGGCATCGACCAGGGTGCGGACGAGCCGTCCTTGCACATCATGAACCGTGATCTCGATCGGCCCTGTCCGGGCGACCTCGAAGCGAATCTCGGCACCAGGGCTGAAGGGATTCGGGCTGACGGGCAGGAGCCGGCTGGCGGCTGGCGCCGGCGCCGGTTCCTCGCTGATACCCACCTGCAGGTCGAGCACCCCGACCTTGGCCCCCTGGTCGATCTGGCGCGAGACCTGCTCCTGGAGGAAGGCCACCAGGTCGACATGCGTCTCGATCCAGTCGGGCTCCACCGTGAAGGGAAGGGTCACGGTCATGGTATCGGGGTAGGGCGCTGAGAAGACGATGACGGTTCCCGCCGTGTCGGGAACGAAGCGCCGGAAGACGTGCTCGTGGATGTTGATCCCGTTCGGCGCCGCGTAGTCGATCTCGCTCTCGGTCAGGGCAATGCGCAGACGCTGATCACCACTGATCGCGGATTCGGCGATGACACGCGCCGTGACTTCACCGGTCCTGAGCACCGGATCGTAATCCCCGCCCAGCTCGATTCGCGCGCGCGACGGTGCCGCCTTGCGCTGCTGGTAGAGGTTCTCGTAGGCCGTCTGGTTGTTGGCGGTCGGGATGTTGGGCCCGTCGAAACGGATGGCCGGCGCCGCGAAGACCTGGTTGTAGAAGACCCGGTTCTCCTGCTCGGGCACATTGGCGAGATAGAAGGGATCTCCGGCATAGGGGAAGGACGTGTGGTACTCGATGGCGACCACGTCGGTCTTGCCCAGGATCCAGCTCTTGAGGGGTGGATCCACCACCCCGCAGACGCCTCAGCGGAAGTTCGTGTAGTGCTCGAGAACGACGATGCGATCCGCAGCGAGCGCGGTCAGCGGCAAAGCGGCGACCACGAGCGTGAAGAAGACGCGGATCCAGACCCTGCCGATACCGATCATGGCTTGACTCCCGGGGGACCGGGGTTGGGTGGAGCGAGGGGGCAGACGTTCAGGGGTCGAGGCCCACCTTTGCGATCCCGGCTGGAGCGGGCGGGGTTCAGCGAATGGCGCCGATCCCCGAGCGTTTCGCGGCCCGATACCGGCGGCCTAGGGGCTCCCGGCCGCGGCCCGCGCCGCTCCCAGGAGCGGGCAGTGCGGATCGAGGATCACCCGGACCGGGACGCCGGCGAGGAGCGTCGAGAATGGCTCTCCCTTGTCGCGGAAGGCAGCCAGGAATCGCCCATCGGTGAGCGCGGGCAGGATCTTGGGGGCGATCCCACCCCCGATGTAGACGCCGCGCAGAGCCATGGTCTTCAACGCGAGATTCCCGGCCTCGGCGCCGTAGATCGTGACGAACAGATTCAAGCTGCGGGCGCAGGCCGGGCAGGAGCCGGCGAGGGCCGATCCCGTGATCGCGGCGGGCGGATCCGGGGCGGCGAGCAAGTCGGCGTGGTGGTCCGAAGGGGCCTCCGGCGCCCCTTCACCGTGAGTGAAACGGTAGCAGTTCATGAGCCCCGGCCCGGAGAGGACATTCTCGTAGTCGGCTCGCCCGTGGCGGGCGATGAGGAAACGGAGGAAGGCGATCTCCTCCTCGTTCCGCGCGCCGAGGTCGGTATGTCCGCCCTCGGTGGGCGCCGGAACCCATTCTTCTCCGACCCGGAAGAGGATGCCCTCGCCGAGCCCGGTCCCGGCAGCGATGATGGCCGCCGCTCCGTCGGCCGGGAGCTCGGCCCGCCCCGGCTGCACGATGGCGAAGTCGTCAGGCTCGAGCTCGCCGACGCCAAGCGCCATGGCGGCGAGATCATTCATGAGATGAACGGAAAACCCGAGCTGGCGCTCGAGCGATCCGGCTTCGATCACCCAGGGCAGATTGGTGGCCTGAACGCGGCGCTGGATGACCGGCCCTGCCACTCCGAAACCGGCGGAGCGAATCCGCCTCCTCTCGGCGACCACCGGCGCCGAGTCGAGGAACTGGGCGAGGATCGATTCGAGACCACGGTGGCTCCGACTCGGGAACTCGGCCGTGGCGTACTCGTACAGACGTCCGGCTTCCTCGGCGAATAGACCGAGGACGGTCTTGGTGCCACCGACATCGCCGGCCAGGATCATGAGGTCGGCGACCCGGTCGCGGCGGGCTCGTCGCCACCATCAGCGCGTGCGGCCGGCCCCTCGCCACCCTGGACCGCGGCGAGACTCGAGAGGGCAGCGGCCAGCTCACGCGCCCGGGCGAATACGGGCAGCCAGTCGCGATCGCACCGGCCCCGGTGATCGAGCGCATCGATGACGAGGGATGCGGGCGACGGGATGTCGATCGAGACCCGCTCGCGCCGCGCTGGGCCGCTGGGTCCGGGTCGCGAACCCTGCTGGCGCCGGTGCTTGATGCGCGTTCGCCCGGCTCCAAAAACGAGATTCACCTGAGCATCGCGCTCATCGAGGGTGACAAGGAGTTCGATGTCGGGAGTGCGCAGGAGAAGGAGCAGGTCATGGGGAGGCTGCGATTCGCCCACTCTGAGACGGAGGCGCCGGCCGCGGCCTGAGACCTCGAGCACGCGGAGGTCATCGTCCCTGCTGGAACCTCGCGCCGTGCTCGCCGCAGACGGTGATTTCCCGGCGGACGCCAAGCTCGCATCCTCGGCGGGCCTCGGGCGCGGCCGACGGGGCCGTCCCCAGCGCAGCCGGTGCCCCAGCCAGGCGAGAACGAGCAGCGCCTGCGTCGGCCGGCCATCATGTCCCAGATCGACCCCCTCCAGACGGTGGATCGCCTTGCGCAGCTGGGAGTGCACGATGGCATCGGCCACAGCCCGCCGGAATGGATCCAGGCGGAGCCAGGCGAGATCGATGATGCGCTCTCGATCCTCGACCAGGGTGGTCAGCCGATTCCAGATCTCTGGGTCGCTTCCTGTCGAATCGATGAGAACCCGATCGGCCAGATCGAAGAGGCCGGCGGCGGCGAAGTGGAACGCGGCATCCGTGTCGCCAAGAACGGCGACCGGGAGGTCACCCACAACGAGGCTCCTGACCGCACTCACCGCCTCCTCTTCGGCACCCGGCCGGACCTCGAGAGCGATCCGCTCCGAGCAGAGGAGTCCGCCGCCGCCTTCCTTGAGGTGGCAGAGCGCGCTCACCTGCGCCCCCGGTCGATCCGCCGCCGTCTCCGACCGCGCGATCGTGATGAGTCGGGCTGGATGCCGGCGCGTGACCTCCTCGACCAGCTCCGGCATCACGCCATCGAAAACCACGAGGTTCGTGCGGCAGGCACGCGTGATGGTGCCGCGATCGCCGTCGGTCGCGGCCGAGCGCCACAATCCCGCCAGCTCACGCTCGACATCCGCGACTCCGACCAGCCCGCCAGGGCTCTGGATGCTGGTGATCGAATCCATCGCCTCACATCCGTTCGCACATTCCCGGATCAGAGTGAACCGAAGAAACTACAGCCGCCGCCAGCGGAATCCATCGCGTTCGATCAGATCCTCCGCCGCCTGGGGTCCCCAGCTCCCGGCCGCGTAGTCGGTGAGCGCAGGGAATCCGCGGCCCCATCCGTGCCGGACACCATCCACGAGCTGCCATGCCAGCTCGACCTCGTCGCGGCGCGCAAAGAGGGTGGGATCCCCGACCAGAGCATCGAGCAGAAGCCGTTCGTAGGCCTCTGGCGGCGTCGATCCGAAGGATGTTTCGTAGAGAAAGTCCATCCGCACGGGGTCGATGTGAATGGCCTGTCCCGGCGCCTTCGAACCAAAAGACAGGGAGATCCCCTCGTTGGGCTGGATCCGGAGGCTGAGCACGTTCGACTCGATCGACCCGCAGCCGGCATCGCGGAAGACGCTGGTCGGCGGCCGGCGAAAGAGGATGGCGATCTCGGTCGCCCGTTTTGGCAGGCGCTTGCCGGCCCGCAGAAAGAACGGCACCCCGGCCCACCGCCAGTTGTCGATCTCGAGCTTGAGCGCGACATAGGTTTCGGTCGAGGAGTCAGCCGCCACATCCGGCTCCTCCAGATAACCCGAGACCTGCTCACCGGCCACGGCGCCCGCAAGGTAACGCCCGCGCACGGTCCACCGTCCCACATCTTCACCCACGATCGGCTTGACGGCCTTGAGCACCTTGACCTTCTCGTCGCGCACCGCGTCCGCCTCGAAACGGACCGGCGGCTCCATGGCGACGAGACTGAGGAGCTGAAGAAGATGATTCTGCAGGATATCGCGCGAGATCCCCGCCTTCTCGAAGGTGCCGGCGCGCCCCTCGATGCCCAGGCTCTCGGCCACGGTGATCTGCACGTGCTCGATGTAGCGCTGGTTCCACAACGGCTCGAAGATGCCGTTGCCGAGCCGGAAGACGAGGATGTTCTGTACGGTCTCCTTGCCGAGGTAGTGGTCGATGCGGAAGATCTGTCGCTCCTCGAACGAAGCGGACAGGCCGTCGTTGAGCTCGCGGGAGCTGCGCAGATCATGCCCGAGCGGTTTCTCCACCACGATCCGGGTGAAACCGCCGCCCGCGGTCAGGCCCGAGGCCTTCAGCCGAGAAATGATCTCGGGGAAGGCCGAAGGGGGTGTGGCGAGATAGAAGAGCCGGTTGCCCGGGATGTGGAACCTCGCCTCCAGCTCATGGAGCTGCCGCGCCAGGACCTCATAGGTCTCGCTATCGGCGAAATCACCGCGGCAGAAATGGATCCCTCCAGCCAGACGATGCCAGACCTGCTCGTCGACCGCCTGCCGCGAGTGCTGGCGGACAGCAGCGGCCATCTCCTCGCGGAAGGACTCGTGGCTCTTCTCGCGGCGAGCGAAGCCGACCACGATGGTGGACGGATCCAAGGCCCCCTCGGCAGCCAGGTTGTAGAGGGCCGGCAGCAGCTTGCGCTGCGTGAGATCACCGGTCGCGCCGAAGATGACGATCGAAACCGGGGCGGCCCGCTGGGCACCCTGGAGATCGGCCGCAAAGGGATGACTGCGTGCGGTCGTGGTCATCTTGTCACTCACCTTCCGGGCGGGCGCCGAAGCCGGCGAAACCGGAGCGGCGCCGGGTCGGCCAGAGCCCATCGCATCAGCTGTCGGGAGCCTAGCACGTCGCCGCCGGAGGCGAAATGCCGCCGGCTTACCGGCCTGGACGCGCGGGTGGGAATGGTGTTAGATGGGCGGCGGTCGCCGATGAACGGGCTACCAACGATCGGCCCGCCCTTCCTCTCCGGCGCGGGCGATCGTACTTACCTCGATGTCAACGGAGGACGAGGACCGGTCATGAAGCGTGGGTGTTTGGTAGGTGTGATCGTTCTCGCGGGGCTCGTGCTGCTCGCGGTCATCATCGGGTCATTCTTCATTCAGCGGTACAACGCCATGTACCAGTCGCGCGAGGAGGTCAACGAGGCCTGGGCTCAGGTTCAGAACGTCTATCAGCGCCGCATGGACCTGATCCCCAATCTGGTCGAAACAGTGAAGGGAGTCGCCAACTTCGAGAAGGAGACCTACACCGCGGTGGCCGAGGCGAGGTCCAGGGCAGGGCAGGTGCAGATCGGCCCGGAGCTCCTCGAGAACCCACAGGCCTTCCAGCAGTTCCAGCAGACCCAGGGCGAGCTCACGGGCGCGTTGAGCCGGCTGCTGGTCACCATCGAGCGTTACCCCGAGCTCAAGGCCAATCAGAACTTCTTGGAACTGCAGAGCCAGCTCGAGGGCACCGAGAACCGGATCGCGGTCGAGCGGCGTCGATTCAACGAAACTGCTCGCTTCTATAACACGCTCATCGGGCGTATCCCGAACAACTTCGTGGCGGCCGTCGCCGGCTTCAAGCCGCGTCCCTACTTCGAGGCGGCTCCGGGCGCCGAGCAAGCGCCCAAGGTCGAGTTCTAGCGCCGCGGGGTCCGGAGGGACCCTTGCATCTCCAACACGAGAACGACAGAGAACGGTCGGTAACGGACTCGGGCCGCGGATGGAACACGGCGGGCGCGGGACTTCGCGCCACCGTGTTCGCCATCGTGGTGGTCCATGCCCTGACGGCACCCCTGCCGGCGTGTGCCCTCGACGTGCCGGCAACGCCGCGCGGGCGGGTTTCCGATTACGCGGGCTTGCTCTCGCCGGCGGCGGCATCGCGCATCGGGAGCATGATCGCCGAGCACGAGACCGCCTCCTCCGACCAGATCGCCGTCGCCATCTTTCCCTCGCTGGAGGGGGAGAGCCTGGAGGACTTCTCGATCCGGCTGGCCGAGAAGTGGCAGATCGGCAGCCGCGAGCACGACAACGGGGTCATCCTCCTCGTCTTCGTCCAGGAGCGCCGAACACGGCTCGAGGTGGGGTATGGGCTCGAAGGTCGCCTCACCGATGCCATGTCCAGCCGCATCCTGCGGCAGGTCCTCGCTCCACGCTTCAGAGAAGGAGACTATGACGGCGGCGTGACGGCGGCCATCCAGGCAGTCATCGCCGTCATCGAGGGGGAATATCAGGCCACGGACGGAGGCGGAGGGGACTCGAACCCACGCTCTTCGGCGGGGCTGATCATCCTCTTCATCATCCTCTTCGTGCTCCTGCCGCCCGTCATGCGTGCGCTCGCGGCTGGGAGCATGACAGGCGATCACCGTGGATGGCGGCGGCGGCGCACCTGGTATGGCCCCTTCGGCGGCGGGTTCGGCGGCGGGTTCGGCGGCGGATTCGGCGGCGGGGGCGGCGGGTTCGGCGGTGGGGGCGGCGGCTTCGGTGGCGGCGGAGCCTCGGGCGGGTGGTGAGTCGTGGCACCGCGACGCAGCAAACGAATCCCTGATGGGAGTGAGCGATGACCTGGCACCGGATCGTCCTGCTCATCGCCGCCGTGCTGGCGGCCCTCGCCTGTGCCTGGCTCGTCCTCGTCCTCCATCCCGAGCTCGTGATGGACACGGTCGAGGCCACATGGGCCCCGAGCGGCATGGCGCGACTCGCCACACCGCACGGGCTCGCTGCTCTAGGCCTCGCGCTCGCCGCCCTCTTGCTGCTAGCGCTGGCGATGCGCCCCGGGTGGGGAGAGAATCCGGCGACGTTCTTCGACCCCGAAGCGCGGCGCCGGATCCGCGACGCGATCGCCGCCGCCGAGGGGAAGACCTCGGGGGAGATCCGTCTCCACCTGGCGCGGCGCACGGCGGGCGATGTCCGGGCCGCAGCCGCCGCCGTCTTCACCGCTCTCGGCATGCAGGCAACCGCCGAGCGCAATGGCGTCCTCATCTACATCTCGGTCGCCGATCACCGCTTCTGCATCCTCGGTGATGAGGGTATCGATCACGCGGTGCACCGAGAGTTCTGGGATCAGGTGCGCGACGAGATGCAGGGCTGTTTCATGCACCGCCGCTTCCTCGACGGAGTCCTCACCGCCGTCCGGCGCACCGGCGAGAAGCTCGGGGAGCACTTCCCGATCCGACCCGATGACGTGAACGAGCTCCCGAACGAGATCTCGACCGAGTAGAACCGCGGGCGGTCCCAGGTCACTCGATCTTCTTCTCGTGGTTCACCTCGAGATCGATCCGGACGCCGAGGGTGAAGACATTGAATCGATCGCTGCTGGTGTAGTCCTGGCCGAAGTCGAGCTTCATCTCGTAGTAGGCGTAAGCCCGCGGGAAGAAGAAGTAATCGGCGCCGAGAACCAGGTAGCTCTGCCCGAAGCTGGGGGCGATGCGGTTCGTATCGAAGTCGCTCGGAGCGAGATAGTTGTAGCCACCCACCAGACGCAACCGCTTGGTCGCATCGTAGTGGGCGTAGAGCTCGATGCCATCGGCATCGAACGCGGCGCCAACGAGCGAGTCGGGAGCGATGACACCGTTACCACTCGACTGATGAGCGTAAACAAGTGCGGCGAACAGGTCCTCCCGCTCGTACTTGATACCAGCGGCAAAGTACTTCCCGCTCGGCTCCGATCCGCTGAGGGATGCCCGGATCTCAGGGGGGATCTTCCAGTGGTTGTAGGCAGCGCCGACGGTCGCTCCTATCACGGGACCGTAGGTGCCGGAGAATGCGAAGTTGTCCACCGTGTTCGGACCGTTCCGCCCGCGCAGCTGCATCTGCGCGCCCAGGTGGAGACGATCGAGGGGGACCCGGTAGGGTGGCCGTAGAAGCGAATGTACTGGGGCGCTTCGTAGAAGGCACCGAAGCCGATCCGGGAAGCGTTGTCCTGGATCTCGAGAAGCTCGTCGTAGTAAGCGATATGCCCGCGGATGCTGCTGTAGAACTTGGCCCCCGTGCGCTTCTCCTAGGTGAGTGCCGGGACGGAGATCAGCAAGCCGCACAGGCAGAGCTGCAGGCCGACACGCACCCTCATCCTGCTCTCCTTCTACCTCTTGCCGGCGAGCCGCCGCCGTCCCGCTAGTCCTCGCGGCCGAGCCAGCGATAGACGCCGCCCGCGAGGATGGCCCCGATGATGGGCGCGACCCAGAACATCCAGAGCTGGGCGATGGCCCAGCCGCCGACGAGGAGCGCCGGCCCGGTCGAGCGGGCCGGGTTCACCGAGGTGTTGGTGACCGGGATCGAGATCAGGTGGATCAAGGTGAGTCCGAGCCCGATGGCGATCGGGGCGAAGCCCTGCGGGGCGCGGGGATCGGTGGCGCCGAGGATGATGATGAGGAACATGAAGGTCATCACCACCTCGGTGAGGAAGCCGCTACCGAGCGAGTAGCCTCCCGGCGAGTGCTCGGCGTACCCGTTCGATGCGAGCCCTCCGGAGAGATCGAAGCCCGAGGCGCCGCTCGCGATCACGTAGAGCACCCATGCCGCGAGGATCGCGCCCAGGACCTGGGCCAGAATGTAGGGAATGAGCTCGCCGGTCTTGAAACGCCCGCCGGCAACGAGCCCGATCGAGACCGCCGGGTTCAGGTGACAGCCTGAGATGCGACCGATGGCGAACGCCATCGTCAGCACCGTGAGCCCGAATGCCAGGGCGACACCGAGCAGCCCGATCCCGACCTCGGGAAAGGCCGCCGCCAGCACCGCGCTCCCGCAACCACCGAGCACGAGCCAGAACGTGCCGATGAACTCGGCTCCCATCCGGCGAGAGAGACTCATGACCGTGACCCTCCTTCCGTCGTGGGCGATCCGGTGGCCTACCAGACACCCGCACCGATCTCGTAGGTGAAACGCAGATTCTCCAGCGTATCGAACTTGTTGGTCCGCACCCCGAAACGCATCCCGGCGAAGTCGTACCAGAAGAAGATCGGCTTCACCATGCTGGGGGTGCGGAAGCGGAACTTGACTCCGGTCTCCACGGCACCCTCCCAGGCCCCGTCGCGCACGGTGATCGTCTCGCCATCGACATCGGCCGTCTTCTTGTACAGCCGCTCGATCCCCAGCGTGAGGTAGCCGTCCACCCATCGTGACGCCGACTTGGTCAAGAGCGCCTCGAACGAAGCCGCGCGGTACTGCATGTTGATCTTGGGGACGAGCCATATTTCTCCGCCGTCGAGCCCACGGAGGAGCAAGCTCACCCCGGAGTAGGCAAATCCATCGTAACGGTAGTTGAGCGATCCGATGATGCTCCCGGGTTTCGAGAACGGTTCGGCGAAGCTCTGTAGGCTGACAGCCTCGTACTGCTCCGGCTTGTGGTTGCTGCCCAGCCCATGCTTCTCCATCAGTTCGGCGAGAAATTGCCCGTGCTCGAGGTTGGCGCACATGACGAGCTGCGAGCCTGGACGCAGCTCGTAGTGCTTCTCGAAGAGACGCGGTTCGTAGCGCGCCGCGTTCCGGCAGAGATCGGGACGCTCCGGAGGCATGATCATGTATTCCGGTTCGCGGCGCTTGGACATGGTGGCGTTGTAGCCGCCCCCCAGGAGCACGCCCGACGCGAGCACATCGCGCACTCCCCAGGCGTCATTGATGCGAACGTTGACGTCATAGCCTGGAGTGTATTGCCCGTCCCCATTGCGATCGGGGCAGGTAGCATGCTTCGCCTCCTCCACCAGGATCCTGAGCGGCACGCGCGCGTCCAGATCGACCTCGGGCGTCGCCTCGATGATGTTGTTGTACCAGTCGACACCGTGGGCAAAGCACTCGACACGGAGAATGCGCAACTGATGGCAACCATCGGCCGCGGTCTCCAAGGCGATCTGGAACTCGGCCAGCTCCACATCGTGCTGGTGTCCGTCCAGCCCGAAGTCCTGGTCGTAGTAGAAGTAGTAGCGCAGGGCGAGACTGTAGACCTTCTCCAACAGGTCCGGTGCCGTCTCGAACGGCTCGGAGAGCGGAGCGCGCCCGTTCCGGAGCCTGATGATCCGCGGCTGGTAGTAGACCACGCCGCTGTCCGTCGGTTCATCATCGCAGGGATGCACATTCGGCACCCCCTTTCCTCCACCAAGAAGGATCGCAGGCTCGTCACTCGAGAACCAGAGCGCCGGGGCGCAGATCGCGGCGATATCCTCGAGGGTGAGGTTCTCCTTGCCCCGCCATATGGTTCCCGGCGGGCGATCCGGGTCGTATTCCTGTGGGCACTCGCAGTCCGATGCCTGAGCCAGAGAACCGGCACCCAGGCTAGACGCCAGCACCAGGAATGCGATTGCCTCGTAGCGTGTCATCGGCACCCCCTTTCAGTTGATGGAATGCCCGCATCCTAAGCCAGGGACTCGCCCTGGACAACCAGCTGGGGTCATGAGCCGGGCGCGAGGTCGAACTCGATCAAACGGCAGGGGAGTCCACCGTTCATGAACCGGTGTTCCGCGCGTCGCGGCAAGGCGATCCGCGCATCGAGACGCGGCTCGGCACTCAAGAGGGCAGCGCGCCATCCAGCGAAATGGCGAGCGAGCACGTGGCCGATCTCCGCGTAGAGAGTTTCGAGCGCGCGGACCTCGCGCACCCGGCGGCCGTAGGGTGGATTGGTGAGGAGGAGCCCAGAAGGCATCTCATCGGGCGGCGCGAGATCGGCGATCGCGTGGCGCTCGAGCGTGAGATGCAGCATGACCCCGGCGCGTTCGGCGTTCCGCCGGGCGACCCCGATCGCTCCGGCATTGCGATCGTAGCCGAGGATGGGCGCGGATGGCGCGGCCTTGACGGCGCGGTTGGCCTCGGCGCGGAGCGCGGGCCACAACGCGGAGTCCGCGACGGGCCAGTGCTCGCAGGCAAAGGTGCGGTCCCGCCCGGGTGCCGCTCCGAGCGAGATGAGCGCGGCCTCGATCACGAGCGTGCCCGATCCGCACATGGGATCGATGAAGGGAGTGCTCGGATCCCACCCCAGAGCGAGGATGAGAGCTGCGGCCAGGGACTCGCGGAGCGGACCTCGCGAGGGCTCCTGACGATAGCCGCGCCGATGAAGGGGTTCCCCGGACATGTCGATGGACAGCGTGCACGTATCATGCACGAGACGCACGTAGATCCGCTGCCCCGGCATGGGCGCCGTCCCTGGAGCGACTGGAGACAGCGCCTCCTCGACGAGCTCAGCGATCCGACCTGAATGCGAGAGGACCGACCGCGAGGTGCTCACCCGCACGTCGACCACCGCCCCCGGCGCGAGATAGGCCTCCCAGTCCACTTCCCGGGCCCGCTCGGCCAGGAGCCGTTCGCTCGGGGCGTGGAACCGGGCCAGGCGAAGCCGCACCTCGACCGCCGTGCGGAGCCAGAGATTGGCCCGGAAGCCAAGCCCCAGCGGTCCCGAGAACCCCACCCCACCCGTGGTCGTCTGGATTTCGGCGGCACCGAGGCTCTCGACCTCGGCGGCCGTGATCGGCTCGAGGCCGGGAGCGCAGACGGCGTGGAAGCGCCGCGAATTCCCGGTGATGTTCACGCGTTCCGGGATCGCCAGGCGGCGATCAGCTCCGCCTCCCGTTCGGGCTTGAGCCCGCTCCGTAACGCAAACGACTGCGCTTCAGCGCCCCTGCCCGCGCGGCCCGCATGCCAGGCGAGCGTGTCGCGCACGGTCTCCGCCAGCGGGCGGAAGCGGAGCCCGGCGGCCACAGCGCGTTCGACGCTCACGGCGAGCATGCCGCTCTCCTCCTCCGGGACCCACAGCGGAAGCTCGCTGAAGGGAGCAACCTCGTGCTGGAGGAGAAAGGCCTCGCTGGCCCACATGAACCGGGCATCGCTGCCGGTCGCTTGACGGCAGTTCTCGAGCACATCGCGCATGGTGAGGGGCGGCTCGGGACCCGTCGCATTGTAGACACCGGTCTGCTGCGCCTCGATCAGGGCCAGCATCCATTCCGCCAGATCCCGGGCGTCGATGTGCTGCACCAGCGTTTCCGCGGGCGGCGCCAGCACATCGCCACCGCGCGCGATGCGCACCGGCCAGTAGGTGAAGCGATCGCTGGGGTCGTTGGGGCCGGTGATGAGCCCGGGACGGAGGATGAGCGCTCGATCGGGAAAACGAGCGGCGGCGGCCGCCTCGCACAGCGCCTTGAGCCCGCCATAGGTCTCCCCGGTGATCTCCTCGGTCGTTTCATCCG
This sequence comes from Candidatus Eiseniibacteriota bacterium, assembly GCA_963823555.1. Taxonomy (GTDB): domain Bacteria; phylum Eisenbacteria; class RBG-16-71-46; order CAVPCR01; family CAVPCR01; genus CAVPCR01. The sequence continues at coordinate 127,503 of CAWGMA010000002.1, read as the reverse complement.
CGAGCTGGGCGAGCGGTGCCGTCTCGTCCTGGCCCACGGTCCGCATGTCGGCGTAGACGGAGATCGAGGAGATGAACGTGTAATGCCCGACACGATCCCCGAGAGTATCGGCCACCATCTGCACGGCCCGCGGGAAGTAGCCGCACGTATCGATGACGGCATCGAAGCGACGTCCGGCGAGCGGCTCGAGGCTCTGCTTGCGATCGCCGTGGAGCTTCTCCACCTCGGGAAACAGATCGGGATTGGTCTTGCCGCGGTGGAAGAGCGTGAGCTCATGGCCGTGGGCGAGCGCGGCGGTGACGAAATGACGCCCGAGAAACATGGTGCCGCCGAGAACGAGGAGCTTCATGGTCTTCTCCACATCATCCGGCCCCGGTCAGCGATCGCCGCGCAGGATGTCGCCCAGAGTACCGAGGATCGACCCCTCATCCCGCGGTGTCCCGCGCCCGGGTGCGGCCGCCAGCATACGACCGGCGAGGCGGGAGAAGGGCAATGACTGCAACCACACCTTGCCGGGCCCGCGCAAGGTGACGAGGAAGAGACCCTCGCCGCCGAAGATCATCGACTTGATCCCTCCCACCAGCTGGATGTCGAGATCGACCGTGTCCTGGATGGCGACCAGGCAGCCCGTGTCCACCTGGAGCATCTCCCCGGGGCCGAGCTCGCGCTCGATCACCATGCCCCCGGCATGCAAGAAGGCGAGCCCGTCTCCCTCCAGCTTCTGCATGATGAAGCCCTCGCCGCCGAACAGTCCGGTCAAGATCCGGCGCTGGAGGTGGATGCCGATCGCCACTCCCTTGGCGGCGCAGAGGAAGCTGTCCTTCTGGCAGATGAGCCGGCCGCCCAGGTTCTTGAGCGTGACCGGGATGATGGTGCCGGGATAGGGTGCGGCGAAGGCGACCCGCGCCTTGCCGGCCCCGGTATGGGTGAAGACGGTGATGAAGAGGCTCTCGCCGGTCAGGACCCGCTTGCCCGCTCCCACCAGCTGGTCGAGAAAGCTGGCACCATTCTGGGAGCCGTCGCCGAAGATGGTCTGGAGCTGGATGCTCATGTCCTTGTACATCATGGCGCCGGCCTCGGCGATCGCGCTCTCGCCGGGATCGAGCTCGATCTCGACGAACTGCATCTCCGCCCCATGAATGGTGAAGTCGATGTCGTCGGCGACTCGAAGGGAGAGCGACGGCGGCAACACACCCGGGACCGAGGCCGCACGGAGGTCGGCGACCTGGGCGATCGGCATCCACTCGGCGAAGCCGTCCCGCCAGACGAGGCCATCGGGCCTGGCCGCCGCCTGGGCCGCCGCCCGCGCTTGATCGAGTGGCCCGATGGGCTGGCCGTCGTAGCTGAAGTACCACTGGCTCATCGCGGTCTCGCCTCCTTTGCTGGCGCGGGGACGTGGAGATTCTAACCTACCCGTACCAGCGGGGAACGGGGTTGTCGTCGCGCCGGCGGGATGCTCCAATGGCGCGTCATGAATCGCGTCGCGTCACTCGCCACCGCCGAGCCGGTCTGCGTGACCGGGGCCTCCGGCTTCATCGCCGCCCACATCGTGCGCGACCTGCTCGCCGCGGGCTATCGGGTCCGCGGAACGGTGCGCCGCCTCGACCGCGCCTCTGCGCTCGCGCCGCTGCGCGCGTTCCCCGGGGCCGGGGAACGGCTCGAGCTCGTCGCCGCCAACCTCCTGGACGCCGGGGCGTTCGATGCCGCAGTCGCCGGCGCCGAGTTCGTCATCCACACCGCCAGCCCCTACCTGCTCGATGTACGCGACCCGGCACGGGATCTCGTCGCTCCGGCGGTCGAGGGGACTCGGAACGTGCTTCTGGCCTGCACCCGGGCCGGAAGCGTGAAGCGCGTGGTCTTGACGTCATCCATGGCCGCCATGACCGATGAGCCCGAGAACGACCATGTGCTGACCGAGGCCGACTGGAACGAGAAGTCGTCCTTGACCCGGAATCCCTACTACTACTCGAAGACACAGGCCGAGAGGGAGGCCTGGCGCATCGTCACGGAGGATCGTCCGGGATTCGATCTCGTCGTCATCAATCCATTCGCCGTCATCGGCCCCGCGCTCACCCCCGGTCTCAATGTGTCGAACCGGATCATCGCCGACCAGCTCAAGGGGATCTATCCGGCGATCATGCGCTTCGCATGGGGCTTCGTCGATGTACGAGACGTGGCCCAGGCGCACATCCTGGCCATGGCAACGCCCGCCGCATCCGGCCGCTACCTCTGCGCCAACGCCACCATGACCATGCGCGAGCTGGGAGAACTCCTGCGCCAGAACGGCTACTCGCCGTACCCGCTGCCGCGGCTCAGCCTCGATTCGCCGGTCGGGGACTGGCTGGTGCGGCTCCTCTCATATACCAAGCCATCCGGCCTCGGGAGCTACCTGCGCACCCACGTGGGCCGGACGCCTCGCTTCGACGCGACGAAGATCCGCCGTGAGCTGGGGCTCACGTTCCGCCCCCTGGCCGCGACCATCCTCGAGACCGCCGCCGACCTCGTCGGCTGGGGTCACGTTCCGGCGGCCGGCTAGCATCGCGCCCCCCGGCGTACCACCCCCAACAGAGAAGGCCGGGTCCGTCACCGGACCCGGCCTTTCTTTTCCGCCTGAGACGCGATCCGCACGCGGTCGCGGTCGCTTTCTAGTACTCGTCGCCGCCGTAGCCGCCGGGGCCACCGGGGCCGGCCGGAGCCTTCTCCTTCTCCGGCTTCTCGGTGACGAGGGCCTCGGTGGTGAGGAGCAAACCGGCCACGCTGGCCGCGTTCTGCAGCGCGGTGCGCGTCACCTTGGTCGGGTCGATGATCCCGGCATCGAACATGTCGACGTACTTCTCCTTGTCGACATCGAAGCCCACCGACTTCTTCTCCTTCTTCGTGTGCTCGACGATCACCGAGCCCTCGAGACCGGCGTTGTTGGCCAGCGTGCGCAGCGGCTCCTCGAGCGCCCGCCTGACGATCATGGCGCCGATCTTCTCGTCCTTCTTGTCCTCGTCGAACTTGATGGCGTCGATCGCCGCTACGCAGCGCAGGAGCGCCACGCCGCCGCCGGGCACGATCCCCTCCTCGACCGCGGCCCGCGTGGCATGGAGAGCATCCTCGACTCGCGCCTTGCTCTCCTTCATCTCGGTCTCGGTGGCGGCGCCGACATTGATGACGGCCACGCCGCCCGCCAGCTTGGCGAGACGCTCCTGGAGCTTCTCCTTGTCGTAGTCGGAGGTCGACTCCTCGATCTGCTTGCGGATCTGGGCCACGCGCCCGGAGATATCGGACGACTTGCCGTGACCCTCGACGATCGTCGTGTTCTCCTTGTCGATCGTCACGCGCTTGGCCTGACCGAGATCGGAGAGCTGGACGTTCTCGAGCTGGATGCCGATGTCCTCGGAGATCACCTGGCCGCCGGTCAGGACCGCGATGTCCTCGAGCATGGCCTTGCGGCGATCACCGAAGCCCGGAGCCTTGACGGCGCAAGCGGTCAGCGTGCCGCGCAGCTTGTTCACGACCAGGGTCGCGAGCGCCTCACCCTCGACATCCTCGGCGATGATCAGAAGCGGCCGGCCTGACTGCGCGACCTTCTCGAGCAGCGGCAGCAGGTCCTTCATGTTCGAGACCTTCTTCTCGTGGATGAGGATGTAGGCGTCCTCGAGCATGCACTCCATCCCCTCCTTGTCGGTCACGAAGTAGGGCGAGACATAGCCGTTGTCGAACTGCATCCCCTCGACCACGTCGAGCGTGGTCTCGATGCCGCGCGCCTCTTCGACCGTGATCGTGCCGTCCTTGCCGACCTTGTCCATGGCATCGGCGATGATGTTGCCGATCGAGAGGTCCGAGTTGGCCGAGATGGTGGCGACCTGCGAGATCTCGGTGCGGTCCTTCACCTTCTTGGACTGCTTCTTGAGCTCCTCGACCACGACCTCGACGGCCCGGTCGATGCCGCGCTTGATCCCCATCGGGATTCGAGCCGGCGGTGACGTTCTTCAGGCCCTCGCGGAAGATCGCCTCGGCCAGCACGGTCGCGGTGGTCGTGCCGTCGCCGGCGACGTCGGAGGTCTTGGATGCGACCTCGCGCACCATCTGCGCGCCCATGTTCTCGTACGGATCCTCGAGCTCGATCTCCTTGGCGACGGTGACGCCGTCCTTGGTGACGGTGGGGGAACCCCACTTCTTGTCGAGGACCACGTTGCGGCCGCGCGGGCCGAGCGTGACCTTGACGGCCTTGACAGCTTCTGCACACCCTCAGAGGATGGCCCCGCGCGCATCCTCATCGAAAAGCAGCTGCTTGGCAGCCATGTCCTGAATCTCCTTTCCCCGTCTTCGTCTTGGTTCGGGGTATCGGACCCCTTCCGGAGCCCGCAGGGGTCGGATCCTCTTCCAGCGGTCAGGCGCGGGATCTTCCCGCGCACGCCGCCTCTACCTGCTTACTTGCTCTGGATGATGCCGAGGACATCGTCCTCGCGCAGGATCACGTACTCGCCGCCTTCGATCTTGACCTCGGTGCCCGAGTACTTGCCCATGAGGATGCGGTCGCCCTTCTTGACCTCCATCGGGATCCGCTTGCCGTCCTCGTCGAAACGGCCGGGACCGACGGCGATGACCTCACCCTGCTGCGGCTTCTCCTTGGCGGTGTCGGGAATGATGATCCCGCCGCGCTTCATTTCCTCTTCCTCGAGGCGCTTGACGAGGATCCGATCCGACAGGGGATGGACATTGATGGCCATCTCGCTTCTCCTTGTGCCATTCTCGCCAGTCCCCGCACGAGGCGGGGGTGTCTTGGGGTCCTTCAAGCTGCAGGGGGCGCGGCCGGCCCGTGCCGCTCGAGCGCTCCCTCCGGGAGCTCCTGGCAGCCGATGGCGGTGCTAGCCCTGCAGATTGTCTTCGAACTGTCTCTTAGCGAGAATGCAGCTTCCGTACCAGCGACCCGGCCACTGCCCTAAGATATTGCAAAACCAGAACATGAGCGCTACCCGCCACGTCTGCGAGCGGCGCAGATTGGGCGATTGGCGCCCAAATGGCAATTCTGGAGAAAGTCGACTGGTATTTGCAAGTCTTTTATTGAGTAGGAAGTGAAGCCGTTCACAAGGCGTCGAGCAAGACGTGGACCAGGTCTCGTTAGTGCCATAATGGCAGTTCTCGCACTTCCACGGACCTCCCTCCCGACCCAGCGTCCATGATTCCACATGCCGGCGAGGTTGCCGCTCTGACCACAGCCGCCATCTGGGCGGTGACCTCCGTGCTCTTCACCCTCGCCGGGCGCCAGATTCCGGCCCTCGCGGTCAATCTCTTTCGGTCCCTCATCGCCACCGCCCTTCTGGCGGTCACGCTCAAGCTGACCAGCGGAGCGATGTGGCCGACCGGCGCCGGCCGGATCCCGGTTCTCGACCTGGCTCTGTCCGGCCTCATCGGCCTCGCCATCGGCGACACCCTCCTCTTCCAGAGCTACGTATGGCTGGGTCCCCGCATCGCCTCGCTCATGATGGCCCTGGCTCCACCCCTGTCCGCAGTCGGCGCTCTGGTGCTTCTCGGTGAACGACTCGGGGGCACGGCCATCGCCGGAATGGCAGCCACCCTGGGCGGGGTGGTCTGGGTCATCAAGGAGCGCCATCCCGCAGGCGTGAACTTCCATCCTCGACGGCGGGGACTGGGGCTCGTGCTCGCCTTCGGGGCAGCGGCGTGCCAGGCGGGCGGGGCCATCCTCGCCAAGCGCGGCATGCAGGCCATCGACCCGCTGCCGGCGACCCTGGTCCGCATGGCGAGCGCCACCGCCGCGCTCGCTCTGACCATCCTCATCTCCGGACATCTCCCTCGCCTCCTACCCCGAATGCGCGAACGACGTTTCCTCCGCCTGGCGCTTCCGGCGAGTATCCTGGGTCCCTATCTCGGCGTCTGGCTCTCGCTCGTCAGCATCAAGCTCACGGAGACGGGCGTGGCGCTCACGCTCATGGCCATGACACCCATTCTCGTCATTCCGCTGTCGGCACGCGTCTTCGGCGAACATCCGTCCATCCGCGCCATGGCTGGCACCGCGCTCGCCGTCGCGGGCGTAGCCATCCTTCTGGCCCGGCACTAGGACCGCACCGTGCCCGAACTCCCCGACATCCTCGTGTACCTGGACCGGCTCGCGTCCCGCATCGTCGGGGAACCGCTTTGCCGCGTGCGGATCGCGAGTCCCTTCGTGCTGCAATCGGTGGACCCGCCGATCGAGGCGGTCGCGGGCAAGCGGGTGCGCGAACTGCGCCGACTCGGCAAGCGGATCGTCATCGGCTGCGAGGAGAGTCTCTTTGTCGTCATTCACCTGATGATCGCGGGGCGATTGCGCTGGAAACCTCCCGACGCGACCATCAACCGCAAGCTGGGACTCGCCGCCTTCGACTTTCCGCGAGGCACCCTCCTCATCACCGAGGCGAGCACGAAGAAGCGGGCCTCGATTCACCTGGTCCGCGGGGAGGCGGCGCTCGCCGCCCATGATCCAGGAGGACTCGACGTGCTCACGATCGAGCGGGACGCCTTCGGCGCCGCGCTGCACGCCGAGAACCACACCCTCAAGCGCGCGCTCACCGATCCCCGGCTGTTCAGCGGCATCGGCAACGCCTACTCCGACGAGATCCTGCATCGGGCCCGCCTCTCCCCGGTGAAGCTCACGCAGCGTCTGAACGAGGAGGAGATCTCGGCGCTGCACCGAGCTGCCCAGGAGACTCTCCGCGAGTGGATCGAACGCCTGGGGTCGGAAGTGGGCGATGGGTTCCCGGACAAGGTCACCGCCTTTCACCCGCAGATGGCGGTGCACGGCCGTTACCGGAAGCCCTGCCCGGTGTGCGGCTCCCCGGTGCAACGGATCGCCTATGCCGCGAGCGAGGCCCACTACTGCGCCACCTGCCAGACCGGAGGCCGGTTGCTCGCGGATCGGGCGTTCTCGCGCTTGCTCCGGGGGGACTGGCCGCGAACGCTGGAAGAGCTCGAGGAGCGATTTCGCCCTCCGCCTGATCGCGCTGCCGATTGAACGGGATGCCGCGCACCGATCGCGCGCGCGCCTCCGCTTTGGACACCCCACGGGGATCCGCGCTACAATGGACGGGAGCTGACCCGCATCACCCTCGCGAAGGACTCACCCAATGCTCTCTCCGCAGACCGTTCGCCGAATCATCCTCCTGCTTCTCATCATCTTCCTCCCCGTGGCCGGGATCCTGATCGCCGAGCGGTTCATGCCGGTCGATCGGCGACTCGACCGCGACGATGCCGGCGAACGCGCCGGAGAGGAAGAGGAGGAGGAAGGGACCGCACCCAGCGACTGGTTCTTCGCGCAGCGTGCCTACCCGCACGCGGAGATCGATCCCGCCGACCTCGCTCGCATGCGGGCCGAGGCCGCCAGCCTCAAGGCCGAAGTCCCGGATAACGCAGTGGCCTGGGACCCGGTCGGACCGATCAACATCGGCGGCCGCATCGCCGACCTCGCCATCGACCCGCACGATCCGCTCACGGTCTACGTCGGCGCCGCCGAGGGCGGCGTGCTGAAGACCACCGACGGCGGCGTCTCCTGGACTCCGCTCTTCGACCAGCAAGAGACCCTCTCGATCGGCGACCTCGCCGTCGACCCCGATGACGGCGACATTCTCTATGTCGGCACCGGCGAACCGAACGGCGGTGGCGGCAGCGTCACCTACGGCGGCAACGGCATCTACAAGACGACGAACGGCGGGGCCACGTGGACTCACATGGGCCTCGCGGCGACCCGCTACATCGGCCGCGTGGTCGTCGACCCGGCGAATCCGGATCGCGTCTTCGTCGCCGCCCTGGGCAGCCTCTTCTCGACCAATCCCGAGCGCGGCATCTTTCGCTCGTCCGATGCCGGCGCCACCTGGCAGCACGTCCTCGCCGTCACGGACTCGACCGGAGCCATCGATCTCGTCATCGACCCCGCGAACCCACTCAGGGTCTACGCCGCCACCTGGGAGCGGATCCGCCGGCCGAACATGCGCCGCTATGGCGGCCCCACGAGCGCCATCTACCGCTCGACGGACGGCGGTGACAGCTGGGCCATTCTCGGCGGCGGTCTGCCCTCCCCGGCCGCGGTCAACGGTCGCATCGGGCTGGCGCTGTGCGCGGCCAACCCCCTCGTCCTCTACGCCATCTACGCCGACCAGATCGGTAACTTCGCCGGCGTCTACAAGACCACGGACGGCGGCGACAGCTGGACCCGCACCAACGATTCCGCGCTCACGAGCGCCTATGCCACTTACGGTTGGTGGTTCGGGAACATCCGGGTCGAGCCCACGAATCCCGATCGCGTGTACGTCCTCGGGCTCGACTTCTATCGCTCGACGAACGGCGGCGCGTCATGGTCTATCAACGGCTCCAACATGCACGTGGACCACCACGCGATGGAGTTCGCCCCCACCGATGCCGGGCAAGTCTTCTACGAGGGGAACGACGGGGGGCTCTATGTGACGCTGAACGGCGCCGGCACCTGGACCGAGCTGAACGGTCTGCCGATCACCCAGTTCTACACGCTGGATGTCGACTACCAGCTCCCGCACCGGCGGTACGGCGGCACGCAGGACAACGGCACCAACCGGACCCTCACCGGGTCCGCCTCCGACTGGTCCCAGATCTATGGTGGCGACGGCTTCTACGTGAACGTCGACCCGGGGAACAACAACTACATCTACGCCGAATACCAGTACGGGGGCCTGGGACGCTCGACCAATGGCGGGCTCTCGTTCACGAGCGCCACGAGCGGCATTCCCAGCGGCGACCGCAAGAACTGGTCGACTCCAGTGGTGCTCGACCCGAACGACCCATCGATCCTCTACTACGGTTCCCAGCGCGTGTATCGGAGCGTGAACCGCGCGGTCTCGTGGTCGGCGATCTCTCCGGATCTGACCGATGGCGTGCCCGGGCAGGGCGGCGTCGTCTATGCCACGATCACCACGATCGCCGTGGCACCGAGCGATCCGCTCGTCCTCTATGCCGGCACCGACGACGCCAACGTCTGGGTGACGCAGAATGCCGGCGGGAACTGGACACGTATCGACGCGGTGCTTCCCGAGCGCTGGGTGACACGGGTGGCGGTGGACCCCACTTCGGCGGCGATCGCCTACGCCACCCTCTCCGGCTTCCGGGATGATGATCCCCTGCCGCACGTCTACCGCACCACCGACTTCGGGGCGACCTGGAACCCGATCAGCTCGAACCTGCCCGAGGCGCCGGTCAACGACCTGGTCGTCGACCCCGAAGACCCGGCAGCGCTCTATGTCGCCACCGATGTCGGCGTGTACTCGACGAACGACACCGGTGGTTCATGGTCCGCTCTCGGCACCGACCTGCCCAACGTCGTGGTGTCGGCGCTCAAGCTCCATCAGCCGACACGCGTGTTGACGGCCGCGACCTACGGCCGGTCGATGTTCACCTACGATCTCGGTGCGGCGGCCGGCATCGAGGTGGCGGCCGGTGCGCCGGCGGCGGCACCGCGGCTCTTCCCGGCGGTACCCAATCCCGCGCGCGAAGGCACGAGCCTCGGCTTCGACCTGCCCCGGGATGCCGAGGTCCGGGTCTGCGTCTACGACGTCCAGGGACGCTTCGTGCGCGAGCTCGTGCAAGGACGGCTCGCCGCCGGGAACCACGAGGCACGCTGGGACGGGCGGAACGCCAGCGGCGTCGCGGTCGCTCGCGGGCTCTACCTGGTGCGCCTCGAGGCGGATGGCATCGCCCGGATCCGCAAGGTGGCCGTCGACCGCTAGCGCTCAGCCATTGCCGGCACGCCTCAGCGCACGTGCTGGGCCTCGTACTCGGCGATCTGGCCGACCCGACGGGCGTGGCGACCGCCGTCGAAGGGGCCTTCGAGCCAGGCGGTGAGGATCGCCCGCTCGCTTGCGGGCTGGATGTAGTCCTGACCGAGAACGAGCACGTTGGCGTCGTTGTGGCGCCGGGACATCTCGGCGTGCTCGGGGTTCATGCAGATCGCAGCTCGCACTCCCTTCACCTTGTTGGCGGCGATGGCGATGCCGTTCCCGGAATGACAGATCAAGATGCCACGATCCGCCCGCCCGCTCCCCACGGCTTCGCCGACCTGGAAGGCGAGGGGTGGATAGTCCACCGATTCGGTCGAATCGGTCCCGATGTCCTCGACTTGGTAGCCCTGCTCGCGGAGCCAGGGCACGATCCTGGCCTTGAGCTCCACCCCGCGGTGATCCGCGCCGACGATGATGCGCGCCTTGGCCATGTGTCTCCCTCCGGCGCGGCGTTCCTCCGCGCCCATCCTCATTCGAGATCGTACTCCTTGAGCTTGCGATAGAGCGTGCGCAGCCCGATGCCGAGAGTGGCCGCGGCCCGGCGCTTGTTGCCCCCCGCGGCGCGGTAGGTGGCGGCAATGAGCCGCCGCTCCGCTTCCCCGATCGTCATCCCGACCCGCACCGGCACCGTCTCCCCGGGATCCGTCGGTTCCGCCTCGCGGAGGAACTCGGGCAGATCGTCCACCCCGAGGAGCTGGCCCGGCTGGGCGAACAGGACCATGCCCTCGATGGCGTTCTTGAGCTCGCGCACATTCCCCGGCCAGGGATGGCGCCTGAGGAGATCCATCGCTCCCTTGCTCACACCGCGCACCTGCTTTCCGTGTTCCTCGTTGAACTCGCGGATGAACGCCTCGACGAGGAGCGGGATGTCATCGCGGCGGCTGCGTAGAGGCGGCAGGTTGATGGTGACGACATTGAGCCGGTAGTAGAGATCCTCGCGAAACCGACCGCTCTTCACCTCGGCCTCGAGGTTGCGGTTGGTGGCGGCGATCAGCCGCACATCGACGCGGAAGGTGTGCGCGCCGCCGACCCGCTCGAACTCCCGCTCCTGCAGCACGCGCAGGAGCTTGGCCTGAATGGGCGGCGTGATCTCGGTAATCTCGTCCAGGAAGAACGTGCCGCCGTCGGCGATCTCGAAACGTCCCTTCCGGGTCCGGATCGCGCTCGTGAACGCGCCCTGCTCATGTCCGAAGAGCTCGGACTCGATCACGCCCTCGGCGAGCGCCGCGCAGTTGAGCTTGACCAGGGGTTCGTTACGTCGCGGGCTGTTGAAATGGAGGGCGCTGGCCACCAGCTCCTTCCCCGTGCCGGTCTCGCCGGTGATGAGCACGGTGGCACGCGTCGGAGCGATCTGCTGGATCTTGTCGAAGACCGCGGCCATGGCCCCCGAGTTGCCGGTCAGGTTCTGGAAGCCGAACTTGCGCTCGAGCCGAGTCTCGAGCTTGGTGATGCGCTGGCGCAGGCGCTGGTGGGAAATGCCTCGTTTCAGTACCGCGAGCAGCCGGTCATGATCGAGCGGGGTGACCTGGAAGTCGTGAGCGCCGCGGCGGATGGTCTCGGTGGCGAGATCCACGTCGGCCTTCTCGGAGATCAGGATGAAACAGATCTCCGGATCGCGGTGCATGACGCGATCGAGGAGATTGAGGCCGTCGATGCGATGCATCCTGGCGTCGGCAATGACCGCATCGACGTGGGCCGAGTCGAGCGCATTGAGGGCGGCTTCCCCGTCGGCGGCGGTCACGATCTCGTAGCCCTGATCGGTGAGGAGCTCGACCAGCCGCCGCTCCTCCGCCTTGTCCCGGGCCGTCGCCACGAGGACGGTTGCCCGCTCCGCTCCAGGCTCGAGGCCCCTGGCTTCCATGGCGTTATCCTACGGAACCCCCAGCAGCGGGTCAAACCAGGCCCCGCCAACGGCTTGTCGCTGAAGAAGAAGGCCGGGGAGCCGAGCGCCAGGCCACCCTCCCCTCAAGCCGCGGGGGCAAATGGCCGATCAAGGGAACATGAGAATCCGGCGGGAAGAGCGGCCACGGCCCGGCACGCGAACCGGGCTCGATCTGAAGCTGATCGCCAGCTGTCCTCTCTGTCAGGCCTGGCTTGCCATCGAAGAGGGGGCGGCGGCCGCCACCTGCGCCGACTGCAACGAGCGCTACCTCTTGGCTCGCCGCAGATTTCCCTTCGCGGCCGTCGTGGCCCCGCTCATCGACGCCCTCGAGGCCCGCCGCCAGGCCCGTGGCTTCCTGCGCAGCGGCGCCCACCGCGCCACCCAGGTCGGTGACGGGCGCTGGCTGCTCCTCCCCTACTGGCGCTACCGCGCCAAGACGTTCCAGTGGATTGCCGGTCGGCGCCACTCGCTGCCCGGGAGCAGCGCCGATGAGTTCAGGGATCTGCGCGTGCAGAGCTTCGATCTCCTGATCCCGGCATCCACGGCCTCTCTGAGTCCCGATGATCTGCCGCCTCGCCCGGGCATTCTCACCGCCTATCCGCTGACCGCACAGGTGGCGACGGGCGCACAGGTCGAGCCGGTGACCGTCGACTCCGAGCTCGCCCGCAACTTCGCGCTGGCTGAGGTCGAGGGCCGCTCAGTCCCGCGCAACACGCCGGTGGTCCGGCGCCGGATGTCGTTCGTCGGCGAGGAGCTCCTGCTCGTCTACCTCCCGTTCTTCTGCCTCGATTACCGCTTCCGTGACGAGGCGCGGGAGGTGATCGTCGACGGTGTGCTCGGCGAGGTCATCGCGCACCGCGATGCCTCCCCGGCACCCACAACCCGCAGCGAACCGAGCGTGGACCGGATGCCGGCCGGAGCCCAGCCGGAGACGGCGCCGGAGTCACCGGGCGGCCGATCGACCGGCCTCTTCCTGCCTCGCCTTTGCCCGGGCTGCTCAGACGATCTCGACCTGGAGCCGGATGTCACCGTCCACCACTGTACTTCTTGCGGCAAGGCGTGGGAAGTGACGGGCGAGGCTCTGCGTGAGGTGAAGACGCTGGTCGCCGACACCAAGGCCGCGGGACCGGGATCCACCTATCTCCCGTTCTGGCGTCTGGAAGTGATCACCCGTGGCGTCGGCCCGCTGGCTGGCATCCCGCCCACCCCTGCCTCGCCGGACGGCATCGACCAGTTCCTGACCGTCTACGTGCCGGCATTCGAAGCCAGACAGGTGGAGCGCCTGAGTCATCTCGGCGTTCACCTGACCAAGGCCCACCCGGGATACGAGACCGCGGCGCCGGGGACGGAGATCCTGGATCGACGGCAGGCCGCCGAGTCCGGCCTCGTCATTCCCGGCGTGACCCTGAGCCGGGAAGACGCCGCTCGCCTGGCGTGGGTCTTCGTGGGATCCCTGGCCAGCACGGATGCCAAGACATTCGCCCGTCTCCTCGACACTGGACGTGTGGAGACAGCGACCTCGACACTCCTCTGGCTTCCCTTCCGCCAGTCAGGTCTCTACCTGCGCGAACCGGTCAGCGGCGCGCTGATCCGTGCGCTCCCCGGTCTCGGCCAGCCCGGGCCCGCCGGCGAAGCGGAAGGTTCGGATCCGAGCGACACGGTGGACGAGAATCGCCCCGCAGCCTGACGGTCGCTGCCTGCCATCTTCCCGCTCTCGGCCTCCTCCGCCCCGTGCTACAGTCCGGAATCCACGGGTACTGCAGCCGCCAGTCACCTCAATTCGCTCCTGGACGATCCTGCGATGATCCTCGGAACAGCATGACTTTCCCCCGCATGCCCCGACCGTTCATCGTGCTCCTCCGCATCCTGCTCGTTGCCACCGTGCTGGTTCTGGTCACGCGGGCGAACGCCGGCAACGCTCAGACCGGTGGGAGCGGGGCCTTCTTCCGGACACCGGTGAACGTGTCGCGATCCCCTGGCGTGTCCCGCCCGGCTCGCGTGAGCCCGCGGTCCCTCGTCCTCGACCCGGCGGGTTCCGTGTTCGTGATCTGGGTCGAGAACCTCCCCCACACCGAGGGGATCGCCCATGAACTCGCCAGCTGCCGCTACCTCGCCGGCACCGGATGGGACTCGGCCTACACGCCGATCGGCCGCTGGGAGGGAGCGCCATCGACGGAACCGGCCGCGGTGCTCGATCGCGCTCGCGTCCTGCATCTGGTCTGGCTGGAACAGACAGCCGACTCCCGGCAGGTGATGACGTTTCGTCTCGATTTGACCACCGGGATCAGCAGTGAAGTCGAAGCGGTTTCGCCTGTGGCGCGTAGCGTGGCCGACCCGGCCGCAGCTCTCGACCTCGAAGGCCGCCTGCATGTGGTGTGGTCCGTGATCGAGTCCACCAAGCCCGGACTCGTCTACCGTCGCTTCACCCCTGCTGGCTGGGACTCGACCCGCAATCTCGCCACGGGAAATGGCGAGAGCGCCTTCAGTCCCGACATCGCCTGCTCCGCCGAGGGGACGGTGCACGTGGCGTGGCAGCGGGCGCAGAGCCGGGGAAATGCGGTCATGTACGCGGCCCTGGACCCGGGAGGCAGCTTCGGAATGCCGGAGACGGTCTCACAGGGAGAGGCGGGTTGGTTCGCCGGGGCGCCGGTTCTCGCGGCCGCGGGCGAGGACGTGTGGGTGGTCTGGAGCGAAACGGACGGCACCGAAGCACGCGTGCTGGCCCGGAGACGCAGGGCAGGCGGATTCGACCGCGCGCTGGCGGTCTCGCCTGCGGGAACCGTGGCCGAGCACCCATCCATGGCCGTGGATCCGTGGGGCGGCGTTCACGTCGCCTGGATCGAGCGCGGCGAACCCTCTTCCGAAGGTGGCTTGCCGCGAGTCATGGTCGCGAGCTTGTCTCCGGGTGAGAGCGCGTTTTCGCCTGCCCGGCCGCTCAGCATCGGGAGCGTGGGCCCGGTGGAGGGCGTCATGGTGGCCACGGATACGGCCGGGCGAGTGGCGGTGTCCTGGGTCGACACCGGAGCGGGGGGGGGAGACATCATGCTGCGCTTGGGAGTTGCAGGCTTCGCGCCGCCCCCGGCTCTGGTGCCCTGATGAGGCCGGGAGCCCACGCTCCGGCGGCAGCTCCTGACCCTCCCAGAAACGTCGAACGGCCCCGGGTTCACTTTCCAGGGCCGTTCCCTTTGGCAGCGGCGCTTGTCTCTTGCGGCCGGCTCGCACCGCGTCAGCGGAGAGCCATCACTTGAACGACGACTTGATTCCTCCCCACGTCGCGGGTTCGACAGGCAGCGGATTCTCCCACCGGAACAGCGTGTCGTAGCGGTAGCCGTAGCCCTGAGGCACGGTGCCGGGCTCGTCCGTGTATCCCCCCCCCATGTGCCAGCCCACGATCATGTGCTCTTCGTTGAGAAGATCCCGGGCCGAGCCGCCGATCACGCGGAGGTCCGAATTCGTGTAGGCGACAGTGCCGATTCCCGGGGTCGTATAGAAGATCGTGACCACATCGCCGACCGTGAACCGAACGATCAGCTCGCCGTCGGTGAAGCTGGCCGGCACCTGGTCCGGATCGAGGGGCGGGACATCGGGTGCCGGTGTGTTGTGGGTGAAGGGCGCGTTGAAGGAAGGATCGGCGTAGATGTCGGCGAAGCCCTGCGAATAGGTCGACTGCACAAAGGGCCCATCCTGGATCCGCTCCTTCAGGATGAGCCCGTAAACGTGCACGGTATATTCGTTGGCCGAGAAATCGAGGGGCAAGGGAACCCAGGTCGTCACCGGGTTGAGAACACAGACGAGCTCCAGCTCATCTCCGATCCGCTGGGGCTCCGGCGCAATGGAAAAGCCCCAGTGGTCGAACTGCTGAATCGCCTCGCCCGCACCCTCCCCTGACCACGCCTCTGCTGCTCGCGTGGATCCTGCCACGACGACCAGGAGAAGCATGACAACGGTGATCTTTCTGAACATCTCCTGCACCACAACTGCTGCGCAGGCGCTGGCGCGCCCTCGGGTCGCTCAACTAACCTACCGGGGCGGCCTTCCCGACTACTCGAGCTTCTCTGCCCGACAACCCAGCCTAGGGCTGGAACATCCCCTTCACATGGCCCCAGGTCGAAGCTTCGACCGCCACCGGATCGAGCAGGATCTGGCCATCCCACTGGAGGTCATACCCCGAGGGGGTGCCGAAGATGAAGACACCGCCGAAGGTATAGCCGGTGGTCTGGGGGCCGAGCTCACCGTAATGGGCACCGTCCATGAAGGCGACGTTGGCCTCGAAAGCGCCCGAGTTGAACTGCGTGTTGTAGAAGATCGTGAACGCAGTCAGGTCGCCGCCGAGGTAGTGCGTGCCATCGATGAAGAATGCCGGGACGTTCGCGTTGGGCGGATTGACTCCATAGGAGCCCGGCCCGCTGGCATTGAATGAGCTGTCCTCGAAGAGATCGAACGCACCGCCCGTGTACTGGATGACGATGTTGTTCGGGTCGGGATGCTGCTCGCCCTGGGAGACCAGGTTGCTGAGGTGCATCGTGTATTCGTAGGCAAGAGGATCCCAGGACAGCGGAAGGGTCAACCCGTCGACGGTGGCGACGAGGTTCAGCTGATCACCGGGATTGGACGGAGGAAAGGCTCCCGTCTCGTAGGAGTACCCTACGAAGTCGATGAGGCTGGCCGCATTCGCCCCCAGAGGAGCCAACGCGATCAAGCCAACCAGGAGAGCCACTGCGCCGTGCTTCATTGAGACACCTCCGGTGCCAAAGTTGTGCTTTTCAGTTTCTTTTCCGGTCTGCAGCCATTCTCCGGAATGAGAACCGGCCGCTGTCAGTTTCGAAGCAACGACACCTGCCAGCCTATTGGGCCCGCAGGAGGTTCTTGATCTCGCCCCAGGTCGCGGGCTCAACCGCCACCGGAGTCTCGCGCTCCAGCTTGCCACCATAGAGGCGCAAATAGCCTGGAGGCACCGGTGCGCCAATGTTGAACCAGCCGTTCCAGTGCCAGTCGTTCTCGATGCCGAGCGCCTGCAGTCCAGCGAACTCCGAGCCGCCAGTCCAGTTGATCGTTGCGCTGATCGAACCGGTCTGACCGCCGAAGAAGAGCGTCGCGAACTGCGTGAAGACACCGGTGAGAACCGCCGCGCCGTCGACCAGGGTCGCCGGCACCTGGGTTGCGTTGTACGCCGGAATGCTCGAAACCGGCGTGGTCGGCGTCCAGGGCGCGTCGGGCGGCGTGTCCGACCACAGTTCGATCACGCCACCGGAATACGACTTGACCGGGTTCGAGGGCGGATCGACCAGGATCAGCTCGCGGATGCTCACCGTGTACTCGGTGCTCCAGTCAAGGATGCCAGGCAGTGGGAACGGAGGGTTGTCCTGAACCTGTGAGAGAAGGGCGGCAACCTCGAGCTCACCACCGATAGCCGTGGCTTCGGTGATGGAGAAGTTGTTCCCCGAGAGGTTCAGGAGATAGGGCTCCGCAACCGAAACCCCAACCATCCCCACAAGAAGGGCGAAGGTGGCCAGAGCCGTGATGCCCCTCATGAAGGACCTCCATCCGCGTCACGGCAGACTCTCGCGTATCGTCGCAAAAACCTGCGCCGACCCGAGAATCATGAACTCATCACCGAGGCCCTGCGGTTCCGGACGCGGTGACCAAGGGGTACCGCCGGGCGTTCGGCGAACGATGCGCTGTAGAAACGAATGGCCCCGTATCCGTGCGCCGGATGCGGATCAGTGAATGAAGACTGCTCACGGAACGAAGCCACAGGGCGGACAGGGAACCCGATACCGCTGGGGTGAATGCCCGTCACATGGGAAGAAGATACCAGACCGATCGCTCCAAGTCAAGGTAACTCTTTCGGATAAGCCAGTGTGGAAGAGGGTCTCTGGACCCATCCAGGTGACCGGGACGCGGGCGGCGATACTACTCATCCGAATAGATCCCGGGCGGGCGTTCCAGGGGCTTTGGACCCGGATCTGGCGGCGGCGCTTCGGGGCGGAAGCTCCGCAGCGCCTCGACCTCGTCCCGGAAGACATCGAAGATGAGATGTAGCTTGGTGATAGCGAAGAGACTCTCGACCCGCTCGGTCAGGTGCACGATCTTCATGGTGCCCCCCACCAGCCGGAGGGCAGCGTGGCCCCCGATCAGGACCCCGAGCCCGGTGGAGTTGATCCAGCTCACCCCGGCCAGATCCAGGAGCACGTTCCGCCGCCCCTCGGCCACGAGCTGGTGGATAACTTTAAGAAAGGCTTCAGCATCCGGGCCTCCTTCCACCGTCCCCGAGATGGCCAGGACCACGGCGTGCTTGCCTTCCGATTTCAGCTCGATCTTCATGAGCCTCGCTGGCTCCGGCCCCGGGCCGGGTTCATCCGCCGTGTCGGGCGGTGGGGTGCTCCTTCTCTCCTAGCCATCGGGCGATGCGCCGGTCGAGTCGGGGCGGAACCAGAAGTCGCGCCCGCCGGAGACCGGACTGGGCGAAGGAGAGCAGGTCCCCTTCCCCGCGCCAGTGCTGCCGGACGATACCCGGGTCGACTCGGTTGAGGAAGAGGTCCAGAGCCATGAACGCCATCACCAGATCATCGGCAAAACCCAGCGGGCCGAGCAGGAACTCCGGGAGAAGATCCACCGGGGACAGGACATAGGCCATCACGGCGGTGGCCACGGCCTTGTGGCGCAGCGGCACCCGGGAATCGCGGGCGATCCCGGCGAAGAGAATGAGCAAATCGGGAACGAAGAGAAGGAGATCAGCGGCATCCTTGCCCCATGGTCCCGCCAGCTCGCGCGCTGCGGCCACCATTCGCGCCCGGAAGCGGGCATAGGGATCCGTCGGGAATCCGGCGCCCGCCTTCGGCCACTCCCCGGTGGCGTGAGGCGGGGAAGGGCCGGACCAGTCTTCACTGGAACGGGGATCACTGGAACGGGGATCATGCGTCATGCTGGCCTCCCGGAACGGCGGGTATGATATATCACCGCCGAGCCAGAAAGGACCGTCCATGTCCGGCAAGCGGATCGGTTTCGTCCAGTCCCATCCCGAGTTCGGCGCCGCCGAGCGGAACCGCGAACGCCTGGTCGCCCAGGTGCGCCGTCTCGACGCGGACCTCGTCGTGCTCCCGGAACTCTGTCACTCGGGCTACGTGTTCCGGGATGGGCAAGAGGTTCTGGGTCTCGCCGAGACGATACCCGAGGGCACGACTTCCCGCACCTTCCAGGCTCTGGCCCGCGAGCGAAAGACGACCCTGGTGGCGGGCATCTGCGAGCGAGATGGCCATCGCTTCTTCAACAGCGCCGCGGTCTTCTCGCCGGGAGGACTCCTCGGGGTCTATCGCAAGATCCACCTCTTCAAGGATGAAAGGCGCTGGTTCACCCCGGGAGATCGCCCGTTCGAGGTGCTGGATGCCGCCGGCCTCCGCGTGGGGGTCATCATCTGCTTCGACTGGCGCTTCCCCGAGGCGACCAGGGTGCTCGCGCTTGCCGGAGCCGAGGTCATCGCCCATCCCGCGAACCTGGTCATGCCCTACTGCCAGGAGGTGATGCGCGCGCGCGCGATCGAGAATCGAATCTTCGCCGTGACCGCCAACCGCATCGGCACCGAGCGGAGGCCCGATGGCGCCGGAGAGGAGTTCACGGGAACGAGCCAGGTCGTCGATCCCGAAGGGCGCGTGCTGGGACGGGCCTCATCCGACCGGGAGGAGGAGTTCGCCGTCGAGATCGACGTGCGCGAGGCGCAACGGAAGAGGATCAACGATCACAACGATGTCCTCGCCGATCGCCGCCCCGAGTTCTACCGGAGCCTCGGCCCCGACGCCTGACCCGGCTCCCGGCCGGCAGGAGCGGTCGAGCCGAATCCCGTGCGGCTAGAAGCGCACGACCTCGACGTCCGGTGGGGGCTGGAAGCGAAAGCGGTGGGCGGGCAACCCCGGATTGCGCTCGATCGAGTCGATCTCGAGCCGCGCCCGCTGCCCGTCCTGCTGCTCGACGAGGATGCAATCGGAGAGTCCAGTCTTGGCGGCCAGGCGCAGGTGCACCGCCGTGACGACCTCGGCGATCCTCTCGTCATGCGGCGTGAGACGGAGCCAATCGCCTCCCTTCTCGCCGGCGGGCGGGGTCGGACTCCGCGCGAGATCGTAGCGGCGACTCAGCACGGTGGAAGGCTGCCAGAGCACGGCCAGCGCGGCATCGCGCTGCGCTTCGTTCTCGAACGGATACCGCTGCGCCTGCTTCTGCTTGACGAGGTAGATCCAGACCCCGGCCGAATCGATGTACATCTCCTGGGACTCGGGCTCGCGGTAGCGAAGGACCAGGTCGCCCGGCCGGCGGAACCAGAGCTCCCCGCTCGACCGTTCGGGATCGGCAAAGGCCGGCGACCAGCGTTCCTGATGGAAACGCCCGTGGGCATCCTCGAGCTTGGCCAGCGCCGCATCGAGTCGGGTCAGGCTCGCCGCGAGATGCGAGTCCGCGGTGCTCGCGGCTGTCATCTCCGGGAGGGCAGGTTGCTCCTCGGCGGCGGCACCGAGCGGGAGCACGAAGCGGAGGCCATACCCCAGCCCGGCGATCAGGGCATAGCGCGGGACGCGGCCGATGAAGGCGGCCAGCGCGTAGCGAAATCGATCATAGCGGCGCGCAATGGCGATCAAGCGCACACCATCCACCGGCAGGGGTAGAAAGGCGGCGATGGTCAGGGAGATGAAGGGCAGGCGGTCGAAGAGCGAAGCGAGCCGCAGGTACATCCGATTCTCGCGGATGCCGCGCAGGCGGTCGATCGCCAGCACTCGCCCCAGAACCGCGTATTCGATGAGGTAGGCGACGACCGTCCCCAGCGCCCCGACGACGGCCACCAGCGCGACCGGCGCCTTGGTCGCGGCATGAATGATGACGGGAGGCGTCGGCAACGGCGTGAACGTCGTCGCCGCCGACATGTAGAGGAAGTAGTCGAGGAGGACATCGGCCGTGGTCGGCAGGATCTGAAAGCGGTACATCACGGCCAGGAACAGGATGAGCGCGACAAAGAGGGCGATCCGCCGTCGCGATGCCCAGAGCCGGGACGATCGCGAGGACGTGCTGGCGGCCGGGACCGTGCGCTCCACAGAGGCTCCTTGGGATCCGCGGCGCCCCCAGTGGGCGCCGCGTTTCTGATCACCTCTACTCTAGGAGCCGGAGCGCATCGCCGACAAGCCCTCAGAAGCCCCCGCCCCCGGGGCACCGAGCCCGCCGCAGTGCCCGCCCGGCACGGTGAAGAGCTTCGGCAACCCGGTCCTGAGGCCACGGAGGGTGTACAAGGACTCGATCTCCCCGCGGCAGTTGTACCAGCAGGCGGTGCACTCGTTGGTGCGGTGGGCGTGGGCGAGCACGCGCCAGATCTCCTCGGCGCTCATGTCCTGCACGCGGCCGAGGGAGTCCTCGCGGTACTCGACGCACTTGGAGATGTTGCCCCACTGATCGATGTTGAAGAAGCTGCGCCCGGCCCGGCAGCCGTCGACCCCCTCGGTGATGTGGGCGTCGAATCTTCGCAGGAATTCGGGATTGGAATTGAAGTTGGCGTAACGCTGCGAGAGCTCGAGGAGATGTGCCGACATGCTCTCCTTCGGCATCGGGTCGCGGCTACCCGTCTTCAGGAAGCCATAGGGCTGCACCATGAAGAGCGCGTTGTGCTCGCGCGCGATCCGGATCAGGCCTTCCATCTCGTGGAGGTTGTCCTGCATGAGGACGGCGTTGATGTTGACGCGCTGATAGGGTTTGGTGCGAGTCCGGGAGAGCAACGCGACCGCTTCGACCGCGTGCTTGAAGGCGCCTTCGCGCCCGCGTTCCTCGTCGTGGCGATGAGCCGTAGCGTAGTCGATCGAGATCGACACCCCCCACAATCCCGCGTCCCACAGCGATCGAGCGACCTTCTCGGTGATCGCCCAGCCGTTGGTGGTAAGGAAGGGAAAGTGCCAGCGCCCGACCGCGGCGACGATCTCGGGGAGGTCGCGGCGAAGGGTCGGCTCGCCGCCGGCGAGCGAGACCATCATGGTGCCGATACGAGAGAGCTTCCGGGCCGACTCGGCGAACTGGGCCGGAGTGAGCTGAGCGTCGAGGTCGAAGGGCTCGTTCCAGTAGTTGCAGAACGAGCACTCGAAGTTGCAGCGATTGGTGACCTGCCAGGTGAGCCAGAGCGGTCGCTGCCGCATGTAGGAGAGGACGAGCCCGAGCTTCCTCCGGACGTTGGCCAGGAGCACCGGTTGCCGGCGGAGGGGCTTGAGCGCGGTCTCCGGCTCCTCCGGGACGCCTGGAGGCGTGCCGGCCCCTTGGATCGGTAGCGGCGCCGGGCGGCCCCCGTTCCCGGCATGAACGGGACCCTGAGGGCGGAACGTGATCGGTCGCGATGGGCCGGGATGAACGGGAGCAGTCAAGGACGTCCTCCTCGCCCGCGATCCT
The DNA here is from genome assembly GCA_963823555.1 of Candidatus Eiseniibacteriota bacterium. Lineage (GTDB taxonomy): Bacteria > Eisenbacteria > RBG-16-71-46 > CAVPCR01 > CAVPCR01 > CAVPCR01. Next base: position 105,432 of record CAWGMA010000002.1, on the reverse strand, counting down.
TCGCGGTCGGGCTGTGACCGGAACTCGATCCGGAACGGGGTTCGGGGGCCGAACCGGATCTCGCTGCCCATAGGGGCCGCGGAAAACGCGCCGGGCCGCCACGGGGCGGACCGGCCGGGACCAGAACGCTGCGGTCGGGGGAGGCACTCGGGACTTGGGGCCGGGGCTCTCTTCCGCCGGGGACCGCACCCGGCCGGAGGCCGCCACATCTCTCGTTTCGATAACCTGTTGGAGTTGGTACCAGGGGGCCGGCCGGGGGTCAATCACCCCCCCGCGAGTGGTCAGTTTCCGGGCCCCAGGGGTTCGACAGGGCTCCCAAGCTGTCCTGGCCCGAGTCCAGCTCGATTGCCCGGAACTCCCGGCTTCCGCTAGAGTGCAGTCGTCGCCTGCCGCCGCGTGAGCGAACCCCCTGGCTCGCCCGCACCACCTGGCCTGCCGAGAGAACACCCTCCTCAAGAGAATGAGCCACGCAGCCGAAGAGAGCCCGGGTCCGCCCCCCGGCGGCGTCCGCCCCGAGCCGCAAGACGGCCAGCCGATCCGCGTTCTCCATGTCATCACGCGCTTCATCATCGGCGGCGCGATGGAGAACACGCTCTACACCGTGCTCGGGCAGATGCGCGACCCGCGCTACGAGGTCACTCTCCTCACGGGGATCGATCTTGGCCCGGAAGGCAATCTGCACGATGTCGCCCACGAGAAAGGCGTCAACATCGTCTTCTCGCCGCATCTCGTCCGGCCCATCAAGCCGCTCACGGACCTCCGGGCGCTGATCGAGCTGACCCGCTTCATCCGGGCCGGCCGCTTTCACGTCGTGCACACCCACGCCACCAAGGCCGGGATCATCGGCCGCATCGCCGCTCGCCTCGCTGGCACCCCGGTCATCATCCACACCATGCATGGACTGGCATTCCACGAGTACCAGAGCCGCCATGTGAACCGTCTCTATGTGGCTATCGAGCGCGCCTGCGAACCGCTCGCCGACCAGCTCATCACGGTGAGCGATACCACCGCGCGCGCCGCGCTGGCGGCCGGAATCGGTCATCCCGGACGCTACGAGACCGTCTTCAGCGGGATGGAGCTCGAGCCCTTTCTCGACGCGGATCAGCGTTTCGACCGCGTGGCGTTCCGCCGGCGCTTCGGCATTCCGGACGACGCCGCGGTCATCGGCAAGGTGGGGCGGCTCTTCCCGCTCAAGGGACACGCGCAGTTCTTCGCGGCGGCCGCGGCCATCCACGCCGCGCGCCCCGAGGTGCATTTCCTGATCGTCGGCAACGGGATCCTGCGCCAGGAGCTGGAAGCCGAGGCCCGTGAGCGGGGACTGGCCCCCGTCGTGCATTTCACGGGATTGCTCCCCCCGGCCGAGGTGCCGGCGGCGATCGCCGCCATGGACATCGTCGTGCACACATCCCTGCGCGAGGGGATCGCGCGCGTGCTGCCGCAAGCGCTGGCGGTGGGACGCCCCGTGGTGACCTTCGCCCTCGATGGAGCCCCCGAAGTGATCGCCGACGGGCAGACCGGGTTTCTCGTGCCCCCGCTCGACTCCGCTCAGGTTGCCCGGCGGGTGCTCGATCTCCTGGACGATCCCGGGCTTGGACAGCGAATGGCCGCGACGGGACGCGCCCTAGTCGAGCGCGAATTCCCGGTGGAACGCATGGTGGCGCGGATCGACGCCATCTACGAGCGTCACCTGCTCAAGAAGGGGCTGGTGACCCCGGCGGCGCTCTAGCGGGACGCGCTCTCCAGCGCTTCCTGCTGGATGATCCCCAGCACCTGGGCCGACGCCTCGGCAACCGCGGCGCTCATCGCCGCGGCCACCTGTTCCGGGTTGCGCCGCGTGACCGGCCGCTCCACCTCGATCTCCTCCTCGCGCAGGATGCGCCGGTCGGCGACGGTCTCCAGGCGAACGGTCATCGCGATGTGCGCCACCGATTGCCCGCCGCGCTCGACCTCCTCGAACTCGTCGATCGAGCCGCCGAGGAGCCAGTCCGGCGTGCGCCCGTAGGGCGCCACTTCGACGGCGCGCACGGCCCCGGCATGGCGCACACGGCGGGCGATCTGCTCGGCCACCAGGGCGCCGGGAGACGCCGCCCAGTAGTGATTCGGGTAGTACACCACCTCGTGGGCGCTGGCCCGATGGGCGATCCGCCGGTCCGACAAGAGCGGCGATGTCGAGAAGCCCTCGATCCCGAGCACCAGGTCGGCGGGCGTTTGCCGCGGCGCGGGGGGCATCTCGTAGTCGAGCACGTAGTAGCGCGCCGCCGGAACGGTGCCGCCGCAACCGGCGAGGAGCAGCGCAAGCAGGAAGGGTGCCGCCTGCCAAGACATGCGTCTCATCACTTCACCCCCGGAATATCAGGCCCACTCTCCGGCGTGCTCCTCAAGAGCAGCGACGGCTGGTCGCGGACATGGCGCGAGAACTCGTTCAGGTTGGCGGATGTTTCGCGCAGGTTGACCAGGGTCTCCGAGATCGTGCGCCGATGGATGCCGATGATCTCGCGCAGATCCTCGGAGACATCGCGCACGGCCGCCGATGTGGCGCCGGCGTTGGCCACGAGCTCGGTGCGCTCGATCTCGGCCAGGCTGCGGTTGAGCGCGGCCAGGGTCCCATCGAGGTTCACCAGCACCGAATCGAGATGGCCCTCGTTGCGGCGCAGCAGTCCGTTCATGGTGGTCATGAGGGAGTCCATCTGCGCCGCGGCGCCCGTCGCCGTGGCAATCAGGTCCGAAGCCTGCCCCGACGACTTGCGTAGAGACGAGAGCACGGCATCAATCTCTCCCACCAGCTTGTCCACTTTCTGCCGATCGGTGATGTAGAGCAGGTTGGCAAGCAGTACATCGAGCTTTTCGGCGGCGCCCTGGGCGGTGCCGGTCAGGGCCCCCAAGACCGACATCTGCGCTGGAATGAAGCTACCCGGCTCGAGCGGCGGCGCCTCGGGCGTCCCGGCCACCAGATCGACGAACTGGAGCCCGGTGAGTCCGACCGTGCTCAGAACGGCCTTGGTGTCGGCCTTGATCGGCATGTCGGGCTCGACCGCGATGTGCACCTCGACCTTGCCGATGTCATCCTTGGGGATCAGGATCTTCTCGACCGTACCCACGGGCACGCCGCGGTAACGCACCGCGCTCCCGTTCTCGAGCCCGCTGACCGACTCCTCGAAACGGATCTTGTAACGATCGCGCGGGCGCGCGAGCTGGACGCCGATCATGAGCAGGATCGTCGCGACGAGCAGGACCACCGCGACGAGTACGAAGAGCCCGACTTTCCAGTTTTGGCTGCGTGGCATAAGAGACCTCTTGGCGGCGAGGCGCCCGAGCGCTCAGTCCAGAAACAGCTCCGCGAGCGTTCGATCCCGGACCGACTCCGCAGGCGGCAGGCCCTGGAAGAAACTACGGATCCGCGGATCGGAAGACTGTTCGAGATCGGCGATGGGCCCCCGGGCCACCACCGCTCCTTCCTGCAACATGGTGATGTGATCCGCGGTGCGGCGGATCGATTGCAGCTCGTGCGAAACGACGATCATCGTGATGCCCAGCGCATCACGCAGGTCGAGGATGAGGCGATCGATCCCGGCCGCCGTGACCGGATCGAGCCCGGCGTTGGGCTCGTCGCAGAGAACGAGTTCGGGATCGAGGGCGATGGCCCGGGCCAGCGCGGCCCGCTTCCGCATGCCCCCCGAGAGCTCAGCCGGCAGCAAATGCTGGAAGGCGGCCAGCCCGACGGTGGCCAGCTTGAGCTGCGCCACGAGCTCGATCTCGGCGCGGGCGAGCGCGGTGTGTTCGCGGAGCGGCAGCATGACGTTCTCGATCACGGTCATCGACTGGATCAAGGCACCACCCTGGAACAGAACCCCGGTGCGAGCGAGAAGGGGAGCCAGGGCTTCCTCGTCGCGCCCGACGATCTCCTCGCGGAAGAGCCGGATCGAGCCGCTGTCGGCCTCCAGCAGGCCCACCAGGTGTTTGAGGAGCGTCGACTTCCCGCAGCCCGATGGCCCGAGGATGACATGGACCTCGGCGGGCTCGACCTCGAGCGACACCCCGTGCAGCACCTGACGATCGCCATAGGAGCTCGTGAGGTCCCTGACTTCGACCACCGCTGTCGCGCTCGCCGCTGGCACGCCCAACCGCTCCCCGTTCATACGAAGTAGAAGATCGCGGTGAACACAGCATCCGCCACGATGATGAGGAAGATCGCAGCCACCACCGACTGCGTGGTGGCCCGCCCCACACCCTCGGCCCCGCCGCGGACGTGGAACCCTTCGAACACGCCGACATTGCCGATGATGAGCCCGAAGACCAGGGCCTTGACCAACCCGGTGACCACATCGCCCATGACCAGGGCCTGGATCGTGCGGTCGAAATAGGCGTGCGGACCGATCCCGAGATGGAGGACGCCGATGATCATCCCGCCGAGGATCGCGATGCTGTTGGCGATGACGGAGAGCATCGGCACCGCGAGGGTGACGGCCAGGATGCGCGGCACGAAGAGGTAGCGGGTCGGATGCAGGCCCATGGTACGCAGGGCGTCGATCTCCTCGGTCACCACCATGGTGCCGATCTCGGCGGCGATCGCCGAGCCTGAGCGCCCGGCCACCACGATGGCCGTGATGAGCGGTCCCAGCTCCCGGGTCGTCGCCACGCCCACCAGATCGGCGACAAAGATCGACGCGCCGAACTGGCGGAGCTGGTGCGCCGCCTGCATCCCCAGGATGAGACCCATGAGGAGCGCGATCAGGGCGATGATCGGCACCGCGTCGACTCCGAAGACGCCGAGCTGCTGCACGGTGTCCTGGAAGCGAACGGGCTGCCCGCGCCACGGAGCCACGAGCAGGGCGTAGGCGATCTCCCCGACCTGGACCACGGTGTCGAGGGCCCTTTCCTTGAACCGCATGGCCGCTTCCCCTGCGGCGGCCAGCGGGTTCCAGAACTGCGCCGGCGCCTCCTCCTCGAGCTCGCCGGCCCGCGCCAGCGTGAGCGCGAACACCTTGCGCACCCGTTCGCTGGCACCGCGCAGCCGGAGATCGATGCCGTCCGCACCGAGGCGCTCGCGGATATCGAGGATGACGGCGACGCCGGTCGAGTCGACATAGCTGAGATCGCTCAGGTCGAGCACCAGCCGCTGCCCGCGAATCCCGCGCGCAACGACCTCGGCGAGCAGGTTCGCCAGGCGGGGCGACGTCGTGGTGTCGAGCGCCCCGCCCAGGGCGAGCACCGAGGAATCGCCGCTCTCGATGCTTGAAAGGGTGAGATCGTCAGTCATTGGATTGTGGCCACGCTGGCGTCCCCTGACGCGAATGGCGCGCCGAGGCTAAACCATTTTCAGAGTTCGCGCGAGCGGGAGGCGCGGGGGGCGGTGGATTCGAGCGAGGGGTTTGACAGCCCGCCTGGCGGCTGCGATCCTCAGGTGGGGCGGGAAGTGGCGCCGGAGGTGCCCACCCGGGCAGAACATCGCTGCGGGGGGTCGCGGAGCCGGCGCGAGCCGCGGCGCCGTTCCTCTGCGGTCCCGGCGCGGGACCGGAAGTCCGGCCCCCGGGGACGGCCGCTGGTCGGAAGGAGATGAGATGCCGTACTGCGTCTTCTGCGAAGCGGAGCTCCCTGCCGACTTCAAGGTCATGCGCAACACGCTTTGCCCGCGCTGCGACGCTCACCTCCACGTCTGCCTCCAGTGCCGGTTTCATGAGCCCACGCTTCACAACCAATGCCTGGAACCGGAGGCCGAGCCGGTACGCGACCGTGACAAGGCGAACTTCTGCGAGTTCTTCGCCCTTGCCGGCGCGAGAGCCGGGGGAAAGAGCGAGGCGGCACGCAGCGAGCCGCGCCGGTCAGGATCGCCGCCGAGCGAAGCACGGGCCAGCGAGGCCCGGGCCCGGCTGGAGGCCCTTTTCAAGAAGAGACCCGCTGACGACGACGAGTAGGACCCGCTCCAATCTGCCGCGCCGGGTTCTCAGCCGGCGTCCTCCTCGTCATCTTCCGGCCGTGGGGACCGCGTGCGGAAGAGCTTCTCCCACTGATCCACTTCACTCGGCGTCGGGATCACATCCGGAACTCCATCCTTCGCCACCCGCGGCTCGTGGGCCGGCTGCCGCGCCGCGGCGGCTTCTCGCGTGCGGGCGGCGACCCCGCGCCGCTCCTCGACCTCCTTCAGGAACTCGTCGCTGCTGACCGCGCGGGCCCCCCAGAGACGAGCCCGCCCGGAAACCTCGCGGTCGGAGCTCACGACGCGGAAATCGAGCCGGCGGCGCCCCTGCTTCACCCGGCGCGCCTCCTCGATGAGCTTCTGGATGCGCTGATCGGCCGACTCCGGCGGGCGCGAGAAGATGACTCGTACTCGACCGAAACGTCGTGTCCGGCCTGCCAGCGCCACGTCACGGTGGCCATCGAAGACGATGACCAGGAGGGTCGTGTGGCCGGGAAAGGCCTCGGCGACGCGACGCGCGAGTTCGGTGCGAGCCCGCTCCAGATCGGCGGTAGCCACCGCACGCAAGGCGGGATGGCGGAAGATCGCGTTGTAGCCGTCGATGATGATGTGTTCTTCGTTCATCGCGTATCAGCTCGGAGATGTTCCTCCACCGCGCTCAGCCGAGACCCGCCAGCGTCGGCCACAGCTGACCGAGGGCGAACGCCGCGGCCAGCGCCGTGGCCGTTACGGCTCGCATCCGGCCGCGCAGGCCGGCCGCCTCTCCGAGGCCGAGGACGGCGGCCAGCGCGTCGCCGACCACGAGGAAGGCGAACGGCAGCGCCGGAACCAGCGCACGAGGCAGCTCGTGAGCGGTGGCCGCCGCGACCAGGCAGCCAGCCAGGACGAAAGCGGCGAGGCTCAAGCGGAAGAAGACCGCCTTCGACTTCCAGCCGGCAGCCAGGACGAGCACCAGGGGAAGGGCCGCCAGGCCGTCCACCTGCCGCCAGAACTCACGAAGGACGGTCCAGACCCCGGCCGGGGGCGCAGCGCCATGCGGAACGATATCCATACCCAGACGAAGAGCACACCATACCCCGAGCCCGAGCAGGAGCCACACCCCGGCGAAGATCAGGCTTGCCCGTCCCAGCCGAAACTTGCGAGTAAAAACCACTTTCTGTGCCGCCACCGCGACGAGGACGGCCGGACCACCGGACCAGAGCGCAGCACCCACGCCGAAGAGAAGGGCGGACAGGGGAAACCGCCCCGAGACGTGAGTCTCGCTGAAGGAGCACTGCGCACCGAGGAGGAACAGGGCTGCCACCAGCGTTTCGACACCGCCGGCGAACAGGCTCCCGGCGAACAGGGGAGAAGAGGCGGTGAGAAGAGCGGGCACGAGCGCGAGGGGGCGGAATCCCTCGATGCCGGCCGCCAGGGCGGTCACGCTCGCCAGGGCCACGGCGGCGCTGGTGGCGCCGAGGAGGGCGGCAGCCGGAGCCGGGATGTCGGCCCCCGTGGCCGCGGTGATTCCCGATCCGCGGGCCGCGATCCAGGCGCCGTGCGCCCAGACGAGGAGGACCAGAGCCCCCAGGCCAAGCCAGGTTCTTCTCGCATCCTGATCCATCGAATCGCACCCTATGGAGAGCACTCGCGTGTTGCAAGTCCGATCCGGTGCGGTGGCATTGACCCCTGGATCACCGCTCGTTAGCCTCCTCCGCGTGATTGCGCTCGATGCCTTCCTCTTCGATCTCGACGGCACCCTGGTCGACTCGCGGCTCGACCTCGCGGCGGCGGTGAACGCCGCCCTCACCGCCGCCGGCCGGCCGCCGAAGCCGGCCGCGGTCATCACGGGCTATGTGGGCCATGGCGTGGCGACGCTCCTCCACCGCTCTTTCGAGACCACGGATCCCGCCATCATCGGGCCGGCGACCGCGGCCTTTCGCAGCCACTACCGTGCCCACTGCCTCGACCAGACCTCGCTCTACCCTGGAGTGCGGGAGACGCTCGACCACTTCCACGAGAAGGCCCTCGCCGTCGTCACCAACAAGCCCGAGGACTTCGCCCGTCAGATCATCACCGGCATCGGCCTTGCCAACCCCATCCCGGTCATCGTCGGCGGCGGCTCGCTCGGGCCGGGAAACGTGCTCAAGCCGGACCCGGCACCCCTTCTCCATGCCCTCGAGCAGCTCGGCGCATCCCCGTCGCGCGCTGTCATCGTCGGCGACGGGATCACCGACATCGAGGCCGGCCAACGCGCCCATATTCGCACTTGCGCCGTGACCTACGGCTTCACGAGCGCGGCGATCCTGGCCGCAGCCCGCCCCGACCACACGATCTCCCGCTTCTCGGAGCTCCGGGAGCTGTTCGCATGAAGCGCCGCGCATGAACCACGCAGCGACGTGATACCATCGAGTGGTGAAATGGGGGTACGATCCCCGAGGTGATGCGATGAGCAGCCCGCCCGATCAGGTCGAGCGACACACCCCGAAGCCGGAGATGTCCGAGATCGAGAGCCGGATCCGCGGTCTCCGCCGCATGGTCGGCAACACGCCGCTGCTGGCCATCGACTTCGCCTTCCGCGGCCAGCGGCGCATGCTCTACGCCAAGGCCGAGAACCTCAACATGACCGGCAGCATCAAGGACCGCATGGCGCTGCACATCCTCGGCCGGGCCTACGAGCGCGGCGTGCTGCGAGCCGGCGACCACGATCGTCGAGGCGACCAGCGGCAACACCGGGATCTCCGTCGCCGGCGATCGGTCGCGCCATGGGCCACCCGGTCACGATCTTCATGCCCGACTGGATGAGCCGCGAGCGCATCGACCTGATCCGCAGCCTGGGCGCCGACAGTCCACTCGTGAGCCGCGAGGAGGGCGGCTTCCTCGGCGGCATCGAGCGCGCCGAGACCTGCTGCCGCGACAGCCCGGCGCCTTCCTGCCGCGGCAGTTCTCGAACGAGGACAACGTCGTGGCCCATGCCGAGACCACCGGACCCGAGATCTGGTGGCAGCTCCGGTTCCACGGCCTGACGCCCAGCGCGTTCGTCGCCGGCGTGCGGCACCGGCGGCACGATCATGGGCGTCGGGCGTTACCTGCGCGAGATGAACCCCGAAGTCACGCTCCACCCGCTCGAGCCGGCGAACTCGCCGACGCTGTCGCACCGGACACAAGGTCGGCAAGCACCGCATCCAGGGCATCTCGGACGAGTTCATCCCGCCGATCGTCGATCTCGACTTCCTCGACGAGGTGGTCGCCGTCGATGACGGTGACGCCATCCTGATGGCGCAGCGCCTGGCGCGGCGAGCTGGGGATCGGGGTCGGCATCTCCTCCGGTGCCAACTTCCTCGGCGCGCTGAAGGTGCAGAACGAATACGGTGAGCGGGCCGTCGTCGTCACCGTCTTCCCCGACGACAACAAGAAGTACCTGAGCACCGACCTCCTGCGGACGAACCGGTCAAGAGGGGCTTCCTCTCGCCGGAGATCGATCTGCTCGGATTCCGCGCCTTCAAGCGCGTCTGCCACACCTGCTGCGATCCAACCGACTGCGTGATGACGTTCGACCCCGGCCCCACCGCCGACGATGGCGAGGTCCCGCCCTGTCCCTTGTGGCGGCCGGGGCTCCCCGGACATCCACCGGCCTGATTCGCTCTCGGATTTGGCCGCTGGACCCTGCCCGGCCGGTGCCATTCTGGTTCCTGCGGCACCCTGGTTGCCGCTCATGGGACCGATCAGGGCAGACAATCTGTCCCATTCCGGATGCTGGAGAGACCCGGACCGAGACAGAGGACGGGGTGAATTTCCCCACGACGCGCGGCGGACTCGAGTAGCGGCGCCCCTCTCTTGACGACCACCCCCGCTGAGCTTAGTCTTATGAGGTACGTGAAGGGTGCCGAAGGCCGCGGTGCCAGTCCCGCCCGCAGCCCCGGAACCCTCAGGTTTCGATCCCGTAAGGTGCGAGACCACACGATCGACCGCTCGCACCTGACCCTCGCCAAGGTACACCGCAGGCACTCGACACTGCTCGCGCTCATCACCCCACCTGGATGAGCGCAGGCCGCCAATCTCTCCCCACCCGGGGTAGAACACCAGACCACCAGGGAATCGAATTCATGCGCACCGCGCGTTTCAGCCTTCTCGGAGCGAACAGGTCCATCCGCACCATGATCGTCGGCGCCAGCCTCCTTGTCGCCGCAGGCATGCTGCTGCCGCTACCGGCAGGAGCCGTCTTCAAGGATGATTTCGAGATGCGGGTCTTCGCCGAGGCCCCCGAGCTCTACGCCAAGGATCACTCGCTGATCCGCCACACCGACGGCGTGTACCATCTGTTCTACTCGGTGGGTTTCGCCGGCGAGGGGTGGAACCTCCCCGGCAACGAGATCGACCTCGGACACGCCACGTCGACCGATCTCATCCACTGGACGACCGAGCCTCGCATCCTGCCCATCGACATCCCGAACGGATGGAAGGCCCGCAACGTGTGGGCGCCCCACGTCCTCCGCGCCGATGTCACCGTCGGTCAGACGACCTGGCCCTATATCATGGCGTACACCGGCGTGGATTCGCTCCGCAATCAGCAGGTCGGGCTCGCGGTATCGTCCGACCTCTACGCCTGGACGGATATCTCGGTGACCGATGGCGCCTTCCGGCCGAGCACGGTGTGGGCGGCATGGCACCCCGACTCGACCTGGCAGAACTGCCGTGACCCGTTCATCTTCAAGAACGGGGCTCAGTTCGTGATGCTGGCGAGCGCCAGCACGCGCTCCGGATACCTGGGTCAAGAAGCCAAGGGGGCCATCGCCATGGCCACCTCCACCGATGGCCTCAACTGGACCGACATCGGTCGCCCCCTGGTCATGAACAACCACTCGAGCCTGATGGCATCGAGCCACATGAACCGGAACCCGGTGACCAACCTCTGGAACCTGTTCTATGCCCGGCAGATCGAGCCCGGCGGCGTGCACCGCCTGACCTCGAGCCAGATCGACCAGGGCTGGACGATCACGACCGATACCGTCTTCGACCAGAATGCCATCTCCAGCGAGATCACCGACCTCGGCAGCTCCTACCTCTACTCGCATGCCGTCGACTTCATCACCCAGGCCAACCTCGAGGCCAGGGCGGTGATCATCGACGACCTGTCGTGGACGCAGAACGGCCCGCTCGTCCTGCCCTTCAACCGCTTCTATCTCAACTGGACGATCGTCGAGGGCCAGCTGGGCGCCATGCCCACCTATCGCGATCGGCCGGCAGGGCGCGGCGGGCCGCGCTCCAACGTGGACGGGCTGTTCTGGGTGAACACATCCGAGAACGACAGCGGCCCGTATGGGGGGGGCTGCCCCACCTGTAGCCCCGACGAGAGCTACACCGGAGTGCTGCGCTCGAAGTCGTTCACGATCGGGGGCGGGGACATGATCCTGTGGGTGGGCGGCCCGATCTCGCCCACCTGCTACGTCGCCCTCGTCGACTCGACGACCGGGACCCCGCTCCGCACGGCAACCGGCTCGGGCAGCGAGGTGATGACCGAGCGCACCTGGACGGGTCTGAACGCGTACGTCGGCGTGCGTGCCTATCTGGAAATCGTCGACCGCGATCCGGCCGCCCATATCAGCGTCGACGACATCACGGAGTCGGCCGGTCCGATTCCGGTCGAGCCCTCAGCACCCATGCCACGACTCGCCGGCCTCCAGGCCAGCCCCAATCCGACGCTGGGCCCGGCCATGCTGCGCTACGAGCTGCCGCAGAGCGCCGACGTCGAGATTGCGATCTACGCGCCGGACGGCCGGCTCGTCCGCCGTCTCGACCGCGGCGTCCAGACCGGCGGCGAGCACGCCCTGTCGTGGGATGGTCGCACGGCCGCGGGAGAGCTGGCCCCGAACGGCGTCTACTTCCTGCGCCTGAGCGTGGACGGAGCGACCGCGGGCGAGGTCACGCGCCTCGCCATCGTACGCTAGCAGCTGCCGGCAACGAACGAATCGAAGGGGGTGATACGCGATGCGTATCACCCCCTCCTTCTTGCCCGCGATGGATGCTAGCGGACGCCGCTCGCCGCCATCCGTTCCTGGGCGGCCCGGATCCAGACGCGGAGCCGGGCCGGACGCGGCTCGAATTGCGGATCCGCCGCCCGCATCCAGCCCTCGAGCCCCGCGGCATCGGTGCGCGCCAGCTCGGCGACGTCATTGACCCCGACCGCGGCCAGACGACTTGCGTTCGCCGTCCCGATACCACGGAGCAACACGAGCTCCACCTGCGCGTCGAGTCGCGCCCGCATCTCGGGAGAGACGCCCAGGCGCTCCGCCGAGTCGCCTTGCTCGAGCAACTTCTCCAGCTTCGCCACATCACGGATACCGAGCTCGGCGATACGCGCGCCGAGCTCGGGTCGGGCCGCGACCAGGGTGAGATCAGCGGGACGGGGAATCATCGAGTCCACGGTCCTCTGGTCCATGAGTCCGAGGCTCAAGATGCAGAATGCGATCATCGCCGGCGCGATGAGCACCGCGGCGACTGGATGCGTGCGGGTGGGAGCTGACCCCAGGGGAGAGCGATCAGCCGGCGGGCCCGACTCCCAGTCCCGGGCCAGACCGACCATCACCACCGCGCGATACATCTCGTAGCACTCCAGGGCAAAGGGCGGGAACCCCAGGAATCCCAGCACCGGCATCTCGAACAGCTTGAGTTCCTCGAAGCCGGGCACCGTGTAGATCCACTTGGCCCGGGCACTGATGTTGAAGAGCTCCCACAGGAACCCGCAGATGGCGCCGGCGAGGAGGAGGCGGAGCGGCAGACCCCACTTGCCGGCCGCGATCTCCCGCAAGAGACCGCGCTGACTGAAGCGATGATTGAGCGGCGCGATGAGAAAGAAGGCGATGCCCCATACCAGGGGGAAATACGTGCGCGGCCAGACGAGAACGAGAAGGACCGAGATCGCGCCCAGACCGACGAGCATCCAGAGGTGCACGGGCTTCAAGCGGAAGGGTCGGGTGCGGACGCCAGCGCCGACACCGAAGGTACCGAGGAGGCGGGTCACGAAGAAGAGCCCGGGAAGGACCGTGGCGAAAGCGAGGATGGTGCCCGCCCAGCGCAGCCAGCGGGCGTCGGGGACATTCACGTAGTACCAGTTCTCGAGCCGCAGATTCCACAGCTCGAAGCTGAACCAGATGACAGCCGACCAGGCGAAGAGGGAGATCATGACCGCCGGACGGACGATCAAGAGCGGCTCGCGCCGCTGGCGCTGATGCGTCCAGGCATCGGCGATCACGATCGTCGCGTACCAGGCGAAGAGGTAGTACCAGCTCCCGAACGGCTCGATCCGCGCCAGCATCCCGGCCGTGGCCAGCGCGAGCACGATCACGGCCGCATAGAGAATGGAACGTGCGCTCATCCAAGCCCCCTAGAGCGCGGCACTGGAATCGAGCCGACGGCGCCTCCGGATCGACCGCAGGGCTTCACGGAGATCCCGCTCGCAGCCTGACGACGGTGGCCCCCCAGCCGCCGCGCTCGGCGGGGGCATCGGCAAACGACACCACGTGAGCGCTCCGCGACAGCGTGGCGCGCACGATCTCGCGCTGCGTGCCGGTCCCGCGCCCGTGGATGATCCTCACCTCGGCAAGGCCACGCGCCCGGCACTGGTAGAGATACTCCTCGACGACGGGCTTCACATCTCGTGGACTGAACAGATGAAGATCGAGAGCGTCCTCGATCGGGATCTCGACGGCATCGTCCAGTGTCCCGGGCCCTTCATCCATGGCATCCGGCTCACCCGGAGCGGGCTCGTCCCCGTGACCGTGTTCCTTCATGCCGGGAGCGTACGTCGGCGCGTGGCGGGATGGAAGGGCCCCGAGCGGGAACGGAGGAAGAAGGCTAGGGGTCGGGTCGAGCCGCATCCGACGAGTCTCCCGCCGGTTCGGCGGCCCCCCGTCTGAAATCGACCGTCCCCAGATCGCTGACACCGTCCCAGGGCACCACGACACCACTGAAGAAGCGCGCCTCGAACACGGGATCGAGAGGACGAACCTCGACGTGATAGACGCTCGTCGGGAGATCATCGGCGGCAAACTCGCCGGTCGTCGGGTCCGAGAAGGTCTGGGTGCGCCCCCGGGCGGAGTCGCCTTCGGGGCGAAGATGGACGATCGCCTCCACTCCTTCCGGAAGCACCCGGCCCCGGACGGCACCATAACCATGCGGCGGCGCCGAGGATGGCGGGTCCCAGTTCGCCGGAGTCTGTGTTCCCGCCTCGCGGGTGGAGGTCGCACCCTCAGGTGGCGAAGCGCAGCCCAGCGCGACCAGGCTCAGGGCAGCGAGAGCGAGTCGACCGGCATCGAGCCCCGCTCGACGTGCGTGACCCGTCGCGCAGGTTCGACTCGTGATGCGTGATGAGGAATGGGGCATGGGAAACTCACCGGCGTGATGAAACCGGCCGTATCGTGACCGGATGCGGGCCGACGCAGCAACTCGTGCAAGACGCGTACCGGCGGACATGGCTTGTTGCCCGCTTTCAAGTGCCGCGCTCCGAAGGCCTTGGGACCTCCAGGCGGCACGGCGCGCATTCTGCAACGCGCGCTTCCGTGCACGAGTCCCGGGGGGGAACGGCATGACACGACCGTGAGCCCCTGATACGATGCAGCCATGTCCACGCCCATCGTCATCGAGGTCGGGAACCTCAAGCTCAGGGCCGAGCTCTCGGACACGCCGACCGCCAAGGCCATCGCCAAGGCATTGCCGATCGACTGCGAATTCTCCACCTGGGGAGATGAGTACTACTTCCCGATTGCCGTCGACATGCCGATCGACGAGACCAGCACGCTCACGGTGAGCGTCGGCGATCTCGGCTACTGGCCGGAGGGAAAGGCGCTCGCGATCTTCTACGGACCGACGCCGGCAAGCGGGGGAGACCGCCCGGTCCCGGCCAGTGAGGTCAACCCGGTCGGTCGCCTCGTCGATGACCCGACCCTGCTCCGGGTGGTCGCGGCGGTCGGCCGGATCAAGGTGCGGCTGGCATAGCCCGCCCTCAGCCGCCGATCAGAGCGCGCATGACGCCGGCCCGCTCGCTCTTCACCTCGACCGCGAGCGGTCCGTCCCCGCGCACGAGCCATTCGACGCGGGCGCGATTCCCCCGCGAGATGCCATCGGTGAAGCGTGAGGATTCCCACTCGTCGATGAGGCCGGTCCCGGCGAGGTGACCGATCTCGGTTCGCTGCTTGCCGATCAGGAGCTCCGCGCCGCGCGCCAGCGCGAGATCCACGACGACCGGCCGCACCAGATGGCGGTCGAGCGCGATCTGGCTCACATGGGTGGGCAGGTATCCGGTGTTCTCGACGACCACGGTGACCTTACGCAGTCCGGGCGCCAGCTCCATCGCCGTGAACTCGGCGATGCGGAGGCAGGGCGAGGAAGCGGCGTGCACCAGCGTGAAGTACATGTTGGCGCGGCAGACCTCCTCGAGCATTTGCCGCGGCGGATTCGACCAGACATGGAGCCAGCGCCAGCCGCCGATCTCCACAGGTCCGAGCTGCGGGTGGCGGAAGGGCCTCCAGTCCCGGAATCCCTCGCCGGCGAGCGTTTCGTCGTTCCACTTGAGGAACTTGAGCATGTCGTCTTCCGGGAGCTCTTTCAGGAAGGCGATGTAGTCCTTGACCTCGACTCCGGCCGCATGGGCCGGGCTCCAGAGCTCGATCGTGTAGGTGAAGACACCGCGATGGTCGTAGGCCCAGTCGTCGAAGACTCCGACGATCGGCTTCCCCTCTTCGTACGTGAACTTGTGGTAGCAGGAGACCAGCGGGTAGCCGGAGAGGCGGGCGCCGCGCTGGGCGATGGCCTCGAAGGCCAGCCGGTCATGGACTGGCATTTCCTTGTCGGGCCGATCGGAGTAAGGTCGGATGATCACGCCCGAGAAGGTATGAAAGGTCGTGACCCCCGTGATGTTGCGATGAGCGACGATGAAATCGGCCACCGCGCGCGTTTCCGGCTCTGAAAGCGGCATCGGGCCGGCCCCGCGCTGCCGGTGTGATGGCGCCCAGTTGTAGGGCCAGTTGCGATTGAGGTCCAGCCCGTAGCGCGAAGCGGGCACGGGCTGGTGGAAACCGTCGAAGCGCTCGAACACTCCCTCGCGGAGGAGGCGGTAGAATTCCCCGTTCGACTCGCCCGGGCGACGGCGGCGCATGAGCCGTGGGTCCTTGGCCGAGACCGTCCATTCGCCAAGGGGATCGGGGACCCGCATCTGCACGATCTCGCCATCACCGTCGATATCGGCAGGACGAAGCCCCTCGGGCATGTCATCGTAGGGAAACGGTCTCACGCTCGAGCGAACGTACTCCCCGGTGGTGAGGCAGTGCTCGGCACCGTCGGGCGAAAGACGGGGCAGGATGTAGATCGTGCGCGTATCGAGGAGCTCGGTGATCTCGGGATCGGCACCATAGCGGCGGGTCAAGTAGTCGATGGTATAGAGCGCGGTCGCCGAGCCGGTCAGCTCCGTGGCGTGGATATTGGCGTCGATCCAGTAGGCCGGTTTCTCCTCGGGACGTCCGCGGTCCCGCTGGGAGATCTCGATGACATGGAGATCCCGCCCCTGATAGCTCTTGCCGATCGAGCTGAGACGGGTGAGTCGGGGGTGAGCCCGGTGGACGGCGCGCAGAAACTGGACGAGCTCGGCGTAGCGATAGAAGCGGTCCGGATGGTAGCGTGGATGACCAGGCATCATTCCTCCCGCCAGGATGGAGTACCGCGCGACGGCGGCGGCCAACGCGCTATAGTAGCATCCGAATCCTGGATGGAGCGGCGGCGCGGGGCGCGGGCGAACGCGCCGGCGGCAGCCGCCGAGATCGCGACCAAGGAGACTAGGAATGGCGGGCGACGAGAAGCCGATGAAGAGCGCCTACGAGCTGGCCATGGAGCGCTTTGCCCAATCTGACAGCGCCGGGCCGCCGCTCACCGAAGAGCAGAAGCAAGAGATAGCGGCCATCGATCGCGAGATGCAGGCCAAGATCGCCGAACAGGAGATCCTGTCCAAATCACGCATTCAGGCCGCGCTCGCGGCGGGCAATGCCGAGGATGCGGTGCGGCTGCGTGACGAACTAGCCGTCGAGGTGCGCCGTATCCGCGAACGAGCCGAAGGCAAGAAGGATGAGATCCGCCAGCGGACCTAGCGCTGGCCGACCCTGCCCCTGGATGGTGGAAAGGAGTTCCCTTCCGTATGGAGCAGCCGCTCAAGAAAGGCGACCGCATCCGCCGCGTCGCCATCGTCTTCTCCGGCGGTCCGGCACCGGCCGCAAACGCCGTCATCTCATCGAGCGCCATCAGCTTTCTCGATGACGGGCGCGACGTCCTGGGCATCCTGAACGGTTTCGAGAATCTCCAGCACTACCACCCGGCCCACAACCCGCTCGTTCGCGACGAGCACTATCGGCATTTCACTCTCGGGGACGTCACCGGCATCCGCAACACGCAGGGCGTCATCATCGGCACCTCGCGCGCCAATCCCGGCAAGCAGATCAAGAACCCCGGAGACCTCGCCGACCCGCAGAAGACAGCCCTCGTTCACAACATCTATCAGGCATTCGTCGATCTCCATGTCGACGCCGTCATCACCATCGGCGGTGACGACACCCTGAAGACCGCCAATTACTTCCACGAATACCAGCGCCGATTCCCGCCCAGCGCCCGCCGGGTGCACATCATTCACCTGCCGAAGACCATCGACAACGACTACGAGGGCATCGATTTCACCTTCGGTTTCTTCACCGCCGTCGATGTCATGGCCAAGGAGCTCAAGAACCTCCGGGCCGATGCCGCAGCGACATCCTCCTACTTCATTGTCGAATCCATGGGGCGCAAGGCGGGCTGGCTGTCCTACGGCGTGGGGATCGCCGGGGAGGCCAATCTCATCATCAGCGTCGAGGACATCGAGAACGACTGGATCTATGAGGAAGAGATCATCGATCCGCAGAGCGGAACGAAACGCCGCGAGCGGCGGCTCCGCCTCGAGGCGCTCGTCGATCGCATCATCGCGCTCATCCTGAGCCGTGAGCGGAATGAGGGCAAGCACTACGGCGTGGTCGTCCTCGCCGAGGGTCTCGGCGAGCTGATGCCCGAGAGCCTCGTCAAGGGCCTGGCGCGCGATGAGCACGGACACATCTCGATTGGCAAGCTCGACCTCGGCAAGCTGGTGGCCCGCCTGGTCACCGAGGAATACGAGAAGCGAACGGGCAAGAAGCGGAAGATCAACGGCATGCAGCTGGGCTACGAGGCGCGCTGTGCCCTACCCCATGCCTTCGACGTCATGCTGGGGAGCCAGCTCGGAATCGGCGCCTACCGGGCTCTCATCGAGGAGAACCTCGATGGCCACATGGTGAGCGTGGCCGGGCAGCTCGACCTGGTCTACGTCCCATTCAACAAGCTGGTGAACCCGGAGACTCTGGTCACCCAGGTGCGTTTCATCCGTCCGGGAAGCGATTTCTACCGGCTCGCTCGCTTCCTCGAAACGCGCGTGGACCCGATCGGCGAGTATCGTGGGGTATGGAGGGAATGATGACGATCCGGTTCGGCCGGCGACCGCGCGCGGTCGTGGGAGCTGTGATTCTGATCTCGATTCTGGCGATGGACGGCTGTGGCAAGAAGGATGACACCGCTCCAGGAACGGCGGGGGAAGACGCTCAGGCCACCTCCCACGCCGGCCAGGCGCCGGAAACCACCGCGAACGCCGGCAGCGAGGCGGACCTGATCCAGCCCGCAGCGGGGGAGCCGGCCGACCCCGCTGCCGCAGGCGGCACCGCGGCATCCGATGCGGCCCCGGATGCCGCGACGACCGGCGAGAGCCCGACGCCGGCGGCCCCGATCGCGATCACCCGATCCGATGTCGAAGCCTACCGGCGCGGCCAGAGCGCCGAGATCGCCCACGCCGAATCCCTGATGAGTGATCTGATGTCGGCCCCGGACATGGACGCGGGCCGGGCTGTCCTGACGCAGCTGCGGGACACGCCGGCGCGGCAAGCTGCCGGGGCGGAGGCGGCCGACATGGAGCTCACCCGCTACCAGGAGGTCAGCGCCACGGTCGAGGATGTCCTCCGGCGCTGGCGAAGAGCCAACATGATCTCCCATGTGCTCGCCGACACGTCGATCATCGCCACGATGCCGCCGGACAAGCAGGCCCGCGCCCGGGCCTCGCTCGCCCAGGCCGCGGACCCCTATGCCGGGCTGCCGCCGGCGACGGTGGACATCGTGGTTCCCCAGGTCGAGTCCCTCGACTCGCTGCACGTGCTTCCGGGGGCCATGGTCCAGCAGGCGGAGATGCTGGTGCGGAACGCCGAGAACAAGAAGGAGTAGGCCCGGGTATCCGGGCTCCACACGTCCGCGTCTGTCCGACGCCGGGAGGCGGGGATCACCCGCCCGGATGCGCGGCATGGAGGCGATCCGCGAGGTCGGCGATCAGCTCCCGCATCGCCAGGCGCTCGAGCCATTTCGCAGGAATTTCCGCCTCGCCGTAGAACGCCCCGGCGATCTGCCCGCAAACCGCTCCTGTCGTATCGGAGTCGTCGGCCAGGTTCACCGCGGCGAGCACCGCGTCCTCGAAGTGATCCGCGTGCGCGAAGCACCACAGCGCCGCCTCCAGGCTCTCGACCACGTAACCCGAACCGTTGATCCGCTCGTAGGCCTTGTCCCGGTACTCGCCGCGGGCCAGGCCAACGATCTTCGGTGCCCCACTGAAGGTGCCGGCGGCTCCGAGAAGGACTTCTTCCTTGCTGCGACCGGCCAGCGCGCGGAGGATGATCCCGGCGAGGAGACGGCACGCATCCAGGCACTCGGGATGAGCGTGCGTGGTACGCGAGCTCTCCGCGGCATGAGCGACGGCTGCGTCCTCATCCGGGTAGTAGAACATGGGAACGGGTGCCAGACGCATGATGGAGCCGTTGCCGGCGGATCGTTTCTCGCTCGACCCGGCGAAGGCCTCACCGGTGTCCAGGTAGCGACGGAGAGCGGCCGTCACCGTGGCGCCGATGTCGAAGCAGGTGCCGGTCGAGCTCAGGTACCCGCCTTCCCACCACCGGCAGTAGCGCTGCATCTGATCCTCGGCATTGAAGCCGTTCTTCTCGAGCAGGCTCACCGCCAGGCACAGCGCCATCGAGGTGTCATCCGTCCACTGACCAGGACGGAGATCGAACGGTCCGCCGCCGACCATGTCCGTCAGCTGGGCGAATCCACGCGTGGAGAACTCGAGAGTCACTCCCAGCGCGTCGCCCACGGCCAAGCCAAGCAAACAGCCACGGAAGCGCTCTGGTTCAGTCATGCCCCGATTCCTCCTCGCGAGAGATCCTCGAGCGGCTGCGAGCCGCACGGAGAATCGATTTCGGATCAAGCTGGTTCACCGCCGGCTCGAAGCTCATCTGACCGCGGCCGGTGCGCCGCACCGTGTAGGCCTTGCCCGCGGTGTCACGCACCAGGTATCCCTCGTCGACGAGACTCCGGCGGAGAGTCACACGGTCGAAGCCGACGAATGGACCGGCGGCGTCGAGCCACTCCTCGATCAGGCATCCCACCGCTGGCTCATCGTAGCTCCGCTGGGGCACGAACACGAGAGCGATGCTGTAGAGGAGGATGTGCGCATCGCGTCGCCTGCGAGGGAGGCCCGGACCGAGCCCGCTCGAGCACAGGGTCTTGAGTCGCCGCGCGAATTCATCGGCTCCGACCGGTGGATCGTCCATCGCTCACCTTCCTGGCGTTCACGCCTGGGCCGTCATGGCGACACCCCCGCCATCCACTCCGCATCGACCCTCACGGCCACCACCTCGGCCTCGGCACAGATCGCACCGCCCGACGAAAGCGTGCAGGCAAGAACCGTCTTCCGGGGCGACTCGGCGACGACCCGGGCGCGCAACACGACCGGCCGGGACATCGGCGTCGGGCGCAGATAGCGGACCTCGAGCTTGCCGGTCGCATACCAGAGGCCGGGGACCGAACCGATGGCGCGACCCTCGCTGCGGTAGGCCCGGGCGATGGCGGTGCAGATGCAATGGCAGTCGATGAGGGTGGCGATCACCCCGCCGTTCAGGACCTGGTCCGGACCCGCGGCTTGATGCGGCTGCGGCTCGTACGTGCAGACCGATGCTTCGCCTTCCCAGTAGCTCTTGATCTTCAAGCCGGCCGGGTTCTGCGGCCCACAACCGAAACACAGATTATTGGGAATCAGATCCTGAAAGGCATGATCGTTCATCTCGCGATCGTTCATCTAGTGGAACAACTCCCCGCGGATCACGGTGATCGCGTTGCCGGCGAGATGAACCCGGTCACCGGCCACGCGAACGCGGATCTCTCCACCACGCGCGGAGGCCTGGTAGGCCGTCATTTCCGCCCTGGACAGCCGCCGGCTCCAGTGCGGCGCGAGGCAACAGTGAGCGGATCCGGTGACCGGATCCTCGTCGACCCCGAAAGCCGGAGCGAAGAAGCGCGACACGAAATCGTAGCCTGCGGTCTCGGCCCGGCTCGTGACCATGATGCCACGAACGGCACAGGCCTTGAGGCGGGTGAAATCGGGCGCGAGCCGGCGCACCTCGTCCTCCGATCCGACCTCGACGAGGTAGTCGAAGCGGCTCCGCCCGACGAAGGTCGGTTCGGCGCCGAGGGCGGCGAGCACGGCGTTCGGGATCTCCGCCGGCTCGGCCGGCGTGGCGGGAAAATCGAGCTCGATCGCGTCTCCCCTGCGGTTGGCGCGGAGGAGACCGCTGAGGGTGTGAAAGCGCGCCTCGGCTTCGCCGGCCAGGTGACCGCTCTCCCAGAGAATGTGCGCGCTGGCCAGGGTGGCATGGCCGCAAAGCTCGACCTCGGCCACCGGCGTGAACCAGCGGAGGTCGAACCCGTCGGCGCGGCGCCGGAGGAACGCTGTCTCGGAGAGGTTCATCTCGCGCGCCACCTGTTGCATCCAGCGTTCATCCTTCGCCGCGGAGAGCATGCACACCCCGGCCGGATTGCCGCGGAAAGGTTCCGCCGTGAACGCATCGACGGTGTAGATCTTCACTCCCGCATTCCCTCCTCGTGGCCGGCGAGCGGCACCTGTCTCGCGACGATCTTCTTCCCATCAGGCAGGATCATCATCCCAGCGATCGGCGCGGAGCGCGACGCGAAAGGGATGGAGCACCGCGGTCATCACGCCATGCTGCACCGCTGGATCCGCGCTCATGAGACGGCGGGCCGGCCTCCTCCGAAGCTACCCGCAGGATCACATGGCGCGCACCCCATCAGGAACCCGTGGCGGCGAGCCGTGCGGCGGCAAGGTCGAGCGCCGCCGCCTCGGTCGTGATGCCCTGCGCTCGCGCCGCCTCGAACACCCGGGACAAGGTGGGTCCGACCCGCCGCACTTCATCCTCGGCGCGAGCCGGCGACCAGCCCATGGCCTCGATCCCGGTGATAGCCATCGCGCCACCGACGTTCACGACGAAATCCGGTGCGTAGAGGATTCCACGATCGCGCAGCCTCCCGGCATCGGCCGGTGTGGCGAGCTGGTTGTTGGCCCCGCCGACGATCGCGCGACAGCGCAGGCGCGCGATCGTCTCGGCGTCGAGGATGCCGCCCATGGCACATGGCGCGAACACATCGCAAGCGAAGTCGGCGACCTGATCCGGCGGCACGAACTCGAGTCCATGCTGATCGCGAAAGCGGTGGACCGTGTCCGCATCCAGATCGCTGAAGGCGACCGTGGCGCCGGCAGCGAGCAGGCGCTCGATGAGCGGCGCGCCGACGCTGCCCGCGCCCTGGACCAGCACGGTGCGATCGCTGAGCGCTTCCGTACCGAACAGAAAGCAGCACGCGGTCTCGATCGCCGTGAAGACCCCGAGCGCTGTAGCCGGACCCGATCCTCCCGCCCCGCCCCTGGCCTCGGTCCGGCAGTGCACGTAGGGATCTCCGGTCTCGGCGATCACGTCCATGTCCGCGGGCACCGTGCCGACATCCGGCCCGGTGAAGTAGAGACCGCCGAGCTCCTTGATCAAGGAGCCGTAGCGGCGCAGGAGATCCGATCGTGACGCGGGCTCGAGGCCGGGAGGAACCGCGATCACCGCCTTGCCCCCGCCGCGGGGAAACCCGGCGACCGCGTACTTGTAGGTCATGCTCGCGGCGAGCTTCAAGGCATCGGCCAGGGCGAGCCGGGGATACGGATAGACCTTGAGGCGCGTGCCGCCCGCCGCCGGGCCGAGCCGAGTGGAGTGAATGGCGATGAAGATCCAGCTCGCGGCGGGACGATCGAAGCGGGTGATCAACGCTTCGCCATCCCAGTCCCTGAGCAAGCTCTCCATGTCCGGTTCGTTCACGGCTCCTCCGGCCCCGGCATGGCGATCCACAGCACCACGTAGACCAGGATGCCGGGGAAGGCCGCGCTCAGAATGGACAGCACCCCATACGCAATGCGCACGCGATTCGCAGGCCAGCCGAGCCTCTCGGCGATCCCGGCACAAACCCCGGCGATCATCTTGTCGCGGGACCGCCGCAGCACGGTCGATTCAGGACTCATGGTCACCTCGATCGGGTTGGCCGCTCGCGACGAAAGCTCGAGTGACATCACCGAGCGCCGCCGGCCCGCCATCACGGGTCGGAACCCGGCGCGAAGAAAGAGATTCTCTGGTCCCGTCCACACCTCGTCGTCCTGGTGCCGGCCGGGGCGGGGGAAGGCCTCCACTCGCGCGACTTCCCGGCGTCGCAGGTCAGCGAGCACCCCAGCCAGGAGCGCGTGCGCCAATCCTCGCCGGCGATACTCGGGCCGGACGCAGAAGCAGGTCACGGCCCAGGTGTCGGGACGCGGCGGCAGGTCGAACTCGAGCCTGAGCTTCGGCCAGTCGTCGCGCGGACCGCACTGGCACCAGCCAGCGACCTCGTCTCCGACATAGAGCAGGTAGCCATCGCAACGGCCTCGAGCCAGCATCTCCTCGCGAAGAGCGCGGTTCTCTGCGGCGCTGCGTTCGCCCCAACCTTCCCATGACTCGACGTTCCAGGCGACACAGAAGCACCAGTCGAAGGGCGGATGACCGTGCAGGGCGAAGAAGTCGGCGCGCCGGCCGGCGTCGAGCCGCTCGACCGTGATCGGCGCGCGGGACTCGCCTTCACCGCTCAGCATATCGAATCCTCCGGCGCCGGACCGGGGTGAGCGCCCACCCATTCGATGCCGATACCGGCCGCGTTGCGCAGGCGGTCGGTGAGCTGGCCGGCATGATGCTGCACGTGTCGGATGTTGTACAGCTGGAGCTCGAACTTGGTGAGCGGCAACCACTGGAATCCCGATGAACCCTCCAGATCGAGCGGTTCGAGCCACGTGGCGACCTGCCGCCTCACGCAGCCGAGATAGTCGAGAACCTCGGCTCTGGTGTAGGGCGCGCCCAGCTCCGGCGGGTCGTGCGGTGGCCAGGGGCGGCGGCCGAGAAAGTGCGCCTCACCGCGATGGCCGCTCCAGGGCGTGAAGTGCTCCTCGGATTCCTGGAGATAGAGATGGGTGTAGAAGAGCGCGTGATACGCCACCCGCCAGAACCGATTCGCGTGCGCCGGGCTATCCCAGGCCGTTTCGGGGCACGCGATCACGGCACGCTCGAGCATCTCGAACGCCGCGTGGTACTGGCGTGCGATCTTCTCCTTCACGTTCATTTCGCTCTCCCCCCGCGTGGGTACCGCTTCCGGGGCGACGCCCCAGCGGCGACGGTAGAAGCGCGGAGCTCCGGCAGAACGCGGCCAGGAGGGAATCGAGTCGCTCTTCCTGAAGCGCGAGCAGGCGGGAGCGGGGTCAGGTCTCTTGTCGGCGCCACCCGCCCCATGTCGATCGCGATGGCGGAGAGGATGTCCCGCCAGAAGCGAGTGCCGCCCGCCCGGCCCGCGGGTCTACCGCCCCCCGGCCACGGGTGTTCCGGATCTCAGCGCACGCCGCGACATCGGATCTCGATCTCCTCGGCGAGGCTCATCACGTCGAGAATCTGCTCATCCGAGATGTAGCTCTCCTCGCCGGCGGTCACGCGTCCGACGAAGAAGTCGAGATCGGTGGCAAAGAGCGGCTTGGTCGGAACCGGCGGCAAGGTGCGGAGCGCGCCACGCTCGCAGCGGATATCCCAGTCCTCGCGTCGCGGCAGCCCCCGCCCGCGCCGGTAGTCGAGCCGGCAGCGCCCGCCATGCACGAAGCTCAGGTCGACCACGAGCCGCTGCTCGTCCTCCAACTCATCGAGGTGGGCGTCCTCCACTCCGGCCGGGCCGAAGAGATCTACCAGCCGGCTCAGCCGCGAGATGCCGGAGAACGAAGGGAACCCGGCGAGGCGCATGTCGGCGATCCAGCCCTCCGAATTGGCCTCGGTGTGATAGCGGCCGTCGACGGGCCGGCCGAGCCCCCGCGCCGCCTGCCGGAGCGCTGTCTGCGAGCCGCTCAGGAGCTCGATGTGTTCGACATGAAGGACGCGCCCACGGTCTTGCGCCAGGTCGAAGAGGCGGACCGCATCGTCGTGGGAGAGAGCGAGGGGGTACTCACAGAGCACATGCTTGCCGGCTGCGAGCGCCGCGCCCACCTGCTCGGCATGGGCGGCATTGACCGAGCAGACGAAGATGGCATCGACATCGGGACTCGCCGTGAGCTCCGCAAACTGGTGGGTGCCGACATCAGCCTGGGACGAAGCGACTCCGATCAGCTTGACATCGTCGCGTCCCTCGATGGCCCGCATCCGCGCCCGGCCGGCGCGTCCTGCCCCCACGATTCCCACACCCAGCATGTTTCCTCCTTGAAACGCGTCCGCCGCCTGGGCCGACATCCATGGGCGGTACCCAGGCCGTAGCGGAACTGAATGGTATCACTGGCGGGTGGTGGTGCGGCGTTCGGCGCCGACCTTTCGCTCCTCCGGCTGCCCGCCATCGCCGCCGGGGGCCTTGCTCTCCACATCGAGCGCCTTGAGCCGCTCGGGGGCTGTCCGGCTCATTCGCGCGTGCAGGGCGCTCTTCCCGGTGCCCGTCGTCCGGATCTTGTGGACGAGCTGCTCGAAGAAGCTGACCGTCGGCAGGAGCCCCTCCTTGAGCGGCACCCGAGGCCACCAGCCGAGGGCCTGCCGTGCAAGGGAGATGTCCGGCTGGCGCTGCACCGGATCGTCCTGCGGCAGCGGGTGCCGTTCGATGGTGGATGTCGATCCGGTCAGATCGAGCACGGCCCGGGCCAGATCGAGGATGGTGAACTCCTCGGGATTGCCGAGGTTCACCGGCTGCTGCACACCCTCGGTGTTCATGAGGGCGATGAGCCCGTCGATCATGTCGGAGACGTAGCAGAAGGAGCGGGTCTGATTCCCCTCCCCGAAGACCGTGATCGGCTTGCCCTGCAGGGCCTGGACGATGAACGAACTCACCACCCGGCCGTCGTGAATCGCCATCCGCGGACCATAGGTGTTGAAGATGCGGGCGATGCGGATGTCGACCCCGTGCTGCCGGTGGTAGTCCATCATCAGCGTCTCGGCCACACGCTTGCCTTCGTCATAGCAGGAGCGCGGGCCGATCGGATTGACATGGCCCCAGTAGGTCTCCGGCTGCGGGTGTACGTGGGGATCGCCGTAGATTTCCGATGTCGAAGCCTGGAGGATGCGGGCCCGCGTGCGCTTGGCGAGCTCGAGCATGTTGGTCACGCCGAGGACGTTGGCGTGAATGGTGCGAACCGGGTCGTGCTGGTAATGGATCGGAGAGGCCGGGCACGCCAGGTTGTAGATCTGGTCGCACTCGATATCGAGGTAGTTGATCACATCATGACGGATCAGCTCGAAGTGGGGATTGTCGAGCAGCTTCTGGACGTTGTGCTTGCTGCCGGTGAAGTAGTTGTCGAGACAGATGACCTCGTAGCCGGCGCCGACCAGCCGCTCGCAGAGATGGGAACCGATGAACCCGGCACCGCCAGTCACCAAGATCCGCATGACAGAGCCTCCGAAAGGACCCGGGCCGAGACCCGGGCTGGGCTCGATCCCCGGATCCGGGGATCGAGAATGCTCAATGGAAACGTCGACTCGAACTCGCCCTCGCGGGCAGCCGGGGCGGCTGCGGGTGCCGCCCGTTGGATCCGGCCGGGGCACAGGACTGCCGAGGAGATCTCACGCTCCCGGATCGGGGAGCGACCGCAGCAAGGAAACCGCGGCAACTCGCGCGTATCACGTAACAGCATAGCAAGAAGCGGAGTTGCGGGTCAAGAAAGGCACCACGGCGCGCCCGCGATCGAGACGCGGGCGAACATCACACAGCCCGCCTGGGGCTCCTCACCCGCGCCAAGTGTCGCCGTTCTGGGCACCGGGAAACCTCACCCTCCCGTGCTGCGTCCTTGCACCCGGATACCCCGGGGTGCCCACCCCGCCCGGACCGGGTGGCGGCAGCCCCGAGCCCGGAGCGTTGACAGACCGCGAGCGAGGCGGCACGATCCAGCCCGCGTCCCCCCATCCGTTGCCGGCGCGCAGGCTCTCTGAAATCGCTGCTCGCGCTCCAACTCCCACCCACTGCCCCTGGCGCTGGGAACTCAAGGAAGATCATGAACCCGAGACTGCGCTCGAACCGCCGCCACGCCGCCCTGCCCGCTTGCCTAGCCCTCTTGATCGCCGCCGGCTGCGGCGAAGCCAGCAAGAAGGAAGCGGCGCCCGAGGCGGAAAGCGCGACCCCGCAAACCGAGAGGACCATGGCAGCCAGCAAACCAGGCGACCCGCACATCGAATTCGAGAAGATCACGCTCCCCAACGGCCTCCAGCTGATCCTGCACCAGGACAAGAAGCTGCCGATGGTCCATGTCAACCAGTGGTATCACGTCGGGTCGAAGAACGAACGGCGGGGACGCACCGGCTTCGCTCATCTCTTCGAGCATCTGATGTTCCAGGGATCGGCGAACGTCCCGGGCGAGTACTTCGCAGTCGCCGAGGAGCTGGGGGCGAACCTGCGCGAGGGCGGAGTCAACGGTACGACGAGCAACGACCGCACCAACTACTTCGCCACGGTCCCCTCCGGCAATCTGGAGAGGCTGTTGTGGCTGGAATCGGACCGCCTCGCCACACTGGCGGACGCCACGACCCAGGCCAAGCTCGACAACCAGCGGGAAGTGGTGCGCAACGAGCGACGCGAAGGGCTCGAGAATCAGCCCTACGGTCGCTTCTGGACCCTGATGCTCGAGAGCCTGCATCCGTCCGGCCATCCCTACGACCACGCTCCCATCGGAAGCCACGAGGATCTGGAGGCGGCCACCCTCGATGACGTGAAGGAGTTCTTCCGCACCCACTACACGCCCAACAACCTGTCGCTCGTCATCGCCGGCGATTTCGATCCAGTGGAGGCCAAGCGGCTGGTCGAGAAGTACTTCGGTCCGATCCCTCCGGGCCCCGCGCTCGACCGCCCGCAGCTGTGGATTCCACGCCTCGATGGCGAGCGCGTCGTCGAAGTGAAGGACCGGGTGCCGCAGGAGCGGACCTACATGGTGTGGCCTGCGCCCCAGTACTTTGGCCAGGACCAGTTCGCGCTCGACATCGCCAGCGCCATCATGGGGGATGGACTCTCCTCGCGCCTCAACAAGGTCCTGGTCTACGACAAGCAGCTGTGCAGCGATGTCACGGTCTTCAATGTAACGCTCGAGATCTCGGGCATGTTCGTCGTCAGCGCCACAGCGCGCCCCGAGCAGTCGCTCTCCGAGATCGAGGACATCATCACGGCCGAGATCGCGCGTCTGGCCAAGTCGCCGCCCACGCAGGAGGAAGTCGATCGCGCCATGGCCAAGCGCGAGTACGCCTTCGTGAACGGCCTCGAGTCGATCGGAGGCTTCGGCGGGAAGGCTGATCTTCTCAATATGTACAACACGTACTCGGGCGATCCCGGCATGTTCGATGAAGAGATCGCCCGCTATCGCGCCGTCACGACCACCGGCGTGCGCGATGCAGTGTCCCGCTGGCTCGACAACCGCAACCGCCTGCTCCTTCATTTCCGGCCCGAGACGGCTTCCCCGGAGGTGGCGGGAACCCTCGATCGCAAGGCGGCACCGCCCCTGGGGACCGACCGGCCGTTCAATGCCCCGGAGGTGAAGTCGGCAACCCTCGACAACGGCCTCGAGCTCTATGTGGTCGAGCGTTCCGAGCTCCCCAAGGTGGCGGTGACGCTGGCCACACGCGCCGGCGCCGTGGCCGACCCGGCCGGCAAGGAAGGCGTCGCTCACCTCGTCGCGGGGACGATGCAGTACGGGACCAAGACGCGGAAATCGCTCGCCATCGAGGAGGACCTGGGCACGCTCGGAACGGCGATCTCGGGTTCGGCCCAGCGCGAGCTGGCCACTCTCGATCTCGACGTGCTCAAGCGGAACCTGGGTCCGGCACTCGCCATCATGGCCGACGTCGTCAAGAACCCCACGTTCCCGGAGGAGGAGGTCGCTCGCGAGAAGAACCTGCTCCTCGATGCCCTGGCGCAGGAAGAGAAGGATCCCTACCGGCTCTCCTCGCGCTTGAGGGGGATCCTCGCTTTCGGCGCCGAGCACCCCTATGGCCGGCCGATGCAGGGCTTGCCGCCGACGGTGGAGGCCATCTCGCGGGAGGATCTCGCGGCGTTCCATGACACGTACTGGAAGCCGGGCAGCTCGGTGCTCATCCTCGTCGGCGACGTGAACCTCGATGAAGCCAAGGAGCTGGCCGCGAAGGAGCTCGGCGGCTGGAGCGGGGGCAGCGCGCCCGAGATCCCGATCCCGGCACCGAACCCGGCGGGACCGGGCAAGATCTATCTCGTCGATCGCCCGGGGGCGCCCCAGACCGTGATCTCGCAGTTCCTGCCCGCGCCCAAGCGCAAGACCGAGGACTACTATGCGCTCCGCCTCGCCGACGCGGTCTGGGGCGGCGGCGGCTTCGGCACCCGCCTGAACCTGAACCTGCGTGAGGACAAGGGCTACACCTACGGCGCCTTCTCGGTGGCCGTCCTGTTCAGCGAGTCCGGTATCTGGCGCTCCGGAGGCGGTGTCCAGTCCGACAAGACCAAGGAATCGATGATCGAGTTCGCCAAGGAGCTCGAGGGACTCGCCGGCCGGCGGCCGATCACGGCGGAGGAGCTGGAGAAGTCACGCGTGGTCTGGATCCGCGGCTATGCCCAGCAGTTCGAGACCTACGGGCGGGTCGCGGGACAGATTGCCGGCCTGTGGGCGGCGGGGCTACCCATGAGCGAGATCCAGCACGAACCGGCGGCGGTCGCGGAGACATCGCTCGAGGCGGTGAACGCGGCGGCCCGCAAGTACGCCGTGCCGGCCCAGGCGACCTACCTCCTGCTCGGCGATCGCGCCAAGATCGAGCCCGGTCTGCGCGCGCTCGGACTCGGTGAGGTCGTCATTCTCAATGAAGAGGGGACGCTCGTCGCCGCGCGGTAGCGGCGACCGTCCTCCTCGATGGAAGTCAGAGCTCCGAAGCATCAACGGGGAAGCGGTCGCCGAGCGCGAGGCGACCTTCAGGCGCTGGAGCGGACCTCGCCAGGGGCTCAGCGCCCGGGTGCGCTCCTGACCGCTGCTCCCGCCGGGCCTTCGCGTTCCAGCCGATCGGCGACGACCTTGTAGGCCAGGTGGTACTTGTAGATGTTGCTCACGTAGCGCACGGGTTCGCTGCCGACCCGCCGCGCCACGACGATCTCCACGTTGCGGAACCAGCGATCGGGATCGAGACCGGCCGCCGCCGCCTCCCGGCGCAGCCGGGCGATCCGGTTGGGGCCGGCGTTGTAGGCCGCCAGGGTGAAGAGCATCTGCTGTCGCGGATCCGAGGCGAGGTCCGGAAAGTAGGTGTCCGCCAGCACGCGCATGTATTTGATCCCGGCATGGATGTTGGGTTCGAGGTTCTCGATATCCGGGATGCCGACCTCCCTCGAGCGGGCGGTCGAGGGCAGGATCTGCATGACACCGATCGCGCCGGCCTTGCTGCGTCGGGCCTGATTGAGCTGCGACTCCTGGTAACCCTGGGCGGCGCACAGGAGCCAGTCGAACGAGTAACGGCCGGCGTAGCGACGGAAGATCTCGATCATCTGCCGGAAGCGCTCGAGATCCTCGTTACTGTAGGCGGCGCGCGCCCATTTCGTGTCCTTGAGATAGCGCTGGATGAGGATGTTCGCCGTCTTGGTCCCGACCTGATTCTGGGTCAGAGTCTCCTCGATGAGAGCCTTGAGCTGGGGGCATTCGCGCCGCACGGCCCAGCCCAGCCGCCCCTCCTCGCGCAGGGCGAAGCCGTCATGGATGCGGATCTGCGGGAAGATCTGCGCCCAGAACTCGGCCAGGTAGTCATCCACCACCGTCGCCTCGATGAGGCCCGCGTTCACCATCTCGAGCAGATCTTCGGCCTCGAGCACCTCATCCGCGGCGTGGATGCGCACCGGGGGCTTGCCGGCGGCGGCGAGCCGCGCGTTCAACGCCTCCAGGCTCTCCCGGTAGCTGCTCGATAGCCGGACCCAGACCTCGCGGCCGGCGAGATCCTCCTGGGACGTGAGCGCGGTCGAATCGGCCGGACCGGTGACCACGACCTCGCGCACGACGGCTCCCGAGGGCACGAAGTCCACCAGGGCCTCACGCTCCGGAGTGACGGTGAGCCCGCCCAAGGCGATATCGCCGTAGCCCTCGACCAGGCGGGGGATGAGCTCGTCACGCGTGACCGGGATCAAGACGACGTGGATCTTGAGCCGGCCGGTCTTGAACTTCCGGTTCAGGTGCTCCTCGAGGATTCTCAGCGCCTCGTAGCTCAGGCCGCGCTGGGTCATCCCATCGAAGAAGTAATGGGTGTGGTTGTAGGTGACCAGGGCGCGAATGAGGCGCCGCTCGCGCATGGCATCGAGGTCGCCGAGGTGCTGCTCATCGAGTCCGAACCAGCTCGCCACCTCGGGGTCGATGGATGGCTGAGGAGTCTCGGCAGAATCGATCGCCGCCGGCGCTCCGGTCCTGTCGGTCTCGCTGCGGGAACCGCAGCTCAAGGCCCATGCGCCGGCACACGCGATGAGAAGTGGGATCATCAATGACCGCATGACGCGAGTCTAACACCAGGTGTGCAACCAGCAGAAATGCCGGCGCCCGCTCGCGGGAACGAGCGGGCGCGATGAACGACGGCAAAATGGGCGCCGATCACAGCATGCCGCGTCCTGGTCGGCCAGGGAAAATCCGCTCGCTCACATCATGGCGAAGAAGCCGAAGTTGGCTCCGGGCAGGCAGACCGCCACCTGCGGGGCGCTCGCCATCAGTCGGCCGGGGCGGCGCCGCTCAGGGTACCCAAGCGGTCCCAGAGGGAAGCGATCTCGGCTCGCACGCGCTCGTACTCGCGCATGAGATCGCGCGACTTCTCGCCGTTCGCGTAGACCTCGGGGGTGGCGAGTTCGGTCTCGATCTCGGTCTGGCGCGCCTCCAGGGCCTCGAGCGTTTTCATGACCCGGCTCTCCTCGCGGGCCCGTTCGCGCTCCACCCGCTCGCGCTCGCGTTTCTCGGCGCCCGGTCGCGGTGGCTTGGCCGGTTTGGCGGCCGCGGTCTTGGATGCCGCTCCCCTGGCAGCGCCCGGCCGGCCGGCCGGGTCCGCATCCTCCTTGCGTCTCGCCAGCACCTGCGCCGGATCCTCGCGGTAACCAGGGAGCGGGCGCCCTTCGCGCCACAGCCGCTCGGCGTAGTCGCTGAAGTTCCCGGGGAAGTCACGCACCACGCCGCCCATGCTGACCTCGATCACGCGGTTGGCCACGGCATCGATGAGATGACGGTCGTGGGTGACGACGACGAGCGTGCCGTCGTAACGCTCGAGCGCATCCTGCAACACCTCCTTGCCCGCCATGTCGAGGTGGTTGGTCGGCTCATCGAGGAGGAGGAAGTTGACGGGCCTGAGCAACGTCTTGGCGATCGCGAGCCGCGCCTTCTCGCCGCCGGAGAGCACGCGCACCTGCTTGAAGACATCGTCGCCGCGGAAGAGGAAGGAGCCGAGGAACCCGCGCAGCCGCTCCTGAGGCTCGGCGGGTCCTGCTTCCGCGACCTCCTCGATCACGGTGTGCTCGAGATCGAGGCCGTCGGTCGTGTGCTGGGCGAAGATGGCGATCTGGGCGCGCTCGTCGGCGAGGCGCGCCCCGGCCTGGATCGGCTCGTCGCCACCGAGGATGCGCAGGAGAGTCGACTTCCCGGCGCCGTTGGGACCGACGAGCGCCACCTTCTCGCCGCGCTCGATCTTGAAGTCGAGCCCGGAGAAGACCGGCTCCGGCCCGCCGTAGGTCTTGTGGATCCCCTTGAGCTCGATCATGACCCGGCCGGCGCGCGGCGCCGGAGCGAAGGTGAAGCGGATCTTCTTGTCATCGCCGCGGACCTCGATCCGCTCCATGCGCTCGAGCATCTTCTCCTTGCTCTTCACCTGCCGCGCCTTCGAGTTCTTGGCGCGGAAACGTTCGACGAAGCGCTCGAGCTCGGCGATCCGCTTGGCCTGGTTCTCCTGCGCGGCGAGGAGGGCAGCGCGCCGGCGCTCGCGTTCGACGGCGAAGAAGGAGTAGTTGCCGGCATAGCTCTCGAGCCGCCCGGAGACGAGCTCGTAGACGTGATTCACGGTGCGATCGAGGAAGATGCGATCGTGCGAGATGATGACGAGGGTGCCCGAGAACTCCTCCAGATACTCCTCGAGCCAGGCGAGCGAGGGCAGATCGAGGTGATTGGTCGGCTCGTCGAGAAAGAGATGCGTCGGGCGGGCGAGGAGGAGGCGCGCGAGCGCGACACGCATGCGCCAGCCGCCGGAGAGCGCCGAGAGCGGTCCGGCGATCTGCCGTGGGCTCAAGCCCAGCCCCGAGAGCACGCGCTCGGCCTCGGCGCGCATGCGGTAGCCATCCGACTGCTCGAAGAGATGCTGCAGATCGCCGAGGCGGCGCAGGAGCGCCGGGAGATCGGGATGCCCCTCGGGCAGGGTCGCGATGAGCTCGTTGAGCTCGGTCTGCTCGCGCTCGGCATCGAGCGCGGCCTCGAAGGCGCCGAGGGCGCAGTCGAGCGCGGTTGCGCCCTCGAGCGGGATCTCCTCCTGCGGCAGGTAGCCGGTGCGCACATGGCGCGAGCGCGCGACCTGCCCGTCATCGGGCTCGGTCTCGCCGAGCGCGATCCGGAGCAGTGTCGTCTTGCCGGCGCCATTGGGACCCACGAGCGCCACCCGCTCGCCGTCCCCGAGCGTCCAGTCGAGGTCGCGGAAGAGGGCGCGGGCGCCGAAGGAGAGGCCGATGTGAGTGAGGGAAAGCACGGGCCAGATGGTAGCAGAGGTGGGCGCGTGGCTCGTTTGGCGGCATCCCGGTTCCCCGCCGGCGCGATGCCCAGGCTGGCGGCCACCGCCGCCGTGGGCTAGAATCAACCGCCGCGTGAGCCGCCATGAGTCCCGGTCCCTCGCCGGCCGGTTCCGGTCATTCGATCCTTCCCCGCGGCCAAGGAGCATTCAAGTGGAAGTGAAGACAGAGAATAGGGTTGCCGTGCGCCTCTACGATGAGCAGGCCGCTCACTTCACCGAGTGGGAGGTCGTCAAGGATGTCATCGATCAGCTCATCGACCTGATGCTCAACTACCGCCAGTCGGGGCATCCGGGCGGCAGCCGCTCCAAGGTGCACGCCCTCGTCGCCACGCTCCTCGGCGGGCGTCATGCGCTGGGACATCCGCCATCCAGAGAAGCGCTTCGGCGATCGCTTCGTGCTCGTGGCCGGGCACACAGCGCCGCTCATCTACGCCACGCTCGCCACATTCAACGAAGCGCTCCGGGTGCGCCTCAAGGAAACGGGGGATCGCCGCTACGAGGTGCCGAACGCCGCCGAGCGCCAGCTCACCTGGGAGGATCTGCTGGTGTTCCGCCGCCACGGCGGCCTCCCGGGACACGTGGAGATGGAGGGGAAGATCCTCTTCATCAAGTTCAACACCGGCCCCTCGGGGCACGGCTCGCCCGCGGCCGCCGGCGAGGCCTTCGCGCTCAAGCGCGCCGGGGCCGGGGAGGTCAGGGTGTTCGCCTTCGAGGGCGAGGGCGGGCACACCGCCGGCGCCGCTCACGAGACCAAGAACTCGGCCTACGGCCTCGGCCTCGACAATCTCTCCTACGTCCTCGACTGGAACGACTTCGGTATCGATGACAATCCGATCTCGACCGTGGTTCACGGCACGCCGCACGACTGGTTCGCGCCCTACGGCTGGCATGTCCACGAGGCGAAGAACGGGAGCCACTGGCCCGACATCACCCGCGCCCTGATCGAGATGGTGCACGGCGACAACCCGGCCGGCCGCCCCGGCGTCACCTTCATGAAGACGCGGAAGGGGCGCGAGTACGGGGTCTACGACAACAAGAGCCACGGCACGCCGCATCCCATGAACTCCGAGAAGTTCTGGGAGACCAAGCGCGTCTTCGCCGACAAGTACGGCGTCAAGTGGGACGGCTTCGGCCAGCCGGCCCCCGCCGACAGGGCGGCGCTCATGCAGCAGGCGGCGAACAACTTCAACATCGCCCTCGAGCGTGCTTGCGCGAGAACAGGAAGGTCCTGGAATACGTCTCCGACCGCCTGGTCGAGATCGGCGACTCGGTGCCGGCCGAGGTCCGCGGCTTCAAGCTCGATCCCAAGCGCAACCCGATCCACGATCCGGCGCTCTACGACTACGAGAACTACCCGGCCGAGCTCTATTTCAAGCCGGGAGAGAAGAAGCCCAACCGCGCCTCGCTGGCGAGCTGGGGCGCGTGGGTGAACGCCTACTGCGCCGAGAAGTACGGCCGGCCGCTGTTCATGGCGATGGCCGCCGATCTCGCCGATTCGACCAACATCTCGGGCTTCGCCAAGAAGCACGGCGACTTCCCCGGCCACGGCTGGTACCTGTGGGACAAGAACCCCGACGGGGTGCTCCTGCCGCAGCAGATCACCGAGTTCACGAACGCCGGGATCACCGTGGGCATGGCCACGGTCAACATGCATCCGGAGCCGGAGAAGGACTTCCTTGGCTTCTATGCCGGGTGCTCGACCTACGGCTCGTTCTCGTATCTCAAGTACGGACTCATGCGTCTCTTCTCGCAGCTCGCTCAGGATTGCCCGCTCAAGCTGGGGAAGGCCCTGTGGGTCGTGGGCCACTCGGGACCGGAGACGGCCGAGGACTCGCGCACGCACTTCGGCATCTTCGCGCCCGGAGTGACCCAGCTCTTCCCCGACGGCCACGTCATCGACGTCCATCCCTGGGAGCCGAACGAGGTGCCGGTGGTGCTCGGGGCCGCGTTCAAGCTGGGTCCGCCGATCGTCGCGCTCCATCTGACGCGGCCCGCGATCACGGTGCCCGATCGCGCAGCGCTCGGTCTCGGCTCGCACTTCGATGCGGCGAAGGGGGCCTACATCCTCCGCGACTTTCGTCCGGGCAAACCGCGCATGGGGACGATCATCGTGCAGGGCACGATGCCCACGGCGAACCTCGTCCAGGTCCTGCCCGAGATCGACAAGGCGGGGTTGAACGTCAAGATCGTCGCCGCCATCAGCCCGCAGCTGTTCGCGGCGCAACCGGAGGCCTACCGCGAGAAGGTCCTGACCCCGGCCGATCGCGTCGATTCGACCGTGATCTCGAACCGCGCCCGGCGGACCATGATCGACTGGCTCTTGAACCCGCTCGCCGCCGAGTACGCGATGACCTCCGATTTCGACAACCGCTGGCGCACCGGCGGCGCGGTCGACGAGGTCTACGCCGAGGCCCGGCTGTCGCCGGAGTGGATCCTCAAGGGGATCGAACGTTTCGTACGCGAGAGAGAGACGCGTCTCGGGCGGCTCCGCGCCGGCCTCGACGCCGCGACGAACGGGCGGGGATAGGACCGGCTCCAGATCGCGACGCCTAGTCCGGGGCGCTGCGCACGATGCGGATGTCGTCGAGATCGACGCTCCCCGGGCCGTCGAGGCAGAAAGCGAGCAGCGGATAGCGCTCGACCTGCGCCTGAGTGACCTTGAAGGCGGGACTCTGCCGGAGATGCCACTTGCCATCTCCCTTGGTCGGCGCCTCCATGGCTCCCAGATCGCCGCTCAGCTCGGTCAGGTCGGAAGTCCCGAGACGCCAGCCGCAGCGCACGGAATCCCCCCTGACCAGCACCCAGTAGTTGATCTTGTACCACGAATTGGGCTTGATCAACGGACCCAGGGCGATCCCGACACCTGATGTCTGCTCGGGCTTCGCGTTCTTGAGCACGACACACCAGCGACCGGAAGCGGCGCTCCCGCGCTTGTACTCGAATGCAGCTCCGTTCTTGACGAGAACGACCCATCCGTCCGGCTTCTCGTCCTGAGGAGCGACATCGATCTCGAAATTGAGGTTGGGTTCGGCCGTCTCGGTCTGGCCATGGGCGGGAATGCAAGACAGGAGGAGCAGGCCGATCGCGACGGGCGCCGCAACGCCGATGGTTTGCCACCGCATGGCACCACCTCCGCGAGCGCCCGTGCCCCTTGCGCACATCTCGAGCTGGCGCCATCGATCGCGCGACAACGAGCGCCCAGAGAGCCCTCTTTGGATGGGTATCTCAATGGTCGCGCCGGACCGGGGCCATGTCAAGGCGGCCCGGATGACCGGATGACCGGCATGAAACAGGGGCCCCCGATGACTCAGGGGCCCCTCACGTCCTGACGGCCACTCCGGGTCGCGCGTTACGGCGTGCCGCCCGCAGCCGGGGGCGTCGCGCTCTGCGCCGCAGCGGTGGTCGGAACGCCGAACCGGTTCAGCAAGGCCTCTCCCCGGTTGCCGACCTGGGCGGCCCAATCGACGGCATCGGCGATCTGCCCGTTCTGATGTGCAGTCTGCGCATCACCCCACAGCTTGACCAGATCGGACATCTCCGTCTTGGCCGCCTCGAACTCCTCTTTCGTCATTCCCGCCGGCATCTTCTTCGACGCGGTGATCTCGTTCACCTTGCCGGTGAGGGCCGTCATCATCTGCGGAATCATCGTGCTCATCTGGCTCCAGACGATGGTGAGCTCGCCCTTTCGGGTCTCCGCCGCCCCCTTGACCTCCTCGACACGGTCCAGAATCGCCTTGGCCTGATTCTGCGCGGACCGATAGTTGCCGGCATCGAAGTCAGCGTGGGCGGCGTCTGCAGCCTCGGTGAGCAGGCGGAACTGCTCCGGCACATACTTCTCGACCTCGGACTGAGCAGCCGCGATGGCCTCATCCGCAGCCTTGAGGGCCTCTTCGGCCGGCCCCTTGCCGCAGCCGAGTCCGGTCAAGGTGCAGACTGCGATGGCAACATAGAGAAACGACGTTATGCGCATGACTCCTTAACCTCCCAGACGGGCTGTCCGTGCACCATCACGGCATGGACTGAGAAGGAGGCAATGCCCCCGTAGCGCCTCGAAATCCCCGCGAACGACGCTACCCGGTTGGAGACTAACACAGGCCGAAGTGAAGTGCAGCGCCATCTGCCCCGCCGCCTGCGTCATCCGCCGCAGGGTGATCCGCAGACACCATGATGGGCCGACATCTCCCCCCCTGCCGAGCTGTCGTGGCGGCGTCAACCCGTTCTGCATTCGACGCGTGTTGTGGAAAAGCACGCACCATCACTGCAGGTTGCAGCCCATACGTCCCCGCGGGCGGCGGCGCGCTCCTTGCATCGCCTGACTCGGCGCCGAGCGTTCATCGCTCGATCGGCGCGCGAAATCTGGAGGCTGAGCATGTCTGCACGGACTTCGACGTTGGCCCTGATGACGCTGGCTCTCATCCTCCTCGGGGGAGGGGCGACGGCCCATCCTGTCGAGGGAGCCGAGGCGAGCCTGCCACACTCGGTGACCGTCCCCGGCGGACTCATCATCGCCCACGGGAACGAGCTCAACCCGCCCTACACGCTCACCGCTCGTGGCGACACGCTATCGGTCGTCGACGGGGCCGGACGTCATTTCGCGAACGCGGTCCCGCCGTCCCGGAACACCGACCAGATCCCGATCCCGCGTCTCCTGGCCGCCCCGGGCCTGGCCGCCCCGGCCAACCCCGAGATTCGCCTGGCACAGATCGCCCATCTCCTCGGGGCGGGTGGCGTGATCGCCTTCGGCAGCTCGTACCTGATCGCCTTCCCCCCGGCAAGCGCCGCCACCCTCCTGCCGGATCTGCGCTGGGTGGCAGAGAACGCCGTCATCGTGAGCGGCCAGATCCCGCAGGCGAGTCCCTTCTTCCGCGATCTCATGTGGCCGGTCGAGCTGGCGCCTCCGGCCGAGGAGAGGACGGCTCCTGCACCATCGAGCAGCGAGGCGCTGGAGCGGGATGTAGCGCATCCCTTCTCCAGCTAGCGCGACGTCAGTGCCGGACGAGCTTGCCGCGCGCGCGCTGATCACCCGCTTCCAGGCGATAGAAATAGACCCCGCGCGGCAGCATGCGGCCCTCGTCGTCGCGCCCGTCGAAGGTGAGCACCTGCGGCCCCGCCGGTAGAAGTCCCGTGAACGGCGTGGCCACGCGGCGCCCCGCAGCATCGAACAAACGGAGGATGACGGGAGCCGGCGCGGCGAGGTCGACGCGCCACCCCGTCTCCTCCGTGAAGGGATTCGGGCTCCACTCGACCTGGAGTGATGGGGGAGTTCCGGAGCGCTCGCCATCCCGGGCCGGAGCCGGGATGCCGCCCGTCAGAAGCATGGTGAGCCGGTTGGCGCTGCGCCCAACCACGGCGAGATCGGGACGGGCATCGGTGTCGAGATCGATGACGGCGAAGTCGACCGGATTGCGATCGACGCCGAAGCTGAGCGGCGGATACCCGATCGACTCCCTCCACTCGCCCGCCGGCGAACGGGCAAAGACGACCATCGCATCTCCGAGCAGGTCCGCGGCCACGATCTCGGCGGCCCCGTCGCCATCGAGGTCGGCGAGGCGCAGCGTTCCGAACTCGGCCGCGGTAGAAATGAAGTCCACCGACTCGATCCCGCCCGCGCCGTCGCCGGCCAGGATCTCGATGCCCAGGATGCCGGCGATCACCACATCCGGGAAGTCATCGTCATCGAGATGGCCGGCGGCGATCCCGCCGGGCCGCCCGACCTGGATCGGCGCCTCGGGCTGCGGAGAGAAGACTCGTGCGGGCTCCTGCAGCGCCAGTGCGATCGAGCCGCCGAGATCGTTCGCCGTCACCAGATCCGAGAGCCCATTGCCGTCGAGATCGGCGACGGCGAGCGCGATCGGTGCATCGCCGGCCACGACGGTGATCGGCGTCTCGAACCCGCTGCCGCTGCCAAAATGCACGGAGAGGTTGTCGGTCATGTAGAGGGCGACCGCCAGGTCGTCATGGGTGTCGCCATCGAGATCAGCGGCCTCGATGGCGGCGGGCACAGCCCCGGTCATCGCGATCTCCTCGCGGGCATAGCCCGTGCTCGAGCGCAGCACCCAGAACTGGCTCCCGACCGCCCGGCCCACGGCGAAGTCCGGGGCCCCGTCGTCGCCGGCATCGAAGACAGCAAGGCCATTGGGTATGTCGGGGAAGGGATCGCCGATATCCATCTCGGTGAAGGTCGGAACTCCGAGCACGAGCGGACCGCCGAGGAGCACGGTCAAGCGACTCGCGCTACGGCGCAAGATGGCGAGGTCGGGGCGGGGGTTCCCATCCATGTCGATCGCGCGCACGTGGAGGGGATCGCCGCTCACGTCGATCGCCGGCGCGTGGTCGGCGAGCGCTCCCGAGCCCGCGAACAGGCTCAAGGACTCCGTGTTCCAGCCCGGGAGCGCGAAGTCCGGGATGCCGTCCCCGGTCCAGTCGGCGATGCGCACCGCGGTCGGCCATTCCTGCGTCACGAGGACCAGCGGCTCGTAGGGTATGGAGCGATAGAGCCAGAGCTCGGAAGAGCCCTGGCAGGCGACCGCGAGCCCGGGCAGGCGCTCACCCGAGCGGGCGACATCATGGAAGAAGACAGGCTCGACGAAGGCCACCGAGTTGGGATCTCCGGGCGTGTCGAGCCGGCTCACGAGAGCGAGCGCGCCGGGCCCGGGATCCCAGCGGAAGACATCCACTCCGTCCTCGCCCTCGGCCGTGTTCCACTGGGCCACCGCCAGGTAGGGGCGATCGGGATCGCCCATGGTGCGGATATCGATCCAGCGCGGGGACGCCGCGACCTCGAGGATGACGGCCGGGGCGAAGTCGCCGGTCCCATCGCCGAGATAGACGAGGACCTCGCCATCCTGATCGGCCACGGCGAGATCGCGATCGCCGTCGGCGTCGATATCGCCGATCGCGACATAGATCGGTACGGCGCCTCCCGGGAGCGTGCGCGAGAGCGTGAACTGCCCGTTGCCATCGCCCTTGAGCACGCGGACGAAGCCATCCCCGCTGCCGCCGGCGACGAGATCGAGATGGCCGTCACCGTCGAGATCGGCGCCGTTCACGCGGAAGGGATTGGCGCCGGGAAAGGGGAGAAAGGTGGTCGTGAATCCGCCTTGCCCGTCGCCGCGGTGGAGGCCGATCGTTCCCGTCTCGCCCTGGAGCCAGCCGGTCGAGACCAGATCGGCATGTCCATCCTCGTCGATGTCGCCGGCCAGGATCGAGGTGCCGACATCCCCGGTGGTGAACTCGGTGAAGAAGGAGAAGCGACCCCTGCCGTCATTCTCGAGCAGGGTGACCGCGCCGGGAAGGGTGAAGCGGATGCACGCCAGATCCAGATCGCCATCCTCATCGAAGTCGATGGCGGTAAGATCATAGGTCGCTCGCCCGGAGACAAAATCGTGGCGGGCACGGGGGAAGTCGATCTCGGCGGCGGCTGGAACGGGCAGACCGGCCGCCAGCAGCGCCAGCCATCCGGCCCCGCACAGCGCCGGCCAGCCGACAGCGGCCAGGAGGAGAGCCATCGCCGGAAGCGGCGGAATGAATCCGGGACGACCCGGACGTGGCGCGGCATTCATGGTCAATCGAGAAGACTGTATCATGGTCGCCTTGCCGGCCTCTCCGATGCTGCCATGAACGAACCGTCGAATACCCATCTCCCCCCGCTGGATCCGGACGCCGCCGGCGCTGCCGCCCACCCCCCTACTCCTCGGGGGACGGCTCGGCTCCGGCGGGTCGCGCTCGGGTCCGTGTGCCTCGACATCATGCACCCGGCGGACCCGACGGCGATCATGGCGGCGATCGACCCGGAGGAGTTCGCCAAGGACGAGCGCATCCCCTACTGGAGCGACATCTGGCCGGCCTCGGTCGCGCTGGGACGCCATCTTCTCAGCCTCGACCTCGCCCGCTTCCGGGTGATCGAGCTCGGCGCCGGCGTCGGGCTCGCGGGACTGGCGGCGGCTCGCGCCGGGGCCGACGTGCTCGTCACCGACTACGAGGAGGAGGCGTTGCGCTTCGCCCGCGAGAACGCCGCCCGCAACGGCCTCCGGATCCGGACGCAATGCCTCGACTGGCGCGACGCGTCCTGGCCCGGCGGCTTCGATCTCGTCATCGCCGCCGATGTGCTCTACGAGGCGCGAAGCGTACCGCCGCTCGCCGCGCTCATCCCCGGCCTTCTCGGTCCCGGCGGGCGGGCGATCGTGGCCGACGCCGGACGCCCCTACGCCGGCGCCTTCGTCGCAGCACTCGCGGAGCGGGGGTTCGTGACGGCGATCCGGCACCTGCCCATCTTCTGGGACGGGCGCACGCGCTCGATCGAGCTGATCGAGACCGTGCCGGCATGAGCTCGCGCGGACCGCTGCCGCGTCTCTACAGCGCCGGCACGGAGACGGCCGCGGTCGACGTGAACACCGACTCCGGCAGTTCATCGAACACAGCGAGATCAGGGAAGAAGATGCGCTGATTGCCCTCGACCGCGGTCTTCGCATCCGAGAGCAGGATCTTGCCGTAGCGTTGCCAGTTGATCCAGCGGAACGCCTTCGGCGGCGCATCGGGGGGCATGCTCTCCAGACGGAAGGCCCAGCGCTCCATGAGCCCGGTCTCCTGGTTCACATAGGCCCAGTAGTGATCGCCGGGGGTGAGGCCGACCTGATCGAAGCTCACCTGGATCACGTCCATGGTGCGACCGTCGAAGCTCTCCACATCCACATAGGCGAGGTGGACACCAGGATCCTTGAGCTTGTAGGGCATGAGGAGCCAGTAGGTGTCGTTCACCCACATGGCATGGGCGGCCGCTTTCAGTCTGCGTCGTTCGGCAGCCTCCTCGACCGGCTGACCGTCGATGACGGCCAGGCTCGCAGTCGAGTCGGCGAGATCGTGGATGATGACGAAGGACCGTTGCGCATGATCGACACCCTCGACCCGGTGCCAGCCCCGCGCCCGATCCCAGTGGTGTGTGCGGCGGGTGAGCTCGGTATCGCCGCGGGCCACGGCGAAGGTGAAGACGAGAGCGCGGGTGCCGGCCCAGGCCTCAGCACCCCCCATGGCGTCGAGCACGCGATCGGCGACGGCGATGGCCTGGGGATCGGATCCCGCGGCATCGAAGGATGCCGCGGCGCCAGGTGCCGGTGCCGCCTCATCGGAAGAACCAGTCTCCGGGGTCTTCCCGCCCCCGCAACCGGATGCGACCCACGCCGCGGCCGCTGCCATGATCAGGGTCGCCATCAGCATTCCCGGGCCAGAGCCGAATCGATGCATGATCACCTCTCTTCAAGGAGGAACGTGCGACACACCGGTTCCCTTCGCTCCGGACATCCTAGCATCGCGCGGCGCGGGCCAGACCGGGAATCATCGCCGTCGCCCGCGAACGCGTTCACCTGGGCGAGCAGACCCTTCCCGCGTGCGGTACACTGCTCCTCGTGCCGCGGAGCGCGAGCGCCGCATGAGAAGCATGCGATCGATCCGGACCTGCTCTTCCGGCGCGCTCCTCATGGAGGGATTCATGATTCGGGTCAAGACTCAGCTCTCGGTCGTCATCGAGAACCGCCCGGGCGTCCTCACACGCCTCTGTGACGCGCTCAGCTCCCATAACATCAACATCGAGGGCTTCTCGGCTTATGGAGAGACGGAACACGGTATCGTCCGCATCGTGACCGAGGATGCGGAGCGGGCCGTGGATATCCTCGCCGACCGGGGCTTTCTCGTCACTCGCACCGATGTCGTGGCTGTGAAGCTGGCCAACCGTCCCGCGGGTCTCCTCCGCCTCGCGCGCCAGCTCGCCGATCAGGACATCAATATCCACTACGCCTACGGTAGCGCCGGGCAAGCGGGGCGGCTGGCTACCCTCTACCTGCGTGTCGACGAGCCGCAGCGGGCTTCGCAGCTGCTCGCCGAGAAGAAGCCGCGTCCCGGTACGAGCGGGAATCAGCGTCAGCGCGCGGGCACAGGAAAGAGCAAGCGGCAGACCGCACCCGAATCGGAGCCCAAGGCGAAGCGAAAGCCGCTCACGGCGCGGCGCCGGCCTTCGGGCCGGCGCTAGCCGGCGCCAGCGAGATCGGCGAGGTTGCGGGCGAGCACCGTGTCGCGCGTCGAGCGCACGAGCCAGTCCACGAGCGGGGGCCAGGCGCGGCCCAGATTGAGCATGATGGTCGCGTGCCGCGTGTCGAGGAGCATGCGCTGGAGCCCGGCCGCGATGGCGAGCGGCCGATTGAAGGCGCGACGCCAGCTTGCGGCATAACCAGCGAGCATCTCCTCGTTGCCGATCCGCCCCGAGAGCGCTGCAGCAACCCAGGACGAGGCGATGGCCGCCGATGACAGCGCCATACCGATGCCATCCCCGCACAATGGCGCGATCATGGCCGCGGCGTCTCCGGCGAGGAGAAGCCGTCCCGCCACCGGGCGGCGGCGGCGGAAGGACATGTGGGCGGCGGCGAGATCGGCGGCAGAGCGCTCGAGGCCGGCGAGACGGGAGGCGAGCGCGGGGTTCTCGGCGCACGCCGCGCCGACGAGCGCCGTCAGGGTCCCGCCCGCTCGGAGAAAGGCCTTTCGCGTCGCGATCCCGCACACGTTGTAGAGCCCGGCCTCGATCGGCGCGACCCCGCAGTAACCGCCCGAGAAGAAATGGAGCTCGACCGAGGCCTGAGGCCCCTCGCCTTCATGGTGCGCCTTCCAGGCGATGTAGCGCGCACGG
This sequence comes from Candidatus Eiseniibacteriota bacterium, assembly GCA_963823555.1. Classification (GTDB taxonomy): domain Bacteria; phylum Eisenbacteria; class RBG-16-71-46; order CAVPCR01; family CAVPCR01; genus CAVPCR01. The sequence continues at coordinate 60,647 of CAWGMA010000002.1, read as the reverse complement.
TCGGCATCGGCGCGAGTGCGATCCGCGGCGGTTCCCAGTCGAGCGCCCTTGCCATAGGCGCCGACGACGATCCGGGCGCGGATCGAATCCCGCTCGCCGCTCTCCTTGATACCGTCGATCGAGAAACCACCGGATCCCGATTCGACGCACCGCGTCGCCCGCCAGCGCGGTCGGATCTCGACGCCGGCCGCGGTCGCGGCGTCATGGAGCGCGCCATCGAGCGCCATCCGGCTCAAGCCGATGCCGGGCTCGCTCAGCGGATGCGACAGGTCGACCCCGGGAGCCGCCAGGCGCACACTCTGGATCGTCGGCGGTCGGGTGCGAGCACGGATCGAAGCCCAGAGACCGAGCTCGGCGAGGCGAGCGACGGCCTCGGTCGAGAGGAACTCGCCGCAGAGCTTGTCGTGAGGGATGCGCCGCTCGTCCACGACCACGGCGCGGAATCCCAGTCGGCCGAGCTGGACGGCCAGGGCGCCGCCCGCCGGTCCGAAGCCGATCACCGCGACGTCGTGGTCGGCGCTCGCCGGCGCCGTCATCGATCCACCAGGACCGGCGCCCCGAGGGTGGAGCCGCGCCGAGCGCCGCCGGGATCGACGGGGGCGGCGGGCTCCCCGATCTCGACCTCGCACAGGTAGCGGAAAGCCCAGCGCCAGCGATAGCGGAAGCGCGCGAATCCAGAGCGCGCCAGGATGTCATCGAGGTCGGCGGCGCGAAAGCCGCGGCGCACCGACAGCGGCGCGTCGTTCCGCACGAGCCGGCTGGCGGAGAGGAGCCGGGTGAGGGCCCGGATCGAATGGTAGGCCAGGGCATGCCGGTGGAGATCGTTGATCAAGATGGCCTCGCGCACGAGAGCGGAGAGAACGTGGAGGATGCGGACGATCTCGTCCTGGGTGAAGTGATGCAGGAACATGGCGCAGTGGGCGAGGTCGAAGCTCCGGGGCGCGAACGGCAGCCGGAAGACATCGCCGCGGCAGATCTCGATCTCCGGATAATCGCGGGCGAGGTGCCGGGCATGGCGGCAGGCATCCCGGCCGAGGTCGACGGCGGTGATCTGCACCGGAGCTCCCGCCCGGCGCGCATGGCGGGCGATCGCCACCGGGATGTCGCCCCCGCCGGTGCCGATGTCGAGGATGCGGAGCGGCGACCGCCGGCCCTCGAGGCGAGGGGCGAGAAGGGCGAGCGTCGACGCCGACCCGCCGAGAAAGCGGTTCACGTGGCCGATCTCCCGGAGCGCCTGCCGAACCTCGGGCCCGGTGAGCGCGCAGTCGTCCATGAGCTCGGGTTCATCGGCGCGCTCGGCGAGATCGACTCTCTTCCGCTCCATCGCCGGCACTCCTCACCCTGCGCACCACTCGAGGACGATCGCCTCGAGGGTGAGACCGGGACCGAAGGCGAGGGCGAGGCCGCGGCCCGGGCTGCCGGCGCCGGTCCAGATGCGCTCGAGCACGAAGAGGATGGTGGGCGAGGACATGTTGCCGCAGTCGCGCAGCACAGCGCGCGACGGGGCGAGAAGGGCGGGATCGATGTCGAGCGCGCGCTCGACCTGGTCGAGGATCGCCGGCCCGCCGGGATGGATCGCCCAGAAGTCGAGGCCGGTGATCTCGCGTGGCGCCATGGCGAGCGCCTGCTCGAGAAAGCCTGCCACGTTGTGGCCAAGGAGGCGGGGGACGAGGGCGGAGAGCCCCATCTGGAAGCCCCGATTCCCGATCGTCCACACCATCTCCTCGCGCGTTCCGGCGGCGAGCCACGACCCGCCGCGCTCGATCGCCAGGCAAGGCTGTCCGGCGGGCCGCGCCGCCGGGCCGTCGATTCCTCCCGCCACGCCCGGAGCCGCGCCCACGAGCGCCGCGGCGGCACCATCCGCGAACAGCGAGTTGGCGAGCAGGTTGTCCGCGCTGGGCTCGATCTGGAAGTGGAGGGTACAGAGCTCGATGCAGACCACGAGCACAATGGATTGCGGGTCAGCGCAGGAAATAGCATCGGCCAGACGCAAGCTCGACACCCCCGCGTGACAGCCCTGAAAGCCGACGAGCGTGCGGACGACGTTCGGGGACAAACCCAGATCCAGCGCCAGCTCGACATCCAGTCCCGGGGAGTAGAAGCCGGTGCAGCTGGTGACGATGAGATGAGTGATGAGGGCGGGATCGAACCCCGGAACCCGGCCCAGGGCGACCGTCGTCGCGGCGCGCGCCAGGGGCAGCGCGGCCTCGCGGTAGACCTCCATGCGCCGCGCGGTGGACGGCATGGCGCCCCGCCAGTGGCGCGGGTAGAAGGTGAACGCCTCCGGCGAGCGGCCGTAGTCGGCCAGACAGCTGTGGCGAGCGCGGATGCCGCTCCGCCGGTAGAGCACATCAAGCCGCCGGGCCAGATGCTCGCCGGCTCCGCCGGGGTCGCCTGGAGCCCGGGCGGCGCGGTGGGCGCGCTTCATGAACTCGACGAGCTCGTCCTGCGGCACCCGCGTTCCCGGAACGGCGGTGCCGATCGCCCAGATGGCGCTCCTGGACTCGCGCCGGCGGGACCGTGGCGGCACGGCAGCTGGGGCGAGGGCGGCGCCGTCAGCGGGCATGGACCTGGGCTCCCGCGCTCCGCATCCACTCGCTCGCGATCAGGATCCAGAACGCCGCGGAGGCGATGAGCCCGAGCCCCATCGCCCAGTCATGATTGCGGTAGGCATCGAGCGATTCGAAGCGCCGAGCCCAGAGGACGAGGAGCATCCAGAGGACGACCACGCCGGCCGGCAGGAGGCCAAACCAGATGGGTGCGATGCGGCCGGCAAGGGACAAGAGGAGGATGCCGACGCCCGCCGCCAGGAGCAGCGCCGATACGACGAGCGCTCGACGCCAGCCGAGAGCGAGGGGCAAGGTGCGATCGCCGCGCGCACGATCCTCGTCGAGCTGATAGAGCTGGGTCACCGGGTAGAGGCCGAGGGTGACAATGCTCGAGCCCACAGCCGCCCCGAGGGTCGGCGGCTCGAGGAGCCGGGCGAGAGGGGCACCGGCAGCCAGAAAGCCGATGGCGAAGGCGATCATGCCCTGCCCGACCCCGACTGCGAACAGGCTGGCACCCAGGTGGGACTTCCATCGCCAGCGCGGATGCGAGTAGGCAATCCCCATGGCAACCAGCGCGAGCGCTGGAATCGCTGCAACCGGCCGCAGGGCGGCGAGCACGAGGACGGCGGCGAGCTGGGTCAGGATCGCGGCATCGCGCACAAAGCGGCCGGCGGGGCGCGGGTGTTTCATGAATCCGATGGGCCCGCGATCGCGGTCGTAGACGCTATTGAACGCCGTCATTCCGCCGTAGATACCGGCATGAACCGCGAGGAAGGCCAGCCCCAGCTCGAGCGTCGGACGACCCGCGCCGAGGAGGGCACCGAGCATGAAGATGGGGGCCAGGAGAAGCTGGAAGGGCAACCGCAGGTGGTCGAGAAAGAGACGGAGCTCCGCGAAAAGCAGAGCCCGCGCGACCGCGCCGGCCCTGCCAGCGGAGCCCGGGTGCACTGCGGCCAAGACGGCTCTCCTTCCATCGTGAAATCGGGGGGAGAGGGGGAACGCGATCGACAATAGCAGAGATGACGCCTTCCCCGGATCTTCTAGAATGAAAGACAGCGCCACTCGACCATTCCCATTTCGAGGTGAGCTTCTTGCTCGTCCGCCAACGCGTCCAGGATACCCGGTCCCGGGTGATCGCAACCGTGTCGCTCGGGGCGTTCGCAGCCGTTGCCAGCGCGGTCGCCTGGTCACCGGTCTCGGCGGGACCGGACCCCGCTCCGGCCCCGGCAGTGATGATCACCTATCGCCTGCGGGCCGATTCGAGCCGGGTCGAGGCTCATGCCACTGCCTCCGGCCTCCTCGGTTTCGCCGGTCACGAGCACTCGATCGCCATAACGGGTCTCGATGGAGAGCTGGCAGTGGACGCGGAGGATGCCACCCGCTTCGCCCTCGGCATCGAGGTCGAGACGGCGGGAATGCGCGTGATCGACCCCAACCAGGACGAGGCCACGCGGGCCAGGATCGAGAAAGACATGAAGGAGAAGGTCCTCGAGACAGCTCGCTTCCCGCTGATCACCCTGCGCGGCATCCGCTTCGTTCCCGAGGCGTCCGCACCCGCACCGCAGGCCCATCGCGGAACGCTGACCGCCGAGCTCACGCTCCACGGCGTATCGCGCGAGATCACCGTGCCTCTGACCGTCGACCTGGATCACCAGCAGATGCGCGCCAGCGGGGAGTTCACGATCCGGCATCGCGCCTTCAACCTGAGACGCATCAAGGTGGCGGGTCTGGTCAACGTGGCCGAGGACATCCACATCGAGTTCGACCTGAGGGGATGGAAGGAAGCAACCACCCCATGACCCGGCGCGCTCTGCCCGCGAGATCGCTGTGCCGGTGGCTGCTCCTGGCGGCCGGCATCGCCTCGGCGGCCGCGGCCGCCGATTCACCTCCCGGCCTCATGATCCACGTCCCCCTCGACGGATCGGTGGCCGATGTGCGCGCACTCGGCGCGGTGCGCGGGGAGGCGGAGGGAAGACCGGTCTTCATGGCCGGCGCGGCGGGCGCGGCGGGCACTCCCGAGGCGGGGCGCCGTCATGTCGGCACGCTCCATGTCTCGCGCCTGTCGTGGCTCATGCTGCGCGGCCGCACGCCGGCAACCGGGACCATCATGCTGTGGGTCAGGCTCGAGCCGGCACCCGCTGCGGCCGACACGGCGCCGGCAGCCACGGCGCCGGCAGCCTCGGAGGTGGACACGACCATGGTGCATGTCCTGAGCTCGGATGCGCCGCTCAACCTGGAAGTCGCGGTGGGCGGCCGCCCGCGCCAGGTGCGCGCCGCCTTCGATGACCGGGCCGGCACCCGCCGCCGGGCCGCGGCGCCCATCCCCGACGACGGATCCTGGATGCATGTCGCGCTGGGCTGGGACGCTCCGGCGGGCACGGTCGTGGTGTTCGTGGCGGGGCGGCCGAGCACCACTGAAACCGCCAGCGCCTTCGAGATGCCCGGACTCCCCAAGGTATTCGGCCTCGGGGCGCCGGGCGCGGCCATCGATGACTTCCGCCTCTACAACCGGCTGCTCGAAGGCAGCGAGCTCATGACCCTACCCGGCCTCACCGCGACATCATGGTGAGACGGCGCCCTCACCATCATCACGCACTTTCCAGAGCCTCGAGAATGATCTCGAGCCATCTCTCACGCGTGGGATCGGGGTCGGATGGCACGAAGAATCGGGGGATCACTCCCGCAGATCCGCTGCCTCCCGATTGCCGCTCCACTTTCCGCACCGGGAGGACCAGCGTTCCGCCGGCGACGAGCGGCCGCGATTCGGTGATCATGAACGTCCCTGCCGTCGGCCGGCCGACGAGCCGGGCGCAGCGACGGGCGGCGAGGCGATCCGCAAGAATCTCCGCCTCGCCATCAGTTGTTCCGTCGAGGAGCAGGATGAGCGGCTGGCGGGCGCAGAGCTTCGCGGCCAGCGAGTCGGGGGGTTCCGGGAGGCGGTCCGCACCGCGCAGGTCGAGCACGGGGTGGGCGGCCAGCGCCGGAGGCAAGGCGGCCGCCGTCAAGTAGGCGATCCCGTGGGATTCGAGGGCGTGAGCGAGGATGGCATCCGGCAAGACCCACCGCGGGGCGATCGACGCGGTGGCGGCCGGCATCCCCTCTGCGGTCAGGCAGAGCCCGGGCAGGGCCAGCCGTCCGAGGAGCCGGTTCAAGAGATCGACCCGCGCCTGCGGATCCATGATCTGCTGGAGTTCGGTCCGGAAGCGGCGACGCTCCCCTTCCGAGATGCCTCGCCAGGGCTCTCGCGTGAGCTCGCCCGCCGCGAGGTGGGAAGCCACCTCATCGAAGAGCGCCGCTCCCTGGGGCGCAGGCGAGACCGCATCCGACTGGAGCTCGATACGCACGGGCTCCGCAGGAGCGAAGGCCAGCCCGGTATCGGCGATCGTTCCCATGGCATGGAAGAGTCGCCCATCGGCCTCCACCCACAGCTCGAGACGGTCCTCCGGGGTGCGGCAGAGCGTGGGGAAGAGAATAGGCCATGGTCCGTCGGGCATGGGGAAGCGGTGCACGCGGTGAATCCGCGAGCTCACGGCCGAGACCAGCCACGGTCGATATGGACTCTCCCGCTCCCGACAGACGAGGAAGCGCTTCCCGGCATCATCGAGCGGGATCGGGCATTCGTCATTGTCCGGGCTGTCGGTGATCCGGGTGACGGCGCCCGTGGCCACATCGAGGAGGAAGATCTCGGAGTCATCGCCTCCCGCATATCCCTGGCGCCAGACGCCGAGCGGTTCATGCTCGTTCCCGCGGACGAAGAGGATGTGACGGCCATCCGGCGTGTAGCGACCGGCCCGCCCGCGCCCGAGCACGCGTTCGACGCTTCCCCCTCCGGTCTCGACGAGCATGCCTTCACGTTCGAATAGAACGCGTCCATCGTCCGTGGCATCGTCGAGAAGCTCGCCGGCAGGGGTCCGAGTCAGGCGCTCGAGCCGCCCCCCCGCGAAGGTCGCCAGATCCGCTTCTTCCTCGGCGGAGAACCACACCGAGAGCAGGAGCGCACCGTCTCGGGTCCACACCGGGCGGTCCTGGCGTACCCCGCCCGGTACCGGACGTGCCCGCCAGATGCCGCCGTGAGGGCCTCGCACCTCACGCTCCGCCACCCAGACCCGACCCCGCGCCGTGAACGCGAGCCGGGCCGTCTCATGCCACGAGATGGCCGGTCGCGAGAGAATGGGATCTTGCACCGGCTTCCGTGCGCAACCGGCGGTCAGAAAGACGAGCATCCCGAGCACGACGTGAACCCGAGGCCCATGCGGTTGTCGGCTCTCGAACGCCTGCTCTCGATTGACACCCCTGATCACAGCGCCTAGACTCCAGTCCCACAATCGTTTGGCTGCCCGCTGAACCCGGCTTGACGATCTCCTGGTGAGAAGGCGAGGGCGCCGATGCAGATCGACATCTTCGATCAGGAACGCAACGCCATCCTGGCAGCGCCAACCTACACCGAGTTCAGAGACCGCCTCCGCGCCTACAACTGCCGCCGCTGCGAGCTCGCCGACAGCCGCGCCGCGATCGTCGTCGATCGCGGCAATCCGGCGGCGGATCTCCTCATCATTTCCGAGCGACCGGGCGAGAATGAAGATGCGACCGGACTCGCCTTCGTCGGCCGCGCCGGGGACATGCTCGACAAGATCCTGTCTGCCATCGGCCTCGACTCGAATCGCGACGCCCTCATCGTGAACGTCGTCAAGTGCAAGCCGGCCATCGACCGCTCGCCGAGCGCCGCCGAGGCCGAGGCCTGTCTGCCCTACCTGGAGCGACAGCTCGAGCTCGTAGGGCCGCGGGTCGTGCTGCTTCTCGGCGCAGTGGCGCTCAAGTGGATCGATCCGGCGCGCGGGGAGTTTACCATGGAGGAAGAAGCAGGCCGCTTCTTCACCCTCAAACGCTACCCTGGTATCCAGTTCATGGTGCTCTACCATCCGGCCTTCCTGCTGCGCGATCCGAGCAAGAAGCGAGTCATGTGGGAGCACATGAAGTCGCTACGCGATTTCCTCCGGCAGCGTCCGATGGAACCGCACGCTGCGCCGGATCCATCGGTGGCGCCCTCCTACGAGATGACTCACGATGGCTGACAGACGGCGGCTCAGATCAACCAAGTCGGCGGCGGGGGAACGGGCGCTCCACGCGCCACCCCGCGCTCTCAGCGCCGCGCCCGGCAGTGGATCGGGCACGGCCACCAAGCCGCCCCGGGAGACGGCAGCCAAGGAGACGAAGTCGATCCTCGAGGTCGAGCCCGAACCGAGCCTCGTCGTCCGTCCCCGTCGCGAGCCGCCGCCCCTGGTCGCGGTCACCATGGGCGACCCGGCCGGCATCGGTCCCGAGGTGGTCGTCAAGGCCATTCACTCGGGGGAGTGCTTCAAGGACTGTCGCCCGGTGGTCGTCGGCGGGCGTGAGATCATGGGAGAGGCCTGCCGCCGCTTCGCCACCCACATGCGCATACGCTCGATCTCGATCGAGGATGCACCGGCGGAGTTCGACCCGTCGGTGCTCTATCTGGTCGAGGCCTTCGGCGCCGATCTCAAGCGCGTCGTCCCGGGCTCGCACTCGGCGACCACCGGCCGCGCCGCCGCATCGACGGTGCGCCACGCCGCCAAGCTCGCGCTCGACGGCAAGGTGCGCGCGATCACGACAGCGCCCATCTCCAAGGAGGCGTTCCTCGATCTCGGTATCGCCTTCGCGGGTCACACCGAGTTCCTGGGCAACCTGTGCGAGGCCAAGCGCTGCGTCCCGATGTTCATCTCGCCGCGCCTCCGAGTCACCACTGTCACCACTCACCTGCCTCTCAACCGGGTATCGCGCTCGGTGACCAAGGCGCGCGTCCTCGACGTCATCGAGCTCACCCAGATCGCCATGCAGAAGTTCTTCGCCCGGCGCCAGCCACGCATCGCCGTATCCGGACTCAACCCGCATTGTGGCGAGGCGGGACACATCGGCACCGAGGAGCGGGATCGCATCAAACCGGCCGTCGAACGGGCCAAGGAATCGGGCATCGACGTGCACGGACCCTTCTCCGGCGACACCGTGTTCATGCGCGCGGTGAACGAGGAGTTCGATGTCGTCATCGCCATGTACCACGATCAGGGGCTGGCTCCGGTGCGCACGCTCGGGCGTGGCAAGGTCGTCAACCTGAGCCTCGGCATTCCATTCCTCCGCACTTCGGTCGAACACGGCACGGCGCCCGACATCGCCTGGAAAGGCGTGGCCAGCGAGGAAAGCATGGTGGCGGCGATCCGGACGGCGGGACGCATGGCCAGCCGGTTGCCGCAGGGCCGCATCGACTGGCACTGGAAGCGTGGAGGCGATGCCGGCGCCCCCCGGCGCCAGAAATGATCCACTTCGCCCACGTCACCAAGACCTATCCCGGCGGTCATATCGCTCTCGATGACGTCTGCGTGAGCATCGACCGCGGCGAGTTCGTGATCTTGACCGGCCCCAGCGGGGCGGGGAAGTCGAGCTTTCTACGCTCGATCTCCTTCGAGATCCGCCCCGACCAGGGCGAGATCATCGTCGAGTCGATCAGCAGCTCGAAGCTCAAGCGCCGGGACGTCCCGCGCCTCCGCCGCCAGCTCGGCGTCATCTACCAGGACTTCAAGCTGCTCAAGGACCGCACCGTCTTCGACAACGTGGCCTTCCCGCTGCGCATCACCGGGGTCGACGATCCACGCGAGATCAAGGAGCGCACGATGCGGGCGCTGCATCGGGTCGGGCTGGCCCATCGCCGTCATGCCCGCCCGCTCGAGCTCTCGGGTGGCGAGCAGCAGCGGGCCGCCCTGGCACGCGCCCTGGTCAACGATCCGCTCTACCTGCTGGCCGACGAGCCGACCCGCAACCTCGACCCACCCGCGGGCGATGTGCTATTTGCGCTGCTCCGCGAGATCCATCTGGCCGGGACCGGCGTGATCGTGGCCACTCACATCAACACCCGCGCCGATCCCAGACGCGACCGCCTGTTCCATATTGTCAGCGGCTCGCTGCGCGAGCTGGCACCGGCCACGCATCAGCCGGGCGCCGGCTCGTTGCCACCGCCGGAGTCGACCATGGTCCCGAGTCCGAGGGCGGTGCGGCGTCTGATCCCGCACGGGACGGGGACCGAGCCATGAGCCCGCGCGCGTTCCTGTACCTGGCGCGCGAGGGGTTGTCGTCGGCCCGCCGGCACCCTGCGCTCACGATCGCCGCGATCGTCTCGATCTCGGCTTCGCTACTCGTGTTCGCCATCACCCTCCTCATCACGTCCAACATCGAACGCAGCGCCCGCTCACTCGATAGCCGGCGCGTCATCGATGTCTACCTCGCCGAGGACACGAGCGAGGGCCAGCGCGCCGAGATCGAGAGCGGGCTCCGCGCCATCGCGGGAGTCTCCGGGACCCGATTCGTTTCCAAGGAGGAGGCGCTCGAGGCATTTCGCGCCGACATCGGGCGCTACGACCTGGTGGAAGCGCTCGGCTTCAACCCGCTTCCTGCCTGCTTCCGCCTCGAGCTGGCTTCCGGAGTCGCGACGGCAACCCGGATGAAGGAGATCGCGAGCGCGGCCGCCGAGATCGCCGGCGTCGAGGATGTCCGCTTCGGCGGCGACTGGATCGCGCGCCTCGATGCCGCGCTTCTCACTCTCCGTCTCGCCGAGCTCGCGACCGCCATCCTGGTCGGTCTCGCGGTCGCCTTCGCCGTGCACTCGACGATCCGGCTCACCGTGCTCGCACGCCGCGAGATGATCGAGATCATGAGCGTGGTCGGGGCCACGGGGACGTACATTCGGATGCCCTTCCTGGTCGAGGGCGTGGCGCAGGCTCTCGTTGCCGCCGGGGGCACCCTCCTCGTGCTGCGACTCCTGGTCGCCAACTTCTCGACGCGGTTGATCGGCGTCGAGGTGCATTTCCTGACGGCGAACGAAATCGTCGGCTTCTTCGCCTTCGCCGTGCTCCTTGGCATGCTTGGCGCCATGTGGTCGCTGGGCGATGTCATCCGGAGCTCGGCTTGAGATGGCGGTCCACACAGCTCGCGCGGTTGATCGTGACGGCGGCCGCCCTCGCCCTCGCGCTGTCGCTTGCCCCCGCTCCGGGAACCCTGGCCGATCGCGGCCGCGCCGCACCCAAGAAGAGCTCCAGCCAGACCAAGAAGGCGGCCGATGAGCCGAAGAAGGCGCCCGCGCCGCCACCGACGAGCACCGAGGCCGCAGCGGACACCTCCAGCGCCGAGACCGCGGCCGATATCGCCAGGCGGCGCCAGGAACTCCTCGAGCTCAAGCTGCAGATCGAGCGCGAGAGCGCCGAGGCCGAGCGGCTCCGCGGGCGCGAGAAGAAGGTGCTCTCCGAAATCCAGTCGGCCGACAAGCGTCTGGCCACGACGAAGGCCTATCTGAAGAAGCTGTCACAGCAGGAAAATGCCATCACTCGCCGGCTCGGCCAGCTCGAACTCGACATCGGTGCCCGGGAGAGCGAACTCGAACGCGCCAACAGGCGTCTCGCCCATCGTGTGCGGGAGATCTACAAGACCGGGCAACCGAGCTGGATCGAAGTCGTCTTCTCCGCCGAATCGATCCCCGATCTCGCGGACCGCGTCTACCTCATGACCCGGCTCGCGGACGAGGAGCGCAAGCTGATGGAAACGATCGACTCGACGCGGCGGACGCTGGTTGCCGACCGCAGCGAAGTCGAGCGGAACCAGACCGAGATCCAGCAGATCGGGAAGGAGAAGCAGCGAGAGCAGAACCGCCTGTCGGGCCTCAAGAAGGAGCGCGAGTCGCAGATCTCGGATCTGCGGAAGAAGCGCGAGACTCACGAGCAGGCGGCGCGCGAGCTCAAGGCCGCGCAGGAGCGGCTCGAGTCCATCATTCGCCAGCTGGAGGCCCGCCGCAAGACGGCGCCCGAGTTCATCCCGCCTTCGGGACCCTTCGCCCATGCCCGCGGCAACCTACCGTGGCCGGTCCAGGGCAAGGTCCTCGAAGGATTTGGCCCCCACACCCATCCCAAGTTCGGGACCTCGACCCGCAACAATGGCATCGACATCGCCGCCGCGGCCGGCACGCCCGTGCGCGCCGTGGCGGACGGCAAGGTCGACTACCGCGACTGGCTCACGGGATACGGAAACTGCGTGATCCTGAATCACGGGGGGGGGTACTACACGCTGTACGCCCACCTTGCCGATGTGGGGGTGACGACGGGACAGACCCTGGCCGGAGGAGCGGTGGTCGGGACGGTCGGCGACACCGGATCGCTCAAGGGACCGATGCTCCATTTCGAGGTGCGGCAAGGGTCGCGGGCGGTGGACCCGGCTGGGTGGCTCCGGTAGGAAGCCGGGGGGTGGGCGGTGGACCCGGCTGGGTGGCTCCGGTAGGAAGCCGGGCGGCGGGCGGTGGAAGCCGGGCGGCGGGCGGTGGAAGCCGGGCGGACCGCCTGACCTGCCCCGCGGCCGGGGTTGCAACCCGTTCCGGCCCCTGCTCGTAGTTCCTGCTACGAACCTGGATGGCACGCCGTTACCGGCGGCCCGTTGTTGGCGTCTCCCCAGCCCCGAGGTGCGACCATGCTCCTCTCGCCCCCTCCTCCGATCAGCGTGCCCCGACCACGGTTTCTGACTGCGATCCGAACCCTGGCGGCCGGCCTCATCCTCATATCCCTGGCCCTGCTCGCGGGCTCAAGGGCCACTCTGGCAGCCAGTTCGAACGACCTCTGGCTTCATGTCGCGGTGGACGAATCGGATGGGCATGGGGAGCACGTCCGCGTCACGGTCCCCCTCGCCCTCGCCCAGGCGATCCTCCCGCTCATCGATGAGGGGAACGTGTGCCAGGGCAAGGTGCGCATCGATGATCACGATCTGGAGATGGCCAAGCTCCGTGGGGTCCTCGAGGCCCTCAAGGAAGCCAAGGAAGGCCAGTTCATCCGGGTCGAAGCCGACGGCGAGGAGATCGAGGTCGCCCGCTCCGGGAAGAACCTGCTCATCAAGGCGGAGGATGGCGACGAGAAGGTCCGGATCCGCCTTCCCCTGAAGCTGGTGGATGCCTTCATCGCGGCGCACGAGAAGGGATCGGGTGACGTCGATCTCGCGGCCGCGGTGAAGACGCTGGAGGATCACGGCGAGGGCGAGCTCGTAGCCGTGGACAGCGACGACGCGAGGGTGCGCATCTGGCTCGACAGGAAGCCTGAAGCCGAGTAGTACCCGGGAGGTCTGATCATGCGACGACCTGACTTTCGCAACAAGACGACGCTCGCCATCACATGCGTTCTGGCCCTGCTCGTGGGTTCATCGATCTGGATCACGTACACGGTGGCGAGCTTCGGCCTGCTCTCGGTGAAGATCCATGACGACGACGTCGACCTGTCGATCCAGATGCCGGCGGCTGTTGTGATGCTGGTCATGCCGTTCGTTCCGGATGAGGTCCTGCGTGAAGCGGTCGACGAGATCAACGAGGCGGCCCCCGTCGCGCGCGCATTCATCGCCGAGATCTCCCGCTGCCCCGACTTCGTGATCGTGAGCGTCGACTCGGATGACGAGAGGGTCAAGGTGCGTAAGAAGGGCCGGCATCTCCTCGTGGAGGTGGATGACGGCGAATCGTCGGTCCGTGTCAAGATGCCGCTCAAGGCGGCTGACTACGTGATGTCGAGGCTAGAGAAGGCCGCGGCCTGAGGCGGACAAGCCGCTGTGGGCCGCTGCGGGCAGCCCACTCCCGCATGACCTGGTAGCTGCCTGCCCTCGACCGCCGAGGCCATGCGGGCAGCGTATGTCGCACCGCATCGCGCACGAGCGACGGCTCGTTCGCCACCGGTGCCGGCGGTGGGATCAGCGTCTCGCCCCGAAAGCGCAGCAGCGGTTCCATCCCCGCGCGGCGCCCGATCTGCCACTCGAGCCCCTTGGGCGCCACTCCCGCGACCGATACCGTCCGGCACTCGTGAATGTGCTGGCGGTGATGAGGGGCGCACAGTGTGATGCGGTTGAACTCGGCGTCGGAGCCGCCGTGGCTCCTGTAGCGGATGTGGTGGGAGTGCAGGACGCCCCGACCGGTGCACCCCGGAACCTGGCACTGCCAGCCGTCCCGTTCGAGCACGGGAAATGCGACGGCCAGGCGTTCGAACTCCGGATCGTCGAGATGATCGAGCAGGTTCAGGACGAATAGCTCGAGCGCGCGCCACGCGGGCAGCGGGCGGCCCGAAGCATCGCGACAGGATTGGAAGCCGGCGCGCACGAAGGACCTCAGATCCTCCGGACAGAAGATGCGAATGCGGAAGCAGCAGGTCATGCAGTCGGCGCGCAGGAGTGGCGTGCCGGGTCGGAGGCCGACGATCACCGGGTCCGAGAAGTCGGCGGGTGGAGGTAGAGCGGCGCCCAGCGGGGGCGATCCGACCAGCGGGGGCGATCCGACCAGCGGGGGCGATGCGGCCGCCGGCCGAGGCGATGCGGCCGCCGGCCGAGGCGACGCGGCCGCCGGCCGAGGCGCGGACATTGTCATCGCCGTCGGAACGATGCCAGCCGATTCCTCGCTCTCCCCAGCCTGGCGCAGGAGATCGGCCCAGCCCGCCATCTCCTCGGGACCCGCGCCGCTCAGCTCCGACATGAGAGCCGTATCCACGGCCTTGGCCGTCGCGAGGCAGGTTTTCCGCGCCGCCCACTCGGCCCAGGCCTCTGCCGTACCCCGACGCACGATCGGAATGAGGATCAGCACCTGCAAGTAGCTGAGCGCCCCGGAGAGATGGGCTTCCCCGAGCGCGGGGTGGGCATCCAGAGCGCGGGCGAAGCGCATGAAACGGGCCACCGAGCGCGGCTCGAGCCCGATTCGCTCGCGGCAGTAGTGATCGAAGGAGGCAAACCCAAGGAGCCGCCACCCATCGAGCGCCGACATCGCCGCGAGGACCTGACCGAGCAGCACGCGAACGCGCCGCGCCAGCATGCTCATCCGCATCACGGCCGCGTCCAGGGCAAAGGGGTCCTCGGAGTGGCTGGCATCGAGGGCGGGGTCCAGGGATTCCGGTTCGCGCTGCCATGAGAGATAGGCCCATCCGGCGGCTGCCTCCCGGCATGCCGCCTCGACGCGTTCGCGGCTCCCCGGGAGAGCGTCCTCTGGCTTCTCCGCTGTCGCAGGCAGGCGATGGCGCTCCCGCTGGATTTCCTCCATGCCAGCCGATGCGCCATCCTCTTCCATCTCGCCCGGCCAGCCCATGGCGCTGAACCAATCCGCGATCATGAACTCGAGGCTGCGAAAGCGGGGCAACCGCTGGCCGTGAAGCCTCTCGACGAGCTCGAACCCCATGCGGGCCAGGGTGACGGTGCGGGCCGGACAGCGAATCGTGAGCATTCCCCCGCGCATCCCTTCATCGCACGCGTCGCTTCCGTCCTCGGTCGGCATGGCTCGGTCTCTGTCGCCCGCAGTGCCTCCGCTCTCGGTTCTCTGGGTTCTCTCGGTCCTCTCCGCTCTCACCGCACGCACGAGCTCCCGCACGGTCATCTCGCGAGCACGCCGGACCCATCGAGCACGATCTTCGATCGAAGATCCGGCGTCGAGGATCCCCAGGAGAGCCAGCACCTTGCTCTTGGACAGCTCGCCATGCTCCAGAGCCGCGCCGAGCTCGGGCACGTCATCGCATCCTCTCGCCAGTCGCATCACCTCCTGGCACGTGCGCTGCGGAATCCCGACACGCTCGCGCACGTAGTCGGTCCAGAGGACGAAGCCGAGCCCCGAATACCCCGAGCGCTCCCTGAGCCGGCGGAGGGCGCGTCCCAGGGACAGGTCGAGCGCGTGCTGGACTCCGACCAATTGCCAGAGGGCCCGATCGATGCGCGGCGCAAGACGTGGCCCGAAGCGGCCGCGCGCCGCGCGGCTCATGAACAGCCGGCACAACCGGCGATCAACGAGCGGCGACCTCGCATCCAGCGGGCGGCGATGAGATCGACCCATGCGGTCCCCAGCGGCTGGCGGCAACCACGGCGCCGGCTCGAGCTCCCCGGAGCCCGACCCGAAGGGTCCGGCCGGAGCGTCAAGCCCATTCAAGAAAACGGCTTATGGTGGGGTCGGCCAATCTGGCCGGGATCTGGCTCGGTGCGCCTGGGGCTCTCGCGGGGTGGGCGAGGGGCGGGCCCCATCAATACTCAGAAGACTATACTAATGAGTACCTCCAGTCAACTGGAAAGATCCCCGCCGATCGAAAAAAGACGCGGTCGCAAGTCGGGCTCCCCGATACCGCCCGGGGCTGCGATCATGGATGGGCCGATTCCGGCGTCGGAGCTCGCGCACCGCGACCCACCCACGATCCTGTCCGAGGTGATCCCATGAAGCAGCAGCCCTCGCCGTCCATCCCGACCCCCTCACCTCACCCCTTCTTCTTCCCACTCCTTACCACCCTCGCCGTCATCATCACCGCAGCACCACCCGCAACTCCACCCGTCGCCGCTCTCACCTATGTCGAGTCGTCGACCGGACTGGGGACGCCCGCGCTCGATGGCGGGCGGACCGAGGTGGAGATGGCGGATGTGAACGCCGACGGCAAACTGGATCTGATCTCGATCGGCGATCACGGTTCGCCCTACGTGAACACCCAGGAGCACGGAATCATGGTGTGGTTCGGGGATGGAGCCGGCAACTGGAGCGTCGTCCAGACCGGCAACTTCGGCTACGGCGGGGTGGCGCTCGGCGATGTGAACGGCGACGGCCATCTGGATGCCGCCTACGGCATGCACCACAACTACTCGGGCGTGGACTTCGGGGATCAGCTGCTGGAGGTCGCGCTGGGCGATGGCACGGGCACGGCATGGACGCCCTGGGATGACGGCCTCGCCACCCACGGCGAGACCTGGGGCATGTTCGGCACCGATCTCGCCGACTTCGACGCCGATGGGGATCTCGATGTGGCCGCCAACTCGTTCGGCTGCTGTGCCGGCGTGCACGTCTATTTGAACCAGGGAGATGGCACCTGGCTCCAGAGCTTCGGTTTCGTCGGGGGCAACTCGAGGCAGGACCTGACCACAGGCGACGTCAACGGCGACGGCTATCCCGACATCGCGGTCGCGCACCAGAACCAGACCGTTTACCTGGGGGATGGGAGCGGCGGCTTCACGGCGGGAGACGGCAACCTGCCACCTGCCGGCAGCGTCGGCCGCCGCGGCCCGAGCCTGGGCGATATCGACGCCGATGGCCGCGCCGATCTCGCGTTCGCCACGAGCCAGGGCGGGGTCGAGGTCTGGCGATGGACGGGTCCGGGCACCTGGGCCGCCGCCGGCACCGGACTCCCGGCCTCGGGAAACTACGAGGCCACGCAACTATTCGATATGGACCTCGATGGTGCCATGGACCTCGTCGCGTTCGGGGACGGGCAGCTCACCATCTGGACTGGCGATGGGTCCGGCAACTGGACGCAATCCGCTGCTCTCAACTCGCCCACGCCCGGCTATCACACTGCGCTCCGCACCGGCGGGGATACCGATCATAACGGGTTCCCCGACATCGCCGTCATCGCCCAGGAAGGCGGGCCGTTCGTCTATGTCAACCGCTTCCATCTCTACAGGGAGGCGACGCCACCCACCACCCTCGCGATCCATGCCATGCAACCGCGGCCCGCGGCAACACTCCGCGCGGGGGCCGTGGCCTTCATCGACTGGACGAGCTCGGTCCCTGGCAGCACACCGGCCACGGTCACGCTCGAGCTCTCGACCTCGGGCGCCGGTGGGCCATGGACGATGATCGCCAGCGGTTTGCCGGACAGCGGCCGGTGGCAGTGGACCGTCCCGTTCACGGTCTCCGCGGATTGCCGCCTGCGCTACACCCTGGCGGCAGGGACGGAGACCGCGCTCACCATCACTCCCTCGTCTTTCGCCATCGTCGGCGACGCGGCGGCGATCGCGCTCGATCCGGCGGCTCCCCTGGCCCGCCCGCTCGAGCTGAGCGCGAGTCCGAATCCCTTCGCGAGCGAGACGACCATCACCTGGAACGCTGGCCCGCCGCCCGCCGACGGCGCGGCGCGGATCGGGATCTACGACCCGGCGGGCCGCATGGTGCGCCTCCTGATCCCGGAAGCGGGGGCGCAAGATGCGCGCTGGGATGGACGGGATTCGGCCGGCCATCGGGTGCCCCCCGGCGCCTACTTCATCCGCCTCGAGGGCAGCGACTTGCGTGCACTCGCGCGCGGCCAGGTCATTCGCACACGCTAGCGAGCTCGCCGGAGGGGGAGTCACCGCGATGAGCGAGATCATCGCGATCGATGGCAGCCAGGGCGAGGGTGGGGGACAGGTCGTGCGCACCTCCGTCGCGCTCTCCGCCATCACCGGCCGCGCCTGCCACCTGACGAAGATCCGTGCGCGGCGGGCGAACCCGGGGCTGGCCGCCCAGCACCTGGCCGCGGTCGAAGCCGCACGCCAGCTCGCCGCCGCATCGGTTGAAGGGGCGAAGCCGGGCTCGACCGAGCTTCTCTTCCGGCCCTCGGCCATCGCCAGCGGCCGCTTCCACATCGCCGTCGGCACGGCGGGTGCGGCGACCCTCGTCCTGCAGGCCGCGATCCCGATCGCGCTCCACGCCCCGGGGCCGGTCGAGATCACGGTGACCGGCGGCACCGATGTCTCGTGGAGCCCGCTCGCAGCCTATCTCGAGACCGTCCTGCTCGTTCATCTCTCGCGCCTGGGAATGGACGTGCGCATGAGCATCATCAAGCACGGCGTCCATCCCAAGGGCGGCGGCGAGGTGCGCGTCGACGTGACCCCGTGGGACGCCCGACCCGCCACGCCGATCGAGCTTCTCGAGCAGGGGACACCGCAGCGCCTTGACATCCTCAGCCTCGCCGATGAGACGCTGGCGCGCGCGCGCGTCGCGGAGCGCCAGGTCGATGGCTTCGTCGCCGCCGCCGACCCGGCCTGGGGGCCGATCGCGCCGCGGCTGTCCTACGTCCGCATGCGGAACCCGGGCACGTCCATCCTGGCCAGGCTCACCACCACGGCGACGGTACTCGGCGCGTCCGCGATCGGAGCCCGGGGCAAGCCGGCGGAGCGAGTGGGTCGGGAGGCGGCGTCCAGGCTCGAGGCGGAGTGGGCGAGCGGGGCGGCGGTGGATCGCCATCTGGCGGATCAGATCGTACCCTTTCTCGGACTCCTCGGCGGTCGCGTGCGCACGAGCGAGATCACGCCGCACACGGAGACCAACATGCGGGTCGCGGAGCGCTTCCTTCCGGTGCGATTCCACGTTGAAGAAACGACGGTCATCGCGAGGCGACGCGGGACTTGACCCTCGCGCTCCGGGGTTGTCTACTCGGCCCCGTGATGATGAAGAGACACTCCAGCGGCGAAGGCGGGGCGCCGCTCGGGCCAAGCCCGCGGATCGTCCAGACCCTGCTCGTCCTGCTCGTCGCCGCCGGGTCGGTCGCCACCGGCCTCACCGCCACATCCGGCCTCCTCGCTCGCCCCGCCCTGGCGCAGCTACCCACGCCGGTCGAGACCCCTCCGCCACCGGAACCCGTGGATGAAGGACCGGCGGAGGTCGCCAGCGACTCGCCACGCGCCTCGGTGCAGGCCTACCTCGAGCTCACGCGCGACGGCCACTATGCGGAGGCCACGCGCTACCTGCAGGTGCCCCCGGCGCGCGCTGGCGAGGCGGCTGAGCTTGCCATGCGGCTCAAGGCGGTCCTGGACCGGTACCTGTGGATCGATCTCGATACCATCTCGGCCGACCCCGACGGGTCTCACGACGATGACCTGCCGGCCCATGTCGAGCAGATCGGAACGATCCCTTCCGGCAAGCGCAACGAAACGGTGCGACTCGTCAAGACACACGACGATCAAGGCAGCTACTGGGCCTTCTCCCGGAGCACCGTCGGGCGCATCGATCATTGGTATGGCGATCTCCCGGATCACTGGTTGCACGAGTGGATGCCCGAGCTTCTGCTGCGCCCCGGACCCCGCGACCTGCTGTGGTGGCAATGGCTGGCGCTGCCGCTCCTCCTCCTCGTCGCGTGGGCGGTGGGGCGCCTGCTCGGCTGGATCACGCGCAATGTCCTGGGCCGCGCCTTCGCCCACACCCGCGCCACCTGGGACGACCACCTGCTCGACCGTTCGGCGGCACCGCTCACTCTCGTGTGGATGCTGGTCGCCGCCTATGCGCTACTACCCTTGCTGGATCTTTACGAGCCGGCCGAGGCGTTCGTGCGCTCGCTGCTCGGGGCGACAGGCGTCGTCATCGTCTTCTTCCTGTTGTGGCGCGTCGTCGATGTCGTCTGGGATGCTCTGCTCGCCACACCGTGGGCCGCCCAGAGCGCCTCGGCTCGCAGCGTGCTCACCGTGGGCCGCAATCTCGCCAAGGGCTTCGTGGCCGCCTCCGGAATCGTGGCGATGCTTGCGGAGCTCGGCTACCCGGTGAACACGCTTCTCGCCGGCCTCGGCATCGGCGGCTTCGCGTTCGCCTTCGGCGCGCAGAAGACCATCGAGAATCTCTTCGGCTCGATCTCCCTCGCCGCCGACCGCCCGTTCCGCGTCGGCGATTTCGTCAAGGTGGAGGACTTCGTCGGCACGGTCGAGGATATCGGCCTCCGCTCGACGCGATTCCGGACCCTCGACCGCACCCTGATCTCGATCCCGAACGGGAAGGTCGCCGATATGCGGCTCGAGTCCTACACCGCTCGCGACCGCATGCGCCTCGCCACCACGATCGGCGTCGAGTACGGCACGACGCATGCTCAGATGCAGCAAGTGCTCGAAGGATTCGAGCGCGTGCTCCGCGAACACCCGAAGATCTGGCCCGATTCCATGGTAATCAAGTTCAAGGAGTTCGGCGCCAGCTCGCTCGACATCGAGATCATGGCCTGGTTCCAGGTGCCGACCTGGGCCGACTTCCAGCAGTGCCGCCAGGAAGTGCTGCTCGGCTTCATGCAGGTCGTGGAGGATGCGGGCACGGCCTTCGCCTTCCCGACGCGCACCGTGCACGTCTTCGACGCCTCGAAGGCGGAGGCGCCGGCAGCCAAGTAGCAGGGGTGGCTCGTGAGCTGGATCCGCTTGCCGCCTTCCGCCGGCATGACCCAGTTCGTGCGTCACATCCCACGCTGGCCGGACGGGTGCATGGCATCAAAGAAGTCGACCAGCCCCGTGTCGAGCGCATATTCCGCCCCAACGACTAGAAGGCCATCGTCCCGGATCAGTTGCTCCAGCACTTCAGACCCATGTCTCAGCTGGTTTGCAGACACGCGGACGTTGGCTCGCACCGCCTCTCGCGCCAGGGCCTCCTGGTCTCTCCTGAGCTCGGTCGCCAGCAGGCCCTCGACCGAGGGTCGGATGCGATCGACGATCGAAGCGCAGGTTCCGCGACTGGTTCTCCGTCGGTCGTTGAAGCTCCTCCAGCGTGGCCTCGATCGCTCCGCACAGGGTGTGCCCGAGGACTACGACGAGACGGGTGCCGAAGCGCTCCGCAGCGAACTCCACGCTGCCGATCTGCGAGGGCGCGACGATGTTACCTGCCACCCGGATCACGAACAGGTCGCCGAGGCCCTGGTCGAAGATCATCTCCACGGGAACGCGCGAGTCGGAGCAGCCGACAACCACAGCGAACGGTTTCTGGCCGGCGACGAACTCCTCGCGCCGCGTCTGGCTCATGAGCGTGTCGAGGCTCCGCACACCCGACGCGAAACGGCTGTTTCCCTCTCGCAAGCGTCCCAGTGCGTCCCGTGCCGATAGCATCAGCCTGCAACCTCCTCTGCCAGCAGTGCCGCGACGCGCCCGAGTCGACTCGGCCTAGGGCCGCCGCTGGGCGAACAGCCACTCGACGAAGCTCGGCGACGAGAACACCGCATCCCAGACCCCGTGGTCGATCCCCGGAAACTCGCTGTACCGCACATCACCGCCGTCGCGCTCGAGGGCCTGAGCCACCTGGCGCGACGCCTCCACCGGAACCACCGAATCCACCTCGCCGTGGAAGATCCAGGTCGGCATTCGGCCCAGCCGCCCCGCGACCGCGACGAGCGGCTCGCCATCCTCCGCGGGCACGGCGGACTTGCGGTTCGAGAGGGTCACGGGCGGGGTCACGTAGCCGCAGATGACAGCCAGCGCAGCGAACCGCTCAGGATGACGATACGCCAGGTGCCAGGCACCGTTGCCGCCCATGGATAGACCGACCAGGTAGACGCGAGTGGAATCGGCGTGAAACTCGGCGAGCGTGCGGTCCAGCGCGGCGAGGGCCATCTCCCCGGGTATCCCGGCCCAGCTGGAGTCGGCCGGCGCCTGGGGAAAGACGACGATGGCGGGGTAACGCGAGGGTGATCGCCTGATCGCCGGCGCGATCCCGACGGTCGTCGGCGCCAGTCCGTCGCTACCGCATTCCCCGCTTCCATGGAGGAACAGGATGACGGGCCACGCCTCGGCCGTGGGATATGCGGCCGGCACATACACCTGGTATCGATAGGTGCCGCCGGCCACGGTCGCGGTGCGATCCAGAAATCCCGTCTCCACAGCTAGTGCGGTAAGACTTGCCGGCCCGGAGGCCAGAACCGCGCCCGCCGCGAGTCCTACTCCCAGGAGCAGCCACCCTCGGGTCCTATGTCGAGTCATCGAGTTTCGCCAGTTCCTCTGCGCTTGGTGGATGGTGGCGGGATCGGCACGATCACACGACGCCCTGCGCCTTCGCGAACCATCGGGTGAGTTGCTCGCGGTCGTCCGCGGTCAGCTCCACGGCGAGGGCTTCGGCCACATGCCCGAGATGCGGCGCCCGGCGCGAGGGCCCCACGACCGGCGCGGTGCAGTCCGGATGCGAGAGCACCCAGGCGAGGGCGAGGGCCCCGGGACTCACACCACGGGCCGCCGCCGCACCCCGAAGCCGGTCGAGCGCATCATGCACCGCGTCGGTCATGAGGGCGGCATGTCCTTCCGGCCGCAGCGCCATGCGCGTCCCCTCCGGGAAAGACTCGCCGCGCCGGTACTTTCCCGTCAACACCCCACCGGCCAGGGGCGAGAAGGGCGTGAAGCCGAGACCTCGCTCCCGGCACACGGCCCGGACTTCTCGCTCGTCATCGGGTGACAGCAGGCTGTAGCCGTTCTGCACCCACTCGAAGCCCCGGACTCCGAGCCGATCCGCTGCCTCCAGCGCCTCGAGGAGCTGAGCGACATCGACATTGCAGCACCCGATGTGGGCCGCGCGTCCGGATTCGACCACGGCAGCAAAGCCTTCCACCGTCTTCTCGATGGGCGTCACCTCGTCCGGCGCGTGGGAGAGGTAGAAGGCAACTCGGTCGAGCCCCAGACGCTCGAGGCTCACCGCCAGCTTGCGCTCGATGTAGTCGCGATCGAACGGGACCCCATCGGCGCCGTCGGCCTTCGGCGGCGCCACCTTGGTGGCGACGCGGACCCGGGAGGTCACTGTTTCCGGGCGGCTGTGGAGCCATTCCCCCATGGCTCGCTCGCTTTCACCGTCGGCATAGCGTTCCGCGGTGTCGAAGACGTCGATACCGAGAGCGACCGCTTCGTCCATCGTGGCGAACGCCGCCTCACGGTCGAGGCCGCGCCCGATCAGATCCCGGGCTCCGCCGATGCCGCCGAAGGTACCGCAGCCGAGGATCACGCGCGAGATCGAGATACCGGTCGTCCCCAGTGTCCGCGCTCTCATCCAACCTCCACTCTCTGCAAGTCGAGCTGTACGACCTAGAGCTGTGCTGGCAACTCCTCATCAACCAGCTCCAGCATGGTCCGCCATACGGCCTGCCAGCGATCTCCGGACTTGCGGAACACCCAGAGGTCGCGCCCCGTGCTGCGGTGACTGGCGCCGCCCCGGGAGTAGGTGATGTCGAAGCGATAGCTCCCCACTGCCAGGTCATCGATCACATCCACCTGCTCATCCAGCTCCTCGTGAGCCTGTACGATGGCGTTCGCGACGAAGTCTTCGAACCCGCCGAGCATGGCGGCCTTCCCCTGCGCCCGGCCACTGAAGCCGGGGAACGCCATGACCACGTCATCGTGGAGGAGCGAAGGGAGGGCGTCGGTCTTGCCAGCCATCCCGGCCTGGACGATCCGCTCCAGACAAGCGGACACTTGCTTCTTTTCATCCATGTGCTCGTGCCCCCCTCGACCTCAGTCGTTCTGAAAGATGAAGCGAAATCCATTGTAGAGGGAGATCGGCATGGCGCCGACATGTCCTGCCGCGTCGATGATCTCCGCCTTGATCTCCGGACCTCCGCCTGCGGTCCGGGTGAGCGCGGAGCGCATGAGGTCGAAGCTCTTCAGCATTTCCCAGGACTCCTCTTCACCGACGCTGACGTAGACCTTCTCGATGGCTGCAAGGCGGTCCGCCGGTCCCTCCTCTAGCATGGAGGACAGGTAGTAATCGTTGAACCACAGCGAAGGACTTCCCAGTATGTAGTCCTGGAACAAACCGGTGCGCTCGGTCATGACATAGACGCCCAGCAGGCTGCCCAGTGAATAGCCGACAAAACACCGGCGAGAGGGATCGGCAGGATACCTCGATTCGATCTGCGGGATGAGCTCACTCTCGAGGAACGCGACGAACTTCTGCGCACCCCCGGTCGCATCGAGGGCGGGTGGATACATGTGACTCCTGGAATATTCGTCTGCGGGATGAACCGGCGTGAAGTCCCTCGTTCGCGCCGCAGCCCAGTCCTCGGTCGTCGAACCCTGGGCGATTCCCACGAGGATGTAGGGCTCCACCAGGCGGCCAAGGGCCATCAGCCCGGGCAGGGACTTGAGATAGTCGTCAAGGATATACCAGTCCATGCAGTAGGCCACGGGATACTTCGCTACGGCAGAGCTCTCTGCCGGGGTCACCACCTCGATATCATAGGCGACACCGACCGCACGCGATTCGATCTGAAACCGACCTGAGGCATCCTGTCCGTGGAGGTCGCCACTCGACACCAATGACAGGACAAGCAAGAGCCCGGCGAGCGGCAGTCTCATGTCGTGCCCCTCCGAAAGCTAGCAGTTCCTGGTCCAGCGATAACTCCTGTACTTCCTCTCGAAGCCAATCGCTTCATAGAACCGCTGTCCCGAACCGACCTGGACTCTCAGCGCACCGAGGGCCGCTACCCGTCGGACGCCTTCCATCATGACGGCGCGACCGAAGCCCATGCGCCGGTAACTCGGGTGCGTGCACATCGGCTCGCAGATCCCCAGGCGGTTGCGTTCGTCGAGCCACAGGATACCGCAGGACACATAATCGCCATCCGGACCCCGGACAAAAAGATCGAGATCCTCACGGTAGTCGGGTGCCGCTTGCACGCGCCGGTACGCCGACACCGTCGTCCAGTCCGCTGGATCGGGATGATCGAACCCCAGCCCCTGGACCTTGCATCGGAGGGCCATGTCGCCTCCCTCCGCCATGGATTGCACGGCGTATCCACGGGGCAGGGTCACTTCCGGGAGTCCTTCGATCATGAACTCCGAATCATACTCGGGGTGCTCGAGTTGCTGGCGATAGCCCCGACTCCGGAGCAATGCCTGGAAGTGCTCGTCGTAGACATAGGCGGAGCAGCGCAGGACGCCATTCTCTCTATCGGTCAGCGCTCCCTCCGCATAGTCCAGCATCTCTCCCAGCAGGGTGGTGTGACCTGGATGGCGTTGGAGGTACGCTCTTCCGTACTGGGGAGACTCGACGTTCACGACCCCCACGATCTCCTGCGCTCCGGTCTCCCAGATGCGGACCGCCTGCTCCCAGAACTCGATCTTCCTTGCTGACTCACCCTCGAACATGCCGGGATGATATCGGGCCCAGTTCCAGCGTTCGATCCGCCAGTTGAGCGGTCTCCCGAAGGCCTGGTAGGTGATCGAAAGGAAATCACGGACGCGAAGGAAATCGCTGTCTGGATCGTATTCGCGGGCCGTAGTCATCGCTGGGGCGCTGTCTCGAGACAGCGTGCCGGAAGTGGAGCGCCGCAGAGCGGGACGTAGCCTAGTGTCCTGGCTTCCTTCGGCGAGCTCCTCGCTAGTCATCACCCTTCAGCTCGGCCCCCTTCTCCAGCAGGAGATCGCGCAGGATCGATCGATGACAGCGCGCCTCGTTCTCGCAGTAGCAACCGACCGAGAAGTCGCTTTGGCGAGACAGCGTGGCCAGAAGCTCGATGACGTGGCTGTTGTCGGGAGCGGTCATTTCCGCACGGTACTTCCTGGTGAACGCAGCCCGCTGGGCGGGCGTCGTGGCTGCCTGGCCGAGCTTCATGGTCTCCGGGCTCGGCGCCAGGTTGGGGAGCCAGATATCGTACCAGTTCTGCGCGGCGAATTCGGCCTTGGGCACCCCGCGTGGTGGACGGCGGACCGTGCCGATGCGCACGCCTTCATCTGGCACGCGGGGACTACCAAGCCTGACAATACGCACGGCCACGTCTCGCTCCTCCTTGCCGACGCCCCGTCCCGTTACCTGCCCGTCGTCGGCGCCTGCAGCGGCTCAAATCGCTTCGAGGCCGCCCAGTCTGTCACCGCATCCCGGCAGCAGCCACGAACATGGCCGCAACGACTGCTTTGGGCGACCCCGCCCTCACTTGGGGGGACCGTCGAGGGGGACAACTGCCGGCCCCTCGCCGACCCTCACGACAAGCATCCGGTTAGGTGTTGTGCCCGTGTTGATCTCCCGGTGAGGCAGCCCCGGTGGAATGATGTGTAGCGACCCATCTGCTGTCGCGTGTAGACGGCCGGTCCCACCCGCACCGAACTCGACAGTAGCCTCTCCCTCGAGGAGGAAGACGTAGGTCTCGTGCTTGCCATGATGGTGCCATGGTGACGCGCCTCCCGGCTCGGTGGTGACCATTCCCAACCAGACGTGATCGTCACCGAACATCTCCTGCCGAACGAAAGGAAAGTCCGGAGGGCAGGGCAGGGTCTTACGTTCGCTTGGTCGAATGGTGCGTATGGATTGTGCCATCTTCGACAATGTTCCCTTCTCCCAAGAGCTGTGGCCGAGCAGAGGATCCGACTGCCATGGGCGGCCGCCGGCTTGATCCGGGAGGCGATGATGGTGGCATAGCCGCGCGAGATGAGCCCGGTTCCATGCTACCGCAGCACGGCGAGAGCCGCCTCCAGTATCTCGTCTCTCCCGCTCCGATAGCCTTCCACCGTGCGGTGCACTTCCACATCCGGCTGAACTCCGTATCCGACGAACTCCGATCCGTCCGGATAGGTGTCGCGTTTCGTGCATATCCGGGCCGAGCCTCCTCCGGGGAGGCGGAAGAAGAGAGGCTGGCCGGTGCTCCCAGCGGTCGCCTCGCCGACGATCTTCCCCCGGCGCGACCAGCGGAAGACGGCAGCGAAGTCCTCGGCCGCCGAGAAAGTGCGCGGGCTGGTCAAGAGCACGACGGGACCATCGAAGCGCTTTGGCGGATCGAACCCGGGCCGGGAGGACGGACGACTCCGATACCATGTTTGCTGGCGGCCCCAAGCCCGAAAGGCGGGACGATAATCGCGCGTGGCCCACGTGGTGAGCTCATACTCGGCAACGAGGTATTCCATCACCCACCATCCGCTGCTCCCGCCCCCGTTGTCGCGAATGTCGATTACGAGACCATGCGCACTCCGCAGCTCGCCCATCGCGGTCTCGACGAGGGAATCGATGGGAGACTCGCTGGAGAAGGAATGGATGGCCAGATAACCGATCCCCCCGTCCAAAATACGTGATTCGACGAGCGGCGCATCATGGATCCACTCCAGCCCGCGATCGATCCGAACGGTTCTCTCTTCTCCGTTCCTATCCCGAAGTCCCAGCGTGACGGGAACGTCCCGGTCTCCGGTGAGAAGCTCGTAGTCGTAGGTCCGGTTGTCGCTGTCCTGTGGGGTCGAGGCACAGACATAGGGGCGGATGCGGGTCTCCGCGTACTCCTTCACCGGGGTCTCGTCGATCGAGACCACCTCCTCGCCCACTTCCACCGAGGTGACTGCGGGATTGACGATCCCGGTGACGAGGACGCGACCCTCGATCAGGGCCGTGCGGACCGGGGGCTTCGCGTACACCTTTTCGTGGAGTTCCACGGGGTAGGTGATGTTCGTATGACCGTCCCGGAGCTTGGCCACGAGTCTTCCGAGGATCTCGTAGTACTCCCGGGTCGACCGGGTCGCCATCACTTCCGGGATGGAGGCGAGGTACTCCGCGTCCCAGTCAAGTTCAGGCACCTGGTCGAAGAATGCGAAAGCGAACTTCGCTTCCATCCAGATTCGGGCCAGCCCCGCCACCTTCTCTGCCACCGGGATGTCCTCCCTGTACGGCGTCTGGAGCGCCGGACCTGCCCACATCTTCTCTTCGAGCGCTGCGTCACGCTCCATGCGGATCGCGATCTCCTGGAACTCGGGCGCGCTTCGGATACTATCGAGGTCCGTGTCCCGCGCGAGGTGTTCCGCGTTTCGCCAGCCTGCGTCCACGGCGGCCTGGAGGGCACGGATCGCCTTCTCGGGCTCTCCTGCGAGGGCGGCGCTGCACGCGAGGTTGTAGAGAATCCCCGGCGCCTGTTCCGGAAAGAGCTCGATACCTACTGTGTCCAGGATCTCATCGTAAGCCGCGACCGAGGCATGGTAGTCCCCTTGCGTGTACGCGTTCACCGCCGCCAGCTGGAGCGCTTGGAACTGCCGCTCGAGATCGGAGAGGCGAACCGGCTCGGCAAGGGATATCGATGCGAACAGCAGCGGCAAACAAGCGATCAGCCAGCGGAATGAAAAGAGACGCTTCATCGATGGTCCTCCTGGGCCAGCACCAACGCCTCGGGGTTCCAGCCCTCACCGAAGAAAGCTGGACTCGCTCCTCGATATGGAATAGATCCAATACTCATGGCCCGCTCGCGCGACCTCTCGCTCCCTCGACATTCCTATCTTTTCCGCTACGCGACAAGATGCCGCGTTCGAGGATCGAATGAGGCTTACGAGGCGAGGCATGCCAAGCTCCTTGAACGCGAAGTCGCGCACCGCAAGCGCCGCCTCGGTCGCCAGACCTCGATTCCAATGGTCGCTGCGGAAATCGTATCCAAGTTCGAGTTCTGGCATTCCGTCGACTGTCATGTGCTCTAGACCGCAGTCGCCAATAACGGTTCTCGCACCACGCAAGAGCACGGAAAACAGACCGTATCCATGCTGGTCTTGATGATCGAGGTTACGGCGGATCCACTGCTCCATCATGGAGCGATCAAACAGCTGATCGTCAAAGGACGCCATGACCTTGGGATCAGTGAAGATGAGCAGCAGATCATCAATGTCCTCTATAGACATCCGGCGCAGCAAGAGCCGCTTGGTTTCAATCATCATCATGTAGACGTAGCGTGCGCGCTGACCGGCTTCGACGAGCGCGCAGCGACCATCTCCTTGCGGGAGCGGCGGTACACAGCCGCCACTGAGTCGAGGGGGCGGACGATCAACATGTGCGTTCGAAACGGGTCGCGGAGTTGGCAAGATAACGGGTCGCGTTGTGGAGACCCGCGAAAGCAAGGCGCGGCTGGGGCTGCGGACGGATGAAGAACCTGCGGCGGTAGGTGTCAAAGTCCATGGGTGGTTTTGCCAACCCCTGCCTGTGATCCGCGCGAAAGTCCGGCGAACCACAAGGCCGCCGTAGCAACCGACCGCCGCGAACCCCAAGGCTACCAAAGCAATGCGCGGATCCAAGCGGATCGACTCGGGTGTACGCACGCGAAGCAGGTTGCCAACGACGGCCATGGCAGGCAACCCAGCGCGAGCAGCACAGCCCAACGCCATGCCGCTGTCGGCTGCAGAAACCCGAGGATCAGGCCGGCCAGCAGTAGAGCCAGAAGCCTCGAGGAGAAGAACCCCGGCAGTTAGACCGCGTCATCTCGAAACGTCTCTCTCCGGCGTGACCGCTCCGAGCAGAGATTCCAGCTCCTTCACGACGGGCCAGGCACCGGAGGTTGTGTTTGAGACGACCGTGTACGAGACACGGGTTGCCGGCGCGAACCCAGAGCGAAACGAGATTCCGGCATCGGCTCCCTCGAGCTGAACTGTGCGACCGTCGCGCGCAAGCCAGAAACCGAGCCCGTAGCCACGGGATGCCTCCGATGGCGCGTGGTGAGGGTGCGTCATTTCACGGACTGCTTCGGCAGTCACGATCGTTCCAGAGTAGAGTTCGCTCCAGAATCGACTGATGTCGTCCAGCGTGGAGTAGGCACCGCCATCACCTCCACCCCGAACGGGCAGGTGCAGATGGTTCGTTCGCCAACCGCGACTCGGCAAGTATCCGATCGCTGCGGACCCCGGCAGCTCGTCCAGTCGGGGGAACGCCGTGTGCTCCATCCCTGCGGGCCCGAAGACCCTCTGCTGCACGGCGTCGTAGTAACTGCAGCCGGCGACGTGATCGATGACCAACGCGAGCAGCACGTAGCCGGAGTTGCAATACTCGAACCTCGCACCCGGCGGCGACTTCGCCGGCCGGCCACGTAGGAGAGGCATGAACTCCAACGGACTCGTCAGATGGTGGACAGGAACGTCCAAAACGTACTCGTCGTTGTCCGTGATCTGCTCTTCGTCCAGGTAGTCTCCGAGTCCTGACGTGTGTGCGAGCAGGTGCCGGATCGTCACACCGGGCGCTACGAGGCCCCCCGCTGGACCGAACGAACCGCGGACCTGATCGTCGAGCCCAAGCATTCCCTCCTGCACGAGCGACATCGCCGCCAAGGCAGTGAAGGCTTTCGTCCCACTCGCGACTGCGAAGCTCGTGTCTCGGGTGTTCGGTATCTCATGAGCGCGATCCGAGTATCCAGCGGCGCGTTCGTACAGGATGCTCCCCGCGACGGTCACTTGGATCGCTCCCCAGAAATCCGTCTCGGCGACCACCGCATCCAGCCGTGTCGAGAGCACCGATGTGTCCAAAGCGGTCACGGCAAAATTACTCTTGTGAAATGAGCTTCGCAAACCCGCAAGTCGACTCGCGGAGCGTCCTGCGAAATCGGTCTAACGTCCTGCCGCCCAGCGGCCGGCGGCAGCCAAGAGGGTACCAGGCGGGCAGGCGGGGTCGCCGCCGCTCGTCGGCTGCAGCCGCGGGTTAGCGAGCATCACCCGGGCCCGCAACTGCTGCCACTAACAGGACGGCCTGCACGAACGCGTTCGGCGGCAGATACTGATGCTCCACAACGTAGTGGTTGACCATCGTCGGGGCCGCATACCAGATTCCGTCGGCGCCCTTGACGCGAATCTCACCATTGCCGACGCGCTCCGGATGAGTGGGAGGCCACACACGCATGTCTTCCTGCGGGCAGAACTGGCAGTGGTGAGCTCCGCGAGTCAGCAACACCGGGCGTTGGCAGAGGCGATGCAGGGCGTGGCGGAACTCCGCGGTGGTGTCACCGCGAGGGAAGGGATGCCGGGAGTCGAGCCATCCCACGTTGAGTACAGTTCCCTCGATGGTCATCGTGTAGGTGTACGGCGTAAGGTCGGCAAAATAGCTCATGGCTTGCTAACGGCTGGTTCAGGCGCTAGGGCAAGCGGGAGGCCGAGCTTCTCTCGTTTGTCCCCTCGCGCCGCCACCCCGCGCATGAGTTACCTGATGGATAGTCGCTCCACCCCGTAGGAGATCCCGACCCGCCGCCCGACGAGCGCCCGGGTTCCCACCAGCATCGCAGGCCCGTCGGCGACCCCCACGGCGGTGAACACGGGTAGATCCACGACGCCGACGATCAGCTTGCGGGCAAGGACCTCCCCGCCCATTTTGACCGCGTCGACCTGCAGGGCCGGACCGTGACCCCCGGGTGGCGTCGGAGGCAGCTGGACGCCGATGGCCTTGGCGGCGAGGTGGTTCATGCCGCTGCGAGCGGATCCCGTGTCGAGAAGCGCAGCGATCGGCTGGCCGTTGATAGTGACCTCGAATCGGATGATTGTATCCTCGGCCAGATCGAAGGAAACCGTCATTGCGCCCGCGCACACGGCGCATGCGTCCAGGCTCCCGGCGCGCGGATGGAGAGCGATCGTCTGCTGCTCGAAATCCAGCAGGACGTCGAATCTAGACAGCACGTCGTAGCCGATGACGCCGAAGACCGGCGAGCCGCCGGACTCGACACCAGTCAGGTCCATCGTCCCAAGCTCGAGCGCCCCCAGCGCGACCCCACCGAGCGCGAGGGACTCCACGTCGGCGAGACCCATCGCGAACTTCCCATGCGCTCCCTGCACGGTGTCGGTGCTCGCTCGCTGAGCGATCCCGAGGCTGTCAAGGCGGGCCTGATTGAGCATGGTTCGGCCGGCACCCGTATCGAGAACAAACGGCACCCGCCGGTCGCCGTTCACAATCACATCGACGAAGACATGGCCACGGGCCCCGGTAGTGAACGGCAGAATCATGGGGTCTCCCGCGTACGCCGGAGCGCCCTGCGCGCCGTTCAGAGAGACTGGTCTCACGATGGTGGAGAAGGCAAGCAAGTGAAGCACGAACCAACGATACTGCGTCATGAGATCCCTCCGTTGAGCGAGCGAGGGTCGCGGCGATGGTTCCGAGCTAGACTGTGGTCAGGATGAAGCCCCTATTCATCTGGAACCGCCTCACGAAAAGCAGCAGACTTCGAAATCTACCTTTCACGCCGAAGCTATAAGGTATCGTAAAGACAGTCGGTGACCCTTGGCAGCCCCTAACGCCGGCGTTGAGCGGGGGGGGGCGCAGCAGACCCGAGCCGCTCCAACGCCTCGTTATGCCCGAATCACCTGCATCACTGGGCGGCACGAGGCTTGCTGGTCTGGTTTCAGCAACTGTGCCGCAGAATGCGAAGGAAGATGACACCGTCGAAGCCGAGAGGCCGAACACCTCGGGCACCAGCGCCGCCGTCTCGGCGTAGTTCCGGCATCCCAACCCGCGCAGCAGTCGCCCGAGCAGCTGCCGATCTCCTGCGTGCGGCTCCTGCAACCGCCCGTAGACCGGCAATCGAATCTCCTCGTTCGCGTGAACGTCCCGCACGCGAGGTACCCGCACCCGAACCTTCTGGTCCGCCAAGTATACCGATCCCTGTCCCGATCCCCAGCGGTAGTAGCGCCGATCTTCTCCGGTCCGCTGGTACCGCGGCCCGACCAGCTCCTCGACCGATCCCTTGAGCTCTTCTCCGATCTTCTCCAGGCCGAGGGGGATCAACGCCTGGATCATGGCGACACGCGCGTCGAGATCCAAGATCGCCGCCTCAGCCGCCACCGACACTTGGGACTTCCGTCCAGCCTTCTTCCGGACTACTCTTCTCATCACCGGCTCCTGGTTCTGGGTGTACCGATCGTTTGGAAGCGAACCGGCACATCCTACCTGGAGCCGTCTACTTTTCAACGAAGGCTAGCACTCACTCCGGTTCAGCGGCGGGCCGCGCAGCGGACCGTCCGCTGCAACCGGTTGTTGGGCGGCTTCACGCACCGAGCAGTATGCGTGCTCCCACTTGGATGCCCTCTTAGTGGTGAAGCGACGCGTCCATGAACACCACCTCGCCGGAGTCCATGTTGTACATCGCGCCCACGATCTTGATCTCGCCGGTGGCTTCCATCTCACGAAGGATGGGGCTTTCTTTCCGGATTCGATCCAGGTTGAGTTGTACGTTTTTCTCCGCCACCAGATGAACAAAATCGGGGTTCGCGCTACTCCGCTCTGCGCCGTAGTCGTTGAAGCTGGCCACGGCAGGCTGAATCTTCGTCAGCATGTCGGTGATGTTGCCCAACTCGACCTGATCGATCGCGCCCTTCACTGCTCCGCAGTGCTCATGGCCCATCACCAGAACTAGCTTTGCGCCTGAGACCTTGCACGCGAATTCCATGCTGCCGAGAATGTCGGAGTTCACGAAGTTGCCAGCCACACGAGCCACGAACATGTCGCCGATGCCGCGGTCGAAAACGTCTTCTACTGGGACTCGTGAATCGACGCAGGAGAGCACGATTGCTTTGGGAAACTGACCGGTGGCCGCCTTGCGGACTTGCTCTTTGTGATTCCGCAACGTCACCTCCCCACTGGAGAAGCGGGCATTGCCTTCCTTCAGGAGTTCAATCACGCGGTCAGGCGTCAGCGCCGCCTGTTCTTCCTGGGTGAGTACCGCTTCCACCAGACCATCGACTTGTGTGTTCAGAATTCTGTCTTTCGATTTCATGGGTTCCTCCGGGTTAAGAATCTAGAGAGACGTGGATGGTTCCTGCGGTTGGGCGGAGGACTGAGCCGCGGGCGACCTCGCCTCTAGCTCTCCCGCCAACCACTTCATGCAAGGATCCGTTCCCCGGCAGAGGCACTCCTCGGGGATCAAGTCGGGCACGATGTTGATCTTGCGGAGCATGTCGTTCGGCTGCGATTGAACGCCTGTCAGTAACACAATGACGTTACGCTGCCGGAGAGGGAGAATGGCATCCTCCAAAGCGTAGAGCCCCGATTGATCGATGTAGGGGACGCGCTCCATCCGAATGATCAGTGCCCGGATGTCTGGACTCAGGGCCGACGCCAGTTCTTGGAAGCGGGCGGTGAATCCGAAGAACAGCGGACCGTAGAGATGCTTCACGAAGATGCGATCCTTGTACCTGGCATAGAGCTCTGCCTCGTCTTCCCACGGGTCCTCTTTCAAGGGTTCGACCGATGATTTCGTTTCCGCAAGGTCACTGGCCTTCTTCATGAACAGGACGCTGGCCAAGACGATCCCGATGCCCACTGCGTGGATCAGATTGCCAAACACGGTGATGCCGAGCACCACGAGCAAGACTACCGCATCCGCGCGCGGCACATCGCGGAGGTGCCTGAGACCCTTGTAGTCGATGATGGCAAAGCCGACGGGAATGAGCAGCCCCGCCAGCACGCTCAACGGGATGTAGGCGGCGAACTGGCCCGCCCCAAGCAGGACCGCGAGCAGCAGTAAGCCATGGACCACGCCGGACAGGCGCGTCTTGCCACCGGCCGTGATGTTCACCACGGTGCCCTTGGTCGCCCCGGCTCCAGGGATGCCGCCAAAGATTGCCGCGACGGTGTTACCGATGCCTTGCCCGATGAGTTCGCGCCGACTGTCGTGCTTGGTCTTGGTCACGTTGTCGGCGATGACCGAGGTGAGTAGCGAATCAATCGAACCCAGCAAAGCCAGCGTGATCCCAGACCCAATGACAAACAGCAGATGCTCCGGGACGGCGGCGAAGATGATGCCCACCTGCAGGGCGGGTAGTCCGGTGGGGATGGCGCCAATGATCGGCACGTCGAATCCGGTAACCCGCGACACCAAGGTGCCCGCCAGCAGCGCAACGAGGACCGACGGCACCGCCTTTGTCAGTCGTGGAAAGAGGTAGTAAACGGCCACCGTGATCCCGCCCAGCAGAACGGCTCCCCAATTGATCTGGCTGAGGGGTGTGCTGATTTGCGTGAAGACACCCAGCGTGGTCTTGGGCGACGCCGACCCTAAGAAGGGCCAGACTTGCAGCGTGATGATGATCAGTCCAACGCCGCTCATGAAACCCGAGATCACCGGGTAGGGAAAGTAGCGGATGTACTTTCCCACTCCCAGGAAGCCGAGGGCGATCTGAATCAAACCGCCGAGCATGAAGGCCAGCAGGATGATGCCCATTCCTGCCTCGATACTGCCCGCCCTCGCGATGCCCATGGCCACGATGGAGGCTGATACCACCGTCATCGGTCCCGTTGGTCCTGAAGCCTGTGTGGCGGTTCCGCCCAGCGCTGCAGCCAAGACGCCTACCGCGATGGCACCATAGAGTCCCGCTGCCGCGCCGAGACCAGATTGAACGCCAAAGGCCAGCGCCAATGGCAGCGCGATGATCCCGGCCACCACTCCTCCAGAGAGATCTCCCTTGAGGTTCCGAGTGTCGTAGAACTTCATAGGGGTTCGATCAGGAGAGTGCTTGAACGGTTTGGAATTCATGTTCGTGCCTTTCGGGCCCACTTCGTGACGGCGGATGGGTTGTGGTGTCCGCCCAACGCTCCGGTTCAGCGGCGGGCCGCGCAGCGGGCCGTCCGCTGCATGCTGTTGTTAGCCCCGCGTTCCTCTAATCGTCCGGTGCGAGATAGTAGACTGGGCGCAAGGGGAGCAGACGCCTCTGGGTTTCTGGGATTCGGTCGTAGTGCTCCGTCCAAAGATCGAATAGCCGTTTGAGGTCCACGAGCATAATGCGTCTCTTTTCTTGCCGTCGGGCTTCCTCCTCCGCGTCGCGCGTGAACCCCCCCATGTTGACGAACAGGCCTATGTCCGAGTCTCCGAGGAGCGCCATAAAACCGCGCACGCCGTCCACAGCCACCTTGTCTGCCTTACGCTTCACTTGCACCTTGATTCGAGGGCCCTTTACACCAAGCGGGTCCACGTGGGCCACAACGTCGATCCCCTTGTCCGGACCTGGGGGTGACACCCACTCCACGAAGTAGCCCATGCCGCGCAGGAGGCCTGCGACCAGGTCCTGGAAGTCGTAGGGGCTCATCTTTTCGAGAAATGTCTCGATTTCCGACCAGGCGGATTCTTCCGCCTCCTCCAGAGTCGTGGTTGCCTGACCGGATCCCTCTTCCTCCGCATCGGCCTCGTCGGTCGGCTGGTCGGCCTTCCACTCGCGGTAAAGTCTTCCAGCCTCGCGATAGAAGGCCTCCGGATCCCTGAACTTGTCAAAGGCCACACGCCCTTCATCACTGAGCGACCATGCGCCCTTGTTCTTGATCAGCCACCCAGCCTTCACCGTGCCGATGGTGGAGAACCGCACTATTTTCTCGTACCGTCGCACGGTTGGGCGATTCGGATACGTGCTTGCTTCGAACTCCGTTGGCGGTACGAGTTCTTCAAGTCGCCTGAGAACCTCTTTGGCAGGAATGACGTCATCTTGGTTCGCGAGGATCTGAAAGACACCGCGCACAAGTTCGCCGGAACGCCTTCGTGTAATCTCTGCCATTCTCAGAGTCCTCTCTTACAAGATGGCTCTTCCGGGAATCGTGTGGGTGAGTTCATCGGCTGACTTCCGCGGGTCGTGGGTATAGGTCGAGGTCCCCGAGATGGAAGAGGATCGCGTTGCGGAACCGAGTCCGATTGCGGTACCCGCGCGCCATGGCCTTCAGTCGCTGGATCCTCGAGTTGATGGCCTCGGCCCCGGCGTTGGTGATGCGGAGCCGGAAGTAGTTGCAGATGCCGGTCCAGTGGCGAGCGATGGTGTCGGCGACTTTCTTCATCGGCTCGAGACGACTCCGTCGCGCCCACAAGTAAGGGGGGGATACTACGGGTCGGGTCGACCCGAGAACGTGGCTCCTGGAGCCTCTATGGAAGTCGATTTTCCGACGGTCCCCGCGGAGGGGACGAAACCCGAGCCGACGGCGGATCCGGGCACGGTGCCCGGGCAACCCCGGCGGCTCACGCACCCAGCGGTCTACACCTTAAGAAGACCGGAAAACTGTCCAAAGGATGGGGGAAGCTGCCGTGCTCATCGGGGCACGAGTTGACCAGGAAGAACCAGAGCGCATGCCGCAAGGGCTCAGAATCGTGCCAGGTGGTCATGATGCAACTGTTCTCGGGTAGCCCGAGGGCGTTGTTCGGGTCCGACGCCAGCTGGTCGATGATGTCGTGGATCCGTTCGCAATCGGGACCCCAGCAGACGAAGTAGAACGCGCCGGCGCGTAGAAGCGCTTCAACGAGCGAGGAGAGCGCATCGGCCGACACGCCGCGAGCATCCCAGGCAAGCAGGCAGGCGAAGTTTCCTGCGGGCAGGCGGAGCTCGCTCGGGAGTTCAGACGGAGATCCGATCGCCACCGAGAAGAGGCGCCGCTCCATGACCGGATCGTAGCCGTGCTCACGCACCGTGTCGTCCTTCTGCTGCCTAACGCGGAATTCACCGGCGAGCTTTAGCGAGTCCGTGTGAAATGAATGGTTAGGCGATAAATCAGGCTCTTATCAGAGATTGTTGGAATAGTTTCAGCGTATTGTCCTGAATCCATCGCTCCAAACCAGTGCTCGGTAGCAAGGCCCGATAGTATCGCTGCACTCAGAGGAATGTACTGCAAGCAAGAGGATCTTCTGTCCATCTACATCGACAACTCGCCATTTGTGTGCAAGATACTCGTGCACTTTTCCATCCACGATCACCCACAAAAACGTTCCACCGGAGCCGCCCCACATGGAAGCTGATGTTGAGCAGGAGAACTGGGATGCGTCTACAATCTCCTCTGGCCGACCATCACCCGTGAAGTCATGCAATGTGATTGCCTGTTCCGTCGCATTGAATTTGCCACCCTCAAAACTGGCACATTCACTCTTGGCCTTCTGGACTATCCCTGCTGAAATAGTCAGGTGCTCACTGCCTATTACGGTTGAGGAAAAACATAGAAGAACAATGCTGGCAGATAGAATGGTTTTCATCTTGAATTCCCCCTATTAGTTTATGTCGCCTAACGTGCCGCATGAGCTGCGGCGGGCGCCAGCCGGAGCAGCTGACGGCGCCAAAGAAGGTGGCCCCGCCGTCAGCTCAATGGGGATGTTAGGTGGCCCCAGCCAACTGTTCTAGTTCAGAAACAGTGCGGTCACACTCCTCAACGAGGAATCCAGCAGCACCGGCTCTGCGGAAGTAGTGGACCAACGAACGGAAGTACCACAGCTGATCGTGCTTCCCAGCGTTGAATCGCGACCACAGAGAATCACCTCGCAGCCGATAGTCGGCGAGGATTGCCTGCGCGTTGTCTAGCTTGTCCGCCAGAGAGACTCGGAGACCTCCTGGTCCCATCTGGAGCAAGTGTTCAAGGTATGCCGCCTTTCGCTGGCGCCAGGGGGGCTGTACCCCTCCCGTGTACTCGCGCGGTGTGTCAGTACAGGCCTCTACGATGGCCAGGACGTCACCGCCGAAGCGCTCGGCAATGGTCTCCCTGCTGGTTTCAGAAGGGTGATCCTCGAGGGCATCGTGAAGCAGAGCAGCGATGGCTTCGTCCTCCGTCCCGCCGTCCACGAGGACAAGAGCGCACACTCCGAGCAAGTGGGCTGCGTACGGAACAGACGTGCCCTTCCGAACGTCGGCAGCATGGAGTTGTACGGCGTACCCCAGAGCGTCAAGGAACCGAGGAGTTGCCATCGAGGTCTTCCTGCTCAATTCGCCTATCGATCGATTCGGATCTTGTGTGCCACCTAACGCTCTGCTTCAGCTGCGGGCCGCGTAGCGGACCGTCAGCTGCAACCGGTTGTAGGGGGGGGGCGCGTGCTCATAGTCTTGGATCCACGGGCTCGCTTTCCAATGCAAGAACCCCAAAGACACACTCATGCACTCGATACAGCGGTTCCCGTTCAACGAAGCGATGTAGTGCCTCGAGCCCAAGAGCAAACTCGCGAAGCGCCAAAGATCGCTTGGGGCCAAGCCCTCGCGCACGCAGCCGTTCGATGTGCTCATCCAGAGTGTACTCCGGCCCATAGATGATACGCAGGTACTCCTTGCCGCGGCACTTTACCGCAGGCTGAACCAGCCCTTTCTTCCCCCGCATGAGCCACTCGATAGGCTTCACAACCATACCCTCGCCCCCACCCTCGGTGAGCTCTTCCCACCAAGCGACGCCGCTGGCTTGGCTCTCCGCGCTGGTGAGGTCGACAACTTTGAATGCCGTCTTGTGAAGCAGTTGCGTATCCACTTCGCAAAGCTCGGCGAGAGTGTTCATGTGCCAGACATGATCGCGGTCGGCATGGACGCGCCCTTCGGACGCGAGCAGGTGAAACGGCGCGAACTTGAGGTCGTCGACGCTGGAGACCGGCCAGCAGTAGCGCCGGTATGCGTCCGTGTACTTCTCGACGCACAGTTGACGGGCCGCGTAGCGATCAACGAGACCGTCCATCTCCGCGACACGGGATGCTGCGAGTCGGAGAGCCGCCAGCGCGGCGGTCATACTGGCCCGAGAGGCCGCCCCAACGGGGGCATACTGGGACCGCAGCAACTCTTGAGCCTTCGCAGACCAAGGCATGAGCTCCGCGTCGAGGCAGAACCAGTCGGACTCGAACTTCTCCCAGAAATTGGCGTTCGTCAGCGCGGTGCGGAGGCGATTGAGGAAGTCAGACTCCAGCGTGCCGTTCGCGTCAAAGAACGGCCTCCCTGTCCGTGTGTAGAGGGCTCCGCTGCCGTGACCTCGGATGCCGAAGCGCTTGGCAGCCTCGCCCTCATCGCGACACACGACGGCCACTGCTCGCGAGCCCATGTGCTTCTCTTGACACACCACCTTCGGGACGCCATTGGCCCGGAAGTACCGGAAGCTCTCGTCGGGGTGCTCGAGCGTCGGCCCATCCTTTCGCGTATCCGAGGGCGACATCGTGGGCGGCAGGTAAATGAGCCAGCGAGGATCGGTAGCGAAACGGCTCATTACCTCGAGCGCCGCGGCTGCGTTTTCCTCGCGCACTGCCACTGTGCCGCGGACGCGGGTGGAAACAGTCCGCTTCCCTTGGACATCGCCTATATCGAGAACGTCGTCATGCGGCCGCTCCGCCGCCTCAGTCGAAGCGCCCTCCGGCGGCTTCACCGGCTCGTAGTACATCTTGGCCGCAGCGACCGACGCCAACTCGTTTTCTGGATAGCGCAGCGCGGTCAACGCTCCTCCGAAGACGCATCCCGTGTCTATGCAGATGGTCTTGTTGAGCCACTCGGCGCTTGGCACGGGCGTGTGGCCGTAGACCACACGCGCCCGTCCCCGATAGTCGGCTGCCCAGTTGTAACGAACAGGAAGGCCGTACTCGTCTGTCTCACCGGTGCTCTCGCCGTACAGCGCGAACTCTCGCACGCGAGCCGACGCGCGCCCCTGAAAAGACGTCTTCATTCCCGCGTGTGCAACCACCAGCTTGCCGTCGTCCAGCACATAATGACTTACGAGGCCGTCGATGAAGGACTTCA
Source organism: Candidatus Eiseniibacteriota bacterium (assembly GCA_963823555.1). GTDB lineage: Bacteria > Eisenbacteria > RBG-16-71-46 > CAVPCR01 > CAVPCR01 > CAVPCR01. The sequence continues at coordinate 20,421 of CAWGMA010000002.1, read as the reverse complement.
CCTCCTCGATGAACTCGGCCGGCTCTTGCTCAAGTTGCTCCATGGTCTCCGCGAGGCCGTGAGTGAGCCGCACGTCTCGACCCTCCAGCTTTCGCTTCAGCCTGATGTCGTGATTGCCCGGGACGCAGAGAGCGGTTCCTTCGCGCACCATTGCCATCACGAGACGCAGAACGGCAGGGGACTTGGGGCCACGATCCACGAGGTCGCCCACGAAGAGCACTTTCCGGCTTTCTGGGTGCCTCGCCGTGGGCGCCGCCTCATCATCGTGAACTTCGTATCCGAGTTTGCGCAGAAGAGCAATGCTCTCGTCAAAGCAGCCATGAACGTCACCAATGATGTCGAATGGCCCCGTCTCGTGGCGCTTGTTATTCCAGAGCGGATTGCGAACAACTTCGGCTGCCTCCACTTCCTCGGGCGAGCTAAGGACAGTGATGTAACGGAAGCCCTCACGTTTAAGCGACCGAAGCGAGTTGCGCAGTTGTTGTGCCTGTTGGCGGGTAACGTGAGGGCCGAACTGCCGGTCGGCTCTGTCCTGGTTGCGTTCCTGACATAGCTTTCCTGGGAGGTTCAACACGATCGCGACTGGGAGCACGTCGTGCTCGCGCGCCAGCTTCACAATCGGCTTGCGCGCCTCTGCCTGGACGTTGGTCGCGTCGATGACGGTCAGGCGGCCGGCAGCCAGGCGCTTTGCCGCGATGTAGTACAGAACGTCAAATGCGTCGTTGGTTGCACTCTGACTGTTTTCGTCATCGGAGACCAGTCCACGGCAGTAGTCGGACGAAAGCACCTCGGTTGGCTTGAAGTGTGTCCTCGCGAACATCGACTTCCCGCTTCCAGACGCGCCGATGAGCGCAACCAGCGACAGCTCTGGTAGTTCGATCTTCATCGCTGAAACACTGCCATCTGCGTTGGAGAGCCGACCTCGGCGTCTTCAGTTCCGATCGGCAAGAAGCGCACGCCGTAGCCATGGTGCTCGGCGACGCCGGCACACCAGGATTGGAACTCCTGACGGGTCCACTCGAACCGGTGGTCCCGATGCCGGAGTCGGCGCTCCGGCAACGACTCGAAGCGAACGTTGTATTCGACGTTCGGGGTTGTGAGCACCACGGTCGGTGGCTTCGAAAACTCGAACAAGACCCGTTCGAAAGCGTTGAGGCGAGATGCGTCGATGTGCTCGATGACCTCGATGGCACAGGCGGCATCACAGTCCGAGAAGCGGCTGTCCCGATACGTGAGGGACCCTTGAAAGAGGTCCACCTTCTTGCGCCACATCTCGGGCATTCGATCGAGCTTCAGACGGTCGCGAGCCCGTTCCAGGGATCTCATGGAGACATCGACACCCACGACCCTGACGATGGATTGCTCCTTGAGGAGGGTGCCGACAAGCTTTCCCTCGCCGCAGCCGAGATCCAGGACGCGGGTGGCCCCCGCGTCTCTCAGCACCGCGAGGACGGCGCCAAGGCGCTGGTCGTTCAGGCTGATGGTGCGTTCGAGGGCTTCTTCCTCCTGCTCCTTCTCGGCTTCGTGCTCCTCAGGTTCCGGATCGTCACCTGCCATGAGGCGCTCGAGCGCATCCCGAAACAGGCTCCGTCGGTGCTTCAGGTAGCGGAGCATGATCTGCTCGCGCATGGGGTGCGGCCGCAGCCATTCCCCGCCTTTTTGGAGGAGCTTGTCGACTTCATCATCGCCCACCCAGTAGTGCTTCTGGTCGTCGAGCACTGGAATGAGTACGTAGAGATGGGTCAGCAGGTCGGCGATACGAGCATTCGCCTGGAGCCTCAGCTCGAAGCAGTTGCCCTCGCCCCACTCGGGGAAGGCCTCATCGAGGGGAATGGGTTTGGCTTCCACCTGGTACCCAAGGGGCTCAAACAGCCCACGGAGAAGGTGCTCACCTCCACGACTTGGAACGGCGGACAGACGCACATCGAGCGGCAGCGGGGTGTCGGCCAGGTCTTCCCGGCCCTTCGCGACTCCCTTCATCGCAGAGCCGAAGACTTGAGAGATGGCAACGCTCAGGAACGAGGAAGCGGCGTAGGGCCGATCGTTGACGTAGTGGGCGAGGGTTCCCTGGGAGTCTTGCCCCCAGCGGCGGCCTCGAACCAGGCCGACCGGGTCGAAGTCCAACAGGAGTGCTGCCGTGCATCGTTCCTCGGTCGCCTCGGGATAGAAGACGTGAGCCTTCCCGTAGGCCAGCGAAAACGTCTGGCACTTGTCCGGGTGCTTGGCAAGAAGGTATCCCAGCTCTGTCGCTGGGCGATGTGTGGTCGCAATTGTCAGCAGCATGTGAACTGACCTCTCTAATCTGACCGATTCGTTTCACTGCCCACCACGCACGCACGGTCCCTCGTTGCTTGATTCCGTCACATTGACCGCCCGTCCCCCCCCAACGAACAAAGCTCAGTTGCGACTGGGGTTTGCCGAAAGCTGGAAGAGCCTATATCTTCAGAGCAAGTGTGTCCATTTCCAGTTGTGTTACTGCCTAGCGCTCCGGTTGCGCTCACCTGCGAGCGGCTGACCTCAGCCTACCGCACTCGCCCGGCGCTCGCGCGCCGCTCGACGCGTGAAGCGGGCTGTTAGACGGCTCACCCACGCTACTGAATCGGAGCGAATGAATCAGGCCGCTCATGGAGGATCGCTTCGAACTGATCGACTAGGTGATTGTCGTCGGGAACCAACATCTCGTATCGCCGGTTCGCAGTCGCTTCCGTTTCGTCCGTCCATCTAGCGAGAACAGGATCGGAACTCGCGTTGCCGAGCCAGGTCGAAACCTCGTGCAGGCCGAAGAAAGAGGCTCTTCCGGCTTTCGTGTGGGTGAAACGAGCTGAGCTGACCGGTGCTACCTTCGGGGCGGGCAGGTGCCCACGGGAGGACCGGTCATGGACGACAAGAGTCTGTACGCCACGCTGCTGGGTTTGACCCCACCCTGGGGAGTCGAGAAGGTGGAACTGCGACTGGAAGAGGGCGAGGTCCACGTCTGGGTCGCGCTGCCGCCCAAGCAGCAGTGGGCTTGTCCCGATTGCCAGGAGCGCGCCCCCATCCACGATCATCGGGATCGTGTCTGGCGCCACCTCGACACCTTCCAGTACCGGACGATGCTTCACGCTCGAGTGCCGCGCCTCGACTGCCCCACGCATGGCATCCGGCAGCTCCGCGTGCCGTGGGCGGAGGACAACTCGCGCTTCACCGCGTTGTTCGAAGCGGTGGCGATCGACTGGATGCGCCAGGCGCCGATCGCGGCCGTCGCCGAGCGGTTGCATCTGAGCTGGGACGAAGCGGCCGGCATTCAGGAGCGGGCGGTTCGTCGTGGCCTGGCCCGGCGCCGCCTTGAGCCCGTGCCTTTCCTCGGGATCGATGAGACTTCCTTCCAGCGCCGGCATGAGTACGTCACGCTGGTCACGGACCTCGCTCGGCCGCGGGTTCTCTACGTGGCCGACGATCGCAGCAAGGGCAGTCTCGAGGGGTTCTGGAACCGCCTTTCGCCGGCGCAACTCGCTGCCATCGAAGGGATCGCCATGGACATGTGGCCACCCTACATCGACTCGACCAAGGCGCACGTGCCGGATGCCGCGAAGAAGATCGTCTTCGACAAGTACCACGTCGCGTCTCATCTCAACCACGCCGTCGATCTGGTGCGCCGGGCGGAGAACCGCGTCCTGACGGTCGAAGGGAGCGATCTGCTCAAGGGCACCAAGGATGACTGGCTCCGCCATCCGAACCGCTTCTCGCCGGCTGGGTGGCGCCGGTTCTCCCGTCTCCTGCGGCGAAGCGACCTCAAGACCGGACGCGCCTGGGCGCTCAAGGAGCACTTCATGCACATCTACGGCCTGCGCTACCTGCGGGTCATCCGCCGGCACTTTGGCGCGTGGTACTTGTGGGCGCGACGGAGTCGTCTCGAGCCGATGAAGAAAGTCGCCGACACCATCGCTCGCCACTGGACCGGCATCTGCAACTACTTCCGGCTCCGCATCACCAACGCCGGGGCCGAGGCCATCAACTCGAGGATCCAGCGACTGAAGGCCATGGCGCGCGGGTACCGCAATCGGACTCGGTTCCGCAACGCGATCCTCTTCCATCTCGGGGACCTCGACCTATACCCACGACCCGCGGAAGTCAGCCGATGAACTCACCCACACGATTCCCGGAAGAGCCACTTTGTTAGTCAGGGTCTAGCCCTACATCGGCTTCAGTCTCTGTCTTCCGCCACGCCGACCATCCGACGCGACTCTGCCCGAGAATCCCTGATCGCAGACTACGTGTTAGCTGGACAACTGGATACCATATCTAACGAAGCGAAGGTACTACTGAGCTATCACTCTTCACGCCCGTGAGCTATCACTCTTCACGCCCGACCCCCGCGCTCGCTGAGTCCGCTGGAAGTCTGATCGCCGTTCCCATGATCCGTCCGCTGGTCACGTCCATGACGACGTGGACGACGATGGCGGTAAATAGGGAACCACTGAATACTGTAAGTAGCGCGAGAGCGAGTCCGACCGCTGTGGTCCTCACGAAACCGAGTGGGCCCTGGTATATGTGGCCGAGTCCAAAGACGGCGGATGAGACCAAGACCGCTGGCCACGTGCCGATGGCCTCGGCCAAGATGGTCAGAACGAGTCCCCGATACAGGATCTCCTCGCACACACCCGCCGTGACAGAGAGCCGAGTGAAGGCGCGTTGTTCTCTCTCGCTTCTGGGAACCATATCCGCCAGGACGCCGAGCTTGCCGCGCACGACCGACAGCGATTCCGGACTCCGCGTGATGCTGATCATCTGCAGGACGAGAATTGCGGAAAGGACAACCCCGACGGTGATGGCTAGCCACTGCCAACCTGAGGGATCCGGAACGAGCCCCAAGGTAGCTGCCTGGCGTCCGGTCCAAAACCACCAAAAGAGAAAAACGGCCACGGAGACCCACTCCCACGCTGCGATCCAGTTGTAGTGGCGCACCCTCGCATCCGGGAGCTCACTCGCATTCCAACGAACGAGCCGGCGGTATTCCCAGACGCCACTCCAGGGAAACAGTACCGCCGTCACCACAAGGAGGGCGACGGCCAGTGGATCAAGTAGGCCGTTGAGGTTCACGCCGGTTTCGGCCTCTCAAGTTGCTGAAACGGTTGCGGTGTCCAGCTAACGGGGTCATCACCCGCGGCAGGCGTCGTGAGGCACTGCGGGCCGCCGATGGCCGTCCCGCCTGCCGTCGGGTGCATGCCGTTGTTCGGCAGGCTCTGTGAGCTACGAGCACCTACGAACTCGCATCATCCAGGAATGCGACAAGAGGAAGGGGGTTCGACCGTTCATCGAACGGTAGGCCCCGCTTTTCCTCCGGAACTGATGCTAGATCGAGGATTCCAAGCACCGCAAACTCGCTTGCCGTAGTTGTACTGCCGTCTCTCACGAGGTCGCGAAATGCTCTCGAGTCAATGACGACCAGCGGACAGCGGCTGCAGAAGTGCCCACTGCTGCTGCCAACAATGAGCATCTCCATCGAACCTTGACTCCGAACCGCCACGCAGTAGCTGTGGTGCTCCGGCTCGAGGCGGCCGCGGCACTGTGGGCACCTCGCGCAGCCCTCGACCTCGTCCGACAGGTACATGCGCCTTCGAACGGAGGCTGAAAATCTCTTCGTCATTCTCGTACCTGCTTTGCTCCAAGGAAGTCTACCGTAAGCACTGCCGAACGCTCAGCATCAGCGGCGGCGCGCAGCGCCGTCCGCTGCAAACGGTTGTTAGACCACGTACGCATGTTCTGCCCGCATCGGCTCAATGCTCTCGCTTGTAGACAGTCTTCCCTTCCTTGATGGTCTCCAGCACGACGATCGTGTTGATCTTTTTCGGATCGATCGTGAGCGGGTTGTCGGAGAGGATCACCATATCGGCCAGCTTGCCAGGCTCGAGCGAGCCCTTCGACTTCTCCTCGAAGTGCTCGTAGGCGCCCCAGAGCGTGATCGCCTTCAGCGCCTCGATCGGCGTGATCCTTTCGTCGGCGCCCATCACCTTGCCGCTGCGCGACGTGCGGTTGACGGTCGCCCACATCACCTGCATCAGGTTCGGCAGCGCGACCGGCGCGTCGGTGTGGCTCGTTGCGACCATCCCGGCGTTCAGCGCCGAGCGCATCGGCGAGATCTGCTGTGCCAGCTCTGGACCGATGATCTGGTCGTACCAGTCGCCCCAGTAGAACGTGTGCATGGGGAAGAGCGACGGGAAGATCTGCAGCTCCCTGAGGTCCGGGATCTGGTCCTTCCGCAGGAACTGGCCATGGATCAGGGTGAGCCGGCGGTCGCCGGGGCCGTGCTTCTGATGCGCGGGCCGGACCGCGTCGATCATCTGGTCGATCGCCGCGTCGCCGTTCGCGTGGATGTGCACCGGCCAGCCCATCTGGTACGCCTCCTCGACGAGAGAGGCGGCGAGCGCCGTGTCGGGGATGGACGGGTAGCCCCGGTAGCCATGCTGCTGCCCATCCGGCGGGATGAGGTAAGGGATCGTGCGCCACGCCGTGCGCCCCTGCGGCGAGCCGTCGAGGGTGATCTTGAGCCCGGCGAGGCGGTAGCGCCCCTTGTAGCTGCGGCCGAACCACGGAGTCGCGAGCACGTCCTTCGCAGTGTAGTCGACGTACGCCATCACGTCGATGTCGAGAAGGCCGCGCTCCGACGCGGACACGAGGTCCTCGTGCTGCGGTGCCATGAGCCGCCCCTCGCTGGCCGTCGTGTGGCCGAAGCTCTTGGCGAGTTCCAGGCCCTTCCGCAAGAAGTAGTCCTGGTCCTCCGGCTTCGGCGGGCTCAGGGCCTGGAAGAGGTAGGCGAAGTGGGCGGTCTCCTCGTTGACGCCGAGCGGCTCCCGGCTCCCCCTGCGCCGGCGGATGACGCCGCCCTCGGGGTCCTTCGTCGCGGAAGTGTAGCCGATCTTCCGCAGAGCGGCGCTGTTCACCGCGCTGAAGTGCCCCGAGATGTGCATCGCGATCACGGGGACCTCGGTCGAGACCTTGTCGAGGTCGTCGCGGTTCGGGTGCCGGCCCAGCAGGGCATCGTCGTAGCCGGTGCCGAAGATCCAGCCGGTCCGCGCGACGTCGGGGCCGTTCGCGAACTCGCGGAGCTTGGTCACCAGGTCGTCGACCGACTCGACCTCGCCGTCCGGGGGCGCGAGCAGGTTGGCCCCGACCGCCTGCGCCCCGAGGGCGAGCACGTGCATGTGGCCGTCGACGAACCCCGGCGCGAGCGTCCGGCCACCGATGTCGATCATCTCCGTCGTCTGTCCTTTGTGGGACTTCTCGACCTCGGCCTTCGCACCGACGGCCAGGATCCTCCCGTCCTTGACGGCCAGGGCCTCGGCGCCGGGCTGCGCGTCGTTCACGGTCACGATAGGGCCACCGGAGTAGATCACATCCGCCTCGACTCCCGGACCGGACGGCTTGCAGCCCGATGCCAGCAGCGAGAGAACGAATACGACGGCGAACAGAGTGTTGCGGTGCATATGATCGCCTACTGAACTTGCTAGACGCGGTCTAACGTGCTGGCGGCCGAACCTGAATTCCGAGGTGAACCCTGCCTGAAGACATAGATCGCCCATCCAAGGGTATCGCGCCCCCAGTGAAGGTATGTTGCCTTCTCCTTGGCGACTCGCTCCAGGAGCTCGGGCAGATCTTGGTCGTCCGGATGAAACCGGGCGTACGCGTCCGTCGCGTACCATTGCAGACCTTCGTACTCGTCCCAGTCGTCCCGGCAGCTCACGAACGTGTGAACCAGATCAAGCCCCCTCAGCTCTCCCGCCTCGACGTTCCCGGAGTGTGTCCCGAAGTCGCCTTGAGCAACCCCGGATGCCTCGAGGTACGCGTCTGGTGGTTCCCGAAGCCAGTAGGGCTCCCCAACCACGACCCAGCCACCGGGCTCGACCATGCTCTTCAGCGCCTCCAGTGTCGCCGCGTACCCGCCGAACACCCAGCTGGCGCCGAGGCAGGATGCCAAAGCATAGGCTGTGTGGTTTGTCGGGCTTGAAATCAGCACCGTCCATTTCGCTGAAGGTGATCTCTGCATCGGGCGCCCGCACCACCAGCCGCTTCTGAGCGTCGGCAGTGTAGATCGGCGAGAGATCTACCCCGATTCCGCGGATGCCGTACGCTTCCGCAAGACGAATCAGGAACTCACCCTTTCCGCAGGCAATGTCGACCACGTGCGCACCCGTGGGAAGCCGGAGAAGACCAACCAGGCGCCCCAGCTTCTCCTCGCTCATGGGATTGCACACCACGTGCTCACGGTGGGTGATGTCGTAGAACTTCCAAATGTCCATGGCTCATACCTTCGGCTGCCCAACGTATTGCCGCTCAGCCGCGAGCGGCGACCCCCATGCTACCGCTTCCACCCCTCGCGCGCCCGGCGCCCGTCGGCTGCAGCGGCTTGTCAGACGGCGCTCCCGGACAGGCCGTGAAGTGCATCTGCTGCACCGGTAATCACCCGACCCCATGCGGGATGGACCTGGAGGTCGCAGAGTTGCGGCAACGGCTCAGGAAGCTCGGCCGCAGCAGCAGTGAACAGATCGTTGAACTCGGCGAGAGCATCACGCTCTCGGGGAGTGAACGCCGCCTGGAACGCCCGGCTCTCTGGATGATAGGAGTCATCGAACCAGCCGCAGAGGAGTTCCGCGGGAACGTTAGCGAGAGGCACCTTGCGTTCGTAGTCACGCTGGGCCTCCGGGTCGGCCAGAAGCTCAAGGTGCTCGCGAATCGAGGAGCGAGTGTTCGCGACGAGCTCTTCGGTGATCTTCATCGCGCCGTCTAACGCTCAGCGTAACGGCGATCAGTCCTGCCCATCGACTCCCGATAACAAGCCTGGATCGTTTTCAGTACCCTCTCCCACGACGCGAAAGTTGGAGACGCTGACATACCCGAATTCCCTCAGCCGCAAGGCGACCGCCTCAGGAGCAGGCCGCCCTCGAAACGCTTCGAAGCTGCTCGCCGGAATCAAGCGTGGCCGTATCTTCATCTTCTCGAACCGCATCCGGGATGACGAGGACAAAATGGTACCTCCAATCACCGTCCCCATTTCGTTTGAGACACGCCACAGACGGAAAGTAACCGCCCGGACCGCCGTAGGCCCCCGGCTCGAACCGAAAACCACCGTCTGGAAGACCCGCCGAATCGTCTTCGCCTTGACCGCGCGATTCGAACTCGTCGGCACCTCGCCCGCGTGACGCGAGGCCGCAGCACACCTTGAACTTCCGCCCACTGCCACAAGGGCAGGGGGCGTTTCTGCCGACTCCGGTCTTCACTCGATCCTCATTCTCCCGTGCTTCCTGAGCGGTCTAACGCACGGCTAACCCGCGGGCGTCGGGTTCAGCCGGTAGTTATACGTCACTGTCTGCCACCTTCACGCTTCGGACTTCTTTCCGCGGAGTTCTTGTCTCCATCGATTCGGCGCCTGAAGATGTCGTAGTGCGCCCTGAGTCGCCCAACGTATTGCGGATCTTGAAGCACGACTTCCTCGATGAGCCGCAGGATCTCGGGAGCGTGCCCGGACTGCGGACTCGCCAGGTTGAGAATGGGGCCCTTCACTTGGTGAACGACCTCCGGATCGTCCTCGTGGGCCCACTTCGCGTAGAACTCGGCCGGCTCCCAGCCGTAGGCCACGACAGCTTCCGCGGACTTGCTGCGAGAGGAGACGACGTAGAAGAACACACGTCGGCAGTCGCACTCAGGCTCGTCACAATACATCTCCAGGAGCGCATATTCCCCCGCCGGCAACTTGAACGGCGACGAGGCGAGGAGGGTAACCGTTCGCGTTTCTCGCCTTGCGATCTCTGGAAAGTGGTCGTGGAAGCCAACGTACGGCATGCGCTCACCCTCGATTGAATTGCGTATAACGTGGGGCATCAGCGGCGGCGCACAGCGCCGTCCGCTGCATGCGGCTGTTAGCGCGAGCCCGGCGACCGCGCGATCAGTCTTGCTCCTGTGCGGCCACGGTCCAGATGCGCTTTAGCGGCAGCTCCGCCTTCAAGTCCTCGTCGAGATTGTCGTAGTGCGCGAAGAGTGCCTCAAGGAGTTCCTTCTGCGTCCAGAGCCTGACACGAAAGAAGCTCGCGGCGAGATCCGTTTGAACGTTCGTCTTGAAGCCACCCCAGGAAACGAACAGGCCTTCTTGTGCACCGAACTTGGTGACAGCGCCAGTAGCTTGTCCACAGTCGGCCGGTCAATCGGAGAGCTTCCGATTTCACCTCCACGCACAGGCGCGGAGCGCCAAACCCCAGCGGACCCGCCCCGGCGAGGATTTCCGCACCGCCATCGGCGCCTTCGGGGCTGCGATACGTAACGTAACCCTGAGCCTGGAGGATCCCCTCCACCAAGCGCGTGAGTCCATGGCCCTTGAACCGCGCGGTGATCAGCTGTGCGATCTGGTCGCGCCGGCCTCTTCAAGGTCGGTGTCCTCGCGTCTCCGACGCAGCTTCGTCGGGGCCGGCGACCGGGGCCTTCGTAACTGCCGCGACAGACTCGGGCTTCCAGCCGGTCGCGCGCATGGCCGCGAGCCGCGCCTCAGCATTGTTCCGCTGGACGCGGCAGATCGTCATGAACGCGCCGAACGTGTTGAGGAGGTCCTTCCCGAAGTGTGCGCGCGGCACGGCTTCAGCGATCCATTTCACCGGCCGCCAGTGGAAGAAGGGGTTTGGCCCGTCGGGCTCGAAGTGATAGTCCCCTGTGACTTCGCCGATCTGAATCGCGCGCTGGGTCTTCAGTGGGAGGACCACCAAGTCCGACCTGGCGATCTCATGGGCGAACGGCCACACTTGGCTCACCCAGTTCGCGATCGCCTTGGGCTTTGTGTCGGGGTACCGCTGCGTCATTGCCTTCGTAAGCTCGCTCCGCTCAGCGAGGTTCCCGAGGTGCACGTCGAGGTCGTCCCAGGTCACATAAACCCGGCTCTCCTGGATGAACCTCAGCTCGTTACTCGCCGTGCGAGCCGGCGCGGATTAGCCAGACGGCCATTGCACCCTCGACGTGCTGTGGTTGGTCGTTTTCCTTCCCTCGTGCCAGTGCGTCTAACGCTCAGCATCAGCGGCGGCGCGCAGCGCCGTCCGCTGCATGCTGTTGTTCGGCGGCCTCTTCGCTGACCGTCAAGGTGCTCAGACCAACATCCGACCCATGCCCCCGCAAAGTTTGCGGCCAGCGCGTACGTGCGTCTCAGCGGCCAGAACCTGCGGGTTCGCTGCACAAGTGGCTTACCTTCTGGCAGCACTCTTCCACCGCCCGGCGGTCCTCGGCTTCGGGTAGTCCCTCGCGAGCCCCCCGGGCGATCATTTCAGCGTGCCGTAAGAGCGCCGCGCGGTCTTCCGGCCGATGTGTGAATCCCGCGACCACGGCGATCGTTTCTAGCAGGCGGATGGTCACCGCCGCGCTGGAGCGGCCATATTGTCGGATTTGGTTGAATGCCGCATCCGTGATGTCCGGGAACGTATCGGCAGGGGCAATCATCCGAAGCTGCTTGTGGACGTCATGGCGATAAGGCGAGGGCGTGTCTCGTGTCGCCAAACGACACAACGCGGAGCCCAAGTGGTCCACACACGTGATCGCCGTGAACGGGTCGTTCAGCCCTGGGGAGAGGGCCCGCACCGCGATCTCCACCAGTTGGTTCACTGCGAACTCGATGTCCTGGTTGGCAGTCCGCTGGTGGCCCAGGACGAAGAGGGAACGCACCTGCTCCGCCAGCCGCTCGGTCACTCGGCTTCCTGGCAAGACCAGCGCCAGCGGACAACCGGCGACGACGTAGTTCCCGGGCCTTCGCTCCAGCCGAACGACCAAGTCCTCTTCCGCTGCCAGCGCCACCAAGGCCTCCCCGTCGATGAACTGGAGGTAACCGTCCCCGTTCGCGCCGACCGGTCGAGCCTCCTGGTCGAACGCCTCAAGGAAGCCCGCCTCGGGTGGCTCCGTCGGGATCCGTGGTGCTCCCCGACCGACGTGTTCCGGGAACAGACGGTCGATTCCCTCGATCAATTCCCTACCGATACGTGCGGCGATCTCGTTGGCCTGGATGGAAACAGACACGTGATGGATGAAGTAGATCAACACCCCCACGCTCGCCACCGCGAGGAGAACGCCGAGGGTGACCGAAAGGTGCGGAACGAAAGCGACCTCCTCCTCACGGCGGACCGTGCGGAGGACGAGCAGGCAGTACAGGAAGGTGGCGATGAACGTGCCGAGGACCACCTGTGTGGCGGAATCGCGCATGAAACTGCGCAGCAGACGGGGTCCCAGCTGGGACGAGGCGAGCGACAGGGCGACCAACGTCATCGAGAAGACCACACCGGCGATGGTGATCATCGATCCGGCGATGATCCCCAACACGGCACTCGCCCCTTCTGCTCCACCGGTGAACGTCCAGCCAAAGTTGAGCGTGAACCACTCCGCCACCGGCTCGGAAATGGCGACGCTCACGAAGGCCAACGCAACGGCCACGCCGGCCATGACCGTCGGAAGAAACCAGAAGCCGGAGCGAACGCGATTCCAGTACTTGAAAATCTGCCCTCTCACGACGCCGGCACCTCGTTTACACGCATGTCATCCGCCGCCGAACGCTCAGGGTAACCCGCGGGCCGAACCCGCTGCGGGCCTTGCGCACGCAAGGCCCCTGACGGGCGGGCCGTCAGGTTCACCCTGCTGTTAGCCATCAGCCCCTCGACCGCCATCTGCGTGGATCGCGACGACCATGCATACATGCCACCACGACAATTGTGTCGCTGTAGAGCCGATAGAAGAGTCCGTAGGGGAACCGCCTCACCCGAATTCGGCGCGTGTCGCGATGGAGAACGGGGAACGCCCTGGGGTTCTCGAGAACCCGCTCCATTGTGGAACGCAGGGCTTCGAGGAACGCCTCACCAAGGGCAGGGCCCCGCTCGCGGTACCAGCGGAACGCCTCCTCAATGTCTGCGGCGGCCGCCGGCCGAACGACGACCTTCACGGAGTCTCGTGCTCGAGGCGCTGAAGAACCTCATCCCATGGGATTCCACGAGGTCCGTCCCGATCAAGATCGTCGAGGCGTCGGTCCAACTCCTCCCGCTGCCGGGCCGTCAGCGGTACGTCCTGGTCCTCTAGGCTGTCCCACAGCTTCTCAAGCAACTTGAGCCGTTCATCCGGCGAGAGTTTGTTGATGTCGATGGCTGGTTCGCTCATGCCCCTATTCTCCCATTGGCCGGCTGCCAAGCCAAGGGCCCATCTGACTGGCTAACGCTTGCATAACCTGCAGGGCGGCCTGGCGCGACCCTGGCGAAGCGAGGGTCGCATGCAGGCCGACGACCTTCAAGAGCCAGGGTCGTGACAGGGCGGACTGACAGGTTCATGCAGCAGTTAGATGCGCAACTCGTCGGCATGCCATCGTTCTTACGGGACTTTGCCCACCTTCGCAACGACAGCCAACTCCGTCGCATTGGGATCGTACCTACTCCCAGCGACATCCCCCCAGTACTCCGTAACATCAAGCCCGCAGGCAGCCAGCTCCTTCTCAAGTTCTTGCGGCGCGAAGCACTGAAACCAGTTGTACATCATGTGCGTGCGTTCCTTCTCAACGATCGTGTATTTGTCCAGCACAAGCCGATCATTCTCGTACTTGAATCTATTTAGGAACCCGAAGTACTCGGCGGACGACCAAAAGCCATCCATTAGATTTCGTGCGTATGTTGCTGTCTCTTCACGCTCATCGAACATACGTGATGAGTAGATATCGAATAGAAGCGACCCGCCTGTGGCGAGCATGGAGCGGATCTTACGCAACAGAACTGAGCGCTGACTGGGGCTGAGCGCACAGAAATCGCACATGATCATCATGATGAGATCGAATCGCTGATCGGTCTCAAACTCGAGGTAGTCCGCATAGATGTACTTGATTGCGAGGCCTTCTTGAGAAGCCTTGTGACCAGCATACCTAAGGGAATTGCGGGAGAAGTCGATTCCAGTGACTACAGCACCTGCGCGTGCGAGGCGCTGGGCATAAAGACCGGGGCCGCATCCGAAGTCTGCTACCCTGGCTCCTGGAGTTAGACCGAAGTGCGACACAATCCACTGCGCAGAACGGTCCATGAACTCGGGTTTTCGCGAGGCGGCATCTACGGTTTCATCTAGGTGGTAGGCGAGCATTCTCTCGGATGTATGAGGATCGGTCCACAGTTCAGGGGCGGTGTATGCCGAGAATGGTTCGGGTCGGCGATTGACCTCGCGAAGAAGCTCAAACAATTTCATTCTCCTAACCGCAGCTAACGACCAGCATCAGCGGCGGCGCGTAGCGCCGCCCGCTGCATGCTGTTGTTAGCTGATTCGGACTAGTCCTGCTTCGACTTCGGCTCGTTGGTCTGCGCACCTTTGCGGTCATAGGCCCCAAATAGACTAGGATCCAGACCCTTTCGATCGAAGATGCCCTTCAGGGCGATGTTTCCAATCTCTGGGCCATTTTCAGTCACTGTCACCCAAGTGAGGTGATCAACATTGCCCGGTCCATCGTGATGCCAGGAAGCCCCCGCAGGTCCCATGGTGATGTATTCGCGTCCATCGATATCGTCATAATCGTAGTAATGCAAATGCCCTGCGAACCACGTGAATCGCCTCTCCTTGAGTAGGGCCTGAACGGCCTTGAAGCTCTCGGAAGGGTTTTCCCAGCAGGGCTCATGCGTGAAGACAAATGTCCACCGCACGTCGGTGTTTTTCTTCAGGGTCTTCTTGATCCACGCGAGCTGCTCTTCAGGAAACTCGACCGGCTTGGTAAGGCCGGCAACAACCGACTCATCCTTCATGAACTCCGCGAGCATCTGCTTCGCTTTCTTGGGGTCCTCGGTTTGCAGCCTGTTGTATAGCTTGATGTTCTCTTCCATGCCGGGAGGTGGGTCCAGGCGCGGGGCATCCTCGCTATCGAGAACCATAAACAGGGTGTTGCGGTAGACGAAGTGATAGTAAGCCGGGCCGTGCCGCTCCTTCCAAACCTCACGGGCCTCAGGATAACTGACATCATGGTTGCCCCGAGTGTAGAAGAAAGGCAGCCCAAGCATCGACGTCATACCTTCGGCCTCTTCCCACTGGGCGTGCAACTCGGCCTTGTCCTTCGTATACCCCTCGATGATGTCGCCAACGTTGATTACGAACTCGGGTTGAAGAAGATTGAGTTGCGCCATGGCACGCTCGAAGGTTCCCTGCACGTTTGCGCCACCGGTGCGGTCTCCGATGATGGCGAACTGGAACTCCTCGGGGTCATTCTGGAACTGCTTGTCGGTCCAGGGTTTGGCATCGGTGATACGCTCCTTGTCGTAGGAGAACACTGCCTCTGTTCCCTGTGCCCAGACGCTTTGTGAAAGCGCAGCGAACGCGATTACGATGATCATTGCCTTCAGCTTCATGTGTTCATCCTACTTTCATGATTTGTTTGATGTTGAGCATGTGCGCTTCAGCTAACGGTCAACTTTTTGTCCCGATATTCCTTATTTGGTTGGTCCATCAGTGGTATGAACTCTATTTTGTTGCCCGCATTTACAGGTCAGAACCAT
The DNA here is from genome assembly GCA_963823555.1 of Candidatus Eiseniibacteriota bacterium. Classification (GTDB taxonomy): domain Bacteria; phylum Eisenbacteria; class RBG-16-71-46; order CAVPCR01; family CAVPCR01; genus CAVPCR01. Next base: position 4,924 of record CAWGMA010000002.1, on the reverse strand, counting down.
CTCTGTCTTTAAGGCATGTGCTTTAACACGAAGCTTACGGTGACACTTTGTACACTCTCCCACAATCACTCTATCTGACGTCTGCCTATTGGCTGCGGCTTTGGCATCCTTTATTCGCTTGACCAGCGCGACAGCGGCTGAGCGATCCACCGTAGGAATGATCTTGGTTGAGGCCCCATCCTTTGTAATATACAGGAGGTATACAACGCCATGACCTTCCTTCAGTTCTGAATTGATGGCGCTGGTAAGAGGATGGTTGGATTGGCCTATTACAATTTCAGGAGCAGAGATTTCCTTAATGTCGGTTAGCGCGATGACGGTGCCATCCGCCAATTCGATAGATGCTTCACCAAGTCGTAGTGTGCCAACTTGTGTATTCTTAGCCAAGCCTTTGTCTGATACATCTCCCGCCTCGTGTGGCTTGGTTTTTAGCGAAGAGTAAACGGCATGAAGCTGCTCGTTGAATTCCGGGCGCATTTCCATCCATACAAAATTCGAGGATTCCTTAGAAGCGTAAAAAAGGTAATGCACTCGCACCTGTTCTGATAGAAATTGCAGTTTGGCCAGCGAAGTCTCATCTATGCGGAGTGGAACCGTGACCAAACTAAACGATTTCCCGGGTTTGTCAGGATCTGCGACCACAATTTCCCATTGGAATGTTGAAGGCGAATCCGTTGGACCTAACGCCATATCGAATGATTTTGCACGGTCGAGCTTGCTAAAAAGGGCGGGATCGGCAAGAACGCCGAAGCAAGGCTGATAACACTGATTTTTCTCGGAAGGAAGAACGAACCACATGAGAGTACCCGAAGGCGTGTTTTGGGCTCGAATCCAGTTCGTTGCTTCTGTCATAAACGCGACAGCGTCCTGGAGTATGACAAAAGACACATTGTTTGCCGCTTTTGACCCTTGAGGAGCGGCTTCTTTCCCAAAGAACTTGTTTAGCCATCCCATAGTTTTCCTCTTTTCAAGCCTAACGCCCGGCATCAGCGGCGGCGCACAGCGCCGTCCGCTGCATGCCGTGGTTAGGTGGGATATGAACCCCGTTTTTTGGACATAGCCTGAGTGTGGATTGACCCCCGGAAGGCGTTCGGGTCATCGTAGGGGTGACCCGGCATACCCGGAGGTTGATCGATGCCACGAGGCAGGCGGAAATTCACGTCCCAGGCGAAGTTCAAGGCCGTACTCGATTTGCTCCAAGGCAAGCGGCCCGCCGCGGAGATCGCTCGCGCATACCAGGTGCACCCCAATTCGCTGGCGCTGTGGAAGGAGACCGTGCTACGGCGCGGGCACGAGCTGTTCGAGAGCAGTTCGCCGGCAGAGCAGCATGCGAAGCAGATCGCCGAGCTCGAGCAGCTTCTGGAGCGCAAGGAAGTGGAGCTGGCTCTTTTAAAAAACTTCTTGGGACGGACCGGATGAGTCCATCGCAGAAGGCCGCACTGGTGCGCGACGCCCAGCGGTCCGTGGACCTGGGTGTCGCACTGTCGGTCGTGGATCTGTCGCGATCGACGTGGTACTACCAGGCACGCCGGCTCCAGTACGAGGAAAAGCACGCGTCCCTGAAAGCACCGCTGCTGCGGATCGCCTCGGCGTTCCCGGAGTACGGGTACCGGCGGTCGACAGCCGAACTCTGCGAGCGCGTTGGGTACCCGGTCAATCACAAGGTGGTGCAGAAACTGGCTCGAATCTGGGGGCTTGCGACACTCCGCCGGCCCCGGGCGCCGCGGACGAGCGCGGTTCGCGGTGCGATCACGGCCGCTGGCGACCGCGCCAATCTGCTGCTGGCGCTCGATCACGAGCCGGGGATGTTCGAGGTGCTCGTGACCGATTTCACGGAGCTTGTGTACGGCGGCGGCAAGGGCTGGCTCATGGCGATCCTGGACAGCCGGTCGAAGCTGGCTGTGGGACACTCCACGGGGCGCAGCCGCAACCGAGCGCTCGCGCTGCAGGCCTGGAACCGCGCTCGTCGTACGCTGCGTGGGCTGGGTGTCGCGATCGCGGGCATCATCGTGCACCACGACCGGGACTCCGTGTACACGAGCGACGTCTGGGTCCGGCGGTTGCTGATCGAAGATCGGGTGCGGCTGTCGTACGCGCTGCGCGGCGCTCGCGACAACGCCGAGATGGAGTCCTTCAACGGGCGATTCAAGACCGAGAACCGGGAGCTGTTCGCAGAAGCGACCAGTCCCGAGCAACTCGTCACGCTTGCAGGCAGGAGAATGCATCACTACAATTCCAAGCGTCGGCACTCCTCGATCGGCAACTTGACGCCGATCGCCTACGTCCGGCGCCATCGAGGCGAGGAGTAGTCACAGTAATCGGGGGTCCAGGCTGTCCAACTTTTGGGGTGCAGGTCCGTGGCCGCTATCGGAGCACCAACACCTTCTCCGAGAGCTGCCTCCCCGACTGCCTGATTCGACAGAAATACGTGCCTGATGCCACGCGCCGTCCTCCTGCGTCTCGTCCGTCCCATTGGATTACATGACGACCAGCCCCTTGCTGGGAATCAACGAGCCCCCGCACCATCCGCCCGGCTACGTCGTAGATGCTCAGGTCAACACGTCCGCCATCGTGGAGTGTGTATGCTATTTCCGTCAATGTGGCGAATGGGTTCGGTGTGTTTGCCAGCATGAAGTGACGCCTCTGATCCAACGCCGGCTCCACGGCTGTGACCGGCGGGCCATTACCCCACAGCTCAACTCGATTGCTCACCTCAACAAGAAGTTCTTGGGAGTTGTCGGAGTCCGTGTTGTACACGGCTTTGAGCGTATACCCGGGTGGGAGCGAGAACTCGACGGTGCTCGTGCCGACATCTATGAGCACAAGACCGAGAGAATCACTGGAAGCGAATAGCGCCTCCCTTACACCATCGCCGTCAACGTCATAGAATCCGCGAAATTGATCGCGGGGCACCAAGGTGGAACGGTCAAAAGCCCACTTGATCGCGTTGGAAGTACCATCGTAGATGACTAGGAAGTCGTCGCCGGCATGCGCCACAACGATCTCCGCGACTCCATCGCCTTCCAGATCCCAGCGATCAAAGTCGAAGAAGTCGTGGAAGTCTGGGATGAACAGAACTTCGAACCCCGGAGCTGTCTGGAATTCCAGCACATACCCCGCACTGGCAGTCGATACAGTCAAGCCGAGAAGGGTTAGCCCGCTAAGGGCCGAACGTAACAGGTTCTTCATTGTCGGACCTCCGTTGCTGGTTGACGACCCACCACGCGTTCGCCGTTCGGCTCGTTTGGTGGCCACCTAACGCCGGGCGTCACCTGCAGACGCGAAGCGGCTGTCAGGTGCACGCCCTTGTTATGCCCATCTTGAGACTGCCGCTCCGCAACACCCGCACCTCGTGAGGACTCCATTTCTGCGAAGTCCAACGCAACTCGGCACGCTTATCGCAATAGAACCACTTTCCGCGAAGATGTCCAGTCACCGGAGCGCAATCTGTAGTGATAGACCCCTGCCGCAACTGATCGCCCTCGGTCATCCAAGCCGTTCCAAACTACCGTGTGCGCGCCGGGTTGCTGCGCGCCTAGGTCCTTGCTGGACATCAAGCGTCCGGCAGAGTCGAAGATCTCGAGGATGACTGTTCCGGGAAAGGTGGTCGCGAATCGAATCTCCGTGGCTGCGGTGAATGGATTTGGGTTAGCTGCCAGCCGCATGGGCCGACTGGAGTCGGGCTGACTTACGGAAGAAGCAGTCGACGTGTAATCCCATATCTCGGCTACCGCCCCCTGGAGAAGCAACTCATCAAGGCCGTCGCCGTCGAAATCAGCGAAGTCTTGAATGTACCGATCGGGGAAGCTCCATATTACTTCGCCAGTGCTGGACAGAACGAGCACGCTGCTTTCGCCAGAATAGCTCCACCAATCCACGATCACCTCCTTCCCTGGATGAGGAGTGACGTTGACCGCGCCCTCCGATCCGAAACCGTCGAATGGTCCTTCCAAAGTGTACGACCACAGAACAACTGGGATGTGCGAAGGGTCGTCGACGGTGACAATCTCCATCACCGCACCATCCTGTGTGAAGATGTCTGGATTCCCGTCGCCATCGAAATCAACACGATCTTCTCGTGCGATCATGTAACTATCAAGATAAACAGCCGAGCCATCTGCAGGATATGAGTAGATCAACTCGAATCCCTGGGCCAGCGCTGAAGCCGAATGTTGACTCAGGATCACGATTAGCGCCAGCGGCATGAACCATTTCATCACAGCGTCTCCTTTCCGTCTTGCCTTGTTGTCCGTCGTGAATCACTGCTTCTCGGGATCTTGGACAACGGCGAGACATCGGGTGCTTGCGCTGCGACCTGAAAGCCTTGTCGTCGCCGCAGTCCATGGGTGTTCTGCAACTCCTCCTTTCTGTGTCCCTGGGGCACCGGTGCCAACCCTCCTGCTCTCGCCGTGAGCGCGCACTCTGACGGCATAACGGATTGGGAATCAGCCGCGAGCGGCGCGAACTATTCTTGCCTGACGCCCGAAAACAACGTGCGTCGCTCGACGGCTGCATTCCCGTGTTAGCCAGCCGGTAGGCGGAAAAATTCTCACACCTGGTATCTTGCAGGCTGCGCCGCCAAATCCCTTTTACCAGTAGGCTCATCTGTCGTCCAATACGCCTATCAGGTATTACCGATCTCTGGCAGCATCGACCTGAAATGCTTGCGTCTAACACGGTCGCGCCTCAGGACGGACCGAATCTCTCGAGCTAGCGCACGTTTATACTCGGCCTCAGCAAAGACCTGCTGATGATGGCAGCGAGGACACGCGTGGACAGACCAAGCCAGCGAAGGCCTCGTGAGTAGGGCCCCGCACTTCGCGCACGGAGCGGACTCTGGGAGGGCTCGACGTATGGCCTCCTGGTTAACGGTCCACCAGTTAATATCGGCGCCGCGGCCGCTCATGTTGTAGTAAATCAGCAG